>NZ_LNSG01000004.1 GCF_001468395.1 Sphingopyxis sp. H073 | reverse complement strand
ACTGGCGGCGCGTCGCCACGCGCTACGATCGGTGCCCGAAGGCCTTCTTCTCCGCCGTAGCCCTCGCCGCTACAGTCATCTTCTGGCTCTGATCAATGAGTCCTGACCCTAGTTTGCCTTCCTGCCGGGAAAATACGAGCGTTTCAGATGCGTATGCCCGCGCCGGGCGCCTTAGAAAAGGAGGCGCAGCGGCAGGCGATTTGGCTTGGGGATCGGAAATTGCGGGGTGAGCTTCAGAATCTTGATGTTTCGCTCTGTACCTCGTGGAAGGGAATCGCGTCCACGAAGCCTAAAGGAAAGATGTCGTTGGAGATTGCATGGTCAGCGCCGGATTTGGGCGCTGGCGCTGTTAAATGTGTTTCCAGTGTCAAGATTTCTTTAGACGGCGACGATCCTCGCATTTCTGATCGGCCCATGATTGTCGCTATTTTGGCTTCGTTGGCGAATGCGCGGCATTGCCTCGATGAAACCTAGCCGACTACAATAGATGTTCTACGGCGTTCCGCGCCGGGGTATTGGCAAGCCATGTGCTCCTGCGAGAGCTGGCGAATGGATTTCAGTGGCCGCTCGCCTCGACGTCGCTGTTCGAGGTCGGCAAGGTCGAACCCGACAAGATGAGCGGGCACGATGCGGTGCGCTTTACCTTCACCTATGCGGTCGAGGGCGACCAGCTTCCGCGCAAGGGGATCGCCAAGGCAGCGGTGGTGAAGGGTCAGCTCTATCTGGTCAGCTTCGTCGCGCCCTCGATCCACTATTTCGACCGCGATGCCGCGAAAGTGAACAAGCTGCTCGATACGCTGAAAATCTGACGCGCAGTCGGCGCTGTCAAATCTGACCGGGCGGCACTTCGCTCGGCCCGCGTCCCGGTTCGTCCACATCGCCGCCACCGGGCCCGCCGGGGATTTCCTGCGGCTGCCCCGCCGGGTCTTCCAGCGGCGTCGGCTGTACCGGCTGTTCGGGCGGCGCCTGTGGTTCGATCGTATCGGGCTTCGGCTTCGGAAGCGGGTCGGCGCCGGTCGTCATGGTGATTCTCCTCGATTCAACAACGAACCGGCGCGGCGCATGTTCCGCCTCGCGCATTCGGGCGGAAAAGGCGGCTTTCCGGCCTTGCCCTCGGCCGCGTGTCTGCTATAGCCCCGCGCGGCCCGCACGGGCGTGCGCGGCAGCGCGCGATGTCGTGCACCCCGGCCGAAAGCTCCTGCGGGCGTGGCGGAATTGGTAGACGCGCTGGTTTTAGGTACCAGTATCGCAAGATGTGGGGGTTCGAGTCCCTTCGCCCGCACCACCTTCGCGAGCAGCAGGCCGGGAATGGGGAACTTCGTCTGTCAGGCGGGGTTCGATACGAGATTTTGAGCAAGGATAAGACCAAGGCAATGAAGACCGTCGAAACGCTGAACGAAGGCCTGAAGCGCGAATATCGCCTGACCATCACCGCGAAGGATATCGACGCGCGCGTCGATGAGGAAGTGAAGGCTGTCGCGCCGACCGTGCGGATGCCCGGCTTCCGCCCCGGCAAGGTTCCGCCGAACCTGATCCGCAAGATGCATGGCGAGGCGCTGTCGGCCGATGCGCTCAACAAGGCGATCGATCAGGGCGTCAAGGACCTGATCGCGAAGGAAAAGCTGCGCCCGGCGATCCAGCCCGGCGTGACGCTCGCCGACGACTATGAGCGCGGCAAGGATGCCGAACTGACCGTTGCGCTCGAGGTGCTGCCCGAGATTGCGGCCCCGTCGGTCGACGGGTTGAAGCTCGAGCGTCTGACCGTTCCCGCCGACGACGCGGCGGTGATGGCGAAGATCGAGGAATTCGCGGCGCAGATGAAGCGCTTCGAGGAAGCGCCGAAGACCAGGAAGGCCGCAACCGGCGACCAAGTCATCATCGACTTCGCGGGCAGCGTCGACGGCGTCGCGTTCGACGGCGGCACGGGCGAGGACATGGCGGTCGAAATCGGCTCGGGCCAGCTCATCCCCGGTTTCGAGGACCAGCTCGTCGGCGCGAAGGTTGGCGACGAAAAGACGATCAAGGTGACCTTCCCCGAAGATTATCCGGTCGAGAATCTGAAGGGCCAGCCCGCCGAATTCGCGATCACCGTCAAGGAAGTGAAGGTTCCGGCCGCGTCGAAGATCGACGACGAGTTCGCGAAGTCGCTGGGCCTCGAAAGCCTCGACAAGCTGAAAGAGCTGATGAAGGACCAGGTTGAGCAGGAGCTCAATGGCCTGACGCGCACCTATATGAAGCGCAAGCTGCTCGACCAGCTCGCCGCCGCGCACGACTTCGACGTGCCGCCGACGATGGTCGAAGCCGAATTCGCCCAGATCTGGCAGCAGCTCGAGCATGAGGCGAGCCACGAAGCCGATCCCGAGGCGGCGAAGGCCGAACTCGAAAAGGATCGCGACGAATATCATGCGATCGCGGTGCGCCGCGTCCGTCTGGGCCTGCTGCTCTCCGAGATCGGCCAGGCGCACGGCGTGCAGGTGTCGAACCAGGAAATGCAGCGCCTGATCATGCAGGCGGCGCAGCAGTATCGCCCCGAGGACCGCCAGCGTTTCGTCGAATATGTCCAGCAGGACGCGCTTGCCGCCGCGCAGCTTCGCGCCCCGCTGTATGAGGACAAGGTCGTCGACTTCCTGTTCGAGAAGGCCGAGATCAGCGACCGCGAAACCACCCGCGAGAAGCTGGAAGCCGCGATCGAAGCCGATGATGACGGTCACGTCCATGGCCCGGGCTGCGGCCACGACCATCACGACCACGATCACAAGCCCGCCAAGAAGGCGGCCGCGAAGAAGCCGGCCGCCAAGAAGGAAGCGGTGAAGGAAGAGGCCAAGGCCGAAGAAGCGCCCGCCAAAAAGGCTCCGGCGAAGAAAGCCGCGGCTCCGAAGGCCGAGACCGAGGAAAAGCCCGCTGCGAAGAAGGCCCCGGCCAAGAAGCCGGCCGCGAAGAAGGCGGCTCCGGCCGAATAAGCTTCGCACTTGATGAATGAAAAAGGCCGGGTGGAGCGATCCATCCGGCCTTTTTATTAGCTCTCTGGTAGAGCGCCGGACGACTGGCTGTTTTGGGGTGGCGAGCGGACGTTTGGCCACCCACCTTCGTCATCCCGGACTTGATCCGGGATCCACGGCGGCGGCGAAGTCATGGACCCCGGATCAAGTCCGGGGTGACGAAGAAGGAGTTATCCTCCCTGTCGCGAAGCGATGGGAGGGGGACCGCCGCCGCAGGCAGTGGTGGAGGGGCCGCAACGGCGGCGCAAAAGCCCCTCCGTCAGCGCTTCGCGCTGCCACCTCCCCATGCCTGCGGCACAGGGAGGATAAATGTCCACCTCCGGCCGAAAGCTGCCACCCGTCGTTAGGCCATTGTCCAAGGTCAAAGCCCGCGCGTCCAGTATTGCAGCCGGTGCGGCTGCTCTTCTGCGCTCCCGACTGTCTTCCAGTCGAAGGTAGCCGTCACGCCTGCCAGCGGGGCGTAGCCGCGGCTGCGCCAGAAGGCGTCGAGGGGACGGTGGTCGGCGGGGCGCATGGGATGGTCTTCGGCGCGGATGACGCTGCAGAAGGCGGCATGCGATGCGCCGCATGCGCGCGCCTGCGCCTCGCGATGGTCGAAGAAGGCATGGCCGATGCCTTTGCCCCGATACTTGCCGAGGAGGACGGATTCGCCGAAGTAAAAGGTGCGGCCGATATCGAATCCTGCCGCCGCGAGCGGGTCGCGCCACGCCGGGTCCTGCGCGGCAAGCGGCGCGGCAGTGGCGGCGCCGACGATGTCCGTGCCGTCGCGCGCGACCACGACGACCGCGCCGTCGGCTGCGGCAAAATGAGCGAGGTAATCGGCCTCATAGGCTGCGTCGCCATCGTAGAGATAGGGGAAGTCACGGAATACCGCGATGCGCAGCCGGGCGAGGGCGGGGATGACCCCGGCCAATTCGGCGCCCGTCACCGCCGCAACCGCGAGCGTCACGCGCCGACCTGCCTCAGCCAGTCCTGCAAATTGTAATAGGTCGTCACGCGGTCGATCAGGCCGTCGGCGTTGACCGACAGAAAGGCGCCGCCGGGAAGGCGGTAGGTCTGGCCATTTGCCTCGGGCAGACCCTCGTCGGTAGCGAGATAGGTGCCGTTCACGATGAACTCTGCGGCGGCGCGATTGCCTTCGACAAAGATCACCATGTCGGTGAGTTGCTCGCGGTAGCAGCGCGTCATATGCGCGTTGAACTCGGCGAACAGCGCCTTGCCGTGGCGCGGTTCGCCCTGGTTGACGTCATGACGCATGTCGTCGGCGACCAGCGCGAGCATCGCGTCGGTGTCGCCCGCGTTGAAGGCGGCGTAGTAGGCGGTGACGATGTCGCGGGTGGTCATTTCATGGCGTCCTTGAAGAGATGATCAGATCACATCCATATTGTAGCAGTGCCAGCTGAAGATCGCTGCGGCACCGCGGTGCGGGCGCCAGGGTTCGGCGAGTTCGCGCACGGCCTTTTCGCCCGGTCGCTCGCCTAGCTGGAGGATGCGGCCGACGGCCTCCTGCACCGCAAGGTCGCCCGCGGGCCAGATGTCAGGGCGCCCTTCGGCGAAAAGCAGATAGATCTCAGCCGACCAGCGGCCGATCCCCTTGACCTTGGTCAGCAATGCGATCGCCTCCTCGTCATCGGCGGGCAGGGCGTCGAATTTCAGTTCGCCGTCGATCACGAGCTGTGCGAGGCTTTTCGCATAGCCCTGTTTCTGCGCCGACAGGCCGCAGGCACGCAGCGCGTCGAATTCGGCGGCCGCCATCACCTCGGCCGGGCATCCTTCGCCGAACCCGGCCTCGAGCTTGTTCCAGATCGAATTCGCCGCCGCGACACTCACCTGCTGGCCGACGATAGTGCGCAGGAGAGTCGTGTATCCCGGTTCGCGGATGCGCGGTTCGGGATAGCCCGCATGGCCGAGCGCACGCGCGAAATTGGCGTCGCGTTCCGCCAGCGCGTCGATTCCCGCGTTCAGTTGCCGCTGGCTGAGGCCCATCGCATATTCTCCATTTGTTCTTGCCGCCGCTGATAGCAACGCTTGATTTGCCGCGCAACGCACGACATAGCGCCTGCGACAAGAAACCGATGGGGACTAGCATGGCCAAGCTGATTGTCGTGACGCGTGACGGGACCGAGCATGAGATCGAGGGCGACACCAGCCTGACCGTGATGGAGAATATCCGCGACGCAGGCTTCGACGAGCTGCTGGCGCTGTGCGGCGGTTGTTGTTCGTGCGCGACGTGCCATGTGCACATCGAGGGCGGCGACAAGAGCGCGATCCCCGCGATGAGCGAGGACGAGAACGACCTGCTCGATTCGACGACCGATCGCGACGACAATTCGCGCCTGTCGTGCCAGATTCCGTTCAGCGACGCGCTCGACGGTCTTCGCGTGCGGATCGCCGCCGAGGACTGAGCCTTACTGGCCTGATGTCGCGACCGCGTAGAGCGCGATTGCCGCGGCGTTCGAGATATTGAGGCTCTCCATCCGCGGCGAGATGGGGAGCTTCGCCAGCACGTCGCAATGCTCCATCACATTGTGGCGCATGCCGTCGCCTTCGGACCCCAGCACCAGCGCAACCTTGCTGCCGTCGAGCGTCGAGCCCAGCGTCGTTTCGGTGTCGCCTGTCAGCCCGATGCGCCAATATTGCGCCTCGGCGATCTCCTCCAGCGCGCGCGACAGGTTGACGACGCGCACCCACGGTACGGTTTCGAGCGCGCCCGACGCCGAGCGCGCGATGACGCCGCTTTCGGGCGGGCTGTGACGATCCTGCGTGATGATCGCCGCGGCATCGAAAGCGGCGGCCGAGCGGAGCACCGCACCGATATTGTGCGGGTCGGTGACCTGGTCGAGGACGACGAGCGGCCGCGTGCTTCCCGCGTCGACCTCGTCCTGGAGGAGGTCGCCGAGGTAGATTTCCTCGAGCGGATCGACCTCGATCACGAGGCCCTGGTGCGGGGCATCGCGCGCGACGAGTCGCGCCAGATCGGCGACGTCGGCGTAGCTGATCGGAATCACCGGCGGCAGGTCGAGCTGGCCTAACGCTTCGCGCGTGCCCCAGATGCGTTTTACGGTGCGCTCGGGGTTGGCGAGCGCGGCGAGAACGGCATGGCGTCCCCAGAAACGGATGGCCTGGCCGCGCTGGCCCGAGCCCTGCGGGCGGCGGTGACGGGAAAATTGTCTCATGGCCGCGCCTTTCCCATGACTGCCATTGACAGGCAAGTCTCGTTTCGCCATTGGGCCTCTTCCCAAAGCGGGCCCCAATGGACAGGTGGCCGAGTGGTTAAAGGCAGCAGACTGTAAATCTGCCCGGGTTTCCGTACGCTGGTTCGAATCCAGCCCTGTCCACCACCCTCTGGTCCGAGGGCATCTCCTAAAATCGCTGAAAGCCCCAGAAAACCTGGCGTATAATCGTATTGGTCGGCTCCCAATATCCCATTTCCTTCCACCGCAGCTCAGCAAGAAGTGTGAGGGGATGTGGGGTAAATTTCTCGGGCCTTCAAAGTTAGCCTCCCGAGTGTGGGGTAAATATGAGGGTTAACCTATGAAGAAGCTGACGGCTTTGGCGATCAAGACGGCTATGGGCCATCCTGGCATATATCAGGACGGCGACGGACTGTTCCTGAAGGTGGACAAGCGGGGTGGGGCTTATTGGCTTTTACGCCCGCAACGCGACGGCAAGCGGCAGGACCAGCGTCAGTGTTCGCCGGTCTTCCGCAGGAGAACATGCTGAGTTCGCTGGCATGAGGATCTAGAACAACCTTCGATGTATCTGGAACGTTGTTCTAGGAGCTGCGATGAGTCGGTATTCAGACATCTTGAAGGCAGCGCGATCCGGCTCGCGGTCGAGGCTGGCTTCTAGGCAACCGCTCTACCTTCCCTTTGAGACACGTGGGATATTCTGCCGCCGCCCCTTAAGGGTTCCGTCACCCGGGTGGGTCCAGTGGCCGGAAGGAAAGGCATTTGGGCGGCAAGCGCGCATTGGTGATCGGGAGCGGCGGTGGTATCGGCGCCGCGCTTATCGATCGGCTGGTCGCATCGGGTCGATTTAACCGCATCTATGCAGGGAGCAGACGCCCCCATCCGTGCCATCATCCCAATGTGACAAGGCTGACGATCGATATATTGGACGACGCCACGCTTGCCGAGGCCGGTCGTCAAATCGCCCGGGATGGCGTCCTCGACCTTGTGATCGTGGCGACGGGGCTCCTGCACCGCGGAACGGACATCCGCCCTGAAAAGAGCCTTCGGCAACTCGACGCCTCGGTGATGGCCGAGGTCTTTGCGGTCAACAGCATAGGGCCCGCGCTCGTCGCAAAGCATATTCTTCCTCTGCTGGCCCGGAGGCAACGGGCGGTCGCCATATTTCTTTCTGCGCGCGTTGGTTCGATTGCGGACAACAGGCTTGGCGGATGGCATAGCTACCGGGCCTCCAAGGCGGCACTCAATGCCTTGGTTCGCTGCTTCGCAATAGAACTCGCCCGCAACAGTCCGGATGCGATCGTCGCGGCACTGCACCCGGGAACGGTGGACACGCCGCTCTCGCAACCATTTCAGGCGCGAATAGCTGGATCATCGCTCCTTAGTGCGGATCACAGTGCGGCAAGCATTCTGGCCGTCACTGACCAGCTAGCGCCGACGGATAGCGGCGGGTTCTTTGGCTGGGATGGAAGGCCCATCCCGTTTTGACCGTTTCGAGACCTCCCAAGTCTCTGGCTGTCCGCTTTACCGAAGATCGTGCGAGAAGCTGACTGGCCGCTAACGGCCAGATTTGATCTCGGCTGCATTTTTCCCGGGGATATAGGCGCGTGATTTGGCTCGCTATGCTAGAGCAAACGCTCGCGCTGCTCTTTGGTCAGCAGAGCGCAATATTCGGCCTTGCCGAACCAGCCATAGCGATTGCGGGCGATCAGGGCGTATAGCCAATCACGCAAGCGCTCAGGGATGGCGGCGGAAATGCGAAGGACATGCCACCAGCCCCCCAATATCCGGCAAAGCTCCAGATAGCCCCGAGAGGCGGTGTAGGCGCGGCCCTTTGCGATCAGGAGAAAGCTTTCATCCATCTCGATATCATAATGGGCATAGAGCGCCCGACCCAGCGCCTCCTGTGCGGGCGTGAAGTTGACGAGCGACCTACTGTCGTTTTGCATGATCCAGCTCGCGCCGCCCGAGCACATTACGCAGATGCCGTCGAACACGAAGAGCGCCCTGCCGTCATCGAAATCGGGCACGGTCGGATCATTGCGATAGCTGAACGGCTGTTTTGAGACTTCAGGCATCGATGTCGTCCCGAATGATCTCGATATCGAGACCGGCGAGCGCTCCGAGATAGCTGTCCAGATCGATCAGGTCGAGGCAGGGCCTCGCGCCGCGTCGCCGGACCTTATTTCTTGCCAGCCACCGAGCCAGCAGGATCGCCGGCATGCACGGGATATAGGGGCCGTGACCCGACCTCGCGATGATCCAGAAGCGTCGCTCCAGCGGGCTGCCGTCGTGACACAGGCCGCTTAGGAACATGTGGAAGCCGCTGCGCCCTGACCCGAAGCGGTCGAATGCGAAAGCGAGCTTGAGCAGCGACCCGGCATGGTCGCTGAGCGATCCGATTATCCCCAACCTTACCAGCACGCCCAACATGCGCGTAGCGATATGGAGGATCTTCAACTCATGTCCGGCGGAAAAACGCATCGATTGGAGTGATGGATAGCGTTCGGGAAACAGGGTCAGGTCGGGAATGTCGCAATTGCCGAAAAGACGAGCGCCAAGACCAGGGTAGCGGACGGCATGCGTATCTTCCCAGCCATGGACGGTTTTCATCGTGCCATCGCGCAGCATCTGCATCGGCTTGCCGACATAGCTGAGCACAGCCGAGGTTGTCGCCAGACCTCGATTGGTGTGCTGCGCCGCGCTGATGCCATAATCGACCGCATCCAACCGCGCGAAGGACGGGAGATAGGCGTCGATCACCGCAGCGGTCAGACAGGGAACAGAACTGGCACCGCTGACGACCAGCACATCCTTCGCCTTTGCCTCGGCATCGAGCCGGTCGATCGTCGCCACGAACTCCCGCGCATCGGCGAGGTCGAGATAATGACTGCCCTGCGCGATGCATGCCCTTGCGACGCGATGGTCCTGTGTCTGGAAAGGTCCGGTGGTGTGGATGACGATGTCTGGCCCGATACGGGCGAGTGCTTCGGTGAGGTCATTATCGATGTCAATCGCATGACCTTCGGCGGCATGGGTGGCCTCGAGCGACGCCGAAAACGCATTTGCCTTGTCCGCCGATCGTCCACCGATCAGTAGACGGATGCTCTCGTCATCGGCAAGGCTCCGCGCGATATAGCTACCGAAATTGCCGTAACCGCCGATGATCAGAATGCGCGCTACCATGTCGGCTTGGTGACCATCAGCCAGAAGATGACGAGCAGCCCGCCGAAAGCTGGCCAGCCCAGCACGAACCATTTGCGAAACAGACGATCATATGCGGCTTCATCCAGTCTCTCGCCACGTGCGTGCGCTTCCAGCATCATCTTCATACGGATCTGGATGAAAACGACCGGAACCCAGCACAGCGCCGCCAGCAGATAGAGACCGTAGGTAACGACCAGCCAATAATCGTCCCACAGAAAGCCGCCGCGCCACACCAGCCATGCGCCGCTCAGTGGCTGGACGATCACCGAAGGCAGGGTGAACAGGAGATCCGCCTTTACCGTCATGCGCGCGGCAAAGGCGCGCTCCACCGGTACGCGGCTGCGACTTCCGAAGAACATGAAATTGGCGATGCCGATCCCCGTTCCGAACACGATCGACGCACTTACAATGTGCAGCGTCTTGATGAGGGAATAGAGATCCATGGATTGTCGCTACCGCACTGCACGATGCGCCGCTAGAGCTATAGGAGATGTAGGGATCGTTCAATTTTTCCGAATGACTCCGCCTCATCCGTGAGGCGCGGCATTGTGAGGGGTAGGTGCCCCGGCGACGACAGCTTTGTGCCTTTTCCTACCAAAAGCTGTCAGTCCGCTGTCGGCCATTCGCTGTCTCAGCTAACAAGCTCGTTGGCCGGCGCTGTGATGTCGATCGTAAGGCCCGTCGGCAGAAAATGGCGGTCGACCTTGCTGCGTCCGCCGAGCCCCCGATCGATGAGGCGCGTGCCAAATCCCTTACGCTCCGTCGGCGTCGATGGCGGTCCGCCTGGTTCGTGCCAATGAAAGTGCAGCGTGTCGGCGTCAATGCGCCAGCCGAGCCTCACTGAGCCCTCCGGAACCGAAAGCGCGCCATATTTAATCGCATTGGTGGCAAGTTCGTGGAGCATCAGCGAGAGCGCCACGGCTGTTCGCGACCCGATGCGCATGTCGGGGCCATCGATCGCGACGCGGCTGCCCGCATCATGCGGTTCGACGGAGGCGCGGATGACCTCGGCGAGCGAAGCACCGGTCCAGTTGCGGCGGAGCAGCACGTCATGCGCATGGCCGAGTGCGGCAAGGCGTTCGTTGAAGGCAGCCAACGCTGGCCCTTCGCTATGGTCGCGCAATGTCTGCGATGCGATTGCCTGCACCATCGCGAGCGTATTCTTGAGGCGATGGCCGAGCTCCTGATTGACCAGAGCAAGATCATTCTGTGCACGGACCATCGCCGTCGTCTCGACCACCGTGTCGAGCATGCCGGCAACGCTGCCATCGGCGCGGCGCAGCGGGCTGTAGCAGAAGGTGAACCAGGCCTCTTCCGGCGCTCCCGAGCGCTCGATCGTCAGCGGCAGATTCTCGATATATGTGTTCTCGCCCGCAAACGCGCGCTCGGTATACCCCCGGATATGGTCCCACGCTTCAGACCAGATATCGGGCCATGCACGACCAAGCGCATCGGGCTTCTGGCCAAGAATAGGAACAAAGGCATCATTATAGATTGTCGTTAAATCGTATCCCCAGACGACCGCCTTGGGAAAGCTTGAATCGAGGATTTGGCGTACGATGATCGTCAGTTCGTTCGGCCAGGCATGGCGAGGTCCGAGAGGCGTCGCCGACCAGTCGAAGGCTTCTATGCGCTCGGCCATCGATGGCGGGACAATCGTTAGAATGGGGAGTGCGTCGAGCGCCGCAACCGGCATTGCCCCGGGAGCCATCAGATCGTGTGAATAGTCTTTGTGCATGGCGCGATCCCGTCGAAGCAAGCGGGAGCGCGCAGTCTCTCAGTCAGACGGATGCTCATTCACTGGTTCTCGTCCAATGCCGTATCGGTAGCAAGATTTTGAGATTCTCCCAACGGCAAATGGAATGCGACCGAGCTCGACGCCGCGAGCTTTGCGGCGTCTTCGATACCCGATTGAGGCCTTCGCCAGCCAAATGCTTATCGGAGCGCTGCCGCTGAAAGCGCTCTGCAATTGACCGAACCCGGCTTGGGGCGCGGCGCATCGGCGTCGGGGTCCTTGCGCAGGCCCAGCGCGTTCCCGATCGAGCGCCCGACCGCGCCGAGCAATCCGCCCGACTTGCCGCGTTTGCCCGCGGGTGCGAAGCTGATCTCGGGTTTCGACAGGGTACCCTCGACCTTCAGCGGATCGACCAGCTTGAGGCCGGGCTTCTGGCTCGCCGCGCCGGTCATCGACAGCGCGACCGTCTCGCCGTCGAGATTGATCAGGCCGCGGCCCGTCGCGCGCGATATTGCGGTGTCGATGATGAGCGGGGCGGGGGTCAGCTTGCCGCCCTTCGCGCTGAAGGCGAGGATCGCGCAGCGTATCGGCGTCATCTCGTCGTCGTCGCCGAGCTTCTGGCCGATCGCGCCGCCAAGATCCTGTCCGATGACATAGGCGGCGGTGCTATTCATGGCCCCCGCGTTCGCGACAAAGGCGATCGTGCCGCTGCCGCCTGCGAAAGCCTCGCGGACGGTGTCGCCGCGACCGGTGATGCGGACGAGCCCGCGAACGGGACCGCGGATCATCTCGGGCTGACCGATGAAAGCGTCGAATGATGCACCCTCAATGCGAAGTTCGGTCGTGAGGATCGGCACGGGATGTCGAGAATCGACCTTGACCCAACCGGTCATTTTTCCGCGTTCGAGTCCGGCGACGGCATTGTCGAGGCGAAGCACGCGGCGGTCGAGGCTGAGCGTCCCAGTAAGGCTCCGGAACACCGAGCCGCCCTTGATCAGCAGGCGGGCGATCGAGACGCGGATGGTTCCGTCCGTCGGTCCCATCTTCGAAAGATTGATGCGCGTGTCGGGGATAATGCGCGGGCCGATGCGTGCTTCTCTTGCGCGCGCCGCCGCGAGGCCCGCATTGTCGGCGAGATCGTCGAAGTCGAGTTCCGGCGCATCGATCGTCCCGTCGATCCTGGTGCGGCCGCTGCGCTTGACCACCGTCGCTTTGGCGCGGATCGTTGAGCGACCGATGCGGCCCTGCAGCCGGTCGATGAACCAGTCTTCGCCCTTGCGGCGGACATCGCCATCGAGCGCGATCGCCTGCGTCCCGAACAGCCCGGCCTCGATGATATGGTCGAGCTCCTTGAGGCTGGTTCCGCGTGCGGACATCTTCATTGTCATCGCCGAAACGTCGAGCGGCGCGGCCATGCTTCCGGTAGCCTGGACATCGAGGATGGGGGAAGACAGGCGGGCGGTGAAGGGCCAGCCGGTGGCATTGATCGATGGACCGCCGCCGTCGGCCCGTAGCGTCGCGGCGGCGCCGTTGAAGCTGCCGCTTGCCGCGATCCTCACGCCCTTGCGATCGTCGGCCTCTATGGTGCCCGCGATATCAAGGCGGCGCTTTTTGTCCTTCAGCGTGAAGCGGCTGTCCCGGATACGGATTTCGGCAATGCGGAGCGGCTCGCTCGCTTCGCCCCCCCGGTCGGCGGGGCCGCCCCAATTGCTGTTGCCCTTTGCATCGCGGACGAGCGCCAGATCGAGCCCGTCGATGTCGAGCGTGCGCGGTGTGGCATCACCCGTCAGGAGGGAGAAGATGGACACGCGGGCGCTGGCGCGCTCGACCTTCACCATGTCGCCCGGACCCGCCCACTTCGGCTGGCCGATGCGAAGATCGCGCACGGTGACGAGGGGCGTGAAGGAAAGCAGACCGTCGCGTTCAAGCGCGCCGAGTTCCACCGCCGCACTGAACTGGTTCGACAGACTGCGTTCGGCTGCGCCGCGGAGCAGCCCGACCGGGAATGCGCCGAGGAGCAGGACTGCGGCCAGGAGCAGACCACTTATGGCAGCAAGCGCGATCTTCACCTTGCGCGGCAGAGCGTTGGTTAGAGCCTTGGTTCGTTCGGCAAGGGCGCTCCAATGGGCTTTCATGCTGCGATCTCCGCCGAGCCGGTAATCGGCGACGACACCGGCTTCGCGGGACCTTCGGGTGGGACGAAGGTCCAGATGACATCGTCGACTTCAACGGCGGGCCGTCGGTCGCTCGAGAAGATGACGAGATCGCCCGACGCCTTGGCGACGGCGAGGCTGTCGCCGCCATTCGCCTTCATGCGCACCACGAAATCCTCATAGGTGAACTTCTCGGTGATCCGCGTCCGCCCGAAGGTCCAGCCTGCCTGAAGGCGGTCGAGTAGCTCCTCGATCGAGGTGCCGGCGAGCGTGAAGATGCGGCCTCGGCGCAAGCCCTTGAGGCGCGACTGGCCGCCGGTGCGGCTGACGCGATCGGCCCCGATCTCGGGCGCCAGCTCGCTGCACACAAGCGCATTGTAGCTGTCGCTGCCGGTGGCGGCGATCAGCTGGCGATATTGGCCGAGCTCGATCTCGTCCTCATGTGCCTCGTCGAGGATATTGCCATGATGGACGGGAATCTCGACGCGCCTCGCGCGCCGGAGCGCGAGCTTGTCCTCGTCGGCGATCAGCACTTCGCGGTCCTGGCTCTTCACGAACTCGGCGAAGGCGATCGTCCAGCTGTTGGCGCCGACGAGAAGAACGCCGTTGCCCTTACCGCGGTCGAGGTCGAGCAAGCGGGCGACGGCGGCGGCGGTGAAGCCGTGTGCGAAGATGGTGACGATCACGACGCCGAACCCCAGAGGCACGAGCGCCTCGGCGCCGGGCACGCCATAGTCGGTGAGGCGCAGCGCGAACAAACCGGTCACGGCCACCGCGACGATGCCCCGCGGCGCGATCCATGCGACAAACAGCCTTTCCTGGATCGGAATGCGCGTGAAGAGCAGCGCGGTCATGATCGTGAGCGGGCGCACCACGAACAGGAGAAGGAACAGGAACAGGAGGAAACGCAGCTCGAAGTTTTGCACCACCTGCCAGTCGAGCGTCGCCGACAGGAGGATGAAGACGCCCGACACGAGAAGGATGGTCAGATCCTCCTTGAACCGGCGAAGCATGTGGCTCGAATAGGTTTCGCGGTTTGCCATCACCACTCCCATCACGGTGACGGTGATGAGCCCAGTCTCGTGCATCACGAGGTCGGAAAGCACGAACACTGCGATAACCGAGGTCAGGAGGATCGGCGCTTTCAAATATTCGGGAATCCAGCCGCGCAGATAGGCGGTGGTGAGCGCGAAGCCGGCGGCGATGCCGATCAGGATCGCCAGCGCACTTGCGGCAACGACATCGGCGACGACCGTGGTCGCGCTCGCGCCGCCGCCGTGCGTGATATAGGCGTAGACGCCGACCGCGATCAGCGCCCCGATCGGGTCGTTCACGATCGCTTCCCATTTGAGCATATGCTTGACGCGCGGCGGAATGTTGAGCGAGCGTAGCAGCGGCGAGATCACCGTGGGGCCGGTGACGACCATGACGCCGCCAAACAGCGCGGCGAGCTCGAGCGGCAGGCCGGCGCCGTAATAGGCCGCGGCGGTCCCCAGCGCCCAGCCGAGCGGCACGCCGATGAAGACGAGCATCAGGACGGCCGTACCCGCTTGTCTCAGCTCGCGGAACCTGAGGCTGAGACCGCCCTCGAACAGGATCACCGCTACCGCGAGCTTGATGATCGGTTCGCGCAGCGCGCCAAAATCGCGCTCGGGATCGATGAGCCCAAGAACGGGGCCGGCGATGATCCCCGCGATTAGCATCAGCGCGATCGCAGGGCGACCCGTCCGCCATGCAATCCACTGCGCACCGAGGCCGATGATGCCGATGAGGGCGATTTTGACGAGCAGCGAGTCAATGGCAAACATATGGGGGGTATGCGGCAGGCGAACCGTTGGTTCCCAGCGTGGGTCAGATATGTCGATCGATGGCATCACGTTCGTGGGCGGAGATCGATTATCGGCAGGATGATCCCGAAACAGACGAACGGCGGCGCGGCGGCGGAACCAAACGTCGGGATTCAACGTTATCCGTCCATCAGAACAAGTAAGGGAGCAGCGTAGTCCGCTGCCCCGGCGCGCGCATCGGGTCATCCGGAATCGCGCCCTGAAAGAAGGAGAAGATCATGTTTCGCTGGGCTATCATTTTTGCCGTAATCGCGCTCGTCGCGGCGCTTCTGGGTTTCGGCGGCATCGCCGGCCTTTCGGCGGAGTTCGCCAAGATCCTGTTGATCATCGCCGCAGTGCTGTTCGTCGTTGCTCTCGTGTTTGGGCGCGGTCGCCGGACGCTTCCCTGATCCTCCCCGAGCGCGTGGCACGCGCTCATAACTTTGACCGGCGGCTCATCCTTACGGGCCGCCGGCAATTTTCGGCACGGATGCTCTGAAGGACATAAATGCGAGCTTCGGCGGCTATCCGGTCGCGACTGACGGCCGCTATCCGATCGGGCGCGGGCTGGCTCTGATCAATGAGTCCTGACCCTAGAAAACCTGGGGCGATATGCCCTCTTCGCCCCTCGCGTCCGAGCAAATCCGCTTGCAGCCGGACCATAGTGTGTGGAGGAGTGGGGGAGGATAGGCTTTCCCCCGCACAGTGCTTCCCCCCAATTCCGACGAGATAATGTGGGGGTAAATCCCGTGGGGGGACTCACGCGGTCGCGGTCAAGGTCGCATTGGCGAATCCCGGCTCGCACCAAATTGGCGAGCGGCTGCTCCTGAAAATGGGACTAGCTCGGCCAGCTTGTGGCGGGCGCGAACCGCGCCGCGGAGGCGCAAGGCCGTGGCGGCGGCGCCGAAGGCGGGATAGTCTAATCCGGCCCGGCATTCAGCCTGCGCGCGGCCGCATCAAGGCATTCAGGCGCCTGTGGCCGGTTTACGCAAACAGGCGCGAGCCGGCCCGGGAGACGGCGCGATCGACGAGCGCGATCGCGCCTCTTGTATCAGCCCGGCAGAAGGACGCCGTCGATCACGTGGATCACGCCGTTCGACTGGAGTACATCAGCAGGGCCGATCTTTGCCTTGCCGCCCTTGGCATCGCCGACATACCAGGCGCCGTCCTGCTGCCAGATGGTGAGCTTTCCACCTTGGACGGTGGTGAGGACGGCCTTTCCGCCATTGGCCTGAACCTGCGCCGCAAGGTCCGCGGCGGTAAGACGGCCGGGAACGACATGATAGGTGAGCACGCCGGTCAGGGTTGCCTTGTTCTCGGGCTTCAGCAGGGTATCGACCGTGCCTGCCGGCAATTTGCCAAAAGCGGCGTTGGTCGGCGCGAATACCGTGAAGGGTCCCGGCGACGCGAGCGTGTCGACAAGGCCGGCCGCCTTCACGGCGGCGACGAGCGTCGTGTGGTCCTTCGAGGCGGAGGCATTCTCCACGATATTCTTCGTTTCGTACATGGCCGCGCCGCCGACTGCGGGGTTCTTGGCGGCGGCGGTACCGGCGGCGATGGTCATGCTCGCGGCCGCGATCGAAAGCGCAATGCGGGAAATGGACATATGTCGTTCCTTTGCAAACCGTCCCTGGGGGGAAGGGGACACCGCCTGTCTACGTTCCCGTGGCTGTGGCGGCGACATGTCCTTTCGGGCGGGGGATGCATCAAAGGGCAGATTGCGCCAGCATAGGGTGGGCGGAATAATCCGACGATGGCCGAACCTA
Source organism: Sphingopyxis sp. H073 (assembly GCF_001468395.1). GTDB lineage: Bacteria > Pseudomonadota > Alphaproteobacteria > Sphingomonadales > Sphingomonadaceae > Sphingopyxis. The sequence goes on along the minus strand of NZ_LNSG01000004.1, from coordinate 482,549 downwards.
TTCTCTCCGTCTCCCGGATGCAGGAAACGCTTGGTTACGCCGGCCTGCTTCCCCCCGCCGCATGCCTGCTGTTGCCGCTGGCGTGCGGCCTGGACTATTACTGGACCGCGCTCGCTCTTCTTTATTTCTATCTCGCCTCGATCCTCTCCTTTCTCGGCGGCCTCTGGTGGGGTTTGGCATCGTCCCGGCCGTCGGCGCCGCGCTGGACCCCCGTAGCAGCGGTGCTGCCCTCGCTTGCCGTTTGGGCGAGTTTCTTGCCCTGGCTTGTCGGCTGGTCGTGGCCGAAGCCCTCGCTCGCGGTGCTGTCGCTTGCCCTCATCCTGTCGCCGCTGGTCGATCGGGCCATCGTCGGCGGGCATGCCGGTGCGACCAATTGGAACAGGTTGCGATGGCGCCTTTCGATCGGCCTCGGTGTTTCGGGGCTCGCCTTCGCTTTCATCTAGCGTGTTCCGGCCTCGCCATCGTCCCCGGGAACCGCAATTCTCTGGCGGGAGCGGCTCGCATTGGCGGCGCGCGTTCCGGATGCGGGTGGGCCGGGGCCTATCAGCGCGGCAACGGCGCGGCGCATCTCCGGATCATCCCTGAAGCGGCCGAGCATGATGCGTGTGGTCACCGCGAGGTCGGTCGCAGGCATGCCGGTGACCAGATCGACATGTCTGGTTTCGATGATCACCGCGACACCCGCTGGCGACAGCCGGTCCCAGATCGCTTCCGCGAAGTCCGCGGTGAGCTGCTCCTGCGTCTGAAGGCGCCGGGCAAGAATGGCCAGCGCATGCCGGATCGCGGAGGCTTCTGCGGTCATCGCATCGGGCAGATAGGCGACCGTCGCCACACCGGTCACCAGAGCAAGATCGGTTTCCCGGACTGTGTCGAAGGGAGTATTTCGCAAGACTATCATTTCCGGCGCCCCGGACTCTTCGCTTGCTCTTGGCCTGACATCGAACATCACGCCTTCCCTGTGTCCCGATAGGGCCGAGCGCAAGGATTGAGCGACCGTGCCCGGCGTCTCGCGCAAGCCCTCCCTGTCGGGGTCCTCCCCGATCCAGCGCAGCATGGTCCGAATGGCTTCGATGACATCGGGGGGAACCGTGCCGGAGCGCTCGCCGCCCGGCGCATCGCTTGGGAATTTGGCTGGCATGGGCTCGCGTGCCGTCGGCGCTTCCTCAGGATCGGGGCAGAATAGCCCCGCCGCCGACGTCTCTCGCGCGAAAGCCCGGGCAACAATATGCCTCTTCGGGCAGCCCGCGATGCCGTCGGCGAACGCGGCCGACGGTGCGATCCGTCCGCGGTTCCGACTTACCGCAATGCCTGCAGGAAATTGCGAGCGCTGGCGCGCACATTTTTCCGCTCGGCGTCGCTGAACCGCATCCAGCTGTCTGCGGCCATCCGCATGCGCGGGTTGGCGCGGAGCATCGTCGCGTGGCGGGCGATGAAGTCCCAGTAGAGGAAGTTGAACGGACAGGCGTTGGTGCCGGTCCGGCTCTTCACGTCATATCGGCAGCCGTGGCAGTAATCCGACATCCTGTTGATATAGGCGCCGCTTGCGGCATAGGGCTTGGAGGCGAGCAGGCCGCCGTCGGCAAACTGGCTCATCCCGATGGTGTTCGGCAATTCGACCCACTCATAGGCGTCAGCGTAAACGGCGAGGTACCAGCGATGCACTTCGGCGGGGGCCACGCCGACCAGCAGCGCAAAATTGCCGGTCACCATTAGCCGCTGGATATGGTGGGCGTAGGCCTCCTCGCGGGTTTGCGCGACGCAGGACGCAAGGCAGGCCATATCGGTGTCGCCGGTCCAATAGAGCGCGGGGAGCGGCCTCGACGCGCCGAGCGCATTTTCGTCGGCATAGCCCGGCATCCGCCACCAGTAGATGCCGCGAACATATTCGCGCCAGCCAAGAATCTGCCGAATGAAGCCCTCGGCGGCATTTATCGGCACTTTTCCGGCGCGATACGCGCTGTCGACAACCCAGCACAGATGGCGCGCGTCGAGCAGACCGGCGTTCAGATATTGGGCGATCGCCGCGTGGTAGAGATACTTCTCGCCCGCCAGCATCGCATCCTGATAATCGCCGAAGCGCGAGAGACGCGTGCTCACGAAATCCTCGAACGCGGCCCCGGCGTCGCGGCGGGCGACCGCGAACCAGAAGGGCTCGAGATTACCGAAATTGTCGGGGAAGTTTTCCGTCACCATGGCAAGGACCTCGCGCGTCACGCGGTCCGGCGTAAATTGCAGCGGCTGGGTCATCATGAGATCGCGCGTTGCGGCGTTGCGGTTGTCGCTATCGAAATTCCACTTGCCGCCCAGCGGCTTGTCGCCGTCCATGAGAATGCCAGTGCGCCGCCGCATCATCCGGTAGAAATGTTCCATGCGAAGCTGCGAGCGCCCTTCGGCCCACGCGGCGAATTCGGCGGAACTGATGAAAAAGCGATCGTCAGGGACGATTGTCGCGTCGGCGACCGACCGCAGGATTTCGGCGACGCGATACTCGCCGGCTTCGGTCACCCGAAGCGGCAATTTGCCATGACGCCGTCTGAACCGCTCGATCTCGGATGCAAGCGAGCCGCTATTTCCAGCATCGTCGAGCCGCACATACTCTACGTCCCACCCGTCCGTGCGCAGCTCGGCAGCGAAGTGACGCATGGCGGAGAAGACGAAGGCGAGCTTTTTGCGATGATGCGCGACATAGCCGGCCTCGGCTGCGACCTCGACCATCAGGACACGCGTCCTGGCCCGATCGAGCCCGCGCAGCGACGAGATGGCCGGGGTAAGCTGGTCGCCGAGGATAAGGACGAGCTGGTTTTTCAATCCCGCTTCGCTCGCGCTGAGGCCATCCGAAGACGATGCGCATCGACCTGCCGGCCGCCGCATGTCCGGGCGATAACTTTCCCGATGCTCATCCGAAGGGCCTTTGAGCGCATTCGAGCGGCACCGACAGCTGGACTTTCGGGCAATCCGCGCCGCCAAGCGCTTCGGCGTGATCTTCGTCAGGCGCGCAGCGACTCCCACGCGGCCAGTGCACGGCTCCGAGCCTCCTGGTGGCCGACGAGCGGCGCCGGATAGCCGGCAATGCCGGTCCCGCCGCCATGCATTGCGGCAATCTCGCTGTCACCGAGCCGAGAGAGTTCGGGCACGAACGCGCGGACATAATCTCCCATCGCAAACTTCTCGCACTGCAGGAGCGGCGACATGATCCGCGAAAAGACGGGCGCATCGACGCCCGTGCCAGCGACATATTGCCAGTTCATCGCATTTGAGCCGAAATCGGCGTCGAGCAATGTGTCCCAGAACCAACGCTCGCCGCGCCGCCAGTCGATGAGGAGATGCTTGACCAGGAAGGACGCGGTTATCATTCGGACGCGGTTGTGCATCCATCCGGTGCTCCAGAGTTCGCGCATCCCAGCGTCGACGACAGGATATCCGGTCCGGCCCCGGCACCATGCCCGAAAGTCCCGATCCGCCGCCGCGCCCGTTCGCCATGGGAAGCGGTCGAAGGGAGCGCGGCCGTTCCGTTCGCCATAATCGGGCATTTGATCGACGAGATTGAGACCATGTTCGCGCCAGCCGATTTCGGAACGAAAAGCTTCGGCGCCGGGATCGTCGCGGTCCCCGAGCGCATGCCAAAGCGTTCGCGGACTGATTTCGCCGAAGTGGAGATGGGGGGAGAGCCGCGATGTCGCGGGCCGAGCGGGATAGTCGCGATCGATTTTGTAATCGCCAGCGGCCGGGAGCCAGTCGCGAAGTGCGCGAAGAGCCCCCTTCTCGCCGGGCACCCACGCGCCGAAGCCCGAGGCCCAATCGGGCGCGGTCGGTGTGAGGCACCAAGTTGAAAGCCCTTCCGACTCCGGCCATAGCTCGGGGCCCGCGATGCGGTCCGGAGCCGGCAGCGGCAGCGCGGGCGGCATTCGCTCGAGCAGCCGACGATACCATGGAGTGAAGACGCGGTAACGCTCGCCGCTCATGTTCGTGATGGCCGACGGTGGGGCGAGATAATTGCCGTCGTGCAGCACGAGGTCTGCGCGGGCAGACAGTGCCGCGTCGATCCGTTTCCACCATGGCTCGTAACAGCGCGTGGCCAAGACATGGCGCGCGCCGGTTTCGATCATGATCTTCTCCAGCTCGGCCGCCGCTGCGCCGCGCCGCAGAACCAGCCTGCTGCCCCGCTTGCGGAGGCTGGCGTCGAGGGCCGTGAGGCTGTGGTGAAGCCACCACCTTTGCGCTCCGCCGATCGACCAATCCCCGGGCGCCTCATCGTCCAATATATAGACCGGCACGACAGCGCCCTCGGCTATCGCCGCCGTCAGCGCCGGATGGTCGGTGAGCCGGAGGTCCTGCCGGAACCACAAGATCGATGTTCGGGTCATCCCGTTCCCCGGTCCGCGCGCCCATCATGGGCCAGGGTTTCGGGCGGTGCGGCGCAGCGCCGCACCGCCCGGCGATGACAATCCATCGCCCCCCACCGCGGCAAGGTAAAGGTCGCAAGGGCCCTGCCGCCGGTGGAACCGCCAATGCCCGTGGCCGGCGCGCCGGCCTCGCTCCTCAATAGGCCGGTCGCGGTCATCTTCCCGGCCCCTGTTGTTTCCGAGCGACAGGGCCGCGGCCGTGCGCGGCCCGCCGTGCGCCGATATCGTCGAGGATGAGACCGGCCGTTGCTTTCGCGCTCGCCACGACGCCGGGAATGCCGGCGCCGGGATGGGTGCCGGCACCGGTGAAGTAGAGGTTGGAGATACGGTCGTCGCGGTTGTGGCCGCGAAACCATGCACTCTGCGTCAACGACGGAGTAAGGCTGAAGGCGCTGCCGTGATGGGCGGCAAGATCGCGTTCGAAATCGGGCGGGGCATAGGCGAGGCTCGTCACGATACGGTCGCCGAAATCCGGAATCAGCCGCCGCTCGATCTCGGCGATCATGCGCGCCGCCAGCCTCGGCCCTTCGACGTCCCAGTCGAGCGGAGCATGGCCGAGATGCGGAACCGGCGCGAGAATGTAGAAGCTGCTGTGCCCATCGGGCGCGACGGTGGGATCGGACGCGCTGGGATGATGGAGATAGAGCGAAAAGTCGTCCGCAAGCCTGCCGTGACGGTAGATGTCGTCGAGAAGTCCGCGGTATCGAGGTCCGAACAGGATCATGTGATGCGGAATGTCGGGGAAGCGCCCCCGCACGCCCAGATGGAGAACGAAAAGGCTCGGGGACCAGCTTTTGCGAGCCAGCCGCGCGCCTTCTCGCGGCCCGCGGGGATGATCGAGCAGATCGCGGTAGCTGTGCAATAGGTCCGCGTTCGATGCGACGACGCTGGCCTCCGCGCGGAAGCCGCTCTTCGTCACGACAGCCGTCGCGCGGTCGCCCCGCGTTTCGATCCGCACCACCGGATCGCCCAGACGGATCGTTCCGCCGAGGCGCTCGAACAGCGCCGACATGCCGGCAACCAGGCGGTTCGTGCCGCCGCGGGCATACCAGACGCCGCCATCCTGCTCGAGCTTGTGGATCAGCGCATAGATGCTGCTCGTCGTCATCGGATTGCCGCCGACCAGCAGGGTGTGGAACGACAAGGCCTCGCGGAGCTTCTCATTTTTCACGAAGCCGGCGACGGTTGCGTAGACCGAGCGCCAGGCCCGGCGCCGCGCCAGCGCCGGCGCCGCTTTCAGCATCGAGCGGAAATCGAGGAACGGCACCGCCCCAAGCTTCACATATCCTTCCTCATGGACTGCGGCCGCGTAGCCGAGAAATCGTTCATAGCCTTCCAGATCGCGCGGTTCGAGGGCGGCGATCTGCCGGTTCAGTGCGCCGCGATCATTGCTGTAGTCGAAATGCGATCCGTCGGGCCAGCTGAGCCGATAGAAGGGTGCAACGGGAAGCAGGTCGACATCGCGATCGATCGTGTCGCCGCTTAGCGCCCAGAGCTCGGCGAGGCAGGAGGGGTCTGTGATGACGGTCGGGCCGGCGTCGAACCGGAAGCCTTCCTTCTCGAACATATAGGCGCGGCCGCCTGCAAGCTCGCGTGCCTCGACCAGCAGCGTTTCCACGCCCGCCGACTGCAGTCTGATCGCCAGAGCGAGACCGCCGAAGCCCGCGCCGATGACGACGGCAGCGATCATCGGTTTGCTCCCGCAGCGATCGCCGCGCCCAGCACATGGCCGGACAACCATGCATATTCGGCAAAGCCATGATAAAGCCAGTCACCGCAGGCGCCGAGCCCGATCGCATCGTTCCAGAGCGTCGTGAGGTCCCGGCCCGAGGGCTGGGCAAACAGCCAGCGGTGCGCGGCCGAATGGAAAGGGCGCGGCAGGGGGCGGCCGGCCGCATCCGCGAGAGCAGCAAGTAGTGCCTCCGACACATCCGCGCTGTCGCGGCCCAGATTCGCCTCCGACCACGTCCAGTCGGCCTGCACGACCCACCGTTCACCGGGCGTGCGTCCCGGCTTGGCGCTGTCGCGAGCGGCGGTCACGATGGGGCCGGCGCCGCGCAGGAAATCGGGAAGATCGGCAATGCGCTCGCGAAAGGCGAACATCGCGCTCCACGATGGATAGGATCGCACCGACATGGCGGCGCGCGCCATCTCGAAGTCGTGAAGCGACAGGAGCGGCGCCGCTTGCTCGGAAGGGATCGCGACCACCGCCGCGTCGAAATCGCCGAGGCGGGCCGCTTCGCTGTGCAGTGTCCAGCCGTCGCCTGATCGGGTCAGGGCGGTAACCGGGGTCGAGAGGCTGACATCGATGCCCGAGGCGAGCGCCTTTATCGGGGCAGTCATCGTCGGCGTCCCGACCCAGCTGTCGGCGCCCGCGGCAGGCCAGCGCGCGGCAAGCCCCGCTGCCTCCCACTGGCCTACGAGGCGCCGGAAACCGTCCGACCGTGCCGTGAAATGTGTTGCGCCGTGGTCGAAGCCGACGGCCCGGCCCCGGAGCTTGGAGCGCCGCGTTGCAAGACGCCCCCCGACGCCGCGAGCCTTGTCGAAAACGGAGACGGCAATGCCTGCGTCCCGCAGCCGGTGGGCGCAGGCGAGGCCTGAGATTCCGGCGCCCACGATCGCTACATGCATGGAGGGCACCGGACCATAGCGTCGATCGACAACGGAATGCAGGAAGCGGAAGTATCGCGAGCCGCGCCGCGGCCCCGGTCATCATGGATCATCTGGGTTTTTCTCGTTCCGCCGCATTCCGGCGCCGACGAGGCTTGCATGACAGGGGGCAAGTGTCGCAACATGTCCCTTGGGGCATGAGGCGAGGAGCAGGCAGGAAGCTATGTCATTGAAGACGATGATCGCGGCGAGCCCGATCGCTGCGGTGATCAGCGACCCGCGGTTGCCCGACAATCCGATCGTCGAATGCAATGCGGCGTTCGCGGCGCTGACGGGATATGCACGCGAGGAGATTATCGGGCGGAATTGCCGTTTTCTTTCCGGCCCCGGCACCGAGCCTGAACTGACCGAGACGTTGCGCGCCTCAATCCGCGCGCGCCGGCCCGCGCTTGTCGACATCCTGAACTATCGCAAGGACGGCTCGCCGTTCCGCAACGCCGTCCTCGTCGCGCCGATATTCGGGGTCACCGGAAAGCTCGAATATTTCCTTGGATCCCAAATGGAAGTAGGTGGCGTCGAGGATGCGGCTGCCCAGCGCACCGCAAGGGCGCGCCAATTGATCGAGGCGCTTTCGCCGCGGCAGCGCGAGGTATTGAAGCATATGGCGAGCGGGCAGCTCAACAAGCAGATCGCATTCGCACTTTCATTGTCGGAGCGCACGGTGAAGATGCACCGGTCGGCACTTTTGCGTGCGCTCGGCGTCGAGACCACCGCGGATGCCATCCGGTTGGCGGTCGAAGCTGGTTACTGACGGCCGCCGAAAGCGCACCTCTTCGCTTCAAGAGGATCGGGCAGAATTTTTTGTTCCCCCGGGTTGGGAGAAACAAGGCCCCCTTTTCAACGGCCTCAGCCCTCTTGACTCGACTCGCTGGCTTCCCAAAATCTGTATCCGCGGCCTTTTGCCGCACGACGAGAAAGGAATGGCGACAAGGAAGGAGGCACGATCATGTCCGAGCCATTTTCCCGTTTTCTTCATCCCTTCGACGTGGCGCGTCACCCGAGCCTGGAGCCCGAGGTCAAGCGCGCCCTCCTCGCATCCTGGGCATCGGACCGCTCGGCAGTCCGCAACCGGCCGGCGCTCCGCAAGCCGCCGGGCGTGCGGCGCGCGGTGCCGGTCGACGATGTGCTGGCGGCGCTCCGCTCGCTCGACGGCGGCGAAGCGCGCGCGCCATGACCGACCGGGCGCTGATCGCGCAGCTGGACGGCTATGGGCTGACGACCGCCGAGATCCACTATTACCGGCCCGATCATCCCTCGCTGCTCCAGCTCTTTGTCTGGCAGGACTATGATCTTCCGCCGGACTTTCCGATACTGTTCGATTTTCTGGCCATGTGGCGGCGGCAGATCGAAGCTGCGCTCCATTCGGTACGGATCGCGCATCATGCGCTGATCGGACCCGCCGAGTGGCGCGCGGCCGATATTCTGCGGTCGCTGGAATAGGGCGAGCGGCCGGCCAGGTCGCTGCCTGCCTAACCCCCGCCGCCGACAATCTTCCTGAAAAAAGGGGGCACGATGGAGTGCCCCCTCTTAGGCGCTCACGCGCTTTCGAGCGCCTTGTCCTCGGGCGCTGCGATCCGCTGCCGCTCGCCGGAACTGCTGCCGATCTCGATCTTGCGCGGCTTCATCGCTTCGGGAACGACGCGGTTGAGCTCGATCGTGAGCAGCCCGTCGGCGAAGCTTGCGCTGCCCACCTCGATATAGTCGGCCAGCTGGAAGCGCCGTTCGAATTCCCGGCGCGCGATGCCGCGGTGGAGATAGGCGCGCTTCGCATCCTCCCCGGCCGGCTTGCCCGTGACAGTGAGCTGGTTCTGCTGCGCGACGATCTCGATCTCGTCGGCCTTGAAGCCGGGAACCGCCAGCGTGATGCGATAGCGGTCGTCGGCGTCGCGGACGATGTCGAAGGCGGGATAGCCGTCGGACGTCTCGCTGCGCTGCCCCTTCTCCAGCAGGTCGAAGAGGTGGTCGAAACCCACCGTCGAGCGGCGGTAGGGGGTAAAGTCGAAGTCGGTTCTCATTTCCAAATCCTCCTGAGTGAAGCAATTCGGGCATGAGATGCGCCGGGACGTAGAGCCGGCGCTCTCTATGTCCTTCGGACCCGCAAAATGCGGCGTCCAGGAAAAAATTAGGTAGGCCTTTTTCGGTTTCAAGAGGCGGCGAGTGCATCTGGCGCACCGCCCCAATGTCCCGGGAAGGCCGACAAGGTGATCCGCGCGATCACGACGCTGGCGGACGCGCCGGGCATGGAGACACTGGCCGAGGGCGTAGAGGATTAAGCGCAGCCGAAATCGTGCGGCAGGAGGGGTGCCACCAGATCCAGGGCCATTTGCTGATCAAGCCGATCGAAGCCCACGCGGTTCATGCCTCTATCGCAGCTATGGCGATCAAAGCGGACCACCAGCGGCTAAAGGCGTGACGTCAAGTCTGCGCTTCTTGCCGTGTCTCGACCCCTAAGGTCGACCGAAATGATGCGCGGTCGACCTTGGCTCCATATCAGAAGCGGCGCTGCCCGTTGCCCCAGTTGCCAATGTCGCAGCGCCCGGAAAAGTCGGTGACCGCCTTGATGGTGATGAGGCCGGTGCGGCGATCGATCGTCAGCTTGGGCTTGTTCATGCCATTGAGGCGATAAGTCGCGGTGATCTGATCGCGTCCAACGACCAGGTTTTCCAGATCCCACCACCCATGATCGCCGCCGGAATGGATCGGCGGCACAAGCTTGGGCCCGAGGTGGATACGGCCCTGCGTTCCGTAGAGTTCGATCTGGATATCGCTGTTGAATGCCTCGGTGCCGCTCGCCACCTGATTGCTCCATTCCCATTTATGATTGGAATGGTTCCAGGTGTAAGTCGGCTGCGAGGTCACGGTCGGGCGATTTCCGCCGCCATAACAGACAAGGACCATCGAATTGGGGTCGCGATAGTCGGATGCGGGCGGCGGTGCGCCGTGATCGTTCCGGTTGTCGCCCTGTGACCCTTCGGAGCAGTTCCCGGCAGGCACCCCGATGATCGCGGCGTAGCGGCCCTCCATCGTGGATACGGAGATGCAGCGTCCGGTGCGCTTGTTCCACCAGAAGGTGAAACGCTGATCGCGCACGTCGTTCGACTGACGCTGCTCATATCCGCGCGAGAGAAGCTGGGTCTCGCCGCCGGCCGCCCGGGCCCCGACAAGATCCTCGACATCGGAGGCGCCTTGGGCCGTGGCGGAGGTGGCAAGTGCGATCACCGCAAATGCGGCCGGCAGAGCTAGGACGTGACGCATCATTGGCTCTCCTGTTGCTATGCGAGGCTAGCATCGCCGCGACACCCTGCAAGCTCAATTTTTCGCAAAGGATATCGCCATTATGCGATGGTCGTTCGATCTGACGAGCAGCGGGATATGCCGGCGGCCTTGACGGCCAAGATAGGGTGGGGATCTGTCATGGCTTCCCCGGTCATCGCGGCCTGAATCCCAAAGTTCAGGAAAGTTCAGCCCATTGAGCGCTCTTTTTGGACCGGGAGCATGCCGAACGCATCTCGCACGCCTCGTCCCGACCGCTTTCATCTACCAGATGAAAGAGCCGGAAGAAGGCTGACACAGCGGGATAATGTAGGAAAGGCCTATTTGCAGGCGATGGCGGATTTGGGGTGGTGAGCGGCTAACCGAAGCTCGTCATGCTGAACTTGTTTCAGCATCCATGAGCTGACCTCTCATCGACCGCTGCGTTGAAGGAGGCGACGGACCATGGATCCTGAAACAAGTTCAGGATGACGATACTAGAAATGTCGTGCTCCGGTCGCTTTAGGTCATCCAAGCAAAATTCCGATGAACGTCAGCCATTTTGGATTTATGCCCGGGACGCTGACGGTAGGCCACGGGCCGATAGTCGACGGTGGCGGTACAGGCTCCCGATACAGGTTTCCTTCGCTCGTTGACTTTTTCACGGCCCCGTGGGCGACTATCGTCGAGCTATCAGACGGAAGACGGTTTGCCGCGCGCAGATTTGCCCCAGCGTTGGCGCACCCGATCAGGTCCGGGCCGCCTCCTTCGACAGTCGCCAATCAATTCCTTCGTCACTGGCAAAGGCGGCGAGGGGTTTTTGCGGCATAGGGCCGCGCTAGAATTTGAAGCCCGCTTCGACGCCAATCAGCCTGCGTGCGCCTGGCGAGATGAAAGACCCGCCAAATTCGATCGCGGGGATGGCCTCGTTGATATATTTGCGATCGAGCATATTGTCGGCGAACAGCATAAGCGACCATCTGTCGCTCTGAAGTCCCGCGCGAAGGTTGAGCACGCCGAATGCGTCACGGCGAGCATTGATGTAACTGCCGTTGCCGGCCGACGGCGGCAGCGCGAACAACGAAGCCGGAAGCAGCGCGCTGAAGACCGTGGGGCTGCTCTGATTTTGTACGGTATGGAACCATGTCGGCCCGGTGATGCGATAGTCGGCGCGCAGAACGAGATCGAAGTTGCGGGCCAGCGGCGCGTCGATCTGGGTGCCGAGGTTGATCGTATAGTCCGCCGTATAGGGAGATTTGTTTCCTACCGTGTAGGTTCGCGAACTGTTCCGCTTGATCTCGCTGTCGGTCAGATTGACCGATCCGAACACTTTCCAACCGTCGACAATTCGGGCGCTGGCGTTCAATTCGACGCCTTTGATATCCACCCGATCGATGTTCGAGACGACGCGCAGGAGGCCAAAGGACCCCACGAAAAACTCGAAGAACTGCATGTCCGTGATCCGGGTGTAATATCCGGCAAGATCGAAGGTGACGCGATTGTCGAAGAGCGCCCCCTTGACGCCGGCTTCGAACGAGCTCGAGCGTTCCTTGCGATAATTGTCGTCGATTGCGACATTGGCATCGATCGTCCCGAAATCGACGCCGTTGTTGAAGAACTGGTCGACTGTCGCTGACGAACCCTGGTTGTTGAACCCGCCCGATTTAAATCCCACGCCCCAATTGGCATATATGTTGGAGTTTGCCGTCGGCGAGTAGCTCAGACTGACCTTTGGCTGGAGCTGCCGAAAGGTTTTCGATTGATCGGGGATGCTCCCGGTCGCCGGAAGCCCCGGATTGATCTTCGCCCCGGTAATCGGATCGAGCACATTCGGCACGCGGCTCGATACGTTTCGGTCCTCGATATCGTAGCGGAGCGCGAGGCTCAGCTTGAGGCGGTCGGTGACGTCATAGTCTGCCGATCCGAAGACGGCGTAGACGTTGGTCTTGAACTTGTCCGAATAAAGCTGCGAGGTAGGATTGCTGCTGCCGGGTGCATTGTAGAGCTGCTGTATCAGTCCCAGGCCCAGATCGGCTCCCAAACTTACCCCGACCGAGCGGTCGATATGGAGAACATAGCCCCCCAGCTGCCAGCTCAGGGCACCGTCCCCGTTCGAGGCCAAACGGATTTCTCCGCTGATGTCCTTCTGGTTGCGAACCTGAAATTGCGTGCCATCGCATGTGGTGGGGCTGTAGGGGCCGAAGGTCGAGCCCGAGAAGTCGAAAATGAAGGGGACAGGAATCTGCCCTATCGCGCCAGGCGGATTGACGGGGTATCCGGTATTGGCAGCTGTTGACGCGAAACAGGCATTTTGAACAGCAAGATTGGTCGGGTTTGCGGGGGCGCCAAATGCCGGGGCAATATAGCGCGCAAAATCCGCCGAGGTGCCGTCTGCCGACAAGGACTGCCGGACATCGGAGTATAGCGCCCATGCCGTCAACCGCGTCGAGCCAAAATCATGGTCCAGCTTGATCGAGGCATCGAACGACTTCTGGTCGTTGGTGGGGCGGATATTGCTATAATAATTGAACGGGTGATCGTCGACGTCTTCGTTGAAGGCGCCGCCCAATGCCGGCAGGTGAAAGGCCGCGTTGAAGTTGATCGAGGCTCCCGACAGCTTCGAATAGCGGGTCTTGACATCGATCTCGGTCGCCTCGCCCAGGTCCGCGACAAAGCGTCCGTCGATCGACCATATTTCCTGGTCGTCGACCACCTTGCGATCGAGAAAGCTGTTGCGATAAAAGCCGTCTGTCGTGCGATAATAGCCTGACACGAGAACGCCGGCATTGCCGCCGATCGGCGCCGATACATAAGCGGAGCCCTCGAAGGTATTTTCGTTGGCGTAACTCGCCTTGACCGCGCCTTCGAACTGCTCGCCAGGTTTTGCGGTCGTTATCACAATCGCCCCGGCGGCGGCGTTGCGGCCATAGATGGCGCCTTGCGGCCCTTTCAGAATTTCGATCTGGCGCAGCGTGCCCTGGTTCTGGTTGAGCTGAGCGCTGTTGGTTTTCAATATCCCGTCGACCACGAGAGCCACCGAGCTTTCGGCATCGCGCGCGCCATTGATCCCCCGGATGTTGATTTGCGTATCCCCCGCCTCCGCGGTCCCGGTCACAATCGTCACGCCCGGCGTCAACTGGGCAAAGCCCTGCGCATTATCGACACCCGTGGTTTCGAGCGTGTCGGACGTCAACACCGTCACCGACGCAGGGACATCGACGAGCCGTTCATTTTGTCGCCGCGCAGTGACAATGATATCGCCTTCATCTGTTATCCCGGCGCTCTCCTGCGCGGCGGCCGGACCAGATTGGGCTGCGATGGCAGCGATCGAAGACAGCAAGACGGCTTTCGTGATGCGCATCGTTGACTCCTCGGTGTCAAATTCGGCGCCGCCCCTGCAAAGACACGTTGGACGTTGCCCCCGCTACGTCATATTGTATACAAACATCGAGCGTCAAGTGCTCAAAGGAGGCAAGAATGTCGCGCGCATCCGATCGGGCCTATTCGCAGATCCGGAACATGGTGTTGTCGGGTGACCTGGCGCCCGGCGAGCAGCTGCGCGAGGAGCAACTGGCCGAAATTTGCGGGGTTTCGCGCACGCCTATTCGCGACGCGCTCAGGCGCCTCGAAAGCGAGTCTTTCGTGCGCCGGAACGACTCCCAGCGCAGTTTCGTGGCGGACTGGTCACTGGACGACATGGAGGAGGCGTTCGAGCTTCGCGCAATGCTCGAATCGCACGCGGCAGCCCGCGCCGCTGTCCGCGTCAGCCCCGAGCAAGTCGAGCAGCTCAGGCGATGCAACCAGGCGATCTACAGGGCGATCGCGGGTGACGCGCCGGACATTCCGGCGTTTCTGGAGCAGAACCGCATATTTCACGCGATCATCATGGAAGCGTCGGCGTCTCAACGGCTCGCGCTCATGCTGTCGCGGATCATCGAGCAGCCCGTCGTCCTGCGAACCGCGCTCCAATATGATCGGGAAGATCTGCAAAGCTCCGGTCGAGAGCATGACGAACTGCTTGCCGCATTCGGCCGACGCGATCCCGATTGGGCGGCCGCGGTCATGAAGAGCCACATCCGGCGCGCCTTCCATGCCTATGCCGATGCGCACAAGCGCGGGAGCGGGCGTCAGGTCGAGGGAGGTTGATTTTGTATACATATATGCGAATGAGGAAGCGATGATTCTGCCATCCGCCATCGAATTCGTCGAAGTGGGCCCCCGCGACGGGCTCCAGAACGAGCCCGTCATCCTTGCCACGAACGACAAGCTTTCGCTGATCGAGCGCCTGATCGACGCCGGGGCACGGCGGATCGAGGTGGCAAGTTTCGTCAATCCTCGCCGGGTGCCTCAAATGGCCGATGCCGAAGATGTCTGCGCCGGGCTGCCGCGGCGCGGCGACGTCACCTATGTCGGGCTCGTGCTGAATCTTCGCGGCGCGGAGCGAGCGCTTGCCACCGGCAGGATCGATCAGCTTGGCGCCGTGGCGGTCGCGACGGACAGCTTCGCCATGGCCAATCAGGGGCAGACATGCGCGGGCTCGGTCGCCGCGGCGTGCGATATCGTGGCGCTCGCGAACCGCGGGGGCGCGTCGGGGCAAGTGACGATCGCGGCTGCGTTCGGCTGCCCCTATGAGGGCGAAGTCGACCCGTCGCATGTCGTCGAAATCGCGCGGACCCTGGCGCAATCGGGCCCGGCAGAAATAGCGCTCGCCGACACGATCGGCGTCGCCGATCCGTGGCGCGTGACCGAGCTCGTTCGCCGCGTGAGCGACGCGGTCGCGCCGCTTCCGGTCAGGGTTCATTTTCACAATACGCGCGGCACCGGACTGGCGAATGTCTGGGCGGCGGTCGCGGCGGGCGCGACGATCGTAGATGCGTCGGTCGGCGGCCTCGGCGGCTGTCCCTTCGCGCTGGGGGCCGCGGGGAACGTGTGCAGCGAGGACGTCGTCTACATGCTTGAGCGCGCGGGGATTGCGACCGGCATGCGTATCGATGCGCTGATCGCGACCAGCCAGTGGCTTGGCAGCCTGATCGACAAGCAATTGCCGGGCATGGCGGCGCGCGCGCCGGCTTTTCCGCCGGGCGCCTGAGGAGGCTACGCAATGGGCTATCGTTTGGGCGTCGATGTCGGAGGAACATTTACCGACCTTCTCCTGTTTGACGACGCATCGGGCGCCTTCTGGCGTCACAAGACCCCATCGACGCCGCAGGACAGCTCCGAAGGCATTGTCACGGGGCTCGATGCCATCTGCGCCCAGGCCGGCATCGCCGCCAGCGACATAAGCTACCTCCTCCACGGCACGACGGTCGCAACCAACGCCGTGCTCGAAGGGAAGGGTGCCCGAGTGGGACTGGTGACCACCGAGGGACATCGGCATATCATGCAGATTGCCCGAAGCTATGTGCCGGGCGGCCTCGCCGCATGGATCGTCTGGCCCAAGCCAGTGCCGCTGGCGGCGCTCGAAGATACGGTCACGGTAAAAGGCCGGATCAGCGCGGCAGGCGAGGAGGTCCGCCCGCTGGACGAAACGGACGTTCGGCAGGCGCTCGGGGCGTTGAAGGAACGGGGTGTCGAGGCGATTACCATCAGCCTGATCAATGCCTACGCCAACGGGGACCATGAAAGCCGGATCGGGACCCTGGCCCGGGAAATCATGCCCGGCGTGCCGGTATCATTGAGCCATGAGATCCTTCCTGAAATGCAGGAATATGAACGGACGTTGACGACCGTTGCCAACGCGGCCGTGCGGCCCGTCGTCGGCAAATATATAGCGAGCCTTCGCAACCGGCTCGCCGAGCGGGGGATGGCAGGGAAGTTGTCGCTGCTCCGGTCCGACGGCGGACTCATGTCTTCGGCAAAGGCCGAGGAGCATCCCGTGAATATTCTGATGTCGGGGCCGGCCGGCGGTGTGACGGGTGCGCTTTGGGTCGCGAAGCATTCCGGGTTCTCCAACATTCTGACGCTGGACGTTGGCGGCACGTCCACCGACGTGGCGCTCATCGAAAATCTCGAGCCCCGCCGCGCGCGTACGACCGATGTCGGCCATTTGTCGGTTCGGGCATCCTCGCTAGACGTCAAGACGGTCGGAGCTGGCGGGGGCTCGATCGCCTATGTTCCGGAACTTACGCGCGCGCTTCGCGTCGGACCGCAATCGGCCGGCGCGGTGCCCGGCCCTGTCGCTTATGGCAAGGGCGGCAGTGCGCCGACGGTGACCGACGCCAACGTCGTCCTCGGCTATCTGCCCGAGAACCTGCTCGGCGGCTCGTTTCAACTCGATCGCGAGAGCGCCGCAAAGGCCGTGCAGACGATCGCGGACGCGCTTGGGATCGATCTGATGAGCGCGGCTCGCGGGATCATCGACATCGTCAACGAAAATATGTTCGGGGCGCTGCGCATGATCTCGGTCCAGCAGGGCTATGACCCGCGGCATTTTGCATTGATGGGGTTCGGCGGCGCCGGCCCTCTCCATGTCAATGCGGTGGCGCGGCTGATGGGAAGCTGGCCTGCGATATCGCCGGTATCGCCCGGGGTGCTCTGTGCGCTGGGCGACGCGACCACCCGAATGCGCACCGAGACCGCGCGGTCCTTTTCGCGTTTGGCACAGGACACCGACGCCCGCGATTTGGTCTCGATGCTCAGCGACATGGCGACGCAAATTCGCGCCGAGCTGGAAAGTGACGGCCTCAATGCCGATGAGATTGATACCGAGTTTGAAATTGACGTTCGCTACGCGGGACAGGCGTTCGAAGTACCGTTGACCACGCCCCTCGACACGCTCGAACGCGACGGCATCGAAGGGCTATTGTCCCGGTTCGACGCCGAGCATCTGCGCCTTTTCACGTTCAATATGGAAACGCCGCATGAGATTGTGAATCTGCGCGCCGTGGCGTTGGGACCGGTTTTGAACCTGCCGGCGGCTGAATTGCCGCACGGCGATGGCAATCCCGCCGCTGCGAAAATCCGCGACCACCGGCTCTGGATGGACGGCGAGGAGCGATCGGCCATCATTTACGACCGGTCAAAGCTCAAGCAGGGCGACATCATCCCGGGCCCTGCGATCGTGATCGAGATGGATTCGACGACGCTGATCGAAAATGGCTGCGTCGCCCGCGTCGACGCGTTCGGAAACATCCTGATCTATCTGGCCTGAGGAGCAAGACCATGCCCGCGACGATCGTCCAGACAAACTCGCAACCGTTCGCCCCCGCCGAAATCGATCCGGTGACACTCGACATTATCGAAAACGCACTTCGCAACGCTCGTGTCGAAATGGATGCAACGCTGGTGCGGACCGCGATGTCGCCGGGAATTCGCGAGCAGGGCGATGCCTTTCCGCTCATCGCCGATCACAATGGCAAGATGATAGTGGGTCAGTTCGGCAGCTTCATCGGCGGTTTTCTGAAGCAGTTCGACGGCACGCTCGAAGATGGCGACATGATTTTTCTGTCGGACCCCTATAGCTGCGAAGGGGCTGTCAGCCATTCCAATGACTGGCTTATTCTGCTCCCGGTTTTCAAATCAGGCCGCCTCATCGCCTATACCGCCATGTTCGGCCACCAGTCCGACATCGGCGGCAAGGTGGTAGGCTCGATGCCGATAAACGCTCGCTCGATCTTCGAGGAAGGAGTGCGGATTCCGCCGGTGAAAATCTGGCGAAAGGGTGAATATAACGAGGATCTGATCAAGCTGGTCATGCATCAGACGCGCAAACCCGACTGGTGCCAGGCCGACTTGAACGCGCTGATCGCCGCGTGCCGGGTTGCGGCGCGGCGGGTCGTCGAAATGGCAGACCGGTTTGGCGATGACGTCTATGTGTCGGCAACGCAGGAACTGCTCGCTCGCAATCACCGGGCCATGAAGCAGTTGATCGCAATGGCGGTCGCCGAGGAACCGGTAAGTTTCGAGGATTATATATGCGATGATGGAATGGGCTATGGCCCGTACAAGATCAAATGCACGATGTGGCGCGACGGCGACAAGGTTGTCCTCGACTTTCAGGGTACCGATCCGCAGAGCAGCGCTTCGATCAATTTCTACCTCAATGAAAACATGTTCAAGATGTTCTTCGGAATCTACATGATCATGGTCTTCGACCCGCAGATCCTGTTCAACGATGGCTTCTATGACCTTATTGACGTCCGTATTCCCGCCGGATCCCTGCTGAAGCCCCATTTTCCCGCCGCCCTGTCGGGCCGCACGCATGCACTGGGCCGTATTTTCGACATTTTGGGTGGGCTGCTTGGGCAAAAAACACCCGAATTCTTGAACGCGGCGGGCTTTTCGTCGAGTCCCCATCTCTTTTATTCGGGCAACGATCACCGCCCGGGTAAAGGGGGGGAGTGGTTTCAGCTGTTCCAGATCGGATTTGGAGGCATTCCGGGCCGCCCGATGGGTGACGGCCCCGACGGACATTCCCTGTGGCCGGGCTTTACCAATGTTCCGAACGAATTTCTGGAGCGTTACTTTCCGCTCATGATCGAGCGCTACGAGACCGATCCCGACAGCGGAGGGGCGGGGCTTCATCGCGGCGGCAACGGTATTCATATGACCTACCGCTTTCTCAGTCCCGGCACGATTTCGATCCACGACGATCGCTGGTTCGTTCCGCCTTGGGGCGTGAACGGCGGGGCGCCGGGCAAGCGTGCGCGGAAAATATTGGAGCGAGCCGACGGGTCGCATTGCGTGATCGGCAACAAGGTCGAAGACATCAGCGTTGCAGTCGACGACCAGCTCCATTTCATCACTTGGGGCGGTGGCGGCTGGGGCGATCCGCTGGCGCGCGATCCATCGCTGGTCGGCCTGGAAGTCTTGCAGGGGCTTGTAACCGTCGCTGGGGCCCGCGCTTATGGGGTGGTCGCCAGCGAGGACGGCGAGATCGACGCCGCCGCAACCGAGGCGCTGCGCCATCACATGCGCAGCACCCGCGCACCTTTGTCGCTTTTCGATTATGGCCCGGGGGTCGAAGCCTTGCGCAGCGCCTGCGAAGCCGAGACGGGGCTCCCGGCACCGATACAGCCGGCATGGCCGGAGCTGGAAGCCGCGCAGTGAATATGGACCGGGCAGGCGCGCTGCACGGCCTTCGCGTCGTGGAAATGGGTCAGCTGCTGGCCGGTCCCTTTTGCGGCCAACTTCTTGGCGACATGGGCGCTGATGTCATCAAGATCGAGCCGCCGGGAGCCGGAGACCCGATGCGCCTGTGGGGCCAGGGCGAAGACAAGGTTCACTGGGAAGTCATTGCGCGCAACAAGCAGTCGGTATCTTGCAATCTGCGCGTTGCAGCGGGCCAAGCGCTCGCGCGGAGACTGATCGCCACGGCCGACGTGCTCATCGAGAATTTCAAGCCGGGAACGCTCGAAAAATGGGGCCTCTCGCCAGAAGACCTGCATCGGGACAATCCGCGTCTGATCATTGCGCGCATGTCGGGTTATGGTCAGACGGGTCCCTATTCGGATCGCGCCGGATTTGGCGGCATCGGTGAAGCCATGGGGGGCTGGCGCTATATTGTCGGCGAGCCCGACCGCGCGCCCTCGCGCATGGGAATTTCGATCGGCGATACATTGTGCGCCACATATGGTTGCATGGGCGTTCTTGCCGCGCTTCATTATCGCGAAAAGACCGGCTTTGGCCAGATCGTCGACGCAGCGCTTTATGAATCGGTGCTGCAAGTGATGGAAGGGCTCGTGGCCGAATATGATCATGCCGGCATCATACGTGAGCGTTCGGGCTCCATCCTGCCGGGGATCGCACCGTCCAATGTGTATCGGTGCCTTGACGGCGAATTCATGATCGGTGCCAATAATGACGCCATTTTCAGGCGCCTCGCCCAAGCCATGGAGCAGCCCGCTCTCGCCGACGACGAGCGCTATGCGACCCATATCGCAAGGGGGCATCACCAAGCGGAACTCGACGCTCTCATCAACCGGTGGACGGAAACGCTGCCCGTGGCGGAGGTCGATCGGCTGATGATCGAACATTCGGTACCGGCAGGCCGGGTCTATCGCGCGCCGGAGATGCTCGCCGACCCCCATTTTGCTGCACGCGAAGCGATCGTCGAAGTTGAAACCGAACGCTTTGGCCCGCTCAAGATGCAGAATGCCTTTCCGCGCCTTTCGCGGAGCCCGAGCGCGGTCCGGTCGCCGGCGCCATCGCTCGTTGGTCAGCATAATGACGCGATTTACGGGGATTTGCTCGGTATATCGACGGAGGAGCGAGATGCGCTCGCCGCTGCCGGGGTCATATGATGGCCGGACGCGACGATCTCGGAGAGAATTATCGCGGCACTTTTGACGGACACCTGCCCTTTGGCACTCGTCCCGCCTTGCTCATCGTCGACTTCGTCATGGCCTATCTGGACCCCGCTTCGCCGTTATTTGCAGGCGCTGAAAATGCTCTTGCATCCACGGTGCGACTTTTGGCGGCCGCCCGGGCAGCCGGCATGCCGATCGTCTTCACCAACGTCATATTCGAGCCCGGCGGCTCCGACGGCGGATTGTTCTACAAGAAGGTTCCCGCTCTCAGTTGTCTGGACAGAGGTTCGCCTCTCGGCGAATTTCCGCGCGAGCTTTCGCCGGGGCCCGGCGAACATGTCATAACCAAACAATATCCGTCGGCGTTTTTTGGCACAGGGTTGAGCGCCCTTCTCGAAGGGGATGGTATCGACACCTTGATGATAGCGGGGGTTTCGACATCGGGGTGCGTGCGGGCCTCTGCACTCGACGCACTCCAGCACGGCTTCGCCCCGTTCGTCGTCGAAGACGCGTGCGCCGATCGCCACGTCGATCCCCACCAGGCCAGCTTGTTCGATCTTCAAGCCAAATATGCGGAAGTCATCGACGAGAAACAGGCGATATGGCAAATCGAACGCCTCTGCCGGTCCTGAATCTTGGAGCATCAGGATCCTGGCCTCGCGGCCGTCGGCCGTACGGTGTGGTGCGATGTTTTCGATCGTCGAAGCCACCCATGATCGGGCGGCCGGATATGCGCCAGCCGCTTGCATAAACCACCGCCGCAAACTGGCTTGCAGGACAAGAAACTGGCGAAGCCATGATTGCTTACCGCGAAAAGGATCGAGCCAGACTCTCTGTGGATCAGGCGATCCGACGGGAGCGGAGGAGGAGGACCAATCGAAGGACCCGGCGCTGCGCCGCCGACGAGCTGCCGCACTCTCGTCCATAAACCGCCCCCCTTTTGAATTGGGGGTGATCGGAGGCCGGAGAGATAGCATTGAAGGCGCGCTTGTCTGTTCTTGAAGCGATCATTTCAAAAGCGGGCCGTCCCAATCGGCCACCCACAACCGTAGCGACGACGCTTGCAGGGCGCACTTGAAAACGCGCATCGTCAGCCCCATCTTTCGTGAATCGCCGACTTCGTTTCTGCATGTTGGCGCCTGAGAGACGATCGCGCTCCCGCAAAAGGGAGGCGAATGTGGATCTCAATCAACTCCTCTATCATCACCAGATGGCGCTGTTGGCGGTAAGTCAGGCGCAACGCGACGGGCATTTGCTGCCGAATTTCGACCTGCCACGCTATTATGCGAAGCGGATCGATCAATATCGCGAGCGCAGAGGGCTGACGGACGGCTTCGCGGCATTGACAGACGGGGCATCCGGCGGTCCCAGGGCCGATTCGCCGATCGCGGAGGCCGCGGCGGATTATCCCATGTTCGTCGGCGACACGCTGATCGCCGAACTGCTCGTCAACGAGGTGCTCGCCATGACCGCGGAGGAACGCGCTTCCTTCGCGCTAGAAGATGTCATCGGCCGCCTTGCGGATATCCAGGAGGATGTCTGGATCGTCGGCCGCGATATCTACCGGGCGCTCGGCCTCGATGAGGAAAAGCTCGCCGCGCTTGCGGCAAAGCTACCCGCCCCACCCGATCTGCACCGGACAGGCGCGGGAGCGTTCGAGCCCTTCCGGTCGCGATCCGAAGAGGGCATCGAACATCTTTACGTCGAACAGTTCCGGGTCGGAGCATTTCGATACTCGAACATCGACGATGCCCGCGCCGCCCTCGCTCGCCAAAGCGCCGGTGCCGGTCCGGCAAGGGAGCAAGCCAATGACGCTTGATCCGAACCAAACCCGCGCCGCGCCAGTGAATATGCGTACGAACCCGTTCCGGCGACATCGCACAGCGTCGCCGCTCGCTCCGCGCGACGCGCAGCGCCAGGGCGCCATCAGCGCGCTGGCCTTCCAGCTTCTTGGCGGCCGGGACCCGGCACTCGCCTTCCTGAACACCGAAAGCAGTGCGTTGGGCGGTCGGCCGATCACTCTAGCGACCCAGAGCGATGCGGGTTATGCGAGCGTCGAGCGGGAAATCCGTTCGCGATCCGTATCGGGAAGCGAATCCCATGCCGGATAACCGGCAGCTCGCGGACCATATCGTCCGAAGCTGGTTCGAATGGGAACTCGATGGCTTCGCGCGCAAGGTCATTCTCGTCGTCGAAACGGATATCCCGATGCAGCCCGACGAAAGCGGCTATGACGCGATCATTCTCGATGAACTGCGGGCCGCGGCGATCGCAAGGTCGCGTGCGTCCCCCGGCGCCATCGATCGCATCCGCATCGTGCCGATCCGCTACTAGCGCGTCCCGACGAGAAGGTTCGATTCCTTCGCCTATGGCCGATTATGAAATCATCGCAGTTCGCGAGGGGCGGGTAACGGCCGGACGCATCCTATCGCGGCCGTGAAAATTGGAGACAGCCTGTTCCTTGCCGACCCGATCGTCGACGGGATCAGCGCGGGAAGGGGATAGCAGGCAGCTTCTGATCAGGGTGGCGCATCGCGGCCTCAAGGAAGTGCCATCGTCTTGCTGCGCTCGACCTGCGGGTGAGGGCGGCAGTCTCCCGCCGCCCTCCGATCGTCAGAAGTCCATCGCCGGCATCGGCGCCGCCTTCTCCTCCTTCGGCAGTTCGGCTACGAGCGCCTCGGTCGTGATCAGCAGCGACGCGACCGACGCCGCATCCTGCAGCGCGGTGCGAACGACCTTGGCGGGGTCGATCACGCCCGCCTTGACGAGATCCTGATACTCGCCGGTCGCGGCGTTGAAGCCCCAGCTATACTCCTCGCTTTCGAGCAGCTTGCCGACAATCCAGGCGCCGTCCTCGCCGGCATTGTCGGCGATCTGGCGCGCCGGCGCGCGGAGCGCGCGGCGGACGATGTCGATGCCCGACTGCTGGTCGTCGTTCGCAGCCTTCAGGCCCTCGAGCGCCTTCAGCGAGCGGAGCAGCGCAATGCCGCCGCCGGGAAGGATGCCTTCCTCGACCGCCGCGCGCGTTGCATGGAGCGCGTCGTCGACGCGGTCCTTCTTCTCCTTGACCTCGACCTCTGTGGCGCCGCCGACGCGGATCACCGCGACGCCGCCCGCGAGCTTGGCGAGCCGCTCTTGCAGCTTTTCGCGGTCGTAATCGCTGGTCGTCGTCTCGATCTGCTGGCGGATCTGTGCGATACGGCCGTCGATGTCCGACTTCGAACCGACGCCATCGACGATCGTCGTATTATCCTTGTCGATGACGACCTTCTTCGCGCGCCCGAGCATGTTGATCGTGACGCTCTCGAGCTTGATGCCGAGTTCCTCGCTGACGACATTGCCGCCGGTGAGCACCGCGATATCCTCGAGCATCGCCTTGCGGCGGTCGCCGAAGCCGGGCGCCTTGACCGCCGCGACCTTGAGGCCGCCGCGCAGGCGGTTGACGACCAGCGTCGCGAGCGCTTCGCCCTCGACATCCTCCGCGATGATCAGCAGCGGTCGGCCCGACTGCACGACGCTTTCGAGGAGCGGCAGCATCGCCTGCAGGTTCGACAGCTTCTTCTCGTGGATCAGGATGTACGGATCGTCGAGCTCGACCTTGAGCTTCTCGGCGTTGGTGATGAAATAGGGGCTCAAGTAACCGCGATCGAACTGCATGCCTTCGACGGTCTCGAGTTCGGTCGCCAGGCTCTTTGCTTCCTCGACGGTGATCACCCCTTCGTTGCCGACCTTTTCCATCGCCTCGGCGAGGATGCGGCCGACCTCTTCGTCGCCGTTGGCGGAGATCGTTGCGACCTGCGCGATCTCGCTGTTTGCCTCGACCGACTTGGCGTGCGCCTTGAGGTCATCGACCACGGTGGTCACGGCAAGGTCGATGCCGCGCTTGACGTCCATCGGGTTCATCCCCGCGGCGACCGCCTTCGCGCCTTCGCGGACGATCGCCTGCGCGAGCACCGTCGCGGTGGTCGTGCCGTCGCCGGCCTTGTCATTCTGCTTGCTGGCCACCTCGCGCAGCATCTGCGCGCCCATATTCTCGAACTTGTCGGCCAGCTCGATTTCCTTGGCGACGGTGACGCCGTCCTTGGTGATCCGCGGCGCGCCGAAGCTTTTCTCGATGACGACGTTGCGGCCCTTGGGGCCCAGCGTCACCTTCACTGCATTCGCAAGCGTATCCACGCCGCGCAGCATGCGATCACGCGCGTCCGACGCAAATTTCACTTCCTTGGCAGCCATTTTGACCTCCTTCTTGATGTCCTTTCAATTGTGGATGGATGCGGCGTCAGGCCGCCTTCTTGAGCGCCGCGGCCTGCTCGATCACGCCGAGGATGTCGCTCTCCTTCATGATGAGCAACTCTTCGCCGTCGATGCGCACCTCGGTGCCCGACCATTTGCCGAACAGGATGCGGTCGCCGGCCTGGACGTCGAGCGCGGTCACGGTGCCGTCCTCGGCGCGGGCGCCCGGACCGACGGCGACGACTTCGCCCTCCTGCGGCTTTTCCTTGGCGGTGTCGGGGATGATGATGCCGCCCGAGGTCTTTTCCTCGGCTTCGATGCGACGGACGACCACACGGTCGTGCAAGGGACGGAAATGCATGCATAACCTCCATGTTGCATAACGATATGATACAGACCGCGCGCCTGTCCGGGACGCGCGGCGCCGAAAAGCTAGGAAGCGGATTTTTTCGCTTCAAGAGGATCGGGCAGAATTTTTTGTGCCCCGGTTGGGAGAAACAAGGCCCCCTTTTCAACGGCCTCAGCCCTCTTGACTCGACTCGCTGGCTTCCCAAAATCTGTCCTCGCGGCCTGTTGCCGCACGACGAGAAAGGAATGGCGACAAGGAAGGAGGCACGATCATGTCCGAGCCATTTTCCCGTTTTCTTCATCCCTTCGACGTGGCGCGTCACCCGAGCCTGGAGCCCGAGGTCAAGCGCGCCCTCCTCGCATCCTGGGCATCGGACCGCTCGGCGGTCTGCAACCGGCCGGCGCTTCGCAAGCCGCCGGGCGTGCGGCGCGCGGTGCCGGTCGACGATGTGCTGGCGGCGCTCCGCTCGCTCGACGGCGGCGAAGCGCGCGCGCCATGACCGACCGGGCGCTGATCGCGCAGCTGGACGGCTATGGACTGACGACCGCCGAGATCCATTATTACCGGCCCGATCACCCCTCGCTGCTCCAGTTAGCGCGGCAGTTCGAGCGCCTTATCCTCGGGCGCTGCGATCCGCTGCCGCTCGCGGGAACTGCTGCCGATTGCGATCTTGCGCGGCTTCATCGCTTCGGGGACGACGCGGTTGAACTCGATCGCGATGCCGCGGTGGAGATAGGCGCTAGCTGGCGGCGGCGTGGATCAGCATGAGGCGATTGGGGTCCGGCCCATGATCGAGAGCGGTCACGCCCGCCGGCACTCTCCGGGGACGATCTTCGCGATCGCCGGCAAGCCGAACCGGATCGCGGTCCGGTCCGGCGGCGTTAGCCTCCCAGCCAAGCTGCGACATCGACCGCAACCTTGTTCGCCGCGCGCGCCAGCGCTTCGCCCGCGGGCTTGGCCTCGATCTTGGCGGCCAGGGGTTCGCGGACCTCGAAGCGGCGCTGCGTGACGGTCTTGCCGCCTGCCGAGACGAGCATCGCCTGATAGACGACGACCGCCTCGTTCGAGCGCGCGTCGATGCCGAATTCCATGAGCTGTCCTGCGAGTTGTTCGCCGGGTGCGGTCAGATATTGACCCTCGTCGAGGACGACGCGGGCGGTGCGCGCGGCGACGGTTTCGGACACCAGCCGCTGGAACAGCCGCTGCGGCGCCTCGACCCATTGCGCGTCCTTCACATAGGTCACGCTGCTGTCGTCCTGCTGCACGGGAATGCGCGTCGTGCGCAGCTTCTGCGGCGCGGTCGGGATCAGGATCGTCAGGGTCGCAGCCTCGGCGGCCGTGCGCGCCTCGCCCGAGGTCGGCGCGGCGTCGGCGTCGAGCGTCAGGAGGAAGGGCGGCGTCTTGCCGCCGAGCCCGATGCAGCCGGTGAGGCAAACGGCAACCACGGAAGCGAGCAGGGCGGTGCGGGTGGTTTGCATCATGGACATCCTCATCATTCCTTGTAGTCGGGCAGCTTGCTGCCGCCGAGGACCGCGCCCGCGCCCTGCTGGTCCAGCTTGTCGGTCAGGCTGGACAGCGAGGCCGAGGTGCGACGGAGGTCGCGGATCAGCGCATTGGCTTCGGGGATCGTCGTGTCGCTGAAGGTCTTGAGCCCCGGCCGCGCGTCGGCGATCGCGGATTCGAGCGTCTTCATCGATGCGTTGGCGGACTTCAAAGTATCGCGCAGGTTTGCCATCGCGGGGTCGACGTTGCGGTCGATCGTCCCCTGCGCCGAGGCGGCGAGATTGCCGACCTGCTCGGCCGCATTGCCCGCCTGCTGGATCGCAATGCGCGCGTCGGCGAGCGCCCTTTCGAGCGCCGGGCCGTTGCGCGCGAGCGTCGCGGTGGTCGCCTCCACATTGTCCAGGATGTTGGCGAAGCTTTCCTGATTCTTGTCGTCGGCGAGTTCGGCGAGGCGCTCGGTCAGCGTCGAGAGGCGTTGCAGCAATTGCGGCGCCGTGTTGAGCAGTTCGCCGAGACCGCCGACGCGCGTCGGGATGACGGGCTTGCCGGCGGGCCCCTTGTCGGTGATCGGTGGTGCGCCCTTTACCGCGCCGTCGAGCGAGATCTGCGAGACGCCGGTGAAGCCGACGCCTTCCAGTGCGGCGGTGGTGCCCTGCAGGATCGGCACGCCCTCGTTCACCTCGATGCGGACGCGGACGAATTGCGGATCGTCGGGCCACAGCGCGATCTGGCGCACCTGTCCCGCAGGAACGCCGGAGAATTGCACCTGCGCCCCCTTGTTGAGGCCGTCGACCGACTGTTTGAAGAAGATGTCATATTCGCGCTTGGTGCCGCCGCTGTCGTTGGCGAGCCAGACGACGAAGCCGGCGAGGGCGAGCGTGAAGAGCAGGACGAAGGCCCCGACCAGCACATTGTTCGACCGCGTTTCCATCAGCTCTTCCTATCCTGGGTCTGGTTGCAGCTCGAGGCGGCGCGGCCGCGCGGGCCGTTGAAATATTCCTGTATCCACGGATGCTCGGTGGCAAGCAGTTCGGGAATCGTGCCGACCGCGATGACACGCTTTTCGGCGAGCACCGCGACGCGGTCGCACGTCGCATAGAGCGTGTCGAGGTCGTGGGTGATGAGGAAGACGGTGAGGCCCATCGTGTCGGCAAGGCCGCGGATGAGCTCGTCGAACTTCGCGGCGCCGATCGGATCGAGACCCGCCGTGGGCTCGTCGAGGAAGAGCAGCGCGGGATCGAGCGCGAGCGCGCGGGCCAGACCGGCGCGCTTCACCATCCCGCCCGACAGCTCGGCGGGATATTTGGGCCCCGCGTCGGGGGGCAGTCCGACCATCGCGACCTTGTAGGCGGCGATCTCGTCGAGCAGTTTCTGGTCGAGGCGCGGATAATATTCGCACAGCGGCACCTGGATATTCTCCGCGACGCTGAGCGTCGAGAAGAGCGCGCCGCCCTGGAACATCACGCCCCAGCGGCGGCGAAGGTCGCGCGATTCCTCTTGATCGGTGATGGTATCGAGCGTCTTGCCATAGACTTCGATTTCGCCTGCTGCCGGCGTCTGGAGCCCGACGATCGAGCGCATCAGTACCGATTTGCCGGTGCCCGACCCGCCGACGACGCCCAGTATCTCGCCCGAACGGACGTCGAGGTCGAGATCGTCGTGGACCACCGCGTCGCCGAACTGGTTTCTGAGGCCGCGAATGCGGATCGCAAATTCGAATTTTTCGGGACGCACCGCGTCAGCGGCCGCCAGCTCCTCTTTAATTTCCTGCTGCTCGATTTCGTCGGCCATCAATTCCACCCCAGCGAGGAGAAGAAGACGGCGAAAAAGGCATCGAGAACGATGACGAGGAAGATGGCGGCGACGACCGCGGATGTCGTGCGGCGGCCGACCTCCTCGGCATTCTGGCGCACCTGCATACCTTCGTAACAGCCTGTGACGCCGATCAGGATCCCGAACACCGGCGCCTTGATCAGCATGATGTAGAAATCGTGCATCGGGATGATCTCGCGCAGCCGTTGCACGTAAGTCAGCGGCGGGATTTCGAGCCCGAGCCAGCAAAAGACCCCGCCGCCGATGATCGCGCAGATGCTGGCGTAGAAGCCGAGCAGCGGCATGGTGATCGTCGACGCCGCGACGCGCGGCAGCACGATTGCCTCCATCGGCGAGACGCCGATCGTGCGCATCGCGTCGACCTCTTCCGTCAGCTTCATCGTCCCGATCTGGGCGGCGAAGGCCGACCCTGAGCGGCCGGCAACCATGATCGCGGTCATCAATAGGCCAAGTTCGCGGAGCGAGGCGCGGCCGACGAGATTGATCGTGAACACCTCCAGCCCGAACTGTTCGAGCTGCACCGCGCCCTGCTGCGCGATGACGATGCCGATCAGGAAGCTCATCAGCCCGATGATCGGCAGCGCGTCGACGCCCACGGCCTGAAAGCGCGTGACGACGGCGTTCCAGCGCAGGCGGCGGCGGGCGCGGATCTGGATGCCGAGCGCCACAATCATCGCGCCGAAGAAGCCGACGATGCCGAGCAGTTCGTTCCAGATGGCAAGGGTGGCGGTGCCGACCTGTTCGAGCATTCGCTCGATCGGCGAACGGCGGTCGCGGTGAACGGCATATTCGCTCTTGTCTTCGCGCAGCGCCTCGAGCAGCCGTTCGGCCTCGGGGCTTGCGCCAATGACCTTCGCGCCATGTTCGTTAACGGTGCGGGTGACAATCCACGCGCCGACGGTGTCGATTCGTTCGATCGCGGAAAGGTCGATTGTCGCGATCGGGCCGAGTTCGTCGAGGCGCGCGGGCACGTCGCCAAGGCGCGCCAGCGTCAGCCGACCCGTGAAGCGGACCGCAGCGCCATCGGCGCCGTCGTCATAGTCGAAGTCCGCCCTGGCCACCATCTCGCGGGGGACATTGTATTATTTGCCCCGAGACGGCAAGCGAATCCGAAGCCGCTTGGCGCCTCGCTGCGCGCGCCTTATGGACGGGGGCATGGATGCGCCCGTGCCAATCGTCCCGACCGAATACCGGCATCGCGTTGCGATGTACGACATGGACCGAACGATAACGCGTTCAGGGACTTACAGCGGATTTCTGATGCATGTTGTCCGCCGGCGCCAGCAATGGCGCATGCTGTTGCTGCCGCTTGTCGCGCTGGCGGGCGCGGCCTATTCGCTACGGTTGATCGACCGGTCGCGGCTGAAGGCGATCAACCTGCGGCTGCTCGTCGGGAAGCAGTTCAGCCGTGACGAGATCACCCCGCTTGCCGAAAGCTATGCCGATCAGGTGATCGGGCGCGGGTTGCACGCGGCGGCGCTCGACCAGATCGCCGCCGACCGCGAGGCGGGATACCGGCTGCTGCTCGCGACGGCGTCGTTCCATCTTTATGTCGACGCGATCGCGCGGCGGCTGGGGATCGACGACGTGCTCGCGACGCGGCTCGACGAGCCCGATGGCGCCGATCATATCCACGCGCGGCTTGCGGGCGACAATTGCTATGGCGATGCGAAATTTGCGCGCATTTCGGATTGGCTCGCCGACAATGACATCACGCGCGATCAGGCACATATCCGCGCCTATTCGGATCATGTCTCCGATCACCCGATGCTGCATTTCGCCGACGAGGCGGTCGCGACGACGCCGTCGCGCAAGCTCAAGCAGCTCGCGCCGAAAATGGGGTGGCAGGTGGTCGACTGGCGCGCGCGGCGCGGTCGTTAGACCGCGTCCAGCGCCTGCGCGAAATCGGCAATCAGGTCGTCGGCGTCCTCGATGCCGATCGACACCCGCACCAGATTGTCGGTGATGCCGAGTGCCTTCTTGCGCTCGTCGGGAACCGACAGATGCGTCATCGCGGCGGGGTGGCTCGCCAGCGTCTCGGTGCCGCCCAGGCTGACCGCGAGTTTCGCGATCTTGAGCGCGTCGAGGAAGCGGAAGCTCTCGGCCTCACCGCCCTTGATGAAGAGCGAGAAGGTCGAGCCCGCGCCCGAACAATGGCGGTCGAAGATATCCTTCTGGCGCGCCTCGCTGATGAAGCCGAGATAGCCGAGGCCCTCGACCTTCGGATGATCGCGAAGGAAGGTGCAGACCTTCAGCGCATTTTCGCCCGCGCGGCTCATGCGCAGTTCGAGCGTTTCGAGGCTGCGCAGCAACATCCACGCGGTGTTGGGGTCGCAGATCGTGCCGATCGTATTGCGCATCGGACGGATGATGTTGAGCAGCTTCTGGTCGCCCGAGACGCCGCCCGCAACGAGGTCCGAATGGCCGCCGGCATATTTGGTGAGGCTGTAAACGACGAGTTCGGCGCCCTGCTTCAGCGGCTGCTGCCAGAGCGGGCCGAGGAAGGTGTTGTCGATCGCGATCGCGGGCTTCTGCTCGCCGGGGAAAGCGGCGTCGCGCGCGGCGCGGACGGCCTCGACATCGACGAGCGCATTGGTCGGGTTCGCCGGGCTTTCGAGATAGACGAGCGCGACCTTGCCGCCCTTTTCGGTGGCGAGCGCCTTCGCGCGGTCGAGGATTGCGTCGATCTCTTCGCGGGTCGCGCCGGCCGGGAAATCGAGGAAGCTGACGCCGAAGCGCGACAGGATGCGCGCGATCAGCGTTTCGGTCGCAGCATAGAGCGGACCCGAATGGACGATCACGTCGTTCTGGTTCACGAGCGCGAGGAGCAGGGTCGCAATCGCCGACATGCCGCTGGAGAAGACGAGGCTGTCGTCGGCGCCGTCCCAGACCGCGAGGCGGTCTTCGAGGATTTCCTGGTTCGGGCCGTTGAAGCGCGAATAGACGAGGCCGTCGGCGGGGCCTTCGCGCTTGCCGGTGATATGTTCGAAGAAGCGCTTGCCGGCGGCGGCGCTTTCAAAGGCGAAGGTCGAGGTCAGAAAGATCGGCGGCTTCAGCGAGCCTTCGGAGAGCACGGGATCATAGCCGAGTCCCATCATCAGCGTGGCGGGGCTCAGCTCCTTGTCGCCGATTTTCTTGCTGTTCGTCTTGGGTGTGCCGCGCATGGCCATGGGATGCTCCTTTGAGATTGCCCCGCCTATAGCAGCGCCGGTTTCATTTGAAACTATATTGCGCCGGTCGTTCTTCCCTTTTCCGTATTCCCGGCCTTCGCCGCGATGACGGATAAAAGCGGCTGCGCCCTGTTATCCGTCAATCCTCAACGATCAGGCTGCGCTCTTTCGTTTCGGGAAGCAACAAGGTCGCAATGCCGGCCATGCCGATCACTGCGGCGACATAGAAATAGAACAGCCATTCGACGCCGGCGCCCTTGAGCGCGAGCGCGACCATTTCGACGGTGCCACCGAAGATCGCATTGCCGACCGCGTAGGGCAGCGCGACACCGAGCCCGCGGATATGCGCCGGGAACAGCTCGGCCTTCACCAGCGCATTGTTCGCGGTGTAGCCCGCCTGGAAGGTCAGCGGGATCAGGATCAGCAAGGTCGCGACCACCGGCGAGCTGACCGTTTCCAGCGTCAGGAAGGTCGGCGCCGCGACCAGTGCGCCGCCGATCCCGAAGAGGAGCAGCATCGGCTTGCGCCCGAAACGATCGGCGAGCGCGCCAAAGACCGGCTGCATCAGCGTGAACCAGATGAGCGCGACGGCGACGATGTAGGTCGCGGTCGCCTTGTCGAAGCCGACGGTGTTGAACAGATATTTCTGCATATAGCTGGTGTAGGTATAGGCGGCGAGGCCGCCGCCCGCCGACAACATGCCGACGAGGATGCTCTCGCGGCGATGCTCTTTCCAGAGCAGCTTCGCGGTCGAGACCGGGCGGTCGACCGCCTGATTCTCGAACGAGGGCGTTTCGGCGAGATTGCGGCGGAGGAGATAGACCGCGAGCGCGAGCACCGCGCCGATCACGAAGGGGATGCGCCAGCCCCAGGCGGTGAGTTCGGCTTCCGTCAGAAAGGCCTGCAAGATCACCGCGACGAAGATCGCGCAGAGCTGGCCGCCGATCAGCGTCATATACTGAAAGCTCGCCCAGAAGCCGCGATGATCCTTCGGCGCCATTTCGGAGAGATAGGTCGCGCTGGCGCCATATTCGCCGCCGAGCGACAACCCCTGCAGCATTCGCGCGACGAGCAACGTCGTCGGGCCGAGCAGTCCGGCGGCGGCATAGGTCGGCGCGACGGCGATCAGCATCGAGCCGCTGAACATCAGCGCGACCGACAATGACAGCCCCGCCTTGCGCCCGCGCGTGTCGGCGAAGCGCCCCATCACCCACGCGCCGATCGGGCGCATGACGAAGCCGACCGCAAAGATCGCGGCGGTGCTGAGGAGCTGCGCGGTCGGGTCGGCCTTCGGGAAGAAGACGGGGGCGAAATAGATGGCGAAGGCGGCGTAGGCGAACCAGTCGTACCATTCGACGAGATTCCCTGCCGATCCGCCGATGATCGATACGAGCCGTTTGCGCGGGATCGCCAAGGCCTTCATCCGTCTTGTCTCCCGCCATCCTTCGTTCGTTATGCCGGACTTGATCCGGCATCCATCTGTCTTCGATGAAGCTGGACCCCGGATCAAGTCCGGGGTGACGAAGAATTACCTCAAGCCGATCAGCGATATCTGCCGACCGTAGCTGTTTTCGCCTCGATGGCACGCGCGGCGATAGCTGAAATAGTCCGCCTCTTCGGCGTAGGTATCCTGCCCGCCGATGGCAATTCGGCTGACCCCCGCCGTAGCGAGCCGCGCCGCGACATAGGCGGCGATGTCGAACATCGCATGGCCGGGTTTGCCGCCCGCGAAGAAGTGCTCGTTCTGGGGATCGTCGGCGAGAAAGCGCTGCACGAAGCCGTCGTCGACCTCGTAGGAGGCGCGCCCGATGCAGGGGCCGATAGCGACCGCGATGTTCGTGCGGCTCGCGCCGAGCCCTTCCATCGCGGCGAGCGTTGCGTCGGTCACCCCGGCGATAGCCCCCTTCCAGCCCGCGTGTGCCGCACCGATGACCCCGGCTTCAGCGTCGGCGAAGAGTACGGGGACGCAATCGGCGGTCAATATACCGAGCAGGATGCCGCGGGTTCGCGTTGCGAGCGCGTCGGCCTCGGGCCGCGCGGCAAGGTCGGTGCTGTCGTCGACGATCACGCAGCGGTTGCCGTGGACCTGGTAGAGGCCGGCGAGCGCCGCGCCGGGCAGCACCGCTTCGGTGGCGCGATGGCGGTTCTCGGCGATCAGCGCCGGGTCGTCGCCCGATCCGAGGCCGCAGTTGAGCGAAGCGAGGTCGCCGGTCGAGACGCCGCCCTGACGGCCGAAGAAGCCGTGCGGCACATTCGCGAGCGTCGGCGCGACGACGAATGGCGCGCTCACAGGTCGAGCCTGAAGAAGCGATCTTCGTCGATATGATTGCCGACGCGGAATTCGTTGCGGCCGACGTCGTAGAAGCCGTAGCGGCGGTAAAAGGCCTGCGCGCGGTGGTTCTCGGTGAACACGGTGAGGTAGAGGATCGACGCACGTTCGCGCGCCCATGCGATACCCCATTCCATCAGTCGGGCGGCGACGCCGGTGCCCTTCGCGGCTTCGGCAACGTAAAGCTGGTGGAGTTCGACCGCGTCGTCGGTGGGTTGCTCGGGCGGCAGGTCGAATTCGACCGGGCCCATCTTGATATAGCCGAGGATCGCGCCCGCATCGTCGCGCACCAGCGCGATGCCGTGCCCGGCATCCCCGATCTGCGCGCGGACGCGCTCCGGAGGGTTCCAATCGGCAAGGAAGGCCGACAGGTCGGCAGGGTCGTAGATATGCCCGAAGGTATCGGTA
Source organism: Sphingopyxis sp. H073 (assembly GCF_001468395.1). Lineage (GTDB taxonomy): Bacteria > Pseudomonadota > Alphaproteobacteria > Sphingomonadales > Sphingomonadaceae > Sphingopyxis. The sequence continues at coordinate 448,152 of NZ_LNSG01000004.1, read as the reverse complement.
AAGGAGCCGTTCGCGAACATCGCGATCGCTTCGGCATCCTCGGGCTTCGCCAAGACGATGGCGGTCATGCGGGGTCTCCTGAAAATCCTGCGGGCGCGGGCCAGCCCGGCGCGGTGATCGCGATCAGCTTGAACAGTTCGCCCATTTCGCCGGGCTCGACAAGGCGGTCGCGCTGGCTTTCGAGTTCGGCGGCGCGGTCGGGGGCGGCGGCGGTGAGCGACTTCAGCCGCGCGTCGATGCCGAGACGCCTCAGCCAGTCGCCCTGTGTCGTAAGGCGGCTGATGGTAACGCCCGCCGGACGTGCCGCGTCGGCAAGGGTGGTGAAATCGACATGCGCGGTGAGGTCGGCCTCGCCGGGATCGACGAAGGGATCGACATATTTGTGGGCCTTCACCGCCTGCAGCGTGTCGCCTGCGGCGGGCCCCGCATAGCCATAGTCGATCGCGAGCATCGCGCCGCCCTGCCGCGTGATGCGGAAGGCGCAGCGCTGCATGATCGCGGCCGAGACCGGCGTCGTTTCGACGATCGTCCCCTCGGGCCGGTCACGCAGGACGGCGGGAATCGCGTCGTCGGCCGGCGTTTCGCCGGCTCTCGGCGCGAGCCTGCCATCGCGGCGCTCGACCATTCGTTCGCGCCAGCCGTCGGCGGTCTTCACATATTGGTGGACCGGCAGCGCATCGAAGAATTCGTTGGCGACGATGACCAGCGGCGCGTCGTCCGGGAGCGCGTCGACCTCGTCATGATGTTCGGCCTGCGCGAGGCGCGCCGACTGGACGGCGCGCAAGGTGGGGCTGGTTTCGACGAGATGGGCGCCGACCGGCGTGCAGCCGAAACGCGCGGCGGCGCGGAGCGCATCGGCGGCGAGCGTACCGCGGCCGGGGCCGAGCTCGACATAACGGAACGGTGGGCCGCCCGCGCGGCTCCACAGATCGGCGATCCAGATACCGACCAGCTCGCCGAACATCTGGCTGATTTCGGGCGCGGTGGTGAAATCGCCCGCTCGTCCGAGCGGGTCGCGCGTCGCATAATAATGAGCGTTCGCCGCCGCCATATAGTCGGCGACCGTCATCGGCCGGGCGGCGGCGATATCCTTGAGCAATTGGTCGGGAGCGGGCGGGCCGTCAGGCAACGGCATCGGGCCCGGCGACCGGCTCGACCCGCCGGCGCCGGCGCTTCGCGGTCGCGATGAGCCAGAGGCCGATCACGATCATCGGCACCGTCAGCCACTGGCCCATCGAGAGGCCGGTGGCGTCAACCACCCACTGGCGCTGGACGTCGGGCTCGCGGAAAAATTCGACCGTGAAGCGGCTGAGACCGTAGATCAGCGACGCCATGCCGACGAGGAAACCCGGTTTGTAGCGCGCGTCGGTGCGCCAGAAGAAATAGGCGAGGACCGCCATCATCACCAGTCCTTCGAGCCCGGCTTCGTAAAGCTGGCTCGGGTGGCGCGGCAGGTCGCCGCCGCGCGGAAAGATGATCGCCCATGGCACGGTCGTTACGCGGCCCCACAGCTCGCCATTCACGAAATTGGCAAGGCGGCCGAGGAAGAGACCGAAGGGAATGACGCACGCGATATAGTCGCAGAAGCGCAGGAAGCTGAGCTTTTCCTTGCGCGTCACATACCAGATCGCAACGAGCACGCCGATCACGCCGCCGTGCAGCGACATGCCGCCATCCCACAATTTGAAGATATCGACCGGCTCCTTGAGGTAGGATTCGAGATTGTAGAACAGGACATAGCCGAGTCGGCCGCCGAGGATGATCCCGAGCATGGCATAGAAGATCATGTCGTCGGCATGGCGCCGCGCCATCGGGGCGCCGGGCTGCGCGATCAGCTTCAGCAGATACCAATAGCCGAGGAAAATACCGGCCAGATAGGCGAGCGCATACCAGCGGATCGGCCAGCCGAACACGCTGAAAGCGACCTCGCTATGCTCACCCATCAGGTCATGAAAGTTAAGATATTGCGTCGCTTCGGCTAAGGTTGCAAAAAGATATTGTGAAGCCATTGAAATTTCACCATTTTCGTAAATTCGTGTATCCCGGAATTGTCTTATGCTGTCTAATGTCGTCTAAACGGCATGAGCAAAGTGGGATACAAATCGAGCAAAATTTCATCGCATGTAGCCGATACGGCGCCGCTGCGGCTAGCGGGCATTTTGCATGCTTGCATGTCGGGTAAGTGACGCCCCGTTACCCCAAGGCGCTTACGTCATCCCATGGATCATGCGCAGGTAGCGCAAGGCTGTCTGCGAAGGCATCTAGCGCCTTACGGTCCCAGAGTATTCGGCGACCGATTCTTATCGGCTCGGGGAAATCACCTCTGAGACGAAGATGGTCCAACATCCGTTGGCTGATGCCCAGATAAGCGGCCGTCATGTCGCTACCAAATAGGCGGGGAACAGGGGGCGTAATTAACTTGCTTCGCATCGATCCGTCAGGGGCGGCCCATCATGATGTCGCGCGCAGCGATCTTGGCCGAGCACCGCTGATCCACCCCAAAGATGTGCTCACACTCCTTGAACGGGTGGCCCTCGGGCAGGCGCGTGACATTGTAGAGGATCGCCAAGCCGATGACGGCTACGACTGCTAGGAGCATTTGATTTGCCGTAAGACCCTCGCCCTTCTTTGGCGACTGATCTGGTTCCCATTCCATTTTCATTATCCCCCGACTGGCGCCAGCCACCGTTGCCCACCGTGACAGGCTAAGGTTATTACATATTATAGTTGATAAAGTTCAAGCCCCTACTGCGGCAGGGATGTCCCATGGACGTGCGCCTCCAGGTAGGGTTGAACTTTAAAAGGCTGCGAATGGCTCGCGGACTGACCCAAGAGCAGGCGTCCGAGCTTACAGGGGTCAGTCAGCAATATCTCAGCGGCCTTGAGCGTGGGCGTCGGAATCCGACGGTGCTCACACTTCACGAGTTGAGCCGGCCGCTCGGTGGTGAACCGATCGATCTCTTAAAGCCTATTAGCGCCGAATAGTCTCGCCCTCCCTTTGCCCCTGGCAGCCGAGCACCTTCTTCGCTATTGCATCTCCAATCAAGGGGGTTGGCATGGCTAAGGTTTTTGACGACGAGATCGAAGTTGAAGAAGAGTCGGACGATGAAGAGCTTGGCACTCATATCGAGTTCGATATCGCGACATATCCGTCTGATCTGACACTCGCCGTAATCCACGATATGTGGCGGGATAAAGACATTACTGTCCCATCGTTCCAGCGTAACTTTGTGTGGAACATTAAGCAGTCTAGCTTGCTGATAGAGAGCTTTTTGCTCGGCCTGCCTGTGCCTCAGGTTTTCTTCTATATCGACGGCGAGAACAAGAATCTCGTGATAGATGGCCAACAGCGGATCATGAGCGTGATATATTTTTTCGAAGGCTATTTCGGACCTGAAAATATGCAGGGTCGTAGGTCAGTCTTTCGGCTCACCGGCCTATCTAAAGGTAGCCCCTACTCGGGCAAAAAATTCGTCGATTTGACAGAGCAGGAACAACGCAAGTTAAAGAGCGCCGTCCTTCGCGCTGTGAACATCAAGCAGCTTGCGCCGGTGAACCAGAGCACCAGCATGTTTCATATTTTTGAGCGCCTGAATACGGGCGGGACTCCGCTGCGTCCGCAGGAAATCCGAAACTGCGTATTCCATGGCGCACTGGTCGACGAACTCCATGATCTTAACGAGGATCCAAACTGGCGGAAGATTTTGTCTCGTCAGCCGCTCGACAAGCATCAGCGCGACGTTGAGATGATCCTCCGAATATTCGCGATGACCGAGCGTGGAGACGATTATGAGAAGCCAATGAAGGAGTTTCTCAATCAGCAGATGAAGATACACACCAAGGGCAAGAATTCGGGCAAGATAGATAAATTTGGTGAGCGTTTTCGTGAGGTAACTGAGCTGATCGTCGGTCAACTCGACCCCAAGCCTTTTCATGTTCGGGGTCCACTGAACCTTGCGGCGATGGACTCCGTGATGGCAACCCTAATTCGTCACTCAAATAAGATACCAAAAGACCTCAAGCAAAGATTCACGAAGCTGATAGCTGATAAAGATTATCGCAACGCGATATTCTTCAACACTAGCGACCCGAAGGAAGTCGAGCTGAGACTGGCATTGGCTGAAAAACACCTGATCTACTAATGGTCTACAGTGATCGCTTTACCCTCGTCGAGGACTACCTGGCGCACGTCGATCCCTTGATGGAGGGGCTCGAGGATCCCTTTGTGGAGGCACGTTACACCGGCTTCATCGCTACTTCGGCCGTGACGGCCTATGAGTTGGCTATTAAAGACATCTTCTATGAGTTTGCCGAAAAGAAGCACGTAGTCCTAGGAAGCGTGACCCGCGCAAAATTCTCTCGAATGAACGGTCGGATTAAGTTGAAGGAATTGAAGGACGAGCATGTTAAAATGTTCGGCATAAGATATCTAGATCGATTTGGTAGAAATCTTGATAAGGCAGAGAACGATTATGTTCGCGCTCACTCAAAGAGTCCTAAATCGGCTTATAATAATGTTATTACTTGGCGTCACCAGTTTGTTCATGAAGGAACATTGCCGAATACTACAAATTATGTCGAGATAAAGGATCAGTATACAGCTGGTAAAGAAGTGATCCATTGCCTGTTTCGCACCATGGTGAGGTAGCCGAAAGCATCTTACCGAAATTGGTCTCAGAAAATGTAGCACTCGCCTATGTGTTTCACTGGGGAAATCCATAGCCGTTCGCCTGATTTTCATCGTCGAACGGCGGAAGAGGGTAATCAGTCTAACTGCGCTATAAGCAACTGATATTTAATAAATAATTTCCGAGGGATCAATTCGGCGTGTCCGCATACGAGGGCACCGAACTCCAATGGTGTATCCCACCCTCAACAGCTGCTGCTTTTTACCGAAACCCTAGAAAACCTTGATTTTCGCGCTGTTGCGCGCGAAGGTTCACCACTATATGTTTCAAAAACGAACTCAAAATTTCCAAAAAGAAACATATAGTCGCGCTGTCCTTCCCCAGGAGAGGCCTTCCCCATAGGGGGTAAGGCGAGCGAGACCAAGAGGAGAGATGCCCCATGCCTTCCGCGCTCGATCTGCGCCTGGAATCCGCGTATAATCTGATCACGGGGCCGGGCGGTCCGATCCAGGTCGGTTCCGTCGAACGCTTCGGCCGCCAGCTGCCGTTCATCACCAACGCGCCGACGAACCTTGCCGATTATGTCGCCTATTTCAGCGCGATGCACGGCGATGCCACCTTTCTGGTCGAGGGCGACGAGCGGCTGAGCTTCAAACAGGTCTATGCCGCGGCGCGCAAGGTCGCGGCGGGCCTCATCGATGGCCACGGCGTCCAGCGCGGTGACCGCGTCGGCCTTGCCATGCGCAACGCAAATGCGTGGTGTGTCGCCTATATCGGCATCCTGCTCGCGGGCGGCTGTGCGACCCTGCTCAACGGCTGGTGGCAGGGCGGCGAGCTGGCGGCGGGAATCGACGATGCCGAGGCGAAGCTCGTGATCGCCGACGCGCAGCGCGCCGCGCGGCTCGCCGAGCCGGGCGTCAGCCATGGCGCCCAGGTCGTTGCGCTCGACATCACGAAGCCGATCGACGAAGCGATCGCGCCGCTGGCGGCGGGCGGCAGCGCCGAGACCGCGCTGCCGGTGCTGACCGGGCAGGATCTGGCGACGATCCTCTTTACCTCGGGCTCGACCGGCCAGTCGAAGGGCGCCTATTCGCGCCACGAGGCGGTGGTGCAGGCGATCTTCAACTATGTGACGCAGACCGCGAGCATCGTCCACCTGCTGACCGAGGACGGGCTGATGTCGGACATCCAGCCCGCCACCCTGATCTGCACGCCTCTGTTCCATGTAACGGCCGAGATTCCCGTGTTTCTTCAGAGCTTCGCGCTCGGGCGCAAGCTGGTGCTCATGCCGAAGTGGAACGCCGACGAGGCGATGCGGCTGATCCAGGACGAGAAATGCAATTATTTCGTCGGCGTGCCGCTGATGAGCTACGAAATTCTCGTCAGTCCGAACCGCAAGAATTACGATCTGTCGACCTGCAAGAGCTACGCCGGCGGCGGCGCGCCGCGTCCGCCCGAGCATGTCCGCCGCCTCGCGTCGGAGATGGGCGATGCGAAACCGCTGCTAGGCTATGGCCTCACCGAGACCAACGCCGTGGGCTGCGGCATCATCAACGAGAATTATGTCGAGAAGCCGCTGTCGACCGGCCCGGCGTCGAAGCCGCTCGTCGATCTGGCGATCCTCGACGAGCTGGGGAACGAACTGCCGCAGGGTAGCGTCGGCGAGGTTTGCATGCGCTCGGTCTGCAATTTCGAGGGCTATTGGAACAATGAGGCGGCGACCAAGGCGGCCTTCTTCGACAATGGCTATTTCCGTTCGGGCGACCTCGGCTATCTCGACGCCGACGGTTATTTGTTCATCGTCGACCGCAAGAAGGACATCATCATCCGCGGCGGCGAGAATATCAGTTGCCAGGAGGTCGAGGCCGCGATCTATGAACATGCCGAGGTCAATGAATGCGCGGTTTTCGGCTTGCCCGACGAACGACTCGGCGAATGCGTCGGCGCGGTCGTCTGGATGAAGCCCGGCAGCGCGTTGACCGCCGACGAGCTGACCGCGTTCCTCAACGCGCGCCTCGCGCCGTACAAGGTGCCGTGCCGGATCTGGATGTCGAACGAGGCGCTGCCCAAGCTCGGCAGCGAAAAGATCGACAAAGTGTCTTTGCGCAATCGCTATCGCGAGGAGTATAAGTCGGAGGTGACCGCGTAACCGAACCGGGCGAAGGAGCGAAAGAGGGATATGGCCGAAGCTGACTCCCCCGACGTTCCGCCGGCGCCGGTTCCGGAAACGCTCGCGCCGGTGCGCGTCTATCGCCACCGGCTGCCGACGCGCATCTGGCATTGGCTGAATGCGGTTACGCTGCTCGTCATGCTGATGAGCGGGCTGATGATCTTCAACGCGCATCCGCGGCTTTACTGGGGGCAATATGGCGCGAACCCCGATCGGGCGTGGTTCGCGATCGGGGCGACTTCCGACACCGGCTATGTCCGCTTCGGCGAGACGCGGATCGAGACGACCGGTGTGCTCGGGCGCTGGACCAATGCCGGGGGCGAGGAAAAGACCTGGGCCTTTCCGGGCTGGGCGACGATCCCGACCAGCTACGATCTCGCGGCCGGGCGGCGCTGGCACCTGTTCTTCGCGTGGGTGCTGTCGGTCGGCCTGACGCTCTACATGGTCTGGAGCCTTTTCGGCGGGCACATCCGAAGGGATTTGCACGTCCGCCGCGCCGAATGGTCGCCGCGGCATATCTGGCACGACATCAAGGATCATGCGCGGCTGCGCTTTCCGCGGGGCGAGGCGGCAGCGCGGTACAATATCCTGCAAAAGCTTAGTTATATCGGCGTGATCTTCGGCCTGCTGCCGCTGATGATCTTCACCGGGCTCACCATGTCGCCGGGAATGGATGCCGCCTGGCCCTGGCTGCTCGACCTGTTCGGCGGGCGCCAGTCGGCGCGTTCGATCCATTTCATTGCGGCGTGGCTGCTTGTCCTCTTCTTCCTCGTCCACATCATGATGGTGATCCTCGCCGGGCCGATCAACGAGGTGCGCTCGATGATCAGCGGCTGGTTCACGCTGCCGCCCGAGAGGGAGGGCGAGGCATGAGCGGCGTCCTGCTGCCGCGTCGCCGGCTGATCGCGCGGGCGGGCGGGCTCGTCGCGGCGGCGGGCGCACTGCCGCTGCTGTCGGGTTGCGACGCGATCAGCGAGGCGCCGGCGGTGCGCAAGATCTTGTCGATGGGCGAGGAGATGAACCGGGCGAGCCAGCGCGCGCTGATGGACCGCGATGCGCTGGCGCGCGAATTCACCCGCGCCGACCTGTCGCCGGTCTTTCGCTCGAACGGCACAAAGCTGCCGGATGGCGCCGCCTATGCCGTGCACGCCGCGGCGGGCTTCGCCGATTGGCGCATTACCGTGTCGGGCCTCGTCGCGCGGCCGCTGTCGCTGTCGATGGCCGATATTCGCGCGATGCCCCAGCGCACGCAGATCACCCGCCACGACTGCGTCGAGGGGTGGAGCGCGATCGGCGAGTGGACCGGGCCGCAGCTCCGCCGCATCCTTGAGGCAGCGGGGGTGAAGGACCGCGCGCGCTATATCGTGTTCCGCTGTGCCGACAGGATCGACGACGCGTTCTATTATGAAAGCTGCGACATGGTCGATTCGCTCCACCCGCAGACGATCCTGGCCTGGGCGATGAACGGCGCGGTGCTGCCGATCGCCAACGGCGCGCCGCTGCGCCTCAGGATCGAACGGCAGCTGGGGTATAAGCATGCGAAATATCTGACCGGGATCGAAGCGGTCGCGAGTCTCGACCAAATCGGGGCAGGAAAGGGCGGTTTCTGGGAAGATCGCATTGATTATGAATGGTATGCCGGTATCTAGTTGGTAACAGGGCGGCAGATGCAATGATGATGAGGTCGCACTTTTGTCCATACTCAGGCCGTTTCTTTCGCGTGTTATCCATCGTGGCAGGCTGACCGTCATCGACCCTGACGGCGGGGCCGGGACCTTTGGCGCGCCCGCGCCCGGCTTTCCCGAAGTCAGCGTCCGCTTCGCGACGCGCCGCGCGATGCGGCGCGTGATCCTCGACCCGCGGCTCGGCGCGGGCGAGGCCTTCATGGACGGCGAAATGGAAATTACCGAGGGCGACATCATGGGCCTGATCGGCCTGCTGCGCATGAATACGCCATGGGATCGCGGCGCGAAGCTCAAGGACAAGACGCGGCTCGGCCAATGGGGCGACTGGGTGAAGACGCGGCTCGGCTCGATCAACCGGCAGCGCCAGTCGCGTGCGAATGTCGAGCACCATTACGACATCGGCAACGACCTCTATCGCCTCTTTCTCGACCGCGACATGCAATATAGCTGCGCCTATTGGCCGCGTGAGGGCATGACGCTCGACGAGGCGCAGGAGGCCAAGAAGGCGCATATCGCTGCGAAACTCGCGCTGCGGCCGGGCCAGCGGATCCTCGACATCGGCTGCGGCTGGGGCGGGATGGCGATCACGCTCGCGAAACTGGAAGCGGTCGAGGTGCTCGGGATCACATTGTCGACCGAACAGCTCGAGCTCGCGCGGCAGCGCGCCGAAGAGGCGGGGGTTGCCGACCGCGTTCGCTTCGAGTTGATCGATTATCGCGACCTTGCGGCGCACGAGACCGGCGGGTTCGACCGCATCGTATCCGTCGGGATGTTTGAGCATGTCGGCGCGGCCAATTTCGACACTTTCTTTCGCGCATGTGCGAACCTGCTCTCGGCCGACGGGGTGATGTTGCTCCACACGATCGGGCGCTTCGGGCGGCCGGGCGCGACCGACGCCTTCACACGCAAATATATCTTCCCCGGCGGCTATATCCCCGCGCTCAGCGAGACCCTCGCCGCCAGCGAGAAAAGCCGGCTGATCGCGACCGATGTCGAGACGCTAAGGCTGCATTATGCGCTGACGCTGCGTCAATGGTACACCAACACGCTGGCGCACGAGGCCGAGATCGTGGCGATGATGGGCGCGCGATTCTTCCGCATGTGGTGCTTCTACCTCGCCGGCGCGACCGCGGCGTTCGAAAGTGGCGGGATGGGCAATTACCAGATCCAGTTCGCGCGCAGCCGCCACGCGCTACCGCTGACGCGCGACTATATGGCGGAGGCCGAGAGACGCCATCTTCCGCGTCGCGACGTGAAAGATGGACGGACGTCCGCTTAGGGGTGGAAAGCGGACGGTGCCGATCCTCCCCGGCACGGGGAGGGGGACCATGCGAAGCATGGTGGAGGGGTACGTGCAGTCTGGCGCGGCCTATATCTCCTGTGCCCCTCCACCACCCTACGGGTGGTCCCCCTCCCCCGGTGGGGGAGGATCGTCTAGGTCCGCTACCGATCGAAACCGGCCATTCAGCTACGTCGGGTAGCGTGCGTTCATCACATCCCAGCTCAGCGCAACCAGCTGTTCGAGTATGTTCAGATCGACGTCCGTCAGCTTGTTGATATAGAGGCAAGACTTGCCATTCTTGTATTTGCCGAGCTTTTCCAGCAGTGCGTCCGCCTCGGGCTGACGCTCTTCATAATGCCCCATCAGATAGAGCGTCATCGCGGCCTTGCGCGGCGAAAATCCGGCGCGGCACATCGTGCCCGAACGGCCGCTGTCATAAATATAGTCATAGCTGCCATAGCCGATGATCGATGGCCCCCACATCTTCGGCTCGACGCCCGTGACGCGGCGGTGGATCGCCTCGACGATGGCGGCTTCCTCGCGCCGCTTTTCGCTCGGGACGGCAGCGATAAAATCGGCAACGCTGACTCCGGTCGCCTTGGTCTTGATCTCGGTCTTGCCCATCGCGTGCCTCCCTGGCGCCAGACTAGCGTTTTGGACGCGGGAATCCAGTCAACGATGCCTAGCGGCGATCGTGCGTGCGAGGGCGCCGACGCGCCGGCGGAAGCTGGCGGGGGCGAGCACTTCGACCTCGGCGCCGAGCGCGAGCATGTCGCGCGCGCCATGGTCGCTGTCCTCCACCATCATTGCCATGGCACGCCAGCCTTTGGCGTCCGGAGCGTCGGCGCGGGCAACCGCCTCGGCGCCGCGTGGTGATTGCGCGGCCAGTCGCTTGCATCCGTCAAGCGACGCGCGAACGGTCGCCATAGTGGCAAACAGCTCGGCCTCGAATCGTGCCTGCTCGGCCTGCCACCAGCTCGCGAGGTGGAAATCGGCTGGACGGTCGAACGGCGCGTCGCCCACGGTGAGTTCTTCGATATTGGCGATCCGGAAGATGCGGACTTTTCCGGCGCCGTGCGCGGCGAGGTACCAGATGCCCGCCTTCAGCACGAGGCCGAGCGGATCGACCGCCCAGTCGCGCACCCCCTGCCAGCTTTCGTAGCGCATCGCCAACGACTGCTGGTCGAGGACCGCGCGCGCGAGGCGGGGCAGATGCGGCAGCGCCTCGCTGCCGCGATACCAGTCGACGGCGTCGAGATGGAAGCGCGCCGCCATCCGGTCGGCCAGCGCCCCGCCGCCGCCGGGCAAGGCTGCGAGCAATTTGTTGCGCGCGGCGTTCGTCGCCGTGCCAAGCCCCAGTTCTGCGGCGGGACCGGGCAGGCCGATCATCGCCATCGCTTCGGCCTCGCCCGCCGACAGGCCGGTCAGCCGCGTGCGATAGCCGCCGAGCAACTGAAACCCGCCGCCGGGCCCGCGGTCGCCATAGACGGGCACGCCCGCGGCGCTCAGCGCATCGATGTCGCGATAGATGGTGCGTTCGGACACCTCGAACTCGGCGGCGAGATCGGCGGCGGTCAGCCGCTGGCGCAACTGCAACAGGATCAGGATCGAGAGAAGGCGGCTCGCGCGCATTTTTCTTCTTTAGCAGAAAATAACTGACAGAAAATGTCAGGATAGGGGGCGTAGGCAGGCTTGGTCACCGAGGGAGCGACCCATGGCCCAGATCGACCGCCGCACCATCATCGCCCTTAGCGCAGGAGCCTTCATGTCCAGCCTGATCCCCGTCGCGGCATCCGCCGCGATCGACCCGCCTCCCGTCGGCAAGCCCGGCGACTTCGATTTCCTGACCGGCGAATGGCGCATCCACAACAAGTTCCGCGAAGGCGAGAAGTGGATCGAATTTCCCGGCGAGGCGACCGTGGTCGCGATCCTCGGCGGCATTGCCAGTATCGAGGAGCTTCGCATCCCTGCCCGCAATTTCTCGGGCATGGGGCTTCGCCTGCTCGACGTCGACAAGAAAATCTGGTCCGACCACTGGGTCAACGCCAAGTCGGGTGTCGTCGGCGTCCCCGGCCAGCTTGGCGTGTTCGAAAATGGCGTCGGCACATTCCTGTCCGAGGGCGACAAGGGACCCGAACTCTATCGCGGCGTCTGGGACCGCATTACGCCCAAAAGCTGCCGCTGGTTCCAGGGGGTCTCGCGCGACGGCGGAAAGACGTGGGACGACGGATGGTTCATGGACTGGACGCGCGTCGGCTGAGCGGCCAAGCCGGTTGCACCATTGGCGGCGGGCTGCTAGCCGCGCCCGCGTCTTTCCCTCGCCAAAGGTGCCATCATGTCCGAGTCCTTCAAGCGCGTCGTCCTCGCCTATTCGGGCGGTCTCGATACCAGCGTTATCCTGAAGTGGCTGCAGGTCACCTATGGCTGCGAGGTCGTGACCTTCACCGCCGACCTCGGGCAGGGCGAGGAGCTCGAGCCGGCGCGCGCCAAGGCCGAGCTGATGGGGATCAAGCCCGAGCATATCTTCATGGACGATCTGCGCGAGGAATTCGTCCGCGACTTCGTCTTCCCGATGATGCGTGCCAACGCGCGTTACGAGGGCGATTATCTGCTCGGCACCTCGATCGCGCGTCCGCTCATTTCGAAGCGGCTCGTCGAAATCGCGAAGGAAGTTGGCGCCGACGCGGTCGCGCATGGCGCGACGGGCAAGGGCAACGATCAGGTGCGCTTCGAACTCAGCGCCTATGCGCTCAATCCCGATATCAAGGTGATCGCACCGTGGCGCGAATGGGATCTGACGAGCCGCACCGCGCTGATCGACTTTGCCGAAAAGAACCAGATTCCGGTGCCGAAGGACAAGCGCGGCGAGAGTCCGTTCTCGACCGACGCGAACCTCCTCCACACCTCGTCGGAAGGCAAGGTGCTCGAGAACCCGTGGGACGAGACCCCCGATTATGTCTATTCGCGCACCGTCAATCCCGAGGATGCCCCCGACGCGCCCGAATATATCACGGTCGATTTCGAGAAGGGCGACGGCGTTGCGCTGAACGGGCAGGCGATGTCGCCCGCGACGCTGCTTGCGGCACTCAACGACCTTGGCCGCAAGCATGGCATTGGCCGCCTCGACCTCGTCGAGAACCGCTTCGTCGGCATGAAGTCGCGCGGCATGTACGAGACGCCGGGCGGCGAAATCTATGCCCGCGCGCATCGCGGCATCGAAAGCATCACGCTCGACCGCGGCGCGGCGCATCTGAAAGACGAGCTGATGCCGAAATATGCCGAACTCATCTACAACGGCTTCTGGTTCGCGCCCGAGCGCGAGATGCTGCAGGCGGCGATCGACCTCAGCCAGGAGAAGGTGTCGGGCACTGTGCGTTTGAAGCTCTACAAGGGCAATGCCAGCGTCGTCGGACGCAAGTCGCCGAACAGCCTCTACAGCGAGCGGCATGTGACCTTCGAGGACGATGCCGGCGCCTATGACCAGAAGGATGCGGCCGGCTTCATCAAATTGAACGCGCTGCGCCTGAAGCTGCTGGCGAAACGCGACCGCTGATCCCTCGGCGAGCCGTGCGGCATATCGGGCACAGCCGTCGGCTGCGGCCCGTAACCGGCTATCTTTATGGCAATAGAGGGATATAATTCCGGCGACGGAACGAGATCGGCCACCCATCAAGGTGGTACTTTATGACACAACATGCACCCATCGACGTCGCGACCCATGAATGGCAGTCCTGTTCTGTCATCTTGCCGCGTTTCGTCAAATTTCTGAGCCGCAACGGGATGCGCACCCGGCTTATCATGCCCGGCCGCTACGAGTTCCGACGTTCCCGAACGCACGGCTACTGGCTGTATCGCAATCCGCAGGGCTAGCCGCGCATCGGTTTCCTCCGCTGCGCTGCACCGGCTCATGGGGCGGATCCCACCCGCGGGGAACGAGCGCCGAGCCCTTTGGTTCGGCGGGGCGTGCCGCCAAAATATTAACATGTTAGCGCGATCGCGATTCCTGCGCTAAGGGCGCGGCATGACCGCGCTGCGCTTCTTTTCCGACAATGCCGCCACCGTCCATCCGGCGGTGATGGAGGCTCTCGCCGCCGCCAATCATGTCGACACGGCGTATGACGGCGATGCGCTCAGCCAGTCGCTCGATGCCGCCTTTTCCGACCTGTTCGAAACCGATTGCGAGGTCGTGTGGATCGCGACCGGGACGGCCGCAAACAGCATCATCCTCGCGCATTTCGTACGGCCTTGGCAGGGCATACTCTGTTACGAGGAAGCGCATATCGAGGTCGACGAGTGCGGCGCGCCGACCTTCTATTCGGGCGGTGCGCAGTTGATGACGCTCCCCGGCGCGGGAGCGAAGATCGATGCCGAGGCGCTGAGGAAACGGATCGCGGGTATCCGCAAAGACGTCCATCAGGTCCAGCCCGCCGCGATCAGCATCACCAACGCGACCGAATATGGACTCGCCTGGCGTGCGAGCGAAATCGGCGCGATCAGCGAGGTCGCCAAGGCGAGCGGGATGAAGCTGCACATGGATGGTGCGCGCTTCGCCAATGCGGTTGCGTTCCTCGGCTGCTCGCCCGCCGACGTCACCTGGCGCGCCGGGGTCGATGCGCTGTCGTTCGGCTTCACCAAAAATGGCGCGATGATGGCCGAGGCGCTGGTCTTTTTCGGCGGCAGCGGCGGCGCGGGGGTGCGCGAGCTCAAGAAGCGCGGGGGGCACCTGCTGAGTAAGGGACGTTTCGTCGCGGCGCAGATCCGCGCGATGCTGAAGGACGATCTCTGGCTTGCCAACGCGCGCGCCGCGAACGCCGGCGCGGCCGCGCTTGCGGCGGCGTGCGGTCCGCGGCTGATGCATCCGGTCGAGGCGAACGAGCTGTTCGTGCGGATCAGCGCCGAAGAGGCGGCGGACCTGCGCGCGCAGGGATTCGATTTCTATGACTGGGGCGACGGCGCGATCCGCCTCGTCGTGAGCTGGGATCAGGATGCCGCCGCGGTCGCGCCGCTGGCGGCCGCCATCGCCGGGCTATGAGCGAGCAGCCGACGACGCTGCTTTCGCCACGCGTCTTTCTGCCCTTCGCGCTGGTCACGCTGATCTGGGGATCGACGTGGATCGTGATCAAGGGTCAGCTGGGTGTCGTGCCGCCGAGCTGGTCGGTGACCTATCGCTTCGTGGTCGCCGGGGCGGCGATGTTCGTCTTTGCCGCGGCGCGGCGCGAACGACTGTGGCTGGAACCGCGCGCGATGGCCTTTGCCGCGGTCCTCGGGCTGGCGCAGTTCGCGTTGAATTTCAACTTCGTCTATCGCGCCGAGCAGCATATCACTTCGGGCCTTGTCGCAGTGCTCTTCGCTCTGCTGATAGTGCCGAACACGTTGCTGGGGCGGTTGTTTCTGAAGACGCCGCTCGAACGCCGCTTCCTTGCCGGGGCGGGGATTGCGATCGTCGGCGTCGCGCTGATGATCCTGCACGAATATCGCGCCGCTGCTTTGGGGGCGGACGAGGTGATCATGGGGACGCTGCTGACGCTGGCCGGTGTGATGAGCGCGTCGACCGCCAATGTGATGCAGGGGACCGGAATCGCGCGCGCGCAGTCGATGGTCGTGATGATTGCATGGGCGATGCTGTTCGGGGCGCTCGCCGACGGAAGCTATGCATGGATAACGACCGGGCCGCCGGTGATCGAGAAGACGGGGGTCTATCTGGGCGGAATACTCTATCTGGGCATCATCGCCAGCGCGGTAACCTTTCCGCTCTATTTCAATGTCATCCGCGCGGTCGGGCCGGGGCAGGCCGCTTGGTCGAGCGTGCTGATTCCGATCATCGCGATGGGCTTTTCGACGGTGTTCGAGGGCTATCGCTGGGCACCGCTGTCGATCGCGGGCGGCATCGTGGCGTTGATCGGACTGGTGATCGCGGTCGCGAAACGGCCCGAGCGGCCGTCGGTCAGCGGCAATATGGTGTCTGTGCCCGTCGATCCGGACTAGAGGCGTCAGCCTGCGCTGATCCGTTCGATATCGGCGCCGACCGCCTGCAGCTTCTCCTCCAGCCGTTCGTAGCCGCGGTCGAGGTGATAGACGCGGTTGACCTCGGTCTGGCCCTCGGCGGCGAGACCCGCGATGATCAGGCTCATCGAGGCGCGAAGGTCGGTCGCCATCACCGGCGCGCCGACCAGATGGTCAACGCCGCGGACGATCGCGGTACGGCCCTTGACCTGGATGTCGCAGCCCATGCGCGCGAGCTCGGGAACGTGCATGTAGCGGTTCTCGAAGATGGTCTCGGTGAACAGCGACGCGCCGGTGCCGAGCGTCGCCATCGCCATGAACTGCGCCTGCATATCGGTCGCGAAGCCTGGGTAGGGCGCGGTCGACAGCGTGACCGGCTGCGCGCGGCCGTCCATCGCGACGCGGATCCCGCCCTTGGTGGCCTCGACGGTGGCGCCGGCTTCGCGCAGCGCGGTGAGCGTGGCTTCCATCTCGTCGGCCTTGGCGCCGACCAGCTCGACGTCGCCCTGCGTGATGACGGCGGCGCAGGCATAGCTGCCCGCCTCGATGCGGTCGGCCATCACGCGGTAGGTCGCGCCGTGGAGGCGGTCGACGCCCTCGATCGTCAGTGTCTCGGTGCCGATCCCGTCGATATGCGCGCCCATCGCGACGAGACAGTTGCAGAGGTCGACGATCTCGGGCTCGCGCGCCGCATTTTCGAGGACGCAGGTGCCGCCGGCGAGAACCGCCGCCATGACGGCATTTTCGGTCGCGCCGACCGAGACGACGGGGAAGGTGAACTTGCCGCCCTTGAGTCGCCCGCCGGGCGCGACGGCCTTCACATAGCCCGAGGCGAGCTCGATCTCGGCACCGAAGGCTTCGAGCGCTTTGAGGTGCAGGTCGATCGGACGGTTACCGATCGCGCAGCCGCCGGGAAGCGACACCGTTGCTTCGCCTGCGCGGGCGAGGAGCGGGCCGAGGACGAGGATCGACGCACGCATCTTGCGGACGATGTCATAGGGCGCCACGGTCGAGGTCAGCGTCGTCGCGCGCGCGGTCATCACGCGGCCGAAATCTTCGGGCCGCGAGCCCTCGATCGTCGTCGAGCAGCCGAGCTGGTTGAGCAGGTGGCCGAAGCCGTCGACGTCGGCGAGGCGCGGCAGGTTGCGCAAGGTCAGCGGCTCGTCGGTGAGCAGCGCGCAAGGCAGCAGGGTCAGCGCGGCATTCTTGGCGCCGGAGATTGGAATACGGCCCTTGAGTCGCTGGCCGCCGCGAATGACGATTTGATCCATCCGTCGTCATTAGCCGATGCGTCGGCGCGCGCAAGCCGACTAGCTATGCTGGCGGTGCATAGCCTGCGTCGCCGTCGAATTGCGCCTTCGCGTCCTTCTCGCCCTTGCTCATGAAGACGAAGCCCGCGACCGAGAGGATCATCAGCAGGATGGCGAGCAGCGGCACCTGTCCGTCGATTGCGAACACGCGCAGCGCGATCCACGCGATGTTGACGATGCCGACGATGAGGAAGATCTTCTTGTTGTTCGTGGCGAAGCCGTAGGTCGCGCGGCCGTCGCGAGTGCGGACGCCGTGGACGCCCTTCAGGTCGAAGGCGTTGTAGATATAGAAGCGGCCGGCCGTGCCGGGCACGAGCTCGCTCGCAACATTGTCCTTCACCACCGCATTCTTGATCGTGCGCGTCGGGCCGGCGTCGGGCTGGAACGTGAGGCTGCGAAAAACCGAGACGCCTCCCTTTGTGCGCTTGAGGTCGGCGGCTTCGATGCGCCCGTCGATGATCGATGTCGTCATATGTCGGCTCCCTTGCTTGCGGTGGCGCGACCCGGAACGAGGCTAGATGATGCGCGCGGGCAAGGGAAGCCATGCTGCGTGCAGGAATGGCGTCTTTGCTCGTGGCGCCGGAGCAGGAAATGTGAAACTATACACGGCGATAGTCGAAGCAATTGAGGACGGTCGAAGCACGATATCAGCAGGGGAGAAACAGCTATGCGGAACCGCGTCATTTCGGTCATCACGGCCGCGTCGTTCGTCACGGGCCAGCTTGCCGTCCCGGCTTTTGCGCAGACCACCTATCCCTATCCGCCGCCGCCGGGCTCGGGCTATAATCAGGGATGGGCGGGCACGATCCGCTGCGAATCCTATGGTAACCGCCAGCAACGCTGCAACGTCCGCACCGACAATCGCGTCGAACTGACCCGTGTGATCGGCGGGCGTTGCTCGAAGGGGCGCGATTGGGGATTCGATGCCGACGGCGTCTGGGTGTCGGGCGGGTGCCGCGCCGAATTTCGCTATGGCTATGCCGGCGGCGCCTATCCGGGGAATGATTTCGCTGGGACGCTCCGCTGCGAATCGCGCAGCAACCGTTATGAACAATGCGCGGTGCAGACCAATGGCCGCGTCGAGCTCGTGCGCAAGCTCGGCGGCAAATGCAACGCCGGACGGCAATGGGGCTATGGCGCCGACTATGTCTGGGTCACCAACGGCTGCCGCGCCGAATTCGGCTATGGCTACGCCAATCTGGCGCCGCTGCCGGGTCCGAAGCCCGACAAGGACAAGGGCCCGAGCACCGGGCTGATCATCGGCGGGATCGTCGTCGCCGGCGGGCTGCTCGCACTACTGGCGAGCCAGAAGAAGAAAAAGGCCGACGGCACGCCGGAGGAAAGTGCGCCACCGCCCGCATCGGCCGGCCCGGCCGCGCTGAGCGCCAATCTGAGCGGCCTGCCGAGCGCGGCGCGGCCGTCGGTGCAGAATTGCATGAACGATGCCGCGCGGCAGATCGGTGCTACCGGCGGGACGAAGCTGTCCTATGACAAGCTCGTTTCGCTCGAACAGGGCAATGGCGGCTGGCGCATCCGCGCGGCGATGACCGCGACCTATCCCGACGGCGCCAAGCCGATCGAGATGTATTGCCGCGCGACGCCGAGTGACATCATCCAGCTCGATTTCAATTGAGGGTCATCGGCTTCGGCCTTGGGGCCTCCGCGTGAGGCGGGGGCGGCGAGCGATGGTCAGGCGAGTGCCTCTTCAACCTGACCGAGGCGATCCTTGCCGAAGAACATCTCGTCCCCGACGAAGAAGGTCGGGATGCCGAATACACCGCGTGCGACCGCGGCGTCGGTATTGGCGACAAGCCTTGCCTTGATCCCGGGCTCCTGCGTGCGCGCGAGAAGCACGGGGCCATCGAAGCCGTTCGCCGAAAGGAAGGTCGCGATGATTTCGGGATCGTCCATTTTCAGGCCTTCCTCCCACATCGCGCGGTTCACCGCGTCGACATAATCGTCGAGATTGCCCTCATCCTCGGCAACGATCGCGCCGCGCATGATCGTCAGCGTGTTGACGGGGAAATGCGGGTTGAGGCGAAACTTCGTCAAGCCGTGCCGCGCAATGAAGCGCCGCATTTCGAGGTTTTCATAGGCCAGTTTCGCGGGCGCTTCGGCATATTGGATCATCGGCGCCTTGTTGCCCGTCGCCTTGAAGATGCCGCCGAGCAGGCACGGCGTGATGATCAGGTCGGCGCCGGTGCGCTCGAGCAATTCGGGTAGCACTTTCAACGTCAGATAGGCGTTGGGGCTGCCGAAATCGAAGATGAGTTCAAGGCTTTTGGTCACCATTTCTCTCCCCAGGGACGGAGGTCGAGTTCGTGCGTCCATGCGCTTCTCGGCTGTTTGTGGAGCATCACATAATTGGCCGCGATGGCGCCCGGATTCAGGATCAGCTCCTGCGCCTTCGCATTGTCGAAATCGGGATGGCGGCCCTTGATGAACTCGGTGTCGATCGCGCCGTCGATGATCGTGTGCGCGACATGGATGCCCTTGGGACCCAATTCGCGCGCCATCGATTGCGCGAGCATGCGGAGAGCGCCCTTGGCGCCCGAGAAGGCTGAGAAGCCCGAACCGCCGCGCAGGCTGGCGGTCGCGCCGGTGAAGATGATCGTGCCGCGGCCGCGCGGGCTCATGCGTTTCGCCGCCTCGCGGCCCATCAGGAAACCGCCGAGGCAGGCCATTTCCCAGACTTTGGTGTAAACGCGCACCGTCGTTTCGGCGATCGGGAAGTTCACATTGGCACCGATGTTGAACACCGCGACTTCCACCGGCCCGACTTCGGCTTCGACCTGGTCGAAGAGGGCGATCATCGCCTCTTCGTTGCGGGCGTCGGCGGGGAAAGCGCGTGCCCGATACCCTTCGCCGCGGATCGACTGCGCCAGCGCTTCGAGCGCGTCGGCGTTGCGCTCGCGGCGGTTGACGCAGGCGGTGAGCCCCTCGGCGGCGAAGGCGCGCGCGATCGCGCCGCCCGTGGCATCGCCGGCGCCTATGATGACGGCTGCGGGATTGGGCATGGGCGACTCTCCTCTTGCGCCCGATAGTAACTATGATAATCATAGTTACAAGCGATTATTTCGCCGTAGAGGTGAGCGATGCCCAAACGCACGGATCTGTCGGATACCTTCTGCCCCGTTGGACGGTCGGCCGAGCTGCTTGGCGACCGCGCGGTGCTGCTGATCCTGCGCGATCTGTTCTTCGGTCGGCGGCGGTTCGAGGCGATCGCGGCGAACACCGGGCTCGGGCCGCAACTCGTCTCGGCGCGGCTCAAGCTGATGGAAAAGCAGGGAGTGGTCGAGCGGCACGCCTATCAGGAGCGCCCGCCGCGCCACGAATACCGTCTGACCGCAAAGGGCAAGGATCTGTTCGACGTCCTCTACGCGATGCGCAACTGGGCTGAGCGTTGGGCCTATGAAGACGGCGAAATCGGCGGGCCGGCGATGCGCTACGTTCACCGCGCGTGTGGAACCGATGTCGGCACATCGACCGTCTGTCCGGGGTGCGGCGAGCCGCTGCGCTATGGCGATCTGAAAGGGGAGCCGTCGGAAGCGCTCAGGGCCGAGCAGGCGGCAAGGGCCGGCTAGTCATCTCGTCATTGCGAGCGAAGCGAAGCAATCCAGAGCGGTTTCCGCACCGCCAGATTGCCGCGTCGCCTGCGGCTCCTCGCAATGACGAAGAATTTTTATGCCTTTTCCAGCGTGCACTGCAGCGGGTGCTGGTTCTGCCGCGCGGCGTCCATCACCTGGTTGACCTTGGTCTCGGCGACTTCATAGCTGAACACGCCGCACACGCCGACGCCCTGCTGGTGGACGTGAAGCATCACCTGCGTCGCGCGTTCGATGTCCATGTTGAAGAAGCGCTGCAGCACCATCACGACGAATTCCATCGGCGTATAGTCGTCGTTGAGCAGCAGCACCTTGTACATCGAGGGCTTCTTGGGCTTCGCGCGCGTGCGCGTCGCGATGCCGACACCCGGCGCACCGGACGTGTCGTCATCCTTGCCCGCCATTGCGCGGACGACATGAGGGATCGAAGCCGGAAGCATCATCATCGGGAATATCGCAAGCCGATGCGGAATCGCAAGAGGGCGGGGTGGTTAATTCCGTCTCGTGTGGGGAGTGGCTGGAAGAAAAGCGGAGCAGAGAAACAAGAACCGCCCGCCCCCCGAAGGAAGCGAGCGGTCTTGATGGTGTCGGCGCGGACGGGGAGAGGAGGGGGGGAAGGCCCGCGCCAACGGGAAGGTGAAGGCCTTAGGCTGCCTTCATCTTCGAAGTGATGACCGAAACGCGGTTCGAGATCGGCGCGAAGCTGTCGTTCGTCAGCTTGACGACGAGTTCGCTGGTCTTCGACGTCTGCGCAACAGCGGCGTCGAACGCCTTCTTGCTGTTTTCGGCATAGAGCTTCAGGAATTCGGCCGGCGACTTGACCGCAGTGTAGCCCTTGAGCGCAGCGGTCGTGTCTTCGAAGCTCTTGCGAGCGAAGGCGACGCCTTCCTGGCCGAGCGTTTCGATGCCCTTGGCAGCGATCTTGCCCGATTCGACGAGCGCTTCGACGTTCGCCTTGTTGAATTCGACCGCTTCTTCAGCGAGCTTGCTGGTCTTCGCCATGGCTTCCTTCGCCTTTTCGTTGAAATCGGCGGTCAGCGCTTCGGTGCGGGTCTTGGCTTCTTCGGCGAACTTCTTGACGGTGTCGTTCATGGTCTTGAATCCTTTTGTGACGGCGGCGGCCGGCTTCGGCGCTGCCTTGACGGGCTTCGGGGCAATGGTCTTCGCGACCGCCTTCTTGGCGGCGATCTTCTTCGGTGCCGGCTTTGCGGCTTTCTTTTGGACCGGCTTGGCCTTCGCCGCGACAGTCTTGGTCTTCACGGGCGCCGGAGCGGCCTTTGCTTCCACCGCGGGCGCGGCAGCAGCAACCGGTGCGGCGGGAGCAGCCACCGGCTTGGCGGCGGTTTCCAGCGTCGCGGCTTCGAAAGCCTTTTCGGCACTATCCATCTTGGTAGCCATCGTGACAACTCCTTTATGTTGCAGTGCACAATATAGGAGTGGATCGGGGATTTCAAGACATTTTTTGTGCAGTGCACAAAAATAGACTCGCCTCGATCTCGTTGGCCTTATGATTTCCCGATATTACCGCTGCTTGACATAGCGGCCGGGCGCATCCTCTATCGCCTTTTTAGCACCTTTTCCCGGAATGCGCGCGCCTTTTGCAGCCGTTTTTGCGCTATCCTGTTCCGAAATCCAGCCGATCCAGTGCGGCCACCAGCTGCCCTTGGTCTCGGTCGCGCTCGCGATAAAATCGTCGAGCGTCGCGGCATCGTTGTCGCCGGTCCAATACTGGTATTTGCCAGCGGCGGGCGGATTGACGACGCCCGCAATATGGCCCGAGCCGGCAAGCAGGAAGGTCTTCGGTCCCGACAGATGGTCCATCAACCGCCAGACGCTGGCGAGCGGCGCGATATGATCCTCGCGCCCCGCCTGGATATAGGCCGGAGTCTCGATCTTCTTGAGATCGATCGGTGTGCCCATCGCCGACAGGCTGTTCGGGATCACCATGCGATTGTCGCGATAGAGGTCGATCAGATATTGCCGGTGCCACTTCGCGGGCAGGTTGGTGACGTCGCCGTTCCAGTAGAGCAGATCGAACGGCGGATAGTCATTGCCGAGCAGATAATTGCCGACGACATAGTTCCAGATCAGGTCGCGTCCGCGCAGCGAATTGAAGGTCGCGGCCATATAGCGGCCGTCGAGGAACCCGCCCGCCGAAAGCTGCTGGAGCAGCGCCAGATAGCTGTCGTCGACGAACATCTTGAGGTCGCCCGCGAGCTCGAAATCGACCTGCGCGGTGAAGAAGGTCACCGACTTGACCTTGTCGCCCTCGCCGCGCGCGGCGAGCATCGCCAGTGTCGCGGCAAGCGTCGTGCCCGCGACGCAATAGCCGATGCTGTGGACGTGCGGAACGTCCAGCAACTCGCGCACGGTATCGATCGCGTCGACCTGCGACGCAATATAGTCGTCCCAGACGATTTCGCTCATCGAGGTATCGGCCGATTTCCACGACACCATGAACACCGTCAGCCCCTGTTCGACCGCCCAGGCGACAAAGCTCTTCGCCGGATTGAGGTCGAGGATGTAGAAGCGGTTGATCCACGGCGGGAAGATGACAAGCGGGACGGTAAAGACGTCCTTCGTCGTCGGTTCATATTGGATGAGCTGGTAAAGGTCGGTCTCGTGGATCACCTTCCCCGGCGTCGTCGCGATGTTCACGCCGACCTCGAACGCGTCGGGGTCGACATGGGAGAGCTGCCCGCGCGACAGGTCGGTGAGCATGTGCTTCAAGCCCTTGAGCAGGCTTTCGCCGCGCGTCTCGACCGCGCGCTTGATCACTTCGGGATTGGTGATCGCGAGGTTGGAGGGCGACAGCGCCTCGGCCATGTTCCGTGCCGCGAACTCCATCTTCGCCCGCGCATGGTCATCGAGCCCCGCCATCGTGCGTGTTGTCGTCAACAATTGTTCGGTCAGCAGGCCATAGGTCTGGCGGATCAGCGCGAAGACCGGGTTCGCGGTCCAGTCGGGGTCGGCGAAGCGCTTGTCCTTGGGCGCATCGGCGGCGGGCGCGAAGGGCGGCTGGAGCGTCGCGAGCGAGGTCCAGAAGCGCGCGCCCTGCTCCCACATCTTGGTCGACTGCTCGGCCCAGGCCTGCGTCGTCGGGTTCTGCAGCCAGCTCGCGGGGTCGAACAGGCCGGCGGCGGCGCTGTTGCCCTGGTTCGCCTGACCGAGCGCATATTCGAGCATCATCTGCTGCGCGCGGCCCATGACGCTCGTCCAATGCTGTATGTCTTCGGGCGAGGGCAGGAAGGGATTCGGCGTGTCGCTGGTGTCGTCCTTACCCGTATCGCTCATGCTCGTTCCTGCTGGTCAGTGCCGATATAATGCCTATAACAAGCCGCGATGCGGCTGGCGAGACTGCCGCAAGCGTCAACTTGAACAAATAGGTCAGCGCACACGAAAAGGAGTTGTTCTAGTTTCCCATGTCCGAAGATGAATTCTATCGCATCAAGCGCCTGCCGCCCTATGTCATCGCCGAAGTGAATGCGATGCGAGCGGCCGCGCGGGCCGCGGGCGAAGACATCATCGACCTGGGGATGGGCAACCCCGACCTGCCGCCGCCGGCGCATGTCATCGAGAAATTGTGCGAAGTGGCGATGAAGCCCGATGCGCACGGCTATTCGCAGTCGAAGGGCATTCCGGGACTCCGCCGCGCGCAGGCCAATTATTATGCGCGCCGCTTCAACGTCGAACTCGACCCCGAAAGCGAGGTCGTCGTGACGATGGGATCGAAGGAAGGGCTTGCGAGCCTGGCGACCGCGATCACCGGCCCCGGCGACGTCGTGCTGGCGCCGAACCCCAGCTATCCGATCCACACCTTCGGCTTCATCATCGCCGGCGCGACGATCCGCAGTGTGCCGACGACCCCCGACGAGAATTACTGGCGCGCGCTCGACCGCGCGATGGCCTTCACCGTGCCGCGCCCGTCGATCCTCGTCGTCAACTACCCGTCGAACCCGACCGCTGAGACCGTCGATCTCGCTTTTTACGAGCGGCTCGTCGCCTGGGCGAAGGAGAACAAGGTCTGGGTTCTCAGCGACCTTGCCTATTCGGAACTCTACTACGACGGCAACCCCACGCCCTCGATTCTGCAGGTGCCGGGCGCCAAGGATGTCGCGATCGAATTCACGTCGATGTCGAAGACCTATTCGATGGCGGGGTGGCGCATGGGTTTCGCGGTCGGCAACAAGCGCCTGATCGCGGCGATGACGCGCGTGAAGTCGTACCTCGACTATGGCGCCTTCACGCCGATCCAGGCCGCCGCTTGCGCGGCGCTCAACGGACCGCAGGACATCGTCGCGAAAAACCGCGAACTCTATCAGAAGCGCCGCGACGTCATGGTGGAGAGTTTTTCGCGCGCCGGATGGGACATTCCGAGCCCGCCTGCGTCGATGTTCGCATGGGCACCGCTGCCCCCCGCGCTCCGCGAGATGGGTAGCCTCGAGTTTTCGAAGCAGCTCCTGACCCACGCCAAGGTCGCGGTCGCGCCCGGCGTCGGCTATGGCGAAGATGGCGAGGGTTTTGTCCGCATCGCCATGGTCGAGAACGAGCAGCGGATCCGTCAGGCCGCGCGCAACATTCGCAAATTCCTGCAGATGCATGGCGTGAACACGCCCTCGGTTGCAGCGGGCTGAAGGCCCGGAGACGATGCCGGCCGCCGTGCACCGGATGGCACTGATCGTCGCCGCGCATCTGTTTGCTGCGGGCGCGAGCGCGCAGGCTGCCGATGTCGCGCCGACCGTGCTGATCACCTCGGTCGCGCCGGGCGAGGAAGCGATGGACCGCGACGCGTTCGGCGGCAATCCGTTGGCGTCGGCGCTCGTCAAGGTTGCGGAGGATGGCCATACAGCGTTTCGCGATGCGCTTCCCCGGCTGCTCGAACTGACCGCGGCCTATAGCGACGAATTGCATCATCCGGTCGCGGGTGCGCTTGCCGACGATGGCTGGCGGCTGGGCGTGCCGGCGCCTGGCGAGCGCCGCGTCGCACTGGTCGCCGTATTTGCCGAATATCGGCTCGATACCCAATTGCCGTCGCTGCCCGGGGCCGCGTTCGATGCCATCCGGATCTCGCGGGCGCTGCGATCGACGGGTTTCGCGACCGAGATGGTGGTGGCGCGGGACAGCGCCGAATTGCGGGCTGCGCTCACCGCGCATGGCCTGCGGTCGGCCGACGCGGACACGTCGCTAATCTATGTGACCGGGCATGGTGTCGAGCATCGCGGCCGGATCGCCTTGTTGCCTGGCGACTATCCGGCGCGCGGCGGTGCGGCGGCGCTGCCGACGCGTGCGATCATGCTCGACGAGATCGCGGGGGCCGGGCGCGCGCATCAGCGGAATCTTTTATTCTATGGCGGATGCCGCAACGACCCCTTCGCCGGGGCGGCCAGCGCGGCCGGGGGGTATTGATGGCGACCGACGCGGGAGCGATTGCCCAGACGATCCAGTTGTCGGTCACGCCGGTGTTCCTGCTGGTCGCAACGGGCAGCCTGCTCAACGTGCTGACGGGCCGGTTGTCGCGCGTCGTCGACCGCTCGCGCGCGCTGATGGAGCGTTCGGCGGCGACCGAGGGCGACGAACATGCGCGCGTCGTCGCCGAATTGCGATGGGCGGACCGCCGCATGGGCGTGATCAACAATTCGATCGGCTCGGCGGTCGCGTGCGGCATCGTCGTCTGCCTGCTCGTCGCACTGCTGTTCACCCAGGCCTTTACCGGCATCAACCTTGGTGTCGCCGCATCATGGGCCTTTGCGCTTGCGATGCTTCTGCTGCTCGTTTCGCTTGTGCTGTTCTTCGTCGGGGTCCGCATGGCAATCCGCGCAATCCAGGTTCCGATGGACCTTCTGGAAATCGAGGAAATCGGTCGGCGGAAGCGGCAAGGCCGCTGATCAGGGCGCGGCGCCGGTCCGGTAGGCCGGCGTCACGCGCTTGCGGCTTGCCTGTTCATAGGCATAGCCCGCCGCGAGGACATCGGCGTCGCTCCACTTCGTGCCGATGATAGAGAGGCCGATCGGCAGGCCCTCGACCGCGCCCATCGGTTCGGTGAGGTGCGGATAGCCGGCGACCGCGGGCATCTGGCTGACGCTCGGCCCGGTATAATGATCACCGTTGACGAGGTCGGTCGTCCAGGCCGGGCCGTTGGTCACGCCGACAAGGAAATCGACCTTGTTATCCTTCAGCAGCCGGTCGATTCCCTCGGGACCGGCGAGCCGCGCCGCCGTCGCCTTCGCCTCGACATAGGCGGCGCTGTCGAGCCCGCCCTTGGTTTCGGCAAGCTCGAAGAGCGACTGGTCGAACCAGCGCAGTTCTTCCGGATGCGCCTTGTTGAAGGCGATCAACTCGGCGAGCGACTTCGGACCGTCCTTGCCCGGAAGCGCGGCGAGATAGGCGGCGATGTCGGCCTTGAGCTCGGTCATCAATATTTCGAGCTCGGCGCCGCCAAGGCCGTCGAGGCCCGATTGGCTGTCCTTGATGTCGACGATCGTCGCGCCTGCACCCTCCATCGCCTTCAGCGCCGCGTCAAACAGCGCCGCGATGTCGGCGCGGCCGCCGATCCGATCGCGCAGCACGCCGATGCGCTTGCCCTTCAGCGCGCCGGACGACAGCTTCGCGACATAGTCGGTCTTGCGCGCATCGGCCTCGGCGGTCGCGGGATCGGCGGGGTCGCTCCCTGCGATGACGCCCAGCAGCGCTGCCGCGTCGCGCACCGTCAGCGCCATCGGGCCGGCGGTATCCTGGCTGTGGCTGATCGGCACGATGAAGGTGCGACTGACGAGACCGACCGTCGGCTTGAAGCCGACGATGCCGTTGATCGCGGCGGGGCAGGTGATCGATCCGTCGGTCTCGGTGCCGATCGCGAGTGGCGCGAGGCTCGCCGCGACCGCGGCGCCGCTGCCCGATGACGAGCCGCAGGCGTTGCGGTTGAGCGCGTGCGGGTTCTTCGTCAGCCCGCCGACCGCGCTCCACCCGCTCGTCGAATCGCCCGAGCGAATGTTCGCCCATTCGCTGAGGTTCGTCTTGCCGAGGATGACCGCGCCCGCCTTGCGCAGACGTGCGACGATCGGCGCGTCGCGGTTCGTGACATTATCCTTGAGCGCCTGGCTGCCCGCGGTCGTCGGCAGCGGACCCTTCGCCTCGATATTGTCCTTGATCAGCACGGGGATGCCATGGAGCGGCCCGCGGACCTTGCCGGATTTTCGTTCCTCCCACAGGCGCTTCGCCTCGCTCGCTGCGTCGGGAAAGGTGGCGATGACCGCGTCGAGCTTTGGGCCATGGTCGTCGATCTTCGTGATCCGGTCGAGAAAGAGGGTGGTGAGCAGTTCGTCGGACATCGAACCCTGCGTCATCTCCGCCTGCAAGGTCGCAGCATCCTTCTCGGCGACGGGTGGCAGCGGCGGCGGCATTGCAGCGGCGGGCGCGAGAGCGAGAAGCGATACGGCGGCGGCAAGGGAAATTTTCTTCATAGGCGCAGGCTGGCAGCCGTAGCGGCAATTGCAAGCGCCTTGTTTCGCCCCGCCTTGGCGGCGTTGACAGGCTGCGCTCCGGTCTGCACCTTGGCCGTCCGGGAGAGAAAAATGACGGATAAACCTGCGCTTGCCGCCGGCATCGCCCCGCCGCCCTCCGACAGCGCCGCCGCGCACGCGCGGACGATGCTGTGGATTCTGCTGATCGTCTATATCTTCAACTTTCTCGACCGTCAGATCGTCAACATCCTCGCCGAGCCGATCAAAGCCGACCTGGGCCTTACCGATACGGAACTCGGCCTGCTCGCGGGGCCGGCCTTTGCGGTCTTCTATGCGCTGCTCGGCATCCCGATCGCGCGCTATGCCGACAAGGACGGCACGAACCGCGTCCGCCTGATCGCCCTCGCGCTCGCGATCTGGTCGGCGATGACCGCGGTGTGCGGGCTCGCGCAGAATTTCGTGCAATTGCTGTTCGCGCGCATCGGCGTCGGGGTAGGCGAGGCAGGATGCACCCCCGCAGCACATTCGCTGATTTCGGACACCGTACCCGCCGAAAAACGCTCGTCTGCGATTGCCTTCTATGGCCTTGGCGTGCCGATCGGATCGCTGCTCGGGCTGATTATCGGCGGGATCGTCAACGATCTTTACGGGTGGCGCATTGCGTTGATGCTCGTCGGTGCGCCCGGGCTACTGCTTGCAGTCGTCGTGCTGTTCGTGATGCGCGAGCCGCGGCACAGCCGCACCGCCGAAGCCGCGGCGACTGCTGCGGCGGTAACCCGTCTCTCGACCGGCGAGGCGATGCGCGAAATCTTTGCCTCGCGCGCCTTCATCTACATATTGATCGCGTCGTCGGTCGTCGCCTTCCTCGGTTATGGCAAGGCGCTGTGGACCATCAGCTTCTTCATTCGCAGCCACGGGCTGTCGACCACCGAGGCTGGGCTGTCGATGGCGGTCGTCCTCGGCCTCGCCGGGGCGTTCGGTACGTGGCTTGGCGGCAAGATGGCCGACCGGTTCGGCGCGCGCGACAAGCGGCACATTCTGACCTTTCCCGCCTATGGGATGGCGGTCGCGGCGCCGATCCTGTTTCTCGGCTATTATATGGAGGACTGGCGCGTCGCGGTCGCCCTGCTGATCATCCCGACGATCCTCAACTCCGCCTATTACGGCCCGGCTTATGCCTGTGTTCAGGGGCTCGTCCGCCCGCAGGCGCGGGCGGTTGCGGCGTCGATCATGCTATTCGGACAGAATCTCATCGGGCTGGGCTTCGGGCCGTTCCTGTTCGGCGTGCTGTCGGATCAGCTCGCGCCGACCTATGGGCAGGAAAGCGTGCGCTACGTCCTCTACGGCGCGGCGTGGCTCGGGCTGATCCCGGCTTTCTTCTTCTGGCGCGCCAGCCTGCGGCTCAATGCGGAACTGAAGACGGGCTAGTAGGGCGGGGCCTTCGCGGCGCGCTGCACTTTCGCCGCGTCGATCCACCAGTCGAGATCGTCGGCGAAACGTGGGAAGCTCTTTTCCAGCCGCGCGCCATCGTCGCCCGTGGGCTTGCCGTCGGCATCGAAGGCGCCGCCGATCCGCCCGACCGGCAGGATCGAGGAGATTACGGCCATGCCCATCTCGCCCAATATGTCGCGCCACCCCATCATCGCGCGCACCCCCGACCAGGGACCGGCCGAGTAGCAGGCGATCGCGGCGGGCCGCCAGAACCATTCCTCGAGGAAATGGTCGGTCAGGTTCTTGAGCCCCGGCTGCGGCCCCCAATTATATTCGCCGGTGACGAACAGGAAGCCGTCGGCGGCGCGGATCTTTGCCGCCAATTCTTCCATGGCGGGCGGTGCCTCGCCGCGCGGGTATTCCTTGTACATGCGGTCGAGCATCGGCAGACCGACCGCCTTGGCGTCGATCAGTTCGGCGCTGTCGCCGCGGGCCTTGATCGCCTCGACAAGCCAGTGCGCAAGCTTGATGCCCTGCCGGTCGCGGCGATAGCTGCCGTAGAAGACGAGGATATGGCGCGACATACGGGCTCCTTAGGGGCGAATGGTGATCGGGGTGCCGTCGGGCACGATGTCCCACAATTGTTTAATTTCCGCGTTCGACAGCGCGATGCACCCGTCGGTCCAGTCGCGCGCGATCGCCGGGCCGCGCCACGCATTGGGCTGGCCGTGGATGAAGATGTCGCCGCCCGGCGAGCGCCCACGTGCCTCCGCATAAGCGCGGTCGGCGGCATTGGGATAGGAAATGCGAAGCGACAGGTGATAGGCGCTTGTCGGATTGCGGCCGCTAATCGTGTAGCTGCCCTCGGGCGTCTTCTCGTCGCCTTCGAAGCGCTTGTGCCCGACCGGCGAGCCGCCGAGTCGGACATTCGCGTAGCGGACGATTTCGCGCCCCTTCGCATAACCGATCAGCACCCGGTCGCTCTTGTCGACGATCAGTCGGTCGAGCTTTGTGCCCGCGGCGAGCGGCTGCGATTGCGCGGTCCCGCAGGCCGACAGCAGCAGGAGGGGCAGGGCGACGGCGAAGCGCATCGCCGTACCTTAACCGATCGCCGCGCATGGACAAGGCCGCGCTCGGCGCTAAGCTGACCCCGGGAAGAGGGGGGACACTATGCAGATCTATCGCACGCCCGACGCGCGCTTCGAGGGGCTGCCCGACTGGCCGTACAAGCCGAACTATGTGGAGATCGCGGGCGGGCTGCGCGTCCACTATGTCGACGAGGGCGCCGCCGATGCGCAGCCGGTGCTGATGCTGCACGGCGAGCCGACCTGGTCCTATCTCTACCGCCATATGATCGGTCCGGTGGTCCAGGCCGGCTTTCGCGTCGTCGCGCCCGATCTGATCGGTTTCGGCCGGTCGGACAAGCCGCTCGATCGTTCGGCATACAGCTATGCCGGGCAGGTCGCGTGGATGCGGCAATTCATCGAGGCGCTCGACCTTAAGGACATCATCCTCGCCTGCCAGGACTGGGGCTCGCTGATCGGCCTTCGCCTCGTTGCCGAAATGCCCGAGCGGTTCGCGGGGGTCGCGCTGTCGAACGGCGGGCTTCCCGAGGGGCAACCGGCGCCGCGTGCTTTTGCTATCTGGCGCGCTTTTTCCCGCTTCAGTCCGCTGTTCCCGATCGGGCGGATCGTCAATGCGGGCGCGCAGAAGCAACTGACGGCAAAGGAAATTGCTGCCTATGACGCGCCCTTCCCGACACGGGCGTCGAAAGTTGCGGCGCGCGTCTTTCCCTCCCTCGTGCCGCTCGGCGACAATGTCGCGGTCCTTGACCAGAAGCGCGCCTGGGCCGCGCTGGAAGCATTCGACAAGCCATTCCTGTGCTGCTTTACCGATGGCGATCCGATCACGCGCGGCGGCGATGCGCCGTTTATCGACCGCGTCCCGGGCGCGCGGGGCATGGCGCACCGGACGCTACACGGCGGCCATTTCGTGCAGGAAAATGATCCGGCAGGCTTCGTCGCCGCGATCCGCGACGTCGCGGCGGCGATCAGTCGCTGAACGGATCGCGGATCAGGATCGTGTCCTCGCGCTCGGGGCTGGTCGAGACGAGCGCGATCGGGGTTTCGATCAATTCCTGCACGCGCTGGATATATTTGATCGCCTGCGCGGGCAGGTCGGCATAGCTGCGCGCGCCGGCGGTCGATTCGTGCCAGCCGTCCATTTCCTCGTAGATCGGTTCGACCTCGGCCTGATCGGCCGAGTGCGAGGGGAAATAGTCGAGGATCTTGCCGCGCAGGCGATAGCCGGTGCAGATGCGGATCGTGTCGAAGCCGTCGAGCACGTCGAGCTTGGTGAGCGCGATGCCGGTGACGCCCGACACGGCGCAGCTCTGCCGCACGAGCACCGCGTCGAACCAGCCGCAGCGGCGCTTGCGCCCGGTGACGGTGCCGAACTCGTGCCCACGCTCGCCAAGCCGCTGGCCGATCTCGTCCTCGAGCTCGGTCGGGAAGGGGCCGCTGCCGACGCGCGTCGTATAGGCCTTGGCGATGCCGAGCACGAAGCCCACCGACGAAGGGCCGAGCCCCGATCCGCTGGCAGCGGTGCCGCTGACGGTGTTCGAGCTGGTGACGAAGGGATAAGTGCCGTGGTCGACGTCGAGCAGCACGCCCTGCGCGCCCTCGAACAATATGCGCGCGCCGGCCTTGCGGACCTTCTTCAGCCGCTTCCAGACGGGCTGCGCATATTCGAGCACGAAATCGGCGATTTCGGACAGGTCGGCGACCAGCTTGTCGCGGTCGATCGGCGGCTGGCCGAAACCGGCGCGGAGTGCGTCGTGATGCGCGGTCAGGCGGTCGAGCTGCGGTTCAAGCTTGTCGAGGTGGGCCAAGTCGCAGACGCGGATCGCGCGGCGACCGACCTTGTCTTCATAGGCCGGGCCAATGCCGCGCCCGGTGGTACCGATCTTGCCCGCGCCTGCGGCGGTTTCGCGCAGCGCGTCGAGGTCGCGGTGAAAGGGCAGGATCAGCGCGCAATTGTCGGCGATCGCGAAATTGTCGGCGTTGATCTCGACGCCCTGGCCGCGCAGCTTTGCCATTTCATCGCGCAGCGCCCACGGATCAAGGACGACGCCGTTGCCGATGATCGACAGCGTGCCGGTGACGATACCCGAGGGAAGCAGCGACAGCTTGTACACCTGGTCGCCGACGACGAGCGTATGACCGGCATTATGACCACCCTGGAACCGCACCACGGCATCGGCGCGGCTGGCGAGCCAGTCGACAATCTTGCCCTTGCCCTCGTCGCCCCATTGCGACCCGATGACGGTAACATTTGCCATGATGCTGTCCTGCTGAACCGGGCCAAAAACGACCAGTGCGGGCCCGGCGCGGCCTTAGCGGATTTGGGCACGGAGGCAACCCAAAGCGGGATGATTTTGCGACAATTGCAGGCAAGACCTGCACGGCCGGGATAGTGGAGACAGGCGATGACGAAACGAAATTGGTTTGGATATGCCCTGTTGACGGCCTTTGCGGTCGCGAGTGTGACCGTGCCAGTGCCTTTTGCAGATGCGCGCGAGAAGATGCGCGACCGGCTGCGCGAGCGGATCGCCGAGCGGATGGGCGCCGACGAAGGTCCGAAGGCGCCGGGCGGCGAGACGATCTCCTATGGCAGCAACGCGCTGCAAAATTTCGATATCTGGCGCGCGAAGGACGCGAAGGGGCCGGCGCCGCTGGTCGTCTTCGTCCACGGTGGCGGCTGGAAGCGGGGCAGCAAGGACAATGCGACGGGACAATACAAGCCGGTGCATTATCCGCAGCTGGGCTATGCCTTCGCGTCGATCAACTATCGGCTCGTTCCCGACGCGACGGTCGAGCAGCAGGCGGCCGATGTCGCGGGGGCGGTGAAGGCGCTTGTCGACCGCGCCGGCGCGCTGGGTATCGACCGGCGGCGGATCGTCCTCATGGGGCATAGCGCGGGCGCGCACCTGGTAGCGCTGGTCGGGACCGACGAAAAATATCTGCGCGATGCAGGGCTGAGCTTTGCCGACATCGCGGGGGTGGTCCCGATCGACGGCGCCGCCTATGACGTGCCTGCGCAGATGAGGGACGGGCCGCCGATCATGCAAAAGACCTATGCTCAGGCGTTCGGGTCCGATCCGGCGCGGCAGCGGGCGCTGTCGCCGACCTCGCAGGCGGGGGCGCCCAATGCGCCGCAATTCCTGCTGCTCTATGTCCAGCGCCCCGACGGGGTCCGGCAGGCCGAAGCGCTGGACAAGGCGCTGACGTCGGGCGGCAGCAAGGTCGAGCGCGGGAGCTTCCCGGGCGAGGGGTTGCAGGGCCATGCCGAGATCAACAGGCGGCTGGGCGATCCGACCTATGCGCCGACCGCGACGGTCGATGCGTGGTTGAAGCAGCTGTTTGCAGCGCGGTAGGGTCAGCTTTGGGGCGAGAATCGGATATTTCGGCTCCGACGGACGTCACCTCGGGCGCGCCTAGCTGGAAGGAAAAGGCGGGTCGCGAGTCAAGCCCGGGATGACGATATCGGAAACGGCAGCAACCCGGCAATAATGGTGATCCGCTGATATCGGTCCCCGCCGCCTAGCAGTTGCCCTTCACGCCATCGGCACAGTCGCCGACAGAGCCTACGTCCTTCCCGGCGCCTTCGATCGTATTGCAAGCCGACAGGATCAATATCGAGCTGCCAATTGCGAAAATTTTCAGAAGCTTTTTCATTGTTTCTCTCCGGCGACGAGGGCGATCGGCCCCCATTTTGGTTTCGGTGTTCTGACAACCGTCGTTCGCTACGATTGTTCCCTTCGGCAGCGTCGGGCTAGCCGAAGCGTTCGAAATGATCGCCGGGCCGGGGCGAATCCCGGGCTTGACCCGGAACCCGCCTTTTCCTTCAAATGACGCACCCAGGGTCAAGCCCGAGATGACACAAGTGGAAAGCGATGCCGAGATGACGAACCCCGACGCGCCCTATCATGCGCATATCTATTACGACCCCGCCGAGCGGTCGGCGGCGGTCGCGCTCCGCGATGCGTTCGGCGCGGATCCGGCGATCCTGTTCGTCGGCGCGCTGACCGATGGCGCGGCGGGGCCGCATCCGATCGCGCAATATGAGGTGCACTTCCTGGCCAGCTATCGGCCTGCGGTGGTCGCGGCGATCGAGGCGACGGGACTGCGCGCGCTTGTCCATCCGCTCACCGACGACGATCTCGCCGACCACACCAGCCTTGCGCACTGGATCGGCGAGCCGGTCGAACTCGACGTGACCGTGCTCGATCCACCCGGTGTGAACCAGGGGATTCCGCGGTTTGGGGTATCGGATTTCTAGGAACATGTTCCCCGGCGAAAGCCGGGGCCCAGATCGGACGCTGCTATGGGCCCCGGCTTTTGCCGGGGAACAGCTCACGCCTCGACAGGGCCGTAGGGACCAAGCCGCCAGCCGCAACCGAGCGCGCGGGCGTCGTCGGCCTCGGACAGCGCTGCGACCGTCTGCCAGCCGTCGGCGCGCAGGCTTGTTGCCAGCGCGGGATCGTGGCCGAGGGGCAGGAAGATGCGGCGTTCGGCCTCATCCTCGACGCCGAGGCCGTCGTCGATCAGCGGGTCGGGGTAGAGCGAGAAGCCGACCGCGGGCTCTTCCTGTTCGTCGCCGACCGGGATGGCATAGCCGCCGCCGCGGCCGATCGCGTCGCCCTGGCCGGGGACGAAGATCTGGAAGCCGAACCAGCTTTGATAGGCGAAACCGTGGCGTTCGGTCGGGTCGAGAGTCAGGTTCGCGCGGTTGCGGATCGGCGCGCCGATCTCTTCGAGCGCGTCGATGCGGCTCGTGAGCACGCCCGACGTATCGAACGCTCGCAGGTCGGCGATCGCGCGGTCGAACGGGCCGGTCGCGCGGAGTAGCGGCAGATAGGCCTCGGCACCGATGCGCACGAGCGCGCCGGCGTCCTTGGCGTCGAGTTCGTCGCGCAGGCTTTCGATTTCGGCAGCGACCGGCAGCGGCCCGCCCGCGAGCAGGCCGACCGCGTCGGGCAGCGTGAAATCGATCGTCACTTGACCGATGCCCGCCGCCTCCAGCGCGTCGATCGCGACGCTGACGATCTCGCGCGCCGCCGCGACGCCGTCGCTGCCGATCAGTTCGGCGCCGACCTGCAGCATCTCGCGCGCAGGGCGGAGCTGGCTGGCGCGCAGCTTGACGATCTGGCCGGCGTAGCAAAGCCGCAACGGACGCGGTGCCTTGGCGAGCAGCGAGGTCGCGATGCGGCCGACCTGCCGCGTGATGTCGGGGCGGAGGGCCAGCGTGCGCTGCGACACCGGATCGGTGAAGCGGAGAAGGTCGCGCGAGCTGCGATCGTCGTCGCCGCCCAGCGTCTCGCGGAACTCGGCGAGCGGCGGCGATACACGACCATAGCCGTGCGCGCGCATCGCGTCGACCAGCGCGCGGGTGACGCGCGACGCGGCCTCGGCCTGCGCGGGCAGGCGGTCGCGGAGGCCTTCGGGCAGCAGGGCAGGGGCCTTGGTCATGCGTGCGGCCTTAGGATGGTCGAAGAGAGTCAACAATCCCGAATTCCGTTCGCATCGAGCGAAGTCGAGATGCCGAGAAGGCGTGCATCGACGATGAGTGTCTCGACTTCGCTCGACACGAACGGGGATTGAAACGTGGGCTTAGAACTTCAGGCCCTTCACCGTCTTCACGCCCGGAAGCTGACAGATCTGCCACAGAAGGGGCTCAGGCAGCGGCGAGTCGAGGCTCAAAAGCAGCACCGCTTCACCGCCTGCGGCGCGGCGGCCGAGGTGGAAGGTGCCGATGTTGAGCCCCGCGTCGCCCAGCGTCGTGCCGATGCGGCCGATGAAGCCCGGCGCGTCCTCGTTGACGATGTAGAGCATGTGACCGTCGAGATCGGCCTCGACCTTGATGCCGAACATCTCGACCAGGCGCGGGTCGCCGTTGCTGAACAGCGTGCCCGCGACCGAACGGTCGCCCGCTTCGGTCGCGACCGTTACGCGGACGAGCGTGTGATAGTCGCCGTCGCGGTCGTGGCGCACTTCGCGGACGTCGAGACCGCGTTCGCGCGCAAGGTGCGGGGCGTTGACCATGTTCACCGCGTCCGAATAGCGGCGCATCAGGCCGGTCAGCACTGCGGCGGTGATCGGCTTGAGGTTGAGCTCGGCGGCGGCGCCCTCGACCTCGATCGAGATCGTCGTCAGATTGTCGTGCGCAAGCTGGCCGACGAGGCTGCCGAGCTTTTCGGCAAGGCTCATATAGGGGCGGAGCTTAGGCGCCTCCTCGGCCGACAGGCTCGGGACGTTGAGCGCATTGGTGATCCCGCCGGTGAGGAGGTAGTCGCTGATCTGCTCGGCGACCTGAATGGCGACATTGACCTGCGCCTCGTCGGTCGAGGCACCGAGGTGCGGGGTGCAGATGAAGTTCGGGGTGCCGAACAGCGGATGATCGGCCGGAGGCGGCTCGGTCGCGAACACATCGAGCGCCGCGCCCGCGACATGGCCGCTGTCGAGCGCGTCTTTGAGCGCCGCCTCGTCGATCAGGCCGCCGCGTGCGCAGTTGATGATGCGGACACCCTTCTTTGCCTTGGCGATATTCTCGGCCGACAGGATATTGCGCGTCTGGTCGGTCAGCGGCGTGTGCAGCGTGATGAAATCGGCCTTGGCGAGCAGCGTGTCGAGATCAGCCTTTTCGACGCCAAGCTCGATCGCGCGCTCAGGCGTCAGGAAGGGGTCGAAGGCGACGACCTTCATGCGCAGGCCCAGCGCACGCTCGGCAACGATGCTGCCGATGTTGCCGCAGCCGATCAGGCCGAGCGTCTTCGAGGTCAGCTCGACGCCCATGAAGTCGTTCTTTGGCCATTTGCCCGCCTGCGTCAGCGCGTTCGCTTCGGGGATCTGGCGGGAGAGTGCGAACATCATCGCGATCGCATGTTCGGCCGTAGTGATGCTGTTGCCGAAGGGCGTATTCATCACGATGACCCCCTGCTTCGACGCCGAGGGGATATCGACATTGTCGACGCCGATCCCGGCGCGGCCGACGACCTTGAGGTTCGTCGCCGCGGCCAGAACGTCGGCGGTGACCTTGGTGGCCGAGCGGATCGCGAGGCCGTCATAGGCGCCGATCATCGCGATCAGCTCGTCCTTGGTCTTGCCGGTGATGACGTCGACGTCGATGCCGCGTTCCTTGAAGATCGTGGCGGCCTTGGGGTCCATCTTGTCGGAAATCAGAACTTTGGGAGCGGTCATGTCATTTTCTCCGTCATCCCAGCGAAAGCTGGGATCGTTGGGAATGGGGATGATCGATGGCGGTCCCAGCTTTCGCTGGGACGACGTTATGGGTTGAGCGAGGCGTAGGCCCAGTCGAGCCACGGCCCAAGCGCTTCGATATCGGCGGTGTCGACGGTCGCGCCGCACCAGATGCGAAGGCCCGGAGGGGCGTCGCGGTAGCCCGCGATGTCATAGGCCGCGCCTTCGGCTTCGAGCAGCCCGGCGAACGTCTTGATGAAGGCTTCGTCGGCGCCGGCGACCGACAGGCAGACCGAGGTCTTCGATCGGCTGGCAGGATCGGCGGCGAGGTGTCTGAGCCAGTCGCGGTCGGTGACGATCTTGTCGAGCGCCGCGGCGTTGGCGTCGCTGCGCGCTTTCAGGCCGTCGAGTCCGCCCAGCGACTTCGCCCACTCGAGCGCGAAGATCGCGTCCTCGACCGCGAGCATCGACGGGGTGTTGATGGTCTCGCCCTTGAACACGCCCTCGGCGAGCGCGCCCTTGCTGACGAGGCGGAAGACCTTGGGCAGCGGCCAGGCGGGGGTGTAATTCTCAAGCCGCTCAACCGCGCGCGGGCCGAGGATCAGTACGCCATGGCCGCCTTCGCCGCCAAGCACTTTCTGCCAGCTGAAGGTCGCGACGTCGATCTTGTCCCACGGCAGGTCGTAGGCGAACACCGCGCTGGTCGCATCGGCGAAGCTCAGCCCTGCTCGATCGGCGGCGATCCAGTCGCCATCGGGCACGCGGACGCCGCTGGTGGTGCCGTTCCAGGTGAAGAGGACGTCGTTCGACCAGTCGACTTGGCCCAGGTCGGGAAGCTCGCCGTAGTCGGCGCGGATAACGGTCGGATCGAGCTTGAGCTGCTTGGCGGCATCGGTGACCCAGCCCTCGCCGAAGCTCTCCCACGCGAGCGTCGTGACGGGCCGCTGCCCAAGCATCGTCCACATCGCCATCTCAAAGGCGCCGGTGTCCGATCCGGGCACGATGCCGATGCGGTGGGTATCGGGGAGCTGCAGCATCTCGCGCATCAGGTCGATGCAATAGGCGAGACGCGTCTTGCCGATCTTGGCGCGATGCGAGCGGCCGAGCGATTCGGTGGCGAGTTTGTCGGGGGACCAGACCGGCGGCTTGGCGCACGGACCGGAGGAAAAGAAAGGACGCGCAGGCCTTGCCTGCGGTTTACGCACGTCAGTCATGTCATACTCTCCTCACAGAGAGCTCGCGCGGCGTTGGGACCGCGTGGCCCGGCGCCGCGTTTAGGGATGGACGCGCAACTGTCAAACAAAATGCGCGAGCCGGGCGAAATTTTCGATGAGCCGAGGGCCGGGGTTAGCGATTTGTTAACCATATTCGTTACAGATTGGCGCCATGGCATTCCCTGCTTTCCTTCGGCCTCGGGTGCTTGTCGCGGCGACTGCTGCCCTGGCGCTTTCGGCCTGTTTCGGCGCGCCGGACGTGATGAAACAGGGGGGCGGGAAGCGCGCGGGCGCCAATGCGCCGCAGCGGCCGCAAGTTACCGGAACGCCGTCCTTCACCAGCCCGGACGCGAAGCAATGCGCCTTCGACCTCAAGCAGGCGGGGGTGCGCTTCACGCCGCTGCCGAATGCGGATCATGGCGGCGGGTGCAGCTCGATCGATTCGGTGAAGCTGCTCGACATCGGCATGCCGGTCACCAACCTGGGCCCGATGACCTGTCCGCTAGCCAAGAATTTCGCGGCGTGGGCACGCTATGCGGTGAAGCCGGCGGGGCGCCAGTTCTTCGGGCAGGATGTCGTGAAGATCGAGACCTATGGCACCTACAGCTGCCGCAACATCTATGGCGGCCGGTCGGGACGGATTTCGCAGCACGCCTATTCGAACGCGATCGACGTCGCAGGTTTCGTGCTCGCCGACGGGCGCCGCATCATGCTCGACGGGGGCTGGAACGGCGATCAGGCATCGCGCGATTTCCTGCGCGCGCTGCACAAATCGGCGTGCCGCCGTTTCGGGACCGTGCTGAGCCCCGATTACAACGCAGCGCACTACAATCATTTCCACATGGACATGAGCGGCAACGGATACTGCCGATAAGGCGCCTGACTTGGCAAAGTCACGCGAAACGGCTAGCCGTCCGCCAATGACAAAAGACAAGCAACCCCATCGTTCGCGCTTCCACAAGGCCAAGGATGACGCCCAGTTCGCCAAGCAGGCGACGACCACCCCGCAGACCGCCGACCCGGCTTACAAGCTGGCCTTCCAGGACACCGACTTCCTGCTGCGCGAGGATCTGCGTCCGGTCCGCTTCCAGCTCGAGCTCCTGAAGCCCGAACTGCTCCTCGACGAGGCCGGGATCGAGTCGACGCTGGTCATCTATGGTTCGGCGCGCATCCCCGAGCCTGCCGAAGCCGACGCGCTCGAAGCCGCGGCGACTGACGACATCCAGCGCAACATCGCGCGGCGCCTGAAGGCCAAGGCCAAATATTACGACGAAGCGCGCAGCCTCGCGCGGATCGCGAGCCAAGTGCCGTGCGACGAGGAAGGCTGCCGCCATTTCGTCGTCTGCTCGGGCGGCGGTCCGTCGATCATGGAGGCCGCGAACCGCGGCGCCGCCGACGAGGGTCGCGAGTCGATCGGGCTCAACATCGTGTTGCCGCACGAGCAGGCGCCGAACCGCTATGTCACCCCGTCGCTGAGCTTCCAGTTCCACTATTTCGCGCTCAGGAAGATGCACTTCCTGCTCCGCGCCCGCGCGGTCGCCGTGTTCCCCGGCGGTTTCGGCACCTTCGACGAGATGTTCGAGCTGCTGACCTTGATCCAGACGGGCAAGATCAAGCCGATCCCTATCGTCCTGTTCGGCAAGGATTTCTGGCAGCGCGTCGTCAATTTCGACGCGCTGGTCGAAGAAGGCGTGGTGAGCGCACGCGACCTCGACCTATTCAAATTCGTCGAGACGGCGGACGAAGCCTGGGCGATCATCCAGGACTTCTACGCGAATATCGAACATCACTGATCTAACGACCCTCCCTGCGGCACAGGGAGGATTCGTGTTATTTCGACTGCGCTTCCAGATACAGGATCAGCGCCTTGCGATCGGATGCGTCGATGACGCCCGCGAACGCCATGCGCGTGCCCGGGGCGTATTTCATCGGGCTTTCAAGGAACCGGTCGAGGTTCGCGGCGTCCCAAGCGCCGCCCTTCGCCTTCAGGGCCGACGAATAGGAGAAGCCTTCATGCGCCGCAACCGCGCGGCCGACGACGCCGTGGAGGTTGGGGCCGATACCGTTGGCGCCACCCTTGTCGATCGTGTGGCACGCGACGCATCGCTTGAAGACCTGCTCGCCCATCGCGGCGGTCGGCTCGACCGCGGGTGCGGCGGTTTCGGCAGAAGCCGTTTCGGGGCTTGACGTGTCGGCGGGCGGTTCGCTCTTGCCGCAGCCGGCAAGCAGCAACGCGCCCGCCAGCAGGACGGGCGCGAGGCGCATTATTTCTTGGCTTCGGCCGGAGCAGCGGGCGCGCCTTCGGCACCCTTGGCGGCTTCGGCGGGAGCCGCGGCCTTGCCGGCGCCTGCAGCCGGGGCAGCGGCCGCGTCGGTGGCCGGAGCGGCTTCGGCCGCGGGCAGCGGCAGGTTCGAACCCTGCGCGTTGAGATAGACGATCAGGTTCGCGCGGTCTTCCGGGTTCGACAGGCCCGCGAACGACATCTTGGTGCCGTTGGCGAACTTGCGCGGGCTGGTCAGCCAATGGTCCATCTTTTCGAAGTCCCAGGTGCCGCCGACATTCTTGAGCGCGTCTGAAAAGGCGAAGCCCGCCTTGCCCTGGCCGATCGGTTCACCCATCGTCGCATAGAGGTTGGGGCCGATGCCGTTGGCACCGCCCTGATTGATCGTGTGGCACGCCGCGCACTTGGCGAACACCGCCTCGCCCTTTGCGACATCGGCCGCAGCGAGCAGGTTGGGGAGCGGAACAGCCGACGCGCCGCCGCCTTCGCCGCCCTCGGCATCCTCGATCGGATAGCCGGGCTTGTGGGGATCGTGGCTGGCAAACAACATGCCCGAGCCGATCGTCAGGCCCAGTGCGCAAATACCGGCGAACAATACCCAGCCGGCAATAGTGTTGTTGCGATTGTCCATGCTTGCAGCCCCGTTCGCTGGCGCCCGCCCTTGAGCGCGTGATATGATTTGGTCGCTCCCTTACTGGGGCATGGTGCGCGGCGCAAGGGGATGAAATCGCACGCAGCGCCGGTTGCGCGCGCTGCCATGCCTCGCTATGCGCCGCGGCGCAGTTGGGAAGGGCGGTCATGGGTAGCTACACGGCATCGGCGCAGCATCTGGTGGACGAAATGAAGGCGGCGGCGCTCGCCGATCCGGCGCGCGGGCTGGCCTTTCAGGGAGCGCCCGGTGCGAACAGCGACCTTGCCGCGCGCGAATATGACGCGAATTCTCTGCCGCTGCCCTGCTATTCGTTCGAGGATGCGATCGAGGCGGTGCTGGGCGGTAGCGTCGACCGCGCGATCATCCCGATCGAGAACAGCCTGCACGGCCGCGTCGCCGACATCCACTTCCTGCTCCCCGAATCCGGCCTCTATATCGTCGGCGAGCATTTCCTGCCGATCCGCTACGGTCTGATGAGCCGCGACCTCGGTCCCGTGACCCGCGCGATGAGCCACGAGCAGGCGCTTGGACAGTGCCGGAAATGGCTGCGCGCCAACAATATCTCCCCGATCGCGCACAGCGATACCGCGGGCGCCGCCGCATGGGTCGCCGACAGCGACGAAGTTGGGCTCGCCGCTCTGGCGCCGCCGCACGCCGCCGAACTGTACGGGCTGACGTTGCACGGGACCGGAATGGAGGATGCGGATCACAATATGACGCGCTTCGTCGTTCTGGCGCGGGAACCGCTGGCCGAACCGCCGGCGGGCATGCCGCTGATGACCACCTTCGTATTCGAGGTGAAAAATATTCCCGCTGCGCTTTACAAGGCGCTTGGCGGCTTCGCGACGAACGGGGTCAACATGACCAAGCTTGAAAGCTATCAGGTCGGCGGTAGCTTCGCCGCGACGAAATTCTATGCCGACATCGTCGGCGCGCCGGGCGACGAGCGCATCGACCGCGCGCTCGAGGAGCTCGACTTCCAGACGAAATCGCTGCGCCTGCTCGGCACTTATCCCCAAGCGCGCCTGCGGCCCTAGGGTCCTGACCCTAGGGCTTTCTAGACTCCGCGTTTGCGGAGCATGTGGGCGGTCGCGAGGCTCTGGACCACGAACAGCGTCACGAGAATGCTCGCGACGACCAGCGCGAACAGGTCGAAGGCCGAGAAGCTGCTGCCAAGAACTTTGTGTCCCCCGATAAGCGGCATCGCGACCGTCATCGCCATCAGCATCAGCCGCAATTCGGTCGGCCCCCCGGCCATATAGGACAGGCGGAACTCGCCGACGACCTTCGCGGCGAGGAAGGTGTGGATCGACAACAGGAAATAGCCGATCACCGCCATCAGCGCGACGTCGAGCCGCATGTAGGGGCTTGCGCCGATCGCGCCGATCATCAGCAGCGTGCCAACGGCGTCGACGCTGTGGTCGAGGAAATAGCCGTAAGCGGGGCGCTCGATTCGCCGCCAGCGGGCAAGG
Source organism: Sphingopyxis sp. H073 (assembly GCF_001468395.1). Classification (GTDB taxonomy): domain Bacteria; phylum Pseudomonadota; class Alphaproteobacteria; order Sphingomonadales; family Sphingomonadaceae; genus Sphingopyxis. The sequence continues at coordinate 404,701 of NZ_LNSG01000004.1, read as the reverse complement.
CTGCCGTCGAGCGAATCGCCAAACCAGTTGACGACATAGCCGATCAGCGAAAGCACAAGCCACTCACCCTCGATCCAGCTCAGCATATAGCCGGCGGCGACGAGCAGCGCACCCGCGAAACCGAGCGCGGTGAGCTGGTCGGGGGTGACCCAATGGGGCAGGCGGGGACAGATCCAGTTAAGCAGGCGGCGTTCGCTGCGCGCGAGGATATTCTGCTGAATGCGGGTCGGCGCAGTCGCCGCCGGGGTCGTCGTCATGAAAGCCTTTCGTCGCTGCTGTCGCAAAAGTGCCAGCGGGATGTCATCGCGCTGTCATAGATGGTGCGGGGCAAGTGGGGAAGAGGCGGCGGGCCTCTTTGACGCAATAGCAGGCCTTTTACCGCCAATTCGGGGCGGTTGGGCGATTGGCACCTGTCCGCGCGGTCGATAGACTGTCGCGGAAGTGGGGGGATATGGCGGACTTTTCGGTTGGACGGATTTCGCGGCGCGGGTTCGGACGGCTGTTCAGCGCGTACGGCCGCGACAGCCGGATGGATTTCTGGATTTTCGTCGCGCTCGTGTTCGGCCCGTTGATCGTCCTGCAGTTCGCGATGCAGATCGTGCTGGCCTTTCCATCGATGGACGTTCTTGCGGCGAACGCGCCAGGCGATGCCGAGGCGAGCCGCGCGATGTTCGAGAGCCAGATGAAGGGCATGGTCAGCGCGGCCTACGCCAGTATCGGCATCTTCCTGATCGGGGCGCTGCTGCTGCTCTCGGCGACGGCGCGCCGGTTGCACGATCGCGCGCGCGCGGGCTGGTGGGCGCTGATCCTGCCGTTCGGCCTGTTCGCGACGGGGCTGGGGCAGGCGCGCCGCACGGCCGAGGCGGCCGAGCGGTTACCGGCGCTCATGGAAAAAATGGAACGTCAGCCCGGCAATCCGGCGTCGATGATCGATTGGGTGGCGCAGGCGAACGCGTCGACGCACGGCCCCGATTGGCCGGCGATCGTCGGCGGGCTGCTGCTTGCCTGGTTGGCGATCGAGCTGGCGCGCGCCGGGACCGACGGTCCCAATCGCTTCGGCCCAGCGCCTGAATGAAGCCCGGCTAATCCTGCCAGGGGCCGATTTCGCCGATGTCCCCGATAGTGCGATAACGGACGGCGCCGTCGACCCACGCGACCTCCCACATCGGCGCTGGGCGAGCCCATTCGCCGATCACGAACAGCGGCAGGCGGTTTGCGACGACAAAGGCGAGGTCGTCGGCAGTCGGGCCGGGCACGACGGTTTCCGACCGCTGGTGCAGGCGGATGACAGCCAGGGTGCCCTCGGGCGGCGGCCGAAGCGGCTGCTTGACCGGAAAGCCGAAGCTGCCCGCGATCGATGGATAGCCCTTCGCGTCGCGGACAATCAGCAACACCTTGTCGGCAGTGGGATAGGGGCCGCCGACCGGACGCCCGGCGACCTTGCGCCCCGCGACCGCAGCATATTCGCGGATATCCGCGTCGGCGATCGCGGGGGGAGCGGTTTCGGTTGCCGCCGCAGCCGAGGCCGCGATCGTTGGACCGCCTTCAAGCGCGGCGATCAGCAGGAGGATAGGGGCCGCGATCAATGCGCTTCGCCCCAGCTCTTGCCGATGCCGATCTCGACCTCCAGCGGGACCGAGAGCGTCAGCACCGGCTCGGCGGCGCCCATCATGACGCGGCGAATGACGTCGCCCGCGGCTTCGGCTTTGTCCTCGGGCGCCTCGAAGACGAGTTCGTCGTGGACCTGCAACAGCATCTTGACGTCGGCGAGGCCGGCGTCCGCCAGCGCCTTCGGCATCCGTGCCATCGCGCGCTTGATCAGGTCGGCGCTGGTGCCCTGAATGGGCGCGTTGATCGCGGCGCGCTCGCTGCCCGCGCGTTCGTTCTGGTTCGGCGCCTTGATGCGCGGGAACCAGGTCTTCCGCCCGAACAGTGTCTCGGTGTAGCCGCGCGCCCGCGCCGTTTCGAGCGTGTCGGTGATATAGTCCGAGATGCCGGGGAAGCGCTCGAAATAGCGGCTGATCAGCGCCTGCGCCTCGTCGGGCGTGATTTCGAGGCGGTTCGCGAGGCCCCAGCGCGAAATGCCGTAGAGGATCGAGAAATTGACCGTCTTCGCCTTGCCGCGCGTGTCGCGGTTGACCTCTCCGAACAGTTCGATCGCGGTCGCCGAATGAATATCCTGCCCCTGGGCGAAGGCCTGTTTGAGTTCGGGAACATCGGCCATGTGCGCAGCCAGGCGGAGTTCGATTTGGCTATAGTCGGCCGCGATCAGCACCTTGCCCGGAGCAGCGATGAAGGCGTCCCGAATCTGGCGGCCGATTTCGGTGCGGATCGGGATATTCTGCAGATTCGGATCGGTCGACGACAGTCGCCCGGTCTGCGCTCCGACGAGGCTGTAACTGGTGTGCACGCGTCCGGTCTTCGCGTTGATCTGCTGTTGCAGCGCGTCGGTATAGGTGGATTTGAGCTTCGCGAGTTGGCGCCATTCGAGGATCAGCCTCGCGATCGGCACCCCGTCGCGTTCGAGCCGTTCGAGTTCGCTCTGGTCGGTCGACCAATCGCCCGATTTGCCCTTGCGCCCGCCCTTGAGCCCGAGCTTGTCGAACAGGATTTCGCCGAGTTGCTTCGGGCTTCCGATCGTGAATGGCTGACCCGCGAGTGCGTGAATCTCGCCTTCCATACGCAGCATCTCGCTTGCGAATTCAGCCGACAGCTTCGCCAGATAGTCGCGGTTCACGGTGATGCCGACGCGCTCCATCCCCTCGACGATGGCGGCAAGCGGGCGATCGACCATTTCATAGACGCGCGTCCCGCCTTCGAGCGGCAGGCGGAGTTTCAGCAGCTTCCAAAGCCGCCACGCGACCTCGGCATCCTCGGCGGCATATTGGGTCGCCCGGTCGAGCGGCACCTCGGCAAAGCTGATCTGCGACTTGCCGGCGCCGCACACTTCCTTGAACGACAGGCAGACATGGTCGAGGTGCAGCTTCGACAATTCGTCGAGGCCATGACCGTGCTTGCCCGCGTCGAGTGCGAAGCTCATCACCATCGTATCGTCATAGGGCGCGACGGTCAGCCCATGCTGCGCCAGCACGCCGATGTCATATTTGAGGTTGTGCCCGACCTTGAGCACTGCATCGTCGGCGAACAGCGCGCCGAGCCGTGCGAGCGCTTCCTTCATGGGAATTTGCTCGGGCTTTTCGGCAAACATGTCGGTGCCTCCGTGGCCGAGCGGGATGTAGCAGGCCTTGCCGGCGCTGGTCGACAGGCTGACCCCGACGAGGTCGCCGGTGACGCTGTCGAGGCTTGCCGTCTCGGTGTCGATCGCAACGACATGCGCGGCGCGCGCCTCCGCGATCCAGCGGTCGAGCGCATCGAGCGTCGCCACCGTTTCATAGAGCGCACGGTCGATCGCCGGCCACGCGGGCAGGGTGGGCGTCGACGGAACGGCGAGAGCCGCGGGCGCAACCTTCGCGTTCGCGCGCGGCAACGTCGGCGGCCCGCTTGGCGTCGCGCCATTGTCGAGTTTGGCCGAGAGCGAGCGGAACCCATGCTCGTCGAGGAAGGCTTTCAGCGGCGCGGGCGGGATTGCGCCGAGCTTCAGCGAATCGAGCGGATCGGGCAGCGGCACGTCGCGCTTGAGGTCGACGAGGATGCGCGACAGTTCAGCCATGCCGCGGTGCTCGATCAGATTGTCGCGAAGCTTGCTGGCCTTCATCGTCCCGGCGCCGTCGAGCGCGGCGGTGAGGTTGCCATATTCCTGGATCAGCTTGGTCGCCGTCTTCGGTCCCACACCGCGCACGCCGGGGACGTTATCGACGCTGTCGCCCATCAGCGCGAGCACGTCGCCGACAAGGTCGGGGGAGACGCCGAACTTCTCGTCGACCGCCGCCAGCCCGAGGCGGACATTCTTCATCGTGTCGAGCATGTCGACGTGCGGGCCGCCGGCGGGTTCGCGGATCAGCTGCATCAGATCCTTGTCCGAGGACACGATGGTAACGTCCCAGCCCTCGCGCACCGCGGCTTCGGCGTAGCTGGCGATCAGGTCGTCGGCCTCGAACCCCTCCATCTCGATGCACGGCAGCGAGAAGGCGCGGGTCGCGTCGCGGATCAGCGGGAATTGCGGGCGCAGATCCTCGGGCGGTTCGGGGCGGTTCGCCTTATACTGGTCGTAAATCTCGTTGCGAAACGACTGGCTGCTATGGTCGAGGATGACCGCAAGGTGCGTCGGCCCGTCGGCGTCGTGCAGGTCCTTCGCGAGCTTCCACAGCATCGTCGTATAGCCATAGACCGCGCCGACCGGCACGCCGCTCGGGTTCGTCAGCGGCGGCAGGCGGTGATAGGCGCGGAAGATGTAGCTGGAGCCATCGACCAGATAGAGATGATTCTTCTCGGACATGGCGGCGGTGTAGCAGCGGCGGCGCGGGCGGCCTAGCGTGATGGTCCCGCTTTCTTCTCTGTCACGCGGCGCGCGAAGGCGACGGTGCGCTCGAAGGCCTGCCGGCCCGCCGGGCTGTCGAGATCGAACTGATATTCGTGGCCGAGAGCGGGCGAATAATCCGCAGGAAAGAATAGCGGATCGGTTATCGCTCCCGCGGCTTTCAGCCGATTGGCGAGCCTTTTCGACTGGCCGAGGAGCGGGTCGGCATTGCCGGCGGTGATAAAGACGGGCGGGAAATCCTTTGTCACATGATCGGGGACAGCCATCAGGCGGAACGCCGGGTCGCTCATCGCGTCACGCTTGCCGCCGTAGGCCCAGACGACCGCGCGCAGAAAGGGGCCGAGTTTGCCGTCGAGATTGAGCATCGTCACGTCGTGCGCGCCGCAAAACAGGATCGCGCCCTTGATCCGATCGGGCCCGACCGAAGGGGAAATGCCTACGGCCTTGGCATAAGCGGGGTTGGTGGCCAGCGCCGCCACCTGCGCCGCAATCTGGGCCCCGGCGCTGTCGCCGCCGATCAGGACGCGGTCGGGATCGATGCCGTAACGCGCCGCATTGGCGACGATATAGCCTAGCGCCTTGTTCGTCTGGCGTATCGGGGTCGGGTAATGCGCCTCGGGCGCGATCGTATAGTCGACCGTCACGGTGACGAAGCCCCGGGCTGCCAGAATCTTCAGATATTCGGCGACGATATGGCGATTACCCGAAACGAAACCGCCGCCGTGAATCCAGATGATCGCGGGTTGGGACGCCGCTGCACCTCTCTGGCGAAAGACATCGAGCAGCGCGTCGGGATCGGACGGGTCATAGCGGACGGCGCCCGTCGTCTCGATATTGGCTGGGACTTTCGGGAGCAGCTTTGCGCTCGCTGCATCCGATCCTGAATCGAACAGGGCGCGGATCGCCCAGATCGCAGGCTGCGGCGTCACGTAAGAAACGGTCAACCACAATAATGCGGCGACCGCGACCAACAGCGCGACGATGCGAACCAGCCACCGGAGCATAGCCATCCTCCGGCGCCGTCATAGCGCCGATCGGCGGAATTGTCAGCGATACTCGATCGTCAGCTTGGCCGCCGCCGCGACCGCCGCCGCACGCGCCTCGTCGGTTGAGCCGACTTCGACCTTCGCGAGTGCGACGCCCATGCGGCGGTAGGGGCGGGTGACGGGCTTGCTGAAGATGCGGGCATCGACCGCGGTCTCGGCATTGGGCGCGGTCAATGCGTCGGCGAGTCCGGTGATCGCGAAATCCACCGCGTCGCGGTCGGCGAGCAGCACCGCGCTGGCGCTGGCGTCGGGAACGTCGATCGCGGGGATGGGCAGGCCGAGGATCGCGCGGGCGTGGAGATCGAATTCCGACAGCGCCTGCGAGATCAGCGTGACCATGCCGGTGTCGTGCGGGCGGGGTGACAGCTCAGAGAAGATGACCTCGTCGCCCTTCACGAAAAATTCGACCCCGAAGATACCGTGCCCGCCGAGTGCGCCAACGACCTTGGTTGCCATATCTTGCGCACTCGCGAGCGCAGCATCCGACATCGCCGCGGGCTGCCAGCTTTCGCGATAGTCGCCGCGTTCCTGCCGGTGGCCGATGGGCGGGCAAAACGACACGCCATCCTTGTGGCGGACGGTCAGCAGCGTGATTTCATAGTCGAAGTCGATGAAGGCTTCGGCGATCACGCGCAGCCGGTCGCCGCGCATTCCGGCGGCGGCATAATCCCACGCGGCATCGATCCCCTCGGCGTCCTTGACCGTGCTCTGCCCCTTGCCCGACGAGGACATGACGGGCTTTACGACGAGCGGAAATCCGATGCGTGCGGCAGCGCTCGCCAGTTCTTCGCGGTTTGTTGCATATTCGAAGGTCGAGGTTTTGAGGCCGAGTTCGCTCGCGGCAAGGTCGCGGATGGCATCGCGGTTCATCGTCAGCTGCGCCGCGCGCGCCGAGGGGACGACGTGGAAGCCCTCTGCTTCGACCTCGGCGAGGATTTCGGTACGGATCGCCTCGACCTCGGGCACGATGTGGTCGGGCTGGTGCCTTTCAATTGCGGCGCGCAGCGCGTCGCCGTCTAGCATCGAGAAGACCTCGTGCTCGTCGGCGACCTGCATCGCGGGGGCGCCGTCATAGCTGTCGCACGCGACGACATGGCAACCGAGCCGCTTTGCCGAGATCACGAACTCGCGCCCGAGTTCGCCCGAACCGAGCAGCAGGATTTTGGCGGTGGGGGTCATGGGCGCGCTCCGTCGGTGGCTGGAATGCGGCGGCTCTAATCGCGCGCGCCGGGATTCGCCAGTGCGGGTTTCAGATGTCGAGGGTGCGGATTTCGGGGATCAGCACCCACCAGAGCAGAGCGCCGAGCGCGGCAAGCGCAGCCGCGGTCGCGAAGGCATAGGTATAGCCACCGAGATAATCGACGATCAGTCCGGTGATAATCGGTCCGACGATCCCCGACACATTGCCAAGCGCGTTCTGGACGCCGACCCAGCTTCCCGCTGCGCGCGGACCGGCAAAAATCTGCGCGACCGCAAACAGGTTGGTCGCGATCAGCCCGGTTCCGAAACCCGCGAGCGCGAGCCATATCCCGAGCATCAGCGAGCTTTCGGCGACCGCGATCCCCGCGATCGCCGCAGCGGTCGCGAGCTGGCCCGCGATCATCAGCGAGCGGCGAAGCTCGCCCTCGTTCGCGTCCCCGGCCACCATCCGATCGGAGAACCAGCCGCCTGCGAGCGCGACGACACCCTGCGTCGTGAAGCTCAATGTCGTCAGCGCGGTCATCTCGGCGATCGAATAGCCGCGCGAGTTGACGAGGTAGAGCGGTAGCCAGGCGAGGACGAAATAAAAGCCGTAGTTGGACAGGAAATGCACGAACCCCATGCGCCAAAGCGTTGGAATACGGAGCAGGCCGGTGATCGACACGCGCTCGCCGGGCGGAGCGACGATGCTTTGGGCGCGAAGCGGGGCGGAAGCGATTTGCCAAGGTACGAGCCACAAGAGGGTACCGAGCCCGAACACCCAGAACACCGCGCGCCATCCCCATCCGCCAAGGATGACGCCGCCGAGCAGGACGCCGACGGCCGGGCCGAAGGCGAGCGCCGCCGACACCGATGCATTGGCGATTCCGCGCCGCTCGACCGGAACTTCGGCAGCGAAAATCTTGCTGCTGCCCGGAAAGGCGATGCTCTCGCCGAGCCCGAGGAACAGCCGCAACAGGACGAGCGAGGCGAGCCCGCCGACGAAACCGGTGAGCGCGGTGCTGATCGACCAGATTGCGACGCCGAACGCGAAGACCCGATAGACGCAGTAGCGGTCGCACAGCCAGCCTACGAACAGGCAGGCGGGCGCATAGACCCAGAAAAAGGCGGACACCGCGACCCCGAAGCCGGTCGCGGTGAGTTGCAACTCGTCCTTCATCAGCGGCGCCGCGACGCCGATCGCGCCGCGATCGACGTAGTTGAGCAGGACCGACAGTGCGATCAGCGCGACGACCCACGTCAGTCGTGCGCGGCTGATGCGCGTTCCGATCGGCAGTGTCGCCATTCGCAAGCCCTCCCCAAAGCCATGAGGGAGATATCACAGGCGACGGGGAGGCGCTTGACGAATTATGCGGGCCAGTGCGGCGTGTCGTGGTCGGGATGCTGGTGATTGCTCGCCTTGATCGCGTCGGCGACGCTGCTCATCGTCTCTTCGGTGGTGCCTTCTGCGCTGATCGGCAGGTCGGCGAAGAGGGCAAGCTGGCCTTCGACGCCGAACTGCATCCGCGGCGCGAACTTCGCGGGTTCGTCGAACGAGCCCGTCGTCAGGTTGATGTGCTTGCTGTCGAAATAATCATAGGTGAGCGGCGTGCCGCAGTCGTGGCAAAAGCCGCGCGCGGCCTTGTCCGAACTGTTGAAGGTCGCAGGGCTCCCGCGCGTCCAGGTCAGCGCATCGCGCGGCACCCCGATCAGCGCCGCGAAGAAATTGCCGGCGGCCTTCTGGCACATGCGGCAGTGGCAGATGTGCGACGTGTCGAGCACCGCGGTGACATGCCAGCGCACCGCCCCGCACTGGCAGCCGCCCGAGGCTTCGGTTTCGATGCGTTCAGGGCTGTCCATGTATTCTCACTCCCGTTCAAAAGTCCGATGATCCTTTAAGGTCCTGACCCTAAGCGCTGAAACAGCGGCAGGGGATAATTTTTCGTCCGAAGCGACCCGCAGCCCTTCTGCCGCAGGACCTGCTCGATCGGCGGCCTCCGCCGAATCTCCGCAATCGGCCGGTCCGGCGCCAGGATTGTGAGCTCGGCGCTCCAATAGCGGCAGCGCATCGAACCCATAGCCAAGGGCGATTTTCCTGCGCGGCGGCGGGGCACGATACTGTCGGCGACAATCTTTCGCAGGAGTTCGCCCATGAACCGCTTCAAGTTTCTGATCCCGCTATTCATCTCCGCTTCCTTCGTAGCGGCCGTCCCGATCGCTCATGCACAGCGGGCGGCCGTCCGCGCCGAAACAGCCGCCGATGTCCTCTCGCTTCGTAGCGCCAACAGCTTCGACGAAACGGTCTCGAAGCTTACCGCCGATGTCGCTGTAAAGGGCATTCGCCATTTCGCGACGATCGACCAGGCCGACCTCGCGCGCGGCGCGAACCTGCCGCTGAAGCGCTCGACGCTCGTCCTGTTCGGCAACCCGCCGCTGGGGGTGCAATTCCTGCAATCGAACCCGCTCGCAGGGCTGGACTGGCCGGTGCGGATGCTCGTGACCGAGGACGCTGTGGGCGCCGTCACCGTGTCGTGGACCGACTTCGGCGCGATCGCCAGGCGCTACCGCATCAATGACCGCGCCGCGCAGTTCAAGATGGCTGGCGAGGTCGCCGCCTCGATTGCGAGCGCCGCCACGCAATGATTCCGTCCGCCGGCATCCTTGCCGTTGCGCTCGTCTCCGCCGCGCTGATGGGGCTTGCCATCCAGCGCGGTGCGACCTGTATGGTGGCCGCGCTCGATGAGGCGATCAGCGAGCGGCGCTTCGGTCGCGCCGCCGCGCTTGCCGAAGCCGCGATCTGGGTTGGCGGGCTCGCTGCGATCGCGGCGGCGGCGGGATGGCTGCATATGACGCCCGCCGCCTATGCTGTCACCGGCTGGACCGTCGCGGGCGGCGTGCTGCTGGGTGTCGGCGCGTGGGTCAATCGCTCGTGCGTGTTTGGCGCCGTCGCCCGGATCGGGGCGGGGCAATGGGCGTGGTTGGCGACACCGGTCGGTTTCTTCCTCGGCTGCCTGATTCCGGTGGAGGCACCGATGGGCCATGCGGGGTCATCGTTCGGCGCCGGGCCCGACGGCGTAATCATCATGGTGCTGTTCGCGCTCTTGGCTATCTGGCGCGTCATCCAGGCGATGTCGGCCCGGCATATCGGACGCCATCTGTGGCACCCGCACCGAGCGACGCTGCTGATCGCGGTGACCTTCGTGACGACGCTGCTCAGCGCGGGCTATTGGGCCTATACCGACGCGCTTGCGGCACTTGCGCGGTCGATGGATGCGATGCTGTCGCTGCGCGTGCTGATGGTCGCCGCGCTGTTCGGCGGAGCGGTGGCGGGCGGCGCGATCGCGGGCAAGCTGCGCCGCGAGCGACCGCGCGTTCCGGACGTGCTGCGCTGCCTCGTCGGCGGCGCGCTGATGGGGATCGGCGCCTCGCTCGTGCCGGGAAGCAACGACGGGCTGATCCTGCTCGGCCTGCCGGCATTGCTGCCGCATGCGTGGGTCGCCGTCGCGACGATGGCGCTCGCCATCGCGCTCGCGATCCGGCTTTCGGCTGTAACCGGCGAGGCTCGCACCGCGAAGCCTTGAAAACTGGCGGCCGCGCTTGGTTGCTGATAGTCTTGATGCCGCGTTGCTTTGGGGACGACGCTTATGGAAATGCAACAGATCCGCTATTTCGTCGCGCTCGCGCAGACGCTCAACTTCACGCGCGCGGCGGAACATTGCAATGTCAGCCAGCCCGCGCTGACTCGCGCGATCCAACAGCTCGAGCATGAACTCGGCGGGCCGCTGTTCCACCGCGAGCGCAACAACACGCACCTGTCCGAACTCGGGCGGATGATGATGCCCTATCTCGAAAGCGTCGCCGAAAGCGCGCGCGCCGCCAAGGTGGCCGCAGCGTCGGCGAAGAAGGCCGAGCATGTCACGCTGACCCTGGGGGCGATGTGCACGATCGGTCCCGATCTGATCGCCGACCTGATCGTCCGTTTCCGGGCCGCGCATCCCGATATCGAGGTGCGGGTGATCGACGGCGAGGCGTCGATGATGATCGACGCGCTGGAGAAGGGCGATATCCACCTGAGCCTTGTCGGCGTGCCCGACGATTTGCCCGAGCAATTCCATCAGCTGCCGATCTTCGAGGAACGCTTCGTCATCCTGTTGCCGCCGGGGCATCGCCTTGCCGAACGCAACGCGATCCGGGTCGCCGATCTCGACGGCGAGCCCTATGTCGGACGATCGACTTGCGAAGTCTTCAAGACGGTCGCGCGCGATTTTGTGAAGCGGCACGTTTTTCCGAAAAAGGTGTTCAGTTCGCCGCGCGACGAACGGGTGCAGAAGATGATCAAGGCGGGTCTCGGCTTTGGCTTTTTCCCCGAGTCCAGCGTCACCGATCCCGACCTGGTGGTCCGACCACTGATCGAGCCCGAATATAGCCGCACGGTCTATCTCGCGACGGTGCGCGGCCGCCCGCATTCGCCCGCGGTGGGCGCGTTCGTCCGCGAGGCGCGGCGGCACGGCTGGCCCGCGCTCGCGGTCTGAGATCAGCAGCAGTCGGAAGAAGCGCCGGCGGATTCGACAAGCAGGTCGTGGCAGTCGGCGATGGCGTCGATCGCCATCGCGACACCGGCATGGGCGGCGGTCTGGATCAGCACCTCGATCACCTCCTCCTTGCTCCAGCCGACATGGAGCGCGGCCTCGACATGCTGGCGAAGCTGCAGTGTCGATCGGCCGAGCGCGGCGAAGGCGGCGATCGCCGCCATTTCGCGCACCCGGAGGTCGAGCCCGGGGCGGGCAAAAATGTCGCCATAGGTGAAGCCGACGGCGGTTCGCACGAAGTCGGGCGCGACTTCGGCGGCGCGGTTGCGACGCTCGTCCTGCGTCGATCCGGTTTGCGAGAGGATATCGATCCCGGTGCGATAGGAGTCGGTCAAATCAGTTTTCCTTGGGCAAGGATATGGGACGCGAAAACGGGGACGGCGCGGCTCCGGCGACAATGCGCCGGGGCCGCGCCGGGAGCGGTCCGGGACGGAGGCTTGGACACACTCGCTTGGCCCTGGGTCAGTCGCGCGCCTTGACGTCGGCCGACAGGAGCACGGCAGGAGTCTTTCCGTTGTTGCGCCACCAGTGGGAAATACCGTCGGACTCGCTCGAGATGTCGCCGGCGGCGTGGTCGATGCCGACCGAGCAGCTGCTGCGATATTCGGTGACCGCGCCTGACACGACGATGATCAGCGCGGGGCGTCCGGCGTGGCTGTGAAGCGGGACGATGCCGCCCGGCTGGACGACGAGGCGGCGCATCCTGAGGTCGCGGTTCGCAACGCCGATTTCCTTGGCGAGGTCGACCGAACCGATCACGGTGTCGGTGACGTTGGAGGGCGCGGTCGGCGCGCCGTCGAGCGCGTTGGCGGCTGTCTTGCCCGCGGGGCAGGTGCCGGCGAAGGCCGGGGTCGCGGCCACGAAGCTGGCCGTTGCCGCGAGAACCGCGAGGGTCATGCGATTGAACGTCATTGCGATATTCCTTTTGCCTGAAAGAAAGCTGAAGCCCCGGAAAGCGGCGACGCCGACGCAGGGGAGCGGGGGTCGGTAACGGCTGCGCCGCTTCCCGGGGCTTCATCAAACTAGCCGGGCCCCCGCCGCGCGGACATTCGATTGTCCGCATCGTTTCGATGCACGAACGGCATTTCAGCGGCCGGGTCGGCGTCGGCATAGTTTCTCCCGACCCAATGGAGGAGAAGCATGATGACCGTTCAGCCGCTGGCCGAACTCAAGCCCGCCCGGCCCCTCGCCGGGCGCGTTGCCATCGTTACCGGATCGACGAGCGGGATCGGCCTCGGTATCGCCCGCGCGCTAGCCGCCGCGGGCGCCGACATCGTGATCAACGGACTCGGCGACGCCGGGCAGATCGAAACGGTGCGCCGCGAGCTTGCTGACGCGCACGGCGTCCGGGTGGATTATGACGGCGCCAACCTGCTGCAGCCCGATGGCGCGGTGGCGCTGGTCGACAACAGCCTGTCGCGCTTCGGTCGCGTCGACATCCTCGTCAACAACGCGGGCATCCAGCACGTCAGCCCGATCGAGGATTTTCCAGCGGATAAATGGGACGCGATCCTCGCGCTCAACCTGTCGGCCGCGTTTCACGCGATCCGCACCGCCTTCGGCCCGATGAAGAAAGCGGGCTGGGGACGGATCATCAATGTCGCTTCCGCGCACGGCCTCGTCGCCTCGCCCTTCAAGAGCGCCTATGTCGCCGCAAAACATGGCATCGTCGGGCTGACGAAAACCGTCGCCCTCGAAGGCGCGCGGCACGGCGTGACCTGCAACGCGATCTGCCCCGGCTATGTCTGGACGCCGCTGGTCGAGAACCAGATCGGCGATACCGCGAACGCGCGCGGGATCAGCCGCGAAGAGGTGATCGAAAACGTCCTCCTCGCCGCGCAACCGAGCAAGAAATTTGCGAGCGTCGACGAGCTCGGCGCGCTGGCGGCGTTCCTCTGTTCGGAGGGTGGGCAGTCGATCACCGGCACCGCGCTGCCGGTCGATGGCGGATGGACGGCGCAATGACGCCCCCGGCCAGAATGCGCGCGCCGTTGCCGCCGCACCTTGCCGCTTTCTTCGTGTCCAGGCAGGTGCAACCGGCGCCGCGCGGCGAGGGGGCCGTCCCCCCGCGCGGCGTTCCGGTCCGGTTCTCGTGGCGAAGCATCGGGCGATGAAAACCGGCGGCTCCCCCCTCCATGTCGTGATCGTCGGTGCCGGCTTCGGCGGCCTGGCCGCCGCACGCACGCTCGCGCGCGGCAATGTGCGCGTGACGCTGGTGGACCAGCGCAATCATCACCTGTTCCAGCCCTTGCTCTATCAGGTCGCGACGGCCGGACTGTCCCCGGCCGATATCGCGGCGCCGATCCGCTCGATCCTGCGCCATCACAAGAATGTCCGCGTGCTGCTCGACACCGTCGTCGACATCGACGCGGCGGATCGCCGGGTACTGCTCGCCAGCCGCCGCACGCTGCGCTTCGACCGGCTGATCGTCGCGACCGGCGCGCGGCACAGCTATTTCGGGCGCGAGGAGTGGGAGGCGCACGCCCCCGGTATCAAGTCGATCGACGACGCGACGACGGTGCGCCGCAAGGTGCTGCTCGCGCTCGAGCGCGCCGAGACCGAGCCCGATCCCTTGCGGCGGCAGGCGTTGCTGACCTTCGTCATCGTCGGCGGCGGGCCTACCGGCGTCGAGATGGCGGGCGCGGTTGCCGAGCTTGCGCGGCGATCGGTGTCGCAGGATTTCCGCAGCATCACGCCGCATTGCTCGAAGGTGCTGCTGGTCGAGGCCGGCCCGCGCCTGCTCGCCTCCTTTCCACCCGCGCTGTCGGACAAGGCGCGAAAGGCGATCGAGGATCTCGGCGTCACCGTGATGACCGATCAACGCGTCAGCGCGATCACCGATGCCTATATCGAAGTCGGCGGGACTCGCGTGCCGACGCATACCGTCGTCTGGGCGGCAGGGGTTCGCGCCTCGCCTGCGGCGACGTGGTTGAATGTCGAAGCCGATCGCGTCGGCCGCGTTGTCGTCGATCCCGACTTGTCGGTACCGGGGCATGACGGCGTCTATGCGATCGGCGACACTGCCGCTTTCACCGATGCCGCGGGGCGCTGCCTGCCCGGCATCGCGCCGGTCGCGAAGCAGCAGGGACGCCATGTCGGCGAGCAGATCCTGCGCGGCCGCACAAAGCCCTTCCGTTACCGCGACTATGGCAATCTCGCGACGATCGGTCGCCACCGTGCGGTCATCGATTTCGGCTGGCTGCGGCTGTCGGGCGTGTTCGCGTGGTTCGTCTGGACCACGGCGCACATCTTCTTCCTCGCGGGTTTTCGCAACCGGCTGCTCGTCGGTGCGAACTGGCTCTGGAACTACCTCACTTTCGAACGCGGCGCGCGGCTGATCACCGGCGGCGACGCCTCGCTGCATGGAGACCAAGCATGAATCTTTCCAAGGAACTCGAAGCGCACGGCCAGCAGGTGCTCGTGCTGCAGGGCGGCGGCGCGCTCGGCGCCTATCAGGTCGGTGTCTATCAGGCGCTCCACGAAGCGGGGGTCGAACCCGATTGGGTGATCGGGACATCGATCGGCGCGATCAACGCCGCGATCATCGCCGGCAATGCGTTCGACGACCGGCTCGACAGCCTCACCGAATTCTGGCGCCGTGTCGAACATGGCCATGTCTTCGACGAAGCGCTGCCCGCGCAGGTCGCGAGCTTCTTTCGCAACTTCACGACCGTGGTCGGCGGCCTGCCGACCTTCTTTACCCCGAATCCCGGCGCCTTCGGCAGCGTCTATGCGACACTCGGCGCCGAGCAGGCGGGCTATTACTCGACGCAGCCGCTGCGCACGACACTCTCCGACCTGATCGACTTCGACCGTATCAACGGCGGCGACATGCGGCTGACGGTCGGCGCATCGGCGGTGACGACAAGCGAGATGCATTATTTCGACTCGCGCGACCGGCCGCTGTGCCTCGACCATGTCATGGCGTCGGGCGCGCTGCCGCCGGCTTTCCCCGCGGTGCGGATCGACGGCGAGCTTTACTGGGACGGCGGCATCCTCTCGAACACGCCGGTCGAGGTCGTGTTCGACGACAATCCGCGCCGCGATTCGATGGTCTATGCGGTCCATATCTGGAATTCGCACGGACCCGAGCCCGAGACGATCTGGGACGTGATGAACCGCCAGAAGGATGTCCAATATGCGAGCCGCGCAGGCACGCATATCCGCCGCCAGCGACAGCTCCACCGCCTCCGCCACGTTATCACCGAACTGACCGCGCTACTCCCCGACGGAAGCCGCGCGAAGCCGGGCGTCGCCGAACTGGCGGCCTATGGCTGCCCGACGCGGATGCATGTGATCCGGCTGCTGGCGCCGGCGCTCGCGAACGAGGATCACAGCAAGGATATCGACTTCAGCCCGTCGGGCATTCGCCAGCGCCGCGAGGCGGGATATGCGGACACGATGCGGACGCTGGAGGCGGCGCCGTGGCGCGGCGATTTCGACCCGCTCGAAGGCTTCATCCTGCATGAGGCGATCGGCGGCCACATGGTCGAGCCGACCTGCGGTTGACGGCTTTCGCATCGAAACGATGCGCTCTGGGTAGCGGACGCGGCACCCGTTTTGGTCGAAAGAACGGATACGCCCTTCGGGCGCCAACAACGGAAAGGTTTTCATCATGAACAAGTCGACCATTGCGCTTGCCGCCGCCACCCTCTCGGTTCTCGCCACAGCCGCCGTCCAGGCGGGCCCGGTCGCGCCGCAGCCTGGCAAGGACAAATGCTATGGCATCGCGCTCAAGGGCAAGAATGACTGCGCTGCAGGCCCGGGTACGAGCTGCGCAGGGACCTCGACCACCGACTATCAGGGCAATGCCTGGAAATATGTCGCGAAGGGCAGCTGCGCGAAAATCAGGACGCCGAAGGGCGTCGGCTCGCTGACCCCCAAAAAGCGCTGACGCGCCAATATCTTCGAGGCGTCCCGGCCCTGCGCCGCGACACCCATCCTGTGGAGAGGATGCCATCATGTCTGATCTTGCTGCCGTCCGGCGGACGGTCGCCGACACGCGCTCGCGGTCGTGCGTATCGCACGCCGCCTATCATGCGATTCCGTCGGCCGCCGCCGCCGAAGCGCTCGCCGCAAATTATCCGGTGGTCGGCGCGATCCTGGGACATCTGTCCTTTGCCGACCTCGCGGCCGAGTTCGTCGCGGAAGTGCCGCCGACCGACCCGAACCTTGCCGCCTATGGCTGTCGCTTTCCAGAATGGATCGTGGGCCGCAAGTTGGGCCGCGTGTTGCCCTATCTGTCGTCGGTCGCGGCGATCGACCGATTACATCACGCCGCGGCGCGTGCGCCCGCCGACACGCCGGTATCGCGGGACGTCATCGCGGCCATGACAGCCCAGCAATGGTCGGCGAGCCGCGTCAAACTGCACGCCGCGACGCGTTTCGGATGGTTCGCGGTGCCCGCTCCCTCGATCTGGCTCGGCCATTTCGCACCGTCGCGTGCCGAGGTCGCGACCGAATGGAAAGCGGAAGGGGTGCTGATCACCCGTCCAGCCGATCGCGTCGAGGCCCGCCGGATCGGCCCTGCCGCACACCGTATCCTGTCGGGCCTGCGCATCGGTGAAACGATCGGCGTGTCCACGGCGGCCGCGCACGCGCTCTATCCCGGCGCCGACATCACCGGGACCATTCATGATATGCTGGACAGCGGAGCGATCGCGGCGCTTCGCCCGCGCTAGCGCCTGAGGCGGGCCAATCCGCGCACGCCATCCCGTGACCATCGTCGATAAGGAAAAATCAATGCTGCTTTCCCTGCTCGCAGCCGCCGGCGCCGCGATACAGCCGGCCGCCGGCGCGACCGAGGAGCCTTATGCGCGCACGTCGCAGAATGTCATCGTCCCCGTGCAACGCGAACGCCAACGCGATCTGGAAGAATGGGGCTATGCGGACGCGGTTGTCGACGGAGACCGTGTTTGGCTGTCGGGTGTGGTGGCGGGGCTTCGCCCGGACGAGACGATCGCCGATCAGGAGGCCGCTTTCGAGCGGGCTTTCCAGAGGATCGGCGACGTGCTCGAACGTTCGGGGGCGGGCTTTGACGGTGTGGTCGAGATGACCAGCTTTCACACGGACATGCCCGCGCAAATCGAAGTCTTCAAGAAGGTGAAGCATCGCTATATTCGCGGACCATTCCCCGCATGGACCGCGATCGGCGTGACCCGCTTGGTCCCCGATCGGGGGTTGGTCGAGATCAAGATCGTCGCGCGCCGCAGGCCGGGAATCTGAAAGATCCGCACCGGCCCAAACTGACTCGGAACTTGCAGTCCCTGCGCGGATCTACCGCACGATTACGTCCCCCGACATCGGCGCCAGCTTGCTCAGGAACCGGTTCTGCGCGGCGAAGGCGATGTTTTCTTCGCGCATCGCGGCCTGCAGATTTTCTACCAGCGCGTTCATGTCGCGCATCCGGATGCCCAGATCCTTGTGCGATGCCGCCATGTCGCGGCCGCTGTAATCGCACCCGGCGTTCAGGATATAACAGAATTGTTCGAACAAGGTGCGTTTCAGCCGGACCATGTCGTGCGACACAAAGATCGCGGCGATGCGCGGATCGGCTTCCGACAATTCGGCCGTGCGGCTGGCGATGCGGCGGATGCCGTCCTGTCCGCCAAAGGCCTCGGCCATCGCGGTGCCGGCAAAGGGCGTTGCGCCCGCATTGCGATTGTCCCGAACATAAGGGTCGACCGGCAATTCGCCGGTGGCCGGGTCGCGCTGCTTTTCCTCGACACCGAATTCCTTGTCCCAATCGGTGGGCGGTTCGGCGGCGGGTTGCAGGAGCAGGGCGGCAGCGATCAGAAACATGGCGGACCCCTTAAAAGGCGAGCTGGGCGGACAGGAATCCGCCGCGCTGCTTGTCGAAGGTGGCGATCGAGCCGAGATCGACATAAGCCGCGGTGACGGTAAGGTTTCTTGTCAACGCATAGGCCGCGAACAGATCCCACCAATCATTCTCGCGCGCGATCGCCAGATTGTCGGGCTTGGTGCGATATTCGCCGCCGATCACTGCGCGGCGCGACAGCTGATAGGCGACTGACCCTTCGAACTGCACCGAATGCGTGTCGTTGCCGGCGGTTCCGAAGCCGAGCAGCCCGCAGCTTCCCGACTTTTGGGGAACGGCGGTCATCGTGAATGGTGCGTTGAGACCCGACCGTATCAACTTGGCCAAGCGCCGCTAATTCTTCTTCCCCAATTCGCGTGCGAGCAAAAGAAATGCGGAGAGGCCGGCTGAAGGGTGACGCCTCCCGGGGTAATATAGGCAAAGCCCAGGGAAGGGCGGTGTCCAGTCTGCGAGCAGGCGGACAAGTGTCCCTTTTTTGATATCTTGGACGACGTCCTGTTCGAAAAAGAAGCCGATGCCCAGGCCGGCCCGGACCGCGGCAAGGGATAGCGGAAGGTCATCGAAGGTCATGGGCCCGCTCACCTCGAGCTGCGCCGTGTCGCCGCCTTTTGCGAAATGCCAGCGGTAGAGCGAGCCATCGGGAAGGCGAACGCGGATGCAGGCGTGGCCGGCAAGATCGGTCGGTATCGACGGATGCGGTCGCTCGGCCAGATAGGCAGGTGAGGCGACGACGGCAAAGCGCTGGGCCTCGCCGAGGGACAGCGCAATCATGTCGGACGGCACAAGGGAGGCGACGCGAACGCCCAGATCGAATCCTTCGGCGACAATATCGCGCAGCTGCCCTTCGGTCACCAGATCGACATGCATGTCGGGGTATCGGCGGGCATATGCGAGGATAAGATCTGTGAAGACGGGCGAGCGCGCGGCGAAGGGTGGCGCGTTGATGCGCAGTATGCCCGTCGGCGTCCCGCGGCGCTCGCGCACGATCTCGATGGCGTCGCGGACATCCTGAAGGGAGGGGCCGAGGCGATCGACGAAGATCCGTCCAGCGTCGGTCAGTGCCACGCTCCGCGTCGTCCGGTTGAACAGCCGCACCCCAAGCTCGGCTTCGATCCGCGCAATCATATGGCTGAGCGCGGTCGTCGACATGTCCAGATCGATGGCCGCCTGCCGGAAGGATGCCCGCCGCGCCACAGCGATCACGGCATCAAAATCTCGAAGCGCCAATCGGTTCATTATCCCGAATCCTTCATCAACTCATCCAAAATTGACCTACTTATTCGCACAATGTTCAAGCACTAATTGGGAGGCAAGCCAAACCGAAGGAGAATCGAGATGCAGACCAGTGCCCACGACAATCAGCGCGGCGGCGCCGAAGCGCTTCTCGACGCGTTGCCGAAACCCATCGCCGATTATATCGAGGCCAACGCACGGCTCGACGTTGACGCCATGCTGAAGCCTTTTGCCGCCGATGCGGTGCTCTTCGACATCGGGCGTCCGCACGCGGGCCAAGCAGCACTCCGGACCTTGTTCGAACAGGAAGTCGTGGCCGTGAAAGCAATCTTCACGCCGGACAGCCTCCGCCATGAAGACGGCAAGGTTGTCGTCGAAGGGCCCGCCCATGGCCACTTCAAAGGCAGCCCGATCCGCTTCACCTACGCCTTTGCGCTCGAAAACGAGACTATCAAGACGCTGGAGATCACGCTGTGAGCATCCAGGCTGATCCGAACGAATTTGCGGGGAAGCGGGTGCTCGTCAGCGGCGGCACCAAGGGTCTCGGTCGCGCCACCGTCGATCCCTTTCTCGCCGGCGGCGCCCGGGTCATCACCGCGGCCCGCGACAACCCCGAGCCCATCGGCGGTGTCAAGTTCGTCCGGGCCGACCTGACAACGGCGGTGATCTCGGTAAGAAGACTGGCTTGATCGGAAGCAACTCCCGTGCGAAAATCGACCGTCGCATAGCTCGCGTGCTGTCGGCCATGGGAGCCGCTTGCAGCCATTTCTCGCCGAACTGGCCAAAGCTCTTTGCTTTCTTGATGCGCCTCTTTTCTCGCTGCTATGCAGACGGTAGCCCACACACAAAGGAAATCGTGCAGCGGGGATTGACCAGCACATACGTGCCATCACAGTCCGAGACCTTATATGGTTTTTCTTTTTGTTTCAAATGCTTGAGTTCTGAATCGGTTAGCATGAGTCGTACCCCGACTGAAAAATACCGTCAGCCTCAAAACGCAGCTCTCCCGCCCGAAAAACCACTGCTTTGCCGAATGTTAGAGAAAAAATGCCGCCGTGGGCTGATGTGTCCCTGACGGTATCCACGATTTCTGGAAGGCACAAGGGTATCCAAGGCCGACAGCCGACCCGCCAGAAACGAAGGCTGCCCACCGATTGTCGTCGATTGACATCGACAACAAAATAAATTTTCCAAATAGTTGGAATTCGAAGTTGGACATGGTTTCGGGGCTTTTCGTGCCCCGAATCATTCCCACTCGATCGTGCCCGGCGGTTTGGACGTATAGTCATAGACCACGCGGTTGATGCCTTCGACCTCGTTGATGATGCGGGTCGCGCAGCGCGACAGGAAGGTCGCATCAAAGGGATAGATGTCCGCCGTCATGCCGTCGGTCGAGGTGACGGCGCGGAGCGCGCAGACGCTGTCATAGGTGCGATAGTCGCCCATCACGCCGACGGTGCGGACCGGGAGCAGCACCGCGAACGCCTGCCAGATCGCGTCGTATAGGCCGGCGTTGCGGATTTCCTCGAGATAGACAGCGTCGGCCTTGCGCAGGATGTCGCAGCGTTCCTTGGTCACTTCCCCGGGGATGCGGATCGCGAGGCCGGGGCCGGGAAAGGGGTGGCGGCCGACGAAGATGTCGGGAAGCCCCAGTTCCTTGCCGAGCAGGCGGACTTCATCTTTGAACAGCTCGCGCAGCGGTTCGACCAGCTTCATGTTCATGCGTTCGGGCAGGCCGCCGACATTGTGGTGGCTCTTGATCGTCACGCTCGGCCCGCCAGTGAAGCTGACGCTCTCGATTACGTCCGGATAGAGCGTGCCCTGCGCGAGGAAGTCGGCGCCGCCGATCTTCTTCGCCTCTTCCTCGAACACGTTGATGAATTCGCCGCCGATGAACTTGCGCTTCGCCTCGGGGTCGGTGACGCCCGCGAGGCCGCTCATGAAGCGCTCCTCGGCATCGACGACCACCAGCGGAATATTGTAATGATCGCGGAACAGGCGCTCGACCTGCTCGCGTTCGTTCATGCGGAGCAGGCCGTGGTCGACGAAGACGCAGGTGAGCTGCTCGCCGATCGCTTCGTGGATCAGCACCGCCGCGACCGCGCTGTCGACGCCGCCCGACAGGCCGCAGAGGACGCGCTGGTCGCCGACCTGTTCGCGGATTTCGGCAATCTTGGTCGCGCGGAACTCGGCCATCGTCCAGTCGCCCGCGCAGCCGCAGACGTGGCGGACGAAATTGGCGATCAGCTTGGCGCCGTCGGGCGTATGGACGACCTCGGGATGGAATTGGGTGCCGTAATATCGGCGCTCATCATTGGCGATCACCGCGAAGGGGGCACCGTCGCTGACCGCGACGATGCGGAAGCCGGGCGCGAACTCGGTGACGCGGTCGCCGTGGCTCATCCACACCTGGTGGCGTTCGCCGACGCTCCACAGCCCGTCGAACAGCACGCAGGGTTCGGTGACGGTCAGGAAGGCGCGGCCGAACTCGCCGTCGCGCTCGCCGTCGACGCCGCCGGGTTCGACGCGGCCGCCGAGCTGCTGGCTCATCACCTGCTGCCCGTAGCAGATGCCAAGGACGGGAAGGCCGCTGTCGAACACCGACTGCGGCGCGCGGGGGCTGCCGTCGGCGGGAACCGATGCGGGCGAGCCCGAGAGGATCACGCCCTTTGGCTGCATCCGCGCGAGCGCGGCTTCGGCGGCGCTGAACGGGACGATTTCGCTATAGACACCGGCTTCGCGGACGCGGCGGGCGATAAGTTGGGTGACCTGGCTTCCGAAGTCGATGATCAGGATCGATTCAGGGGCGATGGGAGAGTCGGGAGTCGGCATGGCTGGCCGATAAAGAGGCGCGCCCCTGCTGTCCAGCGGTCGATATCGGTCGTTTGTGGAACGGGGGTGGCCCCGACACATTGTTGCGACAATTGCGACATAGCTGAACCGCGAACAAAGAGCCGTGTCAGGCCGCGTTAAGCCCCGGCGTGGCAAGAAAAAACCAAGATAGACAAAGAACAAGGCCTCTCCCCAATGAAAAAATATCGCCTCTCCCTTTCCACGCGCGCGATCTTGCTGGCCGCAGGCGCGTCGCTGGCGATGCCCGCGATGGCGGAGGACGAAGGAGCCGCTGCCGCCGTCGCGGTTGCCGATCAGCCCGCCGCGGATCCCGCGCCGTCGGCGGCCGACGACGATTATGACGATATCGACGGCGACGAGATCGTCGTCACCGCGCCGCGGCTTGCCGGCCAGCTCGAGACCGATATTGCGGCCGAGGCCGAACTCGATGAGGCGGCGATCGCGAGCTATGGCGTCTCCAACGTCGCCGACCTGATCACCGCGCTGGCGCCGCAGACGCGCTCGGGCCGCGGGCGCGGAAGCGGCCGGCCGGTGATCCTGGTCAATGGGCGCCGTATCGGTGGCTTCGGCGAGGTGCGGAACCTACCGCCCGAGGCGATCGCGAAGGTCGAGATTTTCCCCGAGGAAGTCGCGCTCCAATACGGCTATTCGGCCGACGAGCGCGTCGTGAACCTCGTGCTCAAGCCCAATTTCCGCCAGCTGGCGATCGAGGCCGAGGGCGGCATCCCGACGCAGGGCGGCCGCTTCCAGAGCGAGATCGAGCCGAGCTTCGTCGCGATCGGCAAGAACGGCCGCGTCAACCTCAATGGCGGTTGGGAGCACAGCACGATGCTCCTGGAACGCGAGCGCGATCTGGGCGATACCGGACGCAGCCTGCTCCCCGAATCCGACACTTATTCGATCGACGGGACGATCCAGCGCAGCCTCAACAAGGTCACCGACGCGTCGCTCAACATTCGCTTCGACCAGACCGACAGCCTGTCGTTCCTCGGGCCGCGGAACGGTAATGTCGACGATCCGCTGACCCGCGACAGCCGCAGCACGAATCTGACCTCGACCGCGAGCGTCAACGGAATGCTCGGCGACTGGCGCTGGTCGCTGTCGGGCAATTATGCCGATGCCGACCAGCGGACCTTCACCGACCGCGACAGCGGCGCGCGCGACCGGTTCGACAGCAGCCAGCAGACCTTCGGGGGCAGCGGCAATCTGTCGGGCACCGTGACCGAGGGCTGGGCGGGGCCGATCCGCCTGTCGATGACGGGGAGCTATTCGGGCATCCGCTACGACAGCCGCTCCGAACGCTCGGGCGCGATCACGACGAGCGACCTCGGCCGTGACCTGCCGAGCGTGTTCGGGTCGCTGACCATCCCGTTGCTCGATCCCGATTATAATGTGGGAAAGATCGGCACCGTGTCGCTGACGCTCAGTGGTCAGGCGGCGAACCCCAGCGATTTCCAGTCGCTGACGAGCTGGGGTGCGAACCTCAACTGGGGGATCACGAAAAATCTATCGCTGATCGCGAGCTTCAACAGCGATGAGGCTGCACCGGGTATCCAGCAACTTGGCGCTGCGCCGCTGGTGACGCCGGCGGTCACCTATTACGACTTCGCGACCGGCCAGACGGTCGAGATCACAACGACGACGGGCGGCAATCCGTTTCTGCGCGCCGAACAGCGCCGCGACCTCAAGCTGGGGCTGAACTGGTCGCTGCCGATGGTCGACGGGCTGAATGTCTCGGTCAATTACAACCGCAACAAGAGCTATGACACGGCGAACAGCTTCCCGTTGCTGACGCCCGAAATCGAGGCGGCTTTCCCCGACCGCGTGACGCGCGATGCGAACGGCGTCCTCGTCGCGCTCGACCAGCGGCCGGTCAATTTCGACCGCACCGAAAACTCGCAGATCCGCTGGGGATTCAACTTCGGCAAGAGCTTCGGCCAGCCCGCGCAGGGTGGACCCGGTGCAGGGCGACCGACTGGCGGGCCTCGCCCCGCCGGCGGCGCACCCGGCGCCGAGCGCCCGCGTGGCCCAGGCGGTCCGGGCGGCGGTGGAGGCGGCGGTTTCCGCGGTCGCGGCGGTCCCGGCCTGTTCGGCCAGCCGCAGGGCGGGCGCTGGCAGGTGTCGCTCTATCATACGATCAAGCTGACCGACACGGTGCTGATCCGTCCGGGTGTGCCCGAACTCGACCTTTTGAACGGCTCGGCAACGGGCAATGGCGGCGGCAGCAACCGCAATCTCGTCGAGCTGGACGGCGGGGTCTTCTACAAGGGGCTCGGCGCGCGCGTCAGCGCGAAATATGACAGCGGCAGCACGGTCACCGGCGGCAGCGCGGGCGACCTGAAGTTCGGCGACCTAGCGACTTTCAACCTGCGTTTCTTTGTCGATTTCAGCCAGAAACCCGAAATAACGAAGAATCTTCCTTTCCTGAAGGGCTCGCGCCTGCGGTTGTCGGTCGACAATCTGTTCGACGCCCAGCGCCGCATCACCGACGCGAACGGGCTGGTGCCCATCAACTACCAGCCGGGATATACCGACCCGCTGGGCCGCTATGTCGAGCTTGAGTGGCGCAAGTCTTTCTAGGGTTCAGACGCTAGGCGAGGCTGGGCGTTGCCATCAGCGGTTCGATTTCCGAGGTCTCGCCTGACGGGACGAAGGTCAGCGCTTGCAGGAACTGCACGGTGCAGGCTTCCCAGCTGTAGCGCGCGCCCAGCGCGGCAGCGTCGGCGCGACTGCACGCCAGCGCCATGGCGATCGCGCGATCGAGGTTGTCGTCCAGCGCACCTGCACTGTCGCGGATGATGTCGCCGGGCCCGGGAACCGGATAGGCGGCGACCGGCGTGCCGCACGACAGCGCCTCGATGACGACAAGCCCGAAGGTGTCGGTACGGCTCGGGAAGACGAAGACGTCGGCCCCGGCATAGGCGGCCGCGAGCGTTTCGCCACCGAGCTTGCCAAGGAAGCGGGCTTCGGGATAGCGCGCCTGCAATTCGGTGAGCGCGGGGCCGTCACCGACGATGACCTTCGTTCCGGGCTGCGCGGTTTCGAGGAAAGCCTCGATATTCTTTTCGACCGCGACGCGGCCGACGTAGAGCTGGATCGGCCGCTGCAAGCCGTCGAACGCGCAGAGGGGGGCGCGGTCGGGTCGGAACAGCGCATGGTCGACGCCGCGTTCCCACATCATCGTTTGCGTCAGGCCCTGCGCGGCAAGCTCGTGCGCGAGGCTGCGCGTCGCGACCATGATATGCTGCGCCGGGCGGTGGAACCAGCGGATGAAGCGCCAAACGAAGTCGGGCGACACCGGCAGCCGCGCCGCGACATATTCGGGGAAGCGCGTGTGATAGGCGGTCGTGAAGGGAAAATGATTCTGCAGGCACCAGCGCCGCGCCGCGAGGCCAAGCGGTCCTTCGGTCGAGATGTGGATCGCCTGCGGGGCGAAGGCGCGGATGCGCCGGCCGACCGCACGCCGTCCTGCGAAGGCCAAGCGGATTTCGCCATAGGTCGGGCAGGGGATCGAGCGGAACAGGTCTGGCGAAATCACGCCCACCTCATGCCCCTTGGCGCCAAGTTCGCCGATCGTCGCCTGCAATGTCCGGACGACGCCGTTGACCTGCGGCGCCCAGGCGTCGGTGACGATCAGGATTCTCACGCGGCGCGCCTCAGGCCGCCTTGGCCGGTGCGGGCAGCGACAGTTGCGCGGGGGTGTTGCGCGCCGCGACTTCCTGCGCCCAGTGCAGGATTTCCATGCGTCCGTCGTGGTGCTCGACCAACGCGGTGCATCCCTCGACCCAGTCGCCGTCATTATAGTAGTTGACGCCTTCGATCTCGCGC
The DNA here is from genome assembly GCF_001468395.1 of Sphingopyxis sp. H073. Lineage (GTDB taxonomy): Bacteria > Pseudomonadota > Alphaproteobacteria > Sphingomonadales > Sphingomonadaceae > Sphingopyxis. The sequence goes on along the minus strand of NZ_LNSG01000004.1, from coordinate 378,697 downwards.
ATCTCGGCGCTGTGGATGTGGCCGCAGACGACGCCGTCGACCCCGCGGGCGCGGGCCGCGTGCGCCACGACTTCCTCATAATGGCCGATGAACTGGACCGCGTTCTTGACCTTGTGCTTCGCGACCATCGACAGCGACCAATAGGGCAGGCCGAGCTTGTGGCGCACCCAATTCACCACGACGTTGCACTTCATCAGCCCGGTGTAGGCGGCGTCGCCGACGAAGGCGAGCCAGCGATGCGCAAGCATCACCGCGTCGAATTCGTCGCCATGGACGATCAGCAGCTTCTTGCCGTCGGCGGTCTCGTGGACAGCCTCGCGGCGGATCTCGACGCCGCCGAAGTCGAAGCCGTCAAAGGGTCGGACCATCTCGTCGTGGTTTCCAGGGACATAGACGACGCGCGTGCCGCGCTTTGCGCGCTTCAGCACGCGCCAGACGACGTCATTATGCTCGGGCGGCCAGAAGTGGCGCTTCTTGAGCCGCCAGCCGTCGATGATATCACCAACCAGGTACAGCGTCTCGCAATCGACATGGTCGAAAAAGTCGATCAGCAGCGGCGCGTTGCAGCCGCGCGTGCCGAGGTGGATATCGCTGACCCACACGGTGCGATAGCTTCGCCGTTCGCCGATCACGCGTTCCGGAATATGGGGATCGGTGGTGAAGGGATCGGCAAAACGGGCGGGGATCGGCAGGGTCGAGATCGAGGCCATGTCGTACTCCGTAAGCAGCCTTGGCTGCCCACGGCCTAGACAGGAGTTTTGTTACAGCGTGCGCGGCGAACCCGCGACAAAATGATGAAAGTTCGACTTCAGTTCGATGACGTTGCCGATTTGACACATATGACGGCAAGTTTCTGTGCCAATCAGGTTCGCCGGATCACCAAATTCCTGATTTCGCTCATGTCTTCCATCGCGAAACGCACGCCCTCGCGGCCGAGCCCCGAATCCTTCACGCCGCCATAGGGCATGTTGTCGACGCGGTAGGAGGAGACGTCGTTGACGACGATGCCGCCGACGTCGAGATGGTCCCACGCCTCGAGTATCTTGTGGATATCGCGCGTGAAAATGCCCGCCTGCAGGCCGAACTCGCTGTCGTTGACCTCGGCAAGTGCATCCTCCCACTGCGCGAATTTCGACAGGACGACGACGGGGCCGAAGGCTTCCTCGCGCACGACGTCGGTGTCATCGGGGACATTCTCCAGCAGCGTTGCCTCGAGCATGTTGCCCTCGCATCCGCCGCCCGCGAGCAAGGTCGCGCCCGCCGCCACCGCGGCGTCGATCCAGCCCTTCAGGCGCAGCGCTTCCTTCGCCGAGATCATCGGTCCGATGAAGGTATCGCGCAGCTTCGGATCGCCCGATTTCAGCGTCTTGACCTTCGCGGTCAGCATGTCGCGGAAGCGGTCGTAGATGTCCTCGTGGATGATCGTGCGCTGGACATGGATGCAGCTTTGCCCCGACTGATAATAGCCGCCGAAGATGATCCGCGCGAGCGCATGGTCGAGGTCGGCGTCCTTGTCGACGATCACCGCAGCATTCCCGCCGAGCTCAAGCACGACCTTCTTCTTGCCCGCCTTGGCTTTGAGATCCCAACCGACGCCTGGCGAACCGGTGAAGCTCAGCAGTTTCAGTCGTTCGTCGGTCGTGAACAGGTCGGCACCGTCGCGGCTTGCGGGCAGGATGCTGAACGCACCCTCGGGCAATATGTCGCATTCGGCGAGTACCTCGCCCATGATGATCGCGCCGAGGGGGGTCATCGACGCGGGCTTCATCACGAAGGGACAACCGACCGCGATTGCCGGCGCGATCTTGTGCGCGGCGAGGTTCAGCGGGAAATTGAAGGGCGAGATGAAACTGCACGGCCCGATCGGCACGCGCTTCCACATGCCCATATAGCCCTTGGCGCGCGGCGAGATATCGAGCGGCTGGATCTCGCCATAATTGCGCGTCGCTTCCTCAGCGGCGATGCGGAAGGTGTCGATCAGGCGCGTGACCTCGCCTTCGCTGTCGGCGATCGGCTTGCCGGCCTCGACGCACAGCGCATAGGCGAGTTCGTCGAACCGCTCCTGAAAGCGCGCGACGCAATGGGCGAGCACATCGCGCCGTTCGAAGCTCGCGAGCCGCGCCATCGGCTCGGCGGCGCGGACGGCACCCGCGATCGCTTCGTCGATCACGTCCGGGGTCGCGAGCGCGGTACGGAATGCGATCTCGCCGGTGAACTTGTCGATCACCGCAAGGTCCGTGTTCGGCTGCACCGCCTTGTTGTTGAGGTAGAGCGGATAGACGTCCTTGAGTTTCATTCAGCTTCTCCCGCCTCCCGCTTGCGGGAGGGGTTGGGGGTGGGTCAGCAGGGTGCGATGCCCACCCCGCTGCGACTAGCGAGCAAGCTCGCAAGTCTTCGCAGCCCCTCCCGTAAGCGGGAGGGGCTGAAAGCTTAAAGCTCCTTCGACAGCTTCTTAATGTCGATGTTGAGAATTTGGTCGTTCTCCGAATAGTCGACCGGGCAGTCGATCAGATGCACGCCCGGCGTGTCGCGCGTGTGCGCGAGCAGTTCTTTCAGATGCGCCGCGCTCTCGACGCGATGCCCCTTGGCGCCATAGCTTTCGGCATATTTGACGAAATCGGGGTTGCCATAGGTCAGGCCCCAATCCTTGAAACCCATGTTTGCCTGTTTCCACCGGATCATGCCGTAGGAACTGTCGTTGAGGATCAGCACCGTCAGGTTGAGGCCGAGGCGCACTGCGGTCTCCATCTCCTGGCTGTTCATCATGAAGCCGCCGTCGCCGCAGATCGCCATGACCTTGCGGTCGGGATAGACCATCGCCGACATCATCGCCGAGGGCAGGCCGGCGCCCATCGTCGCGAGCGCGTTGTCCAGCAGCACGGTGTTGGGCTTGCACGCGGTATAGCCGCGCGCGAACCATATCTTGTACACGCCATTGTCGAGGCAGATGATCCCGTCGTCGGGCATCGCGTCGCGGATCGACTGCACCAGATGCGGCGGAAAGATCGGGAAGCGCGTATCGGCGGCGAGCGGCGCGGTATGTTCGACCTCGGCCTTGCGGAAGGCGAGCATATGGTCGAACTTCCAACCGCCGTTGGGGACGATGTCTTCCTTCATCTGCCAGACCGCGTTGGCGATGTCGCCGATGACCTCGATGTCGGGGAAATAGACCGGGTCGACCTCGGCGGTCTTGCTCGACACATGGATCACCGTCGGGCCGCCCTGCTTCATGAAGAAGGGCGGCTTTTCGATGACGTCATGACCCAGGTTGACGATACAGTCCGACGCCTCGACCGCGCGGTGGACGAAGTCGCCCGCCGACAGCGCCGCGCAGCCGAGGAATTTCGGGTGGCGCTCGTCGATCACGCCCTTGCCGAGCTGGGTCGTGAGGAACGGAATGCCGGTCTTCTCGATGAACTGCAGCAGCATGCGGCTGGTCATCGTGCGGTTTGCGCCGGCACCGATGACCAGCACCGGCGATTTCGCCTCTTCGAGCGCCTTCACCGCTTCGCGGATCGACTTCACATCGGCGTTCGGGCGGCGCGAGTGGCTGCGCTTCAGCGGCGTCGAGTCGGTGTGCTCGTCGGCGATATCCTCAGGCAGCTCGATATGCACCGCGCCCGGCTTTTCTTCCTCGGCGAGGCGGAAGGCTTCGCGCACGCGGCTCGGGATATTGTCCGACGACGCCATCTGATGCGTATATTTGGTGATCGGCGACATCATCGAGCAGACGTCGAGGATCTGGAAGCGGCCCTGCTTCGATTTCTTGATCGGCTTCTGCCCGGTGATCATCATCATCGGCATCCCGCCCAACTGCGCATAGGCGGCGGCGGTGACGAAGTTGGTTGCGCCCGGCCCGAGCGTCGCGAGACAGACGCCGGTCTTGCCGGTGTGGCGGCCATAGGTTGCGGCCATGAAGCCCGCGCCCTGTTCGTGGCGCGTCAGGATCAGCTTGATCTTCTTGGAGCGCGAGAGGCTGTCGAGAAAGTCGAGATTTTCTTCGCCCGGAACGCCGAAGATATATTCGACGCCTTCTTCCTCCAGGCACTCGATGAACAGATCGGATGCTTTTTTCACGGTCAGTCGCCCCCTCAGCCGGCACCCTCTATGGTGCGGTCCTCAGTTCGTGCCGGCGACCCTTCAGCACAATGATGATGCAGCGGTTCCCGTCGTAAGCCCCGCGAGTCCCTGCTGCTTCGGGCAAGGTTTGTAACGAGGGTATAAGGGCTTGTCACCCACCCGTGGCCACTCGTTTCGGGCAGTCGCCCGGTCAATCGATATCGAACAGGCCTGCGAGCTGTTCGACCATCGTACCGCCGAGTTGCTCGGCGTCCATGATCGTGACGGCGCGGCTGTAGTAGCGCGTGACATCATGCCCGATGCCGATCGCGCAAAGTTCGACCGGCGACTTTTTCTCGATCCACTCGATCACCTGGCGGAGGTGCTGGTCAAGATAGGCGCCGTGGTTCACCGACAAGGTACTGTCGTCAACCGGCGCGCCGTCGGAAATCACCATCAGGATGCGGCGTTCTTCGGGACGGTTGATGATCCGGTGGTGCGCCCACATCAGTGCCTCGCCGTCGATATTCTCCTTGAGCAACCCTTCGCGCATCATCAGGCCGAGCGACTTGCGCGCGCGGCGATAGGGTTCGTCGGCGGGCTTGTAGATGATGTGGCGAAGGTCGTTGAGGCGGCCGGGATGCGGCGGGCGTCCGGCGGCGAGCCAGTCCTCGCGGCTCTGCCCGCCCTTCCAGGTGCGCGTTGTGAAGCCGAGAATTTCGGTCTTCACGCCGCAGCGCTCGAGCGTGCGGGCAAGGATGTCGGCGCTGATCGCCGCGATGCTGATCGGACGTCCGCGCATCGATCCCGAATTGTCGATGAGCAAAGTGACAACGGTATCGCGGAAATCGGTGTCGCGCTCGATCTTGTACGACAGCGAACTGCCCGGCGAGACGACGACGCGCGCGAGACGGGCGGCGTCGAGCTGGCCTTCCTCCTGGTCGAAGTCCCAGGCGCGGTTCTGCTGCGCCATCAAACGGCGCTGGAGGCGGTTCGCGAGCTTGGTCACCGCGCCCTGCAGATGCGTCATCTGCTGGTCGAGATAGGCGCGCAGCCGCGCCAGTTCGTCGGCGTCGCAAAGTTCTGTCGCGGCGACGATCTCGTCATGCTTTTCGGTGAAGCGGACGTAGTTGAAATCGGGAACGTCGGTCGGCAGGCGGTTGGGACGCACGGGCAGCATCCCTTCGTCGCCTTCGCCGCCCATCTCGGGCTCGCCGTCGGCTTCCATTTCCTGCGCGTCGGGGTCGCTGTCGCCATCGTCGGCCTGATCGCCCGCCATCTCGGCGCGCGCGTCGACCTGGCTCTCGCCGCTGCCGCCGTCTTCGCTTTCCTGTTCCTCCTGACTTTCCTCGGCCTCGGATTCATCCTCTTCGCCGGTGTCCTCGCTTCCTTCCTCCATCGGCTCGTCGCCATAGATGAGGTCGAGGTGACGGAGCGCGACCTTGGCGGTCTCGGCAAAGGCGGCCTGATCGTCGATCAGCATCGCCAGCGCGTCGATGTCGCCGCCCGCTTCCTTGGTGATCCATTCGCGCACCAGCGACAGCCCCGTCTCCGTGCCCTGCGGCGCCTGCTCGCCGGTCAGCGCCTCGCGCAGCAGCAGTTCGAGCGCGCTCGACACCGGCACATCATCCTTCGCCTGTGCGCGGCTGATCGGATCGCTGCGCATCCGCATGGTCAGTGAGGCAGACAGATTCTGACGCATCCCCGCCATGTTGCGCGCGCCGAGCGCCTCGATCCGCGCGCGCTCCATCGCGTCGAAAGCCGCGGCGGCGAGCGGTTCGGCGGGGCGGGCGGCGTTGTGGATCTTGTCGCTGTGATGCTTCATTCGCAGCGCATAGCTGTCGGCGAAACCGCGCGCTTCGGCCACCTGATCGCGGGGCAGGGTGCGCGACGGGGTCGGCACCTTGATCGCCTTGCCGATCTGCACCGGTGCGTCGGCGGTGAAACCGACCTCGACCTCGGGGTCGCGGGTGACCGCGCGCGCGACGCTCGACAGCGCGGCTTTCAGATCGTCGAGGGGAGATTGGGTTGCCATGTCGAGTCGAATCTAGCCAGCTTTTGCAATGGAAGGAAGAGAGGGAGGCGCACCGCCCGGCTCAATCCTCTTCGTCGCCGGGCGTGCGGCTGCACGCCGCATTGTCGTCCGGCTTGGGATCGGCGGGGTCGGGAACAAGGCGAAAGACATGCGAGAGGTGCGTCGCGACACGCTGCGGCCGTGCCGGCTTGTCGGCAATAACGTCGATGAAATCGCGGCACACGACCGCGCTGCGCAGGAAATTGCTGTGCCCCGAGGCTCCGCGCGATACATCGGTCGTGTCGATCACGGTCAGGCCCGGAACCCCTGCGGGGTAGCAGCGCTCGGGCAGACCCTTCGCCTTGAGGTCCGCCGCCTGGAACGGATCGAAGCAATAGGGGGAACCGAGCCGCGGATAGCCGTGAAGCGCCCGCGACAGCGCCAGCGCCTTGTCCTTCAGCGAGGTATAGACGGTGATCCGCCGCCCGAGCGCGACGCGGTCGGGTGCCAGCACCTCTTCGACGATGTCGCGCTCGAAAGTTTCACGGTCGACGTCAGGCGAGGCGAGGATGATGTTCGAGATATTCCCCGTGCGCTCGGCGCGGCGCGACAGCCGGTCGGCCGCCCCGATCGCCGGGATTACCAGCCGCGCGCCGAGCGAATGCGAGACGATCACGATCTCCTTCACCCACGGCTTGTCGGCAAGGCTGCGCAGGAAATCGCGGAAATTCCGCACGTCGTGATACATGTTGGTTTCGTCGACCGCATATTTCAGCACCTCGCCCTGCGAGGGCCAGCTATATTCGACGATCGGGCCGTCGAAGCCGGTCATCCGCGCGATCTGCGCCGCGTCCTTCGACGTGGTCTCGAACGTCTCGCGATAGCCGTGAACATAGAGCAGGACGCGCCCCTGCCGCCGGTCGGTCTCCGCCTGCAACGCGCGCCACCAGTCGCCTTCGTCCTGGAACGCCATCGGCGTGCGCAACTTCGTCTTGCCGCCCACGTCGCTTTGGAGCGGCGACGCGAAACGACCGTAGCGCGCCCGGTCGCCCCGGTAACTCAGCAGGCGGACATCGTCGGTCCGGCAATCGGGAAGACGCGTCGTGACGAAGAAGAGCGGAAGCGCCTCGCCATCGATGGTCGCGCCCGCCTGGGCGGTGCAGCGCGGATCGGCGATATAGTCGGCGTGACGAACCTTGCCGTAGCCGACCGGCGAGATGCAGCCCGGTAGCGCCAGCACGGCGGCCGCCACCATCAGGTGGCGCGGACGCATCACTTGCCGACGATCCCCTCGGGCAGATCCTCGCCGAACACGCGCTGGTAATATTCGGCAACGATCATCCGCTCGGCCTCGTCGCACTTGTTGAGGAACGAGAGGCGGAAGGCGAAGCCGAGATTGTTGAAGATCGCCGCATTCTGCGCCCAGCTGATCACGGTGCGCGGCGACATGACGGTCGAGATATCGCCGTTGATGAAGCCCTGGCGGGTCAGGTCCGCGACCTTCACCATATTGGCGACGGTCGCATCGTCGGTGCCGGGAACCTTGGCGAGGATGATCGCGCTTTCGGTCGCGGCGGGCAGATAGTTCAACGTGACGACGATGTTCCAGCGGTCCATCTGGCCCTGGTTGATCTGCTGCGTCCCGTGATAGAGCCCGCTCGTGTCGCCGAGGCCGACGGTGTTGGCGGTCGCGAACAGGCGGAAATGCGGGTTCGGGCGGATCACGCGGTTCTGGTCGAGCAGGGTAAGCTTGCCCTCCGCCTCGAGCACGCGCTGGATCACGAACATCACGTCGGGACGACCCGCGTCATATTCGTCGAAAACGAGCGCGGTCGGCGTCTGCAGCGCCCAGGGGAGCAGGCCTTCGCGGAACTCGGTGACCTGCTGGCCGTCCTTGAGCACGATCGCGTCGCGGCCGACAAGGTCGATGCGGCTGATATGCGCATCGAGGTTGACGCGGATGCACGGCCATTTGAGCCGCGCCGCGACCTGTTCGATGTGGGTCGACTTGCCGGTGCCGTGATAGCCCTGGACCATGACGCGGCGGTTGAACTTGAAGCCCGCCAGGATCGCGAGTGTCGTATCGCCATCGAAGACATAGGCGGGGTCGAGATCGGGAACGCGCTCGTCGGCTTCGCTGAACGCCGGGATCTTCATGTCGATATCGACGCCGAACACCTCGCGTGCATCGACCTCGGTATCGGGCGCGGCGAGGAGCGTCGAACCGTGATGGTCGGGCAGGCTGTTCGGGATGTCGGTCATGTTCTTTGTCCAGCGATACGATAGTCAGGGAGAGTCGCCGCGGGGCGGGACTTCGCCGCCGCGGTATCGTCATGGGTTGCGCCTTGCAACGCCTTATTGGGACGTCGTCACAGCAGTCCGAGCGCCTTCATCACCGCCGACTGGTCGTAATAGGGGCGCTCGCAGACGATCTTGTCGCTGCTCGGCGCGAATTCGAAGCTGGCCGCCATGCGGATACGAAAGGCCTTGCCTGTGGGCTCGATCGTCCGGAGGCCAAGTTTCAAAGGGCCGAGGTGCGTGCCGGTCAGCCAGAACTCGACGAGGACCGTGTCAGTGTCGGCGTCGGCAGCAATCGAAATTACTTCATTCGCCTGATCGGGAAAGGGCTCGCGCGAGGTGGTGAAATAGGAACGCACCGCCGCCTCGCCATCGAAGATCGTGCCAGGGCCGAGCAATTCGTAGCGGGGATGCTCGAACGTGGCGATAACGCCATCCCAGTCGTGCGTGATTTCCAGCGCCATGTGCCGACGCACGACCTCGATCCGCGCTTCGTCGAGATCCGTCATCGATCCTCTCCCTATGCGAAAGCCTTCGTCTTCCTGAGGAGTTGATATGCCTCAACGACTTCGCCGAGTCTCGCCTCGAAACTCCGATCGCCGCCATTCCGGTCGGGATGATATTTGCGGACGAGCTCGCTGTAGCGGCGGCGGAGCGCGCTGCGGTCGGCATCCGGATTGAGGCCGAGCAACTGCATCGCGCGATGTTCCTCGCGGTTGAAGCGCGGGTCGGCCGCCTCGCGCCGCGCCTCGTCCATCCTCTGACGAAACCGCGCGCCGACGGCGTCCATCGGATCCTTGAAATCGGCCCAGCGCGGCGGCAGGTCGGCGCTGCCCGCGGGGCGGAAGGCGCGGCTTTCGGTTTCCCAGCCCGCGGTCGGCGACTGGGCCGCCATGATCTGATCGGCCGTCATGCCCTCGAAGAAATTATAGCCCGCGTTGAACTCGCGAACATGGTCGAGGCAGAGGTAGCGGTAAGGCGGGGGGCCGTCGGGCGAGCGGTGCGAGGAAACCGGCGCGCGAAATTCGCCGGCTTCGCGGCAGCCGGGAACGGCGCAGGGGGCGTCGCGCGGAATGCGGCCGTGGAATCGGGGGGAGCGGGCGGAAGACGGCACAAGGGGCTTTCGGAAACGGGGGTGGGAACCTGTCCTTCGGGAGGTCTTATAATTTGGCGATGGACGGCTTATGGTCAACCCCATGAGCAGCAAAGGCCCCGCACAGCAAGAGATGGAAAGCCTGCTCGCCGCAGCCTTTCCCGACGCCATATTCACCCTCAGCAACGATAGCGCGAATCATCATGGCCACGCCGGCGACGACGGGTCGGGCGAGTCGCATTTCAGTCTCAGGATCGAATGGGCGGGCTTCGCCGGCCAAAGCCGCGTCGCGCGGCAGCGTGCGGTCAACAAGGCGCTTGGTGACCTGCCCGGCCAGCGCGTCCACGCGCTCGCGATCAGGGCGACGGCTCCGGGAGAATAGGACGGTCGGTCATGGATGAGCATCGCATCTACGGCTACAGCTTTGCCAGCGTCTATCCGCACTATGTCGCCAAGGCAGAGCGCAAGGGACGCACCAAGGCCGAGGTTGATGAGATCATTCGCTGGCTCACCGGTTATAGTCAGAAGGAACTGGAGGTGCAGATCGCGACGAAGGCGGACCTCAGGGCGTTTTACGGCGACGCGCCAGCGCTGAATGTCGCCCGCGACCAGATCAAGGGCCTCGTTTGTGGCATCCGCGTCGAAGAGATCGCCGAGCCCCTGATGCGCGAAATCCGCTATCTCGACAAACTGATCGACGAACTTGCGAAGGGAAAGGCAATGGAAAAAATCTTGCGGGCGCCCGCGCCGTGACAATCGACAAGGTCAATCTCGCCGAAGCCTTCGGCAGTTTCCACGATCATTGGAACCCGCGCGTCGCGGGCGATATCAATGACTTCCAGGTCAAGCTGGTCAAGCTGGAGGGCAAGTTCGACTGGCATCACCACACGCAAGAGGACGAGCTTTTCCTCGTTGTCGCCGGCCGCATGAAGATGGCGTTGCGCGACCGCGACGTCATCGTCGAGCCCGGCGAGTTCATCATCGTCCCGCACGGCGTCGAACATTGCCCCGAGGCGCTGGACGGCGAGTGCTCGGTGCTGCTGCTCGAACCCAATTCGACCTTGAACACAGGCAATGTCGAGACAGGAAAGACCCGCAAGACCCTCGAAAGGCTCGGCTGATGTTCACGATCATCACTCCCTCGACCCACGACATCGGCGCGTTCGACGTGCGGCGGACCTTGCCGAACAAGGAACGGACGATGGTCGGCCCGTTCATCTTCGTCGACCAGTTCGGCCCGGCGCATTTCGACATCGGGCAGGGGATGGATGTGCGCCCGCACCCGCACATCAACCTGTCGACGCTGACCTATCTGTTCGAGGGCGCGATCGACCATCGCGACAGTCTCGGCACCTATGCGACGATCCGTCCCGGCGCGTGCAACCTGATGACCGCCGGGCGCGGCATCGTCCATTCGGAGCGCACGCCGCCGGCAGAGCGCGCCAGCGGTTCGCCGATCTCGGGCATGCAGACCTGGCTCGCGCTGCCCGACGGCAAGGAAGAGGTCGATCCGGCGTTCGAGCATGTCGCCGCCGAGGATCTGCCGATCGTCGAGGACGGGCAGGTGTCGGCGCGCGTGATCATGGGCAGCCTGTGGGGCGTCACTGCACCGACGACGCAGCATAGCGCGACGATCTATGCCGACATCCTGATGAACGCCGGGGCGTCGTTGCCGATCGAGGCCGAGGCCGACGAACGCGCGGTGCTCGTCGCGATGGGCGACGCCCGTCTCGATGACGAGGCGCTCGACCGCTACAGCCTCTATATCCTGAAGCCGGGGCAGGCGATGACATTGCGCGCCGACAGCGATGCGCGCGTGATGCTGCTCGGCGGCGAGGCTTTCACGACCCCGCGCCATCTGTGGTGGAATTTCGTCAGTTCGTCGCGCGACCGCATCAGCGAGGCCAAGCGCGACTGGAAGGAGCGCAAATTCCCGCTCGTCCCCGGCGACACCGAGGAGTTCATTCCGCTGCCGGGGATGCCGAAGGTGCCTGACTATCCCTGAGAGGTGATTTTCGGCCGGACCACGACATTTACGGCATCGTCATTCCGAACTTGTTTCAGGATCATTGGCCCGACGTTTCCTTCGGCACCGCGTCAAATTCGAGCTTAGTCCATCGATGCAGAAACAGCGAAGCCATCGCGGAGCCAGCATGACGAGAATTGAGGGGCGGCTCCCCACACCAAAGCGGGACGCTCCCGCCTGAACTACAGCAGGAACTCCCCCGCCAGCGTCGTCACGCAGCGCCCCGAAAGCTCGACCCGATCGCCCGCCAGGCGGCACCCCACATGCCCGCCGCGCGCGCTCGCCTGATAGGCCGCGAAATGATCGCGGCCGAGGCGCGTCGTCCAATAGGGCGCGAGTACGCTGTGCGCCGATCCGGTCACCGGATCTTCGGGTATCCCCGCGCCGGGAGCGAAGGCGCGGCTGACGACGTCGGCGCCCGACGGGTCTCCGGTGCCGGGTGCGGTCGCGATATAGAGGATGTCGCCCTCGCTCAGCGCCGCGAGATCGGGCGTCAGCGCGCGGACTTCCTGGGCGCTGTGATAGACGATCAGCGCATAGCCGCTATCGTGCCACAGCGTCTCGACGACATCGCCGCCCATAGCGCGCGCGACGTCGGGTAGCGGCCTGGCCGTCGCGCGATAGGCCGGGAGCGTCATCAGATAGGCGTCGTCATCGCCGCTTCGTGTGACCTGCAATATGCCTGCCTTGCGCGTGCGGAAGCGCATTTCATTCCGCCATTGCGCCGCCGATAGCAGGACATGCCCGCTGGCAAGCGTCGCATGGCCGCACAGCGCGACCTCGAGCGTCGGGGTGAACCAGCGCAACTCGTAATCGGCCTCGCCGCTGTCATCGGGGACGAGGAACGCGGTTTCCGCAAGATTATTCTCGGCCGCCATCGCCTGCAGCAGATCGTCGCCGAGCCATTCATCGAGCGGCATCACCGCGGCGGGATTGCCGGTAAAGGGCCGGTCGGCAAAGGCGTCGACGCGGGTGATCGGGAAGGAACGCAGCGCGGTCATGGGTAGAGAAGCCCTTTCGTCCATCCTTCGCCGCTGCGGACATAGAGGTTACGCTCGTGAAGGCGATGTTCGCGGTCCTGCCAGAATTCGATCCGTTCCGGCGTGACCCGCCATCCCGACCAGCGCGGCGGGCGCGGCACGTCCTGCCCCTCGAACCGCGCCTGCATTTCTGCGAAGCGGGCTTCGAACGTTGCGCGGCTATCGAGTGGGCGCGACTGGTCGCTCGCCCATGCGCCGAGCTGGCTGTCGCGGCTGCGCGTGGCGAAATAGGCGTCGGCGGTGGCATCGTCGACCGGCGTGACCATCCCCTCGATACGGATCTGCCGCCGCAACGATTTCCAGTGGAAGAGCAGCGCCACATGCGCGTTCGCGGCGAGTTCGCCGCCCTTGCGGCTGTCGAGGTTGGTGTAAAAGACGAAGCCGTCGGGGCCGTGGCCTTTCAGCAGCACCATCCGCACCGAAGGCCGCCCGTCGGGCGTGCTCGTCGCCAGTGCCATGGCATTGCCGTCGTTGGGTTCGCTCGCGCGGGCTTCCGTGAACCAGGTGTCGAACAGCGCAAAGGGATCGTCGGTCATGCGCGCGTCATAATGCGGGGCGGAGCGATGGTCGAGCGAAAGCGGCGGCCTTGACCGTTTCGCGCAATGTTCCCACATCGCCCGCTAATGGGCCTTCACGGCCGGTCACTTATCGGGCTATTGACGACAGATGGCAGACCCTTATTCAACCCTTGGCATATCGAAGAGCGCGACCGAGGCGGAGGTCAAGTCCGCGTACCGCAAACTCGCCAAGGAACTGCACCCCGACCGGAACAAGGACAATCCGAAGGCGGCGGAAAAATTTTCCGACGTGACCAAGGCCTATGATCTGTTGTCCGACAAGACGAAGCGCGCGCAGTTCGACCGCGGCGAAATCGACTCCGAGGGCAACCCGGCGATGCCCTTCGGCTTCGGCGGCGGCGGGTTTCGTGGCGATCCGCGCGGCCAGCCACAGGGCGGTTTCGGCGGGTTCGGCGGCGACGGCGCCGATTTCGGAGATATTTTCGAGGGACTGTTCGGCGGCCGCGGTGGCGGCGGGCCGTTCGGCTTCGGCGGCCACAGCGCACCGCCCGCGAAGGGCGCGAACGTCGGCTATCGGCTGTCGGTCCCTTTCATCGACGCCGCGACCCTGGCCATGCAGCGGATCACGCTGTCGGACGGCAAGACGATCGACCTCAAGCTGCCTGCCGGGGTCGAGACGGGCACGCAGATGCGGCTTGCGGGCAAGGGGCAGCCGGGACCCGGCGGCAATGGCGACGGCATCGTCACCATCGCGGTCAAGGATCACCCCTTCTTCGAACGCGACGGCGACAATATCCGTCTCGACCTGCCGGTCACGCTGAACGAGGCGGTCAGGGGCGCGAAGATCAAGGTGCCGACCGTTGACGGGCCGGTGATGCTGTCGATTCCAGCCGGTTCGACCTCGGGCAAGGTCATGCGCCTCAAGGGCAAGGGTTTCAGCCGGAAGGGCGGCGGGCGCGGCGACCAGCTCGTACGGCTGATGGTCGACCTGCCCGCGAACGATACCGATCTTGCGAAGGCGTTGGAGGGGTGGACCGACGGCCGCGCGGTGCGAGCGGATCTTGGCGTGTGATGCGTGGCTGATCGCAGACAGGAAAATGCCGCTGCCGCGCTTGAGCGCGAAGTGGCCGAGGAAGTCGGCCAGGAATTTCTTGCCGAGGGGCATTCGCCCCACTCGCCCGAAGCCCGCGCCGAGCGCGCGAAGCGCACGCACCTGCGCGCGCGGGCGCAGGGGGTCATCGAGCGCGGGCGCGAGACGCTGGGGCCGGGAACGCGCGTATTTCACGTGCTTCGCCGGGTTGTCGTCGGCACGTACACCGACGGCTTCATCCACGCGGGCAATCTCGCCTATCTCGCGCTGATCGCTCTCTTCCCCTTCTTCATCCTGCTCGCTGCGGTGCTGAGCGTTCTGGGCGGTAGTTTCGGCGGCGAGCGCGCAATCGAGGCGGTGTTCTCGGTGATGCCGCCGACGGTGGCGCGGGCGCTGGAAGGCCCGATCCGCGAGGTGATGACCGCGCGCACCGGGCTGTTCCTCTGGCTCGGCGCGCTAGTCGCCTTGTGGACCGTGGGCAGCTTCATCGAAACGATGCGCGACATATTGCGCCGCGCCTATGGCACGCATTTCTCGCGCGGCTTCTTTCACTACCGCCTGATCTCGATCGGCATCATCTCGGGCGCGGTCGTGCTGATGCTGATCTCGTTCAGTATGCAGGTGCTGATCGTGGGCATCGAGCAGTTCGTCGAGCGTGTCCTGCCGCCCGCCTATCAGTCGGCGGGCGTGGTCGCCATTTCGCGCGGGGTGTCGGGCTTTGGCCTGTTCGTTGCGATCTACCTGCTCTTTTATTCGCTGACCCCGTCCAAGTACCGCACCCGGCAATTCCCCAAATGGCCGGGCGCGCTGTTCACGACGCTCTGGTGGATCGCGGTCACGCTGGCATTGCCTCCGCTGCTTGCCGGCCTGTTTCGCTATGACGCGACCTACGGCAGCCTTGCGGGCGTGATGATCGCGCTGTTCTTTTTCTACCTCGTCGGATTGGGTATGGTGATCGGCGCCGAACTGAATGCCGCGCTCGTCGAGGTTGAGGATTTGGGCCACGACGCTATTGGGCGCGCGGACGATGTGATTATCCAAGACAAAAAGGCCGGAGAAGAAAAATGACGGGTCTGATGAAGGGCAAGCGCGGGCTGATCATGGGTCTCGCGAACGACAAGTCGCTCGCCTGGGGCATTGCCAAGGCGCTGCACGCGCATGGCGCCGAGCTGGCGATTTCCTATCAGGGCGAGGTGATGGAAAAGCGGGTGAAGCCGCTCGCCGAGCAACTCGGCTGCGATTTCCTGCTCGATTGCGACGTCGCCGATATGGACAATCTCGACGCGGCTTTCGCGACGCTGGCAGCCCGCTGGCCGACGATCGACTTCGTCGTCCATGCCATCGGCTACACCAACAAGGAAGCGCTGCGCGGCCATTATGCCGACGTGACGCTCGACGACTTCCTGATGACGATGAACATCAGCGTCTACAGCTTCACCGCGGTCGCCAAGCGCGCGGCGGCGATGATGACGCCCTTCGATCCCGAAACGGGCACCGGCGGCGGCTCGCTGCTGACGCTCAGCTATTATGGCGCCGAGAAGGTGATCCCGCATTACAACGTCATGGGCGTCGCCAAGTCGGCGCTCGAGACCAGCGTCAAATATCTCGCCAACGATTATGGTCCGCAGGGCGTGCGCGTGAACGCGATTTCGGCCGGCCCGATCAAGACGCTCGCCGCCTCGGGCATCGGCGATTTCCGCCTGATCCTGAAATGGAACGAATATAACGCGCCGCTGCGCCGGAACGTCACGATCGACGACGTCGGCGGCTCGGCGCTTTACCTGCTGAGCGACCTGTCGAGCGGCGTGACGGGCGAAACGCACCATGTCGATGCGGGTTATCATACGGTGGGCATGAAGCAGGAAGACGCGCCGGACATTGCGCTTGCCTGACGGCATCGCCATCCGTGCCGCGACGGCGGCGGATGGCGACGCGATCGGCGCGGTGATCCGCGCGGCCTTTGCCGGCACCGGATTCGGGCATCAGGGCGAGGCGCGGCTGGTGCGGATGCTCGAGGCCGATGGTGACGTGTTGACGTCACTCGTCGCCGAGCGCGACGGCGCAATCGTCGGGCATGTTCTGCTCAGCCGGATGGATGTCGCGGCCGACGGCGCGGCGCTGTCGGCGGCCGGACTTGCGCCAGTGTCGGTCGCCCCGGATCACCAGAGGCAGGGGATCGGCGATGCGCTGATCCGCGCCGCGCTCGATGATCTGCGCAAACAGGGTGTGCAGATCAGCTTCGTCCTTGGTCACGAATCTTATTACCCGCGTTTCGGCTATTCGCCCGACCTCGCAGCGCGTTTCGCATCGCCCTTTGCGGGGCCGCATTTCATGGCGATGATGCTGGACTCGGACGCGGCTTGGCCGCTAGGCGGGCGAGCGGACTACGCTCCCGCATTCGGCCGGATGGGATAGGGCAATGAGTTTCAACAGCTTCGGACGCGTCCTTCGCTTCACGACGTGGGGGGAAAGCCATGGTCCCGCGCTTGGCGCCGTCGTCGACGGCTGTCCGCCGCGTCTCTCGCTGTCCGAAGGCGATATCCAGCCCTATCTTGACAAGCGCCGCCCCGGCCAGTCGCGCCACACGACGCAGCGGCAGGAACCCGATCAGGTGCGCATCCTGTCAGGCACCTTCGAGGGCAAGACGACGGGTACGCCGATCAGCCTGATGATCGAGAATGTCGACCAGCGGTCGAAAGACTATGGCGAGATCGCGCAGGCCTATCGTCCCGGCCACGCTGATTACAGCTATGACGCGAAATACGGCATTCGCGACTATCGCGGCGGCGGCCGGTCGAGCGCGCGCGAGACCGCGGCGCGCGTCGCGGCGGGCGGGGTCGCGCGGCTGATCATTCCCGAGGTGCAGATCCACGCCTGGGTCGCCGAGATCGGCGGCGATGCGATCGATCCCGCCAACTTCGACCTCGAAGAAATTGATCGCAATCCCTTTTTCTGTCCCGACCCGGCTGCGGCGCAGCGCTGGGAGGGGCTGATGGACGCCGCCCGGAAGGCAGGCAGTTCGCTGGGCGCGGTGATCGAATGCGCCGCGAGCGGGGTTCCCGCGGGATGGGGTGCGCCCATCTATGCCAAGCTCGACAGCGACCTCGCCGCCGCGATGATGGGGATCAACGCGGTGAAGGGCGTCGAGATCGGCGCGGGCTTCCACGCGGCGCGCCTGCGCGGCGAGGAAAATGCCGACCCGATGCGCCCGGCGAGCGACGGCAGCAACCGCCCCGATTTCCTGTCGAACAATGCCGGAGGCATCGCGGGCGGCATCTCGACCGGCCAGCCGGTGGTCGTGCGCGTCGCCTTCAAGCCGACCAGCTCGATCCTCACCCCCGTGCCGACGATCAACAAGGCGGGCGAGGCGGCCGACATCGTCACCAAGGGGCGGCACGATCCCTGCGTCGGCATCCGCGGGGCGCCGGTGGTCGAGGCGATGATGGCGCTCGTTCTCGCCGACCACAAGCTGCTGCACAGGGCGCAGAACGGCTGACATGATCGAGGCGCTGAGGGCCTTTATCGAAGCGCATCAGGCGGTCATTTCGCTGCTCGTATTGGCCGGCATTTTTGTCGGCTTCCTGATGGAGCGCCTGCCTGCGACGGTCATCGCGATCCTTGGCGCCTGCACTTATCTCGCGCTCGGCATCCTCGATGCCGATGGACTTTATTCGGTCTTTTCCAATTCGGCGCCGATCGTCATCGGCGCGATGTTCGTGCTGTCGGGCGCGCTGATCCGCACCGGGGTGATCCAGCGCGTCGCCGACGCGATCATGAAGCGCGCCGAAAAACACCCGCGCCTCGCCATCGTCGAAGTGCTCGTCGGGGCGCTTGTCGCCTCGGCCTTCCTCAACAACACCCCGGTCGTCGTCGTCCTGATCCCGATCGTGCTGAAACTTGCCGAGGTAACGGGGGTGAGCGCAAAAAAGCTGCTGATGCCGCTGTCGATCGTTGCGGTGCTGGGCGGCACGCTGACCTTGATCGGCACCTCGACCAACCTCGTGGTCGACGGCATCGTGCGGCAGGCGGGGATGGAGCGTTTCGGCATTTTCGAGATCACCCCCATCGGCCTCGTCACCGCGGCGTCGGGCATGATCGGCCTTGCACTGATGTGGTGGCTGTTGCCCTCGGACAAGCCGATAAGCGGGCCCGCGGGGACGCATGATGCGCACCAATATCTGACCGAACTCGTCTTGAGCGAGGACGACGATCTCGTCGCCATGACGGTCGAAGCGTTCCGGGACCTGCCGCGCTCGGGCCGTATCGTCGGCGTGCGCCGGGGCACCGCGGTCGTGCGCGGCGCCGACCTCGACAGCTGGATTCTGGCCGCGGGTGACCGGCTGATCGTCCGCGTCGACGGCGCGACGCTCATGACCTGGCGCGAGCAGGGCCGCTTCGGCCTCGGGATCGGCGGGGGGGAGCCTGCCGAAGGCGACCTCGTCGTCGAAACGATGATCGCATCGAACCATCCGGCGATCGGTCAGCGGCTGATCGATATTCCGTTCCTGCAAAAGATTCGCGCGCGGATCATCGGACTCGACCGTCCGGCGCACGAACCCGGCCCCGACCTCGCCAGCGTCCGCATCCGCCCCGCCGACCGCCTGCTCGTCGCGGCCGGGCCGCGCGAGGTCGAGGCGCTGCGCGACAATCCGCACCTCATCGGCGCGGACCTCGCGAAGGTGCGCGCCTTTCGCCGGGGCAAGGCGTGGATCGCGATCCTGTGCATGGCATCGGTCGTCGCGCTCGCGGCGTTGGATATCATGTCGATCGGGGTGGCCGCGATCATTGCCATCGGCGTCATCCTGGTGACGCGCTGCATCGACAGCGAGGAGGCGTGGGGGACGATCGACGGCGATGTGCTGATCCTGATCTTCGCGATGCTCGCCGTCGGGCTAGCGCTCGAGCAGAGCGGGGCCGTGGCGATGATGGTCGGCTGGGCGCAGCCGATGCTTGCCGGACAGCCGGCGTGGGTGCTGGTATTCGGCATCTACTTCTTCGCCCTGATCCTGTCGGAACTGCTCAGCAACAATGCGGTCGCAGCCTTGATGACGCCCGTGACATTGGCAATGGCGTCAGAGCTTGGCGTCGATCCCCGTCCGTTGGTTATCGCGCTGATGATCGGTGCGTCGGCCTGTTTCGCGACCCCTATCGGCTATCAGACGAACACGATCGTTTATGCCGCAGGCGATTATCGCTTCGTCGATTTCGTGAAGATCGGTGTGCCGTTGAATATCATCACCGGCGTATCGACGTGCCTCGCGATCGTGTTTTTCCTGACCTGAGATTGCCCGCCGCCGACCAGCCTGTTACCCCCGCATGATGAAACGCCCGCACCAGCGGGACAGGGGAGTTCTGGATGGCACGTCGCCTCACTTTATACATCTTGCTCGGCATGGTCCTCGGGATCGTCGTCGGCTTTCTCGTGCGGAGCTTCGTGCCCGCCGACAGCCCCGAATTCGAATATTGGCTGAAGGGGTTCGGTACCCTCGCCACCATCTTCCTCAACCTCATCAAGATGCTCGTCGCGCCGCTGATCCTCGGCACGCTCATCGCCGGCATCGCGCATATGGGCGACAGTTCGGCGCTCGGGCGCATCGGCACCCGCGCGATCGCATGGTTCGTCCTTGCCAGCCTGATCTCGATCAGCCTCGGGCTGATCATGGTCAATTTGCTCGAGCCCGGCGCCGGTCTGCATCTCGCGGTCGGCGCGCATTCGTCGGCGGAGGTCGGCGAGGTCAAGAAGCTCGATATGTTCGAGTTCATCGAGCATATCTTCCCGAAGAATGTCATCCAGGCGATGGCGGAGAACAATGTTCTCCAGATCCTCGTCTTCGCGCTGTTCGCGGGCGTCGGCCTGTCGGCGCTGGGCGAAAAGGGCAAGCCGCTCGTCCGCGGCGCCGAGGCGCTCGCCGAACTGATGCTCCAGATCACCGGCTATGTCATGCGTCTTGCGCCGTTCGCGGTGTTCGGGGCGCTGGCCAAGGTCGTCGCGCAATATGGCCTCGGCATCCTTGCCACTTACGCCGAGCTGCTGACCGAATTCTACATCTCGCTTGTCCTGCTGTGGGTTATCCTGCTCGGCGTCGGCGCGCTGTTCCTCGGCAGGCGGATCGTCGAGCTTGTCCGCTACGTCCGCGAGCCGCTGCTGATCGCTTTTTCGACCGCGTCGTCGGAAGCGGCGATGCCGAAACTGTTCGAACAGCTCGACCGCTTCGGCGTGCCGCGCCGCATCTCGGGCTTCGTGCTGCCGCTCGGCTACAGCTTCAACCTCGACGGGTCGATGATGTACGCCAGCTTCGCGACGATCTTCATCGCGCAAGCTTATGACATCGACATACCCATCGCGACGCAGATCCTGATCCTGCTGACCCTGATGGTGTCGTCGAAGGGGATCGCGGCGGTGCCGCGCGCCAGCCTCGTCGTCATCACCGCGACGCTCGCGATGTTCGACCTGCCGGTCGAGGGTGTCGCGATCGTTTTCGCGATCGACCATTTCCTCGACATGGGGCGGACCGCGACCAACGTCGTCGGCAACGCGGTCGCGACCAGCGTCATCACCAAATGGGAAGGGATGCTGGAAGAACCGGACCCCGCCTTCGAGGAGCGGCCGCACGCCCCCGCGCACACCGCCCACCACGGCGCGCGCGGGCTCGAACTTCAGGAGGATATGGTCGCCGACAAGCGGACGCCGCCCGCCGATGCCTGACGCGCCGCGTCAGTCCTTGTCAGGGGTGATCGACCGCTCGAACCGCTGCGACCGTTCGGGCGCCGGGGCCTGCCGCTGCGCGGGCGGCGTGTAGCGCGGCGCCGCGGACGGCGGCGCGGCCTGTGGTCGCACCGCAGCCGGCCGGTCGATCGAGGGAGCAGGGCGCGGCCGGACCGCCTCGGGACCGCGCGGCGTGCCGCCACCCTGCCGCGGCGACCATGTCCGCACCGGGCGTTGCGCACCGGCTGGCCGATCTGCCGTCGCCTCGCCTTGCGCCACCGGCGGCGCCGGACGCGGGCGGACATAGCTGCCGCCTTCGCCGCGCGGCGGGCGCGGGCGGACGGCCGAGGGGCCGCCACCGGGGCGAACGGGATTGGTCGTGGTCGGCGGATTGCCGCCTTGGCCGCCGCTGCCCCAGCCCGGGCGCGTTCCGTGCTGGCCGTCGCCGCCGGGATGGCCGTTCCAGCCGCCAGGACGTCCGGGACGCCCATTGCCATCGCCGTGGCCCGGCCGGTTCCAGTTGCCGTCGCCATGGCCGCCATGATGCTTCCACCACGCGCGCCGTCCGCCCCAGTAATTCAGATACTGGCCGCGCAGCGGATAGCGGTTGCGATAGCTGTCGAAGAGCCAGAGGCCGTAGCCCGGATAATAATAATCGTCGTACCAGCCGCCGCCGAAGCCGATCTGCGCGAAGCCGCCGCCATAGTCCGACGCATCATAGCAGTCATAGCCATAGCCGTCGTCATAGGCATAACCGTCATAATCGTAATAGTCGGCGCCATAGCGCGAGGCGCAGTCACCGCCCGAGGCGTAGCTGCTGCCGTACACATCGCCATAATAGCAGCCGCCGAGCGCGGTCGTGGCAAGCGCGCCAAGCGTCATAGCGAGGGAGCGTCGGAATGCCTTGGCCATGACTTTATCCTTTGAGGGTCAAACGGATGCGACCCGTCATCTTGCCGCGAGATTGCGCGAGTCGAGTTGAATTTGCGGTGAATGGAGTCCGGGCGCTGCGACACGCGCTACTTGCATCGATGTCAGTAGTTCGATAGCTTGCCGCCAATCGCAACGACGGACGAGGTTTTCCATGAACGCCCCAGCGAAGTTCAACTGGTCCGAAGGCCGCTTCGGTCCCGACACCGCGCACTGGCTGCCGCGCAATCCCGACGCCGCGCTCGACCATATACCGGGCGAGGACGGGATGCCGGTGATCGGCAACACGCTCGAACAACTTCGCGATTATCCCTCGTTCACGCGGCGCATGGTCGGCAAATATGGCCGCGTCTATCGCAACAACAGCTTCGGCGGGCGCAGCGTCGCGCTGCATGGACCCGAGGCGAACGAACTGGTGATGTTCGACCGCGAGAAGATATTCTCGTCCGAACAGGGGTGGGGACCGGTACTCAACCTGCTCTTCCCGCGCGGGCTGATGCTGATGGACTTCGAGAAGCATCGCGCCGACCGCAAGGTTTTGTCGGTCGCCTTCAAGCCCGAGCCGATGCGGCACTATGCGGATTCGCTGAACGAAGGAATCCGCGACCGCGTCGCCGCGTGGAGCGGCAAGACCTTCAAATTCTACCCTGCGATCAAGGAGCTGACGCTCGACCTTGCCGCGACCAGCTTCCTCGGCATCCCGTGGGGGCCGGAGGCGGACAAGGTCAACAAGGCCTTCGTCGACATGGTGCAGGCGTCGATCGGGGTCGTGCGCCGTCCGCTGCCCTTCACCGCAATGGGCCGCGGCGTGAAGGGACGCGCCTATCTCGTCGACTATTTCGGCAAGATGGTGCCGGAGCGCCGTGACGGCGCGGGCGAGGATATCTTCAGCCAGATCTGCCGCGCGAGGGACGATGACGGCGAATATCTCACGACCGGTGCGATCGTCGATCATATGAATTTCCTGATGATGGCGGCGCACGACACGATCACCAGCTCGATCACCACGATGGTGTACCAGCTCGCGAAACATCCCGAGTGGCAGGACCGGCTGCGCGAGGAGATGCTGAGCGTCGCGCCGGCGGGCGAGGGGGTCGGGCATAACGGCCTCGGCGAGCTGGAATTGACCGAATGGGCGTTCAAGGAGTCGCTTCGTCTCGTCCCCCCGGTGCCAAGCTTCCCGCGCCGCGCGCTAAAGGATTTCGAATATGGCGGCTATCGTATCCCGGCGGGTACGTCGGTCGGGGTCAGTCCGGCCTTCACGCATATGATGGAGGAGCATTGGCCCGAGCCCGAAAAGTTCGACCCGATGCGCTTCGCACCCGAGGCAACGCGCGAGCGGCACAAATATGCATGGGTGCCCTTCGGCGGCGGCGCGCATATGTGCCTGGGGTTGCACTTCGCGTACATGCAGGCGAAAATCTTCTTTCACCATGTCGTGACAACGCATCGCATCGTGGTGCGTGACGGTTACGCTCCCGATTGGCAGATGCTTCCTATCCCTCGTCCGAAGGACGGGCTGACGGTGACGTTCGAACCGCTCTGAACTTGCCCGTTGGTGCGCCGCGCGCCATCTGGGGCAAATGAAAAGCCTGCGCGCCTACCTGATCTGGTTCGCCATCGCCGTCGTGCTGGCGATCGGCGCAATCCGCGTCATGCAGTGGGTGCGCGCGCATCCCGAGCATTTCCCCGGCGCGCGTTTCGAATTCGAGCATCCGCAGGGCTGGGCGACGCACCGCAAGCTGATGAACTTTGCGGGTGACGATGCCGCCTGCTTCGCTGCCTTCGACCGGGCGAAGGCAGGCTATGAGAGACGGCCTGTCGTCGGGAGGGGGCAGTGCCGCGCGACCCAGCGGATGGTGCTGACCGGCAACGCTCTTGTGCCCACCATGCGCCCTGCCAATGCCGCGCCTGGCTGCGCCGTGACCGCGGCGATGGCGCTCTGGACGCGCGATGTCGTGCAACCCGCGGCGCGGAAATATTTCGGGCAGAATGTCGTCGAGCTCGAAAATCTCGGCAGCTACAATTGCCGCAAGATCGCGGGCCGCGAGGCTCAGAGCGAGCATTCGACCGCCAATGCGATCGACATTTCGGCTTTCGTTCTCGCCGACGGGACGCGCATTTCGCTGATCAACGACTGGGCGCCGGGCGACAAGCGCAGCGAATTCCTGCACGAGGTCCGCGACGGGTCGTGCGACCTGTTCTCTACGGTGCTGTCACCCGACCATAATGCGGCGCACGCCGATCATTTCCACCTCGATATGGCGGTGCGGACGGCGGGTTGGTCGATCTGCCGCTAGTTAGACGGTAAAGCTCTCGCCGCAGCCGCACGCGCCCTTGGCGTTCGGATTTTCGAACACGAAGCCCGCTGCGAAATCATCCTCGACCCAGTCCATCGTGCTGCCGATCAGGTAGAGCACCGACGCGCCATCGATGTAGAAAATGCCGCCGGGGGTCTCGATCTTCTCGTCGAATTTCTGCTCTTCGGTGACATAGTCGACCGAGTAAGCGAGCCCCGAGCAGCCGCGACGCGGGGTGGACAGGCGGACGCCGATCGCTCCATCGGGGGCGGACGCCATCAGCTTCGCGATGCGCTCTTCGGCGCCGACGGTAAGCGTCACCGCAGCAGGGCGAGCACGAGTTTTCGTTTCGGTCATCACAGCATTCCCAGTTCGAGCCGCGCTTCGTCGCTCATATTCTGCGGCGACCACGGCGGATCCCAGACCAGATTGACCTCGGCATCGCCGACACCCGGCACCGCGCCGACGCGCAGTTCGACCTCGGCGGGCATCGATTCGGCGACCGGGCAATGCGGCGTCGTCAGCGTCATCGTGACCATGACATGCCCCTCGTCGATCTCGACATTGTAGATCAGGCCGAGGTCGTAGATGTTCACCGGAATTTCCGGGTCGTAGATGTCCTTCAGCGCGTTGATCACGGCCTCGTACAAATCGCCGCCAACCGCGCCTGGCTCGACCGCCGCGGGCTTGGCCGCCAGGAAGCCTTCCAGATAGTCGCGCTTGCGTTCCAGCTTTTCCGGAGCCGTCTCGACATCCTCGACGCGCGCCTTCGGCGGCGCCTCGACGCTCGCGACTTCTTCCACCTTGATCATGCGATCCTCGCTCATCCGAAAATCCTCTCGACGCGGGCGAGGCCATCGACCAGCGCCGCCACATCGTCCTGATTGCTGTAAACGCCAAAACTTGCGCGCGCGGTCGCGGGCACCCCCAGATGCTCCATCAGCGGCTGCGCGCAATGGTGCCCGGCGCGGATCGCGACCCCGCTCTCGTCCAAGATAGTGCCGATGTCGTGCGGATGAACCCCCGCCATCGAAAAACTAACGATTCCGGCGCTGTTTTCAGGGCCGTAGAGCGTGATGCTGTTCTTGCGCGCGAGCTGTTCGCGCAGGCTCGTCACCAAGGCGATCTCGTGGGCGTGGATCGCGTCGATCCCGATCGCTTCGACATAGTCGACGGCCGCCGCGAGCCCGATCGCCTCGATGATCGCCGGCGTGCCCGCCTCGAAGCGTGTAGGGGCGGGGGCGTAGGTCGTGCGTTCAAAGGTAACGCGGTCGATCATCGACCCGCCGCCCTGCCAGGGTGGCAGGCTGTCGAGCTTGTTGCTCCACAGCACGCCGATCCCGGTGGGGCCGTAGAGCTTGTGGCCCGAGAAGGCGTAATAGTCGCAGCCGAGCGCGACGACATCGACAGGCAGCCGCGGCACGGCCTGGCAGCCGTCGATCAGCAGCTCGGCGCCGACGCGGTGCGCGAGTTCCGCCGCGCGTGCAACGTCGAGCGGACTGCCGAGCACGTTCGACACGTGCGCAAAGGCGACCATATTGTGGTCTGGGGTCAGCAGCTTCTCTGCCGCATCGAGGTCGATACAACCGTCGGCGGTGAGCGGGCAGACATCGACCTGCCAGCCGGCAAGCTGCCAGGGCACGATATTGCTGTGATGCTCGAGCACAGAGAGCAGCACCCGACCCTTTCGCGGGTGCGAGTAGGCGACAAGGTTGATCGCCTCGGTCGCGCCGCGCACGAAGGTCACGTCGTTCTCGCGCGCGCCGATGAAGGCCGCGATCCGCCGACGCGCGGCTTCGTAGGCGAGGGTCATATCTGCCGATCGCGCATAGACGCCGCGATGCACCGTCGCATAGTCGCGGCCCATCGCGTTGACAGTGGCGTCGATCACCGACTGCGGCTTTTGCGCGGTCGCTGCGGTGTCGAGATAGTGCCAGCCGGGCGGCAGACCGGGAAAGTCGGCGCGGACGTCGGGGAAGGTGCGGAGGGCGGTCGTGGTGGTCATACCAGCTCTCCCAACTTCGCCAGCGCCAGCGCCTGCAACCGCTCCTCATCTTCCGCACCGTCGAACACGCCCGCGACAAAGGCCTGCAGCAGGATCTTCTTCGCCTCGGCGGGTGGCAGGCCGCGCGACTGGAGATAATATAGCGCCATGGCGTCGAGTTCGCCGATCGCGCAGCCGTGCGCGCATTTCACATCGTCGGCGAAGATTTCGAGTTCGGGCTTGGCGTTGGCGGTCGCGCTGCGGTCGAGCAGCATCGCCTTCACATCCTGTTCGCTGTCGGTTTGCTGCGCATCGCGCGCGACGGCGACCTTGCCGAGGTAGGTGCCGGTGGCGGTGCCGCCCAAGACCGACCGCACGACTTGTCGCGACGTCGCGCCGGGTTCGGCGTGTGTGACGGTGGTGACGATCTCGAGATTCTGCTCGCCGCCGCCGATCTGCGCCGCCCCGAACCTGAAGTCGGCGCCTTCGTGCAGCGTCACCGCGAGCTCGATACGGCCATAGGCGCCGCCGATGTTGAGAACATGCAAATGAGCGACCGCACCCTTGCCGAGCACCAGTTCAATCTGGCGGATGTCGCCGGCGTCCTGCACGATTGCGCGTGCAAATTTACCGCCCGCGGGCACGATGATGCTCTCGGGCGCAGGTAGCGGCCACGCCGCGGTCACCGCGTCGATATCGCTATAGCGCCAGGCTTCGTCGCGCCGGGTGGGAAGTGTGGCGATCGTCAAACCACGACCTCCCACACGTCGTCACCCCGGACTTGATCCGGGGCCCACGCGGTCATGGATGCCGGATCAAGTCCGGCATGACGATGGAAGGGAAGGCGCAGGGGAATGATCACGCCGCGATCTCCGCATAGCCTTCGCGTTCGAGCTCGAGCGCCAGTTCGGGGCCGCCCGATTTGACGATGCGCCCTGCGGCTAGAACATGCACGAAATCGGGCTGCACATAGTCGAGCAGGCGCTGATAATGCGTGATCAGCAGCACCGCCTTGTCGGGGCGGCGCATGATCGCGTTGATCCCGTCGCCGACGACGCGCAGCGCGTCGATGTCGAGGCCACTGTCAGTCTCGTCGAGGATCGCGAGCTTGGGGTCGAGGATGCCCATCTGGACCATCTCGTTGCGCTTCTTCTCGCCGCCCGAAAAGCCGACGTTCACCGGACGCTTGAGCATGTCCATGTCCATCCTGAGCAGCCCCGCCTTCTCGCGCGCCAGCTTCAGGAAATCGCCGCCCGACAGCGGCTCTTGCCCACGCGCCTTGCGCTGGGCGTTCAGGCTTTCGCGCAGGAACTGGACGTTCGACACGCCGGGGATTTCGACCGGATACTGGAAGCCCAGGAACAGCCCGGCGGCGGCCCGCTCGTGCGGGTCCATATCGAGCAGATCCTGTCCGTCGAAGGTCGCCGAACCCTCGGTGACTTCATACCCCGGCCGCCCGCCGAGAACATAGGACAAAGTCGACTTGCCCGCGCCGTTGGGACCCATGATTGCGTGAATTTCGCCCGCATTAATGCTGAGCGACAGACCCTTCAGGATCGGCTTGTCGGCGACGGTGGCGTGGAGGTTTTCGATTTTGAGCATCATATGTCCGTTCAATTTCCGCCGCGTTGCACGCGGTCGGTACGCATCTTCTGCAATAAGGTCATGAAGTTCGGCTTTGCCGCCGCGTCGAGCTGCGACTTCAGGCCACTGGCCTGCTCGACCGGATATTCCTTGTCGATCGCACTGAAGAGCTGGGTTTTCAGTTCCTTGCAGCCCTCCGTCGCGGCCGCAAAAATCGCATCGTCGGCTGCATCGGTCTTGGTCATGCGGACCGCGTAGGTCGTCATGCAGCGGTCGTTGGCTTGAGCCAGCATCATCGCACTGGCCTGCGCGGGCTGCGCATATGCCGCACCCGCAATCAACGTCGCGCTCAAAGAAAGGCTAGCGGCGAGCCCGGCGGCGCCTATTCGGCGGCGAAGATTTCCACCAGTTCGGAATTGCCAACCTCTTCCAGACTGATCACGCTGGTGTTCTGCAATTGCTGCAGGCGCCGGATCAGCAGGTTTATGGCATGGTGCGGAATGGTGATCACGTCGTCGCGATCTCCGCGCTCCGATGATCCCTTCTGCTGCCGGATGGCTACGCCCTGTTGCGTAGGATAGGCGGCGATCGCCTGGACCGGATGTACGACCAGATCGGCCTCTGCCCAGTTGAATTCCAAACCGCGTGCCATAGCGCTGCCTCCAGACCGAATCGGACCGAAGAAAATAATAGGACAGCGGCGCGTTTCGCCATGTCCCCGGATGCGGACTGGAGGAAATTATAGTTAACAAGCGCCCATCTTCGGCGTCGTGGTCGGACCAGGCGCGGAAGATTGTCTCAGTTTGGGGCATCATCCGACGCTTCCCTCGAGGCTGATGCCCAGCAGCTTTTGCGCCTCGACGGCGAATTCCATGGGCAATTGCTGCAGCACTTCCTTGGCGAAGCCGTTGACGATGAGCGCGACCGCTTCTTCCTGCCCCAGCCCGCGCTGCATTGCATAGAAAAGCTGGTCGTCGCTGATCTTGCTCGTCGTTGCTTCATGCTCGACGGTTGCGCTCGGGTTGCGGACCTCGATGTACGGCACGGTGTGTGCGCCGCACTGGTCACCGAGCAACAGGCTGTCGCATTGGGTGAAGTTGCGCACGCCCTCGGCGTTCGGCGCGACACGGACGAGGCCGCGATAGGTGTTGTTCGACTTCCCCGCACTGATCCCCTTGCTGACGATGGTCGAGCGGGTGCGCTTGCCATTGTGGATCATCTTGGTGCCGGTGTCGGCCTGCTGGAAATTGTTGGTGACTGCGACCGAATAGAATTCGCCGACGCTGTCGTCGCCGTTCAATACGCAGCTCGGATATTTCCACGTGATCGCCGATCCGGTTTCGACCTGCGTCCATGACACCTTGCTGCGCTTGCCCTGACAGAGCGCGCGTTTCGTCACGAAATTATAGATGCCGCCCAGCCCCTCGGCGTTGCCGGGATACCAGTTCTGGACCGTGCTGTACTTGATCTCGGCATCGTCGAGCGCGACCAGTTCGACCACCGCGGCATGAAGCTGGTTCTCGTCGCGCATCGGCGCGGTGCAGCCTTCGAGATAGGAGACATAGGCGCCCTTGTCGGCGACGATCAGCGTCCGCTCGAATTGCCCCGTATTCTCGGCGTTGATACGGAAATAGGTCGAAAGCTCCATCGGGCAGCGCACGCCCTCGGGCACATAGACGAACGTCCCGTCCGAAAAGACCGCGCAGTTCAATGTCGCGAAATAATTGTCGTGCATCGGCACGACACGCCCAAGCCACTTCTTCACTAGTTCGGGATATTCGCGGATCGCTTCCGAAATCGACAGGAAGATCACGCCCGCGCGCTTCAATTCCTCGCGGAAGGTCGTCGCGACGCTGACGCTGTCGAACACCGCGTCGACCGCGACCTTGCGCGCGCCCTCGACGCCAGCGAGCACCTTCTGCTCCTCGATCGGGATGCCGAGTTTTCTATACACCTCGAGGATCTCGGGATCGACCTCGTCGAGGCTCGAGAGCTTGGGTTTCGCCTTCGGCGCCGCATAATAGTACGCGTCTTGATAGTCGATCGGCGGCACGTTGAGCTTCGCCCAGTCGGGCGTCTCCATCGTCTGCCAGTGGCGAAACGCTTTCAACCGCCAGTCGAGCATCCATTCGGGCTCGTTCTTCTTGGCGCTGATGAAGCGAACCGTATCCTCGGTGAGCCCTTTGGGCGCAAAGTCGGTCTCGATGGCCGACGACCAGCCATGCTCGTAATCGGCGACTTTTGCGGCGGCGTCGTGCGCGGCCTGATCCTTCAGGGGGAGTTCGGTGTTCTCGGTCATATCTCTAACTCGTCGCCCCCGCCAAGGCGGGGGCCGTTGTCGTCTGTGCGCTGCCTCCAGCGGCCGTGTCGGGAGGCACGTGACTCCCGGCACCCTTCGCGGGGGCGACACTCAGGGACGCTAGGCTGATCTCTTGCAACGCCGCGCGGACCGCGCCGTTCACGACGCCCCAATGCGGCTGGACCTTGCAGCTTCCCTCGAGCGAACAGTCGTGCCGCCCCTCGGCGACGCAGGAGGTGAGGGCGATCGGTCCTTCGACCGCTTCGATGATGTCGGCGACGCTGATCGCCGCTGCGGGCCGCGCGAGCCGCACCCCGCCACCGCTGCCGCGCGAGGCTACGAGCAGGCCGGCGCGCGCGAGCTGGCTCACCAGTTTCTGCGCCGTCGGGCCGGGAATGCCCGTCTGCTCGGCGAGCAGGCCGGCGTGAATTGCCACCGACCCGCATTGGCGTGCGGCGGCGCTCATCAGCACGACGGCATAATCGGCAAGGTTCGACAGGCGCACGTTTCTTCCCGCTGGAATTGCGAACGATTCTTAACTGGAGCAAATTACTCCACTTATATAGGCGAGCGGTTCGCGCGGCGCAAGAAAGGCTGGTTTGCGGGCCCCAAAGAAAAGAGGCACCCGCCCGGCCGAAGCCAAACGGGTGCCAAGATGAAGGTCTCGGTCCTCGTCAGAGGAAGAGCTCTTCTGGGTCGCAGGGACGGATTATGCCCCACGCATGATTCGCGATTGTACGAAAACGCCAAATCGGCATTCGGCGCTATTTTATTTCGTTTCGTCGCTTGGGGGCTTCGCGGTCAGGTATCCGAAACGAGCGGGCTGACCTTGCCAGCGAGCTGCTTGCGCCCTCGTGTCGTCGCCTCGGTATAGCGTGTCGGATTGGCGAGTTGGCCGGGCGTCGCGCCTGCGAAGCGCTTTATCTCGCGGATCAGGTGCGACTGGTCGTAAAAGGCGTCGCCAAGCTGCGCATCGTCGAGCGTCTGGCCACGCGCGAGCGCGGAGGCGGCGCGGACCGCGCGATATTTGCGGGCCAGCATCCGCGGCGAGAGGCCGTAATAATGTTTGGTCATCCGTTCGACCGATCGGATCGACATGCCCGTCGCCTCGACCAGTTTGGGTACCTGCGGGCTGGGCGATTCGGTCAGCCACTGGTCGACCGTGCGCGTGAACCAGGCGGGGGCGGGCTCGTTCTTCTTCAATATCTCGCGCGCAAGATTGTTTGCGATGACGAGCCGTTCGTCGTTGTTCGCGGCTCCCATCAGCGCGCCGACTGCGCCGTCGATCCAGTCGCCGAACAGATCGGCGGCATCCATCGCACGATCGGTCATCTTGTCGGCATGGTCGCCCATCAGTGTCGCCCAGCCGACGGGAAGCAGGCCGAAGCCATAGATGCGCAGCGGCCCGGTCCCGCGCGCGCGGACGCTCCCGCTTGTCGGGCCGACAATCGTTGCGCGCGCGGCGGGAAAGCAATGGCCGTCCGGAAAGACATATTCGCCCGCGGTGCTGCTCATGATGCGGAATTGCGGACGGTCGGCGCGCTCATATTCGTCGAACACCGGCATATCGATGCGCACGAAGTAAAAGCTGGAGACCATCTCCGCGAGATCGGGATCGGGCGGAAAATATTGGAGCTCGAACGGCGTTTCGCCGTCTGCGCCCGATGGCGTAGAAGTGATTTCCGACATGACGAGACCGACCCTGGGCAGCTTTATTGCCGCCTTTTTGGCGCGACTATAATTTTCTATTTGCCGCCAAGCGTCAACCCGCAATTGTCTGTTAACGTTCCTTCGTTTTCGCGATCCACGCATCGACGCGCCGCTCGAGGGTGTCGAGCGGAACCGGACCCGATTCGAGCACCACATCGTGAAAGGCGCGAAAGTCGAACTTTGAACCCAGCGCGGCTTGCGCGCGCGTCCGCAGTTCCATGATCTTGAGCTTGCCGATCAGATAGGCGGTCGCCTGTCCCGGATAGACGATATAGCGCTCGATCGCCTTCTCGATATCGCCCTGCGGGTTCGGCGTATTGTCCTTCAGATATTTGATCGCCTGTTCGCGGCTCCAGCGTTTGTCGTGGATGCCGGTGTCGACGACGAGGCGGCACGCCCGCCACAGTTCCATGCCGAGCCGCCCGAAATCGCTGTAGGGATCGGAATAGAAGCCCATGTCCTTCGCCAGCTCCTCCGAATAAAGGCCCCAACCTTCGGTATAGGCGGTAAAACCGCCGAAACGCCGGAAAGGCGGCAGGCCGGTCAATTCGGTCTGCACTGCGCGCTGCAGATGATGCCCCGGAACCCCCTCATGATAGGCGAGCGCCTCGAGCTCGGTCTTCGACATGTCCTTGAGATCGTAGAGATTTACATAATAGGTGCCGGGACGTGAGCCGTCGGGCGAGGGCGACTGGTAAAAGGCCTTGCCCGCCGATTTCTCGCGGAACGCCTCGACGGCTTTCACTTGCAGCGGCGCCTTGGGCAGCGTGTTGAAGAAGGCGGGAAGCCGCGCCTCCATCGCCTTCACCTTCGCCGCGACGTCGGCCAGATACGCCTCGCGGGTGGTATAGTAATATTGCGGGCTCGTGCGCAGATGCTCGAAGAATTGCGGCAGCGTCCCCTTGAAGCCGACCTTCTTCTTGATCGCTTCCATCTCGCCATGGATCCGCGCGACTTCGGCGAGGCCGAGGTCGTGGATCTGCGCCGCGGTCATGTCGGTCGTCGTGTAGTTCGCAAGCAGCACCTCATAATAGGCCTTGCCATCGGGCATCCGCCATATGCCGTCCTGCGTCGGCGCCACGGCTTGCTGGCGCGTCATCTCGGCTTTCAGCCGGGCGTAGGCGGGGCCGGCGCTCTCGTTCCACGCCGCCTTCGCCGCAGCGATCAGCCGTGCCTTCTCGGCGGCGTCGATCTCGAGCTTGCCGACCTTGGCACCGATGTCCTCGATCACCGCATTGTCGGGCGTCAGCAGATTGTCGATATCCGAGATGACATAGGCATAGACCCATTTGGGCGGCGCATAGCCGTTCGCGGCGCGCGCGGCCGACTGCGCCGAAAGCTCGTCGAGCAAAGGCCCCAGCCCGCGGATACGCGACACATAGGCCTCGGCCTCGGCGACATTGGCGACGCGGTGGATGTTGATCAGGAAAGCGGGAAGCTGGCTTTGCGACCCGTTCATCTGGTCGAAGATATAACCATGGTCGCGATAGGCGAACAGGCGGTCGGCGCGCTCGGCCTGCGCGTTGAACAGTTCGAAGGAGAGCGCGTCGTCGGGCGAGAGCGTCTTGGGGTCGAAGCTGCTCCGCATCGCCGCCGCGCTCGCCTGTTGCAGCTTCTGGTTCGCCACCGCGGCCTCGTCGCTGACGTCGTTCCAGCGGCCGTAGTCCTGGTCGCGAATGCCGCGATAGGCCTTGCCCTGCGGGCTCAGCGAGAGCTGCGCGGCGTCATATTTATCGAAGAATTGCGCAAGCGTCGCACCTGCGGGCGCTACCGGCGGGGCTTCGGTCGATGCCGTCGCGGGCGCCTCGCTGACCGCCGCCGGCGTACAGGCGGTCGCGGCGATCAGAATCAGCGTGGCCGGTAACGCGGTGGACAGGCGGGCGGCTAGGCGGAACTGCGACACTTTGATCTCCCTGTTTTTTGAATGGGCTCGGGCTTGCCATAGCGCCCCGGCACGCGCAATGGCGGGCCATGTCGCTCTTTGCTTCCGCCGCCGATGCCGCCTATGCGCTCGTCCGTCCGCTTGTTCACGCGACAGACGGAGAAGCCGCGCATAATCTGACGCTGAACGCGCTCCAGCCGCTGCCGCGCGCGCGCCATGCGCTGACCAGCACGGTGCTCGCGACCGAACTCGCGGGCCTGCATTTCCCGAACCCCGTCGGCCTCGCGCCGGGCTTCGACAAGGATGCGCGCGTCGCGCACGCGATGCCGCATTTCGGCTTCGGTTTCGTAGAGGTGGGGACGCTGACGCCGCTGCCTCAGGAGGGCAATCCGCGCCCGCGCCTGTTCCGGCTGGTCGAGGATCGCGCGGTGATCAACCGCATGGGCTTCAACAATGGCGGGCAGGAAAAGGCAGCCGAACGCATTGCCTGTCTGCGCCGGTACGGCCTGCCGGTACCGCTTGGGATCAATATCGGCGCAAACAAGGACAGCATCGATCGCATCGCCGACTATGCGAAGGGCGCCGCGGCGATGGCGCCGCTCGCCGATTATCTGACGGTCAATATTTCGTCGCCGAACACGCCGGGGCTCCGTGCGCTGCAGGACAAGGGGGCGCTAGAGGCGCTGCTCGACGGCGTCGCTGCCGCGCAACCCGTGGACGCGGCCAAGCCGGTTTTCCTGAAGGTCGCGCCCGACCTCGAGCCTGCCGACATCGATGACATCGTCGCGGTTGCCCTCGAAAAGGGGCTCGCGGCGGTGGTCGTCTCGAACACCACGATCGCGCGACCACCGCTCGCCTCGCGCCACGCGGGGGAAGCGGGCGGCCTGTCGGGCGCCCCGCTTGCCGAACTCGCGCTCCAGCGTGTGAAGGATTTCCGCAGCGCGAGCGGCGGCAAGCTGCCGTTGGTCGCCGCCGGCGGCATTGCCTCGCCCGAACAGGCATGGGACCGCATCCGTGCCGGCGCCAGCCTGATCCAGATCTATTCGGCGATGGTTTATGAAGGGCCGGGGCTTGCGGCGCGCATCGCAAGCGGTCTTGAAAGGCTTGCGGCGCGCGATGGCTTCGCGCGCGTTGCCGATGCAGTCGGGGCAGGGGAATAATCCTCCCTGTCGCGAAGCGATGGGGAGGGGGACCGCGCGCGTAGCGCGCGGTGGAGGGGCAGCGTCAAAGCCCCTCCGTCAGCCCGTTGGGCTGCCACCTCCCCAGGGCTTCGCCACAGGGAGGATCGTGTTAGGGTTGCACTGAATTGAGCCGCGCGCCAATGTCGCGCGCATGATCAAACGACTCCTCGCTGCTGCCAGCTTTTTCCTCCTCGCCATCCCGTCGCTCGCCGCCGCACAAGGCGTCACCTCGTCTGCCGATCCCCGCGCGACCGAGGCGGGGCGCGAAATATTGCATCAGGGCGGTAGCGCCGCCGACGCGGCTGTGGCGATGGTCGCGGTGCTGACCCTTGTCGAGCCGCAGTCGAGCGGCATCGGCGGCGGGGGCTTCATGGTCTATCACAACGCGGGCGACGGCAGCATCTCGACGATCGACGGCCGCGAAACCGCGCCCGCCGCGGCGAAGCCCGACCGCTTTCTCGGCCCTGACGGCAAGCCGCGCGGCTATATGGACGTCATCCCCGGCGGCCTGTCGGTCGGCGTTCCCGGCAACGTCCGCCTGATGGAAATGGCGCACAAGAAATGGGGCAAGCTCGAGTGGAAGGCGCTTTTCCAGCCCGCGATCAAACTTGCCGAGGAAGGCTATCAGGTCACGCCCGCTCTCAACAGCTGGCTCGTGCAGTTCGAGCCGATGTGGAAGGAGTTCCCGGCGGCGCGCGCGATCTATTATGTCGACGGCAAGCCCGCGCCGGTCGGCACGACGATCAAAAACCCGGCCTATGCTGCGATCCTGCGCGACATCGCCGCGCGCGGCCCCGAGGCCTTTTACACGGGCGCCAATGCCAAGGCGATCAGCGATGCGGTCGCGAAGGCGCCGCGCAACCCCAGCCAGCTGACGCTCAAGGATCTCGCCGCCTATAAGGCAAAGGAACGCCCTGCGGTCTGCACCACCTATCGCATCTACAAGGTTTGCGGCATGGGACCGCCCTCGTCGGGCGCAACGACGGTGTTCGGCATTCTCGGGATGCTCGAAGCCTATGACATGAAGGCGATGGGCAAGGACAATCCGATGAGCTGGCACCTGCTCGCCGAGGCGATGCAGCTCGCCTATGCCGACCGCGCCGCCTATCTCGGCGACAGCGATTTCGTCGATGTCCCGGTGAAGGGGCTGCTCGACAAGGCCTATCTTGCCGAGCGCCGCCAGCTCATTTCGCCTTTCGGCGCGGCCGGTCGCTACGAACCCGGCGCGCCGCCGGGCGCTAAACCGCGCGCCGAGGCACCGCCGGTCAAGGAGCAGGGAACGACGCATTTCGTGGCGGTCGACGCGGCAGGTAACGTCGTCTCGATGACCTCGACCGTCGAAAGCATCTTCGGCAGCCAGCTGATGGCGAACGGCTATTTCCTGAACAACGAACTCACCGACTTCGACCTCGCGCCTGCAAAAGACGGCATCCCGACACAGAACCGCGTCCAGGCGGGCAAGCGCCCCTTGTCCTCGATGTCACCGACGATCGTTTACGGCCCCGACGGGAAGGTCGTGCTTGCAGTCGGCTCGGCGGGGGGCAAGCGGATCATCATGCACGTGACCAAGACGCTGATCGGCGTGCTCGACTGGGGCCTCGACGCCAAGTCGGCGATGGAGCTACCCAATCTCTATTTCGGCCAGCGCGGGGTCGTGATCGAGAATAATGCGGCGGGGCAGGCGATTGCCGCGAAGATGAAACCCTTTGGCTACAGCTTCACCGCGACCGATCTCGGCTCGAAACTGAACGCGGTCGAGCGGACCGACAAGGGCTGGCAGGGCGCGGCCGATCCGCGCGGACCCGGAACATCGGCAGTGGATGGCGCGCCGCCGCAGGGCTAAGACCCTGCCAACAACGACAAGAACACCAATGACACTCCCGGGAGAAACGAAGGCATGAAGCTCGTAAACCCTCATCTCGACCATTTCCCGAGTCTGGTCGCGATGTTCTTCGACCGTGCGGGGCGCGGCGGCGAAGATCCGTTTCTGTGGCGCAAGGCCGACCGGACGTGGCACCCGCTGAGCTGGCGGCAGGTCGCGAACCAGGTCTCGGCGCTCGCGCACAATCTGCGCGAGCTGGGACTGAAGGACGGCGACCGCGTCGTTCTGGTCAGCGAGAACCGCCCCGAATTCTGCATCGCCGACCTTGCGATCATGGCGGCGGGCTGCATCACGGTTCCCACCTACACCACGAATACCGAGCGCGATCACCAGCATATCCTCGACAACAGCGGCGCGAGTGCGGTGATCGTCTCGACCGCGAAACTCGCGCGCGTGCTGATGCCCGCGGTGCTGCGTTCGAACGTCAAGACCGTGATCACGATGGAGAACATGCGCGTCGGCCAGCAGGGCGATGTGCAGGTGCTCGACTGGGAGCCGCTTGTTGCGGGCGGCGAGGCGTATCGCGCCGACTTCGAGGCGCGTGGGCAGGCGATGACGCGCGACGATACCGCCTGCCTTATCTACACCAGTGGCACCGGTGGCGCGCCGCGTGGCGTGATGCAGCATCATGGCGCGATCCTCCACAATGCGGCGGGGGCCGCGGAAGTGCTCGTCAACGACTTCGGGATCGGCGACGAGGAGGTGTTCCTGTCCTTCCTGCCGCTCAGCCACGCCTATGAGCATTCGGGCGGACAGTTCCTGCCGATCATGGTCGGGGCGCAAATCTACTACAGCGAAGGGCTGGAGAAGCTCGTCTCGAACATCGAAGAGACGAAGCCGACGATCATGGTCGTCGTGCCGCGCCTGTTCGAGGTGATCCGCGCGCGGATGATCAAGTCGGTCGAGAAGCAGGGCAAGCTCGCGAACTGGATGCTGGGGCAAGCGCTGCGCGTCGGCGAAAAGGATTATGAGCGCCGCATGGGGGTGTTCGACCGCCCGGTCGACATCCTGCTCAACAAGCTGTTCCGCCCGAAGATCCAGCAGCGCTTCGGCGGCCGGATGAAGGCGCTCGTCTCGGGCGGCGCGCCGCTAAACCCCGAGATCGGCGTCTTCTTCCATTCGATCGGGCTGACCTTGCTGCAAGGCTATGGCCAGACCGAGGCGGGGCCGGTGATCAGCTGTAACCGCCCGTCGGTGGGGCTCAAGATGGACACCGTCGGCCCGCCGCTGATGAACACCGAAGTGAAAATTGCCGACGACGGCGAAATCCTCGTGCGCGGCGAGCTGGTGATGAAGGGCTATTGGCGTAACAAGCCCGAGACCGAGCGCGTTTTGGTCCCCGATCCCGCCGAGCCCGACAAGGGGCCGTGGCTGCACACCGGCGATATCGGTCATATCGACGAAAAGGGCCGCATCGTCATCACCGACCGCAAGAAGGATCTGATCGTCAACGACAAGGGCGACAATGTATCGCCCCAGCGCGTCGAGGGAATGCTGACGCTCCAGCCCGAAATCCTGCAGGCGATGGTCTATGGCGACAAGCGTCCGCATCTGGTCGGTATCCTCGTGCCCGACCCCGAATGGGCGACCGAATGGGCCGAAGCGCAGGGCTTGCCGAAAGACCTCAAGCTGCTCCGCGAGCATGAGAAGTTCCGCGCCGCCGTTCGCGCCGCGGTCGACCGCGTCAACGAACAGCTGTCGGTGATCGAAAAGGTGCGCAAGTTCGACTTCGCCGACGAACCCTTCACGATCGAGAATGAACAGATGACGCCGTCGATGAAAATCCGCCGCCACATCCTGCGGCAGGTTTACGAGGACAAGATCGCCGCCCTGTACGGGGGGTGACCATCGATCAAGGTGCAGGCGGGGGTGCGACCCGAAGAGCTCGGCGCATACCGGCGCCCCGCCTGCGACCGAGCCTCGTGGCTCAGCCCCCGTCCCCCGCCGGTTTGCGATAGGGGACGAAATCACCGAACACGCACGTCGGACCGCGGATGCCGCTCGACCGGTCGACGAGGTGGAAAAAGTCGCCCGAGCAGGTCGACGATCCGAACTGCTCGACGACCATGATGTCGCTGTCGCGGGCAAGCCCCGGGCAGGCGCTTTTCAGATCGTTGCGATAGACCAGCTTGCCGCCGGAGCGATAGAGCAGGATCGAATCGGAGACGCGGATCGTTTCCGATGTACGATAATTCGGCAGGCATCGGACCGGTTCGCCGGGGGCCTTGCCCGCGAGTTGCCTGTCGAGCCGTTCGGCCTGCTTCGGCGTCAGCGCGGCCGCCCCGGGAGCGGCGGTTCCCGAGGGCGCACAGCTCGCGATCAACGGGCTGGCGAGCATGATCAGGGCTGCGGCGCCAATCGCCTTCATGATTCTGCTCCTTGCAGCATTAGCGATGCTGACATGTTGGAAATGAACGGAGACTTAAGCCGTGGCGTCACGCCGCATCCTTCAGTGCGCGGATGCGCCCCAGCTCGGCCGCCGTGGGTGCGCGCAGGAAGGGGTTCGTTGCGCGCTCGGCGCCGATGGTCGTCGGGACCGTGGGCTCGCCGGCCGCGCGCGCGGCTTCGACCGCCGCCAGCCGGTCGACGAGCGCGCCGTTGTCCGGGTCGACGGTCACCGCGAAACGCGCGTTCGACAGCGTATATTCGTGGGCGCAATAGACGCGCGTCGCATCGTCGAGCGCAGCGAATTGCTGCATGTTCGCGAACATCTGCTCGGCGGTGCCCTCGAACAGGCGGCCACATCCCATCGCGAACATTGTGTCGCCGACGAAGATCGCCTCGTCCTGCGCGAAATGATAGGCGATGTGCCCGGCGGTATGCGCCGGAACGTCCCACACTTCGGCAAGGTGCGCGCCCAGCATCACGCGGTCGCCGCCCTTGACCTGCACGTCGAGTGTCGGGATGCGCGCAAATTCCGCCGCAGGCCCGGTAATCGTACAGCCGCCCCATGCCTTGGCTGCTTCCTTGATCGCCGCGTTGCCGCCGGTGTGGTCGGGGTGCCAGTGGGTGTTCCAGATGTCGGTGATCGTCCAGCTGCGCGCGCTCGCCGCTTCCAGCACCGGATCGGCGACCGCCGGATCGACGACCATCGTCGCTTTGCTGTCGGGGTCGTGGACCAGCCAGACATAATTGTCGCTGAGGACGGGGATGCGGACGATTTCCAGCGCGCTCACGCGTCTCTCCTCTGTTTCGCCGGCCTCATGCTTCCAAGACGGAGCAGACCATGCTCCGCCTTGGCCACGCTTACCAGCTTCCCGTATTCGGCATCGACGCCCAGGGTTCCTGCGGCGGTAAATGGCCGTCCTGCAGCAGCTCGATCGAAATGCCATCGGGCGAGCGGACGAACGCCATATGCCCATCGCGCGGCGGCCGGTTGATCGTCACGCCGGCGTCCATGAGCCGCTGGCAAGTCGCATAGATGTCGTCGACGCGGTACGCGAGATGCCCGAAATTGCGCCCGCCGCCATAGGCTTCGGGCGCGCTGCCATCTTCGGGCGGCCAGTTGTAGGTAAGCTCGACCTCTGCGACCCCCGCCTGGCCGGGCGGGGCGAGGAAGATCAAAGTGAAGCGGCCACCCTCGTTATCGAAGCGACGCACTTCTTCCAGCCCGATCAGTTTGAAGAAATCGACGGTGGCGTCTGGATCCGTCACGCGGATCATCGTGTGAAGATATTTGGTCATGCGCCTATATTAGGCACGAAGCGGCCGACCTTCAAACGCTTCGAACAAGTTTACGAATTCATCGGGCACCGGCGCGGTCGCCCCCTGCGCTTCCTCGACATGGACGCTGACCTCCAGCCCCGTCGCACGCAGGTCGTCCTTGCCCGCGCCGTGCAGTTCGAACAGGAAGGTCATCGAGCTTCGCCCGACGCGCGAGCAGCGCACGCAGATGTCGATTTCCTCGTCGAGCAGGATCGGTACCTTGTAATCGACCTCGGCGCGCGCGACGTGGAATTCGGGGCTGTCGTTCGCGGGCCAGCGGTCATACACCCCCGCCGCGCGCCAATATTCGGTGATCCCGATATCGAAATATTCGAGATAGCGGCTGTTGAACACCACCGCCTGCGCGTCGATCTCGGCATAGCGGACGCGCTTCCTGACGCTGAACTTGAAATCGCTGCGGGCCATATCTGTCCTCTAGTTCGGGGTCGCCAGACGCGCGACGGTGTCGATCAGAAGCGCGATGTCGGTATCGCGCGATAGCTGGTGGTCGCCGCCCTTGACGAGGGTCACCTGCACATCCTCGCTCGCCAGCGCGGCCGACAGGCGCAGGCTGATGTCAGGCGGCACGTCGCCATCCTCCTGCCCGTGGAGCAATCGCACCGGGCAGGTGAGGGGGATTTCGGCGCCGAGCAGCCGGTTCGCCTCGCCCGACTGGAAAAAGCCGCGCGTCGTCACATAGGGCTGGTCGCTGTAGGGCGTTTCCTCGACCAGCGCTCCCTCGGCGAGGATGATGGCCTTTTCGGCGTCGCTGAACCCCCAGTCGGTGAAATCGGGCGCCGCCGCGATCCCGACGAGCCCCGCGACGCGCGCATACCCGTCTCGCTGCACGAGCGCGAGCGCGGTCAGCAGCATCAACCAGCCGCCCATCGACGATCCGACGATCAGCACGGCGCCCTCGACTTTTGCGTCGATCAGGTCGAGCACATCGCCGCGCCAGTCGAGCAGGGTCTGATCGGCAAACAGCCCGTCCGACTGCCCGCATCCGGCATAGTCGAGCAACAGGCATGCCTGACCCTCGGTCGCCGCCCAGTCGAACAGCGCGGTCGCCTTGCCGCCCGCCATGTCGGACATATAGCCCGGCAGGAAGACGATCGTCGGTCCGCGGCCTGCGACATGGCGATAGGCGAGCCGCGGACGGCCCGAACGGTCGAGATAATCGGGGGCGATCGGGTCAGTCATTGTCTAATCCCGTTCGCATCGAGCGAAGTCGAGATGCCCTTCGGCCTCGCGCTGTCCCGATGGGTGTCTCGACTTCGCTCGACACGAGCGGAGATTCAGTTGAGCCATAAGGGAGCGGGAGCACGCGGATCAGATGACCCAGTCGATCGTGCTCATCTGCATCACGGCCTGCCCCTTGGCGCGCCGCTGTTCGACCATGATCTTGTTCAGCCGCTGGATCGTGTCGCTGCCGGTGGTGATGCACCAGCCCGGAACCACCGCGTGGACCAGCGCGCAAAGGCCGCCATAGATCATCGTCACCCCGAATTTCGATGCAACGCCGAAATGCTCGAGATAATTCTCGTCGACGCTCTTCGGGTGATCGACGAACAGGCGCTTGAACATGGCGGGACGGCTCCTTTCCGGCTGCCGCCGCCCTAGCGGGGCGGCGGCGGGGGAGCAAGGTTGCCGTTCAGTCGCGCTGGAAAATCTCCTCGATCCGCATTTCGAAAAGGTCGGCGATGCGAAAGGCGAGGGGGAGCGAGGGGTCGTATTTGCCGGTCTCGATCGCGTTGACCGACTGGCGCGACACCTCCAGCCGCTCGGCGAGATCCTGCTGGCTCCAGTCACGCTCGGCGCGCAGCACTTTCAGGCGGTTCTTCATGTGCGGCCCGCGCGCCGGTCGGCCGATGTCATGATCATCTGGCCCAGCCCCAGACCGATCGCCCAGACCGGCACCACCCACCAGGCGGGCACATGCGGGGCAATGCCGAATGTTTCCAGAAAGCCCCACAGCGTACCGGCCAGAAGGACGAGTGCAAGGCCGATCAGCGCGGCGCTGGTCTGGCGATAGCGCAGGTATTCATCCTCTTCCTCGACCACATAGCGCGCCAACGTCCACACGAAGAAGATCATAGGCACCGAAGGCAGGACGGCGATCCCCCACAGCAGGGCGCCTTGCGGATGGAGATAGTTGCGAACGGTCATAGCTATGCCCAGACACAGGACATAACCGAGGGACCAGATCAACAAGCGTCGATTATATCGCCGTGTCGCCGGCGACAACGCGCCTGCTGCGGCTTGCCGATTGTTCGCCGCCTTCGTCAGTGGAATGAGAAACAGCGTCGCCGCTGCAACAAAAGGCAGCGAACGCCAACCGCCCAGAAAGCCGCGATGCTCGCAATAGGCGATGGCGGCCATCGCCGCCGCGAAGGCGAACGCCCACAAGGCGGGGTGGCGACCCGCAAGGCCGGTTTCGATTTTTGCAGCCTTCTGGGGCATGTCAAACTTCCTTATCTGATAGACAAGTCAGCTTTACATTACTGCGTCTGTAAAGTCAAGTGACGTTGACATAATGACAAGGATGCTCCGTCCACTTGCCTTTGCGTCTCGATCGGCGGCACGCCATCGGGTCGGGGCGCGCGCCTGCCGCAGCCCGTAGAGCGCCCGGCGACCGTTGCGAACAGCGCCCTTGCCGCCCATATCGCATGCTGGCAAAGGGGCGCTCTTTACCCCGCCAGAAAGGCCGATCTTTCCATGTCCCAGATGATCCGCGTCACCCTTCCCGATGGCTCTGCCCGAGAAGTCGCGCGCGGGACTACCCCGGCGCAGATTGCAGCGGATATCGGACCCGGCCTCGCGAAGGCCGCGCTCGCCGCGAAGGTCGACGGCGAGCTGCGCGACATCATGCGCCCGCTGGAGGAAGACACGAACCTCGCGCTGGTGACGAGCCGCGACGAGGCC
This sequence comes from Sphingopyxis sp. H073, assembly GCF_001468395.1. Classification (GTDB taxonomy): domain Bacteria; phylum Pseudomonadota; class Alphaproteobacteria; order Sphingomonadales; family Sphingomonadaceae; genus Sphingopyxis. The sequence continues at coordinate 335,474 of NZ_LNSG01000004.1, read as the reverse complement.
GACGCGCTCGAACTCGTGCGCCACGACTATGCACATGTGCTGGCGGAGGCGGTGCAGAACCTGTTCCCGGGCACGCAGATCACTTTCGGGCCATCGACGAACGACGGCTTCTATTACGACTTCGCGCCGACCGCCGAACATGGTGCGTTCCGCGACGACGAACTGCCGCTGATCGAGGAGGAGATGCGCCGGATCATCGCCGCCGACCTTCCGCTGACGCGCGAGGTTTGGGAGCGTGACAAGCTGATCGCCAAGTGGCAGGCGGAGGGCGAAACCTTCAAGGCCGAATGGGCGCACGAACTGCCCGAAGGCGAGGAACTCACCGTCTATCGCTCCGGCGACGGCTGGATGGACATGTGCCGCGGCCCGCACCTCGCATCGACGGGCAAGCTCGACCCCGCGGCGTTCAAGCTGACGCGCGTCTCGGGCGCTTATTGGCGCGGCGACCAGAAGAATGCGCAATTGAGCCGCATCTATGGCACCGGCTGGCTCAACAAGAAGCAGCTCGCCGAGCATCTCGTCCGGCTGGAGGAGGCCGCGAAGCGCGACCATCGCAAGATCGGGCGCGAGATGGATCTCTTCCACCTGCAGGAAGAGGCGCACGGCAGCGTTTTCTGGCACCCGAAGGGCTATCGCATCTACCGCGAGCTCGAGGCCTATATGCGGCGCGCGATCGACGGTGCCGGCTATCAGGAGGTCAAGACTCCGCAGGTGATGGACGCGCGCCAGTGGGAGCAGTCGGGTCACTGGGGCAAATATCGCGAGAATATGTTCGTCATCCCCGACGAGGTTCCGAATATCGAGGACGACGGCCCGCTGGTGTCCGACGACGCCGAGTGGATGGCGCTGAAGCCGATGAACTGTCCTGCGCACGTCCTGATCTTCCGCCAGGGGATCAAGTCGTACCGCGACCTGCCACTGCGCATGGCCGAAATGGGCTGCTGCCACCGCAACGAGCCGCACGGCGCGCTCCACGGCATCATGCGCGTCCGCCAGTTCACGCAGGACGACGGCCATATCTTCTGCCGCGAGGACCAGATCGTCGAGGAGGTGCGCGATTTCTGCCAGCTTCTCGACCGCGTCTACAAGCAGCTCGGGTTCGAGAAATATGCGGTCAAGCTCGCGCTGCGCCCCGACATGCGCTTCGGCACCGAGGAGATGTGGGACAAGGCCGAGCAGGAGCTTCGCGAGGCCGTCGAACGCGCCGGCATGGCGAACGACGATTATGGCTGGGAAGAGCTTCCGGGCGAGGGCGCCTTCTATGCGCCCAAGCTCGAATTCCACCTGACCGATGCGATCGGGCGGACGTGGCAGTGCGGGACGATCCAGTCCGACCGCGTGATGCCCGAACGCCTCGATGCCTCGTACATCGGCGAAGATGGCGAGCGCCATCGCCCGGTGATGCTCCACCGCGCGATCCTCGGCACTTACGAGCGTTTCATCGGCATATTGATCGAGCATTTCGCCGGTCGCTTCCCCACCTGGCTCGCGCCGGTGCAGGCGGTGGTCGCGACGATCGTTTCCGACGCCGACGACTATGCGAAGGATGCGGTGGCGCAACTCGAAGCCGCGGGCGTGCGCGTCGAGGCCGATCTGCGCAACGAGAAGATCAACTACAAGGTTCGCGAGCACAGCCTGCAGAAGGTTCCCTATCTGCTCGTCGTCGGCAAGCGCGAGGCCGAAGAAGGCACCGTCGCGATCCGCACGCTTGGGCAGGACGGCCAGCGCATCATGCCGCTCGCCGAGGCGGTCGCGATGCTGAAGGGTGAGGCCACCCCGCCGGACCTCAAGGATTGAGGGCGAAACCGCGGCGGCGATGGCGGCGCTGGGCCGCGCTTCTGGCATTGCTCGGCGTCGCGATCCTCGCGAGCGGCTACTGGAACTCGACCCGCGACCCCGTCGTCCGCTCGGCGGCGGTCGCGGTCGCCGACTGGCCTGCGTGGCAGGCACCGCTGCGGGTGCTGCTGCTTTCGGACACGCATGTTGCCGGGCCCGATATGCCGCCCGAACGGCTCGCGCGGATTGTCGACGGGCTCAATCGACTGAAGCCCGACCTGGTGCTGATCGCGGGCGATCTGGTCAGCGAAAAGCGCACCGCGACCCACATCTACACGCCCGCCGAAATCGTCGCCCCGCTCGGCCGGTTCAAGGCGCCCCTCGGCGTCGTCGTTGCGCCGGGCAATCACGATCACTGGTTCCGGCCCGATGCGCTGCGCGGCGCGCTCGAGAAGCAGGGGCTTCGCGTCCTCCAGAATGAGGCGGTGAAGCGCGGCCCGCTTATCGTCGGCGGGGTCGACGACGATTATACGGGCCATGACGATATCCCGAAGACGCTCGCCGCGATGGATGCGCTCGGGCCGGGCGTGCCGGTCATCGTCTCGCACAGCCCCGACATCGTTCCCGATATCCATCGCCCCGTCGCGGCGGTGTTCGCGGGGCATACGCATTGCGGGCAGATCCGCCTGCCGGTGATCGGCGCGCTGACCTATGTCTCGCGCTACGGGAGCCGTTTCGCGTGCGGCGACATGACCGACAAGGGTCAGCGGCTGTTCGTCGGTGCAGGGCTCGGGACGAGCATCTTGCCGCTCCGCTTCAACACCCCGCCCGATGTGTGGCTGGTGACGATCGGGCCGAAGGGCGCCACGCGGTGAACGGAATTCTCCACCTCGTCGGCCTCGCGCCGCTGACCTTCGCGGGTGCGGCGGCGATGACTTTCGGCGCGGCGTTCGTACGCGGCCTCACCGGTTTCGGCATGGCGATCATCCTCGTCCCCCTGCTCGGCATGCTGATGCCGCCGGGGCAGGCGGTGGTGCTCGGGATCATCCTGCAACTGCTGATCGGCCCCGTCGGATTTCGCCGCATCGCCGACAACGCCGACCGCCGCACTGCGGTGCCGATCGCGCTGCTCGCGATGCTGGCGACCCCGCTCGGGATGCTCGCGCTCAAGGCCGCCACCCCCGACGTCGCGCGGCTGCTGATCGCGATTATCGCGATCGGCGCGTTCCTGCTGATCCTCATGCCGCAGCATCCCGACGGGCATAAGCCGGGCCGGGGCGCAATCGGCGCCACCGGCGTCGCGTCGGGCATCCTGACTGGCTTCGCCGCGATGCCGGGACCGCCTGTCGTGCCCTTCTATCTCCGCCAGCGTATCGCGCCCGCGACCGCGCGCGCGTCGATGATGCTTGTCTTCTTCGCGACCGCGATCGCGGGAACCGGCGCATCGCTGTGGCTGGGTCTCGCGACGGGCAAGCTCTTTACCCTTGCGCTGCTGCTCTTCATTCCGATGGTGCTGGGCGACCAGGTCGGCACCCGCCTCTTTGGCCGCGTACCGGTGCCGGTCTGGCGCAGCATCGTCGCGGTCGTCCTTGGCGCCGCCGGCATCTCCGCGCTCGTCCGTCTGCTGAACTAGAGGCTGCGCAGCGCCTGCGCGGGCTTCACCGAAAGCAATGGCCAGCTTCCCGCAATCCCGATCACGAACGACAGCCCGGCGCCGCCGACCAGCGTCAGCCCGACGATCAGCGGATCGGGCGCGAAGCGGAAGTCGAAGAGCTGCGTCACGACATACCACGCCCCCGCCAGCCCAAGGCCCAGCGCCAGCAGCGCAAGAATGCCGGCCAGCACGGCATATTCCATAGCCTGCGCGCCCAATATCTGGCCGCGCGTCGCACCGAGCAGCTTCAGGATCACGCTGTCGTACACGCGCCGCTCGCGGCTTGCCGCAATCGCGCCGATCAGCACCGCGATGCCGGCGAGGATCGCGATGCTCGCCGCCGCGGCGATCGCCTGGCTCATCTGGGTGAGCAAAGTCGTCACCTGCGACACGACATCGCGCACCTGAATGAGCGACGCCGATGGAAAGGCCCGCGGAATGCTGCGCGCCAGCTCGACCTCGGCCTTCGGCGGGACGGCTACGGTCGCGACCATATTATGCGGTGCCGCGTCGAACGTGCCCGGCGAGAAGACGAGCACATAGTTGAGCCCGAAATTGTCCCACTCGACGGTGCGGAACGATGCGACCTTCGCCTGCACCTCGACCCCCAGCACATTGACCGACAGCGTGTCGCCGAGTTTGAGCCCGAGCGATGCCGCGACCTCCTGCTCGACGCTGACCAGCGGCGGCCCCTTGTAGTCGGCCGCCCACCATTTTCCGCCGACCAGCTCGCTGCCGTTCGGCAGGACGGGGCTATAGGTCAGCCCACGGTCGCCGCGCAGCACCCATGCGCCCTCGGGCAGCTCGGCGAGTTCGTCGACGCGCTGGCCCTTATACTCGGTAACGCTGCCGCGCAGCGCAGGGATCATGTTGACCTGCGCATCGGGCGCGGCATCGACAATCATCGACCGGAATTTCGGTGCATCGCCCCGCGGAATGTCGAGCACGAAGAAGCTCGGCGCGCGTTGCGGCACGGTGCGGGCGATTTCGGCGGTGATGCTGGTCTGGATCGCCGCGAGCGTTACGAACAGCGTCAGGCCCAGCCCCAACGCCACAACCAGCGCACCGGTCGCGGCGCCGGGCCGGTGCAGGTTCGCGACCGCAAGCCGCAGCAACGGCCGCTTCGGCCGCGGCACCCGGCTCGCCGTGCGCCGCACCAGCCAGCCGAGCGCGACAAGGATCAGCAGCAGGCCGATTGCCGCGCCGATGAAGGACAGCGCGAACAAGGGCTCGCGCGCGGTCCCGACCGCCAAGGTGATGATCGCCGCCAGCGCCGCGCCGACCGAAACGATGGTTCGCCGGTCGATCCGCGCGCCGCCGTCGACCGTCGCGCGATAGAGCCCCGCCGCGGGCACATGCCGCGTCGCCGCAAGCGGCGGCAGGGCAAAGGCGATCGCGATCAGCAGGCCATAGGCGGCGCTCACGATCAAAGGCAGCGGATAGAGCGCAAAGCCCGGCCGCACCGGCAGCACGTCGCCCGCGACCGCGCCGATCAGGCTCGGCATCAGCGCGCCGACGACCAGTCCCGCGGTGATCGAAGCCGCGGCGACGGCGAGAATTTGCAGGCCGTAAATGCGCAGCACCACCGCGCTGTCGGCGCCCAGCACCTTCAGCGTCGCCAATCCGGGGCGCTTGCCCGCAAGGTAGCTCGCGACGCCGTTGCCGACGCCGATCCCCGCGATCACTAGCGCCGCAAGCCCGACCAGCGACAAAAACTGCCCCATCCTTTCGATGAAGCGCCGCGTTCCCGGCGCGCCGTTGCTGCTGTCGGTGATGTCCCAGCCTGCGTCGGGGAAGCGCTCGCTCAGCGCCTTGCCGACCGCGTCGGGGTTTGCGCTCGCGGGCAGGCGCACGCGATATTTGCTCTCATAGAGGCTGCCCGGCTGGATTAGCTGCGTCGCGGGCAGGTCGCCGAGCCCGATGATGGCCACCGGCCCCAGCGTGAAGCCTTCGCCCAGCCGGTCGGGTTCCTCGGCAATGATGCCGTCGATTTTGAAGCTCTTCTCGCCGAACTTCACCGCGCCGCCGACCTTCAGGCCCAGCCGCGAGGCGAGATCCTTGCCGATCCAGATCGATCCGGCGGGCGGCGCGCCCTTGCGCGCGCCGCTCTCCAGCCGCATCGTGCCGTAAAGCGGATAGGCGCCGTCGACGCCCTTCAACTCGGACAGCAGGGCATCGCCGCCGGGCGCGTTCGCCATCGCGCGCAGTCGCACGGTGGCCGAGGGCGCTCCGATGCTGCGGAAGCCGGCCATTTCTTCGGCGCTCGCCTCGCGTTGGGGAAGGCTGAATTCGATGTCGCCGCCAAGGATCGTTTGCCCGCGCCGTTCGAGCTCGGAGGTGATCCCGCTCGTCAGACTGCCGATCGCCGCGAGCGTCGCAACGCCCAGGAACAGGCACACCGCGAGCAAACGAAGCCCGCGGATGCGCGTCGCGAGGTCGCGCCGTGCGATCCGCCAGAGGGTCGCGAGCGGTAACACGCTCAGGCGGTCCGCTCTTCGATACGCCCGTCGTGCATCACGACCACGCGGTCGCAATGTTCGGCAAGGTCGGGGTCGTGGGTGATGATCAGCAGCGTCGCGCCCAACGCCGCGCGGCGCGCGAAGATCAGTTCGATGATCGACTGGCCGGTCGCGGTGTCGAGATTGCCCGTCGGTTCGTCGGCAAAGATGATCGCCGGGCTGCTCGCCATTGCACGCGCAATGGCGACGCGCTGTTGCTCGCCGCCCGAAAGCTGCGCCGGATAATGGGTCAGGCGATGCCCGAGCCCGACGGCTTCCAGTTCCGCCCGCGCCTTGCCGAACGGATCGTCGATTCCCGCCAGCTCCAGCGGCACCGCGACATTTTCGAGCGCGGTCATCGTCGGCAGCAGGTGGAACGCTTGCAGCACGATGCCGATCCGCCCGCGCCGCGCCCTGGCGAGATCGTCCTCGTCCATCGCACCGAAGTCGAGCCCGGCGACGCGGATCGTTCCGCCGCTCGCGCGTTCGAGCCCCGCGAGCACCGCCATCAGCGAGCTTTTGCCCGATCCCGAGGGCCCTAGCAGCGCAACCGAGTTGCCCGCTTCGACCTCCAGGTCAACCCCGCGCAAAATTTCGACCGGGGCCTTGTCGCTCCCCAAAGTCAGCGTCACATTATGGGCGGCGATCGCCAAGTGAGGCGATGGTCGTTCGGTGTCGGACAAGAAGGAACCCTTTGGAATGAAAACCGCCGGATGGCGCTCCGCCTTGATATATGGTTGCGTTATCGCGCTTTGCCAACCGCTTGCCGCGTGCGGCTCGGCGGATGCGCCGGCGGCATCGACGAACGACAAGGGCGATACGAGGGCGGTCGCGGCGATCCCGGCGAACGCGCCGCTTGTGATCGCCTTCGGCGACAGCCTCTACGCCGGTTACCAGCTGGGCCCGAAGGAGGGCCTCGCGCCGCAGCTTCAGGCCGCGCTGGCGGAGGACGGCGTCGCGGCGCGCGTGCAGAACGCCGGTGTCTCGGGTGATACGACCGCAGCAGGCCGCCAGCGGCTGAGCTATGTTCTCGACAATGCGAAGGCGAAACCGGCGCTTGTCGTCCTTGGGCTCGGCGGCAATGACATGCTGCGGGGGATCGACGCGGCGCAAACGCGGGCCAACCTCGACGCGATGCTGGCGGAACTCAAGAAGCGGGATATCCCGGTGGTGCTGACCGGCATGGTTGCCGCGCCAAACCTCGGGCCGGAATATGCAAAGAAATTCAATCCGATCTATCCCGAACTTGCCGCGAAATATGGCGCGAGCCTTTACCCGTTCATCCTCGACAATGTCGTGGGCAAGCCCGATCTGATGCTTGGCGACCATATTCATCCCAACGCGAAGGGGGTGAAGATCGTGGTCGAGGGGCTTGCGCCGCTGGTCGAGGACGCGCTGCCCGACGAAAAATAGCAAATCCTCCCTGCGGCGAAGCCGTGGGGAGGGGGACCGCCGAAGGCGGTGGAGGGGCCGCAATATCGAGCCACGTGCCCCTCCGTCAGCGCTTCGCCAAGGGCGAAGTTTATCCTGAGCGCCTGCAAGGCAGTCGAAGGGCGCTGCCACCTCCCCATCGCTGCGCGACAGGGAGGATCAGCCTAGTAGCTTCTCCGCCCGCGCGCGCCAGCTCGTCGCGAGCGCATCCATCGCGGCCAGCGCCCTCAACTCCTCCGGCTCGCGCTTTCCCGCACCGCCGACCAACAGGTGAAAGACCCGCTCGACGCTCCACTCGGGCAGCGGCCGCTCGACCAGCGCCAGCGCGTCGCCCGCTGCAACGCTACCTTCCTCGATCACCCGATAATACCAGCCGCTGCGCCGCGTCGTGACGACCGTCGCCGGAACCGTCGCGATCCCGAAACGGTGCCCCAGTTTCCAGCACGGCTGGCGTCCCTGGCTGATCTCGACGAGCGCGCTTCCCATCCGGTAGCGGTCGCCGATGCGGGCTTCGCTCTCGATCAGCCCCTCGGTCGAGATATTTTCGCCGAACGCGCCGGGCGCGCCGAGCAGCGCATGATCGCCCAGTTCCCCCGCCCACCAGTCATAATGATCGCGCGGATAATGGTGGATCGCCTTGTCGACGCCGCCATGCACCGTCAGATCGGCCTGTTCGTCGCCGTCGATACCGAGCAGGCCGACGCGCAGCGCCCCATCCACCGGCATCTTGGCTATTGCGCTTGTCTCGTCGCCACGAAAAGAGCGTGCCTTGCCGGTCAGGACCGCGTCGATCGCATAGCTCATGCCGCGGTCCCCCTTGGCCCGAACAGGATGATCGCCGCTCCGCCCAGGCAGATCGATGCCCCGATCACATCCCACCGGTCGGGCCGCGCGCCCTCGACCGCCCACAGCCACAGCAGCGCCGCGACGATATAGACCGCGCCATAGGCAGCGTAAGCGCGCCCGGCATGGTCGGCGTCGACGAGCGTGAGCAGGTAGGCGAACAGCGCCAGCGACGCCATTCCGGGCGCCAGCCACCAGACCGACTTGTCCAGCCGCAGCCACGCCCAGAAGGCGAAGCACCCGGCAATCTCGGCCAGCGCGGCGGCGATATAGGCGAAGGCGGTCATCGGCTCACCGTGGCGCGGGAGGCGCGGAAAGGGAAGGGGCTTTGACGGGGTTGGTGGAGGGCGGCTTGGGGTGGAGAGCGGACATCCTTTTGTGATCCCCGGCGAAAGCCGGGGCCCAGCGAATTCTCACACAAGACTGGCTTTTTGCCGCTCTGGGCCCCGGCTTTCGCCGGGGATCACAATATCCACCTCCGATCGCCATCCGCACCAGCAAAAGAAAAGGGGCGACCCGCAGGCCGCCCCTTCCTTGCGATATCGCTGTTCCGAAGGATCAGAACGCGAGGCCGAGGCCCACCGCAACGCTGTCGAAGTCGCCGAAGTTGCCGATGAACTGGTGGCGATATTCGGCCTTGGCGTACAGGTTCTGGCCCAGCTTGTGCTGGTAGCCCGCGCCGACATAGGGGTCGTCGATGTCGCTGAAGGTGTAACCGCCGGTGACATAAGCCTTGCCAGCGGCGCCAACCTTCGCGCCGAGACGGCCGCCGGCCGAGAACTGCACGTCGAAACCGTCCTTCAGGACCTTGTCGCCCGCGACTTCGGCACCGAGGAAAGCCTTGTCGCCAAGGTCGAGGTCGTAGCCGGCGGCGGCACCGATGGTGGCGTCGTCGAGGCCGTTGCCGCTGATGTACCCGCCGCGTACTTCGACGCGGGCTTCGCCGCCGTCGGCAGCGAGAGCGGGGGTGGCAACGACGGCCGAGAGGAGAGCGGCAGCAACTGCGAACTTCTTCATTTTCTTTTCCTTTACGCTAATCAGGACCACGCCCTTTGGGTCGCGGCCCGGGCCCTAAATGGCCCTCGCGCCTGTCGCTGCAATGAACGTATCGTTCAGATTATGACAATTTTCTTACCTGTGTTGATTTTGCAACACACGTTCGCATGATGGGCCGAGTCTTGACTCGCCGTGCGAAGTGGCAGTTAATCGGTACCCGAGCGGGTCGGTCCCGCGGGGGAAGGCGATGGCGGAAAGGGATCTGCTTTACATCCTTGTCGATGATCGTCGCGGCCTCGATGAAGAGGGGCGCGATCGTCTTGCGCGCTCGCTGATCGCCGAACTCAACGAGCATGAGCCCGGCGCTGCGAGTCTCGGCACGGCCGAAGCGCCGCCGGGGTCGAAGGCCGGCGAGTGGGCGATGACCGCCGAGGTTGCGATCAGCCTCGGCGCGCTCGCGTCGTCCTGGGCGGTCCCGGCGATCGAACGCTGGCTCGACCGGCAGGACGCCGAAACCACGCTGACGCTGAAGGGCAAGAATGCCGAGGGCAAATATTTCGAGGTCAGCGTCGCGGGCGAAGCGCCGGCGGACGTGCTCGAAAAGCTCAACAACTTCATGCCGCGAGCGAAATAGGCGCGCCCCGTGAAGCGCGCGCTGATCCTTGCGACCGGCACCTATGCCGACAGCCGGATCACCGCCCTGAAATCGCCCGTTCCCGATGCCGAGCGGCTACGCCTGCTGCTGATCCGCGACGATGTCGGACCCTATGACGTCACGATGCTGTCCGATGCCGGGCTGATGGCGCAGCGCGTCGCCATCGAGCGCTATTTCCAGTCGGCGGGCCCCGACGACACGCTGCTGCTCTTCGTCTCGGGGCATGGCGACAAGGACGCCGACGGCGACCTCTATTTCCTCGCACAGGATACCGATCGCGACCTGCTTTCATCGACCGCGATCGGCGCGCATTTCGTGTCGAAGCAGGCGGCGCGCAGCCGCGCGAAGCAGAAGGTGCTGCTGATCGACACCTGCTACAGCGGCGCCTTTGCCAAGGGGCATGTCTTCAAATCGGGATCGGCGGCGATTACCGCTGAGGATTTCGGCGAGAATGGCGGGCGCGGCACCGCGATCATCACTGCGGCGTCGAGCACCCAGCTCGCGAGCGAGGCCGCCGCCGAGGGGCGGATGCAGTCGCGCTTCACGCGCCATCTGATCGAGGGGATCGAGACGGGGGCGGCCGACGTCAACGGCACCGGCAACATCACGCTCGACGAACTGTTCGACTATGTCCGCACCGCGCTCCACCGCGAAGGGCCGGGGCAGGAGCCCAAGCGCCTCAACGCGATCGACGGCGACATGGTCATCGCGCGCAACCCGGTCCCGCGGGCAGTCCCGCTTGCGCCCGCGATGCTCAAGCGCGTCGCCAGCCGCAACTGGGAGACGCGCGCCGCGGCCTGCATCCCGCTCGCCGAGATCGTGCGAAACGGTGACCGGCAGCGCGGTCCGGCGCTCGCGGCGCTCCAGTCGCTTGGCGAGGACCCCGATGATCGCGTCAAACGCCGCGCGCAGGTCGAACTGACGGCACTCGCCGAGCAGGACAGGAGAAAAATGTCCCTCTTCGGCGACCTGCCGAAGCCCGATCCGACCCCCAAGCCCGACCCCATCCCGGACCCGAAGCCCGATCCCGGCCCGACCTTCGACACCGCGACGAAGATTTTCATCGGCGTGTTCGCGGCGATGGTGATCGCGCTGCTCGTCATGATCCTGCGTCCCGACAAGGACGGCGAGGGGACCGATGGCACCGACATCACCGGCACGAGTACCAGCAGCACCAGTTCGTCTTCGGGCGGCACGGACACCGCGACGCCGCCTCCGGTCTTCGGCACGGGCGGAGAGGAATTTGCGAACTATGTTGCCGCCAGCACGACCTATCCCATGCTGGTCGCCGCCTGTAACAAGGATTTCACCTACTCGGCGGCCGCATCCTGCTTCGAACTCGGCAAGGCGTTCGAGAATGGCGAGGGCGAGACGCAGGACTTCGCGGTCGCGACCAGCCTTTACGAAAAGGCTTGCTATCGCGGCCATGCCGAGGCCTGCGCCTACGCCAGCTTCCGCATCAGGCCCGACAAGCCCGACCGCTCCTACCTGCTTGCCGACGCGGCGTGCAAACAGGACAATGCGCGCGGCTGCGGCTATCTCGGCTATAATTACGAAAATGGCGTCGGCGCGACGATCAATCTCTATTCGGCGCGCGACTATTACAATCTCGGCTGCACCAAGGGCTATTCGACCGCTTGCGGCGAACGCGACCGCCTCAACACCGCGATGGGCGTGACGACGCCTTAGCCGAGCGCCGCCTGCTTTTCCTCGGCAATCCGGTCGAGTTCGGCGCGCGTCGGCTTGGTCGCGGCGCTCTTCAGCTGCCCGCACGCCGCCATGATGTCGCGCCCGCGCGGGGTGCGGATCGGTGCCGAGATGCCCGCCTCGAAGATGAGGTTGCTGAATTTGCGCACCCGTTCGGGCGTCGAACATTCGTAGGGCGCGCCGGGCCAGGGGTTGAAGGGGATCAGGTTCACCTTCGCCGGCAGCTTGTACTGCTTGATCAGCCGGACGAGCTCGCGCGCATCCTCGTCGCTGTCGTTCTTGTCCTTCAGCATCACATATTCGAAGGTGATGCGCCGTGCATTGTTCGCCCCCGGATAGTCGGCGCAGGCCTGCAGCAACTCCTCGATGCCATATTTGCGGTTGAGCGGCACGATCTCGTCGCGGATTTCCTTGTTCACCGCGTGGAGCGAGACCGCCAGATTGACCCCGATCTCTTCGCCCGCGCGCGCCATCATCGGCACCACGCCGCTCGTCGACAAGGTGATGCGCCGCTTCGACAGGGCCAGCCCGTCGCCGTCCATCACGATCTTGAGTGCGCCCTTGACCTCGTCGAAATTATAGAGCGGTTCGCCCATGCCCATCATCACGATGTTGGTGAGCATGCGCCCGTCGGCCGTGTAATGGCCGGCGTCGTCATCCTCGTCGTCGGTCTCGGGCGCCGACGCCATCGTCCCCTTCGGCCATTCGCCGAGCGCGTCGCGCGCCAGCAGCACCTGCCCCACGATCTCGCCCGCGGCGAGGTTGCGGACAAGGCGCATCGTCCCCGTGTGGCAGAAGCGGCAGTTCAATGTGCATCCCACCTGGCTCGACACGCAGAGCGTCCCGCGATCGGCATCGGGAATGAACACCATTTCATATTCCTGCCCGTCGGCGGCGGCGAGCAGCCATTTGCGCGTCCCGTCGTTCGACACCTGCGCCTCGCGCACGGTGGGCCGGCCGATGATATAACGGTCGGTCAGCCAGGGGCGCATGGATTTCGCGATGTCGGTCATCGCCTCGAAATCGGTGACGCCGCGGTGATAGATCCAGTGCCAGATCTGCTTGGCGCGCAGCTTCGCGGCCTTCGCGTCCAATCCGGCCTCGACCAGTTCGGCGCGGATCGCGTCGCGGGTCAGCCCGACAAGGTCGATACGGTTGCCGCCGCGCAAGGGAACGGTGCCCGTCGTGACGGGGTCGATATGGCCGGGAATCTGCATGATACGCGGCCATATAGTGGGGAAGGCCCAAGAGCGCAATTGTGCGCGATTCGTCCCCTCCCGCAAGCGGGAGGGGCAGCGAGGCTTGCGAGCTTGCTCGCTAGTCGCAGCGGGGTGGGCCGTCAGACGTTGCTGCCCACCCCCGACCCCTCCCGCAAGCGGGAGGGGAGCCACACTACAGCGACTTCAGCATCGCCAGCACCTGCGGCACACTGCCATTCGCCTCGGCGTTGCGCAGCGGCAACACATTCTGCACCAGGATTTCTTCCGGGGTCGGGCTCTTGGCAAACAGCGCCATCACCTCGTCGGCGAAGTCGTCGAGCGGCATATAGCCTTCGCGCGTCGACTGGCCGGGGGTCAGGTCGGTGCGCACCGCGGGCGGCGCCAGCTCGATCAGTTCGACCTTGCCTTCCAGCTGGACGCGTAGCGCCTGGGTATAGCTGTGCAGCGCCGCCTTGGTCGCCGAATAGGTCGGCGCCTTGGGGAAGGGAACGAAGGCGAGACCCGAGGTGACGTTGACGATCGCACTGTCCGCCTGCTCCGCCAGATGGCCGACGAGCGCATCGATCAACCGGATCGGGCCGAGCAGGTTGGTGACGACGGTATCCTCGGCGGCCGAAAGGTCGCGCGCCGCGGTCGCATCCTCATAGCCCATGATGCCGGCATTGTTGACGAGGACGTTGAGTGCCGGGAATTTCGCCACGATGTCGGCCGCGAAGGCCAGAATCGCACCGGGGTCGGTGACGTCGAGCTGCGCCGCGTGCATGTTCGCGCGTCCCGCGACGGCGCTTTCGAGCTTCGCCGCGTTGCGCCCGGTTATGATCACGGTGTTGCCCGCATCGTGCCAGCGCTGCGCGAGCGCGAGTCCGATGCCCGAGCCGCCGCCGCTGACGAGAATGGTGTTGCCGCTGGTCTTCATGGTTTCTCTCCTGAGGGGGTGGTGAGAAGGCCCAGATATCTCTACACTCTCCAAAAGAAAGAAGGCACCCGAAAGTGCCATAGTTACCGAGAAGAGAGATTTGGATTTTCTGCCATGCCTACCCAGGAAAAAATCGTCCACGATCCGAACGCGCCGGTCGATCCGCGCGTCGAAATGCTCGTCAACGAACTGATCGGCCGAGTCGCCGACAAATGGACCCTGCTCGTTCTCGAGGAGCTGGAGGACAATGGGGTGCTGCGCTTCACCGAACTCGCGCGGCTGGTTCCGGGGATCAGCCAGAAGATGCTGACGCAGACGCTCCGCGCAATGGAACGCGACGGTCTGGTCGAACGGACCGTTCATCCGGTGATCCCGCCGAAGGTCGAATATCGCCTGACCGATCTCGGGCACAGCCTTGGCGAGGCCTTTTGCGGCGTCTGGCACTGGGCGGGCGATAATCTCGACCGCGTCGAGGCGGCGCGCAAGGCGTTCGACGACCGCGGCTGACGAACGAAAATCGGGGCCGCGATCCGGATGGGATCGCCGCCCCGAAAGGTGTCGGCGGAGTGCCTGCCGATAGGGTCTGAATTCAGTTGCGGATCGAAGCGACGCGCAGTGGTTCGCCCTGCGAAGCGCCGGCGATCGCGAGGTCGGCCTTGGCCGAGGCGACCTGCATCGTGTCGCGGCGGCACTGGCGGATGTCGTTCTTGCCGACCACGTCGGCGTCCGACGCCGTGCCGCACACGGCGACGACGGCGCGCCACACACGGTGCTGCAGCGTCTTCGCACCGGCAGCGGTGTTGAGGTCGAGGTCGCTGTGCTGGACGACCACTGTCTGGGTTACGGGTTCGGCGAAAGCGGGCTGGACCAGCGAGGTTGCGGCCAACGCGGCGAGGATCAGAGTCTTTGTCATCTTCTATCTCCATCGGCCGGCTGAAGGAGGGGAGGAAGCCGGTGGAGAACCAGATAATCCATCGCCGCGTGCAATTGGAGCAACGATGTTGCGCGACCATTCTGCAAAATTGCAGAATGAGGCGGGCGCGATTATGACGCACAAGGCATCATGTACGATTGGAATGACCTTAAGGCCTTTCTGGCCGTGGCGGAGACCGGCAGCACCTTGTCCGCCGCGCAGGCGCTGCGCGTCAGCCAGACCACCGTCGCGCGGCGCATCGCGGCGCTGGAGGAGGCAACCGGCCTCAACCTCTTCGAGCGGCGGCAGGCGGGCTATGCGCTGACCCCGGTGGGCGAGGCGATGCTCGCGAGCGCGATCGCGGTGCGCGACGCCGCCGACCGCTTCGGCGAAGCCGCCGGCGCGAAGTCACGCGATGCCGGCGGGACGGTCAGCGTATCCACGATGGAAATCTTCGCCGTGACCGTGCTTCCGCCGATCCTGCGCGACCTCCGCGCCGCGCACCCCGGCATCCACATCCATCTCGACACTTCCGACGAGCCGCGCGACCTCGCCTCGGGCGCCGCCGACATCGCGATCCGCAGCAGCAAGCAGCCGAGCGGGGCGGGGCTCGTCGGGCGCCGCATCGCCGACAATCCGTGGACCGTCTATTGCAGTCGCGACTATGCCGACCTCCACGGTATTCCGCACAGCCGCGAACAGCTTGCGACCCATCCCTTCATCGGCGGCGGCGGCTATGTCTGGGAGCCCTATCAGGCCTGGCTCAAGCAATACCGGCTCGAGGAGTCGGTCGTGATGCAATATGACAGCGCATCGGGCTTGCTCGCAGGGGTGCGCTCGGGGATGGGGCTGACCATCCTGCCCGCCTTCCTCGCCGACCGCGAACCCGACCTTATCCGCTGCATCCCGCCCAAGCGCGAGGACACCACCGGCCTGTGGCTGCTGACGCACGAGCGCCTGCGCCACGTGCCGCGCGTGCGGCTGGTGCTGGACTTTCTGGCGGCCGAACTGACGAAGCTGGGGCGAACCTAGGCTTCCAGCGCCCGTTCCACCGCCGCCTCGACATGGAGCGCGAGCGTATCGAACAGCGGCACCGCGCTGTCCTCCGGTCCGACCAGCAGCATGATTTCGGTGCAGCCGAGGATGATCGCCTCGGCGCCGCGGTCGACGAGCGCGGCGATGACTTGCCGGTACGCGCCGCGCGATTCCTCTCGGATCACGCCCTGCACAAGCTCGTCGTAGATGATCCGGTGGACCGCCGCGCGGCCGGCTTCGTCGGGGACGATCACGTCGAGCCCGGCCTTCGCCATCCGCCCCCTGTAGAAATCCTGTTCCATCGTGAAGGCGGTGCCGAGCAGGCCGACGCGACTGAGCCCCGCCGCCTTGATTGCGGCAGTCACCGGGTCGGCAATGTGGATCAGCGGAAGGGCCGATGCGGCCTCGATCGCGCCCGCGCAGCGGTGCATCGTATTCGAGCAGATCAGCAGCAAATCGGCGCCGCTGCGTTCCAGAGCGGCGGCGGCTTCGACCATCGCGCGGTCGAGCGCCGGCCAGTCGCCTTCCGCTTGCAGGGCGGCAATCGGTGCGAAGTCGAGCGAGTGCAGGACGATGTTCGCGGCGTGCAGCCCGCCGAGGCGGTCGCGGACGGCCCGATTGAGCAGGCGATAATATTCGGCCGAGCTTTCCCAGCTCAGACCGCCGATCAGGCCGATGGTTTTCATGGCGCAAATCCTGCAGAGAAATCGCTGTCCTACATTGTCGGACGGGCATAGCGTTTCGACCGATGCGGCGCCATGCAACATTCCCGATGCCGTTCGCGCGCGAAACCGCGCGCCCCATGCGATTCCGAGTGAAGTTGCGCAGTTTTCCGGGGGTTTCCGGAAAGCCGATCCCGGGCGAAAGCCGGGGCCCATACTCCCGCACCCCGCCCTTGCGTCTCGGCGCCCGGCTTTTGCCGGGGATCGCTATAGCCGCATTCGAGAAGCGTGAATCGCGAGTGAAGTTGCGCAGGAATCCGCGATTTTTCGAAATGCCTTCACCGGATGCTGGCGCACCCCAGCGCCGCCGCATCGATCGCGGTCGCGGCACCGCGCAGGCGATAGGTATCGGCGATCGCGCGGCCGGTGGCGGTGCTGCTGGCGACGCTCATGCTCGGCGCCGATCGCATCGCCGCGATGATCGCCGCGTCCATGCGCGCGTCGCTCGCCCAGCCGTGTGGGCCGTTGCCGGTCAGGATGAAGCGGCGGCTTCCGACGCTCAGGCGCAGTTCGCGTCCCGGCGCGCGCTCTTTCGACAGGCGAACATAGAATTGCCCCCTTATGCGCGACTTCGGCCAATATCCGACGCTGGCATAGGGTTTGATCTCGGGGCGTCCGATCGTCGCCGATGGCGCCGCGATCGCGTAGCAGCGCGGGATTGCGGACTCGCGAAACGCGCCCCAGCCCTCGAAAATTCCCAAAGCGGTACGCGGCGCGGCAAGGGCCATCGCCGGAACCGCCGACGCGATCAGGAAAAGGAAGGCTGTCCGCCGCATTGCGCCCCGTTTGCCCGAATGGAAATGCTTTGCAAGCATGGCTTGCGCGGCGCGACGCGTTCGTTAAGGAAGGTGGACATTTTCGGGGGACGGGATTCGGGGCGAATGGCCCGCTCCGCCGGACTCTCTCAGGGACTTTCCCCTTATCGTTACAGGGATGGCGAATTAGAATGAAAGCGACGATCGAACGCGCAGTGCTTCTGAAAAGCCTTGGCCACGTCCAGTCCGTGGTCGAACGGCGGAACACGATTCCGATCCTCTCCAACGTGCTGATCGAGGCCGACAGCACCGGCCAATTGAAACTGATGGCGACCGATCTCGACCTGCAGGTCGTCGAAACCATCGCGGCAAAGGTCGAAACGCCGGGCACGACCACCGTGTCGGCGCACACGCTCTTCGAAATCGCGCGCAAGCTGCCCGAGGGCGCGGAGGTCAGCCTCGCCGCCGCCGAAGGCAAGATGCAGGTCAAGGCCGGCCGCTCGAACTTCAACCTGCCGACCTTGCCGCGCGACGACTTCCCGGTGATCGCCGAGGGTGATCTGCCGACCAGCTTCGAATTGCCCGTCGCCGAGCTCATCCAGATTATCGACAAGACGCGCTTCGCGATCTCGACCGAGGAAACGCGCTATTACCTCAACGGCATCTTCTTCCACGTCGCCGAGGATGCGACGGGACCGGTGTTGAAGGCTGCGGCGACCGACGGCCACCGCCTCGCGCGCTACACGGTGACGCGCCCCGATGGCGCTGCGGCGATGCCCGACGTCATCGTGCCGCGCAAATGCGTCGGCGAAATCCGCAAGCTGCTCGACGAAGCCGAGGGCAATGTCGAGATCAGCCTGTCGGCGTCGAAGATCCGTTTCCAGCTCGGCAACGCCGTCCTCACATCGAAGCTGATCGACGGGACTTTCCCCGACTACAGCCGCGTGATCCCGACCGCGAACGACAAGCTTTTGAAGGTCGATCCGAAGAGCCTGTTCCAGGGCGTCGACCGCGTCTCGACGATCGCCAGCGAAAAGACCCGCGCGGTCAAGGTCGGGCTCGACAAGGATCGCATCACCCTTTCGGTGACCAGCCCCGAGAACGGCACCGCCGCCGAAGAACTGGCTGCAGGCTACGATAGCGATCCGATGGAGATCGGCTTCAACGCCCGCTATCTCAGTGACATCCTGGGGCAGGTCGACGGCGACAGCGTCGAACTCCACCTCGCCGACGCCAACGCCCCGACGCTGATCCGCGAGAGCGAGAAGAGCCCGGCGCTTTACGTGTTGATGCCGATGCGCGTCTGACGCCCGCCGCTAAACCGATACCAGAAGAGGCCCCGCGATCGCGGGGCCTTTTTTATCCCGCCTTCGACACCCGCCAGATCGTATTGCCGGTATCGTCGGCGACGAGGGCGCTGCCGTCCTTCGCGACCTTGACGTCGGCCGGCCGGCCGCGCGTCGTCTTGCCGTCCTTGGCAAGGAACTGGTCGAGGAAGGTGACGGGCAGGGCGTCCACCGGCTTGCCATTGGCACCGAACTTGACGAACACGACGTCGTACCCGGCGACGGGTTCGCGGTTCCAAGACCCGTGCAGCGCGATCAGCGCGCCATTCGCCCAGCGCTCGCCAAGGTCGAGCTTGTCGGTGAAGGTGAAGCCCAACGGTGCGACATGCGCGCCGAGCCCATATTCGGGGCGCTTCACATATTGGCGGCGATCCTCGGCTTCCGGCGGCACCCGCGGATCGATGAAGCCGCCCCAATAATACCAGGGCCAGCCATAGAAATCGCCCTCGGTTACGTCGGTCAGATAGTCCGGGACAAGGTCGCTACCCAGCATGTCGCGCTCGTTGACCACCGTCCACAGCCGCTCGCTGCCGGGGTAGAAGGCGAGGCCGACCGGATTGCGGATACCCGCCGCGAAGGTCCGCATATATTTATTCTCGGGCCGCACCTCGAGCACGCTCGCGCGTCGCACCTCGTTGCCCATGCCCTTCTCGCCGATGTTCGAATCGGCGCCGACGCCGACGTAAAGCCAACCGTTGGGCGCGGCGACGAGGCTCTTGGTCCAGTGGCGGTTGGTGCCCTTTGCGGGCAGGTCGACGAGCTTCGCCGGCTTGCCGCTCATTTTCGTCTCGCCCTCGACATAAGGGAAAGCGAGGATCGCGTCGGTGTTGGCGACGTAGAGCGTCTTGCCGACCAGCGCCATGCCATAGGGCGAGTTGAGGCCGGTGATGTAGGCGGCCTTGACCTCGGCCTCGCCGTCACCGTCGGCGTCGCGGAGCAGGGTAATGCGGTTCGCGGACGCGCCGCCGGCGCCCGCCTTGCTCATCATCGACTTCATGATCTTGCCCTCGATCCCACCGTCCTTGCGCGGCGGGCTCTCGGCTTCGGCGACGAGGACGTCACCGTTCGGGAGCACGAGCATCGAGCGCGGATGGTCGAGTCCCTCCGCAAAGCGCTCGACCTTCAGGCCTTGCGCCGCGCGCGGCGCCTGACCCGCGGGCCAGCTCGTCGCCTCGGGCACGTTCATCGTCGGGATGGTCTGCGCATTCTGCGACGCCATCACGGGCACGCGGCCGCTGAGCTCTGCGGTCGAGAAGCGGGCCACGTCGGGGCGTGAAAGCACGTATAATATGATCCCGCCGACGACGATCAGGACGGCGAGGGCAATGGCGGCATATTTCAGGATTTTGCGCATGGGATCGGTCTTACACGGCGACGGGACGACGGCAAAGGGGCGATTGGCACCACCCGATGGTTAACCCGAGCGTCGCCGGGATTAACCTTACCCCGGCGTTCATTACGGTTGAGAACGGCGCGGTGACACGGTCGGTCTAGAGCCGAGACCGGAACACAGGGCCGGGAACGACATGCATCTGCCATCACCCTATCTCGCCGATCGCGGCGCCGTCGAGGATGCGAACGCGATGATCCGCGAGCATGGAGAGGAAGCCGGTTTCGCCGCCGCCGCGCGCGCCGAGCAATATCGCGTGCTTGGCAATCACGTCCATTTCGCGCGCTGGCGCCAGATCGAACGGCTGATCACCTATCTGTCGATCGACATCGCGCTCGACACGGTTCACTGAGACCTAGAGCCGCAAGCCCGCCGTTTCCGGCAGTCCTGCCATGATATTGAGGTTCTGGACACAGGCGCCGCTCGCGCCCTTGCCCAGATTGTCGAGCCGCGCGACGAGGCGGATCTGCGTGCCGTCGGGGCTGGCGTAGAGCATCAGTTCCATCCGGTCGGTCGCTTCGTCGCTTTTCCTCAGCAGTAGTTCACTTTCGTCGCGCGCGCGGCGGACGCTGACAAGCGGCGACCCTTCGAAATGAGCAGCGAGCGCTTCGAAGGCGGCGTCGGCGGTCGCAGCGCCGAAGTTCAGCGGAACCTCGACCAGCATACCGCGATAGACTGGCACCACCGCGGGCGCGAACAGCGGCGGATGTACCAGCCCGGCGCCTTTCGTCATTTCGGGTACATGCTTGTGGGCAAGGTTCAGGCCATAACTGCGAAAGCCAATGTCCTCATCCGCCTCGAACCTTGCGATCAGCTCCTTGCCGCCGCCCGAATAACCCGACACCGCGTTGACGCTGAGCTGAGCGTCGCGGGCAATAATCCCCGCGGCAACCAGCGGCGCAACGAGCGCGAGAAAACCTGTCGGATAGCATCCCGGGTTGCTGACACGCTTCGAACCCGCGATCGCGTCACGCTGCACGGCGCTGAGTTCGGGAAAACCATAGGCCCAACCGCGTGCAACGCGGTGCGCTGTCGATGCGTCGATGATCCGCACATCGGGATTGGTGACCATCGCCACCGCTTCGATCGCGGCAGCGTCCGGCAGGCAGAGGACGACGAAGTCGGCGCCGTTCAGCGCCTCGGCACGGCGCGCGGCATCCTTGCGCTCGGCGTCGGGCAGCGCGATGAGCGCGAATTCGCTCCGACCGGCGAGCCGCTCGGCGATTTCCAGGCCCGTCGTTCCCGCCGCTCCGTCTATGAAGACCGTCTGGGTCATGGCTTTATCGCAGTCTTTTGTAGCCGATGACCGGCACGTCATTACCTTTCGCAGCCGACCGCTTCGCAACCTCTGCAAGCGATTCGACGCGCACTTCCATCCACTGGCGGCTCGCGTGGATGATGTTCTGACTATCGGCCATGATCCCGACATGGCCGGGAAAGAAGACGAGATCGCCGCGCGCGAGATCGGCTTGGTCGACATCCTTGTCCACGCCGAGCGCGGCAAGCTGCAGATCGCTGTCGCGCGGCAATTGCACACCGGCCGACGCCCAGGCGAGCTGCACCAGCCCCGAACAATCGATGCCCTTCGCGGTGCGGCCGCCCCACAGATAGGGCGTGCCGACCATCGATTCCGCAACCGCAGCGGGATCGTCATGCTCGCTGCCGACCTCGACCAGCGCGGCGATCGGCAAATAACCATGGGCGGTCTTCAGCCACTCGCCCTCGGTCTCGCCCATCACGAGCGCCCCGCGCGGCAGGACGGCAGGGCCGCCGGTGGCGGCGTCGGGCGCCGAGTGCAGCATAGCCTCGATCATGTCGACGCGGTGGGTCGGTGCGATCGGCGCACCGAGCGCTTCGGCCGCCAAATAACCGACATAGTGATCGGCGAGGCTATAGCCCCAGGCCCAGCCGCCCGTGAGATCGAGCAGCGCGAAACCCTCGCCAAACAGCAACTCGCTCGTTTGGTCGGCGTCGAGCGACGGCGACCCGCGCATCACCGCGGCCGGCAGCACGCCGCTCACCATCATTGGCGCGGCGTAATGCGGCGCAAAATGAATGCCCGCGACCGCGATGTCGGCGAGGTCGGGGCGGATTGCCACGATGCGCGGATCGAACGCGTGCGATGTGCCCGTCAGGCCGAAATGATCGCGGCCTTGTCCGGCCAGGCCGGGGCGTCCCATGCGCACGCGGTTTGCCGCTGAATGTTCGCCGCTGTTCGCTGTCACGTCTTGTCCTGTAACTCGTCTTTATCCGCGCTTTGCGGAAAGTCGCGGCGCATTAGACCAGCGGCCCCGGCTTTATCAAGGACGATCGCCCTTCTTGCGGCGGTCATAGCGGGCTTGAAGCATCGCCCATGCGGCGCGCAGGCCGAGTGCGGCGCCGCCCTTCGGTCGGCCGGGTTTCGCCGAGGGGCGCCAGGCGAAGGTGTCGAAATGCGCCCAGGGTGTGCCGTCGGGGACGAAGCGCTTCAGGAAGAGGGCGGCGGTGATCGATCCCGCGAAGGGCGAGCTTCCGGCATTGCCGATATCGGCGATATCGGTTTCGAGAAGGTCGGCATAACCATCCCACAACGGCATCCGCCACAGCGGATCGTCGCGGTCGGTCCCGCCCTTGAGCAGGTCTTCGGCGAGGCTGTCGTCGTTGGCGTAAAGCGCCGGAAGGTCGGGGCCCAGCGCCGTCCGTGCGGCACCCGTCAGAGTCGCGAAATCGACGATCAGTTCAGGCTGGTCTTCGCCCGCCCTGGCAAGCGCGTCGCCCAGCACCAGTCGCCCTTCGGCGTCGGTATTGCCGATCTCGACCGTCAGCCCCTTGCGGCTCTTGAGCACGTCACCGGGTCGGAATGCATCGGCCGAAATCGCATTCTCGGCCGCCGCTACGAGGCAGTGCAGGCGGACCGGCAGCCCGCTTGCCATTACCAGTTCGGCAAGCGCGAGCACATGCGCGGCGCCGCCCATATCCTTCTTCATCAGCCGCATCCCCGCTGCGGGCTTGATGTCGAGCCCGCCGCTGTCGAAGCTGATCCCCTTGCCGACGAGCGCGACGCGCGGATGATCGTCCTTGCCCCATTCGATCTCGATCAGTCGCGGTGCATGATGCTTCGCCGCCGCGCGCCCGACCGCGTAGATCATCGGATAGCCCTGTTCGAGCGCTTCGCCCTTGGTCACGGTCAGCTTGGCGCCGTGCGCCTTGGCGATGCGTTCGGCCGCCTTTTCGATCGCAGCGGGCCCCATGTCGGCGGCGGGTGTGTTGACGAGGTCGCGGACGAGCGCGGTCGCGCGCATCTCGGCAACCGCCGGCGCGATCGCAGCGACATCGGTGGTCAGCAGCACGCGCGGGCCTTTCGTCGGCGGGTTCGATTTATACGCGTCGAACCGATATTGTGCGCTCAGCCATCCGAACAGCGCCTTGCCCGGCTGATGGCCCTCAACCCGATAGCGTCCCTCGGGCAGGATCTGGGCGAGCTTGGCAAGACACCACGCCGATAACTCGTCGACTTTCGCGACCGTCGTGACGACTGCCCAACGCTCGGGATCGTCGCCGGGCAGGATTGCGTGGACGAAGGCGTCCGGTTTGAAACCGACCGCGGCCAGATGCGCGCGCTCGCGGGCATTGCGCCCCTTCAGCCATTCATCATAGCCCTTCTTGTCGACGAGATGGATCGGGCGGGCATCCTGTCCCTTGTCGGGCTGGATCAGGTCGGAATAGTCGGTCATGCCGAGGTGCTAGGCCGCCGGGGATATTTTGTCGATTCCCTGCGTTGTGCGATCATGCCCTACCGAATGACCGCCATAATCCTCTCGATCCTGCTACTCGCCGCAGGCTGCTCGAAAGACGAGCCGACGAAGGTCGACAAGGCGGTCGCCGCATCGGTCCCAGGCGCCCCGCCGGGCGGAAGCGAGGATGCGCTGGCCAAAGGCGCGCCCGCTTCGGACATAAAGGAAAAGAACGATCTGATCGAATTCGCTTATGCCTATCCCGCCGAGGCGGCACAAATTCCCGAACTCGCCAAATTTCTCGACGCCGATCGACAGGTCAAACACACCGCACTGGTCGCGGCAGCCGAGCGCGACAGGGCGGCGTCGGCGAAGGGGCATTTCCCTTATCACGCACACAGTCACCTGCAGAAATGGCTGCGGGTCACCAATACACCCCGCTTTCTCAGCCTTTCGGCGGAAATCGAGACATATGCGGGCGGCGCTCATGGCATGACGAGCTTCGACACCTTGCTGTGGGATCGCAACAAACGTGCCCGGTTGAAACCCGTCGATCTGTTCGTCAGCCCCGAAGCCTTCGATGCCGCGATCCGCGAGGATTTCTGCGATCGGATCAAGCAGGCAAAAGCGGCGAAGGGCATTCAGACGCCTGACGAGCCCGGCAGCCCGTCTGCCAGATGCCCGCCCGTGTCGGCGCAGACGGTCTGGGTCGGCTCTTCGGACGGCCGTTATCTGGACCGGATGACGATCGCTATCGCTCCCTACGAGATCGGGCCCTTTGCCGAGGGGAGCTACAAGATCAACATGCCGGTGACTTCGGCGCTGGTGCGCGTCGTGAAGCCTGAGTTCGCGCGCGACTTCCTGCCGGTCAACTGAAGGAGATCGATCGTGCCTGCCAGATCCAAAGCGCAACAGAGAGCGGCAGGTGCCGCGCTCAGCGCCAAGCGCGGCGAAACGCCGAAGTCGAAACTCAAGGGTGCATCAAAGGACATGCTCGAAAGCATGACCGAGAAACAGCTTGAGGATTTCGCGAAAGGCTCGGCCAAAGGCAAACCCGAACGCCTCGGATGATTATTCGGCCGCTTCGAGTTCCGCAGCTGCTGTGGCGGCCGTCGCCACCGCGCCCGCCTTGGTGAAGGTCAGCACGCCATCGGCGATCTCGCCTGTGCGCATGTCGACGCGGTCTTTCACATAATGCTGGTTGAGCCGCCACGGCAGCGCGTCGGCATTTTTCGGCATGATGTGCAGTGAACGCTGGATATAGCCCGACGAAAAGTCGAAGATATTCTCTTCGGTCAGGCTGTTCGGATCCTCTAGCACCGGTGTTGCGATATCGGCGCCGGCCGCCTTCATGTGGTTCAGCACGCGGCAGACATATTCCGACACGATGTCGGCGCGTAGCGTCCAACTGGCGTTGAGATAGCCGAACACGACCGAGAAATTCGGGACGTTCGAGAACATGCACGCCTTGTAATAGAAATGCTCGTTCCACTGGATCGTTTCGCCATCGACGCGCACCGGAATTTTGCCCGCGACCGCGAGCTTCAGGCCCGTCGCGGTCACGATGATGTCGGCGTCGAGATGCTTGCCTGATTTGAGCTGGATACCGGTCGCATCGAAGCGTTCGATATGGTCGGTCACCACCGATGCCTTGTCGGCCTTCATCGCCTCGAAGAAATCGGCGTCAGGGACGAGGCAGAGGCGCTGCTCCCAGGGATTGTAGGGCGGGGTGAAGGCTTCGGGGTCATATTTGTCGCCCAGGTTCTTCTGGAGCTGTTTGGTCAGGAACTCGCGAACCTTCTCGGGCTTGGTGCGCGCCTTGTTGAAGACGATGTCCTGCATCTTCACATTCTTGAAACGCGTGATCTTGTAGGCGAGTTCGCTCGGCAGGACTTTGCGGAGAAAGTTCGCGAAGGCGTCTTTGGCCGGGCGGATCGCATACCAGGTCGGCGTGCGCTGGAGCATGGTGACATGGGCGGCGCCCTTGCCGTCGCCCTTTTCGGTCATCGAGGGAACGATGGTGACCGCGGTGGCGCCGGAGCCGATCACGACGACCTTCTTGCCCGCATAGTCGAGATCCTTGGGCCAGAATTGCGGATGGACGATCTGCCCCTGAAAATCCTCCCGACCCGCAAATTGCGCATCGAACGGCTCGTCATAGTCATAATAACCCGAGCCAAGGTAGAGCCATCGTGCGGTCGTGGTCGAGGTCGCGCCCTTTTCATCCTCCATCGTCACCGTCCAGCGCGCGGTGGCGCTGTCCCAGTCGGCGCCGACGACCTTGGCGTTGAAGCGGATCTTGTCGCGGATACCGCGCTCGTCGACGATGCGATTCAGATATTCGAGGATCGATGGGCCGTCGGCGATCGACTTCTCATGCTTCCACGGTTCGAACACGAAGCCCAGCGTGTGCATGTCGCTGTCGGAACGGATCCCCGGATAGCGGAACAGGTCCCAGGTGCCCCCAAGGTTCGCGCGCCGTTCGGCGAGCGCGAAACTGCGGTCGGGGCAGTGCATCTGCAGGTGCACTGCCATGCCGATGCCCGAAATGCCCGCGCCAACGATCAGGACGTCCTGGTCCACCGGGCTCGCCGTGCCTGCCATCATTTCGTCTCCCGTTTGTCTTTGGCGCGCAGCTTACGCACCGCGTTGCATTTTGCAATCGAATTGACGTTTACGGAAAGGTCCGATCGGGCTAAGGGCTGCCACTTCTGTCATTCAATTGTCATATTATCGTCACCAAATTGCAATTTCACATTGCGGCGCGGGGCGGCCAGCGGAACCTGCAGACCCGAATAAATGCGCCAGATTGCCGTTCTTCCTTACCGGTTCGGTGGCCTCGACAAGGATGGTCCGACCGAAATCCTGCTCGTCACCTCGCGCGGAACGGGGCGCTGGGTGATTCCCAAGGGGAACCCGCTCACCGGGCTCGACCGGCATGCGTCGGCGGCGATCGAGGCGGAAGAGGAAGCCGGCGTGCTCGGCGCGGTCTGCCCGACCTCGATCGGTAGCTATGAATATCGCAAGCGCCGCGCGAACGGCGCCGCGATCATGTACAATGTCGAGGTGTTTCCCCTCGCGGTGACGCGCGAACTCGACGAATGGAAGGAAATGGACGAGCGCGAGCGGCGCTGGTTCACGCTCGATCAGGCCGCTGCGTCGGTCGACGAGCCCGATCTTCAGGCGATGATCCGGTCGTTCGGCGACCGTGGTTTTCGCGCCGCGGCGGAGCGTTCGGGCGTCGTCTATAATGTTGCCCAAAAGACAGGGGTCAATCACATGTTCGGCTGGTTCCAGCGCCTGCTTCCGAAGCAGGGCAATTTCTTCGAGCTGTTCGAGGCACACGCGGCGACGCTGACCGCGGGCGCCGAAGCGCTCGCGCGGATGCTGCAGGGCGGCGAGGGCATGGCCGACCATGTCCAGGAGATCATCGAGCGCGAGCATGACGCCGACGCGATCACGCGCGAGGTACTGCAAACCGTTCGCCGCACCTTCCTGACCCCGTTCGATCGCAGCGCGATCACCGACCTGATCGCCTCGATGGACGATGCAATCGACGAGATGCAGAAGACCGCCGGCGCGGTCGACCTGTACGACGTCACCGAATTCGAGCCCGAAATGCGCGATATCGGCGGGATCATTGTCGATGCCGCCCGGTTGACCGCCGAGGCGCTGCCGCTGCTGCGCAATATTTCGGCGAACGGGACGCGCCTTCATGAACTCACCGAACGGCTGGTCCGGATGGAGGGCCATGCCGACGAGATACATGCCGCGGGCCTCAAGCGGCTTTTCAAGGAGCATGGCGAGGCGAACCCGACGCAGTTTCTGATCGCTCGCGAACTGTTCCGACATCTCGAACGCGTCACCGACAGCTTCGAGGATGTCGCGAACGAAATCGACGGCCTCGTCATCGACCACGCGTAAGCGGGGGTCCGCCCGATGCACGAACTCGCTTTTCCGCTTCTTGTCGGCCTGATCATCCTCGCGCTGGCGTTCGATTTTCTGAACGGTCTGCACGACGCGGCGAACAGTATCGCGACCGTCGTCGCGACGCGCCTTCTGCGGCCGGTGCAGGCCGTGGTCTTTGCCGCCTTCTTCAACTTTGCCGCCTATTTCCTGTCGCTCGCCTTTCCCGAACTCCACAAGGTCGCCGAAACGATCGGGAAGGGGATCATCGATAAGGATCTGGTGACCCCCGCGGTCGTGTTCGGCGCCCTGGTCGGGGCGATGTTCTGGAACGTCGTGACATGGCTGAAGGGCATCCCCTCCTCGTCGAGCCACGCGCTCGTCGGCGGGATCGTCGGCGCGGGCGTTGCCCATGCCGGGTTCGAGGGGATCGAGTGGACCGGACTCAACAAGACGGTGCTCGCGATCTTCGTGTCGCCGATGCTCGGTATGCTGCTTGCCATGCTGGTGATGCTGCTCAGCAGCTGGGCCTTGCGCCGCGCGAGCGCGAAATTTGCCGAAAGCACCTTCCGCACACTGCATCTCTTCTCGTCGGCAGCCTATTCCTTGAGCCACGGGCTCAACGATGCGCAGAAGACGATGGGGATCATCACGGTCCTGCTCTATTCGACCGGTTATCTGACCGGCGAGTTCCATGTCCCGCACTGGGTGGCGATCAGCTGCTATATCGCGATCGGCCTCGGAACGCTGTCGGGGGGCTGGAAGATCATCGAGACGATGGGCGGCCGCATCACCAAACTGTCGCATCATCAGGGCTTCGCCGCTTCGACCGGCGGCTCGATCGTCGTGTTCACCGCCAGCCTGCTCGGCATCCCGGTGTCGACGACGCACACGATCACCGGCAGCATCATCGGCGCCGGCGTTGCCCGCCGCGCGAGCGCGGTGCGCTGGGGCGTCGCGAGCAATGTCGTCGCGGCGTGGTTCATCACCATTCCGGCGAGCGCCATCGTGGCGGCCGCCTTCTACGCGCTGACGCGCCTCTTCTGATCATTTCGCGGGGCGATACGCAATATCGGCCGCGCCGGTCATCCGCACCGGCAGATAGAGGCCGTTGCCGTACGCCTTGATTTCGCCCGTTTCAAAGCCGTCGACCCGCGTGCGGATGACAAAGGCGCCCTCACGCCGCTGGTTCACCGCGCGTTTGATCTTGCCTTGGAGCTCGTCGAGGTCGCGCGAGAAATTCTGCGTCAATGCATCGGCAATCTGCGGGGCAAAGCCCGGGCTCTGACCGAGCGTGATCAGCAGGTCGCCGCCGACCCCGTCGGTGTCGCCGTTGATCGAAAGATTGGTAAAATGGACCTCGGCCGAGCCCGGCTTGTTGGTCGGGATTGCGGTCATCCAGATGCGTCCGCGCGTCGGTTCGCCCGTTCGCATTTCCAGCTTTGCTTCGACGTCGACGCCAACCGCAATCCGGCCGCCGGGCGCGCCGTAAATGGTGGACTTGCCGAACGTCACCATCATCGAGCCGAGCTTCGGAAGGACAAAGGGCCGCGCCGACCGTTTGGCGAGCGCGCGATCGACGACGGGCTGGAGTATCGCATAGTCAGCGATCACCGGCACGCGGACATCGAGATGCGGCTTGGGCATTTCACGCACAAGGCGCGGTAACGGGGTGGGCTTCGGATCGGCCGGGCGACCCGACACGAAGGTTTCTGTGATCGCCTCGAGCCCGAGGTTGAGGTTCATGCGATCACCCTCGATCCGGTAGCCGCCGTACAGGATGCGCTGCGGCGTCACGCGCATCCACACCGGCGGATTCTCGCGGTTGAGTTCGAGCGCGGTGAAGCTCTGCCGCCACACGTCGGCGGCTTGTTTGCGAATGTCGATCTTCGCGATCTCCCGGTTCACCTCGCGCTCGACGTCGCGCACGACGGGTTTCAGCTTGGCATCGGCCTGATCGGTGAAGGTGATACGCCGCCCAAGGAAATCGATCCCCGGCGCCTTGGTCCAGCCATAGCTGATGCGCGCCTTGCCCTGCGTGCGCCAGTCGGGCGTGAGTTCGATGCGGACGCGCGCATGCGCCATGGCGGCGCCGGTCGCGGTCTCGCCCTTCAGCACCCCGCCCACGTCGCGCGCGGCGATCGTCGCGTGGAGCGGCACGTCGACGACGATCTCGTCGCCCTCGCCGCGCAGTCGCAGCGGGCCGCGCGTCACCTGGCCGACGATCGTGCAGGCGATCGGAGGGGTGACCTTGACCTTCTTGCCGAAGACCTTGACCCGCTGCGGCTGGACGCACGCCCGCTCGCGCTGGTTGATCGTCCACAGCGTTGTCGGCACCGCACGTTCGAGCGCCTGTTTGAGCGAAGCGGTGCTGGCGTTGATCGGCACCGCGATCAGCGATTTCTGCGTGGGCGAGGGCGCCTTGTCGGTCGCGCGCGGCGGCGCTTCGACCTCGGTCTGGCGGTCGCAGCCGGTCAGCGCGACGCTCGACAGCAACGTGGCGGTCGCCAGCTGGACTAGTCGCATATTGTGCCCCCGCTACCGTCTCTGCTCCTTATAACGGCAATTGGCGGAAGCCGTTCCTTGCAGAAAAGCACGGCACGAAAAGCGGCGGAAATCTGCCTAACTTCACTCTGGAATCGCATTTTGTGGGCGCTAAGCAACCTCCCCTCGTGACCCCGGACCTGATCCGGGGGCCACCGGCCACCGGTGACAAGAATGGACCCCGGATCACGTCCGGGGTGACGAAGGAGAGGAATGGGGCTGGTTTCCGAAACGGCGGAAAACTGCGCAACTTCACTCGCGATTTGCTGTTTGCGGGGGCGAGCAGCCGTCATTCCGCAAAGCTATGCGGCCCGGGCAATGTAGGACAGCGATTTTTCGCAGGCTGGCTAGGCCACCACCCCGAACAGATCATGTTCGTCGGCGTCCTCGATCTCGACGTCGACGATGTCGCCGGGCTTCAGCGTTTTCGCGACGTCGCGAAGATATACATGGCCGTCGATCTCGGGCGCATCGGCCTGGCTGCGGCCGGTGGCGCCAATGCTGCCGTCCTCATCCGCTTCGCCCACTTCGTCGATGATCACCGGCAGCGTGCGGCCGATCTTGGCTTCGAGCTTCGCGGCGCTGATCGCGGCGGTCTTCGCCATGATACGCTGGTAGCGCTCTTCCTTGACCTCTTCGGGGACCGGATTGTCGAGCGCATTGGCCTGCGCGCCCGCGACGGGTTCGAAGCGGAACGCTCCGACGCGGTCGAGCTGGGCCTCGTCGAGCCAGTCGAGCAGATATTGGAAATCTTCCTCGGTCTCGCCGGGGAAGCCGACGACGAAGCTCGAGCGGATCGCGATATCGGGGGCGATCGCGCGCCAGCTTTTCAGCCGTTCGAGCACCTTCGCTTCGTTCGCCGGACGCTTCATCCGCTTGAGGACGCTCGGCGCCGCATGCTGGAAGGGGATGTCGAGATAAGGGGTCAGCAGCCCTTCGGCCATCAGCGGGATCACCGCATCGACGTGCGGGTAGGGATAGACATAATGGAGGCGCACCCAGGGGGCGCGGCCTTCGCTGGTCTTCAATTGGCCGAGTTCGCGCGCAAGGTCGGTCATATGCGCGCGCACCTCGCGGCCGTGCCACGGACGCGGATCGTGGCGGATATCGACGCCATAGGCTGACGTGTCCTGGCTGATCACCAGCAGTTCCTTGGTGCCCGCCGCGACTAGCTTCTCGGCCTCGCGCAGCACCGCGTCGATGCGGCGGCTGACGAGTTTGCCGCGCAGATCGGGGATGATGCAGAAGGAGCAGCTGTGGTTGCAGCCTTCGCTGATCTTCAGATAGCTGTAGTGGCGGGGGGTGAGCTTCAACCCGCCTTCGGGGACGAGGTCGACGAACGGTCCTTGGGTGGGCGGCGCGGCGTCGTGGACGGCGTCGACGACCTGTTCATACTGATGCGCGCCGGTGACCGCGAGCACGTTCGGGAAGCGCGCGCGGATGACTTCGGCTTCGTTGCCCATACAGCCGGTGACGATGACGCGGCCGTTCTCGGCCATCGCTTCGCCGATCGCTTCGAGGCTTTCTTCCTTGGCGGAATCGAGGAAGCCGCAGGTGTTGACGAGCACGACGTCGGCGCCCGCATAGTCGGGCGACAGGCCGTATCCGTCGGCGCGCAGCTTGGTGAGAATCCGTTCGCTGTCGACGAGCGCCTTCGGGCAGCCGAGCGACACCATGCCGACCTTCGGCTGGGTGGGGAGGGTTTTGACTGTCATGATTGGCGGGGCGCATAGGGGATTTTTTGTGGTTTGTCACCATAGCTGTGCTTGGCGTGGCTCACGCTTGTCTTCGTCATCCCGGACTTGATCCGGGATCCGTCGTAGCGCCGAAGGCATGGACCCCGGATCAAGTCCGGGGTGACGAAGGAAAAATGTTGTCTGTCAGCTCTTCCCCGCCAACGTATCGGCGATGATCCGCCAGACGCGCGGGGCGATGCCAAGGCCCAGATGCGTCGCGTCGACCTTTATATTCCGTGCCTGGTCGTTGTAGATGTCGACCGCAATGTCCGGCCCGACGATGCCGTCGCGGTCGGAATAGATGACGGTGAGCGGCTGGGTCAGGCCCTTGAGGTTGCGGGCATGGATGTCGCGCTCGATCGCGTCGAAGTCACGGCCCGCAAAGCGCTGCGCCAGAGCCGTATATTTGGGGCCGCCGATGATCGGGGTGCCGAGGGTGATGATCTCGCGGACGAGGTGCGGGTAGGCGCGGGCAGTCTCGCGCGCGATGACGCCGCCGAGGCTCCAGCCGATGAGGGTCAGCGGCGCACCGTCGGTCTTCACCCATTCGGCCGCCTGCGCGGCGAAGCGTTCGACGTCGGCGGCGACGCGGCCGTTGTTCCGACCCATGCCCCAGTCGCGGACGTTGTAGCCGAGGTGACGGAGATATGCCTCCAGCGGCCGCATCGACAATTCGCTGGCGCCATAGCCGGGCAGGAGTGCGACAGGGCGTCCGTCGCCGCGGGGCGCGGCGATCAGGTGATAGCCGCCAAGGCCGAAGCGGATCATATCGAACGGCAGCGCAAGCTCGCCGAGCGTCGCGAGCTTGCTCGGCGGCTTCAGCCCCTCGGGAAATGGAACGTCACGGGGCATCGCCTTCTCCCTCTTCTCCGCCTATAGCTTGGCCGATTGCAGGCAGTTAGGGAAGGGGACGCGGGTGCTCGGTGCATTGGCAGCGATTTCAGCGGCGATGGCGGTGGCAGCGGGCGCGTTCGGTGCGCACGGCGCGGCAGGACCGCAGGAGGCCGAATGGCTGCGCACCGGCGGCATCTATCAGCTCATCCATGCGGTCGCGGCGCTCGCGATCATGGGCGTTGCGCGCGGACCAGCGATCATGTTGCTGGTTGGCGGCGCGATTTTTGCGGTCACGCTTTACGCGATGGCGCTCGGCGCGCCGAAATGGTTTGGTGCAGTGACGCCGATCGGCGGGACGTTGCTCATTGGTGGCTGGCTGTGGGCGGCTTGGCTTTATTGGCGGGGCTGAAGTCGCAGGCAGCCGATTTCAACGATAAGGGGACATATCTCTTATCGTCTCCCCGGACTCGATCCGGGGTCCGTGACCTCGGCGCTGCGATAGATCCCGGATCAAGTCCGGGATGACGAATTTCAGGATAGCGAACGTCAGCTCGCACCCAAAAGCGTCATTTGCGAGCGCCCATCAATCCGCTTCGCACGTCTCGCACCTGACCACCTCGACGATCGTGTCGCCGGGTTCGAGCGTCTGCACCTCAGGCTCCCAGAAGCCGTAGGGCTTGCCGGCGCGGTAGATCCGGAGGCCGCGGCCGCCGCTGGCGAGCTGGTCGAGACCGCGGCCGACTTCCTCGCTGCCCACGGGCCGCTCGCGCAGTTGCACCTTGCCCCCCGTCGCGGCGAGGTCGGCCATATAGTCCGCGACATGCTCGCCCTGCGCCGAGCCCGCGAGGAGCAGGCCCGTGAAGCTGACGGGGTTGATGACGGTGCTTGCGCCGGCCTGCCGCGCGAGCAGTTCATTATCCTTCGCGCGGATGACGACGCTGATCGGGACATGCGGGGCAAGGTGACGGACGGTGAGGACGATCAGGATCGAGCTGTCGTCGCGGCCCGCCGATACGAGGACCGTTCGCGCCTTGGCGATCTGGACGTCGACCAATGTGTCGTCGTTCGATGCGTCGCCCTGCAGCACGTTGCAGCCGGCGGCTTCGGCGGCCGCGATGCGGGGGCCCGACTGGTCGATCACGACGATGCACGCGGGGTCGGTGCCGCGCGCGATGAGTTCGCGGACCGCTTCGGCGCCGCTGGTGCCGTAACCGAGCACGACGCAATGATCGGTGAGCTTTGCCTGGATGCGGGCCATGCGCCATTTTTCCCATGTGCGTTTGATGACGAAATTATAGGCGGTGCCGACAAATATGAAGAGCACCGCGATACGGATCGGGGTCACGATCACCGCCTCGATCAGCCGCGATCGGTCAGAGACGGGGGCAATGTCGCCAAAACCAGTCGTCGTGACCGAAATCATCGTGAAATAGACGACGTCGAGAAAACTGATGTGGCCGTCGTGGCTGTCCTTCAGCCCCGCGCGGTCGATCCAGTGGACGAGGACGACGATTGCGATGAGGAAGAAGGCGAGGCCAAGCCGCGCGAGCAGGTCAGCCCAGACCGGCCATTTCGCGTCACGGCGCAGCAGGTGAAAGCCGCTCTGGATATGGAGCTTGGGTTTCGGCCGCTTGCTCATTGCGGACCTTGTGCCAAAGCCGTGGCGCGAAGGCTAGTCGCTATAGACGCTGCGCAGCGCCGCCAGCGAAGCGTCGTGCGTGAGGTCGAGCTGGAGCGGGGTGACCGAGATATATCGATCGTCGATCGCCTCAAGGTCGCTGTCGTGACCGGGGCTGTGCTCGATCCCGTGCAGCCCGAACCAATAATAGGGATAGCCGCGCGGATCGGTGCCCTCGACGATCGAGCCGCGGCCGTAATCGTGGAATCCCTGCCGGGTGACGCGAATGCCACGCACATCGGCCGCCGGGATGGCCGGAAAGTTGACATTGATCAGCGTGCGCGGCGGCATGTCGTGATCGAGCAACGGGCGCAGCACCTTGGCGCCCCACGCTTCGGCCGCTTCGAAGGGGACGCTGTCACCCATCCCTTCCTTGGCATAGACCTGGCTCAGCGCGATCGCGCGAATGCCGGCGAGCGCGCCCTCGATCGCAGCCGAAACGGTGCCCGAGTAAGTGATGTCGTCGCCCAGGTTGGCGCCGCGGTTGACGCCCGACAGGATCAGGTCCGGCTTTTCGGGCATCAGCTTGCCGATTGCCATCATCACAGAGTCGGTCGGGGTGCCGCTGCACGACCAGCGCCGCTCGCCGTGCTGGCGGATGCGGACGGGGCGCGACAGGGTGAGCGAGTGGCCCGCGCCCGACTGTTCCTCGGCGGGGGCGCAGACCCAGATGTCGTCCGAAAGCTGGCGCGCGATGGCTTCGAGCACCGCCATACCGGGGGCGTGATAGCCGTCGTCGTTGGTGAGGAGGATGCGCACTTTCGAGTCTCTCTTTCTTCGTCATCCCGGACTTGATCCGGGATCCATTTGGCGCCGGCGTCGTGGACCCCGGATCAAGTCCGGGGTGACGAGTTCAGGACGCGGGCGTCAGCTTGGTGAGGCCGCCCATATACGGCAGCAACGCCGCCGGAATATCGACGCTGCCATCCGCCTGCTGATAATTCTCGAGGATCGCCACCAGCGTCCGCCCCACGGCAAGCCCCGAGCCGTTCAGCGTGTGGACGAACTCGTTGGCCTTCGCATCTTCGCGGCGGAAGCGCGTATTCATGCGGCGCGCCTGGAAGTCGCCACAATTGGAGCAGCTCGAAATCTCGCGATAGCTATCCTGACCGGGAAGCCACACTTCGAGGTCATAGGTCTTGCGCGCGGCGAAGCCCATGTCGCCTGCGCAGAGCAGCATCTTGCGATAGGGAAGGTCTAGTGCTTCCAGTATCTTCTCGGCCGCCCTTGTCTTGCGTTCGAGTTCGGCGTCGCTGTCCTCGGGACGGACGATCGAGACAAGCTCGACCTTCCAGAACTGGTGCTGACGAATATAACCCCGCGTGTCGCGGCCCGCCGACCCCGCCTCGGAGCGGAAGCAGGGGGTAAGCGCGGTCATGCGGATCGGCAGCTCGGCCTCGGACAGGATTTCCTCGCGCACCGCGTTGGTCAGGCTCATTTCGGAGGTCGAGATGAGCCACCGCCCGTCGGTGGTCTGGAACAGGTCCTCGCGGAACTTCGGGAGCTGCGTGGTGCCGAACGCCGCCTCGTCGCGGACCATCAGCGGGGTCGCGCATTCGACATAGCCGGGCTCGCCGGTCTGCATATCGAGCATGAACTGGCCGAGCGCGCGTTCGAGCCGCGCCATCTGACCTTTCAGGAAAGCGAAGCGCGCGCCCGACATCTTCGCCGCGGTCTCGAAGTCGAGGCCGAGCGCGGGAGCGAAATCGGCATGTTCCTGCGGCGCGAAGTCGAAGG
The DNA here is from genome assembly GCF_001468395.1 of Sphingopyxis sp. H073. Lineage (GTDB taxonomy): Bacteria > Pseudomonadota > Alphaproteobacteria > Sphingomonadales > Sphingomonadaceae > Sphingopyxis. The sequence continues at coordinate 299,469 of NZ_LNSG01000004.1, read as the reverse complement.
TTCGCGGCGTGCCCCAGCGCGAAATCTCGACATTCGCGTCCTCGTCCTCGCCATCGGGGACGTCGTCGGCGGGAAGGTTCGGAAGCGCAGCGAGCAGGTCCTGCAAGGCGGCGAGCTGTTCGCGCTCGGTCTCTTCCTTTGCGGGGAGGGTCGTCTTGAGATCGGTGACCTCGGCCTTCAGCGCTTCGGCCTTGTCCTTGTCGCCCTGCGCCATCGCCTGACCGATCAGTTTCGACGCTTCGTTGCGGCGCGCGAGCGAAGCCTGGATTTCGGTCTGAAGCGCGCGCAGCGATGCGTCGGCGGCAAGGATTGGCGCGGACAGGGGTTCGAGGCCGCGGCGCGCGAGGCCGGCGTCGAAGGCTGCGGGATTTTCCCGGATCAGGCGGATATCGTGCATGCGCCGCGCTATGGCGGCGCGGGGCGAGCGGTGCAAGCCTTGATCCTCCCAGTGCCGCAGGCATGGGAGGGGGACCGCCGCCGCAGGCGATGGTGGAGGGGCTGCAACGTTGCTTCGTGGCCCCTCCGTCAGCGCTTCGCGCTGCCGCCTCCCCATCGCTGCGCGACAGGCAGGGCTATGGTTCGATCAGCCTGGCGAGCTGGCTGATCGCCGTGCCCCAGCCTTCGTAGAAGCCCATCTCGTCATGCTTCGCGCTATCCTCGGGGCTCTTGTGGAGCACCCGCGCCGCATAGAGTGTGCCGCCGTCCTTCGGTTCGAAGGTAAGGATCGCGGTGATGGCGAGCCACGGTTCGACGGGCTGCCAGCCTGCGGTCAGGACGGTCGTGAAGACCAGCCTCTGCTCGGGGACCGCCTCGAGGAAGCAGCCGTCGACATGCGGCTGGAAATCGGTGGCGCCTTGCTCGCGCATGCGGGTCACGAAACCGCCGCCGGGACGGAGCTCGAGCGTGTCGACGCGGCATTCGATCGGTGCGGGAATCCACCATTTCTCAAGATTTTCGGGCACGCTCCAGGCGTTCCAGACCGCCGACGGCGGCGCCTTGATCAGGCGGGAGATGGTAAGCTCGGTTCCGTTTGTCACCTGCGTTGCTCCTGAGGATGTTGTGCTTCCACGAATGCCGCCAGCCGGTCGGTGCGCGCCTGCCAGACGGCCCGCTGTTCGGACAGCCAGCCTTCCGCCTCGGCGAGCCGGGCTTCGTTCAGGTGGCAGGTGCGCACGCGGCCCTGCTTCGCCGAGCGAATGAGCCCGGAGCCCTCCAGCACCGCCAGATGCTTCAAAAAGGCGGGAAGGCCCATGTCGAAGGGCTCGGCGAGCCGCTTCACGGGCGCCGCGCCGCTCAGCAGGCGGCCGATCACAGCACGGCGCGTCGGGTCGGCGAGTGCGTGAAAGACCGAGTCGAGAGCGGATGATTGGTTCACCATGTGGCGAACTTTATAGATAGTTTGCCGATTGGCAAACTGAAAATGCGCGCCACATGAAAAGAGGGCCGTCCTTGCGGGCGGCCCCCAGTTAGGTGGTCGGGTTAGCCCCCTCGACCGCCAGTGGATTCGTTTACGCCGCGTCCGACTTGTCGTCGTCGTTGCGGTTCGCGGCGCGGCGGCGCGCGACGAGCGCGGCGGCTGCGGCGCCGAAGAGCAGGATCATCGGCGGGGCCGGCACCGGGGTCGGATCGCCCGACGAGCTGCTGGTGCTGCCGCCCGAACTCGACGACGAGGAAGAAGAGCTCGAAGAGGAACTGCTGCTCGACGACGAGGACCCGGTGCTGGTGCTGGTGCCGCCGAAGCTGCTGCTGGTGCTCGTCGCGCCCGACGAGGTCGCACCGCCCGATGAGCTGCTGCTGGACGAGGATGACGAGGAGGAACTGCTCGACGACGAACTGCTTCCCGAACCGCCTGAACTGCTGCTGCTCGAACCACCCGAGCTGCTGCTCGAACCGCCTGAACTGCTGCCACCCCTCGACGAGCTGCCCCAGCCCGAGGAACCATGCGACGAACCGCCCTTCGACGAGCTGCCCCCGCCCGAGGACGACGAGCTCGACGACGAAGACGAGGAGGAAGAAGACGAACTCGACGACGAGCTGCTGCTCGACGAGGTGCTGCTGATGCCGCCGGTCGAGGTCGACACATTGCCCGACGACGTGCTGACATTGCCCGACGAGGTCGAGACGTTGCCCGAGGAGGTGCTGACCCCGCCGGTCGACGTCGAAACGCCGCCCGTTGAAGTGCTGACGCCGCCCGTCGACGTCGAGGTGGAAACCCCGCCGGTCGACGTCGACACATTGCCCGAGGAGCTCGACGTCGAGGTGGAAACCCCGCCGGTCGAGGTGGATACGCCGCCCGAGGTCGAGCTGGTGCTCGAGGTGATGCCGCCGGTCGTCGTCGAGGTGACAACCACGCTGCCGCCCCCGCCGCTGCTGCTGCCCCCAAAGAAGCCGCCAAAGAAGCCGCCGCCGAAACCGCCGCCGAAGCCGCCGCCGATCACTGTCACACCGCCGCCGCTGCCGCCACCTTCCCATCCGCGCTGCGGGAAGGGCGCATAGGGAATCGGGGGCAGGGGGATCGTCTGCGTCACGACCTGTTGCTGCGGAGTTGCGGTGCGGATCACACGCTTCGTCGTGACGACGCGGCGGATGCGCTTCACCGGCTTTTTCGCGGCATGGCGCTTGCGAACGACCTTCTTGGCGCCGCCGCAGGGGGTGCAGGGCTTCGCCGACTGGGCGCGTGCCGCCGGGACGTCGGCGATCTGCATCGCGCCGCTGCCAATGATCGCACCGCCGCAGGTGCAAGCACATAGTTTGGCGAGGGCCATTCGAACCGACATAGACTTCTCTCTTTCCCGTTGCGGGTGTCCGACGCTTCGCCGCCGTGCCCTCCACTGGACGTAAAAGGCCAAAGCTTTGTGAACGCGGCAATTGCGTTAACCGCGTTTGCCTGTCCGACAGCGGGATTTGCCCCCCGGAATCAACCCCGAATAGCATAACTGTCCCAAATCAGCACGTAAATGACTTCAAATCGGCCCTATTGGACAAATTCGAACCCATGGCGAAGTTAAGTCTCGCCGGTCGGGCCGTGGCCGGTTCAGCTTTGCTTCACCGCCAAATGCTTAGCGGCTGCTTCGGCGCTTGTGTCGCAACCGGCGGCTGGTTATAGGCGCGGCGCATTCCCCGTTCCGTCCGTTCCGGGCGGACGGCGACACGAAAGGACGCGAAAAGCCCTTTATGCCAACCCAGATCGCCGATGTTGGCGCCGACGCGCTTCGCGAAGCCAAATCGAACCTCGATTCGGATTATGTTCCCAGCGAAGACGAAGAGTTTATGAACGAGCGGCAGCAGGAGTATTTCCGTGGCCTGCTGCTCGCATGGAAAAAGTCGATCCTCTCCGAATCCGAATCGACGCTGGCACAGTTGCAGGACGGGCCGCTTCGCGAACCCGACCTTGCTGACCGCGCGTCGAGCGAGACCGACTGGGCGATCGAGCTGCGCACCCGCGACCGCCAGCGCAAGCTGATCGCGAAGATCGATTCGGCGATCCGGCGCATCGACGAAGGCGAATATGGCTATTGCGCGGTGACCGGCGAGCCGATCTCGCTCGCGCGGCTCCAGGCCCGCCCTATCGCGACGATGACGCTCGAGGCGCAGGAGCGTCACGAGCGCAACGAACGCATCTCGCGCGAAGACTGATCCTCGCCGGGACAAAGTCGGCGGCATTTACGTTTCCGCAATCGCTGCGACCTAGATTCGCCGCCTGACACTCAGCGCGGGGAAAAGGTCGCAATGGAATCGCGTGAACCACTATCGGTGGATGAAGAGGTGGCGGCGCTGTCGCGCAGTGCCGACCGGGACAGCCTGTTCCTGCAGGCGCATGTCCTGATTCCCGGACAGGCCGCGCCGCTCGTCGTTCGCGTTCGCAATCTGTCCGCTGGGGGGATGCTTGCAGAAGCCACGTTTCGCGGGCTGGCCCAAGGGGCGGCGATCGAGGTGGATCTGCGCAACGTTGGCCCGGTTCCAGGGCGAATCGTCTGGGTCGGCGAGGGCAAGTTCGGGATCGCGTTCGACCGTCAGGTCGATCCGCAGGCGGTTCGGCGTCAGGTTGTCCAGAAATCGGAAGTTCCGCCGCATCTGTCGGCGCTGAACAAGGGCCCCTTCTACCGCCGACGCTGATGCGCTCCGCGAGGGGAAGCACCAGCGGGCGGTAGCGGTCGTGCGACGGTCAGGCGGTCGCGGCCATTTCTTCCTTGAGCCTCAGCTTCTGCTTCTTCAACTGCGCCAATAGTCCCGTATCAGGGCAAGGACGGCGCTCTTCATTCGCAATTTTCGCGTCGAGGTCCGCGTGGCGGGACTTCAGGGCGGAAAGATGCGAGATGCTCATTGGCCATTCTCCTTCGACTCGGTTGGGGGAGCCGAGTAAATCACGAATCGCACCCTTTGTCGTGCCGATTCGGCCAGCCGGTAGGCGGCCCGGACAGCCCGTTGCGGACCGCTCGCTATCGTGGCAGGAGGCAGGTGTGAACGCCGAAGAAATTACCCAGCGCCTGGAACTGCTTCGCCTCGAGCATCGCGATCTCGACGCGGCGATCATCGCCCTTGGCGAGGCGACGGTACCAGACCAGCTCCAGCTCGCGCGGATGAAGAAACGCAAGCTGCGCCTGCGCGACGAGATCTCGTGGTGCGAGGATCAGATCATTCCCGACATCATCGCCTGACGGGAACGGTTCCGCTTCAAGGCTCCTGATTCAAAACGGGACGTTGGCGGTTCGATTTTTCATGGTTACCGTCGTTGCCGCCACAGCGGTGAACGTGTCATCTCCGCGGCCATGGCGACGGACCCAACAAACGGTATCGCGATCGGGCTGCCGGTTCACCGCGCGCAGGTCGAGAATCTCTATGTCGAGGCGATGCTGCTCGCCGATGAGGCGCACGCGGCCTTTGCGGCCGAACGCGACCTCGGTGCCGTCGGTCGCGACGCCCTTCTGCAGGTCAGCCTTGCGTGCGAATCACTCAAGACGACGACGCGGCTGATGCACATCATCGCCTGGCTGCTCCATCGCCGCGCGATGATCGCTGGCGATCCCGGTGCGGGGGCGGGTGACAGCGCGGCGCGGATCGGCGAGCCGGTTGCGGCCGACTGGGAGGTCTGTGCGCGTTTCGCAATGCCGCTGCGCCGGATCGTCGCCGCGAGCGAACGGCTGTTCGAGCGGATCGCCGCGCTGGAGGCCGGTTGGGAAACACCGGTCGCGGTCACCCCGGTGCAGGCGATGCTCGCGCAGCTCGAAGCGCGGCTTTAGGCGGCCGCCCACTCGACCCACGCGCCATGGGCGTGCGCGCGGCCAAGCATCTTCGCCGCTTCGCCGCCGGGCCAGTAGCGGACGACGAGTTCGTGTTGATGCACGGTACGGTTGGCTTCGAGCGCGATCCACGCCAGCGGCCGATCGGCGGTCGCCTCGGCGCCGGCCTCTTCCATCGCGGTCGTCACGCGCATCTGCTGGTCCTCGGGGACATATTGCCAGACGATCGAGTGCATCAGCACGCGCGTCGTCCCCTTCGCCTGCGGCTTGCGAAGCTCCGCCTCGACGAAATCGGCGGCGTTGGCGTGGACGAGGTTCGGTTTCTTCGCGCGCGCTGCCGCGATCGCGGCCTCGATGCGCTGGAAACGGATCGCATGTTCGGGCCAGATATAGGCCTTGAGGCGCAGCGCCTGTGCCGGATCGGTGAGGTCCACCCGCCCGACGTCGCACCCTTTCAGTCCGGCAAAGTCGATCTTGTGCTGCGGCGGGTGGCTCCCGCGCCATTCGGGGGTGAAGGCCATGACTCCTGGCTCGGGGCCGACCTGCACCCCGCCAAGGTCGTAGTGATAGCGGTCGATCATCAGGTTGATGCCGGCGCTCGACCCGATTTCGAGGCAATCGAAATGCGGCGGCAACCCCTGGTCGGTCAGCCACAGCATCGCGGCGATGAAATTCGACGAACGGCCCGCCTCATTGGTCTGTGGCGGCCCGTCGAGCCACGGGAGCAGCGCCGCCTCGTGGCCCGCCACGACCCCCGCGACGACGGCTGCGTCGTTGATGTCGTCGGCGTCGGCGTAGATCGGGGCGAGCGCGGGCGACTTGCCCGACAGATGCAGCGCATGGAGTCCGCCGGCGGCGCGCAGCGGCAGGGCGTCGGCGAGCGGCGGCCCCTGCCAGTCGGCGATCCGCCGCGCGAATTCGGTCGCGGGCTTGTCGAGCAAGGTCGCGAGCGCGGCGACGATCCGCGCGGTGACTCGCGCGTCGTTGGCCCGGCAATAGGCGACTTGATTCGCAAAGGCGGTGCGCACCGCCGCGGGCCCCGTCTCGGCCATGTCGACCAGTTGGTAGCGCTCGCTCATTGCCCTTTCTCCTCTCGCCGCCTAAAGGCACGGCGCTTATGCCCGAACCGATCATCTTTGCCATCCCCAAGGGGCGCATCCTCGACGAGGCGCTGCCCTTGCTCGCGCGTGTCGGGATCGAGCCGGCAGCGGACTTTTTCGACAAGAGCAGCCGCGCGCTCGTGTTCGGCACGAACCAGCCGCATATCTCGCTGATCCGCGTGCGCGCGTTCGACGTCGCAACCTTCGTCGCGCATGGCGCCGCGCAACTCGGCATCGTCGGGTCGGACGTCGTCGACGAGTTCGACTATTCGGAGCTTTATGCGCCGGTCGACCTTGGCATCGGGCATTGCCGGCTGTCGCTTGCGGGACCCGCAGACAGCGCGCCTCCCGGCATCGGTGAGAGCCACATCCGCGTCGCGACCAAATATCCCGCGACGACGCGCCGCTGGTTCGAGGGGCAGGGGATCCAGGCCGAGTGCATCAAGCTCAATGGCGCGATGGAGATCGCGCCGAAGCTGGGGCTCGCCTCGCACATCGTCGATCTTGTTTCGACCGGACGGACGCTGGTCGAAAACGCCCTCGCCGAGCAGCAGATCATCAGCGAGGTTTCGGCGCGGCTGATCGTCAATCGCGCGGCGTTCAAGCTGCGCTCGGCCGAAGTGCCCGCGCTGGTCGAGAAATTCCGCGAGGCCGTGGGCAATGCGGCGGCTTGACGCGTCCGACCCCGGCTTCGCCGCGGAGTTCGACGCGCTGGTCAATGACCGGCGCGAGAGCGACTCCGATGTTTCGACTGACGTCGCGGCTATCATTGCGCGGGTGAAGGCCGAGGGCGACGTCGCGCTCGCCGACTATACCGCCAGGTTCGATCGCTTCGATCTTGAAACCCGCGGCTGGAGCATTTCGAAGGAGGAATGTGCGGCCGCCTATGACGCGCTTGCTCCCGAGCTGCGCGATGCCCTCGACCTCGCGGCGGCGCGTATCCGCGCCTATCATGCCGCGCAGCTTCCCGAGGATCGCGACTACCGCGATGCGACCGGGGCGCGTTTGGGCGCGCGTTGGAGTGCGGTCGATGCGGCGGGCGTTTATGTCCCCGGCGGGCGTGCGGCTTATCCCTCGTCGGTGCTGATGAACATCTTGCCCGCGAAGGTCGCCGGGGTCGAACGCATCGTGATGATGACGCCGACGCCGGGTGGCGAGACCAATCCGGTCGTGATGGCCGCGGCGCATATCGGCGGGGTCGATGAGATATGGCGCGTCGGCGGGGCGCAGGCGGTTGCGGCGCTTGCCTATGGCACCAGCAGGATCGCGCCCGTGGACGTCGTGACCGGTCCCGGCAACGCCTGGGTCGCCGAGGCGAAACGGCAGGTCTATGGCGTGGTCGGTATCGATATGGTCGCCGGGCCGAGCGAGATCGTCGTCGTGGCCGACAACAAGAACGAACCGCATGTCATTGCCGCCGACCTGCTGAGCCAGGCCGAGCATGATCCGACGAGCCAGTCGATCCTGTTCACCGACGATGGCAATTTCGCCGATGCCGTCGCGGCGGCGGTCGCGCACGTCATTCCGACGCTGAACACAGCATCGACGATGCAGGCGAGCTGGGCCGACAATGGCGCGGTGATCGTAGTGCCGACGCTGGCCGACGCGATCCCGCTCTGCGACCGGCTGGCGCCCGAACATCTCGAACTCGCGGTCGATCCGGCCGAGGCTGATGCGCTCTTCGCCAAGGTGCGCCATGCGGGCTCGGTCTTCCTCGGCCGCCAGACCCCCGAGGCCATCGGCGACTATGTTGCCGGCCCTAACCACGTTCTCCCCACCGGACGCCGCGCGCGCTTTTCGAGCGGGCTGTCGGTCACCGACTTCATGAAGCGCACCAGCTTCCTCGCGCTCGACGAAGCAAGCCTCGCCGCGATCGGCCCCGCTGCCGTCGCGCTCGCGGGTGCCGAGGGGCTTCCCGCGCACGCGCTCAGCGTCCAGAACAGACTGAAGTAGAATGATCATGAACAAACGCGCCCAGTCCCGCTCCGCCGCCCGCCTTGCCGCCGTGCAGGCGCTCTACCAGCACGAGATGGAGGGCACGCCGGTCGCGCAGCTCATCCATGAATTCCACCAGCACCGGATCGGCGCGACGATCGAGGGCGCCGAATATGCCGACGCCGACGTCGCCTTCTTCGACGATATCGTGAAGGGCGCGCTCGCGCGGGCGGAGGAGATCGACGCGGCGATCACCGCCAGACTCGCGAGCGGCTGGACGATGGACCGGCTCGACCGCACGATGAAGGCGATCCTGCGCGCGGGTGCTTATGAACTGCTGGCGCGCGGCGATGTGCCGGTCGGCGCGGTCGTCAGCGAATATGTCGATGTGGCGAAGGCCTTTTTCGACGGGCGCGAGGCGGGATTTGCCAACGGCCTGCTCGATGCGATCGGCAAGGATGTGCGGGCCAAGTAGCTGAAATCCTCCCCATCGCTTCGCGACAGGGAGGATCGTTCGGTATCTTTTATACCGCTACGGTATTCGCTAGGCTTTTCGTAATGAGCGAAGCCGATTTCATTGCTCGCCTGCGTACCATCGCAACCGACCCCGCCGCGCGCGGGCTCGATGACGATGCCGCGCTGCTTGGCGACCTCGTTCTCACGCACGACATGATCGTCGAGGGCGTTCATTTCCTGCCCGACGACGGTCCGCAGGATGTCGCATGGAAGCTGGTCGCGGTGAATCTCTCCGACCTTGCCGCGAAGGGCGCCGCGCCAGTGGGCGTGTTGCTCGGCTACAGCCTGACCGGCGATGAGAACTGGGACGCCGAATTTGTGGCGGGCCTCGAGAGCGTACTCCGCCGCTATGGCGCCGCGCTGCTCGGCGGCGATACGGTTCGCGTGCCCGGCGGCGCTCCACGCAGCTTCAGCCTGACAGCGATCGGCCGCGCGTCGCCCGACGGCGTTCCGGCGCGCAGCGGCGTGCGTCCCGGCGACCAGATCTGGGTCAGCGGTTCGATCGGCAATGCCGGCGTCGGCCTAGCGATGCGGCTGGGCGAGGTCGATCCGAACGAAACGTGCCTTGCGGCCTACCGCCGCCCGCAGCCGCAGCTCACGCTCGGTCAGGCGCTGGTGCGGCACGTCCACGCGATGATGGACGTGTCCGACGGCCTGCTGATCGATGCCGACCGCATGGCGCGCGCCAGCGGGTGCGACATCACGCTGATGCTGGAGGCGGTGCCGTTGTCGGCGGCGTTGCTTGCGGTACGTCCCGATGTGCTCGACACGCGGCTCGCGGCGGCGACCGCGGGCGATGACTACCAGCTGCTGTTCGCGGCCGATCCGGGCGAAGCGGTGGCGATCCGCGAGATCGGTGCAGGGTTGGGAATCGCACTGACGCCGGTGGGCCATGCAGGGGTCGGCGAGGGGCTTACCCTGATTCACAAGGCGCAGCGGATCGTGCTGCCCGAGCGTCTCGGTTTCACACATTAGGCCCGAAACATACGGAAAATTGCCGAAAAACCGGGCTTGCCCTCGGCTTTCTTTCTTCCCATAACTCGCCCGTCCAAATTTGGGGCGGTCGCATCAGGGGAGAGAGCGAGCCGGCATCAATAAGTCGGACGTTCGACTGCTATCCTGCGTTCGCCCTTCTCAATGGGGAAGGAATAGACACGCATGAATCCGGTTTTGATCGCGATAGGGTGTGGCCTGTTGGCCGTGCTCTATGGGTTCATTACCTCGCGGCAGGTGCTCGGCGCCTCGGCGGGTAATGAGAAAATGCAGGAAATCGCCGCCGCCATCCAGGAAGGCGCGAAGGCCTATCTAGGCCGCCAATATCGCACCATCGCCATCGTCGGCGTCGTTGTCGCCGTTCTGGTCGGGTTTTTCCTCGGTCCGATTTCGGCGACGGGTTTCGTCATCGGCGCCGTCCTGTCGGGCGTCGCGGGCTTCGTCGGCATGAATATTTCGGTCAAGTCGAACGTCCGTACCGCCGCCGCGGCGCAGACCGGGCTGCAGGCGGGCCTGACCATGGCGTTCCGCGCCGGCGCGATCACCGGCCTGCTGGTGGCGGGCCTTGCGCTGCTCGCGATCTCGGTCTTCTTCTGGTACCTGATCGGCCCCGGCGGTTACACCGTCGGCGGCGATGACCGCACCGTCGTCGACGCGCTCGTTGCGCTGGCGTTCGGCGCTTCGTTGATCTCGATCTTCGCGCGTCTTGGCGGCGGTATCTTCACCAAGGCCGCCGACGTCGGCGCCGACCTCGTCGGCAAGGTCGAGGCCGGAATTCCCGAGGACGATCCGCGCAACCCCGCGGTGATTGCCGATAACGTCGGCGACAATGTCGGCGACTGCGCCGGCATGGCGGCGGACCTGTTCGAAACCTATGTCGTCACCGTCGGCGCCACCATGGTGCTGATCGCGCTGCTGCTGAAGAGCGCAGGCGACATGCTGCTGCCGCTGATGAGCCTGCCGCTGCTGATGGGCGGCGTCTGCATCATCACCTCGATCATCGGCACCTATTTCGTCCGCCTCGGCGGCGGCAAGAATGTCATGGGCGCGATGTACAAGGGCTTCCTCGTCACCGCGGTTCTGTCGGTCCCCGCGATCTGGTTCTCGACCAGCTATGTGCTGAAGGGCGACATGAATACCGATGTGACGGGCCAGACCTTCAACGGCATGGATCTCTTCCTGTGTTCGCTGCTCGGGCTCGTCATCACCGGCCTGATCATCTGGATCACCGAATATTACACCGGCACCAATTATCGCCCGGTGCGGTCGATCGCCAAGGCGTCGGAAACCGGCCACGGCACCAACGTCATTCAGGGTCTGGCTATCAGCCTCGAATCGACCGCAGCGCCGACGCTCGTCATCTGCGCCGGCATCATCGCTGCGTTCCAGATCGCCGGCATCGTCGGCATCGCGTTCGCCGCGACCGCAATGCTCGCGCTGGCAGGCATGGTCGTTGCGCTCGACGCCTACGGCCCGGTCACCGACAACGCCGGCGGCATCGCCGAAATGGCGGGCCTCGATGATTCGGTTCGTGAAAAGACCGACCTCCTCGACGCTGTGGGCAACACGACGAAGGCCGTGACCAAGGGCTATGCCATCGGTTCGGCGGGTCTGGCGGCGCTGGTGCTGTTCGGTACTTATACGGCCGACATCACCGAATATTCGGCGAAGCTCGGGCTGACCGAGCCGCTGACCTTCTCGCTGTCGTCGCCGTACGTCATCGTCGGTCTGCTGCTCGGCGCGTTGCTGCCGTACCTGTTCGGCGCGTTCGGCATGACCGCCGTCGGCCGCGCGGCGGGCGAGGTCGTCAAGGATGTTCGCGAGCAGTTCAAGAACAATCCCGGCATCATGACCTATGAGAGCAAGCCCGACTATGCGCGCACGGTCGACCTCGTTACCAAGGCGGCGATCAAGGAAATGATCGTCCCGTCGCTGCTGCCGGTGCTCGCGCCGATCGTGGTGTTCCTGGTGATCCGCGGCGTGGCCGGTCCGGCCGCGGCGCTCGAGGCGCTCGGTGCGCTCCTGCTCGGCGTGATCGTCGGCGGGTTGTTTGTCGCCATCTCGATGACCTCGGGCGGCGGCGCTTGGGACAATGCCAAGAAATATATCGAAGACGGCAACCACGGCGGCAAGGGCAGCGAAGCTCACAAGGCTGCGGTCACCGGCGACACCGTGGGCGATCCGTACAAGGATACCGCGGGCCCGGCAGTCAACCCGATGATCAAGATCACCAACATCGTGGCGATCCTGCTCCTCGCGGCGCTGGCGCACGGCGCGGTCTGATCCGCGCCGCCTACGGGCAAAAGAAAGGCCCCGCCGGAGCGATCCGGCGGGGCTTTTTCATGCGAGTTTAGCGACGGCCAACCCGCGCTTGTCAATGGTCGGGCGCGCGCCTATCCCTCCGTGGCCCTTGCCCCGGCGCTCTCACAAGCGCGCACCGTCACCGAAGATATTTTCTGCTGCACCCTGGTCCAGTCACGCCCTACGTCGAACAGCTCAACATCGGGGTGGGGCGCCGCGCGCTCGCCATAAGTCTCGCCGTCCTGATTTCGGCGCTGCTGTTGCTCATGCTGCTTACCTTCGGTTCGGTGGGGAAACCCGACTCCCAAACCGAACGCGTCAGCATGGTGAGCCTTGAGGCCAGCGAGATTGCCGACGAGGCGCCCGAACCGAGCGCCGCGAAGGCCGAGCGGAGCGAGAAGCAGCCCGAGCCGAAGCCGCAGGCCGACGAAACCCCGCCAACCAAGCCCAGCGAACCGCAGCCGCTGCCGGCCGTGCAGCCGGTGCCCGCGCCGCCGAGTCCCGCGCCTGTCGTGCAACAGCCGTCGCCGGCGATTGCCCGCCCCGTCCTTCGTCCTGGCACATATGGGCCGCCCAACACCGGCGGCTCATCCTCGTCGTTCCGCGATTCGGAACGCGTCGGAACGGCGCCCAATGGCGAGCCGCTCTATGCGGCGACCTGGTATCGCCAGCCGAGCGACGACGAGCTGCGCGGCTATCTGTCCACCGCCAGCGGGCCTGGCTGGGGCCTGATCGCTTGCCGCACCGCCCCCGATTACCGCGTCGAAGATTGCGTCGGGCTGGACGAATATCCGACCGGGTCGCAGATCAATCGCGCCGTGCTCGCCGCAGCGTGGCAGTTCAAGGTGCGGCCCCCGCGGCTCGGCGGCAAGCTGCTGGTCGGCAGCTGGGTCCGGATCAGGATCGATTATGTCATGAGGCGACAATAGGATCGGCTGTAGCGCGAGCGCTTGTGGCCCGAACCGGAGGGAACGGCGGGTTCAGGACGCCGACGTAGCCTTCATTTGCTGCGCATAGCCGGCCTGCACCATCGCACTCATCCGGTCGAACAGGGCATCGGGATTGCTACGGCGGAGTTCCGCAACCGCCGTCTCGGCGCCCCCGGCGACGACCAGTTCGCGCGTCCCCGCCTCGACCGCATCGAGGATCTTCTCCGCGGCGAAATCGGGCGAGAGACCGTTCTCTATCGCCGCGTCGCTTTCGCCGCGCATGCTGCCGTCGGCGTTCAGCGCGTTGCGGCTGACATTTGTCGCGACCGATCCCGGTGCGACGACGAGCACCTTCAGCCCGAGATGCTCATTCTCGGCGCGGACGCTGTCGTGATAGCCGATCAGGCCGTGCTTGGCGGCACAATAGGCGCTGCGGAGCGGCACGCCCGCGATGCCCGCGACGCTGGATATGGCGACAATCTGCCCTCCGCCTGCGGCGATCATGCGCGGCAATAGCTGCTGGGTGAGGGCGATCGGCGCGAGCAGGTCGACGTCGACGATCTTCTGATAGACCGCGAAATCGGTATCGACCGCCAGGCTGCGCTGCGAGATGCCGGCATTGTTGACGAGCCCGTCGATCCGTCCGCACCAGTCCCAGGCCTCGTCGACCAAGGTCGGCAGCGCGGCATAGTCGGTCGCTTCGAACGGCAGGATCATCGTTCCCGGGCCGATCTCCCTTGCGACGGCTTCGAGCGCGGCGATATTGCGGCCCGAGAGAATCAGCCGCGCGCCGCGCGCCGCGAGTCCCTTTGCCAGCGCCGCACCGATCCCCGACGACGCCCCGGTGACCCACCACACTTGATCCTGCATATCGACATCCTATCTCATCGTTTCGTTGCAACCTGAAACGGGCCTGGGAGCCCGTCAAGGTGCCAACCCGCGGAATTCCGCGACAGGGGTGGCAATTTTGTTGCGAATCTGTTATAATAAATATCAACGCATCGACAGTTTGCCTCTGCCCGCCGGGTGCAAGGGGAGCTGTGGGCGTCCTGATGGAGCCATATCCCTTGTCACTCTGACTGGCTAGCGCCGCCCAACAACGCCGATCCGCCGCTTCATAAGGCAGGATAGGACCGGCTTTCTGCGCTTCCCAGTCCATCGGCAAGGCCAAGAAAGGAACTTGCATGTCCGCAAACACGCTCGTCTTCGAAGTCGGGGATTATGTTGTTTATCCAAAGCATGGCGTGGGGCGCGTCATCGAACTGCAGAAGTCCGAAATCGCCGGTATGCAGCTGGAACTTTATGTTCTCCGCTTCGAAAAGGAGAAGATGACGCTGCGCGTTCCCACCAACAAGGCCGAAGGCGTTGGTATGCGCAAGCTGTCGTCGGACAAGACGCTGAAGGAAGCGCTTCAGGTGCTGACGACCAAGCCGAAGGTGAAGCGCACCATGTGGTCGCGCCGCGCGCAGGAATATGAAGCCAAGATCAATTCGGGCGACCTCGTGTCGATCGCCGAAGTGACCCGCGACCTGTTCCGCGCCGACGACCAGCCGGAGCAGAGCTATTCGGAACGCCAGATCTTCGAAGCGGCGTCGAGCCGCCTCGCGCGCGAACTCGCCGCGATGGAAGAAAGCGACGAAAAGACCGCGCAGGCGAAGATCCTCCAGATCCTCAACGAACATGCGCCGAAATATTATCTGGAAAAGGCGGTCTGATCCGACCGAACCGGATGAAGCGAAAAGGGCGGTCCTGCGGGGCCGCCCTTTTTGATTCAGGGGTATTTCGCCTCAACGAAGTAGAGGCCATCCGGCGGGGCGTTGAGCCCCAGCGCTTTGCGGTCGGCAGCATCGAGCGCCGCTTTCAGATCGCGCGCCGACCATTTGCCTTCGCCGACCATGCTCAAGCAGCCGACCATCGAGCGCACCTGATGGTGCAGGAAGCTTCGCGCCGCGGTCTCGATGATGATCTCGTCGCCGTGGCGGCTGACGCTGATGCGGTCGAGCGTCTTGACCGGGCTTTCCGCCTGGCAATGCACCGAGCGGAAGGTCGTGAAGTCATGGCGGCCGACCAGCGCCTGCGCCGCGCCGTGCATCGCTCCGGCATCGAGCGGCTTGGCGAACTGCCACGATAGCCCCTTGTCCCACGTCAGGGGCGCACGGCGATTGACGATGCGATACTCATAGGCGCGGCCGATGCACGAAAAGCGCGCGTGCCAGTCGTCGGCAACCTCGGCGCACGCGAGCACCGCGACCGGGGCAGGGCGAAGCTGCGCGTTCAGCGCCTCCATCAGCCGGAAGGGCCGGATCGCCTTTTCGATGTCGACGTGCGCGCGCATCGCGATCGCGTGGACGCCGGCGTCGGTGCGCCCCGCGCCATGCACCGCGGCTTCTTCGCCGGTAATGCGCGTGACGGCCTCTTCGAGCGCTTGCTGGACGCTGGGGCCGTGGCTCTGCCGCTGCCAGCCCATGAAGGGGCGGCCGTCATATTCGATGGTGAGGGCAAATCTTGTCATGAGCGGCCGCTGCGCCCATTCGCGTCAGCCCGGACGTGATGCGGGGTCCGCGGCAGCGCTGAAGTCATGAACCCCGGATCAACTCCTGGGTGACGAAGGGGGACAGGCCGGGTCATGCCAACCGCGTCCCCATCGGGACCGGCCGTCCGCGCAGCAGTTCGGCGGCGTCCATCGCGGGCTTGCCGGCGCGCTGGACACGCATCGCACGGATCGCGCCGGGGTTGCAGGCGATGGTCAGCGCGTCGTCGAGCGTGACGCCCGGCGCCGCGCCCGCGACGGTCTCGGCCGGATGCACCACCTCGGCCGCCAATATCTTGTAGCGCTCGCCGTCGAGTTCGAAGAAAGCCCCCGGCATCGGGTTGAATGCGCGTATCTGTCGCTCGACCTGCACCGCGCTGGTCAGAAAATCGAGCCGCGCCTCGCTCTTGTCGATCTTCGCCGCATAAGTGACGCCCTCGTCGGGCTGCGGCGCGGGCGCGAAGGCGTGGAGGTCGCTCAGGACCTTGACCATCATCAACGCACCCATTTCGGCGAGTTCGTCGGTGAGCAGGCCCGCGGTCTTGCGCGCGACCGGCGTCGTCTCGACCAGCCGCATCGCGCCGGTATCGAGCCCGATATCCATCTGCATGATCGTCACGCCGGTTTCGGCATCGCCCGCGAGAATGGCGCGCTGCACCGGTGCCGCGCCGCGCCAGCGCGGCAGGACCGAGCCATGGACGTTGAGGCAGCCCTCGCGCGGCGCGTCGAGGATCGCCTGCGGCAGGATCAGGCCGTAAGCCGCAACGACCGCGATATCGAGGTCGAGCGCGGTGAATTCGGCCTGCGCTTCCTCGCTGCGCAGGCTCTTGGGCGTGCGGACGGGCAGGTCATGGGCGTCGGCCCAATCATGCACTGCGCTCTGCTGCAATTTCTTGCCGCGCTGCGCCGGGCGCGGCGGCTGCGTGTAGACGGCCGCGATCTCGTGCCCCGCCGCGTGGAGCGCGGCGAGCGTCGGCACCGCAAAGGGCGGCGTTCCCATGAAGGCGATACGCATGGGTGCGGGCTTTGGCGGAGGTTAGTGCGACATTCAAGTCTTGGCGCGGCGTGCCCCTGCGAAGGCAGGGGCCCATCTTCGGCCGGTTCCAACTCGCACCGGCCGGAGATGGGTTCCTGCCTTCGCAGGAACACGGGGAATATTGTGCATATCTTGCGCAGCCACTACCACCCCGCCATGGCCTCCACCGAAATCGAAGCCCTCGTCCAGCAACTCGCCCGGCTCCCCGGCCTCGGCCCGCGGTCGGCGCGGCGTGCGGTGCTGCACCTGATGAAGAAGCGCGAGAGCAGCTTTGCGCCCTTGCTCGCGGCGCTCCAGACGGTGTCCGAGCGCCTCGTCACTTGCGGCATCTGCGGCAATGTCGATACGCAAGATCCGTGCGCGATCTGCGCCGACCCGCGCCGCGATGCGCGCTCGCTGTGCGTCGTCGAGGAGGTGTCCGATCTCTGGGCGCTCGACAAGTCGCGGCTCTTTCCGGGCAAATATCACGTCCTCGGCGGCCGGCTGTCGGCGCTGGAGGGCGTGCGGCCGCAGGATCTCAGCATCGATGCCCTCGTCGCGCGCGTCGCCGCGGGGGGCATCGACGAGGTGGTGCTGGCGATGAACGCGACGCTGGAAGGGCAGACGACCGCGCATTATCTAGCCGAGCGGCTGGAAGGCTATCCGGTAAGGCTGACGCAGCTCGCGCATGGCCTGCCGGTGGGGGGCGAGCTCGATTATCTGGACGAGGGAACGCTGGCGCAGGCGCTGCGGGCGCGACGGCCGGTGGGCTAATCGGATCGGTTGTTTATTATCGTTAGCGTGGATGCGCCGACCGGCTGCCGACCTGTTGGTTCCCACGTCCAGCCGCAATAGATCAGTCCGGCGGCATTGGCGGCATGAAAGGGGCCGGGAATACGCTGACCTAGCCAACTATGAGTTGGCGCAGATGTTTCCCAGCCTTCCAGTCGATCTGCCGCAAAAACGACGCCAAGATCAGAAAGCTGTTTAGAAACTGCTGTGTATATATCCTCGCGATCGACCTGCAGTATGTCGGTGGGTTCGATCTCATCGAAATGGTGGCAAACGGGCTGAGCGGAAGCTGCTCGTTCAGGATCGCCTTGAATTTCATCCAAAGCGGCTTCGCCTGCTTTGAGATGTTCAGCGAGTGTCCAAGTCGGGGTGTCATCGTCCGCCATCCCGTACAGCTTCCCCAACCCAATGCTCGAGTCAACGATACGACCAACCTCTTGACCCCGCGCCTCCGCGATCATACCTCGCACGCATGGCCATCCTACCCATCATAGAGACCCCCGATCCGCGGCTGCGCGTCATTTCGAAGCCCGTCGAGACCTTCGACGCTGAGCTGAAGACGCTGGTCGCCGACATGTTCGAGACGATGTACGACGCGCCCGGCATCGGGCTTGCCGCCATTCAAGTGGGGGTGCCGAAGCGCATCCTCGTCATCGACCTGCAGGAACCCGATCCCGAGGACGAAGAGGGCAAGAAGGTGATCCGCGATCCGCGCGTCTTCATCAACCCCGTCTTCTCCGACGAGAGCGAGGAGCATAGCGTCTATCAGGAAGGCTGCCTGTCGGTCCCCGAGCAATATGCCGATGTGACGCGTCCCGCCGAGGTCACCGTCGACTGGCAGGACGAGGACGGCAAGCCGCACCGCGAGCGCATGACCGGCCTGATGGCGACGTGCATCCAGCACGAGCATGACCATCTGGAGGGCATATTGTTCATCGACCATCTGTCGCGGTTGAAGCGCGAGATGGTGCTGAAGAAATTGGCCAAGCTGCGCAAAGCGGCTTAGCGCCAACATTCGTCACCCCGGACCTGATCCGGGGTCCACAACCGCGATGCAGCAATGGATGCCGGATCAGGTCCGGCATGACGATATCCAGTAAGTCGGGCTTAGTCCGCCTTCTTCGCGACGCCCACCATCGCGGGGCGCAGCAGCCGGTCCTTCATCATATAGCCCGCCTGCATTTCCTGCACGATCGTGCCGGGTTCCTTGTCGCTCGGGATTTCGAGCATCGCCTGATGCTGGTTCGGATCGAGCGGCAGGCCGATCGCGGCGATGCGCGTGATGCCGTTGCGTTCGAACACGCTCAGCAATTCGCGCTCGGTCGCTTCGAGGCCGATGATCAATGGCTTGATCGCCGCATCCTCGCGCTGCTCGGCGGTCAGCGCCGCGAGCGCACGGCCGAGATTGTCGGCGACCGAAAGGATGTCGCGCGCGAATTTGGTCGACGCATAGGCGTGCGCGTCGGCGATTTCCTTGTCCTTGCGGCGCGTCACATTCTGCGTCTCGGCGCGCGCATAGAGCAGGTCCTGCTGCAGCGCGGCGATCTGTTCGGCCAGCTTCGCCGCTTCATCCTGCGGTTCGGCGGCGACGGCTTCGGGGGCTGCGGTTTCTTCGGTCGCGCCGTCGTCGACGGGCGTGTCATTTTCGATATTCGTCATAAACCTATCGTATCAGTCTTGAGAGCGATTGTGCGGTGAAATCCACCATGGGTACGATCCGGGCATAGTTCAAGCGCGTCGGGCCGATAACCCCGACAACGCCGACCACGCGCCCGTCCGAACCGCGATAGGGCGCCGCTATCACGGACGAGCCCGAAAGCGAGAATAATTTATTTTCCGACCCGATGAAAATGCGCGTCGCCGCGCCTTCGCGCGCGCTGTCGAGAAGCTGGGCGATATCCTGCTTGGTTTCGAGTTCGTCGAGCAACTGCCGCACGCGGTCGAGATCGCCGACCGCGCTTTCATCGAGCAGATTGGCTTGCCCGCGCACGATCAGCACCGGCCGGTCGGCGCCGTCGGACGACCAGATCGCGAGCCCGCGGCTGACCAGATCCTGCGCCGCGCGGTCGATCGCAATTCGCTCGGCCTCGATCTCGTGGCGGACGCGCGCCATCGCTTCGGTGAGGGTCAGGCCCGACAAGGTTGCGCTGATATAATTGCCCGCCTCGACCAGCGCCGACGGGTTGAGCCCCGCTGGAATGTCGATCACGCGATTCTCGACCGTCCCGTCGCCCGCGACGAGCACGACGAGCGACTGGCTGGCCGACAGCGGGACGAAGGCGAGCTGCTTCAGCACGCGCTCATGCTTGGGAACGAGAACGAGGCCCGCGCACGCCGACAGCCCGGACAGTGCTGCCGTCGCCTGCGCGAGCGCACTCTCGATCGGGCCGCCCTCGACGAGGCTCGCCTCGATCTGGGCGCGGTCCTCGGGCGAAGGTTCGGCGACCTGCATCATGCCGTCGACGAAGAGGCGCAGCCCCTGTTCGGTCGGCAACCGGCCCGCGCTGGTGTGCGGGCTGGCGAGCAGGCCGAACTCCTCCAGATCCTGCATCACATTGCGGATCGAGGCGGGCGACAGGTTGAGCGTCGCGAGTTTCGACAGCGTCCGCGATCCGACCGGCTGACCCGTTTCCAGATAGGCGTCGACGACCAACCGGAACACATCGCGCGCGCGCGTGGTCAATTCGGTGATGGGCGGAGTGGTCATGGAGTGGATTTAGGGATGGAGGGGGGTGGGGGCAAGCTCTGCTGGTCAGAGCATGGGAGTGGCGTTAGCCTGCCTTGCAGGGGAGAAAAGCATGACCGACCGACCGCTCGACCGCGACGATCCGCTTGACGACTTCCAGCGCCGCACCATCTCGCTGCTCGGCCAAGACCGGCTGGTCTATATAATGGGAAGCGGTCCCGCGGTGATCGTGATGACCGAAATGCCGGGAATCAGCCCGCATGTCGCGCGCTTCGCGCGCTGGGTGCGCGATGCCGGTTTCACCGTCTACATGCCGCATATCTTTGGCAAGGACGGCGCCGTGCCGCGGATGCCCGGCGCGCTGTTTACAATCCTCGGCGGCTGCATCAGCCGCCAGTTCCGGGCCTTCCAGGCGAACGAAAGCTCGCCCGCAACGCGGTGGCTGCGCGCGCTTGCGGGGCTGGCGCACAAGGAATGCGGCGGCAAGGGCGTCGGTGCGATCGGGATGTGCTTCACCGGCAATTTCGCACTGTCGATGATGCTCGAACCCGCGGTGCTCGCGCCGGTGCTGTCGCAGCCCTCGCTGCCGCTGAACGACGCGGCGGGGATGCATATCCACCCCGATGAACTCGTCGCCGTCAAAGCGCGGATGGAAGCCGAGGATCTGACGGTGCTCGCCTACCGTTTCGAAGGCGACAAATTCTGCAAGGCTGCGCGGTTCGAGGCGTTCGAAAATGCGCTCGGCGACCGGTTCATCGGCAAGGTGCTGCCCGACGACGCCGCGAACCCCGACAGCCCGATGAAGAACCCGCACAGCGTCGTCACCATCCACCTGATCGACGAGGCCGGCCAGCCGACCGTGCAGGCGCGCGACGAAATCCTCGATTTCTTCAGGATGCGCTTGAGCGGTTGAGGGTGGCGGCCTAAGGGCCTCCGCAATCGTCAATCGAAAGGATATCCCATGCGCCCCTCCGGCCGCGCGCCCGACCAGATGCGGTCGATCGCCATCGAAACAAATTTCACCATCCACGCCGAGGGCAGCGTCCTTGTCAGCTTCGGCAATACCAAGGTGCTGGTAACCGCCAGCGTCGAGGAAAAGGTTCCGCCGTTCCTGCGCGGCAAGGGGCAGGGCTGGGTCACCGCCGAATATGGCATGCTGCCCCGCGCGACGCACACCCGCGGTAGCCGCGAAGCGGCGAAGGGCAAGCAGTCGGGCCGGACGCAGGAAATCCAGCGACTTATCGGTCGCAGCTTGCGCGCCGTCGTCGACATGGCGAAGCTCGGCGAGCGTCAGATCGTCATCGACTGCGACGTGATCCAGGCCGATGGCGGCACGCGCACCGCCTCGATTTCGGGCGCGTGGGTCGCGCTGCGCCTTGCGGTCGACAAGCTGCTCGAAAGCAAGGCGTTGACCGAGGATCCGATCGAGGACAGCGTCGCGGCGATCTCGTGCGGCATCTACAAGGGCACGCCGGTGCTCGACCTCGACTATGACGAGGATTCGGTCGCCGAAGCCGACGGCAATTTCGTGCTGACCGGCAAGGGCCAGATCGTCGAGGTGCAGGCGAGCGCCGAGGGCGCGACCTACGACGAAGAGGGCCTGCTGCGCCTGCTCCGCCTCGCGCGCATCGGCTGCACCGATATCTTCGCGGCGCAGGCGAAGGCGGCGGGCCGGTAATATTGTTCGTCACCCCGGACTTGATCCGGGGTCCATGCAGCCGAGGCCGGAATGGATGCCGGATCGAGTCCGGCATGACGAAAGAAGGATCTTCGAATGACCCGCAAGCTCACCCCCGGCAAGCTCGTCATCGCGAGCCACAATGCGGGCAAGGTGCGCGAAATCCGCGCGCTGCTCGAACCTTATGGGATCGATCCCGTGTCGGCGGGTGACCTCGGCCTTCCCGAGCCCGAGGAGACGGGGACGACCTTCGCCGAGAATGCGCTGCTGAAGGCGCATGCGAGCGCATCGGCGGCGGGGCTGCCGGCGCTCGCCGACGACAGCGGCCTCGAAGTCGCGGCGCTCGGCGGTCGTCCAGGCGTGTACACCGCCGACTGGGCCGAACGGCAATGGTTCGAAGGCGCGCCGGGCCGCGACTGGTATCTGGCGATGGGCAAGGTCGAAGGCCTGCTCGCCGAGCAGGGGCCGGATGTCGACCGCAGCGCGCGCTTCGTCTGCACCCTCGCGCTGGCATGGCCCGACGGTCATGCGGAGGTGTTCGAGGGCAAGGCTGAGGGCAGTTTGACCTGGCCGCCGCGCGGGACGATGGGTTTCGGTTATGATCCGGTGTTCGTTCCAGCCGGTAACACGCTGACTTTCGCGGAGATCGATCCGGCAGAGAAGCACGCAATCAGTCATCGCGCCGATGCTTTCGCCAAGCTGGTGGCCGGAGCGTTTTGATATCGTCGTCGCCCCGGACCTGATCCGGGACCCATGGATTCCGGCTTTCGCCGGAATGACGAATGGGAGTAAGGCCCCCCATGGCCGAACCGCTCGCCCTTTATGTCCATTGGCCGTTTTGCGTCAGCAAATGCCCCTATTGCGACTTCAACAGCCATGTCCGCGAGAGTGTCGACCAAGAGGTGTGGCGCGCCGCGCTGCTCGCTGACTTGCGGCATGAGGCGGAACTGCTTCCGGGCCGCCCGGTGTCGTCGATCTTCTTCGGCGGGGGTACGCCCAGCCTGATGCCGCCCGAAACCGTTGCAGCAGTCATCGGGGCTGCCGACGATGCGTGGGGTCTGGCGGGCGATTGCGAGATCACGCTGGAGGCGAACCCGAATTCGGTAGAGGTCGCCAATTTCGCTGCGCTCGCATCGGCTGGTGTCAATCGCGTGTCGATCGGCGTGCAAAGCTTCGAGCCGCAAATACTTGAATTTCTTGGGCGCGCGCACAGCGGCGACGAGGCGCGGCGTGCGATTGCCGCGGCGCAGGAGCATTTCGCGCGCGTCAGCTTCGATCTAATCTACGCGCGGCCGGGGCAAACTCTCGCCCAATGGGAAACCGAGTTGAACGACGCGCTGGCGTTCGGAACGGGGCATC
This sequence comes from Sphingopyxis sp. H073, assembly GCF_001468395.1. Lineage (GTDB taxonomy): Bacteria > Pseudomonadota > Alphaproteobacteria > Sphingomonadales > Sphingomonadaceae > Sphingopyxis. Next base: position 276,395 of record NZ_LNSG01000004.1, on the reverse strand, counting down.
TCTCGCTCTACCAGCTCACCATCGAACCCGGCACGCGTTTCGCGACGCTTGCGGCGAAGGGCGACCTCGTCATCCCCGACGGCGATACGGCGGCCGACCTGTTCGACGCGACGCAGGCGATGACGAGCGCTGCGGGGCTCCCGCGCTACGAGGTGTCGAACCATGCGCGGCCCGGTGAGGAGAGTCGGCACAATCTGACATATTGGCGCTATGGCGACTATGCCGGGGTCGGGCCGGGGGCGCACGGGCGGCGCCTCGGCCAGGCGACCGAGCGGCACAAGAAGCCCGAGAATTTTATCGCAGCGGTCGAGCGTAACGGACACGGCCTGAAGGTCGAAACCGACCTGCCCGCGCACGAACGCGCGACCGAGGCGATGCTGATGGGGCTGCGGCTGACCGAGGGGATCGACTTGGCGCGGATTGAGGCGCGCAGCGGGTTGAGGCGCGATGCGTTCGTCGATGAGGGGGCGGTGGCGCGGCTGGCTGGGCAGGGGCTGTTGGTGCAGAAAGGCGACCGGCTTGCGGTCACGGACGATGGCATTCTGCTGCTCGACAGCATCCTTTCCGAGGTCGTGCGGACCGGCTAGGTTCGCGCAAAGCCCGAACGGGAATGGATATTGGCTGACGGACTGATCCGCGACTGGGATGCCCATCTGGCGCACGAAAAGCGCCGGTCGGAGCATACGCGCCGTGCCTATATCGCGACGGCGGAGCGATTTTGCGCCTTCCTGTCGCATCATCGCGGCGGCGCGGTCGATGCGCGGATGCTCAAGGGTCTGACGCCGAACGATCTTCGCTCTTACCTTGCCGACCGCCGCGCCGACGGGCTGGGCAATGCGTCCGCCGCACGCGAACTCAGCGCTCTGCGCACCTTCCTGCGCTTCGTCGGCGGATCGAACGCGGCCGTTCCGCAGATGCGCGGGCCGCGCGTCAAGAAGGGCCTGCCGCGGCCCGTCGCGCCTGCGGAAGCGCTCCAACTGGCGCAGGATGTCGAGGACAATGCCCGCGAAGGCTGGGTTGGCGCGCGCGATTTTGCGCTGCTGCTTTTGCTCTATGGCGCCGGCCTTCGTATCGGCGAGGCGCTGGGACTGACCGGCGCCGCGCTGCCGCTGGGCGACACGCTGCGCGTCACGGGCAAGCGGAACAAGACCCGGATCGTCCCGATCCTGCCCGCCGTTGCGGCCGCCGTGTCGCGCTATGTCGAGGCTTGCCCGTGGCCGATCGGGAAAGAGGCACCGCTGTTCCTCGGCGCTCGCGGCGGGCCGCTCCAGCCCGGGGTGGTCCGCGCGAGCGTGCGCTCGGCGCGGCGCGCGCTGGGCCTGCCCGAACGCACGACGCCGCATGCATTGCGCCACAGCTTCGCGACGCACCTGCTTGCGGGCGGGGCGGACCTTCGCAGTCTGCAGGAATTGCTCGGCCACGCCAGCCTTGCCTCGACGCAGGTCTATACAGCGGTCGACGCCGCGCATCTGCTGGACATTTACCGGAGCGCGCACCCGCGCGCCTAGTTAGCCCGTTTGGGTTTCCAGGTGATGACGCGGTAGATATAGATGGCCACGAGCGAACCGATCGCCACCAGCGCGACGGGGCCGACGAAGGCGTCGAGGTTCGCGAACTTCCCCCCGAACCAGTTGCCGGCGCCCGCGAGTGCGGCGATCCAGATTGTCGAACCTGCGGCGGTCCAAGCCAGGAATTTCGCCTGGTTCATCTTCACCATGCCCGCGGGCAAGGACACCATCGTCCGCGCGACGGGCATGAAGCGTGCGACGAACACGATGCCGGGGCCGTATTTCAGGAACCAGTTGTGCAACCGCTCGACCTCGGCCCAGTCGAGCGTCAGCCAGCGGCCATGGCGGTCGATGAAGGGCTTGAGCCGTTCGTATCCGATCCACCGGCCGATGCCGTACCAGATCCAGTTTCCGGCGGTCGTTCCCGCCACGGCGACCGCGATGAGCGTCCAGAAATCGAAATGCCCCTTGGAAACGGCAATGCCGCCGAGCCCCATGATTACTTCGGAGGGGATCGGCGGGAACACATTTTCCAGGAACATGAGGATGAAGATCCCCACATACCCCCAGCTCTGGATCAGGTTCAGGATAAAGTCGGTCATGCGAAGAGAACGCGCGGGGCCGTCAGCCGATCCGCCCGATGATCGCGTCCCAGATCATCCCCGCCGTATCGCTGTTGTTGAAACGGTCGATCGCGACGATTCCGGTGGGCGAGGTGACGTTGATTTCGGTCAGCCATTCGCCGCCGATCACATCGATGCCAACGAACAGCAATCCGCGTTCGCGAAGCTCGGGGCCGAGCACGTCGCAAATCTCCTGCTCGCGCGGTGTAAGCCCCGCAGCCTCGGCATAGCCGCCGACCGCAAGGTTCGAGCGGAATTCGCCTTCGCCGGGCTTGCGGTTGATCGCGCCCGCGACCTCGCCGTCGACGAGGACGATGCGCTTGTCGCCCCTGGCGACGCTCGGCAGGAATTGCTGGACCATGAACGGTTCGGGCCACACCTGCCCGAACAGCTCGACGAGCGCGCCCAGGTTGCTGCCGTCGGCGTCGACGCGAAATACCGCCTTGCCGCCGTTGCCGTGGAGCGGCTTGATCACCACCGCGCCATAACGGGCCTGAAAATCCTTCACCGCGTCAAGGTCGCGCGTGACCATCGTCGGCGGCATGAACTCGGGGAAATCGAGCACGAACACCTTCTCGGGCGCATTGCGCACCGAGACAGGATCGTTGACCACGAGCGTTTCGCCGCGGATGCGCTCGAGCAGCCAGGTGCCGGTGAGGTAGCCGAGGTCGAAGGGCGGATCCTGCCGCATCAGCACGACATCGACGTCGCGGCCGAGGTCGAGCGTGACGAAATCGCCAAATTCATAGTGCGCGCCGGCCTCGCGCTTCGCGTCGAGGATGCGGTGCGCCTTGGTGGTCAGCCGCCCGGCCTCCCACGTCAGCCCGCGCACGTCGTAGTGATAGAGCTCGTACCCGCGTTCGAGCGCTTTCAGGATCAGGTGGAAACTGCTGTCGCCATTGATGTTGATCGCGTCCATCGGGTCCATTTGCACGGCTGCACGCAGGGTCATCTTCTTCTCCTTGGGCGCCGTCACGGCTGCCAGACGTGGACCAGATGGCGAGGCAATCGCTTCGGCGCAAGGAGCATCACGTCGATGCGGACGTCATCCGACGGACGCGCGAATCGGGGGATGAGCATTTCCGCCGCCGCTGCGACGCGTCGCAAGCGCCACTGGTCGATCGCAAGGTCGAGGTCTTCGGGGCGCTCGCGCCACTTCACCTCGATGAAGGCGAGCGTTTTGCCGCGCCGCGCGACGAGGTCGACCTCGCCCGCGGCAACGCGGAGCCGCTGGCCGAGAATGCGCCAGCCGTGCAGGCGCAGCCACCATGCGGCGCGCCGTTCGGCCCTGCGGCCCCGCGCTTCGGCGGCGGCGCGGTTCAAGCCCGCTCTTTCAATGCCAGCGCACGGGCATAAACCTCGTGCCGATCGAGCCCATATTGCTTCGCGACGGCCTTGGCGGCCTGCGCGACGGGCCGGTCCGCCATCGCGGCGCGCAGCGCGGCGTCGATGGTCGCCGCATCGGCTTCCTCGCCGCTTTCCTCGCCGCGCGGGCCCACGACGATCACGATCTCGCCCTTGGGCGGCGCGTCGGCGTAGCGCGCCGCGAGATCGGCGAGCGTGCCGGTCGCGCATTCCTCGTAAAGCTTGCTGATCTCGCGCGCGACGGCGGCCTCGCGGTTGCCGAGGCCGCCAGCCAGTGCCGTCAGCGCGGCGGCGAGGCGCGGGCCGCTCTCGTAGAAGACGAGCGTCGCGCGGAGCCCCGCGAACTCGGCGATCGTGTCAGCGCGCGCCTTCGCCTTGTTCGGCAGGAAACCCGCAAACAGGAAGCGGTCGCTCGGCAATCCCGAGAGCGTGATCGCGGCGATCGCGGCGCAGGGGCCGGGCAGGGTGGTGACGTGTCGTCCGCCTGCGCGCGCGTCGCGCACCAGCTTGTACCCTGGATCCGAAATCAACGGGGTTCCCGCGTCTGACACCAAAACGACAACTTCACGCTCCATGCGCGCAACCAGCGCGGCGCGGGTGCGTTCGTCGCTGTGGTCGTGATAGGGGGTCATCGGAACGCGCAAACCCAGATGCGACAGCAACTTCGCGGTCACACGCGTGTCCTCGGCGGCGATGACGTTGGCCGAGGCAAGAGTGGCGGCTGCCCGCGCACTGATGTCGCCGAGGTTGCCGATGGGCGTCGCGACGATATAGAGACCGGGCAAGGGAGATTTTGAGATGGTCGAATCCGGCATGACGCCGAAAATGGCAGAAACTGCCCAAGATTGCCACGGGGGCTCGCGCCAGGTTTATGCATCGTCACGGCGCAAAATGCTGCGCGGGATCGCGATGCTGACGCTGGGCGGTCTGCTCGCCGCGTGCCAGATGGTGCCTAAGGCGACAGGCCCGGCCACCGCGCCGCCGCCCGAAAAGCCCGCCGATGGCGTCGGCCCCGGCCTTCCGACCGATACCGACCGCCACCGCGTCGCGTTGCTCGTCCCGCAGACCGGGCCCAACGCCGATGTCGGTATGGCGATTGCGAACGCGACGACGATGGCGCTGCTCGATTCGAAGACCGAGCGGGTTCGCATCACGACCTATGACACCGCGCTTGGTGCCGCCGCCGCGGCGCGGCAGGCGGTCGCCGACGGCAACAAGCTGATCCTCGGCCCGCTGCTCAGCGAGGATGTCGCCGCCGTCGCGCCGATCGCGCGCGAGGCGAAGGTGCCGGTGCTGAGCTTCTCGAACGACAGCAGCGTCGCGGGCAATGGCGTCTTCATCATGGGCTTCGTTCCCGGCCAGTCGGTCGAGCGCGTCGTCGCCTATGCGCGCAGCAAGGGGCAGCAGCGGTTCGGCGCGCTCGTGCCCAAGACGGTCTATGGCGACCGCTCGGCCGCGGCCTTCCGCTCGGCGGTGTCGGCCGCGGGGGGTACGCTGGTCGCGGTCGAAACCTATGACCGCAGCGCGACCGCGCTGACGGGCGCGGCGCGGCGGCTTGCCAATGCCGGCGCGATGGACGCGGTGCTCGTCGCAGACAGCGGCGGCAACGCGATCCGCGCCGTGCCGGTCGTCAAGAGCACGGGAAACAAACAGATCCTCGGCACCGAGCTGTGGAATACAGACGCGGCGCTTGGCGGTAATCCCGCTATGCGCGGGTCGTGGTTCGCCAGCGTTTCGGATGGCCTTTACGGTCAGCTCGCCGCGAAATATCGCACACGCTACGGCAAGGCGCCGTACCGGCTCGCCAGCCTCGGCTACGACTCGGTGCTGCTGACCGTCCGCATCGCGCGCGACTGGAAGCCGGGCATGACCTTTCCCGCCGCGCGATTGCTCGCCGAGGAGGGGTTCGGGGGCATCGACGGCATTTTCCGCTTCAACAACCGCGGGATCGCGATGCGCGCGCTCGAGGTCAGCGAGGTCGGGGCCGGAGGCTTCCGCGTGATCGACCCCGCGCCGACGAAATGGTAGTGGCATAACCGCCACAGCGTGGCGAAAAGCGTCATGTTTGTGACGCGGGCGGCCTTTACGGCGCGCTCGCGTTCACTATATGGGCATGGCGCGCCGCGATCGCGTCGATTCCGCGCGCCTATCGTAAATGACCAGGAGATACAGCTATACCACCGCCCATGACCCGCCGCTCGATGGCGCCCGTGCCGCCCAAAAACGGCCCGCGATACAATGAATTCATTTCCTCTCCGAAGGTCCGCGTGATCGACGAGGAAGGGGAGAATCTGGGCGTAATGCTGACGGCCGAAGCGATCGAGCAAGCTGCCTCGGTCGGTCTGGACCTGGTTGAAGTGTCTCCCAACGCCGATCCGCCGGTGTGCAAGTTCCTCGATGTGGGCAAGTATAAGTACGAAGCCCAGAAAAAGGCCAATCTGGCGCGCAAGAGCCAGAAGACGCAGGAAATCAAAGAGATCAAGATGCGTCCGAACATCGACGATCATGATTTCGATGTGAAGATGAAGAAGGTCTTCGACTTCCTTGAGGAAGGCGACAAGGTCAAGATGACCATGCGTTTCCGCGGCCGCGAGATGAGCCACACGCAGCTCGGCCTCAACGTGCTTCAGCGCGTCGCCGAAATGACCGCCGAGATCGCGAAGGTCGAGGCGCATCCGCGCACCGAAGGCCGCCAGATGGTCATGGTGATCGCGCCGAAATAAGGCGTCGCGGCTCAGCCGATGCGAAAATCGAGGGCGGTCGTTCCACCAGGACGGCCGCCCGCTTCGTATCGGCGCTCCACCATATGTACGTCACCCGCCGCGGCAATCGCGACGAGCGTCGAGGCGCGGGTGCCATAGACCTCGCCGTGCAGGAACAGCGCGGGCTCGCCTTCTGCTGTCAGCGTGTCGAGCAGGCCTTCGGGGTCGCCTTGCGCCTCGACCACCGCCGACAGCGCGGTGCGGAGCCGTTCGGCGCGCGGACACGGCGCATCGACCGGTTCGTTGGCAAGGGCATGGACGCCGGGCGCCAGCGCCGCGATCAGCGGCGTCGGCCGGTTGGTGAGCAGACGCGGGGCGCCGCCGACGGCAAACAGGTTGAACGCGTTGAAGCGGTCGAGGTCGGCCTCCGCCGGTTCGGCGAAGCGGCCGTCGCCACGCAGCATGTCGACGACGAGCGCGCCGCGCGACTCCTTCGCGGGGTCGGGCATCGCGCCGCGGACGTTCGTCACCACCACCACGCGCCCGCTCGGCTGGTGGACTCCCAGCCATGTTCCGCCGGCCTGAATATCCCGTCCCGCGACGATCCCGCTGCCGTCGGGCCAATGGCCGAGCGGCGCGGCCGGTCGCGCGTGAAATTCGTCGCGATTGCCGATGAGGATCAGAGGCCAGTCGGGGTGGGCTTGATAGGCGAGGGCGACGACGCACATGCGGCGCATATCGGGGCTTGGCGCCCGCTTGCCAAGCCTCTTGACAAATCACTTGGTTGAATGTTCAATCAAGTGATCTTGCGAAGGAGGGCGATATGGCCGACGAATTCGAAAAGATGGGCGATAGCCTGCGCGCCAAGACGGGCAAGGTGCTGGACGAATGGGTCGCAGTCGCGCGCGCTACGGGCATTTCGGGCCATATGGCGCTGGTGAACCACCTGAAATCCGAACATGGTCTCGGGCATGGCTATGCCAATATGATCGTCCACGCGGCGAATGCCTCGTCGGCCGCGTCGCAGGACGACGAGGCGCTCGTCGCGGCGGCGTTCGATGGAGCGAAGGCGCATTGGCGGCCGCTTTACGACCGGCTGGTGGCGCTGGTGCAAGGTTTCGGCGGCGACGTCGAACTGGCGCCGAAGAAGGGCTATGTCAGCCTCCGCCGCAAGAAGCAGTTCGCGCTGCTGATGCCCTCGACCAAGGACCGGTTCGATATCGGGCTGGCGCTGAAGGGCGAAGAGCCGGCGGGCATGCTGGAACTCGCGGGAAGCTGGAATGCGATGGTGTCGCACCGCATTCGCATCAACGCGGGAGAAGACGCGGGGCGCGAGGTGGCGGACCGGCTTCGCGCCGCGTATGATCGCGCGGGATAGGAGCCGCCGATGAACGCCGCCGACACCCGCAACCGCATCCTGATGACCGCGATGGAGCTCTTTTGGGAAAAGGGCTATCTCTCGACCTCGGTCTCCGACATCCTCTCGCGCAGCCAGGTCCATTCGGGCAGCCTCTACCATTTCTTTCCGGGCAAGCAGGACGTGCTCGTCGGTGTTCTCGAACTCTATCGCGACGGGATCGACGAGATGCTGCTGGCGCCCAACTGGGAGGGGGTCGACGACCCCATCGAGCGTATTTTCGCGTTGCTCGCTGGTTACAGGACGCACCTGATCGTCACCGACTGCACCTATGGCTGCCCGATCGGGAGCCTCGCGCTCGAAATCCACGAGCCCGACCCGGTGGTCCGCGATCTGATGGCGGCGAATTTCACCAACTGGTCGGCCGCGATTGCCGGCTGCTTCGATGCGGCATCGGATCGCTTGCCGCCCGGTGCCGATCGCAACGCACTCGGCGAATTCGTGCTGACGGTGATGGAGGGCGCGGTGATGCAGGCGCGCACCTATCGCGACATCGGCTATTTCGACCGCAACATCGCTGTGTTACGCGACTATATCACATCGTTGATGAGCGCCGCGAAATCTGATAGTTTCGCCTGATCTTTCTGGAGGGGGAGATAGTGATGACTGAAGTACGCAAGACACCCGTGCATCTGTGGATCGTCGGGGTTGTGTCGCTGTTGTGGAACGCCGTCGGCGCGTTCGACTATACGATGACCAAGATGCAGAACCCTGAATATCTCGCGGCCTTCACGCCCGAACAGCAGGCGTGGTTCGCGAGCTTCCCGCTGTGGGCGAATATCGGCTGGGCGCTGGGCGTCTGGGGATCGGTACTCGGATCGCTGCTGCTTCTCGCACGAAGCCGCCATGCGGTGTCGGCGTTCGCCGTCTCGCTCGTCGGACTCGCGATCAGCTGCATCTACCAGTTTGGCCTGCATTATGGCGACCTGATGCGCCTGTTCGGAACGTTCCCGATGATCTTCACGGCGATCATCTGGGTGATCCTGATCGCGCTGTTCGTCTATGCACGGAAGCAAGCGGCGGCGGGCGTACTGCGGTGACCGCGTCCGTTTTGGGGTAGGAAGCGGACATCCTTCTGTGATCCCCGGCGAAAGCCGGGGCCCAGGGAATTCTCACACAAGCCTGGTGTTTTGCCGCTCTGGGCCCCGGCTTTCGCCGGGGATCACAATGTCCGCAATCGATCGGAACCGGCCGCTCAACGCGCCCGAATGAAGGCGCGGATATCCTGCGACAATTTATGGCGATCCTCGTCGCGGATGTACATCATGTGGCCCGCGCCATAATATTGATAGGTGATCCGGTCCTGTGGGATGCCGGTGCGCGACAGCGCATATTCGGCGGCGAAAAAGGGCGTCGCGAAATCATAATAGCCCTGTCCGACGAACACGCGCAGCCCCGAATTCTCGCGGAGCGCCTGTCCGATATAGGGTGTGACGTTGAGATAGGCGTTGGTGTCGCGCCCGCCGATCCGCCAGTCCCACAGCCCGCCGATGCCGCTGATTGACTGATATTCGAGGGTAGTCTTGAAACCCAGAACATCGCGGCTCCAGCTGTTGATCGCCGCGGTGTAGCTCGCGTCGATGCCATAGAAGCTGGGGTCGTTGTCGGGCTGCTCGCCGGCATTGTCGTAATCCTTGCCGGTATAGCGGCTGTCGAGGCGGCCGACCGTCAGGCCGCGGTCGCGGAGCAATTCCTTGTAGAAGCGGCCGGGGGTGACGCGGAGGTCGGCGCTTTCGAGATAGGTTTCGGAGAGGCCGGTAAAGCGCGCGAGGTCGCGGCGGATCGCGGCGCGTTCCTCGCCCTGCAGCTTCTGCCCCTTGAGCAGCGCCGAGGCATAGGGACCGATCGCCCACTGCCGCGCTTCCTCAGTAAAGGCCTCGACCGACGAGCCGCTCGCCTTGCCGTGGAACATCGCGGTGGCCGCCATCGAGGGCAGGTTGGTGATATAGCTCAGTTCGTTGCCCGGCGTATCGGATCCCGCCGCGAAGTCGAGCACGGTCGAGATCAGGATGATGCCATTGAGCGCGACGTCGTTGTACGTCTCGTTCATCAACTGGTTCGCGACCGCCGCCGAGCGCGTGGTGCCATAGCTTTCGCCGCCGAGATATTTGGGGCTGTTCCAGCGGCCATTGTCGTTCAGCCAGCGCCGGATGACCTCGGCGACCAGCTTGGCGTCCTGCGTGACGCCGTAATAATCCTTGGGATCGGCTTTTCCGATCAGATGCGAAAAGCCCGTGCCCGGCGGGTCGATGAAGACGATGTCCGTCACGTCGAGCAGCGCGTCGGGATTATCGACGATCGGGTAGGGCGGGGCGCCATCATCGCGCGCATCGCTGGGGATCGCAACGCGCTTCGGCCCGAAGGCGCCCATCATCAACCAGACCGTGCCCGAGCCGGGGCCGCCGTTGAACAGGAAGGTCACCGGGCGGTTCGGATCGCGCGGTTCCTTGATATAGGCGGTGGTGACGACCGCGACTTCCGGCACGCCGTCCTTGTTCTTGATGATCGTCTCGCCGATCGTCGCGGCGTAATTGATACGCTGCCCGCCGAAGGTGCCGGAGAGTTTCGTGGTGCGGATCTGTGGCTCGACGTCTGCGGGCTTTTCGGCCTTCGCCTTGTCATCCGGCTTGTCCTGTGCATGAACGACAGCAGGGGCGGCGACCGCAAGCGCCAGCGCAATCAGCGACAGACCTGTTTTCATGATTTTCTCCCCGTTGAGGCGCGAACCCTAAGCGGGGCGGGGAAGGGCGGCAAGGCCGCTGGTCGGTCGCGGCGGGGCCTTGGTCGAAGGGCGCCGGACGGTGAGCGGGCGATGCGATCGTCAGGCTGCCAACGCTGCTTTGGGAGTTCCCAGGCGCGCTCCGGCAATCCATCCGTGCCAAGCGATCGCGACGCCAAGGATAGCCGACAGGAACAGCAGGAAGGGCAGATTGACGCGGGAGACGGCGGCGAACATCGGCGCCCAGCCTGGAATTCGTCCGAGCGTATCAAAGCTGATTGCCTGCGCGGCAATGAATCCCGCCGCTATCAGAAATGGCCTGCCATGCGACGACGCCTGGCGAAACAGGTAAAGCGTGATCGCCAGCGCGATCAGATTGCCGCCTGCCATGGCATAGGAAAAATTCTCATCCGGCCGGAAAAACGGGATGAGCATGGCAAGCAATCGGAATCCGATCGGAGAAATCACGAACAGCAGCGTCGCGAGCATATAGCGAGCGTGCAGTTGGACCTGATAGCGGTGCCTCAGTCCCAACCAGAAGAGAAGGGCGAATGCGAGATTGGCGAGCGGATCGAAAAAACCGAACTGCGCGATCTGCTTGCCTTCGATACTGGTGAAATCGCCGGCCAAGGTCGCCGCCTCGACATGGATGACCCACATTCCCCCGACCAGGAAGAACGGGAAAAGCAGAAATATCGCGAGCCCGGTCGCGCGGTGCAGCGCGAGTCGATGGTGGTGGGCCGTCCAGCTCTGGACGATCGCAAGGACGATCCAAAGGACAGAGCTGGCGGCATGAGCATGGTGCGCCATGCTATGTGTCTGCAGCTTCGTGAAATATCCGGGCCAGAAGGCAACGAACGTCAGCGCGAGCAGCGCCAGCACATATATCCAGGCCGAACGAAAGGGCATGTTTTTCCCCTTGCGCCGACACTGACACTATCAAAGGTCGACAGCAAGCGCCGGATTACCCGGCGCGGCGATAGGCTCCATCGCCTTGCGTTACCGTCCCCACTTGGTCTTGCTCGACTTCCCGAACCGCCCCTTGCGCGTTCCGGGCTTGCCCTCGTTGCTCCGCCCCACGCGCGGCGCTACCTGTTCGTCGGCGGGCAGGCCAAGCTCGTCGGCCTCCAGTCGGCGAATCTCGTCGCGCAACCGCCCGGCTTCCTCGAATTCCAGGTCGGCGGCGGCATCGCGCATCTTCTTTTCCAGGTCGGCGATATAGGCGCGCAGATTGTGCCCGACCATGTGCGCGGGCTTGTCGTCGCCGATGTCGATCGTCACCTGATCCTTCGACGCGACATGCGCGATGATGTCGCCGATGTTGCGCTTGATCGTCGTCGGGGTGATGCCGTGCTCGGCGTTATAGGCCTCCTGTTTTTCGCGGCGGCGGTCGGTCTCGCGCATCGCGCGTTCCATGCTGCCGGTGATGCGGTCGGCGTAAAGGATGACGCGGCCATCGACGTTGCGCGCGGCGCGCCCGATCGTCTGCACCAGCGAGGTTTCGCTACGCAGGAAGCCTTCCTTGTCGGCGTCGAGGATCGCGACGAGCCCGCATTCGGGAATGTCGAGCCCTTCGCGGAGCAGGTTGATGCCGACGAGCACATCGAACACGCCGAGGCGGAGGTCGCGGATGATCTCGATGCGTTCGAGCGTCTCGACATCCGAGTGCATGTAGCGGACCTTCAGGCCTGCTTCGTGCAGGAACTCGGTCAGATCCTCGGCCATGCGCTTCGTCAGTGTCGTAACCAGCGTGCGGTATCCCGCCGCGGCGGTCTTCTTTGCCTCGGCGATCAGGTCGTCGACCTGTTCCTCGACCGGTTTGATCTCGACCGGCGGGTCGATCAGCCCGGTGGGGCGGATCACCTGTTCGGCGAAGACGCCCTGCGTGCGGTCCATCTCCCACGTCCCCGGCGTCGCCGAGACGCTGACCGTCTGCGGACGCATCAGGTCCCATTCGGCGAAGCGCAGCGGTCGGTTGTCGATGCAGCTCGGCAGGCGGAAGCCATATTCGGCGAGCGTGATCTTGCGCCGATGGTCGCCCTTCGACATCGCGCCGATCTGCGGGATCGTCTGATGACTTTCGTCGACGAAGAGCAGGGCGTTGTCGGGCAGATATTCGAACAGCGTCGGCGGCGGCTCGCCGGGGAGGCGGCCGGTGAGGAAGCGGCTGTAATTCTCGATCCCCGCGCAGCTGCCCGTCGCGGCGATCATCTCGAGGTCGAAATTGGTTCGCTGTTCGAGCCGCTGCGCTTCGAGCAGGCGGCCCTCGGCTTCGAGTTCCTTGAGGCGCTCCGCCAGTTCGTGCCGGATCGCCTCGGTCGCCTGTTTGAGCGTCGGGCCGGGCGTGACATAATGGCTGTTCGCATAGACGCGGACATAGTTGAGGCTGGCGATCTTCTTGCCCGTCAGCGGGTCGAATTCGACGATCTCCTCGATCTCGTCGCCGAAGAAGCTGACGCGCCAGGCCATATCCTCATAGTGCGAAGGGAAGATTTCGAGACTGTCGCCGCGCACGCGGAAATTGCCGCGCGCGAAGGCCTGGTCGTTGCGCTTGTATTGCAGCGCGACGAGCTTGCGGATGATCTCGCGATTGTCGACGACCTGGCCCTTTTTGAGGTCGAAGATCATCGCCGAGTAAGTCTCGACCGACCCGATGCCGTAAAGGCACGAAACCGAGGCGACGATGATCACATCGTCGCGCTCGAGCAGCGCGCGCGTTGCCGAATGGCGCATCCGGTCGATCGCCTCGTTTACCGAGCTTTCTTTCTCGATGTAGGTGTCCGACCGCGGCACATAGGCCTCGGGCTGGTAATAGTCGTAGTAGCTGACGAAATATTCGACCGCATTGTTCGGAAAGAAGCTCTTGAATTCGCCATAGAGCTGCGCCGCGAGGATCTTGTTCGGGGCGAGGATCAGCGCGGGGCGCTGCAACTCGTCGATGACCTTTGCCATGGTAAAGGTCTTGCCCGACCCGGTGACGCCGAGCAGCACCTGGTCACGCTCGCCCGCGAGCGCGGTGTCGACCAGTTCGCGGATCGCGGTCGGCTGGTCGCCGGCGGGCTCATAGTCGCTAACGAGTTCAAAACGCTTGCCGCCCTCGACCTTGTCGGGGCGGGCGGGGCGGTGCGGGACATAGGCCTCGCCGGTGTCGATTTCATCGAGCGATGTACGAATCTGGATTGCCATCGCTGCCAATATGGTATCGATGGGGTGGGCGCACAATCGCAATGAGTCACAGGGGATGGATATGAAAAAGCTACTCACGTTCGCCGCTCTTGGCGTTGCATTGGCGACGGCTGGCTGCAGCAAGACCGAAAATGCCGGCGGCACCGTCAAGCGCGAGGCCGGAAACTGGAAGACCGACGTCAAGCTGGTGAAGTTCGAAGTTCCGGGCATGCCGCCCGAAATGAAGGACGGCATGGCGAAGATGATGGAAGGCGCCAGCGGCATGGACCAGTGCTTCACGCAGGAGCAGGTCGACAAGGAAGATATCGCCGCCGAGCTCGCCAAGGGCCCGGGCAACGGCGGCGAGTGCAAATGGTCGAAGAAGGATGTCAGCGGCGGCAAGATCGACGTTGCGGGCACCTGCACCGCCAACGGCCAGACAGTCGACATGGCGATGGCCGGCACGATGGAAGCGAAGAAGACCGACGTGACGATCACGACCAAGGGCAAGATGCCGACCGGTCAGGGCGAGATGGAAATGGTGCTGCAGATGACGAGCACCCACACCGGTCCCTGCAAGGACGGCGCAGCCGCGACCAAGAGCTGAGCCAAACGGCAACCGGGTACAAGCGGGGCGTCGGTGCGAGCCGGCGCCCTTTCTGTTGAAGGGAGAGAGAAACATGATCGGCTATGTGACCATGGGCACCGACGATTTGCCGCGCGCCCGCGAATTTTACACCGGGCTGCTCGGGACGATCGGCGCGAGCGAGTTGATGCGCATGTCGGATACCGAGGCGAACGGCTTTACCCTTTATGGCACCGGTTGGGGCCAGCCCGGCATTGCGGTGACGCGGCCCTATGACGGCCAGCCCGCCGATCGCGGCAATGGCCATATGGCGGCGATCGTCGTCGACGAGCGCGCGAAGGTCGATGCGCTCCACGCCAAGGCGCTCGAACTCGGGGGCACTTGCGAAGGGCCGCCCGGACTTCGCGGTGACGACGGCGAGCAGGCTTTCTATGCCGCCTATTTCCGTGACCTCGACGGCAACAAGCTGTGCGCCTTTCGGATCGGGCCGGCCTGAGCAGCGAAATTTGGAAAGCTGGGGTCGATGTAGCCGGCTTCGGACTCGCCGGACGGGATGCAGGTGGGGCTGCATGTCCGTCCGGCGGAGTCACTGTTATGGAGCCACGCGATATGCCGAAAAGCGCCAGGGACCAGCTCGCGCCCTTCGATCTTGTGACCCCAATTGTCCCAACCGGGCATAAGCCCAGCCCAGACCACGACGGCACAGGGCACGTCGCGACCGTTTAACGATCTCACGTCCCTCGGCGGTATGGCAGTTACAAGGGGTCACGACGCGGCATGTCGCGAAACGGCAAGAAATTATTAGCCACAAATGCCGCTTTTCAGCGTCATTTGGCACCTCGCAATGATTTTGATATAAGGTTGCGGTCTGCTGTTACCGTTACATGGTAGTAAAATCGGCTAGCTGTCCCGGCCGTTTGGCGTATCTAGCGCGCACGCCTCGCGAGGGGGCATTCGAGGTTGCATGGACCATATAATCGCTGATCAGCTTCCCGATGGTGATGAAACCGACCGGATCATTGCCGCCGAGTTCGAACAGCTGCGCGAGTCGGCCCTGTTCACCCGTTCGCCGGTTCTGTCGCGTCTATTGCAATTCCTTGTCGAGCATCGCCTGCGCGGCGGGCGCAGCGCCCCCAAGGCCTATGCGATCGCAACCGAGGCGTTGGGGCGCAGCGCCGATTTCGATCCTGCGGTCGACAGCTATCCCCGCGTCATGGTCGGTCGGCTCCGGACGCTCCTCGACCGCTATTATGCCGAAACGCCCTGGATCCACCGTCTGCGCGTTCCGCAGGGGAGTTACGAAATCGTCGTCCAGCATCGTTCGGCGCCCCCCGCGCGAGCGGCCGCGGACGCCGAGGGTGACATGGCGGTGGAACTCGCGCCGAACACCAATACGGGCGTCGCGGGCGTGGCGTCATCGCACCACAAGCGCGATGCCGGGATCTCGGCGCGATCCGGCTATGCGCGCCGGGTGGCGGCACTGCTTTTCGTGCTGCTGGCCGCCGCCGCCGGATGGTGGACCTACGCCAATTGGGGGCGGATGGGCGGCGCAACCCCCGTGCCGATGCCGCTGCTGGAGGTCGGGGTGCCGCAGGCGGGCGAAACGCCGGTGTCGCGCGCACTCGCACGCGCGCTCGACGGGCGGCTGCGCGACGGTTTCCGGCGGTTCGAGCTGGTCGACCTGCGAAGCGCGGAAGCGAATGGAGCATCGGCCGCCGCATCGCAGCCGGACTATCGCCTCGACGTCCTGCTTGTCCGCGACCTCGACGGGCCCGCCGACGTCACGCTGGTGCTGAACCGGGTCGCCGATCAGCGGACGATCTGGTCGCAACAGTTTCATCTCGAGAAGGAGCAGATGCCCGAGTTCGCGCCAGTCGATACCGCCATCGCCCAGATTGCGGGGGACTATGGCGTGATTGTCCGTGATCAGGTCCAGCGCCATCCGGACGATTTCGCGCCGGGCTTTCCATGCCTCGCGCAATTCAACCGGGTGCGCCAGATGCGCAGCGCCACCGCCGCGAAGCAGATCGATGCGTGCCTGCGCGCTACGCTTGACCGCACACCGAACGATCCGGTTGCGTTGTCCGCCCTGTCGCTCGTCCGCTTCGGTGACTGGCAACCGCGCCGCAACACGCCCGAGGGCGCCGCCGCCTTTGCCGAGGCGCGGGCGCTGGCCCAGCGCGCCTATGAAAACGGTCCGGGATCCTCGGCGGGACTATTCGCGATGTCGCGCGCGAATTTCTATGCGGGCAATTGCCCCGCCGGGCTCGCGTTCGGCGACGGCGCGATGCGGCTCAACCCCTATGATGCCGACATCGCCGGATTTCTCGGATTATTCAAACTTGCCTGCGCGCAGGCGGAAGAGGGTGCCGCGCTGTTGCAGCGGTCGCTCGATCTCGACGCCTCTTACCCCGGCGTGCCCGCGGTGACGCTGGCCTTCGTGCGGTCGCAAGCGGGGGATCAACAGGCGGCACAAGTCATTCTCGACCGGGTGCCGACGCCCAGCAAGATGGAACCGCAATTCATGATGGTCCGCGCGATCGTCCAGGCGCGACAGGGGCATCTGCCCGAAGCGCGCGCGACTTGGCAAGCATTGCTGAAATATACGAAGCAGCCGGCGAACGCCGCGCCGGAAACGGTGTTGCGGCAGTTCCTGATCACTCCGGCGGTGATCGTTCGTGCGTCGGCGGCACTCCGCGAGTCCGGTGTCGTGCCGTCCAGTCCGGCTTCCTGAATCCCGGTCCGTCGACGTTTCCCTTGAAGGCGCGCCGGGCATTTCCTATGTCGGCCGCAACTGCAGGAGAGGCCAGGAAGGGGAGCGTCTGGCGCAGATTGCCGCCGAAAACCAGCGATCGTCGGGACGCTCCGTGCCCGACCCATGCCAGCCCTCTTGCCAGCCCCCGCGCTGGGCACTAGGGCAAATTTCAACATTCACGCCATAGTCAGAAAAAAGGAACTGTGCATGAGCGATTCGGCCGAAAAGGTTAAGAAGATCGTCGTCGAACATCTGGGCGTCGAAGCCGACAAGGTCACGGAAGAAGCCAGCTTCATCGACGATCTGGGCGCCGACAGCCTCGACATCGTCGAACTGGTGATGGCGTTCGAAGAAGAATTCGGCGTCGAAATCCCTGACGACGCGGCGGAAAAGATCGCCACCGTCAAGGATGCGATCGACTATATCGAAGCGAACAAGGGCTAATCGGGCCCTGTCCGGCGCAGCCGGACGCGGCGGCGACGCCGCCCACGCGTTTCCGGCTTCCCGGTCCCGAGCGCTCGTGCGCAGTGGCCGGGAAGCTTTTTTTATGGATATGCGTCTTTGGAAGTGACGCGGGCCCCTGTGGGGACGGGGGCCGACGAAAGGAATCTTTATGCGCCGGGTTGTGGTGACGGGTTTGGGTTTGGTGACGCCGCTGGGCGGCGATGTGGAAACCACCTGGGCTAATCTGATCGCGGGCAAATCGGGCGCGGGTCCGATCACCCACTTCGACGCGTCGGACCAGAAATGCACGATCGCGTGCGAGGTGAAGGGCCCGACCCACGAATATGGCTTCGACCCCGCCAAGCGCGTCGATCACAAGGTCCAGCGCCAGGTCGATCCTTTCATCATTTTCGGCATCGATGCCGCTGGACAGGCGCTCGAAGACGCCGGCCTCACCGACCTCACCGAAGAGCAGAAGGTTCGCGCCGGCGTATCGATCGGCTCGGGCATCGGCGGCCTGCCGGGTATCGAGAGCGAAAGCCTGCTGCTCGCCGAAAAGGGCCCGGGCCGCGTTTCCCCGCACTTCGTCCACGGCCGCCTGATCAATCTTATTTCGGGCCAGGTCAGCATCAAGTACGGCCTCAAGGGTCCGAACCATGCCGTCGTCACCGCCTGTTCGACTGGCGCCCACTCGATCGGCGACGCGGCGCGGATGATCCGCGACGACGATGCCGACATCATGCTCGCGGGCGGCGCCGAGGCGACGATCTGCCCGATCGGCATTGCCGGCTTCGCGCAGGCGCGCGCGCTCAACATGAGCTACAACGACCGCCCCGAGCAGGCGAGCCGCCCCTATGACAAGGACCGCGACGGCTTCGTGATGGGCGAAGGCGCCGGCGTCGTCGTGCTCGAGGAATATGAGCATGCCAAGGCGCGCGGCGCCAAGATCTATGCCGAAGTCGTGGGCTATGGCCTGTCCGGCGACGCCTATCACGTCACCGCGCCCGACCCCGAAATGGACGGCGCCTTCCGTTCGATGAGCGCGGCGCTCAAGAAAGCGGGCATGACCCCCGCCGACATCGACTATATCAATGCGCATGGCACTTCGACGATGGCCGACACGATCGAACTCGGCGCAGTGAAGCGCCTGTTCGGCGACGCGATGGCGAATGTGTCGATGAGCTCGACCAAGTCGGCGATCGGCCACCTGCTGGGCGGCGCGGGCGCGGTCGAGACGATCTTCTGCATCCTTGCGATCCGCGACCAGGTCGTCCCCCCGACGCTCAACCTCGACAATCCCGACGAGGGAACCGAAGGCGCCGATCTCGTCCCGAAGGTGGCGAAGAAGCGCAAGGTCAAGGCCGCGCTGAACAACAGCTTCGGCTTCGGCGGCACCAACGCCAGCCTGATCGTCAAAGCGGTCGAAGACTGATCGCCATGCGCTGGCTGCTTGCAGCCCTGATGGCGCTCGCGCTCAGCGCCTGTTCGGGCGGCGCGCCGCGCGATACGGTCGTCGTGATTCCGCCGGGCGCGAGCATCGCCAAGGCGGGCGAGATTCTCGAAAAGGCAGGCGCCGTCTCCTCGGCGGACAGCTTCCGCAACCACGCGCGCTTCTTTGGCGGCGACGATCCGATCAAGCCCGGCGAATATGAAATCAAGAAGGGAATGGGCGCGGGCGATATCCTGGGCCTGCTCCAGTCGGGCAAGACGATCCAGCGCCTCGTCATGATCCCCGAGGGCATGCCCTCGATCATGGTGTGGGAGCGGTTGATGGCCGAACCGCGGCTCAAGGGCGACATTCCGGTGCCGGCAGAGGGCAGCATTTTGCCCGACAGCTATGCCTTCACGACCGGCGAGACGCGCGCCGCGGTCGTGAAGCGGATGCAGG
Organism: Sphingopyxis sp. H073; assembly: GCF_001468395.1. GTDB lineage: Bacteria > Pseudomonadota > Alphaproteobacteria > Sphingomonadales > Sphingomonadaceae > Sphingopyxis. Next base: position 257,223 of record NZ_LNSG01000004.1, on the reverse strand, counting down.
CCGCGATGAACAAGGCATTCGACGAACTCTGGGCGAAGCGCTCGCCGCGCAGCGCCGCGAAGGACCGCAACGAAGCGATCACGCTCGCCTCGATCGTCGAGAAGGAAACCGGCGTCGCGGCGGAGCGCCGTACCGTCGCGGGGGTCTATACCAACCGCCTCGCTGTCGGCATGCGGCTTCAGGCCGATCCGACGATCATCTATCCGATCACCAAGGGCAAACCCCTCGGCCGCCGCATCCTGCGGTCCGAGATCGTCGCAGTGAACGACTATAACACCTACAGCATGGCCGGCCTGCCGAAAGGGCCGATCGCGAACCCCGGCAAGGCATCGATCGCCGCGGTACTCGATCCCGAGGCGAATGATTATCTCTATTTCGTCGCGAAGGGCGATGGCGGCCACGCCTTTGCCCGGACGCTGAGCGAGCACAATGCGAATGTGCAGAAATGGTATCAGCTGCGGCGCGATCGCGGGGAAATGGAATAGACCGGCGCGGTCGACGGTCGGGAAGGGGAAAAGCGGTGAAGCGAAACCTTGCGGGCCATGGGCTGATCCTGCAGGCGATGACCGCCTGCATGGCGAACGGAGGAAGCGCGGCCGGGCAAGCCGTTAGCGATATCTGGATCGAGGACGGACCGCAGCTTGCGACGCCGCGCGCCACGCACCAGCTCGTCGCGGCCGGCGACACCGCACCGGAGATTTTCGACGTCGCCAGCGGAACCTCGACGCGCGTCGACCATGATCTCGGCGGCCCATGGACCTATATGACGCTCGTCAAGGCTGACGCGCGCACGGCGCTGCTCGCCGGCGGATATCGCGAAGGGCGGATCGAGCCGACCGACCGAAGCTGGATCATCCGTTTCGGCGAAGGGGCCGCATCATGACCACCGCCAAACTTTTCCTTCACGGCGTTCCCGACAGTCCGGCGATCTGGAGGCCGCTGCTTGCCGCGCTCGACCTCGGCGATACGCCGGTGGCGGTCCCTGCGCTGCCGGGATTTACCGGGCCGCTTCCGGCGGGCTTTTCCGCCACCAAGGAAGCCTATGCCGACTGGGCGGTGGGAGAGGCCGAGGCGCTGTTCGGGGCCCACGGCCCGGTCGACATCGTCGGGCACGACTGGGGGGCGCTGATCGCACAGCGCGCGGCGATGCTACGGCCCGACCTGTTCCGCAGCTGGGCTGTGTCAAACGCGGTGATCGATCCCGATTATCGCGGCCACCGCATCGCGCGCATCTGGAATACGCCGATTCTCGGCGAAATCTTCATGGCGCTGAGCAAGCCCGCGGCGCTCGCAAAGGGGCTGGCCGAGCAGGGGATGCCCGCCGGGATTGCCGAAGAAGAGGCGGCGCAATGGGCGAACAAGGACAAGCGTCGCGCGATCCTGAAACTCTACCGCTCGGCCAAGGGGCTGAACTTTCAACACGACTGGGCGCTCGATCTCGACAAGCTGCCTGCGAACGGCACACTGATCTGGGGTGAAGACGATCCCTATGTCGATCAGTCGGTAGCCGAGCGATTCGCCGCCGACAATGATGCACCGCTGACGTTCATTAAAGGAGCAGGGCATTGGGCGATCGCCGAGCGCCCTGTCGAGGTCGCGGCGGCGCTGCATCGCTTCTGGAGCGAACTCTAAACGTCGGTTTTCGCTAAGTCATCGGAAAGGCCAATCATAGTGACCCAATTAATCGATTGGATCGCATTGCCGGCTTCGGCCAATGCGCGGGGCAACGAGACAGGGCGTCCCATGGACGACGGCAAGCCTCCCTTTACTGCTTCGTCCATCCCGTCTCGACCTTGGTGACCCGGGCCTTCCCCCCTCCCTCCCGGGCCGCCGGTGCCGCGCCCATCGTCCTTACCGCGACGATGGGCGCGACAGACCAGCGCCATTTCGACGCGCTTCGTGCGGCGCATTACCCGCCGCTGCGCAACTTCATTGCGGCGCACATCACGCTTTTTCATCAGCTTCCTCCCTCCGCGCTCGACGAACTCGAATATTTGGTGCGGATGATAGCCGCCGACACGCCCGCGCCGCTGGCCGAAGTGAGCGAAGTTTATTCGCTGGGCCGCGGCACGGCCTTCCGTGTCGTCAGCCGCGAGCTGCTGGCGGCGCGTGCCCGCATTGCCGATCATTTTCACGGTCTTCTGAGCGCGCAGGACCAGGGAACGCCGCGACTCCACATCACCGTCCAGAACAAGGTGGCGTCCGACACCGCGCGGATGCTCGTCGCCGAACTTGGGCAGGATTTCCATCCGCGGCCGCTGCAGATCACCGGCCTGGCAGCCTGGCATTATCGCGACGGGCCGTGGGAACCGGCCTTCGCATTGAAATTTCGCGGGCGACGCAGATGATGTTGACCGGCGCCAGCACCATGCCTATAGGCGCTGCTCGCCCACAGGGCGGCCTTTCGGGGCGGAGTAGCTCAGCAGGTTAGAGCAGCGGAATCATAATCCGCGTGTCGGGGGTTCGAGTCCCTCCTCCGCTACCATCCCGGATTGTCCACCGGTGGCCCACTGAGGCCACTGGCAGACATTTTTCGAGGAAAATCAAATATTTTTCGCGTCCCGTTGCGTACGCCGGCGTCCCGGTGCGACCCGCTGCGGCCACCCACGGCGATTTGGATTGGGGGTATTTTGGGGGTATTTTTCGGCTGTCCCCAAAACAGGCGATACCCCCAGATGGCTTTGAAAGAACTTGAGGTCAAATACGCCACCAAGCGGCAGCGCCCCTACAAGCTGTCCGATGGAGAAGGCCTGCACCTGCTCGTCCAGCCGAACGGATCGAAGCTCTGGCGCCTGAAATACCGCTTCGACGGCAAGGAAAAACTGCTGAGCTTCGGCAAATATCCGACCGTCACGCTGGCGATCGCCCGCGAGAAGCGGACCGAAGCCAAGCGGCTGCTCGATCAGGGTGAGGACCCCGCCGAGGCCAGGAAGCGGGCGAAGAAGCAGAGGGCCGCGCTCAAGCTGTTCGAAGAGATTGCGCGGGCCTGGCACGCCAATCGTATTGAAGGGCTGGACTCGGCCCATGCCCTGCGCGTCATCAACCGGATGGAGCGCGACGTCTTTCCGGTCATCGGGAAGCGTCCGATCACGGAAATCGACCCGCCCGAGATTCTCGAGATGATCCGCGCGGTCGAAGCGCGCGGCGCCCTCGATATCGCCCGTCGCCTCAAGCAGAACGTCAGCCAGATCTATCGCTTCGCGATCGCGAGCGGCTGGGCGACCATCGATCCGACGCTCGGCCTCAACGATGCGCTCAAGCCCAAGCCGCCCGTCAGGCACATGGCGCGCGTGCCGCTCGCGGAGTTTCCGAAGCTGGTGCGGGCGATCTTCGCCTATGACGGCGAGGACACGCCGCGCCGCCGCGAGATCACCCGTGACGCGCTGCTGTTCACCTTGCTCACATGGGTCCGAACCAGCGAAACCCGCTTCGCGGCCAGGGACGAGTTCGAGGATCTCTATGGACCGAACCCGCTATGGCGTCTGTCGCCGGAGCGCATGAAGATGGAACGTGAGCATCTTGTTCCGCTGTCCCGCCAGGCCGCAATGATCGTTCAGCGCCGCTTGCAGGCGACGAACGATGCGTTCCTCTTTCCCGGAGCCAAGCCTGGAAAGCCTATTTCCGAGAACACCATGATCTATGCCTGCTACCGCATGGGCTATCTTGGCCGGCAGACGGTGCATGGGTTTCGGGGGCTCGGCTCGACCTGGGCGAACGAAGCCGAACGCTACAAGCCCGACTGGATCGAGATGGCGCTCGCCCACGAGGATGAGGACGAAGTGCGCGGCGCCTATAACAGCGCGCTCTATCTCACCCCGCGAAGGCGGATGCTGCAAGATTGGGCCGACGTGATCGACGCGGCAACCGCAGTGTCGGATGTCGAGAAGGATCCTATCGAGTTCTCACAGCTCACGGGCTGTTCTGCGCCCATCCAGCGCTTGCCGCCGAGCGACCGGAGACAGCCGTATTGGCAGCGCCCTCGTTGGGCGGCTTCGCGATAAGCGTCACGGCTCGGAACCGCTGATTAAGAGCGCGGCTTTCCACCATAATTATTATAAACGTCAGTTACTTAGATGCATCCGTGAATAGTGGGACTGAACAATAAGAAGCAGTATCGTATCATATCCTACCATGCCCTACGTCACAAATTCACCTACGTCGGAAGAGCGCCCTCATGGCGGACATTCGTTCAATCAAGCAGGCAATCACGGTGAGCGGCATCAACCATCGAGCTTGCCAATGCCCTGTACCCTAAGACACGATAACAATCCCCCCACGCAAAAGTCCTCCATGGCCTTCAGGGTCACCGAGATGTTCCGTGAAGAAAGTCGCCCACCCGACATGTGATCGATCCGGCGATTGTCGGCGAATGTGTACAGCGTACAGCTCAGAATAAACTGATAGGCCTGCAAGGCATCATCGCGCGATGACTTTGGTTTGATAGATATCATCGCCTCGACATATCGGCGAGATATTTCATCAAATAGCGGTGCAACTATTTCGTCCATCCAGAGTTGCACGCCTGCTATCTGTGAGATGAGGCGACAATAATTCATCCACCCCGGCTCACCGGATTCAAAACGGCTCAAGAGGGGGCCGTAAAATGCGCGGATGAGAAGTCGAGCCGATGCTTCCGGGCGATCTGGATCGAGGTCCAGCTCCGCAAGCCTTCGCAGCCGCTCTTCGTTCAACCACGCGCTGCGGCGTTCTATGACTTCCGTGAACAGCGCTTCCTTGGTTCCAAAATGATAATTCACAGCGGCGAGCCGTGTGGACGCTGCATCCGTTATTTCTCGCACCGAAACGCCGAAATAGCCCCGGTCCGCGAACAGCGACTCGGCGGCGTCCAGGATCTGCTCGCGCAGATCCGGTCGTTCCGTTTGCGGCTTGGAGATTGCCTTTTTTGGCTTAATATCTGGTAATTTCAATCATCTTCTCCCCCAAAAGCGCCCCGAATTGACATGTGAGTGGAACGTTCGTATCACTCGATCAAGGACGCGCAGCCTACGCTGGCTTCCGTCACAAAAATAGATGGTAGGGGAACGAAACTGTGAGACCGATCCTGATCCGTAACGGCTATGTCATCACCGGCGATCCTGCGATCGGCGACGTGCCCAGTGGGGATGTTTTGATCGTGAACGGACGCATCGCTGAGATCGGTCAAAACCTTCACCATGATGAGGCAGAGGAGATCGACGCGACCGGCACGATTGTAATGCCAGGCATGGTCGATACGCATCGGCATACTTGGCAGACTCAGCTACGCGCGATTTGCGCCGACATGAGCCTCATGCAGTATATGCGCTGCATCCGCTTCAACATCTCGCCCGTCTATACGCCAGAAGATGTCTATGTGGGCAATTATATCGGCGCCCTAGAAGCTCTGAACGCCGGGATCACGACGCTCTATGACTTCTCACATACGTCGCACAGTCCGGAACATGCCGATGAGGCCATCCGCGGCCTGCGGGACGCCCGGATTGCTGGCCTCTATGCCTACGGCTTCTATCCAGCACCGGTCGACCGGCCTTATTTTACGAGCGTCGACCAACGCATCGCCGATGCGGAACGGATAAGGACGCAGCATTTTTCGTCGGACGATCAGCGGCTGGGCATGGCGGTCGCGATCACCGAGGTCGGGATGTATCCGTTCGATTCGACGCGTAAGGAGATCATGACAGGCCGCCGACTTGGCGTGCAGCAAACAATTCACACGAACTGTTTCTGGGGCTCCGCTTTTTGCAGCGGTATAGAGGAACTCGCGGCGGCCGGACTCCTTGGACCCGACCAGGTCCATGTGCATTGCAATTCCGTGACAGACAACGAACTTCGCCTGCTCGCCGATAATGGCGCCAAGGTTTCATGCACGCCCGATACGGAACTGCAGATGGGCATGGGCCACCCCTTGATCGGCCGCGCCCACGATGTCGGCATCAAGCCTACACTTGGGGCCGACGTTATCTCCTGCAACGGTGGCGACCTACTCACGCAGGCACGCCTCGGTCTTCAAGACGCGCGCGTCCTGGCCAACGATCCGGTCAATGCGCAAGGTCGGATGCCTGAGGATATCCCATTCAAGGTACGTGACGCGATCGCGTGGATGACGATCAACGGCGCGGAAGCGATGGGTCTTGATCATCGCACGGGATCGCTCACGCCGGGCAAGGATGGCGATATCGTTCTCATCGCGCCCAACGACTTCAACCTCATGCCGCTGAACGACATGGTGGGCGCGGTCGTGCTGCAGGCTAACGTTTCCAACATCGATACGGTGGTCCTGCGCGGCGAGGTCGTGAAGCGCCACGGTCGCTTGACTGGCGTCGACTTCAAGCAGTTGCTCCGCATGGCGGAGGGCTCGCGCGAGCGGATCATGGAGCAGGCCCTGCGTCGCGGTCCGCTCGTTCCGCCGCCCAACACCACGGCAATGGCAGAGATGGAGGAGACCGCGCGCCAGAACCTGGCCGCATAGCGGGGTAGGAAACCAAAGGCGCCGCATGAACCGCGTCGGCGTCCAACGAGGAGGGGATTACGAAATGGATAAGCTTTGGCCGCGCGCCGCGCGGATCGGACTTCTTTTGCCTGCGGTCGTTGGCACAAGCGCTTACGCACAGACTGAGCCGGCTTCATCGGCTGCGAGCACTCCGCAGCCGGAGGCCGTATCGACGCCCGCCGCACAGGATCAGGGCGCCGGTCTTCAGGACATCATCGTGACTGCGCAGAAGCGCAGCGAGTCGGTGCAGAAAATTCCTCTCGCGGTGACGGCCCTATCCGGCAATGACCTCGCGAAGGCGGGCATCAACAGCATCGAGGGTCTGCAGGCCGCCGTCCCCAATCTCAACCTCGGCCAGCAGCTCGGCGTCGCGAGAATCTCGCTGCGCGGCATCGGCCTCGACAACCTCAGCACCGGCGCCGAGGGAAGTATCGCTTTCCACCTCAACAGCGCGTTCATTTCGCGCGGCGCCGCAGCGCTCAGCGCATTCTACGACGTCGATCGCGTGGAAGTTCTGCGCGGGCCACAGGGCACGCTCTATGGCCGCAACGCGACCGGCGGCTCAATCAACCTCATAACGCGCCAGCCCACCGACACGTTTTCGGGTTATGGCGATGTCACGGTCGGCAACTATGGTCGTTTGGCGTTCGACGGCGCCGTCAGCGGCCCGATTGTCTCTGATAAAGTGCTCGCGCGGATCGCTTTCTCGACGGACGACCGCAACGGCTATGGCCGAAACATCACGACCGGCACTAGGATCGACGACACCAATGCCCGTTCGATCCGTGGTACGCTGAAGCTTTTACCCGCCGACGATCTCACCATCACTCTGATCGCCGACTATCATCGAGAAAATGACAACGCGAACGGCTATCATTATTTCGGACCCGCGGGCCAGACTGCCAGCGGCCAGACAATCACACCTTTCGGCATTCAGTTCGGCGGCGTCACCGCAAGCAATCCGCGCGATATCGCAAACGAAGCCGATCCGTTCAACCGGCGCACGATCTGGGGTGTCAGCAGCGAGATTGCATATCGATTCGGCGGCGTCACAGCCAAGTCGATCACGGCCTATCGCAGCACGAAATACATTACCGGATCGGACCTCGATTCCACCAGTTTTCGTCTCGCGCCGATCTTCCAGAACGAAGACGACAAACAGTTCAGCCAGGAGTTTCAGCTCTCGTCCGAATCCGACCGGTTCCGATGGCTGCTGGGGGCATTTTATTTCCACGAAAATGACGCCGGCGCGATCATCATTCCCTACAATGATATTGGCTTCGGCGGTCCCGGCGTCATCCGCCAGGGCTATTATGCCGGCGGGCGTCTCGAGACTGATGCCGGCGCCATCTTCGGGCAAGCGACCTACAATCTGACCCCGGAGATTCACCTCGTCGTCGGTGGCCGTTACAGCATCGAGCGAAAAGGCATTTCCGAACAGCTTCAGTTCGACCTCGCGCGACCCTATTCGCCCGCCAATCCCGTCGCGCCGCTCGCCCAGTGCGGAGCCGATATCCCATCGGTCCCGACCTGCCAACCGCACAAGACCTTCCGATCCTTCACGCCGAAAGTGGCGCTCGAGTATCAAATCACGCCCGACGCTTTGCTCTACGCCTCGGTTTCGCGAGGCTTCAAAAGCGGCACCTACAATGTCGGCGGCGTGCAGCCGCCCGTGAAGCCGGAGAAGGTCACGGCCTATGAAGGGGGCCTGAAATCGGAATTCCTCGATCGGCGGCTCCGCATAAATCTTGCCGGCTTTTATTATGATTACAAGGATCTCCAGGTCGGCAAGGTGGTCAACGCGTCACTCGCGCTGGAGAATGCGGCGACAGCGACGATCTACGGTGCCGAGCTCGAGTTGCGCGCGCGCCCCACGCCCGACTTAGAACTGGGTCTGACCGGCTCCTATCTCAACGCCAAGTTCGACAGTTTCATCAGTATCGATCCCGCGCGACCCGGAGGTGACGGGCGCACCGTCGACCCGGCGACCGGCGCACCGGCTTTCAACAACGCCGGCAACCGCCTGCCGCAAGCCCCCAAATGGACGGTCGACGCCATGGCACAATATACCGTGCGCTCGGACCATGGATCCTTTGCCCTTCGCGGAGAGGTCTTGTGGGTCGATAAGGTCTATTTCAGTGCCTTCAACGTTCCGCAGGTGTCGCAGCCGGCAAAGACCAAGCTCAATGCCTCGCTGATCTACACCGATCCGGGCGATCGCTGGAGCGTGACCGTCTACGGCAAGAATCTCGCCAACAAGACGTACATCTCAAACGCCTTTGTCAGCTCCAGCATCGTGGGATTTGGCGTCAACGGCTTCCTCGAGGAGCCGCGAACCTATGGCGTGACCATCGGGTATAAGTTCTAGCCGGGAATATATTCTCATGATCACGATTCCCACCGCCGAGTCCATCATCGACATTTCGATGCCCATCGAGAATGATATCGTATCGGATCCGGCGGCCTTTCGTCCACGGGTCCGATATTTCGGGCACGATGATACACGAGAACAGATGCTGGCCTTCTTCCCCGGAATGACGGCCAGCGACCTGCCCGATGGCGAGGCCTGGGCGATCGAGCATGTCGAGCTGATCACGCACAACGGCACGCATCTCGACGCACCTTACCATTTTCATTCGACGATGGATGGGGGCAAGCGGGCGATCACGATCGACGAGGTTCCGCTCCACTGGTGCTGCCAACCAGGCGTCAAGCTCGATTTCCGGCATTTCCCCGATGGCTATGTGGTGACCGCCGAGGATGTTCGGGCTGAACTCGATCGGATCGGCGTCAAGCTCAGCCCGCTGACCATCGTGGTCATCAACACGCGGGCCGGTTCGGCCTACGGCACGGATGACTATGTCAACGCGGGGTGTGGAATGGGCCGCGAAGCCACGCTTCACCTGCTTGAGCGCGGTGTCCGGGTGACAGGGACCGATGCATGGTCATGGGACGCGCCGTTCACTTACACGGCGCAGAAATATGCCGAAACCGGGAATGCCGACCTGATCTGGGAGGGGCACAAAGCGGGTCGGGAAATCGGCTATTGCCATCTGGAGAAGCTGCATAATCTCGAAGCGCTTCCATCCTCCGGATTCACCGTGATGTGTTTCCCGACCAAGATCAAAGGCGCTTCGGCAGGCTGGACCCGCGCGGTCGCCGTCCTCGACGATTGAATGGAGTCTGGCCATGAGCAACAAGGTCATCATCAGCTGCGCGGTGACGGGATCGGCGCACACGCCGACGATGTCGGACGCGCTCCCGGTCACGCCCGAGGAGATCGCCGAGCAGTCGATCGCCGCCGCCGAAGCGGGCGCGGCGATCCTGCATCTCCATGCCCGCATCCCCGAGGACGGTAGGCCGACCGGCGATCCCGAGGTCTATGCCCGCTTCCTGCCCGTGATCCGGCAGCGCACCGACGCCGTCATCAACATCACGACGGGCGGTGCGGCCACCATGCCGGTCGCCGAGCGCCTCGCCGCCTCTGCGCGTTTCAAGCCCGAGCTTTGCTCGCTCAACATGGGCTCGCTCAATTTCGCCTTCTTCCCCGCCGCGAAGCGCATCGCCGACTGGAAATACGCGTGGGAGAAGGACTATGTCACCGGCTCCGACGACTATATCTTCCGCAACACCTTCCGCGATATCGAGACGATCCTCACGACGATGGCGGAGGCGGGTACCAAATTTGAGCATGAATGCTATGACGTCGGCCATCTCTACAATCTCGCCCATTTCGTCGATCGCGGCCTGGTGAAGCCACCCTTCTTCGTCCAGATGATCTTCGGCATATTGGGCGGCATCGGTGCCGATCTCGAAAATCTTCATTATATGAAGGAAACCGCCGATCGCCTCTTCGGACGCGGCAATTACCGCTGGTCGGTGCTCGCCGCGGGTAGGCACCAGATGCCCTTTCTGACGCAGGCGGCGTTGCTCGGCGGCTATGTCCGCGTCGGGCTCGAGGACAGCCTTTTCATCGAACGCGGCGTCCTTGCGGCTTCGAATGCCCAGCAGGTCGAGAAGATCAAGCGCATCCTCGCCGAAATGGGTCACGAACCCGCGAGCCCCGCCGAAGCGAGGGAAATCCTCGGTCTCAAGGGCAGTGACCGCGTCGCCTTCTGAGCCGTGCACAGGAAGCAAGCGAATGAGGGCTTCGGTCATCGACCGATTCGGCCGTCCAGACACGGCCCTTTGGCGTGCCTGAGAATCCGTATCGCCAGATGAATTCGTACCTCATCTTCATGATCCAACAACGGCACAATGCACAGCCCGTATACGCGGATGTCGACGGGGCTGCTTTCAAGGCGCGCTGTCGCCGCTCACGGCGACAGAGATGGTGCATTCACGGTCACCCGAATAGCTGATTTCCTTTGCTACTCGGCAAGGGAAAACCGTTGGCACCGCCGATTACACCGATACACCGTTTGGAAAAGCTGGATTGGAACGCCTCGCGCGCGCGCATCCGTCCCGCTGGGCGCGCTCAGCGTGACTATTCCAATGAAGTGTATGGGGTCATTTGCTCCGCCACGAGACGTCGCCGGTGCAGGCTCAACAATCCTCAATCAATGAGTGGAAGGAATAGTTCGCCAACAAATTGAATTGGACGATGAGCCCCAAGGCGCGGCAAATGGCGCCAAATCAAAAAATGCCGTGGGGAGGACAGTCATGGTCACAGCCTTTAGGACAAATTTGCTTTGTGCCACCGCGCTATCGATCGCGTGTGCGCTTGCAGTGCCGGCACATGCCCAGGACGCTGCATCGCAGGGCGAAAAGCCCGAGGCGCAGGAAGGTGGCCTTGAGACAATCGTCGTCACGGCGCAGAAGCGCGAACAGAATTTGCAGGATGTTCCGGCCGCCGTTTCCGCCATAGGCGGCGAGACGCTGCGCACGCGCGGCATCACGGAGACCTCAGACTTGATGGGCGCGATCCCCAGCCTGCAAGTCACCACTCCCTATGGTCGCACCCAACCGAATTTCTCGCTGCGCGGGATTTCAGTGGCGAACGAATTTTCCGCCTCCACTGCGTCGCCGGTTGGCGTCTATGTCGATGAAGTCTATCAGAGCTTCCGGGCGAGCCATGGCCTGCAACTCTATGACATCGACCGGGTCGAGGTACTGCGCGGACCGCAAGGAACACTCTACGGTCGCAACACCACGGGTGGCGCGATCAGCTTCTTCACGCGCAAGCCGGATCTGGGAGAGGCCAATGGCTATCTGACCGCCGGCTATGCCAATTACGACACTTTCACGGTGCAGGGCGCCGCTGAAGCGACGCTGGTTCCCGACATCTTGGGCGTCCGCGTCGCCGGTACTTTTGCAAAAGGGGATGGTTGGCAGCGCAATGTACTGCCTGGGAATGAGCGCGACCTAGGGACCACCGATACGATCGGCGGTCGCATCTCGATCCGCTTCCGGCCCGATCCCGATCTCGACATCAATTTGAAGCTCTATGCCGCGAAGGACGATCCATGGGGCACCGCGCCCTATGCAGGTGGTCAACTCGCGGGCGGGCAGGATGCGCTCGGCTATTCGCGTTACGATCCGCAACCTTTCCTAGGCGGGCGGTTGCTGCGTGACAATGAGGTCGCAGTTGATCGGGTAGGTAAGAACATCAGCAAGTCGAAAGGGATAGCCCTCAACATCAAATGGGATGTCAGCGACCAATTCTCCGTCACCTCGATTACCGGCTACGACACCGGCGACTATATCAACAATCCTGATGATTGCGATGGCGGCCCAGCCGATCTCTGCTCGATCGGCCTCACGTCGACGAGCAAGAATTTCAACCAGGATCTGCGTTTCAGCTATTCGAACGACCGCCTCGATATCATTGCCGGCCTTTATTATGGCAGGGACAAGGTCAAGACGGTCAACTACCCGGACTTTTTCGGGGCGCTGAGGCCGCTGCTGCTTGGCGCCGGTCTTCCGGGCAGCTACAATAACGCCGCAATCGGAACGCCCGACGCGATCCGCTATATCCCAGCCTTTGCCGCCAATCCGGCGTTGGGGCCTGGCGATGCCGGATTCTGCGACGCGATCGAGATCAATCCCAACGGCTTCCTTGATGCACGCTCGCTGATTGCACTCCAGACCGACATCGCGATCAATAATACGGGCAATGGCGGCATGGGGGGTAGCTTTTCGGCGGGCTGCGCCGGGGCAGGCGCGCCTCCGTTCACCCCGATCCTCGGCGAACAGCGTTTTGACGTGTCGCGCCCCTCGAAGGCGATCTACGGCGACGTAACCTGGAAAACGACCGAGCGGCTGACCGTGGCGGTGGGTGCACGCTACACCCAGGATAAGGTCAATTACCTTAACGGCAGCACTTTCCTCTATGCGCTCGACGGTACGACGCCGGTTGTCAACCTGATCCCCTACAGCAATCCATACAACCCCAATCTCGCGCCGCTTGAGCAGCGCGAAAAGGCAAACAGGCTAACCGGCCGTATCAATGTCAGCTATGAGTTCGCCGATGATATCATGGGCTATCTCCAGTACAGTCGCGGTTACCGCAGCGGCAGCTTCAACGGGCTTGCCTATCAGGGCGTCAATCAAGTCTATTATATCCAGCCTGAAAAGGTGAATGCATATGAGGCGGGGCTCAAAACCCGGCTGTTCGATCGCCGCGTCCAACTTAACCTCGCGGGCTTCTACTACGAGTATTCGAATCACCAAGTAACGCAGGTGGTTGGCGCTACAACCTTCACGCGCAGCGCCAATGGTCGCCTGTTCGGTGGCGAGGCCGAACTCGCCTGGCAGGTGGCCGATACGTTGCGTTTCGATGCTTCGCTGGGCTATCTCAACAGCAAGTACAAAGGCAATGTGATCGATCCGGCAAACCCGGCAAGCCCGACATTGAACGTCAACGGCAATCCCTTCCCGAACGCGCCGGAGGTTACGTTCCAGGCCGGATTCGACTGGGATATGATCGATGACGGCACCAACAAGCTGACCTTGCGCGGTGATGCGTCCTACATGGGCAAGTACTATTTTGATCCGTTCAAGAATTATGGGCAGACACCGTGCGATACACCCCCAGCGGGATCGAACATAACGCTCGCGGGTAAGGCGATTACATGCGCAAATCCGGGCTACTGGCTCGCCAATGCGCGATTAACCTATGCGCACGACAATATGTCGGTTAGCTTGTGGGCGAAGAATCTGTTCGACAAATATTACTACACCTACGGCCTCAACATCAACGTGTTCGGCTACGATTATCTGAACCGCGGCATGCCGCGCACTTATGGCGTCGAAGCGACAGTCAAGTTCTGATCGCTGCTGCGACGGGGGCGGCGGGCATCCTCTCCCGCCCGCTGCCCCCGATTTTTCGACCTGACTTTCAGACCGAGGAGTATCCATGATGCGTTCCACCGGCAACGGTCCCTCATTCATCGGCACGGCGTACAGAATCGAGCGCGCTGCGATCACTGAGATCGGCGCAGCTGAAAGCACCGCCCAGGCGAGCAGCGCCGAGCGGCCGGCGCGCCTCCGGACGATTTAACGTGGATGCGTCTTGGAACAGAACTGAGCTGGAACGAATTTTCGCGACCCAACGCGAAGGGACGCGTGAGCAGGTTTCGCGCAGCTACGAAGAACGCATGGACCTGCTCGGGCGCCTTGGCCGGATATTTGAGCAGCACAGAGACGAATTGGTCGATGCCGTTGCCGCCGATTTCGGCATTCGATCCCGCTACGAGACTATCCTGCTCGACCTGATGCTTGGCATATCGGAAATTAAATTTGCGCGCCGCAATCTGAAGACGTGGCTGAGGCCGCGGCGGGTGAAGACTGACATCTTCGGCCTTCCCGGTTCATCGCGCCTGGTCCCCCAGCCCCTAGGTGTGGTGGGCGTTCTCGGCACGTGGAACTATCCGCTCGGCACCATATTCGTTGGCGCGGCCGGTGCATTGGCGGCCGGCAACCGCGTGATCGCAAAGCCGAGCGAAGTTTCCGCCAACGCCGCCGAAGCCAGCGAGCGGCTTGTGCGCCGGTATTTCGCCGAAGAGGAATTCGCGATTGTCCAGGGCGGGCCCGACATGGCACAGGCGATGACGGCCCTACCTTTCGACCATATTCTCTTCACCGGTTCACCCGCGGTTGGCCGCAAAGTCTATGAAGCGGCGGCTGCCAACCTTACACCTGTTACTCTGGAACTTGGCGGCAAATGCCCTGCCATCGTGGGCAAGGGTGCATCGCTTGCACAAGTCTGTGAAAGCTTAGTGTTCGGCAAGCTGCTCAACGCCGGCCAGACCTGCATCGCCGCTGACTATGCCTTCGTCCATGTCGATCAGATGGAAAGCTTCGTCGCCGCACTCCGCGCTCAGGTTGCCAAATGCTACCCCAACGCGGCAAGCAACCCCGATTTCACCAGTATCATCAATGACCGACAGTTCGCGCGGCTCCAAGGTTTGCTCGATGATGCCGAAGCCAAGGGCGCGACGGTGCTCAACCTCTCGGACAACGGCGATGGAACGCTTCCTGAACGGCATCGGATCGTGCCGTTGGCGGTTCTCGACGTTACCGATGACATGGCGATGATGCAGGAGGAGATTTTCGGACCGATCCTGCCGATCATGCCATATCGCTCCGAAGACGATCTCATTCGCTACGTAAACCGGCATGAGCGCCCGCTGGCGCTCTATTATTTTGGCGACGAAAGTGAGGAACGGCGCAAGATCATTTCCGAAACGCACGCTGGCGGCGTGACTCTCAACGGCACGGTCATGCACGTCTTCCAGCGCCGGCTGCCTTTCGGTGGCATCGGACAGAGCGGCATCGGTGCCTATACCGGCGTCGCCAGTTTCGAGCGCTTCACTCATTACAAGCCGGTGTTCTCTCAGCCGAAACTCAGCCTGCTTGGTCAACTTCTGCCACCCTATTCGAGCAAGACCGAAGGACTACTCAACATCTTCGAAAAGATCCTCTGACGTGGCTGCGGCGGTTGATGCTGGCATGTTGCATGACGCCGGGTCGCCAGCATGGGTCGAATGACAAGGGAAGCAAATGGCTGACTATGTAATTATTGGAGGTGGGTCGTCGGGCGGCGTTATCGCCAGCCGGTTGTCCGAGGACCCCGATGTCACCGTTTGCCTGCTCGAGGCAGGCGGCCCAGGCACCTCGCCGCTTGTGTCCACGCCCGGCGCTTTTGCGGCGCTGATCCAAGACTATCGGATCAATACGCTCAACTGGCGGTTCAACACCGACCCTTCAAAGGCGCTCAACGACCGCCGCCTCTACAATCCGCGCGGGAAGATGCTGGGTGGATCGAGCGGTATGAACGGGATGGTCTATATCCGCGGCGACCGGTCGGATTTCGACCACTGGGCCGAACTCGGCAACGACGGCTGGGGTTACAACGATGTCCTGTCCTATTTCCGCAAGGCTGAGAATAATGAGCGCGGTGAGGATGAGTTTCACGGCTCGTCGGGACCGCTTCACGTATCCAACGGCAAGCGCGAATTCGATGTCTATGATGCTTTCATCGAGGCGGCGACTGGACTGGGCCATCAAGCCAATCCGGACTTCAATGGGGCCAGCCAGGAAGGTGTCGGCATCTATCAGTTTACCGTG
The DNA here is from genome assembly GCF_001468395.1 of Sphingopyxis sp. H073. Lineage (GTDB taxonomy): Bacteria > Pseudomonadota > Alphaproteobacteria > Sphingomonadales > Sphingomonadaceae > Sphingopyxis. The sequence continues at coordinate 241,163 of NZ_LNSG01000004.1, read as the reverse complement.
AAGGACGGGAAGCGCGCCAGCGTGAAGGCGTGTTACCTTGATCCGGTGATGGGCAGGCGCGGCAACCTCCGCGTCGAAGTACATGCCCGCGTCCATCGTATCAGGTTTGAGGGCAACCGCGCGGTGGCAGTCGAGTATTCCCAGGACGGGCAGTTGAAGACGATCCCGTGCGAAAAGGAAGTCATTGTCAGCGGCGGCGCCTATAATTCGCCCCAACTGTTGATGCTTTCCGGTATCGGACCGCGTGATGAGTTGGAGAAGCATGGAATCGAAGTGATTCATGATATTCCCGGTGTCGGCCAGAATCTTCACGACCATCCTGACCTGATGCTGATCTACCAGTCGAAGAAGCGGCTCGGGATCGCACTCAATGTCGTTGGCGCGATCAAGACCGTGCGAGACCTATTCCAGTATCTCACGCAAAGGAAAAGCTGGCTGGCATCGCCGCCCACGGCTGCAGGCGGTTTCTTGCGATCCGCGCCGGGGCAGAACCGGGCGGATTGCCAGGTCCATGTCGTGCCGCTCGCCTATCGCGACCATGCGCGCGACTACAAGCTGATGACGAAATGGGGCTATACGATCATTCTCAATATTGGGCGCCCAAAGAGCCGCGGCTGGGTTGCCTTACATGACTCAAACCCCGAATCCGATCCCAAGATGGACCTCAATCTCTTGAGTCATCCCGACGACCTCAAGACGTTGCGCAATGCCTTCCGTGTCGTGCAGGAGATCCTGCATTCGGATCGCATGAAGGCGATGATGAAACGGCCTCTCTATCCTGACCGCTACCTTGAAACTGATGAAGAGATCGACGCCTATATCCGGGCAGAAGCCAATCATGCTTATCATCCGGTGGGAACATGCAAGATGGGCACCGACGAGATGGCGGTGGTCGACAACCGCCTGCGCGTTCACGGCCTCGCAAATATCCGCGTGGCCGATGCCTCGATCATGCCATCAGTCGTCAACGGCAACACCAATGCAACCTGCATCATGATCGGCGAGAAAGCCGCCGACATGATCCGGCACGATAATATGAGCAGCAAGAATAGCATCGCAGAATATTGAATTGGACGATTGGATCAATGCTGCAGACACAGATGCTTACGAAAAGAAGTCCGGAGAGGCCTATCGCATGTCAGTTTATTATGTGTCGACTGCGCCATTGTGGGCGAGCGCCTTAGAGGAGCGCGGCTGATGGACGTCCGTACGCAAATACGTCGCGCCGCACGTTATTTCGCCCAGCAAGAGGCTCTCGTTCACGGCCACAGGCGGTTGACTTTCTCGGAAGCCTGGTTGCGCGGCGTGAAGCTCGCAAATGCTCTTGCGGAGTGCGGCCTTCAACCGGGTGACCGGATTGCTACGCTGGAGAAGAACTCCATCGAGGCCGCCGACATCATACTGGCGGCTGCCATTGGAAACTATACGCGTGTTCCTCTCTATGCGCGCAACCGATGTGAAACGCACGCCCATATGATCGCGAGTACCGGATCTCGGTTGGCGCTGGTCGATGAGGCATTGGCTTCGGAGTTGGCGGGGCTGGATGCCCAAGCTCCGACGCTTGAGCGGATCATTATCCGCGATCACAACTATGAGAATTGGTTGGCGACAGCCTCGGACCGGGATCCTGATCCCGTCGTCGCGCCGGAGGACTATTGTGTCATCCGCCACACCGGCGGCACGACGGGCAAACCCAAGGGCGTTGCCTATCGGCACCGTTCATGGATGACGATCTCCGCCGCATTTTTCAGCATCGGCCCCCAAGTGGCTCCAGGGGATGCCATTCTGCATGTCGGCCCGTTGTCCCATGCATCGGGCTTCCTGTTCGTGCCGGCCTGGTATTGCGGCGCCCGCAACGTGATGATGGACGGCTTCGATCCAGCGTCCTTTCTTGACACTCTCGAGCAGGAACGGATCAGCCATGCCTTTGTAGCCCCCACCATGCTCAATGCCATAGTGCATCACGACGGGGCATATGGCCGCCACTTTCCGAATTTGAAGTTTCTGCTGAGTGCTTCAGCGCCGATCTCCGAGCCGACGCTTCGCAAGTCGTGCCAGATATTCGGGAATCATGTTCTTCATTCGGGCTATGGACAGACCGAAATCCTGCCCATCGCGTCTATGGGGCCCAACGAGTGGTTCGGCGAATTTGAAGGTTCTGCCCCAATTCGGGCGGTCGGACGTCCCATGAGCGGCGCCGATATCGAAATCCGTAACGAGGACGGAAAGGTGCTGGGACCAAACGAGCCCGGCGAGATCGTCGCACGGTTCGAAAATGGCCAGATGGAGGAATTCTGGAACGATCCGGAGGAAACCGCCCGGCGCATGGAAGATGGCTGGGTCAAAACCGGCGATGTCGGCATGATCGACACAAACGGATTTTTGTATCTGCTCGATCGCAACAACGACATGATCGTGTCAGGCGGCTTCAATATCTATCCCACCGAAATCGAAAACGTAATTGCCGACCATCCCGGTGTACTCGAGGTCGCGGTCTTTGGCGTGCCCCATGAAAAATGGGGTGAAACGCCGCTTGCAATGGTGCGTGTCAAGCCCGGAGCACAAATCACGGAGACCGAGATAATAGATTTGGTGCGCCAGCGTCTGGGCTCCGCAAAAAAGCCAAGCAAGGTCGTTTTTACCGCCGAGCCACTGCCGTTGAGCAATGTCGGAAAGGTGCTTCGTTCAAAGCTTCGAGAGCCCTATTGGGCGGGCCAGGACCGGCGCATTTCGGGGGCATGACCGACGCAGCCATCCTAGCCACATCCTCTATTCCGGTGACCGCCTGCCGGCGCGCGGGAGACTGCAATGGATTATGAATACATCCTGGTTGAGCAACGCGGCCCAGCGCTTTGGGTGACCCTCAACCGGCCGGCAGCGTTGAACAGTCTGTCGTTGGCTTTGGCCGAGGAACTAGCCGCAGCGATCGAGGCAGCGGAAGCAGATGCGACGGTGCGCGCTTGCATTCTTACCGGCGCCGGACGGGCGTTTTGCGCTGGCGCGGATCTGCTCGCAATTGGCGATGGAACAGGCGGACAAACTCTCGCCGAACGCTTAAATCTGTTTCTGCCGCGGCTCGGTCAGGCTTTTAACAGGATCGAGACGTCGCGCCTTCCGATAATTGCGGCGGTCAACGGCCTTACGCTCGCCGGCGGCTTGGAACTGGTGTTGTGCTGTGATCTCGTCATTGCCGCGCACCCGGCCAGATTTGGCGACGCCCATGCAAATTACGGCCTGTTGCCCGGCGGTGGAGGGTCGGTTCGACTCCCTAGGAAGATCGGCGAAGCGCGTGCGAAACATCTGATGATGACCGGCGGGACCATCTCGGCTGCCGAGATGAAGGAAGCCGGACTCGTGACCCAACTGGTTGCTCCCGAGGATCTCATTGCGGCAGCGCAAGCGCTGGTAGAATCTCTTGCAGAAAAGAGCCGGCCAGGGCTCGCCTACATGAAGCAGCTAGTCCGCGCTGCGCAGGATAGCTCGCTCGAAGTCGGGCTGCGTCACGAACTCGAAGCCATGGCTGCTTACGCCTTGTCCAACGACATTGTCGAAGGACTGGCGGCATTCCGGGAGAAGCGGAAGCCCGATTTTTCCGACCGGTGAGACCTGATCGGATGCGGAACACATTGGAAGAATGGATCAACGAATGACCGACATATTCGTCATGGGGGTTGGGATGACCCCGTTCGGAAAACAGTTCGACAAGAGCCTGAAAATGCTCTGCGCCGAAGCTTCGTCGCAGGCCTTTTCCGACGCAGGATGCACCGCCGGCGATGTCGAAGCCATCTTCTTCGGCAATTGCGTCCAGGGGCATATGGAGGGCCAGGACATGATCCGCGGCGAAATCGTGGCGCGAGCGATGGGCATCTCAAGCGTTCCCGTGGTGAATGTCGAAAACGCATGTGCGACGGCTTCCACGGCCTTGCACATGGCCGCCGCCTATGTTCGATCGGGGGCAGCGGATGTCGTACTCGCGCTCGGCGCGGAGAAGATGTACTCGCCCGACAAGGCGCTCATGTTCAGTGCATTCGATGGCGCTTGGGACGTGCATGAAACCGAGTCGGGCCGCGCGCAGCTGCTGGCCATGGGCAATGGCGTCGATGTTCCGGAAGGAACGACATCGAGTCAGCCTTACAGCGTTTTCATGGATGTATACGCCGCGATGGCACGCGCGCACATGAAGACCTACGGCTCGACGCAAGCGCAAATCGCGGCCGTCTCGGCGAAAAATCACATGCATTCGACGCGCAATCTGCTTGCCCAGTATCGCCTCCCATATACCGTCGAAAGTGTACTCGCTGCGCCTCCGATCGTTTACCCGTTCACACTGCCGATGTGCTCCCCGATCAGCGACGGCGCCGCCGCTGCGATCATCTGCAGCGAAGCCGGTCGGCGCAAACTGTCGGCAGCCCCGGACAGGGCGCTAAGAATCCTGGCGTCTGTGCTGCAAACCGGCGCCGCGCGCGATCCCTTTGATTATGACCACCATGTCAGCCGCCTTGCGGCGAACCGGGCCTATGCGATGGCCGGCGTGGGGCCAGAAGATATTGGCGTCGCGGAGGTGCATGACGCCACGGCGGTTGGCGAGATCATTGAAATCGAGGCGCTCGGCCTGACGCCGCCTGGCGAGGGCGGACTCGCGGCAGAGCGCGGTGAGACGGCGCTGGGTGGGCGTATTCCGGTAAACACGTCGGGCGGGCTTGAATGCAAGGGACATCCGATCGGCGCCACCGGGCTCGGCCAAATCTACGAGCTTGCGCTGCAATTGCGCGGCGAGGCGGAAGATCGACAGGTTCCGAATGCCCGGTTCGCGATCGCGCAGAACGGCGGAGGTGTCATCGGGGTGGAAGAGGCGGTGGTCGCCGTCACGATCCTGGGCCGGTAGTTGTCAGAGCGCGCCTAGGGAAACACGGGGTCACGATATGAACTTTGAGCTGTCCGATGAACAACGCATGGCGGTGGAAACCGTCCGCCGCTTTCTCGACAACAAGCTTGAGCCGGAAATCCGCCGGCATGGGGAGCGATTCATCCCCAAACCGCTCATGAAGGAATGGACTCAAGCACTGACCGGCTATGGCCATATTACCGCACCGCATCAGGAGCAATGGGGCGGGCTTGATATGGGATGGCTCACTCATCTGCTCATTTTCGAGGAGATCGCCTATTCCTCGCTCGATGTGGCCATACCCGGCTTCATCAACGCGGTTGGCGCAGAACTCATCCGCCGCTTCGCCCCGGAGACGATCAAGCAACGCTATCTTGCCGACCTCGTCGCGGCCGAGAAGTTCGTTTCGCTCGGCATCTCGGAGCCCGATGTCGGCTCGGACGTCGCCGCCATTAAGACACGCGCCGTACGAGACGGCGATTTCTGGGTCATCAATGGCGAAAAGACCTGGATCACCAACGGAGCCTACTCGGACATCTTCATCTGTACGTGCAAGACTGGCGAAAATGAAGTCACTCACATCCTGGTCGATCGTGACGAGAGTGAGTATGAGGTGCGCGATATCCAGAAGATGGCGCTCAACGGCCAATCGACTGCACAGATATTCCTGTCCGATTGCCGCGTACCGGTGGCAAACACGATCGGCCGGGTCGGCGATGGATTGCGCAATACGTTGCAAGTGTTCGAGATTGCCCGCTGCCATATGGCGATGTGGAGTATCGGCATCGCACGGCGAGCAATGGATGAGGCGATCGCGTACGCTCGCGATCGCGCGCAGCATGGCAAGAAGATCGCCGGCCATCAGCTGATCGCCGACAAGATCGCCATCATGGCGACCAAGATCGACGCAGCCCGTCTGTTGACGCACCGGGCAATATCCCTCGTCCAGGCGGGCACGCGCGCAGAGACGGAATGCTCGATGGCCAAGTGGTACGCCACCGAAATGGCGATCGAAGCGACGCGCGATGCGCTTCAGATCCATGGCGGCAACGGCGTCACCCGCGAATTCATCGTTGAGCGGCTGGTGCGTGAGGCGATCATTTGCCCCATCCCCGATGGCACGACGGAGATTCAAAAGCTTGTTGTTTCGCGCGCCCTGACCGGCATTCAAGCCTTTCGGTAAGGCTCAGACGAAAACGACAGCGTCGACGGAAATGGAGCCGCGTGCCTGACTCGCACAGGATCAAATGCGCAGATGCGTCGCTCAGGTAAAAGAGGCAGACAAGCGATGGACGAAGAGCTTCGTTTCGATGGCAGGGTAGTGGTTGTGACCGGAGCCGGAGGCGGACTTGGGCGCCAGTACGCGCTGATGTTTGGCGGGCGCGGAGCCAAGGTGGTGGTGAATGATCTGGGTGGCGACGAGAAAGGGAGCGGCAGCTGCTCCACAGCCGCTGACAATGTGGTCGACGAAATTCGAGCCACGGGCGGTCAGGCGGTGGCAAATTATGCGTCGGTCGAGGAGGGCGCGCTGATCATCCAAGCCGCGGTTGACAACTTCGGAACCGTTGACGTCGTCATCAACAATGCCGGCATCCTGCGCGATGTGAGCTTCCACAAAATGACCGACGAAGACTGGACACTGCTTCAGCGGGTCCATCTGAATGGGACGCGGGCAGTGACGCAGGCAGCATGGCCGATACTGCGCGACAAGGGCTATGGCCGCATCGTCATGACCACGTCTGCAGCCGCAATCTACGGCAACTTCGGTCAGGCCAACTATGCCGCAGCCAAGCTCGGAATATTGGGGCTTGCGAACGCGCTGGCGGAGGAGGGGCGGTCCAGAAACATCCAGGTTAATACGATCGCCCCAATCGCCGCATCGCGTATGACCGCGACTGCCTTTCCACAAGAGTTTCTCGCCAATCTCAGAGCGGAAGCGATCAGTCCATTGGTCGGTTGGCTTGCGCACGAGAATTGCAGCGAAACCAAAGGGCTTTTTGAAGTTGGAGCCGGCTATATCGCCAAGCTTAGGTGGGAGCGCGCGCTTGGGCACGCCTTCGGAGCGGACAGGGCGTTCACGCTCGATGATGTCGCCCGGCACTGGGGTAGAATTGTCGACTTCACGGATGCCGAGCACCCGCTCGGGCTGAATGACAGCCTTGAGGCGGTAGAACGGGCGCTGAGAGCGTAATCAACCCGATGAATTACCATGATATTTTTGAGCGGCCGTCGGGCTGCCGATGGCGTCGTGCTGCCGCCAGATATCGATGAGCAGCAGGAATAGTTCTGCAGCGAATTGAATTGGACGACGGCCCTCAAATGCCGCCAAACGGCATGAACTACACAATATCTCCTGGGAAGAGAGGATCAGCCATGAGAGGATGTCTATTGGCTTCTGCCGCGTTGTTGTGCTCGGGAACAGCATTTGCCCAGGAAGCAACGCCCCAGGCGAACGACCAAACCGGGAGCGCCACGGAAGCGCTGGCTGAGGACATTGTCGTTACCGCCACCAAAAAGGGCTATGGCGAAAGCGTGCAGAAAGTACCGATGGCGGTCACGGCTTTTGGTGAAGCGCAGCTGGATGCCAAGTTCGTCCAGAATCTTCAAAGTCTGAGCTACGACGTTCCCAACGTCCAGCTCGAGGATGTGGGTACGGCACCGGGCTATGCCAATTTCACTATCCGGGGCCTCGGCATCAACAGCACGATCCCATCGATCGACCCCACCGTAGGCGTTTTCACTGACGGTATTTACCTCGGCATCAACGCTGGTGTCGTGCTGGACAACTTCGACCTTGAGGGGATCGAAGTTCTGCGTGGACCGCAAGGCTTGCTTTTCGGTCGCAACGTTACCGGCGGTGCCGTGGTTGTGCGGACCACGCGGCCCAGCTTCGATTTTGGAGCCAAAGCCAAGCTATCCATTGAAACGGGACTGAAAAAGACCGTAAGCGGCACGGTTACCGGACCTATCGTCGATGACGTTTTGGCTGCCAAATTGGCCGTCTACTACAGCGACGACAATGGCTGGTTTCGCAACCGCTTCGACAATCGCAGCTTCGGTAAATCACATGACCTTATCATTCGCCCGGCACTTTCGCTCAAGGGTGGCGACCGCTTCCGAATGGATCTCCGCTATGAGCATGGCGATGTCGAAAGCGATGGAGCCCCTGTCCAGAGTCACGCGCTGTTTCCCCGCGACAGCTTCAGGTTTTCGATCAATTTCCCAGGTTTCTATGATGCCAAATGGGACCAGGCGATCGTGGAAACCAACATCGATGTCGGTCTGGGCGAAGGCGTCTTCACCAACATCGCTGGCTATCGGAAATTCCGATCCTCCGCGGGCGCTGATATCGATGGAACACCACAGTCCTTCTTTCATGCCTTTTTCGAAATCGACCAGGATCAACTCAGCGACGAACTTCGTTATGCCGGAAGGTTCGGTGACGTCGAATTGACAACCGGTCTATACTATTTTTCCCAGGATCTTCGTTACGCCGAGCTGCGGAATCTTTTGGGCGGTGCTCGGATCGTTTCCGGTGGGGGTACGCAAGACCAGACAACATGGGGCATTTTTGCTTCGACCGACTGGCATTTCACCGATACGCTGACCTTGAATCTCGGCGCGCGGTATAGTTGGGAACGCAAAGCCGTTCGGGTCTCGGCCTTACGCGCAAATGGTTGCAATCTAGACACGCTGATCTGTGCAACCAATTTCGCCGACGCGGCAAAATGGCGAGGGTTTACGCCGAAAATCGGCCTTCAGTGGAAGCCGGATGACGACACGCAGATTTATGGCCTTTACACGCGCGGGTTCCGCAGCGGCGGATATAATTTGCGCAACACCGATCCCGCTGTGCCGCCGGGGCCATTCAATCAAGAGACCCAGGACAGTTTCGAACTCGGCGCCAAGAAGCAATTCGGGCGCCACCGGATCAACCTGGCGGCCTTCTACAATCGCATGAAGGACCTGCAGCGCGAGATCAACCTGCCCGGACCGCTTGGCGTCAGCCAGGTCATACGGAACACCGCCGACGCCACAATCAAAGGCGTCGAGGCCGAGGGGCAGTTTTTTCTTTTGTCCAACCTCGTGATTTCGGGTCAGCTCGGCTACGTGAATGGCCAGTATCGCAACGTCCAGTTCGACCTCAGCGGTGATGGCGTCATCAACGATGTGGATCGTGCGCTCAAATTGCCAAGGCTGTCGCCATGGACCTATGGCGTGGGGCTGACTTATGATCAGCAGCTTGGCGAATTGGGGACAGCAACGGCGCGTGTCAGCTTCACGCATCGCGACAAGGCGGCATTCACCGACAACAACGTCGGCTTCCTTCAGGGCGCCGATATGCTCGATGCGAGCCTCACATTGGCGACCGACAACAAGCACTGGCGCTTCTCCATCTATGGCCGAAACCTCCTGAATGAGGTGACGATTGGCGGCGATACACCTTTGCCGGCGGCCTTCGGGGGCACGGGTGCAAGCCTTTCACCGCTAAACAGGGGGCGCGTCATCGGCGGAGAAGTGGCGATTAGCTTCTAGGCCATTTTCGAGGCGAGTGGAATCACCCGCCAACTCGGAAAATGCCCAAGATCAATTTGCTAGAGCATTTCCTGCCGGAAAGCCGGTTCCCACTTCTGCGCGAAATGCTCTAGCTGATCGCGACGGATGCAGCGGATTTCCGATCGCACCCCGCCCCCTTGCCGTTAATCCGATGGTGCGGTGCGCCATGCCTGACGAACAAGGCTGACGAGCGCACGGCCAGCCGGTTTTACCTGCCAGCGGCTACGCACAGCATAACAAAGCGTCAATGGATCGAATAAACCGATTCCCTCCAAGGCCACGAAATTGGCGCGAAACCATGAGTTCTCGGTGAACTGTTTTGCAACCATCCCGATAGCATCGGATGTGGCAACGATCCGTCGAACCAATTGAAAATAGTCTGTCATGTGGATCCAGTCAGCGGGACGCTTACCGCTTTTTTCGTACATCTGCTGAATGATCGATGTGTAGGGTTCGGAAGATGAGGGCACTACGAATTCGAACTGGACCAGCGGCTCCTTGCTGGTCGGGTTTATCCCCAGAATGGGATGATTGTTCCGCACAAAAGGCAGTATTTCGATCGAGGCGACCCGCTCGCACTTGAATTCCGGCCAGCGTGCAAAGGCCGCTTCAAGTCCAAAGGCGACATCGATATCGCCGCGCGACAGGAGTCGCACGCCCCTTTCGCTGTTGCCCGAAACGACTTCGACGCGCACTGCCGGATGGCGCCGCAGCAAAGAAACCAGAGGTTGGGTGAGCAACCAGTCGATTGACCCTGGGAACAGTCCGATTCGAAGCGGGCCCGCATAGGCGTCGGCGCGGCGGGCTGTATCTCCGAGTAGTTCAGCTGCGTCGGCAAGCAAGCGCGCTGCGCGATCGATAAATTCGCGTCCCTCCTCTGTCGGCATCGCGCCCCGTGAGGTCCGATGGAAAAGGGAATAGCCAAGATACCGTTCGAGTTCAGCGACACTCTTGGTCACCGCCGACTGCGTGACACCAACCGCATCCGCTGCCCTGGAGAAGGAACGAAGCTGACCAACCGCGACGGCATGCTTGAGGCGAGAATCGAGCATGGACATGCCCCACAGGAATAATTGCTCCAGAGAATGAATTAGGCGAATCAAGGTCATTTTGCCAATCTTACTTTCGACACTGCCGCCCAGCACGACTGCAACCCGTCTCGAAATCTGGAGCGGCGAAACGGCCTGGATCAAAGCGCCAAGGTCTCAGACGCAGGTATGCCTGAATGACGAAAACTGGTCCGCTTGCAGGCCTCAAAATACTCGAAATTGCGGGCATCGGCCCGGCGCCGTTTTGCGGAATGCTGTTGGCCGACCTTGGCGCCGATGTCGTCGTCATTGAACGCGTAAGCCCTAACTCCGAAAATATCGATCTTGGCAGCGGCGCCATTGTGAACCGCGGGAAACGTGTAATTGCCTTGGATCTGAAGTCCCCCGAAGGCGTCGCGCATGTCCTGGATCTCGTCCAAAGGGGCGATGTACTGATCGAAGGCATGCGGCCTGGGGTGATGGAGAGGCTCGGCCTTGGTCCCGAGGTTTGCCTAGCGCGTAACCCCCGCCTTGTATTCGGTCGCATGACGGGTTGGGGGCAGCAGGGACCTCTCGCCCAAGCGGCCGGCCATGACATCAACTATATCGCGCTGTCAGGAGCCCTTTGGTATGCTGGGCATCCTGGTGAACCGCCAATGGCGCCGCCAAGCCTGGTAGGCGATATTGGGGGTGGAGCGCTTTATTTGGCCATCGGCGTCCTCGCAGCGGCAATGCACGCCCGGGATACCGGGAATGGGCAAGTGGTTGACGCCGCGATCGTCGATGGGAGCGCTCACATGATGAACTTGCTCCTGAGCCTGAAGGCCGCCGGCCAGGTTGCCAGCATACGCGGCTGCAGCATCCTTGACGGCCCTCACTGGTACTCGACCTATCGGTGCGCCGACGGGAATTTCATCTCAGTCGGATCACTCGAGCCCAAGTTCTATGCGCTGCTTTGCAAAAAGCTGGGGTTGGCCGGCGATAGCAGTTTTGACGACGGCTATGATCGTGATGCCTGGCCCGAGCTCAAGCAGCGTTTTAGCGAGATATTCGCCATGCGGACACGGGAAGAATGGCGCGCACTGCTGGAAGGCAGCGATGCCTGCTTTGCCCCCGTGCTTGATCCGGACGAAGCGGCGCGCCATCCTCATATGGCAGCGCGAGGCGTCTATCGGGAGATCGACAATATCCTCCAGGCAATGCCGGCGCCACGTTTTTCGGGCTCGTCACTACCGATCCCCGGACCGATCCCGCTGCATCATGAAGATCCGAGTACAATTCGGCGGGGCTGGAGCAAACCGGACCGCTGCGGGATTACCGCCAGAACCGACTGTTGCGAGTAGTCGGTTGGCATGGTGGGCGGCCAGCGGCCCGACACGAACGGTGATTTCATAACTATGAACCAATGCGACGCTCCGCTTCGCTGCATTCAAATCAAAGGAGACAACGACACACAGGCACGTCAAACTATCCGATGATTCCTGTACGCCACGCCGGAACGGCGATTGCGGACGTGTCCACGGGACGTTGTTCGCATCGTGATTCGCTCGGCGCTTGAAATCAATGCTCGCCCCGGATGTGACGACGCCGATGGGATTTCCACTGCGGCGGCCACGGCCAATGTCCTGGCGTGAGGGCTTCGGTCATCGACCGATTCGACCGTCCGAATGCGGTCTTTTGGCGCGCCTGAGAATCCGCATCAGAGTTGAGTGCGCGTTGTTCGGGAATCTCATTTAAATATTTGTAAAAACGTAATAATATAGATAATAACTCCAACCTGTATCCAGTGTGGAGTAATGGTCGCAGGGCGTGAACTTACGCCCTTATGGATGCGTCGAAGTCCTTCAGTTTGAATCTCAGGAAATTGCGGCTTGCGATGCGCATCACGCAAGAAGCGCTCGCCCATGATGCGGGCACGAGCAGCTCTTATCTGAGTGCGATCGAAAATGGCCGGTCGAGCCCGACGCTGAAAGCAATGGAGCGGCTCGCGAAGGCACTCGGCGTCAATGCCGTCTATCTCTTGTCCGGCCGGATATCGATCTCGATCGTTTCGGACGACGAACTGGAAATCGGCGCGATACTGGCGCGCCCGGCGGTGACGCTCCGGCGCCATCCGCACAAGCCGACGGGGCGGCCGAGCAAGACCAAGTAAATCATCGGGGGCTGCACGCGCGTGGGCTGGAACCACGCGCCCGATAGACGCGCCCGCAACGCGCGCGTCGAAAGGAGTGCCCCTCGGTGCTGTTTCGCGACCTCGATGCCTATATTAAGCAGGCCAGGCGCGCGAACAGTGATCGCGAGCTGTTCAGTTGCAGCGAGGCCGCCGCACGCCAGCTCGGCCTCCCATGGCTCGCGATCGTCCAGAGCATGGCCTTCTTTCAGCCCGGTGGGCGATATTTCCGCATGGACAATTTCCAGAGCTGGGGCGACGTTTTCGTCGCCGAAGGCAATTACCGCGACGATCCCGCCTTGCTCGCGGCGCGCTCGACAAGCCGGGCGTTCGGCTGGCACGAAATGGAGCGACTGCTGGGCGGCTTCACGCGGCGGCAGGCGCGCATCGTGCGCGAAGCCGCGCGTCATGGCCTGCGCAACGGCCTCACCGTTCCGATTGGCGTCGCCGGCGAGCCGCCCGGATGCTGTACGTTCGCAACGCGCGACGGGCAATTGCCGCCATCGCATATCTGCCGGATCGCGACGCTGATGGCGAGCGAGGCTTTTACCGAGGCGCGGCGCTTGCACGGCTTTCCGGCGCGCCGCCTGGAATTGCCCCATCTCAGCCCAAAGCGGCTCGAATGCTTTCGCTTGGCGGCGATGGGCAAGAGCGACGTCGAGATCGGGATCATGATGCACATCGCGCCAACGACCGTGCGCACCTACATGCGCGACCTGCGCGAGCATTTTGGCATCTATTCCCGCGCGCAGCTCCCGGCGATCGCGCTCGCCTGCGGGATCGTCTGCATCGAGGAGATCGTCCCGCGCTTCTGAGTAGGATCGCCGCATCCTCAATATTGACGACTGTTTGAACTCCGCATCTCTGCTCCTTTTGCGACCGTTCACGTTGAACGGGAGCTACTGCTATGATCCATATTGTCCAAGGGTGCTCGCTTACCGATGCGCGCGCCGCCTCGATGTTCGAGGACCGCAAGACCCTGTTCGTCGATCTGCTGGGCTGGGATGTTCCGGTCGTCGGCGGCCGCTATGAAATCGACAGCTATGACGGCGACAAGGCGGTCTATCTGATCGCCACCGACGATGGCTGCATTCACCAGGGGTCGATGCGGCTGCTATCGACAGAGGGCGCGCATCTGCTCGCCGATCGTTTCGCGTCGCTCTGCGAGTGCGATGCGCCCCGGGGGGAGCAGGTTCGCGAGATTACGCGACTTTGCCTGCCGCAACGATTGGGCGCCCCCGGACGCCTGCGTGTCCGCAACCGGCTCATCTCGGCGATGGTCGATCATGCGCTCGGCAGCGGAATCACCATGCTAACCGGCGTCGTGACCGCTGCTTTTCGCGAGGAGGTTTTGGCGATGGGCTGGCGCGCAGCGCCGCTCGGCCCCGCGCGCCGCATCGATGGCGCGTTCCTTGGAGCGTTCCGCATCGAGATCTGCGCCGGTACGCCTGCGCTGCTGGCGTCGAACGGCATCTATGTGCCGGGTGCGATCACTCCCGATGCGGCGGCAAGAGCCGCGTGAAGGGAATGGCGATGCACGACCCCGCCCGCCTCGCCGCGATGCTGCTCGCCGACGGTTTTGTCATTGTCGATAACGCCGTGCCGACCGAGCTAATCACCGCGCTCGAAGCCGAACTCGCACCGCGCTTCGTCGCCACGCCCTTTTGCGAAGGCGGATTCTACGGAGCCCGCACCAAGCGCTTTGGCGCGTTGTTGCGGCGTTCACGGCATATCGCCGGCCTTGTGCTGCACCCGATCATCTGCGGTATCGCCGAAACGGTGCTCGGGGAATGGTGCGATCGTATCGTTCTCAACCTCACCCAGGCGATCGAAATCCATCCCGGCGCGCTCGCGCAGGTGCCGCACCGCGACCAGGATCTCTGGGGCGGCGTCAAGACCGGGATGCACTATCAGATCAACGTCATCTGGCCGATCGATCCGTTCACGCTGGAGAGTGGCGCGACGCTGGTCTGGCCGGGCAGCCATCACGATGCGGCATCGCAACCGGGCGATGCACGTCCGGTCGCCGCCGAAATGCCACCCGGCTCCGCGCTGCTGTTCCTCGGATCGATCCTGCATGGTGCCGGCGCTAACCAGTCCGATCATGTGCGCCGCGCGGTCATCACCTCCTATTGCCTCGGATGGCTGCGGACGTTCGAGAATCAGTATCTCGTCTACCCGCCCGCCATCGCTCGAGCGTTCGATCCCGATCTGGCCGCGCTCATCGGCTATGCCCAGCATCGCCCCAATCTCGGTAATGTCGAAGGCCAGTGCCCATCGGTGCTGCTTTACCGCGACGATATTGACGGCCTCCCGGCGATCGACGCGCTGCTTCCCGGTCAGGCGGACATGTTGGACGCCTACGTCGCGGATCAGGAAGCGGCGCGTGCGGGCCTGATCGGCGGGTAACGCGGGTTCGTCGGACTAGACGCTGCATCCATGACACACGATCCGAACGACAAAGCAGGCGGCGGCGCACGAACACCGACCGAGGTGGCGCCGCCCGCTGTGAACGGTGGAGCTGTATCTTCGACCGCGGAGCGCGCCCGGCGGGCACGCGAACATTGCCCGTTCCTGACAACCAAGCAGGCCGCGTTCCATCTCGGCCTCGCAGCGGACACGCTCAAGAAGATGCGCCGCGAGCGGCGCGGTCCGTGCTGCCGGAAACACGGCACCGTCTGGCGCTACCATATCGACGATATCGAGGCCTGGTCGCGCGCGAACATGCGGGATGGCGGAAATGGCTAGGCTGTTACCCTCCCGTCTGCCGGTTCGGGCCTCCGTGCTGATCAGTGTTGGCGTCGCCGCGCTGACGGCGACGATCGCGCTGCCCCCGACGCCGCGGCTGGTCTGGAACGTGTCGGCCAGCGCGCCGATCGGCCTCTATGCCGTTGGCGGCCGTCACGACATCGCGGCTGGCGACATGGTGCTGGCCCGCGTGCCCGACCGCTGGCGCCGGCTCGCCGCCGAGCGGCGCTACATTCCGATCAACGTCCCTTTGGTGAAGCGCGTCGCGGCCGTGCCCGGCGACCGCGTTTGCGCCCGTGGTCGCGATATCTCCGTAAATGGCCGCCCAGTCACTGATCGCCGCGAAGCTGACGGCCGCGGGCGGCCGATGCCGCGGTGGAGCGGATGTGTGACACTGAGAACCGGTGCGCTGTTCCTCCTGATGGACAGCCCGGATTCGTTCGACGGGCGTTATTTCGGACCGACATCGCGCGGCGACGTCATCGGCGAGGCGCGGCTGTTGTGGCTGGGCTGAGGGTCGCCATCACCGCCTTGGCGCTGCTAGCGGCGGCGCCGGCTGGCGCGCAGTCGGTCGTTCACTGGCGGCCTTATATCGAGGCAGCCTCGGCGCGTTTCGGCGTGCCGGTAGAATGGATCGAGCGCGTCATGCGCGCCGAGAGCGGCGGACGCACGATGCTGGACGGTCGCCCGATCACCAGCCACGCCGGCGCGATGGGGCTGATGCAGCTCATGCCCGGCACCTGGTCCGAAATGCGCGCGCGGCTCGGGCTCGGGTCCGATCCACATAGCCCGCGCGACAACATATTGGCGGGGACGCTCTATCTTCGCCTGATGTATGACCGCTTCGGCTATCCCGGTCTGTTCGCAGCCTATAATGCGGGACCGGCACGCTATGCCGAGCACGTGCGGACCGGCCGCGCGCTGCCCGGCGAGACCCGCGCCTATCTCGCGAGCGTCGCCGGAGTGCCCGTCAATTCCCAGTCGGCTGTCGCGGCCGCCAGTGCAACGCCGCGTACCGCCAATGCCATCTTCTTCGCGATCGGCGACCGGCCCCCTGCCGGCCGGAGCGAAGCCGGCGCGGCCACGCTGTTCGTCGTGCTACGCGCAGGGCCGCCCGAGACGGCTGCGCCAGGCCGTCCGTAGTGAGCACCGATCCGGGCTTCATGCGGATTCGTGTTTCTGCTATGTTCCGAGGCTATGGAGTTGGTCGTCATGCTGCTCGGTCTGATCCTTTCCGCCACCGGCATCGTCCTCTTCGCCTGGGCGATGTTCCGGCTCGCCGTCTTCGCGCTCCCGGTCGGGCTGGGTGCGGCCACCTTTCTGTGGGCGGCGGGTGGCGAGCTGGGGCTGTTGCTCGGCCTGCTTCTCGGCCTCGTCGTCGGCGTCGCGGCCTTGCTGATCGGACGCATGCTCATCGCGTCACGGTTGCCGGTTCCAGTTCGCGGGGCGGTCGCTTTTCTCTTCGCTGTGCCCGCCGGGATCGCCGGCCACAGCGTCGTCTCCGGCCTGATGCATCTCGGCGGCGCGCGGCCGACCGCGACCGGCATCGCCGCGGCGGTCGGCGCGATCATCATCGCCAGTGCCGCCATGATGAGCCTGTTGCCCGCGATGACCGCTCGCACCGGTTCGCACGGATCCCCGCTGCACGGTTGATCCGCGGCGGGTCAGTCGGCCGAGTGCTCGCCTCCGCGTCACCGTCGCGTAAGGCGACCATGGCGAGAGTGCGTCAAGACGGCAGGGTCTGACCTGACGCATCCGGGTTTTTGGGCGCCTCGCGCCTGCGGCGCGACCGCCGCTCTATTCCGCTAGGCTCACATCCGTTCGCCAAGCTCCACCGGGCCACGCTTCGCGCGTCCCGGCCAAAGGTGATGATCGGACTGGCGGGATGCCGGAGCCTTGCTCCGGCCTGTCGTCGCCGCGCCTGACCGGCGCGGCGGCGTTTTTCGTTGGGCCTTCCCCTCGTCGCACGGGTGGACGGCGCTCCCTTCTGGGCCCGGCCCGGCGTCCCGCAAGCCGGCCCTCGACTGCGCTCGGGCTCGGCTCCTCCATTGCATTGCGGCCCTGCGGGTGCGGACCGCCTTCTGGCCGCGCCCGGCAGGTCGCAGTTCGCCGCCCACCCCCGCTCCGGGGGAGGCCCTGGGGTTTTTGGGGCGGTGCAGGAGGATAGCCATGCGCCAGAGCGGCAAGCATCGCGCGCGCGGAGAAGCTGGCAGGAGCCAGCCCCCGGCAGAGCGCGCCAATCTTTACGACGAGGTGACGAACCGGATCGTTGCCGAACTTGAGGCGGGCCGCGTTCCTTGGGTCCAGCCTTGGGGCCGCCCCAATGGTCAAGGCTTCTCCGCCGCCCCCGGCCTTCCGCGCAATGCGCTCACCAGCCGCAATTACAGCGGCGTCAACGTGCTCATTCTCTGGGGCGCGGTTATCGAGTGCGGTTATCCTTCGCAATCGTGGCTGACCTTCCGCCAAGCCCTTGAAGCAGGCGGCAACGTCCGCAAGGGCGAGCGCGGGACCACCGTTGTCTATGCCGACCGCTTCACCCCCGAGGCCGAGAAGGAACGCGCACGCCTGACCGGCGACGAGGCCCGCGCCGTGCCCTTCCTCAAACGCTTCACCGTGTTCAACGTCGCGCAATGCGAAGGCTTGCGCCCCGGCCTTGCCGCCGGCCCCGCGCCGCTCCCCGAACGCCAGATCGTGCCCGTCGCCGAAGCGGTTATTGCCGCATCGGGCGTCGATTTCCGCATCGGCGGCAACCGTGCCTTCTATGTACCCGCGCATGATTATGTGCAGGTTCCGCCGCAACCCGCGTTCTTCGAGCAGATCAACTATTATCGCACCGCGCTGCACGAACTGACCCATTCGACCGGCCACGCCTCGCGCCTCGACCGCAAGATTCTCAACCCGTTCGGCAGCAAGGACTACGCCCGCGAGGAACTGGTCGCCGAAATGGGTAGCGCCTTCCTCTGCGCCGCGCTTGGCATCGAACCGACCGTGCGCCATGCCGATTATCTGGCATCATGGCTGGAGGTCTTGCGCGAGGACAATCGCGCCATCTTCTGCGCCGCGAGCGCGGCGAGCAAGGCCGCCGACTGGATAATGGCGCGCCATACCGAGGCCAGCGAAAGCGACGAGCGGAGGGCGGCGGCATGATCCTGCTGACCCCCGAACTGCGCTTCGCGCTGCGCGCGAACGACTTGGCCCGCTGCGCCGCCGCGCGCGATGGCGCGCCAGAACCCGATCCCGTTCCGCTGGTCAAATTCTTCAATCCCTTGGGCGCGGCAACATGGCTCGCGACCGAGCTTTACGATGATGACGACACGCTGTTCGGCCTTGCCGACTTGGGGTTCGGCTTTCCCGAACTCGGCACATTCAGCCTGTCCGAAATGGCGAGCGTCCGCTTGCCCTTCGGCCTGTTCATCGAGCGCGACGAGCATTTCGAACCGTTCGCCCCGCTCTCGACATGGGCCGAGACCGCGCGGCGGGCGGGCGCGATCATCTTCGCTGAAACCGAACTTCGCCGCGCGGCCGACAGCCGCAACGGCAAGGAGCTTCCGCCCCGAGGCGGGTGACGCGCGGCGCGTTTCGCCGCATCGAGTGCCGGTCCCGCCCATCCAGCAAGACAAACGGGACCGGCGCTCCAGAAGGAGCAGACCAATGAAACTCGACTTTATCGACCTTGGCAAGCTGTCCGTCAGCAAGGCCAATATGCGCTACGCGAAGAAGGCGCCGGACGTGTCCGACATCCTTCCGACCGTCCGCGCGCGCGGCGTTCTCGTGCCGCTGATCGTGCGACCGAATTGCGGTCCCGATGCGTTCGAGATCGTCGCGGGCGCGCGGCGCTTCACCGCCGCGCAGATCGTCGCGGGCGAAACCGGCAGCGCCGACCCCTTGCCGTGCGCCATTCTCGAGAACGGCGACGATGCCGCCGCCATCGAGGCGTCGCTGATCGAGAATATCGCGCGGCTCGCGCCCGACGAGGTGACACGCTGGGAAACCTTCACCCGGCTGGTCAAGGAAGGCCGCGACGAAGCGGATATTTCCGCGACGTTCGGCATCCCCGAGCTTGGCGTCAAACGCATCCTCGCGCTCGGCAATCTCTTGCCGCGCATCCGCGACCTCTACCGCAAGGAAGAGATCAACGCGGCGACCGTCCGGCACCTGACCTTGGCGAGCACGAGCCAGCAAAAGGCATGGCTGGCGCTGTTCAGCGACCCCGACGCCTATTGCCCGACCGGCCATCAGTTGAAGGACTGGCTGTTCGGCGGCGCGTCGATCAAGGTCGAACATGCCCTGTTCGACGTCGAGAGGCTCAAGCTCGCGATCATCGCCGACCTGTTCGGCGAGGATCGCTTTTTCGCCGACGCCGACGCCTTCTGGCGCGAGCAGGACGCGGCCATCGAGGATCGCCGCGAAGCCTATCTCGACGAGGGATGGAGCGATGTCGTGATCGTCCCGCGCGGCGAATACTTCCATCGCTACGAGTTTGTGAAGGCTCCCAAGCGCAAGGGGGCGCGCGTCTATATCGACGTGCGCGCGAGCGGCGAGGTGGACTTTTACGAGGGCTATGTCACGTCGAAGGAGGCCAAGCGGCTCGAACGCGGCGAGCCGATCGACACCGCTCCCAAGGTGCCGCGCCCCGAGGTGACGAGCACGATGCAGACCTATATCGACCTGCATCGCCACGCGGCCGTGCGCGCCGCGCTGACCCGTCACCCCAAGGTCGCGCTGCGCTTGATGGTGGCGCACGCCATCGTCGGTTCGCCGCTTTGGACCATCAAGCCCGAGCCGCAGACCGCGCGCAACGATTTGGTTGCCGAAAGCGTCGAAACCTGCCGCGCGGAAACCGACTTCGATACGAAGCGCCGCGCCGTATTGGACCTTCTCGGCTTCTCGCCCGAGGAACCGACCGTGGCCGGCGGCAACGGCGACGACTTCGGACTTGTCGGCGTGTTCCTCCGCTTGCTCGACGTGCCCGACCGCGCCGTCATGGACGTGGTGGTGATCGTCATGGGCGAAACGCTCGCCAGCGGCAGCGCCGCCGTCGAGGCGGTGGGCGGCGAGATCGGCGTCGATATGGCCCGCTACTGGCAGGCCGACGACGCCTTTTTCGAGTGTGTCCGCGACAAGGAGGTGCTGACCCGCATCGTCGCCGAGGTGGCGGGCGAACCTGTCGCCGCCGCCAATGCGAAGGAACCGGGCAAGGTCTTGAAGCGCATCGTCCGCGACCATCTGGACGGCACGAACGGACGGCCCAAGGTCGAGGGTTGGGTGCCGAAATGGATGGCGTTCCCGCCCGCTGCCTATACGGCGCGCGGCGGCGTCGGCACCGTCGCGGCTCATGCCAAGGTGCTCGCGGCGCGCCCCGACCGCGAGCCGGAACCGACCGGCCCCGGCGCGGTGATTGCGCTTCCGGCCCCTGCCAAGGCCGAGCCGCAGGAACAGCCCGAGCGCGAAGCCGCATGAAACTGGACGGGCGGCGGCGCACCCGCCGCCCGTTCCGCCCCCCATAAAATCGCCGCGCCGCTCGGCCGCAAGCGGCCCTCGCAGCGCGGATTTCAGACAGGAGACTTGTCATGGCCGACCGTGTTTCGGCATCCATCACCATCGGCGGGACGCTCCCCGCCAGCCAGCTTCCCGCCTTCGCCGAGGCCATCGCGAACGAAGGGCTGTCCACCGAATGGGACGGCGAACCCTTCGCGCTCGGCGATCTGCCCGAGGGCGAGCCCTTGGCGCTCATGGCGCACGAGGTCGCCTGGGGGCGGTTCGAGGGACTCGAAGCCTTCTGCATCGCGCATGGGCTTTTCTTCGCGCGCTGGTCGGGCGCCTATGCCTGCCAGTGGGGTGCGGAACGCACCGTGTTCACCGGCAGCGGCGAACCGCAAAGCTACGCTGCCGACGAGGACGACTATATCCTCATGGGGCGCTGCACCGCCGAGCGATTGGGCAGCTATGCGGCGATCATCGCGCATTTCGATGCGGCCGACTTCGCGGTGCCCCCGCTTGTCATCACGCCCGAACGGGAGGAGGCGAGCAATGGCTGACATCTGGATTCAGGGCAGCTTCGCCTTTCGCTGCACCGCCGCCGAGTGCGCGCTGATCGAGGAAGTCGCAAACGCTGGCTACGCGCTGGCGAATGACGACGCGCCCGATCCGCCGAGCGCGGCGCTGCTCGCAGCCTTTCCGCCGGACGATGCGAACGTGCCGTGGAGCGGGTTTCGCGAGGCGTTCAACGATCCCGAATTTCCCACCATCGGAGCCGATTTCATCGCGGAAACCTGCCCCGACGACCCAGCCGTGCGGATCGTGTGTTTCGCCAGCATGGACGATTTCGACGCCTATGCTATCGCCGTGGTCGTCCAGCGATGTTGCGCCGAAACGTTGTCCAAGGGGCCGATAGGCTTTGATTGGGCGATGACCTGTTCCAAGCCCCGCATCGGTGAATTCGGCAGCGGCTGGTGCGCGATTTTCGCAGACCGCATCGAGATCGAGGCGACCAACGAGCCGCTGGCGCGCGCGCTCGCGGGCGACGGCAACTAGCCCAAATCGCGCCGCACCGCGCGCTCGCGTGCCGAAAACCCCCGCCGCCTGACCTACCGGGCGGTGCGGCGGATCACCGTCCGGGTGCTTCCGCATAGCGTGCATTCGTCCTTCTGCCGCTCGAATCCGCGCGTGCCGCCGAGCGCGCGGGTGACGACATTGGCCTGTGCGGTAACCCACAGGTTGAGCCGGTCAGTCACGCAGGCATCGCACACCGCCGCGCCGTCCAGCCGCACGATCAGCCGTTCGATCTGCCCCGCAATCGTCGTTCCTTCGTTCATCGCCGTGAGGCTATAGCCGCCGCTTCGTGGCCGCGAAAGCAATCATGGCTTCCCGGAAGGACGCCGGACTGGGCTTCCTGTCCGCGCGCGCATCTCGTCCTTTCGTGTCTCACCACCCCGTCGCCGGCTCCTTGGGCGCATGACCTGGGACGGCCGCGCGCCCCGCGAAACCATCGCGCGGAACTGATTTCCCCGCGCCGCTTTGGCGGCGCTCCTCGCGGCCGCTTCGCTCCAAATCAGCCCCGCGCTTCCGGTCCTCCGCTTCGCTTCGGCCTGCGGTTCGCAGCGCGCTCAAGGGCCGTCCCTTCGGTCCGCCCATCGCCCGGCATCGGGTCGGGCGACTGTGTGAAGGAGACGAGAAATGCCCGCAATCGGTCATGTCCAGCGCCAGAACGACGGTTCGTTCCGGGGCGCCTTGAAGACGCTTTCGGTCAATGCCGAGATCGCCATCATCCCCAATCGCGGTAAGACCGGGGACCAGCCCGACTACCGCGTGCTGTCGAACGGCGTCGAACTGGGCGGCGGCTGGATCCGCACCGGCGAGGTGAGCCAGCGCGAATATGTCCGCCTCGCCATGTCAGCCCCCGAACTTGGCGGCCGCACCCTCTACGCCAATCTCGGCCGCGCCGCCGGGCAGGACGACGACGACGCGTTCGCTGTCATCTGGAACCCCGGCGACTGA
Source organism: Sphingopyxis sp. H073 (assembly GCF_001468395.1). GTDB lineage: Bacteria > Pseudomonadota > Alphaproteobacteria > Sphingomonadales > Sphingomonadaceae > Sphingopyxis. The sequence continues at coordinate 218,278 of NZ_LNSG01000004.1, read as the reverse complement.
GCCGGATCGCTCCCGCGCCGGTCACCCGGCGCGGGGCTTTCCTCATGCCTTGAGGGCTCGGCGTGGGCCTTTTCCTGCACCGGAACGCGCTTGCGGGCCTGCAGAGAGGAAGAAATCCGCTCAGCAAGCACCGAGTATCCGGCGGCGAACGGACCGCCTCAACCATCGACGGTTCCCCCAATTTTCACGCCACCTGCGTTCCGCTTCGCTCCACTCCGGCGACGAGAAAATCGGCTCCCCCGTCGCCCGCTTCGCGGCCGCTGCGCGGTGGTTGACCCGACCCGCTCCCCGCCGGGCGATGGCTCATCTTTCGCTTGTATCAGGAGGATGAGATGTCGGTTGAACAACAGATCGAGGAGCTTCGCGCGGAGCTTTCATGGTGCGATGACGCGGCAGAACGGCGGCAGATCGAAGCCGAATTAAGGGCCGCTGAGAAGAGGCTGAAGCGGTGCAATCGGGCGCTGCGTCAGGCCGAACAGGCAGGCTGGCAATAAGGCGATGCGCTGTTGAAGGGGCAGGTTCGCGGGAGTGGTGCCGCATGGCGCCGCTCCCCTTTTCTAATCGGGAAGGCGGGAAGGCAAAGCGGGCGTCTGGGGCGGCAGGTGGCAGTCGGGCTTGACGGCAAGATAGAGGCAAAATCTCGCGATTTTGTAAGTGTTTGTCTGCACATCGTTTTTTGAAGGCTTTTGCGAGACTCGCCCTTTGAGTGCGAGACAGGGTTGCCAGGAATGGCGGTTTTCTGGGCTTTTCCGATCCCAATCGCGAGACTCCTTGCGCTCTGGCGAGGACGCGCCATTCTTATCGGCGGGGAGCGTCATTCCGGTATGGAAGGACGCCGCTATGCGCGATGATGAGTTCGAACCGCACCTGGGCCGGATGCGCTGCCGGGGCAAGGAGCAGCGCTACCTGAGCCGCGTCGTGAAAGCGGCAAAGCGCGCAGGGCTAAAAACCGGCAGGCGTGGCCGCTTCGACGGCAGCCGGATCGGACGTGGCGCGAGCGTTGCACGGGTGCTCAGATCGCGCGACCGATTGGGCGCGTTCCGGTCGCGCCGCGTGATCGTCAAGATACGGCCTGTTGGACTTGGCGGGAAAGGTATGGGCGGCGCGAAGGCGCACTTGCGTTATATCCAGCGCGATGGCGTGACCCGCGAGGGCGAGCCCGGCGCGCTCTATTCGGCCGACGAGGATGTCGCCGACGGCAAGGTGTTCCTCGAACGCTGCGACGGCGACCGCCGCCAGTTTCGATTCATCGTGTCGGCCGAGGACGCCGACCAATATCCGGACTTGAAGCCCTTTGTGCGCAGGCTGATGACGCAGATGGAGCAGGATCTCGGCACGAGGCTGGATTGGGTGGCAGTCGACCATTTCAATACCGGCCATCCGCACACGCATATCGTTGTGCGCGGCGTGAATGACCGGGGCGAAAATCTGCTGATCGCGCGCGAATATATTTCGCACGGGGCCAGGCAACGCGCGATCGAGATCGCCAACCTCGACCTCGGGCCGCGCACCGACCTTGAAATCGAGGAGCGGCTTCGCAGCGATACTGGCGTGGAGCGGCTGACCGCGATCGACCGACGGCTGATCCGCGACATGGATAGTATGCGCCTGGTCAGCGCGAGCGACAGCGACCCGTTTCACCAATCGGTTCGCGTCGGCCGCTTGCAGAAACTTGGGCGCATGGGACTCGCCTCGCATATCGGCAGCGACACCTGGCGGCTCGAGCCCGACCTCGCGAACACACTGCGCCGGATCGGGGAGCGTGGCGATATCATCCGTACCATGCAGCGCGAGCTGACCGCGCGGAAGCTCGACTGTGCCGCGGCCGATCGCGTCATCTATGATCCGACGGCGCAGGAAGCCGCGCCGATTATCGGCCGCGTTATCATGCGGGGATTGGCGGACGAGCATGAAGACCGCCATTATCTGCTAATCGACGGCATCGACGGGCGCACGCACTATGCCGAGATCGGCGAGGGCGAGATGGTCGATCCGACCCCCGAAAACGCCATCGTCCGGATCGTGCCGCGTGAGGGCGGCGTTCGCCCGGTCGATCGCACGATTGTCGAAGTCGCCGCCGCGAACGACGGACGCTACACGATCGACGCGCATTTGCAGCAGGACCCGAGCGCCAGTGAAGGCTTCGCCGAAACCCATGTCCGCCGGCTGGAGGCGATGCGGAAGATCGCCCGCAATGTCGAACGCGATCCCGATGGAAGCTGGATCGTCACGCCCGATCATCTTGACAAGGTGGTTCGGTTCGAGGCGCGCCAACTCCACGACCGGCCCGTCGCCATCGAGGCGCTGTCGACCGTCCCGCTCGACAATCTGCCAGCGGCCGAGGCCGCGACCTGGCTCGATCGTGAGCTGGTTGCCGCCAGCCCAGCGCCGGTGCGCGATGCCGGGTTCGGCCGCGAGGTTCGTTCAGCGCAGGCGATGCGACGGCAATGGCTGATCACCGAACAGCTTGCAGACGAACAGGATGGGCAGACGGTCTATCGGCGAGGGATGCTCGCCGCGCTCCAGCGGCGAGAATTGCTGCGTGTCGCCCGCCAGCTCTCCGACAAGTTAGGCGTTCCGTTCGCCGAGGCCAGAGAGGGGGAGGCTGTTCAAGGCAGGCTCGTGCGCGCAGTCGAGATGACGAGTGGTCGCCATGCGCTCATCGAACGGTCGCGCGATTTCACGCTGGTGCCGTGGCGCTCTGTTCTCGATCGCCATGTCGGCAAATCGGTCTCGGGCATCATGCGCGACGGCGGGATCAACTGGACACTCGGGCGGCAGCGCAGCGGGCCGAGCGTCTCCTGATCCGGAGGATTCGGGCTTCCTATTTTCATGAAATTATGTTTTCATGGATTCATGAAAAATATCGCAGCGCAAACCGATGTCGGCGACGAGCATCTTCAGGTGCAGATTCCTGCCGTTACGAAACGCGATCTCGGTCAACGGTCGCTCGATTCCCGCGAGCCGATCCGGATGATCGTACTGCGGGCACTTGAAGCCTATGGCGTGAGCGTCCCCGCAGACGCGATATCGGATCGCCGGAAGGGCAGGCGATGAGCGAGGATTTCGAAGCTCTCACTGTTGCGGATTATGCGAAGCAGGCCGCGCGGACTGATCAACGCAGCGGTGGCCGCGCACTGGGCTTCTCGATGCTTGGCCTTTTCGGCGAAGTCGGCAGCTTGCTCAGTGAGGCCAAGAAAAAGCAGCGCGACGATGCCTCCTACCTGGGTTACGCTCACGCCGTCGCGGAAGAGCTTGGTGACGTCCTTTGGTATCTGGCGGCGATCGCACGGCGCAGCCGCATGGCGCTCAGCGACATCGCTGCCGCCGCGGCGACAAACGGCGGACAATGGCAGACGGGCGGCAACGAAACGCTCAGTTTCCATGCGCTGCAGCCGCAGCACATTCCGCTTGCCAAGGCACCGATGCCGCAGTTCGAGCATAGCCTGCTCGCGCTGGCAGGCGACGTTGGGCTGCTCATCAACGATTTCCAGGCGGGCGGTCTTGCGAAGGACCGCGAAGCACTCGCGGGCCGGCTGGTCGCGGTCATGCGCCGGTTGATCCAGGCGGCAAACGAATCCGGTGTTACCATCGAGGCTGCCGCCGTGAAGAATCTTCACAAGATCTTCGATCGCTGGCCGCGCGAGCGCATCTATCCGGCGCCGACCGATGCGGCGCTCGACCCAGAAGAGCAATTGCCGCGGCGGATGGCGATCGACGTCTATGAACGCACCGTTCGCGGGCAGACATTCGTGTATCAACGCTCAAGCGGTGTGTATGTCGGCGACCGGCTCACCGACAACGCGCTCGAACCCGACGACTATCGCTTCCACGATGTCTTTCACTACGCTTATGTCGCGGTGCTTGGCTGGTCGCCAGTGCTGCGTGCGCTGCTCCGTCTCAAGCGCAAGAGCGATCCGAAACTCGACGACGCCGAAGACGGTGCTCGGGCGATTCTCATCGAAGAGGGCATAACTTCCTGGATTTTCGGACAAGCGCAGCAACTCCGGTACTTTGAAAACGTGAAGCGCGGTGGCCTTCCGCTGGACATGCTGAAGCATGTCCGCCAGTTCGTCGCCGGCTACGAATCAGAACGCTGTCCGCTGTGGCTTTGGGAGGAAGCGATCCTCCAGGGCTATACGGCTTTCCGCTTCCTTCAGGAGCATCGGCGCGGCCGCGTCCTGATCGACTTCGCCAATCGCCGCCTGCGTATCAAGGAATTGCCGTCATGACCCCGAAATCCTTTGTGTCCACCCTGGCGGCGACCGAACTTCCCTCAGTGTTCAATCCCTGGCGCGATCGCTGCACGGTCCATGACCGCAGCGACGCCGCCGCCCGGCGCCGCGACAATCTCGAAATGCTGCTCACCGCGGCGCTTGATCATCGCGTCGAAACGATCTGGATCGCGCGTGATCTCGGCTATCGCGGGGGGCGGCGTACGGGCGTACCGCTGACCGACGAAATTCACCTCGGACATGCCGGTACGCTGATGGGCGGCATCGCATTCGAACGTGCGACGCAGGGACCCGCCGTGGCGGAGCGCACCGCGGCGATCGTCTGGCGTGTGCTAGAGCGGATCGGTCAGCCTGTCATGCTCTGGAACGTTTTCCCGTTCCATCCCCATGAAGCGGATGATCCGATGTCGAACCGATGCCACACGCGAAGCGAGCGCGAGGCGACCTGGCCGATATTGCAAGCCCTCGTGTCAATGATCCGGCCCCGCCAGATCGTCGCGATCGGGCGCGATGCTCACCTGGCGCTGGACGGTCTCGACATTCCGACCACCGCGGTCCGCCATCCGAGCTACGGCGGGCAGCGCGAGTTCATCGAGGGCATGTTCAGCCTGTACGGTGTCGCGGATGACAACGATGAGCCGCTAGAACTGCCGTTGGGCGCGCCTCACGCCGCAGCAAGGAGATGTGCGCTCGCCTGATCGCAGCGCTCAAAGAGTTGCTTAAGATCGCCGCGGTTCCAGTTGGCGGTGTCGACCGTGGCGTTGGTCGAGACGATCGTGAGCGGACCCAGCGCGACCCCGCCTTCCTTGGCGATGAATTCGAGCAGACGGCCGAGGCCGATCAGATTGCCGAGCAGTTTTTCGATATAGTAGTGATTGCGGTAGAGCGCGGTCATGCCGAGGCGACGATCGTCGCCCTTGCCGATCAGCTTGAGACTGGCAAAGCTCAGGCACTGACCGCCGTAGGGCGAGTCATTCACGTCGCGGGCGGGGTCGAAGATCAGCAGTTCGAATTTGTTGAGCGCTCGGACGTTCGGGTTGCGCAGGCGCTCGACGATGCCCCAGATTTGATTGATTGGCTGGCCGTCGGCGCGGGGCAATTCCATCATCCGTTCGAAATAATAGCCCGACCAAGCGCCCGACCTCCGGACCTTCGGCAGCACGTTGTCGCGAAACCGGTCGAAGAATTGCGGCGCGCCGTAGCGCCTGTACAGCGCTGCCGGAAAAATCGTGTTGGCGACCGTCTCGATGGGCTTCTTGCCATGGCCCGAAAGGAAGGCATCGACTTCCGCCACGACGGGATCGGCGAGTGTTGCGCGCGCAGTCGGCTCGGCCACGGAGATGACGACATTCTGCGCCTGGTGTCCGGTGGCGAGGTCGACGAGCCGGACCGCCTCGCGCCAGCCAGCAACGCAGTCAGGCTGCGGCGGTATGGGAAGATACATCGACTTCCTCCGTCAAATTTGCCGTGGCGAAAAGGCGCGGCGCTAGAAAGCGCTCAGTAAGCCAGGCGTGGCCTTCCAAGCCCCAACCTGGTCCCCAGCTGTTGCGGATGAGAATGGCCGGGATGCCGTCCACGGTTCCATGCCCGACCGCGACGACCGCGTGCCGTTGCGCTGGCTCGGGGAGTTCGTCGTTCGCCGGATCGACGACGCCATCACCGCGCGGCTGGAAGAAAGACCGTGACAGCATCGTCAGCATGAGCACCGGCGTGTCACGGTCCAGCGCGGCAAGGATGGATGACAGGTCGGTTCCATCCCTCTGTCCGTTGCGGCCATAGAGCGGGCCAACGGTCGCCGGCGGCGTCCACAGTCGATGATCGGCTGGAACCGCAGCCAGATACGGCCAGCCTTTCTCGTCGGGTTGGCCATCGAGCCGTAGCGCGTCCAGCATTGTGGATAGCAGTGCGCCGCTCGTCGGCGGTCTGCCCGCCCGTTTCTGCGCGGCATGAAAGGCGAATTCACACGACAGCGGTGCCCAGCCGTCGCGAAGCCCGGCGTGGGTGTCGCTCGCGGCGAATGCGAGGCATGTCGGCCGCGCGCCTTGATCGCGCGCAGGTCCGAACAGCGGCCGAAGGTCACGGACGATATCGATCATGGGGCGTCAGGCGGCCTCGAGCAGGTGCCGCCGTTCGGCGCGCGACAGGCCCGTCTGTTCCGGGCCGGTGAGGTCGAAATCGAGCGTCAGGCTGGTGAGGGCCGGCGCAGGCTGCCACGGCCGCCGCTCGTCGAGCGACATGCGGCCGCGCCGCGGCGCATCGGGCGCCGCGGTGACACGGCGGACAACGGGACCACCGATGCCATCGCCGTCGATTGCCTCACGCTCGTCGCGAACGACGGCGAAGCCGCTGGCGATCAGTTGGTCGAGATCCCAGAGATACCCACCGCCGCTATGTTCTTCGAGCCGCAGCACGAAAAGATCATTGCGACTGCCATCGATCCGCGAGCCGGCATCGCGCTCGGTCAGCAGCCAGACGTCGCCGCGATAGTTGTCGGGCCGATAGTCCTTGAGGAGATCGACCTTCAGGCTGCGCGGCTGCGTCCGGAGCAGGTCGGTCATCACCGATGGCGAAATCAGATTGTAGCGAACCAGGGTGCGGCACGTCGCCTCATAGCTGGCGCCGATCCGCAGCGAGAGCTGATAGACGACATTGGGGCGCCGGAAATGATCGATCTGCCATCCTTGTCGCGCGCTGTGCGCGAGCATCAGCCATTTCGGCATCATGAAGGCGATCGCAAAGGCGTCGGCTTCGGTTTCCTCGAAGTTGTTTCCCGGTTCGGGCGACATCGGCATCCGGCGCAGGATGCTCTCATCGTCGAGGCTCGGCTCGTGTCGCATCGAAAAATGCCCGAGTTCGTGCGCGGCCGTGAAGCGCTGGATGCTCATCGGTCGTTCCGTCGTGACGAGAACGCCAGGAGCAGGTGCGCTGAGATAGGCGCCGAGCAGGCCTTTCAGGGGACGAAGCAGCAAGGGTAGACCCACGGCATGGATCGCGCCGAAGACATCGACGCTGCCGCCTTGGGTCTCGATCAGTGCGCGCGTATCGAGTTCGCGATGCAGGCGGCCCGCTGCCATCGTACCAGCGCGAACCGCGCTCGCATAATCCGACGCCATCGATCAGCTCCGTTCGCCGCCAGACCGCGAGCGGAGATATTCGGCAAACCGGCTCAGCTCGGCCCGGTCCTCAGTCGACAAGGCCGCAACGCGTCGCGCCAGATGGGCGACATCGGCGGGAAGGCTCGCGGAGGCCTCGTCTTCGCCGGTAAAATAGGCCACCGACTGGCGGTAAAGACGGGCAAGCCGCGTCAGTTCGATCGCTTCAACGCGGCGCTGGCCATTCTCGATATCGGTAAGCGCGGTCCGGGGAATCTTGAGATAGGCAGCAACTTCTTCCTGCTTGAGGCCGAGATATTTCCGTGCTTCGCGCAGACGGTCGCCCAAGCGCCGCCGCTCCTGCTCGTCGCCTTCCTGGCGGAGTGCGAGATTGGTCATGGCTTCGACCCTTTCTTCTTAACCCAGACGCGTTCGATCTTAGGGAGGAGGTCGTCAATCGCCTTCTCGATCGAATTGTAGCCGCCGGTGCGGACGATGCTGTCGCGAAGCTCGATGTCGAGGACCTGCTCCACCGCGCAAAGCGTGTCGACCACGGACAAGGAGTCGAGTGGCACGGGCGCCTGGATGATCTTCGGGTTTTCCGGAGGTAGGGCAATTCCGCGCACCTGTGCCTCAGCCCTGGCCACTTGCAGCAGTTCGTCGACCAACGCCCTAATGGCGTCGGCTTTGGGAAACGCGGTTGCCGCGGGCTTCGGAGGAGCGATTGTCGCCATGCATGCCTCGCACGATTTCACTACATTAAATGCGATATAATGTCTGATAATCCGACACGCAAGCCCGAATTTGCAGCTCGGATTTTTGCAGGGTGTAGCGGGTCATCGGCGGTGCGGTGTGGTGGTCAGTGCCACCTCGAGGGACAACGGCAGGGCAGAATCATCAACTCGGGTCATAGCTCGATCAAAAGAACAGAGCTGGAATATTGAGTCAGTCGCCGACGAGTGATCTCCTTCGGTCACCCACCAGCCCCCAGCGGCTCCGTTCATTTCGGGCGGCGCATAGCCGAGTCTTGAAGCCGCGCCCCGACCGCATCCGGCGGTATGGGCGGGAGCTTCAACGTGACCCCGACCAAATTGCTCATCGGCCAGATCCTTGTCGTGTTCGCAATCGTGATCGCGGGCCTCTGGGCGGCGACCCAATGGGCGGCGGCGATGCTCGCCTACCAGCCCGAACTTGGTCCGGCCTGGTTCATGGCTGGAAGCACGCCGGTCTATCGTCCCTGGGCGCTCTTCCCCTGGTGGTATCACTACGATGCCTATGCGCCGCATGTTTTCGACAAGGCCGGCGCGCTCGCCGGCGCGAGCGGTTTCATCGGCTGCGGCGCGGCGATCGCAGGCTCGCTCTGGCGCGCGCGGCAGTCGCGCCAGGTCACCACTTATGGTTCCGCGCGCTGGGCCAAGCCGAACGAGATCGAGCGGGCAGGCCTTCATGGTGACGCCGGCGTGTTCCTGGGCCGCTCGCGTGGCCGTTATCTGCGCCATAACGGCCCCGAACATATCATGGCGTTCGCGCCGACCCGTTCGGGCAAGGGCGTCGGGCTGGTCATACCGACGTTGCTCGGCTGGACCGGCAGCACCGTCGTTCACGACATCAAGGGTGAAAACTGGCAGCTCACCGCCGGTTGGCGCGCGCGCTTCTCCCACGTCCTGCTGTTCAACCCGACCGATCCCGCTTCCGCCAAATACAACCCGCTGCTCGAAGTCCGGCGCGGCGAGCATGAGGTCCGCGACGTCCAGAACATCGCCGACATCCTGGTCGATCCCGAAGGCGCGCTCGAACGGCGCAACCATTGGGAGAAAACCAGCCACAGCCTGCTGGTCGGCGCGATCCTCCACGTTCTTTATGCCGAGCCGGAAAAGACGCTCGCGCGGGTAGCCACATTCCTGTCGGACCCCCAGCAGCCGTTCGTCACCACGCTCCGGCGGATGATGACCACCAATCATCTCGGCACGAAGGATGCGCCGATCGTGCATCCGGTCGTGGCGTCGGCGGCGCGCGAGGTGCTCAACAAGTCCGAGAACGAGCGCAGCGGCGTCCTCTCCACCGCCATGTCATTTCTCGGCCTCTATCGCGACCCGACCGTCGCCGAGGTCACGTCGCGCTGCGACTGGCGGATCGCGGATCTCGTCGAGGCGGGCCACCCCGTCTCGCTCTACCTCGTCATTCCGCCATCGGACATCAGCCGAACCAAGCCGCTGGTACGCTTGGTGCTCAACCAGATTGGTCGCCGCCTTACCGAGAAGCTGGATGCCGATCCTGCCAAGGCGGGCAAGCACAAGCTCCTGATGATGCTGGACGAGTTTCCGGCATTGGGGCGCCTCGACTTCTTCGAGACCAGCCTTGCGTTTCTTGCAGGCTATGGGGTTCGCGCCTTCCTGATCGCGCAGTCGCTCAATCAAATCGAGAAGGCATATGGCGAGCACAACTCCATTCTCGATAACTGCCATGTCCGTATTGCCTTCGCGACCAATGACGAACGCACGGCGCGGCGGATCTCGGACGCGCTCGGCATCGCCACCGAGCAGCGCGCGATGCGCAACTACGCCGGCCACAGGCTCGCGCTGTGGTTGGCCCATGTCATGGTCAGCCGGCAGGAGACGGCGCGGCCGCTCCTGACCACCGGCGAGGTGATGCAGCTCCCGCCCAAGGACGAACTGGTGCTCGTTTCCGGCATGGCGCCGATCCGCGCGAAGAAGCTGCGCTATTACGAGGATCGCAATTTCCGCGAGCGGATCGCGCCGCCGCCCCAGCTCGCGCCCGGAGACTATCCCGATCGCCCGCAGGGCCGCCCCGACGATTGGAGCGGGCTGGTCCGCGCGCCTGACAGCCGGCTTGGCAAGGCCGACGACGACGCGAAAGCCGATGAGGACGGCGGCTTGCAACAGCAGCGCCATCCCGGACTCGGCGAGGAACAGACCAAAAAGCCCGAACCGCCCAGGCAGCTCGATCTTCTCGGCCTCGACCGCGACGACACCGATCCCGTCGCCGAAAAGCACGCGATGGACCGCGCCGGCACCACCGGCACGCTGATCCGCGCCCATACCATCAACCAGGGTCGCGACAGCGACACACTGCCGAGCTTCTGACGATGGCGGCGATCAAACCCAACCGCGTCCGCTACCAGCTCTTCCTGCCCGAAGATCTGAGCCACCGCTTCGAGGCGCTGGCGAGCCAGCCCGGCGCGTCCAAATCGGCGATCCTCACCGACGCGCTCACCGCCTGGCTCAACCGGCAGGCGGCGAGCGGGCTGGAGAACAAGTTCAGCCAGCGGCTCGATCGCATGTCGCTCGCGCTGGGGCGTGTCGAGCGTGACGGGCATGTGCTGCTCGAGAGCCTGGCGCTGTTCATCCGCTATGAACTGATGGTGCAGGCCCCTTTGGCCGAAGCCGACGAAGCGGCGCGTGCGATCGGCCGAGACCGCTTCGAGGCGTTCATTGCCCGCGTCGGCGAAGCGCTCGCCAGCGGCCAGCGCACGCTTGCTGCCTCCGCGAAAGACAATGGAGGTGGGCGATGAGCGACACGCTTTTCGGCTCCGATAATTCCGCAGGGCGTCGGCGCGCGATGCTGCGCACCGCGATGGGGACGACTATCGCGGCGGCGCTGGCCGATCCGATGGTCATCGAGATCATGGTCAACCCGGACGGCGTGTTGCGCCTCGATCGACTTGGCGAAGGCCGGATCGATACCGGCACCAAATATGAGCCCGCGCAAGTCGAGCGGATCATTCGTCTGGTAGCATCCCACGCGCGCACCGAGGTTCATGGCAATGCGCCGATCGTTTCGGCCGAGCTGCCGCCGCACGGCGAAGGCGCGGGCGAGCGGTTCGAGGGTATCCTGCCGCCGGTCAGCCTCGCGCCATGCTTCTCGATCCGCAAGCCCGCGGCGCGCATCTACACTTTGCTCGACTATGTGCGGGACGGCATCATGCTCGCCGACACGGCGCGACTGCTGTCGATGGCCGTGGTCGAGCGCAAGAACATCCTGGTCGCGGGCGGCACCAGTTCGGGCAAGACGACGCTTGCCAACGCGCTGCTCGCCGAGATGGCGCACCTCGATGAACGCGTCATCATCATTGAAGACACGCGTGAGTTGCAATGCGCCGCGCCCGACGTGGTGGGGCTGCGCACGCGTACGATCGGCACTGCCGGAGCCGGCGGCGTCACGATGGCTGATCTTGTCCGCTCGACATTGCGGCTCCGCCCCGATCGCATCGTCGTTGGCGAGGTGCGCGGGCGCGAAGCGCTCGACATGCTCAAAGCCTGGAACACCGGGCATCCGGGCGGCATCGCAACCGTCCACGCCAATTCGGCAGTGTCGGCCCTCTACCGGCTCGAGCAGCTCGTGCAGGAAAGCGTCGTCACCGTTCCGCGCCGGCTGATCGCCGAATCCATCGACATGATCGTGTTCATCGCCGGGCGCGGCCTCGCGCGCCGCGTCGACACGATCGCGCGCGTCGCCGGCCTCGATCCCGACGGCGGCTACGCCGTCCTCGACCTTACTCCCGACCACGCCCTCGAACCCCAAGGAGAATGACCATGCGCTTGTCCCGTATTCCTGCCCGTATTCCTGATCGTCGGAGCATCTTCCTCACCGGAGCCGCCATCGGCCTCGGGCTTGCGCTCGCCGCCACCGCGCAGGCCGCCGGCTCGGGCATGCCGTGGGAGGAACCGCTCCAGCAGGTGCTGGAGTCGGTCCAGGGTCCGGTCGCCAAGATCGTCGCGGTGATCATCATCATCGTCACCGGTTTGACGCTGGCGTTCGGCGAGACAGCAGGCGGGTTCCGCCGCCTCATCCAGATCATCTTCGGCCTGTCGATTGCGTTCGCGGCGTCGAGCTTCTTCCTCAGCTTCTTCAGCTTCGGCGGTGGAGCGCTCATCTCGTGATCGCCTCCGGCAGTCATATCGAGGGTTTCGAGGCGCCGATGCACCGCGCGCTCGCCGAGCCGATCCTGCTCGGCGGGGCGCCGAGGGCGATCGCGATCGTCAATGGTACGATCGCGGCCGCGCTCGGGCTCGGTCTCCAGCAGTGGATCGCCGGGCTGGCCATGTGGGCGTTCGGGCACACCCTCGCGGTGTTCGCCGCCAAACGCGATCCCGACTTCGCCCCGGTCCTGGTTCGCCACCTTCGCCAGAAGGGGCATCTGTCATGCTGAATCTGCGCGAATACCGTCAGAAGGCCGCCCGGCTCGCCGATCACCTTCCATGGGCGGCGCTTGTCGCGCCCGGCGTGGTGCTCAACAAGGACGGCAGCTTTTCGCGCGTCCTCAGGTTCCGCGGCCCCGATCTAGAATCCGCCACCGAAGCCGAGCTTGTCGCCGCCTGCGCGCGGGCGAACAATGTCCTGAAGCGCTTCGGCTCGGGCTGGGCACTCCATTTCGAGGCCGAGCGGCGCGAAGCGCTGGGTTATCCCGACAGCAGCTTTCCCGATGCGGCGTCGTGGCTGGTCGATGAGGAACGGCGCGCGGCGTTCGAAAGCGCGGGCGCGCATTTCGAGAGCCGCTATTATCTGACGCTCACCTTCCTGCCTCCGCCCGATCAGGCGGACACGGCGGGCCGAGCGCTGGTCGAGCGCAGCGACGACGCGAAGGGCCGCGACTGGCGACAAGCGCTTGCCGGCTTCATCGCCGAGACGGATCGCGCGCTTGACCTGTTCAGAGGCTTCATGCCCGAGGTGCGCGCGCTCGGCGACAGCGAAATGCTGACCTTTCTCCACGGTGCGATCTCCGCGCGCCGCCATGTCGTCGCCGTGCCCGAAACGCCCATCTATCTGGACGGGCTGCTGGCCGACACGCCGCTGACCGGCGGGCTGGAGCCGATGCTGGGCGACCAGCATCTGCGGACGCTGACCATTCTCGGATTTCCGAACGCGAGCCGTCCCGGCATCCTCGACGGACTCAACCATGAGGATTTTGGCTATCGCTGGGTGACGCGCTTCATTGCGCTCGACAAGACCGACGCAACCAAAGCGCTCACTCGCCTGCGGCGGCAGTGGTTCAACAAGCGCAAGTCGATCACCGCGCTGCTGCGCGAAGTCATCTACAACCAGCCGGTCCAGCTTCTCGACAGCGATGCCGACAACAAGGTGGTCGATGCCGACCTGGCCTTGCAGGCGCTCGGCGGCGATCATGTCGCGTTCGGCTATCTGACGACGACGATCACCGTTGCCGATATCGACCGCGCCCGCGTCGAGGAAAAGGTCCGCGCGGTCGAGCGCATCGTCAACGGGCTCGGCTTCACCTGCATCCGCGAGGGCATGAATGTGGTCGAGGCGTGGCTGTCGAGCCTGCCGGGCCATGTCTATGCGAACGTCCGGCAACCGATCGTCCACACCCTGAATCTCGCGCATCTCATGCCGCTGTCCTCGGTATGGGCAGGACCGGCGCGTAATCCGCATCTCGACGGTCCGCCGCTGCTTTATGCGGAAACCAGCGGCTCGACGCCGTTCCGTCTCAGCACGCATGTCGGCGACGTCGGTCATATGCTGATCGTCGGACCCACCGGGGCCGGAAAGTCGGTGCTGCTCGCAATGCTCGCGCTTCAGTTCCGGCGATATCCAGACTCCCAGGTCTATGTCTTCGACAAGGGATTTTCGGCGCGCGCGGCCGTGCTGGCGATGGGCGGCGCGCATCACGCGCTCGGGCTTGGCGGCGAGAGCGGTCATGCCGATGACGAGGGCGGGCGAACGATCGCCTTCCAGCCGCTGCGCCACATCGATCGCTCCAACGAACGAGCCTGGGCGGCCGAATGGATCGGCGCGCTGCTCGCCCATGAGAAAGTACTGGTCACACCCGAGATCAAGGAGGCCGTCTGGTCGGCGCTCACCAATCTCGCGACTGCCCCGATCGAGGAACGCACGCTCACCGGCCTGTCGCTGCTGCTGCAATCGGCACCGCTGCGATCGGCGCTCACGCCCTATACGCTCGAAGGACCGTTCGGCCGCCTGCTCGACGCCGCCGAAGACGATCTAGCGATCGCCGACGTGCAGTGCTTCGAGACTGAAGCGCTGATGGGGCAGGCGGGCGTCGTTGCGCCCGTGCTGACCTACCTGTTCCACCGGCTCGAAGAGCGCTTCACCGGGCGGCCGACGCTTCTCGTACTGGATGAAGCCTGGGTGTTCCTCGACCACCCGCTGTTCGCCGCGCGCATTCGTGAGTGGCTGAAGGTGCTGCGCAAGAAGAACGTCAGCGTCGTGTTCGCGACACAGAGCCTAGCCGATATCGCCGACAGCACGATCGCGCCGGCCATCATCGAAAGCTGTCCGCAGCGCATCTTGCTGCCCAATGATCGGGCGATCGAGCCGCAGGGCCAGACGGCCTACGTCCGCTTCGGTCTCAACGCGCGCCAGATCGAACTGGTCAGCCGCGCGACGCCCAAGCGGCAATATTATCTGCAATCAGCGCGCGGCAACCGGCTGTTCGAGCTTGGGCTAGGCCCGATCGCGCTGGCGTTGTGCGGCGCGTCCGATCCCGACAGCCAGAAGCGCATAGACGCGGTGCTGGCCGAAAAGGGCCAGGCCGACTTCGCCGCGACCTTTCTCTCCCAAGCCGGCCTCGATTGGGCGGCCGACCTGCTTGGGCGTCACCCTGCCGCCCGCCCCCCAGAAGACAAGGAGTAATTTCCCGTGCCCCGTATCCCTATCCGCAAATATGCGTGCCTCTCTGCTCTCGCGCTCGGCGCCGTCGGCTCGCTCGGTATCGGCATCGCGTTGACCTCGACGCCCGTCGCGGCCCAGCTCAGCGTGTTCGATCCATCGAACTATTCGCAAAACCTGCTCACCGCCGCGCGCACGCTCGCCCAGATCAATAACCAGATCCAGAGCCTCCAGAACGAAGCGCAAATGCTGATCAACCAGGGCAAAAACCTCACCAGGATCGATTTCCCGCAACTTCAGGAGCTTCGCCAGCGCCTCCAGCAGATCGACCAGCTCATGGGCCAGGCGCAGGGCGTCGACTTCCGCATCGATCAGCTCGACGAGCGCTTCCGCCAGCTCTACCCGCAGGAGTTCGATCAGGTGTTCCGCCGCGATCAGCGTGTGGCTCGCGCACGCGATCAACTCGATACCGCAATGTCCGCGTTTCGCCAGACGATGGGGGTCCAGAACCGCATCGTCGACAACGTACGGAGCGACACGCAGGCGCTCGCCGACATCGTCGCGCGCAGCCAGGGCGCGGAAGGCTCGCTTCAGGCGCAGCAGGCCACGAACCAGCTTCTCGCGCTCACCGCCAAGCAGCAGCTCCAGCTTCAGCAAATGATGGCGGCGCAGTTCCGGGCGGAATCGGTCGAGCAGGCGCAGCGGGGCCAGATCGCGCGCGAGGCACGCGAGTCAACGCGCCGCTTCCTCGGCGACGGCAAGGCTTACACGCCACGCCAATGAGCTGAGGCAGGCGAGGACCGCGCCCCCAGCTCCCCCCGGTCCGAACCTGTCTCGTCGCGGGGGCCGTAGGGCTTGCCCCTCTCATGGCCGCCGGTCCCCGCGACACCTTTCAACTTCAAGCAGGAACCCGCCCATATGGATGACCTGAATGTCATCGATCAGTTCATGGAGGCCTTCGCCTCCTACATCGACAGCGGGTTCGGCCTGTTGGGCGGTGACGTCGGTTTCCTGACCACGATCCTGATCGGCATCGACATCACTCTCGCCGGGCTGTTCTGGGCGCTCGGCGGCGAAGACGACGTCATCGCCAAGTTCCTCAAGAAGATCCTCTATGTCGGCGTCTTCGCCCTGATCCTCAACAGCTTCTCGACACTGTCCGATATCATCTTTCGCAGCTTCGCCGGCCTCGGCCTCACCGCAGGGGGCAGCGCGATTACGGCTGACGATTTATTGCGACCCGGCAAGCTGGCCGGGACCGGCTTCGAGGCAGCATGGCCGCTCCTCGAGCAGGCGAAGGAGTTGGTTGGCCCGATCGCCTTCTTCGACAATTTCATCGAGATCGCCGTGCTGGTGATCGCCTGGGTCGTCGTCATCGCCGCCTTTTTCATCCTCGCGATCCAGCTTTTCATCACAATCCTCGAATTCAAGCTCACTTCGCTCGCCGGCTTCGTGCTCGTGCCCTTTGCGCTGTGGAACCGCACGTCGTTCCTCGCCGAACGGGTGCTCGGGAACGTCGTCAGTTCGGGCATCAAGGTCATGGTGCTCGCGGTCATCGTCGGCATCGGCTCTAACTATTTCGCCGACTTCACCAGTGCGATCACCGGCGACGAGGTGTCGATCGAACAGGCCGTGTCGCTGATGCTCGCGAGCCTCGCGATCTTTGGCCTCTCCATCTTCGGCCCGGGAATCGCATCCGGCCTCGTCGCCGGCGCGCCGCAGCTCGGCGCCGGATCGGTGATCGCCACTACCGCGCTTGCCGGCGGAGGTCTTGCGATGGCAGGCGCTGGCGCCGTCGGCGCGGCACGCGGTCTCGCGGGGGCCGGTCTCGGCGCGATCCGCGCCGGTACATCGATGGGGTCTGCCGCATCCACCGCCTACAAGCTCGGGCAGGAAACCTCGGGCTCGACCAGCGTCGGCGCGGGCCTCGGCGGCGTTGCGACCGCCATGCGCGGCGCGGCTGCCAACCGGATGAGCGGCGGTCTCGGCGTTAGCGCTGCCGCCGATCGTGGGCAGCGCGCCGCATGGGAAGCAGGAAGCACCCGTGCCGGCGGCGGCGCCCCCGCAGCCGCGCCGACAGGCGCAGCTGAAGGAACACCCGCCTGGGCGCAGAAGCTTCATGCCAGCCAGAATGCTCGCCACCGCCGTCAGATGGCGATCCACGCAATCCAGGGCGGCGACCGCGGCGGCGCTGGCGCCACTCCAGACATCAAGGAAAGGGACTGAGCGATGAAATTTCGACGCGCATTGCAGCGCTATGGGCGAACGCCCGAACCCGAGACACCCTACCAACGAGCGGGCCAGCTTTGGGATGAGCGTATCGGCTCGGCTCGCGCACAGGCGAAGAACTGGCGGCTGATGGCCTTCGGCGGCCTGTTCCTGACCACTGGTCTGTCGGGCGCGCTGGTCTGGCAATCGATGCAAAGCCGCGTCGTGCCCTATGTGGTCGAGGTCGATGCACTCGGGCAAGCACAGGCCGTCGCGCCTGCCGCCAAGGACTATCGGCCGACCGATCCGCAGATCGCATGGTTCCTCGGCCGGTTCATCACCGGCGTTCGAGCGCGCTCGCTCGATCCGGTATTGATGCGTGAAAACTGGCTATCAGCCTATGATTTCGCGACCGAACGTGCGTCACTGTTCCTCGGCGAATATGCCCGCACCTCCAATCCGTTCGCCGATGTCGGGCGCAAGACGGTTTCGGTGCAGGTGACGAGCATCGTCCGCGCGTCAGATACGAGCTTCCAGGTCAAATGGACCGAGCAGCAATATGAGCGGGGAAGCCTCGCCAGCACGTCACGCTGGACGGCGATGCTCACGGTGAAGATCAAGCCGCCGCGCTCGGCCGATGTGCTCCGAAAAAACCCGCTCGGTCTCTATGTTGACGCGATCGACTGGAGCCGCGAACTGGAAACGCCGCAGGACCGGCCACCTTCGCCGCAACCATCGGCCGTGCCCGATCCCGCACAATCACTCCCGGTCGCGCCGCCCGCCGACATTCCGCTGGGCTCGCCGCTCGATCCGACCCTTGCTCAACCCGCAGCCGCACCATCCCCCGAAAGGACCGACCAATGATCCGTGCCCTCATCCTGGCGGCGAGCGCGATGGCGCTTGCCATGCCCGCCGCTGCGCAGAGCCGCGAACCCGCGTCACCGACCGCGCGCGTCACTGCCGCCAACCGGGCGGCACTGCGCGAGCCGTCGAGCGCGGGATATATATATGCCGTCCAGGTCTATCCCTGGGCGGAAGGCGTGCTCTACCGGCTCTATGCCGCGCCCGAGCGCATCACCGACATTGCCTTGCAGCCGGGCGAAACGATTGTGTCCGTCGCCGCCGGCGACACCGTGCGCTGGACTGTCGGCGATACCACCAGCGGCATCGGCGAAAGCAAGCGCGTGCACATCCTCGTCAAGCCGTTTTCGGCGGGCCTACGCACAAACCTTGTCATTGCTACCGATCGCCGGACCTACCATCTCCAGCTCGAAAGCACGCCCGCGACCGCGATGGCGGCGATCTCCTGGACCTATCCACATGACGAGCTGATCGCGCTCCGGCGTCAGCGGGATGCAGCCGTGGCGGCGACGCCGATCGCGTCGGGCCTCTCGGTCGAAAGCCTCAACTTCAACTATGCGATCTCGGGCGACAAGCCGGCCTGGCGGCCGCTGCGCGCGTTCGACGATGGGCGGCAGACCTACATCGAGTTCTCGCCCGCGATCGCCGTGGGTGAGGCGCCCCCGCTGTTCGTGATTGGCGAGGATGGCGAGGCCCAGCTCGTCAACTATCGCGTCGCCGGCCGCTATTATGTGGTCGACCGCCTGTTCGGTGTCGCCGAGCTGCGCCTTGGCGGCAAGAAACAGCAGATTGTCCGTATCACCGCCGCCCAGCCGAAGAGCCGGCAGCGCAAGGCCGGGAGGGGCGCGTGACCGATCCAACCGCTTCTTCCGCGCCGATCGCGGCGCCCAAAGCCGACCCCGAAACGCTCGTTCTGCGCGCGGCGCCGGGCCGCGTCACCCGTTTTCGCCGCGGTGCGATCGTCGCCATCGCTGCCGCCGGCTCGACCGCGATCATCGGCGTCGCCTGGCTGGCGCTCAAGCCCGCGACCCTGAGCCTGATCGCACCAAGCGATGAAAAGCTGGTTGGCGCGAAGGCGCCGCCTGATGCGCTCGCGGGCGCGCCGACGAGCTATGGCGACGTGCCGAAGCTCGGGCCACCGCTTCCCGGTGATCTCGGGCGGCCGATCCTCGAGCGCCAGCGGCAGCTTGGCGGGATGGTTCCCCCTGACCCCGCTGCCGATGCGGTGAGCCGGGCCGCGCAGGAAGCCGAAGCCGAGCGCCAGCGCATCGCCGCTGAGCAGAAGGCCGCACGCGAGTCTGGCGTCATGCTGCAATTGGCGGGCGGCGGTCGCGCCGCCGCCCCTGCACCGGTGACTACCGATGCAAGTGTTCCGCCAGCATCGGCCGAGACTGCCAAGCCGCTCCTCGACCCTGACCGAGATCCTAACGCCCAGGGGCGCAAGAACGAATTGGTCGGCCGCGCCAATCGCGACGACGACATCAATCCGCACGCGCTGGCGCAGTCCGTATCGCCTTGGATCTTGCAGGCCGGCAGCATCATTGCCGCGAGCCTCATAACCGGGCTCAACTCGGATCTTCCCGGGCTCGTCACCGCGCAGATCACGGAGAACGTCTATGACAGTGTGACCGGGCGCGGTCTGCTCATTCCGCAAGGATCGCGGCTGATCGGCAGCTACGACAGCGTTGTAGCGTTTGGGCAGAGCCGTGCGCTGGTCGTCTGGCAGCGGATCATCCTGCCCGACGGCTCGTCGATTCGTATCGACAATGTGCCGGCGACCGATACGCAGGGCTATGCGGGTCTGTCCGACCGGATCGACCGGCATACTTGGCAGCTTCTGAAGGGCGTCGCCCTGTCGACATTGCTGGGCGTCGGCACTGAATTGAGCTTCGGCAGCACCGAAAGCGACCTTGTCCGGGCGATCCGCGAGTCAGCGCAGCAGAGCGGCGCGCGCGCCAGCGATCAGCTCGTCACGCGCAATCTCAATATCCAGCCGACCTTGCGCGTTCGCCCCGGCTGGCCGCTACGGGTGGTCGTGCACAAAGACATCATATTGCCCGGACCCTGGGGAGGCCGTCATGGCTGATTTGAAGCTGCCAAGGCTGCCCGATCGGACGCCGGTTAAGATCACGATCAACGTCATGCCGGATCTCATCGAAGCGCTGAACGACTACGCCGAGGCCTATGAGGCGGCCTACGGCCGACGCGAGTCCGTACCGGACCTCATTCCATTCATGCTTAGCGGCTTCCTGGCGAGCGACCGCTCGTTCAGCCGGGCACGTAAGAAATAGTCCGATGTCGGCCCGGCAGCCTGCAACGAATGGCGACGACGCGCCCCCGATTGGGCCGATAAGCGTTCGCATTCCCGACGCAGTACGGATGACGGGGCTCAGCAAATCCAAGATCTACCAGCTCATCGCTTCCGGCGACATCGAGGCAGCCAAGGTCGGCCGTGCAACCGTGGTGTTTGTCGATAGTCTGCGGTCCTTTCTGCGATCACACTGTAAACAGCCGCGTTCTCGGGCGTAGCAGGGATCGCGCATGTCGGCCTGTCGATATTTCGGCACGGCCTGTCGCGAAGGGGTAAAATTGGGGGTGGATTGAGCGGAATTATCGGCACGACGATCAAGAACGTTGTTATAAATCAGTATCTTATGTTTTTCGTGTGAATCCCTCCTCCGCTACCAGTCGCTAACCCCTTCAAAACCTCGCTTTTCGGCAGTTTTCTGCCAGTACTCGAGGCTGTTCCCATGTCGGCATTTCCGCTTCCAGAAGTGAGTTATTCGGACAACTCACGACAGATTTGGACCGGTTTGGACACATCTTTCGCGAGAATTTTCGCGAATGTTTCATGGCCTCGATCACCTCGATGTTGCCATGAGCGAGAGTGTCATTCTAACGCCCACGCATATTGACCGGCTGAAGGGCGGTTCACCGGCCGACCGGGAGGTCCCCGGCCTTTCCATTGTCTTTTTCGGCCCCGCCAAGAAGCAATGGCGCTTCCGGCGCCTCGTTGAGGGGCCCAGCAAAACCGTCGAACGGATTCTTTGCGTCTACCCTGCCTTCTCGATCGATGAGGCGCGCGTACGGGCAGCAGGTTATGCTTGATCTAGTCGAAAAGCTGCCAGTCTCCAATCCACCAGAATCGGAATCGCAGCGGATCGTCGCCGAGTTTACTGAAGGCGGGCAGCGCCATCGAAGCGGACGCAGGTGCCGTTCAGCATCGGACTGCCTATGACCGTCTCGACGAATTCCGCAAATTCTTCCAGACGGCCGAGCCGGCTGGGATGCGGCACGCCTGCGGCGAGCGCGTCCCTATGTTGTTGTGGCAGCGCTTCGACCATCGGGCTGAGGAATGTGCCCGGTGCGATAGCGACAATTCTGATCTTGTGCGGAGCCAGATCGCGCGCGATGGGCAGCGACATTCCGACTATAGCGTTCTTCGACGCACTGTAGGCGGCCTGCCCGGCGATGCCGTCGAAGGCGGCGATCGACGATGTGTTGACGATCACCCCGCGCTCTTCTCCGATCGGGTCGGCAGCGCATAGTCTGGCGGCGAACTGCGAGAGTGTGTTGAACGTCCCGACCAGATTGATGTCGATGATCCGTCGGAAGGCATCAAGGGGATGGGGTTTTCCGCCTTGATCAACGGTTTTGACGAGGTCCGAGATTCCAGCGCAATTGACGAGAATGCGCGCGATGCCGTGCCGAGCCTCTGCGGCGTCCAGAGCAGCCTTTACGCTCGCTTCGCAGGTGACATCGCATTCCGCAAACAGGGCGCCTGTTTCCGTCGCGTTCCGTTCGCCCGCGACAGGGTCGCGGTCGAGGATTGCTACTTTTGCGCCGCGCGCCGCAAGCAGTTTCGCCGTCGCCGCGCCGAGGCCGGATCCACCGCCCGTAACAATGGCGGCGACGCCGTCGATTTCCATCTAGCTTCCTTCCGGTTCCGGTGCGTCGATCATCGATCCGGCGCCGGCATACCAGCCGCCATCGATGATCAGTTCTGCCCCCGTTACATAGCGCGCGTCATCGGAAGCGAAATAGAGGACTCCGTGTGCGATATCGATGGGATCGCCGGTCCACCCCATAGGGATTCGGGCGTTGACCGCCGCCAGTTGCTCCGGCGCAATGTTGCCGGCGATCGGCGTGTCGATCCGTCCGGGAAGGATTGTGTTGACCCGGATGCCTTGCCGGGCGAATTCGAGCGCCGCCGCCCGGCTCATCATGCGAACCGCGCTTTTCGAGGCGTGATACGACAGGGCGTCGGGACTGGGGGTAATCGCATAGATCGACGCGATGTTGACGATCGCCGCGCTCGCGGACTTGAGCAATTCGGGCACTGCCGCCTGCATGCCCAGAAGCGTTCCCGTCTGGTTGACGGCAATCACGTCGGACCAGATTTCTGGCGTCGTCGTGCGCACGCCGCCCATGCGAAAAATGCCGGCATTGTTGACGAGCGTGGTCAACCCGGCAAACCGTTCGACGGTGAATCGCACCGCCTGCCGCCAGCTTTCGGCGCTGGTGACGTCGAGCGGCGTCAGGGCGGCATCGCCGCCCGCGGCAACGATCCGGTCTATGACATTTTGTCCGGCCTCGATCTGGATATCGCCAACGACGACGCGGGCGCCCTCGCGGGCGAAAAGTTCGGCCTCGGCCGCGCCGAGGCCACTCGCGCCTCCGGAAATCAGGGCTACCTTGCCGTCGAGCCGGCCCATCTATTCGATGACCGCGAGAATAGCGCCGACCTGATAGGTTTCCCCGATCGCAGCGCGAATTCGTAAGGTTCCCGTGGCCGGGCTTTCGACCTCCTGCGTCGATTTCTCGCTCTCGAGCGCATAGAGCGGCTCGCCTTCAACCGCTTGACCGCCGTCGGCGACGAGCCATTCGACGAGTTCGCCTTCGTTCATCGAAAAGCCGATTTTGGGCAACAGGACTTCGACCGCCATGGAGAGATTTCCTTTCTATTTCAGGTCAATAGCCTGCCAACCGCAGCTTCTATGGCTGCTGCATCGGGCGCGAACGCGGATTCGAGCGGACGAGAGAAGGGGACGGGACAGAATGCCGCGCCCAACCGCTGTACGGGCGCCTTGAGCGCGTGAAACAGATTTTCGTGAATGACCGAACTGATCTCGGCGCCTGCTCCGAAAGGCGTGACCGCTTCGTGCACGACGATCGCTCGGCCGGTCTTCTTCACCGACGCCAGCACCGTCTCACGGTCCCACGGCGCGATGCTGCGCAGATCGATCAGTTCGGCTGATATGCCACGGCTCGCGAGGGCCTCGACCGCCGCAGCCGCTTCCTGGACCATTTTCGCGTAGGCAATGACCGTCACGTCGCTGCCTTCCCGCACGACACTGGCTTTGCCGATGGGGACGCGGTGCCCGCTTTCGGGCGCCTCGCCCTTGGTGAAATAGGTCGGCAGATTCTCGATGAAGATCACCGGATCGGGATCGTCGATGGCGCTGCGCAGCAGGCCATAGGCGTCGCTCGGGTTCGACGGCGCCACAACCTTGATCCCCGCGGTGTGCGCGAACCAGGCCTCCAGATAGTCGCTATGCTGACCGCCGTTGGCAAAGCCGCTGCCCGTCATCGTGCGGATCACGATCGGGACGTTGGTCTGGCCGCCCGACATGAAGCGCAGCTTTGCCGCGTGGTTGACGATCATGTCCATCGCGACCGTCGTGAAATTCATCAACATGATTTCGGCGACCGGTTTGAACCCGCCCAGCGATACGCCGATTGCGGCACCGACGATCGCCTGCTCGGCAATCGGGGTGGACCGCACGCGATGATCGCCGAACCGCGTCGACAATCCCTTGGTAACTCCGAGGACGCCGCCATCCTCGGGGTCTGCGACATCCTCACCCAGGATCAGCACAGCTTCGTCGGCTTCCATGGCGTCGACGAGCGCCCGGTTAATGCTCTCGAGGATGGTGATGCTGCCCATCACGCCGCCTCCGCCGCGAACACATCGCGCGACAGTTCGCCGACGTCGGGAAAATCGCTTGCCAGCGCATAATCGATCGCTTGGTCGATCTCGGCGTCGATGGCCGCTTCCATGGCGGCAAGATCGGCTTCGGCGGCGTGTCCCTGTTCGATCAGCCACTCGCGGAAGCGGGGGACGGGATCGGCCGCTATTGCCGCCGCTTTGCGCTCGGGGTCCATATAAGCATCGGTGTCGCCGAAAATATGGCCGTGAAAACGATAGGTCATCGCCTCGACAAGCGTCGGACCTGCGCCGCTCCGCGCACGCTCGACTGCATCGCGCGCTGCAGCATAGGTTTCGAGCACATCGTTTCCGTCGACGCGGATGCCCGGCATCGAATAGGATGCCGCCCGGTCCGCGACACGCGGTGCCGACGTTGCTTTCTCATAGGCGGTGTGCTCGCCCCACTCATTATTCTGGCAAACGAAGACAACGGGCAGCTTCCAAACGGATGCCAGGTTGAGCGCTTCGTGAAACGCACCGATATTCGAGGCCCCGTCGCCGAAATAGGCCACTGTCACTCGGCCGTCGCCCTTTAGCTGCGACGACCACGCAAGACCGTTGGCGATCGGCATCGAACTTCCCACGATCCCGGTCGTCACCATTACCCCCGATTTCGGATGGGTAATGTGCATCGGGCCCCCCTTGCCCTTGCAGGTTCCGGTGACGCGACCCGCAAGCTCGGCCCAAAGGTCTTTCAGCGGCACGCCCTTGGCCAGCATATCGTGGGTGCCGCGATAGATAGTGCAAATATAGTCGTTGTCATTCAGATTGGCCGACACCGCGCTCGGGATCACTTCCTGCCCGCGCGGTGAATAATAGGGCATGACGAGCCGGCCGGTCATGATCACCTTGCGCGACCGTTCGTCATTGGCCTTGATGAGCGCCATGCGCCGGTAGATCGCAACGAGCGTCGCTGCGTCGGGGGCGGTTCGGTTGGTCATGCGGGTGCAGATCCTTCAGCCGCGAAGCCGGTCGTAGGGCTGGTAGCCAAAATCGGCCGTGTCACGCTGGCCGATCACGAAAACATCGGGATCGATGGCGCTGCTGGCGAGGCCGGCATGCGTATAGACCCAGTCCATCACGACGACGCGATCGAGTAGCCGCCATTCGCCATCGCGGCATTCGAGGACATCGGCATATCGGCCGCCGGCCACGTCGTCGGCGATGCCCTCACCATCGGGCCGGATGTGATGCGCGATAAAGACGGTTTCTGCGGCGGCGCGATTACCGGCCACTTCGATATTCGACTGGCCGATCATGTGCGTGGTCGAGGTCCAATGATCGCGCATGTAGGGAATGATAAACTCGGCGAAGTCGCGCGCAGGGCCGTTGTAGATGCCATGATTGTCATGCGCGTCGTCCCAATAGACACTGGCGAGCGCTTCGGCGTCGAGCCTGTCGATACCGCGGCAATATCGTTCCAAAACCAGCCGGATTCGCTGGTGGTTCAAAATCTCGTTCAGATCGTCCTGCATGTTTCAGACCTCTTCTCTTGCTCTCGACGTTAGAATGCGTGTTCGCAGCGCATCTTGACGGGCCGCGACAATTTTTGCGCTCGGAACGACACCCCCGGCCTGTATCCCGATGGCTTCGAAATCGTTGTCGAAGCGACTGATACGGACCGCCTGCAATCGGGATTTTGTCGTCAAAGATAAAGACGCGCGGTGCGTGGCAAATTCATTATTCGGTGATCACGGATCAAAAGAGCGACCATCAGAAGAGCTCGGTTGGGGAGGAAAATGATGAGGTTCAAACTCGGAAGCGTGGCTCTCGTGTTGCTGTCGTCGTCGGCCCCCGCCTGGGCGCAGGGCACCACGCCGCCAGCCGACGCGACGGCCGCGAATGACGGCAACGAGATCATCGTGCTGGCTCAGCGACGCGCCGAACGGCTTCAGGATGTGCCGATCTCGGTGGTGG
Source organism: Sphingopyxis sp. H073 (assembly GCF_001468395.1). Lineage (GTDB taxonomy): Bacteria > Pseudomonadota > Alphaproteobacteria > Sphingomonadales > Sphingomonadaceae > Sphingopyxis. Next base: position 192,368 of record NZ_LNSG01000004.1, on the reverse strand, counting down.
TGCAAAGCGGCGAACAGCTCGAGACGGCTGGCGTGGACAATCTGCGCGATCTCGGCGCCGTGACGCCCGGCCTGACCTTCCAGGCGCAAGGCAACTTCGTGCAGCCGGCGCTGCGCGGGATCACGACGCTCGTCACCGGACCCGGTTCGGACAACCCGATCGCACTCTATATCGATGGTGTTTATGAGGGGACCCAGGCTGGCGCCTCGATCGACTTGCCCGATGTTGAGAGGATCGAAGTGTCCAAGGGCCCGCAAGGCACATTGTTCGGGCGGAATTCAACCGGCGGCGCGATCCAGATATTTACCAAGACCCCCAGCTTCACGCCGACGGGCAGCATTTCGGCAACCGCCGGGCTTTATGACGGCTCGGGATCCAGCCGCTCGTCCTATGATCTGGGGGTGAAGGGATATGTGAGCGGTCCGATCGTTGCCGACAAGATCGCCGCCAGCCTGTCCTTCGCCTATCGCAATGTCGACGGCTATTCGACGAACATTGTCTATGACGGTCTGCCGACGGCAATCCAGAATGCCTATGGCTCCGATCGCATGGACTGGCTGAAATCGGTCACGCTACGCGGCAAGTTGCTGTTTACGCCTACCGAGAATGTTTCGGTTCTGCTCAGCGGCTATTATATGCACCGCAAGAGCGATCATGGTAGCGCCGGGTTGCCGGTGGGCGGTCTGACCGCGGGAGCTTTCTATCCCGACGCCGTATTCGGTACGCGACCCTTCGAATATGCATATGACGCGCCCGATCCGCTGACCGAGATCAAGAATTATGGCGGTGCGCTGAAGATCGATATCGACACTGGCGCCGGCACATTGACCTCGACGACCAGCTACACGCTCAGCCGGCATCGCGAACGCGTCGATGTCGACGCTTCCTATTCACCGCAGTGCCTCGCCGCGGCGCCGATGACATTTGCGTGCATCGCGTTCGCCGATACGCAGCCCAACGACAATTTCCTTCAGGACATATTGTTCACGTCCGAACAGATGGGGCGCATGAAATTCGTCGTGGGCGGCAACTTCTTCAGCAGCAATGGCGATCTGTCGGGGGTTATCAGCGATTTCAGCGGGGGCGCCCAGCCGGGTGCGCCGGCTGTCATCTACAATCCGCTGCTGATCGCGACGACCCGCGTCAAGACCCGCGCCTACGGCATTTTCGCGCAGGCCGACATTGATCTGACGGACCAGCTCACACTGACCACGGGCTTGCGCTACAGCTATGAGAAGAAGAAGGGCTATATCACCTTCTTCGGTTCGCCTTTCACCAACTTTGCGAACCCTAGCTGGGACAGCTTCACGCCGCGGGTTGGCCTTCGCTATGCGCTCGACGGCCGCAGCAATATCTACGCGACCTTCAGCAAGGGCTTCAAAAGCGGTATCCTGCCGATCCTGACCATCGGCGATCCGGTGAACCCCGAAAAGATCACAGCCTATGAAGTTGGCTACAAGACGGCGCAGCCCAGCTATTCGCTGAATCTCGCGGCGTTCTTCTACGATTATAAGGATCTGCAGATTCAGTCGTTTACCGGGACGACAATCATTCCGACCAACGCGGCCTCGGCCCGCATTTTCGGCGTCGAATTCGACGGGACCGTCGATCTCGGCTCTTCGCTCAGCGCGCGGGGAGGGGTGACATGGATGCCCAAGGCGGATTTCCGCAGTTTCCCGAACGCCGCAGGCTATCAGCCGGTCATCACGGCGGGCGGACTTCCCCCGGTGGTCGCCGATGTCAGCGGCCAGCGGCTGGTCCGTGCGCCGAAAGTCAGCGCGGTCGCGAGCGTGACCTACACCGGCCGCGTCGGGGGTGGCGACCTGACGATTACACCCAGCGTCCACTACTCGAGCAAATATCTGCCCTATGACGCGTTCGACCTGCTGGTTCAGGGCGCCTATGCGCGCGTGGCGACCGAGATTGCATACAAGCCGGATAACAGCGGCTTGCGTCTCGCATTGTGGGTGCACAACCTCACGAATGCCAAGTCGTTCAGCTCGACAACCATTTCGGCCGGTGCTGCACGTGCCACCTATGAAGAGCCGCGCGAGTTCGGCATCACCGTCGGATATGATTTCTGACCACGATGCCGGCAGCGATCAAGAGGGAGCAAGGTGTGACGCCGGAGATCAGTTTCAACGACCCGGATATCCAGCGTTGCCCCTTTGCGGCCTATGAAGAAATCCGCAAGGCGGGGCCCGTCTATTACGACAAATCAAACGGCTTCTACATCGTCACCGGCTATGACGATATCCGCAAGGCCGCGATGGATACAAAGACCTTTTCCAGCGTTACGGGCCAATTGCTCGTCAAGACGGCGCCCTATCAGGAGCGGATCGACGCCATCTATCGCGAGAACGGCTATTTGCCGGTGACCGCACTGGTTGTGGCCGATCCACCAATCCACAGCTTTCACCGCTCGCTCGTCGACAAGGTGTTCACCGTGTCGAGCGTCAAGCGGATGGAAGCCTATCTTGCGGGGGTGGTCGACGAAATGATCGACCAGATCATCGGTTCGGGTGCTGCCGATTTCTACTATGATCTCGCAGTCAAAATTCCCAATCATGTCCTGTCGGACCAGATCGGTCTGCCGCGCGAGCGGTTCGCCGATTTCAAGCGCTGGGCCGACGCGATCGTCCAGGAGGCTGACCCCAACAACGGCGAAGAACGTCAGGTCGAAATCACGCACACCATTTGCGAATTGCAGCAGTTCCTGGTCGAGCGCATCGAGGAATATCGCGACGTTCCGCGCCCTTGCATCCTCAACGATCTGGTCCACGCAGAGGTCAACGGCAAACGTCTGGCGATCGAAGAGATCATCCAGATCGTCGAGCAGATGCTGCCGGCTGGAAGTGACACGACAGTGGGAGCCCTTGCCAGCGCGATGCACCGGATCGCGACCACGCCGGGCCTTGAGGACGAGCTTCGCTCCGACCCGTCGCTCATCGCCAACTTCGTCGAAGAGGTGCTGCGAACTGCGGCGCCGGTTCAGGGGCTTTGGCGCCGGGCAACCTGCGATACAGAGATCGGCGGGGTGCCGATCGCCAAGGATTCGATCATCGTGCTGCGCTTTGGCGCGGGCAATTACGATCCTGCGGTGTTTCCCGACCCCGATCGCTTCGATATCCGGCGGACGAACGCGCGCCGGCATTTCGCTTTCGGCGTCGGGCCCCATTTTTGTGTCGGCAATCTGCTCGCACGAGGCGAGCTCAGGATCACGATCGACCGTCTGCTCCAGCGCATGAAGAACCTACGCCTGGCGCGCGGCGAGGCCGGCGTATCCTGGCAGGCTCATTTCTTCGCCTTTGGTCCCAGCCGGCTTGAAATCGCTTTCGATCTTGTCTGACGGGCTTTCATCCCATGACTTACGACCTTGTGAAATATGGCCAGACCGGTGCCGTGGCTGTCATCGAACAGAACCGGCCCGACAAGCGCAACGCCCAGAACCAGTTGATGCTGACCGAGATCGAAGCCGCGCTCGATCGCGCAGCCACCGATGCTTCGGTGCGCGTCATCGTCATCGGCGGCATCGGCGGTCATTTTTCGGCAGGCCATGATCTGCGCGAAGGCGAGGAAAAGCGCGCCAACCTGTCTGTCGAAGAGCGCTGGGCCTATGAGGAAAAGCATTTCTACGGGCTGTGCCTGAAAATCTGGGACTGCCCCAAGCCCACCATCGCGCGCGTGCAGGGTGCCTGTGTCTCGGGCGCATTCATGATGGCGAACATGTGCGACCTGATAGTCGCATCGGACGACGCCTATTTCGCCGATCCGGTGGTTCACAGCCTGGGTGCGGCGTCGGTCGAGATACTAGTACATCCCTGGGTGATGGGACTTCGCCGTGCCAAGGAGATGCTGTTCACGGGCGAGCGCATGACCGCCGCCGAAGCGAATGCTATCGGGCTCGTCAACCGGATCGCACCGGTCGCAGAGCTGGATAATGCGGCGATGGCGCTGGCGTTGCGCATCGCCGAGGCGCCGCCGTTCGGCGTTCGCCTGACGAAGCGATCGCTCAACCACGGGCACGATCTTGCCGGATTCCGCTCCGCGCTGGAGGCCCATTTTACCGCACACGAGCTTTCGCATTTCAGCCGCGAATATCTTGCGACCGTGACGCGCGGGCTCGGCGCTGCGGTCGATCAGGGCAAGCGGCTGCTCGCCGGATAACGCGTCAGAGTTCGACGTCGGTCGACATATCCTTGCGAAACTTGCGCGGACTGGCGCCGAACCAGCGGTGGCAACTGCGCGTCAGCACCGATGGCTCGCTATAGCCGAGCATCGCGGCAACGCGCGTCAGCGGGATCGTCGGCTGACCGAGGTAGCGAATGGCCGCCTCGCGCCGCACCTCGTCCTTGATATCCTCGAAGCTTACGCCTTCCTCGCTCAATCGGCGCTGCATCGTGCGCGGGTGCATTCCGATGGCGGCGGCTACATCGACGTGCAGACTACCGCCATGCGACAGGAGCCGTGCAGCAACCGAACGCACGCGCCCGGACAGCGGTCGCGCCGAATCCGGAAACTGCGTGTCGATGAAGGACGTCGCCATGTCGTACAGCTGCTGACTGCGATTGGCGATCGGCGCTGCAAGGTCGGCGCGGTTGAGGAAAATCGCGTTGAACGGGGCGTTCATCTCGACGCGCGCGCCGAAGTACTGGCTGTAGCGCGTGGGCGCCGAAATATAATCATGGCCGAACCATACTTCGCGCGCACGCACGCTTCCGCCCGACAGCGCGAGGATCGCGTGGTGCATCAGCGCCATCCCCTGTTCGATCGCCTGCTCCTGGTGGGGCAGCCGGTCGAGGCAAATCTCCCAGCGTATATAGGGTCGGCCGCTGCCGCGTTCATTCTCGAGCGTCAGCTCGCTGGCCAGGCTGTAAGTACGTAAATGGTCGGCACAATAGCGATAGGCGTCGCCAAGCGTGGGCGCGTTCGACATCGCGACTTCCAGCGGGCCGAGGACCGCCGTGCCGCCTTGATGCGATGCAAATGTCATCCCGAAGTCGGGTCGCTGAAGTTCGATGGCCGTCCGGTGCAACAGCCGGATCGCGCGGCGATAGGATATCATCGCGCCCGTCTGGCCGAAAATCTCCGGCGAGATATTTTCCTTTGCCAGCAGGGGTTCGGGATCGCCGCCCAGCCGGCTTACGACCTCCGGATACAGGCGCAGGATGTCCGCACGAACCAGTGCCGTCTTGGCGCTGGCATCCTCGTGATCTCTGTCGAGAAGCTTTGCAGTGCTAGCCATTTCGCTCTCCCTGACGCCCTTTTTCGACGCCATTTCTTGTCCGGCACGTCATTTGCGAAGAATCGCCGCGCTCCGTTACGGCGCGAATCATCTGCTCTTTGTCGTCAAAAATCAAGATATTGCCCGACAGGCGATATAGGATGATGTTGCCGTGATGCGCGCCCCGAAACCGGCGGTTTTCTGCGGCAAGGGTCGCCGGATGTCAGGTCAATGTCGCCCGCCGCCAAGATGCGCCAGAGCCGCTCGATTATGTTCGCCGCAACGCCCATTCGCGGGCGAAGGGAGCATGGTTTTGGCGACGCAGCGATTTGATATGCCGGCTCTTTTCGGTCCGAGCCCGGTACCTGACCGGAGCCTTATATCCTTCGCGGAGGTCGTCTCGATCGGTTTCGAGACCAGCGTCGCGGCGGCCGAACGGCTGCTGCCGCGCTTCTTCCGAACCGCCGCGCAGCCGGTCGTCACCGTCACCCGCATCGATTACAGCGACGTGGATTATCTGGGCGGCCGCGGATATCGCGAGATCGTCGTTTCGGTGAGCGCGCTCCATGGCGATGACGAGCGCCCGTCGGGCTTTGCCCCGGTGATGTGGGTGACCGAGCCCGGCGCGCTTATCAGCGGCCGCGAGTTCATGGGCTTTGCGAAATTGCCCGCGGCGATGGATATGATCGAACGGAGCGACGACGGCCGTCGCTTCCGGGCTTCCGAATATGACGCGGTCCTGATCGAGGGCAAAGTCTCGGGCTTGCGTCCGTTGTCCGACGACGCCTTGGCACGGGTGAACCAGAGCGCGGGGGAGGTGCGAACTTTCGGCTGGAAACTGATCCCGGGTGACGGGGCCGAACCCGACGCCGATCACCCGATGGTGAATGTCATGCGGTGGCACTACGACCGGGCATGGTCTGGCGACGGCGACATTCGCTTTCATCGCCCTGATTTCCGCGATGCGCCGCTATCGGCGCGCGTCGTCGACGTGCTAGCCGATATACCCGTTGTCGCCCGCCGCCGGGCATTTGTTGCCGAGGGACGCGCCGAAATCGATCGTTCGGCGACGCGGCGCCTTCATGGCTGACCGCCACTACCGCGAGGACGCCGGTGGCTGGCGAACGCGCTGGAATCCCGACCGCGCCGATCGCGCTGTCCGCGATGGCGACTGGACCAATCGAACGATCGCCGATCTCGCTGCCGAGCGGGTAGCTGCCAACCCAGGGCGAATCCTGTTGATCGACGGCGAGCGCCGGCTCTCCTGCAGCGATCTCTACGATAGTGCGCAAAGGCTTGCCGGCTACTTTGACGCTATCGGGCTGAAACCGGGCGAGGTCGTTTCGTTTCAGCTGCCCAACTGGTGGGAATGTTCGGTCATCAACCTTGCGGCTGCAATGACGGGCGTGGTCGTGAACCCGATCGTCCCGATCAACCGCGACGCCGAAGTGACCTTCATGCTGCGGGAATCGCGTAGCCGGTTGATGTTCGTGCCTGGCACTTTCCGCGGCTTCGACCACGCCGCGATGATGGCGCGGATCGCTCCCGATCTTGGCGACGGGCCTGCAGTGATCGTCGTTCGCGGCGTGGCGGAAGGATGCCGGAGCTTCGACGAGATACTCGCCGGGGCGCCGTTGACGACAGCCCGGCCGGTCGATCCCGACGCAGTGAAACTGCTGATGTACACTTCGGGTACGACGGGCCGGCCAAAGGGTGTTCTTCATTCGCACAACAGCATCGGCGCTGATTCGGTCAAGATGGCCGCGGCGATGGATCTGGGCATTGGCGACAGCACGTTCTCGCCATCGCCGGTCACGCATGTCAGCGGCTTTCTGTGGGCGCTCAACGCGCCGTGGATCATCGATGTCCCTGCGGTGATCGTCGATATATGGGAAGCCGAACGTGCGCTCGATCTTGTGAAAGCGCACCACTGTACCTTCATGCTGGGCGCCACGCCCTTCCTGCAGGACTTCCTCGCCGTCGCCCGCGCGCGCGACGAAACGGTGCCGTCGCTCCGCTATTTCCTGTGCGGCGGTGCATCTGTCCCGCCCGAACTGATCTACGGCGCGGCGCGGCAATTTCCGAATTGTATCCCGTTCCGGACTTTCGGCGCGACCGAAGCGCCGACGATGACCGCCGGCCCGGCATCGCGCGACGATATGAGGCTGGCGGCCGAAACCGACGGACGCCTTCTCCGTTGCGAGGTCAAGATCGTTGATGTTGCGACCGGCATGCCGCTCGAAGCGGGCGAGGACGGGGAGATACTGGTGCGCGAGCCCAGCATGGCGCTCGGCTATGCGCGGCCCGAAGACAATGAAGATGCCTATGACGAGGAAGGCTATTTCCGGATGGGCGACCTCGGCCGCCTCGTCGACGGTGATCACATCGTCTGCACCGGCCGCAAGAAGGATCTGATCATCCGCGCGGGCGAAAACATAAGCGCGCGCGAAATCGAGGATGTGCTGTTTTCCTCTCCGCTGATCGAGGAAGTCGCGGTCGTTTCGATGCCGAGCAAGCGGACCGGTGAAGCCATTTGCGCTTTCATCGTTCCGGCGGCCGGAGCGTCGGTCGACCTGGCCGATGTGACCGCGATGGTGAACGCGGCGGGGTTGGCGCGTCAGAAAACGCCCGAGCATCTGGTGCTTGTCGAAGATCTCCCGAAAACGCCCTCGGGCAAAGTCCGCAAGGACCGGCTCCGGCAGATCGCAGCATGCGAAGTGCTCGAGAAGGAAAAGGCGATATGAAGCTGGCATTTTCGGCCGAGGATGAGGCGTTTCGCGCCGAAGTCCGATCCTTTCTTGCCGCCGAGCTGCCGCCCGGGCTGGCGCGGCGTGAAGCGGCAGGCTTTCACAACAAACGCGCCACAGTCCATCCGTGGCAGCAGAAGCTTTGCGCAAAGGGTTGGGCAGCGCCGAACTGGCCGGCGGAATTCGGTGGGGCAGGCTGGTCGCCGATCCAGCGCTATATCTTCGAACTGGAATGCGGCCTCGCCAACGCTCCCGAATACAGCCTGATTGCAATGTCGATGGCGGGGCCGGTGCTGTGCCGGTTTGGTAGCCCAGAGCTCCAGCAAGAGTTTCTGGAACCGATGCTGAAGGGCGACTGCTGGTTCTGTCAGGGATTTTCGGAGCCGCAGGCTGGATCGGATCTTGCCAGCCTGCGCACGCGTGCGGTGCGCGACGGCGACGACTATGTGATTACCGGGCAGAAGATATGGACGACCGACGCCCACATGGCGGACTATATGATCTGCCTGGCGCGAACCGATGCGGAGGTGAAGCCGCAGGCCGGGTTGTCGATGATCATCATGCCGATGGATGCGCCGGGCGTGACGGTGCGCCCGATCGATACGATCGACGGCGATGCGCATGTCAACGAGGTCTTCATCGAGGATGCTCGCGTTCCCGCCCATTATCTGATCGGCGAGCCAAACAGCGGGTGGACACAGGCCAAATATCTGCTCGGACATGAGCGGACGCACAATGCCTATCTGGGCATGTTGCGGCGGTATCTGGCACGAATTCCGGCATTGATCGACGACGAGCTGTGTCGCGGCTTGCCCGCTGCCGAAGCGGGCGAATACCGGCGCCGTCATGCACGGCTCGCGATCGATGTGGATGCCCTCGAATGGTCGGTGCTGCGCGTGCTGGCCGGGGAAGAGGGCCCGGCGCTGGGCGCCGCGGCGTCGGCGATCTCGATCCGCGGGGCAGCGTATCTGCTGCGCGCCGCCGACCTCGAAATGGCGATCCTTGGACCGCAGGTCGTACCGCGGTTCGGCCCCGACGACGGAGCCCCGCTCGTCGCCGGAGCGCCGCCGGCGGCCGCGGGGCGCACCACCCAATATCTCTATTGGTGGGCCGCGACGATCTTCGGCGGGTCCGACGAGATTCAGCGCAACATCATCTGGAGCACGCTGTTCCGATGATCTGCCGCCTGCAGGATACAGAAAGGTTGAGCGAGTGGATTTTGCCCTGAGCCAGGAACAGAAGATGCTGCGCGACGGTGCGCGGCGCTATCTCGCGGATGATTTCGCGACGCGGCGGCGCGGTGACGGTGCGGCAGGCAGTGCGGGTTGGCGAGGCTATGCCGATCTCGGCTGGCTCGCGTTGCTCGCGCCCGAAGATGCCGGGGGACTGGGCGGCGATATCGAGGATGTATTGATTCTCGCCGAAGAAATGGGCCGGGCCTTGTCGCTCCAGCCCTACATCGCCTCGGCCGTCCTCGCGACCGGACTGGTCGATCTGGTCGCCGCGGGGCAGCAGCGCCTCGATCTTCTGGGTGCGATGGCAAGCGGCGACCGACGCTTTGCGCCGGCGCTGTATGAACCCGGCCGTCGCTACAGGCTGGAGCCGGAAGTCCGCGCTGTGACGTCAGGCGCCGGGTACCGGTTGTCCGGCGCGAAAAGCTTGATCGCGGGCGGGGCGGGTGCGGACGGGCTGCTCGTGACGGCGTTGCTGGGCGACGGCGTTGTGGGCCTGTTTTTGGCGGCAATGGAGAATGCGGCCATCTTCCCGACACGCTATGCGACGATCGACGATGCCGACACCATCGACGTCCGTTTCGAGCAGGTCGAGCTCGGTCCTGACGCTTTGCTGGGTATCACGACAATCGATGCAATCGATGACGTGCTCGACGAAGCGCGCCTCGCGCTTTGTGCCGATACGCTGGGAGCGCTCGAACGGGCCGTGGAAATCACCGCTGACTATCTCAAGACGCGCACCCAGTTTGGCCAGCCGCTCGCGAACTTCCAGGCGCTGCAGCATAGCGTCGTCGAAATGTATATCGACGCCGATTCAATCCGTTCCAGCCTCTACAACGCCATCGCAGTCTTCGATCGCGGCGGCCGCGAGGATCGGCGACGTGCGGTGTCGAGTTGCTGGGTCAAGACCTTCGATGCTGCCAAAGGAATTGCGGGCATGGCGGTTCATCTGCATGGAGGCATCGGGATGACGACCGAGTATCCGGTCGGTCATTATCTGCGGCGGGTGATGGTGTCCGAGCGCAGCTTCGGTGATGTCGAGCATCACCTTGCGCGCTATATGGAATTGGCCGGCTAGTCGCCCTTGAAGACCGGTGCACGCTTCTCGATAAAGGCGAGCACGGCTTCATGGTGGTCGTTCGATGCCATCGTGTAGGATTCGAGCCCTGCATGCGCTTCGGCGGTGGCGATCGCCTGACGGCAAAGCTCCATGTTGATCGACCGTTTCGTTGCGCGGATCGCCATCGTGGCGCCGCTTGCCAGCCGGTCGGCATAGGCATCGACTTCGGCGTCCAGTGAATCGGCCGCGACGGCCTTGTAAATCAAGCCGATCGCTTCGGCTTCGCGCGCCGTCAGCGGGTCGCCGGTCAGCAGATGATGACGTGCCCGCGCATAGCCGATCAGTTGCGGCCAGATCAGCGCGCCGCCATCGCCCGCCGACAGGCCGATCCCGACATGGGGATCGGCAATACGGGCATCGTTCGAAGCGATCACGACATCGCAGAGCAGCGCCAGCGTCGCGCCCAGTCCCATCGCATGGCCATTCACCCTCGCGATAACGGGCTTTTCGAGACCCAACAGCGAATGAACGATCGCGGGCGCACGCGAAAGCAGGGCGGTGCGCAACGCCTTGTCCTCGGTCGCCTTGAGCAGCCCGGGCAAATCCGCGCCCGCGGAGAAGGCACGCCCCGCTCCGGTCAGGATGACGACGTCGCACTCCTCGTCGCGCGCCACGTCGAGAAATACGTACGAGAGCTCATCGTGCAGCGCCCGGCCCACCGCATTGAGCGGCGGACTGTCCATCGTCACGGTCAGAATGCGGCCACGGCGGTCGAACCGGATATGCTCGTAATTTTCGTACATCGTCGTCCTCACCTTTGTCGGGTGACCGGCGGCTTGTCATAGGGATCGCGGAGGAACTGCCGCAGTACTCTGTGAAAGTTAGACACGGACCGTTCCTGCACGGGATTTGTGCGTTCACCCTTGAAGCCGCGCGATTTGAAGCCCTTCTGGACCTCGGGAATATTTTCAAAATCCTGCCGGAAGATCAGTCCCCAGTCGCCGTCGCGCCAGTTCTCATAATATTCGCGTTCGAGTGGCGGCTCCTGACCGGGACCATAACGGACGAGCGACCAAATATCGAAAATGCAGCTTTCGGGATCGCGGCCGTTGGGCCGGACGCGATACCAGAGGACGCCGTCGACGAAGCCGTGAAGGAAGATAGTGTTGGGAAAGACGTGCCAGTCGAGTCCCGACCGCTCGATATACTCGGGCGTTAGCCCTTCGGGCCATCCCGACCCGTCGGCGGCCGCCGCCTCCATCTGGAATTCGGCCCATTTGGTAAGGGTCTCGGCGGCGCCCGTCCCGGCCGGAACCTCGTCGCGGACACGCATTGCCGCCGCATAGTTGCGCGGCGTCAACATGGTGCGCAGATCTTCCTTATACTGCTCGGCGAAGGTAACGATATGCTCCTTCATCGGCGGCTCTGGTCGCGGGGGAAGGCGGGGGGATCTGCGGAACGGAAGCGCGCCTTCGGATTCGAACCATGTCTGCGAATGGCGGCCGAATTCGCCGCTGTTCGAATAGTCGTCGGTGAATTCAAGCAATTGCGGATGCGCTTGCTGCACATGATAGAATTCGTTGAAAAAGCCGAGGACCGTCTTCCAATTTGACGGCATCACGACCGTTTTATACCATTGGAATCGCAGCTTTTCGAATTCAAACTTCTCGCAATAGTCGGGCATGGGCGACAGGAAATCGAGCAGCGGCTCGGCGTTCGTGTCCATGTTGATAAAGACGAAGCCGCCCCATGACTGACACTGGACTTCGGACAGCCTGATGTCCTCATCCTTAAGGCAGTCACCCCAGTCGCCCTTGTCGATCACCTTGATGTTCCGGCCATCAAGGCCGAAGCGCCAGCCGTGAAAGGGACAGACGAACTGCCTGTTGTTGCCGCAGCCCTCGGTCAGCCGCCGGGCACGATGCGGGCAGACGTTATGATAGGCTTTTATTTCGGTTTCGCTGGCGCGTATGACGACGATGGAGTCGTCGACGATGTCGTAGGTAACATAGTCGCCAACATTGGGTATCTCTTCGGCGCGACACGCCAGCTGCCAGACGAACGGCCAGAGCTTGTCCGCTTCCAGGTCGGCGAAGTCTTGTGCGTAATACACCTCTTTCGGAACAAAATCGTCACGCACTTCGTCGGGCGAATAGTTGTCGTTCGGCATCGGCGTTGAGGCTCCGGCATGCTGCGCGATCGCGCGACTATTTCCATGATGCGCGAGACTAAAATGCGCCGTTCGGAACCGTCTTGATATGCAGCGACAAAATCCCACCATCGCGCGACACGCAGCAAGGTGACAATGAAAAGCCTGCCGCTAGTGTCGCGTATGCCGCCCCCGAATGTCTGCTCACGTTGAAATATGCTCAGAAGCTGTCAGTCGCCAGCCGGCCAGAAACGAACCGACCGCGACGCTGTCGCCATTCTGCCCGCGCAAGACAACGGCTAAGCCCGTTAGGGCTTGCCATCCGCCTCGGGAATCAACCTCTCGCGCCGGGCCTTTGCCGCAGCCTCGCCCCTGTTTCTTGCGTCGAGCTTGCCTAGAATTGACGTTACGTGGTGATCGACGGTCTTGGCCGAAACGAACAGCGTGTCTCCGATTTGCTTGTTGGTCAGTCCCCGGTCGAGGTGCTGCAGGATTTCCATTTCGCGCCGCGTTAGTTGATAGGGATTGCTGCGTGTCGAAGCGCGCGGGCCCCGAGACCCGGTCGTGAGACCCCGCGCCGCGAGTTCAGAACGGACCCTCGCCTCAGTGGCGGTCGCGCCCAGTTTGGCGAGTATCTCGAGGGCCACCCGCGCCTGCGCATCGTCTCCTTGCGAGAGGGCCAATGCTGTTTCGAACGGCATTGCCTTGCAGGTCCAATGGTCGGCCGCGGCCTGGGCCAAGGAATGCAGATCATCCGATTTTGCGATGGCAGCCGGCCCGAGAGGTCCCGGTGGTTCTGCTCGAAGCTTGCTCCGCCAATATTCGAGTTCCTTCCGCATATGGGCATTGTGGTCGGGTCCCAGCATATCGATGGCTTCGTCGATGAGCGATAAAGCGGCTTCAGATTGCCTTGCGGAAGTCCAGGCCAATTCCGCCGACAATGATGCATAGGGCGCAAAGCGCGGCACCTCCTTCCCTTGATCCATGTGGCGCCGCAGCTCGTCAATGACCACGTCTGCCCCGGGATCTCCGCGCCTGACGAGTATTTGGGCGAGGGCGCGAACCGCAGGATTGCGCATGAGGAGCGTATTGTCGTCGCGCGCCACTATTTCCCGGGAGATTTGTTCCGCCTCTTCCCAGCGACCCAGTTTGACGAGTGCGAGCGCACGAGTTCCAGCCATATAGTCGCGCCACACATTGAGTTCATTGTCGATGCAGTAGGATTCACCTTGCACGAGCGTTTTTTCGGCAGCTTCCAGGTCGAGTCCTTGGAGCTTGAGCCAGCCCAGATTGGTAAAGGCTCTTGCGACATGCTCCTGGGTGCCGGTCGCAAGTCCAAGTTCGATACTTCGCTCCACCATCTCCGCCGCACGCGCCGGGTCCGCAAACTGAATTGCCGTGCCCCAGTTATTGTAGACCGTCGCCAGAATGTCGGTGCGGTCGAACCGCAGGGCTATCTTCTCCGCCCGCTCGCTCCAGTGAACGGACTGCTGCATGTTTTCGCCAAGCATGGCGAGATGGGCCAGATTTGCATAGGCCAGCGCGAGCTCCGCGCTCTCACCGAAAGGCTCAAGACACGCGACGGCTTCACTGCCTATCGCTTCGGCGGCAGCCCGCTGGCCGTTTAAATAGTGAAGGCGCGATAGAAAGCGCTGACAATTGCCCATCTTGAGCATCGCGCCCTGGCTTGCATAGATTGAGATGGCAGAAGCCTGTTGGTCGATAGCTTCGGATAGAGCGCCGAACATGTGAAGTTCGAACGCGTATCGTTCGCGCGCCTGCGCTTCTGCTTCGCCGTCGAGGCCGTCGAGGTCCAGAAGCGAACGCCATGCTTGTGCGGCCGCCCGGTGCGAACCCATCGTCGAAGCTTTTTCGGCGGCCGCAGGGGCGAGCACCCGGATCTTGGCGCTTTCCTTCGCGCCTAACGCATGGTGCAGACACCGCGCAGCACTTCCCCGGTTGACCTCCAGCTGGGCGAGCGCCGCAGCATGCAAACGCTGCCGCCGGAACGGGGGCAGCGAATGTTCTACGGCCTGACGGATCAACTCATGCCGAAAACCAAGCCCGTCGCCGGCCGGTACCAGCATGCCCGAGGCAAGGCATTCGTCGATCGCGGCTTCGACGATGTTGGCGGCAGCGATCGCTTGATAGGGTGTCCGTCGCGGGTAGATCGAGCACAGCTCCATCAGCGCGCGCGCCGCGTTCGAAAGTGCGCCCGCCTTTGAAACGACGAGATCGTCGATCATTGCCGGGCGCTCGCCCTTCGCGGAGAGCATTTCGCTGACGAACAACGGATTGCCGCCCGTGGCGTCATGGATGGCATGCCCGATCAGGCCGCGTTTTGCAGCGAGCTTGCCGACTGCCACGGACGATAATCGCGGCAGTTCGATCAATGTCCTCGCAGCAGCCGGGACATCGGCAGCTGCGCGGTGCAATCGCTGCTTCGCATCGCTTCCGTCGTTCCTCGACGAAGCTAAAAGCAGGAGTTGAGTACTCGTCAGCCGCCGTCCGATGAAGCGAATGAAATCGAGGCTCGCGTCGTCAGCCCAGTGAATGTCCTCGAGGATCAGCACCGTCGGCTCGCTGGCGAGGTTTGCAAGGACTTCGGCGAACAGCGCAAGACGCGACTGCCCGCGCTCGGCATTCTCAAGGCCTCGCTGATCGACGATAGTCAGATCGCGAAGAAGACTTAGCGTCTCGGGAGCGGAGAGATCCTCGCACGCCGCATGCAAGACCCGCACGCTTGACCCTGTGCGCTCGGAGAAGGCGGCCAATAGGCTGGTCTTGCCGATGCCGGCTTCGCCAGCGACGAACGCAGCGCGGCCGGCACCTTTCATGGCTTCGCCAAGAAGAGCCTCAAGCTGATCGAGGTAAACGTCGCGTTCCAGCAGCATGACAGCCGGTTTCTAAGAGAAGTCGGGGCTCAAAAATAGGGAATTCAGAATCCCAAAATAGGGAGTTCCGCCGATGTGCTCGCTCCGCAGTTCGTCCAGATAAAGCCTGCATTTAGCAACAAGGAGAATGAAAATGCCTCGCTATCTCGTCGAACGCTCGTTTCCCGCCGGCCTCAATATCCCCACCGACTGTGATGGCGCTTCCGCCTGTGTGGGTGTCGTGAACAACAATGCCGCGCGCGGTGTGACGTGGATCCACAGCTATGTGTCCGCCGACAAGCGCAAGACATACTGCATTTATGATGCGCCCGATGCGGAAGCGATCGACGAAACCGCCGCCGCCAACATGCTGCCCGTGGATGCCGTAAGCGAAGTCCGCGTGCTCGACCCCTATTTCTATTATTGATCGGACCCACAATGACTCAGGAAAAATACATCGAAATCGCCTTTGCAGCCGTCGTCACGCTGACGTCGCTGCTCGAATTCATGCTGCTTGGAATGGTGATCGACATCTCGCCGATCATTTGATGCCTGCGGCATCGGTGCGAAGGTCGGGCCGATAACCGGCGCGACCTTTGCCCTCCGGTTTGTCCATATTCCACACGATGACCTTTGGGAGACAGGATATGAAGAAGCTCTTCTCCATGCTGTTTTCGGGCACTGCCTACACGCTCTTTCTGGGCGTCTTTCTGTATTTGATAGCCTTTCTCGCCGACTTGCCCCAGATCCCGCGCCGCGTCGATGCGGGCGGGCAGGAGGCACCGGTCGCAATCGCCTTCCTTGTCGACGTTGGCCTGATCGCGCTTTTCGGGCTGCAACACAGCATCATGGCCCGGCCCTGGTTCAAGAAAGCCTGGAAGCGTCTTGTGCCGGCGCAGAGCGAGCGGAGCGTTTATGTACTGCTCGCAAGCGGTGCATTGGCGTTGCTTTTCGTGCTGTGGCGTCCGATCGAGGGAGATGTCTGGCACGCGCACAGCGCATTGCTTCAGACGATCCTTTGGTTGCTGTTTGCGGCCGGCTGGCTGATTGTCCTCGCAAGCACCTTCCTCATCAATCATTTCGAGCTGTTCGGGCTCCAGCAGGCGTGGCTTTACGTCCGGGGCAGAGCCGCTGCCGCTCCACAATTCCGGACGCCGCTCTTGTACCGGATTGTCCGGCACCCTTTGTACCTCGGCTTCCTGGTTGCATTCTGGGCAACCCCCGTGATGACCGTTGGTCATCTGCTCTTCGCTCTCGGCATGTCCTCCTACATCTTCATCGCGCTCATCTATGAAGAACGAGATCTGCTCGATCAGTTTGGAGATGAATATCTGCGTTACCAGCAGCGTGTCGGAAAAATGCTGCCGGCGATCGGGAGAAGGGCTGTCTAACGCCTCGCGGGTTCAATGCGATGCCGTCGATCAAACCTATCGACGGCATTTCGCGCCCCGGACCTCCGAGCCGATCGTGCGCTATCCGCCAACGTCAGCATGTAGATTTGGCGGAATATCGTGGCCGGTTGAGAGGCACTTGAAAAATCTTCCTCGGCGGTGTCGGAATCGCTGATGCTCGTCCGTCCTTGGGCCGCAACCCCTGGAGAAGGAGATGAACAATGCGCGTGATGGTACTGGTCAAGGCCGACAAGAATAGCGAAGCGGGAGCGATGCCGCAGCCCGAACTGCTCGCCGCAATGATGAACTATAACGAGGAGTTGGTGAAGGCTGGCGTGATGATCGCAGGCGAAGGCCTCAAGCCCTCTTCGCAGGGTGTCCGGGTCCGCTTCTCGGGCGAAACCCGCACGGTCACCGACGGGCCCTTTGCCGAAACGAGCGAATTGGTCGCGGGCTTCTGGATCTGGGAAGTGGCCTCGATGGAGGAGGCGATCGCATGGGCCAAGCGCTGCCCTAACCCCCAGATGTCGGATTCGGATCTAGAGATCCGGCCGCTCTTCGGTATGGAAGACTTCGCCGAGGTCTCGACGCCGGAGATCGATGCCCAATCGGAACAGTTGGCCAAGGATATCGAGCAGCAGCACGGTCGCTATATGTAAGTGCCCGCACCCGCGGATCGGTCGCCGATGAGACGAACATGACCCAGGACCCGAACTGGATCGACACCGTGCTGCGGACGGCGCGGCCGCGGGCCATGGCAGCGCTCCTCCGCCGCCTCGGCAGCGTCGAGGCGGCGGAGGAGGCCTTCCAGGAGGCTTGCCTCCGCGCGCTCCGCCACTGGGCCGAGCAAGGAACGCCCCGCGATCCGCTGGCCTGGCTCGTTCGCGTTGGGGCAAATGCAGGAATCGACACCGTCCGGCGGGCGCTTCGCGAGACTTCGCTGCCCGAGGAGATCGCCGCGCCGCCGGGCGATGCCGAAGAGGAGATCGCCGACACCCTCGACGAACGTGCCTATGGCGACGACATGCTGCGCCTGCTGTTCATATGCTGCCACAAGGAGCTCGCCGCGACCCAGCAGATCGCGCTGGCGCTTCGTATTGTCTGTGGCCTCTCCGTGGCCGATATCGCGAGCGCCTTCCTCGTCAGCGAGGCGGCGATGGAACAGCGGATCACGCGGGCGAAGCGAGCGGTCGCCCAGGCCGACATCCGGTTCGAACCGCCGTCGCCCGCACTTCGCGCCGAGCGGCAGGGGGCGGTCTCGTCGATGATCTATCTCCTGTTCACCAAGGGATATGCCGCCGCGTCGCACGAGGCGGCGCGCGCCCGCCCGCTCTGCGATGAGTCGATCCGGCTCGCGCGGGTCCTCCTCGACCTCTTTCCCGACGAGCCAGAGGTCTTGGGCCTCGTCGCATTGCTTCTGCTGCAGGACTCGCGGCGCGATGCCCGTTTCGACGCCGCCGGCGCGATTATCCTCCTCGAGGAACAGGACCGCGACCGGTGGGACAGATCGGCTATTGCCGAAGGCATCGCGCTTACCGACCGCGCCTTTCGGATGGGCAAGCCCGGCCCCTATCAGCTGCAGGCGGCGATCGCGGCGATGCACGCGCGGGCTCCGACCTTCGCCGACACGCGCTGGGACCAGATCGAAGGCTTGTACCGGGTACTGGAGGACATGTGGCCAACCCCCGTCGTCGCCCTCAATCACGCCGTGGCGATCTGGCGGTCGCGGGGACCGGGCGAAGCGCTCGCCCATGCCGAGCCCCTCGCCACCGCCCTTGAAGGCTATTTTCATTATCATGCCGCCATCGGCCAGTTTCTGGCGGAGCTTGGGCGCGGCGATGAAGCGGCTACCGCCTATGGGCGTGCAATCGCACTTGCACAAAGCGCGGCCGAAGCCGCGCAGATTCGCTCCTATCTTGACCAGCTGTAGTGGCTCTTGGCGCTCGTGTTCCGGAAGCGTCGAATGCGGCCAAGCGATCGAAGGGAGGGGATGAGCCAGCATGATCCAGGCTGCTTCAGTTTTCGATGCTTGGCGCCCTCGAAGCGAACTGACTGGAATCGGCAAGCACCAGCGATTTGCGCTTCCCAAAAGAACGCCCGCCCGATCGAAACCGGGCGGGCGTAAGATGAAGAGCCGTGTTTCCTGAAAGGAAGAGCCCTCCTGGGTCGCATGGCGCGGATAGCTTCGCTGGCACGAGGGATATTGTACCGCAACGCCAAAAAGCGCAGCGCTCACACTTCAGGGCTTGGCCGCGACCGGAAGCCGGAATGGTGCGCCCAGCCGGTTGAAGGCGTTCATCGCCGCAATCGCGATCGTCAGGTCCACGAGGTCCTTCGGCTCGAATGCCTCGGCGGCGGCTGCATAGGCCTTGTCCGAAGCATGCGTCTCGCTGACGCGCGTGACCTCCTCCGCCTACGCCAGTGCTGCGCGGTACCGGTCAGGGAACAGATGCGGGACTTCGTCCCACACCGGAAGCAGTGCGACCTTGCCCACCGGCATGGTCTTGAGAAGATCTCGGGTGTGCAGATCGATGCAGTGAGCGCATCCGTTGATCTGTGAAACTCGGAGGAAGACAAGGTGAATCAGCTCTGCCGGGAGGGCAGTGTTATTGGTGATATAATGGTGGACAACGTACAGCGCCTTCGCTCCGGCGGGGGCTACTTCGGACCAATTCAACCGATTCATCTGATCTTCCTTTCTTCCTCAGCCGATATCGGCGTCATCAGGCCTGACGAGCGGGATTTCGGCGCTGTGACATCGCGCCCGAAAAAATGTCGGTGCGACCGGATGTGGGCGAAAGGGGCCGGAAGAACGGCCCGAGATTCGTCTGCTGCCGCGTACCAATCAGGTCGCGCTGCGAAACGAGGGGCCACGTCATCGTCATACGGCCCCAGAGTGTCCGCTTATTTCAAATCGGTGTTGAAAGCCGCCAGTCCAAAATCGGCCAAGACACGATTCCGAGAAATCGACGAAGCACTGAGCCTGCTTAACTAATGCGGTTGAAACACGGCCAAAGATACGCGCCGTCACCGACAGCTCCCTTCGGAACTTTCCGCCCTCCCGGCTCCGCAAAAACCCCCTCGCTCTGTGACAATTTATGCGCCGCGTTTGCGCCGGGCCTGAAACTCGACCGATACTGATGGGGCGCTACGCCAAGTCGTTGGACGAAAGCCGCCCGCATCGGGTCGGCATTGCCAAAGCCGCAATCGAAGGCGACGGCCTTGAGCGCCCGTTCACTTGCTTTGAGCATCCCGCGCGCGGCATCGACGCGCGCGCGTTCGACGAACTCGTGCGGCGTGATCCGGCCTCGATGTCCGCTTCCGACAGGGCTTTGCTTGCGGCGCATATCGCCCTCTACAAGGAATGGCGGGACGTTATTCATCGAGGTTCGCTGACGCGGATAGCTGAAAACGTGCCAGGTGCGTTCGGGTATCTCGCGTTGTTGGAAGCACGCGGGCTGGCACTGGCGGCGCAAACAAGATTCGCGGATCATTATGCATGTCCGCCGGTCAAGATGCCTGGGGTAGATCCCGCGGGCAGCTATCGCATCCGTCTTCTGCTTGCCGGGACCCCACCGGACGATGGACAGTTCGCTCGGCGGAGCTCTTGCAGGCAGGTGTCATGCTCCCGTTGGCGGAGCCCGAGACTGCTTGGCTGATTTCGCTGGAGTGGGTCGCCTGATCGCCTGCAATCTTGTTCGGCTTCATGCGCACACTTGGATTAGCCTGGTCGGCCAACTCGATGGCCTTTGGTGGATCCCGATTCCCGCAATGCCACCGTCAGGCATCGGCACTGGCGGGCGTGAGCGATGCGACGATCGCGTCGCAGAAGGCCGGAAGATCGTCGGGGCAGCGGCTCGTGATGATGTTGCCGTCGACTACCACCTCTTCATCGACTACTTCGGCACCAGCATTGGCGACATCGGTGCGGATCGACTTGTAGCTCGTCATTCGCCTGCCATTTGCAAGACCCGCTTCGACGAGCAGCCAAGGCGCGTGGCATATCGCTGCCACAGGTTTGCCTGCGTCGGCGAAGGACTTGATCAACGCGATCGCCTTTGCATCGACACGCAGCAGGTCTGGATTGATCTGACCGCCGGGAAGCACCAGCGCGTCATAGTCGTCGGCGTTGGCATCGGCGATCAGCAGATCAACGTCGATTTCGTCGCCCCAATCATCTTCGTCCCAACCGGTGATGTCGCCAGTCTGGAGCGAGGCGATGTCGATCTCGGCGCCGGCATCCTGAAGTCGTTCGAGGGGAATTTCCAGTTCGGACTGTTCGAAGCCGTCGGTCGCCATGATGAGGATGCGCCGCCGGGTGAGGGGATTGGCCATGTCATTTCTCCTTGTGTCCTTCAACAATGCGCGGGCAGGGAAGATGTTGCGTGATCAAAAGATAGGCCGAAAGTCGCACCGACAGTTCGGCCTCTCCGCGCGTCAGGACAGAATATCTTGAGAAGATCGGAGCTCCCGCTTCGACGTTGCCTGCTGTGATCCGGCCCTCCAGGAGTTGGCGCGCTCAAAAGCTGCCAGTCCGAGATCGGCCAGCATAAGACTTAGTTGGGAGGAAACTCATATGAAAAGGTGGCAGCGCCTTCGGTGACGTAACGACCGCTACGGACTTCCGCTACCAGTTTTCAATCACTTAGCGGCGCTCTCCGAAACTGGTTTACAGTCCGATTGTAAACCGTTCGCGTTTCATTCCCCATTCTCTTGCGGCAGCGATCCTAAATGCGCCGGGACTCGGCCCTGTTCGCTGCCCGGTCTTGAGCCAGTTCGCCGATGCGCTCGCGTTCATTGTCGGCTTGCCTGTCATGGCTTTGTCTGGCGGTAAGGCTCAACCGGATTGGGAAGCCTCGCCCGTCCGCGAACGGGTAGATTTTTGGTCGTGAGCCCGCCCCGCGGAGCGACCGAGACAATGATCTCGAGCCCCCTCTGCCGTCACGGCCTGCTGGTCGGCGCGAAAGGAAGGACTGCCGATCATCTGTAAGTCGCCAGCGCGAGCGGCGGATAAAGGTGGGCTGATTGCCGCGCTCACATTTTTGCTGATGTCTCGCGATTGCCGTTCCAGCTAGGTTCGCGTCAAAATCACAAGAGGAGGATGCGATGGATCTGGGTCTTGCCGGCAAGAAAGTGATCATCAACGGTGGCGCGCACGGGCTAGGGCTCGCCGCGCTCAAGATTTTCGCTGCCGAGGGCGCCGACGTCGCCTTCTTCTCACGTGATGCCGACAAGGTCGCGGCCGCGGTCGCGACGATCGATGCCGCGGGTCCGGGCAAGGTGTTTGGCGAACAGTTCGACATGACGGGCAATCCCGACGGCTATCGCGCCTGGCTGGAAAAGGCGCGCGACACGCTCGGCGGCTGCGACATTTTCATCCACACCGCAAGCTCGTCGGGGCAGGGCGCGACCGGCGACTGGCAGCGCGGGCTCGACATGGATATCATGGGCGCCGTGCACGGCGTCGAGACGCTGACCGAGGCGCTCGCGGCGTCGGGGTCGGGATCGATCATCTTCATGTCGTCGACCGCCGCGGTCGAGACTTTCATCGTGCCGCAGGCGTTCAACGCGCTGAAGGCGGCGCTGATCACCTATGGCTCGCAATTGAGCCAGGCGCTCGCGGCGCAGAATATTCGCGTCAACATCGTTTCGCCGGGCGCGATCTATTATCCGGGCGGCAATTGGGAGGTCATCAAGTCGGCGGCGCCGCCGCTCTATGAAAGCACGCTCGCGCAGATGCCGATGGGGCGCTTCGGCGAACCCGAGGAAGTGGCGAAGGCGATCGTCTTCATGGCCTCGCCCGCCTGTCCCTACATGACCGGCGCGCATCTCGTCATCGACGGCGGCTTCACCAAGCGCGTCCAGTTTTAGGGCGCGCGCGATGAAGCTCTATCAGTCGCTCGGCCCCAATCCGCGCGTGGTGCTGATGTACCTCGCCGAGACGGGCATCGCGGTCGATCGCCAGTTAGTCGACATCATGTCGGCCGAGAACCGTCAGCCCGATTTCTGCGCCAAAAGCCCGCTCGGTCACACACCGCTGCTCGAACTCGACGACGGGACTTGCCTCGCCGAGAGCGTCGCCATCTGCGAATATCTAGACGAGACGGTTGGCGGGCATGCGATGCTCGGCGCGACCGCCGAGGAGCGGGCGCAAACGCGAATGTTCGTGCGGATCGTCGACCAGCTTGTTGTCGTGCCGATGACCGCAGGCTTCCGCGGCGCCGAGGGTTTGCCGATGTTCCAGAGCCGGATGCTGTGCCTGCCCGATGCGGCGGCGGACCTGAAGCGGCTCGCCGCCGACGGGCTGGCGAAGGTCGACGGAATTGTCGGTGCGGGGCCCTGGCTCGCGGCCGATCGCTTCAGCCTTGCCGATATCCTGCTTTTTTCCTTCGTGGAGTTCGGCGCGATGGTCGGGCAACCGCTCGATCCCGCGCTCGCCAACCTCGCTGCCTGGCGCGACCGCGTTGCGGCGCGTCCCAGCGCCGCCGCCAGCGCCAACCCCAAACTGGGCATCGGAGAGCCTGCATGACCGACACGACGATCGACCGCGACAAGCTGCGCGACATCTACACCCGCACGATGCGCGTCGCTCGCGCCGACGAGAAATTCCGTTCGCTGCTGATGACCGGCAAGCTCGCGGTCATCTATTACACCGTGCGCGGGCAGGAGCTTGTCTCGGCGGCGGCGATGGCGGCGCTCGAACCCAGCGACTATCTGGTCACCACCTATCGCGGCCAGCATGACCAGATCGCGAAGGGCGTGCCGCTCAACCCCTTGTTTGCCGAAATCGCCGGCAAGGTCGGGGGCACGTGCCGCGGCAAGGGCGGGTCGATGCACATCACCCATCCCGAAACCGGCGTGATGGTGACCACCGGCGTCGTGGGGTCGGGGCTGCCGATCGCCAACGGCCTCGCGCTCGCGTCGCAGAACCGCGGCGACGGCAAGGTGACGATGGTCTGCTTCGGCGACGGCGCGACCAATATCGGCGCCTTCCACGAGGCGATGAACATGGCCCAGCTCTGGAAGCTGCCGGTGATCTTCCTCTGCCAGAACAACCGTTATGGCGAGCACACGGCCTTCGCCGATCACACCAAGGTCGATTCGATCGTCACCCGCGCCAAGGCCTATGGGATGAACGGAGTGAAGGTGGACGGCAACGACGCCATCGCTATGTACAATACGACCAAGGCCGCGGTGGATCGCGCCCGCGCGGGGGAGGGGCCGACGCTGATCGAGGCGATGTGCTACCGGATGATGGGCCATTTCTTCGGCGCGGACTTTTCCTACATGCCGCCTGAGCATCTCGCCGAAATGGCCGCCGAGGATCCATTGCCGCGGCTGCGCCAGCTGATGCTCGACCATCAGTTTACCGAGGCCGAGCTCGACGCAATCGTCGCCGATCTCGATGCCCAGATGGACGCCGCCGCCGAATTCGCCGCGAACAGCCCGCTGCCGGGCCCTGAGGAAATCCGCAAGGATGTCTTCGAAGAGGAGATTGCGGCATGAGCCAGATCACGATGACGCAGGCGATCAACCGCGCGATCGACGAGGCGATGGCCGAGGATGAAGGCGTGATCCTGCTCGGCGAGGATGTCGCCGCCAAGCAAGGGGGCGGGGTGTTCAAAATCTCCGCGGGCCTGACTGAAAAATATGGCGAGAACCGCGTCCGCGCGACGCCGATTTCGGAGCAGGCGATCGTCGGCGCGTGCGTCGGCGCGGCGCTCGCGGGCTTCCGCCCGATCGCCGAGATCATGCTGATGAACTTCGTGACCGTCGCGATGGACCAGATCGTCAACCATGCCGCAAAGCTGCGCTTCATGTCGGGGGGGCAGACCCATGTGCCGATGGTGATCCGCACCACGACCGGCGTCGGCGTCGGGTTCGGCGGCCAGCATTCGGACATGCTCGAGGCGTGGTTCGCGCATGTCGCGGGGCTGAAGATCGTCACCCCGTCGAACGCGGCGGACGCGCAGGGACTGATGCGCGCGGCGATTGCGTGCAACGACCCGGTGATCTTCATCGAGAATATCCTTTGCTACGGCCTCAAATCCGACGATCCGGGACCGAACCATTTCGTGCCGCTCGGCAAGGCCGCGGTCGCGCGCGAGGGGAGCGATTGCACGATCGTCACCTATGGCCGCACCGTGCTCGACGCGCTCGAAATTGCGGGCAAGCTTGCCGACGAGGGGATTTCGGTCGAGGTCATCGATCTCAGGACCATCGCACCCTATGACGAGGCGACGGTCACCGCATCGGTCGAAAAGACGGGTCGCGCGGTGGTGCTGCACGAAGCGGTGAAGCAGTACGGCACCGGGGCCGAGATCGCCTCGCGCCTCAACGAGAAATTGTTCGGCAAGCTCAAAGCTCCGGTTACACGGATCGGGGGCGCCTTCTCGGCGGTGCCGATGGCCAATGCGCTGGAGCAGGCGTGGATCCCGAACAAGGAAAAGATCGCCGATGCGGTGCGCGCCGCCGTGAACTGGAAAGGCTGAGGCGATGGCGGAGGAATTGCGCATCCCGAAGATCGGCATGTCGGCGACCGAAATGACGCTCAATGAATGGATGTTCGGCGACGGAGAACGCGTCGAGGTCGGCGACATCATCTATACGGTGGAGACCGACAAGACGACGGTTGAGGTCGAGGCGCAGGTCGCCGGGATCATCCGTCCGATCGGGGTCGAGGGCGAGATCTATCCGGTCGGCGCGCTCGTCGGCACGATCGAATGACCCCGCTCGAAGCCAGCAAGGCGATGTACGCCGCGGTCGCGCGCGGCGAGTGGGACGCGGTTGCCGATTTCATGGCCGACGATCTCGTCATCCATGAACCGGCCTCGCTTCCCTATGGCGGAGAATGGCGCGGGCGCGATGCGCTGCAGCGGCTTTACGCGCACGTCATGGGCTATTGGGAAGAACCGGTCGTCAAATGGATGGAACTGGTCGGCGGCGAGAAATATGCCGTCGCTTTGCTTCATTTCACCGTGACCGCGAAGTCCAGCGGCAAGCGCTTCGAGACGCATATCGCCGAGGTCACCGAATTCGACGACGCCGGCAAGATGGCGTCGATGCGCATCCATTATTTCGACACCGCGCATATGGTCGAGCAATTGAAGGCATAGCGGATGAGCAAAGCGCCGCACGTCATCGTCCTCGGTACCGGCGGCGCAGGACTCACCGCCGCGATCTCGGCGCATGAGGCCGGCGCGCACGTCTCGCTGTTCGAAAAGGGCGAGCAGGTCGGCGGAACAACCGCCTGGTCGGGCGGGATGATCTGGATCCCGAACAATCATCATGAGGCGACGCTCGGCGTCGAGGACAGTCGTGCCAAGGCGCTGACTTACCTTATGTCGATGTCGCACGGGCTGATGCAGCAGCATCTCGTTGAGGCCTTCCTCGATCATGGGCCTGAAATGGTGGCGTTCCTTGAGGCGAACACCCCGGTACAGTTCCGGCCGATCCCCGAATTTCCGGACTATCATGCCGAATTTCCGGGCGGGATGCCGAACGGCGGGCGTTCGCTCGACTGCCCACTCTACTCGTTCCACGAGCTGGGGGAGTGGGCCGACAGAGTGACCAAATCGCCCTATTATCCCTCGCCGCATTTCTCGATCTACGACACGCCGCTTGGACAGGCGAAGCCGCGGCCGCTGGCGCCCGAAGAGTTGCAGCGCAGGATCGACGGCGACCTGCGCGGGAGCGGACAGGCGCTGGTCGGGCGCTTGCTGCGCGCGTGTCTCGACCGCGGGATCGAACTGCAGACCGGGCATCGCGCGGTCCGGTTGCTGATGGACGGGGACCGCGTCACAGGCGTTGTATTTGAGACCGCCGGTGGTGAGATCGAGGTTGCGGCCGACGCGGTAGTGCTCGCGACCGGCGGGTTCGAATGGGATGCCGACCTGCTCCGCGCCTTCATCCGCGGACCGCTGACGCATCCGCTCAGCCCGAAGACCAACACCGGCGACGGGCTCAAGATGGCGATGCGCGTCGGGGCGATGCTCGGCAATATGCGCGAGGCGTGGTGGATGCCGGTCGCCGAGGTGCCCGAGAGCGATTGCTCGATGGGCAAGACGCTCGTGGCGGGGCAGCGCAGCCTCCCGCATTCGATCATGGTCAATCGCGCAGGCCAGCGTTTCACCAACGAGGCGGCGAATTACAATGCGATCGGTGCGGCGTTCCACGATCAGGATGTCAGCGCGTTCGACTATGCGAACCTGCCGTGCTGGCTGATCTTCGACCAGCAATATATCGACCGCTTCGGCTTCGGGATGATCAGCGGCGAGCGCGGGGTGGCGCCGCCGCAATGGGCGATGCGCGCGGAAAGCCTGTCCGAATTGGCGGGGGGGCTGGGGATCGATCCCGACGCGCTGGATGCAACGGTCGAGCGCTTCAACGCGCATTGCGCGACCGGGCGCGATCCCGATTTCGGGCGCGGCGATGCTGCGCATGACCAATGGTGGGGCGATCCCGCCGGGCGCGGTTCGACCGCCGCGACGCTCGGCCCCATCGGGCAGGGGCCGTTCTTCGCGATCGAGATCAAGAGCGGTGCGCTCGGTACCAAGGGCGGCCCGCAGACCGATGCCAATGCGCAGGTGCTCAGCGTCGATGGCGGGGCGATCCCTGGGCTTTATGCGGCGGGCAATGTCATGGCCTCGGCGATGGGCATGACTTACGGCGGGCCGGGCGGCACGATCGCGCCGGGGATGGTGTTCGGCTTCCTCGCGGGACGCCACGCCGCGCGCGTATCGGCGAAGCAGTTGGAAGGTGCGGCATGAAGAAGGTCATCGTCCTCGGCGCGCCCGCCGACCAGGGGATTCCGTTGCTGACGGCACTGAAGGCGCGCGGTCTCGAACCGACCGCCGGCGTGCGGCGGCCGGGCGCGATGGCGGCGACTGTGCATCCCGATGTGCCCGAGGTCGCCGCCGACCTCTACGACGTCGCGAGCCTGACCGCGGCCTTTGAAGGGCAGGACGCGCTCGCGATGCACCTGCCGTTCGAATTCGACCGCGAACGCGCCGCGACGATGGGCCGCAACATCGCGGCCGCTGCGAGTGCAGCTGGGCTGCGGAAGATCGTCTTCAACACGAGCTGCTTCGTCGCCGACCGGGACTTGGGCCTGTCGGCGCACGACGGGCGGCGCGATATCGAGCGCGCGATCCATGACAGCGGCGTGCCCTATGTGGTCATCGAGCCGATGGTGTTCATGGACAATATTACGCGCATCTGGTCGCGCCCGGCGATCGTGAACAGCGGGGTTTTTGCTTACCCGGCGGCCGAGACGCTCAAGATCAGTTGGATCTGCCTGGAGGATGTGGCGGCCTATATGGTTTCGGCGCTGCTGCACGAGGACCTGATCGCCGACCGGATCGCGGTGGGCGGGCCCGAGCCGCTGGTCGGGGCCGAGGTCGCCGAGCGATTAGGCCTCGCGACTGGTAGGCCAGTGCGGTTCCAGAGCCTGTCGCCGGACGAATTCGCGGCGCGGATGAGCGAACTCGTCACCGGCGCGCGCGCGGTGCAGCCGGCGAGCATCTATGACGGGATGGCAAAATTCTATCGCTGGTACAACGACCAGCCGGTGTCGCCCGTCGCGCTCGATACCGTGCCGGCAGCGCGGCTGCTGGGGGTGACGCCGACCTCCTTCGCCGACTGGGCGGCGCGGCAGGACTGGAGCTAGGCTGCGAACCAGCGCTGCGTCGCGGCGAACAGCACTCTTGCGCGCTCGGCAGGATCGGGGTGTTTTTCGCGAAGTTTTGCGCTGCGCAGTTCGATGCTCAGCGAGGTAGTCGGAGGTAGCGCGGCAATCAGATCGTCAAGCGGCAGTCCGCCGTCACCGGGCATCAGGCGCAGATCGAGCGCTTCGCGGATGATTTCCGGCACGTCGCTTGGCGGCGGGCCGAGCGCCGGTGCGTCGCAGAATTGCGCATAGGGAAAGCGCTTTGGGTCGACCGAGCCGATGTCGGCAGGCGATCCGCCCGTGCGAGCAAGATGCAGCGGGTCGATCATTAGGCCGAGATTCGCGCAATCGGCGGCATCGATTAGCGCGATCGCGCTTTCAATGCTGCCCACTGTGGTGAACGCCGCGAACTCCAGGCAGGCTCGCAGGCCTGCAGCCGCTGCGTGATTGCCGATCCGGTTCAGTTTGGCGGCGGCGCTTGCCGGATCATCGTCCGAACTGACGATCAGCACATTGCGCGCGCCGATCGCGGCGCCGGCGTCGATCGCCGCGAAATGCGCCGGATCGTCGGCGCCGGGCTTCAGCCAGATCACTTCGATATCGAGGATCGCCAGACCGGCGTCGGCGGCGCGATCGCGAACCTCGGCCGTCGTCGCGGTTGTCCAGGTTTCGGGATCGTACCAGATGCCGGCCGCCGGCCAGCCCGCGTCGATGGCGGCTGCGATCGTCTGCTCGGGCGAAAATTCGGGCAGTACCCCCGCCGCCAGCGACAGCAGGGGAAGTGCGCGCGCCATCAGCCCGGCAACTCGCCGTCGATATATTTGCTCAGCGTCCGGTGGAAATGCCGGATGCGGCTTTCCTGATAATGGCCGAGTTCGATCACGCCGTTGGGCGACGATTTCATCCCTTCCTGCACATAGGGCAGGTTTTCCATGTCCTGGTCGAACACGCCGGCGAGCGCGGCGCCGATCAGGTGGCTGGCGCTGGCGAAGGGCTGGTCATCCGGGATCAGGTGCATCGGCGCCGACTTCGGCGCCTTTTCGCCCTTGGGCGTGCGCATCAGGATGCGGACTTCCATCAGGCTGTGGTCGGTGTCGCCCCACGGCCGCCAGCGATAGACGATGTTCGGCGTCAGGCCGCCCCAAGGAGCCCAGTTCGGAAAGACATTGTACGTGAAATTGTCGAGCATTTCACTGTCGGTGGCGTCCGAATAATCATGCCCGTTCATCGCCGAAAAAGCATCGCGGTTCGCCTGCGCCAGCACCTTGCGCGCCAGCATCGGATCGTTTGCGTCGAAGCCTTTGAGGTCGTCGGCCGAAGCGGTGCTGCGCCGCGCGCGGCTGTCGCCGCCGCCAATGAACTCCTCGAGCGATTTCAGGACGTAGAATTGGTCCTTGCCCTTGATGTGTGGTGACATCGCGCCGGCGGGGGTGATCGCGCGATTGAGAAAGTCGCCGTAGAGGTCGTAGCGCGTGTTGGCGTCGGCGGTGAAACCCAGGATCTGCGGGTGGGTGACGATGCTGTGCCACGCATCCATGAACGCTTCGGCAACCGCCTTCCAGTTCGCCGGAATGACGCGGCCGACCCACGCGCCGGTGTAACATTCGTCGAGCCGCCAATTGTCATAATGCTCGACCCCGGGGCCGACCCAGTCGCGGAAGTTCGGCAGGTCGTGATTCTCGGTGACGAGCAGGAAGCCTTGCCAGCTTTCGACCTTCAGCTCGGGCAGGCTCATGTCCTTGCTCTCGAGATGCTTGAAGTCCCAGGCGCAGGGTGCTTCCTTGAAGCGGCCGTCGTGGTGCCAGGAAAAGCCGTGGAAGGGGCAGCGCAGGTTGACCGCTGGGCCGCTTTCGGTGCGCAGCTTGCGGCCGCGGTGGAGACAGACGTTATAGAACGCCTTGACCGACCCGTCCTTCTGGCGGACGAGCAATATGCTCTTTTCGTTGATGTCATAGACGACGGTGTCGCCGGGGTTCGGCATATCCTCTTCGCGCGCCGCGAATTGCCATATGTTCGGCCACATCTTCTCGCGCTCGAGTCTTGCCCAGTCCTCGCTGACGTAACGCTCGATCGCGATCGGTTCGTCGCCAAGCTCCTGATTGGATTCGGCGAAGAGATAGTCGGGCACGCGCCGCGTGTCGGCGTGCAGCATGTCGGAGTAGCTGGTGCCGGGGCAACGGTCGTCGCGGTTCTGGTCCTGGGGAGGCGAAAGGTCGTTCATTGTTGGGCTCCGGTCAGGCGATCTGCTCGAGCGGCATCTTGCACGCACCGGCAATCGATCGGTGGACGCCGTGCAGCGCCGGCTCGTTCGCGCCGAGCACGACGTGGAAGTCGTCCGGCGCGGTCATCAGGTTCGCATAGCCGCTGCTCGCGACGCGATAATCCTCGGTCTGGACGACGGTCGCGGTCGCGTCATAGGCCATCTCGCACATCGCGCGATGCTCCTCGCTCTCGACGCCGAAGGGCGCATAGACAGCGAACTGGCAGAACATCTTGCCGGCGCCATCGGGAAAGAGGCGGAAGACCTGGGTGAAATAAACGCCAGGCGTTACCGCGCCGAAAAAGACGACGGTGTTGGGGAACAGGAAATGCACCCCGCCATAGTCGGTCTCGGGCCATTCGCTTTCGTCCTTGCCGACGAGGTCGCCGATCGACAGGTCGGGAAAGCTGACGCGGTGATGGCGTCCGATCGGTTCATAGACGTTGCGGTCGCTGTAGTGCGTGACCCCGATCGTCGAGGCGTGAAGCATCTTGAAATGATAGCCCTCGCCATAGGTGTCGAGCGCGAATTTCCAGTTGGAATCGGCGGTCAGGATGCCCTTCTTCACCGGCTCTGCGCGGTGCAGTTCCAGCTGCGCGAGCACCGGCCCGAAATCGCCAAGGTGCGCGGCGGCATCGATCGGCGCGCCGTCGGGATTGGCGCGCACGAAGATCAGGCCGAGACGCTCGGCGCAGGGCAGTTCGATCAAGTTGCGCGCCCCGATCTCGCAGTTCGCGAAGCCCTCCTTGCCAGGCTGGCCGACGAGCTGGCCCGCGGGGTCGAAGGTCCAAGCGTGGAAGGGGCAAACCAGACGCGGCCGCGATCCCTGCCAGGGCTCTTTCTCTTCGACCAGCTTCGCGCCGCGATGGGTGCACATGTTGAGGAAGGCGCGCGCGACGCCGTCTTTGCTGCGCGTGACGAGGATCGACGGGCCGACCGAGTCGAAGACCAGCGTGTCGCCGGGCTTCGGAATGTCGCCCGACAGGCCGGCGACGATCGGCTCGTTCCGGAAGATATGATTCATCTCGGCGGCGTTGCGCGCTTCGCTCGTATAGACGGATTTGTGCAGCGCCAGCGGCGCCTCGGCGCGGTCGGTGCGGTTCTCGGCGATGATCGCCACCAGTTTGCGCAATCCCGCGCGCGCATTGCGCTTGCGGACGGCGAACCAGTCCTGCACTGCGATCTTAGGATCGGACTCGGCCATGGCTATCCCTCACATTTTGCCCAGTATGACTCCGGGTCTTGAAGAGCTTATCGCACAAAGGCAGGCGCTTGTGCGCTATCGCTTTTGAGGGGAGAGACATGGCCGCACCCGCAACGCTGGCATCGCTCGGGGACGTCATGCAGCTGGCGTTCGTACCGTCGGACTTCGACGCCGCGGTGAAGCACTGGACCGATGTGATGGGCGCGGGGCCGTTCTTCCTGCTGCCGAACGTGTCGCTCCCCGGCGGACGCTATCGCGGCGAGGCGAGCGATCCCGTCTTCACGATGGCGCTCGGTTATTGGGGCGAGATGCAGATCGAGCTGATCCGGCCCGAGAATGACGCAAAATCGCTCTATCGGGGCGAATATGCGGTGGGCGAGGGACTGCACCACGTGTGCGTGCTGGTGGACTCGATTGCGGAGGCGCGGATCCGCTGCGCCGAGGTCGGCGCCGAAATCGTCTTCGAGGCGCCGGTCGGCGACACGGGCGGGGTGATCTACGCGGATCCCGGCACCGGGCCGGGGACGCTGGTAGAATTGCTGGAACCGCAGGCAGGCACGCGCGAGCTGTTCGCGATGATGCGCGATGCGGCGATGGGGTGGGACGGGAGCGAGCCGCTAAGGTCGTTGGGGTGAAGCGGACCGGCCGGTAGGTTTGGGAACGCGATTCAGCTATTCGCCCCCAGATACCCCAGCTGCCCGGCCTTGAAGATCGTCTGCGCGCGGTTGACCGAGTTCAGCTTCTCGCCCGCACGGTGAACATGATAGCGCACCGTCGCGTGGCTCAGCGAGATGATCATGCCGATCTCGCGGTCGGTCTTGCCGATCGCGGCCCAGCGCAGGCATTCGACCTCGCGCTTCGACAGCTCGCAATCCGAGGGAATGCGGCGCTTGGTGCGCATCGCCGAGGCATAGCCCGCGATGAAGCGCCGCGTCGCGGCGCCGAGGATATGCCCGATCTGGGCGAACTGGTCGCTGAGATCGGTGATCTCGGGATCCATAGGGTGATAGCTGTTCGCCGAAATCTGCCCGAACGGGAGGTGGACCGGAACGACGATCGCCGCCTGGTAGCGCTGGTTTGCGGCGAAATAGCGTGAGAGGTCGATGTCATCGAGATACGGGTTGGGCACCGCGGTGCGGAACCCCTGGCCATTGCACCAGAAGGCCTCGCTTTCATAACGGCACGAGCGCGGCAACGGCGAGTGAAGCGCGAGCCTGTGATCCTCCCACCAGCGTTCGCCGTCGCCCAGCCAGCCGAACAGGTCGGCGGCGAGCACGGCTCCGTCGGCATCGACCATGGTCTCCTTGGAGGCGATATCGTCGCATAGCGCGGCGCGAAGGCCATGCGCGGCGGCGAAATCGCGCAGCGCAACCGCCGCGTCGTGGATATCCTCCACGCCGCGGACCGTGACCGCGTCGACGAGCGCCCTGGTATTCATCGGCGGTGCAAGCCCGTCGTCCGGCAGCCTGGCTGCGCTCTCTCCCATCGGCGGGACTATTTCACACTGGTTCGCAACTCGCAATGCATGTGTCATAGGCGTAGCACCGTCTTTGCTATGATGTTCTTCTGGACTTCGCTCGAACCGCCGAAGACGGTCCATGCACGACTGTTGAGATAGCGCGCAGCGGCGACCTGCGCGTCCTCGTCACCGATCGCCGACGGGGCTTCGTTGCCGTAGAGCGGACGGACGGTCGGCAATTGCAGGCCGTCATAGCCGTGCAGATCCATTGCGACGCCGTCGATCCGCTGGTGAATCTCGGAGGAGAGCAGTTTGACGAGCGATGTCTGCGGCCCGGCCGGGCGGCCTTTGGCGATGTCGGCAAGGATGCGCAGTTCGGTGGTCTCGAGGGCTTCGGCCTCGAGCCGCAACCGCGCGATCCGCGTCGCGATCTGGATATCACTGCCTAAAGCCCCATTATGTCCGCTCGGCGCGGCGGCCGCGAGTTGTTCCAGATGGTCGATCGCGCGGATCAGGCGCGGCGCATGGAACGATCCGCCGCGCTCGTTCTCGAGCAGGAATTTGGCGATCGTCCAGCCCTGCCCCTCTTCGCCGATGCGGTTGTCGACCGACGTGCGCGCGCCGTCGAGAAAGACCTGATTGACCTCGTGATCGCCCGCCATGGTGATGATCGGTGTGACGGTGACGCCAGGCTGGTCCATCGGGATCAGCAAGAAACTGATCCCAGCCTGCTTCTTCACCTCGCCGTCGGTGCGGACAAGACAGAAGATCCAGTTCGCGTGATGCGCATGCGTCGTCCAGATCTTCGATCCATCGACGACATATTCGTCGCCTTCGCGGCGCGCGCGGGTGCGGAGCGAGGCGAGGTCGGAGCCGCTTTGCGGTTCGGAATAGCCCTGGCACCAATAGTCGGTGCCGGCGCGGATCGCGGGCAGGAAGCGGTCCTTCTGCTCCTGCGTACCAAAGGCGCAGATGACGGGGCCGACGAGGCGCAGGCCCAGCACCGACAGCGCCGGGGCGCCCGCGATCGCGCATTCCTTTTCGAAGATATATCGCTGCATCGGCGTCCAGCCGGTGCCGCCGCAATCCTCGGGCCAATGATAGGCGACCCAGCCCTTGTCGTTGAGGATGCGGTGCCAGACGAGGCCAATGTCGGGTTCGACGAAGACCCCGGGGGTCCGCCGCGCGCCATCGCGCACATAGTCCGGCAGCGACGTGTGCAGGAAGTCGCGGACCTCCTCGCGAAATTCCAGTTCGTCGTTGGAAAGATCCAGATCCATATCTCTTCTAGCGCTCGAGGATCGCCACCGCCGACAGGCCGGGCGCTCCATAGACATGAGAATAGCCCACCTTCGGGCTGTTCGGCACCTGCCGCTCGCCGCCGCGACCGCGCAGTTGCACCGTGTTTTCGTAAACCTGCCGCAGGCCCGAGGCGCCGATCGGCTCGCCGCACGCGAGGCAGCCGCCGTCGGTGTTGACCGGCAGCTTGCCGCCGATTTCGCTCCAGCCCTCGGCAAGCCACTGTTCCTGCTCGCCGTCGGCGCAGAAGCCGTTTTCGGCCATATGCATGATCTCGGCGCCGCTTTCGGTGTCCTGCAATTGCGCGACCGAGACATCTTCGGGGCCGATCCCGGCCATTTCGAATGCGGCCTTGCTGGCAATTTCGGTCGGCTTGCCGCCGCCATTGACGCTGATCGACGGCGCGAAGACCTCGAACGAGCCTTCGGGGCGGGTGCGAAAGGCGACGCTGGCGATGCGCACCGCGTCGGCGCCGAGCTCGCGGACCTTCTTGGCCGAAGCCAGCACCAGCGCGACCGCGCCCTCGGCAGGCGAGCAGAACATATATTTGGTCAGCGGATCGTTGACCATCGGCGCGTTCAGGATCGTGTCGAGATCGACCGGCGAGCGCCGCCAAGCATGGTCGCAGAGAGTGCCGTTGCGGAAGGCCTTTTCGGCGACGAGGCCGAGCGTGCGCCGGCTGATCCCGTGCAGAGCCATGTATCGCTGGATCTTGAGCGCGAAGAATTGCGTCGTCAGCATCATCCCCGTCTCGCCATACCATTCGGGTAGGCCGTAATCCGAGGGCTTGGCGTTGAACGCGCCGCGCGGATGCTTGTCGAAGCCGACCGCGAGCGCGATGTCGCACGCGCCCGCCGCGATCGCGTTTTGCGCCGCCGTCAGCGCGCTGCCACCCGTGGCGCAGCCGTTGGCGACGTTGATGAAGGGCACGCTGGTCAGGCCGAGTTCATTGACCATGATGTCGGCCGAGCCGGCCGCCGCCGACCCGCCATAGGCGAATTCGACGTCTCCCCATTCGACCCCGGCGTCTGCCAGCGCCTGTCGCACGGCATAAACGCCCTGGTCGCGCCCCGATCGGCTGTCGGTGCGGCCGAAGGGGTGGATTCCGGCGCCGATGATATAGACGTTGTCGCTCATGGCTGGCGCTCCGGGCGAAAGGCGTAGGTTGACCTCGCATCGTCGAACGGAACGACGGCGAATTCCATCGGCATGCCGATCACAAGGTCTGCGGGGGCGGCATCGACGATCCGTGTCTCGACGATCACCTCGCCGGGCAGCTCGACATAACCGATCAGGAAGGGCTCGAACGGCTGCGGGCCGCTATAGGGTTCTTTTGGTTCGAAGGCCTGCGTCGTCCACGACCATAGCTTGCCCCTGCGTGACAGCGCGACGGGTTCGACCAGCGCCGCGGC
Source organism: Sphingopyxis sp. H073 (assembly GCF_001468395.1). GTDB lineage: Bacteria > Pseudomonadota > Alphaproteobacteria > Sphingomonadales > Sphingomonadaceae > Sphingopyxis. Next base: position 156,390 of record NZ_LNSG01000004.1, on the reverse strand, counting down.
ATCGCCATCGGGAACCGGGAAGACGATCTCGCCATCGGCACGGCGGCCGCCGATCAGCCGCGGTTCGGCCTCGTCGGTCCATAGGCCTGGCGCGATGGGGGCGAGCGCGCTCATGCCGCCCTCGCAAAGCTGCGCAGGCAATGGTCCTGGTCGCCGAACAATTTGTCGAGCAGCATAACCCGCTTCAGCGCGTGGCCGATCGCCAGTTCGTCGGTCTGCCCCATGCCGCCGTGCATCTGCACCGCCTCGAGCCCGATCTTCGTCGCCGCTTCGCCGACGAAGGCCTTTGCGCCCGCGGCGATGCGCGGCCAGTTGGCGTCGTCGGTGGTGGGATCGAGCATCGCGGTGCGCAGCACCATCGATCGGGCCTGTTCAAGCGCCGCATAGCATTCGACGAGCCGGTGCTGGAGCGCCTGAAAGCTGCCGATTGCGGCGCCGAACTGCCGGCGCTCGCCGACATAGGCAAGCGTGTCGTCGAACATCCGTTGCGCCAGGCCCAGCATTTCGGCGGCGGCGAGCGTCTGGACATCGCCGATGACGCGCCGGAATTTGGTTTCCGGCAGCTCGCAGATGTCGGCGGGCACCCGGTGCAGGTCGAGCGTCGCGGCGTTCGATCCGTCGATCACCGGATAATCCTGCCGCACGACCCCGGCGGCGTCGGGCGCGACTTTTGCCAGCCGATCGCCCGCGATCGTGACGAGCAGAATATCGGCGAGCGGCGCGCCGAGGACGAAAATTTTGGCGCCGACGATCTGGCCGCCCACGGCCCGCGTCCCGACCGCCGTGGTTTCATAGCGGCGACCCGGTTCGGCAAAGGCGACGGCCGCGAGGCGCTGTCCGGCAATCAGGTCGCCCACGAGCGCCGCATCGCCGGCGACCGCGGCGAGCCGGATCGGCAGTACGCCATTTTCGAGCCAAGGATCGATCGCGATCCCCGCGCCGAGCGCCTCGGCAGCGAGCGCCAAGTCGACCATCGTCCCGCCGATGCCACCCAGCGCCTCGGGCGCCGCGAGCGCAAGCAGGCCAAGGTCGGCGATCTCCTGCCAGCGTGCGCGCGTATAGCCGCCGGCGCCGCGCCGCATCGCGTGCCGCGCCGCGACATCGATCGGACCCAGAAATCGCCCGATCGTGTCGCGCGTCAGCTGCTGGTCTTCGTCCAGGTCGAAGTTCATGCGCGCCGCCGAAAGGTGATCGGCAGCGTGGTCAGCCCGCGCAGCAGCATATTCGGCGGCCAGCTCGGCACATGGCCGTCGGCGACGCGGAAGTCGGCCAGGCGCGTCAGAAGTTCGGTATAGGCGACCGCCATTTCCTTGCGACTCAGCATATTGCCCACGCACATATGGATGCCCTTGCCGAAGGCGAGATGGCTGCGCGCGTTGGCGCGCTCGATGTCGAAACGGTCGGGATCGGGGTATTTCGCCGGGTCGCGGTTCGCTGCAGCATAGCGCAGCTGGACCATCGCGCCCTTGGGGATTTTGACCCCGCCAAGTTCGGTTTCCTTCAGCACCATCCGCCACATGCCCGCGGTCGGACTCTCGGTTCGCAGCACTTCTTCGACGAGATTGATGATCGCCCGCTCGTTTCCTTCGTCCGCGGCGGCGACGGCTTTCGCCATCTGGTCGGGATTCTCGATCAGTTGGAGGAGCCCGCCGGCGAGCGCCGAGGTCGTCGTCTCGTTCCCCGCGACCATCAACTGCTGCATGATCGACAGGATTTCGGCGTCTTCGAGCGGGCGCTCGCCGTCGACCTCGGCATAGACGAGGTCGGAGAGCAGATCCTCGGTGCGTTCGGCACGGCGCTCGTCGATCTTGGCTTTGACGAAATGCTGGAATTCGACGACCTCGCGCGCACATTCGAGTTCGCGCTCCTTGGGGATCATGCGGCCGAGGCGATCGACGAAGGCATCGGACCAGCGCTTCACCTTGTCGAGGTCGTCGCCGGTCATGCCGATCTGGCTGGCGATCATCGCGACGGGCAGGGGAATGCCGAAATCGCGGACGAAGTCGGCCTCACCTTTTGCCGCCATCTTCTCGATCAGCTCGATCACGACGCCGCGCATATCCTCTTCGATTGCGGCGACGCGCTTCATCGAGAAGGCGAGGTTGACCAGCTTGCGAAAGCGGGTGTGCACCGGCGGATCGGCGGTGAGCAGCGTGTCGACCTGCGGCCAGCCCTCGGCGAGAATTGCGGCGACATCGCCATCCTCCGCCATCGCGCCGGACAAAGTACCCTGAAAATTGTTCGAGAAGGTTTCCACGTCCCCCGTCGCCTGCGCGCACAGATCATAGGAGAGGACGAGGAACATCGCTTCCGACAATTGCACGACGGGGCTTTTGGGCAGCCAGGCGCGATAATAGTCGAACGGGTCGGCGATGACCTGCGGTTCGAAAAAACTGCCTGCGGCGATATCGTTCACGCGCCTCTTCCCTCAATCTTCTCATTATGCGTGCAACTATATGCAGCCGCTCCAGCGGCGCGATGCACATTTTCGTTAGGAAGCGGCGACATGGGCGAGCGCGTTGGCGAGGAACCGGCGAAGGTTTGGGTCGGCATAAGCGGTGGGGCCGTCGCCGGGCTGCAGATAGATCAGGCGGCCCGTGCCGACCGGCCTTTCCCACGCGATCAGGTCGCTTTCGGGACGGTGATCCCAACCGTCGTTGCTGAACATGCGCCCCGTCACGGCCTGTGATGCCGAATAGAAATTTTCGCGAACGAAGGCGTGATCGGCGCGGAGCAGCGGTTTCGTCGTACCCCAGATCGGCGCAAGATACAGCTCGTCGCACAGCGGAAAGCGCGGCGGCAGTCCGGCGGTCGCCGGATGCGCGGGATCGAGGACGATGGCGTCGTAACGGACCTCATGACGATAGCCCGAGTCGAGATGCTGCTCGCCGTGGGCTTCGCCGGGATCGTAGAGAAAGCGTCCGCCGAGCATCTCGGCCCATTCGGGCCATTCGGCCCAGCCCGCGATCGCATGATGCATTGCAACCGCGCCGCCGCCGCGCGCGAAATAGTCGGTGATGGCACGGCGATAGGTGAAGGATGGTGGCCGCGTCGCCGCCCTGCCGTCGCCGAAGCTATATCCCGGCATGTCGTAAAAGAGGATCGCGTCGGCCGCATCTGCTGCGCCCTCTGCGACCGCGATCTCGGCTTCTGGATGGTTCAGGTGCGTGACGGTCCAGCCTTCGAAGCTCGCGAGCAGATCGGCGAAGGGTTCGGCTTCATAGGGATGGCCGCCCGACAGGACGAGAAGGCGGCGTGTTCCCGTCATGCGATCTTGAGGATCATCTTGCCTTGGTTGCTCCCCGCGAAGAGCCGCATGAAGGCGTCGAAGCTGTTTTCGATCCCCTCGTCGACATGCTCGTCGGCGATCAGCTTGCCCTGTTGCAGCCACGCCGCCATCTCGGCGGCGCCCTCGGCGAAACGCGCGATATAATCGGCGACGAGCAGCCCGCGGATCGAGGCACGGTGGACGATCAGCTGCCAGATGTTGCGCGCGCCGATCTTTTCGACCGAATTATATTCGCTGATCAGGCCGCAGAGGCCGATGCGGGCACCGTGGCGCAGATTGTTGAGGCCGGCGTCGAGGATGTCGCCGCCGACATTTTCAAAGATGATGTCGACGCCGTCGGGCGCCTCGACGCGGATCGCGGCGGTGAGCGCCGCAAGATCCTTGCCGCGATAGTCGATCGCGGCGTCGAAGCCGTAGCGATCGATCAGTTTCGCGCACTTCTCGGGTCCGCCGGCGATGCCGATGACCTTGCTCGCGCCCTTGATTTTCGCGATCTGGCCAACGAGCGACCCGACCGCGCCCGCCGCGCCGGTGACGAGTACGACGTCGCCGGGCTTGGGTTCGCAGACATCGATATAGCCGAAATAGGCGGTCATCCCGACCGCGCCGAGCACCGAGAGGTAATTGGTCACAGAGGGGACGAGGCTGGCGTCGATCGGCTGGGTGAAGCCGCCGACGGTGCCAACCGAATAATCCTCGATCGCGTTGAGGCCCATCACCCACTGGCCGGGCGCGAAGCCCTCGGCGTTGCTCGCCTCGACGATGCCGACGGTCGACGCTCGCACCGGCGTGCCGAGCGGGATCGGCGGCATATAGCTCGGCGCATCGTCCATCCAACCGCGGATCGCGGGATCGAGCGAGGCATAATGGTTGCGGATCAGGAATTGCCCGGCGGCGAGCTCGGGCGTCGGTTCGGTCACGAGCGAGAAGTCCGCCCGCACGGGTTCGCCATTGGGGCGGCGGACGAGCAGGAAGCGGCGGTTGTCAGGCATGAAAGCTCCTCAGGCGGGGACGATGGAAACCGGGATCGCGCTTTGCAGCGACTGGCCGGTGATGGGGTCATAGGCGATGCTCTCGCTGACGAGGCGGTTGGTCGAGGCGCCATGCTCGTGGACGCCGTCGGGGCCGATGTCGGGGCCGCCGAAGGCATGCGCCATCGACACGACGCCGGGGCGCATATTCTCCGCCGCGCGCGCGACCGCGACGACTTCGCCGACTGCCGAGCGGATGCGGACGGTATCGCCGTCGTTGCAGGGAATGCGGGCGAGATCGTCGGGATGCAGGAAAGCGGGGTTGGTGGTGCGCTTGGCGCGCAGCGCGGGCAGATTCTGACCGGTCGAGTTGAATCGATGGCGGCTGCGGCGCGAGACCATCCGCCAGGGGAAATCGGGCGTCGGTTGGTCGGCTTCGCCATAGGCGATGAGCTGGACGGGCATTGCGCCTGCGGTGAGGTCGAAGTGGCCGGGTGCATCGGGATCGCCGGGTTCGACGATCGGATGCAGATCGTCGTAGATGACGGCCTTGCCATCGACGGTATCGGCGCGCACCACACTCGGCGCGACCGAGCAGCCGGCGACCATAAGGTCGAGAAACGCTTCCTTCGTGGGCCGTTTGTCCATCGGGCAGGCGCCGCCTGCGAGCGGCAGGCCAGTGCCGAGACGGTGCGCGAGTTCCCAGAGCATTTCCCACTCCTCGAGCAGCCCTTCGGGTGCGTCGATCATCGCCTCGGTATAGCGGGCGTAGGGAATTTCGTACCACCATTCGGAAAGGTTGCTGATGTCCTCGCGTTCGAGGCACATTTTGGGGGCGAGGATATAGTCGGCGCGCTTCGCCGTCGCGGACCCGGCGTTAACGTCGATGCAGACAAGCAGCTCCAGCCCGTCGATCGCGCGCGTCATCTTGTCCTGATCGGGGAAGGCGACCACCGGATTGCCGCCGATCACGATCAGCGCGCGCACCTGACCCTCGCCCGGGGTCAGCATTTCGTCGGCGAGCACATTGCACGGCATCTCCATGCCGAGGTGCGTCAGGCCGCGGATGCGCGAGGCGGGGAAGCCGTCGCCAAAGAGCGCCATCGGCGGCGCGACCTGTGCGCGGCGCGGGGTGACAGGGGTGAAGACGCGCGGGATCGAGCTCTTCTCGCCCTCGCGACAGAAGCGCCCGCAGATGATGTTGAGCGACGAGACGAGATATTGGGTGAGCGTGCCATTGCCCGCCATCTCGGGCCCGGTGCCCGTCGAGACGACGCCCTTGGTGCCGCCCGCGAACATCCGCGCAGCGGCGACAAGCTGGCTTTCCTCGACCCCGGCGCGTGCTGCAGCGATGTCGGGGGTGAAGCCCGCTACCGCGCGCTGCAACTCGTCGAGGCCGTCGACATAGCGCTGGACGAACGCCTTGTCGTAGAGGCCTTCGGACAGGATGACATGGATGATCCCGGCGAGCAGCGCGGGGTCTTCGCCCGGCCGGACGGGCAGGTGGATATGCGCGAGCGCCGCGACGTCGCTCTCGCGCGGGTCGGCGACGATCAGTTTGAGGCCGCCGTCGAGCGCATCGCGCAGGCGGCGCGACGGCGAAAAGGGTGGCAACCCGCCCGGCGGGCCGTAGTGCGAGACGATCGGATTGTTGCCGATGAAGAAGGCGACATCGGCCTCGGCGAAGGTGTGCATGCCGCCCATCCAGTTGCCGTAGCGCGCCGTCGTATAGACTTTGGCGGGCTGGTCGAGCGTCACCGACGTATAGATGTTGCGGGTGCCGAGCCCCTGCGCGAAGGCCATGGCGCTGCCGACCCCGGCGCTGTTCTGGAAGGCATAGGTACCTGCATAAATGGCGACGGCATGCGGTCCATGCTCGGCGATGATGGCTAAGAGTTGCGCGCCGATCTCGTCGAGCGCGCTGTCCGTCGCTATATCCTCGAAGGCGTCGCCGACGCGCTTCTGCGAGACGATCAGCCGCTGCGGCCCATGGTGCGCCTCGGCGAGTTGGCGGCCCTTGATGCAGGTGTAGCCGCCGAAGACCGGATCGTCGGGATCGCCCTGCACCTTGGTCACGCGGCCCTCGTCGATCGTGACCAGCATCGCGCAATTGGCATGGCAGAAGCGGCAGAAACTGCGGCGAACCTCAGGCATCATATCTCTCCCTGATCGCACCCTACGCCTCGGCGCCCCGCAATCGACTGGCACTTTTGGCGGTGGTTGCGGCCGCCGGGTGGGCGCAATTTCGCGGCAGGGAACAGGGAGAGTATCGATGCCCACATCGCGCCAATGGCTGCTGAACGGACATCCGCGTGGACGCGGGATCGAGGAGGGCGATTTCCGGCTCGTCGAGACCGAGATCGGCACGCCGGGCGACGGCGAAATGCTGCTCAAGACGCTCTATCTGGGGTTCGATCCGGCGCAAAAGGGATGGATGGAAAATATCGCCGACTATGTCGCGCCGATGGCGATCGGCGACGTCATGCGGGGCAGCGCGATCAGCGAAGTGGTCGAGAGCAACCATCCGGGCCTTGCAGTCGGCGACCTGGTGATGGGGTCGACCGGCTGGACCGAATGGCACCGGTCGGACGGCGCAGGGCTGGTCAAGATCGACACCGCGCTGCCGCCGACCGCGATGCTGTCGGTGCTCGGGACGACGGGGGTCACTGCTTACTGCGGATTGTTCAAGGTCGGGCGGCCGGTGGCGGGCGATACGGTGCTCGTCTCGGGTGCGGCGGGGGCCACGGGGTCGGTCGTGGGTCAGCTGGCGAAGATCGCCGGGTGCCGCGCGGTCGGCATTGCGGGCGGTGAGGACAAGTGTCGCTGGTTGGTTGAGGAGGCGGGCTACGACGCGGCGATCGACTATAAGGCGGGCGACGTGCGGGCCCAGATCCGCGACCATTGTCCGCGGGGAGTCGACGTCATTTTCGACAATGTCGGCGGCACGATTCTCAACGACATGCTCGGTGAGATCGCGACCGGCGCGCGGGTTGTGATCTGCGGCGGGATCAGCCGGTACGAGACCGGATCGCTGCCCGCGGGGCCGCAGAATTACTTCAATCTGGTCTTCCGCCGCGGCACGATGGCGGGCTTCATCGTGATCGACTGGGCGAGCGAATTTCCGGCGATCCGGAAACGGCTGGAGGGCTTCGTCCAGGATGGGCGGCTCACCTATCGCGAGGATGTGCAGCAGGGGTTCGAAAATGCCCCGGCAACCCTCAAGCGCCTGTTCGGCGGCCAGAACCGCGGCAAGCAATTGTTGAAGCTGTAGGGAGATCGACATGGGCAGGCTGGCAGGCAAGCGCGCCGTCATCATAGGCGCGGCATCGGCGGGCAATATGGCGCAGGTGACCGCGCGGTTGTTCGCGCGCGAGGGCGCGACGGTGATGGTCGCGGGGCGCAAGGCCGAACCGCTCGAAGCACTGGCGGCCGAGATCGGCGGCCATGCCGCGCTCTGCGACATCACCGACAAGGCTTCGGTCTTCGCGCTCGCCGATACGGCGAAGGCGAAGATGGGCGGGGTCGACATTGCGATGAATGCCAGCGGGTGGGGGCTGCTCAAGCCCTTGCTCGATGTCACCGAAGAAGAACTGGCCGCCATCGTCGCGTTGCAGTTCACCGGCGTACATCATTTCCTGCAGGCGTTTGTCGGCGCGATGCTCGCCAACGATCCGAGCGGCGGATCGATCATCCAGATTTCGTCGGCGACCACGCGCTCGCCGATCGGCAATCACGCCGCCTATATCGGTACCAAGACAGGGTCGGAGGCGCTGATCCGCTGCGTCGCCAATGATTTCGGGGCGGCCGGCATTCGCGCTAACATCGTTTCGCCCGCCTTCACGGAATCGCCGATGACCGAGGGGGCATTTGCCACTCCGGGATTGGTCGATGCCTTCCTGCCGCGTTATCCGCTGGGACGGCTCAACACGTCGCAGGATGTGGCGAACGCATGCCTCTGGCTGGCGAGCGACGAGGCTTTCGTTACGGGTGAGAATTTGCAGCCGAACGGCGGGCTGGCGCTGCGGGGCAATCCGCAGGAGGCTGACATTGCGGCCGCGGTCGGTGCGGCGATGGCGAAGTTGCAGGTGCAATAAACACGCCGTCATTGCGAGCGCGGCGAAGCAATCTAGGGCGGATTACGCCACGCTAGATCGCCGCGTCGCTTCGCTCCTCGCACTGACGAGATGATGGGGGGGGGGGGGCAGTCGCTAGCCAATCTGTCGCTCGCGGCCTTCCCAATAGGGCGCGCGCAGTTCGCGGCGTAAGATCTTCCCCGACGGATTGCGCGGTAGCGCGGGGATGAAGTCCACCGACTTCGGACATTTATAGCCCGCAATTCGCTCGCGCGCCCAGCCGATGATGTCGGCGGCATCGGCGCTCGCACCTTCGCGCAGCACGACGCAGGCCTTCACCGCCTCGCCCCATTTGTCGTCGGGGACTCCGACGACGGCGACGTCGGCGACGGCGGGGTGGCCATAGATCGCATTCTCGACCTCGGCCGGATAGACATTCTCGCCGCCCGAGATGATCATGTCCTTCACCCGGTCGTGGAGGTAGAAATAGCCTTCCTCATCGGTGTAGCCGGCGTCGCCGGTGCGCAGCCAGCCGTCGGCGTCGATCGTCTCCGCCGTCGCTTCGGGCCGTCCCCAATATTCGCGCATATTCGCTTGCGCGCGGATCGCGATCTCGCCGATTTCGCGCGGCGGGAGCGCGTTGCCGCCGGCGTCGATCACCCGCATCTCGACCCCGCGCAGCGGTTTGCCGACCGAGCGCATCCGCTCGTTGCCCGCCGGGTCATGATCTTCGGGCGGCAGCGCGGCGATCGTGCCCGACGTCTCGGTCATGCCGTACATCTGGACGAAGCCGCACTGGAAAACGTCGATGCACTGGCGGAGCAGGTCGAGCGGGATCGGCGAGGCGCCATAGGCGATGTGGCGCAGCCGCGAGAAATCGACGTCGCGCGCCCGCGGCTGATTGACGATGATCTGCATCGCCGCGGGCACCATGAAGATTTTGGAAATGCCATAGGCCTCGATCAGGTCGAGCACCCCGCCGGGATCGAACTCGCGCGTGATCACGCCCGTAGCGCCATTGGTCATTACGGTGATGCCGTATCCGGTGCCACCGATATGGAAGCAGGGCATGGCGACGAGCCCGACGTCATCCTCTTCCCACCGCTCCCAATCGGCCTGCAGCGCCGGGTCGCGGTCGAGTTGCGAGCGCAGCACCGAGCCGTTGGTGAGTACCGCGCCCTTGGGCTTGCCGGTGGTGCCCGAGGTGTACATCTGGATCACCGCGTCGGTCTCGCCGCGCGGGATGTCGGGATCGGTGTCGGCGAAACTGCCCCGCCATCCGCGATAATCGGGAAAGCCGCTTGCCGCGCCCTCGGTCGCGACGACATGCGCGACGCCGGGGAAGGCGTCGCGGTTTGCGGCGACCAGTTCGGCGAATTCCGGTCCGACAAACAGGATGCGCGCGCCGCAATTGTCGATAATCCACGCGATCTCGGGCACGGCGAGGCGCCAATTGACCGGCGTCATGACACCGCCGGCCTTGGCGACCGCCATCACGAGCTCGAAATAGATGTCGCTGTTCTTGCCGAGATAGGCAACGCGGTCGTCGGGTCTCAGACCGAGGGCGATCAGTCCGTTCGCGGCGCGGCTGCTGTTCGCATCGAAATCGGCGTAGCTCGTTGCGCGGCCCTCGAAGTGGAAGATGATCCGGTCGGGACGCTCACGGGCGTTGGTCCGCGCGACGTCGGCGATCCGCTGAAAGGCTGGAACCTTCACTGACTTCCTCTCCCCTGGTCAGGCGTGACCGAACGCCTGCCGGTAGAGACGGGAGTCGGCGGCGTAGAAATTGCAATGAAAACCCGACGGGACGCGGAACGGGACATGGATCGTCGCGACCGGCCCCGCCGCGATGTCGAGCGCGTCGAAGATCGCGAGTTCGCTGGTTGCGGCTCCTGCGCGGTGGACCAGCGTCATCGCATAGCCGTCGCCTTCTCCCGCGGCGCCGATCTTCGGCGCGAAAACCAGCTCGCCACACGAGGCGCCATTGCCGAAGTGATAGACGTCCTCCTGGCCGCTGATCGTGTCGAAGCGCAGCACCGCGTCCATCCCTTCCGCACGTCCGTCGCGGCTGTTCAAATTTATATTGGCAAAACTGTGGCGCGAGGCGCGCGTCATGAACCGGTCGTCGGGGCGCGGGAACTGGATGTCGCGGTCGTTGAGCGTCTCTTCCCTGATCCACGTCCCGTTGCCGTTCGTGCGCGGATCGATCGTCCAGCGGCGCAGGCTCTGCTGTGTGTCGCCATGCGTCCTTCTCGCGCCCGTCTCGTCAGGAAACAGCGCGGTGCCGTTCGCAGCGGCGACATCGGCGATGATCTTGCCGTCCTGTTCCCATACGTTGAGTTCGTGGAACATGTGGCGCGGCTCGTAGTCGAACCAGCGAATGTCGCTCGCGGAACCCTCGCGCGGCATGATCGCGAATTTGGTCGGGCGGCCGTTGACCCACGCGGTCATAGGCCCGCCCTTCATGAAGCGGCCGAGGTCGGCGTCGATCGGGATGACCGGAAACACCACCCAGTTCTCGGTCAGGAAGAACGTGTGCATCAACGCGTTGTGCGGCATGTCGATGACCTCCGCCTTGCGCACGCTGCCGTCGACCGCGATCACGTCGTACCGCAATTGCGGCGGCCCCATCGGGCCATTGATCGCCATGCCGATGTTGACCAGCTCGCCGCTGTGATGATCGACCTTGGGGTGGGCGGAAAAAGTCGTGGTGATCGTCCCGCCATAATGTTCCTCGCCCAGCGTTTCGAGCGTGCGCGGGTCGAGCTCGACCGCCGGCGCGCCCTCCATCAGCGCCAGCAGCTTGCCGCCATGGACGATGATGTTGGTATTCGCGGTGTTGTAACGCTTGCCCGCGACCGACGGGTCGGCGGTCATCGGATTTCCGAACAGCCCGAACAGGCGCTTGCCTGCCGCCTTTTCCAGCTCGAACTTCTCGGTTCTGACCCAGCGGTTGAGCATCGACGCGCGGCCATCGGCGATGTGAAAGGCATAGACCATGCCGTCGCCGTCGAACCAGTGATACTCGCCCTCGCGCGTCGGATAGAGCGGTTCGGGGCCGTTGCGATAGAAGACGCCGACCAGATCGGCAGGGATCTCGCCCTCGACGATCAGGTCTGGTGCGGTCGCCTCGAAGCGCACCGGCTGATGATGTCCCGACAGATAGGGATGGTCGAAAAAGGCCTGCGTCATCCTGGTTCCTCTGGTCTGTCCACCAAACAAGGGGCGGTGCAATGCGCCGCCCCTTGTTCCTTGGTCCCCCTTTACGACCCCGCCGTGCCCTGGCGGGAACGTTCCATCGTCAGAACTTGAAGCCGAGCTCGACACCGTAAGTGCGCGGCTCGATGGAGCCGGAGAAGGTGAAGAGGCCGGCGACCGGCAGGGTGCTGCCGATGTCGCGCACATTGGTCAAATTGCGGCCAAAGACTGCGACGCTGATTTCTCCGCTGCCCGTCAGGAAGGTGTAGGACACCTGTCCCGACAGATTTTCGCGATCCTTGGTAAAGCAGCGGAAATCGTTGGTAACCGCGCCGAGGACGATCGGCCGGTTGGCGACGATGCAGGTGGCCACCTTGCTCTGGAAGCGGAGCAGCAGATTGGCGTCGAAACGTCCGGAGCCGATTTCCTTCGAATAATTGACGCCAGTCGAGAACTGATACTTCGGTGCGCGGCGCAGGGTCAGCGTCGACACGTCGTCGCCGACGTTATCGCCGTTCAGATCTTTCAGGAATGTTCCGTACCTGGCGTCGATGTAGCTGGCCGATGCCGTGAAGTTCAGCGATTCGGACGGCTGCATGATCAGTTCCAGCTCGGCGCCGGTGATCTTTGCCGATGCCGCATTTCCGACGACCGTCTCCTGCGGCTGGGCCGACCCCGGTGGCGAGGGCTGGACGACCTCTTCCTGCTTGTTGTCATATTTGGTGTGGAACAGTGCGATGTTGGTGCGCAGGGTGCGATCGAGCCAGTCGGCCTTCAAACCGACCTCGAACGCATCGACGGTCTCCGGGAAATAGGGGCCGAGCGAGGTCGGCGATGCGGCGCGTCCGTTGAAGCCGCCCGACCGGAAGCCGGTCGAGTAGGACCCATATATGATCTTGTTTTCGCCGACTTCGTAGGTCGCGTTGGCGCGCCAGGTGAATTTGCCGAACGATGCCTTGCCCGAACAATTGGTGGCAGGGCCGTAAGTCGGCAGCCCTGCCAGGGGCCCCGGTCCAAAGACGCCGGTTACGCTGACGCAGGACCGTCCGTCGAAATTCGGCTGGCTCAATTCGACCAGTCCCACGACCTGGCCGTAGTTGTTGAAGGTTTGCTTTCTGTCGCGGGTATAGCGACCGCCAACCGACAATTTGAAGCGGTCGGTCAGCTTGAACTGGGCGTCGGCAAACCCGGCATAGGACCTTGCCTTATTGTCGGTGTAGGCGCGAAGCGTTGCGCCAGCGGCGCTTTGCGAGGGCACGGGTCCCAGACGCGTGAACTGGTCCAGCTGGTAGTTGCTGTTGTAATAGTAGCCGCCGACCAGAAGGTTAATCGCGTCGCCGAGCTCGGCCAGCACCCGCAGTTCCTGGCTGAACTGTTCGAATTGCTGAATGCGCCGGGTGGCGAAGAAATCCGCCGAACTGCCGTCGAAGTCCTGCGCGACATTCTCGTCATTGGTGCGATAGCCGGTCACCGAAAAGAGCGTGATATTGTCGCTTAGCGACCAGGTGATGTTGCCGGTCACCGCGTCGGTGTCGTTGGAGACGTCATGCGGCGCCAATTGATAGGTCGAATTGACGCCGCGATCGGGAAGCGAGAAGCGATTGCATTCGGCAACCGGCGAAAATCCGGGTGCGCCCGCGGCCAGGCAGATCAGGTCGAGGCTCGACGATGTCGGGATCGAAACCGTCTCGCCGCGCTCGCGCATATGTTCATAGGTTATCTCGGCCGAAAAGTCGCTGCTGGGTTCGATCAAAAGGGTCGCCCCGCCGGTCAGCGTTTCATATTTGCCATCGCGGCCGCCGGTGCTGAGGTTGCGGACAAAGCCGTCGGTCTTGTCATAAAAGCCGAACGCCTTGATCGCGATGAAATCTCCCAGCTTGCCGCTGTTGGCGACCAGCCGGGCACTTTTGGTGTCGAACCTGGCATAGGACAGGCGGCCCTTGACGCCGAAATCGTCGGTGGGCTTGGTGCGCTTCACCTCGATCACGCCGCCGATCGTGTTGCGGCCGAACAAGGTTCCTTGCGGACCGCGCAGGACCTGCAAGCTTTCGAGATCGAAACTGTCGAGCAGCTGGCCGGTGTTCGTGCCGATGAACACGCCATCGACGACGACGCCGACGGTCGGGTCGAAGCTTTTTTCGATGTCCTCGAACGAAATGCCGCGAATGGAGATCGCCGCCGCGCTCGGACCGGCCGACACGCTGTCGATCACCAGGCTCGGAACGCGTCCCGCGACATCGCGAATATCCTGCACCATGCCGGTATCCAGCGCCTTTTCGTCCAAGGCGGTAATCGCGACCGGGACGGACTGGGCGCTTTCTTGGCGCTTCTGTGCGGTGACGACGATTTCGCGGATCGCGCCGCCGCCGTCGTCCTGAACCGGTGCCTCCTGGGCAAAGGCCGGCGTGGCGATGGCAAGTGCAGCGAGCGACACAGTGGCATGGATGGCAGGCAGCGTTCGGGCATGCGTGGTCATCGTCGTTCCTCCCTCTCGCGCCGGCGCATAGGCTCGCCGGTCACGTTGAGGGCAAGGTCCGCTTTATGCCTCGATTCAACAATCATCAAAAATATCAGGCATGCCGTAGCGGCACGAAATGCGCTGATTTCCTTGCTTTCTATTGCCGCTGTGTCGCGCCGCCATCGACGAAGACGCCGTGACCCGACATGAAACGCGCCTCGTCGCTGGCCAGAAAGGCGGCGACGTCGGCGATGTCTTCCGGCTGTCCGAGCCGACCGAGCGCCGCCTTGTCGACCCACTTCTGCCGGAACTCGGGCATCGTGGCGAAGGCCGGGGCGGTCATCGGGGTCTCGATCGCGCCGGGCTGGATGCAATTGACCGTGATGCCATATGCGCCAACCTCGGCCGCGACCGACTTGGTCATGCCCAGCACGGCATGTTTCGATGCGCTATAGGCGGTCATGCCCGCTTCGCCGAAGCTCGACATCACCGATCCGATCAGGATGATCCGTCCGTGCGGCGATCGTTTGAGAAGGGGCAGCGCATCGCGCATCAGGCGAAACACCGCAGTGACATTGACCGCCACCATCTCGTCAAAATAGTCGTCGCTCGCGCCGTCGAGCATCTGCATGCCCGTAATCCCCGCACAGGCGACAACGATGTCGAGCCGCCCGAACCGCGCTTCGGTTTCGGCAACCAGCTTTGCGTTGATGCCGGGCGCCGTCACGTCGGCAAGGATGTCGACCTCGCCAGATCGGTCGGTGGTCAGGACGCGCGAGCCGTCGGCAGCGAGGCGGCGGGCGGTCGCGAGACCGATCCCCGATCCGGCGCCTGTGACGAGCGCAGCACGGCCATCGAGGCGCCCAGCCATCAGAGCGAGCTGCCGCCGTCGACGCGGAACTCGGCGCCGGTCGCGAACGCCGATTCGTCGGAGGCAAGATAGAGCACGATCGCCGAAATCTCTTCGGGCCTGCCGAGGCGGCCCACCGGGTGCGTCGCGACCCAGCTGTCGTAGAGCGCCTGGCCGTCCTCGACCTGCGCCATCACCTTTTCGAGGATCGGCGTGTGGATTGCGCCCGGATGCACTGAATTGCAGCGAATGCCATAACCCTTGCGCGCATAATGCAGCGCGACCGACTTGGTGAGATGCGTCACCGCGGCCTTGGCGGCGTTGTAAGCGGCGAGGTCGGCCTGCGCACGGACACCGCACATCGACGACATGTTGATCACCGAGCCACCATTGGCCTTCATCTTCGGAATCACATGCTTGCAGCCGAGGAAAACGCCATCGACGTCGACCGAAAATTCGTGCCGGAAAGCCTCGAGCGTCAGATCCTCGATTGAGCCATGCGTCGTGATCCCGGCATTGTTGACCAGGATGTCGATCCGGTCGCAGATGGCCAGTGCGGCGAGCCATTCGGCCTCCTTCGACACGTCGAGCCTGACGAAGCGCTGGCCGAGCTCTGCGGCAAGCGCTTCGCCTGCCTCGACGTCGATATCGGCAATGACGACGCTCGCGCCCTCGGCGACGAAGCGGCGGACGATGTCGAGGCCCAGCCCCGACGCGCCGCCGGTCACGAACGCGATCTTGCCCGAAATGCGGCCTTGCCCTTCCATCCTGTCCTCCCTCTTTTGCGACGGCACTATCATGGCCCGGGCGAGGCGAGGGGACTATTTATTGCGCTAGGTGCGGCGGACGGCCGGTCGGGATCACATCGTGGTGGGACAGGAGAGGCGCCATGGAGGACAGCTGGGACTATATCATCGTCGGCGCGGGGTCCGCGGGCTGCGTGCTCGCCGAGCAATTGAGCGCCGACCCGGACATCCGCGTGCTGCTCCTCGAAGCGGGCGGCTCCAATGACAGCCGCTGGGTCACAATCCCGAAGGGCGTCGCGAAGCTCGTCACCAATCCCGACCACATCTGGGCCTATGGTGTGTCGCAGCCGCGTGGCGACGGCAGCGCACCCGGCGAGGTGTGGATTCGCGGCAAGGGGCTTGGCGGATCGTCGGCGATCAACGGCATGATCTGGAGCCGCGGCGAACCGGCCGACTATGACGAATGGGAAAAGCTCGGATGCACCGGCTGGAACGGCGATGCGATGACTGATGCTTTCCGCAAGCTCGAAGATCATGGTCTCGGCGCCAGCGCGATGCGCGGCGCGGGAGGGCCGGTCAGGGTGGCGCCGAAAATCCACAGCTATCCGCTGGCCGAGACGATGGTGCAGGCGGGGGTCGAACTGGGGCTAAAGCCCGTCGACGATCTCAACGCATCCACCTCGGATCGCGTCGGCTTTTACGCGCATAACGTCCGGAGCGGGCGGCGCGAAAGCGCGGCGACGACCTTTCTCGTGCGGGCGAAGAAGCGGCCGAACCTGCGCGTCGTGACGCATGCGATGGCCGAGCGGCTGGTCATCGAGAGCGGCAGGGCCGTCGGGGTCGAGGCGAAGGTCGCGGGCCAGCCGCTGCGTTTCGACTGCGTCGGCGAAGTTATCGTCTCGGGGGGCGCCTTGGAAAGTCCGCTGCTGCTGCAGCGCTCGGGGATCGGGCCGGCCGAAGTGCTGCGGGCGGCAGGGGTCGATCCGGTCGTCGATGCTCCGGATGTCGGCGGGCGGATGCGCGAGCATCTGGGCTTTTCGATGCCGCATCGCCTGTCGCGCGATGTCGGCAGCAACCGCAGCTTCTTCGGCATCGGGCTGCTGCGCGCGATGGCCCAATATATGCTGACGCGCGGCGGGATCATGGCGACGGGGCCCTTCGAGGTCGGTGCCTTTCTGAACCTGACCAGCCGCGACGCGCGGCCCGACCTGCAACTCTATCTTGGCGGCTACACCTTCGCGCTCGGCGACGACAAGCATCCGGTGCCGCTCAGCAGCATCGACCGCAAGCCAGGCATGACCATCTATGGCCAGCTCCTCCGCCTGACGAGCGAGGGCAGTATCATGATCACCGGGCCGGGCAGCGACGCGCCTGCCGACATCAAGCCCAATTGGCTTTCGACGCGCGAGGATGAGCGCACTGCGATCGCCGCGGTGCATGCGATGCGCCGCTATATGGCGCAACCGGCGCTCGTCGGCCTCGTCGAGCGCGAACTGCTTCCCGGCGCGGCGGTGCAGAGCGATGCCCAAATCCTCGCCGCCTTCCGCCGCCTGTCGACCTGCGGCCTCCACGGGGTCGGGACGTGCCGGATGGGCGGCGACAATCGGGCCGTCACTGACGCGCGGTTGCGCGTCAATGGCGTGCGTGGGCTTCGCGTCGTCGATTGCTCGGTGATGCCGTCGCCGGTGACAGGCAACACCAATGCCCCGGCCATGGCCTTGGCCTTGCGCGCCAGCGGGCTAATCCGCGAGGATCGGTGTAAATTGCGCGCGGTCGCCTAGGCGCTCTCGCGTTCCTTCAGCCAGCCGATCCCCCGGCGCAGCAGGTCGTAGAAGACCGGCAGATCCCACGCGCAGCGGTCGACCGTCGGCCACCAGTCCATCATCGGCTGCAGGTCGTAATGGCCGCGGCAATGACCGAGCGTGAGGTAGAGCACCGCTCCCGCGCCATGCCGCTTGATGTAGAAGACAGGGTAGGTGCCCGGCGCATCCTCGGCCTCGACGAAACCCGTGCCCGGCCCGGTGCACTCGGTATCCATCAGCACGTGCAGGTCGCCGTGGGTTTCGAGGTGATAGAGCTCGTCGGTCGTCTCGAACGGCTCGATGCCCTTGGTGAGCTGGTGATCGGGATCGACGACGCGGACGGTATAGGGTTCGATCGCCGGGTGGCTGATGAACTGCGACCCCAGGAGGTCCATCATAAGCGGGGCCCAGCGCGGCGCATCCCATACGCCCGTGTCGAGCAGGCGGAGGATCGAGTTGGTGCCGTGGAGCGCATACCAGCGCCCGCCTTTCGCGAGCCAGCGCTTCAGCGCCTCCTGCGCGGGCAGCGACGGGGTAACATCGCAGGTGTAGGTGATGAGGATGTCGGCGCCCTCGATCGCCTCGATATTGTCGTAATTCTCGAACACGCGCGTGCGGACGCGTTGGTCCTCGGCGAGCAATTTGAGCAGCTCGAGCCGCGCGAAATCCATGTCGTGCCAGACGCCGCCGCAGATCAGCACGCAGTTGATGCGTGGTGGATGTTCGCTGTCGCTCATCGCCGATCCTCTCCTCCTGTTATGGCGCCATCATGCGAATGCGGTGCGCCGCCGTCACCTTGCTGTATTGATAGGTTCCCGAAGACCATGAAACTGGCAAGAGGGCAGGCGAGAGGAGAGGCGCGATGCATCAGAGGCTGGGCGGCAAGGTCGCTTTGGTCACCGGCGGGACGAGCGGGATCGGCGCGGCAACGGTCGAGCGGTTGGTCAAGGAGGGCGCGCAGGTCGTCTTCACCGGCTCGAATGCCGAAGCGGCAGCGCGCGTCGAAGGCCGGACCGGCGCCATCTTCCGGGCCCACCGCGTCGAGGATGCCTCGGCCTGGGATGCCCTGATGACCGAGATCGAGGCCGAATATGGCCGGCTCGACATCGCCTTCGCCAATGCCGGGACCGAGGCGGGCGACGCCAGCGTCGAGGACATCGGCATCGACGCCTGGAGTCATATCGTCGCGGTCAACCAGACCGGGGCGATGCTGACCGTCCAGCATGCGATCCGCGCGATGGCCAAGAACCCGCAAGGACCGACCGGATCGATCATCGTCAACTCATCCATGAACGCACACCGCGCGATGGGCAATTATGTCGCCTATTCGGTGACCAAGGCGGCGGTCGTCGCGCTCGTCAAATCGGCGGCGATCCACTGCGCGGGCAAGGGCTATAGAATCCGCGCCAATGCGATCCTTCCCGGCGTGGTCGAAACCGACATGATCCGCGGCGTCATAGATCGCTCGCCCGATCCCGCGGCAGCGCGTGAAGCGTTCGAGGGTATGGCGCCGATGAAGCGCATGGCGCAACTCGACGAAATCAGCGCGCTGGTCGCGTTCCTCGCGTCCGACGAGGCCGGGTTCATCTCGGGCGCCGATTATGTGATCGACGGCGCGACGACTGCGGGGATGATGGGGGTCTAAAGTCAAATCGCGCCGATTAACGCATTTAACAGTGCCGCTGTGGCGCATCGCCCTCCATATTTCCTCGTCCATCCGCACAACGCGGGCGACGGTACAAGGAGGGCGGGATGGCCTTTTCAGGTTCGCTGGAAGATCGGATTGCCCTTCGCGAGTTGCTCGACAGCTATGCCGACGCGGTTTGTCGTCACAACGCGGATGCTTGGGCAGCAACCTGGGCCGAAGGTTGCGAATGGGAACTCGAAGGCTTCGGGACTTTTCGCGGCAAGGCTCTGGTCGTCGAAACCTGGCGCGCGGCGATGAAGGGGTTTCCCGGTATCATATTCCAGGCCTGGCCTGGCGAGATGATCGTTGAAGGCGATCGCGCCACGATGCGGTCCTACACCGCCGAAACCTACTCCCGCGACGGACATACCCAGAACGATCTTGGCGAATATACGGATACTTGCTCAAAGATCGAAGGACGCTGGTATTTTGTCTGCCGCCGCTTTCGCGCGCTGCATCGGCGGCGGGTCGCGCAATGAGCCGTCCGTTCCGGCGCATATTTCGGAAATCATGAAAGGGTCTGCCATGAAGATCATCGTCGAAGCAAAGGTCGATATCGACGCGGCGCGCCGAGCCGAGGCATTGGACGGGGCTCTGCCATGGATCGAAGGGGCTCAGGCTCAGGCCGGTTGCCTGGGCTATTTCTGGACCGCCGACCCGCACCATCCCTCGCGCGTTCATGTGTTTGAAGAATGGGAAAGCGCCGATGCGTTGGCCATGCACCTTGCCGGCCCGCAATATCGCGGCATGCTCGACCATATCTCGCAATTCGGCATCACCAACGCGGTTAGCCGCAAATTTGCGGTTGAGCGGGAGGGTGCTGTCTATAACGCCGCAGGCGTTGCCAGCGCTGAGTTCGAGTCTTCACCCTGAGCATGATTGCCGGAATTTCCGCCAGACTGGTTTTGCTTTTCGGTTCCGGAGGATATTCATCGTCCTCTAGCCTTTAGATCGCGAGATCCGCCGGGCGCTGTCGGCCATTGCCACTAGCAGATCGCGTCGCTGAGCGAATTGCCGATCGGGTCACCGCCCGCAACCGCGTTGCGAGCATCCATCGGCAGCGCGGTCGCAGCGAAAGGCACCGACCATCGGTCGCGTCCGGCAAGCAGCTTGAATGATATGCGTCCGCTTATCTTGGCGCAGATACAAAAGCAGCCTTTGAGTGAGGATCTCCACCCGCGATTTTCCGCATTTTGTCGCCTGAGCGCGCGGACCGTTGATCGGAGCGGTGTCAGGATCAGCCCGCACCGCCGGCTGTCATCCGACGCGGCGGCCTTGCACATTGGCGATTATCCCGACTTTTGGCCCGGTATCTGCTCGTCGCCGACCTGGAGGCCGCGAGCCCATTTCGGTCCATATATAAGGGAAATCATATAGAGCAGACATGCATTATTATTATTCAGATAGGTGATGGCGCGTCATTTTCTGTCTCTGGGGTAGCTGCGGGGCGATTGTCCGGCAAAAAAGAGGGGGCTGGGAAATGAAGGGGATTTCGCGCAAGAGCCGGATGGCGGTGTTGATGGGGGCGGTGTCCGCGTTGATCGTGCCCGAACTCGCATTCGCGCAGGATGCGTCGGCTTCGGACAGCGGCGGGCTTGATGAAATCATCGTCACGGCCCGTAAGCGTGAAGAGAATTTGCAGACCGCGCCGCTTTCGGTTGCGGCGTTCAGCGGCGAGGCGCTCGAAAAATCGGGGATCGACGAGTTTTCGGAGATCGCCAGCCGCGTCCCGGGCTTTACCTTCAACCCCGATAACGTGTCCGAACCGAATATCTTCCTGCGCGGGATCGGGACCGACATCGAAAGCGCCGCGTCGAACCCGGCGATCGGCTTCTTCCTCAACGACGTCTATCTGTCGCGCGCGCAGGGCACCGCGATCGAACTGTTCGACCTCGAACGCGTCGAGATCGTGCGCGGACCGCAAGGCACGCTCTATGGCAAGAATGTCGTCGGCGGCGCGATCAACTTCATCACGCGCAAGCCGACCGATGAATTCCGCGCCGGCGCCGAGGCCGGGATCGGCAATTACGGCAGCTTCGACGTCAAGGCGAATGTCGCCGGCGGTCTGGCGGAAGGCCTGTCGGGCAGCATCGCGGCGAGCGCGCGGCATCATGACGGCTATGCCCGCAACACGTTCACCGGCAACGATGTCGAGGATCTCGACGCCTATGGCGTGATGGCGCAGCTTCGCTACCAGCCGGGCGACCGGCTCGACATCCTGCTGACCGGCGACCTGACCCGGCGGCGCGGCGGCGGCAAGTGGGTCGATATCCAGATCCCGTCGGACCATAATATCCCGTTCGTGAATGCCGAGCGACGGCGCGGGCCGAACAATATCGATGGCAAGCAGGACGCCGATCTTGGCGGCGTACACCTCAGCGTCAATTACGATACGGGCGTCGGCACGCTGACCTCGGTGACGGCGTGGCGCGAGGGCCAGTTCGCGTCATTGAACAACGATGCAGGCAGCTTCATCGACTTCACTAAGATGATTTACGGACCCGACGGCCGCATCGATTTCGGCGCGATCGACCATTCGCTGTTCAATGATGATTACTATATCAACGACAAGGATGAGACCGCGAAGAGCTTCTCGCAGGACATCCGTTTCCGCTCGGACTTCGACGGGCCGTTCAACCTCCTCGCCGGCCTTTTCTACCAGCATGAGACGGTCGATCGCACCGAGATCGCCGATTATATTTTCGTCGAATTCTATGCGCAGGGGAAGGAGATCGCGGAGACGCGGCTCAAAAGCGACACCTGGGCGGCCTTCGTCGAGGGCACGTTCGACATTACCGACACGCTCGGCGTGACCGCGGGGATCCGCTACACCAAGGACAAGAAACGCTTCTCGGTTTATCGCGAGACGATCGGCGACTTTCTGGGCGCCGAATTCGAGGACGAAAACGGCAATTTCACCCGCGCCTTTTCTGCTTCCGACAAGCGGAGCTGGGACGCGTGGACGCCGAGCCTCAATCTGCACTGGCAGCCCGCCAAGGACGTCTATCTCTATGGCCTCGTGTCGAAGGGCTACAAGTCGGGCGGCTGGAACGGCGAGAATGCGACCAACCCGGGCGAGGCGCGCGTCGCCTACAACCCCGAATATGCGTGGAACTATGAAATCGGCGCCAAGACGACCTGGCTCGACAACCGGCTGCGTTTCAACATCACCGGTTTCTGGACCGAATATGAGGATCTGCAGACTCAGCAGTTCGTGATCTTCGATCCGAACCTGCCTGCCGATAACGTCATCTCGAACGCCGGTAAGGCACGGGTGAAGGGGATCGAACTCGAAACCGCCGTGGTGCCGGTCAGCGGGCTGACCCTCTTCGCCAACTACACATACATGGACGCGAAGATCACCGGCGACCTGATCAGCACCGAACTCCAGTACGATCCGAGCTGCTTCTGCTCGGTCCCGGTGCCGACGAACCTCAAGGGGAATGTCCTGCGCCGATCGCCCGAAAATTCGTTCAGCATCGGCGGCGACGTCACGGTGCCGGTGAGCAGCCGGCTCAACGCCTTCGTCCGCGCCGACTACAACTGGACCGACGATTTCTTCTTCGACAACGAGAACAGCCCGCGCACGTTGCAGAAGTCGGTCGGGGTACTCAACGGATCGATCGGTGTCGCGACCGAGGACGACAAATGGGAATTCCGCGTCTGGGCAAAGAACCTGACCAACGAGCTGTATGAAGCGGGCTAGAGCGACGTGATCGGGTCGGTGCTCGTCTCGTACAATCCGCCGCGCACTTATGGCGCGACGCTCCGCTGGAAATATTGACGCCGCAAGCGGGGCGAGCGGCGATGCGTATCGGGCTGATCGGCTTCGGGTTCATCGGGGCCGAACTCTACCGGCGCATCGCCGCTGAAGGCGGGCCGGGCGAGATCGTCTTTGTTCACAGCCGATCGCGCGAGCGGCTGGCGGGCTTGCCCCGCGAACTGATCCTCGACGATCTGTCGAAGGCGGCAGAGTCCGCACCCGATCTGATCGTCGAGATTGCAGGTCCGGAGATCAGCCACCGCCACGGCGAGATATTTCTGGGCTTCGCGCATTATATGCCGCTGTCGCTGACCGCGCTCGCCGACGACGGGCTGCGTGAGCGGCTGACCGCGGCCGCCGCGCGGTCGGTGCGCTCGCTGCTGGTCGCGCATGGTGCGCTCGTCGGGCTCGACAGTCTCGTAGAATGGCGCGCGATGTGGGACGAGGTTGCGATCAGCTTCCGCAAGCCGCCCGCGAGCCTTGGCCTGACCGGAAGCCCTACGACGCACGAAAGCCTGCTCTTCGACGGCAGCGTCCGCGACATCGCGGCGCGCTATCCGCATAATGTCAACGCAATGGTCGCCTGCGCGCTCGCGACGGTCGGGCTCGACCGCTGCCGCGCGCGGCTGATCGCCGATCCCGCGATCGACCATCTCGAGCTTGCGGTCGAGGCGCGCGGGCGCGACGGGTCGAGCCTGTCGATCTGCCGCCGGCAGCCGGCGCGCGGCGTGTCGGGTAGCGAAATGCCGGCGGCAGTGCATGCTTCGGTGCGCCGCGTCGTCGGTGCTTCGGGTGCGATGGCGTTCGTATGAGACCGGGCGAAGCCGTTCCGATCCAGCCAGTCATCGACGGGTTGGGCTTTACGGCTTTCCATGTGCGCGTGCTCGCGCTGGTTGCCGGGGTGATCCTGCTCGACGGCTTCGACATTCAACTCGCGGCTTTCGCTGCTCCGGCGATCCTCGCCGACTGGCAGATCGGATCGGCGGCGCTCGCGCCAGTGATGGCGGCGTCGCTGCTCGGCATGGCGGTCGGGACAAGCGTCGGCGGGCGGATCGGCGACCGCTACGGGCGCCGCGCGGCGCTCATCGGCGCCGCCTTCTGGTTCGGCGTTACCGCGATGCTGACCGCGCTCTGCCGCGATGTGACGAGCTTCTCCATCTTGCGCTTCATCACCGGCCTCGGCCTCGGGGCGGCGGTACCGAACGCGACGGCGCTCGTGGCCGAATGGATGCCCGAAAGGTCGCGCAACTACGCGCTCACCGTGATCTCGGTCGGAGTGCCTTGCGGCGGGATCGTCGGCGCCGCGCTCGCTTCCTGGCTGATCCCCGCTTACGGCTGGCCGGCCGCCTTTCTGGTCGGGGGCGGCCTGCCGTTGCTGCTCGGTCTCGTCATGATCGGGGCGCTACCCGAATCGCCGATCCTGCTCGCGCGGCGCGGCGATGCCGACGACCGGATCGCACAGCTTGTCGCGCAGGCAGGCGGCACGGCGACCGGGCCCTTCGCACCGCCGCCGGTCGTCGCGCAGGGCGGACATGTCTTCGCGCCGTCGCTTCGGCGTTCGACGATCGGCATGAGTCTCGCCTTTTTCGCGGCGTTGATGGCGGTCTATGCGCTGCTGAGCTGGGTGCCGGTGCTGCTGACGGGCGCCGGCTTTGAAATGGCGAGCGCAATCCGCGGGGCGATGATCCTGAACCTGTCGGGGGTCGCGACGTCATTCGCACTGACCTGGCTGATGCTGCGTATCGGATCGCGGCGCACGATGATCGGGACGATTTGCGGCGGCCTGGTGGCGCTCGCGGTGTGGGCGGCTTTGCTCTCGATGCCCGGCGTTCCGCAGGCAGCGATCCTGATCGGCGTCGCGCTGGCGGGGGCTGGCGTCCTGTCGTTGCAGGTGCTGCTGCTCACTCTGTCGGCGCACGTGTTTCCGGTTGAGTGCCGATCGGCGGGGATCGGCTATTCGATCAGCGTCGGGCGGCTCGGCGCAATCGCGAGCGCATTCGGCGCCGGGCTGTTGCTCGCGCAGCCGAACGGATTGCTGCTCTTCTTCGCGCTGGTCGCCACGGCGCTGCTGGTGCTGGCGGTCGCGATGCTGCTCGTCGACCGCCACCTGCCGCCGCGCGGCTAGGGTCCTGACCTTAATCGCGCGGCGGCCAGGGTTTCGCGGGCGCCTTGAACGACGGCTTGCCGAGCAGCGGCGATGTCAGCGCATAGAAGCCGTGATTGGTGAACGCCCACAGTATGTTGCGGTCATATTCGGCGAAGATGCCATAGGTCAGATTGCCTTGCGACTGGCCGCCGGTTTCTGCCTCGGTCGGAAAGCGCGGGACGAAATAGCCCGCGATCACCGGCTTGGTCGGATCCTTGACGTCGAAGATCTGCACTCCGCCATTGTAGAAGGCATAGGCGACGATGCCGTCGCGAAACCGTCCCGGTTGGGTGAGGTAGCCCGAACGTTTCGGGCCGAAGCTGCCGCGCCGCTGGCAGAAGTCGGTAAAGGCGGCATCGGCGGGGGGTGTCGGGCGCGGGAATTTCGCCGCGATTTTCAGGTCCGCCGGATCGCGCGCATCGACGACCAGAATATCCTTGTACGGCTCATAGCATTCGTCGTTCATCGGATAGCCGTTGGTGAAGATATAGCCCGTGCGCTCATATTGGCTGAGGTCGACGTTATCGAATTCGGTCCCGGCGAACTTCGGCACCTGGTTCACATGGCCGACGATGCGGATGTTCGTGGGGTCGCTGATGTCAAGCGAATAGAGGCCGAGCCCCGCCATCGCGCCGAAGGCGATCCGGCCGCCCTCGTCGGGAGCCTTGGTCATGAACGGCGGCATCCGCGACCCGAACCACGAGGTGCGGTTGCCCGCGCGCGGGTTCATCAGATAGGCCGCCTCATGCTCTGCGTCGCCAAGGATCTGACCCGGTGCCGCGAACTGGCTGACGAATTTGGGATTCGCGGGGTCGCTCATATCCCACACCTGGTAACCCGGCGTGTAGATATAGTCGGCGAACTCGGTCAGCATGAAGTGGTCGTCGGGGGCGGTCGACAGGAACATATATTTGCCGCCCGTCCATGCCGGAATGTCGAGCGCGCCCGATCCCTGCTGCTGTCCCGGCGGCGCGTCCGGATGACGATAATCGGTCGTCCGCTCGGCAACGAGCTTCCACTGGTCGGGAAGCGGGCCGTCCATCACATAGACGCGAAAGCCCTTGAGGCCTTTCCAGCGCTTCAGCGTTTCGACACCCTCGGGTTCGAGATATTTCTCGTCCATGATGCCATAGCGCGGCACTTCGAACGCCTGCACCATCACATATTTGCCGAGCCCCTTGTGCCACGAAATGTTCGCGGCGCCGAAACCCTCGCCCTTGCCATAGGGGTTGACGATGTCGGGCTTGCCATAGGCGCCGATACGCTGGCCGCGGCGATAGACGAGCTTCGCCTTGCGCGGGTCGGTGATATCGAACACCCCCATGCCCGCGCGATAATAGGTGTACATGTAGCGCTTACCGTCGAAATCGGCGATCGACTGCCAGGTGTGGCCGGTCGACGGAATGAAGTTGTAGAACGCCAGTACCTCGACGTTCTTCGCATAGCTTTTCTGGTCCCAGTAACCGAGCTGGCCCGGGAAATTCGGTGCCTGCCGGACGAGCGGCGTCGCTTTGGGATGTGTGAAGCGACCCGTCACGGGGTCCATGCCATAATCCTTGCCGGGCACCGGCGGCGCGGGCTTGCGATTGTAGGTGAGGTTCCACCACGCGCGGATATCTGGATCGGGAATGTCGCTTTCTTGTGCCGTGAGCGGG
The DNA here is from genome assembly GCF_001468395.1 of Sphingopyxis sp. H073. Taxonomy (GTDB): domain Bacteria; phylum Pseudomonadota; class Alphaproteobacteria; order Sphingomonadales; family Sphingomonadaceae; genus Sphingopyxis. The sequence continues at coordinate 129,752 of NZ_LNSG01000004.1, read as the reverse complement.
GGCTCCTTGGCCGTGCTTTCCGGCGGTTCCCCGGCAAAAGCGGGCAGCGCCATGCTCGCCATCGCGAGCGCAAGGGCGCACGCGGCGCCAGCGTAGTTGTTCACCCTGTCGCGCATGGAGACCTCCCGAGCCATAATCCCGCCAGACTTGTCAGCCTTGTGGGGGCGGCGATCCAATATCCTATGGCAGGGTCATTATAATCGCATGGGAATAACGCACCTCGCGTGTGGCCGGCGTCGCCGCGTCATCGAGCGACGATATAGCGATTATGCAATATCATAAGATGCATAATCTATTATCTAGATATACAACGGCGACTAAGAACCGGCCTGCCATTCAATCAGGCCGGCGGAGATGCTTTCCCGTAGAGGACAAGGCGCGTCCGGCTGCAGGAGAGGACATGATGGAATCGACACGGGCCCTGCGTTGGGCACTTCTTGCCACCGTCGCCACCCTTGCGGCACCCGCCGCGGCGCAGGCCCAGGCCGCTCCCGATGACGGCGTCGAGGCGTCGGGCGACGAGATTGTCGTCACCGCGCGCAAGCGCGAGGAAAGCCTGCAGGACGTGCCGATTTCGGTGCAGGCGTTCAGCAGCGCCGCGCTCGAACGCTCGGGCATCAAGGATTTCTCCGAGATTGCGTATCGCGTTCCGGGTCTCAAGCTCAGCGCCGAGCGTGCGGTCGACACCGAACTTTTCATCCGCGGCATCGGTTCCGACATCCAGGGCGCGGGCGCCGACGGCGCGGTCGGCATCTTCCTCGATGGCGCCTATCTGTCGCGCGGCACCGGATCGCTGCTCGATCTCTATGACCTCGAACGCGTCGAGGTGCTGAAGGGGCCGCAGGCTCTGCGCTTTGGGAAAAGCGTCGTCGGCGGGCTGATCAACTATGTGACGAAAAAGCCGGGCAACGAGTTCGAGGGGCGCTTCGAGGCGACCTATGGCAATTACGACAAGCTCGACGTCGCCGCGTCGGTGCGCGGACCGGTGTCCGACACGCTCGGCCTCGGCCTGACGGTCAGTTCGCGCAAGCACGAGGGTTATGCGACCAACACGCGCGGCGGCGACGAGGAGGACCAGAATGTCCAGTCGGTGCGTGGGCAGCTCCGCTGGCAGCCCGACGCGACGCTCGATATCAATCTTTCGGCCGACTATACGCGCCACCGCGACGGTGCGCGCTGGGTCGACATCATCGACCCCGCCGACAGCAACGAGGTCACCTACCTCGGCTTCTATGCGCCGCCGATCGCCGGCCTGCCCGGTTTCGTACTACCGAACCGCAACGCACCGTTCCAGAGCGCCAAGCGCCGGTCGGGCGCGCATAATTTTACCGGCTTCCAGAATTCGGACATGTACGGTGTCAGCGGCAGCATCGACTGGCAGCCAAGTTCGGCGCTCAGCATCACCACGCAGACCGCCTACCGCGATTCATCGCTGGCGGCGCGCGAGGATGGGTCGGGGATGTTTTTCGATTTCGCGATCGATCCGGCGACGAACGCGCCCGATATCACGCCCGCGATGCTGGCCGGGATCGACACCTATCTCGCGACCGTCCCCGACAGCTATTTCGACAGCGGCAAGGCCGAGGACGTCAAGCAATTCTCGCAGGAGCTGCGGTTGCGCTGGGACGATGGCGGACCGCTCCGTATCGAAGGCGGCGTCTATTATCTGCGCGAAAAAATTCGCCGCGCCGAGGACGTGAATTTCCTGTTCCCCGACTATCAGGCGATCGAGGAATTCGCCTTTGCGATGGCCTTCGGCGGCACGCCGGGGACGCCGTTTCCGGGCTCCAACCATACGGTGACGACGTCGAAAAACGACAATATCGGCGTCTTCGGCGAACTCAGCTACGATCTGACCGACCAGCTCACGCTCGAAGCGGGGCTGCGCTATGCCTATGACCGCAAGGTCTATTCGAACAACCGGTCGGGCGTGTCGTTCGAGGGGGCGCCGGTCAACTTCGTGGTCGGCGAAACGCGGAGCTGGGACGCCTGGCTACCCAGCGCGACGCTGCGGTTCGAGCCGAATGACGATGTCACGCTCTATGTGCGCTACGCCAAGGGATACAAGCCGGGCGGCTGGACCGGTGAGGATGCGAATACCCCGGCAGAGGCGCTGGTGTCGTTCGACCCCGAAACTGCGGACAGTTTCGAGGCCGGCGCCAAGCTGGCGCTCGCCGACCGGCGCATCTTCCTGAACGCCGCCGCCTATTACACCACCTACGACAATCTCCAGACCAACCAGTTCCTGTCGCCGGGACCGGGGCTGCCGCCTGACAATTTCGTGTTCAACGCGAAGAATGGCACGCGCGCCTACGGTCTGGAACTCGATTTCCAGGCGCGGGTGACCGAACGCTTCACGCTGTCGGGGAATTACGCCTATTCGAAGTGCAACTTCACCGGCGAGCTGATCATCGACGACGACGGCACCGACCTCGACGGCAACAGCTGTCGCCGCACGCCCAAACATGCCTTCAGTGTGGCGGCGAACCTCGACCAGCCGATCAGCGACAGCCTGGTGCTCGTCGCGGGCAGCGACTTCCAGTACACCGGCGCCAATTTCTTCGACAATCCCAACACGCCGATCCTGAAGTTCGACAGCGAAATCCTGCTCAATGCCCGCATCGGCGTGCGGGACGCCGACGACAAATGGGAGCTGACGGCGTGGGCGAAGAATCTGACGAACGAGCTCAACTACACGAGCAAGCTTGAGCTGTTCGGCACGATCTATGGGACCTATATTCCGCCGCGCACCTATGGCGTGACCGCGCGGTTCCGCTTCTAGGCAGAAAGGGTCGTCGATGACGGGCAACAACAGATATTGGACGGGCGGCGCGGCGATGCTGGCGGCGCTGCTCTCTCCCGCGGCGCTTTCCGCCTCCGACTGGCAGGAGAAACCTGCCGGTCCCATCAATATCACCGATCCGTGGTTGAAGGCGTGGCAGGAGGCGACGCCCGAGAACCCGCCCGCCGACCCGGTGCCCGGCGTCGATTACGGGATGAATCCCGATGGCAGCTTCCGCCATCCCGCCTCGACGCGACTGACCACCGACGTTCCGGGTTTTCCCGGTCAGCTCGAACACTGGGACCAGAAGAGCTACGCCAAGAATGTCGAGGTCATCGCCTTCTATCCGGCGGTGACCTCGCCGTGGCACGCCTGGGCGAATGTCGTCGATTTCGGCGGGCGGCGGTATCTCTACACGCACGACCGCGACTATCTGCGCATCCTCGACGTCACCGATCCGCGCAAGGCGAAGATCGTCTGGTCGAAAGGGGGCGTCTGGGGTGCCGATGGATCGAGCGAGGACTGGGACGCGGCGGCCGTTACCGATTACTTCGGTGGCGTCACCGTCGCATGGAACAAAAAGCTCCAGCGCAACGTCCTGATCGCCTCATACGAAATCGGTCGCTTCGGCCTGCTCGAGGACAAAAGGCGCGAGCCCGACAAGGTCGCGGCGCAGCGCCACTATAATTCGCTGAAGGGCTTCAAGGTCTTCGCGATGAACGGGCCGACGCCCGATAAATGGGATCTCATCGCGACGCGGACGACCGACTACAGGCATCCCGACGCGCCGATCGGCGAGCAACAGGGATCGGGCGCGCTCGATGCGGTCACCTGGTGGGGCGGCAAATATATGCTGCTCTCGTCCGCGCCCGACGACAGCTACGGCCTCACCGAATATCCCGACTATCTCTATTCGCCGGGCTATCAGGTCTGGGACATGGACGATCCGGCGAACCCGAAGTTCGTTTCGCAGATCACCGTGCCGGGCCAGGTGATCGGCGACAAGGCGAGCGAGGCGGCGTACCGCGCCAATCCGCGCGCGGGCAACCGGACGAGCTGGATGGGGTCGCGCAACCCGATCGTGCTTACTAAGCCGGTCGAGCAGGGCGGCAAGATCGGCTTCGGCGGGATGGGCGGGCTCGGCTTCTACACCTTCGACCTCAGCGATCCGGCGCAGCCGAAAGCGCTCGGCCATTTGACCGTCCCGCCGAGCTACGCCGGGACCGAGTTCGATAATGTCGATGTCAGCCAGTACGACCGCACCGGCTTCGTCTTCTCGAACGGCTACCCGATGAACGAGAGCTGCTTCGAGCCGTACAAGGATATTTTCTCGATCGACGTGCGCGATCCCGCGCATCCGAAGGTCGCGGCGAAATTCCCGCGGCCGGTGCCGCCGCCAGGGGCGGGTTTTACCGACTATTGCCAACGCCGCGGCAGCTTCGGGCCGAAGCGGTCGGGCGGGCTCGGCCAGCCCGAGCGCGGGCATCAGGGAATTGCCATCTACGCGTTTTACAACGCGGGCATCCAGATCTTCGACGTCAAGGACCCGGCGAAGCCGGCGATCGCGGGCTATTTCGTCCCGCGCTTCCCGACCGAGAAGGAGTTGCCGAGCTATACGTTCGGCAATTCGACCTTTGCCGTGTACACCGAATATGACCGTAACATCATCTGGGCCTTTTCGGTGAACGGGGTTTACGCGCTGTCGAGCCCGCTGCTTGGCAAGCCGAACCTTGGTGCCCCGAAAAAGATCTGGCCCGAACGCCGCTGACCCGCTGACCGGAGAATAGATTATGCGCGCATGGACTATCGCGCTGGCGGGAGCATTGCTCCTTGCCGGATGCTCGAACGCACCCGCCAAAAAGGCGGCGGATAAGCCTGCGGAACCTGCGGGCGACAATATCCTCCACATCAGTTGGGGCGGGATCGCGGAGGCCGATCCCGGCGAGGCGAAGCGGCACTGGTCGACCTGGACGATCAACCTCGTCGATGGCGGCACGGCTTATGGCTGGCTGTCCGACAAGGGCACGACGCTGCCGCACGCGCTCAATTTCGAACTCGCGGGTAACGGCAAGATCGCTGCCGTCGCGCTCGACAACCGGTTTGAGCCCGTGGTGCGCGAGGACGGATCGATGTCGCAAACCGCCGAAGGCTCGCCGGTTCGTCGCTTCGCGCTCTTGGGCTCGACCGAGGGGCCGGAGGGGCCGTTCGAGACGCTCGTCGAAGGGGAGGCCAAGGCCGACGCTCAGACGGTCGTGAAACTTCCGAAGGAAAGCTCGGCGCGCTGGCTCCGCCTGAGGATCGACAGCAACTGGTCGGGCAAGGGACCGACGCGGCTCTCAGACCTTGCCGTCATCGGCACGCTCGACCAGCGCGGCGCCGCCGCCGTCGCCGACGTCAGCGGCGTTTATGGCCATGAATATGGCCCGATCGCGCTGCGGCAAAAGGGCAACGAGATTTTCGGCTGCTACAATGACGGGCTGGGTACGCTGCGCGGCACGATCTTCGGCCGGATCATGCGGCTCGCCTGGTTTTCGAGGGAAGAGGGCAGCATCGGTTCGGCGACGCTGGTCGCGGCGAACGGCAAGCTCTATGGCTTCTGGTATCGCCCCGAAGACAAGATGGGGAGCCCGTGGAACGCGGTGCGGGAAGGCGGCCTAGAAGGCGCCGATTCCGGCCAGTGTCGCGCGGCGCTCTATCCGCCTGCCTGATGCCGAGGATCATGCCATGAGCCTGCCGTTTTCCGTTGCCGTGCCGACCGTAGAGATCGCGGGAAGCGACGACCGTTTCCCCGTTCGGCGCATCTTCTGCGTCGGCCGCAATTATGCCGAGCATGCGCGCGAGATGGGCGGTGCGCCCGATCGCGAGCCGCCTTTCTTCTTTTCGAAGCCTGCCGACGCGCTGGTCGAAGCGAACGCGGATATCGCGATGCCGCCGCGCACCGCGAACCTGCATCACGAGATCGAACTGGTTGTGGCGCTTGGCAGCGGCGGGCGCGACATCGCGCAGGACAGGGCCGTCGAAACGATCTTCGGCTACGCGGTCGGCAATGACCTGACGCGCCGCGATCTGCAGGCCGACGCGAAGGCAGCGGGGCGGCCGTGGGACATGGCAAAGGGCTTCGACGCCAGCGCCGTGATCTCGCCGATCCGCCGCGCCGAAGAGATCGGTCATCCCGCCAAGGCGCGGATCTGGCTGACGGTCAATGGCGAGGCGCGGCAGGAGGACGACATCGCCGACATGATCTGGCCGGTCGCCGATATCGTCGCCGAACTGTCGACCTACGTCGAACTCAAGGCGGGTGACCTTATCTACTCCGGCACGCCGGCGGGCGTCGGCCGTATCGTCGCCGGCGACCTGGTCGAGGGCGGGGTCGAGGGCGTCGGGACGATCGCGAACCGCTTTATATAACGCATAGGTATATCGCGGCGGTCATTCGGTATTATTTGTTTATGGCGGACGCGCCTAGGCCGATTGCCAGAACGGCTCTTGCATGAAGGATCGCGCATGAAATCGACCAATGTTGCCCGCAATGTCGTGGGCGCGCTCCGCGACATGGGCGTGCGCCACGTCTTCGGCGTGCCGAGCGGCGGATGGGTTGACTATATGGAGGCGATCCGCACCACCGACGGCATCGACTTCGTGCTGACGAGCCACGAGGGCGGCGCGGGCTTCATGGCGGACGTCTGCGGCCGGCTGACCGGCGTGCCCGGCGTCTGCTTCGGCACCTTTGGGCCCGGTGCGACCAACCTCGCGACGGGGGTCGGCGGGGCAACGCTCGACCGCTCGCCGATGCTCGCGCTGACCGACGAAATGCCCGCATCGCTGCGCGGCCGAACGGTACAGATGGCGATCGACCATCAGGCGCTGTTCGCGCCGCTCACCAAGGCGACCATGCGGATCGAGGCCGACGGCGCGGTGGCGACGCTTGCCGATGCCGCGCGCATCGCGCTGTCGGGCCGTCCCGGCGCGGTCCACGTCGGGCTGCCGCAGGGCATGAGCGCGGATGCGGTCGAGGCGGCGACCATCGGCACGATTGCTGCCGATCCCGTGCCTGCTCCCGCAACGGCCGACATCGATACGCTGGTCGCCGCTTTCACGGTGGCCGAAAAACCCGTTCTGGCGATCGGCCTCGGCGCCGTCCATGCGCGGATCGAGGACCGCATCGTCGCGCTCGCCGAGCGTTTTGGCCTGCCGGTGCTGCTGACCCCGATGGCGAAGGGCATGGTGGCCGAGGATCACCCCAACTATGCCGGCGTCCTGTTCCACGCGCTGTCCGACATGGTCGGGAAAACCCATGCCGAGGCCGATCTGGTCGTCGCGGTCGGCTATGACCCGATCGAGTTCAATTATGAAAGCTGGATGAAGGACGGGCTGGCGCTTGCGAGCATCGACGTCGTCCCCGCCGATATCGATCGCGACATGCATCCCGTCGTCGCCGAGGTCGTCGGGGCGATCGCCCCCGCGCTCGACGCGCTGATCGCGCTGCCGGCCGGGCCCAAGGCATGGGATCTCCTGGCACTTGCGGAGCGCAAGGCGGCGATGTTCGCCAAGCTCGTCGGCCGCGACGGGCCGTTCGGTCCCTGCGCCGCGCTCGATGTGCTGCGCGACGTCCTGCCCGACGAGGGCATCATGACCTGCGACGTCGGTGCGCACACGCATCTGATCGGGCAGCATTGGCGGACGCCGAAGCCCGGCACGCAGATCATGACCAACGGCTGGTCGGCGATGGGCTTCGGACTCCCTGCCGCGATCGCGGCGAAGCTCAGCCGCCCCGATACGCCGGTGTGCTGCGTGCTCGGCGATGGCGGCTTCCTGATGACCGCCGGTGAATTGGCGACCGCGGTGCGCGAGAAGCTGCCGCTGGTCATCGTGATCTTCACCGACAATGATCTCGCGCTGATCCGCATCAAGCAGGAAAAGAAACAGAACCCGATTTACGGCACGCCGGTGCGCGCCGAAGGGACGATCGGCGGCCCGTCGCTGTTCGGCGTTCCGGTGACGGTCGCGCGCGATCCCGCCGAGTTCCGCGCGGCGCTCGAGGCGGGCTTTGCCGCCGACGGGCCGGTGATCGTCGAGGCGCTGCTCGACAGCCGCGAATATGACGAACTGGTGCTGCGCAGGGACAAGCCATGATGCATGCCGCGGTGGGCGGGGGCCGATCGCTGCTGATCGACGGTCGCTGGGAGGCGGCGGACGAGACGATGGCGGTGGTCGATCCGTGGACAGGGCGGCCGATCGACGCAGTTGCCTGCGCGGACGCCGGGCATGTCGAGCGCGCCGTCGCGAGCGCGCTGCGCGGGGCCGAGGCGATGCGCCTGCTGTCGACCGGTGAACGCGGGCGCATCCTCCATGCCGCCGCAACCGCGCTCGAAGGCGATGCCGGACGATTTGCCGCCGCGATCACGTCCGAGACGGGCAAACCAATCCGCAGCGCACGGCACGAAGTGGCGCGTGCGGTGAACACGCTGCGCCTCTCGGCCGAAGAGGCGGTACGGCTCGCGGGCGAAACAATCGCGTTCGACGGCTTTCCGGGCGGCGAAGCACGCTCGGGCCATTATGTCTATGAGCCCGTCGGAGTGATCGCAGCGATCACGCCGTTCAACGATCCGCTCAACCTCGTCTGCCACAAGCTCGGCCCGGCCTTCGCCGCAGGCAATGCGGTGATACTGAAGCCTGCCGAACAGGCGCCGCTCGTCGCGATCATGCTGGCGCGGCTGTTGCTCGCCGCCGGACTGCCCAAGGAAGCGCTCTGCCTGCTGACCGGGCGCGGCGAGGATTTCGGCGACGCACTGACGGGTCATGCCGACGTCGCGATGATCAGCTTCACCGGCGGCGCGCGCGTCGGCGAAGCGATCTGCCGCGCTGCCGGGATCAAGCGTCTCGCGATGGAACTCGGCGGCAACGGGCCGGTGATCGTGATGCACGACGCCGATATCGAACGGGCTGCCGCCGCCTGCGCATCGGGCGCATTCGGCGCTGCCGGGCAGAATTGCATCGGCGTCCAGCGTATCTATGTCCACGACGCGATCTACGATGCGTTTCGCAATGCGCTGGTCGCGGCGGCGCGCGCACTGCATGTCGGCGACCCCACCGATTCCGCGACCGACGTCGGTCCGATGATCGGGGTAGCGGAGGCCGAGCGGATCGTCGCGTGGACGGTTGAGGCGGTATCGCGCGGGGCGACGCTCCTGACAGGCGGCGAGCGGGCTGGGACGCTGGTTCGGCCCACGCTGCTCGAAAATGTTCCGGGCGATGCGCGCGTCGCGTGTGACGAAGCCTTTGGTCCGGTCGCCAGCCTGTTCCGCTTCGCCGAGCTTGACGAAGCCATCGATGCGGCCAATCGCGCCGACTATGCGATCCACGCGGCGGTGTTCACCGAATCGCTCCGCACTGCGCGCCATGCCGCCGGGCGGCTGCGCGCGGCGGGGGTGATGGTCAATGATTCGACCGACTACCGGCTCGACGCCATGCCGTTCGGCGGGGCAGGGCGGGGCAATATGGGACGCGAAGGCGTGCGCTTCGCCGCGCGCGAAATGTCGCAGACGAAGGTAATATGTTTTCATGACGCTTGATGCCGCCAATCTCGACCGCGCTGCCTGCGCGGCGCTCGATCGCGCCGACCCCCTGGCGCCGCTGCGCGACCGTTTCGCCCTGCCCGAGGGGATGATCTATCTCGACGGCAATTCGCTCGGCGCGATGCCGAAGGGGGCAGCGGCGCGCGCGCAGGATGTCGTGACGCGCGAATGGGGCATCGACCTCATCAAGAGCTGGAACAGCGCCGGGTGGTTCGACCTGCCGGTGCGCCTCGGCGACAAGCTGGCGCCGCTGATCGGCGCCGCGCCGGGCGAGGTCGTGATCTGCGATTCGACGAGCCAGAACCTGTTCAAGGTGCTGTCCGCTGCGGTCGCGCTGCGCCCCGACCGCAGCGTGCTGATCCTCGAGGGCAGCAATTTCCCGACCAATAATTATATCGCAGAGGGCGTCGCCGCGGCGACCGGAGGGCGCGTGACGGTGCGTCTCTGCGAAAAGGACGAGATTGCGGGCGCCATAGACGGGGACACGATTGCGGTCGCGATCACCCATGTCCACTACAAGACGGGTCATATCCACGACATGGCGGCGATCACCGAACGCGCCCATGCCGCAGGGGCGCTCGCGATCTGGGATTTGTGCCACAGCGCGGGGGCGATGCCGGTCGACCTGAATGGCGCGGGTGCCGACTTCGCGGTCGGCTGCACCTATAAATATCTGAACGGAAGCCCGGGCTCGCCCGCGTTCCTCTTCGCGGCGGAGCGGCACCAGGGACAGGCGCTGCAGCCCGTGACCGGCTGGTGGGGTCACGCCGCGCCCTTCGCTTTCGAACCCGGCTATCGCCCGCAGCGGGATATTCGCCAGTTCCTGATCGGCACCCAGCCGATCCTGTCGATGGCGCTCGTCGAAACCGGGATCGACATCCATCTGGCAGCCGACATGGCGGCGATCCGCGCCAAGTCGATGGCGCTCACCGATCTGTTCATCCGCCTCGTCGAGACGCGCTGCGCGGGGCACGGCTTCACGCTCGCCTCGCCGCGCGAGGCGGCCGCGCGCGGCAGCCAGGTATCCTTCGCGCACGTCGAGGGCTATCCGATCATGCGTGCGCTGATCGCGGCGGGCGTGATCGGCGATTTCCGCGCCCCCGATACGGTGCGTTTCGGCTTCACCCCGCTCTATGTCCGCTTTGTCGATGTATGGGACGCCGTCGACCGTCTCGTGGCGATCATGGACGGCGACATTTGGAAACAATCCGAATATCAGGCACGCGAAGCCGTCACCTGAACGGCGCGCGAGGGAGCGAAAATGGAAGAACAGGCCTATCTGGACCGCGAAGCGGGGCTCGAGCGCGGGCTGAGCAAGGCGCAGATCATCATGATCGGCCTCGGCGGGGCGATCGGCACCGGCCTGTTCATGGGGTCGGGCATCGCGATCGGCTATGCCGGGCCGGGCGTCCTGGTCAGCTATATGATCGCGGCCCTGATCGCGGTGATCATGGTGTTCAGCCTGTCCGAAATGGCGGTGGTCCATCCGACCGCCGGTTCGTTCGGCACCTACGCCGAAATCTACCTGGGGCCGCTCGCAGGCTTCGTTGTCCGCTATACCTACTGGATCCAGCAGATGCTGCTGATCGGCAGCGAGGCGGTCGCGGTCGGCATCTATATGGGCTGGTGGTTCCCCGATATGCCGGTGTGGATGTGGGCGCTCGGTAGCGCCGCAACCGTCGTCTGGGTCAACACGCGCGCAGTGCATAATTTCGGGTCGGTCGAATATTGGCTGACCGTGATCAAGGTGTCGGCGATCGTCGCCTTCATCATCGTCGGCCTCAGCCGCATCGCCGGGATCGTCGGCGATCCGATCGGCCTGCACAATGTGACCGGGCTTCCCGGCGGCTTCCTGCCCAATGGCTTTTCGGGGGTGTGGCTGGCGGTGCTGATGGCGCTCTTCTCCTTCATGGGACTCGAGTTCGTGGTCGGCACCGCGAGCGAGGCGAAGGATCCGAAGACCGCGATTCCTGCCGCGCTGCGCACGATGGCGGGACGATTGTTCCTATTCTACATCCTCGCGCTGTTGATCATTGTCGCCTTCCTGCCGTGGACCCAGTCGGGGGCGAAGGTCGTCACCGAAAGCCCCTTCGTGAAGATGTTCGCGAGCGCGGGCATCCCCTATGCGGCGGGGATCATGAATTTCGTCGTCGCCTCGGCGGCGCTGTCGGCGATGAATACCAGCATTTACCTCGGGTCGCGGATGCTCTTTTCGCTGGCGCGCGGCGGTTATGCGCCGCGCGCGTTCGGCGAACTCAACGCGCAGCATGTGCCGATGCGCGCGACGATCGTCACCGGCATCGGCATCCTTGCCGCGGCGTCGCTGTCGATCCTGACGCCCTACGCCTATAACTATCTGTTCGGGATTGTGCTCTTCGGCGGGCTGCTCGTGTGGAGCGCGATCCTCGTCAGCCACCTGCGGTTCCGGCGCCGGCATCACGCGAGCAGCTTGCCCGTGCGGATGCCCTTCTTCCCCTATGCGCAGATTTTGGGTCTCGGACTGCTCGGCGCGATCACGGTGACGATGGCGATCGACGCCGACTGGCAGGTCGCGGTGTTCGCGGGCGTTCCATGGCTGATCGCGATCACTGCGGCCTATTTCGTCTGGCGGCGACTGGCGGGCGGCTCGGCGAGCCCGTCCTGATCCTGGCCCAGCTCGGCGCGGATCTCCGCAGCGACCTCACCGACGACCTCCATGAAATAGGCGGCCGCCGCGGATAGCTCGACATTGGCGTGCATCGTCGCGCCGATTCTGGAATTCGCGCCTTCGAGCGTCACTGGCAGCGCGACGAGCCCGGCCTGTCCTATGCCCACCTGATGCGGCATCGCCGCGAGCATGTCGGTATTTTTCAACAGGGCGTGGTTGGTCAGGATCGAGACCGATTCGATCACGTCGAGCGGCGGTTCCAGGTCTTCGTGGCGAAACGCCTGGTCGATCTGGCGACGTAGGGACGTCTGCGTCGGCGGCATCACCCACGCCTGATCGACGAGGTCGGCGAGGGTGAGCGATGCACGGGTCGTGAGCGGGTGGCCTTCGCGAACCATGATCGACACGGTGTCGAGATAAAGCACTTCCTGCCTCAGTCCCTCGCGCTCGCGATATTCGGGCAGGCGTCCCAAGACGACATCGATGTCGCCGGTGCGTAGGCCCGGCATCAGCCGGTCGATCGTCCCCTCGGCCACGGTCACCGCGATCCCCGGCCGTCGCTCGCGGAGCCGCGCAAGCGCGCGCGGGAGTAGCGAGGTCGAGGCCGCGAGCAACGTCCCGACATGGACGCGCCCCGACAGGCCTTCCTCGAGCGATTGCAGTTCCTCGCTGGCGTGGCGGAGCTGGGCGAGGATCAGCTTGGCGTGTTTGATCATCACGCGGCCGAAATCGGTCGGGGTCACACCGCGCGACGAGCGTTCGAAAAGCTGGACGCCGAGCGCGTCCTCCAGCTCCTTGATGCTTTTCGTCGCGGCGGGCTGGGCGATGTTGAGTGCCTGCGAACCCTTGAGAACCGTGCCCTCGTCGGCGATCGCGGTGAGCAGGCGGAGCTGGCGCAGCTTCAGCCGGCTCAGCAGGAAATTCTCGTGAAATTTAGGCATCGCGCATCTCCCGCCCCGTTGGGGACAGTTATAGCCTTTTTGTAATAGCGTGGGCAAGTCTCTGGATTATTGTTGATAGCTGAGCGGGGTTACTCACCCTCATGACCCGCGCGCATCGGCGACCGGCGGGATGACCATGGGACAGGGGTGCGGCGACAATCATGACGGACGATGGCGCAAGGCAGGCGGCGGTGATCGACATGCACAGCCACTTCTTTCCCGCGATGGACGCGGCCTATCGCGCGCGTGCGCAGGTGGAGGGACTGCCCTGGCTGCGTGACGATGGGGCGGGGAAGGGCTTCATCATGCAAGGCGACAAGGAGTTCCGCCCGGTCGACGATATTCTCTGGGATCCGGCGCGCCGGGTCGAGGCGCTCGACGAGCAGGGCATCGACCTCCAGATCATCTGCGCGACCCCGATCATGTTCGGCTACAGCCGCCCGGCCGGTCTGGCGCTCGACTGCGCGCGCCGCTTCAACGACGAGGCGCTGGTCTTTTGCAGCCATGCGCCGAGCCGGATGAAGGCGCTGGCGCAGGTGCCCTTGCAGGACATCGAGCTGTCGTGCGCCGAAGCGAGCCGGGCGATGGAGAGCGGTCATCTGGGGGTCCAGATCGGCAACCATATGGGGCTGCGCAACCTCGACGACGAGGGCATATTGACCTTCCTGACGCATTGCGCCGAGATCGGCGCCGCGGTGCTGGTCCATCCGTGGGACATGATGGCGCGCGAGCGTATGCCCAAATATATGCTGCCCTGGCTCGTCGCGATGCCCGCCGAGACGCAATTGTCGATCCTGTCGCTGATCCTGTCAGGTGCTTTCGATCGCTTGCCCAAGAGCCTGCGCATCTGTTTCGGCCATGGCGGCGGCAGCTTCGCCTTCCTGCTCGGGCGGGTCGAGAATGCGTGGAAATATCGCGACATCGTCCGCGCCGACTGCCCCAATCCGCCCTCGAGCTACGTCGACCGTTTCTTCGTCGATTCAGCGGTCTTCGATCCGCGCGCACTGAGCCTGCTGATCGACGTCATGGGCGAGGATCGCGTGCTTCTGGGCTCCGACCATCCCTTTCCGCTCGGCGAGCAGGACATAGGCGCGCTGGTGCGCGGGCATAACGGGCTGACCGCGGCACAGAAGGCGAAGATCTTCAGCGGCAATTCGCGCGCCTTCCTGAATCTTTGAACCTCAGCAGCGAACAAGGAAAGGCCGCCGGAGCGATGCTCCGGCGGCCTTCGAGTTTCGAGGGGGAGGCCTCGCCTGTCAGGCGGCCGGCGGCGCGCCCTTGAAGCTTTCGGTCCCGGCCCAGCCGCGTTCGGAAACGTCGACCATCACATTCTCCGGCCCGGTCATCTTGTATTCGGCATTGTCCTTCGCCGGATTCTTGCCAAGACCCTGCGCCAGATTGACGTCGTGGCGCGGCGCGTAGCCCGAATTTTCGAAGCGCTCGACGACCGCAGCGATGTCGTCGCACTGAAAGCCGATGTGGTGCAGCCCCGTGTAGCCCTCGGGAAACTCCATCCCGGCGGCGGGGCGGTTCTTGAAGCAGAGCAGCGCGATATTGATGTGGCCGTCGGTCACATAATAGCCGCGCGCGTTGCGGCTATCGATCTTGCCGGCGAGGGTCCAGCCGAGCACGTCGGTGAAGAAGCCGACCGAATTGTCGGGGTCGGCTGATGCGATCGCGACGTGGCGGAGACGGGTGGTCATGGGTTTGGCCTTTCTAGGTTCCGATGCGGAGGGGGCTGACGAGATCGCGGAGCGCCGCGACGATGCTTTGCGCGGTGATCCGGCCGGTGCCGGGGTTCTCGACAGTGGGAATATTCTCGATCGCGAGTTCGAGGCGCGCGCTGTCGGAATCGACGACGATGCGGTGCGTGTTGCGTTCGAGCGCGGGGTCGGCCCAGATTTCGAGCCGCGTCCGGTCGGGGCCGATGCCCGCGAGGCCGAGCGCCGCTGCAACATTGACGTTGGCGGGAAAGGCGATGGCGCCCTCGCGCGCGCTGCCCTCGAAGATCTTGAGCGGTTCGGCGAGGGCGGCGAGGTCGATGTTGTTGCGCACGACATGCTCGGCCTTGACCAGTGACTTTACCGGCTTGCGCGTCACCATCGTCACCGAGTGGATCGTGCCGATCGCGGCGGCGCGGACGGCATCGAGGCCAAGCAGGGCGCCGGTGGCAAGGACGATGCGACCGCCATGCGCGCGCGCGATATCGACCGCCTCGGGCCATTGCATCAGCGCCGCGCCGCTGACCGTGACCAGCGTCTTGCCGGCGGCGAGCGTCGCGGTGGCGATATCGCGAAAGGCGGCCGTCGGTGCGCTGTCGACGACAACGTCGGACAGCGCGACAAGCTCTTCGGTGCCGACGACCGGCACCGGACGTTTCAACGCGGTCATCGCGGCTTCGGCGCGCGCCCGGTCGCCCGCGGATACGGCGGCGAGGGTCAGCGGCGGCCCGCCTGCTTCGATATGGCGCGCGACGACGCGGCCGATGGTGCCGAATCCGGCGATGCCCACTTGTGTCATGCCGACCGCGCTACGGTGTTCGCCATATACAGGATAATATTGATTGGCGGGGGCGCTATTTCCAAAATCATATAAGGAGAGCGGGTGGGGCCAGATATATAATTTTGATTATAGATACCCCGCATTTCTATCTTTGACCGCATATGCAGTGCGACGCACAAGGAAGGCCGACCTTTGGGGGAAGCCGATGCTCGATATGCTGGACGGGGAAATGCTGACGCTGGCGGCGATGATGCTCGTCACCGGAGCAGCGGGCGGCGTGATCGCCGGGATGCTCGGCGTCGGCGGCGGCATCGTGATCGTCCCGGTTCTCGACCTCGTTCTGTCGTCGCTCGGGATCGATTCCGACATTCGGATGCATGTTACCGTCGCGACCTCGCTCGCGACGATCATCCCCACTGCCATCTCCTCGTCGCGCGCGCACGAAGCGAAGGGCGCGGTCGATCACGACCAGCTGAAACGCTGGGGCATTGCGATCTTTCTAGGCGCGATCGCCGGGGTCATCCTGGCCTCGCGCGCCTCGGGCGATACGCTGTCGGCGGTGTTCGGGATCGTTGCGCTGCTCGTCGCGATCAAGATGCTCTTGCCGCTTGAGGGCAAGCATATTGCCGAAGCGGTGCCGGGCGGCGCGGGCGGGCAGCTCATTCCCTTCGCGATTGGGGGCATCTCCAGCATGATGGGGATCGGCGGCGGCACGCTCAGCGTTCCGGTGATGACATTGTTCAACTTCCCGATCCACCGCGCAGTCGGCACGGCAGCACTGTTTGGCCTGCTGATCAGCGCGCCCGCGACCATTGCCTTCATCGCTACCGGTTGGAACGTCGAGGGCTTGCCGCCGGGCAGCCTCGGCTATGTCAACCTGATCGGCCTCGCGATCATAGCGCCGGTTTCGTACCTGACGGCACCGCTCGGCGCACGGATCGCCCATGCGCTGTCGAAGCGGCAGTTGAGCCTGATGTTCGGTCTGTTCCTGACCGTCGTCGCGGTGCGGATGCTGCTCAGGGCGTTCGGGTGAGATGCGATGCCCAGGCCCCGCAAAAACCCGCCCTATAAGAAAATCGGCCCGCTCTATGCGCAACGCATATTGGATCGCCGCGCCGCGCTCGCGCAGATCGGGGGCGCCATCGCGCTCGGCCGCGCATCGCCGGCGTTCGCCCATTCCACCGGAAAGAAAGATCGACGCATGACTCGGTTTGCCCTTGCCACCCGCGCCACGGCCGAAGGCCCGCGCCCCACGATCCAGGTCGGTGACGCCTTTCACGATCTTGTCGATGCCGCGGCGGCGCACGGCTATTCTGCCGTTGCGGGGGACGTCACCACGATCATCCGCGACTGGGACGCGCGCCGTGACGGCTTGTTCGCGCTCGCCAGCGCGGTGGGCGGCTCCTCGGCGGCGCTCGACGCGCCGAAGCTTGTCGCGCCGTTCGAGCCGCGCCGCATCTTCGCCGCCGCGTCGAATTTCATCGAACATGCCGAGGAAATGCAGACCAAGCTCGCCGCGAAGGCGGAGAGCGAGCCCTATATCTTCCTGAAGACGATCGAGAGTGTTGTCGGGCCGGGCGATACGGTCGTGGTGCCGCCGCAGGTCTCGCGTCCCGACTGGGAGGTCGAGCTGGGTGTCGTGCTCGGCAAGCCGGGCAAGAATGTCGTCGTGGATGCCGCCCACGATCTGATTGCCGGCTATACGATCGTCAACGACGTGTCGGCGCGCGACCGCACCCGGCGGACCGACTTTCCCTTCTCGCACGACTGGTTCCGCGGCAAGAGCTTCGACAGCTTCACGCCCTTGGGCCCGGTGTTTGTGCCGCGCGACTGCCTCGGCGATCCGCACGACATCCGCCTTGGCCTCAAGGTCAATGGCGAGGCGATGCAGGACGGCAATACGTCCGAGATGATCTTCAACATCTACGAACAGATCGCCTATCTCTCAACGATCCTCGAACTTCGTGCCGGCGACCTGATCGCGTCGGGGACCCCCGCTGGGGTCGGAATGGGGCGGGGCGTCTTTCTGAAGGATGGCGACGTCATGGATGCGTGGGTCGAGGGGATCGGCGAGCTGCGCAACCCGGTCGCCGCGCCGCACCTGCCGAGGGGGTGAGCGAAATGGTTGCCTTCCATCGCCGGTCGCTGATCGTCCCGCTGCTCGTCGTCGCGGCGGTCACCGCGCTGACCCTGTGGAGCGCCTTCGGCGGCAGCGCGCCGCGCACCGTACAGTCCGAAAGCGCACGCAACGTGCGGTTCAACATGGCCTGGCTTCCGCAGGGCAGCATGGCGGGCATCTTCGTCGCGATCGACAAGGGCTATTTCGCCGAAGCGGGGATCAACGTCGAACCGGTGCGCGGTTTTGGCGGGATGCGTACCGCGAACGAGCTCGACCAGGGCATGTTCGAATTCGCCTATATCGACCCGCTGTCGGTCGCGCTCAATCGTTCGAAGGGCGGCAAGGTGCGGATGATCGGCGGTATCAACATGCGGCTTCCCGCCGGCGCCTGCTTCGTCAAGGAACGCCACCGGATCGAAAGGCCGGCCGACCTTGCGGGGCTGCGTTTCGGTGCAGGGCAAAGCTCGATGATCCAGGCGCTGCTCCCAGCTTGGCTCAAGGCTAATGGCGTCGATCCCGCGCGCGTCGAACGGATCCAGCTCGACCCCGCGATCGTCGTCTCCTCGCTCGTCGAGGGCCGGATCGACGCCGCCGAATGCTGGCTCGGCAATTCGCTTGCGCTGTTCGACAAGGCGGCGAAGGCGAAGGGCGTGACGATCGGGCGCATCGGCTACGCCGATTTCGGGCTCGACGTTTACGGCAGCGGCTTCGCGACGCGGGACGCGCTGATCGAGAAGGATCCCGAACTGGTGCGCGCCTTTCTGAAGGCCGCCTATCGCGGCTATGCCGACGCCGCGCGCGACCCGAAGGCGGCGCTCGCGATCATCCGCAAAGCCTATCCCTTGCTCGACGAGGCGGTGACCGAGCGCCAGATCCGCGAGACCGCCGAACTGATGACGGCCGAGGATGGGTCGCTTCGCCTGAAGCCCGAAAAGGTCGAGCGTACCGTCACCTATCTGCAGGCGAGCGGCCAGCTTCAGGGCTTCGATCAGGCGCCGCAGCTCTTCACCAACGCCTTCGTACCGATGGGGAATCAGCCATGACCGATCCTGCTTCCTACCGACCGCGTCCGACGCGGCTCGGCCACCTCGTGCTCAAGGTGCGCGACATCGACCGCAGCCTTGCTTTCTACACCGAGGTGATGGGGCTCGAGGTTTCCGACTGGATCGATCATAACATGGTCTTCTTGCGGGCCAGCGCGGATCATCACGATCTTGCGCTGCTCCAGCTTCCGCCAGGACATGGTGCTGCACCCGAGGGGCACTACCCGGCGGTCGAGCATTTCTCCTACCGCCTCGAAACGATGGAGGAGATGGAAAGGGTCGCCGCGATGCTGATCGCGCGCGGTATCCCGATCGACCGCGGCATCGGCAAGCACGGGCCGGGGGCGAACAGCTTCCTCGTCTTCCGCGACCCCGACGGCAACAATGTCGAATTCTACACCGACATGACGCAAATCACCGCCGACAGCCCGTATGAGCCGTCGGTGTGGGACGGGAAGGATCTCGAAACCTTCGACCGCTGGCATCTCGGTCGCTTCCTCGTGCCGCCACCGGCGCGCATCCAGGCGCTGCTGGACGCGGCCGAAAAGAGGGAGGGCGACGCGTGAGCAGACGGTTCAATCGCGATACGGCGACCAGCGCGGGCTTCTTCCTCGCGCTCGGGCTGGCATGGGAATATGGCGTTCGCTGGTCGGGCGTCCAATCCTATTTGCTCCCGCCGCCGAGCGCGATCCTTGGCGAGCTTTGGACCTCGCGCGGTGCGATCCTTTCGCAGAGCCTCGTCACGCTGACCGAGGTTTTTTGGGGCTTCCTCATCGCTGTGGCGCTCGGCGTGCCGATCGCGGCGCTGATCTATTTCTCGCCCACCGCTAAACGGACCGTCTATCCGCTGTTCGTCGCGTTGCAGAGCATCCCGAAAATCGGGCTGGCGCCGCTGATCGTGGTCTGGTGCGGCTATGGCCTCGCGTCGAAGCTGATCATGGCGTTCCTCTTCGCGTTCTTCCCGATCATCATCGCGACGCTCGGCGGGCTGGCGAGCACGCCTGCGCATCTTGATGAGCATTTCCGCGCGCTCCGCGCCAGCCCGATGCAGAGTTTCTGGCGCCTCCGCGTCCCCGCCGCGCTGCCGAGCTTCCTCGACGGCTGCAAGGTTGCGATGCCGCTCGCGGTGATCGGCGCGGTGGTCGGCGAATTCGTCGGATCGAACGACGGGCTCGGCAATCTCATCCTGACCGCATCGGGATCCGGGCACACGACCTTGACCTTCGCGGCGCTGATCGCGGTGACGGTCCTGTCGCTTCTTCTCTTCTACGGCGTCGCCTATTGGGAACGCTTCATCTGGTGGCGCGCAGCATGAAATCGGTGATCTCTCTCTCCGGTGCGGGCAAGCTGTTCGGCGGTCGGCAAGTGCTGCAGGACGTCAGCGCCGAAATCGGCGCCGCCGAATTCGTCTCGATCCTCGGTCCCTCGGGCTGCGGCAAGAGCACGCTGTTGCGGCTGATCGCCGGGCTCGTGCCGTTCGAGGAAGGTCGTATCCGGTTCGGCGGCGCCGATGTCACCGCGCCGACGGCGGAAATGGGGTTCGTCTTCCAGACCTCGAACCTGCTGCCTTGGCGCAATGTGCGCGACAATTTGCTGCTCGGCGTCGATCTCGACCCGCAGGCGCGGCGGCCCGACGAAGCCGCGTTCGCCGCGCTTGTCGAAACGCTCGGCCTCACGGGGTTCGAGACGAGCTATCCCAGCGAACTGTCGGGCGGAATGCGTCACCGCGTTGCGATCGGGCAGGCGCTCGCGCGCAACCCGCAAGTCTTGCTGATGGACGAGCCCTTCGGCGCGCTTGACGCGCTGACGCGCGACCGCCTCAATGTGGAACTGCTGCGCATCTGGCAGCGCGACCGCAAGACGGTGCTGCTCGTCACCCACAGCATTTCGGAAGCGGTGCTGCTGTCCGACCGCGTGCTCGTGATGTCGGAGCGGCCAGGGACGATTATCGAAGATGTCCGTATCGACATGCCGCGCCCGCGCGATCCCAGCGCCACGCGCGAGGATCCGGCGTTCGGCGACTATGTCGTGCGGCTCAGCAAATTGATGGGGGTAGCGTGATGGAAAGCGGTGTGCTGGCGACCGCGAGCGCCGAGATATATTGGCAGGCGCATGGCGAAGGACCAGCGGTCGTGCTGGCGCACGGGATCGGCGGCAATCATGCGATCTGGTATCGCCAGATCGATACCCTGTCGCGATCGAACCGCGTCATCACCTTCGACCATCGCGGTTTCGGGCTGTCGCGTGATCTCGACGGGCGCGGGCGCGTTGCCTTTATCGACGATCTGACCGCGCTGCTCGATCATCTCGGCGTGGAGAAAGCGGCGCTCGTCGGCCAGTCGATGGGCGCCGGCACCTGCATCGGCTTCGCTCATCGTGCGCCCGGCCGCGTCGCCGCGCTCGCGATCTGCGACAGCCTTCACGGCATTGCCGAGAGCGCGCAGGTCAAGGCGATCATGGACGCGGCGCGTGTGAAGACCGCGCCGCTCGGTCAGATAGAACGCGTGCTCGGGGCGGGGGCGCCACCCGAGCTGGCGGTGCTCTATCGCCAGATCGCGAGCTTCAACGCCGTCGACCGGCACAGCCTGACCGGCAGCTTCGACGCGCGTCCTGCCGCGGACTTGGGCGGCAAGGGCTTTCCGATCCTCTTCCTCGCGGGCGTCGACGACATCCTTTTCCCGATCGAGGCGGTGCGACTTGCGCAGGCCGAAGTGCCTGGTTCCTTCCTTGTCGAGGTCAATGACGCGGGTCATTCGGCTTTCCTCGAAGCGCCGGTGCAGTTCAACGACACCATATTGTCGCTGCTCCAGATGGCTGGCCATGTCGGCACGGCAGGCGCTGCGCATAGCAATGCCGCGGGCTATGTTCCGGTCGGGGGTGCGGCATGACTGGCGCTGCCTATCCCGTCGCTGCCTACCCCTTCTCTGAGCGCCCGGTGCTGAACTATGTCGACGGCGCCTTCGTCGAGGGCGATGGCTGGTTCGACAATGTGAACCCTGTCGATGGCAGCGTCGCGGCCCGCGTATCGCTCGCGAGCCGCGACCTCGTGGACCGCGCCGTCGCTGCCGGGCGCGCGGCGCTCAAGGGGCCGTGGGGCAGGATGTCGCAGGCCGAGCGCTGCAAGCTGCTTGTCCGGGTCGCCGAGGGGATCGAGGCACGCTTCGACGAATTCGCCGCCGCCGAGATCGCCGACACCGGCAAGTCGCTGCATCAGGCGCGGACGATCGACATTCCGCGCGGCGCCGCCAATTTCCGCGCCTTCGCCGCGATCGCCGAGGCGCGCGCGATGCCGAGTTTCCGCACCGACCTTCCCGATGGGCGCAGCGCGATCAATTATGCGATCGCGCGGCCGCTGGGCGTGGTCGCGATCGTCTCGCCGTGGAACCTGCCCCTGCTGCTCATGACGTGGAAAGTCGCGCCCGCTCTCGCGTGCGGCAATGCCGTCGTCGTCAAGCCGAGCGAGGAAACGCCGTCGACCGCGACCCTGCTTGCAGAGGTGATGGACGCCGTCGGCGTGCCGCCGGGGGTCTTCAACCTCGTCCACGGTTTCGGGGCGAAGTCCACCGGCGAATGGCTGACCGCGAATCCCGATATCGACGCGATTACCTTCACTGGTGAGTCCGCCACCGGCGGTGCGATCATGCGCGTCGCGGCTGCGGGCGTGAAACCCGTGTCGTTCGAACTCGGGGGCAAGAATGCCGCGCTGGTCTTCGCCGACTGCGATTTCGACGAGGCGGTCGCGGGGACGGTGCGCTCGGTCTTCTCGAACTGCGGGCAGGTGTGTCTCTGCACCGAGCGCGTCTATGTCGAGCGGCCGATCTTCGACCGCTTCGTCGCCGCGCTCGCCGAACGCGCGAAGGCGCTCACCGTCGGCGATCCCTGGTCGGGCGCCGACATGGGGCCGCTGATCTCGCACGATCACCGGGAGAAAGTGCTCTCCTATTATTCGTTGGCGCGTGAAGAAGGGGCGACTGTGGTGACCGGGGGCGGGGTTCCCGAACTCAAAGGAGCGCTCGCGCATGGAGCTTTTGTCGAGCCGACAATCCTCACTGGCCTCGGGCCCGATGCGCGCTGCGTGCGCGAGGAGATTTTCGGTCCCGTCTGCCACATCGCGCCCTTCGACAGCGAGGACGAGGCGGTCGAACTCGCCAACGACACCGATTATGGTCTCGCCGCCGCGATCTGGACGCGCGACGTCGGGCGCGCGCACCGCGTCGCGGCGCAGATGGAAACGGGGATCGTCTGGGTCAACGAATGGTTCCTGCGCGACCTCCGCACACCCTTCGGCGGGATGAAGCTCTCGGGCATCGGGCGCGAAGGCGGCGAACATTCGCTGGGCTTCTATTCGGAGCCGACCAACATCTGCGTGAAGCTGTAAAGGTAAGACGATGGCCGACATTGCCGCAATCGCTGCAAGGCTCGACGATGCCGCAAGGCAGGCGAGGGCGATCCCGCAAATCACGGGCGAGGGGGGCGAATTGCCGCTCGCCGACGCCTATGCCATCCAGCGCGCCGCGATCGATCATCGCCTCGCGCGCGGCGCGACGCTGGTTGGCGTCAAGATGGGCTTCACCAGCGAAGCCAAGATGGCGCAGATGGGGCTCAAGGACCAGATATGGGGCCGGCTGACCTCCGACATGGTCGTCACCAACGGCGCGACGATCGACCGTGCGCGCTTCATCCACCCGCGCGTCGAGCCCGAGGTGGCGGTGCGGCTGAAGGCGCCGCTGTCGGGCGAGGTGTCGCGCGAGGAGGCGCTTGCGGCGGTCGATGCGGTCGCTGCGGCGCTCGAGATCATCGACAGCCGCTACGAGAATTTCCGCTTCGCGCTCGGCGATGTCGTCGCCGACAATGCGTCTTCCTCGGCCTTCGTCGTCGGGCCATGGCTTTCCGCCGACACCGACGTGTCCGATGTCGCGATGACGATGCGCGTCGACGATGCGGTCGCCGAAACCGGAACGAGCGCGGCGATTCTTGGCGATCCGATCCGATCGCTCATCGCCGCGGCGCGACTGGCGGATGCGGAGGGGCTGATCCTCCAGCCCGGCTGGACGGTGATGCTGGGCGGGGCGACCGCAGCAGCGGCGATCGGTTCGGCACGCACCGTGTCGCTCGACGCGGGCCACCTCGGCCGGGTAGGGTTCATCATCGAGGGGGATGCGGCATGAGCAGCGAAGGACGGGTGATTCCGGGCAAGGCGCGCCCGCGCGGGCGTTTTCCGCACTATCGCCGCGCGGGCGATTTCGTGTTCGTGTCGGGCACCAGTTCGCGCCGCCCGGACAACAGCTTCGCAGGCGCATCGGCCGACGAGTTCGGAACGGTCAGCCTCGACATCGCCGAACAGACGCGCGCGGTGATCGAGAATATCGGCGCGATCCTCGCCGACGCGGGCGGCTCGCTTGCCGATGTCGTCGACGTGACCAGCTTCCTCGTCAACATGAACGATTTCGGCGGCTACAACGGCGTCTATGCCGAATATTTCGATGAGGCCGGCCCCGCGCGCACTACCGTCGCTGTCCATCAGCTTCCGCACCCGCATTTGCTGATCGAGATCAAGGCGACCGCCTTCATTCCGCGCCCCCCTAAAGGATGACACCATGCTGACCTATGGATTGCCCTTCAACTTCCGCGAGTGGATCGAGGCGCATCGCGACGTGCTGAAGCCGCCTGTCGGTAATACGCAAATCTGGGAGGACGCCGATTTCATCGTCACCGTCGTCGGCGGTCCCAACCAGCGCACCGACTATCACGACGATCCGCTCGAGGAGTTTTTCTACCAGATCGAAGGCGACATGAACCTGCGGCTGTGGACCGACGAGGGGCCGAAGGACATGCCGATCCGCGAGGGCGACATCTTCCTGCTGCCGCCGCATGTCCCGCACTCGCCGCAGCGCCCGGTCGCAGGGAGCGTAGGGCTCGTCATCGAGCGCAAGCGGCCCGACGGAATGGTCGACGCCTTCCAATGGTATTGCGACGATTGCGGCCACATCGTCCACCGCGTCGAGGTCCAGCTCCAGAGTATCGTGCGCGACCTGCCCCCCCTGTTCGAGGCCTTTTATGCCAGTGAGGACCTGCGGACCTGCGGGCACTGCGGAACGGTCCACCCCGGCAAACATGGCGCGCGCGCCGAGGGCTGACGACGAGGGCGAACGCCATCACTTATTCGCCTCTCTCGCTCCCCAATCGCACGAAACGGATGTCGCCGTCCCTGCGGTGCAGGACGACGCCGCGATCCGTTTTTTCGACGCATGCACTCTCCATATCGACGACGCCGATATCATTGGGGATTAGCGTCAGGCGAAGCTTCCCGCGGTCGGCGCCGGACAGCTCGAAGCGCGGTGCGGTAACGCCGTGGATCGGCTCGCTCACCTCGACCCAGCGCGGCAAGCGATGGTCGTCTTCGGGCATCGTCCAGCCATAATATTGGGTATAGCCTTCGGCGGGATCGCCGCTGTCGAACCCGATACGAAAATCGACTCCCGGAATGCCTTCGCCGTTCGGCCAGGTGACGAGGAGGGTGGGGATGGCGCCCTCGACCGCGATCGGCACCCCCTTCTCGAAGGCCGGCGGCACCGGCTTGGGTTCGGTCGTCAGACAGATGCCGTCGCCCCGCGCCTCCCAGCGTCCCTCGGCGCGTTCGTCCAGCGCGCCTGCCGCGAGCGCATATTGGAAGCGGCCGTCGCCGCGGATCAGCAGCCCGCCGCCGACGTCGGGCCCTTCTGCGATGCCATATTCGCCGACGAAGGCGTTGTCCTGTGCGATCGCTGGAGCGGCGAGAAGAGCGATGGCGAGGAGAAGCTGGCGCATGGTGCGATACTGCGCGCGGCGACGGCATCGCGCCAGCCCCTTTCCACTTGCCCCGCACCCTGCTAGGCGCCCGCGCCATGTCCAAGCATCCCGACCGCCGCACCTTTGCCATCATCTCACACCCCGACGCGGGCAAGACGACGCTGACCGAGAAACTCCTCGTCGCGGGCGGCGCGATCCATATGGCGGGTGAGGTCAAGGCGCGCGGCCAGGCGCGGCGCGCGCGCTCGGACTGGATGAAAATCGAGCAGCAGCGCGGGATTTCGGTGACCTCGTCGGTGATGACCTTCGAACATGACGGGCTCGTCTTCAACCTGCTCGATACGCCGGGGCACGAGGATTTCAGCGAGGATACCTATCGCACGCTCACCGCCGTCGACAGCGCGGTCATGGTGATCGACGCCGCAAAAGGCATCGAGCCGCAGACGCTGAAGCTGTTCGAGGTCTGCCGCCTGCGCTCGGTGCCGATCATCACCTTCGTCAACAAGGTCGACCGCGAAGGCCTGCCGCCGTTCGAATTGCTCGACGAGGTCGCTGACCGGCTCGCGCTCGACGTTTGCCCGATGAACTGGCCCGCGGGCATGGGCGGGCAGTTCGAGGGGATTTACGACCTGGTCGATCCCGCGATCATGAAGCCCGGCGGCGATGCGTCGCGCATGTATGAGGGTGATCGCGTCGGCGTCACGGGGCTCGACGATGACGCACTCGCGGCGCAGCTGAGCGCCGACGCGCTCGCGTACCTCAAGGAAGAGACCGAGCTGGCGTCGGCTTGCTATGCGCCCTTTGACCCGGCGGCGTATCGGAATGGTGATCTGACGCCGGTCTATTTCGGATCGGCGCTCAAGGAATTCGGCGTCGTCGACCTGCTCAATGCACTGGCGGCGCACGCCCCCGGACCCGGCGCGCAGCCCGCCGAGCCCGCGCCGGTACAGCCCGACGACGAGGCCGTCACCGGCTTCGTCTTCAAGGTGCAGGCGAACATGAACCCGGCGCACCGCGACCGCATCGCCTTCATGCGTCTGTGCTCGGGCAAGTTCGAGCGCGGGATGCGGCTGATGCAGGGCGGGACGGGCAAGGCGATCGCGATCAGCCGCCCGATGCTGTTCCTCGCGCAGGACCGCGAAATGGCCGAAGAGGCGTATCCCGGCGACATCATCGGCATTCCGAACCACGGTACCTTGCGCGTCGGGGATACTTTGTCGGAACGCACCGACATCACGATCACGGGCCTGCCGAACTTCGCCCCCGAAATCCTGCGCCGCGTCGCGCTCGTCGATCCGACCAAGACCAAGCAGCTTCGCAAGGCGCTCGACGATATGGCCGAGGAGGGGATCATCCAGGTCTTCTATCCCGAGATCGGGTCGAACATGATCGTCGGGGTGGTCGGCCAGCTTCAGCTCGAAGTGCTGATCAGCCGGCTCGAGGCCGAATACAAGGTCGAGGCGAAGCTGGAGGCATCGCCCTGGGACACGGCGCGCTGGATCGCGAGCGACGATCCCGCCGCGCTGAAAGCCTTCCAGGCCGACCACCGCGGCGCCAGCGCCGCCGACCGCGACGGCGCGCCGGTTTTCATGGCGAAGGATGCGTGGGAAGTCGGCTATGTGACCCAACGCCACCCGGCGATCCGTTTCACCGCGACGAAAGAGCGCGTTTTCGCCGACGCGGGTTGATCGGGTCCGCCAAGTCCGGCACCATGACGTCAAGGTCGGTCATGGCGGGGGTATCGATGCGCGGATGGATTTTGGCGCTGGCGATGGCCGCGGGCACCGCGCCGGTGGCGGCACAGGGGATCAAGCTTCCGGTCGCGCCGGGGTTCTGGACCAACGACACGGAAAAATGCACGGCCGTCCGTCACGGTTATATATTCGACGGCAAACGCTGGGGCGCCCTCTATTATTACGGTCCCAACGGCAGCATGGGGCCGGCCGCCGAACTCGAGCCGATCACGCAGGCGCGGGCTGTCGCGGGCGGTTTTACCCAGATGCAGTTCGGCGGCTATGACGGCGCGGGCTATTTCCGCATCAAGCTGCTTGGCCCCGGCCGCGCGCTCTATCGCGTCGGGGCGCCGTTTCAGGACGAGATACAGGAATCGGACGAGACGCTGATCCGCTGCGATTTCAGGACGCTGTCGCCAAAGATGCAGGCGGCGATCCGGCGTTTTGCGCCCGCACTGGTGGCGAGTCCGGCGGCCCGGCCATAAGCAACGCGGCGATCGACGCGGCGATCTGCTGGCCGGTGTCGAGCTCGTAATAGGAAAAGGCCGGGCTCGGATTGACCTCGAAGCAATAATAGCGCCCGTCGGGGGCCCGGCGCAGGTCGATGCCCGACAGCGACAGGCCCATGGCTGCGGTCATCGCGACGCAGCGTTCGGCGATCTCGTCGGGAAGCGTGATCGCCGAAAGGTCGGTGCGGCCGCCGCGCTGCGATGCATAACGATAGTCGACGCCGTCGCTCGCGATCTCGGTCGCGTGCACATCCTCGCCGACGACATGGACGCGAATATCGGTTCCCGCGACGCGCTGCTGGAACTGCACCGGGCACCAGCGAATGCGTTCAAGCCGGTCGCGGTCGGTGACGTCGAGCTCGGCGACGATCGATCGTACCCCGCTGATAGATTTGTAGATGAGCGGGCCGTGGTCGGCGTGGAAGGCGCGCACCGCATCGGGATCGTTGCTGATCAGCGTTT
The DNA here is from genome assembly GCF_001468395.1 of Sphingopyxis sp. H073. Lineage (GTDB taxonomy): Bacteria > Pseudomonadota > Alphaproteobacteria > Sphingomonadales > Sphingomonadaceae > Sphingopyxis. Next base: position 101,650 of record NZ_LNSG01000004.1, on the reverse strand, counting down.
CGGGAATGTCGAAGCCGTGGCGGCGCACGATCTGCCCCTGAAAGGGCTTCGACATGTTCGATCCCTGCGGGTCAGACCTGTTGACGATCCGCGCCGGCGCAACCTCGAACCAGCGGTAGAGCGCGTCGTGGAGGGCGCGCGCGCGGCGGCGCGGCGGGGCATCGGGCGCGAGCGGCTTGACCTCCGGCAACCGGTTATCGTCCATCATCCGATGATAGACGGCGGCGATGTCGCCGAGCGCGATGCGGTCGCTGCCCAGGGTAAGCCTGCCGTCCAGGCCGCCGTCGTCGATGTGAAAGGCGAAATCGCAGACGGCGACCTCGCGCTGGTTGAACAGGCGATAATCGGCGCCGCGCGCGTCGAGTGCCTCGCGGACGAGGCGGAGCGGCGTTTCGCTGGGGATGCCGGCGAGCAGGATCATGACGCAAAGGCCGCGTCGATGGCGTCGACCATCGGTTCGCCGCCGGCGGCGAGATCGGGGAGCAGGTTGGCGCCGACGAAGCGCCAACCTTCCGGAATGGCGTCGTCGGGGATCAGGCGCACGCCGAGCAGGCCGACGCCCGCCGCGCGCGCGAGCGCGATGCAGCCATGCTCGACCGCCGCAGTCAGATCGATCGTGGCGGGCCAGCCCGGTTGCACCAGCCGGCCACCGACCGCCACCACGCAAATCTCGCCGGGTTGCTCGGCGATCGTCCAGTCGCGTTCGGGCTCGCCCGCGCTGTCCTGCCGCCACGCCACCACGGGCAGTCCGGCCGCCTGCGCAAGTATCGTCCAGGCCGACGGATGGCGCCAGTTGCCTGCGAGCCCCTGCGGCGTCGGCGGATTGAGGATGGGGGTGGGGAGCGCCGCCATCCAGCTCAGGAACAGCGCATAAAGCTCACTGCGCGCATAATCCTCGTCTTCGCCGCCGATGCGCGCGAGCAGTGCGAGGGGAAGATAGTGGAGGCGGTTGACCACGCCGCCGCAATCGTCCGGCGACAGGGTTTGCCCGTTCGAATGGGTGAGGATGAAATCGACGCCGCCCGCTCCGAGCCGGTGATGCCAGCGCAGCGTTTCGGTACCGAGCGTCGCGGCGGTCAGCGCGCGGACCGCGCGGCCGCGGGCGCGGAGCCTGTCCGCGAGCCATGCCGCGGACAGGTCATACTCTTCATACAGGATGAGCAGGGGCTTCATTGCCGGTGCCTCCGCCCCGTGTCAGCCGCTCTTGTCCTTTTCATTCTTGAGCGCACCCTCGCCCAGGTCGGGACGTTCGGCGCTTTCGATGAAGTGCCGGACTTCGACGGCGGCCTTTTCGAGCTGTTCGAGATGCGCCTTCAGCGCCTCGATCTGGAGCACGGGGTCGAAGATGTCGCCGGGATTTTCGACGAGTTCCTTGCCGTCCTTTTCCTTGATCGGCTTTTCGCCATGCTCCTTGAACTCTTTGAACTCCTTGAATTCCTTGTGCTCGATCTTCTCGTTCTTGTTCTCCTTGAGCTCATTCTTTTCGAGCTTTTCGTGCTTCAGTTCCTTGTGCTCGATCTTTTCGATTTTCTCGATCTTCAGCTCCTTGTGGAAGTTCTTGCCTTCCACAATTTCGATCTTTTTCTCGAGCCTTTTGGGTTGCTTGGCCATGATGTCTCTCCAGTTTGTCAGAAAACCGGACGTGCTGCCCTTTGAGGGGGCGGGCAGCGATGCGACCTCATGTTCGTCCGCGGCGAGGGCTGCGCTCCGCCCCCGGCCCGGTCAAGGCAAAGACAGGGTCGGCGTGCGCTAATCGCGACGAGAATCGGCGTTAATTTCGCCTTGGCGATAAAGGCGGCCAGCGATGGCACACTATCCCGCGGCGGGCGATCGCGGGGTGGATGTCAGAGCAGGCTGAGGAGATCGGCGGGTGCGGCTTCTGCCGCTTCCTCATCCTCTTCGCCCTCGAACTTGCTCAGCGTGATGCCGAGCAGCCGGATGCCCTGCCCGGTCGGCAGCAGCGGGGCCAGGATCGCCTCGCCTGCGGCGAGCAGCGCCGTGCCGTCGACGATCGGCGCGGGAACGGTCCGCGCGCGCGTAATGGTCTGAAAATCGGCGTAGCGCAGTTTCAGCGTCACGGTCCGCCCGCGCGCGCCTTTCTTTGCCGCGCGGTCCCACACCACGGTGCAGACATGCGCCAGCGCCTCGCGGATCTCGGTGTCGGTGATCAGGTCGTTGAAGAAGGTGCGCTCGCCGCCGAGCGACTTCAGCGGCCGGTTCGATTTCACCCGCCGATGATCAATTCCGCGCGCCAGATTGTGGAGCCACTCTGCGCTGTTTCCGAAATTCTCGGCAAGCCAGGCCATGTCCTTCGCCGCGAGATCGGCGCCGGAAAAGATGCCGAGTCCCTCCATCTTCGCCGCGGTCACCGGGCCGATGCCGTGAAAGCGGCGTATCGACAGCGTCTGCACGAAGGCCGCGCCTTCGCCGGGGCGAATGACGGTCAGCCCGTCGGGCTTGTTCTGGTCCGATGCGAGTTTGGCGATGAACTTGTTGTACGAGACGCCGGCCGAGGCGGTGAGCCCCGTCTCCTCGCGGATCCGCCGGCGGATCAGCTTCGCGGTCGCGGTTGCGCTGCCGAGTCCGGCCTTGTCGCGGCTGACGTCGAGATAGGCTTCGTCGAGTGACAACGGCTCGACCTCGTCGGCATAGTCGCGGAAGATCGCGCGAATTTGGTGGGAGATGTCGCGATAGACCTCGAAGCGGGGGGGCACGAAGATGAGGTCGGGGCACTGGCGCTTCGCGGTGATGCTGGGCATCGCTGATCGCACCCCGAACTTGCGCGCTTCATAGCTGGCGGCGGCGACGACGCCGCGCCGCGACGAGCCGCCGACTGCGACGGGCTTGCCGCGGAGTGCCGGATCGTCGCGCTGTTCGACCGACGCGTAAAAGGCATCCATGTCGACATGGATGATCTTGCGAACGGGCGGGTCGGGCCCGTCGTTGGGAACTGGATCTTCGCCATTTTTCACGCCGATGGTCTAGCATGTTGCCGAAATGTTCTCAATGTTCCGTGCAAGGGCGCGCTTGACGCCGCGCGGTCAAACTGGCAATCGCCGCCGACCTTGGAGATGCGGGTATAGCATAGTGGTAATGCTCTAGCCTTCCAAGCTAGCTAGGCGGGTTCGATTCCCGCTACCCGCTCCATCCCCTTTTTATCGTCTGAATTCCTCGCAAGGCCGCTTTGATCGGCCGCTGCGCCGTGCCGTTCCTCTGCCGGGCGTGCCACGTGGCTTGACCAGGAGCCATATTGACGTTAGTAAAACTATCATTGTGGTATCAGAACAAACATCAATTGAACCGACCAAGCCTTCGCTGCGCAGGGCGCAGACGGCGCTGACCCGCGAACGGATTTGCGACGCCGCCGCCGGGCTGCTTGGCGAGGACGGGGACCAGAGCGCCATTACGTTCAGGGCGGTTGCAGAGCGTGCGGCGGTTACCGAAATGACGGTCTATCGCCACTTCCCCAATCGCGAAGCCTTGCTGCGTGGCATATGGGAACGCATCAACGCCCGGATGGGGCCCGGGATCGGTATGCCGACGAGCGTCGGCGAGCTCCGGGGCCAGCACGACAAACTCTATGCGGGCTTCGATCGGGTCGCCCCCCAGATCATCGCCGCCATCGCGACGCCACAGGGACGCGAAATGCGCGCCGCGCTGAACGGGGAACGACAGGAAGCCTTTCTTGCCATTGTGGCGGATGCCGCGCCCGAGCTTGAAGGCAAGCGCAAGCGGCAAGTCGCCGCGCTGCTCCAGCTTCTCCACAGTGCCTATGCCTGGGCCTCGCTGCGCGAGCAGTGGGACTTGCACGGCGCCGAAGCGGCCGAGGCCACGCGCTGGCTGATCGAACTGATTCTAGAACAAATCAAGGATCCTATGAAATGATTGCCCATGTTTCGATTCCCTCCGCCGACCCTCAAGCGACCGCGCTTTTGTTCTCGGCCCTCATCGATGGACAGGCTTTCACATTTCCTGTCGTTCCGGGCGCGTGGATCGCCGTTGCGCGCGATGGGTCGGGAACGGCCGTGGAGGTCTATCCCGTCGGCATCGCTCATCATCCCGGCGTCGGGGAAGCCGACCCTCTGCTCGTTCCCGAGGAACCGGCGCAGATGCCGTGGGAGGATCAGATTATTTCCGATGGCCACCCTATGCGCCCGTCAGCCTTCCATATCGCCATCGTCACGGGCCTCGATGACGAACAGATTTTCGCGCTGGCGCGGGAAGCGGGAATTCGGGCGATCCGCTGCGAACGGGGCGGCGTTTTCGGCCTGATCGAGCTCTGGATCGACAATATGACCCTCGTCGAAGTCCTGACCAGCGTCGATGCCGCACGCTATCGCGATTTCATGAATCCGGCACAATGCGCAGTGATGTTCGGACCTGGGTCTGCGCCGGCACTGGCCGCCTGAGTCCGCCGTTGGCCAATGCAGGCCGGATCGGCTGCACGCCTTCAGCCGGTCGCGCGGTCCATCGCCTCCATATGCGCCTCGGGCGGTTCGCACGGGGCGGGTGGATCGCCTTCGGCCGTCGTAAAGCGCGCGCCGCGTTCGAGCGTCTTGTGAACGGGACAGCGTTCGGCGATCTCCATCATTCGGGCGCGCTGCTCGGCGTCGATCGCGCCTTCGATCGAGATGCGGACGTTGAAAAGGTCGGGCTGGGGATCGGCGAGTTCCTTCTGGTGGCCGACCGCGGTGCGGATGCGCGTTACCGGCCATTTCTTGCCGTCGGCATAGAGGCGCAGCGTCATCGTCGTACAGGCGGCGAGCGCGGCGGAGAGGAGGTCGAAGGGGCTGGGGCCCGTGCCGCCGCCGCCGACGCTGACCGGCTCGTCGGCCAGGAACACATGGTCGCCCGTGCTGATCGCAACCTGGAACTTTCCGTCGCCCGTCTCTTCGGCTTCGGCATCGACCGGCGGCAAGGGCGCTTCGGGCGGCGGGGTCAGATAGGGGCTGGCCCAAGCCGCGATCATCGAGCCGACGCGCTGGACGTCCTGCGGACGGCTGAGCAGATGGTCGGCGTCGTCGAGCGAAAAGAAGCTTTTGGGGTGCCGTGCCGCGACGTAGATTTTGGTGGCATTCTCGATGCCGACCGTATCGTCGAGCGGCGCGTGCATAACGAGTAGCGGACGGCGCAGCGCCGCGATGCGCGCGCCCTGGTCCTGCGAGCGCAAATCGTCGATCAGGCCGCGCCCGACGCGAAAGCGCCGTCCGGCGAGCAGGACGTCGGCGGCGCCCTCGGCGTCGATCGTCGCGATCGCGGCGGGATCGAACTGATGGAGCGTATGGGCGACATCGAACGGCGCGTTGATCGTCGCGACCGCGCGGATCGAGGGCAGGTCGACCGCCGCGGCAATCGCGGCCGCACCGCCAAGGCTGTGGCCGATCAGCAGCGACGGTGCCTTGCCGTCGTCCGCGAGCGCCCGCGCGGCCGCCTGGAGATCCTGCACGTCGAACGAAAAGCGGCTGTCCGCGAAATCGCCCTCGCTCTCGCCGAGGCCGGCGAAGTCGAACCGCAGCACCCCGATTCCTTCGCGCGCGAGCAGGCGCGCGATCCGGACCGCCGCACGGTTATCCTTTCCGCAAGTGAAGCAATGCGCGAAAATCGCCCAGCCGCGCACGCGCCCACCGGGAAGCTCCATCCGTCCCGACAATGTCTTGCCCGCCGAGCCGGGGAACCGAAACGGCTGCGTGACCATGCGCCCTCTCCTTCTTCGGTGACGGGGCCATGCTACGCGTGTCGCGGCAACGGGTCACGCGGAATGCGCCGATGCCGATCGGTCGACAGGAACTTTCGGCGCTGCCTCTCGTTCTAATAGCGCACACGAAATGCAGGAACAGGCGGCGCGACGATGGATCGCCCGGCTTTCGGAGGGCCGTTTTCTTGCCTCTCCGGAAGGCGGCGTTCCGTGCCCGCCGGATAGGAGATGTCTGATGTTCAAATGGGCTTTGATCTTTGCGGTGATCGCGTTGTTGGCAGCACTTCTCGGGTTCGGCGGTGTCGCCGGGGCCGCCGCGGGGGTGGCGAAAATATTGTTCTTCGTCGGTTTGGCGCTCGTGGCGCTTTTCCTGATTCTCGGCGTGGTCGCTGGCCGCAAGGTTGTTTGACGGCGACCGGTCGTTTCACAATCCTCCCTGATCGGGGCAGGCGGCATTGGCGCCGGTCTCCGGGACGGAATCGACGAGCCCCGCCGCGGGAATGCGGCGGGGCTTACCCCTTTTGGGCATTTGTGCCCCCATTTCGCGCGATGGTAGGATGCCGCCTTCAAAACGGGTGAGGGCGATGCGGTGCAGAAATCTTCCGTTGTAACGATGTCGATACCGAAGCCGGCGTTCGGCGTGCCCGCGCCCTGGTTCAAGGCACCGGTGCTCGACGGGAATCCGCGATATTCCTTCCATACGATCGCGGGACGCGTCGCGATCCTGTTCTTCATGGGGTCGGCTCGCGATGCCGGGATCAAGTCCGCGCTCGATAGTCTCCTCGCGTCCGACCGCTATGAAGGTTCGCGCGTTTGCCTGTTTACCGTGACGCACGACGCGGGGGATGTGTCCTCGGGCCGGATCGCCTCGGGACAATATGGGGTGCGCCATTTCCTCGACTATGACCGTGCGATCAGCACGACGTACGGCGCGTGCCGTGAAGGGTCGGATCGTTACGAGGCCTATATCGTCGTTCTCGACCGCCAACTGAGAGTTGCGGGGCGATATCCGCCGTCGCAGGCGATCGAAGCGCTCGCGCTTGCAGACCGTCTGGTCGACGAAGAGCAGCCCGATGACTGGGCGCCGGTGCTTCGCATTCCCCGTGTGCTCGACCGCGCCACCTGCCGCCACCTTATCGACCTGTACGAGGCCGATGGTGGAGAGGATTCGGGGTTCATGCGCGAAGTCGAGGGAAAGACCGTTTCGATCATCGACCATGGGCACAAGCGGCGATCGGACTATACCATCGCCGATATGGAATTGCGCCGCTCGCTCGTTGGCCGGATCAACGACTGCGTGCGGCCGGCGGTCAATCTGGCCTATAATTTCGATGCGACGCGCATGGAGCGCTATATCGTCGCCTGCTATGATGCGTCGGTTGGCGGACATTTCAGGCCGCATCGCGACAATACGACCAAGGGGACCGCGCACCGCCGCTTCGCGGTAACGATCAACCTGAACGACGAATTCGACGGTGGCGAGCTGCGCTTTCCCGAGTTCGGATCGCGTACCTATCGCGCGCCGCCCGGCGGAGCGATCGTGTTCGGCTGTGGCCTGCTTCACGAGGCCACGCCGGTGACGCGCGGGCGCCGTTACGCCTTTCTGCCTTTCCTGTACGACGATGACGCCGCGGCGCAGCGCGAGGCGAACAATGTCTATCTGGGCGAGGGCGTGGGCGCTTACCGAGCCGGCTGACCGCAATCGGGGCGCAGCGACTTGCGCCAAGATGAACGCCGCTGTGCTTTTGCGACAATTTGCGACAATTTTTCGCCTATCCGGCACTTGAATGGGACAAATCGTAACTAGAACGCCCTTATCGGAACATCGCTTGTTCCCGCATGAGGAGTTCGTGACGTGAAAAAGATTTCGCTTTTGACGCTGGGTGCCGCGTTGATCGCCGCACCCGTTTTCGCCGCCCCCGGTCAGGTGGCAAAGGGCGACGCCGATGCCAATGGGACGCTGACGCGCGCCGAGGCGCAGGCGCATGCGACCGAAATGTTCGCCAGGATGGACGTCAACAAGGACGGCAAGCTCGACGCGAGTGACCGTAGCGCCAAGCGCGCGGATATGCAGGCCAAGATGTTCGAGCGTCTCGACGCAAACAAGGACGGCAATATCAGCAAGGCCGAATGGGACCAGCACAGCGCCGATCGCGTGGCGAAGCGCGCCGAGAAGCGCGCCGATGCCGGTGACGGCAAGCGCGGGATGCGCGGTCATCACGGCAAGCGTGGCGGTCACGGCATGATGGTGGCGCGCGCCGATACCGATGGCGACAAGGTGATCAGCCAGGCCGAGTTCCAGACCGCGGCGCTCGCGCGTTTCGACGCGGCCGACGCGAACAAGGATGGCCAGGTGACCGCCGAGGAACGCGCCGCGCAGCGTGAGGCGTGGAAGGCGAAGGCCGGCGAATGGCGCGCGAAGCGCGCCGCCGCTCCGGCTGCACCCGCCAGCGAATAACCCCATGGCGCGGGGCCGCGGTGACGGGCAGGCTATCCTCCCCCTCCCGGCATTGCCTTTGCCGCCGGCCCCTGCCAGCATCGCCCACCGGTCGCAATCGACCGGTGGGCGAACTACTGCATTTTACGGACAGATGATGACCGACACGCCGCGCATATTGCTGATCGACGACGAGCCCTCGATCCGCGAACCGCTATCCGAATATCTCGAAGCGCAGGGCTTCGTCGTTACGGATGCCGCCAATGCTTCGGAGGCGCGTTCGGTGCTGCGCGCGCAGGCGGTCGATCTTGTCGTCAGCGATATCATGATGCCCGGCGAGGACGGGCTGTCGCTCACGCGGCACCTGCGCGAGACGGGCAGTATTCCCGTCATCCTCCTCACCGCGCGCGCCGAGGATACCGAACGGATCATCGGGCTGGAAATCGGCGCCGACGATTATGTCGTCAAACCTTTCAACCCGCGCGAGTTGGTCGCGCGCATCCGGACCGTCCTTCGCCGCACGCAGTCGGGCGGCCGCGCGGTCGACAGCAACGGCACAAGTTATGCCTTCGGGCCGTGGGTTCTTCGCGAGGTCGAGCGCGTGCTCGTCGACGAGGCGGGGGACGAGGTCGCGCTTTCGTCGGGCGAATATCATCTGCTGCAGGCGCTGCTGCGTCACCCGCGACAGGTCATGAGCCGCGACCGGTTGCTCGACCTGGTGCGCGGGCGCGAGGCCGATATCTTCGACCGCGCGATCGACAATCTCGTCAGCCGCCTGCGCAAGAAGATCGAGGACGATCCGGCGCATCCGCAAATCGTCAAGACCGTGTGGGGCGGGGGCTACACGCTCGCCTGCGAGGTCAAGCGCCTGGGCCCGGCCGCGTGAAACTCCGTCTTTGGCCCCGCAGCCTTGTCGGCCAGCTCGTTTTCGCGGTCGCGGTGATGCTGTTTCTCGCGCAGGCGATCAATTTCGTCCTGCTGTCGCGCGGGATGAAGCAGCAGACGCTGGCGCACGGCGGTGGCATGGCGGTCGCGCGCGTCATCGACGCGATCGAGCGCGACCGGCGCGGCGAGTTTCGCGGGCCGCCGCGTGACGAAGAATCACGCGAGCGCGCGCAAAAGCTGATGATTTCCGAAACGCCGCCGCAGCTTCCCGTGGGGGCAGTGCGTCTTCCCGAGCTTTCGAACTATGTTGCGGGGCTGCTCGACGACACGAATATCCATGCCGATATGGTCGAGGCCTGGGCGCTCCCGCCGAAGTCGCGGCAGCGGCTGCAACGCGCCGCCTTTCCAGACCGCGCGGTCGTCGTCGTCGCCAAGGTCGACGGGCGCTATTTCGCGGTGCGCTCGCGCATCGCGGCCGGGGGCAACCGCCTGTCGGGATTTCTGGTCTGGCAGACGTTGACGCTCTACCTGCTGCTCTTGATCCCGATCATGGTGATCGCATATCGCGCGGCGCGCCCGCTGCGCGACCTGACGCGCGCGGCGCGCAGCAATCCGGCGTTGCGCGACACGACCCCGCTCGAGGAGGAAGGGCCGTCCGACGTGCGCGACCTGATCGCGGCGTTCAACGCCTATCGCACGCGCATTGCGACCATGCTGTCCGACAAGGACCGGATGCTCGGTGCGGTCGGCCACGATCTTCGCACGCCGCTGGCCAGTCTCCGCGTCCGCGTCGAGGGAGTCGAGGACGACAGATTGCGCGACAAGATGATCACCAGCATCGACGAGATGACCGCGATGCTGACCGACATATTGGCGCTCGCGCGATCGGGCGCCGGGACTGAAGCGCAGGAACGCGTCCCGATCCGGGAACTGATCGGCGAACTTGCGGCCGATTATCAGGAGCGCGGCAAGGATGTGGCGGTCGGCGATGTCGCCGACGTCCGTGTCCTGGTTCGCCCGATGCTGCTCAAGCGCGCGCTGCGCAATCTGTCGGACAACGCCCTTGCCTATGGGGCGCGCGCGCGGCTGTCGGTGACCGCTGCAGCCGGCCGGACGCAGATCATCGTCTCCGACGATGGTCCGGGTCTGACCGAGGAACAGATACGGACGCTTGTCGAACCATTCGCGCGCGGCGAGCAATCGCGCAACCGGGCGACCGGCGGTGCGGGGCTCGGCCTCTCGATCGCGCGCGAGATTGCCGAGGGCGAGGGCGGGGCGCTGACGCTGGCGAACCGTGCCGGCGGCGGGCTCGATGCAGTGATCGAGCTGCCGGTTCAGGCGTAGATCGCGATCGCCTGGCTACCGCTCAGCACCGGTTCGCCGGCGCGGTTCCACAGCATCATGTCCTGCACCGACACGCCGCCGCGCGCATAGCCCGTCTTCGCCGAAAGCAGCCACCAGCCGTCATCGGTCGTCGGCGTCCCGCCGAGCATATTCACCGTCCAGTTCATCGAGCTGATCGGCCCGAACTCGGTGAACAGCGCCATCGCCGCAGGCGGCAGGGCATCGCCGAGCGCGAGCAATTGGACCGCCGGGTGGCATTCGGGCTGCTCGACAAAGCGCACCCAGGTCAGATATTCGCCGACATCGCTTTTCCAGGCGAAGCGCGGACCGGTGGTCGGGCGCATGTCGAAATGCCGGACGAAGGACGGGCGCGCCTTGTGCTCGGGGACCGGCTCGAGTGTTTCGGGAGCAGGCGCGTCGGGCATCGTCAGCCGGTTGTGATCGAGGTGGCTCTTGCGCTCGCCCGAGAAGGCGAAGACCGCAGCGGTGCCAAAGCCCTGGTCGCTCGACACGCCCGCGTCGATGAAGAGGCTCGACTTCGACTGGCGCAGCACGCGGGTATTCACCGTGCAATCGCCGCCGACCGGGCCGACGAAGCTGATCTGCGCATAGCGCAGCGGCGCCTCGGTGGGATGGAGCGCCATCGTGCCTGCCAGCGCAACCGCAGAGCTGATCCCGCCATAGGCGGTGCGGCCCTGCATCCAGCCCTCGTCGATATGCGCGGTCGCGGCGTCGCCTTCGACGCGCAGCGTGGAGAGAAGCGCGTCGAGCGCGCTGGGAGAGGTCGTCATCTTTATCCTATTCTTCGATCTGGAACGTCAGTCCGGCATTGGCGGTGAGCCGTTCGATCAGCTTGTCCCCAAGCAGCGCCCCCGGCGTCCAGATACCGCCCGCGCCCTTGTTTTCGAGCAGCGCCATTCCGGTTTCGGCGAGCATCTTCGACGTCGAACCATAGCCCGGATCGCGGTCGCCCTGCACACTCGTCCGGACCGTCGTGCCGTCGGGATATTCGCCGATGAAGAGCACGTCATAGAAGCCGTTCTCGCGCTCCTCCTTGCTCGGGCCTTCACCGGGCTTGATGCTCGGATCGAACGGGTTCGCCTTCGCCATCGCTTCGGCCATCGCCTTGCCGGCGTCGCCAATCGTGGTCATCACCATCTCGTCATAGACGAGATCCTCGCCCCAGGGGTGACCGAGCAGGAAGTTGGTGCGGTGGACATTCTTCATGTTGATCGGCGCCATCACGAAGGGCGCGGTCCAGGTGCCGGTCGCGCTGTCATATTCGGGAACAAGGCCGGTCGGTTGCGACGGTCCCTCGAAGCCCGGGGTCAGCGCGAAGGAGGATTTGAGCAACAGCGCGAGCGAGGGCTTCTTCGCGATCGCCTTGAGCGTTTCGGTCAGGCTCGCGATCGTGCCGCCCGAGGCGCCGCCCGCCATCTTGCGAACGCGGCCCTTGACGCGCGGCGCGGGCTTGCCGTGGCGCTTCACCGCTTCCGCCTGCAGGAAATGGACCCCGAGGTCGAAGGGGATCGAGTCGAAGCCGCACGAGAAGGTGATGCGCGCACCGGAGGCCTTGGCGGCAGCCTCATGCGTGTCGATCATCTCGCGCATCCAGCCCGGCTCACCGCAAAGGTCGGCATAGGCGGTACCCGCGCGGACGCAGGCGGCGACGAGTTCGTTGCCGTAAAGCTGATACGGGCCGACGGTGGTCAGCACGACCTTGGTGCTCGCGGCCATCGCGTCGAGGCTCGCCGGATCGCTGGCGTCGGCGACGATCAGCGGCGTTTCCTCGTCGGCGCCGATCAGGTCGCGCACCTCGGCAAGTTTTTCGAGGCTGCGCCCCGCCATCGCCCATTTCGGCGCATCCTTGCGACCCTTGTAGTGGTGCGCGAAATATTCGGCGACGAGGCGGCCGGTGAAGCCCGTGGCGCCATAGACGATGATGTCGAGATCGCGGCTCGCGGTCATGGCAGACTCTCCCTTTACGTAAACGTTAAGTAGAGGCTAGCGCAGACCGTGCGCGATGCCAAGCGCGAAGCGTCAGCGGCGCTACCAGGGGCGGCGGGCGACCACCGGCGCATCGATGGCTTCGGCGCGCCCTTCCGCACGAACTGCGCGGAGTTCGGCCTCATGCGCCGCGATCTCGTCGTGCCGGCGGCGGCGGAGGGCATCATAGCTCCAGCGCGTGTTGCCATAGCCGAACAGGCAAAGGAGACCGCCGGCAATCGCGAGATTCTTCATCGCCGCCATCGCCTGCATCGGGTCGGTGAAGTCGCGGTGGAAGAAGAGAATGGTCAGGAGCACGAAACCGGCGAGCAGGATCGAGAAGAGACGTGCGTAGATGCCGAGCGCGATACAGATGCCGGCGATCAGCTCGAACAGCCCTGTGGGAACAGCGAGGCCGCCGGGGAGGCCCGCGGCGGATATCATCGCGTTGGTGTCGGAAACATGGATCAGCTTGTTGATCCCCGACACAATGAAGATCACGGCGATGAACAGGCGGCCGATGAAGACGGCGATCATGGACATAGGGCATCCTCCACGTGCGCCCCGCCCGCTGGTGCAGAGAGGACGCGCGGGGAGGCGAAGGGTTCCCCTACGAGCGTCAGGGGTCAGCGCGGCGCGAGGGTCAGGCTCTCGATCTCGCAGTCGCTGCAATCGATCGCGCGCAGCACGACCGACCCGCGCCCCGCGAGCAGATCGATCGAGCCGAGGTCGAGCGTTTGCCAGTCGGTCCCCGCGGCAATGGCGGCGCCTCGTTCATCGATTCCCACGCGCCCGCCTTTGGCGGAGCGCGCGCGTATCGTCACCGACCGGCGGCCCGCTACCGCGACGTCGGCGCTGAAGCGCATCCATTCGCTCGTCACGAACTCGGTCACATAGGGTGTGCCGTCCGCCTCGCGGGCGATATCGACGCCGTCGTTGCGATAGGTCGTGCCGTTATTCCAGAGGGTCCGCTCGCCGCCGGTCGCGACGTGATAATTGGCGTCCGCGGCGTCGAAATAGGCGACCCCCGCGGTGCCGAGATCGTAATCAGCGGCGCGGATCGTCAGCGGCGCAGTGCCCAGCAGGCGCGTGATGAAGGGCCGCGCCGCCGAATCGTGCGGCTGGCGCATCATCGCGTCGATCACGTCAGGCTTGGGAATGTTGCGGTCGAAGCGACTGTTCTCGGCCAGCTGCATCATCGCGGCAAAGGCTTCGTCGGCGCCCGGCTTCGGCCCTTTGCCGGTCGCCCATGCAACGATCCTCGCCCAGCCCGGCCCTGGATCGATTTCGAGCGGCTGGTTGAAGCCGATCTTCTTGAGCGGCCAGAAGGCCCAGCCGATCCCGTCGCCCTCGACCAGCGCGATGGAATCGCGGAACCAGACATTGCTGTTTTCGCCCGACTCGCCCAGCCAGACCGGGCGGTTATAACGGTCGCGCAATTCCTCGATCGCGCTGACGCTCGCAGGGTCGTTGCGGTTCCAGTATTTGTGGAAGCTGATCGCCATATTGGCGTCCCACGCAGGTGGCAAGCCCCTGTAATTATTGCCCCAGCAATTGCCTTCGATGATCACGATATGCCTTTGGTCGACCTCGCGGATCGCCTTGGTGATCCGCTGCTGGAGCTCCCAGACGCCCTTGTTCTCCGTCTCGTCGCAGCCATTGCCCTTGCCGGGCGTCGCAAAGCTCCAGTTGGGCTCGTTGATCACGTCATAGGCGCCGATCCACGGCTCGTCCTTGTAGCGGGCGGCGAGCTTCTTCCACAGCACGACGGTCTTGCGCTGGTTCTCCGCGCTCTCCCATAGCGAAGGCTTGGTCGGGTCGCGGTCCGAGATGGCGAGATCGTTGCCCTGGCCGCCGGGCGCGGCGTGGAGGTCGAGGATCAGGTAGATGCCGTGCTTCCGGCTCCATTCGAGCAGGCGGTCGATGCGCTGGAAGCCATCCTCGAGCCAGGTATCTTCACCGGCCTTGGGCTCTTTGTCGGAGGGCAGGGTGAGCTGGTCGAAATGGATCGGCAGGCGCACCGAATTGAAGCCCCATTTCGCCATCTGGTCGATGTCGGCCTCGGTCGTGTGATTATCGAGCCAGGCGCGGTAGAATTCGGCGGTGCGCTTTTCGCCGACCAGTTCGACGAGCTTCGCACGGATCACATGCTGCTGCCCGAGTTCACCGAGCTTCAGCATATAGCCTTCCTGCAGCATCCAGCCGCCGAGTCCCATGCCGCGCAGGATGACCAGCTGGCCGCTGTCATCGACGATCTGCGTGCCGTCGACTCTCAGCCAGCCTTCGGCTCGTGCGTTGGCGGAAGAAAGCAGCGCTGCGAGCGCGAGCGCAATCGACCCGAATTTCATGTCCTCGTCCCCGGTTATGGATTTATGAGAACGTTATCAATTTTGGCGCGGGGCGCAACCAATCTTCGTCATTGCGAGGAGCCGGAGGCGACGCGGCAATCCAGGGTTTGCGTAACACGCGCGGGATTGCTTCGCTGCGCTCGCAATGACGATGAATTAGAGTTTGGGGAGGGTGACGCCCTTCTGCCCCATATATTTGCCCGCGCGGTCGGCGTAACTCGTCTCGCACGGCTCGTTGCCCTGCAGGAACAGAAACTGGCACGCGCCTTCGTTGGCGTAAATCTTGGCCGGCAGGGGCGTCGTGTTCGAGAATTCGAGCGTCACATGCCCCTCCCAGCCGGGTTCGAGCGGGGTGACGTTCACGATGATGCCGCAGCGCGCATAGGTCGACTTGCCGAGGCAGATGACGAGCACGTCGCGCGGAATCCGGAAATACTCGACCGTCCGGGCGAGCGCAAAGCTGTTCGGCGGAATGATGCAGACGTCGGTTTCGCGGTCGACGAAATTTTTGGGATCGAACGCCTTGGGATCGACCGTGGTGCTGTCGATGTTCGTGAATATCTTGAATTCGGGCGCGACGCGCGCGTCATAGCCATAGGAGGAGAGGCCGTAGCTGATGCAGCCGTCGCGGCGCTGCGCCTCCACGAAAGGCTCGATCATGCCCTGATTGAGGGCGGCTTCGCGAATCCATTTGTCGGAAAGAATGCTCATCCCGCTGTCTTGTCGAGCGGCCGCGCTTCGCGCAAGCGGTCAGTCGGGGATCATCCCCAGATCCTTCGGTCCGAAGGCGGCTGGAAGCAATTCGCTGAGCCTGTAGCTCTTCACCGCCGAGCCGTCGCCAGAGGCGCAGTGGACGAGGACATCGACCTTCGAGCGTTCTGCGGCCTCGTTCAATATCTGGCGGCAGCGGCCGCACGGATTGACCGGATCGCCGCCGATCAGGTCGCCGCCGTCCGGGCGCCCGCCGATGATCGCGACCTCGGCGAGTTCGCCGATCCAGCCTTCGTTGGCAATCTTCGCGACCGCCGCCGTCTCGGCGCAGAGCGTAAGGCCATAGCTCGCATTCTCGACATTGGCGCCGGTGACGACATCGCCGTTCTTGAGCAACAGCGCCGCGCCGACGTGAAAGCCCGAATATGGGGCATAGGCGCGGCTTGCGGCGTCGCGCGCGGCGGCGATCAGGGCATCGCGGGTCTCGCTCATGGCGTCTCTCCTTCCGGGCGCAGCACGTTCCAGCCGACGGTGCCGTCGGCGCCGGTCAGGCGAATATAGTGGTTCGCTTGCCACATCGCCCAGGGGTGCGCGCCATAGTCTGGCTCGAAGAAATCGCGGCGCAGCCATGTGGTGCGCGCGATTCCCCGCGTTACCTTGTAATCGCCTTCGAACGACGGGCCGGGCGCGATCAGGCTGCGCTTGCCGGTATGCGCCTCGATCTGCGCGAGGAAGGTCGCGAGCTCGGATAGCAGCAGCGCCCGCGTCGGCCGGTCGGGACAGCGGTCGTCATAGTCGAGCCAGACGACGGCGGGCAGCGCGTCGGCGCGCCGCGGGACGTGGCGGATGAAGTTCGCGGCCTGATCGGTCGCAAGCTGGCAGAGGCTGTAGCGATGGATCGCGCCTGCCTGGATACCGACCTCGCGCGCGCCCGACAGGTTGCGCGCGAACATCGGGTCGACCCCGCTCGCGCCATCTGTCGCGGCGACATAGGCGAAATCGGCGCCCGCGGCCTTGATCGATCCCCAATGGACCTCGCCATTGTCGGCGCTGATCGTCACGCCCTGCAGCGGATAGATGTCGCGGCTCGGGGCCCAGCGCGCCGCCCACCACAGGGCAAGGCCCGCCAAGAGGACGGCGAGCAGGATCAGTCCCGCGGTGCGGCGCAGGAAATGCGCGATCGCGCCGCGCCAGTTGCCGTCTGCCTTGACCGGTCGTTTCGCTGCGCGCGTCGCCATGCTCAGCCCTTGATGTGGAGCACGCAGATCAGCGTGAACAGCCGCCGCGCCGTGTCGAAATCGACCGCGATCTTGCCGTCGAGCCGGTCCATCAGCATCTCCGCCGCCTCGTTGTGGAGGCCGCGGCGCGCCATGTCGACGGTCTCGATCTGCTGCGCGGTCGCGGTCTTGATCGCCTGATAATATGAGTCGCAGATCGCGAAATAGTCGCGGATCGGACGGCGAAAGCGGCCAAGGCCGAGGATGATAGCTTCCAGCGGCGAACCGTCCTCGCGGCTGATCTCGAAGATCAGGCGCCCTTCCTCGACCCGCAACCTCAGCCGATAGGGGCCGGCATAGCCGTCGGGGTGGCCGCGCTGGGGCACGAACTTATTCTCTTCGAGCAGGTCGAAGATCGCGACGCGCCGCTCCTGCTCGACATCGGGGTTGCGCCAGACGATAGACCCCTCGTCGAGGTCGATCGAGATGATGCGCTGCTGCGAGGGATCGGCGTCGGTCATGTTGCGAAGAGCTTCTACTTGGCCGGGCGTGAAGGGCAAGGGGGCGACTTATTCACAGCAACCCACAACTATGTTAGGGAAGCGGGCATCGCTTGTTGCACCGCCAGAGGTGGCAACGCATGAAGGTCGCCATGCCAGAACTAGCCCTGATTCCCACCCCGGCTCCCGCCGGGGAAGAACGCCAATTACCCCGGAATATCGAGGCAGAAGCGGCCTTTCTCGGTGCGATCCTGATCGACAACCGAGTCGTCGAGGATCTGCCCGTGCAATTGCACGCCGCACATTTCTTCGAGCCGCTGCACGGCCGCATCTTCGCGCAGACGATGGCGCTGATCGAGCGAAACAGCATCGCGACGCCGGTCACGCTGAAACCTTTCTTCGAGAATGACGAGGCGATGAAGGCGGTCGGCGGGGTCGGCTATCTCGCACAGCTGACCGGCAGCGGCGCGGGCCTGATCGGCGCGCGTGACTTCGCGCGGCAGATTTTCGACCTCGCGCTGCTCCGCGAACTGGTCGGTGTCGGCCGCACGCTCGTCGACAGCGCGCTCGACACGAGCGAGAGCGTCGATCCGCACGCGCAGATCGAGGAGGCCGAAACCGCGCTCTATCGCGTCGCGGGCGGCGAGGCCGAGATGGGATCGGTCAAGAGCTTCAGCACGGCGAGCCTCACCGCGCTGCAGGCGGCGGAACGTGCGCTCAATTCGGGCGGCCACCTGTCGGGGATCACCACCGGCATTGCCAGCATGAACGCCAAGATCGGCGGTATGCACAATTCGGACTTGATGATCCTCGCCGGGCGTCCGGGTATGGGCAAGACCTCGCTTGCGACCAACATCGCGTACAATGCCGCCGAGCGTTTCCGCCGCGATGAAGAGGACGGTATTCCGCCCGAGAAGAATATGGGCGCGAAAGTCGCCTTCTTCAGCCTCGAAATGTCGGCCGATCAGCTCGCGACGCGCGTCCTCGCCGAACAGTCGGGGGTGTCGGGCGAGGCGCTGCGTATGGGCAAGATCAGCAAGGAGCAGTTTCAGCAGCTCAGCCGCGC
Source organism: Sphingopyxis sp. H073 (assembly GCF_001468395.1). Taxonomy (GTDB): domain Bacteria; phylum Pseudomonadota; class Alphaproteobacteria; order Sphingomonadales; family Sphingomonadaceae; genus Sphingopyxis. The sequence goes on along the minus strand of NZ_LNSG01000004.1, from coordinate 83,461 downwards.
CGCGCAGGCGCTCCAGACCCTGCCGCTGTTCATCGACGATACGCCGGGCCTGACGATCGCGAGCCTGCGCACCCGCGCGCGCCGCCTGCAGCGCCGTCACGGCATCGGCTTCATCATCGTCGACTATCTGCAGCTGCTCCAGGGTTCGTCGAAGAGCGGTGATAATCGCGTGCAGGAAATCTCGGAAATCTCACGCGGTCTGAAGACGTTGGCGAAGGAACTTAATGTCCCTGTGATGGCGCTGTCGCAGCTCAGCCGACAGGTCGAAAGCCGCGAGGACAAGCGCCCGCAGCTGTCCGACCTTCGTGAATCGGGCTCGATCGAGCAGGACGCCGACATGGTCCTCTTCGTGTTCCGCGAGGATTATTATGTCGCCGCGCGCGAGCCCAAGCGCCCGGTCGAGGGCGACGATGTGAAGATCCACGCCGCGCACGAGGAATGGGCGGCCGAGATGGAACGCGTCTTTGGCCTCGCCGAGGTGATCGTCGCCAAATCGCGTCACGGTTCGACGGGCAAGATTCGGATGCACTTCGAGGCGAAGACGACGAAGTTTAGCGATCTGGCGGACGAGAGTCAGGCCTATGCGGATTATGAATAGCCCCATCGCCAACACGTCATCCCAACGAAAGCTGGGATGACGGATTGTTTCTAAAACGCCGGATCGTTCGCGGGATCGTCGTCGATCGGTGTCACCGCGGTGTGGATACCGCATTCGGTCTTGTCCCAGCCGCGCCAGCGGCCCGAGCGCGGGTCTTCGCCCGGCTGGACCTTCGATGTGCACGGCGAGCAGCCGATCGAGGGATAGCCTTGCGATTCCAGCGGATGGCGCGGCAGGTCGTGCGCGTCGAAATAGGCGTCGAGGTCGTCGCGACTCCAGTTGGCGAGCGGGTTGAACTTCAGGCGGCCGGTGCTACCGTCGAGCTCGAAGCGCGGCAGGCCGGTGCGAGTCGAGGACTGAAAGCCCTTGCGTCCGGTGATCGAGGTGTCGAAATCGGCCAGGGCCCTTTCGAGCGGCTTCACCTTGCGGATTTCGCAGCAGCCATCGGGGTCGTACGACCAGCGCAGCTCGGTGCCATCCTTTGCCGCCAGTTCCTCGGCGTCGGGCGTCAGATTGACGATATTGAGGCCGAGCTTCGAAGCCAGTTCGTCGCGATAGGCGAGCGTCTCGGGAAAATGCTTGCCGGTGTCGAGGAAGAGCACCGGCATGTCGGGCGCAACGCGGCTCACCAGATGCAGCAATACCGCGCTTTCGGCACCGAAGCTCGACACGATCGCAGTCTCGCCCAGCAACCCCGCGCCGATCACGCTCACGACGACCTCCGCCGCGTCCTGGCCGCGGAAAAGATTGTTGAGGCGGATGACGTCGGCCTGCGTGAAACGCGGTGCCACGTCGATCCGGTCGCGGGTGCGGTCGCCGGCCGCGGGGGGAGAGACTTTCACGTCAGCCATGCCTTAATTTCCATATCGGCACCGCGCCGTCGGCGGCGCCCTGATAATGTTCGGGCCAGCGCGTCAGCGCCGCCTCGACGTCGGCCGGATTGAGCGGTTTTTCGGGCGCGAACGTGTCGAAGCCGCAGCGCTTCATATAGGCGATCTGGTCGACGAGGACGTCGCCCTGCGCGCGCAGTTCGCCGGTATAACCGGCCTCGCGCAGGATGCGCGCCGAGCTGTAGCCGCGGCCGTCGCGGAATTTCGGGAAGGCGACTTCGATCAGCGCGAGCCGGTCGAGATGCGGGATCAGCGCGCGCGCATCCTCGTCGGGCTCGAGCCGCACCGCGGTGGCGTTCGACTGCGACAGGAAGGCGTCGAGCGTGACGCAGGGTTCTTCGCCGTCGCTATGCAGATGCTCAACCATAGATCGCCTCCTTGAAGGGGGCCATGCCGACGCGGCGGAAGGTGTCGACGAAGCGTTCGCCTTCTGCGCGTTCGGCGAGATATCTGTCGGTCACGCGCTCGATCGCGTCGACGATGCCGTCCTCGTCGAAACCGGGTCCGGTGATCGTGCCGAGCGATACATCCTCCGCGCCCGATCCACCGAGCAGCAGCTGGTAATTTTCGGTGCCCTTGCGGTCGACCCCGAGGATGCCGATGTGGCCGGCGTGGTGGTGCCCGCAGGCGTTGATGCAGCCCGAAATCTTGAGCTTCAGCTCGCCGAGTTCCTTCTGGCGGCCAAGGTCCGAGAAGCGCGCCGCAATCTTCTGCGCGACCGGGATCGAGCGGGCGTTGGCGAGGCTGCAATAATCGAGGCCGGGGCAGGCGATGATGTCACTGATCAGGTCGAGGTTCGGCGTCGCGAGCCCCGCTGCGTCGAGCGCCTGCCAGATCGCGTAGAGGTCGGCCTTGCGGACATGCGGCAGCACGATGTTCTGCGCGTGGGTTACCCGGAGTTCGTCGTGGCTGTATTGCTCGGCAAGGTCGGCCATCAGGTCGATCTGGGCCGAGCTGGCGTCACCGGGGATTCCGCCGATCGGCTTCAGGCTGATGTTGACGATCGCGTGGCCAGCCACCTTGTGCGCGGCGACATTCTGGTCGACCCAGACCGCGAAGTCGGGATCGCTGCGGTCGATCGCGTCGGGGGCCGAGGCGTCGAGCGCGGGCGGCGCGAATTGCTTCGCGATGCGGTCGAATTCAGCCTTGGGCGGGTCGATGCCCAACGACTTCACATGCGCGAATTCTTCCTCGACCTGCCGGCGATATTCGTCGGCGCCGAGCTCGTGGATCAGGATCTTGATCCGCGCCTTGTAGATATTGTCGCGGCGGCCGTAGCGGTTGTACACGCGCAGGCACGCTTCGGCATAGCTCAGCATATCCTCGAGCGGCACGAATTCCTTGATCAGCGGCGCGATCATCGGCGTGCGGCCCATTCCGCCGCCGACGTAGAAAGCCGCGCCGTGAACACCGTCGCGCTCGACGATCTGGATGCCGATATCATGCAGGCGCATCGCGGCGCGATCTTCGTCCGCAGCAATCACGGCGATTTTAAATTTGCGCGGCAAATAGCTGAATTCGGGGTGGAAGCTCGACCATTGGCGGAGCAACTCGGCCCACGGACGCGGGTCCGTGATTTCGTCGGCAGCGGCGCCGGCCCACTGGTCCGAGCTGATGTTGCGGATGCAATTGCCGCTCGTCTGGATCGCGTGCATTTCGACCGATGCGAGGTCGGCGAGGATCGCGGGCGCGTCCTCCAGCTTGATCCAGTTATACTGGATATTCTGGCGCGTGGTGAAATGGCCGTAATCGCGGTCGTATTTGCGCGCGATGTGGGCGAGCATCCGCATCTGGCGGCTGTCGAGCGTGCCATAGGGCACCGCGACGCGCAGCATATAGGCATGGAGCTGGAGATAGAGCCCGTTCATCAGGCGCAGCGGCTTGAACTGGTCCTCGGTGATTTCCCCGGCAAGGCGGCGCTTCACCTGGTCCGAAAACTCGGCGACGCGGGCGGCGACCATCGCATGGTCATATTCGTCATATTTATACATGTCAGATCACCCAGTCGCCGGCCGCGGGGTCGGCGGGTTTCAGTGTCAGGTCGGGGCGCACGGTCGGCCCGAGCGCACGGATGCGGTCCTTGATATGCGCGGGGCGGGGGCCGTCGGCGGTTTTCTCGCCCGCAATGATATAGGGTGCGTTGACGCGGCGCGCGGCCTCCTCGACCGCGAGGATCGCTTCGCCATGCTCGCCGACATCGGCCGCGTCCTCGATGTGGATCGACCAGTCGCTTCCCGTCCACCAGGTGACAAATCCTGTCTTCAGGTCGTTGCCCGTGAGCAATTTCATGTGAAGTCCCTTATTTGAGCCGCGACGCCCGGTGCGCCGAGGCAATCGAGCGCGTCTGCGCGCGCTGCAACCTTGCCGACGATGATCAGCGCCGGACTGGCGACCCGTTCGCGCGCGACGAGGTCGCCGAGATCGGTCAGCAGCGTGCGAAGGACGCGCGCTTCGGCGGTGGTCCCGCGCTCGACCACCGCGACGGGCAGGTCGGGCGAAACGCCATCCGCGATCAGCTTGTCGGCGATCGCATTGGCGGTCGCAAGGCCCATGTAGATGACCAGGGTGCGGCCATGTCCCGCGAGCCCCGACCAGTCCTGATCGGTCAGATCCTTGCACTGACCCGCGACGAAAGTGACCGCGCTCGCATCCTCGCGGTGGGTGAGGGGGAGGCCGGCCTGCGCGGCGCAGCCCGCCGCGGCGGTAATGCCGGGGACGACCTCGACCGCGATGCCCGCTTCGCGCGCCGCGTCGAGCTCTTCGCCGCCGCGCCCGAAGATGAACGGATCGCCGCCCTTCAGGCGCACGACCTGTTTGCCCGCGAGCGTTTCACGCACGAGCAACTCGTTGATCAGCTCCTGCTTCATCGTGTGGCGGCTGCGCTGCTTGGCGACGCTGATCCGTTCGACGTGCGCCGGGATCAGCGCGAGTACGCCGTCGCCAACCAGCCCGTCATGAACGACAAGGTCGGCGCTCTGCAGCAGTCGCGCGGCGCGCAAGGTCAAAAGGTCGGGGTCGCCCGGACCGGCGCCGACGAGCCAGAGCTTGCCCGCAGAAGGGAGAGACTTTTCCATGGCATGATAGGTGGTCCAGCATGCCGCGAATGGCAAAGCAGGCTTTATTGACGGTGATGAAGGTAAAATTGCCTCAATACGCCGTCACCCCGGATCAAGTCCGGGGTGACGAGACTGTCTCAGGGTCAGGACCCTAAAGATACTTCTTGGTTACAAGCTGCGACCCTTCGGGATCGCGAAGCCCGACCCCGATCGACGCCCGCATCGCGTCGCTTTCGGCGCTCGCGACGGGGTAGGCGCAATAGTCGGCGGCGTAGAAGGCGCTCGGGCGGTGGTTGCCCGACAGCCCGATCCCGCCAAACGGGGCGGCGGAGGATGCGCCGTTGGTCGGGCGATTCCAGTTGATCACACCCGCGCGCGCATTCGCCCAGAACTGGTCGTAAAGCTGCGGCGTGCCGCCGATCAGCGAGGCCGAGAGGCCGAAGCTCGTATTGTTCGCTTCGGCGATCGCGGCCTCGAAACTTTCGACGCGAACCACCTGTAACAGCGGGCCGAAATGCTCGACATCGGGTCGCTCCGGCATTGCCGTCACATCGATGATGCCGGGCGTGAGGAAAGGCCTACCAGCGACCGGCCGAGACATATGGCGGATGACCTGCCCACCGTTCGACATCAGGATCAGGAAGCTTTCGGTCAGTTGGTCGGCCGCCTCATTGTCGATCACCGGCCCCATATAGGGCGCGGGGTCGGCGTGCGGATGGTCGACGATCAGCCGGTTCGACAGCGTCTTGACCGCTTCGAGAAGCGGCTCCGCCATGCTTTCCTTGACGATCAGGCGGCGCGCGTTGCTGCAACGCTGCCCCGCGCTGAGGAAAGCCGATTGCACCACCAATATGGCGGCGGTCGCGATATCGGCGGTGTCCCACACCACGATCGGGTTGTTGCCGCCCATTTCGAGCGCGAGGATCTTGCCCGGCTTGTCGGCGAACTGGCGGTTGAGCGCGACCCCGGTGCGGGCAGATCCCGTGAACAGCAGCCCGTCCAGCCCGTCATGGCCGGCAAGCGCCTTGCCGGCGTCGGGGCCGCCGACGACCAGGCGCAGCACCTCTTCGGGTACGCCCGCGCTGTGGAACAGCTCGACGAGTTTCGCGCCAACCGCGGGCGTCTTTTCGGAGGGCTTGAACACCACCGAATTGCCCGCGAGCAGCGCGGGGACGATATGGCCGTTCGGCAGATGCGCCGGAAAATTATAGGGGCCGAGGACCGCAAGCGTGCCGTGCGGCTTGTGGCGCACCGCGTTGCGTAGCCCCATGGCGCCCTCGATACGGCGGTTGGGCGTGCGTTCGGCATAGGCCTTGATCGAGATATCGACCTTGTTCGCGACCGATTCGACTTCGGTGCGGGCTTCCCACAGCGGCTTCCCCGTCTCGCGCGCGATCAGGTCGGCGAGCACTTCGCCTTCGGCCTTCACCCGGTCGGCAAAGCGGCGGAGCGCTTCGGAGCGGAAGGCAACCGCCTTCGACGCCCATGCGGGCCAAGCGCCGCGCGCGATCGCGACTTCCCGGTCGACATCGCTCGCCGCCCCGCGCCACAGTTCGTTGCCGGTCGCGGGTTCGAAGGAAAGCAGCGTGTCGCTCATGGTCCCCCGCCTCTTATCGGTGAAAGCAGATGGCGGCAACCGGCCTGACCGCGCCGATGCGACGGATGGCTTGCGCCGGGCGCGCTGGGCGGCGATAGACGCGCGAGGGGCGATGGTTGCGGCGACGAGAAAGGGACGCGCGATTTCGGCAAGGCAGGACATCATGCGCGACTGGGACGACCATTATTGGTGGTCGCACGACGGCGTCCGCCTGCACGCGCGCATCTATGCGGGGCCGAAGGGCAGCGAGGCCGCCCCGCCGATCCTCTGTATGCCGGGTCTCGCGCGTAACGCCCGCGATTTCGAGGCGCTCGCCCCGCACATGGCGGCGAAACGGCGGGTGATCGTCGCCGAATTCCGCGGTCGCGGCGAGAGCGCCTATGCCAAGGATCCGATGACCTACGTCCCGCTCACCTATGTGCAGGACGTGGTCGCGCTGCTCGACGAGCTGACGATCGAGCGGTTTGCGACGGTCGGCACGTCGCTGGGCGGACTCGTTTCGATGCTTCTCGCGGCGACCCAGCCGGGACGGATCGTCGGGGCGGTGCTCAACGACGTCGGGCCCGAGCTGGAAAAGGCGGGGCTCGACCGTATCCGCGACTATATCGGCGCGGGCGGCAGCCAGCCGACGTGGATCCACGCGGCGCGTGCCTATGGTGAGCTCAACGCCGCTATCTATCCCGCCTATGACATCCACGACTGGCTGCGCATCACCAAACGCACCCACCGGCTGACGCAGGAAGGGCGGATCGTCACCGATTACGACAAGCAGATCGCCGCGCCGCTGCGCGTACCGAACGGCGGCGATGCGGGGGTCGACCTGTGGCCGGCCTATCAGGCGCTTGGTGATGTTCCGGTGCTGATCCTGCGCGGGGCGCTGTCGGACATCGTGTCGGCCGGAGCGGCACGGAAGATGGCGGATGCCTTGCCCAAAGCGCGGCTTGTCGAGGTGCCGCACGTCGGCCACGCCCCGACGATGGACGAGGGCGAGGCGCGCACCGCGATCGATATGTGGATATCGGACCTGCCGCCGACGTGACGGGCAACCGCGCCCCCGTGCGGATCTTGCACCTCCATTCCGGCTTTTCGCTGGGCGGGAAGGAGGCGCGCGCTGTCCGGCTGATGAACCTGATGGGGCCGCGTGCGCGGCATGTCATCCTGTCGGCGATGCCCGACGCGCTGGACGCGCGCGCTGCGATTGACCCCGGCATCGACGTGCGTTTCCCAGCCGATGCACCTCCGCTCCATGGCAAGCCGGGGCCGTCGCGCTATCGCGCGCTCGCGCGCTATATGCGGCGCTTCGATCTGGTACTCAGCTATAATTGGGGCGCGATGGACGGGGTGATGGCGCACCGTATATTCTCGCCCTTCCTGCACCTGCCGCCGATGATCCACCACGAGGACGGCTTCAACGAGGATGAGAGCCTCCGTCGCAACCGGAAGCGCAACTGGTTCCGCTATGTCGCGCTGCCGACGACCGAGGCGCTGGTTGTGCCGTCGACGCAACTCGAACGGATCGCCGCCGACGAATGGCGCAAACGGCGGCGCGTGCAACTGATCCGCAACGGGATCGACGTTGCCGCTTACGCGCGCGGTCCCGACGTGCCGATCCCGGGGTTCGAGCGGCGGAAGGGCGAAGTGGTGATCGGCACCGTTGCCGGGCTGCGCAAGGTCAAGGATATGCCGCGGCTCGTCCGCGCCGTCGCCACGCTGCCCGGTAAAGTCCGGCTGGTGATCGTCGGCGAAGGGCCCGAGCGTGCGGCGATCGCCGCCGAGGCGGCCGCTGCCGGGATCGCCGACCGGCTGGTCATGCCCGGCTTCATGGCCGAGCCTGCACGCTGGATCGGCCATTTCGATATGCTCGCGCTGTCGTCGCGGAGCGAACAGGCGCCGATCGCGGTGATCGAGGCGATGGCGGCAGGCTTGCCCGTGGTCAGCCCCGACGTCGGCGACGTCGCGGCAATGGTGTCGGGGCAGAATTTCCCCTTCGTCGCTGCCGACGAGGCCGCCTTCCGCAAGGCCTTGGCAACATTGACCGAAGACGCTGCACTTCGCGCGCGCATTGGCCACGCAAACCGCGATGTCGCGGCGGCGCGCTTCGACGAATCAATCATGGTCGCGGCCTATGAAAATCTCTATGGTCGCGCGCTCAAGGGTCGCAGCCTTTTCTCCGGGGAATAGGGGGCGCCCCCATTGACTTTCATGGCCGGCTTCCGCTTACGGAAGCGGTAAACGGGGGTTCCGGCGCGACGAAGGCCGGGCGGAGAGAAAGAGGTTTAGTGTGTTCAAAGGTTTGAAGCCCATCCTTTACGGTGGCCGTGAAGTGTGGCCGCTCGTGGAGGGTGGCAAGGGCGTATCGGCGACCAACCATATGTCGAGCGGCGCATGGGCGGCGGCGGGCGGGATCGGTACCGTTTCGGCGGTCAATGCCGACAGCTACGACGCCGACGGCAATGTCATTCCGCAAATCTATCGCGCTGCGACGCGCAAGGAGCGTCACCAGGAACTGATCCAATATGCGATCGACGGCGCGGTCGAACAGGTGCGGCGCGCCTATGACATCGCGAGCGGTAAGGGCGCGATCAACATCAATGTGCTCTGGGAAATGGGCGGCGCGCAGCAGGTGCTCGAGGGCGTGCTCGAAAAGACCAGGGGCCTCGTGACCGGCGTGACCTGCGGCGCGGGGATGCCGTACAAGCTCAGCGAGATCGCGGCGAAGCACAATGTGAATTACCTGCCGATCATCTCGTCCGCGCGCGCCTTCCGGGCGCTGTGGAAGCGCGCCTATCACAAGGTCGCCGACCTGATGGCGGCGGTGGTGTACGAGGATCCGTGGCTTGCGGGCGGTCACAACGGCCTGTCGAACGCCGAGGATCCGCGCAAGCCCGAGGATCCCTATCCGCGTGTCAAGGCGCTGCGCGACACGATGCGCGCCGAGGGAATTTCGGACGACGTGCCGATCGTGATGGCCGGCGGAGTCTGGTACTTGCGCGACTGGGAGCATTGGATCGACAATCCCGAACTCGGCCAGATCGTCTTCCAATATGGCACGCGGCCCTTGCTGACCGAGGAAAGCCCGATCCCGCAGGAATGGAAGGACCGCCTCCGCACTCTCGACGAGGGCGACGTGCTGCTCCACCGCTTCTCGCCGACCGGCTTTTATTCGAGCGCCGTGCGCAACCCGTTCCTCCGCGATCTCGAAGCGCGCTCGGAACGCCAGATTCCCTATTCGAAGCAGGAAGCGGGCGATCATGTCGTCCAGCTCGACGTCGGGGTGAAGGGCAAGAATTTCTGGGTCACCCCGCACGACCGCGACCGCGCGCGCGACTGGGTCGCGGAGGGCTATACCGAAGCGCTCAAGACCCCCGACAACACCGTCGTCTTCGTCACCGACACCGACAAAAGCGTCATTCGCAAGGATCAGGCCGACTGCATGGGCTGCCTATCGCACTGCGGTTTCTCGGCATGGAAAGACCATGACGATTATTCGACCGGCTACCTCGCCGATCCGCGCAGCTTCTGCATCCAGAAGACGCTGCAGGACATCGCGCACGGCGGCGATGTCGAACAGAATCTGATGTTCGCGGGCCACGCCGCGTTCAACTTCAAGACCGATCCCTTTTATTCGAACAACTTCACCCCGACGGTGAAGCAGCTCGTCGACCGGATTTTGACGGGGGATTGATCTCCCCCGTCCTTGCGAGCGAAGCGAAGCAATCCAGAGCGGTCTTGCGCCCCCCCGCGAGGCTGGGCTCAGGCCCAGCCCTCCAGCACCTGATCGGGCGGGCGATGCCCGTCGCACCAGGCGCGGATGTTGGCGATAACCTTTTCGCCCGACGCCTCGCGGCCCTCGATCGTCGCCGAGCCGAGGTGCGGCAGCAGCACGACATTGTCGAGCGCGAGCAGCGCCGGGTCGACCGCGGGTTCGTGCGTATAGACGTCGAGCCCCGCGCCCGCGATACGGCCGGTCTGGAGCGCCGCGATCAGCGCCTTTTCATCGACGATCTCGCCGCGTGCGGTGTTGATCAGGTAGGCGGTCGGCTTCATCGCCCCGATCCGCGCGGCATTCACCAGCTCGTGCGTTTCGGACGTATGCGGGCAATGGATCGTCACCACGTCGCTGATGCGAAGCAGCGTGTCGACGCTGGCGTGGTAGCTCGCGCCCAGTTCCTCCTCGATGGCTTCGGGCAGGCGGCGGCGGTTGTGGTAATGGATCGACAAGCCGAAGGCGCGGGCGCGGTGCGCGACCGCCAGCCCGATCCGCCCCATGCCGATGATGCCGAGCAGCTTGCCGCCGACGCGGTGGCCGAGCATCGCGCTCGGTGCCCAGCCGGCCCATTTGCCCGATCGCATCAGCTTCTCGCCCTCGGCAAGGCGGCGGGGAACGCTGAGGATCAGCGCCATCGTCATGTCGGCGGTGTCCTCGGTGAAGACGCCCGGGGTGTTCGACACCATGATGCCTTTCGCGCGCGCGGCGGCAAGGTCGATATGGTCGACGCCGGCGCCGAAATTGGCGATAAGCTTAAGCCGCTCGCCGGCCGCGCCGATCACTTCGGCGTCGATCTCGTCGGTCACCGTCGGCACCAGCACGTCGCAGTCCGCGACCGCGGCTTTCAATTCGTCCTTGGTGAAGGCGTGATCGTGCGCCGAAAGCTGGGCGTCGAACAATTCGGCCATGCGCGCCTCGACATGCGGCATCAGCTGGCGGGTGACGATGACGCGCGGGCGCTTCGGGCGGGATGAATCGGGCATGGCCGCGGGTAGAGCGCGCCGCGGCACGGGGGTCAAGAGGGGGCGGCGCGAAAAGGCTGGGGACGAACGCATCCTTTTGCGCGGCGAACGGTTGAAATGCCGGCACGACTTTGACAAGGCAGGGGTATGACCAGCCGCCAGATCCTGACCAGCCTGATGCTGCTTGCCGCCGTGGGACCGGCCGCCGCGCAATCCGACGTCGAATTGCCCTATTGGGCGTCGATCAGCGTCGACGAGGCGCGGATGCGCAAGGGGCCGTCGCCCGACGTCCCTGTCACCTGGGAATATCGGCGCAAGGATCTGCCGGTGAAGGTGATCGCGCGGCACGAGACCTGGCGCAAGATCGAGGATCCCGACGGCACACAGGGCTGGATGGCGGCACGGCTACTGAGCCGCACGCGCACCGCGATCGTGACCGGCGAGATCCGTCCGATGCGCGAGGAGCCCGATACGTCCGCCGCGGTCGCCTTTCGCGCGCAGCCGGGCGTCGTCGGCCGGATCACCGACTGCCAGAAAGGTTGGTGCCTGTTCAACGTCGGTGGCCGCAAGGGCTGGATCCAGACCGACCATATCTGGGGCGACTGATCGCGCCCCTGCGGCAGACCTCAGGCGCGCCTCGTCATTGCTTCTTCGGGGTCACCGTCACAACCGTGCCGTCGTCGGCGGTGGCGGTGAAGCTGCCGTCGGCGGCGGGTTTCGAAACCGCCCAGCACATGCCCATCTCGTCGCCTTCGGGATCGAAGCAATCCTTGCCGTCGTGGGCGGCGAAGAGTCCCTTCACCTGCTTGCCCTTGGCATCGGTGTCGACATAGGTGCCGTCGGCGTTGATCGTGGTCGTACCCATCGTGCCGTCGGCCATCTTCACGTCATAGGTGCCCGGAGCCGTTCCCGAGTCGGCTGCCGGTGCCGGCGCCGCTTCGGCGACCGGTTCGGCAGGCGTTTCCTTTTTCTCTTCAGTCTTTTGCGAACAGGCGGCGAGCATCGAAAGCGCAGCCAGCAGGACGATTTTCTTCATCGGACCTCTCCCCATCCAAGGTGAGGCGAAGCTACGCCGATCGACGCGGCAAGCAAATGCGAAAAGGGCCGGACGATTTTCGCGCCCGGCCCTTCCCGATCCGCCGTCATTTAGCGCCAGCGGAACTCGTTGCGATACACCTTGACCACCTTGCCGGTTCGCACGTTGACCAGCAGCAGATCGTTATAGTGGCGGACATAGGTCAGGCCCGCACCCGCCCGCGGCACGCCCCAACGGCGGTCCCATGCGGGCCGATAGGCCGGGGCGTAATAGGTGGGACGCAGCGCCTGTCCGACCCGGAACTGCTGGTAGCGGAACGGAGCGCGATAATTCTGATAGCGCGCGTCGCGGCGCCAGTCGCGTTTGTCCTCGCGATATTCGCGCTTCGCATCGCGCACATCGTCACGCGCATCGCGGACGTCGCCGCGATCGCCGTAGCGCTTGGCGTGGTTCAGGTCGCGCTGTTCCTGGCGGATGTCCTGACGGTCGCGACGGAGTTCGCCGGTCTGGGCCTGTGCCATCGCCGGGACCATCATCGCGGCGATCAGGCCGGCGGTGAGAATTTTGCTCTTCATTGTGCCATTCCTTTGCATCGTCAGGGGGAGGGGATCTGCCCGATGACAAGCATGGAATAGGCGCGCCGGTTTGAACCAAACCGGAATGACGCGTTTATTTTCAGGTCATTAGTGTCGCAATTTGTCGCGCCCCAAACGACGAAAGGGCGCCGTCTTGCGACGACGCCCCGGAACTTTCGCCGAAAGCGGTTCAGACCAGCTCGACCGCCACCGCCGTCGCTTCGCCGCCGCCGATGCAGAGGCTCGCGATGCCGCGCGTCTTGCCGTGGCGCTGGAGCGCGGCGATCAGCGTCGTGATGATGCGCGTGCCGCTGGCGCCGATCGGGTGACCGAGCGCGGTCGCGCCGCCGTGGACGTTGATCTTTTCGCGCGGGATGCCGAGGTCGTGCATCGCGAACATCGCGACGCAGGCGAAGGCTTCGTTGACCTCGAACAGGTCGACGTCGCCGATCGACCAGCCCGCCTTGGCAAGCAGCTTGTTGATCGCGCCGACCGGTGCGACGGTGAAGTCCTTCGGTTCCTGCGCATGCGCGGCGTGCGCCACAAGCCTTGCGACGGGCTTCGCGCCCTTGGCGTCGGCGACCGACTGGCGCGTCAGCACCACCGCTGCGGCGCCGTCCGAAATCGACGAGCTCGTTGCGGCGGTGATCGTGCCGTCCTTGGCGAAGGCGGGCTTCAGCGTCGGGATCTTGTCGGGCATCGCCTTGCCGGGGGCTTCGTCGGTGTCGACGATCACGTCGCCCTTGCGGCCGGCGATCGTGACCGGTGCGATTTCGGCGGCGAAGGCGCCATCGGCAATCGCGGCCTTGGCGCGGCTCAACGATTCGAGGGTATATTCGTCCTGCGCCTGGCGGCTGAGCTGATAGGCGTCGGCGGTATCCTGCGCGAAGGTACCCATCGCGCGGCCGGCTTCATAGGCGTCTTCCAGCCCGTCGAGGAACATATGGTCATAGGCGGTGTCGTGGCCGATGCGCGCGCCCGAGCGATGCTTCTTGAGCAAATAAGGAGCGTTGGTCATCGATTCCATGCCGCCCGCGACGACGACATCGACGCTGCCGGCGGCGAGCGCTTCGGCGCCCATGATCACCGTCTGCATGCCCGAGCCGCAGACCTTGTTCACGGTCGTCGCCTGCACCGACTTCGGCAGGCCGGCCTTGATCGCGGCCTGACGCGCCGGCGCCTGGCCGAGGCCGGCGGGAAGCACGCAGCCCATATAGATGCGCTCGATATCGTCGCCGGCGACGCCAGCACGTTCGACCGCCGCCTTGACCGCGGTGGCGCCGAGATCGGTCGCGCTCGCGTCCGACAGGGCGCCCTGCATGCCGCCCATCGGGGTGCGGGCATAGGAGAGGAAGACGACGGGATCGGTGGCGGTCATGGCATGAGACTCCGTAGGGGAAAACTGGATCGGCGGCGCGTTTAACCCAAATGCTGCATCTGCGAAAGGGGCATCACGCCGCCGACACCGACCCGTCAAAGTTCAGGAAAGGTCAGCCCAATGGCGAACCCGTCGAATCTGTGCCGCGCGGGGTGCGGACGAATGGGTGGCGTGGCGGATCGGGAAGGGACTGTTCGTCCGCCAGCTTGAAGCATGACTGGATATTGTAGGAAAGCGGTTTTTGGGCATGGCGTTTGGGGAAGGGCAGCGAAGATCGATATGGCTTGTTGAAGGTCCGGAAAGGGGTGGTTTCCAGACATTCGTCACCCCGGACTTGCTCCGGGGTCCACGACTTCGACGCGGGGATGGATCCCGGATCAAGTCCGGGATGACGAAGAGGGAATTATCCTCCCTGTGGCGTAGCCATGGGGAGGGGGACCGCTCGCGAAGCGAGTGGTGGAGGGGCCGCGACGTCGGCGCAAAAGCCCCTCCGTCAGCGCTTCGCGCTGCCACCTCCCCATGCCCACGGCACAGGGAGGAACGAATGTCCGAAACCGGTCGATTCCGGTCATCGCCGCCAGATTGGCGGCGGACGGCCGAAATGGGGTGGGGAGCGGACGTTATGGTCCTCCCCATCGACTTGCGATGGGGAGGTGGCAGCCCGCAGGGCTGACGGAGGGGCCGAGCGCGCAGCGCTCGCTAACGCTCGCCGCCCCTCCACCACCGCTTCGCGGCGGTCCCCCTCCCCATCGCAAGTCGATGGGGAGGATCTTATGGCAGCTTCCGACCGAAATCGGTCACCCCACGCTACAGCACATATTTGCTGAGGTCGGTGTCGCCGACCACATCGGCGAGCTGCTTGTCGACATAGGCGGCGTCGATGTCGAGCGTCGTGCCGGGAGCGTCCTCGGCGGTAAAGCTGATTTCCTCGACCAGCCGCTCCATGATCGTCTGGAGGCGGCGCGCGCCGATATTCTCGACCTTTTCGTTCACGTCTGCGGCCAGTCTGGCGACGCGCGCGATCGCTTCGGGCTTGAAGTTCAGCGTCACCCCCTCGGTGCCGAGCAGCGCAGCATATTGTTCGGGGAGGCCCGCCTTGGTTTCGCTCAAGATACGGACGAAATCCTCCTCGGTCAGCGCGCCGAGCTCGACGCGGATCGGCAGCCGGCCCTGCAGTTCGGGGAGCAGGTCGCTCGGCTTCGCGACATGGAACGCGCCCGAGGCGATGAAGAGGATATGGTCGGTCTTCATCGGGCCATATTTGGTCGCGACGGTCGTGCCTTCGATCAGCGGCAAGAGGTCGCGCTGGACGCCCTCGCGGCTCACCGAGCCGCCGCGCACGTCGCTGACCGCGATCTTGTCGATCTCGTCGAGAAAGACGATGCCGTTCGCTTCGGCATCGGCGAGCGCGACGCGCGCGACATCATCCTGGTCGAGACGCTTGTCCTGCTCCTCTTCGAGCAGCCGTTTCCACGCCTCCATCGCCTTCATGCGGCGGCGCTTTTTCGGCCCGCCGCCAAGCGCCTTGCCGAGCATGTCGGAGAGGTTGATCATGCCGACCTGTCCCGGCTGCCCCGGGAGTTCGAACGGCATCGACGGCGCGTCGCTGACCTCGATCTCGACGTCGCTCTGTTCGAGATGCCCGTCGCGGAAGCGCTGGCGGAAGCTTTCGCGCGTCGCCTCGCTCGCGCCCTTGCCGGTGAGGGCATCGAGCAGCCGCTCCATCGCGGCCTCCTCGGCGGCGGCGCGCACGGCCTCGCGGCGGCGGTCCTTTTCGAGCCGGACGGCTTCCTCGACGAGGTCGCGGGCGATCTGTTCGACGTCGCGGCCGACATAGCCGACCTCGGTGAATTTGGTCGCCTCGACCTTGATGAAGGGCGCGTCGGCGAGCTTCGCGAGGCGGCGCGAGATCTCGGTCTTGCCGCAGCCCGTGGGGCCGATCATCAGGATATTCTTGGGGCTCACCTCGTCGCGCAGGTCAGGCGCGAGCTGCTGGCGGCGCCAGCGGTTGCGAAGCGCGACGGCAACCGCTCGCTTGGCGGCGGCCTGGCCGATGATATGCGTGTCCAAGGCGGCCACGATGGCCTTCGGAGTCAGATCCTTGTTCATATTTATTTCCGGATTTCGATGGTTTCGGAGGTGAACTGGTCGTTGGTATAGACGCAGATGTCGGCGGCGACTTCCATCGCCTTCCGGGCCAGCACCTCGGGATCTTTTTCATAGTCGGCAAGCGCGCGCGCGGCGGAGAGGGCGAAATTGCCGCCCGAGCCGATCGCGGCGATCCCGCCCTTGGGTTCGAGCACGTCGCCGTTGCCGGTGATGACGAGCGTCACCTCCTTGTCGGCGACGATCATCATCGCCTCCAGATTGCGGAGATATTTGTCGGTGCGCCAGTCCTTGGCCAGCTCGACCGCGGCGCGGAGGAGCTGGCCGTTGTGACGTTCGAGCTTGGCCTCGAGCCGTTCGAAGAGCGTGAAGGCGTCGGCGGTCGCGCCCGCGAAACCGCCGATGACGCGGCCGTCGTGAAGGCGGCGCACCTTCTTCGCGTTCGGCTTCATCACGGTCTGGCCCATCGATACCTGGCCGTCGCCGATCACGACGACCTTGTCGGCACTGCGGGCGGAAAGGATGGTGGTTCCGTGCCAGGGTGCGGCACTTTGCGCATGGGGATTGGTCATGCGCCGGATATGGGCGATGGGTCGGTGCGCCGCAAGGGGAGGGGCAAGGGACGCGCCTGCGGGAGGTGACGTCAGGCTGTCGGCGGCGGGTTCGCGGCCAGATATTCGACGATCGCCTTGACCTCCTGCGCGCGGTCTTTCGGGATGATCAATATGTCTTCGCCATGGGCGACGACGATCAGATCGGAGACCCCGACTACGGCGACGCGCTTGCCGCCGTCGGCACGGAGGTAATTGCCCCTCGCGTCGATCGCGATGACATCGCCGAGCCGGACGTTGTTGCTTTCGTCCTTGTCTCCAAGCTCGTGCAGTGCTGCCCAGCCGCCGACGTCGGACCAGCCAGGATCAACCGGAGCGACCACCACCTGTTCGGCGCCCTCCATCACGGCATAGTCGACCGAGTTCGACGGGCTGGCAAGGAAGGCTTCGGCGTCCGGATGGCACCGCGCGCCATCCTCGCGCGAGTTTGCAACCGCGGTTGCGCAGGACGAGGCCATTGCGGGTTGTTGGCGTTCGAGTTCGGTTAGGAAGCGGTCGGCACGCATAAGGAAGATGCCCGCGTTCCAATAATGACCGCCCTCGGCCAGCATCGCCTCGGCCCTGTCGCGGGGCGGTTTTTCGACGAAGCGCCGGACTCGGTAAACGCCCGGCGCGCCGAGAAACGGATCGCCCATCGCGATATAGCCATAGCCCGTCTCCGGATGGGACGGCGCTATGCCGAACGTCGCCAGTGCGCCCGCGTCGGTTGCCGGAAGTGCGGCTTCGATCGCGGCGAGGAAGGCGGGGACGTCGGTCATGACGTGATCGGCGGGCATGACGAGTATCGTTGCGGCAGGGTCGTCGGCAAGTGCGACACGCGCCGCCAATGCGATCGCGGGGGCGGTGTTGCGCGCCGCCGGTTCTATAATAATGCGCGCATCGGCGATGCCCGCCGCTGCGAGGTCTGCTTCGACATGCGCGACGTGTGCCGGGCCACAGACCACGAGCGGCGGGGCGAAGCGTCCGCGATCGGCCGCGCGTTCGAGGGTTTGCAAGAACATGCTCCCCTTCCCGGTCAGCGGCTGGAACTGCTTTGGCGCGGTGCCGGTCGATACGGGCCACAGGCGTGTGCCGGAACCGCCGGACAAGATGACGGGGACGATCATGTTCATTTCCGGACCTTTTGGGGATGAGATCAGACGGGCCAACTGAGCAGCGCACGTGCACGGGGAGCAAGTGCGATCCGGTCGGCACGATCCGTGGCGACGCATTCGCCCAGCCGCACATCTTCGCCGGCGAGGCTGCATCCTTGCGACAGCGGAGTGAAAGTGAAGTCCGCGATGTCCTGCGGCAGGAAGGCGGAAGCGTCGGGGCCGGACAGGTGGAGCAGGCGGAAACTCGGGCCATCCACGAGCAGGCAATTCTCGGTCGCAGCCACGCGGCGGTCGCGGGGATCGGCGTGTGGCCTGGTCGCGGCCACCGCGAGGCCCGCGTCGAGATGCAGTTCGCGCGGGCGACCATAGTCGTAGAGCCGATAGGTGCAATCGACGTTCTGCTGCACCTCGACAACCGTCAGCCCCGCGCCGATGGCGTGGATCGTGCCTGCCCGATTATAGACGAAATCGTCAGCATGCGCCGGTCGCCAGTCGATCATGTCGACAATCGACCCGTCGATAGCGGCGTTGCGGAGGACGTCTCGCGTCGCTTCGCCGATAAGTCCTACCCCCAGTTCCGCTCCGGCGTCGGCTTCAAGTACCAGCCAACACTCCTCCTTGCCGCGCGGATAGCCGGCGGCGCGCCCCGCCTCGTCGCCGGGATGGACCTGGATCGACAGGCGTTCGGAGGTGAAGAGGAATTTGACCATGATCGGCGCAGCAGCGCCGTTCGGATGCGCGAACCATATTTCGCCGATACGCCTGTCGCCGAAGTCGCCAAACTCGCTCGGAATGTCGGTGCGACCCCATGGTTTTTCTACTACGATGGTCTGCAAGCGACTCAGCATTTCTTGCCCTTGTTCGTCCGGTAACGGGGGTATCTAGACGCGGTCTAATCCTTGACCAACGGTACACATTGGTCCATCACCGCCCCGTCGCGCCCAATTTCCGAAAAATCTTTAATTTTTTAGTGCTTAAGTGCAAATGTCTTTTTTAAATTTCTTTGGGCGACGTGCCCCGGCCGCTGCGGCGGTGCGACCCCGCGTCGAAGCGGGGCGCCGCGTATACGCCGTCGGCGACATCCACGGCCGGAACGATCTGCTCGTCGCGCTACTCGATATGATAAGGGCCGACGATCGCGCACGTGGGGCGGCGGAAACGGTTCTGATCCTGCTCGGCGACCTGATCGATCGCGGTCCCTCGTCTGCCGCGGTTCTCGACACGGCAGTTAAAGCGAGCAAGGAATGGACTGATTTTCATTGGCTTACGGGGAATCACGAAGAAGTCTTCGCAAAGGTTCTGGCGGGCGATTCCGAGGCATTGAAATTTTTTTGCCGGATCGGCGGCGAGGAGACTATCCTCAGCTATGGCGTTGCGCCTGACGCGTATCGGGGGATGAGCCTTGCCGAACTTTCGGACGCTTTGGCCGCCCTCGTTCCCGCCTCGCATCGCCAATTCCTGGAAACCGGCGAAAGCTGGGTGCGCGAAGGCGACTATCTTTTTGTCCATGCGGGCATCCGACCGGGCGTCGCGCTGATGGATCAGAAGGCATCGGACCTTCGTTGGATCCGCCAGCCCTTTCTTGACGATGCCCGCGACCACGGATTTTTCGTCATCCATGGCCATACGATCAAGGAAGAGATCGATCTTCATCCCAACCGGTTGGGGATCGACACGGGCGCTTATTATACCGGAAGGCTCACAGCGGTCGGACTCGAAGGAGACCAACAATGGTTTCTGACAACCTAGACCGTCCCGGCGGGACGCCCGTCGCGCCCGGGGGCGGCGCGCAACTCCGGTCCCGTTTCGGTGTTTCACGCTCTGACGATCCGTCGGCGAGGAGATTGCGGTGACTATATTGGAGCGTTGCGAGCAAATGCTGCTGGCAGCGATTACCCGGCTTGCTGGTCGGCCCCGGTCTGAACGGCGATGGATGGCGGTGGTCATCGACGCCGGACTGCTGGTCGTGGCAGCGATCATTGCGCTCCAGCTCCGTACCGGGAAGTGGTTCATCTGGGGCCCCTATTTCGGGATGCTCGTCGCGTTCGGGGCGAGTTTCTGGTTCCCAATCGCTTGGGCGCGCAATATCTATTCGTCGCTGATCCGTTTTTCGGGCGGCCGTACGATGATGAGCCTCGCCGTCGCATGCGCGATCTTCACGGTGCCGATGGTCATCATGCTGTCCTTTGTCTCGTTTCCCGGCATTCCGCGGACGATGGGACTGCTATACCCGATGACCTTCCTCGCACTCCTGTGCTTCAGCCGTCTGGCGCTGCGTTTCATTGTGGTCGACCTTTTGCATACCGGAAATAAGCAGTTCGAGCGGCACGGTATCTGCATCTATGGCGCGGGCCGGGCCGGGCAGCAGCTTGCGATGGCGCTTCGTCACGAACCGCAGATGAAACTAGTCGCGTTCATCGACGACGATCCCCGGCTGCGAGGACAACTGCTCGATGGTATTCCAGTCCATGAGTCGGCGCATCTTCCTGCCCTGATCGATGAATATCGGATCGACGAAGTCCTGCTTGCGATTCCGAGTGCCGCGCGCTCGCGTCGCCGCCAGATCATCGAGGATCTTTCCGAGCGCGGAGTCGCCGTCCGTTCATTGCCCAGCGTCGGCAACATCATCGAAGGCCAAGTGTCTATTTCCGATCTGCGCGAAATCCAGATCGAAGAATTGCTCGGTCGCGACCCCGTTGCGCCGAACGAACTGTTGCTGGGCAAGACGCTTGCCGGCCGCGTCGTGTTGGTAACGGGGGCTGGCGGATCGATCGGTAGCGAATTGTGCCGGCAAATATTGGCGTGCCGTCCCTCGCGGCTGATCCTGGTCGAGCAATCCGAGCTTGGCCTCTATGAAATCGAGCGCGAGCTTTCGTCGGTGGCCTTTCGTGGCGGGCTGGGTTCGGAGGTGGTGCCTGAGTTATGCGACGTGTCCGATCGGGCCTCGATCCGTCGCATCTTTGAAAAGTATCGCCCTGACACCACCTTTCACGCCGCAGCATACAAGCATGTTCCGCTGGTCGAGGCGAATCCGATCTCCGGCCTGCGCAATAATGTTTTCGGTACGTTTCACACGGCTCTGGCGGCCGAGGCTGTGGGCGTATCCCATTTCATTCTGGTTAGCACCGACAAGGCGGTGCGCCCGACCAATGTCATGGGGTCGTCGAAGCGCATTTGCGAACTCGTCCTTCAGGCTCGCGCGGCCGCCGGTTCGGCAACCGTGTTTTCGATGGTCCGCTTCGGCAACGTTCTGGGTTCGAGCGGTTCGGTCGTGCCGCTGTTTCGACAACAGATCCGCGCCGGCGGTCCGATCACGCTGACCGACAGGCGGATCACGCGCTATTTCATGACGATTCCCGAGGCGGCGCAGCTGGTGATCCAGGCCGGCGCGATGGCGAAGGGCGGCGAGGTGTTCGTTCTCGACATGGGGCAGTCGGTTCGCATCTATGATCTTGCGGTCTCGATGATCCGGCTTTGCGGTCTGACCGAACGTTCGGCGCACAACCCGGCCGGCGACATCGAGATCGTCGAAATTGGCCTTCGTCCCGGCGAGAAATTGTATGAGGAGTTGCTGATCGGCGACGATCCTCAGCCGACCGGCCACGAGCGAATCATTCGCGCCCACGAAACGATGTTGCCCTGGCCCGCGCTCGAGGCGGTCCTGACAGCGATGCACGACCGGCTTGAAGCCGGGGACGCTGGGGCGGCGCTCGCGCTGATGGAAAAGCTCGTCCCCGAGTATCGCACCGCAAAGATTGAGAATGGAACCGTGACGGAGCTGCTGGCCCACGGATGATGGCGCGGGCCCCCCCGGCTCGGCTGCTGCCCCGTCAGCTCTTCCAGACGCCCTTACTGTCGACGAGCTCGCCCGTCGGAACCCCGGCTTCCTTGAACTCGCGGTGATCGACGAGCATCACATGGACCTTGGCCGTCACCTGCGCCTCTGCCAGCGAAACCAGCTGGATGCCCGAGAGCGCGGCGGGCAGGGCATCGATATTGGGCTCGACCGCTAGCACGCGACCCGGATAACGCGTCCCTAGTTCGCGGGTGATTTCGAGCGCCGGGCTTTCACGCAGGTCGTCGATGTCGGGTTTGAAGGCAAGTCCGTAGCAGGCGATCGCCGCGGTATCGCCAGCTGCGGTGATCGCCGCCTCTATCTTGTCGATGACCCAGCCCGGCTTGGCATCGTTGACTTCGCGGGCGGAGCGGATGAGTTTCGCCTCGTCGCGCGCGCCGGCGACGATGAACCAGGGATCGACTGCGATGCAATGGCCGCCCACGCCCGGGCCCGGCTGGAGGATGTTGACACGGGGATGGCGATTGGCGAGCGAGATCAGTTCCCAGACGTCGATGCCGAATTTGTCGCACACCATCGACAATTCGTTCGCGAAGGCGATGTTGACATCGCGGAAGCTGTTTTCGGCCAGCTTGGCAAGTTCGGCCGTGCGGACGTTGGTCTTTACGCACTCGCCGCGGACGAAAAGCTTGTACAGCGCGGTGGCGCGCTCGGAGCAGCGCGCGGTCATGCCGCCGACGACACGGTCGTTCCACACCAGCTCGTGCATCACGCGGCCGGGGAGTACGCGTTCGGGGCAATGGGCGACATTGATGTCTGCGTTTTCGCCCGCGTCTTGCGGGAAACGGAGGTCCGGTCGAGCTTCCGCAAGCCATGCCGCCATCTGCTCGGTCGCACCGACCGGGGAAGTGGATTCGAGAACGACAAGGTCGCCAGCCTTGAGGACGGGCGCGATCGCCCTCGACGCACTTTCGATATAGGCAAGGTCAGGCTGGTGATCGTCACCGGTAAAGGGCGTCGGCACTGCAATCAGGAATGCGTCGGCAGGTTCGGGCGTCGCGGTCGCGCGCAGCATGCCTTCCGACACGCATGACCGCACGACGATATCGAGATCGGGCTCGACGATATGTACCTCTCCGCGGTTGATCGCATTGACCGCATTCGGGTTGACGTCAACCCCGATCACCTTGCGCTTCAGCGACGCGAACATCGCTGCCGTGGGCAGGCCGATATACCCGAGACCAATGACCGAAATCGTTTCGAAAGCCATGAAATTGTCCTTGAATATTGATGACGTCAGGCGCGATCGAGACCGCGCAGAGCCTGCAAAATCCGTCCGGCTGCCTTTCCGTCGCCATAGGGATTGTGCGCACGCGACATGGCTGCATAGGCTTCCGCGTCGTCCAGCAGCAAGCTCGCTTCGGACAAGATCGCCTCCACATCGGTCCCGACGAGGCGAACGGTTCCGGCCTCGACCGCCTCGGGCCGTTCGGTGGTGTCGCGCATCACGAGTACCGGCTTGCCCAGCGACGGTGCCTCCTCCTGCACGCCGCCCGAATCGGTGATGATGATCGTCGAGCGATCCATCAGATAGACGAATGGCAAATAGTCTTGCGGGGCGAGCAGGTGGACGTTGGCAAGATTGCCGAGATTGGCTTCGACCGGCCCCTTCACGTTTGGATTGAGATGAACCGGATAGACAATCTCGACATCCTGGCGCTGTGCGAGGCGCGCCAGTGCAATGCAGATGCGTTCGAAACCGTCGCCGAAACTTTCGCGGCGGTGACCGGTGACCAGGATCATGCGCTTGGCCGGGTCGAGATTGAAGCGCTCGGCAAGTTCGCGCTCGCGTTCCGGCTGCGTTCGGATCAGTTCGACGGCGTGCTGCAACGAATCGATCACCGTATTGCCGGTGACCCAGATGCGGTCGTTTGGGACACCTTCGGCGCGGAGGTTCGCTGCCGCCTTTTCAGTCGGCGCAAAGTGGAGCGTCGCGACTGCGCCGGTAACCTTGCGGTTCACTTCCTCTGGCCATGGTGAATAGATGTTCCCTGTCCTGAGCCCAGCCTCGACATGGCCGACCGCGATCTGCTGATAATAGGCCGCAAGGCTCGCCGCTAATGTCGTCGTGGTGTCGCCATGAACCAGCACGACCTCGGGACGGAAAGCCTCAAGCACCGGACGCAATTCGAGCAGCACATTGCTGGTGATGTCGTACAGCCCCTGGCCCGGCCGCATGATGTCGAGATCATATTCCGGACGGATTGAGAAGAGCTCGAGCACCTGATCGAGCATCTGCCGATGCTGCGCCGTCACGCATACACGTGCGTCGATCGCCGGATCCGCCGCGAGGGCTTGGACGACAGGGGCCATCTTGATCGCCTCGGGACGGGTTCCAAAAACGATCAATATCTTTCTCGCGGCCATTAACTATTTCCCATGACGAAAAGTGGAAGGCGCTCCTATCGCCGTTGCGCCGCGAAGGCAAAGACCGGTTGTCGGCGCATGTCGCATTTGCCCCGGCCCTTCAACGAACGGTGCCGGTGACCCAATCGACCCACTGGCGGGCGAGCAGGGGCCGGTCGAATTCGCGTTGGCCGAGCGAGTGCGCCCGTTTGCCCATCGCCGGCAGCTCGGCCTTTGCCGCCGCCGCGCGTTCGAGCGCGTCGGCAAAGGCTTCGGGATCGTCGGGGGCGACAGCGAAACCGATATGATCGCGTTCGATCATGTCGGCGACCCAGCCGGGATAATTGCAGAGGACGGGCAGGCCCGCCGACAGATAGTCGAAGAATTTGTTGGGCGATGTTCCGTAGTAAAAGGCAGGCACATTGGCCAGAAGCTGAAGCCCGACGTCGGCTCCTGCCATGAACGACGCAAGCTTTTCCTTCGGAACCGGTGCGTGGAAAAGGACATTGTCCAGTCCCTCGCGACGCGCGCGTTCGACAAGCGCGTCTTTCTGCCCGCCTTGGCCGACCAGCAGGATCCTGATGTCGTCCCGCCCGCGGCGCCGAAGGACGGCCGCCGCGTCGAGCGCACTGTCGAGCGCGTTCGCCATACCGTGCGTGCCCGCGTAGATGGCGAGCAAGTGGGACGCGGCGATGCCCTCCGGACGTTCGGGCGCGTCAGTCGCGAAAATCTCAAGGTCGCAGCCGTTCGGGATCATCGCGATCCGTTCCTTGTCGACGCCGACGCGCGCAATCCCCTCGGCGATTCCAGGCGAGAGGCCGATCAGTCGGTCCGCCGACCTGTAGCTCGCCTTTTCGAGGATGGCGAGCGCCCGAAGCACGGCTGGATTGCGGATCGCTCCCATCGCCTTCGGCAATTCGGGCCACAGGTCGCGGACTTCGAACACGAAAGGTTTGCCGCGCAGCCAGCGGCCGATGATTCCCGGAACCCCGACGGTCAGCGGAGTGGTCGTGGCGAACAGGATGTCGTATCGCTCGGTCAGGACAAAGCCGATCGTGCGCAGCATGAAGCGCAGGAACAGCAATGACCGTCTAAGGAAGCCGGTGGCGTTCGAGTAGGGGAGGTTGCATTCGATGACGTCTATTCCGTCGACGATGCCGCGGCGGATGCCCCGCTGAAAATTGCCTGTCAGGCCAGTGGTGCCGCCCGAATAGCTGCCGCACAGCATCGTCACCTGATGACCTTCGGAAACCAGCGCGCGGGCCATCTGATATGAGCGGTTGCCCGCGGATCCCTTAGGCGTCGAAAAATGCTGGTGTAGATAGATTATCCTCATGCTGGCCACCTTAGCCGCGTAAGGATCGTCCCTGCGTCGGCCGCGGTCGCGATTAGCACGGGAACGTCGCGTTTTTCGCGATAGAAGAGCGATTCATGGCCCGCTACGATGCGTGGCGCGTCGCGGAAATCACCTTCGATCGTGATCGAGAGGCCGCCCGCCGCGACGCCGCCGGCGATGGGATGCCACTCGCCGGGCCGCAGGCGCCAGCGGATCGTCGCATCGTTGCTGAGTCCCGAGACTTCGTCGACCACCACCGCTTCGCCGGGCGCCAGGGTGATCATACGGCGATGCAGCGCGCCGTGTCGGTCGCGATACGCCGCACGGGCGACGGGGCGGCCTGCGGCATCTATTCCAGTTTCGGATTCCGACGCGTCGAGCCAGTCTCCGAGAAGGAAGCGGCCGAGCCGCGGCATCGGCTCGCGGCCGTCGAACTCGATGCTATTATGCCCCGCGATCCCGCCGAAATAGTCGATCCACGCATCGCCATCGTTGTAGCTGTAGGTGCCGCCGTCTCGCAGGATAGCCTCGCCATCGATCCAGAGGTCGACATGCATCACATCGTCCTGGCTTGGACGGTAGCGGAAGCGGGGGTAGCGCAGCAGAGCGACGGCGCCTTGCTGCCGCAGGACGGCATAGCCTCCCGCATCGAACAGTCGGTGCGCCGGTTCGGCCGCCACCTTGCCGGACGGCGTGTCGATGCCGAACCAGCGGGCGTGGCGGGCGACGTCGCCCCCGAAAGCGTCTGCATCTGCAAACAAGGTTAGCGCCAATGCGCAGGACGGGCGGAAATCGCGATAGGGTGTATCGGACATCGGCAGCAATTGTGCCCCGTCATTCGCGCCGAGGTTCGGGCCATCGCCATCCGGCGAGAAGATCATCGCGTGCAGCCACCCGGCGGCGCGGGTCGCACGATCGGTCAGCGACGCGCTGAACGGGGGCAGGTCGAGCGCGCGGCGCCACAGTTCGGCCATCGACAGCGTGTCAAGCATCATGCGGTGATAAGTCAGTGAATGCTGGCTGAAGCTGCCGTCGGGCGCGATCAACGCGAGGCAGCGTTCTTCCAGCGCCGCACGGCCCCTGCGGGCCCACCCTTCGGCGTGCGGATGACCCGACCGCGCCAGCCACGCCCCGCCGATGAACAGGGCCGCGGCCTCCGACGTCCCGTGATTATTGTCCTGCGCGCGCGCATAAGCCATCGTCGGGGCGATGCGCCGCAAATGCCAGTCGAGCCACCCAGCGAGCCGCGGCGTCGCGTCGCGATGCCCCAGCAACAGCGACACCATCGCGAGATGCATCACCCGGATGCCGGCTTCCTGCGCGCATTTCCAGTTGGGACCGCGATAGGGCGGGTTCTCGAACGTCCAGTTGTCAATCCAGCGATTGAGCCGGTCGAAATCGTCGCCCGACCCCTCGCGCGCGCGCTGGGCCATCGGCAGAGCCCAGCTGAAACGTGACAATTCCCATGCCAGTTTGATGTCACCGAAACGCGGATCGAAATCGCCGATGCGGAACCAGGGGCGGCCGCGATCCGGGAAATCTTCGCCCGTGAAAGGATTGACCAGCCAGGCGGGGGGGGCGTCGCCTAGCGGGAAGGGGTGGTGGCTGAACAGCAGACCTTCGTTCGTCCAGTCGTGCGGGGCGCCGAGGCCGGTCGGAGGAAGCGCCGGGGGCAGGAACATCGGACCGGTCGGCAATATGGTGCCCGAGGCCGGCTCGGCCGGATAGCGGCCAAGGCGAAGCTGCGCCCGATAGGACAGCACCCGCAGGATATTGCCGAAACCCAGCGCGCGCAGGGTTCTGAATCTGGTCGCAAGGCGGCTCATTGGCTGCGAAGCTGCTCCGCTGCCTCAATCGTGGCGCGTGCCACTTCGAAAATCTCTTCGGCGGCGATCGCCGGTGTGCCGGTGGAGAGCCCCGAAACGAAAGCCTTTGCGCAATCGGCCTGGCCTTTGTCCTGGCGGAACATGTTCATCGACCGGAAGCCGCGCCAGCCGAACCCCTTGAGCTTGCGGAAATTGTCGAGTTGCAGCACCTGGCCGGCGGCGAAGACCTCTATCCGCTCCTTTGGGAAACTTGCGGAGCCGTTTGCGAGATAATGGATCGTACCGAAAGACCCGTCAGCGAAACCGAGGGTGATTGCGGCCTTGTCCTCGGTCACCGCCAGTCCCCCGGAATCGCCGATCCGCTGCGCGCGCACCGACGTGATGGGCGCTCCGGCAAGGAAACGCATCAGGTCGATATGATGACATGCTTCGCCAATGATGCGGCCGCCGCCGACATTCGGATTCTGTGTCCAGTGGTCGGCGGGAATTGCACCGGCGTTCATCACCATCATGAAGCTTTTCGGCTCCGCCACGGTGGCGAGGAGTTGCTTCATCCGCACGACATGTGGCGCGAACCGGCGGTTGAAGCCAAGCATCAACTGGCGCGCCGCGCCGCGGTCCTGCGCTGCCCGATAGGCCGCCTCCACCGCATCGATTTCCTCGCGCGTGATGCCCAGTGGCTTTTCAACGAAGACATGTTTGCCCGCGTCGAGCGCGTCGATCGCAAAGCCCGCATGGGTATCGTGGCGAGTCGCAATGGCGACGACGTCGATCGCGGGGTCTGCGAGAACCGCGGCGCGATCGGTACTTGCCTGCTCGAAACCGTTCTTCGAACCGTGGAGCGCGCTCGATAAGCCGCCCGAACTGACGAGCGTTGCCATTATCGCACCCGCGCCGCGAAGCGCCGGGATCAGCATGCGCGAAGCGTAGTTTCCGGCACCGATCATAGCGAAGCGAGGGGCGCCGTCGACACGCGCTGCGGGTATGGTCGCTGCGGGAACGAAGCTGATGTTTCGGGCAAGCCGGCTTTCGTTTTCGCTGCGATATTCAAGGATCAGCCCGAGGCCCGACTTGTCGGTGGTCAGCACGTCGTAGGCGCCGGGCGCGTCTTCGAAGGCAAAACGGTGGCTGACGAGCGGCGCCGTATCGAGCGCCCCGCTGGCGAGCATATCGAGAACAGCCTCGAAATTGCGCTGTTCGGTCCAGCGCACGAATCCCAGCGGATAGTCGTTACCGCCTTCCTCATAGCCCGGGTCGTAACGGCCCGGGCCGTAGGAGCATGAGACCTGGAACGACAATTCTTTTTCATAAAAGTCGGCACGATTGAGGGTGAGCCCGGTCACCCCGACCAGGACGATCCGTCCGCGCTTGCGACACATGTTGGCCGCTTGCGACACGGGATCGCTGCTGTCGGTCGACGCGGTGATAATGACCGCATCCACTCCCGCGCCGCGGCTGAACGACAGACCTGCGGCGACGGGGTCGGCACCCCCGCCGGGATTGCAGGTCTCGGCGCCCAGCTCGCGAGCGATCGCGAGCTTGCTTTCGTCGAAGTCGATCGCGAGAACCCGGCAGCCAGCAGCGCGTAGCAGTTGCACGGTAAGGAGACCGAGCAGGCCCGCGCCCGTTACCACCACGGTTTCGCCGATGGTCGGCTGGACGAGGCGGATGCCTTGCAGGCCTATGCTGGCCACGACGGTGAACGCCGCCGCTTCGTCGTCGACTCCGTCGGGGATACGCGCGCACAATAAGCGGGGGACGCGGACGACATCGGCGTGCGGGCCGTTCGAAACGACGCGATCGCCAACGGTGAACTCGGTCACGCCCGCGCCGACATCGATCACCTCGCCAACGTTGCAATAGCCGAGCGGGATCGGCTGCTCGAGTTTCGAGCGCACCGCTTCATAGGTCGTCGCAAGGCCGTCGGTACGAACCTTGTCGAGAACCTGGCGGACACGTTCCGGCTGCTTGCGAACCTTCTGGAACAGCGATGCACGGCCGAAATCGACGAGCATTCGCTCGGTTCCGGACGAAATGAGACTGGTCGTGGTGCGGATCAGCACGGTGCCCCGCGTGACGGACGGCGCAGGCGCATCGACGATGCTCGTCTCGCCGCTGCTGAGGTTCTGTACGATCTGCTTCATGCTCGCTCACATTCGGTATTGGAAACGGGCGCATCTCGATGCGCGTCGATGTCGGGATCGACTGCGAAATCGCCGTCGATAAATTGCTGGCACCAGATTTCGAGGCACAACATCGAGAGGATGGTATAGGAGGCGTCGATTCGGCCGACGCGGTTCGCGTCGATCAACCGGGCGATCTCGTCGGCATCGAACAGGCCGCGCGCGGCGACTTTTGCCGGCGACAGCGCTTCGCGGACCAGCGGATCGAGCGGGCCCACGATCCACTGCCGCAGCGGAACGCCGAAGCCGGTCTTGGGCCGATAGATAACGTCGTCGGGAAGCAACCCTTCCATCGCCCTCTTGAACACCCATTTGCCGACGCGGCCGCGCTGCTTGATCGCGTCGGGCAGGCGCCCGGCGAGGCGAACCAGATCGAGGTCAATCAGCGGCACGCGAATTTCGATGCTTGCCGCCATCCCCATCTTGTCGGCATAATTGAGATTGTGGTCGGTCAGGAAATGTCGGCATTCGAGATAGAGCATCCGCTCGAGCGGCGACGCACCCGCGGGGATACGGGCGAGCGTCTCGCGCATCGGGGCGGCCATCGCGGCCGCGCCAAACCCACCACGGCGGTCGGCATGTAACAGACGCGCCGCATGGTCGGGGTCGATCCAGTAGAAATAGGATATAAGCCGTTCATCGGCATCGCTGTCGGCGTATTGAAACGCCTTGGCGACGCGGCGCGCGAACGGCCGGTCTTTAGGCAACAGGCTACTGCCCGCGCGCAAGCCGGCACGCGCAGCGCGGGGCAGCCAGCCCCAATAATTCTCCTGCGACAGCGCGAAGTGACGGCGATAGCCGGTGAAGATGTCGTCGCCGCCCGATCCCGACAACAAAACCGTCATGCCGTTCGCGCGGGCCAGCTCCGAAATCAGCAACGTGTTGAGCGCGGCGAGGTCGGCGGTGGGCTCATCAAGGAAATAGACCATCTCGCGCAGCCGGTCGCACATGTCGGTCCCCGCCTGGACAATGTGCAGATCGACCCCCAGATGGTCCGCTACGCGGCGTGCATAGCCGAGATCGTCGGCGAAGCCCTCGCTGCCGAGATCTCCGGTCGCAATCTCTATCGAGAAGCATTGCAACGCGCCAGGGCCATCGCGATGCCGCGAGGCGAAGGTGGCGATCGCCGAGGAATCGAGGCCGCCCGACAGAAAACTGCCGAGAGGCACATCGGCAACGAGCTGGCGCTTGACGGCCTCCTCGACCCCCGATCGCACCGCCGAGACGGCGTCATCCACCGAAGCAATGCGAGGGGCTTTGGGATCGGGTAATGAGGGATCGGCATAGGTTTCGATCCGCGGTTCGCGGCCGAGCTCGATTTCAAGAAATTCGCCCGGCAGCAGCTTGTCCACTCCGCCCATGATCGTTTGGCGTCCCGGTGACCATAGGAAACCGAGATGGTGCAGCGCGGCGCTGTTATTCAGCGTCGGTGTGACGTCGCCCGCGCGGACCAGCGCCTTGATTTCGCTGGCGAAGGCGATGCCGCCGTCGGCGGTGCGGGCAAGATAGATCGGTTTGACCCCCATCGGATCGCGGGCCAGCGTCAACCGGCTTTCCGCCCGATCCCAAATGGCGAGAGCGAATATTCCATTGAGGCGCGTCAGCGCCGCGCGCCCTTCGCGCTGGAACAGTCGCAGCACCACCTCGGTGTCGCTCGTCCCGGCGAAGCGTTCGCCCGCCGCCTCCAGTTCGCTCTTCAGTTCGCGATAGTTATAGACCTCGCCATTATAGACCATCACGTAGCGGCCGTCGGGGGAATGCATGGGCTGGGCGCCGGTTTGGGAAATATCGATGATCGAAAGGCGGCGATGGCCGAGCCATATCGCCGCCTCGCCGTCGAACCAGCGTCCTGCCTGATCGGGGCCGCGCCGGCGAATGGCGGCAAGCCCGCGTTCGGGGTGCCTGGTTTGACCCAGCACTCCATAAATCCCGCACAAGGCAGATTCTCCTGATTGATCCGGGGCGTGCCCTAGCGATCCTGCCCCTGCCGCGCAACCTCAGGCGCCTGAACTTGACGAAGAATTCGCCTTGAAGCATGCCCTGTCCATGCGGCACATCATCTTCGGGAATGGCGGACACGGCAGGGAAGTCGCGGACATGCTGCGGCGTAGGCTTGCAGCCAGCGAGACCATCTGTTTTGCGACCGACGGCGGCGGCGGCGCGATGTTCGACCTGCCCGTCCTCGATTCTGCCGAACTGGGGCCTGACGACACGATCTATATCGCGGTCGGAAGCGGCAGCGCGCGGGAAGAAATAGAGCGGCGACTGGTCACAATGGGGTGCCGTATCGGATCGATGATTGCGTCGACCGCGCTGGTCAGCCCGTTCGCGACGCTTGGCGAAGGGGCGCTGGTGAGCGATTTCACGATGATCAACGCGGCGGCAGTGGTCGGGCGGCAGTTCCAGTGCAACATGTACGCCTATGTCGCGCACGACTGTCGGATCGGCGATTTTGTGACTTTCGCGCCCGCAGCCTGCTGTAACGGCGGGGTGGAAATCGGGGATCATGCCTATATCGGGTCGGGCGCGTTGATCCGTCAGAATATCCGGATCGGGCGCGGGGCGACCGTTGGCATGGGCGCGGTGGTCGTCAGCGACGTTCCCGATTTTGCCACTGTCGTCGGCAATCCCGCCGGACCGATGCGGCCCAGCTGCTCGCATGGCTGACGGGTTTCAGGCGGCCGCCTTCAACCGGCGTGTGACGACGATGCAGGGCAGCACGATCGACAGCGCGGTATAGGTCACCGATGCGAGCTCCCCGCGGAAATAGTGAAGCATCGCTGCGACCATCACGGCGTAGAGGATCAGACCGAAATCATCATCGACATCGGCCTTGCGACGGCATTCGATCCGTCCGTAAAATGTGCCCGCGATCCACGCGACGAACAGCGCCCCGGCGATGCCGAAGTTCATATAGCCTTCGCCGAAGACCCCGGCTGGCAGCGTCGTTCCCGTTGCGCGCCATGCGTCAGGCCAAAATGCCTCGGTGAACGTCCCTGTCGAGGGCAGCGGCTTGTCCGGATAGAGCGAGCGCGGAATCAACAGCGTGATGCCCGCCCAATAGGTCGCGCCATATTGATATTGCAGCGGGATCGGCATGCCTTCGACGAGCACCGCCATCGTCTGCAACTGCATGAAGTTGCCGAAAAACTGCTGGTTCAGGAACTGGTAGAAGGTGTCCCAAAACTGCCCGCCGCTCGACAGCGACACGACGCGGCCAAGGACCAGATATTCTTGCTTGTAGATGTGGTAGGACATCAGCGCGCAATAGAGCGCGAATGTCGCGATCAGGATTTCGGGTAGGGTGAAGCGGCGAATCCGGACATGGAAGATGATGCCCACCGCGGCAATCAGGATGAACAGCGTGCTCTTCTGGCCCTGAAGCGCGAGGATGAGCAGCGCCACCATCAGAAAGCCGAGAAAAGAGACCTTTTCCGACAGAAGAGTCGGCCGCGTCATCAGGCGCAGCGACCAGACAATGATCGCAGAGGCGAGGGTGTTGAGGAACAGGAACAGCCCCTGGATGCCAGCGAAGGCGCGCGTCCGGTCCGACGCGCCCTCAAGCAGGCCGCCGATGCCGCCGACGAAGAACAGGATCAATCCGATGGTGCCGAGCCCGGCCCCGATCAGGATGAAGTTCAGGCGGTGGAATATGTGGTGCTGGATCGGCCGGATCGCTCCGGTGTACGGCTTTCGGACGGCGCGGCGATGCGCGACGACGAACGTTGCGGCGACCGCGGCATAAATGCCCATCACCTCCAGCGTCGTCTTCAGCTTGTTGAAAAACAGGAACGGCCAGATCTTGCTGAACCAGTCGTCATATTTGAGGAACGCGTAGGCGGGAACATAGACGCCGAGGAGCAGAATGATTAAGAACAATGGCTTGGGCGACAGCCAGTCGATACGGTTCATTTCTTCGCTCCGGTAAGCTCGATCATCAGCATGCCGCCCGCGGAGATTACGCTGCCAATCAAGGTCGCCACGACGGCGACCGAAACACCATAAGCTTGGTCCGCACAAGCGAAAACGCCTGCGATCGCACCGAGTTCGGCCAAGTTGACCCACATAGGCGGAGACAGGCGGTCGGACGCGAGCAGCACGCTTCCGCAGGTCGCCGCGATCGCCTTGAGGAACAGCGATGGCAGGAGCG
This sequence comes from Sphingopyxis sp. H073, assembly GCF_001468395.1. Lineage (GTDB taxonomy): Bacteria > Pseudomonadota > Alphaproteobacteria > Sphingomonadales > Sphingomonadaceae > Sphingopyxis. The sequence goes on along the minus strand of NZ_LNSG01000004.1, from coordinate 50,092 downwards.
CCAGTGCCGCCGAGGCTGCTGCCCAGTCCACTAGTCCCACCAAGGTCAGGATGAGCAGTGCCATTCCGATGAGCCACGCTCCCGACAGTGCGACCGCCACCGCGCGGAGCAAGGTTGCGCGCCGAATTGTCAGGCGGTCATCGCCGGATTCGGCGCGGGTGAGGTAAGGAATCGCCTGCTGGCAGACAACCGAAATCGGAAGCATGCCGAGCGACAAAAGCAGGGTTGCGATGCCGAAATAGCCGACATTGGATCTTAGCGCGATCTCGTCGCCCGTCCCGGCGTGGACGGCCGCAGCGACAGCGAAGCCCAACATCAGGATCGGCGCGCTATCGGCCGCCATTCGCGTAATCAGTCCGAGATTCACCGTCGTCGATCGTGCGATAAGCCGGAGAAAGCGGGTCGAGTGAAAGCGCCAGCCCGCGCTCGTCGGAAGGAAACGGCGGAATGACATGATCAGAAAGATCAGCAGAATCGTCTCTCCCGCGACGCGGCCCATGAGCCAGCTTTCGAGCGTCCCACCCAGCGCACCGGCGAGGTGCGCCATGCCGCTGAGCATCGCGCCGACGAGCACCGCGAAGGCTATAGTTCGCGTTGCGCCTATCGCCTGGCCGACCGCGCTCAGCAGGCGCACGGTGTTGACGAGCGCGAGAAGCAACGCTGCCGCGGCAAGCGAGAGGAAACCGATCGAAAAGGCTGGGTGGGCGACGTGCTGTAGCGGAACGGCGACGACGAGCGCGATCACAGCGCCCATGACCGGCAGCAATATGAGATTGCGAAACTGCGTGCCTGCGAGTTCGGGGTCGTGACGGGACGCGGCGAGTTCACGGATCGCGAGCCCGGGAGCCCCGAACCCGGCAATCAGCAGCATGACCGAAAAGCCGCTTTCAAAGGTCCGGATCTTGCCAATGAAAACCGGATCGAAGAAGATCGCGGCGACCGCTTGGCTGACGAGCACAGTGCCCTGAATCGAAACGATCAGGACGAGGAGAGCCGCATATTCGCTCTGCCACAGTGCCGGCAGTCGTTGCAGGAGATTGCGCACTATCGCCCCGTCACGTCGCTGATGACGCGGCGCAGTCGTTCGCGCCGGACGTTCATGCCGAAATTCGACACGATCCAGTTGTGCCGCGCGTGACGGGTCGCGCCGTCGGCCCGGTTCGCGGCGCAGGCCAGCATCGCATCGGCAATCGCGTCAACATCCTTCGGGTCGACTATTTGGGCGAGACCGCCGGTCACTTCGGGAACCGCCCCGCGGCTCGCGGCGACGACGTCGGCCCCGCAGGCCAAGGCTTCGCCGACCGCATGCCCGAAGCCCTCATAGAGCGTCGGTTGGACGTAGGCGATACATTCGCGAAAGGCGCGCAGCTTGTCTTCGGTGCTAATCATGCCCGGGAATTCTACCCGGTCGCCTACACCGAGCGCCTCCGCTTGCGCGGCGAGTGTCGCGGTATAATCGCCCCGCTTGCCGGCGATGATTAGCCGCGTTTCGGGGCGTTGGCGTGCAACCCTGGCGAAAGCCTCGATCGCCTGTGGCAGACCTTTCCGGACCGCATTCTCCCGACTTTGCAGCGATACGGTGAAGTAATAGTCGCCCGGAGACGCCGCATCGTCGACGATGCAGAGATCGGTGTCGATCGCCAGCGGAACCGAGACGGGATTGCGGACCTTCAGATTGTCGGTCACCTCATTGAATTCATATTGTGAAATGAACAGGTTGGCGTCAGCAAGGCGGAGCATCGACGACAATATCGTCCGCTGCCACGCCGGGCGATCCAGATAGCAGAGCCCTGGCAGTTCCTCGCGGCAGGTCGCATAATCGAAGGCCCCTGTCACGATCAGGGGACGGCGACGCAGCTTCGCGGGAGGGAGGAGGAAGGGGGCGTGCCCCCACCACCAGCCGTAATAGAGGTCGGCCGACCAGTCAATTCCTCTAGGCGTCCCGGCCAGAACGACCTCGTGCCCCAGCGAGCGGAGCAGTTCGATGTCGACCCGATAGAATTCGACTTTCTCGAACATTTCTCGCCAGTTGGCGTGCTGCGAAAGATTGGCGAAGAAGCAGATGCGCATGATCGTCGACCCTTACCGACCCCGAATCGGGGTCAGTCCGCCAGCATGTCGGCGAGCGTTTGCCGGATGTCGACCCGATCCCAGCTGCCGACAAGTTCATAAAGACGACTGGGATCGCCGGTGAGTTCGCGGATGTCCGAGCCGCGTATCAGCGCCGGATCGACCTCGATCGAGGGGCTGTGGCCGGTGATGTCACGCAGGATCGCGATCGTCCGTTCGAGCGAGAGCGAAGTTCCCGAACAGATGTTCACTGGCAGATTGTCGACTGGCGCATCGAGGAGGCGCGCATAGGCCTCGCACACGTCGCGCACGTCTGAAACATCACGCGCCACCGCGATGTTACCGAGCGTGAGTACCGGGTCACGGCGCGCAAAGGTGCGCGCTATCTTGGCATAGACGAACCGTTCGGACTGGCCGGGCCCGGTATAGTTGAACGGCCGCGTGACAATGATCGGCAACCGGTCACGATAGCGTAGCAAGGTCAATTCCATCGCCGCCTTGCTCACTGCATAATGATTGGCCGGATTGACCGGCGCGGTCTCGGCTATCGGCGAGTGGCGTGAGTTGCCGTACAGATTGGCACTGCTCGCGATTACGACCCTGTCGGGCGTGAGCTCTGCGGATTTGACGGCGAGCAGCAATGTTTCGGTGCCGATCACATTGACGCGGTAGAAATCGAGCGCATCGCCCTCGACATGGCTGAGTGCGGCGAGGTGGATGATATGCGTCGGCCGGACATCCTTTAGCCATGCCGCCATGCGGTCGTGGTCGCGAAGATCGGCGACCAGATTCCCCTCGACGCCGTCGACGTATTCCATGCCCAGCGCGAAGACTTCGCTGCCCTTGCGCTTCAGCCGTTCGATCAGGTGGCGCCCAGTAAACCCCGACGCGCCGGTCAGGACGACACGCATCCTAGAAACTCCGACCCTCGCCAACCCGTCGGATATCGGCCTCGACCATCAGGCGGCACAATTCGTCGAGCGAGGTCTTGGCCTGCCACCCGAGATCGTTACGGGCGAGCGCGGGATCGCCGATCAGCAGCTCGACCTCGGCGGGGCGGTAGAATTTCGGATTGACGCGGACGCGCGTCTCACCGCTCGCGGTATCGCGCGCGGTCTCCTCGATCCCGGATCCGGACCAGGCGAGTTCGATCCCCGCTGCGGCGAAGCTCATCGTCACGAAATCGCGCACGCTGGCCTTTCGGTTGGTCGCAAGCACATAGGTGCCCGGCGTAGGATGCTGGAGCATAGCCGCCATGCCTTCGACATAATCCTTGGCATAGCCCCAGTCACGTTCGGCATCGAGATTGCCGAGTTCGAGGCAGTCGAGCTTCCCAGCACTTATCCGGGCTGTCCCGTCGGTGATCTTGCGCGTCACGAATTCGAGCCCTCGAAGCGGCGATTCATGGTTGAACAGGATACCCGACGATCCGAATATCCCGAATGATTCCCGGTAGTTGATCGTTGTCCAGTGCGCGAATAGCTTCGCCACGCCATAGGGGCTGCGCGGATAAAAGGGCGTCGCTTCATTCTGCGGAATCGCCTGCACCTTGCCGAACATTTCCGAGGTCGATGCCTGATAGAAGCGCGTATTCGGCTTCACGATCCGGATCGCCTCAAGCAGATGGAGCGCACCGACACCGGTGATGTGGGCCGTCGTCGCTGGCTGGTCGAACGAAACGCCGACGAAGCTTTGAGCCGCAAGATTATAGAGTTCGTCCGGCTGGTATTTCGACACAAGTCGGATAGCTGACCCCTGATCGGTCAGGTCGAATTCGACAAGTTCGAAATTTTCGTGCTGCGCGATCCCTAATTCCTCGATGCGCCAGAAGTTCGTCGAGCTTGCCCGGCGGAACGTGCCAACGACCTTGTAACCGCGCTCAAGAAGCAATGCGGCCAGGTAGGCGCCATCCTGTCCGGTGATTCCAGTAATAATCGCTATCTTCATAAAAAATCATCATTTCCTGGATGGGAACGGGCATCGGCGCAGCGGCCATTAAAAGCGAAGCTGCCCGTTAACGCACAGGGTGGGCGAAGACAAGCGGTAGGCGGCGACAGGTCGCCATTGCGATTGCCTCGATCCCGTCACTTCGCTAACGCGCCGCGAGGGGGGCGTTCGACAACCACGATAGGGAAATCATTGCTTAATACGACCATCGCACCTTGGCCGAGTTTCACCAGCGAGGAAGCCGATCGCGTCAGGGACGTCCTGCTGTCGAACCGGGTCAATTACTGGACGGGCGAAGAAGGGCGGCATTTCGAGCGCGAGTTCGCTGACTGGTGTGGCGCGCGGCGTGGGGTTGCTGTCGCCAACGGCACGCTGGCGCTGGATCTTGCCCTTCGTGCGCTCGGCATCGGACCCGGGGACGAGGTGATTGTTACCCCCCGAACCTTCATCGCGTCCATCTCGTGCGTCGTCACGGCGGGCGCCATCCCGGTTTTCGCCGATGTCGATCGCGACAGTGGCAATATCTCCGCCGCGACGATCGCGCCGCGGATCACGCCGCGGACCAGGGCAATCATTCCCGTACATCTTGCCGGCTGGCCTGCTGACATGCCCGCCATTATGGACCTTGCCGAATCACACGGGATCGCGGTGATCGAGGATTGCGCGCAGGCGCATGGCGCTGCGATCCACGGCAAATCGGTCGGCACCTTCGGCCGTATTGGCGCCTGGTCCTTCTGCCAGGACAAGATCATGACGACCGGCGGCGAAGGCGGCATGGTGACGACTGATGACGAGGAATTGTGGAGCCTGATGTGGTCGTACAAGGATCATGGGAAGAACTGGTCCTCGGTCTATGAGAAGCAGCATTCGCCGGGGTTTCGGTGGGTGCATGACAGTTTCGGTACCAATTGGCGGATGCTCGAGATGCAGTCGGCGATCGGTCGCCTGCAACTGGGGCGGATGCCGCAATGGTCCGCGCGTCGCGGCGCGATCGGCGGAGCGATCGCTAACGCCCTCGCGCCCTTTGCCGATATCGTCCGGGTGCCGGTCCCCCCGGCCGGACATTCGCACGCCTATTACCGCCAATATGCCTATGTGAACGGGGCTGCGCTGGCGACCGGCTGGACCCGCGATCGCATCGTGCAGGAGGTCGTCGAAATGGGCGTTCCGCTGCTTCACGGCAGCTGCTCAGAAGTCTATCTGGAAAAGGCCTTCGACGATACCGGCCTGCGTCCGCTCCAAAGGTTGCCTGCTGCGCGGGAACTCGGCGAGACGAGCCTGATGTTCCTGACACATCCCACGATCACCGATGCTCAACTCGCGCGGATCCTCGAAGTGGTTACAACGGTGTTGGAGAAAGCGAAGCGGTAGAACGCAGCGCTGCGAAGTTCCTCAATCCGCCCGCAGGACGTTGCGGACGATCATGAAGCCTTCTGCCGCATCGACGCCGATTTCCGCGCCGCGCCAGCGCGCCAGTGCCGTGAGCGCTTCGGGTGATCGGGGCGCGGGTCCTTCTTGCTGCTGGCTTTCGTACTGCCGCCAGGCGGCGAGCTTTTTGTCAAGCATTGCGCCAATCTCGACATAATGATTGGGTGTGAAGGGCGGCGCGAGGCTCGCAGGCATCAAGTGGGTTTCGGTCGGGGTCTCGTACATGGCGACGAGAGCGATCTCCCGGCTCGCCGGGAGATAGGCGCGCGCCGCGACGAGCCCGGCATAGCAAAGCGCCCCATGATCCTGATGCAAGTCGTGGTAATAGGGCAGGTAGAGTTCGTGCGGCCGGACCTCGGCGATCACCGAGGCGACCGCGGCGTTGATGGCATGTGCCGGATGTTCGGACAGGCAGGACGCGGGCAATTCGCGGAAGACCAGTCTGGCGCCGCCGAGCGCGCTCATCGCGCGTGCGGCTTCGGCACGGATGGCATCCCACAATTCGGGTTTCCAGAGCGGGTGCGGCGCGTCGCCGTGGCCGGTCATGACGGCCACCGTCACCACTTCGCCAGCGGCGAGCTTTCGTGCGATCGTTCCGCCCATCCCCAGCGTTTCGTCGTCGGCATGCGGGGCGATGACGAGCGATCGGCGCACGTGGTCCGTCACGGGCGCCCCAATCGTTTCTGACCGATCGGCTTCTTCGCGCGCACCATTTCCAATTCCTCGATCACCAGGTCGCGCCCGTCGCCGCAGCGCACCACGGGACAATCGTCGACTGTCATGAAAATCTGTCCTGTTTGCGCGTGCCATTCGGGATGGTCGGCGACCCTTGCCCGCCAGATCTTCATGACGCCATCGTCGACGCGCGTAAAGGCACCGGGGTATGGGCGCGACACGGCGCGCACCTGCCTCCAGATTGTTTCGGCCGGCTGGTCCCACAGAATCAGTCCATCCTCGGGGCGGCGATGCGCGAGGTAGGTCGCGAGTTCATGATGTTGCGCGCGGGCCGGTCGTTCGCCCTCGGCGAGGCGCGGTACCAGCTCTTCCAACATCGACCGGAGCGCGTCCATCTGCATCGTCATCAGGTCGCCGAGATATTCTCGTCCCGACAGCGCGAACTCGCGTTGGGCGGCTATGTCGCCGCTGTCGACGCCATCGTCGATCCAGAACAGCGTGCCGCCGGTCGTCGAAACGTCGAGCAGGATCGTCCAGGCAAGGGCTGCCCGCCCGCGCATCAGTGGCAGCAACGTCGGATGATAGCCGATGACCCCGGTACGAGCCAAAGCCTGCAACGGCGCCTTGACCAGCCGCGACCAGCCGACCACGAAAATGATGTCGGGCGCGATCCCCGCAACTTCGGCAATTATGTCGTCAGCGTTTACGTCGGCGGCGCGAAGACACGGCGTTCCCGCCGCCGCCGCGGTAGGCGCGAGATCGACAAAGTCACTGTGGTTGGCGGCAAGCGTGTGGGGCAGGGTGATCAGCAGCGATGCCGGAGTACCCGCGGCGGCCAACGACTCCAGCGTGATCCTTGTGGATTCGACTGCGCCAATGACTACACTCTTCATCGCGGTTCGTCCCCGCCGAAAAAATCCGGAAACTTTGCCCGCGCTTCGGCGATCACCAGCTCGTCGCGCCGCTCTCCGCGCAGGATGGTGACGACGGTCATAAACAGGATTCGAACGTCCCCGGCGAGGCTCTGGTTCGCCGCATAGAGGCAGTCGATCGCAAATTTCTCGTCAGTGTCGAGCAGGGTGTTGCCCGAAATCTGGGCGAGACCGGTGAAGCCGGGCTTCACCGCAAGGCGGAGGTGGCCGAGCGGATGGATGTCAATCGATGAAGCGGGAAGTGGGCGCGGGCCGACGAGGGCGATGCGGCCCGACAGAATTTGGAAAAAGGCAGGGAGCTCGTCGACCCGGAAGCGCCGGATCGCGCGCCCGAAGGCGTCGAGCCGCTGCGAGTCGGGGAGGAGCGCACCCGACGCATCGCGCGCGTCGCTCATCGACCGGAACTTGGCGATGTGGAACGGCGCTCCATTCAGGCCGAGCCGTTCCTGACGAAACAGGATCGGGCGTCCGAGCCGGAGACCAACCCCGATGCCGGTGGCAATCGCGAGGGGTAGCAACAAGGGCGACACGAGCAGCACGAGAAGGGCGTCGCGAAAGGGCTGCATTGTGCTCCAGCGCTTGCCGGCGGTTATGACAGAAGCCGTCGGCGGCGTGGCGGTGGCCTCGATCCCCGGCTGTTGCATCATCCTTACCGGCCCAGACCGTTGACGGGTTTCGATGCCGCGCCGCTTGCCCAGGCCATTGCCAGCATGAACAGCGTGATTAGCGACGGGATGCGGAGCGGGTAGTCGACCAGCGACGCCGCCGCGAGGATCAGAATCAGAAGCAGGCCGAGCCGGCGCATCAGCATGTCGTCGAACGTATCGTTGGGGGTGGCGCCGCGCAGGGCAGCCGGCAACGCGCGGAACCAGCAGAATAGTCCGAAGAGAAGGGGCAGGGCCCCGAACAGTCCGAAAGACAGGAACAGGTCGAAGAGATCATTGTGCGCCTGGTTGACATAGGAAAGGCGAAGCAGGGGTTCGGGTTCGAACCAGCGATACATTTCGGCGAAGGTGCCGACGCCGAAACCGAACGGGAATGATGCGTGAAGCATGTCTCCTATCGGCGGCCATAGGGCAAAGCGCAGTTCCTCGTCGAAGCTCTGCCCGGCGAGACGGTCCACTGCTTCGGTCCGTCCGGTCAGCAGGGTCAGCGTCGCGGCGAGGATGATGGCGGCAACGGGCACGGCGATGCGCAAGTCGATCCTGCGCTGTCGGTTTTTCTTGCCGATCGTCAGGATGCGGGCCGAGGGTTCGACCAGCATGAGCGCAACCAAGAGGGCGCCGCCGCCGAGCAGCAACGCTGCGCGGGAGCCGGTCGCCATGAGCAAAACGAACAGGAAGATGACGAGCCCGGCCACGACCGAAATATGGAAGCGCGGCATTCCGTTGCTTCCCCGGCTAAGCTGCCAGCAGGCAACGAGAATGGGGATCGTTGTCGCGAGCAGGAAGCCTTGGTGGTTACGGTTTGCGAACAGGCCAACGCCGGTGGTCGGGTTGGTGATTGCATAGAGATAGAAAGGACCGCCTGGCTCGCCGCTGATCTGGATCACCGCAAAAAGCGCCGAAACCAGCGCGATCGCGCCGATCACGAGCAGGACGCGCCGCCGATCGATCCAGTGGAGCCGAGCGAAGGCGAGCAGCGCCGCGACGGGGACCACCAGCGAAAACAGGCTGTTCCAGCCCAGATAGGGAACCATGTTCAGCGGCCGCCAGCCGGGTTCGGTTCCAAGGGCCGCGTAAGTATCAAGAAGCGGGGCGCGTCCAGGCAGACTGCTCCAAATTTCCGGCGGCAACGGAACCAGTTGCAGTGCAATCAACACCGCCATGAGGCCGCATAGCATCAATGGCTGGCGCACCGACTGAAGCTCGTCGCGCGAAATGCCGACAAGCGCGAAACCGATGACGAGTGCGCTGACGCCGCGAAGGAAGGGAAGCGACATGACCTCGCTTCGCGATGCTCCGCCGGTCAGAAAGATGAAAAACAGAAACAGTCCGACAAGCAGGAAGCTGCGCCACTGCTTCGGGATCGCCGTTCCGGGCGCCCGTTTCGGAAATATCGTGCCTCGGGTCTTGCGCTTAGCTAGCACGGCGGATCTCCAGATGGACCAGTTCGCTGGACCGGATGTCGATACGTTCGACGGCGGGCGACTGCAGTTCCAGCCATTGGAAACGGCACTCCGGCGCGACATCGACCTTGCTATTCACAAGCAAGCGGCCCTTGTCGTTGGTGAAGGCGAAGTCGCGAGCCGTGCGACCCTCGGCACAGCGGAGCCGGATGAAAGGCACTTCCTTTTGCGGCGCGTCTTCCGCCTTGATTTCTGCGCGCAGCGTATAGAGGCCCGGGCGCAAGGCGAGTAGTCGCCGGCCGACCATGCCGCCGCCACTGCGTGAAACGTCAATGAAGAGGCCGCCGTCGCGGACGGGCTTCGCATCCAGTTGGCCGGTCTCGACATATTGCCATTCGAAGGGTGCAGGCCCCTTGCCCGGCGCGAACTGGCGGTCGTTCATGCCGCTGCGTACGATGATATTTTTGCCCGGCAGCGCGGCTTCGACCGTATCGGCGGCGATAGCCAACTGTCCGCGCGAGATCATCGCGGCAACGATGTCCGCCAACAGGCCGGGGTCGGGGAGGGCATTGGTCGCCTTCAGCGAGCGCAGCAACGCCGGAACATTGGAAAAGCTTTGCGGCGTCTTGGGAACGGTTGCCCAGAAATGCTGGGCCCAATCGGTCGTGGGACGGCGCAGGCGCGCGGCAATGGGAGGCGCCATATTGGGGTCGGCCAAGGCCGCGGCAAATACCGGCAGGATCAGCTTGCGGCTGCCCTCGTTGGTACGGAGCGCGGCGTCGCCATGCGAGACCACGGCAGCATAATCACGCCGCTTTGCCGCATCCTGGATCAACCATATCTGCGTCGCCAGATCGCGCCGCGAATAGCGCGAAGCGAGCGACATCAGGCGCTTGGGGTCGAGATCGACCGCCTTGCGCTCGGCAAGCAAGCCCATGGTCCGGAGCGCGCGGGCGTTGCTTGGCTCGATGGCCAGCGCGTTTCGGGCGGCCGAAACGCTGCGGCGCAGCTGGGCCTGCGATGGCTTTTGGGTCTCTCCGAACCGATCGGCGATGCTGTTGTAGGCGACCGCCTGTCCCGGCCACGCCGCGATGGCGAGTTCGGGAGAGGAACGCTTGAACACATTGGAGACCGAATTCGATCCTGCCACCGCCGCCAGCAATATGGCGGGGAGGAGGGGCCAGAATCTAGTGATTTTTGACATGTCCAACCTGAATCTTGCTTCGTCCCGTTGGGCGGATGCCGAGCATCAGTCGCGGTCGTCCTCTTCCCAGCGATCCGCACCATAGCCGTATCCATAGCCATAGCCATAGCCATAGAGCAGACCCTGCTTGCGAACGTCCAGCTTGGTGACGACAGCGCCGAAGAGCTTTGCGTTGACGGAATTCAGGCGACCGATGGCATTCTGGAGGCCACGGACGCGGACGCCACCCGATTCGATCACGAAGATCACGCCTTCGCACTTCTGCGACAGCAGCGGCGCGTCGGCCATACCCATCACCGGCGGGGCGTCGATGACGATATGATCATAGGCACCCGAAGCCTCTGCGATGAGCCCGTTGAAGCGCTGCGTTGCGAGCAAGGCGGCCGAAGCGGGGGGGATCGGCCCGGCGGTCAGCGCGGAAAGACCCGTGATATCGGTCGGCTGGATCAGAGCCCGCCAGTCGTCGGCGCCGGCCAGAAAGTTGCTGAGACCGTGATCGTTGGCGAGCTCGAGCAATTCGTTGACAGAGGGAGATCGCATGTCGGCATCTACGAGCAGAACCTTGCGACCGATGCGAACCAGCGAAATTGCCAGCGCGAGCGAGGTGGTCGACTTGCCTTCGGACGCTCGCGAACTGGTGAGCATGAAGGATCGCGGTACGCCGTGATCGGTGAGGAAGGACAGGTTCGTCTGCAACGACAATACCGCCTCGGAAATGTCTGTCTTGGGATCGCGGATATCATCGCGCAGCGTATCCTCGTCCTGCGCCGGAACGGTCCCGAGCAGAGGGAGACCTAGCTTGCGGCTGACGTCCGAAGGATCCTGGATGCTGTCGTCGATCTGTTCGAGCGCGAAGATCACGCCGCCCGACAGGAGCAGGCCGGCAAGCAGGCCCAACGCAAGGTTGATCGGCATGCTGGGGCGCGACGGCTTGTCGGGCACCTTGGCACGATCGATCACCGAAATATTATTCTGCCCCACGCCAGCAACGCCGATTTCCTTGTAGCGCTGGAGCAGGCCGTCATAGAGCTGGCGATAGGTGTCGACATCGCGCTGGATGATGTTGAGCTGGATGCCGGACCGCTGCTGGTCGATCAGCGCCGCCTTCAGCTTGTTCACGCGGACACGCAGGTCATTCTCGCGCTGCAACGCCTGACGATAGGTTGTGTTGGAACTGGACAGGATCCGGCGCTCTTCGGCCGCGATTGAGCGGTCGAGGGCATCGATCTGCGATTTCAGCGCTTTTGCTCCGGGGTAGTCGGGCTCGAACTGGACCAGGACGCGTGCATAATCGGACGCGACCTGCGCGCGCTTTTCGCGCATGCCGTTGAGCGCGAGGTTCGTCAGCGTCGCCGTGTTGATCCCCGACTGTTTCGCCGCACTCTCTGCTTCGACGCGCGCCGCGGTCGCTTCGGCAAGCGCGTTATTCAGCGCCTCCAGATTCGCCGAGGCGAGCGTTTTCAACGTGCGCGTCCTGCCGTCATTGCCTTCTTCGCTGGTCAGCGCGATGATTTCCTTATCCGCCGAATAGCCGACGAGGCTACGTTCCGACCGTTCGAGCAGCTCGCGAAGCTCGTCGATCCGCGTTTGCAAGAACTGTCGCGCATCCGCCGTGGAAGCGAAGCGGCGGTCGAGGTTCGACGCGATGAACTGTTTGGCCCAAGTATTGGCGATCAGCGCCGCAAGCTCCGGATCGTTGCTTGTATAGCTGATGTCGATCAGGCTCGACTGGCGGATCGGGCTGATCGACAGGCGGTTGCGCAGCGCCTTCACGATCTTCGCCTCAAGTTCCTCCTGCTGCGCCCGCGTCAGTTCGGCAGGATCGACGTCGCTGAAAAAGTCGATTCCCGACAGGCGGATATTCTCGTTTTTGATGAATTCCTTGTTCCGCGCGAGCTTCAACTCGCGGGCCACACGTTCGGCAAGCGAGCGCGCTTCCAGAAGGCTGTATTGCGTCTGGTAGAATTCGAGATCGTCGTTGCTGACGTCAGCTTGCACACTTTGAACGTTCGTGACCTTCGCCTCCTCGCGTGCCACCTCGATCCGCGTCGTCGCGGTGTAGAGTTTCGTCGAAAGCAGGGTATAGATAATGGCCGCGATCAGCGTCGAACTGACGATGGCGAGGATGATCCAGCGGCGCTGGATGAAGATACGCCAATAATGCAGGAGCGGTGGAATCGCGGCTCCGGTGTCGGTCGCGGCGGTTGGCATGTCTTTCACGTAATTCATGATCGTCGTTCAATCTCGAAAATGCTTACCGCCGGGGCAGCCACTCAGTAAAAATCTAGGGGTACGAAGACAGCTCTATGCGAATCGTGAGGATTCAGGCGCGGAGTGGTCCATCCTAATTATTGTCGTTCAGAATCGCCACGAGCGGACTCACGAGGAGCGGCGCACTCTGGATGATGTCGCGGAAGAGGCGCCGAGCGCGCGATTCGCCGACGACGACGACGTCGTCGGCAAAGACTTCAGGGTCGGGATAGGCGCCGCGCCGAATGGCAGCCAGATTGTACAGCGCGACCATCCGTTCGTTGCCGACCGTGCGGAAAACCACAACATCTTCCTGTTTGGCGAATTCCTCGACGCCCTTGGCCAGCGCTACCGACTGCATCAGCGTCAACCTGGCGGAGACGGGATAGAGGCCGGGTTCCTTGACCTGTCCGTCGACCGTCACGCGCCGGCTGCGGTTGATCGACATGTTGACCGCTACAATCGGGCTGCGCACATGATTGCGACGCAACTGGTCAACCAGTTCATCCTCAATTTCACGGGGTGTCCGGTCAAGGGCCATGACCGATCCAGCGAGCGGTACAGAAATGTGGCCGGTCGAATCCACGACGAACTTGCGGTCCTGCAATTCCTCGAAGCCGATAACATCGACGAGCAGTTCATCGTTGACGCCGACCCGATACGGCCGGACCGGCTGGCCGGGTTCGATCCCCGGTGGTGGCGGCAGGTCGGACGCTTGAACAACCTTGATCCCTTCCGGCCCGCCAAGCGGACGGACCCCCGCGCATCCTGCTAGGGAAATCAAAAGAAAAACAGGAATCAAGCGTAGGAACATTCAGTCAAAACTCCACTGGGCGGCGCGCGTCTAGCACAGGCCCGATCGCTTGGCTACCGAGGAACATCTGGATCGCGCACTCGTTTTCCACCCTTGCTGCTCGGCATGGAAAATGTAAATAAAATTAGTATTATCCGTGATATATTTGATATTTAATCAGTCGCCCGAATAGGCTCGATACCAGTCGACGAAGTTGCGTACGCCGGTTTCGATGCCGGTGGACGGCACAAAGCCGAGATCGGCGCCAATAGCGTCAATATCGGCATAGGTGGCGGAGATATCGCCATCCTGCATCGGCAGCAAATTGAGCGCCGCCTTGCGTCCGCACGCCGCCTCGATCGTCGCGATCAGATCCATCAGAGGCTCGGGCTGGTTGTTACCGATGTTATAGATTCGGTGCGGGGTGGTAAAGCCGCCCGCCTTTTCCTTGCCGTCGTCGGCCGGGGGATGATCAAGGCTGCGCAGCACACCGTCGACGATATCGTCGATATAGGTGAAGTCGCGCTGCATATCGCCGTGATTGTAGACGTCGATCGGCTTGCCCTCGAGGATGTTCGCCGTGAATTTCCACAGCGCCATGTCGGGGCGTCCCCACGGGCCATAGACGGTGAAGAAGCGCAGCCCTGTCTGCGGGATGCGGAACAGATGCGCGTAGGTTTCACTCATCAATTCGTCGGCGCGCTTCGTCGCGGCGTAAAGCGAGATCGGATGGTCGGTGCGGTCTTCGACCCTGAAAGGCATGCTCTTGTTGGCGCCATAGACCGAGGAAGAGGAGGCATAGACGAGGTGCGCCACGTTGCGATGACGCGCGAGTTCGAGGATGTTGAGATGCCCGGCAAGGTTCGAACGGACGTAGGCAGCGGGGTTGTCGATCGAATAACGCACCCCTGCCTGCGCGGCGAGATGGACGATCCGGTCGAAATTCACAGTCCCAAGCGCCGACGCCAGCGCCGCCTCGTCGCCGATATCGGCGGTGTGGACGGTGAGCCGGTCGGCGCCGCAGCGTTCCAACTCTGCGATGCGGGCGTTCTTCAGGGCAACGGCGTAATAATCGTTGAAATTGTCGATGCCTACGACAGTTTCTCCGCGCGCGAGCAGCCTTGCCGCGACATGCATTCCGATGAATCCTGCGATACCGGTGACCAGGATAGCCATGGTCAGACCTCGCCTGCCATGGGATAACCCTGCGGATTGTCCGACTGCCAGCGCCATGAGGAGGCGCACATCGCGTTGACGTCGAGCGCCGCGCGCCAGTGCAGCAGCTTTTCGGCTTTGGCGGTCGCGGCGTAGCTTCTGGCGACGTCGCCGGGACGGCGGGGGACGATCTCCAAAGGAATGGGCCGGCCGCTCGCTCGCCGATAGGCGACGACGAGTTCCTTGACCGTTACGCCCTGCCCGGTGCCGACGTTGATCGCCTCGCACCCCATCGCGCGGCCGGTGTAGTCGAGCGCCGCCAGATGCGCGTCGGCGAGGTCGACGACATGGATATAGTCGCGCTCGCCGGTGCCGTCGCGCGTGTCATAGTCGTCGCCGAAGATCGAGAGTTTTGCGCGCCGACCGACGGCAACCTGCGCAACGAACGGCATGAGATTGTTGGGAATGCCCTGCGGATCCTCCCCGATCCTGCCCGATTCATGCGCACCGACGGGGTTGAAGTAGCGGAGCAGAACCGCCGAGGCGTCGGGCGTCGCGCGGACCCAGTCGCTGATGATCCCCTCGACCATTGCCTTGGTGCGCCCATAAGGATTGGTCGGACCGATCGGATGTTCTTCGTCGAAGGGCAGATATTGCGCTTCGCCGTAAACGGTGGCGGACGAGGAGAAGACGATGCGCCGACAGTTTGCGGCATCCATCGCCGCCAGCAGATTGGTCGAACCAGTGACGTTGGTCTGGTAATAGAGAAGCGGCTTTTCGTTCGATTCGCCGACCGCCTTCAGCCCCGCGAAGTGAATGACGGCGTCCGGCGCGAAATCGACCAGTGCGGCGGTCAGGGCGTCGGCGTCGCGGATATCGCCCTCCACCATGGCGACGTCGCGATTGGTCAGCTGACGGACGCGCGCGAGGGCGACCGGCGAACTGTTGCAATAATTGTCGAAGACGCAGACGTCGTGCCCGGCGGCGAGCAACTGGACCAGCGTGTGGCTGCCGATATAGCCAGCCCCGCCGGTTACGAACACCTTCATTCACGTTCCTTTCGATGCGCCCGTGTTTTGCTGCCGATCCTTCGAGCGCCGCCCATATAGCTCAAAGAACACGAAAAGATGAAGATCGCCGGCGTCAGCCCGCAGCGATGACCTCGACCGGACGGGTCTTGGCAAAGGGGCTGAGACCGAGCCATGCCTCGATGCTGGCAGTCAGTCCGTCGTCACCAGTGAGCAGGAGGCGCCGATCGGCCGTGGCCGCCGCAACCGAATCATAGCCCATCCAGATCGCGGTCATCGTGCGCAGGTCGGTGGCGGCATAAAGGTCGACGTCGTGGCCCGGATCGACCGAGCAGAGCTCGGTTTCGGCGCCGGGCTCGACGACGAGCCACCATGAACGGCGGTCGGCGGGAAGGTCGGTGTAGCGGAACTGGACGATCGTCTTGCGGTCGGGCATCGGATCGAGGACGAGCCCGCGGCGCATGTCCCACATCAGAAGCTGCACATCGAGCTTCTCGAGCGAGAGGTCGCCGTCGATCCAGCGCTTGCCCCAGATACCGAACGCCTCGACCACCGGCGCGAGCTCCTGTCCGGCGCGGGTCAGGCGATATTCGAACACACCCGATTCCCCATGGACCGGCGTGCGGTGGACGATCCCCGCCGCCTCCAGATCCTTCAGCCGCTGCGACAGCAGCGCGGGCGACATGCGCGGGACGCCGCGGCGCAAGTCGTTGAAACGCGTGGAACCTGCGGCCAGTTCGCGGACCAGCACGATCGTCCAGCGCGTGCACAATATCTCGGCCGCCATCGCGACCGGACAGAATTGACCGTAACTGGCGTTCGCCATGCTATGCTCCTCCTGTACGCATCATATCGCAGGAGTCGTGTTCGGCGCGAGTTCAGTTTCTGTACCGGGGGCGATTCAGTTCCTGAACTATCTCCGATCGCCGCGAGCCGTCATTACCCGTCGCCATCAAGGGACATTCATGGAGATGAACATGTTGGTAGCGACTGAAGAAAAGACCCCGGAATATTGGTATGGCATCGCGGACCGGATCGCCGCGAAGATCGGGGAGACCGCGGCCGCGCACGATCGCGATGGCAGTTTTGTCGCCGAGAATTACGACCTGCTCCGCGAATCGGGGCTGATCGGCGCGGCGGTGCCCGTCGAGCTTGGCGGCGACGGGATGGACCACGCGACGCTGTGCGGCGTGGTGCGGCGGATCGGCCGGGCGTGCGGATCGACCGCGCTCGCCTTTTCGATGCACTGTCATCAGGTCGCGGTCGCGGCGTGGCGCTGGCAGCATACACAGGCGCCGACCGATGGG
This sequence comes from Sphingopyxis sp. H073, assembly GCF_001468395.1. Taxonomy (GTDB): domain Bacteria; phylum Pseudomonadota; class Alphaproteobacteria; order Sphingomonadales; family Sphingomonadaceae; genus Sphingopyxis. The sequence continues at coordinate 33,235 of NZ_LNSG01000004.1, read as the reverse complement.
CTGCTGCGGCGCGTTGCGGCCGAGAATCTCGTGCTCGTGTCGAGCGGCGGATCGGACTGGCTGCAGGGGGCGGGGACCGCGACGAAGGTCGAGGGCGGCTTCCGGATCGACGCGCGCAAGGTCTTTTCGAGCGGGTGCCAAGCCGGCAGTCTGCTGATGACGAGCGCGGTCTATGACGATCCCGAAGCGGGCGCGACGGTCCTGCATTTCGCCATTCCCTTTTCGGCCGAAGGGGTAACGATCCTCGACACCTGGGACACGATGGGGATGCGCGGCACCGGATCGCACGATGTCGAGCTGAAGGCGGTGTTCGTCGCCGACGCGGCGGTGTCGGGCCGCCGCCCGCAGGGCAAATGGCATCCGCTGTTCCACATCATCAGCATGATCGCCTTCCCGCTGATCTATTCGGCCTATCTGGGCGTTGCCGAAGGCGCACGCGACGCGGCGCTGGAGATGGCGCGGAAGAAACCGGCGAATGCGGGATTGGTCTCGCTGACCGGCGAGATGCAGAATGCGGTCTGGACCGCCGAGACCGCGCTCGCCGCGATGATAGCGACCGCCGCGACCGCGCAGCCGGGCCCCGAGACCACGAGCCGCGTGATGACCGGTCGGACCGTCGCGGGTCGCGCCGCGATCCGCACCGTGGAGTTGGCGCTCGAAGTGGGGGGCGGCGGCGCCTTCTATCGCAAGTCGCCGATCGAGCGTGCCTTCCGCGACATCCAGGGCGCGCGCTTCCATCCGTTGCAGGAGCCAGCGCAGCTCGAGCTTGCGGGACGTCTCGCGCTCGGCCTCGATATCGACGGCTGACGGCCAGGCTGGCCGGGCTGCATGAGGTGCCGCCCGGCCACTTGCATTCGGGACGTCAACGCTCGACAAGGCGCCATGGATATTGCGTTCGACAATAGTTTTCACGATTCCATGGAAGGCTTCTACGCCCCCGCCGAAGCCGCGAAGCCATCGGCGCCGCGGCTGCTGGTTTTCAATCGGCCGCTCGCCGACCGGCTCGGTATCGACGTCTCCGACGCGAGCGATGATCAACTCGCGCGGCTCTTTTCGGGCGAGGAGATGCCCGGCGGCGCCAACCCGCTCGCGCTCGCTTATGCCGGGCACCAGTTCGGCCATTTCTCGCCACAACTCGGCGACGGGCGCGCGCTGTTGCTCGGTGAGCTGGTCGCGCCCGATGGCGCGCGCTTCGATATCCAGCTCAAGGGGTCGGGACCGACGCCCTTTTCGCGCAACGGCGACGGCAAGGCCGCGGTCGGACCGGTGCTGCGCGAATTCCTGATATCCGAGGCGATGGCCGCGATGGGCGTCCCGACCACCCGGTCGCTCGCCGCGGTCGCAACCGGGGACCGCGTGCAGCGCGAGCAGGCGCATCCGGGTGCAGTGCTGACGCGCGTCGCGAGCAGCCATATCCGCGTCGGCACCTTCCAGTTCTTCGCCGCGCACTTCGGTGTCGACCATGTCGTGCAACTCTCCGACTACAGCGTTCGGCGGCATTTTCCTGACCTGGGCGCTGCGCCAAACCCCCATCTCGCGCTGCTCGACCGGGTGATCGGCTTGCAATGCAATCTGGTCGCGCGCTGGCTCGGCGTCGGCTTCATCCACGGGGTGATGAACACCGACAATGTCGCGATCAGCGGCGAGACGATCGACTACGGGCCCTGCGCCTTCATGGACCGTTTCTCGGTCAACACCGTGTTCAGTTCGATCGACGCGAACGGCCGCTATGCCTATGGCCGCCAGCCCCAGATCATGCACTGGAACATGGCGCGCTTCGCCGAAGCGCTGCTGCCTGCAATCCACGCGGTCGACCCCGACGATGTCGAACGCGCGAAACAGCTGGTTGACGCGATCCCCGAGCGCTTTCGCGCCGAATGGCACGCGCGGATGCGCGCGAAGCTGGGGCTGGAGGGCATCGCCGCCGACGATGGCGCGTTGATCGACGCGCTGTTCGACCGGCTCGAGGAGCATAGGATCGATTTCACCTCCTTCTTTCGCGCGCTCGCGATGCTGCTGCGCGGCGAGGGCAGGGCGCTGGAGGGGCTTCTTCCAGCCTCCGATGCGATGGCGCCATGGATCGCCGAATGGTGGGAACGGATCGAGGGCGGCGGCAGCCCGCTCGACCGCGCCGACGCGATGGACCGCGAGAACCCGCTCTATATCCCGCGCAATCATCTGATCGAGGCGGCGCTCGGCGCGGCGGAGGCGGGCGATCTTGCGCCATGGTCCGAATTGCTGGAAGTGGTGCGCCACCCCTATGCGCGCCGTCCCGAATGGTCGCTGTTCGAGGCGCCGGCGCCAGCCGAGTTCGGCCCATACAAGACCTTTTGCGGTACTTGAGGCGGAGGCTTATTCGGAGAGCTCGAGCAGATACTGGCCGTAGGTCGTTTTCGCGAAGAATTTGCCGCGTTCGATCAGCTGGTCGCGATCGATGAAGCCCTGCCTGTAGGCGATTTCCTCGAGACAGCCGATCATCTGGCCTGTGCGCTTCTGGACAACGCGAACGAATTCGGATGCCTCGACCAGGCTGTCGTGGGTGCCGGTGTCGAGCCAGGCATAGCCGCGCCCCATCTGTTCGACATAAAGGTCGCCTGCCTCCATATAGAGGCGGTTGAGGTCGGTGATTTCAAGTTCGCCGCGTGCCGAGGGACGGATCTGCCGCGCGAGGTCGACGACCCGGTTGTCATAGAAATAGAGGCCGGTGACGGCAAAGTTCGATCGCGGTTGCGCCGGCTTTTCTTCGATGCTGAGCGCGCGGCCGTCGTCGTCGAGCTCGACGACGCCATAAGCGCGGGCGTCGGCGACCTGATAGGCGAAGACGGTGGCCGCCTGCTGCCGGTCGCGGGCATTCGCGAGCAGTTTCTGGAAACCGGCACCGAAGAAGATGTTGTCGCCGAGGACGAGCGCCGCCGACTGGTCGCCGATGAAGTCGGCCCCGATATGGAACGCCTGCGCGAGCCCTTCGGGGCGCGGTTGCAGCGCATATTCGATCGCGAGGCCGAGGTCGCTGCCGTCGCCGAACAGGCGGCGGTAATTGTCGAGATATTCGGGCGACGAGATGATCAATATCTCGCGAATGCCGGCGAGCATCAGCGTCGACAGCGGATAATAGATCATCGGCTTGTCATAGACCGGCAGGAGCTGCTTGTTGATCGCGAGCGTCGCCGGGTGAAGCCGCGTTCCCGATCCGCCGGCCAGAATGATTCCGCGCATCTTGTCTTCCCCCTATCGTGCCAGCCGCTCGGCCAGGATCGCGTCGACCGCATCCTGCCATGGGCGCAGCGTCAGGCCAAAATCATCGTGCAATTTTCCGGTCGCGAGCCGGCTGTTCGCCGGCCGACGCGCGGGCGTCGGATAGTCGGCGGTCGCGATCGCGCGGACCTCGGGCACCTTGAGCCCGGCGGCGGCGGCGCGACCGAAGATATGGCAGGCGAGGCCATGCCATGTCGTCTCGCCGCCGTTGACCGCGTGCCAGGTTCCGGGGGCGCGATCCCTGTCCAGCATCGCGAGCAGCGCGTCGGCGAGGTCGTCGGCGTTGGTCGGGCAGCCATGCTGGTCGGCGACGACGCCCAGCTGGTCGCGCTCGGCGCCCAGGCGCAGCATCGTGTTGAGGAAATTGGCGCCGCCGGCGCTCAACACCCAGGCGGTGCGGACGATGACATGCGTGACGGGCGCGGCGGCGCGCACCGCATCCTCACCCGCTGCTTTTGACGCGCCATAAACGCCGAGCGGCGCGACGGGGTCGGTTTCGACATAGGGCTCGGCCTTGGTGCCGTCGAAGACATAATCGGTCGAGACATGGACGATCGGACAGTCCTGCCGGGCGGCGTGGTCGGCGAGAATGCCCGGGGCTACCGCGTTGACGGCGTGGGCCAGCTCGGGCTCGCTCTCGGCGCGATCGACCGCGGTATAGGCGGCGCAGTTCAGTATGGCGCGCCAGCGCCTGCCGTCCATGTAGCGGTGGATCGACGCCGCGTCGGCCAGGTCCAGCGCGGCGCGCGACGGTGTTTCGCACGCGATACCGCGCTCGCGCGCCAACCGCGCGGCCGCGCCTCCGACCTGCCCATTGGCTCCGGTGATCAGCAGCGGCAAGTCCAGCATCAGGCGGACTTCGCGATTCCCAGGCGCTCGCCCCGATAGCGGCCCGACAATATGTCCTGCCACCAGTCGCGATTGTCGAGATACCAGCGGATCGTCCGCGCCATGCCGCTCTCGAAATTCTCGCGCGGCGCCCAGCCGAGCTCCGACTGCAGCTTGCCCGCGTCGATGGCATAGCGAAAATCATGTCCCGGCCGGTCGGCGACGAAGCTGATCTGCTCCCGGTAGCTGCGGCCGTCGGCGCGCGGTTCGATGCCGTCGAGCGTGTCGCAGATGACCTCGACCACCTGCAAATTGGTGCGTTCGTTGTTGCCGCCGACCATATAGCTTTCGCCCGCGACGCCCTTTTCGAACACGGTGCGCAGCGCGCGGACATGGTCGTCGACGAACAGCCAGTCGCGGATATTGTCGCCGCGCCCGTAAACCGGCAACGGCTCGCCGGCGATGCATTTGATGATTATCAGCGGGATCAGCTTTTCGGGGAAATGATAGGGCCCGTAATTGTTCGAGCAATTGGTGACGAGCGTCGGCAGGCCATAGGTGTGGTGCCACGCGGAGACGAGATGGTCCGACCCCGCCTTCGACGCCGAATAGGGCGAGCGCGGGTCATAGGGCGAGGTCTCGGTGAAGAAGCCCTCGTCGCCGAGCGCGCCGAACACTTCGTCGGTTGAGATGTGGTGGAAGCGGAAGCCGGCCTTGTCTGGATCGGGAAGAGCGCGCCAGTAATCGGTTGCCGCCGACAGCATGGTGAAGGTGCCGACGATGTTGGTCTCGATGAAGGCCGCAGGGCCGTCGATCGACCGGTCGACATGGCTTTCGGCGGCGAGGTGGGCGATGATGTCGGGTCGCACGTCCGCGATCAGACTTTCGACGAGCGCGCGGTCACATATGTCGCCGCGCACGAAACGGAAGCGGTCGCTGCCGCTGACCGGCGCGAGCGATGACAGGTTGCCCGCATAAGTCAGCGCATCGAGCACGACGACCCTATGGCCGCTCTCCTCGATCAGGTGCCGCGCGAGCGCCGAGCCGATGAAGCCGGCGCCGCCGGTGATCAATATGGTCTTGGAAGCAGTCATGCCCGTGCGTGTTCCTTATTCGTACAATGGTGCGAGCGGCGTGCCGTCATAGGGGAAATCGAAATCGGCGTCCGACAGGAAGGGCAGGGCTGCATCCTTGGCGGATAGCATCGGAAAGGTTTCCGCGCCGTCAATCCCCGGCCACGCGATCGCGATCGATGGATCGTTCCAGCATATGCCGCCCTCGGTTTCGGGAGCATAATAGTCGTCCACCTTATAGATGACCTCGCAATCCGCCTCGAGCGTCAGGAAGGCGTGTCCGAATCCGACCGGGACGAACAGCTGGCGCCCATTGTCTGCTGAAAGTTCGGCGGCGACGTAGCGGCCGAAGGTCGGCGACCCCCGGCGCAAATCGACTGCAACGTCGAATATTTGCCCGCGGATGCAGCGAACGAGTTTCGCCTGCGCGTGTGGGGGGCGCTGGAAATGGATACCGCGGATCGTTCCCGCCTGTTTCGAATAGCTGTGGTTGTCCTGCACGAACTTTGCCGTCACCCCGAGGTCGCGCAAGCGCTGCTCGTGGTAAGTCTCCGAAAACCATCCCCTGTCGTCGCCGAAACGGCGGGGCGTCACCAATTGCGGAATCATGATGAAAACCGGCCAGTTAGAGGAACCATATGGGGGCCTTACCGTCCGGAAAATGGCAGGCCAATTGAAAAGTCGGGCCTGGCCACCGGCATTTCTGCCCCAGATTGCTACGAATCGGGCATAATTGGAGCCCGAGATATCGATTGCACCCGATGACGGCGAGTTCGGTTGAGCGACCGGATCGCAATTGCTAGGGACGCCGCGGCACCATCTAGAGGACGAAGCCTTGCCCCCAAGATCAGTGAAGATCACCGTCGTCGGCACGGGATATGTCGGAATTTCCAACGCCGTGCTGCTGGCGCAGCGCAATCGCGTCGTCGCGCTCGACATCGATGCGCGCAAGGTCGCGATGATCAATGCGAAGACCTCGCCGATCGCCGACCCCGAGATCGAGGAGTATCTGGCGACCCGGCCGCTCGACCTGGTGGCGACGACTGATCGCGAAGAGGCCTATGCCGGTGCCGATTTCGTCATTGTCGCGACCCCCACCGACTATGATCCCGACACCAATTATTTCAACACCAGCACGGTCGAGGCGGTGATCGCCGACGCGCTGAAGTTCGCCCCGCAGGCGTTGATCGTGATCAAGTCGACGATTCCGGTGGGTTTCACTGACCGGATGCGCGCGGAACTCGGCAGCGATGCGATCGTCTTTTCGCCTGAATTCCTGCGCGAAGGTCGCGCGCTGTACGACAATCTCCATCCGTCGCGGATCATCGTCGGCGACACGCATCCGCGCGCGGGTAAATTCGCCCGGCTGCTGCTCGACGCCTCGCTCGAACCCGCTACACCGCTCCTCCAGACCGGCAACACCGAGGCCGAGGCGATCAAGCTTTTCGCCAACACCTATCTTGCGATGCGCGTCGCTTTCTTCAACGAACTCGACACCTATGCCGCGACGCACGGCGTCGATTCGCGGCAGGTGATCGAGGGCGTGTGCCTAGACCCGCGTATCGGCAGCTTCTACAACAACCCGTCCTTCGGCTATGGCGGCTATTGCCTGCCCAAGGACACGAAACAGATGCTGGCGAACTACAAGGACGTGCCGCAAAACCTGATCGCGGCGATCGTGTCGTCGAACACGACGCGCAAGGACTTCATCGCGTCGGAGATCATCAAGCGGCAACCGCGCGTCGTCGGCATTCACCGCCTCGCGATGAAGGCCGGGTCCGACAATTTTAGAGCGAGCAGCATCCTGGGCGTGATGAAGCGGGTCAAGGCGAAGGGGATCGAGGTCATCGTCTACGAGCCGTTGATAGAGGAGGACCGGCTGTTCAACTCGCGCGTCATCCGCGACCTCGATGCCTTCAAGGCCGAGGCCGACGTGATCATCGCCAATCGCGTGACGAGCGACCTCGCGGATGTGGAGGACAAGGTCTATAGCCGCGACCTCTTCGGCGCAGACGCCTGAAATGCCGTAGCAATTTGCGGTGAGGCGAGAGGCCTCGCCGGAACTGTCCCATAAGCGGAGCGTTGGCTGTGCAGAAGGGGAGAATTGGGTTGCGCAGCCACATCACGCAAGCCAAAAGTCGGCATCGGCCGGAAACAGATGCCACAGATTGAAAACACTCGCGAATATGGCGCATCTTCGTCCGTGGCGGCCCGGCGGCTCCTGATCCTGTCGGCGCCGCTGCTTTGCGTCGCCGCGGCGAATGCGGCGAATGCGCAGCAGGCGGAAACGACCGCAGCGGCACAGCCCGCTGCGGAAAAGGTCGAGAACAAACCTTCGGTTCCCGACATTGCAGCGCCGACCCCGCCGCCTGCCGACGTCGCGCTGCCAGAGGTCGCGCCGATCATTTCGGACGAGGAGTTCAAGGCGTCGATCCCGCCGATCAGCGCCGAGGACGATCCCGAACTCGACAAGCCGCTCGAATCGATCGCCGAGTTCGAGCGGCGGCAGGCCGAGGCTGCGAAGGCGCGCGAGAGCTCGGACAAAGAGGCTGCGAGCAAAGGCGACGTGCCGAAGGTCGATGGCGCCCCGGTGCCTGCGCTCGCCGACGGAGACAGCATCGAGGCGATTGGCGACGCGCCGATCAGCGACGCCGAGCTGGCAGCGCCGTTGCCACCGCTCGACAGTTTCGATGTCACCCCGGTGGAATTCGCCGAGCCCGAAGACGCCAGCGAAAGCCGCAGCATCGCCTATGCGGTGAAGGTCACCGGGCTCGAGGCGCCCGATGACAGCACCGATGCCGATCTCGCCGACCTGTTCGGCGATCTGTCCGCTCTCTACGATGGCGACGGAAAGGCCGACAACATCGCGATGCTGCGTGCCCGATTGTCCGCCGACGCCGAGCTGATGTCGCGCATCCTGGCGTCAGAAGGCTATTACGATGCAGTCGTGAATACGCGGATCGATCGCGGCGATCGGCCCGACCGCAGCGATGCGGCGGCGGTCGAGGCGGCGCGCAGCCAACCGATTACCGCGCTCATCGACGTCAAGCCGGGGGTCCGGTACAGCTTTTCCGACATCGTCATCGATGCGAAGCCGACGGTGCCGCCAAAGCTGATCGAAGATAATTTCCCGCTCGCGGTCGGCGAGCCAATCGTTGCGCAGCGCGTGCAGGGCGCGGAGGCAGCGCTTGCCCTCAAGCTGCCCGAGGAAGGCTATCCCTTTGCCAAGGTGGGGCAGCGGGACGTCCTTCTCGACGGGGATACGGGGAAGGGGCTCTATACATTGCCGGTCGATATCGGGCCGCGCGGCCGCTTCGGCGGCATCGAGACGACGGGCAAGCTCGCATTCGACGGCGAGCATGTCGGCGTGCTGGCGCGGTTCAAGCGTGGCGATCTCTACGACAGCCGGATGGCCGACGATCTGCGGCAGGCGCTCGTTGCGACGGGGCTGTTCGCCGCCGTGTCGGTCGAACCGCAGCCGACCGGTGAAAGCGCCGGGGACGACACCGAATATGTGACGGTGCTGGTCACGCAGGAAAAGGGACCGCCGCGCACGATCGCCGCGACCGCGGGCTACGGGACCGGCGAGGGCATCCGGATCGAGGGCAGCTGGACACACCGCAACCTGTTCCCGCCCGAAGGGGCGCTGATCGCGCGCGGGGTGATCGGGACGAAGGAACAGGGCGTCGGCGTCACGTTGCGGCGCTCGAACGCGGGCAAGCGCGACCGGACGTTCGAGCTGATCACCGAAGCGACGCGCAGCCGCTATAACGCGTTCAACGCGATCACCGGGCGCGTTGCGGCGCGGATGAGCTATGATTCGACGCCGATCTGGCAGAAGAAGCTGACCTATGCCCTCGGCGCCGAACTGATCGCGACGCGCGAAGATGATTATGACTTTACGCGCGGCGTGCGCGAAAATGATTTCTACACGATCTTCGGGGTCAGCGGGCAGGTCGGCATCGACCGTAGCAACAGCCTGCTCGATCCCACGAAGGGCTTTCGCCTGACCGCGCTCGTCCAGCCCGAAGGCTCGCTCGCCGGCCGCTTCTCGCCTTATGCGCGAACGCAAATCGACGGCAGCGCCTATTATCCGGTGACCGACAGCATCGTCCTGGCTGGCCGCGTTCGTGTCGCGTCGATCATCGGCGCGGCGCGCGAGCGGCTGGCGCCTTCGCGGCGTTTCTATGCCGGCGGCGGCGGGTCGGTGCGCGGCTATGGCTATCTGCAGCTCGGTCCCAAGGATCCCAACGACGATCCGATCGGCGGGCGCAGCCTGAACGAGGCGGCGGTCGAGGCGCGCTATCGCTTCGGCAATTGGGGCGTCGTCGGCTTCCTCGACGCCGGGCAGGTCTATCGTGGCTCCACCCCCGATTTTTCGAACCTGCGCTTCGGCGCCGGGATAGGCGGGCGCTTCTATACCAATTTCGGGCCTATGCGGCTCGACCTCGCGACGCCTATCAACCGGCGTCCGGGCGAGGCGCGGATCACCGTCTATGTCTCGATCGGGCAGGCGTTCTGATGGGCGACGACGCGATCATCGCGGGCGAGGAGGAGGCGCCCAAGACGGCGACCCGGTCTTGGCCGCTGTGGATCGCCAAATGGATCGGCCTGACGTTGCTCGGGCTGGTCGTGCTCGTCGGCCTGTTCCTTGCCGGGCTGAACAGCGATGCGGGGCGGCGCTTCGTCGCGAACCAGGTCGAGAAATATCGGTTCGAGAACGGGATGAAGATCGGCATCGGCCGGCTCGACGGATCGCTGTTCGGCGAGATGGTCATCCGCGACTTCACCCTCGGCGATCCCAAGGGCATATTCCTCCGCTCGCCCGAAGTGCGGATCGACTGGCGGCCGTTCAAATATCTGAAGAATCATATCGACATCCGCTCGGCGACCGCGCAGACGCTGGTGGTCGAGCGATTGCCCGCGTTCAAGCCGGTCCCCGACACCGGTGAGCCCCTGCTGCCCGACATTGATATCGACGTGCGGAAGGTGCGCGTCGACCGGCTCGTGTTCGAGCCGGCGATCACCGGCGAGCGGCAGGTCGCGACGATCGATGGCAAGATCGCAATCGCCGACCGCCGCGCGCAGGTGACGGCGAACGCAGAGACGATCGGCCGGGCGGCAAAGGGCGACAAGCTCGCGCTCGTTCTCGATGCCGTGCCCGACAAGAACCGGCTGGCGATGACGCTCGACCTCCATGCTCCGGCGGGCGGCGTGCTTGCGGCGATGGGCGGGTTCAAGGAGACGCTGACCGCGAAGCTCGACGGGCGCGGCGACTGGAAGCGCTGGGACGGTGCGCTGACCGCCAATCTCGGCGCCGGACCGCTCGCCAACCTCGCGCTCTCGGCTCGCGACGGGACGGTGGCGATGAAAGGTGTGACACAGGCGTCGCGGCTGTTCGCGGGGCAGACGGCGGTGCTGCTGGGCCCCGAGACCGCGATCGACCTGACCGCGCGGCTCGACAAACGAAAGGCCGACATCGACGGACGGCTGTCGTCGAACGCTGTCCGGCTCGGCGTCAGCGGGGGCGTCGATCTGGGCAACAACCGGTACGAGGATCTGAGGCTCGCGCTCAACATTTTGCGCCCCGATGCGCTTGCGAAATCGGTGCGTGGCAGCGGGCTACGCGCGACCGCTGCGCTTGACGGCGCCTTCGCGCTGCCGACGGTGGCGTATCAGGCGAATGCCAACAGTCTCGCGTTCAACGATATTGTTGTCGAAACGCTGAGCCTGGCGGGCAAGGCGCGCGTCGATGCCGACCAGATTTTCGTGCCCGTGGCGGGGCGCGCGGTACGGATCCGCGGGCTCGACACCGTCGCGGGCGGGACGTTGGTGCAGGTGCGGCTCGACGGCGACCTTGCCTATAAGGACGGCCGTATCCTCAGCGACAATCTGCGCCTGCGCTCGCCGCGCATCGACGCGAAGGCAATCGTCATCGCCGATTTGAACAAGGGGTTCTACACCGGCGCGATCGATGGGCGGGTGAACGACTATCGGATCGAGAGCGTCGGCCTCTTCGACATCGATACCGACGCCGACCTCAAGACCGCGCCGCGCGGCGGGTTCGAGATCGCCGGCCGCGTCCGGGCGCGTTCGACCAAACTCTTCAATTCCGGAGTGCGCGATTTCCTAGGCGGCAATGCGACTGCGTCGGGTGACGTCCGCTATGGCACCGACGGGATCGTCCGCTTCGCCAATCTGCGGCTGACGGCGCCGAAGCTCCGCGTGACGGGCGGGCAGGGGACCTATGCGCCGGGTGGCCGGATCCAGCTCGCGGCGCGGGCGCATTCGACCGACTATGGACCGGTCGGGGTCCAGCTTGCCGGGACGGTCAGCGACCCGCGCGCGGTCGTGACCGCGGACCGGCCGGGTCTGGGCATCGGGCTCGCGAAGCTGGTTGCGCGGATCACCGGCGCGCCGAACGGATATCGCCTCGCCGCGACGGGCGAGACCGACTATGGCCCGCTCTCGGCCGACGTCGTGCTGCTCACGGCGGCAGGGCCGCTGACGATCGATATCGAACGCGGTGATCTGTCGGGGATCGGATTCAGCGGGCGGCTGGAAAAGAGCGCGGCGGGGCCGTTCGTCGGGCGGCTCGACGCGTCGGGACAGGGGCTTGGCGGCCTTGTCCGGCTGAGCGGGCAGGGGCGATATCAGGCGGCCGCGGTCAATGTTCGCGCGAACAACGTCGTTCTGCCCGGCGCCGCAAATCTCGCGGTCGGTTCGGCGGTCGTCGACGCCGATATCGTCCTCTACGACAAGCCGCATATCGTCGCCGACATCCAGGTCGCCGACACGCAGATCCGCCAATATGACATCGCCGTCGGACGCGTGAAGATCGATTATCGCGACGGGCGCGGGCAAGCGCAGGCGCTGGTCGAGGGGGAGAGCGGGGTGCCGTTCCGCATCGCCGCGAACGCCGACCTCCAGCCCGAATTGTGGCGCGCGTCGGTCGTCGGCCGTGCGACCGGCGTCGATTTCCGCACCACCTCGCCCGCGCGCATCGTTCCGCATCGCGACTATTACGAACTTCTGCCGACGACGGTCGCGCTCGAACGCGGCAGCAGCGCGCGCATCGCCGGCCGCTTCGGTGAGGGGATCATGATCCAGAGCCGTCTCGACCGCGCAAATATGGCGATCGTCAACGCCATCTATCCCGGCCTCGGGCTCGGCGGCCGCGCGACGGGGAGTATCGATTTCGAACAGGCGCACACCGACGCTTTCCCGCGCGCCGATGCTCGGCTGACCGTCACCGGCTTCACACGCACAACCGCCGCCTCGGTCAGCCAGCCGGTCGATATCAATTTCGCGGGTAAGCTGCTGAGCGACGGCGGCGAAGCGCGCGCGGTCGTGCGCAAGCGCGGCAGCGTGATCGGACGGTTGCAGGCATCGCTGCGTCCGCTCGGACCCGGCGCTGGCGACTGGTTGACGCGGCTGCGTGCCGCGCCGCTGAGCGGCGGGCTGCGCTACAATGGCCCTGCCGATACGCTCTACTCCTTCGCCGGACCGGCCAACCAGGGTATATCGGGGCCGGTCGCGGTCGCCGCCGATTTCAGCTGCCAGCTCAGCGATCCCTGCTTGCAGGGCGTCGTGCGCGGCAACGCGATGGTTTATGAAAACCAGGCCTATGGTACGCGCCTGACCGACATGGTCGTGAACGGCCGTTTCACCGGCAACCGGCTGGAAATCGAGCAACTGACCGCGAAGGCAGGCGACGGGACGGTGCAGGCGAAAGGCTTCGTCAGCCTGTCGCAGGCCGACGGCTACCCGATGGATATCAGCGCGACGCTCGACAATGCGCGGCTCGCGAAGAGCGAGAATATCGCCGCGCGCGCGACGGGGACGCTGCGTCTCGAAAAGGTCGCGGGACAGGCCGCGCTGCTCTCGGGCGATCTGCGCCTTCCCGAGACGCGCTACCGCATCGTGCGCGAAGGCGCGGCGAGCGTGCCGGTGCTGACGGGCGTGCGCCGGAAGCTGCCGACCGGGCGCAGGCGGATCAGCGGCGACGGGCTCGCGGCGGTCGGGGGCAGCCTGTTCGATCTGATCCGGCTCGATATCCGGATGCGCGCCAAGGACCAGATCTACGTCAAGGGCATGGGGCTCGAATCCGAATGGCAGGCCGACGTCCAGCTCGGCGGCACGACGGTCGCGCCGCGCGTCAACGGCGAGATCGAACTGGTGCGCGGGACGCTCGATTTCGCAGGGCGCTCGTTCGAGCTGGAGGAAGGGCGCGTGACCTTCCCCACCGGTGACGCCTTCGACCCCGCGCTGCGCCTGCTCGCGAGCGACACTTTCGACAATGTAACCGTGACCGTCGCGGTCACCGGCCGCGCGAGCAATCCGCAGGTCGCTTTTTCCAGTGTCCCGGGGCTGCCGCAGGACGAGATCGTGTCGCGGATCCTGTTCGGCGATTCGATCACGTCGCTGTCGCCGCTGCAGGCGGTTCAACTCGCGGCATCGCTCAACGCGCTGAGCAGCGGAGGCGGGGGCCTCAGCCCTCTCGGTGCGCTGCAGTCGGCGGCGGGAATCGACCGGTTGCGCGTGCTCGGTCCCGACGATGTGACGGGGCGCGGGACCGCGCTTGCCGCTGGGCAGTACATCACCAAGGACATCTATCTGGAGGTGATCACCGACGCGCGCGGCTATACCGCGACGCAGCTCGAGATCAGCCTGACGCGCGCGCTGTCGCTGCTCAGCCAGGCAGGCGGGTCGGGGCAGACGAACGTCAGCATCCGCTACCGGAAGGATTATTGATGCGGGGGCTCGTCCTTCTGCCAATGCTCCTGCTGGCGGCGTGCCATGACGAGCCGAGCTTCGACGAGCGCTATGACAAGGCGGCGAAGGAGGTCGAGGCGCGGGCAAAGCGGATGGACGCCGATATCGCCGAGGCAGACAGAGCGGCCGCCGCGTCCGACGAAACACCGCAAGCCTTGCCAGAGGCAGCAAAGCCGTCTAACGCGCGCCCGTCATCTGGGGAGTAGCCAGCCGTCCGGTATCGGACGGGCCACCGCGTCAACATACTCGGTCGAGAGGCCGTGGTGCGGAGGAAGCGGATCACCGCTTGGGCGAGACCAATGGCATCGAACCTTCCGTCCGGGCCGGGCGGCGGGGAACGATGTCCGTTGGAATTGCCTGCCGCCCGGCCCCGGAGTCTGTTCATGGAAGCCCTGTTCACCTCGACCGCGATCGTCGCTCTCGCCGAAGTCGGCGACAAGACGCAGTTGCTCGCGATGCTGCTCGCGACGCGGTTCAACCGTCCGCTGCCGATCATCCTGGGAATTTTGGTCGCGACGCTTGCCAATCATGCGCTTGCCGCGCTGCTGGGCGCACAGGCGGCGGCTTTCCTCGATAGCCCGGTTTTTCGCTATGCGGTCGGCCTGTCGTTCGTGGCGATGGCGGCGTGGACGCTGATCCCCGACAAGTTCGAGGATGAGGACGCGCCAAAGCCGCGTTTCGGGGCGTTCCTGACGACGCTTGTCGCCTTCTTTCTGGTCGAGATGGGCGACAAGACGCAGATCGCGACCGTCGCGCTTGGCGCGCAGTATCACAATGTGGCGTTGGTGACGGCGGGTACCACGCTGGGGATGATGATCGCCAATGTGCCGGCGGTGTTCCTGGGCAATGCGCTGCTGAGACGCGTCGATCTCGCGAAGGTCCGGATCGCGGCGGCGGCCCTGTTTCTGGTCATCGGCCTTTGGGTGCTCGCGCAGACGGCGGGTTGGATCGGCTGACCCTTCGCGGTGGCCCGCTGTCTCGATTACTCCGCCTCGGTGCTCAGCCCCAGTTCGGGGATGCCGATCGAACGCCGGCCGCCGAAATCGGAGCGGACGACGATCGCGCCCTGCTTTTCCATATATTCGACGAGCCGCCGGATGCGCCCCGGCGAGCGCGTGCCATAGGCGCGGCCGAGCGCGTCGTCGTCGGGGCAGGGACTGCCCTCCATCGCCGCACGCGCGATCTGGACGAAGGGGGCGAGCATGTCGTCGGGGAGGCGGCTCGCGGCCTCGAGCAGTTCGCGCCACTTGGCGTCGGCGGGATCGAACACGCCGCCCTTGGCGAGCGCGAAGCGCCGCCGGAATTGCGGCAGGTCGAGCGGCACGCGGCCGAGCCGCTGCATCCGGCAACGGACCGAAAAGTCCTGATACAGAAAGGATTCGGGATGAAAGGCGCAGTCGGGATCGGCGAGCATTTCCTCGAGCGCGGCGATGATCGCGGGTTCGGCGTCGAGCGCCTCGACCTCGGGAAACAATGTGGGCGCGGCCACGGGCGCTTCGTCGTCGGCCTCCTGTTCGGCAAATTGGCGGATCAGGTCCTGCGCCGCAACGGGTTGCGGCGCAACAGCCGGGGTCGGCAGCGGCTGCGTCTCCAACTCGGCGAACAGCATCGTCCGCATATCCTGTGGCTCGGCGCTCGGGAGCGGGAGCAGGCCGTGCGTCCCGGCGCGCGTAGAGGTCTGCGTCGATCCGATCTTGACCGCGACCGGCCGCCGCGAAATCGCCGGGCCAAGCCCAAGGAAATGGCCACGCTCAAGGTCGCGGATCGCCTCGGCCTGCCGCCGCTCCATGCCGAGCAGGTCAGCGGCGCGCGCCATGTCGATGTCGAGGAAGGTGCGGCCCATCAGGAAATTGCTTGCCTCGGCCGCGACATTCTTCGCGAGCTTGGCGAGCCGCTGCGTCGCGATCGCGCCGGCGAGGCCGCGCTTGCGTCCGCGGCACATCAGGTTGGTCATTGCGGCAAGGCTCGCGCGGCGGACCGTGTCGGACACGTCGCCCGACGCGCTGGGGGCGAACATCTGCGCTTCGTCGACGACGACCAGCGCCGGAAACCAGTGCTCGCGCGGGGCGTCGAACAGCGCGTTCAGGAAGATCGCAGTGCAGCTCATCTGCGCCTCGATATCGAGGGTATCGAGCGCGAGGATCACCGATGCGCGATGCTCGCGGATGCGCGCGCCCATCGCCGCGATCTCGCGCTCGCTATAGTCGCCCGCGTTAACGACGATGTGGCTGTAGTGGTCTGCGAGGGTCACGAAATCGCCCTCGGGATCGATCACGACCTGCTGGACCAGCCCCGCGCTCTCTTCGAGCAGGCGGCGCAGCAAGTGCGACTTGCCCGACCCCGAATTGCCCTGCACGAGCAGGCGCGTCGCGAGCAGTTCCTGTACGTTGACGTGAACCGCGGTTCCCCGTTCGTCGATTCCGATTTCGATGCTGCTGTTCACTGCACCAGCCCCTATCGGGCGCCTGCAGGCTTGGCAACCGGTCAGCCGCGATCGAGATGCGCGAGATCGGCGGGGCGGTTGACGTTGACGATCCGACCGCCTGCGGAGACGGGGATGGCGCCGATTTCATCGGTCCAGGCGCGCATTGCACGCGGCTTCCCGGACGCCAGCCAGCCTTCGAGCCGCGCAGCGTCGGCGACCGGCCAGATGCCGATCACGGGGCAGGAATCGACATATGCGGCCTTATCCTGCGCGCAGAGCCTGTCGAGCAATCCTGCCGGTATTTCGGGGGTGTCGCAAGGAAGCGACAGGATGCGGTCGCAGCCCCGTTCCTGCGCCGCGAACAACGCTCCGGCAAGGCCGCCCAGCGGGCCGAGGCCGGGTTCCGGCCGGTCGGGCACGCGGACGTGCGCGGGATGATCGCGTCCCGAAATGAAGATGATATCGCAGTAAGGCGCCAACGCCGCGACCGACCAGTCGACGAGCGAGCGTCCGCGCCACAGCGCCGCCGCCTTGTCGCTGCCGAAGCGTTCCGACCGGCCGCCGGCGAGGACGACGCCGGCGGTTCGTGTCTTGGGCCCGTCAGTCAATCGTGCGCGCCAGTTCGCGGTTGAGCCACAGCGCGACGAGCGTGCCGATGGCGCCGGAGAGCAGATAGCCGCCTGCCGCAAGCAGGCCAAACTCGCTCGACAACCACAGCGCGACCATCGGCGCGAAGCCCGCGCCGAACAGCCAGGCGAGGTCCGAGGTCAGCGACGAACCCGTATAGCGATGGCGCGGCGAGAAATTCGACGACAGCGCCCCCGACGACTGGCCGAACGACAGGCCGAGGATCAGGAAGCCGAGGATCATGAATGCCGCTTCGCCGGCCTCGCCCGCCGCCAGGAGTTGCGGTGCGAACCCGCTGAACGCCGCGATCGCCGCCGCCGTGCCGCCCAGAAGCGTGCGGCGGCCAATACGGTCGGCGAGATAGCCCGAGGCGATGATCGACAGCACGCCGACCACCGCCGCGATCGCCTCGATCATCAGGAAGCGGATCGGCGTTTCCTCGGTGAACAAGAAGACCCACGACAGCGGGAACACCGTCACCATATGGAACATCGCGAAGCTGGCGAGCGGGGCGAAGGCGCCCACCGCGATGACGCGCCATTCGGATCTCACCGTGTCGGTGATCGTCGCGGGTTCGAGTTCGCGATCTTCAAAGAGTTCGGCATATTCGGGCGTCACGACGATGCGCAGCCGCGCGAACAGCGCGACGACGTTGATCGCGAAGGCGACGAAGAAGGGATAGCGCCAGCCCCAGTCGAGGAAATCCTCGGCAGG
Organism: Sphingopyxis sp. H073; assembly: GCF_001468395.1. GTDB lineage: Bacteria > Pseudomonadota > Alphaproteobacteria > Sphingomonadales > Sphingomonadaceae > Sphingopyxis. Next base: position 15,538 of record NZ_LNSG01000004.1, on the reverse strand, counting down.
CAGGGCGGCGATCAGGAACATGAAAAGCAGGCTGGCGACGATCAGGCCGAGCGGCGCGCCCAATTGCGGGATCATTGCGTACCAGCCGCGCTTGCCCTCGGGCGCGTTGACCGCGAGCAGCGAGGCGAGGCCGTCCCACGACCCGCCGAGCGCGACGCCCTGACCCATGCGGAAGAGCGCGAGCAGCAGCGCCGCGCCGATGCCTGCCGAATGATAGCTCGGCACGAAAGCGATCGCTGCGGTCGACCCGCCGAGCAGGAAAAGCGCGATCGTCAGCTTGGCGCCGCGGCCATAAGTCCGGTCGATCCACGAAAAGATGAAGGTGCCGACCGGCCGCGCCAGGAAGGCGAGCGAGAAGATCGCGAACGACCAGAGCGTGCCTTCCAGCGGGTCGAGATGCGGGAACACCAGCTTGGGAAACACCAGAACCGACGCGATCGCATAAACGAAAAAGTCGAAAAATTCCGACGTTCGGCCTATGATGACGCCGATAGCGATTTCGGCCGGAGAAATCGGATGGCCGTCGGTGTGAAGCGCGCGGGCATCGCGTTCGGCCGGGGTCGTCGAAGGCGCGGTTTCGGCAGACATAGTTGGCGTCCTGCTGCTGGCGCCGGTTTGCGGCGCGAGTCGATCATAGGGCAAAAGCGCCCGTTATGAAATTGCCCCTGCGCGATGATCGGCGCTCGCGGGATTGGACAAAATGTCCTATGTGCAGTGCAACAAAGGAGGCCTAGGCGCGCGTCATGCCAAGCAATCTCCCTCGTTTCTTCGCCAGGATACTTCGGTTTTCGCCGCTCGCCGCGCTGCCGCTGCTCTCGGGCTGCGGTCTGGTCGTCATTGACCCCGCGGGCGACATCGCGCGCCAGCAAGGCAATCTGATCGTCATTTCGACCGTGCTGATGCTGCTGATCATCGTTCCGGTCATGGCCCTGACGATCTTTTTCGCGTGGCGCTACCGGGCGAACAACAAGGAGGCGACCTACAAGCCCGACTGGGACCATTCGACCCAGCTCGAGCTGGTCATCTGGTCGGCGCCGCTGCTGATCATCATCTGCCTCGGGGCGCTGACCTGGGTCGCGACGCACCTGCTCGACCCCTATCGCCCGCTTGCGACGACGCCCGAACAGGTCGTTGCGGCCGACGCCAAGCCGCTCGACGTCAATGTCGTCGCGCTCGACTGGAAATGGCTATTCATCTACCCTGAACAGGGCGTCGCGACGGTCAACGAATTGGCGCTGCCGGTCAATCGCCCGGTGCGCTTCCGCATCTCGGCCTCGTCGGTGATGAACAGCTTCTACATCCCGGCGCTCGCGGGGCAGATCTATGCCATGCCGGGCATGGAAACGAAGCTGCACGGAATTTTCGACAAGACCGGCGAGTATGAAGGCTTTTCCGCCAATTATTCGGGCGCGGGCTTCTCGCATATGCGCTTCGCAGTGAAGAGCCTGCCGGCCGCCGATTTCGACAAATGGGTCGCCGATGCCAAGGCGTCGACCGATGGCGGCCTTGATCGCGCGACCTATCTCAAGCTCGAAGTGCCCAGCGAGAAGGAGCCGGTGCGCCATTTCGCCACCGTCGACCCGCAGCTTTTCGACGCGGTGGTCAACATGTGCGTCGAACCGGGCAAGATGTGCATGCACGACATGATGGCGATCGACGCCCGGGGCGGCGCGGGCATTGCGGGCATCCAGAATGTCCGGTCGGTCGCCTATGACAAGTTTGCCGCGCGCGGCACCGGCAACCTCGCGGGCTGGAGCGTGCGCTATGTCGCGGCGCTGTGCAGCCAGCAGATGAAGTCGGCCGACCGCCCCGACGCCAGGCCGGTGAACCCCGCGCCGCTGAAGGGCGAGGGGCTTTCGCGCCCCGGCGAAGCCGAGCGCACGGCGCTCAACGCATCTACCCCCCGACCGATGTCCTGAAGGCAGCCAAGATTGTCATGACCCCGCCTCCGCTTCCCCCGACCGATCCCGTCTTCGGCAAGCTGTCGCTCGCGGCGCTGCCGCTGCACGAACCGATCCTGATCTTTACCTTCCTCGGCGTCGCCGTCGGCGGCCTCGTCGTCCTAGGCCTGATCACCCGATATCGCCTGTGGGGCTATTTGTGGAAGGACTGGTTCACCACCGTCGACCACAAGCGCATCGGGATCATGTACATGATCCTTGGCCTTATCATGTTCCTGCGCGGTTTCGCCGACGCGATCATGATGCGCCTGCAGCAGGCGATGGCGTTCGGCGGGTCCGAAGGCTATCTGCCCGCCCACCATTATGACCAGGTGTTCACCGCGCACGGCGTGATCATGATCTTCTTCGTGGCGATGCCGTTCATTACGGGCCTGATGAACTATATCGTCCCGCTGCAGATCGGCGCGCGCGACGTCAGCTTTCCGTTCCTCAACAATTTCAGCTTCTGGATGACCGCCGCGGGCGCCGCGCTGACGATGGTCTCGCTGTTCGTCGGCGAATATGCGCAGACCGGCTGGCTCGCCTATCCGCCGTTGTCGGGGATCGCCTACAGCCCCAATGTCGGGGTCGATTATTATATCTGGGGGCTTCAGATAGCGGGGGTCGGTACGACCTTGTCGGGCATCAACCTGATCGTGACGATCCTGAAGCTGCGCGCGCCGGGCATGGGCCTGATGAAGATGCCGGTCTTTACCTGGACCTCGCTCTGTTCGAACATCCTGATCGTTGCGAGCTTCCCGATCCTGACCGCGACGCTCGCGCTGCTCAGCCTCGACCGCTATGCGGGCACGAACTTCTTCACCAACGATCTCGGCGGCTCGCCGATGATGTATGTGAACCTGATCTGGATCTGGGGACACCCCGAGGTCTATATCCTGATCCTGCCGCTGTTCGGCGTGTTCAGCGAAGTCACCTCGACCTTCTCGGGCAAGAAGCTCTTCGGCTACACGTCGATGGTCTATGCGACCGTGTGCATCACCATCCTGTCCTACCTCGTCTGGCTGCACCATTTTTTCACCATGGGGTCGGGCGCCAGCGTCAACAGCTTCTTCGGCATCACGACGATGGTGATCTCGATCCCGACGGGCGCGAAGCTCTTCAACTGGCTTTTCACCATGTACCGCGGCCGCATCCGCTTCGAACTGCCGATGATGTGGACGATCGCCTTCATGCTGACCTTCGTCGTCGGCGGCATGACCGGCGTGCTGCTCGCTGTCCCGCCCGCCGACTTCGTGCTGCACAATTCGCTGTTCCTCATTGCGCATTTCCACAACGTGATTATCGGCGGCGTGCTGTTCGGACTATTCGCGGCGATCAACTATTGGTGGCCGAAGGCCTTCGGGTTCAAGCTGAACGTCTTCTGGGGCAAGGTCAGCTTCTGGTGCTGGGTGGTCGGTTTCTGGCTCGCTTTCATGCCGCTCTATATCCTCGGCCTGATGGGTGTGACGCGGCGGATGCGCGTATTCGACGACCCGGGTCTCCAGATATGGTTCGTCATTGCCGCGATCGGTGCGGGGGTGATTGCCTGCGGAATCGCCGCGATGCTGATCCAGTTCGGCGTGAGCATCTGGAAGCGCAAGGAACTGGCCGACGACAGCGGCGATCCCTGGCACGGCCGGACGCTCGAATGGGCGACCAGTTCGCCGCCGCCCGACTATAATTTCGCCTTCACGCCGGTGATCCACAATCTCGATGCGTGGCACGATATGAAGACGCGCGGGCACGAACGTCCGGTCGGCGGCTTCCGCGATATTCATATGCCGAGCAATACGGGGACGGGGATCATCCTTGCCGGTTTCTGCCTGGCGATGGGCTTTGCGCTGGTCTGGCATATCTGGTGGCTGGTGATCGCCAGCTTCGCCGCGACCATCGCCTATGCGATTTTCCACACCTTCAATTACAAGCGCGACTTCGACATTCCGGCGGCCACGGTCGCCGCAGTCGAAGAGGCGCGCACCCGCCAGCTGGCGGCCGGAGCCTGATCCGATGAGCGCAAACACCGTCACTGCGGGCGATTCTGTCCGGTTCTACGACCTCGACGAGCACGCCCATCCCGAGGGGCACAGCACGATGCTGGGCTTCTGGATCTACCTGATGAGCGACTGCCTCATCTTCGCGATCCTGTTCGCCTGCTTCGCGGTGCTCGGCGGCAATTATGCCGCCGGCCCGGCGCCGAAGGATCTGTTCGACCTGCCGCTCGTCGCGCTCAACACCGCGATGCTGCTCTTCTCGTCGATCACCTACGGCTTTGCGGTGCTGCAGATGCAGCAGGGCAAGGTGAAGGGCGTCCAGCTCTGGCTCGCGATCACGGGTCTCTTCGGCCTCGCGTTCCTTGGCATCGAGCTTTACGAGTTCCATCACCTGATCGAGATCGGCGCGACGCCGCAGCGCAGCGCCTTCCTGTCGAGCTTCTTCACCTTGGTCGGCACGCACGGGCTGCACGTCACCTTCGGCATCGTCTGGCTGGTCGTGCTGATGGTCCAGCTCGGCAAGCATGGTCTGATCGCCGCGAACAAGCGCCGCGTGATGTGCCTCAGCATGTTCTGGCATTTCCTCGACGTCGTCTGGATCGGCGTCTTCACCATTGTCTATCTGATGGGAGTGCTGCGATGAGCGCCGATCCCCACGCCGCCGGTCATGACGAGATCGAGCTGCCGCACGCGTCGATGCGCGACTATGTGATCGGCTTCGTCCTGTCGGTGATCCTGACCGCCATTCCCTTCTGGCTGGTGATGGAGCGGCCGTTCTCGGCGGGAGCAACCGCGGCGATCATCATGGCGTTCGCGGCGATCCAGATCGTCGTTCATATGGTCTATTTCCTCCACATGTCTCCGAAGGCCGAGGGCGGCTGGTCGATCACTTCGCTGACCTTCACGATCATCGTCGTGGTGATCATGCTCGCGGGCTCGCTGTGGGTGATGCACCATCTCAACACCAACATGATGCCGCCGCACGATGTGAGCCAATTGCCGTGACGCGCCCCCGCCGGGCGGCCTTCGCCGCCGCGGCGCTGGTTGCGGCGGCGTGCCTCGCGGCGCTCGGTATCTGGCAGGTCGAACGGCGGGCGTGGAAGCATGAACTTGTCGCGGCGGTCGATGCGCGCATTCATGCACCGCCGGTTGCGGCGCCCGGTCCAGGTCGATGGCCGACGATCAATGCGAAGGACGACGCCTACAGACGCGTGAGCGCAACCGGGCGCTTCCTTCACGACCGCGAAACCCTGGTACAGGCGGTTACGGAGCGCGGTGCGGGCTATTGGGTGCTGACGCCACTGGAGACGCCGGACTTCACCTTGCTCGTCAATCGCGGCTTTGTGCCGAAGGACCGCAAAGCAACCGCGGCGCGAGCGACTGGCAATCCGCCCGGCGAGGTCGAGGTTACCGGATTGCTCCGCGTGACCGAACCGGGCGGCGCCTTCCTGCGCACTAACGATCCCGCCGCGAACCGCTGGTATTCGCGCGACGTTGCAGCGATCGCGAAGGCGAGGGGGCTTGGGGAGACCGCGCCCTATTTCGTCGATGCCGATGGCGCGCCCAACCGTGGCGGCTACCCGGTTGGCGGGCTCACCATCGTCGGCTTTCCCGACAATCACCTGGTCTATGCGCTGACATGGTTCGCGCTTTGCGCGCTCAGCCTCTTTTTTGCGTGGCGGCTGTGGCGTATCCGGGATTGATGACCAGTACCGCAACCCTGCCGACCGTGGCGGCCGAGGCCCCCGCCGAAGCGAATGCCGGCCGCCGCAACATGGCGCTGCTGATCCAGCTCCGCTGGCTCGCCGTGGGCGGGCAACTCGCGACGATCGGTATCGTGACCGGGCCGATGGGAATTTCGCTTCAGCGGGCGCCGCTGCTCGCTGCAGTCCTTGTCCTGATCGCGATCAATTTCGCCAGTCTCGCCCTGCTCCGCCGCGGGCGCGCGGTGACGAACGCCGAACTGACGGCCGTGCTGCTCTTCGACGTCGCCGCGCTTGGCTGGCAACTCCATCACAGCGGCGGTCTGGCCAATCCCTTCGCCTCGCTGTTCCTGTTGCAGGTCGTGATCGGCGCGATGTTGCTGACCCCGGCATCGTCGTGGGCGATTGTCGTCGCAGCACTGGCGGCCATCGGGGTGCTTGCGGTCGACCCGACGCCGCTCCTGCTGCCCCCTCCCTATGCCGCCGATCCGATGGGGCTCTACCTCAAAGGCAGCCTCGTCTGCTTCCTTCTGATCGCGGTGCTGCTCGTCGCGTTCGTGACGCGGATCAGCCGCAATTTGCGCGAGCGCGACGCTGCGCTTGCCGCGAGTCGCCAGCGCGCGGTGGAGGAGGACCATATCGTGCGCATGGGATTGCTCGCCTCGGGCGCGGCGCATGAACTCGGCACCCCGCTGTCGACCTTGTCGGTGCTGATCGGTGACTGGAAGACGGCGCCGGCGATCGCCCGCGATACCGACTTGCAACAGGATCTGGCCGACATGGATGCGGCGGTGCGGCGCTGCAAGGCGATCGTCAGCGGCATATTGATGTCGGCGGGCGAGGCACGCGGCGAGGCGCCGCAGGTCACGACGATGCGCGCCTTTCTGACTGCCCTGGTCGAGGAGGCGCGGGCGGGGCGAATGCCGGGGACGGTCGAATTCAACGACCTGTTCGGTGCCGACCTCGCGATCATCTCGGACCCTGCCTTGCGGCAGGTGATCGGTAACGTGCTGGACAATGCCTCCGAAGTCTCGCCCGAATGGATCGCCCTCACCGCGTCGCGCGACGGCGGCATGGCGGTGATCGAGATTTCGGATCGCGGGCCGGGATTCAGCGACGAGATGATCGAGCGCTTCGGCCAACCCTACAGCTCGACCAAGGGGCGGCCGGGCGGCGGGCTGGGACTGTTCCTGCTCGTCAATGTGCTGCGCAAGCTTGGCGGCAGCGCTAGCGTCGCCAACCGCGATGCCGGCGGCGCGGTGGTGCGCGTGGTCCTGCCGCTGTCGGCGGTCGCCGCCGAAGGAGAGGCGGTGTGAGTGGCCGGCGGCAACTGCTGATCGTCGAGGATGACGATGTCTTCGCGCGGACGCTGAAGCGTTCGTTCGAAAAGCGCGACTATGCAGTGCGGGTCGCGTCGAGTCCCGAGGCGGCGGCGGCGTTGCTTGACGACTGGCAGCCGGGCTTTGCGGTCGTCGATCTGAAACTCGGCAATGCTTCGGGGCTTGCCTGCGTCCAGATGCTGCGCGCAGTCGATCCCGCGATGCGTATTGTGGTGCTGACCGGCTTCGCCAGCATCGCGACCGCGGTCGAGGCGATCAAATTGGGGGCGTCCTATTATCTCGCCAAGCCGTCGAACACCGACGATATCGAAGCGGCGTTCGACCGAGCGGAAGGCGACGTCGATGCGCCGCTCGATGCCAGGCCGTCGTCGATCAAGACCGTCGAGTGGGAACATATCCATCAGACGCTGGTCGAAGCAAATTTCAACATTTCGGAGGCCGCGCGGCGGCTGGGGATGCATCGTCGCACATTGGCGCGGAAGCTCGAGAAACGGCAGGTGAAATAATGCGGCGGCTGGCACGCTTCGACCTTAACCTGCTGCAGATATTCGACGCGATCCATTCCAAAGGCGGCGTATCGGCCGCCGCGCGCCACCTCAACCTGTCACAGCCCGCGATCAGCCATGCACTCGCGAAGCTGCGCGACGCCTTCGACGACCCGCTGTTCGTACGGCAGGGTAACAAGCTCGTGCCGACACCCGCGGCGCGGGCGATCGCCGGGCCGGTGCGCGAGGCGCTGCGCGGGCTCGACGCGGCGCTCGATGCGGCGGCATCCTTCGATCCGGTGCAGTCGACGCGCGAGTTCCGCATCGGCGTCCGCTTGTCGGGCGAAATGCCGCGCTTCTCGTCGCTGGTTGGCCGCGTACGGCATGATGCGCCGCACGTCGCGCTCGCCAGCGTGACCTTCCGCCGCCGCGACCTGGTGACGGCGCTTGCGAACGGTGATCTCGACCTCGCGCTCGATGTTGCGCTTCCGACCGACGAGCGGCTGTGCCGCCACTTTCTCGGCACGGAGCCGCTCGTCGTCGTCGCACGCAGGGGCCATCCCCGAGTCGATGGCGCGATCGACCTCGATACCTATCTGGCGCTCGATCATGTCGTCGCGACGGCGCGTCCGCACGGCCCGGGGATCGAGGATATGGCGCTGGAGCGGATGGGGCTTGGCCGCCGGGTAGCCGTGCGCTGCCAACATGCGATTACCGCGTGGCAGATCATCGCCGGATCCGACATGCTCTATTCGCTGCCGCGCTCGCATGCCGAGGTGCTCGACGCGGTGTGGCCGATGCAACTTCTCGACCTGCCGCTGCCGGTCGATCGGGGCGGAACCTACCTCTACTGGCATCAGGCGGCGCAGGCCGACCCGGCGCTCGAATGGCTACGCAGGATCATCATCAACGAGATGGCCAAGCCCGACTGACTATTCGTCAGACGAATACCATATATTCCGACCTATCATTTTGATCGATGGTTGAGCGCGACTAGCATCGCGCCAGCTTCAGCGGAGAGCCGTCCATGACCGAAATCGAACTTCAAGCGGAACTTAACGACCTGCGTATGTCGAAGGATGCTCAGCCGCTCTTCGACGCTGTGAAACGTCATATCGCAGAAAACGTCGACCCGATTACCGAAGAATTCTTCCGATTGGGCGAGAATCGCGCTGATCGCTGGAGCTGGGCGCCGGGCCAGCTCGAACTGCTCGAAGAGGCGAAGAACAAGGCAAAGGCCGCGGGCCTCTGGAACTTCTTCCTCCCGCACGGCGACACGGGAACGCCGCTCAGCAACCTCGACTATGCCTATATCGCGGCCGAACTCGGCAAGTCGCCGCTCGCATCGGAATCGCTGAACTGCTCGGCGCCCGACACCGGCAATATGGAAGTTCTCGAAATGGTCGGTACTCCCGCGCAGAAGGAGCGTTGGCTTAAGCCGCTGCTCAATGGTGAAATCCGGTCGGCCTATGTCATGACCGAACCCGGCGTCGCCTCGTCGGATGCCAGCAATCTGGAAACGAGTGCGGTACTCGACGGCGACGAATGGGTGATCAACGGCGAGAAATATTTCATCAGCGGCGCCGGCGATCCGCGCTGCAAGATCCTGATCTGCATGCTCAAGACCAACCCCGAAGCATCACGCAAGGGTCAGCATTCGCAGATCCTGGTGCCGATGGACACGCCGGGCGTGCAGGTGCTCGGCCCGATGCGCGTGTTCGGCGCCGACCATGCGCCGCAGGGACATATGCACATGCGGTTCGACAATGTCCGCGTGCCGCGCGAGAATATTCTGCTCGGCGAGGGCCGGGGGTTCGAGATTTCGCAGATGCGCTTGGGGCCGGGCCGTATCCATCACTGCATGCGTACCATCGGCAAGGCCGAGGTCGCGCTCGACCTGATGGTAAAGCGCGGCAACTCGCGCACTGCCTTCGGCAGGCCGCTGTCGCAGCTCGGCAAGAATCTGGAAGTCATCGCGCGAGCGCGCTGCGATATCGAAGCGATGCGCCTGATCGTGCTCAAGGCCGCCAAGGCGATGGACCTGCTCGGCAACCGCGAGGCGCGGGTCTGGGTGAGCATGGCGAAGGCGATGATCCCCGAGCGCGCCTGCCAGATCATCGACCAGGCGATCCAGATCCACGGCGCGACGGGCATCTCGCACTGGACCCCGCTTGCCGAGCTCTATGCCGATGTGCGTCATCTGCGCTTCGCCGACGGTCCCGACGAGGTCCATTACATGGTCGTCGGCCGCGACGAACTCGGCCGGCACTGACCACGATGTCGCGGGAGGGGGCGGGGAGGGGGTACGGCCTTCCAACCTTGCCGCGGCGAATTGCGCCACCGTGCCCCCGCCGTCACGATCCGTCGGGCCGTGAAGGCGGGGCGCATCCATGCTGGATAGGGATGCGATAGCCGGCAACGAGCGGCCGCTGCCAAGCCGCCGCGCCACGAATGCGTCGCCGCCGTTCCGGTCGTCAGGGATGGAGGGCAGCAGAAGAAGCCCTTCATTCGCGGTTTCGCGGGGAGGGCACAAAAATGGTCACAGTTCGGAGCCGCCGAGGCTCAAGCTCTTGGCCGGCGTCAATCTAAGCCAACGATCAAGTTATTGAAAAATGGTGGACGCACTAGGGCTCGAACCTAGGACCCGCTGATTAAGAGCGGAGCTTTGTGCCCTTTTCGTTCCTTTCCAATACTACGCCAGACTACGCTCAAAGGCTTGAAACGGTTGGAATAAATCCGCCGTGGATTACCCTTCGCTACGCCAGCGTAATCCCGACATCTGATTACGTGGCGATTACGTGGACGAGCGCCAGATCATGCCGAATCAGTCAATCACACTGCGAACAATCCAGTCAGTCAAACCGGACCCGCACCGCGACATTTACGTGTGGGACCCCCGGCTGAAGGGCTTCGGACTTCGCATCACGCCAAGAGGAGCACAGTCCTTTGTGTTCCAGTATCGGGTCGATGGCGGGCCAGCCCGCCGCAAGACCATCGGGCCTGTCGGCAGTCCATGGACGCCTGCCACTGCGCGCAAGGAAGCCGAGCGGCTGCTGGTCCAGGTCTATCAAGGGATCGATCCGGTCGAAGCCAAGCGTGAAGCAAAGCGGAAAAAAGAGACGTTGAACTTTCGGACCTACAGCGAGAGGTTCGTGGAGCTCTATCTCAAGCCAAACTGGCGGGGGACGTGGGGCTCGGCGCAATGCACGATCAACAATGTTTTTATTCCACGCTGGGGCAACCGACCTGTCCATGAGATCACCCGCGCCGATATCGTGAAGGTACTGGACGAGTATTCCGATCGCCCGGCGAGGCGCAAAGAGATCCACTCGCTCCTGCGCAAGTTCTTCAACTGGGCAACCGACCGGCAGGATATCGATGTCTCGCCGCTGGCCGGGATGAAAGCTCCAAAGGCCGTCCCGTCGCGCCGTCGGGTGCTCAGTGACGAAGAGATTGTCGCCCTGTGGAGGGCGACCGAGAATTCGGGATGGCCTTGGGGACCCTTTGTCCGGATGCTGATTCTGACGATGCAACGGCGTCAGGAAGTTGCAGAGATGGACTGGTCCGAAATCGACATCGATGCGCGCCGATGGACCTTGCCGGCCGATCGGGCCAAGAATGACCAGGAACATGTCATACCGCTGACAAGCCTCGCTTTGGCAGAGCTGCAGCTGCTTGGCCCGAAGCGCAAGGGCCTCGTGTTCACGACCACTGGCACGACCCCCGTCTCGGGATTCTTTAAGGGAAGGGCGGCGCTCCATAAGGACATGATTGCATATCTGAAGGCGAAGCAGGTCGAGGAGGGCGGTGACCCAGCAGAGGTGGAGGTTCCAAACTGGCGGCTGCACGATATCCGCCGAACCGGCGCAACCCATCTCCAGTCGTTGAGAGTCCCCGTCGAGGTGACAGAAAGCGTGCTCAACCATATCAGCGGAACAAGGGCAGGGGTCGCGGGGATCTACAACCGCTACAGATATGACGATGAGAAGCGCACCGCTCTCGATGCTTGGGACGCGAAGTTGCGGTCCCTCCTGTCGACATAGGCCAATGAGACGCAGGGTCTGATTCCAGAGCATGGCTTGCTTCGCCTCTCGGCCCGTGACGAACGTAGCGCAGCAGCACGGCAGTGCAACCAAAGCGGTACCGCAAATACCGTTGACATTTGTCAACAGTTAGACGATAAGGAAGTCGGTTGAATGGCTAGGCCACGCCATCCGAACAAGGAGATTGAAGCGGCTGTTGCCCATGCGGAAACGCTGGGCTGGCGGGTCGTTCCGATCAGTGGCCACGCCTGGGGGCGGCTCTACTGCGCTTGGGCTGACCCGGACGGTTGCATGGTCTCGGTGTGGAGCACGCCGCGCAATGCGGAGAACCATGCCAAGGCTATACGACGGGATGTGGCGCGGTGCCCGCACGGGCAAGCGGAGTGAGTGAGATGAAGACGCATGAGTTCACGATTGTCGCCTCCGGCCTCGATCCCGAGGCGGACGGCTACGAAGACCGCTTCTTCGAGGCCGGTTGCGACGACGCGACTCTTTCGTTCCAGAAGGGCGTGATTATCGCCGAGTTCGCCCGTGAAGCTGTGTCATTTTCCAAAGCTGTTGTAACCGCTTATAGGGATATGCTCAAAACGGGTGCCAAGATCGAACGGGTCGAGCCGGATTATCTGGTGAACCTCAGTGACATTGCCGAGCGTTCCGGCCTCACCCGTCAGGCGATCTCGCTTTACACCAAGGCGGAACGTGGCTCGGGCTTCCCCAATCCGGTTGCGCGCGTCACCTCCAACAGTCCTCTCTGGGATTGGCTGGAAGTCACCGAGTGGCTCCACGCCCAGGCAAAAATCGACCGCGAAGCGGTGGTAGTGGCGCGGATTGTCAAAGAGGCCAATCGCTTTCTCGAGTTGCATGACGGGGAGCCTGATAACTTCACGCGGCGACTGGAATTGCTCGAGGATGCGGGACCCTAGGCGTATTCAGGTCTGACGCCCATGCACCACCCTATTGCTCAGATACAGCATTTGCCGTATCTTTCGTCACCGGCTGATTAGATCGCCTATCAATAGTTTGAATTCGGGAAAATACATCAATATTCTAAAAGTCATGAACAGGCTCGACGAGTTGATAAAGCAAAAGCAAGAATTAGTTTATGCGGTCGACCGCGATGGCTTCGCCACTTCTACGCTGCGTTGCTGCTCATCCTTCGCTCTTTGGGCGAACAGCCGAAGCGCTCTGAAAACGCGCGCGTGAAAGCGGCAGCCGAGCGATAGCCAACGCGATTGGCAACCGTCTTTATCGGGACATTGCTTTCCGCGAGTAGGTTGAGCGCACGCTGAAGCCTCCAGTCCACTATATAGGCCATCGGGCCACTGCCAACCAGCTCGCGAAAGCGCTCGGCAAAGCGGCTGCGCGACATCCCCACGGCCGCCGCTAGGCTTTCGACAGTCCATCCATGGGCGACATCACCGTGAATAAGGCTGAGTGCTTTGCCGATCTGAGGATCGTAGACAGCGGACATCAAACGGCTGATTTCGGGCGCCTGCGCGATGCCGGCGTGTATCGCCTCGATGAACAGCACCTCGGACAGGCGGCTGACGCTGGCTGTGGCTCCCGGTTCGCCCTCAAACATGCGGCGCACAAGCAGGCGCAGAACGTCGTCAAGCATGGGCCGTGATGCACGGTCCGCTGCGGTAACATGCAACAAGTCCGGTATCGAACGCAGCAACGGGTGGTCTGCACCATCGGCAAAGGAGAAATGGCCGCATACCATTTGGCAGGATTCGCCGGCTTCGCCGCTCCCGACGATGAACGGCCCCGAGCCCGTGAAGCCTGCTTGCTGTATGACATCGCCAAGCGGTTGCCCTTCAACGGTTTCGCTGCTCGACAGCAAATGGCCAGCGCCGCCGGGAACAAGGGCAAGATCGCCAGCTCGCAACTTTGTGCGCGTCCCATCGGCGAGGGTGACGTAGCACGTCCCTTGTACCACCAGGTGAAAGCGCGCTGCACGCCTGTAGCTAGGGACGGCGATACTAAACGCCGGGTAAAAATCGGTGCGAAAGTAAATTGCGGCTTTCAGTGCTACTGTGTCGAGCACGTCGCTGAGTACATCGGTCATGCTGGTTGCATAGCACCGGCGTCCGCTAAATCCGCAAGACTATTCGTGAAACGTTGCAGGTCATCCCAATGAATTGACCAGAAATCGTAAAATCGCGCCACGGCATTGCGTTACCTCCCACCGAAGCGCAACCAAGCATCGACGGAACTGCTAACCCTTCGCCAGGAACCGCCCCGGAGATTTGTAGTGGAGACCATTCCCCAGACTGATGCCGCGTCTGCGCCGTCGAAAACCCAAGACCTGCTGTATGCGGTGAAGAAGCAGATGGGCGGCTTGCCAAAAATTTTTGCCACCATGGCGCAATCACCGGCCGGGCGCAGTGGTTGTCCTGGAGTTGCCGGGGCACTCGCCGCAGGAAGCCTGTCAAATGTGAACCGCAAGCAGATTGCGCTCGCTGTCGCCGGTGCCAATGTGTGCGATTATTGCGCTTCGGTGCATACGGGATGCGGCAAGGGAGCAGGTCTTTCGTCCGACGAAATGGCCAGGAATTTGATTGGCAGATCGTCATATCCCAAGACCGCCGCTCTGTCGGGCGTCACATGCGAAGTCGTTCGCCTACGTGGCCAGACAACGGCAGCTCAACTCGCAACGCTCACCACGCCGGTTTCGATCATGAGGCCGGTGTCGAGACTGTCGCGAACATCACACTCAGCATTTTCACGAACTACTTCAACCATATCGCGGGGACCGAAAATGATCTCCCGCTGATGCGTTCGCGGAGCGCCTTGTTTGTTTAGGCGACCCGAACGGGCCGGTTCGCCGCCCCCAGCGAACCGGCCCAACTCAGTCTTCAATCACATTCAATCCGAAGGAAAAGCCAATGACCAATCCAATAGAAGCTGCCGAAAGCGCATCAAACGCGCTCACCGCTCAGGGCAGAATCCTTGAGTCGATCGACCAGTACTATGCCGACAATTGCGTATTCATCGAACCCGATGGCGCAAGCCGCACTTCGAAGGCTGCAGAGCGCGCACATCTTGAAGGCTTTTTCGCGAGCCTGAAGAGCTTCGAAAGCGCGACGTTGCACGGCCAGGCCGTCGGGGACAATTTCTCGGCGAGCGAATGGACGTTCAAGATGACGGCCGATGATGGCAGCCCGATCATCTGGCACGAAACGCTCGTGCGCACCTGGCGGGACGGCAAGATCGTCTCAGAAAAATACTACACCCAGGCCTGATCTCGGGCGACCCGATTGGCTCCGTTTCGACTTGAATCCCGGCGCACAGCGGGCGGGTAATTTACTACTCCAACAGAGGGAAATCTCATGTCCAATGAAAATGAAGTTGCCATCCAGTCCCGCCGTGCCCTGTTCCGTTCAGCTGGAATTGCCGCGGCTGGGTTTGGGCTCGCCACCCTTAACGCACCGTTGCTGGCCGCGCCACGCAAGATAGCGCGCCGCGGCGATACCGTCAGCTCAGATGTCGGCGTGATGCAGGGTGCTCTTGCACTTGAACATGAAGGTATCGCTGCGTATCGCATTGCCGGCGGAAGCGGGCTGCTCAGCAAAGGCGTGCTCGACGTTGCGTTGGTTTTCCTCGGCCATCACGAGGGGCACCGCGATTCACTTGCCAAGCTGATCGCGACGGCTGGTGCAAAGCCTGTCGAACCCAAGACCGATGCCGAGTATATTTCGGCACTTAACATCGGCGCGCTCAAGTCAGAAGGCGATGTCATTAAGTTTGCTGCCGGCCTCGAACAGGGCGCGACGAACGCCTATGTCGGCCAGATCGCTGCGTTGCAGGACCACAAGCTGGCACATCTCTTCGCGCAACTTAGCACAGACGAAGCGGTTCACTGGGCCATTCTCAACAACGCGGCGGGCGGCGCGATGCCCAAATCTGCGTATCTGTTCGGCTGATATGGCAAGTCGGGGTCAGGACATAGAACGGGCACAGATATACGCTAAGCGTCTCTGCGCGCACTTATGGGTCGACTCTATGCGTCGACGACTCCAGCATTCCAAAGGCA
>NZ_LNSG01000003.1 GCF_001468395.1 Sphingopyxis sp. H073 | reverse complement strand
CACGATATGCCGCAGGCGATGAGGTTCGCCCTTAGTCCGTCATGCTCCGCTCGGCCTGAAAGCTGACCGAGAACTCACCACCCCAAAACAGCCCTTCCGCACAATCCCTCGCAATGCCGCTCCATTCGCGCTATAGTGCGCCCAGCCAGAGGGTCGGGCGATCGCCGCCGCGCAAGCGGGGGAGGAAAGTCCGGGCTCCACGGAAACCACGGTGCCGGATAACGTCCGGCGGCTCCGGGCAACCGGGGTCAGGGAAAGTGCCACAGAGAGCAGACCGCCAAAGGCTTCGGCCCGGCGAAAGGTGAAAGGGTGCGGTAAGAGCGCACCGCGCGGACGGTAACGGACGCGGCATGGCAAACCCCACCGGGAGCAAGGTCGAATAGGGATGGCACGAGGTAACTCAGGGCTGGTTCCGGCCGCGCCGTCCGGGTTGACTGCTTGAGCGTCGGGGCAACCGGCCGCCTAGAGGAATGATCGCCCATCCCCGGCAACGGGGTGGACAGAACCCGGCTTACAGACCCTCTGGCCTATCTCTCCCCATTCGATGCGCGGGAACCGCGCGTGGAGGGGCCGCGTTTGATGCGGACCAGAAGGGAGACGAACCATGCAAGTCGTCGATGACCATGTCGAGGTGACCGAGACTGAAGCGAGCGGCGGCGTGAAGGAACATGGCGTGCGCTACGTCCTTGCGATTTCGCTGTTGCTTGCGGTGGTGGTGCTGTCCGCAGTCTGGATCGTGCCGGCACTGCTCCAGCAATAACGCCGCCTATTTCGCCCGGGTCGCGCGGATCAGTTCTTCCTCGGGATCGGGCGTATCTTCCATATAGACGGTCGTGACAGGCCGTTTCGACTTGCGCGTGAACTGCTTGTCGTAGCTCGCGTCCTCACCCTTTCCGACAAGTTTCAGCGTCGACGCGACGATGTCGCCGGTTAGCAGGTTCCAGCTCATCTCGCTGCCGTCGTGCGCCCAGGTCCGGCTGTAGAGCGTGGTATCGAGCCCGATCAGCCGCATCCTTGGAGGAGCCTTCGCCTTGTTGGCGCGGAAGCGATAGGTCGAGGCCAGCGCTGTCGTGCCTCCCGTTAGGTCTTTCACCACGAGTACGCCCTTGCTGATCGACAGCTCGGCGGGCCCGAGCGGGTCGGTCGCCAGCTTGGCGCTGCCCGCGGGATCATGTCCGAAATCGACCTCGGTGCGATAGCTCAGGACGACATAAAGTGTCCGCGCGTCGGGGCTTGCGACCACGAACGCGGTATCGGGGTCGCCGTCGCCGTTGAGGTCGCCATCGACACGCGCCTCGATCTCTTCGCCGAGTTCGAGCCCGTCCTGCAATGTCTCGTCGGCAACCGCTGGTCTCGGCTCGGGCGGCGGCGCCGCGTGCGCGGTTCCGCCGAGCAGCAACGCAGCGATCAGGGCCAGGCTTCGCGTCATCTTCGTCTCCCTCGCGATCAGATTGGGGTCCTGACCCTAGCATCGCGTAGCGGGCCGTCCAGCGACGCGGGGTGACGCGGCGCACAGTTCGACATGATTTGGGCTTTCCTACACTATTCCGCTGACCTACCCTTGCCTCCGGGGCCGCGTCGACCGGTTGCGGGCAGGCGCGCTGGCGGGGTGCAAGAGGTGTGAATTGCGAGTGAAGTTGCGCGGTTTTCTGCGGTTTCGCTATTTGCCGGGGTGGGAAAAATCGAAATGATGCGTTGGCGATATCGGGCGGCATTGGCGGCGGCGCTCGTCTTGATGGGAGGGCTCGCTCCGGCGGCGTCGGCGCAGCCGTCGGCAACCTGCGGCACCGCGCCGCTGAAGGGCGACCGCGTCGCGCTGCTGATCGGCAACAGCGCCTATAACGACTGGGAATGGCCGTCGCTCAAAAATGCCGTCAACGACATCGGCTATGTGTGTGACGCCATGGCGAAAGCCGGGATTTCGCCGCGCGTCGTCAACAACGCCGACAAGGCCGGACTCGACGCCGCGCTGGCGAAATTCGCCGAGGAAGCGAAGGGCGCGAAGTCGGTCGTCCTCTACTACGCCGGGCACGGCTTCGAATATGGCGGCCGCAACTGGCTGGTGCCGGTCGAGGCGCCGCCCGCGACGCGCCGCGCCGATGTCGAGAAGCGCTATCTGTCGATCGAGGCGCTGGTGAAACGCGTCGTGCCGCCGGGCGCCTTCACGCTGCTGTTCGTCGATGCCTGCCGCACGCCCGACCCGGTGGTGCGAATCGAGGACACCGACGTCGCGAAGGGCGAGGCGGGATCGGCGCCGCTCGGCCTGCTCGATATCGGGCAGGGCGCGGTCTTCTATTCGACCGCAAAGGGCCGTCCCGCGCTCGACTTTGCGCCGGTGGGTTCGCCGGTCAGCCCGTTCGCGGCGGCGGTGGTCGCGGAACTCGGCATTCCGGGGCTCGAAATCTCCGATTATTTCAAGGTCGTGTCGCGCGATGTTTACAAGCGCACCTATGGCATGGAGCTGGGGCCGCAGCAGCCCTTCCATTATGGGAGCTGGTTCGACGATTATTATCTCGTCGCGCCGCCCGAGGTCCCCGAGCGCGCGAAGTCCGGCGGGACGCTCGGCGCATTTGCCGCGCCGCCGGGGCCGCCACCAGTCGCCCGCGGCGCGCTGAAGCCCGGCGCGCTTGCCGACATTTCGCTCGACCGGCTCGCGGTCGAGGACGAGCCGATCATCATCGCGGATGTGCTGTCGCACCATCCCGCCGCCGAGCTGATCGGGCTCGCCGATGGCGGCGATCCGCTCGCGCAGCATCTCGCAGGCTATATGTTCTCGCTCGGGGTCGGGGTGAAAAAGGATGTGCCCCGCGCGCGCGCCTATCTCGAGCAGTCGGCGGGGCAGGGTTTTCCGGCGGGACAGCAGGAGCTTGCCTATCTGCTGCTCGAGAATGATCCGACGCCCGCCGACGTGAAACGCGCCTACGACCTTTATGTCGCGTCGTCGAACGCCGGTTTTTCGAAGGCGAAGACGCATCTCGCCTATCGCCTGGCCTCGGGCACCTTCGGCCCGCCCGATTTCGTGCGCTCGCAGGCGCTCTATGCCGAGGCGGCCGAAAAGGGGCATCCCGCTGCGATCTTCGCGCTCACCTATTTTGCAACCACGCGCGACGCGAACCTGAAACGCCTGCGCGCGATCGCCGATGCGGGGAATCCCGAGGGGAGTCATTGGCTCTGCGAGGCGCATTTCGCGGACAAGTCGTTGAAGGACGCGATCGAGGACTGCGGTGTCGGCGCACGCGCGGGTTTCGCTGGATCGCGCGCGATCCTCGCCTGGGCCTATGCGAAGGGCGATGGCGTCGCCGCCGACCCGAAGGAGGCGGTCTTCTGGGCGAAGCTCGCGCGCGACCTGCCCGAACTCCGGAAAGACCAACGCGACCTGATCGCCGGTATCGGCGAGTGACCGTCAGGGGTAGGTGACCGCCATCACCTCCCATTCCTTCGGTCCGGCGGGAAGCTGTACGGTGCGAAGATCGCCCACCGCTGCGCCGCGTAGTGCGCGGGCAAGCGGACTGTTCCAGCCGATCCGGCCGTCGCCGGCTTCCGCCTCGTCGTCGCCGACCAGCGTGACGGTGCGACGCGCATCATCGTCGTCGGCCAGCTCGACGGTCGCGCCGAACCAGATGCGGCTCTTGTCGGGCTGCGCCGCGGGATCGACGACGCGCGCCGCCTTCATCCGCCGCGCGAGGAAGGACAGCCGCCGGTCGATCTCGCGCAGCCGCTTGCGGCCATAGATATAGTCGCCATTCTCGCTGCGGTCGCCGTTGCCCGCCGCCCAGCTGATCGTCTCGACCAGCTTCGGCCGTTCCTTTGCAAACAGCGTGTCATATTCGGCGCGCAGCGCGGCGAAGCCCGCCGGGCTGATGATGTTGGTCTTCTCCCCCGCCATCGGGATCAGCCGGGGTCGCGCTTGCCGAGGTAGAAGCTCAGCGGCGCCTTGGGCACGCTGCGCCCGTCGCGGAGCGTGTCGTAAACGACGGCATTTTCGAGCACGCGCTGGACATAGTTGCGCGTCTCGAAGATCGGGATCGCCTCGATCCAGTCGACCATGTCGATCCCGCCGCCGCGCGGATCGCCATTGGCGCGCAGCCATTTGTTCACATTGCCGGGCCCCGCATTGTACGCCGCGACCGCGAGCGGATAGCTGCCGCCGAAATAGCTCAGCATCTGCTGGAAATAGGTCGAACCCAACGTCATGTTGTAATTGGTGTCGGCGGTCAGCGACCCCGCATCATAACCGAGGCCAAGCTTGCCCGCGACCTCGCGTGCCGTCCCGGGCATCAGCTGCATCATGCCGCGCGCGCCGGCATGGCTGATGGCCTGCCGGTCGAACTGGCTTTCCTGCCGCGTGATTGCATGGATGAAGGTCCAGTTGCTCTCATGGCCGGAGGGGACGCGCACCGTCGGGAAGCCCGACACTTCGACCGCGTCGAGGCTGTTCGCCTGCGCGCTGCGGCCGATCATCACACCCAGGTCGGGGCGCCCGATCGAAGAGGCGAGCTGGCCCGCGAGCACATGGTCGGCGGGTGAGGACGCGCGCTGGGCGAGCGCGCGCAGGAACTGCGACTGCTCGCGCCACGCGCCGATCTCGCCGAGGGCGCGCGCCGCGCGTACCAGCCGGTCGTCCTCGAACGCGCGTTTCTGGTCGCTGCTGACATGGATCGTCGGTTCGGGCTTTGGCCTGGGCTGTGGCCGGTCGAGGCGTTCGAGCGAGAGCTGGCCGTAGAATTGATCATAATGTTCGGCGGCATCGGCGAAATAGCGGTTCGCGGTGTCGCGGTCGCCCGCGGCCAGCGCGGCGCGGCCGGCCCAGTAGAAGCCCTTGGTGCGCGTCTGCGCCGAACGCGCCGCCTCGCCATAGGCGCGGTACAGGCGCACCGCCTCGGCCGGACGGCGCAGATCCTTGTAGGCGAGCTGCCCCGCGAGCCACGCAAGCGACGTAAAATCGTCGCGCACGCTGAGCGGCGCCTCGCGGATCACCACGCCGGGCGCGAAGCTGTCGTCGATCTGCTTGGCGATATTGAAGGCGGTCTGCTTATCGCCCGCGGCATCGGCTGCCCGCGCGTTGGTGAGCAATGTTTCGAGCCATTCCTCGGTATCGGTCGGCGCCTTGGCGAGCGCGCGCGGAGCGGCGAGCAGCGCGCGCGCCTCGCCGACGCGGCCACTCTTGCGCAGCCACGTCGCCTTGTCGGTGATATAGCCCGCGTCGGTGCGGAGCAGCGAGGGGTTGGCGCTCTCGACGGCCGCCGACTGGAGCGCCGCATCGACTGCGCCGCCGCGCATCGCCAGCCGGGCGGCAAAGATCGCGCGCTTCTCGGGCGACGTATAGGTAAGTTGGCGACCCGCCGCGATCGTCGAGCCGGTCCACAGCAGCCGGTCCATCCGCGCGTCATGGTCGGCCGGGCTGAAGGCGCCGGAGAAGAAGCCCAACGCGCGGCTGACCTCCATGTCGTCGATGATCCCGCCGGTCCACGCGCGCCGCGCGGCGGCATTGGCCTCGTCGCGGCGGCCGGTCGCGTTGAGCGCGAGTGCGAGACGAAGCTCGCCGCTGGCCGTGCGCGGCGGATAGGCCTGAAAAAAGGCGAGGGTGCGCTGCGGATCATAGCTGTCGAGCGCGATCGCCTTTTCGGCGCGCACGCGCAGTTTCTCGGCATCGGGCCAGCCGCGGTTCGCCATCAGGAACCGCGAGAGCTGGTCGAAGGAGGCGATGTTGTTCGCGGTCAGCCGCCGCCATTCGAGCACAGCGTCACCGACCGAACTGGTCGAGGGCGGCGTGGCCGACTGCGCGGCAAGGCCCATCTGGGCACGATACCATGCCATCTGTTCGGGGGTGAGTTCGCTTGCATGCGCTGTGGCCGGGACGACCAGGGCCAGCGCGAGCGCCAGACGGGAAATACGGGGCAGCGAAATCATGCGGGGCATTTTAGTGCCAAACTCCTTGCGGGGCGCTGAATAGACGTCCAATAGCGGCGCCCCGGCCAATTCTATCGGTCGCATGGAGTCTTTGTAAAGGAGCGGAGCATGTTTTCGGGGTCGATTCCCGCCTTGGTGACGCCATTTCGCGACGGTGCGTTCGATGCGCCGGCGTTCAAACGGCTGGTCGAATGGCAGATCGACGAAGGAACCAGCGCGCTCGTCCCGTGCGGCACGACAGGCGAGAGCCCGACGCTCGGCTTTGAAGAACATTATCGGGTGATCGACGCCTGCCTCGAGGCGGCGGCGGGCCGCGTCCCCGTCATCGCCGGATGCGGGTCCAACGACACCGCGACTGCGATTCGCCACATGCGCTATGCGAAGCAAGCCGGCGCCGCGGCGGCGCTGGTCGTCGCGCCCTATTACAACAAGCCGTCGCAGGACGGTATGATCGCGCATTACCGGGCGCTCGCCGATGCGTGCGACCTGCCGATCGTCGTCTACAACGTCCCCGGCCGCACCGTCGCAGACATCAGCGCCGAGACGATGTGCCAGCTCGCCGAAATTCCCACTGTCGTCGCGATCAAGGACGCGAGCGGCGATCTGGCGCGTGTCACTGTGCATCGCGCGGGGGCTGGCGCGGACTTCTGCCAGCTCAGCGGCAACGACGATCTGTGGCTGCCGCACGCCGTGCTAGGCGGCGCCGGTTGCATCTCGGTCACCGCCAATGTCGCGCCGCGCCTCTGCGCCGACTTTGCCGCTGCTTGCGCCGCAGGCGACTGGGCAGGAGCGCTGGTGCTCCACGACCGCTTGTTCAGCCTGCACAAGGCGATGTTTTCCGACTCCTCGCCCGCGCCGGCAAAATATGCGCTGTCGCGGATCCACGACTGGTTTTCGCCCGAAGTGCGCCTACCTATCATTCCGGCGTCCGAAGCATCGCGCGCGGCCGTCGATGCCGCACTGGTCGCGGCGGGAGTTCTCTAGGTTCGTTCCATGGCCCGTCCGCAGTCCGCCGCCGAATTCGACAAGAAAAAGGTCGTCGCCGAGAACCGGCGCGCGCGCTTCGACTATGCCGTGGAGCAGGTGTTCGAGGCGGGGATCGCGCTGCAGGGCACAGAGGTGAAGTCGCTGCGCTTCGGTGAGGGCACGATCGCCGAAAGCTATGCCGAGGTCACCGGCGGCGAAGTGTGGCTGATCAACGCCAACATCCCCGAATTCAGCCACGGCAACCGCTTCAATCACGAACCGCGGCGGCCGCGCAAATTGCTGCTGAACGGGCGCGAGATCAACAAGCTGCACGCCGGGGTGATGCGGCAGGGGATGACGATCGTCCCGCTGTCGGTCTATTTCAACAGCCGCGGCCGCGCGAAGGTCGAACTCGCGCTCGCCAAGGGCAAGAAGGCGCACGACAAGCGCGAATCGATCAAGGAGCGCGACTGGAAGCGCGACAAGCAGCGCCTGCTGAAGGACCGCGGATGAGCGGCGGTGAGCCTCGCGACAAGGCCGCGGTCATGAACTGGATCCGCCGCAACTCGCCGACGCGGGAGGACCTGCTCGAAAGCCGGTTCGTGAAGCCGTTCGCACACCGCGTCGCGCATAGCCATTTGTGGCGGTTCACGCGCACGTCGGTGCGGCGCGGCACCGCGCTGGGGCTGTTCGTCGGTATCTTCTTTCTGATCCCCGGCGTCCAGATTGCGGGCGTGGCGCTGCTTGCCTTGCCGTTCCGTGCCAATATCCCGATCGGCGCGGCAATGACCTTTCTGTCCAACCCGCTGACCACGCCGTTCATCCTTGCCGCTTCGGTGTGGCTGGGCAATGTGCTGTTCGGGCTTCGAACCAATGTCGCCGACCTCTATGTCCTGTACGATGAAGGGGCGTCGCTGATCGAATGGTGGCACTGGTTCACCGCGAACGCCGGGCCGGCGCTACTGGGCGGCGTCGCCGGCCTGTTCGTCATTTCGGTGGTTTCGGCTGTTGTCGGCTATGTTCTGGCTTCGGTCGGTTGGGATGCCTGGATACGCCTGCGCTGGCGGCGCAAAATTCGCCGGGCGCGCGACAAACGACTTGAGGCGTCGACGAGCGACACTGTCGCCGGTTGAACCCGGCCCCCGCGAGCCTATAGCTGTTCCATCGCAAGATCGCGCTGGCGGAGGGAACCGCGGGCGCGCTATCCATTTGTTCATCTGGGGAACATCATGAACCGTCCGAATATTTCTTCGCGCCTGATGGCGACCGCGGCGCTGGGCGCCATGCTGCTGGGCGCCGTGCCCGCGTTTGCTAACGACGCGGCCGCACCCGCGACCGCCGCGCCCGCGACCGCCGCACCGGCCAAGCCGCAAATCGGCGATTTCGGCTTCGACCTCACCGGCATGGACAAGACCGTTCAGCCGGGCGACGATTTCTACGCCTATGCCAACGGCACCTGGGCGAAGAACACCACGATACCGGCCGACAAGTCGAACTACGGCATGTTCACCGCGCTTGCCGACCTGTCGCAGAAGCGCACGCAGGAAATCCTCGAGGCGGCAAAGGCCGACCCGAACAGCATGATCGGCCGCGCCTATGCGTCTTACCTCGACTCGGCCTCGGTCGAGGCGAAGGGCCTCGCGCCGATCCAACCGTGGCTGGCGAAGATCCGGAGCGTTGACAAGGCAGGCCTTGCGGCTCTGCTCGCCGAGGCCGACCGCAGCGGTGTGGCGCACTTCTTCGGCGGTTATGTTGGGCAGGACGACAAGAATCCCGACGTCTATATCTACACGATCGGGCAGGGCGGCATCGGCATGCCCGACCGCGATTTCTATCTGAAGGACAGCGAGCGCAACACCAAGCTGCAGGCCGCTTACCTCAAGCATCTCGAAAACGTCCTGACGCTGGCAGGCGAGGCGGACGCCGGCACGCGCGCCAAGGCGATCTACGATTTCGAAAAGCAGATCGCGACGGTCCACTGGGACAAGAACGACAGCAGCGACGCGACCAAGGTCTATAACAAGATGACCGTCGGCGAACTGGCCAAGATCGCGCCGGGCTTCGACTGGACGACCTTCGTTCGCGGCATCGGCGTCAAGGAGGACTCGCTCCTCGTGTCGCAGCCGAGCGCCTTTACCGGCGAAGCGAAGCTGATCGCCGACGCGCCGATCGGCGTGATCCGCGATATCCTGACCGTCCGCAGCCTCGACAGCTTCTCGGGCGTGCTGCCCGACGCGGTCGCGAAGGAAGCCTTCTCCTTCTATGGCACCGCGCTGTCGGGCACCCCGCAGATGCAGGAACGCTGGAAGCGCGCCGTCGACTTCACCACCAACAATATGGGTGAAGCCGTCGGGCAGGATTATGTCGCGAAATATTTCCCGCCCGAAACCAAGGCGGCGATGAACGTGCTGGTCAAGAATGTCCTCGCCGCGCTCGACACGCGCATCGGCAACCTGACGTGGATGCAGCCCGCGACCAAGGAGCGCGCGAAAAAGAAGCTCGCCAATTTCACGACCAAGATCGGCTATCCCGACCGCTGGAAGGATTACAGCAAGCTCGAGATCAAGAGCGACGACCTGTTCGGCAACGCGCTGCGCGCAAACCAGTTCGCGCATGACGACAATATCGGCCGCCTCGGCGGTCCGATCCGCCGGTGGGAGTGGGGGATGACCCCGATGGAGGTCAACGCCTATGCCAATTTCGGGATGAACGAGATCGTTTTCCCCGCCGCGATCCTGCAGCCGCCCTTCTTCGATCCGAAGGCCGACGCTGCGATCAACTACGGCGGCATCGGTGCGGTCATCGGTCACGAGATCAGCCATCATTTCGACGACCAGGGCGCAAAATATGACGAGACGGGCAAGCTGGCCGACTGGTGGACGCCCGAGGACGTCAAGGCGTTCGAGGCGGCCGGAAAGGCGCTCGTTGCACAGTATGATGCCTATGAAGTGCTGCCCGGCGAGCATCTCGATGGCACCTTTACGCTCGGCGAGAATATCGGCGATCTCGCCGGCCTGACCATCGCCTATGACGCCTACAAGAAGTCGCTCGGCGGCAAGCCGGCGCCGGTGATCGACGGGCTGACCGGCGACCAGCGCTTCTTCCTCGGCTGGGCGCAGGTGTGGCGGCGCAACTATCGCGAGCAGAATCTGGCGCAGCGCATCACCACGGATGAGCATTCGCCGTCGATTCAGCGGACGTGGGTCGCGCGCAACCTCGACACATGGTATAAGGCCTATGCCATCAAAGATGGCCAGAAGCTTTATCTTAAGCCTGAGGAGCGCGTCCGTATCTGGTAATGGCAACGCTGCAGCGATGATCTGAATGCCCGTTCCTGTCTATTTGGCATGGGACGGGCGTTTTTTTGACGGTTGTCGCTTTGACCATGCTTGCGTCTTCATTTCCGGCAGGGCACTCCAGAATTGGATGAGCTGGCGGAGGGAAAAATGTCGA
The DNA here is from genome assembly GCF_001468395.1 of Sphingopyxis sp. H073. Classification (GTDB taxonomy): domain Bacteria; phylum Pseudomonadota; class Alphaproteobacteria; order Sphingomonadales; family Sphingomonadaceae; genus Sphingopyxis. The sequence goes on along the minus strand of NZ_LNSG01000003.1, from coordinate 523,334 downwards.
ACGCAAAAGTTGTATTATTGGCGATTGCGTTGATCGGTTCTAATGCGTCAGTGGCTCAAGCAGAAGGGAATCCCGAGGCGCCCGTTACGTACAGTCCGTCGTCCAAATCGAGCATTGGGAATTTCGGTTTTGATACAGCTGGCATGAATCAGGAGATTCAGCCCGGAGATGATTTTTATTCCTACGCGAATGGCACATGGTCTGAAGTAACGGAAATACCCGCTCACCGATCGAATTACGGCATATTCACTGAATTGGGCGACACCGCGAAGAAACGCGTTGGCGCGATTCTTGAAAATGCGAAGGGTGATTCGACCAGTGCAATAGGCCGAGCCTATTCCTCTTTTTTGGACGACGCAGCGATCGAGGCAAGAGGGCTTGCGCCGATCGATTCTTGGTTAAACAAAGTTCGTGCCGTCGATAAAGCTGGGCTCCCAGCCCTGCTTGCCGAGGCGGATCGCAATGGTGTTCAACATTTTTTTAGCGGTTTTGTTGCGCCTGACGAACTCCAACCCGGGCAATATATTTATACTGTGATGCAGCATGGTACAGGCGCATCCAACCGCGATATCTATTCGGGAAGAGGAGAAAGTGCTGCCGCGTCTCGCGCCAGCTATATCAGGCATCTTGAAACGATCCTGACCTTGATCGGAGAGTCGGACGCAACCTCGCGTGCTGAAACTCTCTACGCATTCGAGGAGCAGTTGGCGACGCTGCATCCGAGCGCTGGCAACAGTCCTTTGAAGGCTCTGACCGTGGAGGAGTTGAAAGAGATCAGTCCAGACTTCGATTGGGACGTCTATCTGCGCGCTGTCGGAGTGCATGGGCAATCTGTTCTGGTCCTTCATCCAAACTTGATAGCGGACGAAGCAAAATTCATCTCTGATGCGCCGATCGGCGTTTTGCGTGACTTGCTATTAGTCCGAAGCGTGGATTGTTTCGCCACCGTCCTGCCGAAGGTCGTCGCTGATGAATCGGCTCGTTATTTTGGTGGGCCGCCGTCGGTTAGTTACGAGCAGAGAAGAGAGAGAGCTGCAGAGTTCACAACCAAAATTCTTCCTGACGCGGTATCGCGGCAGTACATAGCACTGTATTATTCAGCAGACACCGCCGCCGCGGTGGATCAATTGGCCGCCGATATCCGGGAAGCGACCGCTCGGCGCATTCAGGCCTTGAGTTGGATGGAACCGAAAACGAAGGCCAAGGCGCTCCGCAAACTTGCGGCTATGCGGTTCAAGTTGGGGTATCCGACACACTGGAAAGATTATAGTAGCTTGGAGATCCGCTCCGACGACGCATTCGGGAACGCGCTCCGGAGCAATCAATTTGCACACGATGACGAAATGGTCCGTCTCGCCGGACCAATCCGTGATTGGGAATGGGGTCTCAGCCCGATCGAAGTTAACGGCTATGCTGCTTATAACCGAAACGAGATCGTCATTACCGCAGCCATTCTTCAGCCCCCCTTTTTTGACCGTCATGCCGATCCGGCGGTAAATTACGGGGCAATCGGTGCTGCGATTGCCAGCCAGATTAGTCGTCATTTTGACGATTTTGGCGCGGGTTACGATGAAAGTGGCCGCTCTGTGAATTGGTGGACCAAGAATGATCATGATGCCTTCCGTAGGGCCAGCGCGCCTCTCATCGCCCAATACGGAGCATATGAAGTGCTTCCTGGGCTGAGGATCGATGGGCGCTCTACTCTCGCCGAAAACATTGCAGATCTCGCCGGCCTGACCATCGCCTATGACGCATACAGGAAGTCGCTGGGCGGCGGGGAAGCGCCGGTGATCGACGGGCTGACCGGCGACCAGCGCTTCTTCCTCGGCTGGGCGCAGGTGTGGCGGCGCAACTATCGCGAGCAGAATCTGGCGCAGCGTATCACGACCGATCCGCATTCGCCCTCGATCCAGCGGACTTGGGTCTCGCGCAACCTTGACCCTTGGTATAAGGCCTATAACGTCAAGGAAGGCCAGAAGCTGTATCTGGCACCAAAGGATCGTGTCCGCATCTGGTGATGCGGCTATAGAAAGAGCGTCATTTGACCGCGCAAAGCCTGCCCTCCGCTGAGACCGATTTCAGCAGGGGGGCGGGCCCCGCGGGACCGCTCGGCGCGCGGTTCAATCTGTCGCGCGTCGATCTGGCCGTGCTCGGCGGTCTTGCGCTCCTGTCGGTCGGCCTGCTGTTCTGGGCGACCGGAAACGTCGTACTGGCGGCGGGCTTTCTAGCCGGGCTGGCGATCGCGGCGGGCGGTACCTTGCTGGCCCGCCGTCTGTTCCCCAAGGCGGCCGCAGGTGAAGCGGCGCTCCCCGACTGGACGATGCTGCGCGTCGCGGTGAACCACGACGATGTCGCGGTGGCGGTGACCGACCGCGGCGGACGGCTGGTCTGCGCCAACGATCTGTTCGCGACCTGGTTCGGCGGGTTCGTCACCCCGCCGGGTCTGCCGGTCGATGCACGCGGCGCCGAGGCATTGAAGAACGCCGGCCGCACCGCATGGCGCGACGGCGAGGGGGTCGCCGACGATATCGCCGTCGGTCCGTTGCAGCTTCGTGCGCATATCTTCCGTACCGGGCAGGCCGAGGATTATCTTGTCTGGCGCTTTTCGGCAAACGAACGGCTCGATCTTGCGACCGAGATCGTCCGCCATCTCGACGGGCCGGCGGGCCTGACGCTCGCGCAGGCGGGCGTCATGGCGGCGCTCGTCAGCGCCGAGGGGCGGCTCCGCTCCGCAAATCGCGCCTTTCTGCTCCGCGCGCTCGATGAGGCCGATCAGGCACATTATGTCGGGCGCGACGTGTCGGCGATGCTGCGGCTCGACGAAGCGGGTTCACTCTATTTCGCGCGCGAGGGCGACCGCGCGACGCCGGTGCGGATGATCCAGATCCCGCTCGCCCCCGCCGACACCCACGGACCGGTGCTGCTGACGATGCTCGACGAGGAGATCGGGCCCGCCGATCGCGGCACTGCGCAGGCCTATGTCGAAACCTTGCTTTCGCTGCTCCCGTTCGGGCTCGCGCTGGTCGATCGCGACGGCCGATTTCTCTACATGAACCGTGCGTTCAAGCGCGCTGGCAATGTCGGCGAAGGCCGGATGCCACGCTATCCGGGCGACCTTGTCGTCGGCGAGGACAAGGGGCCGCTCGCCGACATGATCCGGCGCCACAGCAGCGGGCAACAGGTCGGAGGCGACTTGTCGATCCGGCTGGTCGGGCAGGGTGACGATCCGGTGTCGATGCGCGTCGTCGGCGTGCGCGGGCTCGGCGAGGCGGCGGTGCTGCTCAGCCTCAAGGATTCGAGCGAGGAATCGCGGCTCAAGCGGCAGGTCGCCCAGGCGTCGAAGATGCAGGCGGTCGGCCAGCTTGCGGGCGGCGTCGCGCACGACTTCAACAATATCCTGACTGCGGTGCTCGGAAGCTGCGACCTGATGCTGATGCGTCACACGCCCGGCGACAGCGACTATGATGACATCCAGCAGATCCGCAGCAACGCGAACCGCGCCGCCAGCCTGACCCGGCAATTGCTTGCTTTCTCGCGCCAGCAGACGCTGCGCCCGCAGATCCTGCAACTGCCCGACGTCATTTCGGAGGTGTCGCATCTTCTGAAACGTCTGATCGGCGATACCGTCCATTTGTCGGTCCATCACGGCCGCGGGCTCGGCGCGGTGCGTGCCGATCCTGGGCAGCTCGAACAGGTGATCATCAACCTTGCGGTCAATGCGCGCGACGCGATGCCCGGCGGCGGGACGCTGACGATCGAGACCTATCCGGTATCGGCGGCCGACGTGCGCCAGATGGGCAGCGAGTTCATGCCGCCCGCCGACTATAGCGCGCTGAAGGTCAGCGACACCGGCACCGGAATCCCCGCCGACGTGCTGCCGAAGATCTTCGAGCCCTTCTTCACGACGAAGGACGTCGGCAAGGGCACCGGGCTCGGGCTGTCGACGGTCTATGGCATCATCAAGCAGTCGGCAGGCTTCATCTTTGCCGACAGCAAGCCCGGCAAAACCAGCTTCACCATCTACCTCCCCGTCCACCGCGCCGAGCACGGCGCACCGGCGACGCCCACGCCGGTGTCGAAGCCGAAAAAGAGCCAGTGGGGCACGGGTACCATTCTCCTCGTCGAGGATGAGGATATGGTGCGTGCGGTCGCGGAACGAGCCCTGGCCCGTGCGGGTTATACGGTCGTCACTGCATCGCAGGGAGAAGAAGGCTTGGAACGGTTCGCCGGGATGGAAAAGGTCGATCTCGTCGTCAGCGACGTCGTGATGCCTACGATGGACGGGCCCGCGATGGTGCGCGAGATGCGCAAGAAGCGGCCGGCGCTGCCGGTCCTGTTCATGTCGGGCTATGCCGAGGAGCAGCTTCGCCAGTCGATCAACATCGACGACGTCGCCTTCCTGCCCAAGCCCTTCTCGGTCGCGCAGCTTGCCGAGGCGGTGTCGGCGGCGCTCGACAATGCGGCGCATCGGGCGTCCGATGGCTGACGCGAATCGCATTCTGCTCGTCGAGGACGATGTGCTGATCGGCATGATGCTCGTCGACATGTTCGACGCGCTCGGCCTGCCCGAACCCGCGCAGGCCACGACGAATGAGGAGGCGCTGGCGATCATCGGCGCCGAAGCGATCGGCGGTGCGCTCGTCGACATCAACCTTGGCGACGAAAAGGGCTGGCCGATCGCCGATGCACTGGCCGCGCGCGGGATTCCTTTTGCCTTCACCTCGGGCGGCGGCGACATCATTCCGGCGGAACATGCGCACCGGCGGCTGGTCGCCAAGCCGTTCCGGATAAGCGATATCGAAGCGGTTCTGCACGAATTTTCGGCCGGAAACTGAGCATTTCGTCCCCTTCGATTTTTCTTTGTTCCCCACTTGTTCCATGAGAACAAATATGGTACATAGTCTGCCATTGCGATGCTTCTGCCGTCGCTCTAGAGCTGGAAAGGGACGGTCATGGCCGGACAATTGTCACTCGTCGAATCGGGGAAATCAGTGAACGGAACGGACAGGCAGAAGGCGCTCGACGCCGCGCTCGCGCAGATCGATCGCGCGTTCGGCAAGGGCTCGGTGATGAAGCTGGGCTCGAAGGAAGCGATGCAGGTGGAGGCGATCTCGACCGGCTCGCTTGGCCTCGACATCGCGCTCGGCGTCGGCGGCTTGCCGCGCGGACGCGTCATCGAAATCTACGGCCCCGAAAGCTCGGGCAAGACCACGCTGGCGCTGCACTGCATCGCCGAGGCGCAGAAGATGGGTGGCACCGCGGCCTTCGTCGACGCCGAACACGCGCTCGACCCCGTCTATGCGCGGAAGCTGGGCGTCGACATCGACGAACTGATCGTGTCGCAGCCCGATACGGGCGAGCAGGCGCTCGAAATCGTCGACACGCTCGTCCGCTCGAACGCGATCGACGTGCTCGTCGTCGACTCCGTCGCCGCGCTCGTCCCGAGGGCGGAGATCGAGGGCGAGATGGGCGACAGCCACGTCGGGCTTCAGGCGCGCCTGATGTCGCAGTCGCTGCGCAAGCTCACCGGTTCGATCAGCCGTTCGCGCTGCATGGTGATCTTCATCAACCAGCTGCGCATGAAGATCGGCGTGATGTACGGCAATCCCGAAACCACGACCGGCGGCAACGCGCTCAAATTCTATGCATCGGTGCGTCTCGACATCCGCCGCACCGGCCAGATCAAGGATCGCGACGAGATCGTCGGCAACACCACCAAGGTGAAGGTCGTGAAGAACAAGGTCGCACCGCCGTTCAAGCAGGTCGAGTTCGACATCATGTACGGGCAGGGCATTTCGAAGATCGGCGAGATCCTTGATCTTGGCGTCAAGGCCGGGCTCGTCGAAAAGTCGGGCGCCTGGTTCAGCTATGACTCGATCCGCATCGGGCAGGGCCGCGAGAATGCGAAGAATTTCCTGACCGAAAATCCCGAACTGATGCAGCGCCTCGAAAGCGCGATCCGCAGCCGTACCGACGCGGTGGCCGAAGAGATGATGGCCGGCCCCGATGATGAAGGCGACGATGGCGATCTTTGATCGCCGCTACTGACGCCATCCGGCCGGTTTCCCCGATCTCGGGGGAAACCGGCCAGCCGACGGCGGCGGGCCCCGCGGTCTCCTTGCGACCGCACCGTACCTGCGCAGCCCCTCTCCTGCAGGTCGGCCCGCCCGCCGTCCATTGCTCGCCGGTGATCGGGGAATGGCGATTTCCTTGAGCCAATTCTCAACCACCAGCGCCTTGCGCGACCTTCGCCAGCGGCTACAAGCAGCCCATGCCCGCGATCCGTCTTTTTGGCCTGCCCACCGACGTCAACAGCAGCTTCGAGCGCGGTGCGGCGGCGGGACCGGCGGCGATCCGCGCCGCCTTGCGCAGCGAGCGCGGCAATCTGGCGAGCGAGCTTGGGCCCGAGATCGGCGTCGATATCGCCTTTGCCGACGACGGCGACCTGCCGCTCAGCGAAGACACGGCGCGCGACGATGCGGCGATCCGGCGCCACGTCACCATGCTGCAAGAAGATGGTGAGGTGCCATTGGCGCTCGGCGGCGATCATGCGGTGACCTTTCCGCTCGTCGAGGCGGCGGCAACCTGTTTTGGCCCGGTCAACATCCTTCACTTCGACGCGCATCCCGATCTCTATGACGATTTCGGCGGCAATCCGCGCAGCCACGCATCACCCTTCGCGCGCATTTGCGAGGCTGGCCATGCCGGGCGGCTGGTGCAGGTCGGCATCCGGACGCTGAACGGACATTGCCGCGAGCAGGCCGAGCGCTTCGGGGTCGAGATCGTCCCGATGGCCGGGTTCACGCCGGGCGCGGTGCCCGTACTCGAAGGTCCGCTCTACATCTCGATCGACCTCGACGGGATCGATCCGGCCCAAGCGCCCGGCGTCGCGCATCCCGAGCCGGGAGGTCTGACCGTCCGCGAGGTGTTGGCGGTCCTCCACAAGCAGACCGCACCGATCGTAGGCGCCGATATCGTCGAGCATCATCCCGGCCGCGACGTGGGCGGCGTCACGGCGATCCTCGGCGCCAAGTTGGTGCGCGAACTCGCGGCGCTGATCGACCGCAACGGACCCTATCCAAATTGACCCCGAAGGAGAGAGCGATGAGCCTGATCGTCCACCATCTCAACAACAGCCGCTCGCAGCGCATCCTCTGGCTACTCGAGGAGATTGGCGCGCCCTACGAAATCAAATTCTACGATCGCGACCCTGTCACGAATCTCGCGCCGGCCGAACTCATCGCGGTTCACCCGCTCGGCAAGTCGCCGGTGCTGGAGGATGCCGGGCGCATCATCATCGAGTCGGCGGCGATCGCCGAATATATCTGCGACTATCATGGCGGTGAGAAACTGGTGCCGCAGCGAGGCACCGACGACCATGTCCGCCACCTGCAATGGATGCATTTTGCCGAAGGCTCGGCGATGACCCCGATCCTGCTGCGCATTTATACGGCGCGTCTCGGCGAAGCGGCCGCGCCGCTCGAAGCGCGGATCACGCAGCAACTCGATTCGCATTTTGCCTATATGGAAAGCGCGGTCAGCGAGGATGGGCATTTCGTCGGCGATAATCTGACCGCCGCCGACATCATGCTGAGCTTTCCGGCCGAGATCGCAATCATGCAGGGACTGGCGCAGCGCTTTCCGAAACTCGCCAATTTCGTGAATGCGTGCCACGGCCGGCCGGCGTGGCGCCGCGCGCGGGAGAAGGGCGGCGCCTATTATGGCTATTGATCGCCGGCCCGGCGGTCGGTTGTGGTTGGTGTCGGCTTTCCTCCTTTCCGGTATCCCGGCGGCTTTCGGCGCGCCGCCGCTGATCGCGCCCGAGGTCGAGCGCGACGTGGTCGTGCCCGGGGGCGTGATCTTCAAGCCGACGGCGGCGGATGAGGAGGGAGCGGTTGATCGTTTCGCGGAATATACGCTGGCGCTGGCGCGGCGCGACTATGCTGCGGCCTATGCGATGCTGCGCCTGTCCTTCCAGGCGGCGAACCCGCGGCTCGAATGGGAAATGAACCTGCGCAAGCGCGCTGCGATCTGGGCCGATGGCCGGATCCGTGTTTTGCGGTTGAGCTGGTATCCCGACCCTGCCGGACAGCCCCCGGGGCTTTACGCCGCCTTCGATTTTCGCGGCGACCGGGCGGACGGGACGATGGACTGCGGCTATGTTGTCGTTCACCGCGCGAAACCGGGCGACGGCTTCACCGTGGTGCGGATCGACACGTCCGAAGTCCCGCCCCAGTTGGTGGAGGATGGCGTGCCGAAGGCCGATGTCCTGCAGCAACTGCCCTGCTATCTCGGCAAGGGCATCGCCACCTCCTTTTGAGGCGGTCAGACAACCCGAAGAAATTAGACTTGTCGAGCCTTGCCGCCCGATCCCATATGATCCCCGCCGTGGAGCGCGGCGCCAACAGGGGGTGGGCGGCATGAGTTTTCTGGCGATGGCATTGATGCTGGCGGTTACCGAGCCGGGAATCCGGATCGATGCGGTGCCCGGCCGCGGCTATACAGCGACGGTCGACAGCTTTGAATCGGCGGCCTTCGGCAAGGTCATGGAATGAGTGCAGGCAGAGGCGGTGCGTCGCTGCGGCAAGCTCGGAACCCGCTTTGGCCGGCATTATTTCGACAGCCGCATCGACACGGCGCGCAACGTGATGCTGATCGAGAATCTGCGCCAGAACTTCTTCTGCTTCGATCCGGCGACCGATCCGTACAAGCCGGTGCCCGCCGATTGGACCGCAAGCGCGTCGGAGACCGCGAATGTGACGGTCTTCGTGACGCGCTTTCTCGATCGGCTGAACCGCGGCGATGCTGCTGGCATGGCGATGATGGATCCGATCATCGAGATCAGCAAGGCCGACTGGGACGGGCTGGTCAAGGGCGCGACGCAGGGGCGCACGGGCAGCGCAGGGACGCTCACGCCGAAGTTCGTGACGTGGAGCAACAATCCGGCGGGGGCTGCCTATCCGGGCGCCTATGCCTTCTTTTCGGTGATCGACGATCATCCGGGGATCGAGGGGACGTGCGGCGGGATCATGGTGCAGCGGGTGCGCGAGAATGAATATCGCATCTCGCAATATGACGTGCAGTTCATTCCGACCGCGCTGGTCGAGCAACGGGGTTTGACCGACGACGAACTCGACGGACTGTGCGCGCGCTGACGGCGCGGTACCTTCTCGTTCGTAATGCTTGAGAAACGCGGCGTGTCGCACTAGATCGCGCGCATGACCTCGACCAACGACATTCGCCGCTCTTTCCTCGACTATTTCGGGGAGGCGGGCCACCATATCGAGCCGTCGGCGCCGCTGGTGCCGTACAACGACCCGACGCTGATGTTCGTCAACGCGGGGATGGTGCCGTTCAAGAATGTCTTCACGGGGCTGGAGAAGCGTCCGTACAGCACCGCGACCTCGTCGCAGAAGTGCGTGCGCGCGGGCGGCAAGCACAACGACCTCGACAATGTCGGCTATACGGCGCGGCATCACACCTTCTTTGAAATGCTGGGGAATTTCTCTTTCGGCGACTATTTCAAGGAACAGGCGATCGACCACGCATGGACCCTGATCACCAAGACCTGGGGCCTGCCGCCGGAAAAGCTGACCGCGACCGTCTATCACACCGATGACGAGGCCTATGACCTGTGGCGCAAGATCGCGGGTCTGCCCGAGGATCGCATCATCCGCATCCCGACCAGCGACAATTTCTGGTCGATGGGCGACACCGGGCCGTGCGGTCCGTGCAGCGAAATCTTCTATGACCATGGCGACCATATCTGGGGCGGCCCGCCGGGATCGCCGGAGGAGGATGGCGACCGCTTCGTCGAGATCTGGAACCTGGTGTTCATGCAATATGAACAGTTGCCCGGCGGCGAACGCGTCGACCTGCCGCGACCGAGCATCGACACCGGCATGGGGCTCGAACGCATCGCGGCGGTGCTGCAGGGCGTTCACGACAATTACGATACCGATACGTTCAAGGCGCTGATCGCGGCGTCGGTCGATCTGACCGGTGTTCCGGCCGAGGGTGGAAGCCAAGCCAGCCACCGCGTGATCGCCGACCACCTCCGCGCGTCGAGCTTCCTCGTCGCCGACGGCGTGCTGCCGTCGAACGAGGGCCGCGGTTATGTGCTGCGCCGGATCATGCGGCGCGCGATGCGTCATGCGCATCTGCTGGGCGCCAAGGATCCGTTGATGCATCGGCTGCTGCCGTCGCTGACCGCCGAGATGGGCGCGGCCTATCCCGAGCTGATCCGCGCGCAGCCGCTGATCGCCGAGACGCTGGAGCGCGAGGAGGTCAAGTTCCGCCAGACGCTCGAGAAGGGATTGCGGCTGCTCGACGAAGCGACAGCCCAGATGGGCAAAGGCGATACGCTGCCCGGCGAGGTCGCGTTCAAGCTCTATGATACCTATGGTTTTCCTTACGATCTGACCGAGGATGCGCTGCGGTCGCACTACATCAACGTCGACCGTGAAGGCTTCGACGCGGCGATGGCGCAGCAGAAAGCGGCGGCGCGCGCGGCCTGGAAGGGCAGCGGCGACAAGGCGTCGGACGAAATCTGGTTCGACCTCGCCGAAGCCAACGGCAGCACCGAGTTCACCGGCTATACATCGACCGCGGGCGAGGCGACCGTGATCGGGCTGGTGAAGGACGGCAAGCCGGTCGGCGAGGCGAAGGCGGGCGACGAGGTGGTCGTGCTGACCAACCAGACGCCCTTCTATGGGGAGAGCGGCGGGCAGATGGGCGACGCGGGGACGATCGCGACGCTGGAAGGCGCGAAGGCGTCGGTGAGCGACACCGGCAAGCCGCTCGGCCGCCTGCATACGCATCAGGCCAAGCTGGAGGCGGGAACGCTGAAGGTCGGCGATACGGTCCAGCTCACCGTCGACGCCGCGCGGCGCGATCGCATCCGCGCCAACCACAGCGCGACACACCTGCTGCACGCGGCGTTGCGTAACCGGCTGGGCGGCCATGTGACGCAGAAAGGCAGCCTGGTCGCCGAGGATCGCTTCCGCTTCGACTTCTCGCACCCCAAGGCGCTGTCCGCCGAGGAGATTGCACAGATCGAAGCCGATGTGAACGCACAGATCCGCGGCAACGAGCCGGTGACGACGCGGTTGATGACCCCCGAGGACGCGATCGCGGCGGGCGCGATGGCGCTGTTCGGGGAGAAATACGGCGACGAGGTTCGCGTTCTCAGCATGGGCGCGGCGGACGATCATCACTATTCGGTCGAGCTGTGCGGTGGCACGCACGTCCGCGCGCTGGGCGACATCGCGCTGTTCAAGATCGTCAGCGAAAGCGCGGTCTCTTCGGGGGTGCGGCGGATCGAGGCGCTGACGGGCGAAGCTGCGCGCCAGTGGCTGAACGGCCGCGACGACGCGCTGAAGGCGGCGGCGGCGGCGCTCAAGACGTCGCCCGACGAGGTGCCGGCGCGCGTTGCGGCGCTTGCCGAGCAGCTCAAGAAGGCCGAGCGCGAGCTGGCCGACGCGAAGAAGGCACTTGCGATGGGCGGCGGCGGCGGTGCGGCGGCGGGCCCGGCGGTCGAGCAGGTGGGCGATGTGGCGTTCCTCGCGCAGGTCGTCGACGGGCTCGATCCCAAGGAACTGCGCGGCACGGTCGACGGCCTGAAGAAGCAGGTAGGTAGCGGCGTCGCGATGCTGGTTGCGGTCAACGACGGACGCGCTTCGGTCGCCGTGGGCGTTACCGACGACAGGACCGGCAGCCACAGCGCGGTCGATCTGGTCAAGGCCGCGGTCGCGGCGCTCGGCGGGCAGGGTGGCGGCGGCCGTCCCGACATGGCGCAGGGCGGCGGTCCGAACGGCGGCGCGGCGAACGATGCCGTCGCCGCGGTAAAAGCCGCGCTCGCCTGAAGTCGAACAAGTTGAAACCGACCAAGAAGACGCGGCGCACCGATCATGCCGAACGGCTGATCGCGGCGCCACTGGTCGATGTGTTCGCCGCCTTCACCAGCGCCGACAAGCTCGCGCGCTGGTTGCCGCCCGGCGGGGCGACGGGTGAATTCGAACATTGCGATCTGACCGAAGGCGGCGGTTTCCGCCTGCGGCTGATCTTCGACGACCCCGACGTCGACACCAAGAGCGACGACGACAGCGATATTGTCCAGGTCCATATTCCGGTGCTCGACGACGGGCGGCTGATCGTCTGGGAGGTCGAGTTCGAATCCGACGATCCGCGCTTTTCAGGGACGATGGCGATGCACTGGTATCTCTCGCGCAAAGGCGGCGGCACGCTTGTCACGATCGATGCGCATCACGTGCCGCCGGGGATTTCGGCGAAGGATCATGTGGCGGGGCTGACGAGTTCGCTGGCGAATCTGGCGGCGGTGGTGGAGGGCTAAGCCAACTTCCGACTCCGCTCGTGTCGAGCGCAGTCGAGACACCCATCATGCGCGCTTGCCTTCGAGGCATCTCGACTTCGCTCGATGCGAACGGGATTTGATGGCGGGTACTTACCCTTCCACCCCCTTTGCCTTCCCCCACGCGCGTGCGGCGGTGTAGCCGAGGTAGCCGGTCCCAAAGAGCGCGTAGAGCGGCTCGGGAATACCCGCGAGATAGGCGTTCATACCCTCGGCAATGCCCTTCGCCATCTCGGGCCGGGCGGCGGCGATCAGGCCCATCGGGATCGCCCATAGCAGCAGCGCATACATCACATAGAGGAAGCTCGGCCGGGCGCGGCTGGTCCAGGGGTCGGCGCTATTCGCCTCGGCGACGATTGCGGTCATGCGGGTGCGGATCGCCTCCATCTCCTGACTCCCCTCAAGCTTCAAGAGCTCGAGCTTGGCGCGGTCGCGTGCTTCCGGGTCGGGGATGATCTTGTCGATCAGCTTGGCGATCGGGCCGATCAGGCCTTCGATGATGCTCATGGCAATGCTCCTCAAGGTTTCAAAGTTCAGTAAAGTTCAGCCCAATGACGCGCGATGGGGCATCAGCCGCCCGCGATGCGGTTCGCGAGCCAGCCGTAGAGAAACGCCTCTTGGCTGGGACGGCGTTCGGCGAGCGCGATGTAGCGTTCGCCCTGCAGCGCCTCCATCGCACGCAGCAGGACGGTCTCGCCGCCCTTGCCGCGCGCCTTCAGGAAGCCGTCGAGCGCCGACAGGGTGCGCGGGCCGATGTCGCGATCCACCACGATGTCGGGATAATCGCGCGCGGAGCGGTTGAGCGCGTTGAGCGCGCGCTGAAGGAAGCCCGTCGCGACCGCGGTGCCCATGTTGACGCCGGTGTCGAAGAGTTCGGCGGCGATCCGGGGCGCGCGCAGCGCCACCTTGTCGAAGCCGGGGCGCAGCCAATAGAGGCGGCGGTAGATGATCGCGGCCTCGGCGCGCGGCAGATCGCGCATCGAGCCGTCATAGCCCTGCGCCCGCGCGACGGCTTCGGTGATTCCCCAACAGGTCGGGCCGCCGCGGTCGGCGGGGTGGTTTACATATCGGCCCTCGCGGTCGATGACGGCGTCGATCAACGCGTCGGCGTCGCAGGTCGATGGATCGGGTCGTGGCATGATTCGTTCCTTTCGGTTTGTCGTGCGCCGTAAACGAACCATATGGGTACATTGTAGGAAAGGCCTTTCTCGATGCGGGCTTTGCAGGTGCGTGAATTGCTGCCCGACCATGCCGGTGCGGGGCTGGTCGACCTTCCGGTGCCGGGGCCGGGGGCGGGCGAGGTGCGCGTTCGCGTGCGGGCCGCGGCGGTGAATTTCCCCGACCTGCTGATGACGCGCGGCGGTTATCAACTGAAGCCCGATCTGCCCTTCGTGTCGGGTCTGGAATTTTCGGGCGAAGTCGATGCGGTCGGCGCGGGCGTCACCGATTGGAGAGTCGGCGACGCGGTGGTCGGCGGCAACCGGTTCGGGGCAATGGCCGAATATACCGTTGTTCCTGCTGGGGCGCTCCGTTCAAAGCCTGAGGCGATGAGCTGGGAGGCGGCGGCGGCCTATCCGGTCGCCTACCTGACCGCCTATGTCGCGCTGGTCCGCTGCGCGCGGGTCGAACCCGGCGAATGGGTGCTGGTGCATGGCGCCGCGGGCGGCGTCGGGCTCGCGACGGTCGATCTGGCCAAGGCGCAGGGCGCGCGCGTGATCGCAGCGGCGAGCAGCGCGGAGAAGCGCGAGGCGATCACGCGGCTCTATGCGCCCGAAGCGGTGATCGCCGCCGAGCCGGGCTTTCGCGACGAGGTGAAAGCGCTGACCGGCGGCAAGGGCGCCGATGCGATCTTCGATCCGGTGGGCGGCGATGTGTTCGACGAATCGACGCGCTGCATCGCGTTCGGCGGGAGGCTGCTCGTGATCGGCTTTGCGTCGGGCCGCATTCCCGAGGTGTCGGTCAATATGCCGCTGATCAAGGGATTCTCGGTCGTTGGCGTTCGTGCGGGCGAATATGGGCGGCGCTTTCCCGGGCGCGGGGCCGAGAATGTCGCGGCGGTGGATGCGCTGGCGACAGCGGGCAGGATCCGGCCGCATGTCCACGCCGTGCTCGATCTGGCCGACTGGCGGGAGGCTTTTGCGATGCTCGAGAAGCGCGAGGCGGTGGGGAAGGTCGTGTTGCGCCCCTGATGCTCGATCACCGGACGGGCGCGGGGAACGCCCCGCCGCATCCGGCATAGTTTTGCGACAATCGCCGCGCCATGGAGCGTCCGGGGTGCACCTGTTCAGGGTATCTGGCGGCAGCGCCGCCCATCGATAAAGGACGATTTGTGAAGAAACGGATTCTGATTGCCGCGCCGCTGGCGCTTATCGCTCCCGCGGCCCATGCCCAGCCGCCGCACGACGGCGGGCGTATTTTCGCAATGATCGACGCCAATGGCGACGGCAAGCTCGACAAGGCCGAGATCACCAAGATGGCGCAGATGCGGGCGGAAAAACAGGGCGATCCCTCGCTCGCGGCGCCCGAAAAGATCGACATTTTCTTCAAGCATCTCGACGCCAATGGCGACGGCTTCGTCGACAAGAGCGAGATCGAGGCGATGCGCAGCGCCCGTGCCTCGGCTCCTCCGCCCGAAGCGCCGCAGGGCGACGCGCCGGCGCAGGACGCCAACTGACCGGTGCCGAGGGCGGCGTCCCGAAGAGGGGCGCCGCCCTCAGGCGACCGCGATCCGGATCGCCTGAACGAGAAAGGCGAGCCCGACGAGCGTCACCAGCCAGCGGCGGATGAGGCGGAACTGCGCGTCGCTGATCCGGTCGAGGATGATGCCTCCGACACTGATCCCAGCCATCGACGCCGCGACGGCGACGAGGGTGGCGGGAAGTGCGAGCGCTTCGCGCCCTTCGGCGCTGACCAGCAGGCCGCCGTAAACGAGAATCTTCGAGGCATGGCCCATCGCCTGCATCACCGCCTTGGTCGCGACGACCTGATGCCGGTTCAGCATAGTGTTGACGAACAGCAGGTCGCTTACCGGCCCGGAGACACCCGAGATCAGCGAGATGGCGTTCGCGACGAAGCCGCCTGCGACCGCGTGCGAGCGTTTGCTGGCGTCGAGCCGGATCCAGCGTTCGGGAAGCCAGACGAGGATCGGGGTCAGGCCGAGTCCGAGGAAAACGAGGAATTTGGTCGGCGCGAACAGGTTGACAGAGAAGAGCGCGAGCGACGCGGCTGATCCGAGCCCGAACCAGACCAGCACCGGCCACGCGATGTGCCGCCGGTGGAGCAGAAAGCGCCAGGTGTTCGACGCGAACTGGATGACACCGTGCAGCGCGAGCGCGAGTGCGGCGGGCAAGAGCCAGGTGAGCACGCCCATGAAGACGATGCCCCCGGCCATGCCGAAAACGCCCGAAAGGATGGAGGTGAGGAAAGCGGCGACGACGATCAGCGCGCTTGCCTGCATCGTTGTTCACGCTTTCCGTGCAAACCGCAGTCTTGCGGTGAAATTGGTCGGGACGAGAGGATTCGAACCTCCGACCCCCACACCCCCAGCCGCTTTTTTTGGGGGTTCATGGTGCAACGCAATTGCTCCGATAATTCTTGATTTTCCCTAAGAAATCAGCCACTTTTTGATAACTTAGGGCGTTGCGCGCGGTGCCATTTTGATGCGCCTTGTTTCACCAAGTTGCACCACCAGCGCACCACCAGAATGATTCGCGGACCAAGCAAAGGCGGTAGACGATGCGTGCGGCACTTACCCAAATGGCAATCGACAAGTTGCCCGTTCCGGCTTCCAAACCGCAGCACGCTTTCCTCAAGGGTCAGACGCTTTGACCGCTCCTCGATGATGCGGCGGGCTTGCTCGAACAACTCCTGCGACACAATGGCCGGAAATGCTTGGTCGTGCCTGATCCAGTCCGATGGATCATTGCGAACGTGCCGGGTTTTCAGCTTGAAGGATGTGCGGCCCCAAACGTTGTGACCGGCGTATTTGTCGTTGATGAGAATTTGGTGGACCGCACCGCGCGTCCATGCACGCCCTAAGTCGGAGCGGATGCCTTGGGCATTCAGCCAATCGGCGATTTGCCGTTCCGATCTGCCGTCCTCGACGAACTGGCGGTAGATGTCGCGGACAGTCGCGATTTCTTCATCCGGCCCCCGCACCAGCACGATCCGATCCGTAGCGATGCTCTTGTGCTCGCCACGGGCCAAAATGCCCTTGTGCTGGCCACGTTCATCGACAAGCATCCGGCGCAGCCCGAAGCCAGGTGCGCCACCTTGGCGATAGCCAAGGCCGATAAGGCGGCATTGCCCCGCAAACACCTTAACCGACAATTCGCGGCTGTATTCACCGGCCATCGCCCGCTTGACGGTTTTGATGATCGACGAACCAATGGTGCCGTCGTTCTCGAACTGTTCGGCGATATAGTGAACGGTGATCCCGGCGCGTTTGCAGCGCAGCTCATAATAGGCCGCTTCATCCGGGTCTTGGAAACGCCCCCACCGGCTAACGTCATAAACGAGAACGGCCTCGAAATCGACGTTGCCGCCGTCGATGTCCGCGAGAAGCTGTTGCAGGGAATCGCGCCCGCCAATTTGAAGGCCACTTTTGCCTTCATCGGCATAGGTGCGGACAATCTCGAATCCCCGCCTCTCGGCATATGCGCGTATTGCTGTCGCCTGATTGTCAGTCGAATATTGCTGATGATCGGTGGACATACGGACATATTCAGCGGCCCGCTTTGGTGGCGAGCCGTCTGATCGGAATTCATCGTCTGTTTTCCATTCAATGACCATCGTGGTCGCGCCTTGATGTTGCCCGGATGCTTCTCCGCTGCCTGCTCTCTCCTCTCTAACAGCAAAGGGAGGGCAACATGTTTCCGAAGAAGGGAAGTTCATTTCCGGTCGGTCGCGACAGACTGACGGATGCCGAATTCGCGCAGGTGATCGCCTCGGCTTTGAAGGTCGAGTTTGGATCGACGCGCAACGGCACGAAGATGATCATGAAATGGACAGGCGTCAGTGATCGCACCGCGAAAAACTGGCTGAATGGCACCAATGCCCCAAGTGGCGTGCATTTGATTCTGTTGGCGCGGGAATCCAACGCGGTGCTGAAGGCCATGATGTTGATGGCCGAAAGGCCGGAAATGTCGCTGGGCGCAAGCCTCCTTTCGCTGAGGCGCGTGCTTGGCGAAACGATCGCCGCGCTCGATCAAATGATGTGATCTCGCAATGCTTCTCTATCGCAGGCTGCGACCGAAGGGAGCGGCCCGCTTATGGGATCGGGTGGGCGGGTCAAACGAAGTGGCCGCCCCAGACCGGGGCGGCCTCAATCATTGGCGGGCTATGCCGCCTCTTTGATCGCTTCGGGGTTCGCTAGTTGATGCAGGAAGGCGACGGCGCGTTCGGCATGAGCTGCGGCCTGCACAATGGCGCGGGTGTCGTTTTGCAAGACCTTGATCCAACTCGCGATATAGCTGGCATGATCAGGGCGCGGCTCCAGGGCAATGCCAAGGTCGGCGGCAAGGAATGCCGCGCCAAGCTCTGCACACAATTCTTCTCGGGCGTAGGGCAGCAAGCGGTGAACAATGCCCGGTCCAGCATCCGCTCGACATCGACTATGCGGGTGCTGACCGACGCCAGTTCGCTGACGATCTCGCGGTTGTCGATCTGGTTGCCTGCCCCGCGAACGAGGGCGGCAAGGCCCGCGTCTACGACGCGGGCGAGCATCGCATATTCGCTTAATCCATAGCTCTTGGCGAACCCGGCAAGGGCGCGATGACGGGCGGGGGTTAGCCGCACGGTCTGGGCGCGGGCGCTCATCGTGCCGCACCCGATGAGATGCTATTTGCCATCGCGGAAAATGGCAGAATTACGCCGTTCTCGCGGTCTGACCTTTGGCGAGAGGCTATTAGCATCCCGCCAAACCCGCAGAATTGCGCCATGCACCCGTGCGTGAGGTGTGTATCTGAATTGCTGGCTCGATGCGTAGCATCGCAGCCCCCCAACATTGCCTTTTGGCGGTTCGGTTCAAGCATGACCCAGCCCCTTCCGGCATACGGCGCAAAGCGCGGGAACGGGTTCGCCAGATGCAGTTTTGGCCGTGGCAGCGGGCGGCTTTGTCGAAGCATCTGCCTGCCGGTCGCCGCCAGCCAAAGCCGCGATCAGCGCCTTGGCTTTCCGGTCAGCCCTGCACCTGTCGAAATGCTCCGGGACCGGTGGCAGTGCGGTTAGATCGTGATCTTCGACCCACGTTCGAATGACGGCCTCAATCGCCTGCTGCATCTTTTCGTGAAGTGCCTGCGCCTCGAACGGATCAAGATGGGCAGTAACGCCGGGTGACAAGATCAAGCCGCCAAGCGGAACCCAGTCCCGCCCAGCTTCCTGCCAAGGCCCGTCGATCCTGCACCGGGATGTGTCACCCTGATAGGATGCAAGCGGTGGCCGCTCGGCCTCGTGCCACGGGACAAGCGCGGCTCGGTATGTGTCACCGTCCTCGCCCTCGGCGAGCAGCTTGTTGATCAGCGGCACGACGTAGCAGGCAGTCCGATATTCAGCGGTGAAGCGCAGATTGACCTTGCGGCCAATCCAGATGGAATCGGCGAGCCGATCCATGACGCGTTGGAAAATCGACATGGGGCATCCTTTCGTGAAATCACGATTGCAAGTGTTCGTGGGGGTGAGGGCAGGTGCGCCCGCCAAGCAATTAAGCTGGGCCGGTTCGGCGGTGGGGCAGGTCAGTAGCGACGGGTCTGGAGGCTGCTCAGCCAGTCCTCGATGTCGCCCGAGCGCCAACGGATTTTGCCCGCGCCTATATGGCAGGGGCACGGAAATGCGCCGCTGCGTGCGCGGCGATACAGTGTGGTGCGGGATTTGAAGCCGGTGACGTTGAGCACGTCAGTTACGGTCAGGAGCTGGTCCCGGTTCGGAGGCATTGCGTGGTCCTTTCATTCGCTGGAATGCAGGAGGTCGCAAATCGGGGCGTCAGGGTGAATTCAGTTCCACATTCACGGAAATTCATGCATCGGCAAATTGCGGAGAAAGCCATTGAATGGCGGGTAGATGCCTGCGTGAATTTTCTCCATTCTGCTATCAGCCGTTCCTTCGTCGCGCAGCTTTTCTTTCTTCTGTTCGAATGTCTTGCCTTCGAACTCCGGGCGTCGCAGTGCGACGATGATCTGGATCGCTTCGCGAAATCCCTTGGCTTTTGAACCCGCTTTGTCGGCATGTGACAGAAGCCAGTTGATGCGCTTATCGAACAATTCGCGATCTGGGGTTTCAAGCAAGGTGCGCGATGTCACGAAGACGGGCGCAACTCGCCCGCCAAGTCTGACCCATAAGGCGCTCATCGGAATTGGCCTGTGCGGGGTGCATTGCCAAAGCGATTGATCGCGGCTGAGGACAAAGAGGGAGCCATGGTCCGCGAGGAAGGCAGCACGTGCTTTCTGTGACAGCGGCTTGACCGTTCCATCCGGCAGCCGCTCGTCGCAAATGATGTCGCCGTTCGCGATCAGATGCTTGTAATCTTCCAGCGCTCTCAGATTGCGTTGGAGCACGACATTCGGCTCGGTGACCAGCTCGTCGATTTCTGGCTCGAAGCGAATCTTGCTCTTGTTGTGCGCCCAAACGAAAGTCACCCCACTGGCCAGCAGGACCGCAACTCCGACGGCCATTGGCTCCCTGAACACGGCAAGAGCTGCGCCAACCGCAACAGCCACTATGGAGATGCCGCGCAGGACATCGAGGACCTGTTGACGCCTGCGGCCCCGGCGCGCAGCCAATGCCATCGCGTCGAGAACATCCTTCGGAATAATCAGCTCGATGGGTGTCCCAGCCGGTTGCTTGAGAAACGCAATGAAGCCGTCCCGGATTTTGACGAACTCGGCGGGGCTGAGGGGCAATTGCTCCTGCATCCGTCCAGTCGGATTAGGGGGAATCGGCCCGGCGTTCAATTCGGAAAAGGGGGCTGGCGATGTTCATTTTCGATGCTCAGCGATGCATCACGATGAGAACATACTGGCAATATCTGCACCACCAGCGCACCACCAGAGCAAAGCTGGGGTGGTGTGTTGTTGAGAAATCGCCGCTAAGTTATTGAAATATTGGTCGGGACGAGAGGATTCGAACCTCCGACCCCCACACCCCCAGTGTGATGCGCTACCAGGCTGCGCTACGTCCCGACCGGCCCGATTGGGCAGGCGTGGCCCCTAGCGCGGGTTGGCAAACGATGCAAGGCTCTCCTGAGCAAAGTCGACCGGCGGCGGGTGCGGCGATGCCATGGCCGCTACCGCCTTGATCTGTCGGCGGCGGCCCCCATGTGGGACGGGTCTGGCGGGGGAGGCTGCGCAGCGAGCGGTTGCGTCCATATTCCCCGCGTGATAGGCGCCGCGCCATTATTGTGCCCGCCCGTTCCGCTGGACGGGTGCCGCTGCAAAGAGAAAGTCTTTCGTTCATGTCGACTAATTTGCTTCTGACCCAGGCGGCTGGCTCCGGGGGCGGGGCCGCCGGTTTCATCATGCTGGTGCCCTATCTGCTGATCTTCGTCGTTTTCTGGTTCTTCCTCATTCGCCCGCAGCAGGTGCGGATGAAGGAGCATCGCAACAAGATCGCGGCGGTGAAGCCGCGCGATCAGGTCGTGACCGGCGGCGGGATCGTCGGCAAGGTGACGCGCGTCGACGATGAATTCGCCGATGTCGAAATCGCGCAGGGCGTGAAGATCAAGGTCGTGAAATCGACCCTGTCCGACGTGCTGGCGCCCGGCGGCAAGCCCGCGAACGACTGACGTTCCGGCGGCGCCGCTGCGCGCCGCCCAGACCAACCGGAATCCCCCCTATGCTCGATTTCCCGCGCTGGAAAACCATCGGCATCAGCATCATCCTGCTGCTCGGTATCCTTTTTTCCATTCCCAGTTTCCTGCCGTCCAAGACGTTCGAGAGCCTGCCGAGCATCGCGCAGATCAAGGTCAATCTGGGCCTCGACCTTGCCGGCGGCAGCCACTTGCTGCTCGAGGCCGACGTCGCCGACCTGCAGAAGACGCAGCTCGCGAACATGGAAAAGACGGTGCGTACCGCGATGCGCGGCGAGCGCGGACCCGACGACGATATCGCGATCGGCGAACTGTCGACCGCGGGCGGCAAGATCAGCTTCCTCGTCCGCGATCAAACGCAGCTCGATGCGGCGCGCGACCGCCTGTTCAACGAAACCGGCGGGGCCGGAATCTCGACCGGGCAGCGCGACTGGCAGATCGACGTTATCGATACGACGCGGATCGTGATGACGCCGACGGCCGCCGGTCAGACGGAGGCGATCAAGAATGCGATGGATACGGCGCGCGAGATCATCGACAAGCGCGTCAATGCGCTGGGCACGCGCGAACCGACGATCATCCGGCAGGGCGACGACCGCATCGTCGTGCAGGTGCCGGGCCTGCAGGATCCGCAGCAGCTGAAAGACCTGATCGGCAAGACCGCGCGCCTCGAATTCCGGATGGTCGACGCCAACGCCGACCCCGCCGAGGTCGCGGCGGGCCGTGTGCCGGTGGGCAGCGAGATCGTTCCCTATGCCGAAGGCGCCAATGCCGGCGGAGCTCCTTACGAAGTGCTGCGCCGCCAGGTGATGATCAGCGGCGAGCAGCTGCTCGACGCCAAGCAGGGCTATGACGGGCAGTCGGGGCAGCCGGTCGTCAACATCCGTTTCGATTCGGGCGGTTCGGCGACCTTCGCCAAGGTCACCGCGCAGAATGTCGGCAAGCGCTTTGCGATGGTCCTCGACGGCCGCGTGCTGTCGGCGCCGTCGATCAACGAACCGATCCTCGGCGGCAGCGCCCAGATTTCGGGCAGCTTTACCGTCGCCACCGCGAACAACCTCGCGATCTCGCTGCGCTCGGGTGCGTTGCCGGTGAAGATGACGGTGGTCGAGGAACGGACGGTCACGCCCGAGCTCGGCGCCGATTCGATCCGCAAGGGCATCATCGCGGGGATCGTCGCGACCGTTTCGGTGCTGACGCTGATGGTGCTCGTCTATGGCCGCTTCGGCGTCTATGCCAACGTTGCGCTGTTCTTCAACATCTTCCTGATCATCGCGATCATGGCGGCGTTCAACGCGACGCTGACCCTGCCGGGTATCGCGGGCTTCGTGCTGACGATCGGCGCCGCGGTCGACGCGAACGTGCTGATCAACGAGCGTATCCGCGAGGAATTGCATCGCGGGCGGCGCGTCTTCCAGGCGGTCGAACTCGGCTATTCGGAAGCAAGCCGCGCGATCTTTGACGCCAACGTCACCAACGTCATCGCGGCATCGCTGATGTTCTGGTTTGGCTCGGGTCCGATCAAGGGCTTTGCCGTCGTGCTGACCATCGGCATCGTCACCAGCGTCTTCACCGCGGTCACCGTCACGCGCCTGTTCGCGTCGCGCTGGCTGCACAAGACGCGTCCGGCGTCGATCAACATTTAAGGAAAGGGCGACATCATGCGTTTGCTGAAACTCGTCCCCGACGACACGAACATTGATTTCCTGAAATGGCGGAAGCTTGCTTCGGCCATGAGCTTCATCCTCGTCGCCATCTCGATCGCGCTCGTCGCGGTCAAGGGGCTGAACCTCGGCGTCGATTTCGTCGGCGGCCAGTCGGTGCGCGTCGAATTCAACGGGACGATGCCGCCGATCGATCAGATCCGCGAAAAGGTCAGCGCGATCGGCCTCGGCGAGCCGACGATCCAGCAGTTCGGATCGGACAAGGCGGTGTCGATCCGCACCGCGCTGCCCGAGGGCGACAAGACCGTCGCCGACCGCGCGGGCAAGCAGCTGGTCGCGGGCATCCAGAAAGCGTTCCCGACCGCGCATACCGGGTCGGTCGAAACCGTGTCGGGCAAGGTGTCGGGCGAGCTTATCAGCACCGGCGCGCTGAGCCTCGCGCTCGCGATGCTCGGCATCTCGATCTATATCTGGATCCGCTTCGAATGGCAGTTCGGTGTCGGCGCATTGGGCCGCCTGTTTCACGAAGTCGCGCTGACCTTTGGTTTCTTTGCGGTGACGCAATTGCAGTTCGACCTGAACAGCATCGCGGCGCTGCTCACCATCGTCGGCTATTCGCTGAACGACACGATCGTGGTGTACGACCGCGTGCGCGAAAATCTGAAGAAATATCGCAAGATGGACATCGTGCCGCTTCTGAACCTCAGCATCAACGAGACGCTGTCGCGCACGGTGATGACCAGCGTTTCGGTGATGCTGGCGCTCGCGATGCTGCTGATCTTCGGTCCCGACGTGATTTTCGGTTTCACCGCGGCGATGCTGTTCGGCGTGTTCGTCGGCACCTATTCGTCGATCCTGATGTCGACGCCGGTGCTCGTGTGGCTGAAGGTCGGCTCCGACAGCTTCATTCCCCGCACGACCGCCGCGAACGAAGGCGCCGAGCGCGTGACGCGCAAGGACGACGGCGCAGTGGTATGATCGACTAACGGCCGGCGCAGCGGCGGAGATGCTCCGCCAGCTCGCGGCCGTTGCGGTCCCAGTCGAAGCGGCCGCCCAGCGTGGCGGCGACCTCCGCCGGTGATGGCGGCGCGGCGAGCAGCGCGCGGACCGCGTCGGCAATCGCTTGTGGGGTGCGGTCGACGATGCGCCCGGCAACGGGAGCGGTGACGAGTTCGGCGCCGCCGCCCGCGTTGCTGATGACGATGGGGGTGCCGCAGGCGAGCGCCTCTACCCACGCATTGGCCAGCCCTTCGCTCGCCGATGGCATGACGACGATGTCGGCGGCGCTATAGAGCATCGGCAGGTCGGCGTTGGCGACCGGACCCATCAGATGAACGCGGTCTGAGACGCCCAGCCGCTGGGCGAGTGCGCGGTAGCGGCTTTCCTCCTCGCCTGCACCCGCCAGCCAGTAATGGACGCCGGGCAGCGAAGGCAGCGCCTCGATGACGAGCGCCTGCCCCTTGCGAGCGATGAGTGCGCCGACCGTGGCGAGCGCGGGCGCGTCGTCCATGCCCAATGCGGCGCGCGCGGCGGCGCGGTCCGCCGGATGGAACCGCGCGCCGTCGATACCCGTGTAGTGAACTGCGATCTTGCCGGGGTCGATGCCGATGGCCGCCATCTCGCGGCGCATCGAGTCCGATACGGCGAGAAGGCCGGAGGCCTTGTCCGCGGCCGCGAGAAGCTGCGGCGAGGTCGCCGGGTCGTGGCCGAAATGACTGATGTCGGCGCCGCGTGCCTTTGCCGAGAAGGGCACGCCCAGCGCGTCGGCAACGCGCATCGCGGCCGGACCGTCGGGATAGAAGAATTGCGCATCGACGACGTCGAACGACTGGCCTCGGACGGCCGACAGGACGGCTCGTGCGACCCGCGCCGGATTGAAGCGGGCGCCATACCGCGGGATCAGCGTAAAGCGTGGGCGATGGACGGTGAGGCCGTTCCATTGCTCGGCGTGCGGCAATGCGCGGAGAGCACGGTAGCGCTCGTGCAGCGAAAGCGGGAAGGGCGGGAGTCCGACGGGTGCGATGACGGTCAGGTCGATGCAGGGCTGCGCGGCGAGCGCGCGCAGGCTTCTTTCAACGAACAGGCCGAAGTTCGGCCGCGCAGCGTCAGGGAAGAGGGTGGCGATCGACAGGACGCGAAGAGGGGAAGTCATACTCGCCCATCCACCTCTTCGTCATTGCGAGCGAAGCGAAGCAATCCAGACTGCGCGTAAACCGCTCTGGATTGCTTCGCTTTGCTCGCAATGACGGGCTTCAGGATCACAACGTCCGGATCAATCTAACCGCGATCGCCGCCCATGGCGGGTTGCTCACGACCTGCTGGCGCTGACCGGTGCCGAGCGGGAGCAGGTGGAGCTTTTCGCCGTCGACGTTGAGCAGGCGCGCGAAGAAGAAGCGGCCGGCCGGGCGGGGAACGAGGATGTCGCGGTTGAGGGCAGTCGTCCAGTCTCCCTCGATCCGGCGGCACCAGATTTCGTCGCCCGCGCGATAATCGCCGATCGACGAGGTCACGCGCACGGCGACCATATCCTCGCCCGGACGCGCGGTGAGCGCCTGTTCGACCCGCGTCGGCGCCTGGGCACCGTCGGCGCCGAGGTGCGCGGTAATGGTGAGCTGCGTATCCTGCGGCAATTGGACGAGCTCGGCGGCTTCGACCCCCAGCGCCTTGGCGATGCGGTTCATCCAGCCCAATGACAGCGTTCGCGTGCCGGTTTCGAGGCGGCCGATCGTCTGCGCGGTCGTCGGCGGATCGCAGCGCTGCCCGACTTCTTCAAGCGTCAGCCCCTTGGCACGACGCACGGCGCGGATGCTGTTGATCATTGCCTATCCCCGAATAACCAAATCGGTTTCTTCTTTCCTACAAAATAATCCAATGTCAAGCCGGTCGTGCAAGGCAGGA
This sequence comes from Sphingopyxis sp. H073, assembly GCF_001468395.1. Classification (GTDB taxonomy): domain Bacteria; phylum Pseudomonadota; class Alphaproteobacteria; order Sphingomonadales; family Sphingomonadaceae; genus Sphingopyxis. Next base: position 497,602 of record NZ_LNSG01000003.1, on the reverse strand, counting down.
GAATCGCATGACTGCACGCCGCCTCGAAACGCGCATCCATCCCGACGACCGGATCGATCCGGACAAGGCGGGGCCGCAGGTGATGCGGCATGTCACGGTCAATGTGGCCGAGAGCCCGATCGCCTGGCTGGCAGCGCGCGGGATGCTGACGCCGGGGCAATTGCACGCGGGCGAGCGGCTGCGCGCCGATTACGAGCGCGCGGGGCTGGCGGCGCGGGTGACGATGCGGTGGGACGCGGCGCCGCCGGCAAAGGGGCGTGGCGGAGCGCGGGCTTCGGATGCGTCGCTGGCACGGATCGACGCGCACCGGCGCTTTCATGCGGCGATCGACCATGTCGGGCCGGGGCTTGCCGATATCTGCTGGCGCGTTGTGTGTGCTGGAGAGGGGATCGGAGGGGCGGAGAAGGCGCTGGGCTGGCCCACGCGGTCGGGGAAGCTGGTACTGGGGCTGGCGCTCGACCGGCTGGCGCGGTTTTACGGGACGGAGTGAAGGGGGCGAGGTCCGCTATCGATCGATTGCGGACGTTCGCCTTAAGGTTAATATGGCGACGGGAGAGAGTGTGTGGAGGGAAACCAATCATGGCCGTCAAATGGTTGAGAATCGCGACATCCTTCACTGCATCACTTATTATTTCATCCTGTTATTTGAGTGATTTTGAAAAAGCATCCTGCGTTACTGGAAACTACAGAGCAAAATACATAGCAAGCGATGGATCATCAATTTTATTTTCTTTCTCTGAGCGTGGCCGTCACGTTGAGCTAGGCATTTCGAGCCCAGGGGGATCTGACGATGATGAACCCATTTCAAAGGATGGATCATTAACCGAAAGTGGATATGAGATATCTGATTTTGTTGTGATCCCTAAAAAATGGCCACCAATTGGAAATTGGGAAGGAAATAATTTAAAGTGTAAATCCAATGACAGTGGATTATATAAAGAATCACAAATAGTCAATTTTTCCTGTGGATACGTGAATGAGACTCGCAAAGACGAGTTTTTTTACTCTAAAGACATAGGTATTACAAAGATAATATTTGGAGCTATAACAGATCGCAACGAAGGCGCCGCCGTTTTGGTGTCGCCTAAAGGGATTTCGATGCCTTGCGATCAATCAAAATCGTCGGGCTGATGGGCAAGCAATGCGTCCGCTTCCCACCCCAGCGTCGCCGTTCATCGCCAATCTGAACGGAATGGCAGGAAACGACCGAAATAAGCCGTCGCCCCCGCGCAGGCGGGGGCCGCTGTCGGTTTACGCGGCCGCGCAGGAATAGGCGGCTAGCGGCCCCCGCCTGCGCGGGGGCGACGTTGTTGATACGACCGCTCCCCACCCCATTTCGGTCGGTCAGACGCCGACGCCTTTACATGACCGCTATCGACCGATTGCGGACATAAACGCTCCGTGGCAAGTTTACCTGATGCGCCCCATCATTCTGCTTCCAACAGTTTTTCTGCTCTGCAGCTGTATAGGCCAGCCCAGCAGCGATGAGGTCGCGTCAGTTACCTCACCTGACGGAACGACCCGCGCCATTCTGTTCGAGACGAATGGTGGCGCAACGACTGCGTTTGGATACGAAATTAAACTGCGGCCATCGCGCGCAGAAACAGACGACACTGTTGCTGCCGGTGCGCTATATGGGGCCACGCGAAGCGAGTGCAGTTGGGGGGTTAATCTGAGGTGGTCGTCACCGACTGAGCTTGTTGTTGAGTTTATGGAAGCAGACCAGACGAAGCTGCCGGCCCAAGTCCAGATTGGCAACAAAACAGTGGTAATCACTCAGCGCTCTGGAATTTCAGATAAGGCGGCGCCGTGCGGAGGAATGCTCGCTAACTTACGCTAGTGGGCAACGTCTGCTTTCCACCCCAAAGCGGACGCTAGCCCAGCGCTTCGACCTCTTCCGCCAGTGCCAGCCAGCGATCCTCGGCTGCCGCTTTGTCATCGCGCAGCTTGTCGAGCTTTGCCGTCAGCACATTGAAGCGCGCGCTGTCGCGCGCGAACAGGCTGCCGTCGGAGAGCTCGGTTTCGATGGCCGCCATTTCCTTCTCGATCTCCTCGATCCGGGCGGGGAGCAGGTCGTAGTCGCGCTGGTCCTTGTAGCTCAGCTTCTTGCGCGCCTGCGGCGGGGGAGGCGTGGTTTCGCTGGGCGCGGCCTTGGCCTTCGCGGCGGCGGGCTTCACGCGCTTCGCTTCCCAGTCGGCGTAGCCGCCGGCGACGATGTCGACCTTGCCCGATCCGTCGAGGCCGAGCGTCACGGTCACGGTGCGGTCGAGGAAGTCGCGGTCGTGGCTGACGAGGAGGACGGTGCCTTCGTAATCCGCGATAACCTCTTGCAACAGGTCGAGCGTTTCGAGGTCGAGGTCGTTCGTCGGCTCGTCGAGAACGAGCAGGTTCGATTCGCGGGCGAATTCGCGCGCCAGCAAGAGCCGCGAGCGTTCGCCGCCCGAAAGCGCGCCGACGCTGGCATTGGCGACCCCGGGCTCGAACAGGAAGTCCTTGAGATAGCCCTGCACATGCTTCTTGACGCCGCGCACCTCGATCCAGTCGCCGCCGTCGGCGAGAATGTCGCGAACGGTCTTGTCGGGGGCGAGCAGGCTGCGCTGCTGGTCGATGACGATGCCGTCGAGCGTCGGCGCGAGGGTGACGCTACCCTCGTCGGGCTGGATTTCGCCGGTGAGCAGTTTGAGCAAGGTCGACTTGCCCGCACCGTTCGCGCCGACGATGCCGATGCGGTCGCCGCGCTGAACGCGGAAGGTGAAGTCCCTGATGATCGTGCGGTCGCCGAAGCGCTTGGTGATATAGTCGGCGGTGATCACCGATTTCGAGCGGACGTCGTCGTTGGCTAGGCCGAGCTTGGCGACGCCGGGGCCGCCGATCATCGCAGCGCGGGTCGCGCGCATTTCGTGCAGCTTTTCGAGGCGGCCCTGGTTGCGCTTGCGGCGCGCGGTGACGCCGCGTTCGAGCCAATGCGCCTCGAGCCGGAGCTTTGCGTCGAGCTTTTCGGCGGCGCGCGCTTCCTCGGCGAACACCGCCTCCATCCATGCGTCGAAGCCGCCGAAGCCGATTTCCTTGCGGCGGATACTGCCGCGGTCGAGCCACAAGGTCTGGCGTGTCAGGCGGGTCAGAAAGGTCCGGTCGTGGCTGATCGCGACGAAGGCACCGCTATAGCGCGCGAGCCACGATTCGAGCCAGTCGATCGCCGCGAGGTCGAGGTGGTTCGTCGGCTCGTCGAGCAGCAGCACGTCGGGATTTTGCGCGAGCGCGCGGGCAATCGCGGCGCGGCGGCGTTCACCGCCCGAGGCACTCGCGGCCTCGCGTCCCATGTCGATGCCGAGCTGGTCGGCAATGGCCGCGACCTCATGCTCGGGCGGGGCGTCCGGGCCGGCGATGGCATAGTCCATCAGCGTCGCGAAACCGCGGAAGTCGGGCTCTTGCTCGAGCAGCACGACATGCGTGCCGGGGACGATCGTGCGTTTGCCCTTGTCGGGTTCGATGCGGCCCGCGAGCAGTTTGAGCAAGGTCGTCTTGCCTGCGCCGTTGCGGCCGATCAGCGCGAGCCGGTCGCGTTCGCCGATATAGATGTCGAGATCCTGGAACAGCCAGCCTGAGCCCTGAACCAGACCGACGCCTTCGTAAGAGAGAATGGGGGCAGCCATGATGAACGGCTCGCTACTGGCGCGTTCAGCATCATGCAAGCGCCGACAGAGCAAAGGCCGGAACGCACCCGCTCCGTCAGCGTTGGAGGGGCGGGATCACACAAGGCCGGAACACCGGTTCACAGGAGAATGAAATGACGAAGCAAATGCTCACCGCTATGGCTGCGGGCCTGGTGCTGGCGGCCGCGACGCCGGCCATCGCGCAGCAAGGAGGTTCGACGGTGACGACAGCTACGACGCAGGGTCCGATTCTGTCCTTCAGCGTGAGCGAGGAAGTGCGCTCGCGCCCCGATCAGGCGACCGTTGGCGCCGGGGTGACGACGACCGCGCCGACCGCGGTCGAAGCGATGCGCCTCAATGCCGCCGCGATGGACAAGCTGATCGCCGCCGCCAAGGCGAAGGGGATCAAGGCCGAGGACATCCAGACGAGCGGCATCAACCTGTCGCCGCAATATGATTACAGCAACAACGGCAACGGCCAGCCGCCGCGCTTCATCGGCTATCAGGTGTCGAACAGCGTGCGCGCGACGACGCCCAGGATCGACGACATCGGGCCGCTGCTCGATGCGCTGGTCGCGGCGGGCGGCACCAATGTCGACGGCCCGTGGTTCGCGATGAAGGATCCCGACGCGCAGCTCGTTGGCGCGCGCGGCAGCGCGATCAAGGCGGCCGAGGCCAAGGCGGCGGACTATGCGCGGCTTGCGGGCTATCGCGGCGCCGAGCTGGTCTCGATCAGCGAAGGCAGCTTCGGCGGGCCGCAGCCGCCGATGCCGATGGTGCGCCTGCAGGCGATGGACGCGGCGGGCAAGGCGACGCCGGTCGAGCCGGGGCAGGTCGCCAATACGCTGACGCTCAGCTTTCAGTATCGGTTGGTTCGGTAATCTGGTGCCCCGGCGAAAGCTGGAGCAAAGATAAAGGCCGCTGCCAATGGGCCCCGGCTTTCGCCGGGGTTCACTCAGCCCAGTTCCCCCTCCGCCCACGGCCAGGGGCGCTCGCGGAACCATTTGGTGATGATATATTTGCGGCCTTTGCGCACCTTCATCCCATGGTGGAGTGTGTCGGGGTTGGGGGTGCCGTCGGGGCGGACATTGTTCCAGGCGAGCAGCTTGCCGGTTTCGGGCTGGTGCATCTTTCCGGTCGCAAGGAAGCGCGTTGCGCCGCCTGCGGGCGGCTCGTTGAGGTAGATCATCAATGTCCAGCTCCGCTGGCCGGGTATCGCGCAATAGGTTTCCCAGTCGGCGCCGCCGGGATCGAAATAGTCGGTGTGCGCCTTGAACTCCTCGCCGACGTCGTAACGTTGTCCCTGCAGCGGCTCGCCATATTCGAGCGGGATGCCGGTGAGATCGTGGAGTCGGTTGTTCACCGCGACGACAATCGGATTGCGGTGGTCGAGATCGCAGGTCGAGCTGGTGCGGAAGGCTTCGTCGCCGTTCGGATCGGCGATCGTCGAGGGGCGCGCGTCGCCGTCGATCAGGGCCATCAGCGCGGCGCATGTGTCGGCATCGAGAAAGCGCGTCAGCATGAACTGCTGCAGTTTCGGCGAAGGCGCGCGGCGGATGCCGGGGACGGCGGAGAGCCGGTCCGCGGTGCGGTCGGCGCCCGAGGTCGCCATGTCGACATGATCGTTGCCAGCCATGGCGCGCTTTTAGTGGGGCGGGGCCATGCGAACAATGCTTGACGAACAAGGGGTGCGCGCCTATCGCCGCGCGCTGTCGCAGGCGGTTTCGCCGGGCGTGTGGCGACCATAGCTCAGTTGGTTAGAGCGCCGGTTTGTGGTACCGGAGGTCGCGGGTTCGAGCCCCGTTGGTCGCCCCATTTTCACCATCATTGCGCATATGCGGGATTTGGGGTGACACTTGCCCCATGACGGATTATTACGCCCTAACGTAATTTTCTAACGCGAGGAGTCGCGCATGTCTGCTGTCTGGGATTTCGCCGATTTCGACGATCATGAGCATGTCCACATGTTCCGCGATCGGGCGAGCGGGCTGACGGCGGTTATCGCGGTCCATTCGACGCACCTCGGCCCCGGCGCGGGCGGGGTGCGCTACTGGCATTATCCGCAGCGCGCGGCGGCGATCACCGATGCGCTGCGCCTGTCGCGCGGCATGAGCTACAAGAATGCGATGGCGGGCCTGCCGATGGGCGGCGGCAAGGGCGTGATCCTGGCCGACGAAAATGGCGCCAAGACGCCCGAACTGCTCGCCGCATTCGGCCGCGCGGTCGATTCGCTCGGCGGCGCCTATGTGACCGCCGAGGATGTCGGGATCACCGACGCCGACATGGTCGAGATCGCTAAGCAGACGAAGCATGTCAGCGGGCTGCCCGTCGCGAGCGGCGAGGCCGGCGGCGATCCGGGGCCGTTCACCGCGCTCGGCGTCTATCTGGGGATCAAGGCGGCGATTCGCGAAGGCCTCGGCACCGACAGCGCGGCGGGCGTGCGCGTCGCGATACAGGGCGTCGGCAGCGTCGGCGGCGGGGTCGCGCGGCGGCTGGCGGCCGAGGGCGCGAAGCTGACCCTCGCCGACGTCAATCTGGCGCGCGCCAAGGCGCTGGCCGAAGAGCTGGGCGCCGAGCTCGCCGATTCGGCGGCGATCATGGAGGTCGAGGCCGACGTGCTGAGCCCCAATGCGCTTGGCGCGATCCTGACCGAGCGCAGCATCGAGAAGCTGCGCGTGCCGATCATCGCGGGCGGCGCGAACAACCAGCTGGCGACTGCGGCCGACGGCCAGCGCGTTCACGATCGCGGCATCGTCTATGCCCCCGACTATGTGATCAACGCGGGCGGCATCATCAACGTCGCGCTGGAATATCTGGGGCAGGGCAGCCGCGAGGAAGTCGAGAGCCGCATCCACCTGATCCCCGGCCGGCTCGCCGAGATATGGGCCGAGAGCAAGGCGAGCGGCACGCCTGCGTCGGTGGTTGCCGACCGGATGGCGCAGAAACTGATCGGGCGGGGGTGATCCTGTTCGACAGTCGGAAGGTGGGCGCACCGAGCCCTCCCCGCTGCGACTAGGGTCCTGACCCTAGCAAGCAAGCTTGCAAGTCTCGCTGCCCCTCCCGCAAGCGGGAGGGGTTTTGTTGTCGGCGATTTCCGCTAAGCCAGCCTACGATGAAACGGCACTTCTATCTGGTCGCAGGCTGGGCTTCGCTGGGACTCGGTGCGATCGGTGCGTTTCTGCCGCTACTGCCGACGGTGCCGTTCGTCATCCTTGCGGCCTTCTGCTTCGCCAATTCGTCGCCGCGGCTCGAGTCGTGGCTGCTGAACCATCCGCATTTCGGACATCATATCGTCGCCTGGCGCGAGAAGGGCGCGATCAGCCGCAAAGGCAAGGTTGCGGCGACTGTCGCGTTCGCCGCGAGTATCGTGCTGGCGGCGATCCTGTCGCCCTGGCCGTGGGTCATGCTACCGGTGATTGCGGCGGCGGTAACGGGGAGCTGGATCTGGACGCGGCCAGAGGGGTGATCCTCCGAGGCGAGCGTTGCACGAAGAAGAGAAATCCTCCCTGTCGCGAAGCGATGGGGAGGGGGACCATCGCGAAGCGGTGGTGGAGGGGCCGCGAGCGTCAGCGAGCGCTACGCGCTCCGCCCCTCCGTCAGCCCGAGCGCTACGCGCTCCGCCCCTCCGTCAGCCCGAGCGCTACGCGCTCCGCCCCTCCGTCAGCCCGAGCGCTACGCGCTCCGCCCCTCCGTCAGCCCTCCGGGCTGCCACCTCCCCATGGCTGCGCCACAGGGAGGATCAACGGTCGCAGCCGTTTGGGTCGCGGCTTGCCACGGCAGGGAGCATGGGGCGAGGCTTGACCTCCGGCTCGCTACGGGCGAAATCAGCCCCGCCGGGTCGCGCCGGGGCAATTCACTGGACCGACAAATCGGCCTCACCTAAAGACGACGCGAGACCGATGCACGCTTACGCCAACCCCACCCGCTTCCTCGCGATCGCCAAGCCGCTGACCCCGTGGCTGCTCGGCGTCGGGCTGCTGTTCGTGCTGGGCGGAGCGTTCGCGGGCCTGACGATGGTGCCGGGCGAGGCGAAGCAGGGCGAGACCGCGCGCATTCTCTATGTTCATGTGCCCTCCGCGTGGCTCGGCATGGGCGGCTGGACGAGCCTTGCGGTGGCGGGGCTGGTGCAGCTCGTCTGGCGCCATCCGTTGTCGGGAATCGCGGCGCGCGCGATCGCGGTGCCGGGGATGCTGTTCACCGCGCTGTGCCTGGCCACCGGATCGATCTGGGGCAAGCCGACGTGGGGCACCTGGTGGGAATGGGACGGCCGGATGACCTCGATGCTCGTCCTCCTCTTTCTCTATGCGGGATTTATCGCGCTGACGAACGGCGACGCCAACGGAGCGGGGGGCCAACGGCAAGGCGGCTCGCTGTCGCGCGGCGCGGCGGTCTATGCGCTGGTCGGCGCGGTCAACATTCCGATCATCAACCGCAGCGTCGTGTGGTGGAACAGCCTGCATCAGGGGCCGAGCATCACGCTGGGTGGATCGAGCATCGACCGGACGCTGCTCTGGCCTTTAGGCTTGACCCTGGTCGGCTTTTCGCTGCTATTCGGCGCCATCGTGCTGATGCGGATGCGGCGGATCATCGCCGACAACCGCGTTGCGGCGCGGCTGCGGCGGCTCGCCGACGACGAGGGACATTGAGGCATGACGGGGGTGATCAGCGGGGGCGGGCAGTGGGCCTATGTGGCGGCCGCCTATATCCTGACCGCGCTGCTGACGGGCGGCGTGCTGTGGACGAGCTGGCGCGCGATGGCGAAAGCCGAGAAGCGCAGCGACGCGCTTCGCAAGGACCGCAAATGAAGGCGAAGCATCAGCGATTGATTCTGGCCGCGGTCGCGCTGTGCGGTGTCGCGGGTGCGGGTGTGCTCGCGGCGAGTGCGCTACGCGACGAAGCCGCCTATTTCCGGACTCCCGCCGAAGTCGTCGCCGGCAAGACGACCGTCGGCGAGCCGATGCGGCTGGGCGGCATGGTCGCCGCGGGGAGCATCAAGCGGCAGGCCGACGGGCTGACGATCGATTTCGTCGCGACCGACGGCAAGGCCTCGATCCCCGTGCAGTTCAAGGGCATCGTCCCCGACCTTTTTGCCGAAAATTCGGGGATGGTCGCCGACGGCCGGATGCGCGCCGACGGGGTCTTCGTCGCCGACCGTATCCTCGCCAAGCATGACGAGCGCTACATGCCGCCGCAGATGGGCGACATGCCGAAGAATATGAAGGTGGCGCCCAAGGTATGATTAGCTTTTTCCGTCGCCCCCGCGAAGGCGGGGGCCGCTATCAGCATTGCGCAAGGCTGCCAGCGGCCCCCGCCTTCGCGGGGGCGACGGCCTGTCATTCGGCGACAAATAGATGATCGCCGAACTCGGCCTCGCTCTGCTCTGGATCGCGGCGGCGCTTGCTTGCCTGTCGCTGGTCGCGGGGATCGCCTTCGTCCGGACGGGCAAGGACGACCTCGCCGCACTCGTGCGGCCGGCGAGCGTCGCGCAGGGGCTGCTCACCGCGGCCGCCTTTGCCTTGCTGATCGCCCTTTTTGTGCGATCGGACATGTCGGTCGAGCTCGTCGCGCGCAACAGCCACAGCCTGAAGCCGATGCTGTTCAAGGTCGCGGGGGCGTGGGGCAATCACGAAGGGTCGATGCTGTTGTGGCTGACGATCCTCGGCGTCTCGGGCGCGCTGGTTGCGATTTTCGAGAAGCGGCTGCGCAACGACACGCTGATCGCGACGCTCGCGGCGCAGGCGGCGTTGAGCCTCGGTTTCTTCGCTTTCCTCCTGTTCTCGTCGAACCCGTTCAAGCGGTTGCCGGTGGCGCCGCCCGACGGGCAGGGGCTCAATCCGCTGTTGCAGGACCCCGGTCTCGCCTTCCACCCGCCGACGCTCTACGTCGGCTATGTCGGGATTTCGGTGGCTTTCAGCTTTGCGGTCGGCGCGCTGATCACGCGCGAAATCGGACCGGCGTTCGCGCGCGCGATGCGGCCGTGGGTTCTGGGCAGCTGGATCTTCCTGACGCTCGGCATCACCGCCGGCAGCTATTGGGCCTATTATGAGCTCGGCTGGGGCGGTTGGTGGTTCTGGGACCCGGTCGAGAATGTCTCGCTGATCCCGTGGCTCGCGGGGACCGCGCTGCTCCACTCGGTCGCGGTGACTGCAACGCGCAATGCGCTGCGCGCGTGGACGGTGATGCTGGCGGTGATCGCCTTCTCGATGTCGATGGTCGGCACCTTCATCGTGCGGTCGGGCCTGCTGACGAGCGTCCACAGCTTTGCTGTCGATCCCGAGCGCGGGACCTTCCTGCTCGTCCTCATGGCGCTCTATATCGGCGGCGCGCTGACGCTGTTCGCGCTGCGCGCGGGGGCAGTCGCCGAGGGCAAGAAGTTCGCGCTGATGAGCCGCGAAGGCTCGCTGGTGATCAACAATCTGCTGCTGACGACGATCCTCGCGCTCGTCCTGCTCGGCACGCTCTATCCGATCGTTGCCGAGGCGATGGGGGAAAAGATCTCGGTCGGGCCCCCTTATTACAACAAGGTCGCGGGGCCGCTGGCGCTGATCCTCTGCCTCGTCATGGTCGCGGGGCCGCTGCTGAGCTGGCGCAAGGACGATGGCAGGAAATTGTGGACGCGGCTTCCGGTCGCCATCTTCGCGGGCGCGGTCGTGCTGTTCGGACTGGTGTTATTTGGGGGCGACGTCGGCGTGCTGCCGCTGCTCGGCATGACGGTCGCGGGTGTTGTCGCAGTGGCGAGCCTCGCGCCGCTGTGGAAGCGCAACCTGCGTCGCACCCCGCTGCCGACATGGGGCATGGTGATTGCGCATTTCGGGGTGGCGGTCGCGCTGGCGGGCATGGCGGCCGAGAGCGCCTTCATCAAGGAACGGCTGGTCGCCGCGGCACCGGGCGAGACGGTGAAGGTCGACGATTTCAGCGTGAAGTTCGCGGGCGTATCGCCGATCGCCGGGCCGAATTATACCGCGATCCGCGGGACGCTGATCGCAACAATCCCGTCGGGTGCGTCGTTCACCCTGCATCCCGAGGCGCGCATGTTCCCGGGGCTGATGGGCACTCCGCCGACCGAAACCAACGAGGCCGCGCTGCTGACGCGGCCGGGCGGGCAGCTCTATGTCGTGCTCGGCCAGGCGGTGACGAGCGCGGACGGGACGGCCGACCGCTATCAGCTGCGTCTGTGGTGGAAGCCGCTGGTTTGGTGGATATGGCTCGGTGGCGCGCTGATCGCGGTTGGCGCCACGCTGTCGCTGCTCGGCCGCGCGCAATTGCTCGAAATCTGGCGTGCGCGGCGGGCGCGCAAAGCACAGGAGCGCTTCGCATGAGGAGCCGCTGGGTCCTGTTCGTGCCGCTGGCGATCATGGGGCTGCTGTTCGGCGCCTTCGTCTATCGCCTGACGGTGCCCGCCGAGACGCTGATCCAGTCGCAGTGGATCAACAAACCGATGCCGCTGTTCGACCTGCCGCCCGCGACGGCGGGGGTCGAGGGGCTGAAGAGCAGCCAGCTCGCCGACGGCAAGCCGCGGCTGGTCAATGTGTTCGCGAGCTGGTGCATCCCGTGCCGTGCCGAGGCGCCGCAGCTTGAGGCGCTGAAGGCGGCGGGCGTGCCGATCGACGGCATCGCGATCCGCGACCGGCCCGACGATGTCGCGGCCTTCCTGCGCGAAAACGGCAATCCGTTCGACCGGATCGGGTCGGACCAGCAGAGCAGCGTCCAGATCGCGCTCGGCTCGTCGGGCGTGCCCGAAACCTTCCTGATCGACGGCAAGGGGATCATCCGCGAGCAGATCCAGGGCGTGATCCTGCAGGAGCAGGTGCCCGAGATCATCGCCAAGCTGGAGGCGATGAAGTGAGGGGGGCGGCGCAAGACCTCCGCGCCCCTGCGCAGGCAGGGGCCCATCTTGTGCTCTCGCGGTTTGGCGCAGCCCGTGGCCTGATGACGCGCCTCCCGGTGATGGGCCCCTGCCTTCGCAGGGGCGCGATGGCTTTTTTCCTCGCGGTGCTTGCGTGTTTTGCCGGGGCGTCTGCTACCGCCCAGGACCGGCTGCCACCGGCACCCTATGCCTATCAGCAGCTCCGCGATCCGGCGCAGGAGGCGAAGGCGAAGGCGTTGATGGAGACGCTGCGCTGCCTTGTCTGTCAAGGGCAGTCGATTGCCGACAGCGATGCGCCGCTCGCGGGCGACATGCGGCACGAGGTGCGCACGAAGATCGCGGCGGGCGAGAGCCCCGATGCGATCCGCAAGTGGCTTGTCGCGCGCTATGGCAATTGGGTGACCTATGACCCGCCGCTCGATGCGGCGACCGCGCTGCTCTGGTTCGGGCCTCTATTGTTTCTTGCGCTCGGCGGCTGGCTCGCCTTCGGGCGGTTCCGGCGGAGCGATGGCGACGGGGAGAGCGAGATATGATCTGGCTCTGGATCCTGCTCGCCGCGCTGGCGACCGTCGGCGGCATCTTCTGGCTCGGCAAGCTGCCCGCCGCGTCGCGGCCGCTCGCGGGGGCGGCGGTGATGCTGGGGCTCGCGGGCTATGCCTTGCAGGGGAGCCCGTCGCTGCCCGGCCATCCGGTCGCGAAGGCGGCCGAGCCCGATGGTTTCGGCGAGGCGATCACCGACCGTCAGCAGGGGATGGCCGACCGCTTCGGCCCCGCGGCGCAGTGGATCGGCATGTCCGACGGCTTCATGCGGACGGGCAAGACCGCGCTCGCGGCGCAGGCGCTCGAAAAGGGGCTGCAGAAATATCCCGACAATGTCGACCTGTGGGTCGGGCTCGGCAATGCGCTCGTCGCGCATGGCGGCGGGGTGATGTCGCCCGCGGCGGCGCTGGCGTTCGACGAGGCGGCGAAGCGTGATCCGAGCCATCCGGCGCCGCCCTTCTTCGCCGGGCTCGCGATGGCGCAGAGCGGCGACCTGAAAGGCGCCGAGGCGGTGTGGAGCGGCCTCCTTGCGCGCTCGCCCGAAGGGGCGCCGTGGCGGCCGGATCTCGAGATGCGACTTGCACAACTGCGCGAGGCGATGGGGCCGGCGCTGCCGCCCGAAACGCCCGCTGCGGCATCGGCCGCCCGCTGAGGTGCGTTCCGATTTGGAACCTATTATCATCGGGCAAGCTCGTCTAAAGGCGCGCAATGACTGCTGAGTCGCAACAGGCAGCAACCGGGGCGGTATCCGCCTCGACTGCTGCCGCCGAAACGGTCCATTACGGCCACGGACATCATAGCGATAGCAAGCTGAAGCTTGCCGTCGGCGCGGTCGGCGTGGTGTTCGGCGACATCGGGACGAGCCCGCTGTACGCGTTTCGCGAGACCTTTGCCGGCCACCATTCTATCGAGGCCGACCAGCTCCATATCTATGGCGTGCTGAGCCTCGTCTTCTGGTCGATGATGCTGGTCGTGACGTTCAAATATGTGCTGACGATCATGCGCGCCGACAACAAGGGCGAAGGGGGCAGCCTGGCGCTGCTCGCGCTGATCAGCCGCCAATCGGAAGGCAAGCGCTGGACGTGGCCGATCGTGCTGCTGGGCGTGTTCGCGACCGCGCTCTTCTATGGCGACAGCATGATCACCCCGGCGATGTCGGTGCTGTCGGCGACCGAGGGTCTGCAATATGTGAGCCGCGGGTTCGAGCCCTATATCGTGCCGATCGCGCTGGCGATCCTGATCGGGCTGTTCGCGATCCAGTCGCGCGGGACGGCGAAGGTCGGGGCGCTGTTCGGGCCGATCATGCTGCTCTATTTCACGATGCTGGCGGTGCTGGGGATCATGCATATCCTCGACCACCCGTCGATCATCATGCACACGCTCAATCCGATCAACGCGCTGCGCTTTTTCTATTACGACGGCTTCACGGCATTCATCGCGCTGGGCGCGGTGGTGCTCGCGGTGACGGGGGCGGAAGCGCTGTACGCTGACATGGGGCATTTCGGACGCGCGCCGATCGGGCTCAGCTGGCTGTGCTTCGTGCTGCCGGCGCTGATGCTCAACTATATGGGGCAGGGCGCGATGGTGCTCGCGGCCGAGGTCGCGCCGACCGCGCAGCTGATCCAGGACCCCTTCTTCCTGATGATGCCCGAGGCGTGGCGCGTGCCGGTGGTGGTCCTGGCGCTGCTCGCGACGATCATCGCGAGCCAGGCGGTGATATCGGGCGCCTTCTCGCTGACGCAGCAGGCGATCCAGCTGGGTTTCATGCCGCGCCTCCGCGTCGACCACACCAGCGCGTCGGCGCAGGGGCAGATCTATATCCCGATCGTCAACTGGGGGCTGATGGTGATGGTCATCCTGCTCGTGCTGTTCTTCGGATCGTCGAGCAACCTCGCCGCCGCCTATGGCATCGCGGTGACCGGCGCGATGTTCATCGACACCTGCCTGATGAGCGTCGTGCTGTTCGTGCTGTGGCGCTGGCCGGCGTGGAAGGCGCTGCCGGTGCTGGCGGTCTTCTTCATCGTCGATATCGCCTATTTCGGCGCGAACCTGATCAAGGTGCCCGATGGCGGCTGGGTGCCGCTGGCGATCGGCCTGACGATCTTCACGTTGCTGACGACATGGTCGCGCGGACGCAAGCTGATGCAGCAGGAAATGGCCGAGGGGGCGATGCCGATTCCGGTCTTCGTCAAATCCGCCGCGAACAGCGCGACGCGCGTCCCAGGGACGGCGGTGTTCATGACCTCCTCCTCGGACGGGGTGCCTCATGCGCTGCTCCACAACCTCAAGCACAACAAGGTGTTGCACGAGCGGATCATCCTGCTGACGATCAAGATCGCCGATGTGCCTTTCGTCCCCGAATCGAAGCTGTGCCAGCTCGAGGCGCTGGGGCAGGGGTTCCATAGGCTGGTGCTGAATTACGGCTTCATGCAGCCGGTCGACGTGCCCGAGGCGCTCAAGCGCACGACGGGCTGCGGCGGCGAGTTCAAGATGCTGGAGACGAGCTTTTTCCTGTCGCGCCAGACGCTGATCGCGGCGAGCAAGCCGGGAATGCCGATCTGGCGCGAAAAACTGTTCGCATGGATGCTGCGCAATTCGGAAAGCGCGATGGAATATTTCCGCCTGCCGACCAACCGGGTGGTCGAACTGGGAAGCCAGGTCGCGATCTGACCGGATCGGCGCGGTTAACTTGCTGCAATGTTCGAATAAGCATTTGAACATTTTGGCAAGCCTTGCGATGCAAGGGTGAACCCGTAGGGGGTGACCAGCATCATGCAGTCGGGGCTCAGCGATCAATCGACCCGTCCGGCCTGTCCGGAACCCTTTGCGCTGGTTGTCGGAAGGGCGCTTGCCGGCGCCGCCCCGGACGAAGTCGAAGCCGCTTTCCGGCGGATGGGGCTCCGGCCCGAGCGGGTCGAGCGGGCGGATAACGCCGGCGCGCTGATTGACGGGCGGCTATTACGGCTGCGCTTTGGCGAGGTCGCGCTGCTCGCCGGGCAAGCGTCTGCAGCCGCTATCGAATGCGCCGATCCGGATCATCCCGCGACGAGCCGACTCGCTGCGTCCTTGCCGCCGGATTGGAATGATGCCGGGCAGGCGTGGGTGTTTTTCGAAGAGCCGCGCATTGCCGACGATCGCACCCAGTCGACACGGCTGCGCGAAATCTTCAAGATGCAGGTGCTGTTGATCGACCTTCTCGACGCGAGCCATTATTTCTGGTCGCCGGCGCGCCTGTGGTCGGAGGCAGAGCAATTTCGTGCAGCCGTGACCGAAATGCTGGCGAGCGGTATGCCGCCGGTGCTGCACCTGATCGCCTTTCGCCTCGCCGATAGCGGCGTGGGGGCGGCCGTGCGGACGCGCGGGCTGGCCCTGTTCGGGGGCCAGGAACTGGAAGGCCGGATGCCGGCCGGGTGGACGGTCGCCGAAATGGTCAAGCGGCTTTCGCGGCTGGCGCTCGACATCATGCTTCATGGCCCGGTCGCCGATGCGCGGCGGATGCGTGGGCTCAATCCCGGCGAATGGGTGTCGTTGTCGCCGGGGCGCGGCCGCAAAGACGGCGGCGCGACGGTTATGGTGGAATTCGGCAGCAGCTTTTGACGGCATCACGGCGCTGGCAGGGCGCTCCGCCGCCGCTTCCCGGCTTTCAGCGCCATCACCTGATCCCCCTCGCGTTGCAGGGCCGGGAGCAGATGGCGGCGATGTTCGACGCGCTCCATTCGCAGGGCTTCGCTCTCAACCGGTTCGAACGAAACGGGCTGATGCTGCCCGCTTGCGAGCGCACAGCCTTATGGTCGGGTCATGCGCTGCACCGCGGGCCGCATCATGGCTATAGCGACGTGCTGGTGGCGCGCGTCGAACAGATAAGGGTGCATTTCACGGGACAGGCTGGGGCCGATCTCGCCCTGGCGCGGCGCACGGCGATCATGCGTCTCGGCCTGTTGCAGGACACGATACGGCGCGCGCTGACCGACCGGCACGGCGGCGGCTTCTGGCTCAACCGCCGCGATCCGATGCGGCTGTTCGCCAACCGGCCCTATCTGGACGAGGCGATCGACAAGCTGTTTGGCGCGTAGGGTGGAATGGCTGGTTTCGACCGGAAGTGGACGTGACGCCCAACCTAATCCGTTCGCATCGAGCGAAGTCGAGATGCCCCTCGGGCTAGGCGCAAGGCTGCCGGGTGTCTCGACTTCGCTCGACACGAACGGAAATAGAGAACGGCAGCTCCCCACCCCTAGGCCGTCATCGCCGACAGATCGGCGGCGGGGCTCAAAGGCGCACCTTCGCTTCGAGTTCGCGGCGGGCGGCGAGGTATTGCGCCTCGAGTTCGGCGACGAATTCAGCGACCGGGCGCACCGCCGAGACCGAACCGATACCCTGTCCCGAACCCCAGATGTCCTTCCATGCCTTCGCCTTGGTGTTGCCACCCGAACCGAAGTTCATCGTCTTGAGGTCGCCCTCGGGCAGGTTGTCGGGGTCCATGCCTGCAGCGACGATCGACTGGCGAAGATAATTGCCGTGGACGCCGGTAAAGAGGTTCGAATAGACAATGTCGGCCGCGCGGCCCTCGACGATGCCGTTTTTGTAGCCCGGATCGGCGTTGGCTTCGGCGGTGGCGATGAAGGCGCTGCCGATATAGGCTAGGTCGGCACCGCACGCCTGCGCGGCGAGGATCGAGCGGCCGTGGCCGATCGCCCCCGACAGCGCAATCGGACCGTCGAACCATTCGCGGATTTCCTGCACCAGCGCGAAAGGCGACTGGCGGCCGGCGTGGCCGCCCGCGCCCGCGGCGACGGGGATCAGGCCGTCGGCGCCCTTTTCGACGGCCTTGCGCGCGAAGCGGTCGTCGATGACGTCATGCAGCGTGATGCCGCCCCAGCTGTGGACTGCCTGATTGAGTTCCTCCCGCGCGCCGAGCGACGTGATCGTGATCGGCACCTTCCACTTGGCGCAGGTCGCGATATCCTGTTCGAGCCGGTCGTTCGATTTGTGGACGATCTGGTTGACCGCATAGGGCGCCGAGAGGCGATCGGGGTTGTCGCGGTCCCATGCGCCAAGTTCCTCGGTGATCTGGTGGAGCCATTCGTCGAGCAGCGACTGAGGGCGCGCGTTGAGCGCGGGGAAGCTTCCGACGACGCCCGCCTTGCACTGGGCGACGACGAGTTCGGGTCCCGACACGATGAACAGCGGCGAGCCGATGACAGGCAGGCGCAGGCGGTCGAAGATCGGGGGAAGGCTCATGAATCACACTCTCCGGTTGCTGTTTGAAACTTACCTTAACGTAAAGGGAAAGTCGCGCAAGAGGGATGCGCTGGCGTCGTCTTCAGTTCCAGTCAACGCGATAGAGGTCGAGGCGGCGGTCGGCGAGGTTGCGGACCGCCCCGTTGGCGCGTGCTTGCCTGAGGTCGGCAAGCGAGAGGTCGGCGATCGCCATGCCTTCGCTGTTCGGCGTGACCTCGGCGGCGATGCCGTCGCGGGCGAAGGGCATGTCCGACGGGGTCAGGATCGCGCTTTCGGCGTGGTGGATGTCCATGTTGAAAACGTCGGGCAGATTGCCGGTGACGCCTGCGGTGACGACATAGCATTGGTTCTCGACCGCCCGCGCGGCGCAGCAATAGCGGACGCGGAGGTGCCCGCGGCGGTCGTCGGTGCAATAGGGGACGAAGAGGATTTCGGCGCCCCGGTCGATCAGGCGGCGGGGTAGTTCGGGAAACTCGCTGTCGTAGCAGATCATGACGCCGACGGGTCCGCAGTCGGTTTCGATCACGTCGGCGTCGCGCGCGGTGCCGCCTTCGATGCCCCATGCCTCGCGCTCGGACGGCGTGGGGTGGAGCTTGTCACGGTAGTGGGCGCTGCCGTCGCGGAGGAAGATATGGCAGCGATTGCGCGTCGCGCCGGTGCCGATGCGAACGGGGTGCGAACCACCGACGATGTTGATGCGGTAGCGCTGCGCGAGGTCGGTCATGAAGGCCGTGAAGCGCGGGGTGAGGGCGTCGATCGTGGCGATCGCTTCGGAGGCTGGAAGGCGCTCGCCCGACGAAAGCAATTGCATCGGGAAGAGTTCGGGGAAGGTGATAAAGTCGCAGCCATAGTCGGCGGCGGAGAGGACGAAATATTCGACTTGGCGCTCGAAATCTTCGGGGCCGGAAATTCCGCGGAGGCCGTATTGGACGGCGGCGACGCGAACTTTGTCGGGGTGGTTAGAGGCGGTCATGGCGGCGCTTCTAGGGCAAGTTGCCCGCCAAATGAAATAGTCCGTGCTCCCGCGAAGGCGGGAGCCCATCTCCAGTCGGCGCCAGTCCGAACCGGCGGGAGATGGGTCCCCGCCTGCGCGGGGACACACGGCCCTCCATTCACGCTGTCGCGCGTTTGCGGCTCGCCTTGAAGGCGAGATACCCAAGGCCGATCATCACGACCAGCAGCGCGCCCTGTGCCGCGGCGAACGGCGGTTCATTGCCGTTGGGAGCGAGCG
Organism: Sphingopyxis sp. H073; assembly: GCF_001468395.1. Classification (GTDB taxonomy): domain Bacteria; phylum Pseudomonadota; class Alphaproteobacteria; order Sphingomonadales; family Sphingomonadaceae; genus Sphingopyxis. The sequence goes on along the minus strand of NZ_LNSG01000003.1, from coordinate 479,073 downwards.
CGTTGAGCGCGGGCACCTTCAGGAACGACTGGACGACGAGCACGAACAGGTTGAGCCAAAGGCCGATCGTCGCGGTGACGGCATAGACCGATGCGGCGCCACCGGCGAGCTTGCGGCCGTACCAGGCCCACAGAGCGACCGCGAGGATCAGCGTCGAGAAGATGCCAACCCCTAGCGCCGGGGTGAAGGCGACGAAGGGAAAGAGGAAACCCGTCAGGCTGGTGAGCAGCGTGAACCAGAGAAAGATGACGTTCGTGCGCGGCAGGATGCGGCCGCGGGCGAAGGCGGGGAGGGCGATCAGCCCGGCGATGATGCCGACGAAACTGATCAGCACGTGCAGCGTGGTGAACTGCGGGATGGTCAAACCGAGGATCATGGCACGTCTCCTTTGGAAAGAGAGGAGGCGCGGTTGGGGGAACCCGCGCCTCCGGTGTATCAGCCGTTGACGAAGTCGAGAAGGTCGGCGTTGAACCGGTCCTGATGGGTGACGGTCAGGCCGTGGTCGGCGCCTTCGTAGATCTTCAGCACCGCATGTTTGACGATCTTCACGGTCGAACGGGCCGAGGCGTTGACGGGGACGATCTGGTCGTCGTCACCGTGGAGGACAAGCGTCGGCTTGTCGAACTTCTTGAGGTCTTCGTTGAAGTCGCTTTCCGAGAAGGCGCGGATGCTGTCGAGCAGGCCCTTGAGGCCGCCGTTCATGCCCTGGCGAACGAAGTCGTCGCGCACCGCTTCGCTGATCACGGCGCCTTCGCGGTTGTAGCCGTAGAAGGGGAGCGTCAGGTCCTTGAAAAACTGCGGACGATTGTCGAAAGTGCCCTTGCGGATGCCGTCGAAGACGTCGAGCGGCAGACCGATCGGATTGGCTTCGGTCTTGAGCATCAGCGGGGGGACGGCGCCGATCAGCGCGATCTTGGCGACACGGGTCGTGCCATGACGGCCGATGTAGCGGGTGACTTCGCCGCCGCCGGTCGAGTGGCCGACGAGGATGACGTCTTTCAGATCGAGCTGTTCGATCAGTTCGGCGAGGTCGTCGGCATATTGGTCCATATTGTTGTTGTCCCAGACCTGGTCCGAGCGGCCATGGCTGCGGCGGTCATGGGCGATCGTGCGGAAGCCCTGGTTGGCGAAGAACACCATCTGGGCGTCCCAGGCGTCGGCGCTGAGCGGCCAGCCGTGCGAGAAGATGATCGGCTGTCCGTCCTTCGGACCCCAGTCCTTGTAGAAGATGTGCGTGCCGTCGGTGGTGGTGATCGTGGTCATGTCGTGGTTCCTTTCGCTTCGTGAGGGGCGGGTCGTCCGCCGGTGAAAGGACAGATAGACGCGGCTTCGCTTGCGCAGGATTGGCGGACGCGACAATATGCGGGCCGATTCCGACAAACGATCGATTGGGGGAGCCGCCATGCCCAGATTGAAGGTGTCCGATGCGCCGCCCGCGTTGGTCGAGGTCGGGATGATGCTCTACCCCGACTGCCAGACCGGCATGGTCCATGGGATCACCGACCTGTTCCATGTCGCCGGGCGCTTCGCGGTCGATCATGGCCGGCCGCCGATCCGCGTCAGCCACTGGCGATTGCAGGAGGGCGGCGGCTTCGCGCGTTGCTTCGACAGCCACCCCGATGAGCCGGGCGGCAATTCGCCCGCGGTGCTGATCGCGCCGGGAAGTCTGCACAAGCTGCTCGAGGCCGAGGAGGTTGCTCCCTATGCGCGCTGGCTGCTCGACCGTCACGCGCAAGGGACGGTCCTGGCGTCGAACTGCGGCGGGGCGTTCGCGCTCGCGGCGACCGGGCTGCTGAGCGGCCGGCCGGCGACGACGCACTGGTTCTTTGCCGAGGCGTTCAGGGACCGCTTTCCCGACGTGCGGATGGAGGCCGACCGGATGGTGGTCGACGACGGCGACATCATCACCGCGGGCGGGCTGATGGCATGGACCGATCTGGGACTGCGCATCGTCGAGCGACTGCTCGGCCCGTCGGTGATGATGGAGACCGCGCGCTTCCTGCTGATCGACCCGTCGGGGCGCGAGCAGAAGAATTATGCCAGCTTCGCGCCGAAGCTGACCCATGGCGACGAGGCGATTTTGAAAGTGCAGCACTGGCTTCAGGCGAAAGGCGCGGGGCCGGTCGCGGTCGCCGAGATGGCCGGCGAAGCGGGGATGGAGGAGCGGACTTTCCAGCGCCGCTTCAAGGCGGCCACCGGCATGACCCCGGTCGAATATGTCCAGCATATCCGTGTCGGCAAGGCGCGCGAGCTGCTGGAGTTCACGCGGCGGACGGTCGACCAGATCGCGTGGAGCGTCGGCTATGAGGATGCCGCCGCCTTTCGCAAGCTGTTTCACCGTATCACCGGCCTGTCGCCGCAGGATTATCGCCAGCGCTTCTCGGCGCCGACCCCGCTGGCGGACGTCGCATGATGCGCCCGCTGGCTCTGGCCGCGCTGCTGCTCGCCGCCGCTCCGGTTGCGGGGCAGGAGCCGCCGGTCACGGTGGCCGCCGCTCCCGAACCGGTCGAGACCGCCACGAAGACCGAGGCCGATGGCACCGCGACGATGACGCATTCGCTGGTCGTCGCCGCGCCGCCCGCCGCAGTCTGGATCGCCGTTTCGACCCCCGAGGGCTGGAAGCGCTGGGCGGCGCCGCTCGCGCGCTGGGCGGAGGGCGAGAGCGACATATTGGAGACGAGCTATAACCCCGACGAGCTTCCTGGCGGGCCGGGGGCGATCTGGCAGCGGTTCGTCGCGGCGATCCCGGGGCGATTGCTGGTGTTCCGCACGATCAAGGCGCCCGACGAATTCCCGCACTGGGAGGATTACAAGCAGGTGACTTCCTTCCTGGAACTCGAGCCGGTTGGCGATGCAACGCGCGTGCGGCTGACGTCGACCGGCTATCCGGACAATGAGGGCGGCCGGGCGCTGCAGTCTTTCTTTGCCAGGGGCAATGCGGCGACGCTCGACGCGCTGCGCCAGTCGCTGGCCCGGCCGGCGGAGGAAACGCCGGCGCCCTGATCTATCCGAGCCGCGCCCAGATCGCGGCGGCGTCGGCCGGATCGAGCCCGAAGCCGTCGCGGAGTGCGGCGGCATAGTCGGCCTGCTGGGCCAGCTCGCGCCGTTCGGTGCCGTCGGCATTTGTGCGCATCAGCGCGGGGCCGACAAGCGAGTCGAGACCGTGCGGACCATAGCGCTGAATCACGACATTCTGGCGGAAGGGCGAGCCCGGGTCCGACTGGAGCCAATTGCACGCCCCCTCCAGCAGCGCCTCGTCGCGGACATCGGGGGAGAAGTCGAAGCTGGGCGGCAGCACATCGGGCTGGTTGTGAAAGCGCCACCAGCCGTCCGCCAAAGGTCGCAGCCCGAAGGTCGCATGGCGCTGGACATAATCGCCCTCGGCAAAGGGGATCGGTTCGACCAGCCCCGAACCGAGCCCGACGTCGGCGAGATAATCGCGATCGAGATGGACGATGAGCAGGAGGTGGTTGCCGATGGCATTGTCGCCGAGCTGTTCGCGCATCACCCCCGCCGCGAGGCGCGTCACCGAAAAGCCGATCGCCTCGAGCATCCAGCCGAACAGCCCGTTCATCTCGTAACACCACCCGCCGCGGCCGCCGGTGACGATCTTGTCGAACGCGGCGCGCGGATCGCGGGTCGTCGGGCGGCCGAGGAAGCAGTCGATGCACTCCCACGCGATGCTCTCGACATGCGCGCGGTGGAGCGCGGTCAGCGTTTCGAGATCGGGGCGCACGTCGCCCACGAAGCCGATGCGCGCCAGATAGGCGGCGAGGTGGTCGGGCGTCGCGCCGGTCATGCCGCGACCTTGTCGCGCGTCCCGACGCCGAGCTGCGCCTGGATCGCGGCGAGGTCGCACCAGACCTGTTCGCTGCGGATCAGGTCGCCCTCGAATTCGAAGACGTGAAGCATCCGGAAGGTCACGCGGCCGGTGCGGCCGTCGCAGAGGAAGATCGAACCGTCGATCACGCGCCCCTGCCACAGCACCTCGTCAACGACGAAATCGGGGCCGTAGAGGCGGCGCACCGGCGTGACCTGCTCACCAGCGAGTGCGTCGAACAGACGGCGGTAGAAGGCGCGCGCAGCGTCGCGGCCACGGATCGGGCCGACGGGCGAGGGAACGACGTGGTGCGCGGCGTCGGGGGTCAGGCTGGCGACGACGGCGTCGACATCGTCGGTCGCCTCATAGCGGAAATGATCGTCGATGAGCTGGTCGATACGCTCTTGGGTGAGGGCGGAGGTGGGACTCATGGCACAATTCTCCTGGGGCGATGGCGCGTATATATTGAGACTATAGTCTCATGTAAAGATAAATATCTCACTCTCTCGCATCGAGCGCCGCGGCGAGCAGCGCTTCCGCCGCCCAAGCCAGCGTCGCGCGCGCCTCGTCATCGTCGGCACGGCAGACATCCTTCATCACGACGAGCGGCTCGATCCCCATCGTCAGCGCGAGCGCGGCGTGCAGCCGCTGCGCCTGCGCGGTCGGCAGCGCCGCGAGTTCGGGGGCAAGTGCGGTCGCGATCCAACGCATCCGCCGGCCCTCGCGGATGTCGCGCGCCGTCTCGCCCTTTTCGCGCGCGGTGAACCAGGCGTCGAGATAGGCACGCAGCGCGGCGCGCATCGCCGCTTCCTCGGCGATCGCCATGTCGAGGAATCCCGCCTGTAGCTTCAGCAGGTGCGCGCGGGCGTCGTCGCCGGGCGCGCGATCGAGCAGCGCCTCGACCGCGTCGGCGGGGCCGTGCGCCGCCGCCTCGACGAGCAGCGCGTCCTGTGTCGGGAAATAGCGGTAGGCGGTCGCGCGCGACACTTTCGCCGCCGCCGCCGCCTCGGGGACGGTCGGGCGGACGCCGGTGCCGAGCAGCTTGATCGCCGCCTCGACAATCGCGCTGCGGGTGCGCTGTTTCTGGTTGGCGCGCGGGTCGTGTCCGGGTGAGATCGTCATTTCGCCATGATACACCTGTCTCTCGATTCGCCAAGCCGCACCGACTGGCTCTTGTCCCGTCCCGTCTCTATGGTCCGCCCATGACAGCGACGACGGTCCGGATCGGGAGTATCGGCGCGGAGGCGCAGCCGATCGCGATCCTCGACGATTTCGCGCCCGATCCCGGCGCCTTGTGCGGCTTTGCCGCCGGGGCGGCGTTCGAGCCCGCACATAATCATTATCCCGGCGTCCGCGCCGCCTTGCCCGACACCTATCTTGCCGCCGCGCTTCCTGTCATCGCTGCCGCGGCCGCCGATGCGTTTGGGCGGCGCGGCGCGGTCGAGGTGATCGACGCGAGCTTTTCGATCGTCTCGACGCCGCCCGGGGCGCTGACGGTGCCGCAGCGCCTGCCGCACGTCGACGCCTTCGGGGCCGACCGCATCGCGCTGGTCCACTATCTCGACCCGGCGGGCGGCGACGGCACCGCCTTTTTCCGCCATCGTGCCACCGGGTTCGAGACGGTGACCGAGGCGCGGCGCGAGCTGTTCTTTCGCCACCTCGACACCGAGCTGCGCTATGGCGGACCGCCGTCTGCCGCCTATGTCGCCGGCGACACGCCGCTGTTCGAATGCATCCGGACCGAGCCCGGTACCTATAATCGGGCGCTGCTCTATCCGAGCTGGAACCTGCACAGCGGGGCGATTTCGCCCGGTGCGGCGCTGTCGGCGGACCCGCGGTGCGGGCGGCTGACGGTCACCGCTTTCCTGTCGATCGGCTGAGGCGCCGGGTCAGATCTTCGCGGCCGCGACGGCCGCTTCCCTTTCGGCGCGCAGTTTCTCGGAATGGAGCAGCTTGTCGGCCATCGCCTGCCACGCCGCGGCGGCGCGCAGGTTGCGGTCGCGGACCTGGGTCAGCGGCGAGGCCTTGGCCTCTTCCGAACATTTGCCCGCCTGCGTCAGGTAGAAATCGATGGTGGCCGACATGGCTGCTTCCTCAAGGTTGAAGGTCGATCAATCGACCATATCGGCGATCAGACGCCGGAGCTCGCGGCGCGACAGCGTCGGGCGGCGGCGGCGCGACGGGCTGGCCGTCTGTGCCTTGCCGGCCAGCGACAGCGCGGGCAGAGCGGGAAAAATCGAATTTGCATTAAACATAGTCATCATCTTTATCTTTGATTTTACGTATTTTATTGTGGGAAGCCCGCGCCGTATGCGCCGACCCCCGGTCCGAGCCCGCGCCGCTTGCGCTGGCGCTCTGGTTCAGAGCCCGCGCCGTTTGCGCTGGCTGGGGGGAACCGGCCCGCCGCCGCGTTCGCGGTAGACGAGGCGGCCCTTGCTGAGGTCATAGGGCGTCATCTCGACGCGCACGGCGTCGCCGACGACCGACCGGATGCGGAAACGCCGCATCCGGCCCGCCGTATAGACGATCACCCGATGACCGTTTTCGAGCACGACGCCGAAGCGTCCGTCGGGCAGGATCTCGTCGATCTGCCCCTCGAAAGTCATCAGTTCCTCTTTGGCCAAAATCAGGCCGACTGGAGGTTGATCGCCGAGACCTTGCCGTTGCGGCCGGTTTCGAGGTCGTAGGAGACGCGCTGCTCCTTCTGGAGCGTGTCCATGCCCGCGGCCTGGACCGCGGTGATGTGGACGAAGCTGTCGCCCGAGCCGTCTTCATTTTCGATGAAGCCGTAGCCCTTGTCGGAGTTGAAGAATTTTACGGTGCCGATGGCCATTGGGTGTTTCCTTTCACGAGAAACGGGAATCCACCGGCAAAAGCACCGGCGGAGCTGGTAGCGTGTGAAGGGAAGAGTCTGCCCCAAGGGGCCGTCAAATTCCGTCGCATGCGACGTTAGCCTTGCCGATATGGGCGGTTTTTCCTGAAAAGTCAAGGTTGGGGGATTTCGCGCCATTCCGAACCCCGGTCATCCCCGCGCAAGCGGGGGCCCGGTGGCGACATCGCGAAACAGCGCTGCGGCGCCGTTCCACCCGCTTCGCTGCGTCCCCGCCTTCGCGGCGATGACGAAGTGGCGGGGACACTCAACCGCTCGCGCTGTTGCGGACCTTGCCGCCTTCGGGCGCCGGGTCGTTGGCGGGGGCGGGGAGGGCGAAGAAGGCGCGGCGCGCGGCTTCGCCGGCCTGGCGCAGCGGGGTGACCTCGGCCATGCGCCGCACCTCATAGAGTTCGAGCTCGTCGTCGTCGAGTTCGCGGGCATAGGCGGGGTCGCCGAACTGCCCATCCTCATAGCCGTAGAAGCCCTCGGGCGGCGGGAAGTCGGTGCGCCACTCGCCGGCGCGGTCGTCGAACCAGACGGTCATCGCCGCGGCGGCCTCTTCGGGGGTTTCGGGGGTTTGCCCATCCTCGCCGAAATCGGCGTAATTCTGCGCAACTTCACTCGCGATTGCATCGTCGGGGCAGAGGGCGGCGAGCGGGCCCGCGCGATTGTCGCGGCCGGCGAGCCAGAGCGCGAGCGCCGCGTTGTGGCCCTCGGCATCCTTGTTGTCGCTGTCGATATCGAAGAGCGACAGGAAGCCCGGCCAGTCGCCGGCGATGATCTGCGCCAGCATCTCCTCGCCCGCTTGCGCGCGGGTTTCGACCATCTTGTCGAGCCGCGCGAGCATCGCGAGGCCGAGGCGCGATTCGATGCGGCGGCGTTTGGTGAAGCTGCGGTCGTCCTCGCGGGTGACGGTGGTGATCTCGTCATGCCCCCAGATCGCGCGGTCGAGCAGCTCGTCGGCGAGCCGGGAGCGCGCGATCAGTACCGCCGCCGCCCAGCCGAGCCGGAACGCCGCGCCCTGCGGCTTGTGCCGAAGGTCGTAAGTCGCGCGCGGCGACATGCCGACCGAGGTGCTGGCGATCTTCACCGACCCGGTGGTCGCGAGGCTCTCCAGAAACGCGCGCTGGAGTGCGGGCGTCCAGTGATAGCTGCCGGGGGCGGGGATGTCGGCGGGATTGGGGGCGGCGTCGTCCATCGATTCGTCCTTTCGGTTGGGTGAAACCGACAGAATGAACCATATGGGTGAAATGTAGGAAAGGGGATTTTCTGTCTGATCCCAGCGCGGGCGTTTAGGCCCGCGCACTCCTATTCATTTGTGAGGCGATCAGATCAGCCAGTTCATCAGATTGATTCTCTTCGAATACTTTTGGCTCTAGCGCACTGGCTTTGAGTAGTTCGATGGCCCGGCTGTAATCCTTCTTAAGTTCCGAATGGGCCGGAGCGCCCACGATGAAGTAGGGCTGTATCTGCTCATCAGATTTCGACAAGCCGGTCATATGCCCTGACCACCTCGCTGCCTTCTCACGGATTCCTTCGGACGTGCTGAGGTCAAATGAAAGTGGCTGATAGCAGTGCCACACGCCATTTTTCCACGCGTTGACGAATTCGACCTCATCAACGGGGGAGGTTATCGTCTTTGGATGTAATCGGTCGATCAAGTTTCGAGCGGACAAAATCTCTTTAACAGGCTGCCAAACGGCGGCGTCATCACGGCCGGACTTATTCTCTTCATCATACTGGGAGACGAACCGGTCGTATGTAATTTGGAGAGCTTTGGCCGGATCATCGGTCAAACCTGTGCGCAGGGGACTCCACACATAGCTGCTGTCATCAATGGGCAGCACCGAGCTAGCGATAGCCAACGCATCCTTCAGGTCATCGCCAAAAAGATAGTGTTCCTTTAGGTGCTTACGCTTGCGATCGAGGGCGCGCTCGATTGCGCTCAAGGCCTGTGTTACCTCGGCCTTCTGAATGCCGGGAAAGGCCTTTCCGAGTCTGCCGAGCGTCTTGCGCATCTTTGCGCCCAGAAAACGAGTTTCCGGGGCGTAAAGGATTACGCCGACGTTGAGGAACTCGCCCGATAGCGGATCATGCCGATATCGCAGCAGTACATATGAATATGGATTGCGCATGGTCATCGCAAAGTCCGTTCGATTTCTACAAGGCAGTCGTCGATTCTATCACGCACAGTCTTAACGTGAGTTATCGCGTCGGTCATCGCGGCCGCTGCTGCCGACCATTCAATAGGAATGCAAGCCTCAAAGTCTGCAAGGCGGTCGTCGGCGATGTTGGCCCACGGTGTCCGTAGCGCCGCGAAGTCTAACGTCCTATTGCCCTTTAGCAATGGGCCAAGAACATGCTGGCTAGCGTTGGTGAGATGAGACAAGTTTCCTAGCTCCCAGGGGGCGACACGAGGAAACAGTTTCATCCGCAGCCCAAAGCAAAGTTCGTGATCGATCATTCTGAGGTCGGGACCACGTACCAATAGATTTGGTTTGACGTCTCTTCTGTCGGCATTGCCGGTGAACGCGTCAAAGGCGAAAATCGATAGAGCGGCCGCGCGACGATCTGACAAAATGGTGTCGCCGTCCGACCAAAGCTTCCAGCCTTTTCCAGCGCCCCTCGATCCGAAAGCCAAGGGGCAACTCTGCTGAAGTACTACGCGGAGGCCGTTGTCGGGAATCGTTGCGATCCATTCGGGGGTCATGCTGACAATGAGGGGTTCGCAAACGGGAAGTCCCAACTCGCCGGCGATCATCGCCGCGAGAAGCTCGTTTGAAAGGCCTTCAAATCCAAGTTCAGGTCGGCCTGATGGCTTAAGGTATAGGTCGAGTAACTCCCCATCGCTGTCAACGCCCGTCACCTGTAACGGTTCGTTCCGGCCGCCAGCCGCTACGCCAAGATACTCGAGAGCTTCAATATGTCTGATCATGTTGCCCCTTAGGGCCTTAATTACCTCGATATACGAAGCTGTCGAGTACTTTGCTTGAAACTAGATTTAAGCCCCATTCGCCGCCGATAAAATCGCCCGCACACTCGCCGTAGCCACGTCCGTATCGAGGCCGCAGCCGAACAGGCTCTTGCCGTCCGCGGTGCGGCATTCGACATAGGCGGCGGCCTGCACATTGCTGCCCTGGCCGATCGCGTGTTCGCTGTAATCGACGATGTCCATCACCGGGCCGCCGCTTTCGCTCAAGGCAGCGATGACGCTCGGCATCAGGCCGTTGCCGCGGCCGCTGACGCTGTGCGGGGCGCGGCCTATTTGCCCGGCGGACGATAGAAGCGATAGCGGGTGACCGCCCCTTCGATCAGGTGGCCGGCGAGACGCAGGCGGATTTCGTCGGCGCCCGCGCCGGTGGTGCAGACGAGGTGCGTGCCGCCCGACGGCAGCGGTTCGATCACGCTGACGCTGATCCCCGCGGCGGTGCAGAGCGCGTTCACCTCGCTTTCGGGCAAAGCGAGGTTCATCGCGCGGGTCATCCGGCGGCCGGGTCCGGCGACCAGGCGCGGATCGCGGCGGCGACGCGCGCATAACCCTCGGCACTGGCGGTCGCGAGCGCGAGCGGGCGGCCGCCGAGTGCGGGATTTTCGGCGTTGAGGAATGCCACTGCCGCGTCGCGGCCGCCCATCGTCAGATAGGCAAGGCTGCTGATGTCGCCCTGACGTCGCGCATCGTCGCGCGGCAGCGCGGTGCGTTTGGGGCGAAACAGGCGGCTGGAGTACGATTTTGCCGGGGCGAGAGCGGGGGCGGGGGTGGCGGAATCGGGGTCGGGTTTGCTGCTCATCGGCGCGGCTCCTCTTGCGTAAGCGGGAGCGCCAAGCGTCTCTCAGTCGCGGTGGCCTACGAAAAAACGTCTGCCGCGATAATGACATATGGGGTCGCGGGGGGCGGATTGTAAGGCCGCCCCCGAATTACGCCCCATTCGCGGCGCTGAGGATTGCCCGCACACTGGCCGTCGCGACGTCCGTATCCAGCCCGCAGCCGAACAGGCTCCTGCCGTCCGCGGTGCGGCATTCGACATAGGCCGCGGCCTGCACATTGCTGCCCTGGCCGATCGCGTGTTCGCTGTAGTCGACGATGTCCATCACGGGGCCGCCGCTTTCGCTGAGCGCGGCGATGACGCTCGACATCAGGCCGTTGCCGCGGCCGCTGACGCTGCGCGGGTTGCCGTCGATGGTGAGCTTGCCGGCGAAGATGCGGTCGGCGCCCGAGTGCGTCTCATGCCAGTCGACGAGTTGGAAGCGTTTGGCTTCGGTGGTGAGATACTGGCGCTCGAAGGCGTGCCAGATATCCTCGGCGCCGAGTTCGCGGCTCGTCTCGTCGGCGAGCGCCTGTACGACGTGGCTGAAGCTCGCCTGCATCTTCTTGGGCAGTTTCAGGCCCTTGTCCTGTTCGAGCACCCAGGCGACGCCGCCCTTGCCCGACTGGCTGTTGACGCGGATCACCGCTTCGTAGCTGCGGCCGAGATCGGCGGGGTCGATGGGCAGATAGGGGACTTCCCAGCGCTCGTCATTCTGGCGCTCGCGCGCGGCGAAGCCCTTCTTGATCGCGTCCTGATGGCTGCCCGAGAACGCCGTGTAGACGAGCTCGCCGCCATAGGGGTGGCGCGGGTGGACGGGCAAATTGTTGCAATATTCGACCGTCTGGATGACCTCGTCGATGTTCGAGAAGTCGAGCCGCGGGTCGACGCCCTGCGTGTACATGTTGAGCGCGATGGTGACGAGGCAGGTGTTGCCGGTGCGCTCGCCATTGCCGAACAGGCAGCCCTCGACGCGGTCGGCGCCCGCGAGCAGGCCGAGCTCGGCCGCCGCGACGCCGGTGCCGCGGTCGTTGTGGGTGTGCAAGGATATGATCGCGGCGTCGCGGTTCGGCAAATTCTTGCAGAAATATTCGATCTGGTCGGCGTAGATGTTCGCCGTCGAGGCCTCGACCGTCGCGGGGAGGTTGAGGATGATCGGCTTGTCGGTGGTCGGCTGGAGGATGTCCATTACCGCCTCGCAGCAGGCGATGCTGAAATCGAGCTCGGCGGTCGAGAAGGTTTCGGGGCTATATTCGAAGCGCCAGTCGGTGCCGGGCAGGCGCGCGGCGTTGTCGCGGAGCTGCTTGGCGCCCTCGACCGCGATGCCCTTGATCTCGGGCATTTCCATGCCGAAGACGATGCGGCGCCACGCGGGGCTGACCGCGTTATAGACGTGGACGATCGCGGTCTTCGCGCCCGCGAGGCTGTCGAAGCTGGTGCGGATGAGGTCGGCGCGGCTTTGCGTCAGCACCTGCGGCGTGACGCCCTCCGGGATGCGGCCGCCGCGGACGAGGCCCTGGATATAGTCGAAGTCGGTCGCGCCGCTGGCGGGGAAGCCGACCTCGATCTCCTTGAACCCGCATTTGACGAGCAGGTCGAAGAAGCGCGTCTTTTTCTCGGCATCCATCGGGTCGATCAGCGACTGGTTGCCGTCGCGCAGGTCGGTCGAGAGCCAGATCGGGGCTTTGGTGGTGACGCGGCCGGGCCATTCGCGGTGGCTCAAGGGAACCTGCGGGAAGGCGCTGTACTTGACCGAGGGGTCGGTGAGCATGGTCATGGGGTGTAAACTTCTTCTGCCGGGTTGGTGTCGCTTGTCGATCGGACCCTTGAGCGGGTGGCCGCGACTAGCGCGCAGCCAGTGTCACGCCCAAGGGCGTGTAAGTCGCAGAAGAAGAAGGGCGTTGCCGCGCATGGCCGTCGCAATGATGCAAAATGTCGCGCTTGGCAAGAGGCAGGTGCCGAAAATTTCGCGGCAGACCGCCGCGGGTCAGAAAATGTCGCCGGGCCGCGAAGGGGCCTTCGCGGCCCGGCGAAGTGCAGGGGGAGGGTAATTCTTCAGGCGGCTTCGCTCTCGTCCTCGCCGTCTTCGTCCCACGGTTCGAAGACCTCATCCTCGAGCATATTGTCGACCGCGTGGACGCGGACACCGATGCACCAGTCCTCGAGCGGGCCTTCCCAGGCGGCCTCGACCTCGGTCAGCGCGTCGGCCGCCGCATCGCCCGAAGCATCATGGGGCGGGCGGTCGCCGACAAGGTCGAAATCCTGAAAGCCGTCCTCGGGCGGGGTGATATAGACATGGGGTTCGAGGCGGACGCTGGTCCAGCCCGCGGTGGGGGCGAGGCCTTCGACCTCTACGACCAGCAGCGGGCTGTCCTCGTCGCCGTCGATGCCGGCGTTGAGTTCGACGATCTCGCGTACCAATTCGCTCATGGGGAGACTCCTTGCGAACAGGGAAAGGCAAGGCCCTGTTAGCGGAGTCGTGTGACAGATTGGGGGCTTAGCCCTTTACCCAGCCGACGGCCGGATCGCCCATGTCGATCACGTCCGCAAGCTCCCAGACGTTGGGATAGCCGTAGCCGACGAGGTTGATGAAGGTCTGGATATTGAGCGCGAGCGGCGCGGCCTTCATGCGGACGGGGGCGGCGTCGTTGCGGAAATTATTGTTGCAATAGATCAGGATAGGGCGGTCGGGGTTGGCGCCGATCACCGCGGCGAGGCTCTCCGCGGTGAAATCGGTGAGCGGCAGGTTCACCGCGCCCGCGATATGCCCGGCGGCGAAGGCATCCTTCGAGCGTGCGTCGAGGAGGAGGGTGCCGGGCTTTGCCGCCTCGGCCTTGAAGGCGTCGAACTTGAGGAGGCGCGTCGCGCGCTGCGGCGCGACGCTGGCGGTGAGCGTCTGGAACGCGGGATAGTCGATCTGGGGGTTGGCCTGCGCCAGCGCAGGGGTGGCGATGAACGCCGCGGCAACCAGCAAGGCTTTGCGCATGATATCCTCCCTCGAACGGGGACGTTATGCGCGCGCCTTGCTGGCTCTGCGATGAATGGGGATGCCCATCAGGATGCCGACGAGCGCGCTGGAAACGCGGGCCTCGGGGGCGCGCGTCAGGGCGTTCCGGCGCGCCGTGCCTCGAACCATTGGCGCAGCGCGGCGGCGGCGCAGCCGGTGAAGCCGTAACTGCCGACGGGCGAGCAGCTGTCGGGGCGCGTCTGGCGCGCGATGGCGTCATAGCCCTCGACCTTCGACGCCCACGAGCCGCCGCCGGCGGGCGCCTCTTCGTCCTGATGGCGGAGATCCTTGGGGACGCGGTAGCGGTCCGATTCGGGCTGCTGCGCGCAGACGACGATCTCGTCGCCCGTCGTCTCGGGACAGGGATCGTCGCCATAGGTGTAGAGGATCGAGGTTTTTTGCGGCGGCGAGCCGGTCTGCGCGAGATCGTCGTCCTGCGCATGCGCGGGGACGGCGAGCGCCGCGAAAGCGACAAGCAGATAGAGGGCAGGTGTCTTCATCGCGCGCATTCCCTGATCCCCTTGAAATAGGGATTACCACGCGAAGATGAACCCCCGCCGAACCGGCGCGCGCCAGACCCGTGTAACCGGGCGCGATTTCGGGGCGAACCGGGGACGAAACCAGATCGGAGTCCGTCCCATGAAAAAACATGTCCTGTTCGCGCTGCTCGCGGCGGCGGCGCTGCCGCTGTCGGCGGCGGTGTTCACCCCCTATGCGTGGGCCAAGCCCGTCTATGTCGGGGTCGAGGGCGGCCATATTGCGGTCAGCGGCTATGACGCCGTCAGCTATTTCGAAGGCGACGGCGTGCCGGTGAAGGGCGACGCCGCCTTTGCCGTCGAGCATGACGGCGCTGTCTATCATTTCGCGAGCGCGGCGCATGCCGCGACGTTCAAGGCCGATCCCGCCGCCTTCGCGCCGCAATATGGCGGCCATTGTTCGTGGGCGATGTCGCGCGGCTATCTCGCGCCGGGCGATCCGCTGGCCTATGCCGTGGTCGACGGGAAGCTGTACCTGAATTTCAATCAGGAGGTGAAGGCGAAGTGGGACGAGGACCGCGCCGGCTTCATCGCCGCGGCGGAAAAGAATTGGGCGGTGATCCCCGACGACGCGAAATTCGGGGGGTAGGAACTCGCGTCAGAAACACTGGATCGCGGTGATCGTATTGGACTCGTCGATCGAGACGTTGACGCGATGGGGATCATAGTTGGCGACCAGCGTGTCCCCGGGCCTGATCGTCCGCACCGAGCGCTTGCTGCGACGCACCGCCTGTTCGCCGAGTCCTCCATAGGTCCGCCGCGCGATTCCATCAGCGATCGCGGAGCCAAAGTCGCGCCCGACGAAGCGTTGAAGCGCAGATGCGCCGCAGGCGTCGCCGTCCGGTATTTGGGTCGACGCGCACCCACCCAGCGCTGAGAGGGCAAGACCTGCGGCGCCGAGCTGGCGAAGCATATCGCCTTTAGCCGAAGACGTCGGCGTAGCCGCCCTTGGGGTCGGGCCCGTAGCGGTTCGGTCCCGGCGTCCCGTCGATGCACATGAACACGAACAGGATCAGGCCGCCCACATAGGGGACGAAACTGATGAAGTAGAACCACCCCGACTTGTCCTGATCGTGCAGGCGGCGGACGGTGACCGCGATCGACGGAATGATCGTCCCGACGATGAAGAGCAGGGTGACGACCAGAAAATAATTCTCGGCAAGCGTATGCTCCTCGCCCGCCGGACTGCCGAAGAAGATGGCGAAGCTGACGAGAACGGCGATCACGAGAATGTAGAAGAGCGTGAACATCCAATATTCCATACGCTGTGATCGCCCGCTGAAATCGGCGTAGCGCATCAGCGGCATCAGCATCCAGTCGATAGAAATCCCCCAGTCTGCCCCCGGCGTCGCGGTGCGAAGCCGGGATCGCTTTTGACCCGTCGGGGTGAAGAAACGGCTAATGCGGGTAGGGCGGAAGGCGACGTGGGACGAGGGCTGCGCTGGCTTCATCGCTGCGGCGGAGAAGAATTGAGTAGTGATGCCCGACGACGCGAAATCGGGGGGTAGGGGCAGGTTCGGGGTGGAGGGTGGGCACGCAAAAAGTCGTCATGCTGAACTTGTTTCAGCAGCCATGGCCGGGCCTAGCATCCGGCGCCGCGCCGAAGGAAACGGCAGACCATGAACCCTGAAACAAGTTCAGGGTGACGATGGAGGATAGGTCAGCTTCCGGTCGTTTGCAGCCCTAGCGTTCGGAACAGCTGTTATTGGCTGAAATGGGGTGGGAAGCGGACATCACGTAATAGGGTTAAGGCTCTCCCCCCTAGCTATGCATCTTAACAAATCGGCTCACACTGGTCATTTCGACTTGGCATCCATACGCACCTTGATGACCGAAACCACCGTTGGCTGTGGTGATCCTGCCAACGCCTTCGATCCAATATGTTCCTTCTTCAGCGATAAAATGCTGGTTAGTTATCAGATCCATATCCTTATTGGCTTTGTCATCGAAAACCAGCCAGCATCGTTGGCTATCATGAAGACATGCTGGCGCGTCTTGGGTTACCGATGCCGAGCAAAGTTCGACTGAACTTTCCTCGAATACATATCGAAATGGCGCCGCAATATGCTGTGGATTGCCGTAACTGGGGTCGTCCGAAGGGTCAGCATTTTGACTGTGAACAATCTGCTCCCGCGCCGTCCCTTCGTTCGCATTGCTGCATCCTGAGAGCGCGACAATCAAAAGAAGCGAGGAGGTTCGGTTTAGCGTCATTGTCCCAGATTGCACCATTGCCTAATTGTCCGCAATCGGTCGTATGCGGTCATTCGTCATCCCGGACTTGATCCGGGATCCACTGCAGCGCTGAAGTCATGGACCCCGGATCAAGTCCGGGGTGACGATGATGGTTAGGGCAGCAATCGGCCGTTTCCAGACCTTCGTCATGCCGGACTTGATCCGGCATCCATCACTGCGGCGGTTGCCGAATGCGCCGCGCTGTCCTGGCTGAATTCCGGCGAGTTGGTTGCTGCCCGAGAACTTGTCGGGTTGGCGTGCGGCGCCGATCTTGCCGGGTGCGCCCGCGATCGGGGGACCGGCTTTCGGCCCGTACCATTCCATCGGCTCGTCCCGCCACGGCAACGGTTCGGCGGATGCGGGGGTGTTTTCGGGCGCGCCCGCGCGTTGGTTGGACGATCCCAACTCAAAGCTTCCCAAGGAGAATGCTCGAAATGCGTAAATATGCAGGCCTGATTACCTCGCTCTCCCTTGCCCTCGCCGCGACGACCGGAACGGCCGCGCTGGCGCAGGCGCAGGCTGGCGCTTCGGCCGTGAAACTCGATGTCGGCGCCAAAGTCTATGACTCGGCAGGCGTCGAGCTTGGCCCGATCGCGAGCAACGACGGCAGCGTCGTCGTGGTGGACTTCGGCGGCCGGAAGGCCGCGTTGCCGACCAACGCCTTTGCGCAGACCGACAAGGGCCTTGCCATCACCATCACCGCCGCGCAGTTGACCGCCGCGCTCGACAAGCAGGCGGCCGATGCCGCCGCCGCGCTCGAAACCGCGCTGGTTCCCGGCGCCGAAATCCGCGGCGTGACCGGCGCCTCGGTCGTCGGCAAGGTCAAGGCGACCGATGCCGAGGGCGTGATCGTCACGACCGACAAGGGCGAGGTGCGCCTGCCGCGCAAGGCTTTCTTCCTGACCGGCAAGGGTCTGGCGATGAGCTTTACCGCCGACCAGTTTGCCGCGGCCATCGCCGAAACGGCAACCACGCCGGCCGCGTCGGATACCACCGCCGATGCCGCCCCCGCGAGCGAACCGGCGCCGACCCCGGCCGACTGATCGCGTCGCGGCGAACAGGAAAAAGTGCGGGAGCCATCCGGTTCCCGCGCTTTTTTTTTGAGCGGACCGTTGCCGGCGCGCGTCGCGGTGCCGGGAAAGTTAGGGCATTGCTCTTATTGCAAAAAGCCGAATTCGAGGCGGAATTCCGCGCTTGGGACGGCACCGGCGGTTGTCGGCTAGCCGTGCACAGCGCCGGACGACCCGCGCAACCTTCGGCCATCCGGCGAGTATTCCTGTGCCAGAAGGGGTCATGCTGAACGCGCTTGCCCCTGCCACCCCGTTGAAGGAGTAGCTTATGGGTGCCGTTTCGAAGAGTTCAGGATTTGTTTTGACGCTGGCCATGCTGGCCGGCCCCGCCTCGGCGAGCCTCGCGGCGCAGGAGGCTCAGGACGCGCAGCCCGCGGGCAGCGGCGAAGCCGTTGCGACCGTCTATGCCCAGATCCCCCCGCTGTCGGAACTGACCGAAGGGCCGAAGCTCGAAGGCATGATCTCGGCGCGCAGCGGCAACCGGATGCAGGTGACGGCGGCCGACGGCACCAACACCGTCGTCTTCCTGAGCGAGAGCACCAAGGTCAAGGCGAATGGCGGCTTCTTGGGCCTCGGCAGCAGCAAGATGGCGGCGAACGCGCTGCTCAACGGGCTGCCCGTCACGGTGGAGACGCTGCAGTGGGACGGCGGGCTGGTCGCGAACCAGGTCGTTCTGAAGAGCAAGGATCTGCGCACCGCGAACATGATCCGTACCGGTACCGACCAGCGCTTTGCCGAGCAGACTGCGGCCACCGAAGCGCTGCGCGGCCGTATGGGCGACATCGATAAATACAACATCAAGAGCACGATGAACGTGAACTTCGACACCGGCAAGGCCGTGCTGTCGGAGCAGGCGAAGGCCGATCTGTGCGCTACCGCGAGCCAGGCCGAGGGCATGGACAATGCCCTGCTCCTCGTCGTCGGCTACACCGATTCGGTGGGCAGCGAGGAGTATAACCAGGTCCTCAGCGAGAAGCGCGCCGGCCGCGTCGTGAACTATCTGCAGCAGGCGTGCGGCTGGAAGCCCTATCGCATGCTGACCCCGACCGGCATGGCCGAGGCCGACCCGACCGCGGACAACAGCACCCCCGAAGGCAAGGCGCAGAACCGCCGCGTCGCGGTGAACGTGCTGGTCAGTAAGGGGCTCGACGGCCTGTAAGACGCGCACCGCCACGATACGAAAGGCGCGGGAGGCATCGCTTCCCGCGCCTTTTTCGTGCGCGGGCGCGGGGCGTGGTTGGCGATGGCATGAAAAGCATCCGGGGGGCGGGGCCTTTCGGCCGCTCCGCCCCCCGTTTGCGTCGGGGGCAAGTGGGGATTTCCGGAGTGGGGGCAGGGGACATCAGGGACCAGACCGATGTCCCCCACCGCTCCATTGAGCGGAACACTCGGGAACGTCTGATACCATACAAGGCGCGTGCCAATTTGCCGCTGCCCAGGATTTTGGCGGGGGACGCTGGTTAGCGATTCCTTACCGGGGCGCGGGGGTGTCAAAAATCCCGACATCTGGGCGCCATCCCATATTGGCTCAATTGCCCGAGGCGGGTGTTGGCACGGCTGCGCGACGAAGATAGACACTCCGCAATGAAAATTTTCTGCGCTCTCGGACCGGGCAACATCGTTGCGGACGCGATGCGCGATGGCGGCATTGTAGCCGGCGTCACCGGCTATTCG
The DNA here is from genome assembly GCF_001468395.1 of Sphingopyxis sp. H073. Lineage (GTDB taxonomy): Bacteria > Pseudomonadota > Alphaproteobacteria > Sphingomonadales > Sphingomonadaceae > Sphingopyxis. Next base: position 460,059 of record NZ_LNSG01000003.1, on the reverse strand, counting down.
TTTTCGCAGCAACTCCGCCGCCTGCTTGTCGCCCATGGTATCACTGGCGTACTGGTCACCAGCAACCCCGACGCGGGGCGCGTCGAACAGGGCGGCCTGACCTTCCAAAACCTGCCGCGCCGGGGCGAGGGGGCGACCGGCCTCGGCTTCCATCTTTCGCGTATATGGTATGGCGTCCGGCTTGCTGTCTATGCACGGCGCATCGGGGCCGATTTGGCGATCATCGATTCCGGATCGACGCATTATTTCATGCTTACCCTGTTCAAGTTGCTCGGCATCCCGGTCGCGGTGAATTTTCACAACGTGCGCTGGCCGAACGGCTTCGAACCGCGGGGAACGCTCAAGACGCTTATCCGGAAGCTGGATTCGTGGTTCTTTCGCCATATTGCGGCCGGGGCGATGGGCTGCTCGCCCGAATGCGGCGTACAAGCCCGCTCCGACGGCGCCGCGCACCTGCGGTATTTCGGATGGACGTCTCAGTTTGCCGCGAGCGATCCCCATCCCGTCGATCCGTTCGCGGATCCCGCCTCGCCGTTCAGGCTTCTGTTTTCGGGTCGTGTGGAACGGAGCAAAGGGGTATTTGATCTTCTCGCGATGGCGCAGGCGCTTCGCAATGCGCCGGGGCGCGCCGTATCGATCGAAGTTTGCGGGGACGGCGGGGCGCTGTCCGAGCTTCGCGCCGAGGTCGATCGGCTCGGTCTGGGAGACTGCGTTACGCTGCGCGGACGTCTCGAACGTGGCGAACTCGATGCTGCCTACCATAATTGCCACGCCCTCATCGTGCCGACCCGCGGCGACTTTTGCGAGGGTATGCCGCTGGTCTGCGCCGAAGCTGTGCTTACCGCCAAGCCCATCATCACCAGCAGGTTGTCCAATGCGCTCCCCGTGATCGGCGAATGTATCCTGGAAGCTGTGCCCGAGAATATCGACAGTTATCTTGATGCGATCCGAACGCTGGCCGACGATTCCGCCACCTATGCTCGCCTCCAATCAGCGTGCGCCTCCGCTTCTGTCCAATTTACCGAACGATCGCTTGGATATGCCGCGGCGGTCGACCGATTGATCGCGAGCATATTTTCGGCGCACGTTCCGCTGCACACCTACGACGCGCTCTACGACGTGAAGTCCGTCTCGAACGTCGCCGCCTAGAGTCGGGACCCTAGCGAGGGCATCCAACATCGTGCGAAGCGCCGGGTTTTCGCCGGGTGGTTCCGCGGGATCGCGCCGACGCGGGCCATCTTCGCCACTCGAGACGTCTTCTTCCCCGGCCGGCATGGCGCTCCGCGCCGCTCCATCTCGATGGCGTTGTGGCAGCTATATCGACTGCCGTTCATTTTGTTCATGCAGCATTCAGCCGATTGACTACATTTGTAGTCGCATTGCAGATCAACGCCAAGAGGAGGGGTTCCACCATGGCGGAAAGAGCAAGCGATTCCGAAATGCAGGTGCTGTCGGCGCTGTGGGACGAGGCTCCGCAGACCGCGGCCGACCTGACCCAGCGCATCGGCAAGATCAACGGCTGGACGCAGGCGACGGTGAAGACGCTGCTTTCGCGGCTGGTCCAGAAGGGCGCGGTCACGGCGGAGGCCGACGGGCGGCGCTATCTTTACAGCCCCGCGGTCGAGCGCGCCGACGCGGTCGGCGAGGAATCGCAGCGCTTCGTCGATCGGCTGTTCGGCGGGCGGGTGAGCCCGCTGATCGCGCATCTCGCCGAACGCGAGGCGCTGTCGGACACCGACATCGCCGAGATCGAAGCCCTGCTGCGGAAGCTCAAGTCATGAGCGCCGCGATGATCATGCAGGTGTGGGGTGACACGATGATCACCACCGCCGCGCTCGTCCTTGCGGTGCTCGTCATCCGCAAGCCCTTTGCCCGCCATTTCGGTCCGCAGCTCGCCTATACGTTGTGGCTCGTCCCGGCGCTGCGGCTGGTGCTGCCGCCGCTGCCCTTCGCCGATCCGGCGCCGGTCGCGGCGAGCGGCGTGCCCGCCGACGTGGTACTGATGGAGGTCGTCGACGCCGCCGAGGCGGTCGGGACGCCGGTCGCGATTCCGGAGGCGAGCTGGACCTTTGCCGATGCGCTGCCCTTGCTGTTCGCGCTGTGGGCGCTCGGTTTCGTTGCGGTCCTCATGAGCGCGGCGCTGTCGCACCAGCGTTTTCGCGCCGGGGTGCTGAAGGGCGCGGTCGAGCTCGAGCCGCTGGGAGGTATCCGCCTGATCATGACCGACGCGGTCGACGGGCCGGTCGCGTTCGGCCTGTGGCGGCGCTTCGTCGCGGTGCCGCACGATTTCTTCGCCCGCTATGCGACCGAGGAACGCGCGCTGGCGATCGATCACGAGCTGTCGCACCATCGCCACGGCGACCTGTGGGCGAATGCCGCGGCGCTGCTGCTGCTCGCGACGCAATGGTTCAACCCCCTGGCCTGGCGCGCGATCCGCGCCTTCCGGTTCGACCAGGAAGCGGCGTGCGACGCGCGCGTGCTGACGATGACCGACACCGCCCCGCGCAATGTGCGGACCGCGCGCTATGCCACCGCCATCGCGAAGGCGGCGGTCGGATCGCGGCTGTCGCTCGCGGCGCCGATGGCGGTCCACGACAATCTGCAGGAGAGACTGACGATGCTGATGCAGGAGGATATTTCGAAGAAGCGCGGGCTGGTCGGCCGGTTGCTCGTGGGGGCTGCCGCAGTGGCGGTGCTGGCGACGACCGCGACCCTGGTGCCCCCCGCGACCGCGAGCGCGCAGGCCGAGCTCGCCGAGCCGCCGACGCCCCCGGCACCGCCTGCCGCGCCCGACGCACCGCTGCCGCCCGAGGCCCCGGCCGCGCCCGATGCGCCCCATGTGATGATCTTCACCGAGCAGCATGACGGCGACGCGGCCGAAAAGGACGGGAAGAAGCGCGAGGTCCACCGCATCGTGATCCGCCAGGACGGCGACGATGAGGGCAAGCCCGCGGTGATGCTCGCGCCCGCCGACGGCAAGTACAAGCGCGTCGAGATCCGCACCCCCGGCAGCCTGTCGCGCGACGATGTGCTTGCGACGCTGAAGGAGCAGGGGATCGGCGGCGCGCAGGCCGAGGCGATCGCCGACAAGCTGGAGGCAAAGCGCAAGGAGCGTATCCGCACCGTGATGGCGCCGATGCCCCCGATGCCGCCCCTGCCGCCGATGGTCGCGCATGGCGCGTGGCAGAGCTTCGACGGCAAGGCGATCGCGATCGGCAAGTGCGGCGACGGGTCGAAGACCGCGCCGATCGTCAACCGCGAGGAAGTCGACGGCAACAAGCGCCAGCACATCTACATGATCCGCTGCGGCGACACCGCCGAGAGCAAGGCGGCCCGCCTGTCGGCGCTGAAGAAGGCGCGCGACGGCTTCAAGAAGGGCGAGGCGGCGCGCGGCCTGTCCGAGGAAATGCGCGCGAAGGTCGCCGCCGACATCGACAGGGCGATCGCCGACATCGAGAAATCGGACGACTGACGGCAACAACTTCCTGACCGGCGCCCATTCCCCGGTGGCGCCGGCGATAGGGGCGGGGAAAGGGGGCGGCCCATGTCCGCTCCCTTTCTCTATTGGCCCGGCTTTTTCTCGCCCGGGCCTTTTCCTTCGCGCGGCGCGGTGCCACATGGGCGGGCATGAGCGACGAAAAGCCCTGGCCCGACACGATCCGCGCCGGCGACTGCGAGCAGCATGAGCCGCTGGTGCGCCGCGTGCTCGCGCCCAATCCCTCGCCCTATACCTTCACCGGCACCCAGACGTGGATCGTCGGGGCCGGGAGCGACGTCGCGGTGATCGATCCCGGCCCGACCGGATCGGGGCTGAGCATCGGCGACCCCGCCGACATCAACGGCGTCGGGCATGTCGACGCGATCCTGCGCGCGACCGAGGGCCAGCGCATCACGGCGATCCTCTGCACGCACACGCACCGCGACCATAGTCCCGCGTCACGCCCCTTGCAGGAGGCGACGGGCGCGCCGATCATCGGCTGCGCGCCGCTGGCGCTGGCCGATGACGGGCCGCGCGCGGATTCGGCCTTCGACAGCGACTATGCGCCCGACCGCGTGCTCACCGACGGCGAGCGGATTTCGGGCGACGGCTGGACGATCGAGGCGGTCGCGACGCCGGGGCATACGTCGAACCACCTCTGCTTCGCGCTCGTCGAAAGCGGGGCGCTGTTCACCGGCGACCATGTGATGGCGTGGTCGACGAGCGTGGTGAGCCCGCCCGACGGCGACATGGCCGCCTATATGGCGAGCCTGTCGAAGCTGTATGAGCGCGGCGACCGCATCTATTATCCGGCGCACGGCCCCGCGGTGACGAAGCCGAGGCAGCTCGTGCGCGGGATGCTGGGCCATCGCAAGCAGCGCGAGCGGCAGATATTGCGCGAACTCGACAAGGGGACGCGCGCGATCCCCGAGATGGTGAAGCATATGTACAAGGGTCTCGACCCCCGGCTGACCGGCGCCGCCGGGCGGTCGGTGCTCGCGCACCTGCTCGACCTCGAGACGCGCGGCGTCGTGCGGTCGCAAGATGATGAGTGGGTGCTTGCCTGATGCTGATGGCGCTGGTGCTGGCGGCCGCCGTGCCCGCCCCCGCCGATGGCGACGGCGCGGTGGTCGCGCTCGTCAAGGATGGCGATCGGCACTGCGTGCCCGACAGGAGCCTGTGCCTCGAAATCCCGGTCACCGAAGACGGTGCGGGCGCGGCGGAGCTGCGGGTGACGTCGCCGGCCTCGGACGCGCCGACGTCAATCGCCTTGCCCGGCTTTGACGATGCCGGAGCGCAGGAACTCTGGCCGAACCTGATCGCCGCGAAGGGCGGGGACGGCGCGCCGCGCTATCTGGTCGGCATCCTCGGCCGCCAGAATGCGATGTATTCGGGCGGCGGCGGATCGGCGGCACGGCTGCATCTTTTCGAGCTCGGCAGCGCGCCGGGATCGACCGCGCTCGGCGCCGAAGTGCTCGATATCGTTTGGGACGGCTCGCTGATGATCCGCGCCTGCTTTTCGGAGCAGGGCATGAAGGACCGGCTGGAGGCGTGCCACGACGAATATGATTTTGCCGCGACGCTGACGGCTGCCCCCGCCGATGGCGGCTGGTGGCCCGCGCTCACCTATCGCGCTGCCGCGACGACCTTCCCGCGCACCTCGCGCCGGTCGGAGGACAATAGCGCGGTGAGGCTGAAGCGCGCCGACCTGGTGCGTGCGCCCGATCCCCGCTGCAGCTATGACCGCGTGCTGCATTACAACCCCGCGACGTCGCGCTATGAAATGGACCGGCCGGCGCCCGATTGTTCGGATTACACCACGCCATGACCACACCCGCGTCCTCGCCCGCACCGCGCCTGTTGCCGCGCCTGATCCTGCTCGCGGCGGCGGCTTTGCTGGCGCTCGCCGCCTGGTGGGCGGTCAGCGCCTGGCGCGACTGGCAGAAGGGCTTCGACCCCGAGACCGTCGTCGCGGCGAGCCTGCAGGGGTTGCAGGAGCAGAATGTGCTCGTGCCCTTCACCGCGCGCTATGTCGCGGTCGTGACCTCGACGCAGTCGCGGCTGGGGCTGGAGGCGAAGAAGACGCTGATCATGCCGGGGACGGTCCGCTACGAGCTTGACCTTGGCAAGCTCAGGCAGTCCGACCTCGACTGGGATGCGGGCACCAATGCGCTGACCGTCACCTTGCCGCCGCTGCGGCTGGCGGGCCCCGAGATCGACATCGATGCGATCAGCGAGTTTCGCGACGGGGTGATCCTGCTGACGCTGACCGATGCCGAAAAGACGCTCGACGCCGCGAACCGCAAGGCGGCGCAGGAAGAGTTGATCAAGCAGGCGAAGGGGACGGTGCCGATGCGGCTGGCGCAGGGCGCCGCACGCACCGCGGTCGAGCAGAGCTTCGCGATGCCGCTGAAGGCCGCGGGGATCGACGCGAAAGTCGCCGCGCGCTTCGCGGACGACCCTGCGAACTGACCCTTTCGCAAGGTTCGGGGATGCGATATTCTCCGCGCGGGCAGACTGCGAGGGGAATGGGGCATGGCGACGATGGTCGAGGGCGCGGCGCGCGCCGAACGGTTCTGGCAACGGATGGCGATCGGGCTCGCCGTCTTCATCATCTTCGGTTTCGTGCAATTTGGGCTGCGCGGTTTCGTCGATCCGGTGAAGGCGCCCTTCTGGGTGCATCTGCACGGGGTCGCGATGCTGGCGTGGCTCGGGTTGCTGATCGTTCAGCCGACGCTGGAGGCGCGGGGCAATCTGGCGCTGCACCGGCGGCTCGGCTGGATGGGAGCGGGGCTGGCGGTGTTGATCGTCTGCCTCGGCATTTTCGTCGGGCTGGCATCGCTGGCGCTGAACCGCTTCCCGCCCTTTTTTACCGCGCCCTATTTCCTTGCGCTCACGACGATCGAGGCGCTCGCATTCGGGCTGGCGGTGATGATGGCGATCCGCCGGCGCAGCGATACCGAATGGCACCGGCGGCTGATGATCGGCGCGACGATCATGATCCTCGAACCCGCGCTCGGCCGGTTGCTGCCGATGCCGCTGATGATCGGCTGGTCGGACATTCCGGTCGCGCTGATCCAGCTAGCGGTCGTCGGGATCATCGCGGCGCACGACCGGCGCACGCTGGGGCACGTCCATCCGGCGACGAAAGCGGTCGCGCTGCTTGTCATCGCGGTGCGCGTGATCGTCTATCTGTTGTCGCTGACGCCGCCGGTGGCCGCGCTGGCGGCGAAGCTCACGGCAAGCTGATACGGCGAATTGCCCTTATGGCGGACGCGGTGTAGAGCGCCGCGCAAGGCAAAGCCATAAAAGGAAAAGCCATGACTGCTCCCGTTCGCGAAAATCTGTCGGGTCTCGACCTGCGCGCCGAAATCGAGCGCCTGCGCAAGGAGCGCAACGCCGTCATCCTCGCGCATTATTACCAGAAGCCCGAGATTCAGGATCTGGCCGATTTCGTCGGCGATTCGCTCGAGCTCTCACGCAAGGCGGCGGACACCAACGCCGACGTGATCGCCTTTTGCGGGGTCAAGTTCATGGCCGAGACCGCGAAGATCCTGAGCCCGCAGAAGACGGTGATCCTGCCCGACATGGACGCCGGGTGCAGCCTCGAGGACAGCTGTCCGCCCGAACAGTTCAAGCGTTTCCGCGAAAAGCATCCCGACCATATCGCGCTGACCTACATCAACTGCTCGGCGGCGGTGAAGGCATTGAGCGACATCATCGTCACCTCGTCGAGCGCCGAGACGATCATCAGCCAGATCCCCGAAAGCCAGAAGATCATCTTCGGCCCCGACCGGCACCTTGGCGGCTATCTCAACCGCAAGTTCGGACGCGACATGCTGTTGTGGCCGGGCGTGTGCATCGTCCACGAGGCGTTCAGCGAGACCGAACTGCTCAAGCTGAAGGCGCAGCATCCGGGCGCGCCGGTTGCGGCGCACCCCGAATGTCCGCCGCACATCGTCGACCATGCCGATTATGTCGGATCGACGAGCGGCATTTTGCAGTTCGCGAAGAGCTTCCCCGGCGACACGCTGATCGTCGCGACCGAGCCGCACATCATCCACCAGATGGAACTCGCGCTGCCCGAAAAGACCTTCATCGGCGCGCCGGGCGCGGATGGAAACTGCAACTGCAACATCTGCCCGTACATGGCGCTCAACACGATGGAGAAGCTGTACATCGCGCTCCGCGACCTCAAGCCGCAGATCGAGATGGAGGAAGGGCTCCGCCTCGCTGCGCGCAAGAGTCTCGACCGGATGCTCGAAATGGCATCGGGGACCGTCGGCAAGGGCGACCTCGGACGCGCGTGAGTCGCGGCGGCGAGTCGCTTTTTGCGGTTTCGCGAATCGAGTCGCGGCGGCGAGTCGCGCATTTCGGTCCGGCCGATGAATTCAAAAATGCTGCATTGCTATTACAAAAATGCTGCAGCGAATCCGCTTGTTGCTAATGCCGGACTTATCCACAAGCGAACGGGCATGATTGCTGCTTTATGTGCATTTTCTGTTGGCGGCATCCCGCGTTCGTGACAGCTTCAAATCATCGGACGCCGGAGACGACGGACCGCCGGGACGAGAAGGGCAGTTGCAAGACTGGCCGGACGAGAACGGAGAGGGACGACGAGGAAGGCAACCGATAGCCGGATCACGGAACGCAGCGATTCCCACGAGTTGAAGCGGACCCGATCAGGTACGGAAATGCAGTCCATCGCTTTGAAAGCGCAGCTGTTTCGGCAGAGGCACGGACGAGATGATGAAGGGCTTTCCAGGTGAGGCCGGCCCCCGAAAGGGGGCCGACCGAACCATCGCCGGACCGTTCCGGCGCACGCGGCGGCGAGGCGTTTTGCGGGTCACTGACCGAAAGGACAGGGAACCGGGATGCAGCGGCGAAGCGAGGCGAGGGGCGTAACCGGATAGTGGGGGTTGGCAGCGATGTCGGCCCCCATTTCGTATGCGCGGACGGGGGACATCCGCTCCCTGCCGGGCGCCGCGGCGACGCCGCAGCCTTTTCCCAAAAAAATTCCACCGAGTGATCGGCGTCACATCGCGGTCAAACAAGGCTGCTTATGCCGGTGTTGCGACCCGGAGCAGTTCCCCGATCGGAACTGATCCTCCTCTTCCCGGCCGTGGCCTTTGGGTCGCGGCCGGGAACCTTTTCCACCCCTCTCGCATTATTCGCGTATCGGCGGCTGCCCGATCGCCTGCTGACGGGCTCGCCGACCGGAAAGGGGAGATCATAGGGATGATCGATTTCGTACCTTGCGCCTGTCCTCGGTGAACGGCGCCCCGGCAACCGCGCGCGCTCCGCCATTTCGCTAGGCGATTGCAGTGATTTAGGGTAGCACAGGCTGTCCACAACGTCGGGCAGACCATTGATCGTAGGGGGTCAATCATGATTAGTTTCATTATCGCTATTGTGATGGGCGGCATTATCGGCTGGCTCGCCAGCATCGTGATGCGCACCGATGCCCAGCAGGGCATTTTCCTGAATATCATCGTCGGTTGCGTCGGGTCTATCCTCGGCCGGCTGCTCTTGGGCGGCGTCTTTGGCGGCGGACACCTGCGCGGCGATGCGTTCGACTGGCGGACGCTGGTCACGGCGTTCATCGGCGCGATCATCCTGCTGGCGATCGTCAACCTGATCCGGCGCGGCAGGGTACGCTGACGGCGCGAACGGCCGGGTCCGATCCGGACCTGACAGCGAAGAAATGGGGGCGGTCGGCGCATGTCGGCCGCCCCTTTTTGATGACCAACTACTGGAATTTTCTGCCCGACCTGCCTATGACGCGGTGCCCGGAGGGTGGGGCGAGGGGCCTGTTTCACCCCTTGCGCGTGGTGATTTAATAGGGTAATACACCGACCGGAAATTGGGCTGTGCCCGTGCGGTGCGGCTTGCACCGCCGTCGGCAGCACGCCGGCGGCCGAGGGGATGTGGCGTGAATTACGAGCGGAAAGTGGATTCGATGGACAGCCTGGCGGGGACCGAAAGCTTTTACGAAGCCGATGACAACCGCCGCAAGCGGATGCTGACGATCGCGGCGGTCGCGCTGATCGCGGTCATCCTGCTCGGCGTCTGGTATGCGTTCGCGCACAGCAAGGGCGCCGATACGGCGGCGGGCGGCGCCGGCGGCGCGGGCGCGCAGAATGTGCCGAACGTCACCGTCGTCATTCCCGGCCGCGTCTCGGTGCAGGCGGCGATCGCCGCCAACGGCACAATCGCGGCGCGCCGCGAAATGCCGGTCGGCATCGCGGGCGAGGGCGGACAGGTCGTCCGCGTGCTTGTCGAGCCCGGCCAGTGGGTCGGCGCGGGCCAGACGCTCGCGGTGATCGACCGCGCCGTCCAGTCGCAGCAGGCGGCGAGCCTCGCGGCCTCGATCAAGGTTGCCCAGGCCGATGCCGATCTGGCGCAGGCGGAGCTGGAGCGCGCGCAGGCGCTGGTCGGCCGCGGCTTCATCTCGAAGGCCGACATGGACCGCAAGCGCGCGACCCGCGATGCCGCGAACGCGCGCGTCCGCGTGTCGCAGGCGCAATATCAGGAAGCGCTGGCGCGCAACGGCCGCCTCAACATCGTCGCCCCGGCGGCGGGGCTGGTCCTGACGCGTCAGGTCGAACCCGGCCAGGTCGTCGGCGCGGGCAGCGGCGTGCTGTTCCGCATGGCGCGCGGCGGCGAGATGGAAATGCTGGCGCAGCTCGCCGAGGCCGATTTGCAGCGCGTCAAGGTCGGCACCCGCGCGACGATCACGCCGGTCGGCACCGACCTGCAGATCGCGGGGCAGGTGTGGCAGGTTTCGCCGATCGTCAACATGGACACGCGGCAGGGAACGGTGCGCATCGCGGTCCCGTACAGCGCCGCGCTCCGCCCCGGCGGCTTCGCCGACGCGCGGCTCGTCTCGGGCACCGAACAGGCGCCGCTGCTCCCCGAAAGCGCGGTGCAGAGCGGACCCGACGGCAATTTCGTGCTGGTCGTCGGCGCGGACGACAAGATCGAACGCAAGCTGGTGAAGGTCGGCACCGTCACCGACGGCGGCGTGTCGATCGCGTCGGGACTGACCGGCAACGAGAAGGTCGTCGTGCTGGCGGGCGCATTCCTGAACCCCGGCGACAAGGTGAAGCCGGTGGTCCAGAAATCGTCGCAGTAAAATTGGTCGCACACGCAGCCTGCGGGCGCACAAGGGCGTTTGAATCATGAGCTTTCGCAACATCTCCGCCTGGTGCATCCGCAATCCGGTGCCGCCGATCGTGCTGTTCATCCTGTTGCTGCTGGCGGGGGTCGTCAGTTTCAACCGGATGGACGTCAACGACAATCCGGACATCGAATTCCCGGCGGTGCAGGTCATCGTCGCCCAGCCGGGCGCCGCGCCGTCCGAACTCGAGACGCAGGTGACGCAGCGCGTCGAAGCCGCGGTGCGCAGCGTCAGCGGCGTCGACGAAATGTCCTCCTATGTCAGCGAGGGCAACAGCCGCACGATGGTCCAGTTCGCGATCGGCACCCCGATCGACCGCGCCTATAACGACGTCAACCAGGCGATCTCGCAGATCCGCAGCGACCTGCCCGACGGCATTCTCGAACCGCAGGTCGTGCGCGTCGATATCGCGGGCGGCCCGATCACCTATTTCGCGGTCGAGACGCGCGACATGACGCTGGAGCAATTGTCGTGGTTCGTCGACAATACGGTCGCGAAGGAACTGCTCTCGATCCCCGGCATGAGCCAGGTACGCCGCTCGGGCGGTGTCGACCGCGAAATCCGCGTGATCCTCGATCCCGCGCGGATGCAGAGCTATGGCCTGACCGCGAGCCAGGTGAACCAGCAGCTGCGTCAGGTGAACGTCAACGCGGCGGGCGGGCGCACCGAGATTGCGGGTAGCGAACAGGCGGTGCGCGTGCTCGGCAACGCCGCGAACGCGTTCCAGCTCGGCGACACGCGCATCTCGATCGGGAACGGCCGCACGATCCGCCTGTCGGACGTCGCGAAGGTCACCGACGGCTATGCCGAACAGCGCAACCTCGCGAAGATCGGCGGCAAGCAGGTGCTGAGCTTCTCGATCGAAAAGGCGAAGGGTTCGTCCGACGTCACCGTCCACGACGAGACGATGAAGAAGCTCGCCGAGATCAAGAAGAACAACCCCAAGGTCGACTTCAAGATCCTGTTCACGCGCACCGAATATACGAAGGAACAATATCGCAGCTCGATGGCCGCGATGATCGAGGGCGCGGTGCTGGCCGTCGTCGTCGTCTTCCTGTTCCTGCGCGACTGGCGCGCGACGCTGATCAGTGCGCTCGCGATCCCGCTGTCGGCGATCCCGACCTTCTGGTTCATGGACATGATGGGCTTTTCGCTGAACGGCCTGTCGCTGCTCGCATTGAGCCTCGTCGCCGGGGTGCTGGTCGACGACGCGATCGTCGAGATCGAGAATATTGTCAGGCACATGCGAATGGGCAAGACCGCCTATCAGGCCGCGATCGACGCCGCCGACGAGATCGGCCTCGCGGTCGTCGCGACGACGATGTCGATCGTCGCGGTGTTCCTGCCCGTCGCGCTGATGCCCGGCGTGTCGGGGCAGTTCTTCATCCAGTTCGGCATGACCGTGGTGTTCGCGGTGCTCGTCAGCCTGGCGGTCGCGCGCATGATCACCCCGATGATCGCCGCCTATTTCCTGTCGGCGCAGGGCGAGCAGGATCACGCCTCGGGCCCGTGGGTCGACCGCTATGAGCGCATCCTTGCGTGGACGCTCGACAACAGCAAGCATCAGGCGAAGCGCGCGACCTACGCGCTGACCTCGACGCGGCTGATCTACCTGATCGTGCCGCTGGTGGTCGCGGGCTTTGTCGGCCTGTTGCAGGTCGCGACCTTTTTCCGGCCGGTTCCTGCCGGGCAGGATGCGCCCAACGCCGCGATCCATTTCCTGCTGCTGACGCCGCTGAGCATCGTCGGCGCCTATCTTGCCGCCGGTATGCTCCAGATCATCATCGGCGCGGCCGCCTATGCACTCGGCGTGCGCCAGTGGGCTTTTACCCATTGGGCGAAATCGATCGCGCAGCGCACCTACGCGCGGCTGTTCGACCATCGCGTCTGGATCGTCGGGATCGGCGTCGCGGCTTTCGCGACGAGCATCTTTCTGTTCGCGACGCTGCCGCAGCAGTTCCAGCCGACGATCAACAGCGATTACAGCCAGGTGCGCTGGGAGCTGCCGCCGGGGTCGACGCTGGCGCAGAGCGAGCATATCTCGAACGAGATCAACGATATTCTCGAAGCCGACAAGACGGTCGAGAATGCCTTCTATGACGTCAATGTCGGCGGCGGCACGGTGTACATCACGCTCAAGAAGAAGCGCGAACAGACCAGCGTCGACTGGGAACGCGGGTTGCAGCCGAAAATGGCGGCGATTCCCGACGCGCGCGTGTCGTTCCAGAGCCAGTCGGGTGGTTTTTCGGGCCGTGACCTGACCTTCGTCATCGGCGGCGACGATCCGGCGCTGCTCGAGAGCCACGCGCTGAAGATCGTGGCCGAGATGAGCAAGCTCAAGGAGCTGCGCTCGCCGCGGATCGAGGGCGACATTCCGCGCCCCGAAATCATCGTCAAGCCGCGCCTCGACCTTGCCGCCGAACTCGGCGTCACGACCTCGGCGCTCAGCCAGACGATCCGTATCGCGACGATCGGCGACATCGACCAGAATGCCGCGAAATTCTCGCTGTCCGATCGCCAGATCCCGATCCGCGTGCTGCTGTCCGAAGATTCGCGCCGCGCGCTCGCGACGATCGAGAATCTGCCCGTCCCGACTTCGCGCGGGACGACGGTGCCGCTGAAGTCGGTCGCCGAGATCGGCTTCGGCGCCGGCCCGACCGAACTGCGCCGCTATAACCAGACGCGGCGCATCGTGATCGGTGCCGACCTGGCGCCCGGCCTTGTCACCGGCGACGCGCAGAAGAAGATCGACGCGCTGCCGGCGATCAAGAACATGCCGCAGGGCGTGCGCAAGATCATCCAGGGTGACGCCAAGTGGCAGGCCGAACTGATCAACAATTTCCTGATCGCGGTCGTCTCTGGCCTGCTGCTCGTCTTCTCGACGCTGGTGCTGCTCTATCGCCGTTTCCTGTCGCCGCTGGTCAACATGTCGTCGCTGTTGCTCGCGCCTTTGGGCGGGCTGCTCGGACTGCTGATTACGGGCATGGAAATCTCGATGCCCGTCTATATCGGCCTGCTGATGCTGCTCGGCATCGTCGCGAAGAATTCGATCCTGCTCGTCGATTTCGCGATCGAGGAGATGGATCATGGCGTCGGCAAGATGGAGGCGCTGCTCGATGCGGGCCGCAAGCGCGCGCAGCCGATCGTGATGACGACGGTCGCGATGGTTGCGGGCATGGTGCCGACGGCGCTGTCGCTGTCGGGCGATGGCGCGTGGCGCGCCCCGATGGGCGTCGTGGTGATCGGCGGGCTGACCCTGTCGACGCTGCTGACGCTGCTGATCGTGCCCGCAGGGTTCAGCCTGGCCGACAGCATCGAAAAGCGCCTCGGCCGCTTCTTCTCGCGCAACCTTCTGACCTATCGCAAGGGCGACGATGTGAAGCCGCACGGCGCCGCGGCGCCCGAACCGGCGGAATAATGCAGGCGAACCGGCGCGGTAAGTCGCTGCGCCGGTTGCAACCTTTGCGGCGTTTCGCCATTTGGTTCGCATGACCGACAGCCTTCTTTCCCGGCCGATAGGCGTCGCCATTCCGGCGCGGGGCTCCAATATCCGTGTGGTGGCGACCGGATTGCTGATCGTCATGGCGGCGGTGTTCCTCGCCGCGCGCTATTTCGATCACGTCCATCCAGCGGTCGGTTTCGTGCGCGCCTTTGCCGAGGCGGCGATGGTCGGCGGGCTGGCCGACTGGTTCGCGGTGACCGCGCTCTTCCGCCATCCGCTGGGCCTGCCGATCCCGCACACCGCGATCGTGCCGCGCAACAAGAACCGCATCGGCGACACGCTCGCGCGCTTCCTGCTCACCAATTTCCTGCTGCCGCGGCTGATCGCGCGCAAGATGCAGACGGTTGACGTCGCGGGCGCGGTCGGGAAATTCCTGTCGCAGCCGGCCGAGGGCGGCGGGCGGCTCAAGCTCGGCGCGTCGCGGATCATCGCCGACGGGCTCGGCGCGCTCGACCAGCAGCGGCTGGGCGGCATGGTCAAGTCGGCGATCGCCGACCGCCTGCGCGACCTCGACGTCGCGCCGCTACTCGGGCAGGCGTTGCAGGCGGCGCTCGCCGAGGGGCGGCACCAGCCCTTGCTCGACGCGATGGTCAAATGGGGATCGAAGACGCTCGAACTCAACGAACATCTGATCCACCAGATGGTCCACGACAATTCGAACGCGATCGTGCGCTTCACCGGGCTCGACGAGAGCATCTCGAACCGCATCGTCGCGGGGCTGTCGAAGCTGCTCAGCGAAATGGCGGTCGACGAGACGCACCCGCTGCGCATCCGTGTCGAGGAAGGGCTCGCCAAGATGGCGCTCGACCTGCAGCACGATCCCGAAGTTCAGGCGAAGGTCGCCAAGGTCCGCGACGAGCTGCTCGAAAACAAGGCGGTCAAGCGCTGGCTCGACGGATTGTGGGAACAGGGGCGCGCGGCGCTGCTCAAGGCCGCGCGCGACCCCGACACGATGCTCGCGGGGCGGATCGGTGAGCTCGTCACGCAGTTCGGCACGATGCTGGGCGAGGACGAGGGGCTGAAGCGCACGCTCAATCGCTATGCCCGGCGCGCGGTGGTCGGGACGGTCGACAGCTATGGCGAGACGGCGCTGAAGCTCGTGTCCGACACGATTCGCGGGTGGGACGCCAAGACGATCACCGACCGGCTGGAAAATGCGGTTGGCGACGACCTGCAATATATCCGCATCAACGGCACGCTGGTCGGCGGATTGGTCGGCGTGCTGATCCACGCGGTGGATGTGCTGCTTTAGACGAGGCTCGCGAGCCCTTCGCGAAACGTCGGATAACGTGGCGCCCAGCCCAGGAGCCGCTTCGCCTTGCCGTTCGCGACGCGGCGGTTCTCGGCATAGAAGGCGCGCGCGGCAGGCGAGAGGCCGGCTTCGTCGAGCGGCAGGAGCGGGGGAAGGGGCGCATCGAGCATCGCGCAGCCCCATTCGACCAGCCGGTTCTGGTGGCAGGGCTCGTCGTCGGCGAGGTTGTAGATGCCCGCCGGTCCGCGGAACGACGCCATGACGCCGCCCGCGATGTCATCGACATGGACGCGGCTGAAAACCTGACCGGGCAGGTCGATCCGGTGCGCGCGGCCTTCGTTGATCCGGTCGAGGATCGAGCGGCCGGGGCCATAGATGCCGGGCAGGCGAAAGACCCGCACGTCGCCGCGCAGCGCCGACCATGCGGCGTCGGCGGCGTTGCGGTCGGGGCGGCGGCCCTTGATCGGCGCGCTTTCGTCGACCCACGCGCCGCCCGTGTCGCCATAGACGCCGGTCGAGGACAGGTAGCCGACCCAGCCGGCAGGGGCGACGGCGATCGCCTGTCCGAAACGGTCGAGGACCGGATCGCGGCCGCCTGCAGGTGGGACCGATGAGAGGATATGCGTCGCCGAGCGCAGCGCGCCGATTACCGCAGCCTCGTCGGCGAACGCGATGCTCTCACCGCGCCCGTCTTGCGTGGTGCCCTCCACGTCCCAGCCGCGCGCGCGCAGGCGCTCCGCGAGATGACCCGCGGCATAGCCCATTCCGAAAATCAGCATCTTCGCCATTGCAGCGCTTATTGCGCGCCTGCGGCGCCGCGCCTAGACCCTCGTTCATGACCGACGCCTCTTCCACGCCCGCCATTCCCGTCACCATCCACCGCGCCGATTACCGGCCGCCCGAATGGCAGCTTCCCGACATCGCGCTCGATTTCGCGCTGGGGATCGACGAGACGCGCGTCACCGCCGCGCTGTCGGTGGTGCGCAGCGCCGACGCGCCAGTGCCGTTGATGCTGCGCGGCGACGGGCTCACCGCACTCGCGGTGCGCGTCGACGGCGAGGGCTGGAACGACTGGCGCATGGAGGGGCCCGACCTGGTCGTCGATCTCGGCGAGCGGACCGAGGCGGTGGTCGAGGTCGACACCGCGATCAATCCGGCCGCGAACACGCAGCTGATGGGCCTCTACGCGTCGAACGGGATGCTCTGCACCCAGTGCGAGGCCGAGGGCTTTCGCCGCATCACTTTCCACCCCGACCGGCCCGATGTCCTGAGCCGCTACAAGGTGCGGATGGAAGGCGACAAGGCGCTGTTTCCGATCCTGCTGTCGAACGGCAATTGCATCGAAAAGGGCGATGCTCCCGAGGGAGAGAATGGCGGCGGGCGGCACTGGGCGCTGTGGGAAGATCCGTGGCCGAAGCCCTCCTACCTCTTCGCGCTCGTCGCGGGCGACCTGGTCGTCAATCGCGACGAGTTCGTCACCCTGTCGGGGCGCAAGGTCGAACTCGGCATCTGGGTGCGCGAAGGCGACGTCGAGCGCACGAGCCACGCGATGCAGGCGCTCAAGAACAGCATGAAATGGGACGAGCAGGTCTATGGCCGCGAATATGACCTCGACCTGTTCAACATCGTCGCGGTCAGCGACTTCAACATGGGGGCGATGGAGAACAAGGGGCTGAACATCTTCAACACCCGCTACATCCTCGCCGACCCCGACACCGCGACCGACCTTGATTATGACGGCGTCGAGGGCGTCGTCGCGCACGAATATTTCCACAACTGGTCGGGCAACCGCGTCACCTGCCGCGACTGGTTCCAGCTGAGCCTGAAAGAGGGGTTCACCGTCTTTCGCGACCAGAGCTTTTCGGCCGACATGGGCTCGCCGCCGGTCAAGCGGATCGAGGATGTGCGCCTGCTCCGCGCCGCACAATTCCCCGAGGATGCGGGGCCGCTCGCGCATCCGATCCGGCCCGACTCCTATCAGGAAATCAGCAACTTCTATACCGCGACGGTCTATAACAAGGGCGCCGAAGTCATCCGGATGATGCACACGATGGTCGGCCCCGAGCGCTTCCGCAAGGGGACCGATCTCTATTTCGAACGCCACGACGGCGAGGCGGCGACGTGCGAGGATTTCGTCCGCGCGATCGAGGAGGGCGCGGAGGTCGACCTCAAATTGTTCCGGCGCTGGTACGAACAGGCGGGGACGCCGCGCGTCACCGCGCGCATCGAGAGCGACGAGGCCACCGGCGAGCGCGTGCTGCACCTCGCGCAGACGGTGCCCGCGACGCCCGGCCAGCCCGACAAGGCGCCGACCTTGATCCCGCTACGGATCAAGGCGTTCGACCTCGACGGCGGGCATGGCATCGAGGAGGAACGGCTTGTCCTGCTCGACCGCGCCGAGATGGCGGTGTCGCTCGGCCATTATCGCAGTCGGCCGATGCTGTCGCTGAACCGCGGTTTTTCAGCGCCGGTGATCGTCGATTTCGCGCGCGAGGACGGCGAACTGGCGTGGCTTGCGGCACACGACGACGATCCGTTCGCGCGCTATGAGGCGTTGCAGCAGCTGATGCTCGACACGCTGGTCGCCGCCGTGTCGGGCGAGAAGGTCGATCACAGCGTCGTGATCGACGCCGTCGCGCAGACGCTTGGCGGACGCGCCGCCGATCCGGCATTCGTTGCCGAGGCGGTGCTGCTGCCGAGCGAAGCGTTCGTCGGCGACCAGATGGTCGTCGTCGACCCCGACGCGATCCGCCGCGAGCGGCTGGCGCTGCAGGCGGCGATCGGCGGTGCGTTGGAAGCCGAGTGGCGCGCGATCCTGGCCGAAACGCCGCCGCCCGCCGCGATCCTGTCGCGCAAGGCGAAGGGGGGCCGGCGCCTGCGCGGCGTCGCGCTTGCGTACCTCGCGGCGACGGGATTGCCCGATACGCCGGCGGTCGCGTTCCGGATCTTCTCCGACGCCGATGGGATGACCGAACGGCAGGCGGCGCTCGCGACGCTGGCGCATGGCGACAGCGACGAACGGGTGGCGGCGCTCGATATCTTCTACCAGCGCTATCGCGACAATCCGCTGGTACTCGACAAATGGTTCCAGGTGCAGGCCTGGTCGCTGCGCCCCGATACCGTCGATGCGGTGAGGGAACTCGCCGAGCATCCCGACTTCACGCTGGCGAACCCCAATCGCGTGCGCTCGCTCTATGGTGCGCTGACGGGCAATCAGGCGGCGTTTCATCAGGCCGATGGCGCGGGCTACCGGCTGATCGCCGATCTTGTCATCGCGCTCGACCCGAAAAACCCGCAGACCGCGGCGCGGATGATCCCGCCGCTCGGCCGCTGGAAACGCTTCGACGAGGCGCGGCAGGCGATGATGAAGGCCGAACTGCAACGCATTCTCGCGCAACCGGGCCTGTCGCGCGACGTGACCGAACAGGCGTCGAAGAGCTTGCTGGGCTAGCGTCGGCTTCGGGCGGGCCGGAACCTGCCTTTCGATTTCTGGCGCAAGACTATAGTAACCTTCTCATTTGACCCGGTTTTAAGTCCCTGCGAGGCATGGAAGCCCGCAGAACGGGAGTGGGTCGATGTCGATACGCGTGACGGGGTATGCCTTGATTTCCAGCGCGGCGCTCATCGCCGGTGCCCAAGCCGAGAAAGCGCCCGAGGCCGACCCGGCGCGCTATGTCGCCGCTTTCACGACGATGTGCCGCGACAGATTTCCCGACGTCGACGCCGTTGCCCGAAACGCAACGTTGAACGGATGGAACGAAACCACGCCGCGACTGATCAGCGGAACGGCGCCCGTGCAAATGCCGCGCGTGTTCATCAAGGATGGCCTGATGCTCACGACGACAAATGGTTCGAGCCCCGTTTACAGCGCGACCTGTCAGATCACGGGATCGGCAAACACCAGCCTGTCGGGCGCCGATGTGGCTGCAATACTCTCACCGGCGATCACCATGGGTGAACCGCAGCTCGGCCCGGGCAATCCGAAGCAGAACGACTTTGCGCGCTGGACGCAGAGCGGCGGGATCGTCGTCGAGGCCGGTATCGCAGTTTACAACAAGCGTGTGCGGACAATTTCGATCTCGATCCGGAAGGCCCGATAGGTTCGCCGACGGCCGCCGCAAATCCATCGGCCCCCGTCGGTGCCCAGCCGTATATCGGGCGCGCTGTCGGCGATCGGGCGGTCAGGCGATCCTGAAATGGCTGAAAAATGGCTGTAGCCGCCAGCGGATCTGCGCTTCGTCGAGCATGGCGTCTTCCACGCCGAACAGGCGGTTGAGCATCATGTCGCCCGAAATCGTCGATAGAAAAAGATGCGCGGCCGCTTCCGGATCGTCGATTGCCGCCTTGCCGGTGGCAGCCCATTCGGCGAATAATGCGGATACCTCCGCAATGAAAGGAAGGTGAAGGTCGCGATAGGTTTGCAACGCGAATTCGCGGTCGCGAAGGCCCTCGGAAACCAGCATTCGCAACAGCGCCACCGTGCGCGGCGATTGCCAAAGCCCGATCTCGCGGCGGACGAAGCCCATCAGGATTTCGACGGCAGACGTATCGGACGCCTCCACCTGGTTGACGCGGCCATGCATCGTCTCGTCGCGCCAGCGTACGGCGATCGCATGAAGCAGGCCCTGCTTGTTGCCGAACAGCTCGTAGAGGGTCGCGAGCGAGCCGCCCGACCGCCGGACGATCTCGGCGAGACTCGTCCTGTCATATCCCTGATCCATGAACAGCGTTTCGGCGGCGTCGAGAATCGCCTCGTACCGCCGTTCGCGCGGACTGGTGGGCCCCTTGGGTCTATCGGTTTGACATAGAGTCACTTCATTCTCGACCAACTGCCCGTCCTCTCCCTTGCTCTTTTCTGTAATTTAAATTACACCGCGCCAAAGCGCAACGGTTTCCATCCGTCGACGTTCACCAAAACAGCGAATTTTTCAGGGGTCCCTATGAGTCGCGTCCGTCCCTTTGCAAGCGCCGCCGGCGCTGCGCTGGCCCTGTTGCTGGCTGGCTGTTCGTCGGAAGCGCCGCCTGCGCCTCCGCCGCCCGAGGTCAACATCGTGACGGTCGGGACGCAGCCTGTTCCCAACATCATCGAGCTGCCCGGCCGTGTGCAGGCCTATCGCACTGCCGAAGTGCGCGCGCGCGTCGACGGGATCGTCGAGCGCCGCCTGTTCGAGGAAGGCAGCTATGTTGCCGCGGGCAAGGCGCTGTTTCGGATCGATCCGCGCCAGTTGACCGCGAACGTCAATGCGGCGCGCGCCCAGCTTGCCCGCGCGCAGGCGACCGCCGCCAATGCACGGCAGGTGGTCGGCCGCTATCAGCCGCTGCTCTCCGAACAGGCGATCGGCAAGCAGGAGTATGATGCTGCGGTTGCCGCGCAGCGCACCGCCGAGGCCGACGTCCAGTCGGCGCAGGCCAATCTCGATTCGGCGCGGCTCAGCCTGGGCTATGCGAGCGTGACGGCGCCGATTGCCGGCCGGGCGCGGCGCGCCGAGGTGACCGAGGGTGCGCTGGTCAGCGCGGCGCAGGGCACGTTGCTCACGACGATCGAACAGATCGACCGCGTCTATGTCAATTTCGGCCAGTCGAGTTCGGATCTGATGGCGATCCGCCGCGACATCGAAAGCGGGAAGCTGCAGATTCCGCCGGTGGGCCGGGTCGAGGTGCAGCTGGTACTCGAGGATGGCACCCCCTATCCGGTGGTCGGGCATCTCGACTTCCTCGACCTGTCGATCGACGAGGCGACCGGCACCGCGGCGTTGCGCGCCGAATTCCCCAATCCCGCCGATACACTCCTGCCGGGGCAATTTGTGCGCGCGCGTATCAAGGCCGGTTTCAGGCCGAACGGCATCCTGATCCCGCAGCGCGCGGTCAAGCTGTCGGCCGATGCGGCGACGGTGATGATCCTCGATGCAAAGAACATCGTCACGATCCGTCCGGTGAAGCTCGGCATGATGCAACAGGGGCAGTGGGCGATTCTCGACGGGCTGCGCGCCGGCGACCGCGTGATCGTCGACGGGCTGCAGAAGGTCCAGCCGGGGCAGACCGCCAAGGTCGGCGGAACCGCGGCGACGCGGCCGACGCCCGCCAAAACCGCGACGAAGAAACGCTGAGCCGCGCCGCATGAGCCCGCGCTTTTTCATCGACCGGCCCATTTTTTCATGGGTCATCGCCATCGGCATCCTGCTGGCCGGAATCATCGCGTTGCGCGGTTTGCCGGTCGAACAATATCCCTCGGTCGCGCCGCCATCGCTGACGATCAGCGTCACCTATCCGGGCGCCGATGCGAGCACGCTCGAGCAGAATGTCACGCAGGTGATCGAGCAGGAGCTGAACGGGGTCGAGGGCTTCCTCTACATGGCCTCGACCAGCGAATCGAACGGGACGGCCTCGATCACGCTGACGTTCGAAGCCGGCACCAATATCGATGACGCCCAGCTGGAGGTGCAGAACCGTCTCCGCCGGGTCGAACAACGCCTGCCCGACGATGTGCGCCGTCAAGGCATCTCGGTCACCGAGGCCAATTCGGGCTTCCTGCTGATCGTCGCGATCACGTCGAAGAGCGGCAACACCGACCCGATGGAGGTCAACAATTTCGCGAACACGCGCGTGCTCGACGAGCTGCGCCGCGTGAACGGCGTCGGCAACGTCCAGGCCTTTGCGCCCGAATATGCGATGCGCATCTGGCTCGACCCGCAGAAGCTCGCTTCGCACAATCTGTCACCCGCCGAAGCGCTGGGCGCGGTGCAGGAGCAGAACAGCCAGACGCCGGGCGGCCAGCTCGGCGACCAGCCGCTTGCAAAGAATGCGCAGCTCAACGCCGTGATCACGACGCAGGGGCGTTTCACCAAGCCCGAGCAATTCGAAGGCATCATCCTGCGCGCCAACCCCGACGGTTCGGCGGTAACGCTGGGCGACGTCGGGCGCGTCGAGCTGGGCGCGGCGAATTATGTCTTTTCCTCGGAGCTCAACGGCAAGCCGATGGCGGGCCTTGCCATCCAGCTGACGCCAGGCGCCAACGCGCTGTCGACCGCCGAGGGTATCCGCAGCCGGATGGAAGAGCTTTCGAAGGGCTTTCCGCCCGACGTCACCTGGTCGATCCCCTACGACACGACCCCCTTTATCAGCCTGTCTATCGAAGAGGTGGTGAAGACGCTGGGCGAAGCGATGATCCTGGTCTTCCTGGTCATGTTTCTCTTCCTTCAGAACTGGCGCGCGACGGTAATCCCGACGATCGTCGTCCCGATCGCGCTCGCGGGCGCGTGCCTCGGCCTCTGGATCGCGGGCTTTTCGATCAACGTGCTGACCCTGTTCGGCATGGTGCTGGCGATCGGCATTCTCGTCGACGATGCGATCGTCGTGATCGAGAATGTCGAGCGCATCATGAGCGAGGAGCATCTGTCGCCCTATGAAGCGACGGTGAAGGCGATGAGCCAGATCACCTCGGCGATTATCGGCATCACGCTGGTGCTGATCGCGGTGTTTATCCCGATGGCCTTCTTCCCCGGCTCGACGGGCGGCATCTATCGGCAATTCTCGCTGACGCTCGCGATTTCCATCGCCTTTTCGGCCATGCTCGCGCTGACCTTGACCCCGGCGCTCTGCGCGACGCTGCTCAAGCCGCACGATGAGGAGAAGCGGAGCGGGCCCATCGGCGAAAGATTCGACCGCTTCTTCGCCCGCTTCAACGGCTGGTTCGGCCGCACGACCGATCGCTATCAGGGGCGCGTCGGACGCATATTGTCGTCGCCGCTGCGCTGGCTCGGCGTCTTCGTGGCGATGGTCGCGGTGACCGCGCTGCTCTTCACGCGCCTGCCGGGTTCGTTCCTGCCGCAGGAGGATCAGGGCTATCTGATCACCGTCGTCCAGGCGCCGCCGGGCGCGACGACGCAGCGCACCGATCTGGCGTCGGCCCAGGTGAAAAAATTCTTCGCCGCGCAGCCGCAGGTTGCGAACACCGTACTCGTCCGCGGTTTCAGCTTCTTCGGTCAGGGGCAGGCGAACGCGATCATGTTCACCCCGCTCAAGCCGTGGGACGAGCGCACGGGCGACGGGGACAGCGCCGATGCGATCGCCGGCAAGGCCATGGGCGCGTTCATGGGGATCAAGGAAGCGTTCGTCTTCTCGCTGAGCCCGCCGTCGATTCCCGAACTCGGCACCGCGAGCGGCTTCACGTTCAAGCTGCAGGATCGTGGCGGCAACGGCCGCGCGGCGCTGATGCAGGCGCGCAACCAGATGCTGGGCGGCGCGATGCAGAGCAAGCTGCTGGCGAACGTCCGTCCCGAGGGGCAGGAGGATGCACCGGTGCTGAAGGTCGATATCGACCGCATCAAGGCGCGCGCCCTCGGCCTGTCGATCGGCGACGTCAACGCGACGCTCGCGATCGCCTTTGGCAGCGCCTATGCCAACGACTTCACGCGTGAGGGCCGCGTGCTGCGCGTGCTGATCCAGGCCGACGCCGCGAGCCGGATGACCCCGCAGGACGTCACCGACCTCAAGGTGCGGAGCGCGGCGGGCGAGATGGTTCCCTTCGGTTCGTTCAGCACCGCCGAATGGTCGGCCGAGGCGCCGCAGCTCCAGCGCTACAACGGCTATCCCGCGATGACGATCTCGGGCGAACCCGCGCCCGGCCAGTCGACCGGCGAGGCGATGGCGGAGATGGAGCGGCTTGCGGCCTCGTTGCCCGCAGGTTTCTCCTATGAATGGACGGGCATTTCCTATGAGGAGAAACAGTCCGCGGGGCAGATCGGGATGCTGCTCGGCCTGTCGCTCGTCGTCGTCTTTCTGCTGCTCGCGGCGCTCTATGAAAGCTGGTCGGTGCCCGTCGCGGTGCTGCTCGTCGTGCCGCTCGGCGTGCTCGGCGCGGTGCTCTTCTCGATGATGCGCGGGCTCAGCGCCGACATTTATTTCAACGTCGGGCTGATCACGATCATCGGCCTGTCGGCGAAGAATGCGATCCTGATCGTCGAATTCGCGATCGAGCAGGAGGCCGAGGGCAAGTCCACGCTCGACGCGGTGATGGAAGCGGTGAAGCTACGGCTGCGCCCGATCATCATGACCAGCCTGGCGTTCATCCTTGGCATGGTGCCGCTGGTCATCGCGAGCGGCGCGGGCGCGGCGAGCCGCATCGCGGTCGGCTCGGGCGTAATGGGCGGAATGATCGCCGCCACTCTGCTCGGCATCTTCTTCATCCCGCTTTTCTATCTGTCGGTGCGCAAATGGCTGAGCCGCAAGCGACCGCCCGCGCCCGGCGAGCGAGGTCATCATGACCCGGAGCCCGGCCATGCGTAAGTTCGCCGTCCCTTTCGCCGCGATCGCGTTGACCGGCTGCGTCAACCTCGCGCCCGAGCATGTGCGGCCGCCGCTGGCGACCGACGCGCATTATCCGCAGGGGTTCGAGAATGACGTGACGCCGGGGCAGCGCGCGAGCGACGTCGCGTGGCGCGACTTTTTCGCCGACCCGCAGCTTGAAGCACTGATCGCGCGCGCGATCGAGCGCAATCGTGATCTGGCGGTGGCCGTCGCGCGCATCGAGGAGGCGCGCGGCCTCTATCGCATTCAGGACGCCGATCGCCTGCCGACCGTTGGCGCGAGCGCAGAGGCCGCGCGTAGCCGGGGCCCGTCGCTGACCGGCGCCGGAACCGACACATCGAACCGCTATTCGGTCGGAGTCGGCGTCACCTCGTTCGAACTCGATTTCTGGGGCCGGGTGAAGAATCTGTCGGAGGCGGCGCGCAGCCAGTATTTCGCGACGCAGCAGGCCGAGCGCGCGTTCCGGCTGACGCTGGTTCGCGACGTCGCATCGACCTATTTCGCCTCGCACGGCGCCGAAGAGCAGATCGAGCTTGCCGAGGCGACGGTGACCAGCCGGCGCGAAGGCCTGCGGATCGCGAAGCTGCGCCTCGATGCGGGCGTGACTTCGGCGCTCGACTATCGCCAATCGGAAACGCTGCTTACGCAGGCCGAAACGCAGCTTGCGAGCCTGAAGCTCGCGAAGGCGCAGGCGGACAATTTCCTTGCTGTGCTCGTCGGCGGTCCGCTTCCGGCCGATCTGCCCGCGCCGCTGTCGCTGGCCGCCCAGTCATCGCCGCCGGCGCTGTCGGCTGGCCTGCCGTCGGACCTGCTCGTCGCTCGGCCCGACATCGTGGCGGCGGAGGAACAGCTTCGCGCGGCGCGCGCCAACGTTGGCGCGGCGCGCGCCGCCTTCTTCCCGTCGATTTCGCTGACCGGCAATGTCGGTTTCGCGTCGAGCGCGCTCGACGGCCTGTTTACCAACAATGGGCTGACGTGGAGCTTCGGGCCGTCGATCACCCTCCCGATCTTCGATTTCGGGCGCAACCGGGGCAATCTGACGGTCGCCGAGGCGCGCGAGAATATCGCGGTCGCGACCTATGAAAAGACGGTCCAGTCGGCCTTTCGCGAAGTCGCCGATGCGCTCGCCGGGCGGCGCTATCTTGCCGAACAGGTCGAGGCGCAGGAGCGCGGTACGCTGGCGACGCGCCGCATCGCCGACCTGGCGCGCAAACGCTACCGCGAGGGCGTTTCGACGTATCTCGAAGTGCTCGACGCCGAACGCAGCCTGTTCGCCGCCGAACAGGCATTGATCGAACTGCGCCGCGCGCAGGCCGACAATCTGGTGACACTTTATGTCGCGCTGGGCGGAGGGTTGGTCGGGCCTGCCTGACCGTGGGCTCGCCGGTCAGTCGTAAAGGCTTACGGCTTCGGTCGCTCGCTTTTGCGCACCCGGCCCCTCGGCCTGATAGGCGGCGACGATCTGCGCGATGACCGACAGGGCAAGCGTTGCCGGATCGCGCGTTGCCGGGATCAGCCCGGCGGGGGTCCGGAAATGCTCGAGGGTCGATTCGCCGAATCCCTTGCCGCGTAGCATCCTCAGCCGGTCACGGCGGCTTTGCGCGCCGCCGATGGCGCCCACATGGAGATGCGGTTGCCGCAGCGCCCAGGGGAGCAGGACCTCTTCCCACTCATGGTCGTGGAACAGCAGGATAAAGGCGGTCCAGCGGTCGCCCCGAAGCGGGGGAGGGGCGCGGTGGTCGATCGGCATTGCCGCGATGCCGGTGGCGGCAAGCTCGGCCACGTCCGCCGACGCCGGAGAAACAGCGCGAACATCGGCGCCGAAGAAATGGGCGAGGCGCGCGGTCGCGACCAAGGCATCGCCGTGCCCCATCGCGACGATGCGCAGGGACGGAACAAAGAGCCGGAGAAAGCTGTCGCCCGACCAGCCGCATGTTGCGGTGGACCGGGCAGCGGTTATTCCAGCGTCCGAAATAGAGATCGCGGCTGGTTCACGCGCATCGAGGCGGGCAAGCGTTGTGGCGATCGCCCGCGGGTCGGGGCGGGGTGTAAACAGCAGGTCGATTCCGCCGCCGCAGGGAAGGCGGATGTCGATATAAGGCGATCCCGCGCCGAAGCGGACGATGCGGCTTTCCCCGGTTGCGAGGATCGACCGCGCCTCGCCGACGATCGCCGCCTCGATACAGCCGCCGGAGAAGGAGCCGCGATAGTCGCCGTCCGATCGGACGACCATCTGCGCCCCCAGCGCGCGTGGCGACGACCCCGCGATGCCGACCAGCGTGACGAGCACGGCGTCTCCGGCAGGCGCGTCGAGCGCAAAGCGCAGGATGTCGGCGGGGGTGATTGCCAGCGGGTTCATTTTGCCGGACAGTCGCGCAACGGAGGAAGCGACATGATCGATCCGGGCGCGGTTGCCGCCATCTTTCTGGCCGCGGGCCGGTCGAGCCGGTTCGGCGCCGCGGACAAGCTGCTCGCGCCGATCGATGGCATGCCCGTCGCGCTTCGTGCGGCGGCGGCGATCGTCGAGCTTGCGCCAGCGCGGCGTATCGCGGTCTGCCCCGATCGTGACGGCGACCTTGCGACGCTGCTCGCGGCACAAGGGTTCGAGATCGTCGCCAACCCGGATACCGATCTTGGCCTGTCGGCCTCGCTGCGGCTTGGTATCGGGGCGGCGGCGTCCGGTCCCGAGAGGGCGGCGCTGCTCTGCCTGGCCGATATGCCCTTCGTGCGCGCGGCGCACCTGCGCAAGCTACTGGCGCGGTTCGATCTCGAAACGGCGCCGGTCGTCGCATCGAGCCGCGATGGCGTGCCGACGCCTCCGGCGCTGTTCGCGCGCGCGGTGTTCGACGAACTGGGTACGGCAACGGGCGATCGGGGAGGGCGCGCGCTTCTTGCCTCGGCGGCGCTGGTTCCGGCAGCCGCCGGCGACCTCGCCGACATCGACCGCCCCTCGGACCTCTCCGTGCGGTAGCAGTCGCGCCGCCGCGTCATGCGATCGCCGGCAGGCGGTCGATCAGCTTGTCGAGTGTGACCGGATAGTTGCGCACGCGAATGCCGGTTGCGTGATAGACCGCGTTGGCGACCGCCGCCGCGACGCCGCAAATCCCCAGTTCGCCGACGCCCTTTGCCTTCATCGGCGACGTGGTCGGATCGACCTCGTCGAGGAAGATCACGTCCTGCGACGGTATATCGGCGTGGACGGGCACTTCGTAGCCGGCGAGGTCGTGATTGACGAAAAAGCCG
Source organism: Sphingopyxis sp. H073 (assembly GCF_001468395.1). Classification (GTDB taxonomy): domain Bacteria; phylum Pseudomonadota; class Alphaproteobacteria; order Sphingomonadales; family Sphingomonadaceae; genus Sphingopyxis. The sequence continues at coordinate 432,098 of NZ_LNSG01000003.1, read as the reverse complement.
AATCTTTTGTCGACCGCCAACTCCTCCATCAGTGCCGCGCCCGCGCCCATCGTCATCGCGCCGATGACCTGGCTGCGCGCCGCCTTCGGGTTGAGGATGCGCCCTGCCGCACACACGGCAAGCATCCGGCGCAGACGGATCTCGCCGGTCGCGGCGTCGACCGCCGCCTCGACGAAATGTGCGCCGAAGGTCGACTGCTGGAAGGTCTGCGCGAGGTCGCCATATTCCATCATGTCTTCGGCCACGACCTCCCCGTCGGCCGCCGCCCTGGCGAGCGCGATGCTCTTTCCGCCGGCGCTGACCTTGCCGTTCGCAAAGGTGGCTTTTGCCGGATCGAGACCCAGTTTTTGCGCGATAGCGGTACGCAGCTTGGCGCAAGCGGCATAGACGCCGGCGGTCGAGCTGTTCGCGCCCCACTGGCCGCCCGAGCCCGCGGATACGGGGAAGAGCGAGTCGCCGAGGCGGACCTCGACCTGATCGAGCGGTACGCCCAGCATTTCGGCGGCGGTCTGCGCGATGATCGTATAGCTGCCGGTGCCGATGTCGGTCATGTCGGTCTCGACGATCACCCGGCCCGCGCGATCGAGCCGCACGCGCGCCGCCGATTTTTCGTTGAGATTGTTGCGGAAGGCGGCGGCGACTCCGGTGCCGACGAGCCAGCGGCCGTCGCGGGTCAGGCCGGGCTTCGGATTGCGCGCCGCCCACCCGAATTTGTCGGCGCCGATCCGGAGGCATTCGTTGAGCTGGCGCTGCGAGAATTTGCGCTCGGGCTTCTCGGGGTCGACCTGCGTATCGTTGAGGATACGGAAGGCGACGGGGTCCATGCCCAGCTTTTCGGCCATTTCGTCGATTGCGATCTCCAGCGCCATCAGCCCGGGCGCCTCGCCGGGCGCGCGCATCGCGTTGCCTTCGGGGAGGTCGAGGACGGCGAGGCGCATCGCGGTCATGCGGTGGGGCGCGGCATAGAGCAGGCGCGTCTGCCCGACCGCGGTTTCGGGGCCGCCGCCCTTGAGGTCACCCGACCAGCTTTCATGGCCGATCGACGTCAGCTTGCCGTCGGATGTCGCGCCAAGGCGGATGCGCTGGATCGTCGCGGGGCGATGGGTCGTGTTGTTCGCGATGAGCGGACGCGGCAGTGCGACCTTGACCGGCCGACCGGCAGCCCTGGCACCGAGTGCCGCGAGGATCGCGTCGGCGCGGACGAACAATTTGGCGCCGAACCCGCCGCCGATATAGGGCGAGACCAGCCGGACATTCTCCCTTGGAATACCGAGCGTTTTCGCGACGTCGCCGACCGACCAGGCGATCATCTGGTTCGATGTCCACAGGGTGAGCTTGTCGCCGTCCCAGCTTGCGATCGAGGCGTGCGGCTCCATCATCGCATGGCTGTGGTCGGGGGTCGTATAATGTTCGTCGAGCTTGACCGGTGCCGAGGCGAAGGCGGCGTCGAAATCGCCGAAGCTGCTGTCGGGTTCGGTGCCGAAAAAGGCCGGAGGCTTGATTGCCCCGTCGAGCGAACTCGCGAGGTCGAAATTGCCCTTGTCGCGGGTGTATTGGACGCGGACGAGCCCTGCCGCCGCGCGCGCCTGTTCGAAGCTTTCGGCGACGACGATCGCGATTGCCTGATGATAGTGCTGGATTTCGGGTCCGCCGAGCAGGCGGGCGGTGTTGAAGTCGCCTTTGCCGAGCATCCCGGCGCTGGCCGCGGTGACAATGGCGAGGACGCCGGGCGCCGCCTTCGCCTCGGCAAGATCCATCGACGCGATGCGGCCCTTGGCGATCGCCGACCCGACAATGAAGCCATAGGCCTGGTTCGGCACCGCGTCGTGGCGTTCATAGGCGTAGGGCGCGGTGCCGCTGGTCTTGAGCGGCCCCTCGATCCGGCTGGTCGGCTTGCCGACGACCTTGAGCTGGTCGATCGGGTTCTCGGTCGCTGGCGTGTCGAACTTCATCGGTTCAGCCTTTCGCTTGCGCCAGCACCCCGGCGAGCGTGCGCTCGACGAGGGGCAGCTTGTAGGCATTTTCGTGGCTGGTCTTCGCGCCCGCGAGCAGCGCCGAGGTCGCCGCCTTCGCGCCGCGCGGCAGCTCCGCATCGGCGGCCTTGACCCGCCACGGCTTGTAACCGACCCCGCCGAGCGCGACGCGGCCGCTGCCGTCGGGCTGGACGACGACGCCGACCGAGATCAGCGCGAAGGCATAGGAGGCGCGGTCGCGGACCTTGTGATAGATATGCGTGCCGCCGACGGGTTTCGGCAGGGTCACCGCAGTGATCAACTCGCCCGGCGCCAGCGCGGTTTCGAGGTGCGGCGTGCTACCCGGCGCGCGGTAAAGGTCGGCGAGAGCGATGCGGCGCGTCTTGCCCGCCTTGTCGACCGTCTCGACCATCGCGTCCAGTGCCTGCATCGCGACCGCCATGTCGCTGGGGTGGGTGGCGATACAGGCCTCGCTCGCGCCGACCACAGCGTGCAGGCGGCTGAACCCGCCGATGGCGGCGCAGCCGCTGCCCGGCCGGCGTTTGTTGCACGGCTGGTTGGTGTCGTAGAAATAGGGGCAGCGCGTGCGCTGGAGGAGGTTGCCCGCGGTCGTGGCCTTGTTGCGAAGCTGGCCCGAGGCGCCCGCGACGAGCGCGCGCGAAACGAGGCCATAGTCGCGCCGGATGCGCGCGTCGGCGGCAAGGTCGGTGTTGCGCACCATCGCCCCGATCCGCAGCCCGCCATCGCTCGTCGGCTCGATCGTGTCGAGCTTCAACCGGCTGACGTCGATCAGATGAGCGGGGGTTTCGATCTCGAGCTTCATGAGGTCGAGGAGGTTCGTGCCGCCCGCGATGAAGCGCGCGCCCGGCGTGCGGGCAAAGCCGGCGGTGGCGGCGGCGGGGGTGTCGACCCGCTCGTAGGTGAAGCTTTTCATGCCTTCACTCCCGCGACGTCGATAATCGCCTCGACGATGTTGGAATAGGCGCCGCAGCGGCAGATATTGCCGCTCATCCGCTCGCGCAGTTCGTGCGGCGTGACGGCGGGCGCGGCGGTGAGGTCGGCGGTCACATGGCTAGGGATGCCGGCCTTGATCTCGTCCAGCACCGCGACCGCCGAGCAGACCTGGCCGGGGGTGCAATAGCCGCATTGATATCCGTCGTGGACGACGAAGGCCTCCTGCATCGGATGCAGATTGCCCGGCTGGCCCAGCCCCTCGATCGTCGTGATCCGGTCGCCCTCGTGCTGGACCGCGAGCGACAGGCAGCTGTTGATCCGCCGCCCGTCGACGATGACGGTGCAGGCGCCGCACTGGCCGTGGTCGCAACCCTTCTTGGTGCCGGTCAGGCGCAGATGCTCGCGCAGCGCGTCGAGCAATGTCGTGCGCGTATCGAGTTCGAGCGAGTGCGCGGTGCCGTTGACTTCGAAATCGACCTTCGCGGTCGGCGGGCTTGCCGGAGCCTTGGCGGATTCTGTCTCGGCCATCGCGGGTCTGGCGACCGCCGCGGTGGCGACCGACGCAGCGCCGCCGGCCAGCAGTCCGCGCCGCGAAATGGGAAACTCGTCTGATGGCGCCATATCATGTCCCCGATTGTCTGATGCGCCCGCGGATTGCAGTCCCCGCAGAGCTTTGAGCCATTATGTGCCGGATGGGACGATGCATCGCCGCCCCGCAATCTTTTCGGTGGTGCGCGAACGGTATCATAGGGATGTGCGGTACGGCAATCGGGAGTCTCGCGGCGTCGCCGCTTTTCAGTCCAATGGCAGCTCGGGCACGATATTGACACCGGTTACCTTGTTCTTTATTCCTGCCGCAAACCAATCTCATTCGAGGATGCCGCCATGTTCGATCGCACCTATTACGCCACCCATCCCGCGATGATGGAGGACGTATCGAACGCGGAGCTTCGCGACCGCTATCTGATCCGGAATTTGTTCCGGACCGGCGAGTGCGTTCTCAACTACACCCACGCCGACCGCTTCGTGATCGGCGGGGTTGCCGTCGGCGGCGCGCCGGTCAAGCTGCCGGCGCAGACCGAGCCGCCGTCGGCGGCCGGGCACCCGTTTCTCGAGCGACGCGAGCTTGCGATCGTCAACATTTCGTCTGTGGAAGGCACCATCACCGTCGACGGTGAGGTCTTCACGCTCGGCAACAAGGATTGCCTCTATGTGACGATGGGCGCGACGGACGTCGAGTTCGCGGGGCAGGGCGCGCGCTACTATCTGGCGTCGTGCCCGGCGCACAAGGCGTTCACGACGCGAAAGCTCGGCATCGCCGACGCCAATGCGCTCGACCGCGGCAGCCTCGCCGAATCGAACGAACGCACGATCTACCAGCTCGTCATTCCCGGCGTTTGCGACAGCGCGCAGCTCGTCATGGGGCTTACCGTGCTAAAGGAAGGCAGTGTCTGGAACACGATGCCGCCGCATATCCACGAGCGCCGCAGCGAGATCTATTTCTATTTCGAACTCGACAATGTCGAGACCGACCGCGTGATGCATTTCATGGGCGAGGGCGAGGCGACGCGCCACATCGTCATGCAGAATGAGGAAGCGGTGATCTCGCCGCCGTGGTCGATCCACATGGGTGCGGGTACGAAATCCTATGCCTTCATCTGGGCGATGGCGGGCGAGAATCAGGATTATACGGACATGAACGTCCTCGACATCTGTCAGCTGTCGTAAAGAACGTTCCAGTCTTCTTCGTCACCCTGAACTTGTTTCAGGGTCCAGGGCCGGACCCTTCCCAAGTTGCCGCGCCGGATGAGGGGACCGACCATGGATGCTGAAACAGGTTCAGCATGACGAGAGGATGAGACGACCGATGTCATTGTTCGACCTAAACGGAAAAGTCGCCTTGGTCACCGGCGCCAACGCCGGCATCGGACAGGGGATCGCGGTGGCGCTCGCCGAGGCGGGGGCCGACATTGCCGCTGCGGGCCGCACGCCCGCTGACGAGACCGTCGGCAAGGTGCGCGGACTCGGACGGAAGGGCGAAAATTTTGCCGCCGACCTGTCGAGCGTCGGCGCGGTGCAGCCGCTTGTCGATGCGGTGCTCGCCGAATTCGGCCGCATCGACATCCTCGTCAACAATGCCGGCATCATCCGCCGCGCCGACGCGGTCGATTTCACCGAGGACGACTGGGATGCGGTGATGGACACCAATCTCAAGACGCTCTTCTTCCTGTGTCAGAGCGTGGGTCGCCACATGATTGCGCGTATCGAGAAGGAGGGGGGCTCGGGCAAAATCATCAACATCGCCTCGATGCTCACCTTTCAGGGCGGCATCCGCGTGCCGAGCTATACCGCGTCCAAATCGGGGGTCGGCGGGCTCACCAAGCTGCTCGCCAACGAATGGGCGGCGAAGGGCGTGCAGGTCAATGCGATCGCCCCGGGCTATATCGCGACGAACAACACCGCCGCGCTGCAGGCCGACGAGACGCGCAATCGCCAGATTATGGAACGTATTCCGGCGGGGCGCTGGGGCGATCCCGCCGACATCGGCGGTGCCGCGGTGTTCCTCGCTTCCTCGGCGTCGGACTATGTGCAGGGCCATATCCTCGCCGTCGACGGCGGCTGGCTCGCGCGCTAGCATCGCGCCATGACCGCCCGCCTTGTCTTTTTCGGCGAACTGCTGATCCGCCTGACCGCGCCGGGCAACGAGCTGCTGATGCAGTCGCCCGCGCTGTCGCTTCATGTCGGCGGCGCCGAAGCGAATGTCGCGATCGGCCTCGCGCATCTCGGCCACGACTGCGCGATGGTCAGCTCCATCCCACCCAACGCGCTGGGTCGCGGAGCGGTGGCGGCGGTACGCGGCGCCGGTGTCGATTGTAGCGCCGTCACCAGTCACCCCGGGCGGATGGGCCTCTATTTCCTGAGCGTCGGCGCCGGGCTGCGCGCGTCGGAAATCGTGTACGACCGTGCGGGATCGAGCTTCGCGACGACCGGGCCCGACGATTATGATTTCGACCGATTGCTGGCGGGGGCGGGGCTGCTGCACCTGTCGGGGATCACCCCCGCGCTCGGGCCACGCTCGGCCGAAGCTGCGCTGGCGGCGGCTCGCGCGGCGAAGCGGCTGGGCGTACCGGTCAGCTTCGACGGCAACTATCGTGCCATGCTGTGGGACGCGTGGGACGGCGATCCGCGTGCGATCCTGTCGGAGTTGATCGGAACCGCGGATATCCTGTTCGGCAACCACCGCGACCTGTCGCTGGTGCTTGAGCGCGCGTTCGGCGGCGAGGGAGAGGATCGGCGGCGGGAAGCGGCCGAAGCGGGTTTTTCGGCCTTTCCGAACCTCAGGCTGATCGCATCGACCGCGCGGCACACCGTCACCGCCGACCATCATCGCATCGCGGCACGCATCGACCTGCGCGACGCAAGCCACCAGACGGCCGACGTCGATGTGACGGGCATCGTCGACCGCATCGGTGCCGGTGACGCCTTCGCAGCGGGGGTGCTTCATGCGCATCTGTCGGGCGGCGATGCGCGCGCGATGGCGGAAAGCGGACTCGCGCTCGCCTGCCTCAAACATTCGCTGCCGGGCGATGCCAGCCGCTTCGGGCAAAGCGACATCGACGCCTTCCATTCCGGGGCGCTCGACGTCCGGCGATAGAGCAGGTCAGCCGCGCGGCGGCGCGACCGACTGGCGTTCGATGAAGGTCGACGGCATCACCGGATTTTCATCGTCGGCCGCCTTGGCGCTGGAGCCGAGGAAATCGGCAACGAGCGTACGCGCGGCACGCGATCCCATCTCGCGGATCGGCCAGCGCACCGTGCTGAGCGCAGGCCAGATATGCGTCGCGGTTGGCGAATCGTCGAAACCGATGATCGACAGGTCTGCGGGAACCGACAGACCCTTGCCATGCGCAACGCTCATCACGCCTGCTGCCATTTCGTCGTTCGACACGAAAACGGCGGTCGGCGGTTCCTTGAGCGACAGCATCGCCTCGCCCGCCTCGACTCCTGCGGTGTAGCGATAGTTGCCGGGCGCGTAGAGTTCGTCGGGAAGCGACAGGCCCGCCGCGGCGAGCGCCGCGCGGAATCCCTCTTCGCGTTCGGCGGCCGAGCGGAAGCCGGCGGGGCCGCGCACGAAGCCGATGCGGCGGTGGCCAAGCGCGATCAGCTTGCCGACCGCCTCGGCGACGACCTCGCGATCGTTCGACGACACGCAATGCCTTGCATCGTCGAGCGGCGCCGATCCGACCCGAACATAGCGCACGCCCAGATCCCCGCAGAGTTTCGCAAGATCGTCATTTTCCGAAATCGGCGGCAGCAGCATCGCGCCGATCGGACGCTGCTTTTCGAGGAACAGGCGCACGTCGTCGAGCAGCTTGTCCGAGCCGCGATCGACCGGGCGGACGAGCAGCGCCAGATCGCTGTCCTTGATCGCGTCGAGAACGCCCTGCTGGAAATTGAGCACCGTCTGCGCGTTCGGATTGTCGTGGAGCAGCGCGATGAGGAAATTGCGGCGAAAGGCGAGCGCACGCGCCTGCGGATTGGGAACGAAGCCGAGCGTGTCGATCGCCTGCTGCACCGACTTGCGGGTTTTTTCGCTGATGAACTCGGACCGGTTGATGACGCGGCTGACCGTCTTTTTCGAAACCCCCGCGAGCGCCGCGACATCGTTGATCGTCGGTTGCTTGCCACCTTGTCCGCCCGCGCGTGCCGCCATGATAACGCTTTCTCTCCACCGCGCCGCGCACCTGAAGCGCCAAGCCCAGTTTTCGGCCGGTACCGTCCCTAGTGAAGGCTTGGCCGCGCAAAATCAACCGCGGCCACGGCTATTCGCTTGCTTTTGACACCGGTGTCTTTTAGAACATTCCGCGGAAGAGGGATATCACAAAGATGCCGGCAACGAACGAACAGCAGAATATCGCCAAGGCGTTTCTCGCGGCGCGTCAAAAAAAGACACCGCTTACCTCGTATCCCGGCGCGATGCCCGCGAGCATGGCGGAGGCCTATGCGATCCAGGATGCGGCAATCGCGTCCGACGGGCGCCGTGTCGGCGGCTGGAAGGTCGGCCGCATCGCCACCGAACTGGTCGGCACCTATGGCGACAACCGCTTGACCGGCCCCATTTTCAGCGACGAGATTTTCGACGGCAGTACGGGGCAGCGGCCCGCAATGCCGGTCTATGCCGACGGTTTCGCGGCGGTCGAGGCCGAAGTCCTGTTGCGCCTGGGTGATGTCGGCACGCGCGATCATGACATGGATTCGGTGAAGGACATCATCATAGAGGTGCGCACCGGCATCGAGATCGCAAGCTCGCCCTTTCCCGCGATCAACCAGCATGGCCCAGCGGTCACGGCCTCCGACTATGGCAATAACAAGGGGTTGATCCTCGGCCCCGCGATCCCCGGCTGGCGCGATGCCGACCTGATCCGCATGCCTGTCGAATTTTTCGTCGATGATGCAGCGGTCGGCGGCGCGACGATGGAGACGATGCTCGACGGTCCGTTCGGATCGGCGCTTTTCCTGATCCGCACCTTGCGCGCGCGCGGTATCGCGATCACCCCCGGCACCTGGGTGTCGACCGGGGCGATCACCGGAATCCATGAAATCCGGCCCGGCCAACGGGGCGATGCGCTCTTTGGCGGAGAAATCCGCGTCGGCTGTGCAATTACAGGATAAGAGACAGACCAGCGGGAGAGATATATGGCAGAGGCAATCGCGGACGCAGGCGCCGTTCCGCGGACGGGTCGCTATCGCTGGCTGATCGTGGCGGTGCTCTTTGCCGCGACGACGGTCAACTATATCGACCGCACCATGCTCGGCCTGCTCGCGCCAACGCTCGGCGACGAGCTCGGGTGGAGCGAGAACGACTATGGCAACATCGTCACCGCCTTTCAGGCCGCCTATGCGCTCGGCTTCCTGCTCATGGGCTGGCTGATCGACCGCTTCGGGCCGAAGATCGGCTATGGAATCGCGATCGCGATCTGGACGATCGGCCATGTCGCGCATGGCTTCGCTTCGTCGGTGGTCTCCTTCATGATGGCGCGCGTGATCCTGGGGGTCGGCGAGGCGGGGCATTTCCCCGCGGTCGTCCGCGCGTCGAGCGAATGGTTTCCGCAAAAGGAGCGGTCCTACGCGATCGGCTGGGTCAACAGCGCGACGACGATCGGCGTGATCCTGACCGCCCCGACGATCGCGCTCTTCATGCGTATCCTCGGCTTCGACTGGCGTGAAACCTTCATCGTCACCGGCGTGTTCGGCGTCGTCCTGTTGCTCCTGTGGCTCTGGCTCTACAGCAATCCGCGCGAGAGCGGGAAGGTCAGCACCGCCGAGCTCGCGTGGATCGAGCATGACCCGCCGGAGAAGATCGAGCGGCTCGGCTGGGGCGCGGTCGTTACCAAGCGCGAGGCATGGGCCTATGCTCTGGGCAAGTTCCTGACCGACCCGGTCTGGTTCCTGATGCTCTTCTGGTTGCCGAAATATTTCAGCACGACCTATGACGTCGACCTGAAGGTCGTGCTGCTGCCGATGGTCGTCATGTACCTGCTGTCGGACGCCGGCAGCATCCTGGGGGGCTGGGTGTCATCGAAGTTGATCCAGACGGGGCATAGCGTCAATTTCGCGCGCAAGGCGACGATGCTGGGCGCGGGATGCTGCGTGCTGCCGCTGCTGTTCGTCTCGGGGCTCGACAATATGTGGCTCGCGGTTCTCCTCATCGGGATCGCGCTGGCGGGGCATCAGGCCTTTTCGTCGACGATCCTGTCGATCCCGCCCGACATGTTCCCGAAACGCGCAGTCGGTTCGGTGGTCGGGCTCGGCGGTTTCGCGGGCGGTATCGGCGGAATGATCATGGCAAAGTCGACCGGGCTGGTGCTCGATGCGACGGGGGGCAATTACACCATCATCTTCGCTGCCTGCACGGTGGTCTATTTCCTCGCGGTGCTGGCAATCCACCTGCTCAGCCCGCGCCTTGCGCCCGTTGCAATAGAGAGCGAAGCTGCCGCGGCATGACGCGTCCGCTGACCCTGCATCCCGACCGCCTCTTTCCGTCCGATCCGGGGCAACGCGACATTGCGCGCCGATTGTACGCGGAGGTGGCCAGCCTTCCGATCATCAGCCCGCACGGGCACACCGACCCGAGCTGGTTCGCGGACAACGCGCCCTTCGGCAATGCGGCGGAGCTGCTGCTGCATCCCGACCATTATGTGTTCCGCATGCTCTATTCGCAGGGCATATCGCTCGATGCGCTCGGCATCGGCAATCGCGACGCCGATCCGCGCGAAAGCTGGCGGTTGTTCGCCCGCAACTATCGTCTTTTCCGCGGCACCCCTTCGCGAATGTGGATGGACTGGGTGTTCGCCGGGGTTTTCGGTTTCGACGTACAATTTTCGGCCGAGACGTCGGACCTTTATTACGACCGCATCACCGAGGCGCTGGCGACCGACCCCTTTCGCCCGCGCGCACTGTTCGACCGCTTCGGGATCGAGGTGATCGCGACGACCGAAAGCCCGCTCGATACGCTGGATCATCACGCCGCGATCCGCGCCGCCAATGCGAGCGGCGAATGGAGCGGGCGTATCATTACCGCCTATCGCCCCGATCCGGTGGTCGATCCCGAGTTCGAGCGCTTCCGCGACAATCTTGCGCGCTTCTCCGAGCTATCGGGCGAAGATGCCTTCAGTTACGCCGGTTATCTTGCCGCGCACCGCAATCGCCGCGCCTTCTTTGCGGCGATGGGTGCGACCTCGACCGACCATGGTCACCCGACTGCAGCGACCGCCGACCTGTCGGACGCCGAGGCCGAGGCGCTGTTCGCGCGCGTTACCGGCGCCGAGGTCAGCCCCGCCGATGCCGAGCTGTTCCGTGCCCATATGCTGACGGTGATGGCGGGGATGAGCCTCGACGACGGGCTCGTCATGCAGATACACCCCGGCGCGTTCCGCAATCACAACTCTTGGCTGTTCGAGCATTACGGCCGCGACAAGGGCGCCGATATCCCGACCGGCACCGATTATGTCCATGCGCTGCGTCCGCTGCTCGGCCGCTATGGCAATGAGGCGGGGCTCACGATCATTCTCTTCACCCTCGACGAGACAAGCTACGCGCGGGAGCTGGCGCCGCTCGCGGGCCATTATCCGGCGCTGAAGCTCGGCCCGGCCTGGTGGTTCCACGACAGCCCCGAGGGGATGCGCCGGTTCCGCAGCCAGACGACCGAGACGGCGGGATTCTACAATTTGGTGGGTTTCAACGACGACACTCGGGCTTTCCTGTCGATCCCGGCGCGCCACGATGTCGCGCGGCGTATCGATTGCGGCTTCCTTGCCGGACTCGTCGCCGAGCACCGGATGGAGGAGTGGGAGGCGGCCGAGCTTGCGACCGACCTGAGCTACAATCTCGCCAAGGCCGCGTACAAGCTGTGAGGCTGTCGGCGCAAACGCCGCTCCCTGTGTCGGTGCAGGTGCCGGACTACGACCGCGCGGATCAGAAGCCGGGAATCGTCCATATCGGCATCGGCGCGTTCCACCGCGCGCATCAGGCACTCTATACCGACGCTGCGATGGGGACCGGCGACCGCGACTGGGGCATTATCGGCGTATCGCTGCGCTCGGGCGACGTCGCCGCACAGCTGAACCCGCAGGACGGGCTCTATACGGTGAGCAGGCGCAGCGCCGCAGGAACCGCCCTGCGCCTGATCGGTGCGGTGCAAAAGGTGATCGTTGCGGCCGATGATCCGCAGGCGGTTGTCGATGCCATTGCCGCGCCAACAACGCACATCGTCAGCCTTACCGTCACCGAGAAAGGCTACATGCACCGCCCCGGCGGTTCGCTCGATCTGGACGCTGCCAGGGGGTCATCGAGCCTCTACCGCTTCGTCGGCGCCGGTCTGGCGGCACGCAAGGCGGCTGGCCTGACCGGCCTGACCCTGCTCAGCTGCGACAATCTCACGGGCAATGGTGCGGCCTTGAAGACACTGATGCGCCAGTATCTCGCCGCCGAACATCCCGATCTGATCGATTGGTTCGACCGCGAATGCCGTTGCCCCGCGACGATGGTCGACCGCATCGTTCCCGCGACAACCGACGCAGATCGTGCCGCCGTCGCAGCGGCGCTCGGCGTCCGTGACGAGGGCGCGGTCATCGCGGAAAACTTCAGCCAGTGGGTGATCGAGGATGATTTTGCTGGCCCGCGCCCGCGCTGGGAAGCTGTCGGCGCCGAGCTGGTCGCCGACGCCGTGCCCTATGAGACCGCAAAGCTGCGGATGCTCAACGGCGCCCATTCGGCGCTCGCCTATATCGGGCTGGGTAGGGGGCATGAATTCGTCCATCGGGCGATCGCCGACCCCGCGATTCGCCCGGTCATCGAACGGCTGATGCGCGGCGAAGCCGCACCGACGATCGACGCGGCGCGGAGGCAGGATCTTGGCGCCTATGCCGATGCGCTTCTCGATCGTTTCGCCAATCCGGCGTTGCATCACCGGCTGATCCAGATCGCGATGGACGGCAGTCAGAAGATTCCGCAGCGCTGGCTCGAAACGCTGGCGTGGCATCAGGCGCGGGGCGGGCGTTGCCCGGCGCTGGAGACGGCGGTCGCCGCGTGGATCGACTTTCTGCGGAGCGACCGCCCGATCGACGATCCGCTTGCCGCGCCGCTCAAGGCAGCGGCAGCCGGCGCCGATGCGGTACAGCGGATATTCGGGCCGGCTGGACTGATCGCCTCGCCCTGGCGGCCCTAATCGATGTCTTGCTCGGTTGGCGCCGCCGCAAGCGTCGAAGGGGGATTGCCATCGAGCGCCCGCCGCAGCCGGTCGCGGTCGAGCGCATTGTCCCAGCGCGCGACGACGACGGTCGCGACGGCGTTGCCGATGAAATTCGTGAGGCTGCGGCATTCCGACATGAAGCGGTCGACGCCGAGGATCAGCGCCATGCCGGCGACCGGGACCGACGGCACGATCGACAGCGTCGCGGCCAGCGTGATGAAGCCCGCGCCGGTGACGCCCGCGGCGCCCTTCGACGAAATCATCGCGATCAGCAGCAGCGCGATCTGGTCGCCGAGCGACAGGTCGACGTTGCACGCCTGCGCGATGAACAGCGCGGCGAGCGTCATATAGATGTTGGTGCCGTCGAGATTGAACGAATAGCCGGTCGGCACGACCAGCCCGACGACCGACTTGGCGCAGCCCGCGCGCTCCATCTTCTCCATCAGGCTCGGCAGCGCACTCTCGGACGACGAGGTGCCGAGCACCAGCAGCAGTTCGGCCTTGAGGTAGCGGATCAGCTTCAGGATCGAGAAACCCGCGAGCCGCGCTGCGGCGCCGAGCACGACGAGCACGAAGATCAGCGAGGTCAGGTAAAAGGTCGCGACCAGCCCGGCGAGATTGGCGAGCGATTCGATGCCATATTTGCCGATCGTGAAAGCCATGGCGCCGAACGCGCCGATCGGCGCCGCGCGCATCAATATGCCGACGAGCTTGAAGACCACCAGCCCGACGCGTTCGAACAGGTCGCGCACGGGAGCGGCCGGTTCGCCGACCATCGACAGCGCGATGCCGAACAGGATCGACACCAGCAGCACCTGCAGCAGCGATTCCCCCGTCAGCGCCGAGATCAGCGTGGTCGGGATGATCGCCATCAGGAAATCGACGATGCTGTTGTGCGCCGCCTTCTCGACATAGCCGCTCACCCCCGCGGTATCGAGCGTCGCGGGGTCGACATTCATGCCGGCGCCCGGCTGGACCGTATTGGCGACCACCAGCCCGACGATCAACGCGAGTGTCGAAAAGAAGAGGAAATAGATGAAGGCCTTACCCGCGACGCGGCCGACCGAACGCAGTTCGCTCATCCCCGCGATGCCGGTGACGAGAGTCAGGAAGATCACCGGCGCGATGATCATCTTCACCAGCTTGATGAAGGCGTCGCCGAGGGGCTTCAGCGCTTCGCCCGTCGCCGGCCAGAAATGACCGATCAGCGCGCCGAAAAAGATCGCGGCGAGCACCTGAACATAGAGGTGACGGTAGAAAGGCTTGGCCTCGACCGGCGGCTGTCCGGTTTGATCGATCGTGATAGCGGCCACGCGTGATACCCTCCCGAGCGCGGCACTTTGCCGCCGCTGCACATCCCGCGCAAGACGCGGCATGACCAGACCGCGCGCTGCCCGATCGCGCCGGAAATTGATGGCGCGGAAGCGTTGGCCAGTGCGCTGCCTGCGGGCCGCGTCGGGTCAGTGCGCTGCCTGCGGACCGCGCACGACACCCGACTGTTCAAGCTGGTCGTCGATCGCCGCGATCAGCCGTTCGAGCGCCGCTTCGTCCTTCGCCTCGGCACGCGCGACGAGAACGTCCTGCGTGTTCGACGCACGAAGCAGCCACCAGCCGTCATTCGTCATAACGCGCGCGCCGTCGGTGCGGTCGACATTGGCACCCGCGCTGCTCAGTCGCTGGAGAACCTCGTCCACAATGGCGAACTTGCGCACTTCGTCGACCTGGAAGCGCATTTCGGGCGTATTGACCATCGCCGGCATGTCGCCGCGCAGTTCGGTCACGCTCTTGCCCAGCTTGTGCGCCGCCTCGATCAGCCGCACCGCGGCATAGGGCGCGTCGTCATAACCGTAATAGCGGTCGGCGAAGAAGATGTGCCCGCTCATCTCGCCCGCCAGCGGACTGCCGGTTTCCTTCATCTTCGCCTTGATCAGGCTGTGGCCGGTCTTCCACATCAACGGCTTGCCGCCCATTTCGGCGATGCGGTCGAACAGCGCCTGACTCGCTTTCACGTCGGCGATGATCGTCGCGCCGGGAATCTCCTGCAGCGCGGCCTCGGCATAGATCTGGAGCAGCTGGTCGCCCCAGATTACGCGGCCCTGACCGTCGATCGCGCCGATGCGGTCGCCGTCTCCATCGAAAGCGACGCCGAAATCGAGGCTCTTCTCCGCGACCAGCTTGCGCAGGTCGGCCAGATTGGCCTCGACCGTGGGATCGGGATGGTGGTTGGGGAAATGGCCGTCGATGTCGGTAAAAAGAAGATGATGCTCGCCCGGAAGCCGCGCCGTGAGCTTTTCGATCACCGTGCCCGCCGCGCCGTTGCCGGCGTCCCAGCCGATGCGGAAGGCGCCGCCGGCGAAGCCTTCGACGAGACGGTCGACATAGGCGTCGACGATGTCGATGCTCTCCGACGTGCCTTCGCCCCCGGCATCGACGGCTTCCCAGTCGCCGGCGGCAGCGATTTCGCCGATCCGCTGGATGTCGGCGCCGAAGAAGGGCCGACCCTGAAACACCATCTTGAAGCCGTTATAGTCGGGGGGATTGTGGCTGCCGGTTATCTGTATGCCGCCGTCCACATCCTCGGTTGAGGCGGCGTAATAGAGCATCGGCGTGGGGCCGAGCCCGACGCGCAGCGCGTCGATGCCCGCCGCGTTGATCCCCTCGACCAGGGCAGCCTCGAGCATCGGCGACGACAGGCGCCCGTCATAGCCCACGGCGATCCGCTTGCCCCCCGCACGCTTGATCAGCGTCGCGAAGCTGCGCCCGATCGCATAGGCGTCGGCCGCCGACAGCGTGTCGCCGACCACCCCGCGGATGTCATATTCGCGGAGCATCGAGGCGTGAAATATATGGGTCATCGGGTGTTGGCTCGCTGGCTTGTTTCGGTAATCGCCGGATTGCCTGCCATCGCGACAGGTCGATGACAAGTCACTGCCAAAGTTTGCGGCGGGCGAAACCCCAAATTCCTGCGGGTGGAGGCAATCTATGACGGGACTGCGGCGGGCCGCGCGCAGCGCCACCCAGCCAATGACGGTGCCCGCCGCAGGGGCCGACCCTATTTCTTCCCGGCGAATTCCATCGTCAGGAAGGCGTGGAGCATCGCCGCGCGCACCGCGTCCTCGGCATGATCGGCGCCGACCGAATGGCCGCCCTCCAGATATTCGTGATAATAGACCGTGTTGCCATATTCGGTCAGTCGCGCGGCGAATTTGCGCGCATGGCCGGGATGGACGCGGTCGTCCTTGGTCGAGAGATAGAGGAAGATCGGCGGATATTTCACGCCCTTGCGGATATTCTGATAGGGCGAATATCTGGACATGAAGGCCCAGTCGTCGGGATTGTCGGGATCGCCATATTCGGCGACCCAAGAAGCGCCCGCGAGCAGCTTGTTGTAGCGCTTCATGTCCTTGAGCGGCGAGCCCGAGATGACCGCGCCGTAAAGGTCCGGCCGCTGCTCCATCGCCGCGCCGACGAGGACGCCGCCGTTCGAACGGCCCGAGATCGCGATCTTGCCCTTTGCGCTGACGCCGGTCGCGATCAGATCCTCGGCGACGGCATGGAGGTCGTCGAAGCTGTTCTGACGCTTCTCGCGGAGCGCCGCCTGGTGCCAGGCGGGGCCATATTCGCCGCCGCCGCGGATGTTCGCGAGCACATAGGCATTGCCGTCCTCGACCCAGAACAGGCCGAGCGGGCCGGCGCGATAGGGCTGGCCGGTGAGGTAGCCGGGCGTCTGCGCAGCGCGGAAGCCGCCATAGGCGTGGACGAGCGCGGGGACCGGGTCGGCCGCGCCTGTCTTGCGGACGAGGAAATAGGGTATTTTGGTGCCGTCCTTCGAGGTCGCGAAGCGCTTTTCGACGCGCATGTCCTTCGCATCGAAGGTCGCGGGGAGGCTCTGCACCACCTGCGGCGCGCCGCTCTCGCCTACGGCATAGAGCGTCGGCGGCATCAGCATCGTCTCGGCGGTGACGAAGGCGAGGTCGCGGTCGTCGACGGTTCCGGCAATGCTCATCGTTGCATTGGCGGCGACCGGCACTTCCGTCTGGCTCCAGCGGCCGTTCGGCTGGTCGCGGCGAAGCGCGAACAGCTTGCCCTCGACGTCGTCGAGTGCCTTCACCCACAGGACATTCTTGCTCGCGGCGACATTTTCGATCGCCTGCGATTTCGTCGGCGTCATCACCGGCACGAAGGGCACCTGACCGCCGCTGGCGAGGATATCGAGCGGCAGCGCGAGGAGCGAGCCCGCGGGAAAATCGGCGTAGGGCTCGTTGAGGAAGATGATGACTTGACCGTCGATGACCGCGCGGATGTCGGCGGTGTCGGGAATGACGCTGCGGTCAAAATCGCCGTCGCCGGGGTTCGGCAACAGGATGTCGCTGGTGTAGAAGGTCTTGTTGCGGCTGATCATCGTCCGGCGCTTGTCGCTGTCCATGAAGGCGAAGACATTGATGCCGACGTCCGCGGCTTCGCCCTCGGCGACCGTCACGGCGGCCGAGAGCGGCGTGCCCCGCTTCCAGCGCTTGACGATGCGCGGATAGCCCGATGCGGTCATGCTGCCCGCGCCATAGTCGGTCGCGACGAGCAAGGTGTCGGCATTCTCCCATGTCACGCTGCTCTTCGCCTGCGGCAGGGTGAAGCCGTCCGCGACGAAGCTTTTTGTCGTGCGGTCCCACTCGCGGACGATATCGGCGTCGGTGCCGCCGGGGCTGATCGAGACGAGGCAGCGCTTGTAGTCGGGGGCGAGGCAATCGGCGCCGTGCCAGACCCAGCTCTGCTTCTCGGCCTTGCCGAGCGCGTCGACGTCGATCAGCGTCGTCCAGACGGGCTTGCCCGCAAGATAGGCGTCAAGCGGGCTCTGGCGCCAGATGCCGCGCGGATTGGCCGCGTCGCGCCAGAAGCTGGTGATCGTATCGCCCATCACCTCGCCCGGCTCGGCGATCTGGCGGTCGTCGTCGAGGATCGCCTTCGCGCGTTCGCGGTCCTTCTCGAAACCGGAGCGGCCGCGGATCAGCTTGTCGGTGGCGGCATTTTCCTTTTTGACCCAGTCGAGCGCTTTCGCGCCCTCGATATCCTCGAGCCAGAGATAGGGATCTTGGGTGTCCTGTGCCGCCGCTGCGGCCGCGAGGAAGGACGAGCCGAGGGCAAGCGCGGCAAGGGTAGCGCGGATCATGTCTTGGAATTCTCCCCTGGGGTATGGCGGCGCGTATGGCAGCGCTGTGCTAGCACCACCAGACACCCGAGGGGAAGGGGGAGGGCGACCCTATTGATCGATGATGATCGTGCCCGGATGATGCTTGTCGAGATGCTTCTTGATGATCTTGAGGTTGCGCGTGTTCGAGCGGAACAGGAAGTCGAAAGCATCGCCGACGAGCGGCACCGCGCCGAGCGCGGTATCGACGCCCAGATTGCCCACCATCCGCCAGATCTGCCATTTCGACATGCCGAGATTGCGCGCCTCCCAGATCAGATAAGCGCCCATCGTCGCAGCGATCACATCGCCGACGACGGGAACTAGGCCGACGATCGCGTCGAGGCCGACTGGGCGGTTGATGCCGGGAATGACGAAGCTGCGTTCGAGCAGCATTTCCAGCGTCTCGACCCGCTTGCGCAGCGAAGCGGGATCGCGCCGGTTCTGAATCAGCGCGTCGAAAATGGCGTCGGGATTGGGAGTCGAAGGGGCCATGCGGGTCCTTTCAAAAGCGCTCGGGGGTGAAGCGCCACCACATTAATTGGGGGGCGTGATCAGGCGATTCAATGGGTGCGCGCCGCGCGCGTTCGGGCGCAGGCCGGTCAACCGCTGCGAGGCGACCGACCAGCGGAGCGGCGCGGCGAGCGCGATGAAGGGGGTGTAGCGCGCGAGCACCGCTTCGGCTTCGCTAATCTGTTCGGCCCGCTGGCCCGCGTCGATATTGGCCATCGCTTGGTCGATCAGTTCCTGCGCCTCGCGATTGCACAGCGTGTCGCGCTGGCACGACAGGCGGCGCAGCGCCCACAGCGCGTCGTCGTTCGGCGCGACCTCGTCGATCAGGCGAAGGTCGGAAGCCGAGGCCATGTTGACGCGCCGCGTCTCGATCCCCAGCCGCGCGATATCCGCCGCGACATAGGCGTAGAGGATGCGGCCGCCCGGCGTGTCGGGAACCGCGATGCGCAGCGGATCGATCGCACGTCCCCCGCTGCGCCAGGCGTTGACCGCGCGCTGCGCCTGCGCGAGGCGCGAGGGATCGTCATAATCGTTCCAGGCCGGCTGGATCGGTGCCGGGCCGCCGTCGCGGCGGTGCGCGGTGGGGCGCATCGCGACCTGCGATTGCCATTCGGCGAGCCCGAAGGCGTCGACCAGCCGCTCGCGCCGTATGACGCGCGACAGCGCGTCGCGGTTAGCATCGGTTGCGAGAAATCCTTCGGCGCGGGTGAAGACCAGTCCGAACAGCCCCGGCGCAGGATCGACGACCAGCCGCGACCGGCCGATGTCCGAGGCGATGAAATAGGGGAGGGTCGAAAAGCGCCCGCCGAGGACGCCGTCGGCATAGCCGTTCTTGAACCGCGCGAGCGCGCCCTCCGGCGAGGTGCCGACAAGTTCGATCGACGCCTTGGGATCGTTCGCCGCCGCCTCCGCCGCGTCGGGATCTTCGGCGAGCGGGTCGGGAACGGGCGACAGCAGCACCGCGCGGCCGATCCGCTTCGCGCGCATGGGCCCCCAGCCCATCCCCTTATAGACGATCGCCATCGTCGGCTGCGCGAGCAATTCCAGCATGTTCGGCTGCGGCACGGTCAGGCGGATTTCGATTACGCTGTCGGTCATCGCCTTGATCGTGTCGATCTCGGGAAAATCATCCTTGAGCAGGTTGCGGCTGGCGGGCGCGAGATAAGAGCGCAGCGTCGCCGCGACATCCTCCGCCATCACCTTGCGCCCGTTCGTCCATTTGGCCTCGCGGATGCGGAAGATATAGCTGCGCCCGTCGGCGGTGACCGTCCAGCGATCGGCGAGCCCGACGTCGATCTGGCCATCGCCGTCGAAACCGACGAGCCCTTGCGCCGACGCGTCGAGCAAGGCGGCATTGGCGGCCGAGAGTTCCCCGCTCAGCGGCGTGGAAGCGGGGTTGAGCGATCCGATCGCCGCGATCTTCACGGGCCCGCGCGACCCGAACAGCCCGCAACTCGCGAGCGCGAGCGAGGTGGAGGCGGCGAGCAGAAGGACGACAGCAGAACGAATTGGGCGCATTATGGCCTTATCCTAGGACGGCACCGGAGCGAAGGCCACGGCTTTGTCGTATCCGTGGTGGCCGCTCGGCCGGCCGGCGGATCCAGATCGAGCGCGTCAGGCGAGCCGAAACGCGGCCCCGGCGATTCGACCTCCCGATTTGACTTTGGTGCGGACGGCGGGACTTGAACCCGCATGTCACTAGGACGGCAGATTTTAAGTCTGCTGCGTCTACCGATTTCGCCACGTCCGCTTGGCTTGCGGGTCAAGCCGATGGCCCGTTGGAGGTCAAGCGATGTTTGCGGCTTCCCGCTGCGCGGCGGCTCGGCTAGACGCGATGGCATGACTGCCGTCCTCGACATTTCCGGCCTCGGAAAGACTTACAAGAGCGGGCACCAGGCGCTGGCCGGTGTCGACCTTACCATCAACAAGGGCGAGATTTTCGCGCTGCTTGGGCCGAACGGCGCGGGCAAGACGACGCTGATCAGCATCGTCTGCGGCATCGTCACGCCGAGCGCGGGGACGGTGACCGTGGGCGGGCACGATCATGCGCGCGATTATCGCGCCGCGCGCTCGATGATCGGGCTGGTGCCGCAGGAGCTGCATACCGACGCGTTCGAGAAGGTAATCACGACGGTGACCTTTTCGCGCGGGCTGTTCGGCAAGCCCAGCGATCCGGCCTTCATCGAGCAGTTGCTCAAGGATCTGTCACTCTGGGACAAGCGCAATGCGAAGATCATGGAGCTGTCGGGCGGCATGAAGCGCCGCGTGATGATCGCGAAGGCGCTGAGCCACGAGCCCGACATCCTGTTCCTCGACGAGCCCACCGCGGGTGTCGACGTCGAGCTGCGCCGCGACATGTGGAACATGGTGCGCGGTCTTCGCGAACGCGGCGTCACGATCATCCTGACCACCCACTATATCGAAGAGGCCGAGGAGATGGCCGACCGCGTGGGGGTGATCAGCAAGGGCAGGCTGATCCTGGTCGAGGAGAAGGACGCGCTGATCAAAAAGCTGGGGCGCAAGACGCTGACCCTCAACCTCGCCGACCCGCTGGATGCGGTGCCCGCCGAACTGGCCCAGTGGAATCTGGTGCTCGCCGGCGAGGGGCATGAGCTGGTCTATGAATTCGACAGCCAGGCCGAGGCCACGGGCGTGCCGTCGCTGCTGCGGCGGCTGAGCGACCGCGGCATCCAGTTCAAGGACCTCCACACCGAACAGAGTTCGCTCGAGGATATCTTCGTCGGGCTGGTACATGAGACGAAGACCGAGGAACGCGCCGCATGATCAAGAATTTACGCGGCATTCGTGCCATCTATCTGTTCGAAATGGCGCGCTTCGGGCGTACGTTCTGGACCAGCCTGATGCTGCCCGTCATAACCACGACGCTCTATTTCGTTGTCTTCGGCTCCGCGATCGGCAGCCGGATGAGCGACGTCAGCACCGTGCCCTATGGCGCGTTCATCGTGCCGGGCCTGATGATGCTGACGATGTTCACCGAAAGCATCAGCAACGCGAGCTTCGGCATCTACATGCCCAAATGGACGGGGACGATCTACGAGATGCTATCCTCGCCGATGTCGCCGCTCGAACTGCTGATCGCCTATGTCGGCGCGGCGGCGACGAAATCGGTGATCATCGGTGCGATCATCTTTGCGACCGCGCATTTCTTCGTCGATGTGCAGGTGGCGCACCCGCTGCTGATGGTCGCCTTCATGATCCTGATGGCGGTGACTTTCTGCCTGTTCGGCTTCATCATCGGTATCTGGGCGCAGAGTTTCGAGCAGTTGCAGGTGATCCCGCTGCTCGTCGTCTATCCGCTGACCTTTCTGGGCGGTGCTTTCTATTCGCTCGACATGCTGCCCGCGGCGTGGCGTGCGGTCACGCTGTTCAATCCCGTCGTCTATCTGATCAGCGGATTCCGCTGGACCTTCTTCGGGCAGGGAGATGTCGGGATCGAAGTCAGCATGGGGGCGGTTGCGCTGTTCCTGGCGCTGTGCCTGGCGGTGATCTTCTGGGTGTTTCGAACGGGTTACCGCCTCAAGAATTGAGGCCGCGACCCTTCCTCTTCCGCGGCATTGCGAGGCGCGAAGCGATGCGTCGATCCACAGTGTGCGCTCACCGTTCGGGATTGCTTCGCCCCGCTTTCGCCGGGTTCGCAATGACGAAGGTTTGAGACGCGCGATCAGTCGTTCAGACGCTCGCGCATTTCCTTGCCCGGCTTGAAATAGGGGACTGCCTTCGCTTTCACAGCCACCGGAGCGCCGGTGCGCGGGTTGCGGCCGGTGCGCGATTCGCGGGAGCGGGTCGAGAAGGCCCCGAAGCCGCGGAGTTCGACGCGGCCGCCCGAGGCCAGTTGATCCACGATGGAATCAAAAAAGGCGTCGACGATGCGTTCGACCTCTTCAAGGCGCAAGTCGCTGTTTTCGCTCGCGATCTTCTGAACCAGTTCCGACCGGATCATTTGCTTCCCCTTGACATATCACGCGCACCCCGCGGGATGCAGGCCATCCGGTCTTTGCCGGTTCGGATTGCGTGAGGACCCCTCCCAACGCGGCCCGGAGAGTATCATGAATCACTGTTCGGTCAAAATATATCACTGAAAGAAAAAGGCCCGCGAAGGGACACTTCGCGGGCCTTTTCTGTTGCCTGACGGCAGAGGGACGAAATTATCAGTCCTTCTTGCCGGCCTTCAGCGCTTCGCCGAGGATGTCGCCGAGCGACGCACCCGAGTCCGACGAGCCGTACTGCGCGACGGCTTCCTTCTCTTCGGCGATCTGCATTGCCTTGACCGAGAAGCTGGGCTTCTTCGAACGGTCGAAGCCGGTGACCATTGCGTCGAACTTCTGCCCGACCTGATAGCGCTCGGGGCGCTGTTCGTCGCGGTCGCGGCCGAGGTCGGCGCGCTTGATGAAGCCGGTGGCGCCATCTTCGCCAGCCTGCACTTCGAGGCCGTTGTCGCGGACTTCGAGGACCGACACGGTGACGACGTCGTTCTTCTTCAGCGAGCCCGAACCGGCAGTGTTGGCGCCGCCAACGGCCGGAGCGCCCTTTTCAAGCTGCTTGATGCCGAGGCTGATGCGTTCCTTCTCGACGTCGACGTCGAGCACGACGACCTGCACATTCTCGCCCTTGCGGTGGAGGTGCAGCGCTTCTTCGCCCGAGATGCCCCAAGCGATGTCCGACATGTGGACCATGCCGTCGACGTCGCCCGGAAGGCCGATGAACAGGCCGAACTCGGTAGCGTTCTTGACTTCGCCTTCGACGACCGAACCGACCGGGTGAGCCTCGGCAAAGGCGCCCCACGGGTTCGACTGGGCCTGCTTGAGGCCGAGCGAGATGCGGCGCTTGTCGCTGTCGACTTCGAGAACGATGACATCGACTTCCTGGCTGGTCGAAACGATCTTGCCGGGGTGGACGTTCTTCTTGACCCACGACATTTCGCTGACGTGGACCAGGCCCTCGATGCCGGGTTCGAGTTCAACGAACGCACCATAGTCGGTGATGTTCGTGACCGTGCCCGACAGCTTCGCACCGACCGGGTACTTGGCGGCGACGCCTTCCCACGGATCGCTTTCGAGCTGCTTCATGCCGAGGCTGATGCGCTGCGTGTCGCGGTTGATGCGGATGATCTGGACGCGGACGGTGTCACCGATGTTGATGACTTCGCTCGGGTGGTTGACGCGCTTGTAGCTCATGTCGGTGACATGGAGCAGGCCGTCGATGCCGCCGAGGTCGACGAACGCACCATAGTCGGTGATGTTCTTGACCGCGCCTTCGATGATCTGGCCCTCTTCGAGGTTCTGGATCAGGCCCGAACGCTGCTCGGCGCGGGTTTCCTCGAGGATGGCGCGGCGCGACACGACGATGTTGCCGCGGCGGCGATCCATCTTGAGGATCTGGAAGGGCTGCGGAAGGTCCATGAGCGGGCCAACGTCGCGCACGGGGCGGATGTCGACCTGGCTGCCGGGCAGGAACGCCACGGCGCCGCCGAGATCGACGGTGAAGCCGCCCTTGACGCGGCCGAAGATGACGCCTTCGACGCGCGCTTCCTTGTTGAATTCTTCTTCCAGGCGGTCCCAGGCGGCTTCGCGGCGAGCGCGGTCGCGCGACAGCATGGTTTCGCCATTGGCGTTTTCGACGCGGTCGACATAGACTTCGACTTCGTCACCGACCTTGAGGTCGGCCTTCTGGCCCGGCATCGCGAATTCGCGAAGCGGCACGCGGCCTTCGCTCTTCAGGCCGATGTCGATCACTGCCAGGTCATTTTCGATCGCGGTCACGGTGCCCTTGACGACGCGGCCTTCAAAGCCGCCATCAGCACCACCCAGCGATTCGTCGAGCATCGCGGCGAAATCGTCGCGCGACGGAAAAGCCGTAGAGGCCATATGGGTTCTTCCTTACTTCATCTGTTCCGGCCAAGCGGTTGGTTCCGCTGGTCTTTTGGCCGATCTGTCCTGCCCGCCGGATGCGATGCAGGACATCCTTCCAGCCTTTGCCAATCGGGGCAGGAGCAAAGCAAAAAGGGCGCGACGAGTGCATCCCGTCACGCCCGACGCTCATGTTCGAAGAGCGGCGGTTTGTCCGTGCCTCGACCGGCCAAAGCCTGTCGGACGGCGCGCATATATGGCGGAGGGTGCGCAAAAGCAAGGCGAAACCTCGCTTTCATCGTCAACCCCGACTTGATCCGGGGTCCATGTCCTCGCCGCTCGAATCGACCCCGGATCAAGTCAAAGGCGACGAGGAGGGGCGCGCGCCGAAGGTAAACCCCATCGTAAGACCTTGCTTATAGATTCTCCCACGCAATCGAGAGGGGTCTCCATGCAGGTGATGTCGCACGGCCAGTTCGCCGATCCGGCGGTCGAGGCGCGAGTCCAGGAAACGGCGCGCACGCTGCGCCTGCCGTTCGTGCGCATCTATGGCGTGTTGTTCATGCTGGTGGCGCTGGCCTACACGATCGTCAATCCGCTGCTGGTCAATCCGGTCGATACGGCGAAGCTGGCGGTG
This sequence comes from Sphingopyxis sp. H073, assembly GCF_001468395.1. GTDB lineage: Bacteria > Pseudomonadota > Alphaproteobacteria > Sphingomonadales > Sphingomonadaceae > Sphingopyxis. The sequence goes on along the minus strand of NZ_LNSG01000003.1, from coordinate 407,221 downwards.
CTGTTCGGGGCGATGATCGCGCTCGCGGGCGCCTATATCGCATCGACCTTCTGGTCGGGCTATGTCGCGCGGCCGGGGTTGGATTTTGCGGCCCTGCTTGGGATCGTCTTTCTACTCGGCCATATCAACCTGATCCTGTTCGACGAACTGATCGACATGCAGGAGGAGATGCACGCGGTCGGGGTGATGAACCGGCTCGGGGTCAGCGCCTTTGCCGCCGTCGTGCTGGCGGGCCGCCCGCGACTCTTCCTGTTGTGGCTCGGGCTCGACCTGTTCGTCTTTCTCGCAACCGTGCTGCCGGTGCAGAGCCATGACGCGGGGATGTGGTACGCGCTGCTCAGCTATTCGAGCGGGGCCGTCATCATGCTGGCGATCAACGTCGCCATCGACCGGTCGAGCCGCGGCGCCTTCGCGCTCGCCGAGGCGCTCGAGGCCGAGCGCCGGAAGAATGAGGAACTCGTCTATAACATGCTGCCGCCCGCCGCGGTCGAGCGCATCCGCGATGGGCGGATGGTCGCCGACGCCTATGCCGACGCGAGCGTGATCTTCATCGACATGGTCGGCTTCACCAAACTCGCGAAGCGCGTGTCGCCGGGGCATCTGGTCGAGGTGCTCAATGCCTTCTTCAACCATGCCGACGCCTGCGCGGCAAAGCATGGGGTCGAGAAGGTCAAGACGATCGGCGATGCGTATCTCGCGATCGCGGGTGGCAATGTGACGAGCGGGAACAGCGCCGATTCCGCCATCGCCTTCGCGCGCGATGTGCTGGCGGGCGTCGCCGAGTTGCAAGCAGTGGCGGGCACCGACGTCGCCCTGCGCGTCGGCATCCACAGCGGGCCGGTCGTCGGCGGCGTCATCGGCGCGACGCGGATGGCCTATGATTATTGGGGCGAGACCGTGAACATGGCGGCGCGGCTGGAAGGCACGGCGCCGGTCAACGGTATCGCGATTTCGGAAAGCACCTGGCTGCGCGCCAAGGATCGCGCCGCTTTCGGGCCGCCGCACAACGAGATGCTGAAGGGCATGGGCGAGACTTGCGTCTATCACGCCGGGCCTGCCCCCGAGCGTCAAACGCTGCCCGAGATCAGCTGGGTCGCCTGACCCTTTCCTCGACGAAGGCGATCGCCGCCGCGATCGCTTCGTTGATATCCATTTCGCTGTTGTCGAGCAGCAGCGCGTCGTCGGCGCGGAGCAGCGGTGCGTCGGCGCGGCCGGTGTCGCGCGCGTCGCGGGCGTGGACGTCGGCGAGGACCGCGTCATAGGTCACATCGACCCCGCGCGCGCGCATTTCGGCATGACGACGGCGCGCGCGTTCTTCGGGCGAGGCGGTGACGAACAGCTTGGCGTCGGCGTGCGGCGCGATGACCGTGCCGATATCGCGCCCGTCGAGCACCGCGCCGCCGGGCTGGTTCGCGAAATCCACCTGCCGCTGGAACAGCGCCTTGCGTACCGCCGGGTGGATCGACACGCGGCTCGCGAGGCCGCCTGTGCTTTCGTAGCGGAGTGCGGGATCGTCGAGCAGCGTGTCGGGGAAGTCGCAGGCGGCGAGTGCGTCGGCGGCGTTGTCGGGATCGCCGTGGCCGAGCTGCGTCTGATACCCGACCGCGCGATAAAGCAGCCCGGTGTCGAGTACGGGCAGGCCGAAATGGGCGGCCAGCGCGCGCGCAATCGTGCCCTTGCCCGACGCGGTGGGGCCGTCGACGGCGATGATCACGCCTGCAGCCCTTCGAGCAAAGCCTCGAAATTCGGGAAGCTGGTCGCGACGGGCGCCATGTCGTCGATTTCGACCGGCGCCTTGCTGACGAGCCCCGCGACCGCAAAGCTCATGCAGATGCGGTGGTCGAGATGGCCCGCGATGGTGGCCCCGCCAGGCACAGGGTCGCCGCCGGTGCCGTCGATGATCAAGCCGTCCTCGCTTTCTTCAACCCGCGCGCCGATGGCCTGCAGACCCGCCGCCATGACGGCAAGGCGGTCGCTTTCCTTGACGCGCAGTTCGTCGAGGCCGGTCGTGACGGTGCGACCCTCGGCAAGCGCAGCGGCGATAAAGAGGATCGGGAATTCGTCGACCATGCTCGGCACGACGGCCGGGTCGATCTCGATACCTTTCAAGGCACTGTGGCGGACGCGAAGGTCGGCAACGGGCTCTCCGCCGACTTCGCGCGCGTCGAGCAGGGCGATATCGCCGCCCATCGCCTGCAGCACCTCGACGAGGCCCGCGCGCGTCGGGTTGAGCCCGACATTCGCGATGGTGACGTCCGATCCGGGGACGAGCAGCGCGGCGACGATGAAGAAGGCGGCCGACGACGGATCGCCGGGCACCACGATCGTCTGCGGCTTGAGCTCGGCCTCGCCGCGGATGCGGATGTGGCGGGTGCCGTCGGGTTCGGTTTCGACGCTGAGGTCGGCGCCGAAGCCCCTCAGCATCCGTTCGCTATGGTCGCGCGTCGGAACGGGCTCGATCACCTCGGTGATGCCGGGGGTGTTGAGCCCCGCGAGCAATACCGCGCTCTTCACCTGCGCCGACGCCATCGGCAGGCGATAGGCGAGGGGGATCGCGGGGGCGAGGCCGCGCACCATCAGCGGCAGGCGGCCACCGGGTGACGCGGAAATGTCGGCCCCCATCTGCGACAGCGGGTCGATGACGCGCCCCATCGGGCGGCCCGACAGGCTGGCGTCGCCGACGAAGGTCGCGGTGATCGGATGGCTCGCGACGAGCCCCATAAGGAGGCGGGTCGAGGTGCCGCTGTTTCCCATGTCGAGCGCTTCGCGTGGCTGGAGCAGCGCGCCGACCCCTACGCCGTCGATGACCCATTCGCCGTCGCCCCACCGCTCGATGCCCGCGCCCATCGCGCGCATCGCGGCGGCGGTCGCCAGAACATCGTGGCCTTCGAGGAGCCCGGTGACGCGACTGGTTCCGACCGCGAGCGCCGACAGCATCAGCGAACGGTGCGAGATGCTCTTGTCACCGGGAATCGCGATCCTACCTTTGAGCGGAGCGGAGGCGGAAAAGCGGCGCGGGCGGGCGGTCTGGTCTGTCATGGCGTGCGGCTTTTGACAGCGGGCAAACAATCTGGCAAGGCGCACGCCAATTTGGCGGATGGCCCTGTCGGCGCTGTCTCTCTTCCGAAATTCCTATCCTTTCTTCAGAGGTTTACGAGGCTGTTATGGTAAAGGCTGAATGGGGCGCGAAGCGCAGCTGCCCGAAATGTGCCACCCGATTCTATGATCTGACCAAGGACGATCCGGTCACCTGCATCAACTGCGGTTATGCATGGCTACCGGAATCGGTCCTGAAATCGAAGCAGCCGATGCCGTTCGAGGAAGTCGAAAAGCCGGGCAAGGTCGCGGCCGAACCGGAGGCGGATGACGATCTGGATCTGGACGTCGATGTCGATGAGGACACCGATTCGCCCGATAACGACGTCGATCTGGGCGGCGACGACGATCTGGGCGTCGCGACCGGCGACGACGAGGACGAAGAAGGCTGATCTTCTGGAGTTCGATACGCAGGGGATCAAAAAAGCGTCCTCGAACGCATTTGGCCCCTTGCATAACGGACGCGCGCTGGTAAAGGCGGCGTCCCGGTCGCACTAGCCAAGAATATTGGCCAGGGCGATCCTGAAAATGGCACGGGGCCTTAGCTCAGCTGGGAGAGCGCTACAATGGCATTGTAGAGGTCAGCGGTTCGATCCCGCTAGGCTCCACCATTACAAAAGGCCCGCGAAAGCGGGCCTTTTTTGTTGCGTTGACTAGGGCGGCTATTCCGCCGCCTCGTCCTTCTCGAACACAGGTTCGAGCTCGATCGGGTCGGCGAGGGTAATGCGGTCGAGGATCGAGGCGGTGTCGTCGCGGACCTTCAGCATCAGGCTGCGCAGCCGGCATTCGGCTTCCGGCAGGCAGTTCTTGCAATGCTCGTGCGCGTTGCGCGCGGCACAGGGGACGAGCGCGAGCGAGCCGCGCGTCAGGCGGACGAGGTCGCCATAGCTGATGTCGATCGGCGGCAGCGCGAGCTGGTAGCCGCCGTCGCGCCCGCGCTGCGAGATGAGCAGCCCTTCGCGCGCCATTTCGGACAGGATCACGGTCAGGAATTTGGGCGGAATATTCTGCGCTTCCGCAATATCCGCGAGCTGGACCTGCCCCTTACCCCAGTGATCGGCAAGATGCTGGAACGCGCGGATCGTATAACGGGTCTTTTGCGAAAGCATGGGGCGTTACTGTGACATATTCAGCCTTAATTCAACCTGTCTGCATGACATTTCGCCGGTTGTTGATGAAAATCACAGCAGATGGCATGAATTGATGCGACAGGGGTCGCGAGTTGCCCGATAAGGGTGCGGTGAGGGACGGTTCGATGAAGCACAGATTATGGGGTGCCCCGGCCATGATGGCGGCCTGCATACTCGCCGTGGCTCCGGCGCAGGCGCAGTTCGGCAGCATCTTGCGCAAGGTGACGACGCCGAGCCCGGCGCCGACGTCGAGCGACAGCGACAATGGCGGCTGTCCGAAGGGCAAGAAGGGAAGCGGTGCGGGCCGTGCGATCATCGGCGGCGTACTCGACAGCGCGATCGGCAGCGCGGCGAGCAAGGCTGGCGTCTACAGCTATGTTCCGATCGCCGAGGTCAGCGGCACGCTGACCAACGCCATCGCCTGCAAGCTCGACCCGAAGGAGCAGGTGCAGGCGGCGGCCGCGACCGAGCAGGTGACGCGCGGCGGCGACGTCGGAGAAACCGCAAACTGGACCAGCACGACGCGCGAGAATGTCAGCGGATCGTCGACCGTCGCGTCGAAGAACCAGCTCGCCGACGGCACCAGTTGCATGAACGTTACCGACGTGGTGATCGTCGAGGGCGAGGAAACGCGGGTTTCCAAGAAGATGTGCCGCGGTCCGGGACAGTCGCGCTATGTCCTTGCGGCCTAGGATCGCACGCGTCGCGCTGGCGGCCGCCTGCCTCGCTAGCCTGACCGGCGCAGCGAAGGTCAAGATGGACCCTGCGAACCCGACCTGTCCGGCCGCGCCCGGCTGGTCGGCGAATCCGACGATGACCTTCACGCCGGCGACCAAGGGCGGCACGAAGGTGCTGCTCGCCGAGGGGCGGATCGATGCCGGCGCCCCCGACCGGCTCAAAAAGGCGCTCGAGGCCAATCCCGATGTCGGCGAAGTCTGGCTGAGCTCGCCCGGCGGCGATGCGCGTGCGGGCAATGCGGCGGGGCGCATCATCCGCTCGAACTTCGGGTTGATGACGCGGATTCCGGCGGGATGGGCGTGTTTCAGCGCGTGCAACTTCATCTTCATGGGCGGACAGCCGCGCGTGATCGATCCCGGCGGGCTGTTCATCGTCCATATGTTCACGCGTACCGGCGATCGCCAGTCGATCGACATGAGCGTCGCGATGGGGACCGACGCGACCAAGGAGCTGATCGGCGACATCGAACAGGATGCCGCGCTGCTGGCGAGCGAAGACAATGATTTCCTGATCCGCATGGGGGTGTCGCGCAAGCTGCTGACCGAGGTGATGTACCGGCAGAAGGCGATCGCCAATGCCGAGGACAAGTCGACGCGCCGCTGCCTGACCCAGGCCGAGGTCAAGACCTATAACGTTGCAAATAACAACGAATAGGATAGGCTCTCCGCCAATTCAGGAGAGGCTGCCATGACCGACATGACGCACGAGCATGCGACGTTCCGCTCGATGATCGACGGAACGCAGGAAGACTGGGACATCATCGCGCGCGAGCAGAAGGAATTCGCGCCGAACAACGGCACCCGCATCCTCGAGCATCTGAAGCTGCTCGGCGGCGATTACGGCGGCTTTCCGGTCGACCGTCTCGAACATTGCCTGCAAACCGCGACCAGAGCACACCGCGACGGCCGCGACGAGGAATATGTCGTGATGGCGTTGCTCCACGATATCGGCGACACGCTGGGCGCGTTCAACCATCCCGACGTCGCGGCGGCGATCCTGAAGCCTTTTCTGTCGGAAGAGAATCTCTGGATCGTGCAGCATCACGGCATCTTCCAGGGCCATTATTTCTTCCACTATATCGGCCTCGATCGCGACATGCGCGACCAGTTCGCCGACAGTCCCTATGCGGCCGCCTGCGCCGAATTCTGCGAGAAATATGACGCGCCGGCGTTCGATCCCGATTACGATACGCTGCCGCTCGAATTCTTCGCGCCGATGGTCGAGCGGCTCTGCTCTTATCCTCGCACGAGCATCTACAAGAAAGTGATGGTCGAAGAAGCGGCGGAGTAAAATCTGTGCACCCCGGCGAAAGCCGGGGGCCACAGGCATTTGCGCCGATGCGCCCCGGCTTACTTGCCCTTGAACTCGGTCTTGCGTTTCTGCTGGAACGCCAGGATGCCCTCGGCGGCATCGGCGGTGCCCCCCGCGATGAACTGGCCCCTGGCTTCGGCGTCGAGCGTGGTCGCGAAATCCTGCGTCAGCCCGTCGCGCAGTATCTTGCGCATCGTGCCGAGGGCGATCGTCGGGCCGTTGGCAAGGCGTGTTGCCAGCGCCTTGGCTTCCGCCAGCAGATCGGCATCCTCGACGCATTTGTAAATCATGCCCCAGTCGGCCGCCTGATCGCCCGTAATCTTCTCGCCCAGCATCATCATCTGCAGTGCGCGCGGCACGCCGACGAGGCGTGGGAGAAGCCACGACGAGCCGCCGTCGGGAACCAGGCCGATGTTGACGAAGGCCTGCAGGAAATAGGCGCTCTTGCCCGCGATCGTGAAATCGCCCGAGAGGGCGAAGCTGCAGCCGACACCGGCGGCGGGGCCATTGATCGCGACGACGACCGGGATGTCGAGATTCGCGAGCGCGAGCAGCATCGGGTTGTAATGCCCACGCAGCGCGTTGCGGCTCCGGGCTCCCCCGCCGACCGCGCCACCACCCGACCGGTCATCCGCCAGATCGGCGCCAGAGCAGAAGCCGCGTCCTTCGCCCGTGATCAGCAACGCGCGCGCACCGAGGCTCGGCAGATGATCGAGCGCGGCGCGAATATCGTCGGCCATCGCGGGCGGCATCGAATTCAGCCGATCGGGGCGGTTGAGCGTGATGATCGCGACAGTGTCGGCGATTTCGAGCTTGATGCTGTCGAAGCTGGGGACGTCGGTCATGGGGAAGAAATCCTCTCGGCTGTTCGCTGGTCTTTACCTTTACGTTCACGTAAAGTTGTGGCTTAATTGGCGGACGAACGCAAGGGGTGTTGGATGGCGATGTCCGCGCGGTCTGCTGCGGCTGAAGGGATGCCTCTCGCAGGGTACCGGCGCACGAAAAACGTCCGGATCTGCGGAATGATACCTGCGGCCCTTGCATCGGTCGGCCGGCGGGGTTTGTTTAATCGTGATGCCAAGTAAAGATCGATGAAGGGATGCGACGGTGGGGGCGATGGCTGATCTGCACGAGAAGCTCGGCACATTCATGACCCGTATCGTCGGCCGGGGCACACTGTCGGGCCTGGCCCGTTTGTCGGGCGGTGCGAATATGGAAAGCTGGGCGTTTGACTGGTCGGGCCCGGCGGGATCGGCGGGCTATGTCCTGCGCCGCGCACCGTCGGCGGACTATATGGCGGGCCGGCCCTATGGCCATGCCGACGAGGCCGTGCTGGTGATCGCGGCGCACGCGGCGGGGGTGAAGGCGCCCGAAGTCGTCGGCGTGCTGTCCGATGCCGACGGCATGGGCACCGGCTATGTGATGCGCCGCATCGTCGCCGAGGTGAGCCCGGCGAAGATATTGGCGGACCCGCCGCCGTCCCTGCTCGCCGACCTCGGCCGCGAGCTCGCGCGCATCCACGCGATCCCGCGCGCGGCGATTCCCGCCGCAATCCCGCTGATGGACACCGCCGAGGCGCTCGCGGAGCTCAAGGCGCGGTTCCTGTCCTATGGCGGCGATCGTCCGGCGATCGCGCTCGCGATCCGCTGGTGCGAGGATCATCTGCCCGCGCCTGCCGATCCCGTGCTCGTCCATGGCGACTATCGCATGGGCAATGTGATGGTCGATCTCGCGAAGGACGGGGGCGGCCTCGCCGCGGTGCTCGACTGGGAGCTCGCGCATCTGGGCGACGCGCATGAGGATCTCGCCTTCGGCTGCATGGCGGTGTGGCGCTTTGGCCGGATCGAGCGGCCCGCCTTCGGCCTCGGCAGTCTCGAGGATTATTTCGCTGCCTATCGGGCGGCGGGTGGCCGCCCGATCGATTCGGCGCGGTTCCGCTTCTGGCTTGTCTATCGCACGCTCTGGTGGGCGCTCGGCTGCCTGCAGATGGGGCAGGCGTGGCGGAACGGAGCCGACCCGACGGTCGAGCGCGTCGTCATCGGGCGGCGAACGGCGGAGCAAGAACTCGACCTGGTCGAACTCATCGGGGTGGATGCACCCGAAGCGGAGGGGGCGCGGGTGCTGCCGCCGTCGCCCCCGGCCATGTCCGTGCCGTTCGGCGAGCCGACGAACCGCGAGATGGTGCAGGCGGTGCGCGACTGGATCGAGGGTGCGGTCAAGCCGAAGTCCGAAGGCCATGACAAATTCGAAGCGGTGGTGGCAATGAACGCGCTCGGCATCGTGATGCGCGATCTCGATGCCGGGGTGCGCGCCGAGGACAAGGCGCTGTCCGACGCGCTGATGTCGGGCGAGCGGACGCTGGCGGAACCGGGCCTGCTCGCGCGCCTGCGCCGCGCGGCGCTCGACAAATGCACCGTCGACAGCCCAAAATATGCCGCGCTGGCGGCGGCGCGCGCGGCGTGGAACGGATAGGATAAGCGGGAGAGAGACGATGGATTTTGCGGTTCCGGCCGATTTGCAGGCCTACCTGGACGAACTCGATGCCTTTATCGAAGCCGAGATCAGGCCGCTCGAGAATGCCGACGACAATATCCGCTTCTTCGACCACCGGCGCGAGCATAGCCGCACCGACTGGGACAATCAGGGCCTGCCGCGGCACGAGTGGGAGCAGCTTTTGCGCCAGGCGACGCGGCTGGCCGATGCCGCGGGCCACTGGCGTTTTTCGGCGCCGAAGAAATATGGCGGCAAGGACGGCAGCAATCTGTGGATGGCGGTGATCCGCGAGCATTTCGCCGCGAAGGGCCTCGGCCTCCACAACGACCTCCAGAACGAGCATAGCATCGTCGGTAACTTCCCCTTCGTCGAGATGTTCGAACAGTTCGCGACGAGCGAGGAACAGAAGCAGGAATTCATCCTCGGCGGCTTCGAGGGCAAGCGGCGCACCGCCTTCGGCCTGACCGAACCCGACCATGGATCGGACGCCACGCATATGGAGACACGCGCGGTGCGCGAAACCCGCGATGGCGTCGACGGCTGGCTGATCAACGGCCGCAAGATGTGGATCACCGGCATGCATGTCGCGACCCACTGCGCGACCTTCTGCCGCACCGACGGACAGGATGGCGATGCAAAAGGCATCACATGCCTGCTCGTGCCGACGGGCACCGAAGGCATGACGGTCGACGAATATATGTGGACCTTCAACATGCCGACCGATCATCCGCGGATGACCTTCAGCGGCGTCTGGGTGCCCGACAGCGCGCGGCTGGGCCCGGTCGGCGGCGGGCTGTCGATCGCGCAGAGCTTCGTCCACCAGAACCGCATCCGGCAGGCGGCGTCATCGTTGGGCGCGGCGGTCTACTGCATCGAGGAAAGTGTGCGTTATGCGCGGTCACGCAAGCCGTTCGGCGAAGCCCTCGCGAAAAACCAGGCAATCCAGTTCCCGCTCGTCGAACTCGCGACGCAGGCCGAAATGCTGCGCCTGCTGATCCGCAAGACCGCGTGGGAGATGGACCGCACGCCGCACAAGGAGATCGAGCGAACGCTGTCCGACAAGGTCAGCATGTGCAATTACTGGGCGAACCGCCTCGTCTGCGAAGCCGCCGACCGCGCGATGCAGGTCCACGGCGGCATCGGTTATTCGCGGCACAAGCCGTTCGAACATATCTATCGCCACCACCGCCGCTACCGCATCACCGAAGGCGCGGAGGAAATCCAGATGCGGAAAGTCGCCGCCTATCTGTTCGGCTATATGGGGCCGCGCAAGGGAACGCTGGGGTAACCCACCGAAATTTGCTCTGGAGACCTCGAAGCACCCGGAACTGCAACGCCGATTATCATTGCGAGAGCGCGCAATCGATCTGGCGAAACGGAGCGAATTTTCCGGACGAAAGATTTGGAGGCCATCGGCGTTCCCGGGCAATATCCTCCCAAGCTGTGCAGCGAAGGGCTTGCTATTCGAGTTGGCTACAATTGCTCCGCCGCACGCTCGATGAACGCGAGCGCGCACGGCATTGGATGATGCCGCTTGGACGCAAGTCCGCGTCGGAGAAGGTGGCGTCCTTCCTGCTTGAGATGTCGGAACGATTAGCGGGGCGGGGGTGTCATGCCGACACGCAGGCCGGGTTCGAACTGCCCTTCGGCCGCCAGCTGACCAAAATGCGCGCCGACGGCCTGCTCGACCTGCCGTCTCGCCGCGAAATCGTGATCAACGACCGCGCGGCGATGGAAATGATGGCGGGCTGACCGGCCGCCGGCGCCAGTTCGGGGGAACTAGAAGCGGAACGCGACGCCGGCGCTGATCACCCAGGGATCAAGCCTGTGCCGCGTCTTGATCACCTCGGTCGTGCCCGCATACCAGGTTGCGGTCGGGCGCAGGAAATAGCGCTTGGCGTCGAACGACAGCGCGAGCCCGTGGTCGTTTACCGGAATGTCGATCCCTGCCTGCAACGCCGCGCCGACCTTGTCCCCCATCTTCTGGCGCGTCGCGCCGAGCGAGCGGGTCGTGGCGCCGGGCTTTTCGTCGATGAAGATGAAATAGCTCGGCCCCGCGCCGATATAGGGGCGGATGCCGCCATCCTTGCCGAAATGATATTTGAGGGTGAGCGTTGCCGGGACGATCTTGGCGTTGGAGACGAGCGTTGCGCCATCGAGCGCGCCGCGGCCGTCGACGTCATGTTGCGTCACGCCGGCGATCGTCTCGACCGAGACGGCGTCGGACACGAAATATTCGATCGCGACCGTCGGCGTCACATTGTCGTCGGCCTTGGCCTGAGTTCCGGCGGGCAGGCCGATCCGGTCGGTCTTGACGTCGGTGATCTTGCCGTCGGGCGCCACGTAGGTGGCGAAGATCTTGAACTGCACGTCGCCCGCCTTCGCAGCCGCCTGACCGGGAACGGCGGCCATGGTCGCCAGCGCGAGCAGGGAGAGATAGTCTTTTTTCATGGGTAGGTTCCTCCGTTGACGGGCGGTCTCTGCGCCCGTTGCGGTCGGTTCACATTGATGTGGCGCAACCTTTTCTTTGATCCCGATCAATGTTTTCGGGCGCCGCCACGCCCAGAGCGGTTCCGAACCGCGCGGCTTTCGACCGCGCTCGATGGGGACTTGCGATATGGACGGTCTGGTAACGAAAGCGGGCGGCTGGCTGGCGCTTGCCCTGTTGGCGCTGGTGGCGGCGGCGGTTGCGGTCGATGCGCCCTTCGCCGTGCATATGGTGATCGTCGCGCTCGCCTGTCTGATCGCGTTATGGGCGACGGTATCGCGTGCCGATTTCGACGGCATCGCGCGCGGGATACTGAAAATGCCCGCCGATCAGGGCGTCTATGACGATGACCCGATCCGCTGGGGCGTCATCGCGACCTTGTTCTGGGGCATCGCGGGGATGGCGGCGGGGCTTTATATCGCGCTGCAACTCGCCTTTCCCGCACTTAACCTGGAGTTCGAATATACGACCTTCGGACGTCTGCGGCCGCTGCACACGTCGGCGGTGATCTTCGCCTTTGGCGGCAACGCGCTGATCGCGACGAGCTTTTACGTCGTGCAGCGTACCTGCCGCGCGCGGCTCGCCTTTCCGACGCTCGCGCGCTTCGTATTCTGGGGCTATCAGCTGTTCATCGTACTCGCCGCGACCGGTTATCTGATGGGCGTGACCGAGGCAAAGGAGTATGCCGAGCCCGAATGGTATGTCGACCTCTGGCTGACCATCGTCTGGGTCGCCTATCTGGTTGTGTTCGCCGGTACGATCGTCAAGCGCCGCGAGCCGCACATCTATGTCGCGAACTGGTTTTACCTGAGCTTCATCATCACCATCGCGATGCTGCACCTCGTCAACAATCTGTCGATGCCCGCCAGCATCTTCGGGTCGAAGAGCTACGCCGCTTTCGCCGGCGTCCAGGATGCGCTGACGCAGTGGTGGTACGGGCATAATGCGGTCGGCTTCTTCCTGACCGCGGGCTTCCTCGCGATGATGTATTATTTCGTGCCGAAGCAGGCCGAACGGCCGGTCTATTCCTACCGCCTGTCGATCATCCACTTCTGGTCGCTGATCTTCCTCTACATCTGGGCGGGGCCGCACCACCTTCATTACACCGCGCTGCCCGACTGGGCGCAGACGCTGGGCATGGTCTTTTCGGTCATCCTGTGGATGCCGAGCTGGGGCGGCATGATCAACGGCCTGATGACGCTCAACGGTGCGTGGGACAAGATCCGCACCGACCCCATTATCCGCATGATGGTGATGGCGCTCGCCTTCTACGGGATGAGCACCTTCGAGGGCCCGATGATGTCGATCAAATGGGTCAACTCGATGTCGCACTACACCGACTGGACGATCGGCCATGTGCACAGCGGCGCGCTTGGCTGGAACGGCATGATCACCTTTGCCTGCGTCTATTATCTGGTGCCGCGCCTGTGGGGACGTCCGCGGCTGTACAGCCTGCGCATGGTCAACTGGCACTTCTGGCTCGCGACCGTCGGCATCGTTTTCTACGCCGCGTCGATGTGGGTCGCGGGCATCATGCAGGGGCTGATGTGGCGCGAATATGGGGCGGACGGCTACCTCGTCTACAGCTTTGCCGAGAGCGTCGCCGCGATGCATCCGATGTACCTGATCCGCGCGACGGGCGGGGCGATGTATCTCGCGGGCTTCCTGATCATGATCGCAAACGTCTGGGCAACGCTCGGCGGGAAGGTCCGCGCTGAAAAGCCGATGACCGAAACCCCCTACAACGCCGCGGCGGACCGTCCGCTCGTGCCCGTTCCCGCCGAATAAGGAGTCCGGACCATGGCCACCAAACCCGCCGAAAAGGGCTTCAGTCACAAGAAAGTCGAACGAAATGTGACGCTGCTCGGCGCGCTCGCGCTGCTCACCGTCGCGATCGGCGGCATCGTCGAGATCGCGCCGCTCTTCTGGATCGACAACACGGTCGAGAAGGTCGAGGGGATGCGGCCCTATACCCCGCTCGAACTCGCCGGGCGCAATATCTACATGCGCGAGGGCTGCTATACCTGCCACAGCCAGATGATTCGTCCGTTCCGCGACGAGGTTGAGCGTTACGGTCACTACAGCCTCGCTGCCGAGAGCATGTACGACCACCCCTTTCAATGGGGGTCGAAGCGCACCGGACCCGACCTCGCGCGCGTCGGCGGCCGCTACTCCGACGAATGGCACAAGGCGCATCTGATCGACCCGCGCAGCGTGGTGCCCGAATCGATCATGCCGCCGTACGCCTTCCTTGCCGATCGCGACCTCGATACGGGCGACATGGCGAACCACCTGACTGCGCTCTATCGCGTCGGGGTTCCCTATACCAAGGCTGACATTGCGAAGGCGAACGATGATCTTGCGGCGCAGGTCGATCCGGCCGCCGGACTGGACCTGCAAAAACGCTATCCGAAAGCGCAGGTCCGCGACTTCGACGGCGACCCCGACCGGCTCACCGAAATGGACGCGCTGATCGCCTATCTCCAGATGCTCGGCACGCTCGTCGACGTCGAAAAGGCCGCGCCGCAGGAGCGGCCGTCCGAAACGGAAGTGGCGCAATGACTTATAACGACCTCCGCCATTTTGCCGACAGCTGGGGGCTGCTCGCCATGGCGCTGCTGTTCCTCACCCTCATCGCCTGGCCGTTCCGGCCAAACGCCCGCGCGCGCAGCGAAGAGGCCGCGAACATGATCTTCAAGGACGACGAGCATGGCTGAGCACAAGCGTATCGACGAAGCCACCGGGACGACCACGGTCGGTCACGAATGGGACGGGATCGAGGAGCTCAACACGCCGTTGCCGCGCTGGTGGCTCTGGACCTTTTACGCGACGATCGTCTGGGGGCTGGCCTATGTCGTCCTCTATCCGGCGTGGCCGATGGTGAACCGCGCGACCGAGGGCGTGCTCGGCTGGTCGAGCCGAGGGGACCTTGTGAAGGAAATGGCGGCCGATGCAAAACGCCGCGCGCCGACCGTCAATGCCATCGCCGCGACCGCGCTCGCCGACCTGCCGGCGCAGCCTCAATTGATGCAGGCGGCGGTTCAGGGCGGCGGCGCGGCGTTTCGCGTCCATTGCGTCCAGTGCCATGGCGCGGGCGGCGCGGGGGTGAAAAACCTTTACCCCAGCCTGACCGATGACGACTGGCTGTGGGGCGGCGACCTCGCCAGCATCGAATATACGGTGACGCACGGCATCCGGAACCCCGATCACAAGGACACGCGCACCAGCCTGATGCCCGCCTTCGGCCGCGACGGCATTCTCGACGCGGCACAGATCGGCGACGTCGTCAGCTTTGTGCGGGTGATCAGCCGGCAGGAAAAGGCGAGCGCCGCGTCGGCGCGCGGCGCGGCGCTGTTTGCGGACAATTGCGCGGTCTGCCACGGCGCGGGCGGCCAGGGCGGACGCCAGTTCGGCGCGCCGAAACTGACCGACGCGATCTGGCTTTATGGCGGCGACCGCGACAGCCTGACCGCGACGGTCAACCAGCCGCGCAACGGCGTGATGCCGCGCTGGGGCGGCCGGCTCGATCCCGTGACGATCAAGATGCTGTCGGCCTATGTCTATTCGCTGGGCGGCGGCGAAAAGGGGCTGGCGCCCGTCGCCGAAGGGACGGGAGCCGATGGCCAGCCCTGAGGATCTCTCCGGCCAGTCGGCGCCGCTCTACGCGGCGCGGAAGGGCGTTTACCCGAAGGCGGTGAACGGCCCCTTCCGCCGCTTCAAATGGGCGATCATGGCGGTGACCCTCGCGATCTATTATGCGACGCCGTGGATCCGCTGGGATCGCGGGCCCTATGCGCCCGACCAGGCGGTGCTCGTCGATCTGGCGAACCGGCGCTTTTACATGTTCCAGATCGAAATCTGGCCGCATGAATTCTATTATGTCGCGGGCCTGCTCATCATGGCAGGGATCGGTCTGTTCCTCGTCACCAGCGCGGTGGGGCGTGCCTGGTGCGGCTACACCTGTCCGCAAACGGTGTGGACCGACCTGTTCCAGCATGTCGACCGGCTGGTCGACGGTGATCGCAACGCGCAGGTGCGATTGGCGAACGGTCCGTGGACCTTCGAAAAGCTGTCAAAGCGGACAGTCAAATATCTGATCTATCTAACGATCGCCTTCTGGACCGGCGGCGCCTGGATCATGTATTTCGCCGACGCGCCGACGCTAACAGTGGATTTCTGGACCGGGCAGGCGGCGCCGATCGCCTATGGCACTGTCGCTGTCCTCACCGCCACGACCTTCATCCTCGGCGGCTTCATGCGCGAGCAGGTGTGCATCTATATGTGCCCCTGGCCGCGCATCCAGACCGCGATGATGGACGAAAAATCGCTGCTGGTGACCTACAAGGACTGGCGCGGCGAGCCGCGCGGCAGCGTCAAGAAAGCACAGGCGCATCCCGGCGCCTTCGGCGACTGCATCGACTGCAACCAGTGCGTCGCGGTGTGTCCGACCGGGATCGACATTCGCGAAGGGCCGCAGATCGGCTGTATCACCTGCGCGCTGTGCATCGATGCGTGCGACGGGGTGATGGCACAGGTCGGGCGGCCGCGCGGCCTCATCGACTATTGCACGCTCGACGATGTGGCGAGCGAAAAGGCGGGCGGCGCGGGGCGGCCGATCCGCAAGACGCTGCTGCGCCCGCGCACCTTGCTCTATTTCGGCGTCTGGAGCGCGATCGGCGCGGCGATGCTCTTCTCGCTCGGCCAGCGCACGCGTCTCGACCTTGCGGTCCAGCACGATCGCAGCCCGCTCTACGTCCAGCTCTCCGACGGCCAGATCCGCAACAATTACACGTTGAAGCTGCGCAATATGGAAACGCGGCCACGCCGGGTCGCGGTCACGGTCAGCGGGCTTCCCGGCGCGGTGCTGTGGACGGGTGCCGGCATGCGCGAAAATGCGGCGCAGCGGATCGAGTTGGCGCTGCCCGCCGACAGCGTCACGAGCATCAAGCTCTTCATCGCCGCGCCCGGCGCCGGTCCGGCGCGGCAGGATTTCACGATCGCAACGCACGGGCTCGACGGCGATCCGCGCGGCGACAGCGACACCATCCAGTTCGACCGGCCGGAGGCAGGACAATGACCGACACATCGACACCCCGGCGTTTCACCGGTCGGCATATGACGGCGATCCTCGTCGCTTTCTTTGCGGTCGTGATCGCGGTCAATGTCACCATGGCGCGGTTCGCCATGTCGACTTTTGGCGGCACGGTGGTCGAGAACAGCTATGTCGCGAGCCAGAATTACAACCGGTGGCTTGAACGCGCCGACGCGCAGGCCCTGCTGGGATGGGATACGGGGGTGACGCTCGACGCGGGCCGGCATGTCCTGCTGACCATCCGCAAGAAGGGCCGGTCGCTGGAGGGGGTTCGGGCCTCCGCGACCGTCAATCACCCCGTTGGGCGCACCGCGTCCGTCGCGCTTCGTTTCGAGCCGGCGGCGGGCGGGGGGCTGCGCTCGGTCGAGCCGCTGGCGATGGGGCGCTGGCGGCTCGACCTCATTGTCCGACGCGGCGCCGATGAGGCCCGCTATCGCGAGGATCTGCAATGAGCGCCGCCGCTCTCGTCGAACGCGACTTTGCCGTGCCCGACATCCGCTGTGCCGGATGCATCGCCAAGCTGGAGCAGGGGCTGGTGCGCGACAAGCGCATCGCCGCGGCGCGCGTCAATTTTACCGAAAAGCGCGTGCATCTGTCCTATCTGCCCGACACGGACATGCCCGCCCTGATCGGCGCCTTTTCCCATCTGGGCTTCGAGGCGCATCCAATCGGGACCGGTCCAGACGAAGCCGACGCCGAAGCCGAAACGAGCCGCGAACTGCTGCGCGCCGTTGCGGTGTCTGGCTTTGCGATGATGAACATCATGCTGCTGTCGGTGTCGGTCTGGTCGGGGGCGGCGGGGGCGACGCGCGACCTGTTCCACTGGCTGTCAGCAGCGATCGCACTGCCGACCGTCGCCTATGCCGGGCGGTCCTTCTTCCGCTCGGCGTGGCGAGCGCTCCGCCACGGCCGCGCCAATATGGACGTGCCGATCAGCATCGGCGTCGTGCTCGTCTGTGCGATCAGCTTGTACGAGACCGCGACCGGCGGCCAGCACGCCTATTTCGACGGCGCGGTCATGCTGCTCTTTTTCCTGCTTTGCGGCCGCTGGCTCGACAGCGTGATGCGCGACCGCGCGCGCGGCGGCGTGACGGCGCTGCTGCGCAACATGGGAAGCGGCGCGACGGTACTCGGCAAAGACGGCCGCAGCCGCTGGGTCGACGCGACCGCGCTCGAGCCCGACATGGTCATGCTCGTCGCGGCTGGCGAGCGACTGGCGGCCGACGGTGTCGTGGTCGGCGGAGCCAGCCAGCTCGATCTCTCGCTACTCACGGGCGAGAGCGCGCCGCAATCGGTCCACCCCGACGAGAGGGTTCATGCCGGCACGTTGAACCTCGACGCACCGATCCGCGTGCGCGTGACGGCGGCGGGCGCCGACACCGCCATCGCCGACATAGCGCGGTTGATGGGCGAAGCGGCGCAGGGCAAATCGCGCTATGTCCGCATCGCCGACCGCGCGGCGCGGCTCTATGCGCCGGCGGTCCATTGCCTTGCGCTGATGGCATTTGCTGGCTGGATGGTCGCGGGAGCGGGCTGGCACGACAGCCTGCTGATCGCCGCCGCCGTGCTCATCATCACCTGTCCCTGTGCGCTCGGCCTTGCGGTGCCCGCGGCGCAGATCGTCGCGGCGGGCGCGCTGATGCGCGCGGGCGTACTCGTCAAGGACGGCTCGGCGCTCGAACGGCTGGCCGAAGTCGATCTTGCGTTCGTCGACAAGACCGGCACGCTGACGCTCGGGCGCCCCGAGGCCATCGGTCTCGAGCGGTTCGACATCG
Organism: Sphingopyxis sp. H073; assembly: GCF_001468395.1. Lineage (GTDB taxonomy): Bacteria > Pseudomonadota > Alphaproteobacteria > Sphingomonadales > Sphingomonadaceae > Sphingopyxis. Next base: position 389,098 of record NZ_LNSG01000003.1, on the reverse strand, counting down.
GCGTGAAGTCGCTGATTCTCGCGCTGTCGCAGGCGAGCCGACACCCGCTGAGCGAGGCGTTGACCCGCGGGCTGCGGCGTTTTGACGTGCGTCCCGCTGAAGTGACGTTGATCGCGGAGACCCCCGGCTTCGGCATCGAGGCGCAATGGGCAGGCAGCACCGTCAAACTCGGGCGGCCGCAGTGCAGCGATCTGGGCGACGCGCTCGCGACCGAGCTGTCGGTCGAGGGTAAGGCGGTCGCGACGATCCGCTTCGCGGACCGGCTGCGGCCCGACGCCCGCGAGGCGATCGACGCGCTGGCGCGCGAAGGCGTCGAAGCGATGATCCTCTCGGGGGACCGGGCCGAGGCCGTTGCGCCGGTGGCGCGCCAGCTCGGCCTGACCGCGCAGACGGGGATGAGCCCGCAGGACAAGCTGGAGGCAATCCAACGCCAGGCCGCGCTCGGCCGCAAGGTGCTGATGGTCGGCGACGGCCTCAACGACGGCCCCGCGCTTGCCGCAGGTCATGCGTCGATCGCGCCGGGATCGGCGAGCGACGTCGGCAAGAACGCGGCCGACTGCATCTTCCTGGGCGACCGGGTCATGCCGGTGGTGCAGGCGGTGCGAATGGCGCGGCGAACACAGGCGGTGGTGCGACAGAATTTCCTCCTCGCCATCGGCTATAACGCCGTGGCGGTGCCGCTCGCCTTCATGGGGCTCGTCACGCCGCTCGTCGCCGCTATCGCGATGTCGGGATCGTCGCTGATTGTCGTGGGCAACGCGCTGCGACTGAAGGGGGCGATCCGGTGAACGGGCTGGTCTTCCTGATCCCGATTGCGCTCGGCCTGGGGCTGCTCGGTCTCGCCGCCTTCTTCTGGTCGCTCCGCAAGGGGCAATTCGACGATCTCGACGGCGCCGCTCTGCGTATCTTCGTCGAGGAGGAGGAAGAGTCGGTATGAACATCCGCAACATCTTTGTCGCGATGGGCGCGGCCGCGCTCATGCAGCCGCCGATTGCGGTCGAGGCGCATATCCTGACTGTGCCGTCGTGCGGCGGCGCGGCGCGACGGATGATCGTCCCCGGCGATCCCGCCGACCCCGATAACCGCCGCGACTGTGCCAAGGCGTGCCACGCAGTCGCCGACCGGCGGAGCAAATCGGACGGCGTCAAAAAGCGCTGCTGTTGATTCGTCTGTGTTGATCCCGGTCAATGACCGGGCGCGGGCACGGGCCTAGCAGGCCCATATGTGGTCCTATCACCCCGATTTGCTCGCCAAGCCGGTGCCGCGTTACACCAGCTATCCCACCGCCATGGAATTTACCGGCGATGTCGGCGCCGCCGATTATGCGCGCGCGCTCGACGCGATCGAGGCGGCGACCCCGATCTCGCTCTACGTCCATATCCCCTTTTGCGAGCAGATATGCTGGTATTGCGGTTGCAACACCGGGGCGGCAGGGCGGAAGCAGAGACTGGCCGACTATCTCGTCGCGCTCCGCGCGGAGATTGCCCTTGTCGCGAAAAGGCTCGGCGGGCGCGGACGCGTCCAGCGCATCGCGTTCGGCGGCGGCAGCCCGAACGCGATCGCGCCGGTAGAGTTGGTACGCCTGCTCGATCGCATCCTCACGGTCTTCGACGCGCACCGGCCAGACGTGTCGATCGAGCTCGATCCCCGCGGTTTCTCGGCCGAATGGGCATTGGTGCTCGCGGCCGCAGGCGTCACGCGCGTCAGCCTCGGCGTCCAGACGTTCGCGCCGCATGTCCAGCAGGCGATCGGCAGGATCCAACCCTTGTCGCATATCGAACGGGTCGTCGCAGCGCTGCGCCTGCGCGATATCGACGCGATCAATTTCGACCTGATGTACGGCCTGCCCGGTCAGTCGCTCGCCGACCTCGACGCCACGCTCGACGAGACGATCCGCCTTGAGCCGAGCCGGATTGCGCTGTTCGGCTATGCGCACCTGCCCGACATGATCCCGCGTCAGCGGCAGATCGACGCCAGCGGACTGCCCGACCAGCGGCTTCGGTTCGAACAGGCAGCGCACGGATACCGGCGCTTGACCGACGCGGGCTATATTCCCGTCGGGTTTGATCATTTCGCCCGGCCCGATGACCCCTTGGCAATTGCGGCCAAGGAACAGCGCGTGAGCCGCAATTTTCAGGGCTTCACCGACGACGACGCGCCGGTGTTGCTTGGTTTCGGCGCGAGCGCGATCAGTCGCTTTTCAGACCTGATCGTTCAGAATGAAAAGCGGGCGGGACCGTACCGCGATCTGGTCGGAGAGGGGTGCCTGACTGCGGTGCGCGGTGTCACTATCGACGATGTGCAGCAGCTGCGGGGACAGACTATTCGGAACATTCTATGCAACGGGCGGGCGCGTATCGAAACAGACAAGAATCGTGTCCAAGATGTTCTCGCCGATTACGAGCGTCGAGGCATCATCGAATGGGACGCCGACGATCTGATGATCAGCGACGAAGGCTTACCCTATGCGCGCCATGTGGCAGCCCAGTTCGATAGCGTCCGAGGTGCGATATAATTGCGGGATCAAGTCGGCTTTCGCCTGTCCAACGCCAACAGCTGCGAGGGAGCAACCGGCCACCAGCCTCGGCCTGATCCGCGCCAAGGTAAGGCGTTCGTCTTGAGGAGTCGCGCGGAGGTGCGTGCCGTGGTCCCGCTTTGAACGGGGAATTAGGCCGCGGAGGCGAGTGGTTCCTTGACCGTCATCCAGGGCGCCAGTCGCTGCGGTCGCAGGTCATGCGGGGCGACGCGTTCGGCGACTACGGCGAAGCGGTTGCCATCTACGAGCACTTCCGGGACGAGGGGCCGACAATTATAGGTCGATGCCATCGAGGCGCCATAGGCGCCGGCAGTATGGAACAGCGCGAGGTCGCCTTCGTCGACCATGTCGATCATGCGCTCCGTCGCGAAAGTATCGCCGCTCTCGCAGATTGGGCCGACGATGCTCGCCGTAGAACGTTTTCCCCAGATTGAAGACCCTCCGGCCGAGAGGAGAGGCCGGAGAGTCGAGATCCGGTTATGCGCGGGCGGCGCATTTTTTCTCCAGATTGGTCGGGCGTCGGTGGCGTTGAAATTCTGCTATGCCGTGCGAGATCAACGGCATCGATTGCGCGCCAAATCGTGGCTCGGGCGCGCTGCGCCGCGGAATTCGCGAAATCATACGAGAATACTATGCGGCGGCCGATTTCATCGTCTCGCATTCAAACGTCGGCCTGACCTATTTGGAAGCCCGCAGACGACTCGTGCCACCTTCCGTGGCGGGCGTCCTGCCGGAGCAAAATCATGCAGGATCTTCTCTGGGTCGGCATCATCCTTGCCCTCGTCGCCGCGAGCCTTGGCTATGCGCGGCTGTGCGACGACGCTTAGGGATTGGCGACCATGACTCTCGACCTCTGGCTCGCGGGCCTCACCGCGGTCGGCCTTCTTCTCTATCTCGTCGCCGTGCTCGCACGGCCCGAACGCTTTTAAGGGAGGCGCGCCATGACCTTTCAGGGCTGGCTTCTGATCATCGCTTTCGTCGCCATATTGCTGGTGCTCACCAAGCCGCTGGGCAAGTGGATGTACGCGCTCTACGCGGGCGAGCGGACGCCGCTCCACCGGATCCTCGGGCCGGTCGAAGCCGGCCTTTACCGGTTGTCGGGCATCGACCCGAACGAAGAGCAGGGCTGGCGCCGCTACGCGGTCCACATGCTGATCTTCAACGTCGTGCTGTTGCTTTTCACTTATGCGATTCTGCGGCTGCAAGGCGTCTTGCCCGGAAATCCGCTCGGCTATGCAGGCGTTGGGAGCGACGGCGCTTTCAACACTGCGATCAGCTTTACGACGAACACCAACTGGCAATGGTATTCGGGTGAGGCAACGCTGTCGAACCTCAGCCAGATGCTCGGGCTCACGATCCACAACTTCCTGTCGGCGGCGACGGGCATCGCGCTCGCCTTCGCGTTGTTCCGCGGTTTTGCGCGGCGCGAGATGAAGACGATCGGCAATTTCTGGGCTGACGTGACGCGGATCACGCTCTACCTGCTGCTGCCGATCTGCGTCGTCTATGCGATCTTCCTGATCGCGAACGGCGTGCCGCAGACTCTCGCAGGATCGGTAGATATATCGACGCTCGAAGGCGTCAAGCAGACGCTCGCGCTCGGCCCGGTCGCGTCGCAGGAAGCGATCAAGATGCTCGGCACCAACGGTGGCGGCTTCTTCAACGCCAATTCGGCGCATCCGTTCGAAAACCCGAACGCGGTGACCAACCTCGTGCAGATGCTGTCGATCTTTGCGATCGGTTTCGGCCTGACCTGGACCTTTGGCAAGGCGGTGGGTAACCAGCGCCAGGGCTGGGCGATCCTCGCCGCGATGGCGACGATCTTCCTCGCCGGCGTTACGGTCACCTATTGGCAGGAAGCTGCGGGCAACCCGATCCTTCATCAGCTTGGCGCGGCCGGCGGCAATATGGAGGGCAAGGAAGTTCGCTTCGGCATTGCCGCTTCGTCGCTCTTCGCGGTCGTCACGACTGCTGCCTCGTGCGGTGCGGTGAATGCGATGCACGACAGCTTCACCGCGCTTGGCGGGATGATCCCGCTGCTCAACATCCAGCTCGGCGAAGTCGTCATCGGCGGCGTCGGCGCGGGCATCTATGGCTTCCTGCTCTTCGCCATCCTCGCGGTGTTCGTCGCCGGCCTGATGGTCGGGCGTACTCCCGAATATGTGGGGAAAAAGATCGAGGCGCGCGAGGTCAAGCTCGCGGTGCTCGCGATCGCAGTGTTGCCGCTCATCATCCTCGGCGGCACCGCGATTGCGTCGGTGACGGAGGCGGGGCTCGCGGGCCCCTTGAACAAGGGTCCGCACGGCTTCTCGGAAATCCTGTACGGGTTCACGAGCGCGGTCGGCAACAATGGTTCGGCCTTCGCCGGCCTGACCGCCGGTACACCATTCTACAACGGGATGCTTGGCGTCGCGATGTGGCTTGGCCGCTTCTTCGTCATCATCCCGATGCTGGCGATCGCGGGCGGTCTCGCGGCGAAGAAATACACGCCGGCGACCGCGGGCAGCTTCCCGACCACCGGACTGCTGTGGACTGGCCTTCTGATCGGCATCGTGCTGATCGTCGGCGGCCTGACCTTCCTGCCCAGCCTCGCGCTTGGTCCCATTGCCGATCATCTCGCGATGATCAACGGCCAGCTCTTCTAAGGACATATGCAAATGGCTCGGTCCGAAACCAAGTCTCTCTTCACGGCTGACCTGATCGTCCCGGCGATCGGCGACGCCTTCCGCAAGCTCAACCCGAAGGAGCTGATCCGCAATCCGGTGATGTTCACCACGGCGGTCGTCGCGACGTTGCTGACGGTGCTGCTTGTCGTCGGTCACGATGGGCTCGCCACCGGCTTCAAGCTGCAGCTCGTCATCTGGCTCTGGCTGACCGTGCTCTTCGGCACCTTCGCCGAAGCGCTCGCCGAAGGGCGCGGCAAAGCGCAGGCCGCCTCGCTGCGCGCGACCAAGGCCGACCTGACCGCCAAGAAGCTGAAGGGAGACGGGAATGCCTATGAAAGCGTTCCGGCTAGCGCGCTCAAGGTCGGCGACATCGTTCTCGTCGAAACCGGCGACCTGATCCCGTCGGATGGCGAAGTCGTCGCGGGCGTCGCCTCGGTCAACGAAGCGGCGATCACCGGCGAGAGCGCGCCGGTGATCCGCGAAGCGGGCGGCGACCGCAGCGCGGTCACCGCGGGCACGCGCGTTATTTCGGACGAGATCCGCGTCCAGGTGACGGTCAATCCGGGGCAGGGCTTCCTCGACCGGATGATCGCGCTTGTCGAAGGCGCCGAGCGCCAGAAGACGCCGAACGAAATCGCGCTGACCCTGCTGCTCGTGGGGCTGACGATCATCTTCCTGATCGCAGTCGGCACGATCCCGGGCTTTGCCTCCTACGCGGGCGGCAGCATTCCGGTCGCGATCCTTGCGGCGTTGCTCATCACGCTCATCCCGACGACGATCGCGGCGCTTCTCTCGGCGATCGGCATCGCGGGCATGGACCGCCTCGTCCGCTTCAACGTGCTCGCGAAATCGGGCCGCGCGGTCGAGGCGGCGGGCGATATCGACGTCCTGCTGCTCGACAAGACCGGAACGATCACCGTCGGCGACCGCCAGGCGACCGAGTTCCGTCCGGTCGGGGGCCAGTCGATGTCGGTGCTTTCGGAGGCAGCGCTGCTCGCCAGCCTTGCCGACGAAACCCCCGAGGGGCGCTCGATCGTCGCACTCGCGCGCGAGAAATTCGGCCAGACGAGGGCTGACCTGCCCGCAGGGGCCGAGATCATCCCTTTCACCGCGCAGACGCGCATCTCGGGCATCAAGCTTGGCGACAGCGTGATCCAGAAGGGCGCGGTCGATTCGGTGCTGCGCGCCAATCCGGGCGCGGGCGCGACCGCCGCCGCGACCGAGCTTCGCCGCATCACCGACGAGATCGCGCGCGCCGGCGGCACGCCGCTTGCTGTCGCGAAAGACGGCCAGCTACTTGGCGCGATTTTCCTGAAAGACATCGTCAAGGCGGGCATCCGCGAACGCTTCGGTGAACTGCGCGCGATGGGCATCCGTACCGTGATGATCACCGGCGACAATCCGCTCACCGCCGCGGCGATCGCCGCCGAGGCGGGGGTCGACGATTTCCTCGCGCAGGCGACGCCCGAGGACAAGCTCGAGCTGATCCGCAAGGAGCAGCAGGGCGGGCGGCTCGTGGCCATGTGCGGCGACGGCACCAACGACGCTCCGGCGCTCGCGCAGGCCGACGTCGGCGTTGCGATGAACACCGGCACGCAGGCGGCGCGCGAGGCGGGCAATATGGTCGATCTCGACAGCGATCCGACCAAGCTGATCGAGGTCGTCGGCCTTGGCAAGCAGTTGCTGATGACGCGCGGCGCGCTGACGACCTTCTCGGTCGCCAACGACGTCGCCAAATATTTCGCGATCATCCCCGCGATGTTCATCGTGCTCTATCCGGGGCTTGGCGTGCTCAACGTCATGGGACTGACCAGCCCCGAAAGCGCGATCCTGTCGGCGATCATCTTCAACGCGCTGATCATCCCGCTGCTCGTGCCGCTCGCGCTGAAGGGCGTGACCTATCGGCCGATGGGGGCAGGACCGCTGCTCGCGCGTAACCTCGCCATCTATGGGCTTGGCGGCCTCGTCGCGCCTTTCATCGGCATCAAACTCATCGACCTGGCCGTTGGCGGCCTGGGTCTGGTCTGAGGATAAAGACATGAACAAGGATATCATCAGCTCGCTGCGCCCCGCGCTCGTCATGACATTGCTCTTCGCGGCGCTGCTCGGGCTCGCCTATCCGCTGGCGCTCACCGGCCTCGGGCAGGCGCTCTTTCCGAGCCAGGCGAACGGCAGCCTCGTCGAGGAGAATGGCAAGATCGTCGGCTCGACCGTCGTCGGCCAGGCTTTCACGTCGGATCGCTATTTCAACACGCGGCCGTCGGCGGCGGGCAAGGGCTATGATGGGCTCGCCTCGTCGGGCTCGAACCTCGGCCCGACCTCGCAGGCGCTCGCAGACCGCGTGAAGGGTGACGTCGCAAAACTTTCCGAAACGGCGCCAGGGGCCAATGTCCCGCCTGACCTGGTGACGACCTCCGCCTCGGGGCTCGATCCCGATATCAGCCCCGAGGCGGCTTTTTATCAGGTCGATCGGATCGCAAAGGCGCGCGGCATCGACCCCGCCGCGGTTCGCGGACTCGTCGAACGGAGCGTCGAAGGCCCGATTCTGGGTTTCCTCGGCGAGCCGCGGGTGAATGTGTTCGAGCTCAATCGACGACTCGATGCCTTTGGGGCTAAACCCGCCGCGTGACAGGAAACGACCGACCATCACCCGAGGCCTTTCTGCGTCAGGCGGCGCAGGAAGGCCGCGGCCGTCTGAAAGTCTTCCTCGGCGCCGCGCCCGGCGTCGGCAAGACGTGGGAGATGCTGACCGACGGCCGCCACCGGCGCGAGGCCGGGGTCGATGTGGTCGTCGGCGTGGTCGAGACGCACGGCCGCCGCGAGACCGAGGCGCTTGTCCACGGCCACGAGATCATCCCACGGCGACAGGTCGAGCATCAAGGCCATAGCCTCGGCGAGATGGACATCGACGCGATCCTCGAACGGCGGCCGCAGCTGGTCCTCGTCGACGAACTGGCGCACACCAATGCGCCGGGCAGCCGCCATCCCAAGCGCTATCAGGATGTCGAGGAACTGCTCGACGCCGGGATCGACGTCTATTCGACGCTCAACATCCAGCATGTCGAAAGCCTGAACGACGTCGTCGCATCCTTCACGCGCGTCCGCGTCCGCGAAACCGTCCCCGACAGCATTCTCGAAAACGCCGAGATCGAGGTCGTCGACATCCCGCCCGACGAGCTGATCGAGCGGCTGCGCGACGGCAAGGTCTATATTCCGCAGGAAGCGACGCGCGCGCTCACCCACTTCTTCTCGAAGTCGAACCTGACCGCGCTGCGCGAGCTCGCGCTCCGCCGCGCCGCGCAGGCGGTCGACGCGCAGATGCTCGACCATGTCCGCAGCCACGCGCTCGCAGGCAGTTTCGCGGTCGGCGAGCGGATCGTCGTCGCGGTCAGCGAACTGCCCGTCGCCGCCGAGCTGGTGCGCGCGGGCAAGCGGCTCGCCGACGCGCTGAAGGCGCCATGGACCGCGGTCTATATCGAGACGCGGCGCAGCCAGGCGATGACCGATGACGACCGCAGGCAGCTTGCCGATACGCTCGCGCTTGCATCGCGGCTCGGCGCCTCGACCGCGACTGTTCCGGCGGCGAGCGTCGTCGAGGGGCTGCGCGCCTTTGCCGAGGATGCACGCGCGACGCAGATCGTGGTCGGTAAATCGGCGCGGCCGTGGTGGTTCGAGCTGCGCCACGGCTCGGTCGTCGACCAGCTCGTGCGGACGATCGACGATGTCGCGGTGCACGTCCTGCCGGGCGAGCCTGATACGCGGACGGTCCAGCACCGCGCGGCCGCGGTTCCCGGCCGCTGGGGCAAGCCATCGCACTATGTCGTGTCGCTTGCGCTGGTCGCCCTGATGACCGTGCTCGGCCGCCTGCTGCTCGAAGTCATCGATCTCGGCAATATCTCGTTGCTCTACCTCATCCCCGTGATGTTCGCCGCTGCGACCTTCGGCGTGCGCGCCGGCCTGTTCGCGGGGCTCGCGTCGAGCCTCGCCTATAATTTCTTCTTCCTGCCGCCGACTGGCACGCTGACGGTCAACAATCCCGAAAATGTCATCAGCATCTTCGTGCTGCTCGGCGTCGCTGTGGTGACCAGCCAGTTCGCCGCGCGCGTCCGCGCGCAGGCCGATCTCGCGCAGTCGAGCGCGCGCCAGAACGCCGCGCTCGCAAGCTTCTCGCGCCAGCTCACCGCCGCCCCCGATCAGGACACGCTGATGCAGGCGATCTGCGCCGAGGTCGGACGCCTGCTCGACGTCCGCACCGTACTCCTCCTGCCTTCCGCCGACGGCCCGATGCTCCGCGCCGCGGTGCCGCCCGAAGACCGGCTCGAGCAGATCGAGCGCGCGGCGGCGCAATGGGCGATGGACAATGAGCAACCCGCCGGACGCGGTTCGTCGACGCTCACCGCGTCGGACTGGCTCTTCCACCCGCTTCGCACCACCCGCGGCGTGCTCGGGGTACTCGGCATGACGCGCGACGATGCGCGCGAACCGGTGCGCTCGGATCAGGTGCCGCTGCTGATGAGCCTGCTCGATCAGGCGTCGATCGCGCTCGACCGCATGGAACTCGAAGAAGCCTCGCTCCACGCGCGGCAGATCGAAGAACGCGACCGGCTGCGTGCGGCGTTGCTCTCGTCGGTCAGCCACGACCTCCGTACCCCGCTCACCACGATCCTCTCGGCCGCGCAGGAAATGCGCCGCCATCCCTCGCCCGAAATGGCCGAGACGATCGAGACCGAGGCGCTGCGCCTCAATCGCTTTGTCTCGAACCTGCTCGACATGGTGCGCGTCGAGGCGGGGGCGCTGCCGATGAAGGTCGAGGCGACCGAACTGTTCGACGCCGCGGCAAGCGCCGCTCACGACACGCGGGCATCGCTCGCGGGGCATGAGGTGAAGATCGACATCAGCTCGAATATCCCGCTGGTGCGCGTCGATCCGGTGTTGCTCCACCATTGTCTGATCAATCTGCTCGACAATGCCGGCCGATATGCCGACCCCGGCACACCGATCATCATCCGCGCCAGCCGCACGGCCGACTCGATCGCGCTGTCGGTGATCGACCAGGGGCGCGGCATCGCGCCCGGCAACGAAAAGCGCGTCTTCGAAACCTTTACCCGGCTCGAGGGGAGCGACCGCGCCAAGCATGGCACCGGACTCGGTCTCGCGATCGTCAAGGGCTTTGCCGAGGCGATGGGGCTGACGGTCGAGGCGGGCAACAATGCCGAACCGCACGGCGCGCGCTTCACGATCCACATTCCCGAAGCGCTGATCATCTCGAATCTCACCGACAAGGATATCCCATGAAAGTCCGTCACAAGGTCCTCATCGTCGATGACGAACCCCATATTCGCCGGCTGATCCACGCGGCATTGGCACGGGCCGACTATGCGATCGTCGAGGCCGAAAATGCGCGCGAGGCGACCGAGCGGCTGCGCGAGGAGCGACCCGACATCACCTTGCTCGATCTCGGGCTGCCCGATCGCGACGGGCTCGAACTCGTGCCGCTGTTCAAACAGCAATCGGACACGACCCTGATCGTCGTGTCGGCGCGCGATGCGACCGACGAGAAAGTGGCGGCGCTCGATCTCGGCGCCGACGACTATCTGACCAAGCCGTTCGACACCGACGAACTGCTCGCCCGCGTGCGTGTCGCACTGCGTAACCGGCTCACCCGCGACGGCGGAAACCTCACGCTGTCGGTGGGCGACGTGATGATGGATCTGATCGCGCGAACCGTCACGAAGGGCGGCAAGGAAGTTCATCTGACGCCCAAGGAATATGCAGTGCTCGCCCAGCTGGCGCGCTTTCCGGGCCGCGTCATCACGCACAACCAGATCATGGCCGAAGTCTGGCCGAACGAGCATGAACATCATGTCGAATATCTGCGGGTCCTCGTCCGCACATTGCGCCAGAAACTTGAAGCCGACCCGCAACGGCCGCAAATCATCTGTAACGAGCTCGGTATCGGCTATCGCCTTCGGCTCGGCAGCGAGGGAGAGAGCGACCGCGTCGCCGAGGAAGGCGCTTCGACCAACTGAGAAGGTCCGGGCGCATCGACGGCGAATATATGGAAATTCTATGCGGTCAGGGCTTTCCCGCTCTCGAATTCAAATGGCCGGATCGCCTAAATGCATCCCATGAACAGAAAGGAAATCGAGTCCCCGTCGGGCACGCGCGAGCGGGTCGTCGACTGGCTTGGCGCCCAGGGACCGCTGCTGCTGAGCGTCTATATGTGCAGTATCGTGGCGCTTGTCGCCTTTGTCGCCGAAATGGTCGGGTGACTGTCAGATCTCGACCTGCGATCCGAGCTCGACCACGCGATTGCTTGGAAGCTTGAAGAATTCCATCGGGCTTTCGGCGTTCTGGACCATCCAGGCGAAGAGCTTCTCTCGCCAGATGGCCATGCCTGGCTTGCTGGAGGCGATCAGTGTCTGGCGGCTGAGAAAATAGCTGGTCTCGAAGCCGTTGATCGGGCCGCCTGCGCCATCGAAAGCGCTTAGCGCGGCCGGGATATCGACGTCCTCCATGAAGCCGTGCCGCAATCGCACGCGATAAAAGCCTTCGCCCGAAGCGATTACGCTGACGCCTTCTTCCGGCGGAAGGTGCGGCACGTCGTCGGTGACGACTGTCAGGATGATCACACGTTCGTGCAGGACCTTGTTGTGCTTCACATTGTGCAGCAGCGACGGCGGCACGCCATCCACCGAAGAGGAAAGGAATATCGCCGTTCCGGGGACGCGCTTGACCGAGGTTGCCGTGGCTTTGACGAACAGGTCGAGATCCATCGCGCCGAGCTGGAGGTAGCGCCGCATGATCTTGCGTCCGGTCGACCAGGTGGTGAGCAGGACGAACGCAGTCGCCGCGACGAGAAGGGGAAACCAGCCGCCGTCGGGAATCTTTGTCACATTCGATGCGAAATAGGCGCCATCGATCAAGAGGAAGAGGCCCGTCACGCCGCCGGCAAGCAAGGGATGCCAGCGCCAGACCTTGAACGTCAATATGCCGAGCATGCAGGCGGTGAGAACCATCGTTCCGGTAACCGCGATGCCGTAGGCCGCGGCAAGGTTGCTCGAACTGCGGAAGCCCAGCACAAGCGCGATGACGAGCACGAGCAGCGTCCAGTTGACGAACGGCACATACACTTGTCCGACGGTCGAAGCGCTCGTGTGGAGAATCCGCAGGCGGGGAAGGAAGCCGAGCTGAACGGCCTGCCGCGTGACCGAGAACGCCCCCGAAATGACCGCCTGGCTGGCGATGATGGTGGCCAGCGTCGCGAGGATGACAAGAGGAAGCCGCGCCCATTCGGGTGCGAGCAGGAAGAAGGGATTGGCTACCGCAGCCGGATCGTCGATGAGCAGCGCGCCCTGGCCCATATAGTTGAGCATGAGGCAGGGGAGCGCGGCGTAAAGCCATGCGATGCTGATCGCCTTGCGCCCGAAATGCCCCATGTCGGCATAAAGCGCCTCGGCGCCGGTCACCGCGAGAACCACCGAGCCGAGTGCCAGAAAGGCCAGTTGCGGATCGAGCGTGAAAAAGCGCAATGCCCAGAGCGGGTTGACGATTTGGAGTATCTCGGGATGACGAACGATATTGGAGACGCCGAGCACGGCCAGAACGAGGAAATAGATCGCCATTACGGGACCAAATAATGCTCCGACCCTTTCTGTCCCGCGTCGCTGGATCAGAAACAAGCCCAGAAGGATAACCATCGCGATCGGCAGAACGAACTGTCCGAGCGAATTCTCGACGACCGTCAGCCCCTCGACAGCTGAAAGCACCGAGATGGCGGGGGTGATGATGGCGTCGCCATAGAAAAGCGCGGTTGCAAGCACGCCGAGCATGGCGATCGCGGGCGTCCAGCGGTTTTCACCAAGGGTGCGGGAAATGAGTGCAAGAAGCGCCATGCTCCCGCCCTCTCCATCATTGTCGGCGCGCATCACGATCAAGATATATTTGATCGTGACGATCAGCGTCATCGTCCAGAAGATCAGCGAGAGCACGCCATAAATATGGACGTGATCGACAGTCAGCGGATGGTGGCCGACGAAGCTTTCCTTCAAGGCATAGAGCGGGGAGGTGCCGATATCGCCGAAGACCACGCCGAGCGCCCCGAGCGCCAATGTCGAAAGACGCGCTTTCGCATGGGTGCCGGTCCCGGTTTCGGCATCGCCGCTCTTCGTGCTCATCACGCCCTCCCATAGTCTCTCAACACGTCGGCAATGACATGGATCGGCATATATTCTCCATGTTGGATGAGCGAATTTTGCATATGAATTACATATGATTCACCAACAGCTCCCGCGTTTTCCGGTCGATCATATGCAATCTCAACGCCGGACGGCATTTCCCTATCTCGATTTCCTACGCAGCCATGCGTAATTGAACGGCCTCCTTCTGGAGGTCTGACATGAAGAAATGGCATGAAACGCTCGCTGCCAATTTGGGCCTGCGGGCCGGCGGCGTCGCACTTCTGGTACTGGGTTGGTCGGTTGCCGTCCGGCTTCATCAGATGGCGCTGGCCACATCGCCCCGCGAGCCGTCGTCGTTCATGATGCTCCTTTCTGCGATCGTCTTCCTGTGCGGCAGTGGCGGCAGCGCGCTCCTGTTCGTCGGACCCGGCTTGTGGGAGACCCTGGAGGTTTCGGAGCGCTGGCGGCGTTTGCCGATGTCTTCCTTCGACTCTCCGGACGGGTTCGACCGCGATTTGTGACCACGCGCGCAGGATTGAAATCCGCCCGATTGCCTACGCGGCACGCCTGCAGCCCGATTTCAGCAAGGGCCTGGATGGAACTGGCTCTATCGCCGATGCCGCGGTGGCGAGCGTTACGGCATCTTTCTAATAGCAAAGGCTTCGGATGGCTGATCGCCGTCCGAAGCTCTCATCAGATGGCTGTTCATTCTGCGACTAAGGTCCGCTTGCGCGGCCGGACGAAACAAAGCGGAATGTCGTGAAACTTCACCTCGAAGCGAAACATGCTCGGCCATTCACTGTCGAACTGCACGTACAAGGACGGAGCGGTCGATGTGACCTTCCCAAAACCATTTGATATCATTGTGCAAAACCTGCCCCGCGAGGAACTCGCGGACGCGGGTTTTAGCGCAAAAACGCCAAAAGGAAGGAAATGGCTCCGGTTCGTAGATGAAGTTCGAACTGCGCTGGTACAGGAGTCTACGCAAATCGGCCTCTTGCTCCAAAGTTATCGAATGATTTCAGAGGAGATCGCAAATGGTCGAACTGCGGGCATGAGATAAATGGCGACCGCTTTGCGCCTGCGTCTGGCCATTCTGACATTGCCGGGCCAGAATGCGAAAGCAGCCATTCTTTCGATGCCTGAGCGGAGGCTGCATCCCGCCTCTAAATTGGGCGTTCTCCCTGTAAGCGGTTGTTCAGCGATGATGTAAATTCGCCGCTCCCGGCCAACCTGATGCGTGCCGGTACCGCCCCGGGGTGCAAGGTAGCCCCGGAGCGGTTAGCTGCGAGCGGATCAGATCCGCTCGATGATGATGGCAGGAGCCATGCCGCCCGCAGCGCACATGGTGACGAGGCCGTAGCGGCCCCCCGAACGTTCGAGCTCGTCGAGCGCGGTGCCGATCAGGATCGATCCCGTCGCGCCGATCGGGTGGCCGAGCGCCATCGCACCGCCGTTGATGTTGACCTTTTCGCGATCGAGATCGAGGTCGCGAATGAACTTCTCGGCGACGACGGCAAAGGCCTCGTTGATTTCCCAGACGTCGATATCATCCTTCGTCAGCCCGGCCTTTTCGAGCACCTTTTTTGCCGCCGGAACCGGCGCGTTGAGCATCAGCGTCGGATCGTCGCCGACATTGGCATAGGCGACGACGCGGGCGCGGGGTTTCAGCCCGTGCTTGTCGGCATAGTCTTTCGACGTCAGCAGGATCGCCGCGGCCCCGTCGACGACGCCCGAGCTGTTGCCTGCATGATGAATGCCCTCCCATTCGAGGCCCGGATAGACGCGCTGGATCTGCTTGGCGAACGTCACGCCGCCGCCAAGGTCGAAATCCTTGAGCGCGCCGAAGCTCGCCTTGAGCCCGGCGAGCCCTTCGGCGGTCGTTTCGGGGCGCGGGAATTCCTCGCGGTCGAGCGCAACGCTGCCGTCGGGATTGAGGACCGGGACCACCGACTTGTCGAAGCGGCCCTCGGCAATCGCGACGGCGGCGCGCTTCTGGCTTTCGAGCGCCAGAGCATCGACAGCCTCGCGGCTGATGCCCTCGCGAGCGGCGATCGCGTCGCCGCAGACGCCCTGGTGCGACTGAGGATGGATCGCATCGAGCGCGGCATGGCCCGATCCCATGCCGAGCGGCTTGATCCCGGCATTGGCTTCCTCGGCGGCGAGGGTTGCCGTATAGCTCATCATCTCGGTACCGCCGGCGATGACGCAGTCTTCCATGCCCGACATGACGGTCGCCGCGGCGAAGTTCACCGTGCTGATGCCGCCGCCGCAGAAGCGGTCGAGCGTGGTTCCCGATGCCTTGGTGTCATAGCCGGCCGAAAGCGCCGCCATGCGGCCGAGATCGCCCCCCTGCTTGCCCTTCTGGGTCGAGGTCGACCAGATGATGTCGTCGACCGTCGCGGTATCGAGATTGTTGCGGTCGCGGATCGCGGCGAGAACGGTCGCGGCGAGATGCTGGGGATGCAGATGCGACAAGGCGCCCTTGCCGGGCTTGCCGATCCCGCGCGGGGTACGGACGGCATCGATGATATAGGCTTCGGTCATGGCGTGAATCCTTGTGGTCAGGCGGGGATCTGGTTGAAGGGGACGCCCTTGTCGGGGCGATGGTCCTGGGGCAGGCCGAGGATTTTCTCGGCGATGGTGTTGAGCAGCATCTCGTCGGCGCCGCCCGCGATGCGGCCGGTGGGCGCGTTGATCCAGCTCGACGTCCAATCCTCCTTTTGCGAGGCGTGGTCGTCGAAGGCGAAGCCGTCGTTGCCCTGAAGGTCGATCGCGAGTTCGGACAGCTTCTGGCGCGACCGCACCGACACCAGCTTGTTGAGCGAGCCCTCGGGGCCCGGGACCATACCCGCCTGCATCATCGCCATCGCGCGCGCGGTGATCGAATTGAGACCGTTCCGCATCGCATAATTGCGCGCGATCTGCTGCCGGATGCGGCCGTCAGCGATCGCGGGCTTGCCGTTGATCAGGGTAGCCTTCGCCAGTTCGACGAACAGGTCGAGATGCGGGCCGAAGCCGCCGCTGTCGGTCGCAACATAGCGTTCGATCATCAGCGTCGCCATGGCGACCGCAAAGCCGCCGCCAACGGGCGACATGCGGTGATCGTCGTCGACCTTCACATCGTCGAAGAACACCTCGTTGACGTGGCTGTCGCCACCCGCAAGCCTGATCGGACGCACGGTGACGCCGGGCGCTTTCATGTCGACCCAAAAATAGGTGAGTCCCTTGTGTTTTGGCACATTCGGGTCGGTGCGGACGACGATGACGCCATAATCGCTATATTGCGCCCAGCTCGTCCAGACCTTTTGCCCGTTGATTTTCCAGCCGTTGCCGTCGGGTTCGGCCTTGGTCCTTAGCCCGGCGAGGTCGGATCCGCCCGCGGGTTCCGAAAAGAGCTGGCACCAGATTTCCTCGCCGCGCAGCGCCTTCAGCACGCGCTCCTTCACAAAGGCCTTGTCTTCGCCAAACTGCATCAGGATCGGCACCGGCATGCCGAGCGAGATGCCGAAATAGGCGTTGGGGAAGCCGTGCTTCATTTCCTCGCTGTCGAAGGTCACCTTTTCGAGATGTCCGAGCCCCTGACCGCCATATTCGACCGGCCAGTTGATGCCCGCGTAGCCAGCTTCGAACTTTGCGGCCTGATAGCGGCGGGCAAGGGCAAGGTCGTCGGCTTCGGACAAGCCTTTGCGCGCTGCTTTGCCGAACGCTGGCACCATCGATTCGAGCCAGGTGGCAGCCCTGGCGCGATAGGCTTCGAGATCGCTCATGCCGCTTCTCCCGTCAGGCGGTCGACCAATATATCTTCCCAGAACAGCCCGTTGCCCTGCTCGATCGCGAGGCTGCGCGCGCGGCGCATGTGGAGGTGAAGTCCGATTTCCCAGGTCACGCCGATGCCGCCGTGGATCTGGATGCAATCGCGGGCGGCGGTGTCATAAGCCTCGGTCGCCGACAGGCGCGCCGCAGCCGCCGCGACGATGAAATCATCATTGTCTTCGCGCGATGCGGCATGAATGCAGTTCGCGCGTGCCAGTTCGACAAGGCCGTACAGCTCGGCGATGCGATGCTTGACCGACTGGAAGGCGCCGATGACCTGGCCGAAGGCGCGGCGCGTCAGCGCATAATCGCGCGCGATTTCCATCATCGCCTCGGCGCCCCCCGTCTGCTCGTGCGCGGTAATGACTGCTTGGAGCGAGAGGATGTGGAGCGCGGCTTCGCGCGCTGCGCCGTCGATGGCCAGCGGCTGCGCCGGTATATCGGTGAAACCAAGGTGGGCGTAGCAGCGGCTGTTGTCGAAGCCGCCGATGGCGCTGCGCTCGACATCGGAAAGTTCGGCCACGACGAGAACGGGGCCCAGGGACCCCATGGCGTAGACCACCGCGATGTCGGCGACGAGGCCGCCGGTAACCCCGGTCGCCCGCCCGCTGATCCGGCCATCGGCAAAGCGGATTGCCGGGTAGATCGGCAGGGGATCGGAGCCCGACGCAAAGGCGACGACGCCGACGATTTCGCCGCTGGCAAGCCCGGGCAGCCAGCGCGTCTTTTGCTCGTCCGACCCGTAAAGTTCGATCGCTTTGGCGCAGCCGAAACCCGAAGTCAGGAAGGGCGCGCCGCTCAGGGTACGGCCCGCCTGATGCGCGATCAGGCCGAGTTCAACGAGGCCCAGTGCAAGCCCGCCATATTCCTCCGGCAACGCGAGGGCGGTCCAGCCCTGTTCCTTGGCAGTGTTCCAGAATCCCTCGTGATAGCGGCCGGTCATCTCGAGCAGTGGCAACAGCTCGTCCTTGTTCATCCGCGCTTCGAGCACGCGGCGCGATTCGGTTGCGATCGCCTGCTGGCCTTCGTCATACAAAATCGACATGCGTGTCCAATCCCTCGCTTTTTCGTAGGTCTATTTCTCGGTCCGACGCGACGCTTCCGCTAGCGGATCGTAAATTTCTTGGCCTTGTCGGCCATCAGCGCCGCGCGGTTCACCTGCGGCACGCCGACCGGGTTGCCGATCTGGCAATATTTAAGGCCCTGCTGGAGTGCGACGCTGCGCGGCAGGTCGAGCGATTCCCATATCGCCTTGATCGAACCGGCGGTCGCTGCCGGGGGTTTAGCCGCGATCGCCGTCGCCAGTTCGTGCGCGCGCGGCCACAGCTCGTCCAGCGTCGTGATTTCGCTCACCAGTCCGATGCGCAGCGCGGTACCGGCGCCGATGCGCTCGTCATTGCCGAGCAACACCATCCGCAGCACGTCGTGCAGCGGCATGTGATACGTCATGCCGATCGGCTCGAGCGCGCTCGTCATGCCATAGGTGACGTGCGGGTCGAAGAAGGTCGCTTCCTCGGAGCAGATGATGATGTCGCTCTCGTTGAGCCAGTAAAAGGCGCCGCCCGCCGCCATGCCGTGCACCGCGGCGATGATCGGCTTCCAGCAGTTCATGGACTTGGGCCCGAGGTAATTGCCGGGGTCTTCGCAGTGCCAGATGTTGGCGAGGTCGACGACGGTCCCACCGGGCTTCTGCGATTCCTTGACGTCGACCCCCGTGCACCACGCCTTGCCCGGCGCGGCGCGGAGCACGCAGCAATGGACATCGTCCTCGCGCGCGATCCACTTCCACAGATGTTCGAATTCGTCCATCATCTGCTTGGTGAAGCTGTTCATCGCCTCGGGCCGGTTGAGGGTGATCGTAGCGATATGATCGGCGATATCGACCAGAATGGTTTCATACTGCATGGGCGGGGCTTCCTCTCCGGCCGTTCTCATTCGGCTTTCTCATGGTTGACCTAGTTATACAACTCGCTATGACACAGACCACAACAAGAGGGCAAGGCCTGCGATGAATTTCGACCTTAGCGATGAACAGAAAATGCTCGGCGAGCAAGCGCGGTCGCTTCTGGCCGATATGTCGTCGTTCGACCGTCTGCGAACACTGATCGACTCGGGCGTCGAATGGGACGAGCCGTTGTGGCGCGCGCTCGCCGACATGGGCTTCCTCGGTGCTGCGATTCCCGAAGAGCAAGGCGGGCTCGGCCTTGGCGCGCTCGACCTTGGCGTGATCATGGAAGCGCTCGGCGCTGCGAATGCTGCGGTGCCGTTCATGAGTTCGATCATCCTGGGAGCCGAGGCGATCCGCCTCGCTGGAAGCGAGGCGCAGAAGGCGGCGTGGCTTCCCAAGCTGGCGAGCGGCGATGCGCTCGCGACCTTCGCCTATGCCGAGGGGCCGGGGCCGGTCTTTGCGACGGGCGCATCGCTCGCGGGCGGGCGCCTTTCGGGAAGTAAGTCTCCGGTCGCCGACGCCGGCATCGCCGATATCGCGGTCGTTCTCGTCGCGGGAGGCAGCTTTGCGCTGGTCGAATTGGATCAGCCCGGCGTGACGCGGACGAAGCTCGACAGCTTTGACCAGCTGCGCCCGCACTACCGCCTCGATTTCGCCGACGCCGTGGCGGAGGCAATGCCGGGAGCAGGCAAACTCGACCGGCTGATCGACCATGCGGCGGTGCTTGCGGCGTTCGAAGCCGTGGGAGCGTCCGACGCCTGCCTTCGCATGGCGCGCGACTATGCAATGGAACGCCAGATGTTCGGACGCCCGCTCGCGGGGTATCAGGCTATCAAACACAAGCTCTCCGATGTCGCGGTGGCGACCGAACTCGCGCGCTCCAATGCCTATTTTGGCGGTTGGGCAGCCGAGTCTTCGCCCGACGATCTGCCGGCAGCGGCGGCGGCGGCGCGCCTGTCGGGCATCAAATGCTTCGAACTCGCGGCGCGCGAGAATCTGCAGGTGCACGGCGGCATCGGCTATACCTTCGAGGCGAACTGCCATTTCTATTACCGGCGCGAGCGCATGCTCAGCGTGCATCTGGGCAACCGGGGTTTCTGGGCCGACCGGTTGCTGAACGCGCAGCCGGGCAGCCAAGTGAAAGCGGCGTAAGATGGATTTCAACGACAGCTCCGAAGAAGCCGCCTTCCGCTCGCAAGCGCGCGATTGGCTCGCTGCGCATGCCCCAGCGCACGAGCTGACGCCGGGCGAAAAAATACCCGACACCGAAGAGGCCGATCGTGGCCGGGCGTGGATGCGCGCGCTTTACGAGGGCGGCTGGTCGGGCCTGACCTTTCCCAAGGCGCTCGGTGGGCGCGGCCTGTCGGGCGCGGAGGCGGTGATCTTCGCCGAGGAAGAGGGCAAATATCACCTGCCCAAGGGGCCTTTCACTTCGATCGGTACGGGCATGGCGCTGCCCGTGATCGCGAAACACGGCACCGACGCACAGCGCGCACGCTTTATCGAAGCGACGCTGAAGGGCGACCTGACCTGGTGCCAGCTCTTCTCCGAGCCTGCCGCGGGCTCGGACCTCGCGGCGCTGCGTACCAAGGCGGTGCGTGCCGATGACGGCAGCGGCGACTGGATCGTCAACGGCCAGAAGGTCTGGTCGAGCTGGGCGCATTTGACGGACTGGGGCATCCTGGTCGTGCGGACCGACCCAACCTTGCCCAAGCATAAGGGGCTAACCTTCTTCGTCGTCGACATGAAGACGCCGGGAATCGAGACGCGCCCGATCCGCCAGATTTCGGGCGCGAGCGAGTTCAACGAAACCTTCCTCACCGACGTCCGTATCCCCGACGCCAACCGGATCGGCGCCGAGGGCGAGGGCTGGGCCTGCTGCATGACCGTCTTGATGGGCGAACGCCTCGGCTCGGGAGCGCATCGCAGTGGGATCGGGCCTTTGCTCGATTATGCCGCGGCGACCCCCGATGGCCATGGCGGTACGATGCTCGATGACCGTGCGGTGCGCCAGCAACTTGCCGAAGCGCTCGCCGACGAACAGGGCGAACGATTCTTTCAGGCGCGGCTGCGGACCATGGTCTCCAAAGGCGAAAATCCCGGCGCACTCGCGGGGATGGTCAAGCTTGCCTATGCGGGGCGCTACCAGAAGACCAATGGCCTCGCGCTCGAGCTGCGCGGGCTCGCGGGCATTGCCCCCGAAGCGGGCGACACCGCGACCGGTGACGTTCAGTATGATTATATCTATTCGACCGTGATGCGCATCGCAGGCGGCGCCGACGAGGTGCTGCGCAACCAGATCGCCGAACGCGTTCTGGGGATGCCGGGCGAAGTGCGAATGGACAAGGATGTGCCATTTGAGACGTTGAAGGGGTAATTTGTCTCCCTCTCCTTTAGGGAGAGGACGGGCTAGGCCGCCCGTCGCCGCTCCGCCGCGGCCTTCGCCAGCGGGGCAGCCAGATCCTTCTTCAAGATCTTCCCGTTCGGATTGAGCGGCATCGTGTCCATCACCACCAGCGTTCGCGGAACCTTGTTGTCGCCCAGATGCTCCCTGCAAAAGGCGATGATCTCGTCGCCTGTCGCGGCCTGGCCGGGGCGAAGCGTCACCGCCGCCGCAATATCCTCGCCCAGCACCTCGTGCGGCACGCCGACGACCGCGGCCTGCTGGACCGCCGGGTGCAGATGCAGCACGGTCTCGATCTCGAGCGGCGTGATGTTGTAGCCGCCGCGGATGATCAACTCTTTCGACCGGCCGGCCATGATCAGGTCGCCATCTTCATCCACGTAGCCGAGGTCGCCGGTCTTGGTCCAGCCGCCCTTGAAGCTCTCGGCGGTCGCCTCTGCGTCGTTCCAGTAGCGACGCGGGTGCTTCTGCCAGCCGTAGATTTCACCGACGACATTTGGCTCGGATATGACATTGCCCGCTTCGTCACGAATCTGCATATGCGCCGGCAGCTTGCCGACGCAGCCGGGCTTCAGCACCTGCTCCTGGCTGGTCGTGCCCAGCCCGACCCCGCCTTCGGACATGCCGTAACTGTTGCGGATGCGCAGGTGCGGCCACAGTTCGGCCGCGCGTTTCACCGAATCGTGCGGCAGCGGCGCGGTGCCGGTCATCAGATATTTGACCCCCGCCATGTCGTAGTCGGCAACGTCGGGATGATCGAGCACGAGACGCAGCATCGATGGCACCAAATAGATCAGGTTCGGGCGCTTTTGCCTCGCCAGCTCGAGGAAGCCCTTGGGATCGAACTTCGGCTGGGTGATCGCGGTCGCGCCACCGCGCGCGGGGAGCATCACGATGCCGATATTGCCGCCGGAGCCGGTGAGCGGCAATGCGTTCAGGGTCGAGCGCGAGCGGTCCTGATTATAGCCGGTGACCCCGGTCATCAGGTCGGGATGCGAGACGACGACACCCTTGATCTTGCCCGTCGTGCCCGACGTGCCGAGGATTTCGGCATCGGCGTTGGGGTCGAGGCTGGCCTGATCGGGAAGCGCGGACAGGTCGCGCGGCATTGCGTCGACATGCCAGCAACCGTCGAGTTCCAGGTCCTTCACCAACTCGGGGGCGTCAGTCAGACAGAAGCGCGGTTCGCATAGAGCCGCATAGTCGGAGATCTCGCGCGGGTTGAGACGCGTGTTGATCGGGCAGGCGATCCCGCCCGCGCGGAACACCGCAAACACCGCGATCGCCATTTCGACCGCGCGTGCATTGCTGATCGGCAGGAACACGCGGTCGCCGGGAACGAGGCCCGCCGCGGCGAGGCCGCCGCCGATCTCGTCGGCCTCGCGATCCCATTCGGCGAAGCTGATCTGGCGCCGTGTATCGTCGTGCGCGATCTCGCTCGCCTGATGCTGCGCACGCACCTTCAAAGCATCGCTGATGCGGCGAACTTCCATTACGGCACTATCCCCTTGCTTCGCTATTGGGGATGTATTACCTAGTTATACAACTGGTGACAAGGGAGATATGCGATGGCCGAGGCGAAAAACGACATCAAGGAAAGCGAAGAGTGGCAGAAGGCCGTCGCCTACGAGATTACCGACGCAGACATAGAGCGGCAGCGCAAGCTGTTGGGGTTCGACCAGGCGGCGAAGACGCGCGAATATATCCAGGTCGCGACCGAGGATAATATCCGCAACTTCGCGCACGGTATCGGCGACGACAACCCGCTCTATACCGATCCGCACTATGCGAAGAAGACCCGTTGGGGCAGCGTCATCGCGCCCGGGATGATGGCGGGCGTCATCAACCGGCCGATGCTGGGCGACCCCGTTCCCGACGAGATCAAGGCACTCCGCAAGAGTCTGTTCAAGGGGATCCACGTCTTCGTCTCGGGCTCGCAATGGGATTTCTATCGCCCGATCTATCCCGGCGATACAATCTACAGCTTCAACGGCGACGAGACCTGCGAGGTCAAGCAGTCCGAATTCGCCGGGCGTTCGGTGATCGGCGTGCGCCGCGACGTGAAAATCAACCAGCGCGGCGAGGTCGTCGCGGTCTATCGCATCCTGCGCGTACTGACCGAGCGCAAGACCGCCGCCAAGAAGGGCAAATATTCGTCGATCGAGCCCGCGACCTACACCGACGAGGAAATGCGAGCGATTGAGGATATCTATGCCGCCGAACGCGTCCAGGGCGCCGAAAAGCGCTGGTTCGAAAGCGTCGAGAAGGGTGATTCGCTGGGGCTGCAGGCCAAGGGCCCGCTGACCGTCACGGACGTGATCTGCTTTCATGCCGGCGGTTACGGCTTCGTGCCCTATGCGCCGACCGCTAACCGCCTCGCGCACAAGAACCGCCAGCGCATCCCGGCCTTCTATGTGAAGAATGAATATGGCATTCCCGACGTCGCGCAGCGGCTGCACTGGGACCCGACCTGGGCGCAAGCGATCGGTAATCCGATGGCCTATGACTATGGGGTCATGCGCGAAAATTACCTGTGGCAATATCTCAGCGACTGGGCCGGCGACGATGCCGTCATCACCCACATTCACGACGAGATCCGCAAGTTCAACTATATGGGCGACGTCCAGCGCGTGACCGGCGAAGTGCTCGCGAAACGGGAGGAGGGTGGCCAGAGTTTCGTCGATGTGGCGGTGAAATTCACCAACCAGCGCGACGAGGAAACCGTGCGCGCGACCGCGACGATCGCATTGCCGAGCAAGTCCCGCCCGCTACCGCTTTATCCCGCCGTGCCCGACGACCTCGCCGAGAAGGCAGTGCGCATGCTGGCGCGCCACCGCGAACTTGGCGGGGATTGATTCGCCCTCCATTCCCTTCGACAAGAACGGAACAGGGGAGGAATCCATGTCCGAAGTGCTGATCGACGATGATGCGGGGGTCCGCACCATCACCCTCAACCGGCCCGACCGGCTCAACGCGCTGACAAGCTCGATCATGGCGCCGCTCGCCGACGCCTGCGCCGACGCGGCGCGCGATGCGTCGGTCGGCTGCGTCGTCGTGACCGGCGCGGGCAGGGGGTTCTGCGCCGGCGGCGATCTCAAGGAAGGCGGCGCCGACAAGGCGGTCGTGCCCGCCAATTCCGACGTCGGAAGCCGCAACGAACAGAGCTTCGTCCGGCTGCGCGGGTTCATGGAAACCTCGCGCCTGCTCCACGAAATGCCCAAGCCGACGATCGCGATGGTCAACGGTCCGGTCGCGGGCGCGGGGATCGGCATCGCCGGGGCGTGCGACCTGCGCTTCGCCGGCAAGAGTGCGAGCTTCCTGACCGCCTTCGACCGCATCGGGGCGGGGGGCGATTTCGGGTCGACCTGGTTCTGGACCAAGATCGTCGGCACCGGCGTGGCGCGCGAACTGTTCCTGCTCGGCGAGAAGCTCTCCGCCCAAGAGGCTTTTGCAAAAGGCATCTATACGCGCTTGTTCGACGACGAAGCGCTGCACGACGCGACGATGGCGGCGGCGCGGCGCCTCGCCGACGGTCCGCGCATGGGCTATCGCTATATGAAAACCAACCTCAACAATGCCGAAGACTGGGCGTTCGAGGCCGCGCTCGATGCCGAGGCGCTGAATATGGGCCTGTCGACAAGCGCGACCGCGATGATCTGGCGCGAGAAGAAGAAGGCCGAAAATCCGGATGGCTGATTTCACGCATATCCGCATCGATCGTCATGAGGACAGCGTTGCGGCGGTGGTCGTCGCGCGGGCCGATATCGGCAACGCGTCGTCGCCCGAAATGCTCGGCGAGGTTCGCGACGCCTTTGCCGCGCTCTCGGGTGAGCGCGACGTGCGCGCGATCATTTTCGCCGCCGAAGGAAAGCATTTCTCAGTCGGCGCCGATTTCGCGTTTCTGCAACGGCTGACGGGCATGTCGGCCAGCGAGATCAAGGACACGGTCTACGCGAACTTCCAGGGCGCGGCGCGGGCGATCTATCGCTGCCCCAAACCGACGCTCGCACTGGTGCAGGGGGCGGCGGTGACGGTCGGCTGCGAACTCGTGCTCGCGTGCGATTTTCGTGTCGCTGCCGATACCGCGATGTTCCAGGAAAGCTGGATCAAGCTCGGCATCATGCCGCCGCTCGGCGGAACCTTTCTGTTGCCCCGCATCGTCGGACTGGGCCGTGCGATGGAGATGTGCCTCCGCGGCAAGCAGGTGCGCGCCGAAGAGGCGCTTGCTATCGGACTGGTCAGCGAAGTCGTCGCGCGGGACGGTCTGGAAGCGCGCGGCATGGCATTGGCCCGCGAACTCGCGGCCTCGGCGCCGCTCGGCTATGCGACGGTCAAGCAGTCGATCCAGCGCGCGCTCGAAAGCAGCATGGAGGCCGAATGGCAGGCGAACCTGCCGAACCAGGCGCTGCTCCTCGGTAGCAAGGATCATCGCGAGGGACTGGCGGCGGTCACCGAAAAACGCACGCCGCAGTTTCGCGGCGAATAGTCTCAATCGCGCGGGCGACCCGGCCCCACGAACACGGTCTGCGTTCCCTTGGCATAGACGCCGTCCTCGTCCGCGAAGATCGTCTGCGCGACGGCATGGCCGTTGCCCGCACCCTCGGTATGCGCGTCGAGCAGAAACCAGTCGCCGCGCGGCATGCGCAGGAACTGGACCGAGATGTCGAGATTGGCATAGCTCCATTCATGCGCATGCGTCGCGCTACCAACGCCATTGCCGAAATCGGCGAAGAGGCACGCCTTCACGAACGGCGATGTCGGAACGCCCGAAACGACCTCGCCATCCATTCGCATCCACGATACGCCGCGGCCGGGTTCACGGACCCGGCCCATGATCGGGCGCGTCTTGATCGCCCCTGCCATGCTGGCGCCAATGAGAAAATTATCCTCGGGCACGTCTGCGGGTGCCGGGTGCGGTTGGGGCGGCGGGAATTCGGGAGTGTCGAGGTGCCGCGCGCGAAGGACATGCGCCTGCGCGACGAGCTTGCCGCCCGCGATAAGTTCGACGCGGTGAAGCTGCGCCTGCCGCCCCTGCCGCACCGGCACGATGCGGGGTACCAGCAGCGTCCGCGGAACAATTCCCAAAATGTCGATCGTCAGGCGGCAGATCTCGAAATCGGGATCGAAGCCCGCATCCTCGACGATATGCCCGATCAGCGCCGCGATCGGCCCTCCCGCGACAGCGTCGGCGAACCAAGGATTGCGCGCGAGACCCGACGGGTCGAAACCTTCGCCATCGGCGATGAAATAATGCGGAACGGTAATTGTATCGAGGCTCATCAATCCCTCCTAATCAAGCTCGCGTAAGCGCACAACATATTTGACGTAGTTATATAACTCGGGCATAGGATTGACCAGATTCGAGGGAGAGCGTGCGATGGACCTGAGCTATGGCGAGGCCGCCGAAGCCTTTCGCGCGGACGTCCGCGCCTTTCTGTCGTCGCACTGGCCGCCCGCCGCGGACTTGCGCGGTGCCGATCTCAAGGCCTTCATCCGCGCCTTTCGTGCCGCCGCAACCGAAGCGGGCTATCTCTATCGCGCGGTTCCGAAGCGTTATGGCGGGTCGGAGCAGCCGGTCGACGTGATCAAGGCGCAGGTGATCCGTGAGGAATTCGCCCGCGCCCGCGCGCCGATGGAGGTCGGTGGCAACGGCATGAACATGACCGTGCCGACGTTGCTCGAAAAAGGGACCGACGAGCAGAAGGAACTCTTCATCCGGGGGACGGTCGAGGGCGATTATATCTGGGGGCAGGGATATTCCGAGCCCGGATCGGGATCCGACCTGGCAAGCGTGCGGACCAAGGGCGAATTGTCTGCCGACGGCAGCAAGTGGATCATCAACGGCCAGAAGATCTGGACGTCGCAGGGGATGCAGTCGACGCACATGTTCATGCTCGTGCGCACCGAGCCCGACGCGCCGAAGCATGACGGCATTACCTACCTGCTCATCGACCTGAACCAGCCCGGTGTCACCCGGCGGCCGATCCGCCAGATGACGGGCGAGGAGGGCGATCACACCTTCTGCGAATTCTTCTTCGACAATGCCGAAACGCCGGTGTCGTGGCAGGTCGGCGAACGCGGGCAGGGCTGGTATGTCAGCCGCACGACGCTGAAGCATGAGCGCGCGAGCATCGGCAGCGCCGACGGACTCGGGCGCCAGTTCGCAAAGCTGGTCGAACTGGCAAAGGAAGTCGATCGTATCGGCGACCCTGTGATCCGCGACAAGCTCGCGCAGATCGAGGGTTTCGTCCTCTCGCACCGCTACACCAGCTTTCGCCTGTTCAGTTGCGCCGCGGCGGGCGAGGATCCGGGGCCGGTGTCGCTGATGATGAAGCTGCTGCTCACCGAGATCGGGCATGAGATGGCACTGCTGGCGCAGGAACTGATCGGCGAACATGCCTTCATTGAGCCCGCAGGCGCGGGCGGACGCGGTAATCGCGGGCCGCGCGGCCCCGAAAAATGGCTCGACCAGATCATGGGCAGCCTCGGCAATTCGATCGCCGGCGGCG
Organism: Sphingopyxis sp. H073; assembly: GCF_001468395.1. GTDB lineage: Bacteria > Pseudomonadota > Alphaproteobacteria > Sphingomonadales > Sphingomonadaceae > Sphingopyxis. Next base: position 361,039 of record NZ_LNSG01000003.1, on the reverse strand, counting down.
CATCGAACATCCAGCGCAACATCATCGGCGAACGCGGCCTCGGCCTGCCGCGCGATCTTGCGATGAGCGGGGAACGCTGACCGATGCATTTTCACCTGACCGAAGAACAGAAGGCGATCCAGGAAGCCGTGCGCGGCACGCTCGCCGACAGCTGGCCGATCGAGCGTATCCATGCCTTCGCCGACGGCGACGCCGATTTCGACCGCGCGAGCTGGGATGCGCTGATGGCGCTCGGCCTTGGCGGCATCTTGTTACCCGACAGCGGTATGGGGTTGCTCGACGCCGCGCTGGCCTGCGAGGTGGCGGGTGAGGCGGCGGCGGCAGGGCCGCTCATCGGCCAGCTCCTCGCCGTCGCGGCGGCTGCGGCGAGCGGCAGAGCCAATCTCGATGCCCTGGCGAGTGGCGAAGCCGTCGCGACGCTGGTGCACGGCGGCAGCGCGTTCGTCCCTTGCGCGCGCGCCGCCGATATCTTCCTGGTCGTCGACCGCGCCGCGGGCGTGCGGCTGGTGCCCGCGGGTGACGGCGTGACGATCGAAGCGGTCAGGGCCTCGGATCGCACGCGGCCGGTGTCGAAGGTCGCATTCGCCGAAGGCGCGGGCGAAATGCTGTTCGCCGCCGCCGATCCGATCACCGCGCGCCTTGCCGATGCGGCACTGGTGCTCTGCGCCGCCGACGCGCTCGGCGGCGCGCAGAAGGTCACCGACATGAGCGTCGCCTATGCCAAGGAGCGCGAGCAGTTCGGGCAGCCGGTCGGGCGCTTTCAGGCGCTGAAGCACCAGCTCGCGCATATGGCGCTCGACGTCGAGCCCGCGCGGGCGCTCGTCTGGTACGCCGCCTATGCGTGGGATGCGGAGCTTCCCGATGCGCCTAGGGCTGCGGCGATGGCGAAAGCGCATCTGTGCGACGTCTATGTCCGCGCGACGCGCGCTGCGGTCGCCGCGCATGGCGGTATCGGCTACACATGGGAATATGGCCTCAACTACTGGTTCCGCCGCGCCTTGTTCGACCGTGCCTGGCTCGGCAGCCCGTCGGAGCATCGCGCGCGGGCGGCCGATCTGGCCAGCTGGTAAGCGGTGAACGCGCCGGACAGCCTGCAATTGGCGCCGGGGGTGCGGAGGCTGCGCCCCGACGATCATTTCATGATCCTGTCGGAGACCGACGCCTCGCCGATGCACGTCGGCGCGCTGATCATTCTCGACGTGCCGCTTGACGCGCAGGAAGGGCTGGCCGCCGTGCTCCGCCGCCAGCTTGCCGATCGGCTCCCGGCGACGCCGCTCCTCGTGCGCCTGCACGAAGCGCCCGACGGCTATGACAGCGACGTCTGGGCCGATATCGCGCGCGCCGATCTCGAAACGCTCGTCGCCGTCGAGCCGCACGACGGTGCCTGGAGCGAGGCCGAGCTTTACGACGCGGTCGCGTCGCTCAATATGCGGCGGCTCGACCTGTCAGGGCCGCCCTTCGCGGCGCATGTCTTCGAACAACTTACGGCGGGCGGCAGCGCAATCTATCTCAAGGTTCATCACAGCGTCGCCGATGGCATCGGGTTTCAGGCCATCCTCGGCCTGCTCAGCGACGCGGCGCCGCCAGCAACCGCGCGCTTCGCCGATGCGCGACTGCCCGAGCCCGAAAAATGGTGTCAGCGTGCCGAGGCACGCTTTGCGACCGAGGCCGATTTGCGCGCCGCCCAAGCCGCGCGCCGCAAGGAAGCGCTCGCCGCGCTCGAAGCGTTCAAGGACGATCGCGAACCGACGCCGGAGCTCAAAATGTCGGGGCCAACCTCGGACCGGCGCCGCTATACGACGATCAGCCTGCCGCTCGCGCGGGTGAAAGCGGCAGGCGCCAAACTCGACGCGACCGTCAACGACATTTTCCTGACGCTCGCCAGCACCGCGCTGCGCAATTATCTGATCGAGATCGACGATCTCCCCGCAACCCCGCTGGTGGTCAATTCGGCGCGTTCGTACCGCCGCGACGCGCACGGGATGTTCGGCAACCGCATTGTCGCCCTGCATCCGCACCTCGCGACCCATCTCCGCGATCCGGTCGAGCGCCTTCGCGCGATCCAGTCGTCGATGGCATCCGAGATGCAGCGCACCGGCCATGACGAGGCGCTTCTCGACGCCGCCGAGAAGCCATTTGGCGCGCGCGACCGCCGCGCCGCCTTCGCCGAGCGCATGGCGGGCGGCAAGCGGCTGCTTCCCGGCAATCTGACGCTGTCGAACGTCCCCGGCCCCGCGGAAGCACGCAGCTATGCCGGCTTTCGCCAACTTCATAATTACCCCGTCCCGATCATCGGCTCGGGCCGCTTCCTCAACATCACGTCGCGGCGCAGCGACGACAATCTCGACATGGGTGTCATCGCCGATGCCGCGAAGATCACCGATGTCGGCCGTATCGCCGCGCTCTTCACCGCCGCTCTCGACGAACTGGAGTCTCTTGCATGACCGACGATCTCGCCTTCAAGCCCGAGGACGACCGCTACCACCAGCTGTCCGACGATCCTTACGAGACCGAAACCAACTGGTGGTCGTTCAGCATCCCCGAACGCAAGATCGGCTGCTGGATCCACGCGCCCTATTATCCCAACCGCAAGAGCGTCACCTGGCGTATCTTCGCGTGGGACGACGAGGGGTATGACCAGGCGCGCATGGCCTATTATCGCAAGGTCGAGGAAGCGCCGATGCCCGACGCGCCCGACCTGACCGACATCGTCTTCCCCGGCGACAAGAACGGCGGCGGCTACAACCTCAAGATGCTCGAACCGGGCATGAAATATCACCTCCAGTATGAGGACCCGGCGCGCGGCTTTGCGCTCGATTTCACGCACACCGGGCTCCATGAACCGCATCGCTTCCCGCCGGGCAAGCCGCCGTTCATGGCAACGCCGCACTACGACCAGCTTGGCCATGTCGAAGGCTGGATGACCTTGCGCGGCGAACGTATCCGCATCGACGGGATCGGCGTGCGCGACCGCACCTGGGGCCCTCGCGGCGGGCCCTATGCCGCGAGCCCTAAAGTCTATGCGAACGACATGGAGCGGGTGAAGCATCCCGGCGGTGCGCGCTGGCGCGAAATCGAGCGCGAACGCGGGCGCGGGCGCATCCAATATATCTTCGGCCATCGCCGTGACGGCACCGGCTTCCTCGGCTTCGTGCGCGTACAGGATGGCGGCGCCGACGGCTGGGCGCCGATGAACGCCGGCTGGATCCGCCGCGACGGCACCTTCGGCAGCCTCGATCCCGCCCGATCGCGGATGCGCACCTTCCGCAGCCCCAAGACCGGCTGGAGCACGCATATGCAGGTCGAACTCGTCGACGAGCTGGGCCGCGAAATGGTCAGCGAGGGTTTCGTCGTCAGCACGATGAGCGAAGCGGGATATGGCGTGAACCAGCTGATGCGCTGGGATATTGACGGCGGGATCGGCTGGGGCGAGGATCAGGATGTGTGGAATCCGCAGCACTATACGCGCATGCTCGACGCGTTGAAGGCGACCGCTTGACCGCGGTGCTTTCGAATCTTGTGCTGCCGCTGATGTGCGCCCCGATGAGCTTCGCCTCGTCGGTGCCGCTCGCGGTGGCCTGTTGCCGTGCCGGGGTGATCGGTGGTTGGCAGGGCGGTACCGTCACGTCCTTTGCCGAGTTCGAGGCCTATCTGAAGGCGCTGGCCGCCGTGGGCGGTGCGCCGCCGATCGTCAATATGCCCGCCCGCTGGGGAACCGATCCGAAGGCCGCGGACCGGCTCGATCTGCTCGAACGCTACCGCGTGCCCCTTGTGCTCTCGAGCCTCGGCGATCCCTCGGCGCTCGTCGCGCGCGTGCACGGTTGGGGCGGGCGCGTCGTCCATGACGTGACGACGATGAAGCATGCCGAAAAGGCGATCGCCGCGGGTGCCGATGGGCTGATGCTTACCTGTGCCGGAGCAGGCGGGCATACCGGCTTTCTGACGCCGATGGCGTTCGTCCCCGCGGTGCGACGCATCTTCGACGGGCTGCTGATCGTCGCGGGCGGCATCGCCGACGCGCATGGTATTGCCGCGTCGCTCGCACTCGGCGGCGACATTGCCTGCATGGGTACCCGCTTCATCGCAACGCCCGAGAGCGGCGTCGTCGAGGGGCATCGCGCGATGATCCCCACGGTGGGCGCCGACGATATCGTCGCATCGGCCGCGATGAACGGCGTCCCGGCGCATTGGATGCGCCAGTCGATCGAAGCGGTCGGTCTCGACGCCAAGGCGCTGCCCGCCGTGCGTTCGCCGATGCCCGAGGGCGTCATGCCGTGGCGCGACATCTGGAGCGCCGGGCAAAGCGCGGGGCTGATCGACGCAGTCGAGCCGGTCGCCGATCTGGTCGCGCGCTTGACGAGGGATTTCGACGCGCTGCCTGCGGTGCCCGACTGGCGCGGGCGCCTTTCCGGCCTGACACGCGGCTGGGACTAATCCATCGTCAGCACGATCCGTCCCGCACTTCTTCCCGCTGCCGCATCCTCCATCGCCGCCTGAAAGTCCGCGAGCGCAGAGCTTCGCGCAATCGCAGGCCTCAGCTTTCCTTCCGCTGCCAGCCCGAACACCGCATCGCGATTGGCGGCGCTTTTTTCGGGCTCGAAGATTCCGAACTGGCGAATGTCGACGCCGATCAGGCTTGCGCCTTTGAGCAATGGCAGGTTAGTGCGCAGCGCGGCGATCCCTCCTGGAAAGCCGACGACCAGATGCCGCCCGTTCCACGCCAGCGACCGAAACGCCGGCTCGGTCGCCTCGCCGCCGACCGGATCGAAGACGACATCGACTCCCTGGCCGCCGTTTGCCGCCCTGACCTGATCGCGCCAGTCGTCGCCACGCGCATCGACGACCGCATCGGCGCCGCCCGCGGCCGCGAGTGCGCGTTTGCTTTCGCTCGACGCCGATCCGATCACGCGCGCGCCCAGATATTTGCCGATCTGCACCGCCGCATAGCCGGTAGCGCCTCCCGCGCCGAGGACGAGGAGCGTCTCGCCCGCCTGGAGCCGCCCGCGGTCGACGAGCGCGTGCCAGGCCGTCGCGTAGCTCACCGGGAACACGGCAGCTTCCTCGAACGACAGTGCCTGCGGCATCGGGCGTATCGTGCGAGCGGGCAGGTTTACAGCGTTGGCGAACATGCCGCCCCAGCCGCTCCCGACAACCCTGTCGCCCACCGCGAAATCGCGCACCTCGTCGCCGGTCGCGTCGACAACCCCCGCGCATTCGCTGCCGGGGATATAAGGGACCGGCGGCTTCACCTGATAGCCACCGGCGGCGGTCAGCACATCGACGAAGCTGATCCCCGCCGCTCGGACGGAAATGCGGACTTGCGTCGGCGAAGGCGGCCCCGGGTCATGATCGACAAGCCGATAGGCGTCGGGCGGTCCCAGTTCGTCCGCCATGACGGCGCGGCGAATGGCTGTTGGCAGGATCGTCATAGGACACCTCTTGTCACGCGAATATAAGAAGTATAACTAGGTTAGATAAGTATAGGAAGGGGTAGGCTGATGGGTTTCAAAACGCGGATCACCGAAATGCTGGGGATCGAACATCCGATCGTTCAGGGCGGGATGCAGGCGGTCGGCACCGCCGACATGGCGAGCGCGGTATCGAACGCCGGCGGGCTCGGCATCATTACCGCGCTGACCCAACCGAGTCCCCAAGCGCTGCGTGACGAGATCGAGCGTTGCCGATCGCTTACCGACAAGCCGTTCGGCGTCAACCTGACGGTCTTTCCAACGATTAACTCGCCCGATTACAACGCTTACGCCGATGCGGTGGTCGAGAGCGGCGTCAAGATCATGGAGACCGCCGGCACCCCGGCGGTCCGCGAGATCTGGGCACGGGTAAAGCCGCACGGTGTCACCATCCTCCACAAATGCACCGCGGTGCGCCACGCACTGTCGGCCGAGAAAGCTGGCTGCGACATCATCTCGATCGACGGCTTTGAATGCGCAGGGCATCCGGGGGAAGACGATATCCCCGGCCTGATCCTGATTCCGGCGGCGGCCGACAAGGTGAAGATCCCGATGCTTGCATCGGGCGGTTTCGGCGACGGCCGCGGTTTGATCGCCGCGCTCAGTCTCGGCGCCGAGGGCATCAACATGGGCACGCGTTTCTGTGCGACCAAAGAAGCGCCCGTGCATGACAATGTGAAGCAGGCCTATGTCGACAACGACGAGCGCGGCAGCTTTCTGATCTTCCGCAATTTCAAGAACACCGCGCGCGTCGGCAAAAGCGAAGTCAGCGAAGAGGTCGTTCGCCGCCTGTCGCAGCCCGATGCGAAATTCGGCGATGTCCAGGGACTGGTCGCCGGCACGGCGGGACGCGAGTTGCTGCGGACAGGCGATCTCAGCAAGGGCGTCTTCTGGGCGGGCATGGTCCAGGGACTGATCCATGATATCCCGACCTGTCAGGAACTGATCGACCGCATAATCGGCGAAGCCGAAGCGATCCTCGATCAGCGGCTCGCGGGCTTCCGGCGCTGACGCCGTGAAGGTCGTCGTCACCGGCAGCGCCGGCAAGATCGGGCGACCCGCGCTCGCCGCATTGCGCACGGCCGGGCATCGCGCCACCGGACTCGATATCGCGGGCCCGATCGAGCCCGGGCGCCAGCTGCGCTGCGATTGCACCGATTTCGGTGCGGTGATGGGCGCGCTGTCGGGGATCGATCCCGCGGGCGGCGTGCCCGATGCTGTCGTCCACCTTGCCGGCATCCCCGCGCCGGGACTGGCAACCGACGAGGCGACGTTCGCGGTCAACACACGCTCGACCTACAATATCTTCTCGGCCTGCGCGCGGCTGGGCATCCGCAAGATCGTATGGGCATCGAGCGAGACAATCCTCGGCCTGCCATTCGACGAGCCGCCAGCCTTCGCGCCGCTCGACGAAACGCATCCCGATCGGCCCAACTGGTCCTATGCCCTCGCGAAACAGCTCGGCGAAACGATGGCCGATACATTCGTTCGCTGGCATGACGACATGGCGATCGTGTCACTGCGTTTCTCCAACGTCTTTGCAGCCGATGACTATGCCGGGCTGGAAAAGATGCAGGCCGACCCGGCGCGGCGGAAATGGAATCTCTGGTCCTATGTCGATGCCGAGGATGCCGCAGCGGGGTGCGTTCGCGCGGTCGAGGCACCGGTCACCGGCCACCAGCGCCTGCTTATCGCCGCAGCGGACACGCTGATCGATCGGCCGAGCGCGGGGCTGATGGGCGAATATTTCCCCAATGTGCCGCTCAGCACGATCGAGGGTTTCCAATCGCTCCAGTCGTCGGCGCGCGCCGCCGAACTGATCGGCTATCGCCCGCAGCATAGCTGGCGCGACCGCGGGCAGCCCTAACGCTGCCCACCGTCGACGCGCAGCAGCGCGCCGGTGGTATAGGATGAAGCCGGACTCGCGAGCATCAGCGCGGCAGTGACGATCTCGGGCGGATTGCCCGGACGGCCCAGCGCGACAGGCTGCTTCTCGCGCTTCTTCGCGTCCCAGGCATCGGCGATATCGGTCAGGAACGGCCCTGCCGAAATGGTGTTCACGCGTACTTTCGGGCCATATTCGCGGCTGAGCGACACCGTCATCGCATTAAGCGCCGCCTTCGCCGCGCCATAAGGGACTACGCCGGGCAACGCCATCAGCGCGCCCGTCGAGCTGATGTTGATGATCGCCCCGCCATCGCCGTCGGCCATGCGCTTGCCGATCTGGCTGGCGAGGCGGAAGGGGCCCTTGAAATTGAGGTTCATCACGCTGTCGAACAGGCTTTCGGGCATGTCGTGGCTCGGCATCGGCGGCGACATCCCGGCGTTGTTTACCAGCACATCGACGCGGCCAAACTCGGCGTAGGCGGCGTCGATCAGGGCGTCGCACTCGGCCCATTTGCCGACATGCGCGGCAAAGGGCAGCGCGCGGCGCCCGAGCGCGCGGCACTCGGCGGCGACCGCCTCGCAATTGTCGAGCTTGCGGCTCGCGACGATGATATCGGCGCCGCGCTCCGCAAAGGCCTTGACCATCTGATAGCCGAGCCCGCGCGAACCGCCGGTGACGAGGATGATTTTCCCGGTGAAATCGAACAGCGGGTCGGGGATCATGCCGCGCTCCTTTGCTTCAGCGCGGCGAGCCGCGTCGGGATATGCTCGCTCGGGAACAACCCCGCCGCGGGCTTGGCGTTCTTCAGATGCGCCTTCGCAACCTGCGCCTTGTGCACTTCGGTCGGACCGTCGGCGAGCGCGAGGCTGGGCAGCCCCATCCACATGTCGGCAAGCGGCGTTTCGAGCGTCACCCCCAGGCTGCCGTGCAGCTGGATCGCGCGCTGGACGATGTCGTGATAGACCTTCGCCATCTGCACCTTGCACATCGCGATATGGGTGCGGGCGGCGCCATGCGGCTCATTGTCGATGATCCACGCGGTCTTGAGCACGAGCAGGCGGAACTGCTCGAGCTCGATGATCGAATCGGCGATCGCCCCCTGGACGAACTGGTGTTCGCTCAATTGCTTGCCCTGCGTCCGCCGCGACACTGCGCGTTCGAGCATCATGTCGATCGCGCGCTGGCATTTGCCAACGGTGCGCATCGCATGGTGGACGCGCCCGCCGCCGAGCCGCGCCTGCGCCACCTTGAACCCTTCGCCGGGCCCGCCGAGCATCGCGTCGAGCGGAACGCGGACTTTGTTATAGCGGATATAGGCGTGGGTTCCGTCGTCCGCGCCCTTGCTGTCGCCCATCGTTTGCGAATGGCGAAGGAATTCGATCCCCGGCGTGTCGGTCGGCACGATCAGCATCGACATCCGGCTATGCGGCGGGTTTTCGGGATTGGTCACCACCATGACGATCAGGAAGGCGGCGTAGCGCGCGTTCGAGGAGAACCATTTCTCGCCCTCGATCACCCATTCGTCGCCGTCCTGATACGCACGACAGGTGAATTCCTTGGGATCGGCGCCGGCTTGCGGCTCGGTCATCGAAAAGGTCGACACGATCGTGCCCGACATCAACGGCTCCAGGAAGCGGGCCTTCTGCTCGCCGGTGCCGAACATCGCGAGGATTTCGCTGTTTCCGGTGTCGGGCGCGGCGGTGCCGAATATCGTCGGCGCCCAATAGCTGCGCCCGAGGATTTCGTTCATCAACGCGAGCGTCAGCTGGCCATGGCCCGGCCCCCCCAAGTCTGCGCCAAGATGGCAAGCCCACAACCCCTGCGCTTTCACCTGCTCCTGCAGCGGCGCCATATAGGCGCGCGATTCCTTGTTCGCGACGTCATAGGGCGCGCCGTGGCCGGGAAAGAGGATATCCATCGGCTCGCATTCGTCGCGGACAAAGCGTGCCATCCAGTCGAGCTTCGCCTGCAATTCGGGTTCGATGCGGAAATCGATCATGGACTGTCCTTGGTTAGCCGATCAGGCGGATGAGTTTTTCGGCTTCGGCGAAATTGCCGCGCACCAGCCGGTCGAAGAAGCGGCCGGTTTCGGCGCTCAAAATGCCCTTGGCCGCCTGCGCGACCTTGTATTCGAGGATGCAGCCGCCCTTGAACATCGCGAGCACGAGATAATAATCGAAGCTCGCCATGCTGCGCCCGGTGCCCGCGGCATAATGCGCCATCAATTCCTGCCGCGTCGGCCAGCCGCCGACATTGTAGAGCACCTTTTCAGGCACATGGCCGGGGAAACGATCGTCGCGAATGCCGTTGCAGAACCAGGCAAGGTCGAGCAGCGGGTCGGCGATCGTCGACAGCTCCCAGTCGATCAATGCGGTCAGGCGGCATGGCGGATCGAAGGCGAACAGGGCGTTGGGCGTGCCGACATCGCCGTGAATGATTCCCGGCCGGAAGTCGTCCGGGATATTGGCGCGCAGCCAGTCGCGAGCGAGCGCATAGCCTGGCAGTTCGCGCCATTCATGGTCATAGAGCTGTTTGTAGCTCCTGATCTGCCCTTCCCAGCGATCGACCTGCCGCTCGAGAAAATTGTCGGGGCGCCCGAAGTCCTCGAGGCCCACCGCCTTGTAATCGACATTGGCGAGCGCGATCAGCCCGTCGACCATCGCGTAGGGCACCTCGCGCGCATGCGGCGGTTTGTCGAAGGGCGGGCGGTCGTGGATTTTCCCGCCGCTAAGGTCAGCCGGCCAGCCCTCGACGAGATCCATGACGTAGAAGGGCGCGCCGATCACGCCGGCATCGGCGCAGCTGCCGTGACAATAGGGGTGCGGGACATCGGTTCCGCGGAGCGCGGTGAGTACCCGCGCCTCGCGCATCACGCTCTTCTCGCTGCCCGGCGGCGGCACCGCGGGCGGGCGGCGGAGGATTAGCGTATCGCCGCCGCGGTTCAGCGACAGGATGACGTTCGACGTGCCGCCGTGGATTTTCTTTGCCGTCAACGGACCGGCGCCGAGCGACGGAATATGCGCGTCGAGCCACGGCGTCAGCCGTTCGGGATCGGCGAGCGCCGCGATATCGTCCTTCATTCGTCGCGCTCCCGCAAATAGGCCTCGATACCGGCGCGGATTGCGTGCAGCTGGCTCGCCGCCGCCGCGAAGGTCGCTCTGTCGATCCGCGCCAGCAATGCGTTGGTGACGGCCTGAGCACGCTGATGGTCGACCGCCTTGAGCGTGCGGCCGGCGTCGGTCGCGACGATCAGCGAGGCGCGCTTGTGATCGGGGTTGTCGGCGAACGCGACGAGGCCCAGTTCGGCGAGCCGGTTGGCGGCGCGCTGCACGACCTGCCGCGGGTGGCCGAGGCTACGGCCGATCTGCGCCACCGTCGGGGCGTCGGCGGCGTTGACCACGGCGGTGAGCACGGTGAGCTCCATTTCGGCAAGCCCGCTTTCGGCGCGGGTATCCGCGTACAGCGCGCGCATCCGGCCGCGCAATCGCGCGACCTCGTCGGCGAATCGTTCGAAATCGGTGAAGCGCTGTGCGATCATGACACTCGGATGTCAAAATGACATCATAGTGTCAATAGTGATTCAGCGCGTCGTCATCCGCCGGAACAGCGAAGTCTCGGCCTGCCAGTCGACACGGACCCTCCTGTGGGCGAAGCGCCAGCCGCCCTCGGTGCGAACCAGCCGGTCGTCATAGGTGCCGCTGTGGTCGGGCCCGAAATTGCTGTGCACCGCGAAATAGCTGCGCGCCGTTGCTTGATCGCCGTCGATCGCGATCAGCGGATTGGTGATATGGTGGCGAACGAACGTCAGCCGCGGATCGCGCGTTCCGGACCCGAGCGAGGCAGCGATCGCTTCGGGGCCCGTCGGGCTCGCACCCGGATAGTCCAGCACGCCGTCGTCGGCGAAGCACGCCGCCAGTTCGGCCACGCGCCCCCGGTCGCCGTTATAGGTATAGCGTGCGAGAAGGTCGCGGATCGCGTCGCGGTCGGCGGCAACGTCAGCCATTATGGTTCAACCTCAGCCCCGGTTCGCCCCAGCGTGTCTTCACCAACCGTCCCGTCTTCGACAGGGTGATATAGGCATCGCGCATATCCTCGCCGCCAAAGGCGATGTTGGTGACATAGGGGTCGCCCTCGATGGCGAGTTTCGACACGTCGCCGCCGGGCGTGATCGTCGAAATCCCGCCCGCATACAGCGTCGCGACACAGACATTGCCAGCCGCCGTGACTGCCAGGCTGTCGAACCCGACCGGCCCCGGCGCGGTTGCAATCCACGTCGGGCGCTGCGCCTCGACCTTGCGATCATAACGCCATAGCCGTGCCTGATGCGTGTCGGCGACATAGACGTGCATGCCGTCGGGCGAGAGGCCGATGCCGTTGTACGACACCGCGTGCCGGTTGATCGCGGCGATCGACGATTCGTCGGGCAACGCGCTGAACAACCCGCTCGCAGTGCGGATCCCGTCGTGAGTCTTGCCGAGGTCGGTGAACCATATCCGCCCGTCGGCGTCGAAGACGATGTCGTTCGGCGCCTCCAGTGCGATGCCGTCGCAGCTGTCGTAGAGGCGTTCGAATTTGCCGGTCGACAGATCGACGCGCTCCACCCGCCCTTCGTGCCCGGGGCCGCGCGCATTCTGGAATTTGACCAAGTCGAGCCCGCCATTGTTGCAGACATAGAGCGCACCGTCGGGTCCAATCGCCGCGCCGTTCGGTCCGCCGCCGATCTCGCAAACGGCTTCGGTCCGGCCGTTCCAGCAGCGGGTTATGCGTCCGCCTGCCAGTTCGACGACGATCACCGACCCGTCGGCCATGACGACCGGGCCCTCGGGAAAGGCAAGGCCTTCCGCGACGATCTCCATCCGACCCTCTCCTATATAACCTAGTTATGTATGTCTTGACACGTGGCGGGGGAGCGCGCAACCCTCGGCGCCGGGAGAGAGACATTGCCGGTACCGCAGCATCATATCGTGGCGACACCGCCACCGTTCGACGAGCCGCCCTATCCAGCCGACATATTTGCCGGGCAGACCGTGCTCGTCACCGGTGGCGGATCGGGGATGGGCCTCGCGATGGCGAAGGCCTTTGCACAGGGCGGCGCGCAGGTCGCTGTCATGGGGCGCAGTATGGAACGTGCCGAAGAAGGCGTGGCGCAGATCGCGGCGCTCGGCGTTCGGGCCCATGCGATGAGCTGCGATGTTCGTCAGCCCGAGGCGATCGCTGCCGCTTTCGACGAGGCCGAGCGCGAATTGGGCCCGATTGGGCTGCTCGCGAATAATGCCGGCGCCAATTTCCCGATCCTTGCCGAGGATATTTCGCCCAACGCATGGAATGCGGTCACGCGGATCGCGATCGACGGCACCTTCCTTTGTTCGACCGAATTTGCGCGGCGCCGCATCGCGCGCGGCGAGGGCGGGGCGATCGTCAACAACAGCGCGCAATATATCTGGACCGGTTTTCCCGGCGACGCGCATAGCGCGGCAGCGAAGACCGCGCAGGCGACGATGACGAAGAAACTCGCCGCCGACTGGGCGCCCCATGGCATCCGTGTCAACGCGATCGCCGCGGGTTTTTTCCCCCACGACACGTCGACCGCAGGGCGCCGCGAGGGAGGCATCGCACCACTCCAGAACATGATCCCCGCCGGTCGCACCGGCAATATCTGGGAATTCGGGTGGCTGTCGGCGATGACCTGCACCCCGCTGTTCGGCGACATGACCGGGCAGGTGATCGTGCAGGATGGTGGCGAAAGCCTGCGCCGCTCGCTGATGATGCCCGATTTCGTCCCGCCGCGCGAACGCGCCGACGGGCCTTGGGGGTGGCAATGAGCGGCTGGCTGAACGGTAAGCGCGCGCGCATCGAGGGCGAGTGTCCGGCAATCGCGTCGGCATTGGCTGCGCAAGGCGCTTCGCTCGTCGATGCGGGTGACTGCGACATCTGGGTTCACATTGCACCGCCGCCTCCGATCAAGCTTGCGCACGAACTGACGCATGCCGAATGGCGCGACAGTCTCGACGCCGGGCTCGACCGTCGCTTTCTCGGTGCGAAGGATTTTGCCGGGCAATGCCGTGCGCGCGGTACGGGCGGCGCGATACTTTTCGTCGGCGCCCCCGAACAGGCGCTCGGCGCCGATCAGGCGGCAGCCGCGGGCGCGCTCGGGAACCTCACCAAGACGCTCGGGGTCGAATGGGCGCGCGACGGCATTCGCGTGAACAGCGTCCTGACCCGCGACGCGGGCGACACGCTCGGCAATCTCGCGGCTTATCTGGTCAGCGATTATGCCGCCTATGTCACTGGCGCGGTCATGGGGATCGACCTCGATGACTGATCGCGCGCGCCTCGACGGGCAGGCCGCGTTCGTCACCGGCGGCGGCGGGGGCATCGGGCGCGCCATCGCGCTGCGGCTTGCCGAGGCGGGCGCGGACGTGGCGATCTTCGACATTTTTCCCGAGCGCGCCGAGGAGGCCGCCGAACGAGTGCGCGAACATGGCCGGCAGGCGCTGCCGATCGCCGGCGACGTCATGGACAGCGACGCGTTGCGCGCCGGGGTCGATGCCGCCGCTGCGGAGTTCGGGCGGCTCGATATTCTGATCAACAATGCCGGCGGCGTATCGGCGCGGCCGTTCCTCGAGCAGAGCGAGCGCAGCATGCGCAAGCATATCGACATCAATCTGATGTCGATGCTGATCGCGACACAAGCCGCCGCGAAGCACATGGTCGACGGCGGGCGCGGCGGCGCGATCGTCAATGTCGCGAGTATCGAGGCGAGCCGCGCGGCGCCGAATTTCGCGGTCTATGCGGCGTGCAAGGCCGGGATGCTCAGCTTCACCAAGTCGATGGCGGTCGAATTGTCGGGACACGGCATTCGCGTCAACTGCATCGCACCCGACCATACGATCACCCCGGGCAATCAGGGCAATCGCGCCGGGCCCGTCGATCCGGCGACGTGGAAGCAGCGCAGCGACGACGATATCGATGCGATGAACCGGTTGATTCCGTTGGGCCGCGAGGGCGTCGATACGGAATGCGGCGATGCGGCGGTTTTTCTGGCGAGCGCGATGTCGGCCTATGTCACCGGCATATTGCTGCCCGTCGATGGCGGCACCTGGGCGTCGTCGGGCTGGGTGCGCGGGCGCGACCGCCGGTGGACGTTGAACGAAGGACTGGCTTTTGGCGCTTGAGCGACGGATCGGCGCCCGGCATTGCGAAATTGCGCGGGGCACCATAATGACGCAGCAAGGAAAAACCCCGATCTGACGGGTTTTGGCAAAGGGGCAGATGCATTGCAGAGCGATAGGGACAACGTGCGAATTCGGGTTCCCAAGACGTCGGAATTGGTCGCCGACCAGATCCGCGCGCAAATCATCCGCGGCGAACTGACCGAAGGCGATTCGCTCCCGCCCGAAGGCGTGCTGATGACGACGCTCGGCGTGTCGCGCCCGACGCTGCGCGAAGCTTTCCGCATCCTCGAAGCCGAAAGCCTGATCAGTGTCGTGCGCGGATCGCGCAGCGGCGCGCGCGTCCATCGCCCCTCGACCGAACTCGTCTCGCGCTACGCCGGCTATGTGCTCGAATCGCAGGGTACGACCATCGCCGACCTTTACGCTGCGCGCCTTGCGATCGAGCCGACGGTCGTCCGCTGGCTGGCGACGGCAAAGGGCGAGACGCCGGGCATGCCGAAGCTCAAGACGGTGCTCAAGGAATTGGGCGATATGCTGACGAACGAACAATATGACGAGTTCATCGACAATATCGCCTATTTCCACCAGGTGCTCGTCGAGGCGACCGGAAACAAGACGCTCAGCTTCATGAATCGTATGCTGCTCAATCTCGCGCGCACCCACCAGAACGACTATCAGCGCCGCCACCCGCGTTCGACCGAGGAACGCATGAAGAGCATTCGCGCCGGTTTCAAATCATACGACAAGCTGATCGGCCTGATCGAAAAGGGCGAGGTCGAGGAAGCCGTCGCGCATTGGCGTCTTCACCTGCGCAACGCCAACGAAACCTGGGCCGTGCGCGGCGAGGGCGAGCGGATCGTCGACTCGCTCCACGGATGAGCTTTATCGAGGCGATGACCGCTGCGGCGGCGCGGGCGCCCGATGCGCCGCTCACCGTCGCCTCCGATATGCGACCCTGCACCACGACATTGGGCGAGGTGGTCGCGGCGGGCCGACGTATGGGCACGCGAATGACGGCGGCGGGCGTCGGCTCTGGCGATATCGTCGGGTGCATGATTCCCAACTGGCGCGAGTGGCTCGTGGTGGCAGTGGCGGCGGCGCAGTCGGGAGCCGTGATGCTGCCGATCGTCACCATCTATGGCGCCAAAGAGCTTGGCTTCATCCTGCGCCAGTCGGGCGCCAGATGGCTATTTACGCCCGACCGCTTCCGCAATGTCGAATACGATCGATTGGTGGCGGATTGCGGCGACCTCCCTGCGCTCGAACGCCATGTCGCAACGGGCCCCGATTTTGACGCGCTCGAGGCCGACGGCCCCATCGGCGACCCGGTACCGGTCGACCCCGATGCGCTGGCGCTGCTCGTTTACACGTCGGGTACGACTGCCGATCCGAAGGGTGTGATGCATTCGGCGCGCGGATTGCTCGCCGAACTGGCGACGATGCGGGCGATGCGCGGCGGCGACGGAAACGATGCCGTGATCTCGCCCTGGCCGCCGGGGCATGTCGCGGGCGCGCTGTCGATGTATCGCTACCTGTGCCAGGGAGCGCCGCTGGTGCTGATGGATCAGTGGGACCCCGCAGTGGCGGCGGAGCTGGTCGATCGGCATCGCGTGACCACATCGTCGGGCACGCCGTTTCACCTGTCGGGCATGATCGCGGCGGCTGATGCCAATGGCAACGACCTGACGTCGCTGCGCCAATATCTCGTCGGCGCCGCGCCCGTGCCGCCGTCGCTGATCGAACGCTGTCAGGCGCAGGGCCTTGCGGTCTATCATTGCTACGGGTCGAGCGAGCATCCGACGGTGACCTCGGGCGTCGTCGACGACCCCCTCGACAAGCAGCTCCACACCGAAGGCCGCGCGATCGCAGGGTCGGAGATGCGCTTCGTCGATGACGATGGCACCGACGTCCCGGCGGGTCAGGATGGCGAAATCTGCACGCGCGGACCCGAATTGTTCATGGGATATCTCGACCCCGCGCTGAACGACACCGCGTTCCTTCCGGGCGGCTGGTACCGCACGGGCGACATTGGTCGCCTCGACGAGAGCGGCTATCTGCTGATCACCGACCGCAAGAAGGATATCATTATCCGTGGGGGCGAGAATATCTCGTCGAAGGAGGTCGAGTCCGTGCTTCTGTCGCACCCGGCGATTGTCGACGCCGCGGCGGTTGCGGCGTCCGATGACCGAATGGGTGAAGTCGTGCGCGCATGCGTCGTACTCGCCGAGGGCGCGGGGTTGACCCTGGACGACGTGCGCAGCCACTTCGCTGGCGCGGGGATTGCCCGGCAGAAGACCCCCGAGCGCCTCACCATCCTGCCTGCGCTTCCGCGAAATGCATCGGGCAAGGTGCTGAAGCACGAACTCCGGCGAAGCGCTTAGTTGCGCATGATGAACCCGCCGTCGACGTTCAGCGCCTGACCCGTAATCCAGTCGCCGGCCGGAGAGCAAAGCAGCAACAACGCCCCGACCAGATCCTGCGGCTCGCCGCGCGGCTGCTTGACCACACGCGCCATCGCCGCTTGCACGAACGGGCTCTCTTCCGGCGTCAGTGCCTTGCCCGCGTCGGACATCGTCATCCCCGGCGCGATCGCGTTGACGTTGACGTTCATCCGGCCAAGCTCGGTCGCGAGCGTCGTCGTCAGCCCGAGCAGCGCGACCTTGCTGATCCCGTAGGTGGTCTGCGCGGGGAATCCCCCCGCCGACAGCTGATTGACGATCTTGCCGCCCCCGCGCGCCTGGAACAGGGGGACCGCGGCCTTTGAGCAGATCAGCGCGCCAGTCAGGTTGACGCGCATCAGCTTCTCGAAATCGGCGATGCTCGTCTGGATTGCAGGGGTCCCGACCGCCTCGACCATCAACGCGGCATTGTTGACGAGAATATCGAGCCCGCCGAACGCCGCCTGCGTCGCCTCCATCATCGCCGCGACCGATGTTTCGTCGGCGATGTTGGCCTGCACGGCGATCGCCTTGCCGCCGGCATCGTTGATCTCGGCGGCCACGCGCTCGGCGCCTTCCTTGTTGAGGTCGGCGACGACGACGCTGGCGCCCGCATTGGCCAAGCCGACCGCATAGGCCCGCCCGATGCTGTTGCCGCGCCCACCCGCGCCCGTGACGATCGCGACCTTGCCGTCGAGGCGGAACTGGTCGTTGGTGAAATCGGCCATGCTCATGCCTCCTGCTTCGGGAAGATCGGCGCGCCGACGCCGACGGTAACGGTCTTGTAGTGCAGGAACTCGTCGATCCCCGCCTTGCCGCCTTCCTTGCCGAAACCCGAAATGCCGATGCCGCCGAAGGGGGTGTGCGGATTGATCTGGAACCCGCCATTATTATAGACGCCGCCCGCGTTCAGCCGCTCGGACAGGCGGTGGACGCGCTGCAGGTCGTTCGACTGGATATAGGCCGCGAGCCCATATTCGCTGTTGTTGGCGATCGCGACCGCCTCGTCCTCGTCGTGGAACTTGATCACGACGACGGCGGGTCCAAAGATTTCGACCTGGCTGATTTCATGGTCGGGATCGGCATCGACGATCAGCGTCGGTTCGATGAAATTGCCGCTCGCCAGATCGCCGCCGCAGCGTCCGCCGCCGAGCAGGAAGGTTGCAGCATTGTCGGCCTTGGCCCGGTCGAACATGCCGGTGATGCGGTCGACCGCGGCCTTGTTGATCACGGGCCCGACCGCGACGGTCGGATCCATCGGGTCGCCGACCTTGAACTGGCCAATGATCGCCTTCAGTCGCGCGACGAAATCGTCGTAGATGTCGGCGTGGACAAGCTGGCGGGTGGGGAGGGCGCAGCCCTGACCCGACAGACACCCAACGGTCCAAAACACCGCGCGTTCGGCTGCCGCCTGAATATCGCAGTCGGGGAAGACGAGGCTCGCCGATTTGCCGCCCAGTTCCATCACCGACGGCTTGATCTCCTCGGCGCACGCCGCAAGGATCTTGCGCGCGGTGATCGGCCCGCCGGTGAAGCTGATCTTGCGGATCTTCTTGTGCCGCACGATCGCATCGCCCGCTTCGGCGGTGCCGGGCAGGATCGACAGCACGCCATCGGGTACCCCCGCCCTTGTGCACAATTGCGCGAACAGCTCGGGCGCGAAGGGGGTGATTTCGGCGGGCTTGCAGATGACGCAATTGCCCGCGGCGAGCGCCGCGCACACCTTCATGCCCAGCGAGATCAGCGGACCGTTCCAGGTGATGATGATCCCGACGATGCCGATCGGCTCGGGCACCGTGTAGGACAGCTCGCCGCGCGTATCGAAGGTGCTTAGCAGGTCGCCCGACAATTTGTCGCACCAGCCGGCATAATAGCGCGTCCAGCCCACCGCGGTCTCGACCCCGCGTTCGCCGACCATCAAGGTCGTGCCGCCGTCGAGCGCCGCCGCGCGCGCAAGGTCCGCCTTGTTTTCCTCGAGCAGGTCGGCGAGGCGGTTGAGGATATTGCGGCGTGTTTCGGGCGGCGTTCGGCGCCATTGCTCGCGCACCGCTTCCGCCTTGGCGACCGCTTCCTCGACCTCTTTCGTCCCGGCAAGCGGGATGTCCGCCTGCACCGACTGGGTGACGGGGTGGAGATGCGGATGTGTCCCGCCGCTGCCGCTGCTGCGTTGCTCATGTCCCAGATGCAGGTGAACTGCGGGTGCTGCGCTTGCCATAATGGATCCTCTTCTCTTTTCTGTCAGTCGGTTTGGGGCAGGGCGAGCGTCAGGCCGCCGTCGGCGCCCGGTCGCATCGCCGGGCTCCAGACGATCTCCCAGCCATTGCCCTCGGGGTCGGCGAAATAGCCCGAGTACAGCCCGCCATCGCGATCGCGGATCGGGCTGGTGATTGTAGCGCCGGCGGCGATAGCCCCGGCAAACTGCGCATCGACGTCGGCCTTCGTCTCGACAAAGATCGCATTGACCGCGCGCGGCGTCGCCGACAGCTCGATGCCGCTTTCGGCGGCCAGATAGTCGTGCGGGACGAAGACGATCACTGCGGTCCCGGCGCGCAGCATCAAAGACCCCGGCATGTCGGGTCCCCACGTCTGCCAGCCGAGATCGTCGACGTAGAATTTGCGTAGCTTCGCCGTGTCGCCTGCGGGCACCATCAGCATATGCAAGGCTTGATCCATCGCTTCAACTCCACGCTAGATGCAGATGTTCGAGCGCCATCACGCTGCCGCCGCGGCACGTCTCGTCGCCCTTTTCGATTCGACGGAAATGGCCGATGCGGGCGAACCAGGCGCGATAGAAGACGATCAGCTCCAT
This sequence comes from Sphingopyxis sp. H073, assembly GCF_001468395.1. GTDB lineage: Bacteria > Pseudomonadota > Alphaproteobacteria > Sphingomonadales > Sphingomonadaceae > Sphingopyxis. Next base: position 341,261 of record NZ_LNSG01000003.1, on the reverse strand, counting down.
CCGCGCGAGGTGGAGGCCGAGGCAGGTGTGGATGCCCGATCCGAACGCGGCATGGCGATAGAATTGCCGCTCGACCGATACGGTTTTTGGATCGGGATTGAGCCCTTCATCCCAACCGACGAGCGGCAGCGGGGCGAGGATGCAGTCGCCGGCGAAGAGCTTTACGCCCTCCAGCTCGGTATCCGCGACGATGTAGCGCGGCGTCGCGACAAAGGCGTATCGGCGCAGCAATTCTTCGACGAGATCGGGGATCACATCGGGATCGTCGATCGCGCGCTGGCGCAGCGCCTCGTCGTGCGCGAGGTGGCGCATCCCGAAACTCATCGCATTGGTCACGGTGTCGAGCCCCGCGAGAAACATCAGGAACCCGATCGACATCAGCTCCTCGAACGTCAGCCGGCGCCCCTCCACCTCGCTTACGATGATCTTCGAGATCATGTCGTCGCGCGGTTCGGCCATGCGCTGCTGGATCAGCTCGGCGAGATGGCCGAGGATCGTCTGTGCCAGCGCGTTGCGCTCATCGGGGGTCGCGCGGGCGTTGAAAAAGCCGACGACGAGATGGCGGAATTCGTCGAACTTCTCCATCGGAAAGCCGAACAATTCCATAAACACCGCGACCGGCAAGCGCGACGCGATGCTCGATACGAACTCGCATTCTCCGGCATCGGCGATGTCGCCGAGCAGCTGGTCGGTCCATTCGACGACGCGCGCCTCTAGCGGCGCGATTGCCTTCGATTCAAAAAAGGGGCGCAGCATTTGCCGGTAAGGGCGATGCTCGGGCGGGTCGAGCATCTCGGGGATCATCGCCGGCTGGTTCGGATTGGGCGGGATCGATAGATATCGACTCGAATAAATCTCCGGATGCCGGATTACCTGAGACACCGATGATGCGGTGTTGCACATCCAGTGCCCGCCATGCGCATTGGTCCAGAACACCGGCGGCGCGGTCTCCTTCAGTTCCCAATAGCGATCATGGACGTCGGCCAGCAAGCCGGGGTCGGCGATATAGTCGAACTCATAGACCGGCGAACGCGCCGGGGTCTGCGACTCGGTCATGGTCCTCTCCTCTTGCGCTCAAGTAAACGGCGGTTTACATCAAGAGTCAACGGGGAGGCAGCATGGCAACGGCAATCAACGACAAGGCACGCGACGCCGACCGGACGCGGCAAGCGATCCTTTTTGCTGCGCAGCAAATTTTCGCGGAAAAAGGATTTGCCGAGGCTGGCGTGCGCGACATTACCGCGCGCGCGGGGGTGAACCCGTCGCTGGTCAGCCGCTATTTCGGTGGCAAGCTGAAACTGTTCGAGGCCGCGCTCGATGCGGCGCTCGATGCGCGGATGATGACCGACTTGCCCAAGCAAGGGTTCGGTCGCGCGATCATGGCGCGCTTCGCCGACGAGGAGAAGGGGCGGGTGCAGCCGCTGCCGATCCTGTTCGGCGCGGCGCCCGACAGCGAAGCGCGCGCCGTCGCGCTCCGCCTGTTGCACGACCATGTGCTCGCGCCATTGTCCGAATGGTTCGGGGGCGAGGCCGGCGAGGTCAAGGCGGCCGCCTTCATGGTCGTTTCGCTCGGCTTTTTCACCTATCGCGACCAGTTGCCGCTGCGGCAATTTGCGGGGCCGGTCGAGCCCGGCCTGCGGCGTTGGCTGGAAGACACGTTTCAGGCCATCGTCGACGACTAGGCCGGACATGTCACAGCGTCGCCATGTCGATCACGAAGCGATATTTGACGTCCGATTTCTCCATCCGTTCGTAAGCCGTGTTCACGTCGGCCATCGCGATGGTTTCTGTCTCGGGCAGGATGCCATGCTCGGCACAGAAATCGAGCATCTCCTGCGTTTCCTTTATCCCGCCAATCGCCGAGCCCGCGACCGATTTGCGGCCGCCGAGCAGCAGCCCCGAATGAAAGCCGGGCATCTGATCGACCGCGCCCACGATCACGAGATGGCCCGATGTTTTGAGCAGGCGCAGGTAGTTTTGATACTCGTGCGCGACCGGGATTGTGTCGAGGATGAAATCGAAGCGGCCCGTCGCTGCCTTCATCGCCTCCTTGTCCGTCGCGATCAGCACATGCGATGCGCCGAGAGAACGGGCATCGTCGGCCTTTGACGGCGAGGTGGTAATCATCGTCACCTCGGCGCCGAGCGCGGCGGCGAATTTAACCCCCATATGACCAAGTCCGCCGAGGCCCGCCACCGCGACCCGCTTGCCGGGACCGACACCCCAATGCCGCAGCGGCGACCAGGTGGTAATGCCGGCGCACAACAAGGGTGCCGCCCTGGAGAGATCGAGCGCGTCGGGAACGCGCAGCACGAACTTGTCGCGCACGATCACGCGTTTCGAATAGCCGCCCTGCGTCTGGCTGCCGTCGTGCCGGTCGCGGCCGTTGTAGGTGCCGACGCTACCGGGGCAATATTGCTCCTGATGCTCGGCACAATTGGGGCATTCGAGGCAGGCATCGACGAGGCAGCCGACAGCGACCGCATCGCCGATCGCGAAGCCGTCGACCGCGCTCCCAATTGCGTTGACGCGCCCGACGATCTCGTGCCCCGGAACGATGGGGTAACGTGTCCGTCCCCAGTCGTTGCGCGCGGTGTGAAGGTCCGAATGGCAGACGCCGCAATAGAGGATGTCGATCGCGACATCGTCGGCGCGCAGCTCGCGGCGCTCGATCGGCATCGGGGCAAGGGCGGCATCGGGGGCAGTGGCGCCCCAGGCGGCAACAGCTTCGGTCATGCAGCATCCTCCAGTAACAAAGCGGCGTCGGCGGGGGCGATGAACTGCAGCAGGTGCGCGCGCTTCAGGCAGAGATGCGGCGCGGCCTCGTCGGTCATGCCGATGCCGCCATGGACCTGGATATTGGCGCGGCCGTTATCGAGCGCGGCCTGGTCGCCGAGGCGCTTGGCGGCGGCGATATGAAAAGCGGCGTCGGTATCGCGCGCGTCGAGCGAACAGGCGGCATAATGGAGCTGCGAACGCGCCACCGCGGCGCGCACCGCCATGTCGGAACAGATATGCTTGAGCGCCTGGAACCAGCCGATCGGCCGGTCGAACTGGTGGCGAAGCTTGGCATAATCGGCCGCCATGTCGCGCGCCGCGTCGGCGCAGCCGACCGCATAGGCTGCGGCCAGCAGTTGCAGGTGCAGCGGCGCGGCGGCGTCCTTGGTCCCCACCGAGGCCGTCCATTCCTGCCGGCTCTGGTCGGTCGACGGGTCGATCGTGGGCGCGTGTGTTCGGTCGTTCGGCATATCGAACAGGCGCAACCCGCCGGCTGTCCACATCAGCGCCACGTTTGCACCGCCCGGATCGAGCACGCGCATATCGCGGGGTTCGTCGGCAGGCAGCGCCAGCGCGACCTTGCCGTCGATACTGTCAGCGAACCATCGATGGGCCGCTGCAGTAGAGATCAGCCCGATCGGCGCGAGGACGCGGCCGAGCTCGGAGAACACGACTGCCTCGGTCGCATGGTCCAGGTCCAATCCGGGTGCGGTCATGCCCGTCCACCCCATCGTTTCGAGATCGCCCCAAAGACCGGCGGGACGCGACCGCGCTCCCTCCAGCGGCATATGGTCGCGGCACCAGTCGGCGGTCGCGGTCCGCAGCGCTTCCTGCTCGTCGTTCAGAGTCAAATCCATCGCGTCACCTCGATTTGGGCAGGCCGAGCAAGCGCTCGCCGATGATGTCGCGCTGGATCTGCGCCGTGCCGCCCGCAATCGTCGAGGCGAAACCGCGGAGATAATCCTGCACCGCGTTGTCGTCGCCATAGGCAAAGTCGATCAAGTCCTCGCCTATCAACAGCACGGCCATCCGCTCGAGCCGCTGACCGAGCTCCGCGGTGAACAGCCGGATCACCGACGCTTCGGGCCCCGGTTGCCCGGTGCGCACGACTTCGGAAATATTGCGGTAGGTCATTGCGCGCAGCGCCGCGACCTCGGCGCGCATCTGCGACAACTGGTCGGCGATGCGGTCGTCCTTGATCATTCCGTTCGCGCGCGCAGTCGTGACCAGCTCGGCAATCTCCTGCCCCGCCTTGACCTGCTCGGCGATAAAGCCCGTTCCACGCTCGAAGCTCAGCGTCGACATCGCGACCTTCCATCCGTTGCCGAGCCCGCCGACGACATTTGAAAGCGGTATGCGGACATCGTCGTAAAAAACCTCGGCAAACTCGGTCTGCCCCGACATCTTCCTGATCGGCCGCACCGTGATCCCCGGCGCATGCATGTCGCAGATCGCCCAGCTCAGCCCGGCGTGCCGCTGCGACCCTTCCTCGGTCCGCAGCACCAGTTCCTGCCAGTCGGCGACATGCGCAAAGCTCGTCCAGATCTTCGACCCGTTGACGACCAGCTCGTCGCCCTCGATCCGCCCGCGCGTCTTGATGCCCGCGAGGTCCGAACCCGCGCCCGGCTCCGAAAAGCCCTGGCACCAGATCGCTTCGCCCTTCAGGATGCGGGGCAGGTGATAGGCCTTCTGCTCCTCGCTCGCGTTCAGGATCAGCGTCGGCCCGCCATGGTTGATCCCGACGAAATTGGCGCCGATCCATGGGGCGTGCGCCTTTGCATATTCCTCAAGCCAGATCACCTGCTGGACGATCGACAGTCCGCGGCCGCCATAATCGGCAGGCCAGTTGATCCCCGCCCAGCCGGCGTCGAACAGCCGCCGCTGCCACGCTTTGTCGAAACCGATCGCGTCGGCGGCGTCGAGCGGGCGTTTCTCTGCGGGCACATTGGCGTGCAACCAGTCGCGGCACTCCTCGCGGAAGCGCGTCTCTTCGACGGAAAAGCCGATGTCCATCAATCGGCCTTTTTCGCGCTGCCGATGGGCTCGCCCTTCTTGCGCATCGCGGGATCAAAGCCCGCGTTGCGCATCAATTCGTGGTTCAGCCCCGCGCCGAGCGCCATGCCGTCGGTGTCGTAAATCAGCCGCTTGTTCTCGGCATTGCTGTGGCGGCTGTTGCCGAGGATCAGCGCGGCGAGATCGGAAACCTTGGCATCCAGTTCGTCATCGGCGACGCAATAATTGGCAAGGCCCATCGCTGCGGCCTGCTCGCCAGTATAGGGCTGGCACGTCAGCATCATTTCGAGCGCCTTCGCCTGGCCGACGCGGCGCGGCAGGCGCTGCGACAGGCCCCAGCCTGGAACCAGCCCCCATTTGCCATGCGTATCGGCGAAGCGTGCGCTAGTGTCGCAGACGATAAAATCGGCCGAGAGCGCGAATTCCAGCCCGCCGGTGTAGCAACTGCCGCGCACCTTCGCGATCACCGGTTGGGGCAACTTCGTCAGCCGTTCGAGGATCAGCATCTCCTGCCGCAGCCAGCCGAGCGCATCGGCGTGCGGCGCCTGCTTCAGATCATGCCCGGCGCAGAAATGCTCCCCCGCGCCCGTCACGACGATCAGGCCGACCTCGCTGCCATCGGCTTCGATATCGCGGATATGCGCGCGGAATTCGCGAAACAGCTGGCGGTTGATCGCGTTGCGCTGGGCGGGACGGTTCAGCGTCAATGTGCTGATGCCGCCAGCGTCGTGCCGCAGGACGAGCGCTTCGCTCATGCCACGTCTCCCCGCGTTTTGGCGATTGCCGCCGCTGCCGTTCCGCTTTCGCGCGCGCGTTTGCCGAACTGCTCGCGGATCGGCACGAATTCGGGCATCACCAATGACCGCCGCAGCCAGTTCGCGGCATCGACGACCAGCGTGTGCCCGCTGATATAGGTCGCATAGGGCGAGCAGAGGAAGGTCGCCGCCCAACCGAGTTCGCGCACCTCGCCAACGCGCATTCCCGGGATCGTGTTATCGCCGCGCTCGCCGACACGGTGGCGCGTCATATGGTCGGGCAGATCGTCGTGCGGGAAGCGCCCCGGCGCGATGCAATTGACGCGGATGCCGTCAGGTGCCCATTCGACCGCAAGGCTCTGCGTCAGGTTGGTCACACCTGCCTTCGCCGCCGCCGAATGCGACGTGCCCGGTCCCCCCGTCCAGCTATAGGTCGCCCCGATATTCAGGATCGCGCCGGGCAGCCCCGCCGCGAGCCGCCGGATCGCAAATTCGCGGCTGCAATTATAGGTGCCGTTGAGGACGATATCGACGACGGTGCGAAACCCGTTCGGCGTCATTTCTTCCGCCGGCGCGGGGAAATTGCCCGCGGCATTGTTGATCAGCACATCGACCGGGCCAAGCTTCGCCTCGATCGCGTCGAACGCCGCCGCAATGGCATCGGGATCGCGCACGTCGCACGCGACGGCGATCGCCTCGGCCCCGACGTCGCGGATCGCCGCGAGCCCGGCTTCGAGGTGCTCGGGCTTGCGGCTCAGCACCGCGATCTTGGCGCCCAGCCTGGCAAATTCGACCGCCATGCCCTTGCCCAGCCCGGTGCCGCCGCCGGTCACGGCGACAACCTGTCCGGCATAGGTCCCATCGGGCAGCGCTTTCGCGCCAAGCGGAGGCGGGGCGGGGAGGGCCATTTATTTGCCTTTATAGTGCGGCGCGCGCTTCTCGCGGATCGCGGCGCGTGCCTCGTGATAATCGTCGGTCTTGAACAGATAGCTTTGCGCATAAAGCTCGGCGCGCGTGCCGGTGCGGATCGTCGCACCGTGCATCAGGTTGATCATCTCCTTCGCCATCGCGAGGTTGATCGGCGGTTTGGCGGCGATATCGCGCGCGACCGCCAGCGCCCGGGCGTCGAGTTCATCGGGTTCGACGACGAAATCGACCGCGCCCCATTCCAGCGCGGTCGCAGCGTCGATCTTCTGCCCGGTCATCACCATATATTTGGTCCGCGACGGACCGATCAGCGCGGTCATCATCTGCGTCCCGCCGGTATCGGGGAGCACCCCGTAGAGGATCTCGGGCAGCGCCATTTTCAGCGTCGTGTCGCTTATCCGAATATCGGCGGCGAGCGCGAGTTCGCACCCGCCGCCGATAGCGCCCCCCTTCAGCGCGGCGATGATCGGCTTGGTCGATTCCTGCATCCGCAGGCGGCCTTCCTGGTGGCGGCGCACGAAATGGAAATCGCTCTCGTCGCGTGCGCGCTGGCCCAGCACGTTGGTGTCGCGCCCCGAGCAGAAGCTTTTTCCGGTCGCGCGGATCAGGATTGCATTCGACTCGGTCTCGTCGAGCGCCTCGCCAACGAGCTGCTGGAACAGCGCCGACATGCTGTCGTCCATCGCATTGTGCCGCTCGGGGCGATTCAGCGTGATGATGCGCAGCGAACCGTCGCGCTCGCTCAAGATCTGATCAGCCATGACCGCGCTTCTCCCAAAAGCATTTCGATATAGGTCTTGCACGAGTTATATAACTAGGTCAATTATGTCAGGACAAGGAAATGGGGAGAAAGCGGATGTTCGAAGGCAAGACCGCACTGGTCACCGGCGGTTCGCGCGGCATCGGCGCTGCGATCGTGCAGCGACTCGGCGCCGCAGGCGCGCATGTCGCGATCAACTACGCCGGCAGCAAGGAGGCCGCCGAGACGCTCGCGGCGGGGATCGTCGCGGCGGGCGGCAAGGCGTTCGCGGTGCAGGCCGACGTTTCGACGCTCGCGGGGATCGAGTCGCTGTTCACGGCGTGCGATGCGCAGTTCGGCGGCGCCCCCAATCTCGATTTTCTGATCAACAATGCCGGCGTCGGCCGCGGCGGCCGCGACGGCACGCTCAAGGGCGCGGGCGAGGACCTGTACGACGAATTGTTCGCGGTCAATGTGAAGGGCCCGCATTTTGTCACGCAAGCCGCGCTGCCGCGGCTGCGCGATGGCGGGCGCATCGTCAATATCGGGTCGATGTCGGGCAAGGTCGGCCAGCCTTTCGCCGCCGCCTATGCGATGACCAAGCGCGCGGTGCAGAGCCTGACCTTCTCGACCGCGCTCGCGGTCGCCAAGCGCCAGATCACCTGCAACTGCATTGCGCCCGGTGCCGTCGCCACCGACTTCATCACCGCGCTGCGCGAAACGCCCGGTTGGGACGAGGCCACCGCGAAGCACACGCCGATGGGGCGCCTTGGCGAGCCTGACGACATCGCGGGCGCGGTCATGATGCTGCTGGGCGACGATGCGCGCTGGGTCACCGGCCAGATCATCGAGGCGAGCGGAGGCCTTGCGCTCTGATGGCGTTGATGACCGAAAAACTGCGCGCGATCATGGCGCTCGATCCGGATCGGACCGAGATCGATTTTGAAGGGCACGACTATAGCTGGCGACAGATCGCGGAGACTGTCCGCGCGATCGAGAATGGGCTCGAAGCAATGGGACTGCCCGCGGATACGCGCGTCGGCGTGATGCTGCGCAACCGTCCCGGCCATGTCGCCGCGATCGTCGCGGTGCTTTCGACCGACCGCTGCCTCGTTACCCTCAACCCCATCCTGCCCGACGCAAAGCTGTTCGACGACATCGAAGGGCTCGGGCTTCCGGTCGTCATCGCCGACGCGACCGATCTCGCCCGGCCGGGCGTCACCGAGGCGCTTGAGCGCGCGGGCTCGGCCGTCGTCGAGATCGGCGCGCGCCTCGAAGGCGCGCGCGTCGTCCCGAGCGAAAGGCGCGCCGCGGTGCAGACTTCACCCGGCGTCGCGATCGAAATGCTCACCAGCGGCACCACGGGCACGCCGAAACGCGTCCCCTTGAGCCGCGACTCCTTCGATGCGAGCTTTCGCGGTTTCACGAAATATGAACGCGGGCGCAGCTTCGACGATCCGCCGAAGCTCAACTCGGGCTGTACGATGATCGTCAATCCGCTCACGCATATCGGCGGCATCTATGGCTGCATCGGGGCGCTCGCGGCAGGACGAAAGATCGCGCTCCTTGAAAAATTCACCGTCGAGGCGTGGGTTTCTGCCGTGAAGCGCAACCGTCCTGCGGTCGCTCCCGCAGTCCCTTCGGCGGTGCGCATGCTGCTCGACGCCGACGTCGACCCCGCCGACCTGTCGAGCCTCAAGTCGCTAATCTCGGGCACTGCGCCGCTTTCACCCGATCTCGTCGATGCCTTTCTCGCCAAATATGATATTCCGATCTGCGGCAACTATGGTGCGACCGAATTCGCGGGTGCGATTGCCGGGTGGACGATCGACGATTTTCGCCGGCTCTGGACGGAAAAGCGCGGCGCCGTCGGCCGCGTCCACGGCGATATCGAGGCGCGCGTCGTCGATGCGGAAAGCGGCGCGGTCTTGCCACATGGGACCGAAGGCTTGCTTGAGCTCAAGGGGCGCCAGCTTGACAACGACATGCAATGGCTGCGCACGACCGATCGTGCGGTGCTCGACGCCGATCGTTTTCTTTATATCCGGGGACGCGCCGACAATGCGATCATCCGAGGGGGGTTCAAGATCCATCCCGACGATGTCGCCCGTGCGATCAACGATCATCCCGCCGTGCGCGAAGCCGCGGTGGTGGGCGTGCCCGACGCGCGGCTCGGGGCTGTGCCCGCGGCGGCAATCATCCTCAAGGACGGCGCAGCCGAACCGGAGGTCGAAGTTCTCAAGGCGTGGCTCAAGGAGCGGCTGATCACGTATCAGGTTCCGGTACACATCCGCTACGTTTCCGACTTTCCGCGCACTCCTTCGATGAAACCATCCGCGCCGGGATTGCAGTCCCTGTTCGAAGGAGCGTCGTGATGGAAGATTTCAGCGGCAAGTCGGTCATCGTCACCGGCGGCGGGCGCGGCGTCGGGCGCGGGATCGCCAAGGCCTTCGCGGCAGCAGGCGCACAGGTCATGCTCGGCGCTCGTACCATATCCTATGCCGAGGATGTGAAGGCCGAGATCGAAAAGGCGGGCGGCGTCGCCGAATGTTTCGCCGCTGACATCGCGCGTCACGCCGATTGCCGTGCGCTCGTCGAAGCAACGGTGCAAGCGTTCGGCACCGTCGACATCATCGTCCACGCCGCGGCCGACATTCCGCACGGCGGGGTGGGCCACGTCGACGACGAGCGTCTGGAAGCGGGCTTTGCGAGCATCGCGAAAGCCGCCTGGTGGCTGCTCGACGCCGCGCGGCCCCATCTCGCCGACGCGAAGGACGGCGGGCGATTCATTGCGATCGGTTCTATCAACGGCACCTTCAACGTCGTTCCCAACATGACCGCTTATGGCATGGCGAAGGCTGCGCTCGACGCTTTCATTCGCGCCGCTGCCGGCGACGTCGTGGGCGAGGGGATCACGGTCAACGCGATCAATCCGGGCCTCGTCGCCAGCGACCGCGCCAAAGCGGTGCTCGGCGACGAGGGCCTCGCCGCTTATGGTGCCACCGTTCCCGTCGGCCGCGCGGGTACGCCGGCCGATATCGCGCACGCCTGCCTGTTCCTCGCCTCGGCAAAGTCCGACTATATCACCGGTACGACGATCAAGATGGACGGCGGCTCGACCGTCGCGGCGTCGCCGGGTCGCAACGACATCTTGCAGGAACGGCTCAAGCTCCAGCAGGGAAAGGCGCCCTGATGGACCTCGGGATTGCCGGAAAGGTTGTGCTCGTCTTCGGCGGATCGAAGGGTATCGGGCTCGGCTGCGCGCACGAGTTCGCGCGCGAAGGCTGCAAGACCGTGATCGCCGCGCGGACGCAGGCGACGATCGATACTGCGGTTACAGAGGTGCGAGCGGCAGGCGGGCAGGTCGCCGGCATCTCCGCTGATTGCACGACCAGGGACGGGATAGCATCGGCGGTCAACGCAGCGACCGGCGCGTTCGGGGCGCCCGACATTTTGATCTTCAACGTCGACTCCGGCCCCAAAGGGTCTTTCCTCGACGTCGATGACGAGACTTTTGTCGCCGCGAACAACAACAATGTCATGGCGTTCCGCTGGGCCGTGCAGGCGGTGTTTCCGCATATGCGCGGGCAGGGCTGGGGCCGCATCCTGACGATCGGCACGAACTCGGTGAAGGCGCCGCACCGCAAGCTCGCACGTGCGGCGCAGAACACCTACCGCGTCGGCGCGCTGGCGCTCTCGAAAACCCTGTCCGCCGAACTCGGTCCCTTCGGCATTACCGTCAACACGCTGGGCACCGGTGCGATCGCGACGCCGCAATTCCGCGACGTGTTTACGAAGATCGCCGAGGCCCAAGGCCAGACCTACGAAGACCATATCGCCGAGCGCGTCAGCGCGTGGCCCGTCCAGCGAATGGGAACGCCCGAGGATATGGCGGCTGCCGCGGCCTTCCTCTGTTCGGATCGTGCCGGGTTCATCACCGGTCAGGTGCTGATCGTCGATGGCGGCAATCTTGAAGTTCTGCAATAATCTGAAAGCAAGGAAACAAGGGCATGAAACTCGACAAGAATTTGTCTGCAGTCGTCACTGGCGGCGCCTCGGGCCTTGGCCGCGCTAGTGCCGAAGCGCTTGCGGGCGCGGGGCTGAAGGTCGCGATCTTCGACGTCAATGAAGAGGGCGGAAAAGCGGTCGCCGACGCGATCGGAGGGATTTTCTGCAAGGTCGATATCACCAGCGAGGACAGTGTCGTCGCGGGGTACGAGGCCGCGCGCGCCGCACACGGCCAGGAGCGGGTGCTCGTCCACTGCGCGCAAATATCGAAGGGCGGAAAGACCGTCCGTTACGACAAGGCGACGGGCGGCTATGTCCGCTACTCGACCGACGACTACGCCTTCTCCGCTCAGGGCATCCTGATCGCCAGCTACCGGCTGGCATCGCTGTCGGCGCTCGGCATGGCGAATGCCGAGCCGCTGAACGACGATGGCGAGCGCGGCGCGATCATCCTCACGGCGTCGGCCGCTGCGCAGGATGCGCAGATCGGGCAGGTCGGCTATGGCTCGCTCAAGGCTGGGGTCAACGGGCTCGTCCTGCCGCTGGCGCGCGATCTGATGGACCTTGGCATCCGCGTCAATTCGATCATGCCCGGCATTTTTGCGACGCCGCCGATGCTTGCGGTCAAGGATCGCGCGCCGGCTGTTTTCGAAGGTTTGGCGGCTTCGGTGCCGTTCCCCAAGCGCCTCGGCCATCCCGAAGAGTTCGGTTCGCTGGTGCTGGAGCTTGTCCGTAATGGCTATTTCAACGGCCAGAATCTGCGGCTCGATGGCGCCATCCGTATGCCGCCCAAATAGGATCAAGGTCTTGAACGCTCCCCAGCAATTTCCCTTTGCCCGGCAGTCGGCGGGCCCGGCGCCCGCGCGTCGGCCAGGCTCGATCCGGCGCACGACTTCGATCGACTCCGACTGGCCCGATGGCTTCGGCCAGGCGTGGATCATGGCCGGGCGCGCTCGCGATCTACTGACCTCTTTCAAGGGCGAAGCGGTGGAACTCGCCCGCGGCGACTTTCGCATCCGGACGTCACCGATCCGCGAGATACTCGAAATATCGGCCACGCCCGATCACCCGCGGCTTCAGGAAATGGTCGGGGTGCGCGCAGGCGGCGCCAGCCGCCACGCGCTCGCGGCGACGCTGGGCGACATCCGCGGCACGCCCACCTTTCAGCTCCTCGATGATTTCGCTGGCGCCAGCCTCGTCGCGGGTTGGATATGGTCGCGCTGGATCGACGACTGGCAGGCGGCGATGCGCAGCAAGGGCACGCAATCGACCGCCGGGAACAAGGGACGGATGCTCAACATCTGCACAGGCTTCACCGAAGGCGCGAGTTCGTTGTCGGAAGGTGGTGGGGTCGACCATGAGCATCAATCATCGACCGAAGTCGGTCCGCTCGCCAACCCGAACGATCCGGCCGGCTGGCACACCATGCCTGAACAGGTCGCCCGCCCCCTGGCACGACGCGCGCGCCGCATCGACATCTGGCGCGCGGAAGGCGTGCTAAAGGTCGACGCGGGCTTTCAGGACAGCGGGCCCAATCCGGAGGGGACGCGGACCGCGATCCACGAGTATCGGGTCTATGCGGAGATCGACGAAGCGAGCGAAACCCTGCTTTCGCTTCAGGCCTTGCCGCTGATCCTGCCGTTTCGCGAATGCCCCGGTGCCTCGATGAAGGCGGCGCGGATGGTCGGCCAGAATGTCCCGGAATTTCGGCAGGCGGTTCTCGATACGCTCGCCGGCACGCTCGGCTGCACCCATCTCAACGATGTCCTGCGCGCCCTTGCCGACGTGCCGGCCCTCGCACGATTATTACCCAAAGCGCCGGATTGAAGGGAAAAATCTTACGATTTCCGCAACGGAAAGCGCAATTCACTTGTCTATCTTGTTAGACCTAGTTATACAACTGACGTAGCGAGGACATATGAAGCCTCGCGGGGAGGATGTTGACCATGAATTTCAAGCAGAAGCGCGATTCGTTCCGGATGCTCACCGCGGTCTCGCTGACGGCCATTGCCTTGTCATCGACACCCGCGTTCGCGCAAACCACCCCGCCGCCGCCGGCAGAGAACGAAACCGTCGGTCTCGAAGACATCATTGTCCAGGCGCGCAAGGTGAACGAAAATCTGCAGGATGTTCCCGTTGCGGTGACCGCCTTTACTGGCGAGAGCCTTGAAGCTCAGGGCGTTATCCGTGTCCAGGACATCGCGAACTTCACCCCGGGGCTTTATATCCGCTCGGGGTCGAACAGCCCCGCTGGCATCACCGTTGCGCTCCGCGGCCAATTTCAGAACGACACGCTTGCGACGCTCGACCCCTCGGTCGGCACCTATGTGGACGGCGTTTACTGGGCGCGCGCCTATGGCCTCAACACGACCCTGCTCGATATCAGCTCGGTCCAGGTGCTCAAAGGTCCGCAAGGTACCTTGTTCGGGCGCAACACCACGGGCGGCGCGATGCTGATCAACTCCAACGACCCGCGGCTCGGCGAATTCAGCGGCAAACTGTCCGCAACCTACGGACGCTTCAACGAGTTCGAGCCGACGGCGGTCGTCAACATCCCGATCGGGGACAAGGTCGCGATCCGCCTTGCGGGCAAGCGATTTAGCCGCGACGGTTATACGACGAACAGCGTTCCGGCAAACACGGCCAGCGCGGTGACTGCGGTCACCACCGCCGTCGCGCGGCGCCCGGTCGGCGGCAATCTCGACGGTCTCAAGCTCGACAACCGCGACCGCTGGCAGGCGCGCGGCAAGTTGCTCATCCAGCCGACCGACAACCTCAGCCTCCTGTTTTCGGGCGAATATTTCAAGATGGACGAGGCTGCGCCGAGCCGCAATCTCGTTTATACGACGCGGGCGTTCAGCGGCGCCAATTCTACCTACAATACCGCCGCCACCAGCGGAACATTCGTCGGCATATTGAACGGCAATCCGCCGGCTAGCGCGACGGCGCCCGGCCTGGCGATTCTCGCAACGGAAGCGGCGCGGCTTGCGGCGGGGGGGCGGATCACCGCCAACAACGAGATTCCCTATGTCTACGCCAAGACGCAGACCTATAATTTTACCGGTGCGCTCGACACCAGCTTCGGTCAGGCGAAACTGATCGCTAGCTATCGCAAGGTCAGCGCCAACGCCGGCTTCGATCTCGACGGTTCGGCCTACCCGATCCACTTCACCGAAAGTCAGCAGGAGCTGAAGCAGCAATCGGCGGAACTCCAGTTCACCGGCAAGATGTTCGGCGATGCCGTCGACTTTGCAGCGGGCGCGTTCGCCTTCCATGAAAGCGGCTTTGACCAGTCGATTTCGATCACGGTCCCGGTCCTCAATCCGGTGACGTCGCATTTCTGGGGGTATATCGATAACGACAGCATCGGCATGTATGGCCAGGCGACCTGGCATCTCAACGACAAGCTGTCGTTCACCGGCGGCCTGCGCTATTCGGTCGACGACAAGGGTCTCGAAACGCGCAGCAACAATTTCAACCGCACCAGCGGGTTGACGACCTGCGCGGTGGTTGCCGGCGTTCCGGCATTCAGTGCCGGCGAGATCGTCGATCCGGTCCAGTGCGCCTTCAAGCGCCGCGACAGCTTCGGCGGATGGTCCTATACGGCCAGCGTCGATTACAAGCTCAACGACGATATCCTTGTCTACGCCAAAACCGCCAAGGGTTTCCGGTCGGGGGGGCAGAATCTCCGCGCGCCGAATACGGCTGCGTTCATCCCCTTCGCACCCGAAGTGGCCTACTCTTACGAAGTCGGTTTCAAGGGCGAGTTTCTCGACAATCGCGTGCGGTTGAACGTCGCGGCCTATACGAGCGACGTGAACGACATTCAGCGTTCGACGCTGGTGTCCGTCCCACCCGTGCCCCCGGCGACCGTTCCCGGCACCGCGACGCTGCTCGGCAACGCGGGCAAGGCTCGCATTCGCGGTCTCGAGGCCGAACTGACCGCCGTGCTGTTCGAAGGCTTTACCGTCCAGGCGTCCGGCGCGCTGGTCGATCCGAAATATGTCCGCTATTCGGATCTGACCGGCGACCGCTCGTTCGAACGGTTCAGCGGCGTGTTCAAGAAGCAATATTCGCTCGCCGCGGACTATACCACGCCGGTCGGCAGCCGCGCGCGGGTCAACCTTCACGTCGATTATTCGTGGCGCAGCAAGGTGCCGCTCGACATCTACAACTATGCGCCCAATCCCGACAATAACGCGATCATCGCTGCGACCACCGGGCCGGCGCTCGGCCTGCTCGGCGCGCGCGCCTCGGTCGAGTTTCTCGACCGGTTCGAGATCGGCGTGTTTGCGCGCAATATCACCAACGAGCGCGAATATGTTCAAAACCAGCTGGTTGCGCCGGTCGGATATATTTCGGCGACCTACAACGAACCGCGCACTTATGGCGTGACCGCCAGCGTCGAATTCTAGGACCACAGGGCGCTCCTCGGAGCAATGGGGAGGGGACGGCCTGGCCGGACCCTCCCTCTTTTTTTCCGGGAAAGGAAAAATATGACGTCGGAAGCCTCCAGTCGCCGTGGTCTGACGCTTGGGCTGCTCGTGATCGTTGCGATCCTTAGCTATGTCGATCGTCAGGTCTTCACGCTCTTCCAGGACGACATCAAGCTGGAGCTCGGCCTCGATGACGGCCAGCTCGGATTGCTCACCGGCATCGCCTTTGCCGCCTTCTACGCGATCGCTGCCTTTCCGATCGCGCGCTACGCCGACCGCGGCGACCGGCGGCTCGTGATCGCGGTTTGCGTGTCGATCTGGAGCCTCGCGACTGCGTTGTCCGGATTTGCCCATAGTTTCTGGCAAATGCTCCTCGCGCGCATCGGCCTTGCCGCGGCGGAGGCGGGCGCTGGCCCCGCCGGCATGTCGCTGCTTACCGATATCTTCCCCAAGGATCGCCGCACGACGGTCATCTCGGTCATGCTTGCCGCCAACGCCGTCGGCCTCTCGGGTGGGCTCGCGCTCGCGGGCTGGCTTTCGCAATGGTATGATTGGCGCACGGTCTTCCTGATCGTCGGTCTGCCCGGCATCGGCGTCGGCCTGCTGGTCTATCTGCTCGCCGCCGAACCGCGCCGCCGCGGTATTGTGGGGCCTGCGCTACCGCCGCAGACGAGCCTCGGCGAGGTGCTGCGCACGATGGCGTCGAACCCTTCGCTGCGCTGGGTCGGGCTTTTGCTCTGCATGGTCCCGCTCACCGGTTTCGCCTTCATCCTGTGGGGCGCGTCCTTCTTTCAGCGCGTACACGGGCTGGACAAGACCGAGACCGGCTTCTGGCTCGGTGGCGCGATGGCCGCGGGACTGGTGATTGGCAATCTCGTCGCGGGCTGGGTCAGCGACAAATATGGCCAGGCGAACCCGCGCTTCAACGGCTGGTTCGCCGGCATCGGCTTGCTGATCTCTTTTCCCTTCGGCGTCGGTTTCGCGTTGACCAGCAACGCCTGGCTGGCGCTCGCCTGCTTCGTCGTTGTGAAGTTCATGATGACGCTGCACCTCGGGCCGATCATCGCGCTCTGCTTTGCACAGGTGCCGGTTCAGATGCGCGCGATGATGTCGGCGACGATCAACATGTTCATCGGGCTTGCCGGGGTCGGCCTCGGCGGTACGGTGGCGGGTTATCTCAGCAAGGCGTTCACGCCGGCTTATGGCGATCTGTCGCTTCAGCCGGCGCTGGCGATCCTGTCGGGGTGCCTGCTGGTCGGCGGAGTTGCAGCGATCATGGCGGGCAGGACGGCGAGGCCGATCGAAGGGTGAGCGGATTCCCCTCCCGCAGGCGGGAGGGAGAAGCCTCAGGCCGCGATCTTCTCGCTCGTGGCGACCTCGGGCGTGATCCCGAACAGCCGCGCGGCGTTCAATCCCAATATGTTGCGGCGCACCTCTTCGCTGACGTCCAGCCCTTCGAACAGTTCGTCGACGATGCGGCGGCTGATCGGGAACGTGCCCTCGGCGTGCGGATAGTCCGAACCCCAAATGATATTCTTCGCGCCGGGCAGGCCGGCGGCGGCGGACGTGATGCAGGCGCGGTCGTGCTGGAAACTCGCCCAGACCTGGTCATCGACGATCTGGCTCGGAGCGCGGCTCAGCTTCGGAAAGACGAAATTGGCATGCGCGACCGACACCTCGTCCATGCGCTCCGCGAGCGCGACGAGCCAGCTAGCGCCGCTTTCGATAAAGGCGACCCGCGCCCCGGGATTGCGGTCGAGCACCCCGCCCGACACCAGATACATCGCGGTCTGCTGCGCGTCGGTCATCTGGTTGGTATAGTTGATGATGCCCGCGCCCGGACCCCGTTCGATCACGACGGTTTCAAGCCCGGTACCGGTGTGCATGACGAACACGATCCCCAGCTTTGCCGCCTTGGCAAAAACCGGATCCCACGCCTCGCTGTTATATTTGGGCAGGTTCGGCGGTGACACCGCCGGTAACATCGCGGCGGTGAAACCCTTCGACGCCAGATAGTCGAGTTCGGCGAGCGTGTTCGAAAAGTCGAGCACGGGCAACATGCCGCAACGCACGAAACGATTGGCATGGCCGCCGAGGAAGCTGTCGTTCCAGTCGTTATAGAGGCGCGCCGATGCCGCTTCGGCATCGGCATTGTCGAGGCAATAGAGCCAGAGACCAAGCGAGGGGAAGCAGATTTCGCTGTCGATCCCTTCCAGCTCCATATCTTCGAGCCGGCCGGAAATCTCGCGAATGCCCCTGCGCTCGTTGTCCCCCAGCGCCTTTTCGCGGTGTTGGCCGACGCGCAGGCGATAGATGATCTTATCCTTGGTGCCGGTGATCAGATATTCGCCTTCCTTGCGGGCGTGGATCGCATGATCCTTCAGCGACGCGGGCAGGCCTTCCAGGAAAATATCGGCCGGTTCCATGATGTGGCTGTCGGCGCTGAACACAAAGGGTTTCATGGCAGTCATCCTCTCGACTCGGGTGGTCCGATCTCGCTTAATAACTACCTAGTTATACAAGTTGGAGCAAGTAGATTCTGGACATAGGCCGATTTATCCCATAAATAGATACCTGTTAAGGGAGATGTTGATGCAGACCGCTGGCGCTAACGAAACGCTCGCAAGCCGCACCGCGCGCGCGCTGGCAGGCTTGAGCCTTGCCGCCAATCCCGGCGATTACCTTGGCGCCGAGGACGAGCTGCTCGGACGCTTCGGGGTCAGTCGGCCGACCCTCCGCCAGGCGGCCAAGATGGTCGAACGCGACCGGCTGATCAGCATCCGGCGCGGGACCAAGGGGGGGTATTTCGCCGAGCGCCCCGACGCCCGCGACGCGATCCAGTCGCTCGCGCGCTTTTTGCGCATGCGCGGCGCGAACCTTGGCGATGTCATCCAGGTGACGCGCCCGGTGTCGGAGGAGGCCGCGGTCGCAGCCGCGCGCCTGCGGACGCCCGAGGATGCCGAACGGATGCAGGATTTCCTGGACCGGATCGACGGCCATGACACCGCGCGCGAACTGATCGTTGCCGAGGTCGAGCTGGCGCGGATGATCGCGCGGATGAGCGGCAATCCCGTCGTCGAACTGGTGATGGAGATCGGCTACAGCTTTGGCCTCGATGAGCGCGGCAGCGATCTCTACGCCGACGCCGATCGGCGCGAACGCACGCGCGCGATGCAACGCAGCCTGTGTCAGGCGATCATCGACGGCGACGCCGATATCGCGCGCCTGATGATGCGGCGTCGGTCGGAGCAATTCGATATTTGGCTGAACCTGGGCGAAGCCATGCAGGAGGCCAAGGCATGAGCGTCGTTGAATATCGCGGTTTCGCCGGCGTGCGGCTCGAGGCGGAGGTGATCGGGGCAGACGAAGATCCGTCGGTGCTGCTGATCCACGGCGCAGGACAAACCCGCCGCGTTTGGGACAGCATAGCCAACGCGCTGCAACAGGCCGGGCGCCGCGTCATCAGCCTCGATCTGCGTGGCCACGGCGGCAGCGAGTGGCCCGAGGACGGCCGCTATGATTTCGAGGCGATGGTCGAAGATTTGCGCGCGGTGCTCGCGCAGCTCGGCACGCGTCCGGTGGTCGTCGCCTCGACGCTTGGCGGATGGATCGCAGCCGCGGCACTGGAGCGCGATGCGGCGATGCTCGCGGCCGGATTGGTGCTCGTCGACCTCCCGCTCAACGTCGATCCCGCCGTATCGCAAAAGATCGGCGCGCGGCTCCGCGACGTCGCGGCGCTCGCGCCGGGCCAGGCCCAGTGGGACATCCGGATGCTGGGTGCCTTTGACGCCGCAGCGATGACCGAGCGGCTCGCCGGCGTCGCCGAGCATATCGCGCTCCCGACGCTCTATGTTCGCGGCGCAATGAGCGAGATCGTGTCGCGTAGGGACGCAGAAGCGTTCGTCGACAGGCTTCCCGATGGCGAGCTCGTCGAAGTGGAGGACGCGGCGCTCGTCGTGACCGATGACCGGGTCGATGCGCTCGGCGGCCATCTGATCGATTTTCTCGAGCGCCGCGCGCCGCGCGGCTCGCCCGAATATCGCGCCGGCTCCGACGCGCGGACCTTCCGCGACGCGCTCGGCTGTTTTGCGACCGGGGTCACCGTCGTCACCGCGTTCTGCCCCGACGGCCGTCCGATCGGGCTGACGGCGAACAGCTTCACTTCGGTGTCGCTCGACCCGCCGCTGCTGCTCGTCTGCATCGCCAACAATGCGGGCAGCGCGCCATTTCTGCGCGAGGCCGAACGCTTCGCGGTGAACGTGCTCCAGATCGGCCAGCAGCCGACATCGAACCGCTTCGCGGGGAAGGGAGAGGATCGCTTCGCCGCGACCCCGTGGGAGGTAGGGGAATTCGGCACGCCGGTGCTGACCGGATCGCTGAGCAGCTTTGAGTGCGTGCGCGACGCGGTACACGACGGCGGCGACCATTTCCTGCTCGTCGGCCGTGTCGTCAAAGCGATTTTCGAACCCCGCCGCGATCCCTTGCTCTACTTCCGCGGAAAATATCGGAAACTCCATTTCGCTTGACGGCTGGACAAGCGGTGCTCGGCATCATATTGAACCTAGTTAGATAACTGGGAATCGGGAGAGAAGCATGGCCTGGGCCAATCAGGACAAGTGCGCGATCGTCGGAATCGGGGCGACCGATTATTATGTCCGCGGCAAAAGCTGGCCGCGCACGATCAACGACATGGCGGCCGAGGCGATCATGAACGCGTGCGCCGATGCGGGGATCAGCCACAAGCAGATCGATGGCTTTTCCTATTATTCGACCGCGGGCGCGGGCTATCTCGACAAGTTCGATACCGCTTCCCTCATGGAAACGCTCGGAATGCCGCACATCAGCTGGTCGGCGACGCTGACCAGCGGCGGCGGCGGCTGCCCCGGCGCGATCGGCCTCGCCACCGCGGGGCTGATGAACGAGGATTGCACCTATACGGTGACGCTGATGGCGTTGCAGCAATTACCGCAGCACCGCCTCGGCGTCGTGTTCGGTTCGGCTGCGCCCAATCCCGAAAACAGCTTCCTCCAGCCCTCGGGCCTTGTCGGCCCCGGCCATCTGATGTCTGTGCTCGCACGCCGTCACATGCACCTCTATGGCACGACGCAGGATGCATTCGGCGAGGTCGTGATGGCGACGCGCGCCAACACCCACAACCGGCCGAAGGCGGTACGCAAGGAGCCGCTGACCAAGGAACAATATGACGCCTCGGTGATGCTCGCCGATCCGCTCCGGCGGCTCGACTTTTGTCTTGAGACCGACGGCGCCGTCGCGGTGATTACGACGACGATGGACCGCGCGAAGGACTGCCGCCACAAGCCGGCGGTCGTCCACGCCGCGGCGCATGGCGGCCAGCGCGAATGGGGCCGCGCCTTTGCCTGGATGGGAATGCCAGACCCGCATTTTGCCAGCTCGGGCCACAAATTCACCGCCGATCGCGTCTGGGCGCAATCGGGCCTTTCGGCCAAGGATATGGACGTCGCGCTGATCTACGATCATTTCAGCCCGATGGTGCTGATGCAGCTCGAGGATTACGGCTTTTGCGAAAAGGGCGAGGGCAATGACTATGTCCTCTCCGGCAAGCTGCGCTACGATCCGGCCACCGGCAAGGGCGTCAATGGCGGCACCCCGGTGAACACCCACGGCGGCAACCTCAACGAGGCCTATATCATCGGCATGACGCATATCGTCGAGGGGGTCGAACAGGTGCGCGGCACCGCGATCAACCAGGTCAAGGACGCCGAATTCGCGCTCGTCTCGGGCGGCCCGGCGTCGCTTCCCGTCTCCAGCCTCATCCTGCGCAAGGACTGACCCATATGACCTACGGCCCTGCCCGCGCGCTTCCCGGCGACCAGATCCGCATCACCACCAACCCCGATACCGAACCCTTCTGGCAGGCGGCGAAGGAGCGCAAGCTCACTGCGTGCAAATGCGGCGACTGCGGCCATTTCCGCATGCCGCCGACCGCGGTCTGCCCCGAATGCGGCAGCCGCGCCAAGGAATGGCCCACGCTCCCCGGTACCGGCACCGTCTTCAGCTACGCGATCTGCAACAAGAACCCCAAGAATGGCGAGGACTATGTCTATGTCCCCGTCGTCGTCGACCTCGACGGCGCGCCGGGCACCCGCCTCAACGCCAACGTCTCTGGCTGCGATGCCGAGGATGTCCATATCGGGATGAAGGTAACCGTCGACTGGACCCCGATCCAGGACGACTGGGTGCTCCCCAACTTCAAGAAGGCCTGAGCGATGCTTGGCGACCTTCGCATCGTCGAGATCGGCGAGGGGATGGCGGTCCAGGTCGCGGGGCTGATGCTCGCCGAGCTCGGCGCCGATGTCCTGAAAGTCGAGCGCCCCGGCGGCGATCCCGCCCGCGGCACCGCGCCCTTCGCCAACTGGAATCGCGGCAAGCGCAGCCTCGTCCTCGACCTCGACACCACCGAAGGCCTTGCCGGCCTGACCGACCGCCTCGCCGGCGCAGACGTCCTCCTCCACCAGTTCACGCCGAAACAGGCAGAGGCGTTGGGTCTCGACGACGCGTCACTCGCAGCGTCTTTCCCGCGCCTCGTCACCTGCGGCATCACCGGCAGCCCGCACGACCACCCCGACGTCGAGCGCGGCGCCGACGACCTGCTCGTCGCCGCGCGCGTCGGCGCGCTCTACGAGAACGACGGCTACCGCGGCGGCCCCATCGTCTATCGCTATCGCCAGGGCAGCTGGGCGGCGGCGCACCTTGCGGCATCGGGCATCCTCGCGCGGCTCGTCATGCGGCTTCAATCGGGGCAGGGCGGCGCCGCGCATACCTCGCTGTTCCAGGGTTTCCTCTCGACGCTGCCGCTCGTCTGGGCGCGCAACAGCGAAGGGCCGATGCCCAATCCGCCGACCTATGCCCCCGACGTGCCCCGCGCGATGGCGCAGCAGCTGTTCCAATGCCAGGACGGCGACTGGCTCCAGATCATGGACCCGACGCGCCAGTTTGATTATGCCACAATGCCGACGATGTGGGAGGTGATGGCCGAGACCGACGTCGATCTCGAAACCCCCGAAGGCGTCGAGGACGCCTTCCGCCGCCGCCCGCGAGATCGCTGGATCGCCGACATGCGCGCCGCCGATATCGCGGTCGAACCCGCCTATCCCATGGGCGAAGTCCTGCGCCATCCGGAGGTAGAGGCGAACGGCTTCGTGATCGAAGTCGACGACCCCGATCTGGGCAAGACGCGCCAGCCGAACGTCCCCTTCCACACCGACGCCGACCTGCCGCAGGGTCGCCCCGCGCCGCGTCTCGGCGAGGGTGGCGACGCGGACTGGACCCCGCCCCCCGCAGCGACCGGCAACGGCGCCGCGCCCGCCGAAATCCTCGAAGGCGTCCGCGTCCTCGACCTCGGCATGTTCCTCGCCGGCCCGATGGGGCCGTCGATGATGGGCGACATGGGTGCCAATGTGATCAAGGTGGAGGCGCTGACCGGCGACCGTATCCGTTTCATGCACCGCTATTATCAGGCCGCGGCCCGCTCGAAACGCAGCCTCGCGCTCGACCTGACGAAGCCCGAAGCGCAGCCGATCCTCGAACGGCTGATCCGGTGGGCCGAAGTCGTGCATCACAATATGCGCTTCAAGGGCGCTGCGAAACTTGGCCTCAGCGAAGAGGGCATCCGCAAATACAACCCCGACGTCGCATTCAACTATGTCAGCGCCTACGGCCAGCGTGGCTCGCGCGGCAACTGGCCGGGCTATGACTCGATCTTCAACGCCATCGCCGGCTGGGAATTCGAGAATGCCGGCGAGGGGAACAAGCCCGTCTTCAACCGCCCCGGCACGATGGACGTCACCTCGGCGCAAAGCTGCCTCATCGAGATCATGGCGTCACTCTACGCAAAGCGCGCGGGGGGCAGGGGGCACACGACCCACACGTCGCTCCTCGGCGTCGCCGCGTTCACGCAAGGCGAGCGGCTGATCGGGCCCGACGGGAACCTTACCGAAACCTATCATCTGACCAGCGACCAGACGGGCTTCTCGCCGTACCACCGCATTTATGAATGCGCCGACGGCCAGTGGGTCGCGGTCGCCGCGCACAAGCCTGAACAACAAGCCGCCTTGCGCAATCTGCTCGGCGATGAAGCGCAGTTCGAGGCTGCCGCAAAAGGCCGAACCGCCGCCGACCTCCTCGCCGCGCTCGAAGCCGCCGGCGTTCCCGGCGACATCGTCAATTTCGAGGATGCAATGAACCGCTTCTTCGACGATCCGCAGAACCGCGACCTGAATCTCGTTTCGCTCCTGCCGCAGCCCCTTTACGGCATCGTCGAACAGCCGGGCGCCTTCTGGCATTTCGGCGATGTGCCGATCGTCTTCAAGCGTTGCGCGCCCGCGGTCGGCCAGCATAGCGACGAAATTTTGCGCGAAATCGGCTATTCGGACGCCGAGATCGCGGGTTTCCGCGAAGCGAAAATCGTCGGCTGATGGCGCCAGCCGACCTCCTTCCCGAAGGCCTTGCCGCCGCAGTCGAGCA
Organism: Sphingopyxis sp. H073; assembly: GCF_001468395.1. GTDB lineage: Bacteria > Pseudomonadota > Alphaproteobacteria > Sphingomonadales > Sphingomonadaceae > Sphingopyxis. The sequence goes on along the minus strand of NZ_LNSG01000003.1, from coordinate 317,100 downwards.
GGCAAGCGGCGCACGCGTGACCGCCGTCCGCCCGCGCGGCGGCGGCGGCGCATCGCGCGACGGCGCCGAACTCGACCTTGCCTGGCCCGACGGGCGCACCGCGAGCGCCTATATGAATTACGACGTGCACAAGGCGGGGGCGGGCGACGATGCGGCCTTCCTGCGCGAAGCGGCGGTGCTGCGCGCGCTCTCGGGACCTCTCGCGGGCGCGGGCGTCCGCGTCGCTCCCTATTTCGCGTCGGTTGCCGACCAGCGCGCGCTCGTGTGCGGCATGGTATCGGGTAACGACCGTTTTGGCGGCATCGCCGACGCGGGCCAGCGCAGCGCACTCGCGCGCGATTTCATGGGCCAGCTCGCGGCGCTCCACCGCATCGATGTGGTCGAAACCCCGGTCGCGGGCATGGGTCCGGTCGAACCCGCCGAAGCCTTCATCAAGCGGCGCCTCGCTGCGCTGCGCGCCGCGAACAGCGGAAAGGTGTGGGACCCGCTGATCCACCTGTCGCTGAACTGGCTCGAGGCGAATATTCCCGCCGACATGCCCGCGCCGGTGATCGTCCATGGCGACGCCGGGCCGGGAAATTTCCTTTTCGAGGGCGAGCGGGTGACCGCGCTGCTCGACTGGGAACTCGTTCACTACGGCGACCCGATGGCCGACCTCGCGATGCTCTGCCTGCGCATGTTGTTCCAAGGTTTCGTCCCGCTTCCGGAAGCGTTCGCGGCCTATGAAGCGGCGGGCGGGCACAAGGTCGATCTGGCGCGAGTACGCTACTGGCGGCTTCTCTTTCAGACGGGCTTCGCGCGGCGCTCGCGCTACGACGATCCGGACGCGCCGCCGCCGCCCAATCTCGGCATGAACCTCGTCTATTCGACGATCCATCGGCGCGTGCTGTCGGAGGCGCTGGCGGAAGCGGCGGGAATTGATCTGCCGCCGGTCGCACTGCCCGAAGCGCCGGTCGGCGCGCACGACCGCAGTTTCGCTATCGCGCTTGCCGACATCCGCGACAGCATCGTGCCGCGCATTTCCGACCAGCAGGCGGCGGTAAAGGCCAAGGGCATGGCGCGCCTGATCAAATGGTGGCGCGCGATCGAGCGTTTCGAGCCGGGATTCCATGCGGCGGAAAAACGGGAGATCGAGGCGGCGCTGGGTCTTGATTTTGCCAGCCATGCTGCCGCCTGGTCCGCGTTCCGCGACGAAGTGGCGGGCGATCGGATCGCCACGGAGCGCGCGATCATCCTCTGCAACGCGCATGAAACGCGCGATGCGGCGCTGTTGGCCGACGCGATGGGCGGGCTTGCCGGCACGAAATTTGCGCCGCTGGAATAATGGTTTCTCGGGAAAGATCAGGAAGGTCTGGGTCAATGGCTAGGGATATTTTGGGCTATAAGGGCAAGCGCGTCGTCGTCATGGGCTGCTTCTCGGGAACCGGCGAAGCCGCGGCCCGCTTGCTGGTCGATCTCGGTGCCGAAGTGCATGGCGCCGACATCAAAGCCTCCCCCGTGAACCTTGCCAGTTTCACCGAAGTCGACCTTAAAAAGCCCGACGCCATCGCCGCCGGGATCTCCAGCATCGGCGGCAAGATCGACGCCGTGTTCAACGTCTCGGGTCTGCCGCAGACCTTCCCCGGCGAGGATGTCGTCACCGTCAACTTTCTGGGCATCCGCGCGTGGACCGAGGGCTGGATTCCGCACCTCAATCCCGGCGCCGCGATCGTCAGCGTTTCGTCGCTTGCCGGCATGGGCTATCTGGCGCGGCAGCCGTTGCTGCGTGAATTTATGGGCATCACCGACTTTGCCGAAGCGCGGCAGTGGTACGCCGACCGCGCCGCCGACCTTGGCGATCCGTACACGCTGTCGAAAGAGCTCATCAACACATGGACGCAGGTCAGCGCGCCCGACCTGATCGGCCGCGACATCCGCATCAATTGCACGATGCCCAGTCCGATCGATACGCCCATGCTTGGCGAATTCCGCAAGATTGCGGGGGACGCGGTGCTCGGCGCATTCGCCAAGGCGAAGGGGCGTTATTCGACCCCCGAGGAACAGGCGTTGCCGCTGATCCTGCTCAACAGCGACGCGGCGCGCTTTGTCAGCGGGGTCTGCCTGCCGGTGGATGCTGGCCTCGCCGGGGGACTCGCCACCGGCGTGCTCAACATCCAGCAAATGATTGCGGAAGCGTCCGCGGCATGACGAATCCTCCCTGTCGCGAAGCGATGGGGAAGGGGGCGCTCGCGCAGCGAGTGGTGGAGGGGCTGCTACGCTGCGCTATCGCCCCTCGGTCAGCGCTCCGCGCTGCCACCTCCCCAAGCCTCCGGCATAGGGAGGTTCACTACAGCTATTCCCGCGCGCCCAGCATCATCGCGATACTATGCGCCGCCGCGGCTTTGAGGTCGGCATAGCCGACCCCATCATCGTCGCGGCTCATCGGTCCGATGGCCGACAGGCGTTCGAGCATCATCAGCATCGTCCCCGCGCATGACCGTGGCGAAAGGTCGGCGGGAATGCGGCCCGCCGCCTGCGCGCGCTCGACCTGTTCGCTGATCGCGCCCATGATCGGCCGCGCCAGGTTCATGCGTGCCTCGTAAAAACGCGCGTCGCCCTCTTCGGCGGCCAGGTTGCGGACGACGAAGATCGTGCGGTTGCGGTTCCAGATTTCGGTGTAGTGATCGACGAACATCCGCGCGTCCGCCGCGGCCCCCGGTTTCAACCAGTCGCGTGCGATGATCGCTTCCAGTTCGGGCGAGGTCTGCGTCGCACTTTCGAGCGCCGCAAGAACGACCTCGGGCACGCCCTTGAAATAGACATAGAAAGTGGCCGGCGAGGTTTGCGCGGCGCGCGCCACGTCGACCACCGACACGTCGCGCAGCCCATGCGTTTCGAGCAGCGCGACCGTCGCGTCGATCAGCTGCTGCCGCGTGCGCTGCCCCTTGGCGCCCAGCTTGCGGCGAATCGCTTCGGGCGCGTCCTGATCCACCAGCGCCTGTTCGGTCATCGAAATCCGGTCCTGCCCCTGTTTTTCATGCCCAATCCTAACAGCAGGCTTGCGATATGGCAAAAAATTGACGTATCGTCAAAAATGATAAGAAACAGACGGAAATCGGGGATTCGGGATGGAGAGGCTGGCGGGCAAGGTCGCGGTAGTGACCGGCGCATCGAAAGGGATGGGGCGGCATTTCGTCGCCGCTTTGGTCGGAGCAGGAATGCGCGTGGCCTGCCTTGCCCGCCCATCGGACGAACTGGCGTCGCTCACCGAGGAATTTGGTGAAGCCGTGCTCGCGCTGCCCTGCGACGTCACCGCCTCGGACGCCGTCGATGCCGCGGTCGCGCAGACTGTCGAACATTTTGGTCGCATCGATGTCGTCGTCGCCAACGCCGCCGTCTATCACCCCTTCGCTTTCGAGCATGGCAGCGACGACATCGTCCGCAGTCATGTCGACATCAACATCCTCGGCGTCGCGTGGCTGATCCGCGCCAGCATCCCGCACCTGCGCGCCAGCAAGGGGCAGATCGTCGCGATCAGCAGTGAATCGGTCCGCATGCCGTTTCCGATGCTAGCGCTCTACGCCGCCACCAAAGCTGCGGTCGAAACGCTGTGCCAGGGGCTGCGCGATGAACTGCGCGCCGACGATATCCGCGTCACCATATTGCGCTCGGGATCGGTCAAGGGCGGTTCGGGCGGCAAGGCCTGGTCGCAGGAGACGGTCGAGGCCTTCTACAAGAAGATCGTTGAAACCGGCCATGCCGCGATGACCGGCGAATCGGCCGCGCCCGAATCGATGGCCGAGGCGCTGCTCGCCGTCATCGGACTTCCCGCCGACATCGGGATCGACCTTGTCGAGGTGCGCGCGGCGCAGGTCGGGGTGCCCGACGGGGCGAAACAGGCCGCCGACTAGGGTGGAGGGGCGCCGCAACCTTCCGCTGCTGATCGGCGCGCTCTGGATTGCCGAGGTCACCGGTTCGTTCGAGACCGCGATGATCCTCGCAGCACTGAAGAGGCTGATTCAGGATTTCGGCAATCCCGCGATGGTCGGCTGGCTGATCACCGGCTACCTCATCGTCGGCGCCGCGATTGCGGCGGTGGTGGGCCGGATCGGCGACATGTTCGGGCGGCGCCGGACGCTGATCGTTGTCCTTGCGATCGGCGCGGTCGGTTCGCTGATCAGTGCGCTCTCGACCAATTTTCCGGTGCTGCTCGCCGGCCGCTTGATGCAGGGGGTTACCGGCGCCATCCTGCCGCTCTGCATCGGACTCGTGCACGAAAATATGGCCAAGGACCGCGCCCCCATGGCGATCGGGCTGATGATTTCGGGTGCGTCGATCGGCACCGCGGCGGGGCTTGTCATCGGCGGCATGGTCGTCGACCAGTTCAGCTGGCACGGCATTTTCTTCACCAGCGCGGGCCTCTGCATCACCGCTGCGCTCGCGCTGCTCGCCTTCGTTCCGGTATCGCCGCGCCGCCTTTCGGGACCACCCGTCGACTGGTTCTCGGGGCTTGCGTTCGCGCCAGGGGTTGCGCTGATCCTCGTCTATTTCAGCACCGGAAAGGATTGGGGATGGGGAGATCCTTGGTCGCTCGCCGCGCTCGTCGCCGGTATCGCGCTCGTCGCCTGGTGGGTGCAACGCAGCCTCGCCAGCCCCAATCCGTTGATCGCGATCCGCAGTTTCGGCAACCGCACGATTGCCGTCGGCGGCGCCGTCACCGCGCTCGTTTCGATGAGCACGCTGCAGATTACCGTTTTCTTCTCGTTGCTGCTTCAGGCGCCGGCATGGACCGTTGCCGGGCTTGGCTTCTCGGCGACCGTGGCCGGGCTCGCCAAATTGCCATCTAACCTCAGTTCGGCCTTTGCAGGACCGCTCGGCGGCTGGCTCGCCGGACGGGGAGGGGGACGCTTCGCGATCGTCGTGGGCGGGCTGGTCACAACCGTCGGCTGGCTCCTCTATTTCATTCTCGACGTGAACAGCTTTGCGGTTGTTGTCGCCCAGCTTATCGTCATCAGCTTCGGCGCGACGATGCTCTTTTCGGTCGCCCCGACGATCATCGCACAGGCGTCGCCGCCGGAGCGGATCAGCGAGATTTCGGGGATGCTCACCGTCATTCGCCAGCTGTTTCTGGGCATCGGCGCGCAGATGGTGACGATCTTGCTCGCGGTCGATGTCGTCCGCCGCGGCGACGAAACCTATCCCTCGCCCTTCGCCTACGACCTCACCGTCGTCGTTATCGTCGCGCTGTGCATTGCGGCGATCCTCGTCGCCTTTGCGCTGCCGCGCAACATCCAGCCGCAGGAACAACCATGAGACCGCTCCCCGAACTCACCCCCGAAAACACCGCCTTCTGGACCGGCGGCGCCGAGGGCAAGCTGATGATCGCCTTCTGCGCCGACTGCCGGCACGCGATCCACCCGCCGCAGCTGATCTGCCCCAAATGCTGGAGCGACAAGGTCGAAAGCCGCGCCGTCCCCGGCACCGGCACCGTCTACACCTATACCGTCAACCATCAGCCATGGGCGCCCGGAATGGCGGTGCCCTTCGCGCTCGCGGTGGTCGATATCGATGGCGCCCCCGGCGTGCGCGTCACCGCCGAGGTGGTGAACGCCGACCCCGAAAGCGTAGCCATCGGCCAGACAATGAAAGTCGTTTTCCTCAACATCGACGACATATGGCTCCCCCGGTGGGAGCCCGCGCAATGACCCTCAACGCCGCGATCACCGGGGTCGGCATGTCCGACATCGGGCGCAAGACCGGACGCCCCGCGATGGTGCATCTCGCCGAGGCCGCGCGTCGCGCGCTCGAATGCGCGGGCCTGACGAAAGAGGATATCGACGGCATCTCGACCTATCCGGGCAAGGCGGACAACTCGCCCGGCATGTCGCCGCTCGGCACCGGCGAAGTCCGTAACGCGCTTGGCCTCAAGACCCGCTGGCATAGCGCCGTCCCCGATGGCCCGTCGCAGATGGCGCCGCTGATGGTGGCTGCAATGGCGGTTGCCACCGGGCAGGCGCGCCACGTGCTTTGCTTTCGCGCGCTTACCGAAAGCAGCTCGCAAACCGCGACCCAGCGCGCGAGCATTCCCGGCGCGGGGCGCGCGCGGCTCGGCGGCTGGTACAGCTATCTCGTTCCGGCGAATGCGATGTCGGCGTCGAACTGGGCGGGCTGGATGGCAACGCGCTATTTCCACGAGTTCGGCATGACCCGCGAGCATCTGGGCATGATCGCAACCGGCCAGCGCGCCTTTGCGCAGCATAACCCCACTGCCGTTATGCAATCGCCATTGACGATGGAGGATTATCTGGGCGCGCGGATGATCTCGTCGCCGCTCGGCCTGTTCGACTGCGACGTGCCGATCGACGGGGCGTGCGTGATCATCGTCTCGGCCGCTGACGCGGCAAAGGATTGCGCGCGCCCACCGCTGGCGATCGAGGCAATGGGCGCGGCGCTCGGCTCGCAGGAAAGCTGGGATCAACGCGCCGATCTCACCACGATGGGCGCCCATGACGCGGCCGCGGAGATGTGGAAGCGTACCGAAATGAGGCCTGCCGACGTCGATGTGCTCGCGCTTTACGACGGCTTCAGCATCTTCGTGCCCTATTGGCTCGAGGCCTTCGGTTTCTGCGGTCATGGTGAAGCGAAAGATTTCATAGCGGAGGGTAACATCGGTCCGGGAGGGCGTTTCCCGGTGAACACGGGCGGCGGCCAATTGTCGGGCGGACGGCTCCACGGATTTGGATTGCTGCACGAGGCTTGTACGCAGCTGTGGGGCCAAGCGGATGGGCGACAGGTGGAGGGCGCCAAGACCGCTGTGTGCGGCATGGGCGGCGGCTTCATCGCGGGTTCGATGCTGCTGCGGAGGGACTAGATGGCAAGGTCGATCCAGCGCCGCTCGCTCGCGGCCTGAGTGGCGGCTTCGACGATGGCATGCACATGGTACGCTTGGGCGAAATCCGGCGCGGCTCGACCTATACCGTTGATCGCATCGCGCATCGCCGCAAAGATCGACGCCAACGCGAGCAATCCGGTCTCGGGTCTGTCATGAATGGCGTGGCAGCCGGATATGTGCAGATATTCCGCCTCAATTTCGACTGGTTCCATCTTCGCGGTGCCCAGCGCTGGATCGCGCGTCCCCGATAGAATTGTGTCGTGCGCCATCGGGAACACCGGCGCGCGTGCTTCCAGCCGCCCCTTCGATCCCCAGACCGAAAAGCGAAATCCATCGCCGCCGATCTTCGACCAATTCGCCTCCAGCCGCGTCGGCAAACCCGACGCATGGCGCAGCAGCATCGAGGCGCGGTCGGGGACTTCTGGGCGAATGATTTCCCCCGCGAGCGGCCATTCTTTTAGCGCCAGCGACATATCCGAAGCGACCGATGCGACGGGCCCGAAGAAATGGACGAGGAGGCTCAGCATATGGCTGCCGAGGTTGCGTCCCGCGCTGGCGCCATTGGCGGCATCGGCGAACCAGACATAGCCCGGCACGTTGGTTTGTGCGGCGCTGAACAACGGCACTTCGAACGCGATATCGGCGCCGAAGACTTCGCCGATCCATCCCGCGTCGACCATCGCTTTCATTTGCACCATCGCGGGCACGGCCTGCATGAAGGCATCGACCACCGCTACAGTGCCCGCCTTATGCCACGCGTCGACCATGGTTTTTGCGTCGGCGAGATCCTTCGCAAATGGAATGCCGTTATAGACATGCTTGGCCGCGCCGAGCGCCGCCATCACCATGGCAAAGCGCAGCGGCGGCCGTGTCCCGCAATCGACGATATCGATTTCGGGGTCGGTCGCCATTTTGCGAAAGTCATGAAACGCGCGCGCGATGCCGAAGTCTGATGCCGCCTTGGCGGCCGTTTCGGGGCGCGAGGTACAGATCGCGGTGACTTCGATCCCGTCGAGGCTACGCCAGGCAGGCAGATGTGCTCTGGCGCCCCAAGCCGCGCCAATGATACCGACGCGAAGCGGAGGGACGGCCATGCCGCCTTTGCCCGTCAGGCGATCGCCTTTTTGTCCTTGAGATCCTCGATGCGGTCCCATTCGAGCCCCAATTCCATCAGGAACAGCTCGGTATGCTCCGATGCCTCGGGCGCGCGGGTATTTTGGACGCCGGCACGGTTGAACTGGACCGGGTTGGCGACGAGCCGGATCGGCGCACCCCCATCGGCGCTCTCGACCTCGAAGATCAGGTCGTTCGCCAGTACCTGCTCATCGCTCGAGACGTCATGCACGGACTGGTACGCGGCCCATTGCCCCTTCATCGTCTTGAGATGCTGGATCCAATAGGCATAGGGCTGCGCCGCGATCGCTTGCTTGACCAGCGGATAGGCTTCGGTCGCATTCGCCATGATCGCCTCGGCAGTCGAAAAACGTTCGTCCTGCGCCGCCTCGGGGATACCGAGATGGCCGAAGACATCCTCGATATAAGGGCCGGGCGACAGCACGGTCAGGTTGATGAACTTGCCGTCGGATGTCTTGAACACCCCCATGAAGGGATTGGTGCCCACGGCTTGGCTGCCGCCGGGCATCTGGTTTTCGAACGGATCGGCGCCCAGTTCCATCGCGACATCGACCGAGCAGGCGGTCGCCCAAATGCCGGAAGACAGCAAAGACACATCGACTTCGGTCGCCTCGCCGGTGCGCTCGCGGTGGAACAGCGCCGCCGCAATGCCGCCCGCGATGTTCATGCCGCCGATGGTGTCGCCATAGGCCGGTCCCGGCTGAGTCAGCGGCCCGTCGAGCTCCTTCGGCGTCACCAGCACCGCCGAGCCGCCGCGCGCCCAATAGGCCGTGCTGTCGAAACCGCCCTTGTCGCGCTCGGGTCCCTTGTCGCCGAAGGCGCTGCCGCGGACATAGATGATGTCGGGGTTCGCCGCGCGGATATGCTCGATGTCGATCCCCAGCTTCTGCCGCGCCGAGGGGAGATAGTTGGTCAGGAAAACGTCAGCGGTCTTCGCGATCTCGTAGAGCAGTTCGCGGCCTTCCTCGGTTGAAATGTCGATCCCGACGCTGCGTTTCCCCCGGTTCGGATGTTGCATCAGCGACGAACGCTGCGGATTGACCGCAAGCCGCTGCAGCATCTGGATACCGCGCTGCGCATCGCCGCGCACCGGATGCTCGATCTTGATGACATCGGCGCCCCAGTCGGTCATCACGCCGCCCGCCGCGGGCACGAAGGTAAATTGCGCGACCTCGAGGACGCGGATGCCGGACATCACTTTGGTCATGCGCGTTCTCCCTATTCGGCGTGAAAGCCGATCACCTTTTGATAGGTGAATTCGTTGAGGCCATCCTCGCCATATTCGCGGCCATAGCCCGAGCGCTTGATCCCGCCGAACGGAGCGTCGGACTGCATCGTGCCGGCGCCGCCATTGATCGATACACCGCCGGTGCGCAGCTTCAGCGCCATGCGATAGGCTTCGCCTGCATCGGCCGAAAAAATCGCGCCCGACAGGCCGAAATCGCTGTCATTCGCCATCGCAATGGCTTCGGCATCGTCGTCGAAGCCGATAACCGCGCCGATCGGCCCGAACACTTCTTCTTGCGCCAGACGGCTATCGTTCTTCACATTGTCGAACAGCGTGGGCTCGTAATAGAAACCCTTTTCGAGCTCCTCGGGTCGTTTGCCGCCCGCAACGAGCGTCGCGCCTTCATCCTGCGCGATCGCGACATAATCCTCGGTGCGCTTGCGCGCAACTTCGCGGATCAGCGGACCGTAATTGACCGTCGGATCGGCCGGGTTGCCGATCTTGAGATGGCCGAGCATCGCTTGCATCGCCGCGACGAATTGCGGGCGGATGCTGTTGTGGACCAGGTGCCGTGTGGTGAGCGCGCAGCCTTGGCCGCCATGGGTGGTAAAGCCCATGATGCCCGCTGCCGCAGCCTTCTGGATATCGGCGTCGGCGCGGACGATCAGCGCCGATTTGCCGCCCAGCTCCATCACGATGCGCTTGAGCGTCGGCGCCGCCTGCGACTGGATCATTGACCCAACCTTGTCCGAACCCGTGAAATGGACGAGATCGACACGGGGGTCGGTTGTGAGCAGCTTGCCGGTTTCGATGTCACCGGTCACGATGCTCAGCACGCCTTTGGGTAGCCCAACCTCGTCGGCGATCTCGCCGAGGACCAGCGCCTCCATCGGCGTGTAGGGCGAAGGTTTCAGCACCACGGTACAGCCCACCGCAAGCGCGGGGATCACCTTGCCAATGTTGAGGAAGAAGGGGAAGTTGTACGGCGAAATCGCGGCGACGACGCCGACCGGTTCGCGGCTGACCACCCCGGTGCCCAGCGTCGTGCGGCCCTGCGCATTGGGGGTCAGCTCGACCGGTAGCGAGGACACCGCGGGACGCGAGGCGAGCTCGACCGTCCGCCGCGCATGCTTCATCGGAATGCCATATTGCAGGAACTCGGCGAGCATCCGCGTGGCTCCCGCCTCTGCGACGATCATATCGATAATCGCGGCCTTGCGCGCGTCGAGCGCATCGAGGAAGCGGTTCAATATCGCCTGCCGCTGGGACACAGGCATATAGGCCCAATCTCCCTGATCGAACGCCAGACGGGCCGCGCCGATCGCAGCATCGACCTGCGCCGCGCTGCCGACTGGGGCTTCGATCAACAGGCTCTCGTCGGCCGGATTGATCACCGCCTCGCGCTGGTCGGTCTTCTGCCATTCGCCGCCGACATAAATGGCGTCGTCATATTTCAAAAAGGCCATGCTTCTGTCCTTGTCAGGCGGTCTAGCTGTTCCAGACGATCGGCAGGTTGCGGATCGACAGCAGGCTGGGGACGACCGTCGTGTCGGTGCCCTCCTTGATACGGAATTCGTGCGGGATGCGGTCGAACCATTCGTCGAGCAACACGCGCAGCTCGCGCCGCGCAAGATGCGCGCCAAGGCAGATGTGGACCCCGCCCGCGAGCGTGAAATGGCGATTGTTCTTGCGGGCTGCGTCGAACTGGTGCGGGCAAGCGAACTGCGCGTCATCGAAATTGCCGGACGTGTTGAACACGCTGACCCAGTCCCCCGCCCTGATCTGGACACCGTGCCATTCGAAATCGCGCTTCACCTTGCGGCCCGAATTGACGAGCGGCTGGGTGCGCAAGAATTCCTCGACGGCCGAGTTGATCAGCGACTTGTCGCCCCGGATTTGTGCCTGCAAGCCGGGGTGCATCGCAAGGCGCCGGAACATCTGGCTGACGGTGGAGGCGACGGTGTCGAGCCCGCCGAGCCACAGGAACCAGGTCATGCCAATGATCTCGTCGTCGGTCAGCGGCTGGCCGTCGATCGACCCATTGGCGATATAGCTGCCGAGCGTATTGTCGGGAGCCGCCTGTTTTTCGGCGATGAAGTGACGCAGATAGGCGAGGATGCCGCGCACCGCCTCGGCCTTCTTCTCGATCGCCTCTTCGTGCAGGATATTCCATTCCCAATCGAGGAACTGATCGAACATCGAAAAGGGAAAGCCCATCAGGTCGAGGAAGACCTTTACGGGAAAGACCCGCCCGAAATCATAGGCGATGTCGACTTCGCCCTTGCCCGCGAATTCGTCGATCATCCCGCCGATGATTTCGCGGATGCGCGGTTCGCGTTCGTTCATCGCCACGGGGGTGAACCAGGGGTTCAGGAATTTGCGATAGCGGCCATGATCGGGCGGATCGATGCCGAGCGGGATCGAAGGGAAGTTTTCTCCTGCGAGCATCTGGAACTGCGCGACGCCTTCGGAGGAAAAGAGGTCATTGTCTTCATAGACGCGGCGGATGTCCTCATATCGCGTCACGACCCAGGCGCCATGGCGGTTGCCGCTGATCGGCCAAGGGTAATAATGAATGGGCGGGAAGGCCGCGTCGCGCACAATGTCCCCGGGGCGATACGGCTCCACAAGGTCGTTGGGCACGATCCCCGCGGCAAAGCGGGTGTCGAGTACCAGCTCGGGCGGCACATGCGCCGGCGCGGGCGGAGCATCGGCCCCGGCGCGCGCAACCGGGCAGCGTTCGGCGATCGTTGCCATCGATCAGGCCGAAGCAAACATGCGTTCGATGTCGCCCGACGTCACCGGACGCCGCGCCTGGCCGATCGCATCCATGCTGTCGGTCTTGAGCCCGCCCAGATTGTGCCTTGGGCTGACGTCGACGTCCTTGCCGAGTTCGCGCAAGTGCGCGACGGTGCAATTCTCGCGCCCGCCGTTCAGCGCGAAGGCGTCGAAGCTATATTCGCGCATCACATTGAGGTGCGTGATCTTGTCGATCGTTTCTTTGGGCAACCCATTGACCGATGCCCAGAGATATTCGGGAACATTGGGCCATACTGTATCCGAGTGCGGATAGTCGCACTCGTAGCAGACCATGTCCTCGTTCATATATTCGAGGTTCTTCACCCCGAACTGGTCGTCGATGAAGCAGCAGATGATGTGGCGCTTGAACAGGTCCGACGGACGCTCGCCGCCGAAATCGGTGAAGGTCCATTCGTGATGATGCTCGTGCGTGAAATCGGCGCGCTCGAGGAAATAGGGGATCCAGCCGATGCCGCCCTCGCTCAGCGCCATGCGTAGATCGGGGTAGCGCTGCCAGAATTTGGCGAAGGTCCAGTCGGCGGCCGAGTTGGCGATCGAGATCGGCATCGCGGTGATCCACGCATCGATCGGGCTTTCGGGCGAGGGATGCATCGCGCGCGCGCCGGTGCCGATATGGCAGTTGATCACCATCTTGTAGTCGCTGCACGCTTTCCAGAACGGCTCCCAATATTCGTTGTGAATGCTCGGCAGGCCGATGTTCGACGGATTGTCGGAGAAGCTGACGGCATGAACGCCCAGATCGCGCATCCGCTTCAGTTCGGCGAGCGTGTCGTCCATGCTCCACATCGGGATCAGGCACATCGGAATGAAGCGGCCGGGCGCGGCGGCGCACCATTCCTGGACATGCCAGTCGTTCCACGCGCGGCAGGCGAGCAGTGCCTCTTCGGGATCCTTCTGCGCCATGCCGACGAAGGTGCCACCGGCGAAACTGGGCATCGTCGGGAAGTTGAGCGACGCAAGCACGCCGTTCGCGTTCATGTCGTCGACGCGCAGCTTCGGATCATAGGTGCCGGGGCGCAGCTGCTCGAACGAGCTCGGCTCCATCCCATATTCGCTGCGCGGCCGGCCGACCACCGCGTTCAGCCCGATCGTCGGAAAGCGCTGGCCGTTCCACAGCCAGACGTCCTTGCCCTTGTCCTGGACGATGCGCGGCGCGCGATCTTTCTTGCCCTCGGGATAGTGGCGAATGAACGCCTCCGGCGGTTCGATCGCGTGATCGTCCACACTGATGATGACCATATCGTCCATCCGCATGGCGACTCTCCTCTTCCAGCTGATTTGTTGTTGCGCGCATCATCGCAAAAATTGACGATGTGTCAACTATTGGTTTATGACCTGGTGTTATAAGTGGGAGAGTCAGAATGACTGAAGCACCGCCGCGCATCCTGCCCGTCATTGACCGCGACAGCGAAGCCTATTGGACGTGGGGGCGAGAGGGCAGGCTTGCCATCCATCGTTGCGGGGACTGCGAATATTACGTGCATCCGCCGGTCCCGTTCTGCCCACAATGCGAAAGCCGCAAGGTCGCGCCCGAAGCGGTGTCGGGGCGCGGGCGCGTCGTCACTTTCACGGTCAATCACAAGGCGTGGGTACCGGGTCTGCCGGTTCCCTATGTGCTCGCGCTTGTCTCAATCGACGAGCAGGACGATGTCCGCATCCCCTGCAATATTGTCGACTGTGCGACCGAGGACGTGACGTTCGACATGGCTGTCGAAGTCGTTTTCGAGCCGTCCGGCGATCTGTGGATCCCGCTTTTCCGGCCGGTCCAATCATGATCCGCTTCGCCGAAAAGAATACCGCGATCAGCGGCGTCGGCATGTCCGACGTGTCGCGCGGCGCGACCAGGTCGGCGCTTGCGCTGACCGTCGACGCCGCGCTCGAGGCCATCGCCGATGCGGGCCTGACACGCGCCGATATCGACGGCATTGCGACCTGGCCAGGCGAGCGCGCGGACGGTTCGGGTTTCTCGCCGGTCGGCTGCGCGGCGTTGCAGGACGCGTTGCGGCTGGAGGTGAACTGGTATGCGGGCGGCGGTGAAGCACCGGGCCAATATGGTGCGGTATTCAACGCGATCGGTGCGATCGCAGCGGGGCTGTGTCGCAATGTATTGATCTTTCGGACGATGTACGAAGCGACCGCGCGCAAAACCGCTTATGCCAACTCGCTGCTCCGCGAAGGGCAGCGGCAGGCTGGGCCTTTTTCGTGGTACGCGCCCTATTACACCTACGCCGCGGCGCTGCAGCAGGCGCTGTTCTTCAACCTTTATGTCCACAAGAGCGGGATTACTCCCGAGCAGGTCGGGCAGATCGCGGTCAACCAGCGTCGCAATGCCGCGCTCAATCCCAAGGCAATCTACAAGACGCCGATCAGCCTCGACGATTATCTCGCTTCGCCGATCATCGCGACGCCGCTGCGCTTGTACGATTGCGACGTGCCGATCGACGGCGCCGCTGCGATCATAGTGTCGCGGATGGACGTCGCGCGGGGCCTAAGGAACCAGCCGATCCGGATCGAGGCGATCGGCTCGTCGATGCGTTACCGCAACAGCTGGACACAACTCGCCGAGCTCGACACGCAGGCGCAGCCCAGAGTCGCCGAGATGATGTGGGGCCGCACTGACCTCAAACCCGCCGACGTCGACATCGCGCAGCTCTACGATGGCTTCAGCTTCCACACGATCAATTGGCTCGAAAATTTCGGCTTTTGCGAGCGCTACGGCGCCAAGGATTTCATTGAAGGCGGAAGGCGGATCGCGCTCGATGGCGACCTGCCCGTCAATACCGGCGGCGGCGCGCTGTCGGGCGGCCGGCTTCATGCCTACGGCGCGGTGCACGAAGCCTGCACGCAACTATGGGGACGCGCGGGGGCGCGGCAGGTGAAGGGCGACCCCCGCATCTGTGCGACCTCCACTTCGGGCGGCCCGCTCGCGGGTGCGATGCTGCTGGTCCGCGACTAGGTCTGCCAGACGATCTCGCCGCCGATCAGCGTCAGCGCCACGGCGCCAAGCCCGTCGCTATCGCCGGGCCAATCGTACAGCATCAGGTCCGCCGGCGCCCCGACCGCAAGCGGTCCCTGATATAGCGCCAGCGCCGCGGCCCGGCCGACCGCTTCGCCGCCCCCGATCACATCACCGCCCCGCGTCCGCCGATCGGTCGCCGCGCGCAGGGCCACCCAGGGGTTCGCATCGCCATAAGGCGCGTCCGACCCCCCGAGCACCCGCACCCCGCCACGCGCCAGCGAGCCGAGCCGATAGAGGTCGCCCAGCATATCGCCGTCCATCTGGGCCCGATAGCGATCCCCGCGATCATGGATAAAGTTGGGCTGCGTCACCACCGTCAGACCCGCCGCTGCGATGTCGCGGATCAGGCTCGCCGCTATCACCCCGCCATGCTCGATCCGGTCGCCGGGTTTCGCGCCGCCTGCAACCTCCAGCGCCGCCAGATAGAAGACCAGTTCACCCAGCGTCACGCAATGCGCCGCGACATTCCGCGCCAGCGCCCGCGCCGCCACAATCCGCGCCGCCACCGCCTCGACCGGCGGCAGATCATTTTCGTCGAGCAGCAGCTTCACGGGCCCAAGAGCATAGCCGTCGCACACGGGCAAAGCCTCGGTTCCCATCATCACCAGCCGCTGTGGCATCGCCCCCGACAGCAGTGCCGCCTCGGCCGCGCCGTTCGAAGCCCCGGCATCGGTCACGCCGGTCACACCCCATTTGACGAACTTCTCTCCCAGCGCCGCCAGCGAGGGCGGCGCGGCGCCGATCCGGTCGCGCAGCCACGCATCGCCGCGCCAGATCCGCCCATTCGGCTGTTCGTCCGCGCCAAGCTCGACACATGCGGGAAAGGGGGCTTCGCCGAGCAGCGTCACCCCCGCGCTGTTGAGCAACCAATAACCCCCTGTGCGATCCTGCACCCGCAGCGGCCGGTCAGCCAGCCAGTGGTCGAGCGTTGCGCGCTCGGGTAGCCCGGCCACCCGCTCGTCATAGCCGATCGCGCGCACCCAAGTCCCCGGTGCGCCGGCACCCGCACGCACCCGGGCGATCACCGCATCGACGCTGCGGCAATCGGTCAAATCGACCGACTCCATCCGTGCCGCGGTCGCCAGCAAATGCAGATGGTGATCGTGCAACCCGCCGCCGAGCGTCAGCCCGCGCGCATCATATTCGGGGCCATGCCCGGCTACCGCCGGGCCCATGGCGGCGATGCGCCCATCGCGCACCCCCGCCGCGAGCGGGGCGCCGTCGGCGCCGCGTGCATTGCGGATGATCAGGTCGAAACTGTCGCTCACGCCACCGCTTTTGCGAAAGTCGCCGCCGTCCTTGCAAGCGAAACGTCGATCACCCCGCCTTGCTGCCCCGCCAGCGCCTCGAGCGCCAGCGTCGCTGCGGTCAATCCCGTCAGCGGATCGGCGAGGGCATCGCCGACGAACTGCGGTCGCTCCTCGGTCCAGCGCACCAGCCCGCCCGCCGCAGCGCAATCGTCGCCGAACCCCACCCGCATCGCCGCCTCGCCGCGCCAGCCATGCGCGGTGATTGCGATCCACAACAGGTCGGGATTGATGCGGAACAGACGCTCTTCATCGAGCCCCAGCCGCGCCAGCGCATGCGGCCGCGCCGACGTGATCAGCACCCGCGCCTCGCCGATCATCGAGCGCAGTTCGGCGCCGTCGATTTCGGCCGACACGTGACGCTTGTCCCCATTCAGGCGCGCATCGAGCTGCGGCGTATGCAGCCGTGTCGGGTCGGGCCGCCCGTCGCTCTCGACCTTGACCACCGCATGCCCCGCCGCTGCGAGCAGCGCCCCGCAATAGGGACCCGCCCAAAGTGCCGACAGGTCGAGTACGATCCCGTCCTTCGCCTCGCAGTTCCGGAGCTCGGATAGCACCAGCGGCGAGGCTTCGCCGACCCGTGCCACCGGCATATGCAGCTCCGCCGCCGCCGTCACCATCGCGTCCGCCGTACGCCCCCCGGCCGCGGCCAGGATCGCCTGCCACGGTTCGTCGTCGAGTCCCGCGCCCGTCCACGCCGGCACCAGTTCGCGGTCCTCCGCGCGGGCCAGCGACACCGCCATCCAGCCCTCGCTGCACTTCACCATCCGGCAATGGCGGTTCGGCGACCACTCGCCCGGCGCGGCGAGCGTCAGGTCATCGTGCCGGGACAGCGCGCGGCGCGGGTCGAAGGCGATGCGCCCGCCCGATGCGGCGACCAGCCGCTCGCCAGCCGCCGCCACCGCATCGAGCAGCGCAGTCATGCGCCGCCCTCGATCGCGTGCACCAGTCCCCAATTATGCGCCTGCGCCGCGCCGACGCGCTTGCCCGACAGCAGCATCCACAGAGTCCGGTGCCGTCCGATCGCGCGCGTGACCGTCGCTGTGCCACCCGCTCCCGGGATCAGCCCCATCGAAAGCTCGGGCAGCTGAAACCATGCATCTGATGTCGCGATCCGCCAATGCGCGGCAGCAGCGACCTCGACACCCGAGCCGACGCAGGCGCCGTGCAGCCGGACGGTTGCGCGGGCGCCGAGCGCGTCGAGCGCGCGGGCGCAACTGTGCAGCGTCCGTACGGCATGGGCCTCTGCCAGATCGCGCGCGGTGCCGAATTCGGGCAGCGCGCCGCCGGTCGAGAAGCATTTTCCGGCGCCGCGCAGGATGAGCTCGGGCCGGGTGGGGTCGTCGAGGGCGTTGGCGAGCGCCTCGTATAGTGCGTCGCGCATCGTCGCCGTCATCGCGTTGCGAGCGGCGGGATCGTTGAGCGTCAGGGTGATCCGGTTGCCGGCGCGTTCGATCAGGACCGGCGCAGGCGGGACCGGTGCGCCCGCATCGATCTTCGCCGCTGCGTGCCAACGCGCAAATTCACCACCGCCGAGCAGCGAGGAATAGGCGAGCGATTCCACCGCGAGTGCATCGGCCATCGTCAGCTTTTCTGTGAGCCGCAGTACCTGCGCGGCGATTGTCGCCGCCAGCGGATTGGCCGAGACCGCCGCGCCCAATCGCTCGACGCCGGCATTAAAATCGTGCGCGCCGAGCGAAACCCATGGCCGGGGGGCGTCGGCCGCCGACGTCAACAGCAGGTCGAAATCGTCCGTGCGGGTGTCCGGGAGGGTGCCCGCGCGATCGATCCCGATCACCACCGCCTGGATCGGAGGTACGGGCCGGCGCCAGGCCGCTGCATCGACCAGCCACAGAGGATGTCCGCCCGGTGCGGAGAGGCGGTCGGCATCGAGATGGTCGGGCCCGGTCATCGCGCCTTCCTATCCGGCGCAGACCTCTTCCGCCAGTTCGGCCTTGAGGACCCGGCGCAGCAGCTTGCCGGTCTCGTTATAGGGCAGGGCGTCGCGCACGAACCATTGCTCGGGCGTCTTGGTCGAGCGTAGTTTCGCGCGTATCGCCGCCGCCATCGCCACCGTATCGGGTTGACCCGACTTTGAGACGATAACCGCCACCACCTTTTCGCCCCATCGGACGCAGGGAATACCGAGTACGGCGCAATCGGCGATATCGTCGAAGCTGCGCAGCACATCCTCGATTTCGCCCGGCGAGATATTCTCGCCGCCGCGCACGATGACATCGTCGAGCCGTCCCTCGACGAACAGGTAGCCGCCCTCGTCGAGCCAGCCGGCGTCGTTGGTCGCGAACCAGCCGTCGTCGGCGATCGCCTTTTTGTGCAAATACTCGCCCGACACCTGCTCGCCGCGGACATGGATCTCGCCCTGCTCGCCGGGCGCGCACGGGCTGCCGTCCTCGCGCCGGATCTCGAGCTCGATGCTCGGAAGCGGCTGGCCGACCGACGCGATCCGGCGGCGAACGGCCGGCTCGTCCGAGGCGAAGGCGGCGCGATGATCCTCGGCGCCGAGCAGCGCGATCGTCGAACTGGTTTCGGTAAGGCCATAAGCATTGACGAAGGCCACATGCGGCAACTTCGCCAGCGCGCGCGCGATGACCGGTTCGGGCATCTTGCCGCCGCCATAGGAAAGTGCGCGCAGCGCGGGCAGCGTCTCGCCGGTCCGTTCCATGACGTCGAGGATACGGTCGAGCATTGTCGGCACGACCATCGCATGGGTGATGGCTTCCGCGGCGCAGGTCGCGACCCAATCTTCCGCAGTGAACGCGGGCAGATAGACGATCCGCCGCCCGCCATAGGCCGCGGTCAATATCGCCGAGATCCCCGCGATATGATAGGAGGGGACGCTAATCAGCGCCGCTTCCTCTTCGCCCGCGCCCAGAAACTCGACCGTCGACATGACATAGGATGTCAGATTGGCGTGACGCAGCACCGCGGCCTTCGGGTCGCCCGTCGTGCCGCTGGTAAACAGCAGGACGGCAATTTCGTTCTCGGCTTCCGGCAGGTCGATTTTTTCGGGGGGCGCCCCCGCCATGAACTCGGCCTCGAAATCGCTCCGGGCGATGAGCGTGACGCCGTCGGTTGGCGCGATGCGTGGCAGCATGTCGTCGTCGACGATCAGGGTCGACGGCGCGCTTCGGGCGACGAGCTTGTTGAGGTCGTCGTCCGCGAGGCGGTAATTGAGCGGAATAAAAGGCGTCCCGGCCATACCGCAGGCGAAGACCAGCACGGGCAGCGCTGTGCCGTTCATCCCCAGAAAGGCGGTGTTCGCCTTTCCTTGCGCTGCGAGCCATGCTGCGACGCAGCTGGCACGAGCGCGATAGGAAGCGAAATCATCACCTTCCTCGCCGCCGCCGAGCGCAGGGCGATCGGGACAGGCATCGGCGGCAATATCGAGGAGCAGCGGCGTCCGCATCGATATCAGTCCGAGGCCGGCAGCGGCTTAGCACCCTTGATCGCCATCGCGACCCCGTTGAAGGCGAGCGAGCCCGCACCGGCCTTGGCACCGAGCACTTCGAGTCCGCTTGCTTCATCGACATAGCGTTTTCCGATCGCGACGCCGTCCGCGAACCGCGGGTCGATCGCGCCGGTCGGTGCCCTCATATCGTCGATAGGGACGACCGCGACCCCGCCGCACTGCAGTTCACCGGCACTGCTCGGCGGGCGGACCACTACCAGTTGCGCGTCGCACACCGCGCTCTTCCATCGCGATCCCGGTCTCAAATCCATCCTCTTCCATCCTTTCCCGTCGCCGTTCGGATCCGGCCACCTGTCGCTTTCCCGACATCAATAAGTCAATCGACAAAGAAAGTAAACGTAGTTATATAACTCAAAAAGCGTGTGCACGGAGAGGGGGACGGGGATGCATCCGAGGCAATTTGCGCAGACAGCCCCCGATCGGCCGGCAATCGTCATGGCTGCGAGCGGTGTCTCGGTCAGCTATTGCGAACTGGAAACCATCGCCAACCGCGGTGCGCAGCTCTTCCGCTCACGCGGTATTGCCGCAGGCGACACGATCGCTATCTGGCTGAAAAATTGTCTCGAATATTTCCAGATCTACTGGGCAGCCCAGCGTGCGGGCCTCTATATCTGCCCGATATCGAGCCAGCTGACCGCCGAGGAAGCCGCCTATATCGCGAACGACAGCCAGGCACGGCTGCTCGTAACCCACGCCGATATCCCGGCAGCAGCCACCCTCGTTCGCGATCGCGCCGTGCTGGTCCCCGGGGTGGCCGACATTTTCGATCTCGGTAGCGGACTTGATGGGCTCCTGTCCTGGCAGAAGGCTCTTGCTGCCCAACCGGCGGATCGCATTGCGGATGAATCGGCCGGCTTTCACATGGTCTATTCGTCGGGCACTACGGGGCGCCCGAAGGGAATACGCCTGCCGCTGACAGGCGGTCCTGCCGACGAGCCCCACATGCTCGCCGAGCGCATATCGGGACGTTATGGTGTCGGGGAGGGCAGTGTAATCCTGTCGCCGGCTCCGCTCTACCACACCGCGCCGCTCGCTTATGGCATGGTCGCGCACCGCCTCGGCGCAACGCTCGTGGTCATGGACAAATTCGACGCCGAAGAGACGCTCCGCCTGATCGAGCGCTACCGGGTGACCTTCATGCAGATGGTTCCGACGATGTTCGTCCGCCTGCTCGCGCTGCCCGAGGCTGTCCGGTTGCACTACGACCTCTCGTCACTCGGCAAGATCGTCCACGCCGCGGCGCCTTGTCCCATCGGAATCAAGCGGCAGATGATCGAATGGCTCGGGCCGATCATCTACGAATATTACGGTGGATCGGAGGGCAATGGATCGACCTTCATCACGCCTGAGGAATGGCTCGAACGCCCGGGATCGGTCGGACGCGCCGACTGGGGAACGCTTCATATCTGCAATGAAGCGGGCGAGGAGGTGGCCCCGGGCGTCGATGGCCTCGTCTATTTTGAAGGCGGCTGGGATTTCCAGTATCTGAACGATCCCGAAAAGACGCGCGATGCGCGTCATCCCGCGCATCCGGAATGGAGTACGCTGGGTGATATCGGTCATGTCGATGCCGATGGTTACCTCTTCCTGACCGACCGGAAGAGCTTCATGATCATTTCGGGCGGCGTGAATATCTATCCGCAGGAAACCGAAAATCTGCTCATCACGCATCCGCGCGTCGCCGATGCCGCGGTGATCGGTGTTCCCAATTCCGATTTCGGCGAAGAGGTGAAGGCGGTGGTGCAGCCATTCGACCCCGCTGATGCGACGCCCGAATTCGCGCAGGAACTGATCGACTTCTGCCGCTCGAACCTCAGTCCGGTCAAATGTCCGCGCTCGGTCGATTTCGATCCCGCGCTGCCGCGGCTCGATACCGGGAAATTATACAAGAGGCTGATCCGTGATCGATACTGGGCGCACGAGCGCACCGGTTGAATCGGGGACATCGGCGCGAAGGTCGCCCGGGCGGACAGCTTGCCCGGTTATCAAGGAGGAACATTTATGAGCGAAGAGCTTGCGACGCGCGTTGAAGACGGGATTCTTGTCATCACGATGAACCGGCCCGAGGCACGGAACGCAATGAACAAGGCGGTGGCCGAAGGCATTGCGGAGGCGCTCGACCGTCTCGACGCCGAACCTGCGTTGCGCGTGGCCATACTGACCGGCGCCGGCGGCACTTTCTGTTCGGGCATGGATCTCAAGGGCTTCCTGCGGGGGGAGAGCCCGGTGGTCAAAGGACGCGGTTTCGGCGGACTGGTCTTGAAGCCGCCCGTTAAACCTCTCATTGCCGCAGTCGATGGTTATGCACTTGCCGGCGGGCTCGAACTGATGATCGCTTGCGATCTCGTCGTTGCCAGTGCCGGGGCGAAGTTCGGGATACCCGAAGCCAAGCGGGGCCTCGCAGCGGGCGCAGGCGGTTTGATGCGTCTGCCCGACCAGATTCCCTATCGTGTCGCCATGGAGTTGGCGCTTACGGGCAATTTTGTCGATGTCGAGCGGGCCATGGCGCTGGGGCTAATCAACCGGATCAGCGAAGGGCCGGCGATCGACGGGGCTATGGCACTCGCCCGCGAAATCACGGACAACGGGCCGGCTGCGGTACGCGTGTCGAAGCAGATCATCAGCGAGTCGCGCGGCTGGCCGCAGGGTGAGCGATGGGAAAGGCAGGACGCGCTTCTGCCGGAGGTGTTTCAGTCGCCCGATGCGCGCGAAGGCGCTGCGGCCTTCGCCGAGAAGCGCAAGCCGAACTGGACGGGGCAGTAAGGGAAAGCGCCGGGGTCAGCCCATCCGGGTTGCCGGGCATGGTGCCGACAGGAATGCGGGCCTGCGGGCTTTCACCCGAAGCTGGTTCGCGTGCCTAGTCGTCGATGTCGACCGGACCCCGGTCGATGCCGATCTGCGGATTGACGCCCCCGATGCTCTCGAAATATCCCGCTATCGCTGCCCCTTCGCCGGCAAGCCATTCAGCCGTCGGCGCGCGGTTCTGGACTTCGACGAGGATATGGCGCCGGCCAACGCCCCGAGCTTCCATGCCGCAGGCTTCGGCCTGGGCGAGCGCCGATGGCAGATTGCGGCTTCCGCACGAGAAAAGCAGGCGCACGCCTTCGCCGAAATCCTCCGGCCTTCTGGCAGCGCGCGCCGAGAGCTCGATCAGCTGGGATCGAAAATCCGCGATGTTGCTCATGCTCGGGTCTCCGGCCGACGGTTGTGGAGACCATAGATGGCTATGATCGAAGCGGTCAAATCTTTCGCCGAACGGCGACGCGGGTTCTTGCTCCAGGTGACGGCGGAGCATGCTCCGGACGCAGGCGAAGCGGCGGCTCGCGTTCACCGGATCGGAATATCATGACGCTGACGGGATCAGTGAAATTGCACGACTATTCAGCCAGCAGAAAGCGAGAGGGCGTCAAGCGGCTTCGCGCCGCAGACACGCTTCCGGATGTCCGTCCATCAAGTTTCTCGGCCGCCTTTGTCGATGAGGCGAAGGCTTTGTGGGAGCCACACTATGGACGACCTCTGACCGATGACGAGGCGAGATAATTTCAGAGAAGTTGGCTCCCCGGGTAGCCATTTTTTCCTGTTTTCAGGCTATCTCATGGGATGCCCAGATGGGTATCTTTCTCATTGAAATTGTGATATAATCATCTCAAGAAATTCCTTTGCATTTCTCTGCAGCGCAAACGTGATGTGGGTATGAATGTGGGGACAGAAATGATGGCTCCACATGACGAATTTGACCTGCCTGAAAGTGAAGAATGCCCGTCCCGGCACTTATGGCGACGGCAAAGGCCTTTATCTCCGCGTAAAGCCTAGCGGGTCGCGATCGTGGATTTTGCGCGTGCAGCATCAGGGTCGACGGCAAGACATCGGATTGGGCTCGGTGGACTATGTGACATTGGCCGAGGCGCGCGATGCAGCTGCTCGGCTTAGGAGAGTTGCTCGGCTAGGCGATGACGCGATCGCCGAGCGTGACCGGGGGAAGATTCGCATTGTTACTTTCCAAGAGGCTGTTGCACTTGCTTATGCCGAACTTGGCAAGGGGTGGACAGAGAAGACTGCCCTCCAATTCAAGGCCTCCCTGGATCTGCACGCGGTTCCGTCTTTAGGAGGAAAACGGGTAGGCGATATCGAGACGTCACATATTCTCGGCGCGCTGGCTCCTATATGGACGACGAAGCCGCAGATCGCCCGCAAGGTCCGGCACCGCATTCTGCAAGTTCTCGCATTTGCCAAGTCAAATGGATGGCGCTCCAAATCGGTGCCAGAAATTGCCGATCTAAGTCGCGGGCTGGCCAGGCAACCCAAATCTAAGGGATATTCCGCGCTGCCTTTTCCGGAGGTGCCAAAATTCTTCGCCTCGGAAAGAGTGAAAGAAGCGTCGCCTGCCCGTCTCGCACTGATGTTCACTATCCTGACGGCTGCTAGAAGCGGAGAGGTCAGGAAAGCCGATTGGACCCAGGTTGATTTGCGGGCACGAGAATGGCGACGACCAGCCTCGATCATGAAGTCCGGAGAGCCTCATGTGGTCATGCTTAGCGATCACGCGGCTGCCGTTCTGAAACTCGCGCGGGATCGCTTCGGCGATGACGGCCTGATTTTCCCCTCGCGCAACGGGTTGATGCTCACTGACATGAGTCTGTCTAGGATGATGAAGCTCGCCGGACGGTCCGAAACGGTCCACGGCTTTCGCTCGAGCTTTCGCGACTGGGCAGCGGAGAAACTGCCTCACGTTCCCGCGATGGTTCCCGAGATGGCTCTAGCTCACAGCGTCGGCACTGCGGTTGAAAAGGCATATCTCAGGAGTGATCTCAAGGCGCTCCGGTTGCAATTGATGACAGATTGGGGCGCATTCGTGATGGCGGGAAATTCGAAACTGCCATTTGATCGGAGTTAGCAATGTAGGGCACGGGCCAAGCCTGATTTGGTAACCTAGAACGGCGGGAAGGTCGTGACCGTCTCTGAATCGTATCCAGATTAAATAGCAATTTGAGATGCCTAGTTCTCTACGAAATAAAGAATGGTAGAGGCCGAAAACTGCCGACTTGGATTTGACCGCGGAGTGCGATTCGGGTTCGCTGGGGCAGTGTTCAGTCTAATGGGGTAACACATGTCGGAAATGGACGGAGAGAATGTGGCTGGACGGACGTCTGCCGCAGACCCCAGCCGACCGGAGCAGAAAAATCCGCTCGATCCCTCGCTGACCTGTTTCATCCTGCTCGCGAAGTTTCTCGGCACGGCGGCCGATCCGGCGCAAATAATCCACGATCGCGGGCGCGGCGACGATCCCTGGACGGTCGAGGATTTCGCGCGCATTTCAAAACGGCTCGGGCTGATCGCCAGGATTCGCACCGCGCGGCCCGACGAACTGGTCAAGCTTCCGCTCCCCGCGCTCGCCGAAAGCCGCTCCGCGGGCAATGTAATTGTCCTCAAGATCGAGGATGCGAGCCTGAAGCCCCGCTATCTCGTGCAGCGCGGCGATGCCGAGCGACCCGAAATATGGACTGCGGAGGAGGCGGCCGAGCGCTTCACCGGCAAGCTGCTGCTCCTGACTTCACGCGAGGCGATGGCGGGGGACAAGCGACCCTTCGACATTGCCTGGTTCATCCCCGCGCTCGTCAAATACCGCAAGCCGCTGCGCGACGTACTCATCGGCTCTTTCTTTCTCCAGCTGATGGGGCTGGTGTCGCCGATCTTCTTCCAGCTGGTGATCGATAAGGTGCTCGTCCACCAGTCGATGACGACGCTTGACGTGCTCGCCTTCGGGCTCGCGGTCATCCTGTTGTTCGAGACGGTGATGTCGGCGCTTCGCAACTGGCTCTTCTCGCACACGACGAACCGCGTCGACAGCGAGCTGTCGTCGAAAATGTTCCGCCATTTGCTGAACCTGCCGCTCGGCTATTTCGAGGCGCGGCGGGTCGGTGACAGCGTCGCGCGCATTCGTGAGCTCGAGAATATTCGCCAGTTTCTGACCTCGAACGCGGTGACGGTCGTCATCGATCTCTTCTTCACGATCGTCTTTTTCGCGGTGATGCTCCTCTATTCGCCTTTCCTGACGCTGATCGTCCTCCTCTCGATCCCCTGCTATGTCGCGATCTCGATGGCCATTTCGCCGACGTTGCGCGTCCTGCTCGAGGAGAAATTCCGCCGCGGCGCGGAGAACCAGTCCTTCCTGGTCGAGACCGTGACCGGGATCGGAACGCTCAAAGCCATGGCGGTCGAACCGCAGATGCGCGACCGCTGGGAAAAGCTCTTCTCGGGCTATACGAACACCGGGTTCGATGTCGCCAAGCTTGCCAACACCGGCAGCCACCTGATCCAGGTCGTCTCGAAGCTGACGACCGTCGCCATCCTTTATTTCGGCGCGAAGGCGGTGATCGCGGGCGATCTGTCGGTCGGCGCGCTCGTCGCTTTCAACATGCTCTCGGGCCGCGTTGCCGCGCCGATCCTGCGTCTCTCGCAGCTCTGGCAGGACTTTCAGCAGGTCCGCATCTCTGTGGACCGCCTCGCCGACGTCCTCAACACGCCCGCCGAGCCCGAATATAACCCGGGTCGCGCCAGCCTGCCGCCGATCCGCGGCGACGTCAGCTTCGACAAGGTGCGTTTCCGCTATCGCCCTGACATGCCCGAAACCTTGCGCGGGATTACGCTCGAACTCAAGGCCGGCGAAATGCTCGGCATCGTCGGGCCGTCGGGATCGGGCAAGTCGACGCTGAGCAAGCTGGTGCAGCGCCTTTATATTCCCGAACAGGGGCGCGTGCTCGTCGACGGCGTCGACCTGGCACTTGTCGATCCGCCTTGGCTCCGGCGCCAGATCGGCGTCGTGCTGCAGGAGAATATCCTCTTCAACCGGACGGTGCGCGAGAATATCGCGCTGGGCGATCCGACGCGGCCCATGGAAAGCGTGATGGCAGCGGCGCAACTTGCGGGCGCACACGAATTCATCCTCCAGATGAATCACGGCTATGACACGGTGATCGAGGAGCGCGGCGCGAACCTGTCCGGCGGTCAGCGCCAGCGCATCGCGATCGCGCGTGCACTCGTGAACGATCCGCGCATCCTGATCTTCGACGAAGCGACCTCGGCGCTCGATGCCGAGAGCGAGGAAATCATCCAGCACAATCTCGCGAGTATCGCCAACGGCCGCACCGTGATTATCATCGCGCACCGTCTGTCGGCCGTCCGCCAGTGCAACCGGATCATCACCGTCGAGGCGGGCGAGGTCACCGAGCAGGGCAGCCACGAGCAATTGCTCCGTGCCGGTGGACGCTATGCGCAGCTCTATACGAAGCAGATGGGAGTGACCGCGGCATGAGCCTCGGCAACCGCTTCAGCGAACGTTTCCCCGCGTTTGCGCGTCACTGGGCGATCCTCAGGACGAGCTGGCGCCTGCAGGATGCCGCCGATGCGGCAGCGAAACCGCGCACCGACCATGAATTCCTGCCCGCCGCGCTCGAAATCGTCGAGAAGCCGCCGAGCCCGGGCTGGCGCTGGCTGATGCTCTCGCTGTGCGGACTTTTCGTCATTGCACTGATTTGGTCGATTGTCGGCCGGGTCGACGTCGTTGCGACTGCGAGCGGCAAGGTGATTCCTTCCGGCAATGTGAAACAGATTCAGCCGATCGAGATCGGTTATGTCCGAGCAATCCATGTTAAGAATGGTCAACATGTAGAGGCTGGGCAATTGCTTATAGAGCTCGATCCGACGGTGATCGGTGCTGAAGCCGAGCAGGCTAACAATGGGCTGCGTAACGCCCAGATCGATGCTGCTCGGAATAGGGCGCTGCTTGGGCATTTGGACGGGAAGGCTTCGCGTTTCGCCGCGCCCGCTGGAACGCCGGATGATATTGCCAAAACGCAATCGCAGTACGTCCGCTCGGCCGTGGCTGAATATGAGGGAGAGCGGGCGAGCCTGATGCAACAACGCGCAGAAAAAGTTGCGGAAATGGCCAGCGTAAATGCTGAAATCTCGAAACTGAAGCAGACATTGCCTATCGTTGAGCAGCAGCTCGCGGCGCGGCGCGAGCTATCCGAAAAAGGATATTTCTCGAAAATCCGATTGCTCGAGTATGAGCAGCTCAAAATTGAACACGTCCAAAATGTCGAGGTTCAGCAAGCAAATGCTGCGCGTGCGCGCGCGACCATCGCTGATATCGACGCGCAGCTTGCGAGGTTGCGTGGCAGCTTTGGTAAGATAGCGGCTACTGAATTGGCCGAAAGCCAAGAGAGGTCGGGATTGGCGCAGGGAGAGGTCATCAAGACCGAACGGCGCCAAGCTTATTTGCAGTTGCGTGCGCCTGTGTCGGGAACGGTACAGCAGCTTGCAATCGCGACGATTGGCGGTGTTGTTCAACCGGCGCAAATCTTGATGATCATCGTTCCGGACAATGCAGACCCCGTGGTAGAGGCGCGCATCCAGAACAAAGACATTGGCTTCATCCGAGAAGGTCAGCCGGTGCGCGTGAAGCTCGAAGCCTTCCCCTTCACTGATTATGGTGTCGTCCCAGGTATTGTTGAAAGCATCAGCAGCGATGCGGTCGATACGAGCGAGCCGGGCGCCGCGGAGCAGCGTGATCGTGATGGCCGTATGGTGCAGCCGGGGCTCGTATATACGACGCGTATCCGGTTGCTGCGCCGAACGATCTACGTTGACGGCGGCAGTCAGCCAATCGGGCCGGGTTTGGCCGTTCAGGCGGAAATCAAAACTGGCGAGCGTCGGATAATCCAGTATTTGCTATCGCCCATAACGCGGTCCTTGGATGAGGCTGCGCGAGAACGGTAGAATAAATCGGTCGTAATCCGGATATTCTACGCTATTATATATATTAGAAGAGAGATATCAGCGAAGAATCTCATTTTTTGTAAAATTATGGAGTAAATATTCAGGAGGACTTAATGGAAGCGATTAAAATGTTAAAGATTTTAATTCTACCTGTTCTCTTATCGAGTTGCGCTCATCGGGAAACATGCGGCTCCATATCGGACTACCGCTCTGCTTCAGTGAGCGACCTGACTTGTCATGCCTCGTCGGGCAACAAGCTTGCTCAGTTGGAGTTGGGCATTCGGTATGAATACGGCGACGGCGTCCCGCGCGACCTTTCGCACGCGGAAAAGCTTTATGTGCAAGCGGCGAGATCAGATCGCAACGGTCGATATGTTTATTCGCCACCCGTCGGCAACGAGAGATATGGCCGCGCCATACCCGCAGGCGAATCCACGAATTCGCCAGGGTTGTCGGAGGCAAGGGAAAGGCTTCTTCAGTTGCGATCTCTTAGGAAGTCGGACTGATTTTTGCGTCGTGGGTCGGTTGCGGTCCGACAGCGGTTGAGCGTAGGCGCGGGCTATTGTTTGACTGGCTTGCAAGTTTGAGCGCTTCGGCTGAGTGGTCGCGTGGATCAGATCACGACGAACCCTCGCGCATGCCGTCGAGGCAAGGTGTGAAAGCTCCGCTTATTATGGTCGGATGGGTTTTCTGATCCGGGCACCAATTCTCAATGCGCCATTGCGACGTTTCTCCCGTCGGTCGAGCAATCCGATTGAAGCCATGATCGCGTTAACCATTTTCTTGATCGCCGCGGAAGTCCTGCCGACGCCGTAACTGCGCGTTAAAAGTATCCGTATTGGTCCTTTTGTCGATTGTTTTCCGACAGAAAATCCGAGACGATAACATTTGACGAGGGAGGCGATTCTGGTTCGGATTCCGAAAATCGAGGCGCATGCCGAGAACCGAAAGGTCGCGGCGTCGTGACATCCCGTGGCCGCACTGCCGGTGCGAAGTTTCCTGTGACGGTCAGCCATGCGCTGGGAGAAATCACTTGGCTGTTGAGCCAGTCTCGTAACCATCGCGACATCACCGTGGGTGATTTGAATTGGCTTGTGATGCCTGCAATCCTCCACCGGCAATTCCACATCTTCCGTGACGGCGAACGTCCCGTGGGGGTTGCGCTTTGGGCGTTGCTTGGCGAGGTGGGAGAGCGAAAGATGCTTGCCGGACTCCGTGCCAAGAAACTCCGCCTGGAAGAAAGGGAATGGAGGGCGGGAGATCGCCTTTGGCTGATCGAATTCATCGCGCCATTCGCGACGGAGCTAAACCGACATGCCGAACTCATGATGGCGGACCTCGTGACGGGGCCGCTGTCAGGCCGGGGCTTCAGTATGCTTCGAGTCGATCCTGTCACGTTGGATGCCCATGTAATCCAAGTGCCGTCTTCGGCAGGGATCGAATTGGTGGGCGCCACGAAGCAGGCGCTTGCAGAACTCGTTTCCAGTCGATGATTCCAAATAGGCAGTTGAGATTATTGGCTTTCCCGCATCTTACTTGCGAGAATGGATCGCTAGTTGTGAATGCGTGCAACGTGTACCTGCGGAGAACAATGTGACTGACCAAAATATCGAAAATGTACATTGGAGTGAAGCTAGTCTGATTCTCGGGACCAGCGGGTTCGAAATGTACGTCCAGTCATTCCGTGATGGATCTGCCCTTACGATCAAGGGGAATGGTTTGGAAAGGAAGCTTTATTGCGAGAAGGTCGAGAGTCCTAATAGCAGTTTCGACGAGACTGACGGAAAGGCCATATTTTATGACAACTGGATTTTTTCTAGAAAAGATGTTGAATCTTCTGGATTGTTTCATGGAATAAGCGCCAAAGATCTAATAATTTTATATTTCAAAGAGAGGGACATTTTGTCAAGCTCTAGAATTAATGCGAAAGCAAAGCGTATTTCAAATGTTTCATTTATTTAGATTATTGGGGCATTTGATATGACAACGGCAGATGCAGTTCTTAACAAGATCAGGGCATATTTGAGTGGAACTGGCAGTGCAGATTTAAATATTGACTCGCTTTTATCTGAGATTGCCACAATAGAATGGGAAATGCCTCCTGGGAAGACCGTTGTCCTGTACAGCGGTGATGTAATGAGTGCTGATGCCGTTTCTAGAAAGGAGACCTTCAGCAGAACATATGAAATAGCGCAGGAAATGCGCAAAGCGAATGATGCTCTCTTCATCGATAACGATACTGGTATTGGTCAGGTTTTATCTAGTTCTGAATTCGAACTCTTCATAGCCGAGCGCTTAGATATAGATGGGCTTTCACAAGAATATGTGTATGATGCTATTCAGCCGCTATGGTCTCAAGCATCGATGGAGCTAGCATCTAGGGCATCGGGCGATGTAATTACTATAAGCCCATATGCTAAGCTAACTAATTCTGACGATTTTGCGACGGTCTTTTCGTCTGTAGAGCTTCCTGAGCTTCTTGCTAACCCAAACGTAACTTCGATCGATGGTATCTCGAGGCTCGACCTCGTTAACCTCCATAATAGCGCATTGTCGCAAGCACTTTCTGGTGGTGCAACTGCTGTAGAGGCTGCCGAAATAGCCCGCAAGGAGGTATTAGATATAGTCTCCGGCCAGTCCTTAAGTAATATGAAAGGGAAGGTGGAGTTTGGCGCCACAGGAGGTATCAAGGTTGCCGCTGAATTTTTCCCGGATGGTACTCCGGCAGCAACCAGCGGAATCAATAGTATTTCGGGCGAAGCGGCCTTCGCATTTGACGAAGTTGCGAAGCCACTCGCAGACTCGGATCTCGAGCGGTTGGCGAAGACTGCCACCTTCCTAAAGGGAGCAAAAGTCGCTGGAACTTATGCGGGCCCGATCGGGGATCTGCTGGAAATCGCCGCCGCGGCGGTTACCATCAAGCATCTTTACGATATCGGTGACAAGGAGGGCGTCGCACGCGAAACCGCAAAAGTCTCTACCTCGCTCTTGGCGGGCGCGGCAGGTTCTGCCGCTGCGGCCGAGCTGCTCTCGCCGATGTTGTTGGGCGGACCGATCGGTATCACCGGCTACGTAATACTCGTCGGCGCAGCGGGCGTGGCTTCATCGGTAGCTGGCGAGAATGTCGTCGACCTCCTGTTCAGTGGTGGCTCCGGAGTATTTTATGGCCGCGACGGCATGGGTTTGTTCGTCGACATCTATACGCGGGATGCGAACGGCCAGTTGCGCGTTAGTCGTGCGCGGCAAAGAATCGACAGCGACGAAATCAGGGTAGGAACATTCGATCCGGGCGAGCAGGGCGAGATTGTCGTCACTGCTAATCGCGATGGAACCGTTCGATCGGCCTATGTAAAGTTTCGCGACCCGGTTACGGGCGAAGGGCAGTTTCTTGTCAGCGGAGACCTGCTGGGCGAAGCGGCAAACATTTTCAGGGACTTTCTTGACCGGCTTCCCAATGGCGACGTGACTTTAATCGGCGGCGGACGAAGCGGTGGCGGGTCGTGGGGAGGAAGCGATTTGGCTGCTGGAGACAGCGTCGCCCAAACTCCATCTGGCAGGCTGCCTGCATATACGGTGGTACGCAATTCTGACGGCACGATTTCGGTCAATGGCCGATTGGTGCAAGGGATCGCTCAGGATCCGCGGAATCCTGACGCGGCCCTCGTCTCGGTGCCCGTGTCGAGCGAAATTTCCATCGAGGCCTACATCGTCGGTGGCAAGCTCTATGAAACCGGGGTGGTCTACCATCGCGATGGGGATGTGATCGTCAAATCGGGGGGAGGCGAGCCCACGACGATCCGCTTGGCGAATAGCGAAATCGGCATTGATTTTGTCAATGCCAGCCAAACTATTGCAAACGTCTTTGGCCGTTACTTCATTGGCGGAGACGCTCTCACACAGACCCTGTCTTCGGCCGTCATATCCACCTTATCGGCGAATTTTGGCGACGTTTTGAACACGCTGGTGTTCGATAGCGGCGAAAACACGATCTCTCGCATCGAGCAGGCATTTGGCGGGATCGGAGAGGAGTTTCTGACCGACCTGCAGCAGGCGGGCCTCGGTACGCTCAGCGCAATGATAACGGCCGAGCTGATCGATCAACTTGGAATCGAAGGCATCCCAGGGCAGGCCGTCGGCAGTCTCGCAAATTATACGCTGAGCGTCATAGCGGATAATATTGCTGACATCATCGGCGGTGGCGATAGCGGCGTTTTCGACGGTATCGGCAGTGAAGATTTCCTCAACAACCTTGGCAACGTCGCGGGAAGTTTCATCGGCAGCACGCTGGCCAATGAAATTGCCAGCTGGGATGAAGTAGGCGAGCAAATCGGTTCGTCGATCGGTACGAGTTTGGGCAGTCTGGTCGGGCAGACGACAATCCCGGTCCCCGTGCTGGGGGCAGCCATTGGCTCGCTTTTGGGTAACCTGCTCGGAGGTTTGATCGGAGGAATTTTCACGGGCACGCCGAAGTCGGGTGCTATCGTCCAGTTCGATGAGGAAAATGGGACTTTCCTCGTATCGCAGGTTTGGAAGGAGGACGGCGGCAAGCGCGCGGCCGCTCGCGAACTCGGCAATATGGCAGCCAGCTCGATGAACGGCATCATCGACAAAATTGGCGGAACCTTGGTTAATGGCACCGATATCGAAACCGGATCCTATGGCATGCGGGGCAAGCGCTATGTCTATTGGGAGGACGATTTCAGCAGCGAGAATCGCGTCAAGTTCAAGGAAGCCAGGGATCTCATTGAATATGGGGTGATGAAAGCCGCCAGCGATTTTCAGTTTCTCGGCGGTGATGTCTATTTGAAGCGCGCATTCTTCGCGACGATGGCTTCGGGGTATAAGGACAGCACCAATGCCGACGATATGAGCGATCCAGACGGTCTGGTGACAAATGTCGATTTCGGTCTGGATGTCCTGCTCGGCAATTTGGCTGTAGCCGACCGCTTGAAAACCTACCTCGCCTTATCGTCGTCGGTGAACGCTCTGATCGCCGCGGAACCCAATTCGGTCTTCACTGCCGATTGGCTCCTGACCTTTTCGCGAATATCCGATCTCGGGTTGTTCAAACGCAACGAACATGATTGGGACGGGGGGTTCGCCTATCTCGTGAATCAGGCAGAGGTCGACGCCCGCGATGTAAGGTTCCGGTTCGAGACGATTGGCGGCGATCGCCGGAACGGCGAGCGTGCCATCTATTTGGGCAACCAAGCGCTCGATGACACGATCGATACGCGATCCAAGACGATTCAGGAAGGCACGTCGGCCAGCGAGATCATCAAAGCGGGCAACAGCGTTTCGGTAGCTACCGTCGTGCGCGCGGGTGCCGGCGATGACATCGTGATAGGTGGCAACACCGGCGATGATCTGTTCGGCGAAGACGGGAATGATCGCCTGATCGGCGGTACCCTCGACGACTGGCTCTTCGGCGGCAACGGAAACGATGTGCTGTGGGCTGGGACTGGTAGCGGCAATGTGCTTTCGGGCGATGCTGGCAACGACTACTTGACCGGGGCGGATGGCGCGCCCAGCGTTTTGGACGAAGGCTCAGACTGGTTGAACGGCGGTGCAGGAGATGATTCCATCAATGGCCGCGGTGGCGGCGACTTTCTGGAGGGCGGACGTGGCAATGATCGGCTCGATGGAGGGGAAGGCAGCGACACGGCCATCTATCGCATCGGTGACGGGATCGATCTGATTTCCGATACTGGCCTGGGCGCTGCCGACCGCGACACGCTCGAGTTCGGGCACGGCATCGAGCAGAACGAGATTAGCGTCGTGGCGCGCTCTGCCGGCGAAGCCTTGTTGCTGTTTGTCGGGGAGATGGGTGGAGGCGACCGGCTCGACCTGCGCGGCGTTTCGTTCGGGACGGTTTCGGGCATTGACCAAGTCAGCTTCGAGACCGGGGCCTGGAGCCGCAGTGACCTGATCTCTCGCGCTATTTTCTCCAAAAATGCAGGGCAGAATGTCATCGGCAACGCGACCGATGAGCAACTTTCGGGCACAATCCACGATGACCGCCTTAGCGGCGGTGGGGGCAACGACCAGCTCGCTGGTAGGTTTGGCTCGGATATCTACGTCTTCGATCTCGGCGGTGGTGACGACATCATTTCCGATATCGGCTATGCAGCAGATGTCGACGTGCTGGAATTCGGTGTCGGAATCAGTGCCGGTGATATTGCGGTTACATGGTCGGCAGCGGCACAGCGCGACATCAAGCTGACGATTGCGGGCGGGCAAGGGAGCGTAACGCTTGCCGCGCAGTCGCTGTCGGAAGGTGAGAACGCGATCGAAGAAGTTCGGTTCGTTGACGGCACAAGCTGGACCTTGCGCGACATATTTGCCCGCATTCTTCTGGTTCCGACAAGCGGCGCAGATGTTGTTGAGGGAACTCCGCTGGATGAGCAAATTACCGGCCTTGCCGGCAATGACCAGCTGAGGGGTGGTCTCGGCGATGATCACCTCGATGGTGGCGACGGAAGCGATACCTATTATTACAATCTCGGCGACGGACACGACCGGATCACCGACGATCGCACGGGCGATGGCGGCAGCGTAAACCGACTGGTATTTGGTGCGGGGATAACCACCTCGAACATCATTCTCGTACGCGACCCGGCCGACGAGTACGATCTCCGTGTCAGCTTTGCTGGACATGAAGGATCGCTGGTTCTCAACAATCAGTTTTACACGTCTGACTGGCGCGGTGGGCGCTACGATTGGGGCTTCGATGCGATCGAGTTTGCCGACGGAACGGTTTGGAACCGGGCGCAGCTCTTTTCGCAGTTGCTGGCGGCCGATTCGACCGCGAACAACGATAGCATCACGGGTTCGCGTTATGCCGACATCCTTTCAGGCGGGACCGGCAACGACCTTATCTCGGCAGGCGAAGGAAATGATCAGCTGACCGGCGGACAGGGCAATGATTATCTGGACGGCAGTTGGGGCAGCGACACCTATTTTTACAATCTCGGTGACGGCCATGATCAGATCTATGACGAGCGGAAGGGCGATGGTGGTAGCGTAAACCGGCTGGTTTTGGGCGCGGGTATTACTACTGCGAATATCGTGCTCGTGCGCGACCCTGCCGACGCCAACCATCTTCGCATCAGCTTTGCCGGACACGAGGGATCGATCACCCTCAGGGGGCAGTTCTACACGCAGGACTATCAGGGCGCTCGCTACGATATGGGGTTCGATGCGATCGAGTTCGCCGACGGTACTGTCTGGGACCGGACACAGCTCTTTTCGCAGTTGCTGGCGGCGGATTCGACGGGGAACAAGGATGGCATCATTGGCTCACGCTATGCCGACATTCTTTCTGGCGGGGGCGGCAACGACCTTATCTCGGCGGGCGAAGGCAATGACCAACTGACCGGTGGACAGGGCAATGACTATCTGGACGGGGGATATGGTTCGGACACCTATTTCTACAATCTGGGCGACGGGCACGACCGGCTGCATGACGAGCGTACGGATGACGGCTCCAGCGTAAACCGGCTGGTGCTGGGGGCGGGAATCACCACTTCGAACATCATTTTCGCCCGCGACCCGGCGAACGCCAACAATATGCTTATCGGCTTTGCCGGGCATGAAGGTTCGATTGTTCTCGAGGGCCAGCTTTATACACAAAGCTATCGGGGCGCCCTTTATGATTGGGGTTTCGATGCGATCGAGTTTGCGGACGGGACGGTGTGGAACCGGGCCCAGATCTTTGGACAACTGCTGGCGGCCGATTCGACCGCAAGCGGTGATGGCGTTACCGGATCGCGTCTCGCCGACATCATTTCTACGGGTGCCGGAAACGACACCATCTCGGCAGGCGAAGGCGATGACCAACTGATCGGCGGATCGGGGCACGATTTCCTCGCCGGCGGTACGGGAAGCGACACATATCTGTTCAATCTTGGGGATGGACAGGATGTCATACTCGAGAGCACCGGTACCGCTACGGACGCGATCCAATTCGGACCGGGTATTGCGGCGGCCGACGTTACCATAAGCCGGATAAGTGACGATTTGCTGCTCCGCATCACCGGCACATCGGACCAGATACTGATCCGTAACGGCGCCAACACAAGTTATGCGATCGAAGAAATTCGGTTCGCCGACGGCACGATTTGGAATCACGCTGCCGTGCTCGCAAGCGCGGCTCTGTCGGCGGGAATCACGGTGAACGACACCAACGCCGCGACAGTGATCAACGGCGCTGCAAAGAACGACAGGCTTTTCGGGAATGGCGGCATTGACCGGCTGATCGGCGGAGCCGGTGACGATCATCTGAGCGGCGGCAATGATGCCGACACCTATGTTTTCAACCTTGGCGATGGCCGGGACGTCATCAGTGACAATGGCTCCGGCGTCGACCGGATAGAGTTTGGTGCGGGCATCGGCACCGCGGATGTGATTGTTACCCTGACCAACGATGGCGCGGATTTCCTGCTGTCGATCGGGGGCACGACCGATCAGATCCAGATTGTCGGGGGCAACGGAAGCGGCGCGGGCAATATCATCGAAGAGGTCCACTTTGCCAATGGCGCGGTCTGGAGCAGGGCAGACATGCTCCAGCGCGCAACACTGCCGACGGCGAGCGACGACCGATTCTATGGGAGCAGTGCCGCCGAAACGATCGAGGGCCAAGCGGGCGACGATTCCCTGTGGGGCAATGCCGGTGCCGATCGGCTGATTGGCGGCACCGGTGACGACTATCTCAGCGGCGGCACCGACTCTGATACCTATGTGTTCAATCTCGGCGATGGCCGTGACGCAATCAACGAGGGCGGATCGGGCACGGACAAGATCGAGTTCGGGGTGGGCATCGCGGCATCCGATGTGATTGTCACCCAGCTGAACGATGGCGCCGACTTCCTGCTCTCGATCGCAGGCACCAATGATCAGATCCAGATCATCGGGGGCAACGGAAGCGGCGCGGGCAACATTGTCGAGGAAGTCCACTTCGCAAATGGCACGGTCTGGAGCCGCGCCGATATTCTTCAGCGCGCAACACAGCCGACGGCCGGCGACGACCTCTTCCACGGCAGCAGCACAGGTGAGACACTCGAAGGTCAGGCGGGCGACGATTCGCTGTGGGGCAATGCCGGTGCCGACCGGATGATCGGCGGTGCCGGTGACGACTATTTGAGCGGCGGGACCGATTCCGACACTTATGTGTTCAACCGCGGTGATGGCCGTGACGCGATTTACGACAATGGATCCGGGGTAGACAGAATCGAGTTCGGCGCGGGTATTTCCGCATCCGATGTAATCGTCACCCAGATGAACGATGGCGCGGACTTCCTGCTTTCGATTATTGGGACCAACGATCAGATCCAGGTCATCGGAGGGAATGCAAGCGGCGCCGGCAACACCGTGGAAGAAGTTCATTTTGTTGATGGCACCGTCTGGAGCCTCACGGATATTCTACAACGCGGAACAGAGCCGACGGGCGGCGACGATCGCTTCTATGGCAGCACTTCCGGCGAGACGCTCGAAGGGCGGGCGGGCAATGATTCCCTTTGGGGCAATGCCGGTGTCGATCGGCTGATAGGCGGCACGGGGGACGATTATCTGAGCGGCGGCGACGGTGCCGATTCTTATATATTCAACCGCGGCGATGGTCGTGACGCAGTCCGCGATTATGGTAATGGTGTCGACCGGATCGAGTTCGGGCCCGGGATCGCCGCGAGCGATATCGCCGTGACGCAGCTCAACAACGGAGCGGATTTCTTGCTTTCCATAATCGGAACGCAGGATCGGATTCAGATCGTGGGCGGCAACGCTGGCGGTTCAGGCACAATTGAGGAAGTGCGCTTTCTTGACGGTACGGTGGTAACGCTGGCCGATCTCAAACTGCTGACATCCGGGACGACGATCGGAGGAATGGCGCAGCCCGTCACCATGGGCGACGACGAAGTCATCGGTGCGAGTTCCGGCGATACGATCCGTGCCATGGGCGGGGATGACGCGCTACGCGGCGGCGCAGGGTCGGACACCTACGTTTTCCGGCGCGGCGATGGCTATGACACGATCTACGATCCAATGGATGCTGCGGCGACAGACATTCTGACCCTGGAAGGCGTCAACAGCACCGACGTGCGCGTTCTCACCTCTCCGACTGATGCGCAGGACATCGTTCTCTACATCGACGACCATAATCTCATCTATCTCGATCAACAAAAGGCCAGCGCGTCAAGCGGTGTCGAGGAGGTCAGATTTGCGGATGGTGTGACCTGGAACAGGAGCGACCTCTTGGCCCGGTCGGGCCTTGTCCCGACGTCCGGCAATGACACGCTGATCGGCACGAATTTCGGCGAAGCCATAGAAGGGCTGGGCGGAGACGATATTCTGGAGGGACGAGCTGGCGGTGATGCCTACCGTTACGCTCTTGGCAACGGCAACGACGTAATTGTTGAAAAGGGCTCCAGCAACGCGGTGGCGAACGGGACTAGTCCCGTCGGCGCAGACGACCGGATCATTTTCGGAACGGGGATTCTTGCGGTCGACCTCCGGGCTTCTCACGCAGTTGGCAATTCGTCCGATATTCTTTTGACCTTCTCCGGAAACTCGGGTTCGATCCTGCTAAAGGATCAGAATAAGGGGGCTCAGGTCGGCGCCGGAATCGAATTCCTCGAATTCTCCGATGGCTCCATCATGTCGATGAAAACGTTGCTCGCGCAGTCATTGGCGGGTGTCGCTACAACAGGCGTCGACACGATCAGCGGCTTTATCACTTCGGACGATTTGGTCGGCGGCTTGGGTAACGACCTGCTAGCTGGAGGGCTTGGCTCAGATCGCTACCTTTACAGCCTGGGGGACGGTGTGGACACCCTCCTTGAGTATTCGGCTTCGACGGATACGGACGAGTTGATCTTTGGGGCAGGCATCTCGTCGGCGAACCTGTCGCTGAGGCGTCGCGCCGAAAGCCCGAACGATCTTGTCCTTTTGATCGGGACCGGCGGGGATGAGATTCGATTGGTCAACCAGCTTGCCGGAACGAGCGGCCAAGGTGTCGAACTGGTTCGCTTCCATGACGGCACAACCTGGAGCCGCGATCAATTGCTGGCTTATTACGGCAACCAGCCCGCCACGTCTGATGGCGATTTCATCATGGGAGGCGATACCGACAACTTGTTCGCCGGGCTTGGTGGAGGCGATATCATCGATGGAGGGGCTGGCGACGACACCCTCAATGGCGGAGATGGAAACGACGATCTCCGTGGTGGTCGTGGCGAGGACATCCTCAACGGCGGCGATGGCGATGATATCTTGTCCGGCGGAACCGGCGCCGATGAATTCGACGGCGGCGCCGGATTCGATACGCTCGACTATTCCTTCTCGCTTGACGACTGGTCGATCAACCTCACGACTGGAACGGCATCGATCGTAACGTCCGGAGCGGCTGAAGGACAGGAGTTGTTCACCGGTATCGAAGCGGTCGTGGGCGGGATGGGCCGCGACCAACTGACTGGAAACGATCTGGGCAACCGCTTGGAGGGCGACGAAAATGACGACGTACTGAGCGGCGTCGGCGGCGATGACATTTTTGTCTATCGCGGTAGCGAGGCTGGACTCGATACCGTTAACGGCGGTTCTGGACACGACCGGATCGAGGCCGCCGAAAATGACACGGTGATCGGCCTCGCGTCGATCGACAGTATTGAAGAAATTTCGGCAAGCGGATTTACGAATGTCTCGATAACGGGGACCGACGAGGCTGATATTCTCGACTTCAGCGCGACAGCTGTCGACGGAATTTCTCAGGTCTATCTTGCGGCCGGAGACGATGTTTTCACTGGCTCCGGCGGTTTCGCAGTTGTCGATCTCGGTCTGGGCAACGATGTGTACAAGGTCTCGGGCAACTATGGCGCGGCGGGCGTCGTTGGTGGCGATGGCCTGGACCGGATCGAAGCGATCGCTGGCAACAGCGTTATCGGCCTCAGCAGCATTGCTGGTATCGAACAGATCAGCGCCGGTTCGCATGCCAACGTGATTGTTGCCGGCAGCAATCAGGCCGACACCCTCAATTTCGCCGCCGTTTCGCTGACGGGAATTTTGCGGATAGAGGGCGGCGATGGCGCCGATACGATCACCGGTTCGGCGCAGTCCGACGTCATTCGCGGCGGCGCTGGCGATGACATATTGTCGGGCGGTGACGGCGACGATATTTTCGAAATCACCAGTGCCACCGATGGCGCTGACACGATAAACGGGGGCAACGGCACGGACCAGCTTCGCGTGACCGCGTCTGGCCTCGCCATTCGTCTGGCAGCGCCCCCGGTCGGGGTGGAAGCCATCTACGGCATGTCGTCGCAGCTGATATTCGGTGGCACCAACGACAATATCAACCTCTCCGGGATAATCCTCAGCGGCATTACCTCGATCGATGGCGGGGCCGGGGCCGATACGATTGTCGCGTCGGCGGGAGCAGACCAGATACTGGCGGGCCTTGGCAACGATACGTTGACCGGAAATGGCGGCGACGACACCTATGTCTTCAACCTTGGCGATGGCCAGGACGTCATTCTGGAATATGTGAGCACGAGCAGCGGAGGTTCTGGTGGTCTGGACGCGCTTGTTTTCGGAGCCGGTATTCTCGCTGACGATGTGTCTATCTCGCGCTCGGGTAACGACATAATCCTGACAATCGGATCGACCGGCGAGAAGGTCACGATCAAGAACCAGGCGAGCAGCACGACCTCCTACTGGGTCGAGGAAGTCCGTTTTGCCGATGGCACGATCTGGGATCGTGCTACGACAATCGGAACGGCGCTTTATGGTACGGCTGCGGCGGACACATTGATCGGGACTTCAGCCGCTGACACCATTTTCGGTCTCGACGGAAATGACATGATCACCGGCGCAGCCGGCGCCGATCGCCTGTATGGCGGTAATGGAAACGATACGATCAACGGTGGCGCTGCGGACGACGGCCTGTATGGCGGTGCGGGTGACGACATCTTCCAATATGGTGCCGCTGGCGATGGCTATGATTATGTGAGCGGCGGCGATGGAAACGATCTGATCGTCGCTACGGCCAATAATAGCTGGATCGGACTCCGCTCTATTTCGGGGATCGAGGCGATCAGTTCCGGTGGCTTCTCGAATGTCGCCGTCTGGGGCTCGACGGGAGCGGATATTCTTAGCTTTGCCGGCATTACGCTCACGGGTATTACCAAGATCGACGCCTATGACGGCAACGATATTCTGATCGGGTCGTCCGGAGCCGACAATCTTGTGGGCGGGGCGGGCAATGACCGGATCACCGGCGGGCTTGGCAATGACACGATCGATGGCGGATCGGGCACCGATACCGCGGATTATAGCGCGGAGGCGAACGGCTGGACGATCAATCTTGCCGCGAGTTCCAATCACGCCCAGTCCGGCACCGAAACCGACACGCTGATTTCGATCGAGAATGTCATCGGCGGTGCGGGTACCGACACGATTTCGGGCACGACGGCTGCAAATGTGCTCGACGGCGGCGACGGAAACGACGTCCTGCGCGGCAATGCGGGGAACGACACGCTGATCGGGGGTGCCGGCAATGACATCGCCGTATTCGCCGGGCTTCAGGCGAGCTATTCGATCACGACCAGCGCGGGGGCGATCCAGATTGTCGACAATCAGGCGAGTGTCGATGGAAACGACGGCACCGACACGCTTTCCGGCATCGAGACGGCAGAGTTTAAAAATGGCGTTCAGGTTTCCTTGTCCTCGCCAATCGTGCTGGATCTCGA
The DNA here is from genome assembly GCF_001468395.1 of Sphingopyxis sp. H073. Lineage (GTDB taxonomy): Bacteria > Pseudomonadota > Alphaproteobacteria > Sphingomonadales > Sphingomonadaceae > Sphingopyxis. The sequence continues at coordinate 274,717 of NZ_LNSG01000003.1, read as the reverse complement.
CGGCAATGGGGCAAAGCTCATCGATCGTTCGCTCTCGACGGCTCGTTTTGATTGGACGGGTGACGGCATTCGTGACGCTACAGGCTGGATCAGCAGTGGCGACGGCTTCCTGACTTTGGATCGGGATGGCGACGGCACCGTAACCGACGCTCGCGAACTGTCGTTCGTCGATGACAAATATGGCGCAAAGTCCGACCTTGATGGCCTCTCTGCCTTTGACACCAACGGTGATGGCCTTCTGTCGGTTGCGGATCAGGCGTGGGGCAGTTTCCACGTCTGGAAGGACGCGAACGGTGACGGTGTTGTTGGCACCGGAGAGTATCTCTCGATGTCGCAGGCCGGGATCCGTTCGATTAATCTCGCAGGCACCGCGACCGAGCAAAGCTGGGGATGGAATGACAATGTCGTTGTCAACACGGGTGGTTTCACCCGGCTCAACGGCTCGACGGCCGCTCTCTCGGATGTCGCGCTGAGCTTTGTGGCGGGCAACTCGGGCGATGCCGGGGCGTCGGACAAGGCTCCGTCTTCTTCGGAAGGTGATGTTTCGAATATGGCACTTCGCTCGGAAATGAGAGCGCTGCGCGATATTCGCGGCGCTCGCCAATATTTCGGAGCTATCGACGGCTCGGGTCGCCATATGCTCCATCGACCGGAGATTTTCGATGTCGAACTCTGGTCGGGCGGCTCGGCGCGCATCGATGTTGATAGCAATGATCGCGGAACCGACATGGATCAAAGGTTGGCCGCGATGATTCAGGACATGGCATCCTTTGGCGCCCAGCCGGCAGGAGAAATGTCCAAATGGTCTCGCGGGAACGATCCCATTCTGGAGTTCTTCGCATAGCGCCCAGGCGCAAAAAGAGCGGGCCTCAAATGAGCGCACACTGGCAGCGGCAGGCTGCCGCCAGAGGTCGCGCGTTTGCTTGGGTTGCCGCGCGGCGCTCTTGGCTTGCTGATCTTGGCGGGGCGGCGGCTAGGCACAGTTGCGCACGCACGCCGCCCCGCCTGCGGCTTCGCCAAGGGCGCGTCTCTTATCCGACGAGGACGCCGCGCTGGCCGCACGGCGGCGTTGCCGGTGGGCCGGCCACGGACAGCGTGTCGTTCGGCGCACGGCTATGGGACCGCTCGGCCGTCGCACAAGCCGGGCGATGCCCGGCTCCTCCTCATCGTTGCGGCCCTTCGGGTGCGCGCCGTCCTTTGGCGCGATCCCGTCGCCTTTTCTCGCCGCCCGCCCCGCCGTCCGGGGCCGGGTGTGGTGAGAGAAGGAAGAAAGTCATGAAGCTGGATTTCATTGAACTGGGCAACCTGTCCATCGCAGCCGCCAATATGCGCGGGAAGGGGAAAGACCCCGACGTCACCGACCTTATGCCGAGCATCCGCGCGCGCGGGGTGCTGGTACCACTGCTGGTTAGGCCGAATTGTTCCGAAGGCCACTACGAGATCGTTGCGGGGCGTCGGCGCTTTACCGCCGTAGGCGCCGTTGCACGTGAGGGCGGGGCGGTTCGGCCCATTCCTTGCGCCATTCTTGACGAAGGCGACGATGCCGATGCGCTCGAAGCGTCGATGCTCGAAAATCTCGCGCGGGTGCAGCCCGACGAGGTCAGCCAGTGGGAAGCGTTCGTGGCTCTCGTGAAGGCGGGGCGCAGCGTCGAGGAGGTCGCAGACAGTTTCGGGTTCGAGCCGCGCGCCGTGAAGCGCATTCTCGCGCTCGGCAATCTGCTCCCGCGTATCCGCACCCTCTATCGCGGCGGCGAGATCGATGCGGGCACGGTTCGCCACCTGACCCTCGCATCGAAGAGTCAGCAGAAATCATGGCTCGCGCTGTTCGACGACGAAGGCGCCTATTGCCCGACCGGCCATCAGCTGAAAGCATGGCTGTTCGGCGGCACGGCTATCGCGGTGAAGCACGCGTTGTTCGATGCCGGTGAAGCGAAGCTTGCTGTCGTGTCCGACCTGTTCGGTGAGGACAGCTTCTTTGCCGACGCCGATGGCTTCTGGTCGGCGCAGATGGCGGCCATCGAGGCGCGCAGGGCCGAGTATCTCGAAGCGGGATGGTCCGATGTCGTCGTCATGGGGCGCGGCGACTGGTTCCGGTCGTGGGATTTTGCCCATGCGGGCAAGCGTAAGGGCGGCCGCATCTATGTCGAGGTTCGCGAGAGCGGCGAGGTGACCTTCCACGAAGGCTTCGTCACCGCCAAGGAAGCGAAGCGGCTTTCGACTGAGGGCGGAGACGGGGAGGGCGATGCCGAAATCGCCAAGCCTGTTCGTCCCGAGGTGTCGGGCCCGCTCAATGCCTATATCGACCTTCATCGTCATGCGGCGGTACGCGCCGATCTCGCGGGGCATGGCGGCGTCGCGCTGCGGGCGATGCTCGCGCACGTCATCGCGGGCGCCGACCTCTGGCGCGTCGATGTCGAGAGCCAGCGCGCGCCGAAGGAAGATATTGCCGAGAGCGTCGAGAGCTGTTCCGCCGAAGCGGCGTTCGACGAGAAACGCCGCGCGGTGCTGGCGGTGTTGGGGTTTGATGCGGAAGCTCCCACCGTCACGGGAAGGCCGCTGAACCGTCCCCCTTTTGCCCCGCTGTTTGCGCGGCTGCTCGACCTTCCCGATCCGGTGGTGCTGGAGATTGTGGCGATCGTCATGGGCGAGACGTTGCAGGCGGGAAGCGAGGCGGTGGAGATGATCGGCCTTCATCTTGGCACCGACATGCGCCAGCACTGGTCGGCGGACGCGGCCTTCTTCGACCAGCTTCGCGACCGCGAAGTGCTGCTCGCCATCACCGGCGAGGTCGCGGGACCGGAGGTTGCCGCAGCGAACGCCGGTGAGAAGGGCATAACGCTGAAAGCGATCATCGCCGATTGCCTTGAGGGCACGAACGGCCGCGCCAAGGCAGAGCCGTGGGTGCCGCTGTGGATGGCCTTCCCGCCGTCGGCCTATACGACGCGGGGCGGGGTCGGCAGCGTCAAATCGGCGCAGCGGGTCGCGCACGAGCTTGCGGCTCCGGCAGCGCCCGAACCCGATGCGAAAGACGCACAGCCTTTGGCAGCATGAAAGGACGGCGGGCGGCTTCGGTCGCCCGCCATATTTTCTGCGGGCGCAAAATGACGCGCGGCCTTGTGGGCCGGCGCGGCGCTCATGACTTGGGCGCGCCGCCGCCGCAAGCGGCGACGGCCCGCGGTTCAGCCAAGGAAAGAGGCGACGCGAAGTTGCCTTCGCGCCGCCCATACGAGGATGCTGCATCCTTCGCCCCACCATCCTGACTTGCCGGGGTCGCTAATCGCCAAGCCCGGACGGAAGTTGGCGAGCCCGATAATATCGGTTCTGACCCTAGGATTGTACGAAAACGCCAAATCGCATGCCTTGGACATCGTTTTCTTGCCGCGCGGCATGAGCCGATAGGAAGACGGACTGCCAACTCGGGCGCGGTCGCTCTGATCGTAGCCACAGTTCGCGGTTAGATCGCATTTCTCACTCAAGTTTCTGCGTTTGATCGTTCACGCGGATAGCGCGGGCTCGCTCCACCCGTTCTGCAGGACCATCCCGGCGACGGGCGATGTGACTTGAACCGGCGCGGCGCCCCGCGAAAGCGCGGCGGCGCGATTATTTCCCCGCATGCTGCGCAGTCTCCTCGCGGCCGCTTTGCTCCAAATAATCGCGCCGCCGCACCCCTCCGCTTTGCTGCGGCCCTGCGGGTTCGCGAGCCGCCTCATGCGCCGGTCCTTGGTCCGCCCATGTCGCAGGGATGGTCCCGCGGCACATTCAAGGAGACGACCAATGGCAGCTATCGGCTTTGTGAACGGCACCATCGAAACGGGTTTCGTGGGCCAGCTCAAAACCCTCTCGATCCGCGCGGCGATCGAAATCCGGACCAACCGCTCGAAGAGCGGCGACGTCCAGCCCGATTACCGGGTCTGGTCCGAAGGCGTCGAGATCGGTGCCGGCTGGATCCGCGTCGGACAGCAATCGGGCGAGCCCTATGTGTCGCTGAGCCTCGCCGCTCCCGAGTTCGGACCGCGCCGGCTCTATGCGAACCTCGGCCGCGCTGCCGGCCAGGATGGCGAGGACGGCTACGCGCTCATCTGGAACCCCGCCGACTGAGGCGGACTTCCGCCCCGCGCCGCTTCCGCGGCGCGGGGCCTTGCCGTGTCTGGCATTCAGTCTTCGGATGGTGGCAGGTCTTTCAGGGTGAACGACACCGGATTGCGAAGCCAGATATTGACGTGGGATTCGCGCCAGCCGCAGCAACGCGTCGCGAGCTTCTTCTGCGGTGGAAAGGTACCGTCTGCGATCTTCCGGTAGAGCGTCGCCCGGCTGAGACCGGTGCGATCGAGAACGCTGTTCAGGCGGAGGAAGCGATCGGGAGGGGACTGGGATGCCATGGACATATTCTCCTTCAGTTGACGCTGCGTGCCACCTCTCAGCGCTCAGCATGTGGGAGAATTTCGGTCAGCTTCAATCGCCTGAAAAGGGACCCAAGCCGGTCACAAGCGGCCAGATGCGGCGCTGACGTATCCCGGTGCTTCCTGCTGCTTCCCGCAGTACGACAAGAGGCAGATGAAATAATTTTCGCATCCGCGCACTTTCCGTCTCAAGCCGTCTGATTGGACCGGTCGCGCTTCGTAAGTGGTGCGCCGAAAGCGGCGCGGCGTCGGTCCGTTCCATCGTACGAAGGGCGTCGCTGGCGCGCAGGCTGTCGCCGCGTTGCGGCGGCGTTGATTGTCCCCGGCGCTGCGGGGGCGGAGGCGGGCGTCACTCGCCTTAGCCCCGCCCGGACGGCCCGCAACCCGCTCCGCGGGTTCTACACTTCGTTGCGATCCTGCGGATGCAGCCCGCCCGATGATGCGAGTCTGCCGGCTCCTTCCTGCCGCCCACCTCCGCCCCCTTCCGGGCCGGGGTGCGGTGGCTGGAAGGAGAAAGAATATGCGCAAGGAACGTACCGAGAGGGCGAGCCTTTATTCGGAGGTCACCAACCGGATCATCGTGGAGCTCGAAGAAGGGCGGCTGCCATGGGTGCAGCCGTGGGACAGTGCGGCATGCGGTTGCATGATGCCGCAGAATGCCGGAACCGCGCGGTACTATTCGGGCATCAATGTCCTGATCCTCTGGGCCGAGGTGATCGCCAAGGGCTACGCCTCGCAGCGCTGGCTGACCTATCGCCAGGCAGAAGCCGCAGGCGGCAATGTCCGGCGCGGCGAGAAAGGCACGGTCATTTGTTACGCCGACCGCTTCACGCCAAAGGCCGAAGCCGAGGCTGCGCGCGGCGAGGATCGCGAGGCGCGGCAGGTGGCATTCCTCAAGCGCTTTGTCGTGTTTAACGTCGATCAGTGCGAGGGACTGCCCGAGGATTATATCGCGCCGATGGTCGGTCCCGATCCGGTGCTGGCAATTGCCGAGGCCGACGCGCTGATCGCCGCCAGCGGCGCCACGTTCAACATTGGCGGCGGCGAGGCGTTCTACAGCCCTTCCCATGACTTTGTGCAGGTGCCGCCGCAGGCTGCGTTTCCCGAGCCTGTGAACTGGTATCGCACCGCATTGCATGAACTCGGCCATTGGACCGGTCACGGCAGCCGTTTGAATCGCGACCAGAAGGGCGGGTTCGGGTCGGAGGCCTACGCTAAGGAAGAGCTTGTGGCCGAGATGGCGGCGGCGTTCACCTGCGCCTCGCTCGGTATCGCACCGACGGTTCGCCATTCGGATTATATCGGCTCGTGGCTCTCGGTGCTGCGCAGCGACGAGAAGGCGATCTTCCGCGCGGCAAGCGCGGCCAGCAAGGCGAGCGATTATCTGCTCACCTTCGCGGGAGGCGATCAATGAGCCCGCGCATGTCGCGCGAAGACCGGCTGCGCCTGTGGCGCGCCGAGCGCGCCGTTGACCGTATGGAGGAGATGGACCGCAAAGTCTTTCTCGCCATCCGTGTCGAAGAGATGCGCTACTCTGACATCGCGAAGCGGTTCGGCGTCACGATCGCAGACGTCGAATGGCATTTTGCGGGTGCGCTTCGCGTCCTCATGACTGCCATGGACGAGAAGGATCCATGGTTGTGGCGATTCCGGCTTTAGGAAGCCGCGCGGGCCGGATGGCGCTTGCCATCCGGCCCGCGCGATTACAGGGTGAAATCAATGCGTACCGATCTCGATCATCTCCCGGCAAACAAGCAGCGCGAACTTGAGCGGGTGAAGCAGATCATCTTCGAGGAATTTGAGGATGCGCTCGCGCTCGCGACGATGAACTGGAAGAAGAAGGGCCGGATCGACAAGATCATCCTCTATGGCAGCTACGCGCGCGGCGGGTGGGTCGACGAGCCGCACACCGCGAAAGGCTATCGCTCGGACTTCGATCTGCTGATTATCGTCACCGACAAGCGGCTGACCGACAAGGTCGATGTCTGGTCGAAGCTCGATGACCGGCTGGCCCGCGAGCTTTTGATCGACCAGACACTCAAGACCCCGGTGAACTTCATCGTCCACACCATTCAGGAGGTGAATGACGGGCTCGCGCATGGGCGATATTTCTTCATGGACGTCGCGCGCGACGGGATCGCGCTCTACCAGAGCGACGACAAGGAACTGCACCAGCCCAAACCGAAGACGCCCGAGCAGGCGCTGGCTATGGCGCAGGAGTATTTTGACGAGTGGATGCCGTTAGCGGCCAGCGCTCAAAAAGGATTTCATTTCTTCGTCTCGCAGAATGAGCTCCGCGACGCAGCATTCATCCTTCATCAGGCTGCAGAGCGCCTTTATCACTGCGTTCTCCTCGTCTGCACTTTCTACACCCCCCACGTTCACAATCTCGGATTCCTGCGCACACAGGCCGAGCGCATCGACATGCGCTTGGTCGATGCCTGGCCGCGCGAGTTGAAGGCCGATCGCTCGCGCTTTGAAAAGCTCAAGGAAGCCTATGTGAAGGCGCGCTACTCGAAACATTACCGCATCACCGAGGAAGAGCTCGTCTGGCTCGGCGAACGCGTCGAAGAATTGGGTCGCGCGGTTCATGCCATTTGTTCGGAGCGCATCGCGCTGCTAGAGGCGCGGGCGAAGTAATCGCGCCTGCTCTCCAAAAGGACATTCGATGGAAAATTCCGAAACGCTGGTCATGCTGACCGCCGACATTGTCGCCGCCCATGTTAGCAACAATAGTGTTGCCATATCGGATATCGCGCTGGTCATCCGTGCGGTCCACGACGCGATTGCCGGTCTGTCCTCGACGGCGGAGGCCGAGCCCCAGCCTGAACCGCAAAAGCCAGCCGTTTCGGTGCGCGCATCGGTGAAGCCGGATTACATCGTCTGTCTCGAAGACGGGAAAAAGCTCACAATGATGCGGCGCTACCTGATGACCAACTTCGGCATGACGCCGGACGACTATCGCGCCAAATGGAACCTACCGAAGGACTATCCGATGGTCGCTCCCAATTATGCCGAAAAGCGCCGCGAACTGGCGAAGCAGATCGGTCTCGGCACGAAAGGCCGCGGCGGCGGCCGCAAGCCCGCCGCGCGCGGCCGCGCGAAAGCGAAGTAGCGTCCGGTTGGCCGCGCCCTTGTCGCGGCAACGAACTTCGCCGCCGTGCGTAAAACCGTGGACCAACATTCCACGGAGTATCCATGAAGAAACCGGTTCTTGCCGTCGGCGCGGCAACCGCTCTGGCCGCGCCGATCGGCTATCTTATCTGGAAATATTATCCGCGTCCCGGCCCGGTGGGGAACTACGCGGTGCCCGAGCCCGCGAAGGCGGTTGATCTTCGCCGCTACATGGGCCGCTGGTACGAGCAATATCGCTACGACGCCTCCTTCGAAGAAGGGCTCGAAGCCGTCACCGCGGACTATTCGCTGAACCGTGACGGCAGCGTGCGCGTCGTCAATCAGGGCCGCAAGGGCGGACCGACTGGAAAGCTAAGCAAGTCGGTCGGCAAGGCCAAGGTCGAGGACACGGCAACGAATGCAAAATTGAAGGTGTCCTTCTTCCGCCCCTTCTACGGCGACTACTGGGTGCTCGACCATGGCGACAATTATGAATGGTCGATCGTCGGCGAGCCATCAGGCCGCTACCTTTGGGTGCTCACCCGCAACGCCAAGCCGGGCGCGGTACCTCTGGGCGAGCTCGAAGCGCGCGTTCGCGCGCTTGGCTATAACTGGTCGATGATCCACTTCACCCGGCACTGATCGCGTCCGCGAACGCGCGCCGCCCCCGGCGGCGCCATAGCAGCAATTGCTGTTCGCGCGCTTCGCCGCGTAGCGTTGCGGCGGCTTCGACAAGCAACCCGAGGATCACGGCGCGATCGTCACCGGTAAGCTCGACGAGATCGGCCTTGGCGACGAGGCCGCCGAGCTCGATTAGCTGGCGCGTTCGCTCGCGGCGCTTCACCTGCCAACCTCGCGTGTCATGCCGCGCCCGCTTCGCTTGGAGGCGGTTCCGCGCCTGAACCGCTCGCCGGTGCGCCGCTCGCGTCGCGGCCAGCCCCCTTGCGAGCGCGGGCGCCATCGCGAAAGAAGGCCGCGCCGCTCTTGCGCCACGCCTCCTTCCGCGATCCGTCGGTGCTCGCGGCATCGAGCAGCGCGCCTGCAAGCTGTTCGATCGACAGCACGTCGGCGCCCGTTGCTATGACCAGCTCGCCGAGCTGCCCCTGCTTCTTCGTCTTGAGCGCCTTGGCCTTGTCGGTGAGCGCCTGAAGCTCGGCGTCGTAATCACGTGGTTTGCGCATCATCTGTCCTTCCATAGTCCTGGGGTCGGACGAGCCAGCTATGCTGAGTCTCAAGCGCTTACAAGGCGCTGAAATCTCTTGCGACTTTGTGATCCCGAGCGCGATGAAATCGTGTGAGGGCGCGCTTATACGTCGTGCCGACGTGCTCGTTTTGCCGTAAATGGATGGCCGCCATGGCGATCTATCATTTCTCGGCAAAAGTCATTTCCCGCGCGGTCGGCAGCAGCGCAGTCGCTGCCGCAGCCTATCGTTCGGCCGGTCGCCTGCACGACGAGCGGCTCGGTCGCAGCCACGACTTCTCGAACAAGGCGGGCGTCGCCCACAGCGAAGTGATGCTGCCCGAAGGAGCGGACGAACGCTGGCTGGATCGCGAAAAGCTCTGGAATGATGTCGAGGCTGCCGAGCTTCGGAAGGATGCTCAGCTCGCCCGCGAGATCGAGTTCGCGATCCCGCGCGAGATGACCGAGGAGCAAGGCATCGAGCTTGCGCGCGACTTCGTGGCCCGCGAGTTTGTCGAACGCGGCATGATCGCCGATCTCAATGTCCATTGGGATATCGTTGCCGACGGGCTCGCCAAGCCGCACGCGCACGTCATGCTGACGATGCGCGAGATCAAGATTGGCGAGGATGGCAGCGCGGAGTTCGGCGCCAAGGCGCGCGAGTGGAACCGCACCGAGCTTCTGACCCATTGGCGCGAAGCCTGGGCGGACCATGTGAACGAACGGCTGGCGTCACTCGACATCGATGCGCGCGTCGATCATCGATCGCTCGAAGCGCAGGGCATTGATCTCGAGCCGCAGCACAAGATCGGCCCCGCAGCATCACGCATGGCGGCAGAGGGACTGGAGGCCGACCGTCTCGCCGAGCATCTGGAGATCGCGCGATCGAACGGCGCAAAGATCATCGCCGATCCCGGCATTGCGCTCGACGCGATCACCCACCGCCAAGCAACGTTCACGAACCGTGACCTTGCGATGTTCGTGCACCGGCATAGCGACGGCAAGGAGCAGTTCGACGCGGTGATGTCGGCGGTGAGGGCGTCACCCGATCTGGTGGCGCTCGGGCAGGACGGGCGCGGGGAGGATAGGTTCACCTCGCGATCGATGATCGAGACCGAGCAGCGCCTCGAGCGCGCTACCGCAACCCTCGACGCGCGGCGTAATCACGCTGTCGCCGACCGCCTTCGCGAACGAGCGCTGGCGAATGCCTCGGCGCGGGGGCTCGAGCTCTCCGCCGAACAGCGCGGGGCTCTGGAGCATGTCACGTCGTCGCGTGGTATCTGCAATGTCATTGGCTACGCCGGGACGGGGAAGAGCGCGATGCTCGGCGTTGCGCGAGAGGCTTGGGAGGCGGCGGGCTATCAGGTGCAGGGCGCCGCGCTGTCCGGTATCGCCGCCGAGGGTTTGGAGCATGGCTCGAGCATCGGTTCGCGAACCCTGGCGAGCCTTGAACATCAATGGGCGAACGATCGCGAGCGGCTCACCGACAAACATATCCTCGTCATCGACGAGGCGGGGATGGTCGGCACGCGGCAACTCGAACGCGTCGTGTCCGAAGCGGAGCGTCAGGGCGCCAAGGTCGTCCTGGTCGGCGATCCGCAGCAGCTTCAGGCGATCGAAGCAGGTGCGGCGTTCCGCGCTGCGGCCGAACGCCATGGCGCTGTAGAGATCATGGACATCCGCCGGCAGCAGGAGGACTGGCAGCGCGAAGCGACGCGTGAGCTTGCGACCGGGCGTACCGGCGAGGCGATCGGGCGTTATGCCGAGGCTGGATTTGTCCATGCGGCCGACACGCGCGAAGCGGCCCGGACCGAGCTGGTCGATGCCTGGGATCGTGATCGTCAGCCGCATCCCGATGCCAGCCGGATCATCCTGACCCACACCAACGACGAGGTGCGCGCGCTCAATGCGGAAGTGCGTGACCGGCTGAAGGCGAACGGCGCGCTCGGGGCCGAGGTTGCTATCACCGTCGAACACGGCGAGCGGATGTTCGCCGAGAACGACCGCGTCATGTTCCTTAGGAACGAGCGGAGCATCGGCGTGAAGAATGGTTCGCTCGGCACGGTCCAGAATGTCGACCGGACTCGGATGGCAGTGATGCTCGACGACGGACGTAGCATCGCCTTCGACCTGAAGGACTATGCCCATGTCGATCATGGCTATGCCGCGACCATCCACAAGGCGCAGGGCATGACCGTCGACCGCGTGCAGGTGCTCGCGACGCCGGGGGTAGACAGCCACTCGACTTATGTCGCGCTATCCAGGCACCGCGAGCAGGTGGATTTATATTATGGCCGCGACGATTTTGCGAGCCAGAACAAGCTTGTGCGTGCTGCCTCGCGCGAACGAGGCAAGGATATGGCGAGCGATTATCGGGTGGCGGCACCCGCGAAGTCGACCGAGCCCAAGCGCGGCATCTTTGACGGGCTGAACCTCACCATCGCGCGCGCGACGCCCGCGGCGGTGCCGCCGGAACGGCAGCGCTCGGTCAGGCTTGCCAAGGTCCGCATCAGCGCCCGGTCGCTCGAAGCCGCGCCGTCGCGTTCACCGCTCGACAAGGCCGTCGAGCGCTTTGCCGGCATCACGAAGCAGATCGTCGATATCCGGCGCGCCGGCGGCAAGGAACTGCCGCACGAGCTCGATGCCTATCGCACGGCCCGGGCGGAGCTCGATGCGCTGCGCCCCGGGGGCGCGAACGATCTGCGCGAAGCGTTCGGGAAGAGCTACCAGCTCACGAAGGATGCGGCGGAGGGTCGGACCGATGGCGCGATGGCCGAGATGGACCGCCGAGACGCAGGCCGCGCTGCCGAGCGAGTTGCGGCCGAACGCGCGGCGCGCGATCGCGTCCGGCTGGCCGCCGATACCGAGAAGCGGGCCGATCTGTTCGTTGCGGCATGGAAGAAGGAGAGCGCGCGCGTGAAGGACGCCCCGACCTATGCCGCGCGCGACGCGGCGCGTGCCAATCTCAGCGACATGGCGAAGAGCCTGCACCGCGATCCGCAGCTCGAGTCGCTGCTCCAGAATCGCCGCGCCCAGCTCGGGCTGGACGTAATGAGCACGAAAACGCTGTCTCAGGATCTCCAGCTAAGTCTAGGCCGTGGACGCGGCATGGGGATAGGGATGTAGACTGCGTCCATGACCGAGAAACCAGCCCCCACCGCCGAGCAACCCGCCGATGCCGCCACCGCCTTCGAACAGTTGCGCCGGGAGATATCGTTTCAGCGCTCCGCGATCGAAGGCCTCACCGCGGCCAAGGACAAGCTGCCCGATTACTCGCTAACGCTCCGCGACATGGCGTTGCGGCTCACGCAAGTGGAGGAGTGGCTTGCCCGCATCGACGATCGACCGGCGATGCGGCTCACGCCGCTGACCATCGCCACGGAAATGCACGAAGGATTGATCACCTACCGGGCTGATGACCGCAAGCTCCTCGTGGAGGCGCGCGATGCGCTCGCGCGGTCGCTTGGCCGGGTCGAGGGCATGATCAAGCAGAAGCGCTCGAACGACGAGCAGGATTGGTGGGTAACTTGGGCAGGTACGGGTGGGGTGCTGTGCGGAATGTTCTTGACCTTGGTCGGCGTAGCCGTCTGGGTCTAGCCTCGGGCGCAATGCGGTGCAGCCGCTATGCGCCTGATGTCTGCCATGCGGGCATCGATTGAACGGTACCCGAAAGCGGCCTTTCGACGATATGATCCGGCGCCGACCTGACCGCCTAGGTTACGCGTTGCCGAATTGCCCGAGCATCATGCTAGAAGCAGCTCCATGACAAAGGCAGCTGAACCGACCCAATACCGTTGGGCAATCATAATACTGGCCATCACACTAGCGGTCACACTTACCATCGGCGTCGGGTTCTTGGTTGGTCGGCAAGCACTGCACGGCCCAGACGACGTGTCGAACGTGTGTCGGCACCTGCAAAGAGGCGACATCGCGAACTGCATAGCATTGCGGTCCGCCGTAGCTGCCGAAGATGGCACCTCGATTGCCCGATGGTCGCTGTGGCTTACCTTCGGATCTCTATTGGCGAGTTCCTTTGCACTGATCGGCTTAATTTTCGCGTTCTTGCAAGGGCAGCGCACTATCGCGCTGGCGGCAGCCGCGAACCGGATCGCGACCGAAAATAGCCGTGTACAAGCCCGCGCATATGTCGTTGTGCAATCGGTCGAGTGCCAGCTCGGCGAGGATGGTCAGCTTAAGACGAGAGTAAAATTCCAGAACTCCGGCCTTTCGCCAGCGCGCCGGCTGCGCTGGCTATACAATGCGCATCTGGCAGTAACCTACGCCGAGGGCGAAGCGCGCAGCCTAGTCTTGGGCATCGAGCCTGAATTAGAAAACGCGCATTGGCGGCAGGATATTCCTTCGGCAGAATCCTGGACTTCAGCTCCCCTCGCATTGCGGCAGGGGGATGATGTAGAGGTCGGTGCCTTGCTCGAAGGAGCCGTCTTTATTGCCGTTACGGTAAAGGTCGTAGCCGACTACCAGGATGTATTCGGCACATCGCATGGCGAGGTCGCGTGCTTCCAAGGTCGCGTAGCGCGCGCCGCTGCCGATGGTCGATATGGTGAACTTGAGCGCGCCCGGGACGAAGTCTTCGACGAAAGGATGAAGGGCAATACCGCCTAGTTGTCCTTAAATGTAGCGGCGGTAATCCGGACTGACAATCTGCCCTTCTTTCATATATTTCAAAACCTCGCCGACTTTACGGGCAGCGCGTATCGGCACGGGCAGGCGCTGGTTCATCTGTGTCGAGTTCCAGTTGATCTTTGTCAGAGAAAACACCTCCTCCGCGATTTGGGCGATGGTGCTGTCGCTGCTCGGATGGGGACATAAAAGCAGCGGACGCGGCACATATGACCCCGGGTACGTACCATAATAGGGAATGCTGCCGTTCGTGTAGAGAAGCCCCTTGCCGTCGAGTTCGACAAATGTTCCCCGCAAGACGGGATAATCGCCATCCCTCAAAACCTTGGCGTCGTATGATTCTTGCACCCATACCAGATCGCGGTACTCGGTCTCCGCTTCGTCCAACGCGCGCAGAATACCTTCGGCCTCTTCGTCCCGGAAGCGCGACGTCTTCAGGACGATGACCCGCGCTGGCGGATGCTTGTGGTGATCGCGATAGGCCTTGAGGGCGCCCTTTACGAGCTCATAGGCATCATCGTCCGTCATGTAGGGATGACGGCCGCGCGTCTCGGTCTGCGCACGCTTGCCCTTGAGAATGAAACCGCGACCGCGCTCATCGAACATCTGGGCTGCGCTCGTCCACAGCTGCTGGCCTGTGATATCGCGATAAAAGCTGACGCCGATATAGCAGGCTCGGAACTCGCCTTCTTTCGGCAGGCGGCGCCACGGAATTCTTCCGGTTCCCTTGTAATAGAGCGTCGTCAGGAGATTCCAGGTCCTGCCGGCCTGATCTTGGATTTTACGTTCGCTGCTTACCTTCACCTTGCGCGGTATCTTCGCACTTTCGTCGATCACATCCTCCCAGAGAATCTGGATCGGAAAGTTGAGCGGCATGGCGCGTGCCTTCAGCAGGCCGCGAAAGTTCGGCGCATCCGAACCTCCTGCATCTTCCTTCTCCGTCGTGCCCTCTGCGTCGGTTTTGGCGTTCCAGACCCGCTCTATAAGAGAGACCGGCAGCGCGATGAGGGCCACGTCAGGCCGGTTTCCGCTGTCATCCATGGCCTGAAGCATATCCATGACCGCATCGACAGCCATCTCGACGGCTTTGGCGTGGTTCGGCTCTTTCCGTATCTTGTCGATCTGCGCTTTCGTCAGCGTGCCGCACGCTTCATCATCAATTTCGAACCCGCATCGAAAGGGATTGTTGTTATTCAATCCCGGAAAATTAGGGTTCATGTTCGGATGGCTCTCCGCCTTCGAGGCAAAACCGCCTGCGGCAGCCGCAAGATACTCTTTCGAACCTTCCACGGTCTTGGCGTCGCCCACAACGCCAACGCGGATTTTGTCGCCGAGTGGCGCCTGAAGGGGACCGGCGTCGGTCAACCCCAGCCGCGGGTCGGGATGACTATGCTGATCGCCAAATTCGAGCATCGGCTCGTCGAATATCCTGCACTCAAACTTCATCGAACAGCCCCGCCTTGCTGGTGTCGTCCTGAAGCGATGGGCTCTTCTTCGGGCGGCCCCATACATCATCGGGGACTGTGGTCGGCAAATCCACCTCAGGCGGAGGTCCGAACCGAAGCGTCACTGCCGTTGCTGTCTGCACTTCTGAAAACAAACCACTATCGTGCTGTTCATATTGTGTCAGAAAGCGGTGCCACATGATCACTTGTCCGCGGATTGACGCGTTGTTTTCCAACCTCTTCTTTCCCGAGAGCAAGGCGTCGGGATGGGGGTGGGGATAAAAGCCGTCGGTTGTGAAATGATAGGTCGGGGTGACCATGAGGAACCACTGATCCATCATGCACTCGAACCTAGGCACAAAGGCGTGATGCCTTACGAAGCCGACCTTACCGGGCACCTTCGTGCTCATCGTTACGTTCACGACGTCCGCTTTCGTCTTCACCTTGGCAGACTGGTAGTGGAATGTTCGCGGTTGGCTGTCTTCGATCGCTCGAATGAAGAACAGCTTGTTCTCCTTATTCCAGGCGAGGTCATCCTGCATCTGATGCTGCAATGTCTGACGCAGTAGAAACGAGAAGTTATTCTGCTCGTCGATCTCGTCATGAAAGGCGATCAGGGGCGTTTCGATCGCTTCGACCTGATCGACATCGACGATGGCGCTGGTGACCGCCTCCCGTGGGTCATGGAAGGACCAGAAGGTGCCATCCTTAATGACCCAATCGAAGCGGGGTGGTTCTTCTTGGTCGAAGAGCTCTTTAATGGCTGACTTGCGATCAAAGGCTGTGCTCGCGACGTAAATCTCCGGCGGCAGCGTGAGCGGCAGCATGTTCACGAGCGCGGTCTCGCCGCCGCCCAGCGGGGGAACATAGTAGCCAAAACCATTCACCGGGACTGTTAGTGCGGCGAGCCGGTCGAGTGCGGCTCGGTCGAGGCTGTCGCCGCTCTTGTCGAACGACAGCAGTCGCTGCTCCGTTCCAGGCTGGGTCTGAACTTGGCACCAGTAATGGCTGTCGTCGCTCTCGCGATACAGGACGAGAATGACGGGCAGATTGGATGTCTTCCAGTAGTTAAGATCCTTGAGTTCGAGCAGATAAGTGAAGCCGGTATCGGTCTCGGACCGGTATTTGCCGGCTCTGGTCGATTTGATTTGGACGGCAATCATGCGGGCCGTCGGCTCGCCGTCGATCATGACCTCAGCCAGCCCGTCGATACCTGCCTCCAAGCGGCTTCGGTGATCGAACTGAAAGCCGATCGAAAGGAAACGCTTGCGGACCGCGGCTTCGCCTAGCTCGCCGATCAGCTGGTTGTCGGTGATCTTCTTCGCCATCCGCCTTTGATAGAACATCTTGGCAACAAAGCCATGTTGTTTTTAGCAGGCAGAGCTAGAAACTGTTCTATTTTTGTTCTATGGTCTGAGTCGGAAATGTCACGACCCATCGGTTATCCCGCTTTCATCCACAGCCGTCGCACTCGTCGGTGTTAAAGAAGTTGCGGCGCGGTGGCAGGCATCAATAGCGTCATGCACGTGGATGGCCGATTCGGTTCAGCCCGTTTTCGATTCGACTCAGCTTGGTTTCGGCTGTCGGAAGGCAGACAGCCGGCGTTGAAACGATTCTACGATGGGAATCGCCTTGTTCGGCGTCCCGGGGAAAAGGATAGTTGGCCATGGCCCGTAGTGATCTCTTGGTGTCGCTCGTTCGCGCTGGCGCGGCTGGTGACCGCGAGGGCCTGCGCAGCACAGCTGAGGCTCTTGTCGCGGACGAACGGTCGAAGAAGCACTTTATCGTAGCCGACCGGATCGAACGCGCACTCGCAGCCGTTCCCGTCACGCCCCCGGCGCTCACCGCGACCTCGCCACATCTGAATGTCGCGAACGGCCGTGAGGCTATTCTAGAGGTGGAGGCTCGGCTTTCGCTTTCCGATCTGTTGCTACCTCTCCCGGCACGCGAAAGCGGCCGCCAGCTCATCGAAGAACATCAGCGTGCGGACGTGCTTCGCGCGAGCGGATTCGAACCCAGGCATCGGGTGCTGCTGTCGGGTCCGCCCGGCAATGGCAAGACCTCGTTTGCGGAAGCGATTGCCGAGGGATTGGGTCTACCTTTCTTCACGGTTCGATATGACGCGCTCATCGGGAGCTACCTCGGGGAGACGAATGCGCGTCTTCGCAAGCTTTTCGACTACGTCCGTACGCAGCCGAGCGTTCTGTTCTTTGACGAGTTTGACGCGATCGGGAAGGAGCGTGGCGATACCCATGAGACCGGCGAGATCAAGCGCGTCGTCTCATTTCTCCTGATGCAGCTCGACCAGCTCCCGAGCTATGTGATTGTCGTAGCCGCAACCAATCACGGAGAGCTCCTCGACCGGGCCGTCTGGCGGCGATTCCAGATGCGGTTGGCGATGCCGGCGCCCGGCAAAACCGAAATATCGGTGTTTCTCGATCGGATCATGTCAAATTGGAGCGAATTGCCCAAGCTTTCCGCGCCAAAGATTGCTGCCAAGCTCGGGAATATAAGCTACGCAGAGGCGTTGGACTTCAGCCAGAATGTCCGGCGCAGACAAATATTAGGCTTGGGGGAGTCTTCCATCGATGCTGCTTTGCAGGCGGAACTCGACCTTTGGGCTAAGCGCGTAACGCCTGAGGTACTTGATGCCGAGCGATCCAACGAAGCCGCTTCTAAGGCTCCAACCCCAAGCTGATCGCCCGCGCGCAATTGGCCAGCCAAGGCCTGTGCCGCAGCCCGATGCATTTTCGGGCGCTCGCCAGACGGCACGCATTGGCCCCAAGTTCCAGCGTCTGTCCGATATCTTGGCTCGCGGGGGTAGCGCGCTCGAGCTTCGCGCCGACGCTACCGCGCTCGCGCCCGAACGCTTGTTGGTCTTTGAGGTCCGCGGCGCGATCGGACCTTTCGCGAACGCTGTGCGCTCGATCGCGGGGCTCGAACTGATCGACGAGGAGGAAATGCAGGGCGACGACGACGACAAAGCTCCCGTCGCTTATCTCATGGTTCCCGATCTCGCGGCGCTCCGGAATATCGAATCGCTCTGGCGCCGCTGGCAGGCGGGAAGGCTTGAGCGTGGCGAGACTCCTTGGGCGAATGTCTTTGAACGCCTTCGCGATCTCCGGCCTTGGGGCCCTGCCGATCGCGTCAACGACCATGAAGCGGGCGTACTGGCGCTTGAGGTCGAGGGGCGCCCCGACAACGATCCCGTACGCCTCGAGATCGAGCTAGTGTTTCGAAGCAATCAGCCAGCCGCCGACGAGAATGCAGCTAATGTGATCGCCGCTATCGCTGCGCGCGGGGGTAAGCTGATATCAAGCGCGCGTATCCCGGACATCGCCTATCATTCGCTCCTCGCTGATCTCCCAGTCTGGGCAGTGCAGCAGATCATTCAGCGCGCCGAGGAAGGCATCGCCGGACTGGAGTCTGTGATGTATATTCGGCCGCAGGCGGTCGCAACGTCGCTCGACGTAGATGATCCGCAAGACGGTGATGCGCCAGAGGCGGCGCCCGCGCTTCTCGGCGCGCCTATCCTCGCGTTATTCGACGGCGTACCCGTCGCCAATCACCGCCTGCTCGCAAACCATATCCGCATCGACGATCCGTTCGATCTCGTGCCTGGCGCGCTCGTCGCAAATCGCACGCATGGCACCGCGATGGCATCGCTCATCGTGCACGGTGACCGCAACCGGCACGAGATGCCGCTGCCGAGGCAGATCCATGTACTACCGGTAATGGGGAACTGCGACGCCTTTCCGGACGACCGCCTAGTGATCGACCTTATCTATCTGGCAGTTCTGCGGCTCCGCGAAACTATGCCCGACGTCCTGATCGTCAATCTATCGCTTGGCAACGCCCACCGCCCGTTTCATGGCCAATTGTCGGCTTGGGCGCGCCTGATCGACCGGCTCTCGCATCGTTTCGGACTTCTCTTTATCGTCAGCGCGGGCAACCAGACTGCTCCCTTCGGCGTCAGCGCCTTCCCAACGAGCATCGCGTTCGAGGGGGCGAATGCGCTCGAACGCGCTGCAGCGACGAAGGTCGCAATCAACAATATCGCTGGCAACCGTCGGCTTCTGTCGCCCGCGGAGACACTGAACGGCGTTACAGTCGGCGCATGCAACGAAGATGCCGTGACGGCGGAGGAGAGGGGGCTCGCGCGTATGCTGATCGACCCTTATCCTGAGTACCGCACCTCAAACCCTTCGAGTGCACTCGGGCCTGGCTTCGCCAATGCCGTGAAGCCTGATATCCTGATGCCCGGCGCGCGCGAGCATCTACAGGTGGTTCGAACACACGATCATATCGACGTCCGGCCAAATCGTCCGACCCGGCACGCCGGCCTCAGGGTCGCCGCGCCGCCGGCAAACGGTCGCGAGAACATCGATGGCTACACGAGCGGCACGAGCGCCGCTGCAGCGCTGGCGTCGCGCACCTGTCACCGCATCCACGATGCGCTCGAGGCCGAATATGGTGACGAGTTCCTCGGCCTACCTCCCATCAGCCGGGCCGTAATCCTGAAGGCGCTTCTCGTCCATCCGGCCGAGTGGCCCGTCGACATCGCCAGCCTGATCAAGCAGACGATTGGCCCGGCAGGACAGGGACAAGCGAGCCGCCAGAAAGACAGCATTCGTCGCTTTCTAGGATTCGGCTACGTGGAAGCTGATGACGCCGTTGCGTGCGCCGCCGACCGCGCGACCTTCTTCGCTACAGGGCAGCTTCTCCGCGACAGAACAGTGACCGTCGAGGTGCCCGTGCCGCTCGCTATGGGCGGGCGGGCGCGGCCGCACAGCTTGTCGGCAACTCTCGCCTGGTTCTCTCCCGTCTCACCGGGACGGAAAAGCTATCGCAGCTGCCGGCTCAAGATACTGGAGCCGGAAGCGCAAGGGTTTGCAATAAGGGCGCATGCGAGCCAGCCCGATGGGAACCAGACAAACCGCGGCACAATCTTCACACGCTCTTGGAGCGGTGACCGCGCGCCCGCTGTCACACCGCAGATGACGATTCCGCTGCATGTGCAACGCGATCCCGATCAAGCGGCAGTGATCGACGAACCCGTCGTGTTCGGACTGGCGGTCACGATGACCATGCCGGGCGTTGTCGAAATATACGATCAGGTCCGCGCGATTGTACGGCCTCAGCTTAGGGCGGCCGCAGGCCCGGCCTAATTGCTACCGCTTTGGCCTGCTGCCGGTTTGATGGACACCGAGATAGGTTCATTCAGGCTACCCCAGCTTCACGTTCGAAGTCGATAGGACTGAGGTAACCCAGGGTCGAGTGACGCCGGGTCGGGTTGTAGAAGCATTCGATATAATCGAACACGTCGGCCTTCGCCTGCGCCCTCGTGCGGTAGACCTTCTTCCCGATCCGCTCGGTCTTGAGCGAGGAGAAGAAGCTCTCCATGGCGGCATTATCCCATACATTGCCGGACCGGCTCATCGAGCAGGTGACCCCATTATCGGCCATGAGCCGCTGGAACTGCTCGCTGGTATATTGGCTTCCCTGATCCGAGTGATGCAGCAGCGCGTCGGGCTTGCCGCGCCGCCAGATCGCCATGATCAGCGCGTCGGTGACGAGCTGTGCCGTCATGTTGACGCTCATCGACCATCCGACCACCCGGCGCGAGAACAGGTCGATCACCGCGGCGACATAGAGCCATCCCTCGGCTGTCCAGATATAGGTGAAGTCGGCCACCCACTTCTGGTTCGGCCTGTCGGCCGTGAACTGGCGATCGAGCACGTTGCCGGCGATGACCGAGCGATCGCCATGATCCTTGGGAAGCCCGCGTCGCCGCGGCCTGGCTCGCAGACCCTGTGCCCGCATGAGCCGTTCGATCCGGTGCAGGCCGCAGGATATCCCGTCGGCCAGCAGGTCGTGCCAGACACGGCGCGCACCATAGGTGCGATAGCTTCCTACATGGCTGGCGCGGACCTTCGCACCGATCACCTCGTCGTCGCGGGCACGCTGCGACGGCGGGCGGATCAGCCAGGCATGGAAGCCGCTTCGCGAGACACCGAGCGCCCCGCACATCCATGCCACCGGCCAGATCCCTCGGTGCTTCGCGATGAACTGGAACTTCATATCGAGTCCCTCGCGAAGTAGGCGGCGGCTTTTTTTAGGATGTCGCGCTCCGCCTTCAGCTTGGCCAGCTCGCGCCGCAGGCGATCGATCTCCATCTGCTCCGGCTTCATCTGACCGTGACCGGGAAAGGCATGACCCGGATCGGCGGCAAGCTCCCGAACCCATTTACGCAGCACGTTCGCATGCACATCCAGATCGCGCGATGCCTGGGCGATCGTCACCCCGCGTTCGCGGATCATCCTCACCGCCTCAAGCTTGAACTCGCGGCTGAACTTCCTTCTTTGCATTGTGGACCTCCGATAGGTGGAAACACCCTATCTCGGTGTCCACCAAACCGGCAGCAGGCCACTTGGCTCAGGCTTACGAGGGTCGAGCCACTTCGCTATGGCAGGGCTGGGGGTGTCTAAGTAGCTCGTCGCTTCACTTTCTAGCATCGCAATCAGATTGAGGTCTTTGTTCCTCACTACGAGATTTGAAAGCGCGAGTGCAGTGCCCCCCATCGTCAGTGGGAACGATGAGGGGCGTCGGTTCAGACGCGCGGCAGGTTGAGCAAATTGTTCGGCGGGAAGCCATCGCCCTCCGTTGTAAGATAATAGCGGCCCGATTGCGTATGCCGCCCAACCATGACCCATACGCTGCGCGCTTGGGCAAGTACCCAGAACCTGTGCTCGCCAGACTGGATCCAGCCAATCACTCTGTCGATGGGGAAGAGGGTGCCGTTGATCTGCACTGCATCGATCCTCCGATCGGTATCGTTGCCGTCCGGCCGGATGGCGGTAATCTGGTAATCGCTCATAATAGTCCATTCCTAATGGACCGGCAGGGCTTGACGCTGCGCGCGACGGGTCGCAAACCCGGCGACGGAACGCTGCCTGACGGTGCGTTTCAATCAAAGCATGTCCGGTGCCGCTGACCTGCCAGGGATAACGGCGCCGGACATGCGTTACTGTCACCACATAAATCGCGAATCGATCAAGAGTGGCGCGTGTAAAAATACTGAAATAAAAATCTTGACTCGTCGCGCGGGTCGGAATCGCGCAAATGTCTGGTTTTCTGATTTAAATTCAGCATTCTATTTGTGACAGGCCCAGCTCGCGGCAAAGAATCGCGGTAAATGCTGAGGTTAGGCTGACTATGTTTGAACGGGTGCCGGATCAATTGCGCCAACTGATATCGTTTCGACCAGTTTATCGGTGCGTGGTAACGGCGCTGCGTCGGATAGTTCCTTTAGTGATCTTCGCCGACTCGGAATCTCGGCGGCTTCGTTCGCTCGGATTTTCCTTCAAAAGTGCAATACCGTTACTTCGCCGAGTGGGTGCGGTTATCCAGGTGAGGCCATCGTCGGCTATCCCCGGACTGATACCCGATAGCCGCCTGACCGCAACCGGCCAGATCCAGCGGGTGATTTCCAGTCGACAGAATTTTTGGCGCACAGTCTTCTTGGGCGTGCGGGGCTGAATGGCAGCTTTGCAGAGCCGCAGTGTCGCCTCCACTGATGCTTCAGGGGTTCGCTATGCGATTGTAATGAAAGGACGACTTGCAGGTGTGGCCCGCGAGGCATCGCCATTTGGCAAGAAAATGGGGAATCTTACGATTGACCGGCTGGGCCGGTCGCTCCGTGGCCGCCCGGGGTAATTTCATTCTGGTTTCAATTCTTGTCGCTCTGATTTTTGCATCCGACTACGCTCGCTGCTAAGCGCCGGGAAACATTCACCGTTTCGTTGCCCGTTTGCAACACTTGAGTGAATTTTCAGTAATTCTCCTGATCGCGGTTGACTTATCTGAAAGATAAAGTCTTTACGCGCTTCGTCTCAAAAGAGCGACAATGGAGAAATAATAGTGAAAAATTTTCTTGGTCTGGTTTTGGCGGCGTCATTCATCGCGGTTCCTGCCCATGCTCAGGATAGCGAAAGGCTTGATGGATTTAAGCTGGGCGCTGTTGTTGGGTACGATAGCGTCACAATAGGTTTCGCGGGCGAAGATGGCTCGAAAGGGGGCCTCAACTACGGCGTCACCGCGGGCTACGACTTTGACCTCGGCGGCGTCATTCTCGGTCTCGAAGGCGAGTTTTCCGATTCGACCACCAAGGAAACAGTGACCGATATCGATGTTGTCGGCGACGAAGCATCGCTTGCTGCGGGTCGCGATCTCTATGTCGGCGCTCGCCTGGGCGTGCCGGTCAGCGAGAATGTGCTGCTTTACGCTAAGGGTGGCTACACCAATGCTCGCGTGAAGCTCCGCTACAACGACGGCGTGGATACCTTCTCTGCCGGTGACAATCTCGGAGGCTTCCGCATTGGCGCTGGCGCCGAGTATGTTTCGGGTCCGATCTTCGGCCGCCTTGAATATCGCTACTCGGACTATGGCGACTACAAGTACGACGGTTTCAATACGGGCATCAGCACCAAGCGGAACCAGGTCGTCCTCTCGGGCGGCTACCGCTTCTGATTCAATCGCCAGCAACTGCGATCTTTGCGGGCGGGGGTGTCTCTGTCCCCTTTTTTTGGGCAAGACGGATTTTCTTTTCGTAGAGCGACGCAAATATCTGATCCATTATGGCAATATTGGGCTGCTCAATATTGTCGATCAGCCGCACATCCAATTATAGGTGCGGTTCTATTTGGGGGAGTGGGTCTATCATGAATATCTATATGCTTGCCGCGTCTGCGGTGGCTCTTGCCTGCGCGCCAGTCGCCTATGCTCAGGATGTGGGAGCTGCGCCGTCCGCTGTTATTGCCGAGATGCCGAAAACCAATGCCGTCCTTCGGGCAGGAACCCCGGTTGTCCTCCGCTTGATGGAGGAGATCACGACCAAGAAGAAGGCCGCTCGCGTGGGCCAGCGCTTCATGTTGGAAGTCGCAGAGCCGGTTGTCGTCAACAACATCACCGTCATTCCATCGGGAACGCCCGCTTGGGGCGAGATCACCAATGTCCGCAACAAGGGCATGTGGGGCAAGTCGGGCAAGCTCGATGCGCGCGTGCTCTATCTGCGCATCAACGGTCGCCAGATCAGGCTCACCGGCACGTTCGACGATAAGGGGGTCACCGGCACCGCAGGTGTCGTGGGCGCGGTCGTGCTTGTTCCCATAGCGGGCTTCTTCATGACCGGAACGAGCGCAGTCTTGCCCAAGGGAGGTACGGTCGGCGGCTTCATCGACGAGGATGTCGAGTTGTCGTTCGCAAACGTTAGCCCCGCACCGCTGGACGTTCCCGTCGCAGCGCCACCAATGACCGTCCCAGTCGCAGCGCCGGCAACAAGCGCGCCTAGCGGCGGATAAGGGATTCCGCGATCATCGGGGGGGAGCGGGAATCAACTCGCTGCCCCTTTCGGGTCTTTCCCGTAGTTTCAGGTTGACTTGTCGCGACCCAGCTAGAAGATCGCCACCTCACTCAAACATAGCATGACGCCTGCGGCCGTGCATACCTCGCCGCTCAATTTGTGGCTGTCATAGATGGCAAACGACACGGGACTCAGCCTCGAAAAGCCACGCTCGAATGTCCGAGGCGGATGCGCTAAGCGTGCTGGCGCGCGACCGCAGGTCGACATTGCCCATTCGCGCCGCGCGTTCGTTGAGGGGCCGCAGCTTATCTAACGATTACCGCAGCCGGAGGAACTTTCGCCTCCAATTTGACGTTGATCAATGTCTCGGAAGCGGCGTCCGGTAAAGTGTCTCGGCGCAATGGATCATGCGACCATGCCATTGTGCCTCAACCTTCCCAACTGCCCCCGTCGCGTTGGCGGGGGCAGTTTGTGAAAAAGCGGGCCCCGCCTCGCGGAGTCGCTCCCGCGAGACGAGGTTAAAATTCAAACGCATAGGCGGCGCAGATGTTGCCTCATACCTCGCGGGGGCAGGCGTAGCCAACAACGTCCTTGGGCCGCCTGCGATAGCGCATCGCGCCGCCGATCACGCTGAGCCCGAGGAGCATGGTCGCCCACGTGGCTGGCTCAGGGACGGCGGCAGCCAAAGTATATTCTCCGCCGGCACCGCGGACCAGCGCGCCTCCGTCGTCGGCGGTGAGCGTGTATGCTGGATCGATGGTGATCGAATTGAGCTTGACTGTGTTAAAGAAATCCGTCCGACCGTTGGTGAATGACGAAACATAAGCGATCACGCTGAAATCCCGACCAGTTTCGATGTCGACGTTGATGTTCATCAGGTAATTATTGAAATCGATGGGCGACCTGCATGAAAGTCCAGCGCATGCAGAGGCAAAACTGCCAGGAATTATGAAAGGCAGGTTTTCGTCGATATATGCCGGATGATCGGGAAGCAGGTTCAGCGTCGTTTGCCCATTCGTCGTTTTGACCACAAACACGCCGTCAGGCCGTAATTCGGTCGACAGCGATTTGCCATAATAGGCGACGAGAAATATCGCCAAATTTTGGGGTGTTACGGTGTCCGGAAAATACTCTTCCGGACCAGGCACAAAACTTCCACCGACGCTAAACTGATAGCTCGCTTGCGCGGTGCTACCCGGTCCCGTCAGCACCTGATTGACTGCGTAGAATGATTGCGCAGCAGCGTAGGCATAGGTCCCAGCCCCGCCGGGTGGCATTGAAAGGTCAGAAAGTATCTCAATCTTGTTTTGCCAGGCGGACGTTTGCGAACGAGCCGACATCTCAAATCCCGGAGATCCGGCTTGAGCAGAGACCGTATCGTTTCCGGACGTATAACTCGCGTCATACGCGTCCTGTGTCCCGGTGATAGCGAAGCCGCCAATGACTTCGGCGGCACGTGCCCCATCTGCGGGTGAGAGCAAAAGGGAAGAGCTGGCTAACACGATAGTTAGGAACGAACGCACCGTCATGAGACGAACCTCCTTCAAATCTGCTAAGCGTAATATACTCGGATCGTGGTCTGCCGACGCTGAGCACGCAGGGCGCCCCCGATGAGTCCGAAGCCGAGCAGCATCATCCCCCAAGCTTCGGGTTCTGGCACAGCCGAAACGTCTCCGATCTGCAACGTAAGCGTGTCGGATGACGCTCCTTGGCCCCAGCTCCACACGTAATTGCCAGCAGCCAATCCAAGCGAGCTAAGGGTCGAACTTTCGAACGTGGCGGTAGAAGTGCCTAAAGACGCGCCCGAAATATAGCCTAGGGGAGCGCGAAGATTGGTGCCTAGAACGCCAATTTGAGCGCCAGTTGTAGTGGTAGTACCGGCGAAATTCCCGCTCCCAAAATTGCCAGGCGGCAGGATCCCGGAAAACAACTGAGTAGCCTCGAGGTTGCCAAGTATTATGCTACTACCAGAAGCGTAGACGAATGACGTGTTTGGCGCGATGAGACTTGACGGAGTCAGCGCGGTAAGATTCAGGCTTCCACTACCCGTAAACACGACATTGCCGCCAATTTCGCTCGCCTGGATAAAGTATGCGGCGTTTGCAGTCGTTGAAAACCAGCAAGCAGCCGCAAACAATGCGATGCGCGCTCCCGTCTCCATGTGAACCCCCATTTTTTAGCAGGTTAGATGGCGGAAGCTTAGCCGACGCTCATTTATCACGTCCTCCCTCAAACAGGGGACATGAAGTGCCAACCGATGGGAGATGCGCCGAACTGGCACAAAGGCGTGCGGCGCTTGGGCTAACCGAGCTTCATGACGATGGATATAAGCTCGGCCTGCCGAGAAATTTCCAGCTTCCCGAAAATCGCCTTCAGATGATGTCGAATGGTATGTTCGGTGATACCGAGCGCCTTGGCAGCCCGACCGGTCGATTGCCCGGTGCCGATTAAAGCGGCGACCTCTGCCTCGCGAACAGTGAAGTCGAATATCGCCGTCAGCTTTTCCACGCTCAATGACGCTGGCTTGTCCAGATCGGTCACCGTGACGAGCACCGCGGGTCGGAAGACGTCGAAGACATCGTTGCCCGGCGCAATCGGTACTGCGTGCAGTACAATACCCCGCGGCGCCGCAGCGCTGGATAGCCTCACAGGCATAGGGGGCTTTGTCAGTCGATCTTCACCGAGCGCAGCCCGAAAGAAGCTCTCAAGCGAACGTCGGTGGCGTGAGCTTGACGCTGCCAGCACGCCGTTGTGCGTGTCGAGGATGCCCTTGGATCGTATGACCGACTCAAAGCCGACAGAGCATTCGATGATCTTGCCAGATCGGCTCAGCAGCGCAAACGGACGATCTGAATGCAGAGCCTCAAGCCGCACAAGTTCATTAGAGAGCTTTCCCTGTGATAACACCCGACCGGCGCGCATGTAATTCACGAGATGCGGAATAATTCGTTCGTGGGCGTCGTGGTGCCATCCCTCTGGCGGACCATGTGCTTCTGAGAAGTAAGAACCAAAGTAGATTTCGTGCCCTTCGGCCTGAAACAGCTTGGTCCCTTTGACATATCGATGCGGCGTGTGCCGCAGCCAGTCCATAAACTCGGCCATGTGGGGATCGCCCTCGACCAACAGCGTACGATCGTCGATGATCGCGCCGACCGCTGCCCGGCGCGCCCTGCCTACGCGAGGATTGATATGAAAGATGCGCTCCTCGTACAGAGCCACAGTATCGTCATCCAGCGGGAACGTGCAGTTCATGACTGCCTCGCCCGTATTGAGATCAGCAAGCTCCATAGCCGACGATGCCGAGCCCATGACGTCGCTCATTACCTGAAGCGCCGGCATCCATAACTTGGGGTCCAGCGTCGCGTCGGCGAAGCCTTGAATAATGCGGCCTGCATCGGCTTCGGTCAAAGTCATTGATCGCCCCATTCGACCAACCTTCCGGCATGAAAATTATGCTCTCGTCCCAAAGCTATCATCTGCGGTTGAGCCAGCAACCATATAAATTTCTCTTCCGGTGCGACGTGGCGCCAAGACCTCGGCAAAAGCGGTCGCTTCGGAATGATAAAGTTGGGTTGCAAGAGTCCGAGCCAAAGATCCAGTCAATAGCTCCATATCTGCAATCAATCCCGTGTCGCGAACTCTGGCCCGTGTCGCGAACCCTGGTACGCCTTATTCTTGAACCCACCAGAATGAGGCTGCTTTGACACCATTTACGGACTCTGGCCGAACCTTTGGGGGGGCAAACGCTTAGGAAATGACCCTCCGGCTGCCTATCGCCGAAGAAACCACGGCCGAAGCAGAGATTGCGGCGACATTGCGCTTTCCGGCGACCGATCCATCGTAGCGCTCGGCGAAGGTGAATGTCCGCTCCCGAAGTTTCCAGCCCGAGACCTGCCAGTCTGAAATCGGCCAGGAGCGCCAGCCTATTCCGGGTGAAGTTCCGCAATCGCCGCACGAATCCAGTTCGAAAACCCGCGCGCGCCGGACGCACATTTCGTCCGGCTTTTGGGCGAGGCCTAACCCTTCGCGATCAGAGGCACTTGCCATTCTGATTATAGGTCGCCCGGTCCGCTTCTGATGCCAGGCGCAGATCCATGCCCTCGACGCGCGGACCGGGGTCCATGAGGAAGTCCGCACGATCGTCGAAACGAAGTGTCGCGAGATACAGCGTCGGATCGCCCTCGAACTGGATGAAGGCGGTTGCGGTGGGGTCGGTGTCGGCGGTCGGCTTGAAATTGCCGAAGCAGCTCTTCTTTCGCTCCGCGAGATGCTTCACCGCGACCGGATATTTCTGAAAGCCGGGCGGGTCTTCGCTGACCACGACGCCCTGAATGAACCCGACAGGCGCTTGCATGTGTACATCGCGAGGTGCAAAATCGTCACTGAGCGCGAAGAGCCGCGATTCCGGCGTCGGCTGGGCCCAGCTGCCGGCCATTCGAGTGAGCCGCTTGACCTTCGCCTGCAAGGGTATATCCCGTTTCGGCCTGTGGCTCGCAGGCGCCAGATCGTAGCGCGTCTTCCAGACCGGCACGAGCAGGCTGGTGCAGCCGAGCGTGCTGGCGTCATATCGTTCGAAGACGCCGCCTCGCTCGAGCTCGTTGTACAGTATCAGCTGGGCATCGGCCTCGCTCAGTCGATAGGGACCCTTCTGAAGGGCAGATAGCAGCGCGCGGCAACTCTTGTTGACCGCCTCCTGCCGGCTGATCTGCTCTCCTGCCGCATTCGCGAGGCTCAATTCTTCAAGCTTCTGCGGGACGCCTTGCTGATCGAGCGCCGTCGAAAGATAGGTCGGCGCGATTCCTCCCGACCGCGTTGCGAGGCGGATGCGGTCGGCCCAGCGCGACACCGGAACCGCCGATGCGTCGGGCCATTTGCGGCCCTGCGCATCGGTACGCAGTTCGCCGGTGAGCAACGATTGTCTGGTCGCCAGCCACAGCTTGACATCGATCTTGGAGGCGGCGCCGCCCGCGACGGGAAAGGCTACCCGGTAGGTAACGGCCTTCACGCCCGCATCATGGTCGAACTTCAGAACAGTATCGAGGTTGCTGGTTTCCTGGTCCGACAGCGTTGCTTCGTAAGTCGACTGGATGCGGGCGGCAACTGCCGCAAAGGCCGGCTCTCCGACGGCGGTCACCAGGCTGCCGGGGCCGCCCATCTTCGAGGCGAGCTCGACACCTTCCTTGATGACGCCCAGGCTTTCCAGCTTGCGGTTATTGACCAGCGCGACCTTGATCTGCGTCGACACCTCCGTGTTCGAGGCGTCCAGCGCGAAGGTGGGCGAGGCGGCGATCGCACTGCCGCCGAGGATACTGGCCGAGAGGGTCGTCTTGCCGCTATTGTCACGGGTGATGTCGAAAACCGGCTTCTCATACACAAGGACATTTTCGTCGGCGATCTTCGCATAGACGGCGACCGTGACGAGGGCGGTGAAGCGGTCCTTGACGCCGAAGAAGTTCGCAAGGGCCTTTCCGAAGCTCTTGTCGAGATCCATGCTCGTGCCGCCACTTACGGACATCAGCACCTGTCCGTAATAGTTGGAAATATCCTGAAAGGCGGTCCTTTCCGTTTGGCTGTAGGACTCGTAACAGCGGTCCACCTTGAGCGGCCCGAGCTTGACCTCCGGCTCCGGGCTGCTGTTCGCTGGGCAGGCCTGCCCCTCCGCAGCCATCGCCGCGCACGGCATGAACAGGGCCGCGGCGGCGCCTGCACACCAAAATCCAAGCCGAGCGAGTTGCATGATCAATCCCCCACCGTTCGCATTTGGTAGAACTATATTATTCAATCGAGGCTGCGCAAACAGGAATCATGTCCGATCGCGAAGGCGTGTGTGGGATCTCGTCCGTCCGCCTGAACATCACGAAAGAGAATGATCCAATTTGACTTAGATACGGGTTCGACACGTTGACCTCCTTAGTCGCTTACCTTATTGAGTATGCCGACCTGATATTACCTTTTTCGCAAGAATTAATTGTTGCTGAGCATCCGGAGGGGGATAGAATGGGCAATTTTCTACGCGTGTCGGGGGTCATACTTCTTGCGAGCGCCGCATGGCCGGCTGCGGCCGCACAGGACTTTAATCCCTATATATTGCGCGCCGTCGCCAAACTGAACGCTGAGCGCGCCAATGGCGGATACGACATCCAGAAGGCCTTTACGCACGACATTCCTTATGGGGGAGGCTTCGTGAAGAAGACGAGCGGTGCGCCGGCGCCCGCGCCCAGCATGTGCGTCGCGGCCGTTACCGAGACCATTCTCACGGCGATCAACCTTTATGCTGCCGACACCGGCGACAAGAGCCCCTATGCGAAGGCTCCGCTCCCGCTTTGGGCTCGCGGTACCGAACTCTCCCTGCGCGCGAATTTCTTCATGTATGCCGAAGTCACGTCGAACGGGACGGGCCATACGCTGGCAAGGTTTGGCATGGGCGAGGAGCTTCCCTTCGAAAAGCTTGTTCCGGGGGATTTCATCAATTTCAACCGCAGCAACAACTCGGGACACAATGTCGTGTTCCTCGGCTATCTCGACGGGCGGGGCGCTCCGCTACCGACCTCCACGGGCGCAAAAGGATTCAAATATTTCTCTGCGCAAGGCAAGGGGCGCAGCGACGCCGGTTTTGGTTATCGCTGGGCCTTTTTCCAGGGGACATGCCCTGCGCTCCCGACCGGACAGGTGCGGGATTGCAACATCAAGCGGACGACGAACAGCCGCATATTGAACGCCGGTCGGCTCTGGATGCCGTCGAAATGGACGGTAACCGAAAAAATCACCGAAATGCGAAACAAGCGTTTGGCGGAGATGACGGGGAAAGGGATTCCGACCCGGTCGGCGGAGATCGAACTGGACACCAGAGAGCTGCCGGATCGGGTTCCCCGAAAATATGACGATATCGGTTGGTGATAGCCGATGCATGCATGCCGCCTCGGACTGGTCGCGCTTCTCCTGACGACGACGGAGCTGGCAACGGCGCAAACGCGGAGCTCCGAACAGGAGCCCAAGCATATCGGACTAATGATCGGAAACAGCAAGTACAAGCCCGCTCAGCCGAGCGAGACTGGCGCGGCGCCGCTCAACGATCTTCCGAATGCCTGCCGCGATTCCCAGAATGTCGCCGACGGTCTCGTCACGATCGGGTGGGCAGAGACCGAAATCGTACAGAAATGCGACCTCACTACACTCGAGATGGTTGCCGAGGTTCGCCAGTTCGTCGAGAAGATACTGCGAAACCCATACTCGATCGCAGTATTCTACTATGCCGGGCATGGCGTACAAATCGATAGCAGGACGTTCCTCTTCGGCGTCAACGCGCGGCCCGATTTCGAAACCGTCCGGACGCAGATCGCAACAGGGTCCGAGGCCCAGCTGCTGATCGGGGATGCGCTGGACGTATCGGCGGATTTCACTTCGGCGGTCGGCAATATTACCGAGGGCGGGCTGACCATCATTCTCGATGCTTGCCGAAGCGATCCCGTCATACAGGAACTGAAGGGAGACGGATTTCGGCGCATCACCGTGCCGCGCCCCGAAGATAATCTGCTCCCGGGCATCGTGGTCGCCGTCTCGGCGCAAGGCCGGGCGAGCACCCCGGACAACGGCCTCTATGCAAGGACGCTGCGTGATGCGCTGAAACCCAGAGATGACGTGCTGGCGATCTTCCATTCGGTCAACAGCGAGATTTTGAGGAAGACTCGAACCAATATTCCGCCACAGATCCCCGCAGTGATGGGTTCGCTCTATATCCCTTGTTTTGCAGACTGCGTCCCGGATGACCGGAAAGAGCAACCGGTCTCGACCTCCGCCGTATCAACGGCGCGCGTCCAATATGCCCAACTCGATCCGCCTATGCGACGCGCGGAAATCCAGTCGGACGGCTCGTCGACCCTGCCGGTGCGGCAAGGTTCGGGCGCAGCGAAGTCGCCAAATGACATTTATAGTGTCTATGGATCGCGGGGCCTGCCGCAACAGCGAGGAAAAACGGTCGACATATTCTATTGCGACGACGGGGCCGACGCGGACGGACGCAAGGCCCAGGCAACGGACTATGCGAATATGATTGCCGAGCGCGCAAAGATATCCCCGGGCCAGATTGTCGCTGTCAGGCTTCGCGCATTGAGTACGAAGACCAACAGTCGCGCAGAATATCGTTTTCTCAACAATGCGGTCGTTGCCGATCCTTGGAAAGGATCCGGAGAGGATGAGATTGCCGAGCTATTGATGGAAGGCAATACCGTTGGTCTCCAGCGGTATTTCTCAAGTACGACACCGTTTTACGTAAGCGTCTTCCTATGTGCGGTTCCGCCTAGGGCATCTGAGGCGACCGTATATTGGCACGCGCCGACGAAATCGGGCCGCGATTTGGCTCGCCGCCTCAAGGGTCAGATGAGCGAAGAAAAAGGGCGCTTTCGATCGGTGCCAGACGTCGAAATAGTCGAGGCGTCGCCGGAAAACACCGAGGTGCGCTTTTACAGCGCCGACGACCGTGACGTTGCATTCAAGCTAGCCGATTCACTGCAGCACGCGCTTGGGTACGGCGTGACCGCAAAGCTGATGACTCCGACCGGAGCCACGTCTTCAGCGGGAACGCTCGAAGTCTGGCTCGGAAAGCGCAAGCCCAAGCACTCCGATCGGCTTCGCGTCGGGTCGGTATTTCTTCCGTCGCGCAACAATCTGTTCGACCCGGCCGCTCGCCCGAAATAACCGCGACCCCGGTCAACCGCGCCTTCGCATCGGCGCCCTGAATGTCCCGGACGTACCAATCTTCCGCCTTTGTTCTCCCGTTGCCGGCACAAATGTCCGCGGCGATACCTCCATTACGCAATCGCTGGACGAATAGCCACGCGCGCAAAGGCCGCTCGATCCTCCGGGAGAGCAGACGGCAGGGCCGCCGCGCTGCCGGCAAAGCATGGGGTCGACGCTATACGAGGATGTATCGACCATTCGCCCAAAACACCCCACCGGCCGCGGGACGACCGCACATTCCGGAAGTCGCTCACTCAAACCCGCTCTTTAAGTGGTGGTGACATCATCGACTATGGCCTGACCGACATCGTCTCCGAATGCTTCGACGCCGGGATGCGGCTCGGCGGACAGGTCGACAAGGATATAATCGCGGCACGTCTCGGACCCGACATCCCGATGGCGGTGGTCGGTTCGCCCGCTTATTTTGCGGCACACCCGCCGCCATCCGAACCCGGCGATCACCTCTATTACCCCAATCGCCGCTTCGCCTCGCCGGCATTCAAGCTCTTGGTGGATACGCTCCGGTTCAGGGCTGCATGATCTCCACCCACGGCAGCTTTCAACACCTTGAAGATTGAAAGCAGACTGTCTCAAACCGGCCAGGTCCAGCAGTGGAACGGGCCTGAGGTCATCGGTCTTGCAGGCTGCAAGAGTAACGAGCCCGGCTGCGGTGCCCCATCAGCAATGGGACGCGCACCGACCATGTTCATGTAGGAGCGAACAACCAGACCGGTCGCATCACCGACGCATATGCTTGCGATCTCGTCTCGTTCCTCAACTGGTCCCTGCAACTCCGAGCTGAATTGTCGACGCTCCGATCGGATCTCGGTCCCGGGCCGACTCAGTGCCCGATCGGAGGCGCTTCCTCGCTGAAGCGGATAGTCTCTTGCCTAACAGGCGACACAATCACTCTCTCCGCCGCTAGGCTTGCTGTTCATGCGTCGGTCCGCTTGTGCGATCCTTACTATAGCGAACGCATTTCGCAAATAGATAAGCTGTTGATTGTCTTTTCTTAACTCTCGCAGCCTAACTTCGTTCGACATGAGTCGAAGCGGAGGCGGGGCTATGAGAAACTGGGGAACCATTTGCGGTACGATGGCACTGTTGGTGGCCGGGAGCGCGCACGCACAGACGGCCGATTTGGAGTCGGCGGTTGACTATCCGCCCTCGGTATCGACGAAGCGCTATTATCTGCCCATTGGGACACCGCTGCGTCTGCAAACGACGGCGCCGCTTTCCACGAAGGACAGTAAGCCCGGCGACCGCGTGCGCCTTGAGGTCGTCGAAGATGTGAGTTTTCGCGGCACGGTCGTGGTCCCGGTCGGCACTTCGGTCATCGGACAGGTGTCGCGGGCGCAGCGCAACGGTCATGTCGGCAAAAAGGGCAAGCTCGATATCCAATTGATCAGCATAGAAATGCCTGATGGGCCCGTGCGGTTGACCGGCAACGTGTCCGATGAAGGTAAAAGTCACACCGCCCTCTCGGTCGGGACGATGCTCCTCGTTTCACCACTTGGGGGATTTTTGATTCACGGTACGAGCGCAAGCATTCCGGCAGAAACGTCTGTGACGGCATATATTGCGGAGCCTCTGCGTTTTGCTTGGCGTCCTGATAAGGACGCCCTTATGGCACTCTTGCCGCAATCTGAGGAAAAGGCCGCAGGGCGGAATGTCGTCTCTTCAGCACTGCCGGACTGATCCACCTGTCCGCTTGTAGGGGGTGACGGGTACAAAGGTCCAAAAAACGAACTCTTTGCAGTTTTTGGTCCGGTCCGGCCCCGTGCGACTCGTCACTCCGTATCGTGTACCGGGGTTTCAAAGATGGCATGATTGTGCCCTTTGACACCCAGTCTTGAAGCGACGTGGGATGTTACGGGTGTCGATATCGGTCGGCCACCCAAATTGCCGAGCACAATTGCGTCCATAATGAACATTTATCTCCGAGCCCGCAGTCGGCGGGAAAGGAATTGTTAACCACGGTGGGGCAGATATCGTCTCCGGTTAAAGAAAGGCAATCAGGAAAGTTTGCCTAGCATTCCAGGAGGTTGAATTGCTTAAATATCTTGCAACGCTGTCGATCGCGGCGCTCGTGTCGACCCCAGCCATGGCACAGAACGCTGGCGGCGCGCGGGTCGAATTCACGGCGGGTTACGACAACACGAGCGGCAAAATCTCCTATGCCGATAGCGCCGATCCTGCGGGCGATTTCAGCGAGAGCGAGTCTTCGAGCGGTGCCGCCTTTGGCGGAACGATTGGCTACGATCTCGGCATTTCGAGTAAGGCCTTTGTCGGCGTTGAAGGAAGCATCGACCTTGCCAGCAACAAGCGTTGCGGAGAGATTTTTGGTAACGACTCTGCGTGTTTTTCGGTGAAGCGTAGCTATGCGATCGGCGGACGCATTGGTGCATATGTTGCCGAAACGGCGCGGCTCTACGTTGGTGCTGCCTACGCCAACGGAAAGGCCCGCGTAAGCTATGTTGACGAGCTCGACGCGGCGAATAATTTCTCGTTGTCGGACAGCCGCGGAGGCGTTCGATTTAGCGGTGGTATCGAGGCTCAGATTGCCGGCAACTTCTACACCAAAGCCGAATATCGCTATACCAATTATAAGGACTACAAGGTCAGCGAAGGCACCGAGAAGGTGTCACTTGGTTTCGACCGTCACCAAGTTCTGGCTGGATTTGGCGTTCGCTTTTGAATTCGAGACCGGTCCGGACATGTCTCCGGGCCGGCCATTCATGATGCGAAGAATATGGTGACTTCGCTTCCCCTTCAAGTTCCCCCGGGGCGCGAGAAGCCGCCCGAACTATTCGCACATTTGTCTTCCAATCTTATGCGGCCTTAATGCCCACGCCATTATGCCAACACCGGTGCAGGGGGAGTTGGCGAATGAAATTGCGCAAACAAGGCTATTCCCTGCTTCTGAGCGCGGCACTCATCAATTGCGCGCACGCAGAGAAGGCACTTGATCCCGACCCGGCACTCTATGACGCCGTTTTTTGACACGATGTGCCGGCAAAACTTCCCCGACGTGAATGCCGTTGTCCGAGCAGCCGCATTGAATGGATGGTACGAGATCACCCCGCGCCTGACTGGCTGCGGTGTGCGCGCCCAAACGCAGCGGGTGTTCCGAAAGGACGGCTTGATGCTCATTCGACAAATGGCTCAAGCCCAAAGTTCAGTGTCACCGGGCAAATCACGGACTCTGCGCAAACAGAATTGTCGGGCGCAGACGTGGCGGCGATCGCCCGAGCTCGGGCCAGGCAATCCGAAGTGGAGTGATTTTGCGTAATGGACCCAGATTGACGGGATAGCGGTGCCGGCTGGTGTCGCCCTCTACAAAAAGCGCGTCCGCGCAATTTCGATTTCTATCCGCAAAGCGCGATAGGCGGACAGCGCAGGCCTATGACTAATCCCCGATAGCGTTACCTGGTTTCGCGGCAAGCGGATCATGATTCGATGGATCGGGTCGCGATCAATGCGGAACCCATCAGTGACGCGTGGCCGACACAGAATATCTCTTCTGAGCGCATTCTAATTGTGGGGACATATGTGGGGACAGTAAACGCCGGCGCAAGATTTTTCAATCTTATCAATATGTTGGACGTTTAAAGTGGCTCCCCGGGTAGGATTCGAACCTACGACCGATCGATTAACAGTCGATTGCTCTACCGCTGAGCTACCGAGGAACACCCCGCCGTGGCGGGCAAGGCGGCCCCTTTGCCGCCGCGCGAATGATTTTGCAAGACCTCAAACGATAAATTGTTCCATCGCGATGCGTTCGTCCAATCCCTGGTCGGGATCGAAAAGCAAAGTCAGCGGCCGGCTGCGGTCGGTGGTGACCAATACCGTCTTCACGTCACGGATTTCGCGCTGGTCGGCGACCGCGCTGACCGGGCGTTTTGCGGCCTCGCGGACGTTGAAGCGAATGCTCGTCGATTCGGGGACGAGCGCGCCGCGCCAGCGCCGCGGGCGGAAGGGGCTGATCGGCGTCAGTGCGAGCATCGCCGAATCGAGCGGCAGGATCGGGCCGTTCGCGCTGAGGTTGTAGGCGGTCGATCCGGCGGGGGTCGAGACGAGGACGCCATCGCAGGCGAGTTCCTCGAGCATCGTCCTTTCGTTGATCATGACCTCGAGCTTGGCGGCCTGGCGCGTTTCGCGGAGCAGCGAGATTTCGTTGATCGCGGGTAGGATGTGCCGTTCGCCGCTGATCGTCGTGATGTCGCCCGACAGCGGGTGGATCAGATAGGGGCGCGCGGCGGCGAGGCGGTCGAGCAGCCCCTCGACACGAAACTCGTTCATCAGGAAGCCGATCGTGCCGCGGTTCATGCCGAACACGGGCAGGCTGCGCCGCTGGTCGAGCAACTGGTGCAGCATGTGCAGCAGAAAGCCGTCGCCGCCGAGCGCGATCAGCAGGTCGGCCTCGTTGAGGTCGACGAAATCGTAGAGCGGCCGAAGCTCGGCCTCGGCCTCCTCGGCCGCCGGCGCGTTCGACGCGACGAGCGCGATCTTGCGTTGCATTTTGGTCCCCGAGCCCCCTGAAAAATCCCTGGGCGAGGCTATCCTAGCCGCCCGTTGCACTCATATGACGCGCGACCGCCGGTGTGGACTTTCGTTCGATATGAAAGTCATGCGCGCGGGGTTTGCCAGCCAATGCGGCGTCAATCAAGCCGTCGACGTCGCCGCCGTCGCGCAGCGCCGCGCGCAGGTCGACATGGTCGTCCTGACCAAGGCACATATAGATGCGCCCCTCTACGGTCAGGCGGATGCGGTTGCACGTCGCGCAGAAATTGTCGCTGAGCGGGGTGATGAGGCCGAGCGTCACCGGGCTGTCCTCGATCGCGAAATAGCGTGCCGGGCCGCCGGTCGACTTGTCGACGGGCCAGATCTGCCGTTCGGCGCGCAGCGGCGCGACGAACTGGTGGAGCGGGATATAATGATCGCTGCGGTCGCCCTCGACCTCGCCCAGCGGCATCGTCTCGATCAACGTAAGGTCGCATCCGTTCGCGGCGCACCACTGCAGCATCGGCAGGAGCTGATCCTCGTTGAGGTTGGCGAGAGCGACCATGTTGATCTTGACCGCGATGCCATCGCGCTGCGCCGCCGCGATCCCGCGGAGCGCGACGTCGAGGTCGCCGAACCGCGTGATGTGCCGAAAAGCCTCGCGGTCGAGCGTGTCGAGGCTGACGTTGATCCGCCGCACGCCGGCAGCCGCCAGCATCGGGGCATGCTCGGCCAGCCGCATCGCATTGGTGGTCAGCGTCAGTTCGTCGAGTCCGTTGCCGATCAGCGCGCCGAGTCGCATGGCGAGCGTGTCGATACCGCGCCGTACGAGCGGTTCGCCGCCGGTCAGGCGGATACGTCGGATGCCGCGCGCGACGAAAAGCTCTGCGAGTTCGCCCATTTCCTCGATGCTGAGCACCGCCGCCTTGGGCAGGAACTGCATGTCCTCGGCCATGCAATATCGGCAGCGCAGGTCGCAGCGGTCGGTGACCGAAAGGCGCAGATACTCGATCCGGCGGCCATGGGCGTCGGTCAACGTTGCGGCGGGCCGGGGCGAAAGCGCGGACATCGGCACGATCATGATGCAAAATGGAAGGGCTTGGCAAGGAAAGCCTGATAAGGCGGCGCGATGAATCGCATATCCGAGTCGCTGTCCGGCTGCGTCCGAACGCTGGAAAATCTTCATTTACGGTACGACGCCGACGTGGGCGTCATGCTGGTTCAGGTCGACCAGATGGCGCGCATCAACAATAGCGCCGGGACCGCAGCGGGGGACGCCGTGCTCGACGAGATCGGCCGTCGACTCGAAAGTTTCGCGACCGACGAATTCGGGCAGGGGAGCCGCGTCGACCGGATTGACGGGCCGCGCTTCCTGATCGTTCCGGCGGTGCCTTTGTCGCTTGGCGCGCTGAGGGCGCAAGAACGCGCGCTGCATGTTGCGCTGGCCGAGCCGATGGTGGGCGATCCCAAGGGCCGCCTCGCGATTCGCATCGCCGCGGCGTTGATCGCGCGCGACGAACCTGTCGTCGAGCAGCTCCGGACCGCGAGCGACCAGCTGGCGCGCCCGGCGTCGGCGCGCGACGGCGCGATGGTGATGGCTGCGCTGTCGCGCGGCGAGGTGGTGATCCACTATCAGCCGCAATATGATGTCGCGACCGGCGCGATGAGCGGGGTCGAGGCGCTGCTGCGCTGGCAGCACCCGGAGCTGGGCCTGCTCGGCGCCGGGCCGCTCGTCACCGCGGCCCGCGCGGCGCGCCTCGAACGCGAACTCACCGAACATGCGCACCATGTCGCATTGGCAGAGATCGCGGCATGGCCCGAGGCGCTGGCGAACATTCGCGTCTCGCTCAACATCACCGCCGCCGACCTTGGCGATCCCGAATTCGCCGAACGGTTCGCCGGTATGGCACGGCAGGCAAATGTCGACCCCGCGCGCCTGACGCTCGAACTCACCGAGCAGGCGATGCTGAGCGACCCTGCGAGCGCGGCGGAGCAACTGGCGCAGATCCGTGCGTTCGGCTGCGCGATTGCGATCGACGATTTCGGCACGGGCTATTCGAGCCTGTCGCTGCTCGCGCGGCTGCCGATCGACTATCTGAAGATCGACAGCGGCTTTACGCGGACGATCGACGACAGCGATCGCGACCGCATCGTCGTGCGCGCGATCGTCGACCTCGCGCGCGCGCTCGGCCTGCTGGTCGTTGCCGAAGGCATCGAGAAGCCGCAACAGCTCGAACGGCTGAAGGAGCTGGGTGTCGCGACGTGGCAGGGTTTCCTGAAGTCGGGGCCAGTGGCAGGCGACCAGCTTCCCGGGCTTCTCGCCGCCTAGGCGGCCTGTTTCGCGAGCTTGCCCAATCCCTTCGACAGCTGAAGCGCGCCGTTGAGCCGCGCTCCGGCGCTCACCCAATCGCCGCTGATCGACAATTTGTTGTCGGGGCGGATGCGGGCGCGGCCCTTCAGCCGCTCGACATAGGCGATAAGGCCGGGGACATTGGCGAAAGCGTCGCCGTGGAAGCTGACGAGCGCGCCCTTCATGCCGACGTCGAGCTTGGCGATGCCCGCCGCCTTGGCGTTGGCCTTGATCTCCATCAGCTGGATCAGGTTCGCGGTTTCGAGTGGCAGCGGGCCAAAGCGGTCGATCATCTCGGCCGCGAAGGCGTCGAGCGCCGGGCGGTCTTCGGCCTCGTTGAGGCGGCGATAGAGCGCCATGCGCAGCGGCAGGTCGGGGACATAATCCTCGGGGATGAGGATCGGCGCGTCGACGGTGATGACCGGCGACAAGGCTTCGCGCGGCGGCGCGGCGCCCATGCCCTCGGCCTTGGCCACCAATATGGCCTCTTCGAGCATCGATTGGTAAAGTTCGAAGCCGACCTCGCGGATATGCCCCGACTGCTCGTCACCGACGAGATTCCCGGCGCCGCGAATGTCGAGGTCGTGGCTCGCGAGTTGGAAACCCGCGCCGAGCGTATCGAGATCGCCGAGCAGCTTGAGCCGCTTTTCGGCGGTGTCGGTGATCGCGCGGCCCTCGGGCGTGGTGAGATAGGCATAGGCGCGCGTCTTCGCCCGCCCGACGCGGCCGCGGAGCTGATAGAGCTGCGCCAGGCCGAAGCGGTCGGCGCGGTGGATGATCAACGTGTTCGCGCTCGGAATATCGAGCCCGCTTTCGACGATCGTCGTCGATAGCAGCACATCATATTTGCGGTCGTAGAAGGCGCTCATGCGGTCCTCGACCTCGGTCGGTGTCATCTGGCCGTGCGCGACGACATATTTGATTTCGGGTACGCGGCTGCGCAGGAATTCCTCGATATCAGGCAGGTCCTTGATCCGCGGCACGACAAAGAAGCTCTGGCCGCCGCGATCATGCTCGCGCAGCAGCGCCTCGCGCATGACCACCGGATCCCATGGAGCGACGTAGGTTCGTACCGCGAGGCGATCGACCGGAGGCGTCTGGATGACGCTGAGTTCGCGGAGGCCCGACATCGCCATCTGGAGCGTGCGCGGAATCGGGGTCGCGGTGAGGGTCAGGACATGGACGTCGGCCTTGAGCTGCTTCAGCCGTTCCTTGTGCACGACGCCGAAACGCTGCTCCTCGTCGACGATGACGAGGCCGAGGTTCTTGAACTCGACCGATTTCGCGATCACCGCATGGGTGCCGACGACGATGTCGATCTGGCCGCTGGCAAGGCCGTCGCGCGTTTTCTGCGCTTCACCCGCGGGCACGAGCCGCGACAGGCGGCCGATATTGACCGGGAAGCCTTTGAAGCGTTCGACGAAATTCGTGTAATGCTGCCGCGCGAGCAAGGTCGTCGGGACGACGACCGCGACCTGCACGCCAGCCATCGCCGCGACGAACGCGGCGCGGAGCGCAACCTCGGTTTTGCCGAAGCCGACGTCGCCGCAGACGAGGCGGTCCATCGGGCGGCCCGACGCCATATCCTCCAGCACGTCGCCGATCGCGCGGTCCTGATCGTCGGTTTCCTGATAGGGGAAGCGGTCGGCGAAGGCGGGGTAGGCGGCGTCCTGCGCCAGAACCTCGCCGGGGCGGAGCGCGCGCTGCGCCGCGGTCGCGAGCAGTTCGCCCGCGATCTCGCGGATGCGTTCCTTCATCCGCGCTTTGCGGCGCTGCCACGCCTCGCCGCCGAGCTTGTCGAGCGCGACGCCGTCGCTCTCGCCGCCGTAGCGCGAGAGGACGTCGAGGTTTTCGACCGGGACGTAGAGCTTGTCGCCGCCGGAGTAAGTGAGCGCGACGCAATCGTGCGGGCTGCTCCCGACCGGGATCGAGGTCAGTCCCTCGTAGCGGCCGATGCCATGGTCGAGGTGGACGACGAGATCGCCGACGCTGAGCGTCGCGAGCTCGGCGAGGAAGGCGTCGGCGCTCTTGCGGCGTTTCTGACGGCGGACGAGGCGTTCGCCCAGAATGTCCTGCTCGGTCAGCAGGCTGATCGCATCGCTCGCGAAGCCATGGTCGAGCGGCAGGACGACCATCGCGGTCGCGCCGCCGCTTTCGGCCGATGCGGTGCCGAGCGCGTCCTGCCAGCTGTCGGCGGGAGCGAGCGACGTCACCCCATGGTCGCGCAGCAGCCCCGACAGGCGCTCGCGCGCACCGCCCGAATAGCTGGCGATGATCGTCTTGCGCCCCTTGCGGCGCTCGTCCGACAGATGGTCGGCGACCTTGTCATAGACATTGAGGTCCGCGGTGCGCTCGGGGGTGAAATCGCGCGCCGCAAAGGTTTCGAGGTCGATCACCGATGGCGACGGCGGGACGTCGAAGGGCGAGACCATGTGGATCGGGCGGGCGCGCTCGGCGGATGCCCACTCGTTTGCAGTCAGATAGAGTGTTTCGGGCGCGAGCGGGCGATAGCTGCCCGCCTGCTCGCGCTCGGCGGCGACGCGGTTCGCATGATAGTCGGTGATCGCGTCGAAGCGCGTCTCGGCGGTCGCGTCGGTGCGGTGGCTGCGCAGCACCGGGGTTGCGGGATCGATATGGTCGAACAGGGTTGCCAGCCGCTCTTCGAACAGCGGCAGCCAGTGATCCATGCCCGCCTGCCGCCGGCCTTCGCTGACCGCCTGATAGAGCGGATCGCCGGTCGCCTGCGCGCCGAAGATTTCGCGGTAGCTCGAGCGGAAGCGCTTGATCGTCGCTTCGTCGAGCAGGGTTTCGGCCGCGGGGAGCAGTTGCAATGCCTTGGCAGGGCCAAGGCTGCGCTGGTCGGCGGGGTCGAAGCGGCGGATGCTTTCGATCTCGTCGCCGAAGAAATCGACGCGAAGGCCGGTCTCCTCGCCCGCCGGGAACAGGTCGAGCAGGCTGCCGCGCACGGCAAATTCGCCCTGATCGGCAACGGTATCGACGCGGTTGAAACCGTTCGAGACGAGCAGCTCGGCGAGCGCATCGCGGTCGATCCGCTGCCCCGCAGCGAGCGTCGTCGCAAGTTGGCGGATGCGGAACGGCGTGAGCGTGCGCTGGGTGAGTGCGGCGACGGTGGTCAAGATCAACTCGCCGCGCTTCGGCGCCGCCTGCAGGGCGGAAAGCGTCGCGAGCCGGTCGGCGCTGACCCGCATCGACGGGCCCGCGCGGTCGTAGGGCAGGCAGTCCCATGCCGGAAAGCGATGGACGATCAGGTCGGGCGC
Organism: Sphingopyxis sp. H073; assembly: GCF_001468395.1. GTDB lineage: Bacteria > Pseudomonadota > Alphaproteobacteria > Sphingomonadales > Sphingomonadaceae > Sphingopyxis. Next base: position 231,709 of record NZ_LNSG01000003.1, on the reverse strand, counting down.
GAAGAAGGGCGCGGCGTCGGCGACCGCCTGCATCGCGGCATCATCGGTCGCGACATAGACGAGCCGCTTGTCGCTGGCGCGCGCGAGGTCGGCGAGCAGCAGCGGCAGAAACCCGTCGGCCGCGCGCGCGAGCGTCAGCGGCGCCGAAGCCGACGCAATGGCGGCAAAAATATCGGCGGCGCTTCGGGTCATGGCAGCGGAATATAGTCCAGCCGGCGCATCGCCGCGATCAGCGGCGGGTTGTCGAGATGCGCGGGCGGCTCGCCGGTGCCGAGCGCCCAGCTCATGATGTCGACATCGTCTTCCTCGACAACGGTCTCGTACCAGCGAAGTTCCTCTTCGCTCCACTCAGCCGCATAGCGATCGAAGAAGCCGCCGATCATATAGTCGGCCTCGCGCGTGCCGCGGTGCCAGGCGCGGAATTTCAGGCGTTTGAGGCGGTCTTGCATGGCGGGTTTCCAGAATGCGATCGACAAACATCGTCCCGATCCGTTCGTGTCGAGCGAAGTCGAGACACCCACCGGTCTTGCGCAGCGCCGACGGGCATCTCGACTTCGCTCGATGCGAACGGAGATGAAGGGCTGGGCAAAACGAAGGGTTCAGGTCTAGACACGCCCTAGCGATGCGACCCGAGATACTCAATCCGCTCTTTGCCGCGCTGACCGACCTGAAAGGCGTCGGGCCGCAGCTTGCCAAGCCGCTGACGCGGCTTGGGCTCGAGCGCGTCGTCGATGTGTTGTTCCACCTGCCGACCGGGCTGATCTCACGCGTCCCGGTCGACCGGCTCGACGAAGCGCTTCCCGGTCAGACGATCATCGTCGAGCTGACGGCACAGGATTACCGCCCCGGTCGCAGCCCGCGCGCCCCTTTCGGGGTCGAAGCGTTCGACAGTGCGGGCGATCATGTGCGGCTCGTCTATTTCGGGCGGACCTCGGGGCTGGCGCGCAAGCTGTTTCCCTTGGGCGAAAAGCGCCGCGTGTCGGGGCGCCTCGACCTTTATGGCGACATGCGCCAGATCGTGCACCCCGACCATGTCGCCGAGCCGGACGACGAGGCGGGGATCGCGGTGCACGAGCCCGTCTATCCGCTGACCGAGGGGCTGACCAACGCGCGGCTGTCGCAACTCGCCGCGGTGGCGCTGGAACGGCGACCCGAGCTTGCCGAATGGATCGACGCGCCGCTGCTGGCGAACCGAAGCTGGCCGACCTGGCGCGAAGCGATCGAGCGCGCGCACGCCAGCCCGCGCGACGAGGCGGCGCGCGATCGGCTGGCCTATGATGAGATTTTCGCAAGCCAGGTCGCGCTGATGCTGATCCGCCAAGGGCTCAGGAACCGGCGAGGCAGGGCGGTGCGCGGCGACGGCCGGCTGGTCGAGGCGCTGCAGCTGCCGTTCGGGCTGACCGGTGCGCAGGAACGCGTCGGGCGCGAGATCGCCAGCGACATGGCGCAGGACACGCCGATGCTGCGGATGCTGCAGGGCGACGTCGGATCGGGGAAGACGCTCGTCGCGCTCCGCGCGATGCTCGCCGCGGTCGAGGCGGGGACGCAGGCGGCGCTGCTCGCACCGACCGAAATTCTTGCGCGCCAGCATTATGCGACCTTGCAGCGGATGCTCGGCGGGCTGCCGGTGAACCTCGCGATCCTGACCGGGCGTGACAAGGGGAAGGTGCGCGAGTCGACGCTGATGGGGCTGGCTGATGGGAGCATCGACATTCTCGTCGGCACGCACGCGATCTTCCAGCAGGCGGTGACGTACAAGGATCTGGCCCTTGTCGTGGTCGACGAACAGCATCGCTTCGGCGTCGCGCAGCGGCTGATGCTGACCCAAAAGGCGGCGCGGCCGCCGCACTTGCTGGTGATGACCGCCACCCCGATCCCGCGGACGCTGCAACTCGCCAACCATGGCGAGATGGACGTGTCGCAGCTCGACGAGATGCCGCCGGGGCGCACGCCGGTCGATACGCGCGTCATTTCGCTCGACCGGCTCGATGATGTCATCGACGCGCTCGACCGGCATCTCGCAACGGGGGCGCAGGCCTATTGGGTCTGCCCGCTCGTAGCCGAGAGCGAGGGCAGCGAACTCGCGGCGGCTGAGGATCGCGCCGCGCTGCTCCGCGCGCGGCTTGGCGACCAGCGCGTCGGGCTGGTCCACGGGCGGATGAAAGGGCCAGAGAAAGATGACGTCATGGCGCGCTTCCAGGCGGGCGAGATCGGCGTCCTGGTTGCGACGACGGTGATCGAGGTCGGGGTCGATGTCCCCGCGGCCAGCCTGATGATCGTCGAACATGCGGAGAATTTCGGGCTCGCGCAGCTCCACCAGTTGCGCGGCCGCGTCGGGCGCGGCGCTGCCAAGTCGGTGTGCCTGCTGCTGCGCTCGCAAAATCTCTCCGAGACCGCGCGCGAGCGGCTCGCGCTGATGCGCGATACGAACGACGGCTTCGTCATCGCCGAAAAGGATTTGGAACTGCGCGGCGGCGGCGAACTGCTGGGGCTCAAGCAGTCGGGCGATGCCGACTATCGCGTCGCGACGCCCGAGCAGTTGGTACGGCTCTTGCCGGTGGCCCACGACGATGCGCGCCTGTTCGTCGAGCGCGACGGTGGCATGGAGGGAGCAAGAGGCGAGGCGGTGCGCCTCTGTCTCTATCTGTTCGAGCGCGACGCCGCGGTGCCGCTGCTCAGGAGCGGCTAGTTGACGTCGCCGCGCGCGCCCATGGCGCGGATCATCGGCAGATAATCTTCGGCGGCGATCGATTTTTCGAACTGCACACCGGCCTTGCCGCCGAGCGACCAGATGACCTTCGCCGCGACGCGGCCGATGATCGGCATCCGGTACACGACGAGGTCGCCGGGTTCGAGCCCGCGTTCGTAGCGCATCAGCAAACCGTCGGCGCTGATGTTGACGCAGGTGCACATTTCCTGCCGCCCGTCGGGCAGCACGAAGGGAAGGCGGCAATAAACGTCGCTACGCGGCGCAATCCGCTGGTCGAGCCCGACATAATGGGCTTTGCTGGTATCGATCTTACGCATACGTCCCGGACCTTTGTGGTTTGCCATGGACGTTCTACGCGAATGCTGAAGAATCGGTAAACGACATCGGCGCGGTCATCGCGTCACCAGCCCGTGTTTTTTTGCGCCCAGGCTCAGTGGAACCGGGTCGTTCGCGGGCTCGATCCGGTGATGCGGATCGCGGACCACGACCCCGTCAACCTTGACCGCGCCCTCGTCGAGTTTGCGCCGCGCTTCCTTGTTCGAAACCGCGAAGCCGAGCTCGCGCAGCGCGTCGACGATCGTGATGCCGTCGGCGGGGGCCACGACCTGCGGCAGATCGCCACCAATATGGCCCTTTTCAAAGGTTTGCGCCGCCGTTTCGGCGGCAACTCGCGCCGCCTCGGCGCCGCGGCACATCGCCGTCGCTTCGTTCGCGAGGATCTTCTTCGCCTCGTTGATTTCGGCACCCTCGAGCGCTTCCAGCCGCGCGATTTCGTCGAGCGGCAGGTCGGTGAACAGCTTCAGGAATCGACCCACGTCGCGGTCGTCGCAATTGCGCCAATATTGCCAGTAATCGAAATGGGGCAGCTGTCCCATATTGAGCCACACGGCACCCGAAGCAGTTTTGCCCATTTTGGTCCCCGCGGCGGTCGTGAGCAGCGGAGTCGTCAAACCATAGAGGTCGGCACCGTCCATGCGGCGGCCGAGTTCCATGCCGTTGACGATATTCCCCCACTGGTCCGACCCGCCCATCTGGAGGCGCACGCCGCGCTCTTTGGACAGGTGCCGGAAATCGTAGCCCTGCAGGATCATGTAGTTGAATTCGAGGAAGGTCATCGGCTGTTCGCGGTCGAGCCGCAGCTTGACCGAATCGAACGTCAGCATACGGTTGATCGTGAAATGCGTGCCCACTTCCCGCAGCAATTCGATATAGCCAAGCTTGCCCAGCCAGTCCTGGTTGTCGACCATCACCGCGTCGGTCGGACCGTCGCCGAAGGTCAGGAACTGCTGGAAGATGCTGAAGATCGACGCGATGTTCGCCGCGATCGTTTCGTCAGACAGCATCTTGCGGCTCTCGTCGCGGCCCGTGGGGTCGCCGATGCGCGTCGTACCGCCGCCCATCAGGACGACGGGCTTGTGTCCGGTCTGCTGCAGGCGGCGCAGCATCATGATCTGGACCAGGCTGCCGACGTGCAGGCTGGGCGCGGTCGCGTCGAAGCCGATATATCCGGGGACGATCTGCTTCGCGGCAAGGGCGTCGAGCCCTTCCGCGTCGGTCATCTGGTGGATATAGCCTCGCTCGTCCAGCAGGCGCAGAAGGTCGGATTTGAAGTTCGTCATGGTGGGCGGGCGCTTAGCATGGCGGTGCGGCAAACCCAACTGGTTCATGTTTCCATTATCATCACCCGGACTTGATCCGGGGTCCCGCTTCCTCAAGAAGGGTGGATGGACCCCGGATCAAGTCCAGGGTGACGAAGAGGGATTGCCTTCGGCAAGCTCGGGATGAACGGAGAAGGGTTGAATGTCGGGCTATTCTAGCGAACGGCGCGAACTGATTTGCCACCCCGACACGCCGGCCCGGGGGGTGCGTTCGATCGCGGTCGAGGTCGACCTGTCGTTCGAGGAGGGCTTTGCGCTGCGCTTCGTCGTCGAGGGAGAGATCGGAGCGATCGTGTTGCCGCAGGGCGAGGGTGAACTGGTGATCGCCGACAGCGGCACCGACGGCCTGTGGCAGGGCACCTGCTTCGAGGCTTTCCTGACCGAGGAGGGGCAGCCCGACTATACGGAGTTCAACTATGCCCCCGACGGCCGATGGGCCTGTTACCAGTTCGACGATTATCGCTCGCTGCTGCGCGCCGACGATCTCGCGCCGTGGATGATGGAGGTCGAGCGCGAGGTCGGCCGCTATGCCCTGCGCGTCGAGCCCGGTATCTTTCCCGACACCGGATCGAAGCTCGCGCTCGCCGCGGTGATCGAGGAAGTCGACGGCACCAAAAGCTACTGGGCGCTCCGGCATCCGCCGGGCAAGCCCGACTTCCATCATCCCGATTGCTTTGCGCTGACGCTTGAGGCACGCGGGCGGGCATGACGACCCTCTTCGGTATAGACCGCCTGCTCGCCGATCCCGCGCTTCGCGCGCCGCTCCAGGGCAAGCGTGTTGCGCTGCTCGCGCATCCCGCCTCGGTCACCGCCGACCTCACCCACAGCGTTGACGCCCTCGTCGCGGCGGGGATCGAGGTCACCGCGGTGTTCGGTCCCCAGCATGGCGTGCGCGGCGACCTTCAGGACAATATGATGGAGTCGCCCGACTTCACCGATCCCACTTACGGCATGCCGGTGTTCAGCCTCTATGGCGAGGTGCGGCGGCCGTCGGGGCAGTCGATGCACACCTTCGACGTCATGCTCGTCGATCTGCAGGATCTCGGCTGCCGTATCTACACCTATGTGACGACCCTGCTCTACGTGCTCGAAGCCGCAGCGCAGCATGGCAAGGCGGTATGGGTGCTCGACCGCCCGAACCCCGCGGGCCGCCCCGCCGAGGGGACGCGGCTGCGCGAAGGCTGGGAAAGCTTCGTCGGCGCCGGGCCGATGGTGATGCGCCATGGGCTGACGATGGGCGAAATGGGGCGCTGGTTCATCCGCCACTTCAACCTCGACGTCGATTATCGCGTGATCGAAATGGAGGGCTGGGAGCCCGAGGGGCCGGGCTTCGGCTGGCCCGCCGAGCGTGTGTGGATCAACCCCAGCCCCAATGCCGCGAACCTCAACATGGCGCGCGCCTATGCTGGCACGGTGATGGTCGAGGGTGCGACGCTGAGCGAGGGCAGGGGGACGACCCGCCCGCTCGAACTGTTCGGCGCGCCCGATATCGATGCCAAGGCGGTGATCGCCGAAATGCGCCGCCTCGCGCCCGAATGGCTCGCTGGCTGCAAGCTGCGCGATATCTGGTTCGAGCCGACCTTTCACAAGCATATGAAGCAGCTCAACAACGGCATTCACATCCATGCCGAGGGTGCGTGGTACGATCATGCGGCGTTCCGGCCGTGGCGCGTGCAGGCGCTGGGGTTCAAGGCGATCCGGTCGCTCTACCCCGACTATCCGATCTGGCGCGGCAAGGATTTCAAATATGAATATACCGACGATGTGCTCGCGATCGACGTGATCAATGGCGGCCCGAGCCTGCGCTTATGGGTCGACGACGCGAGTGCGACGCCGGGCGACCTCGACGCGCTCGCGCTGCCGGATGAGGCGGGGGGGCGCGAAGAAATTTCGGATCTTCTGATCTATTGAAGAAGGGGACGGCGATGCAGAGGCGTCAATTTCTCGGGAAGGCGGCGCTGACCGGGCTGGCAGCGACAATGCCGGTATCGGGGTTCGCCGCCGATACCGCAGGCCTTCCCAACCTTGCCGCAAAGGCCGTCCCGATCGGCAAGGCCGAGCGCATGGCGCGGATCGCCAGGGCGACCGAGTTGATGCGCGCGAACGACATCGGCGCGTTGCTGGTCGAGCCGGGGTCGAGCCTTATCTATTTCACCGGGGTCGAATGGTGGCGGAGCGAGCGGCTGACCGCCGCGGTGCTGACGCGCGAGGGCGAGGTGGCGATCGTCACGCCCTTTTTCGAGGAACCGTCGGTACGCGAGAGCCTGGGCATCGAGGCCGAGGTGCTGATGTGGAACGAGGATGAGAATCCGCTGGCGGCGGTCGCGGCATGGCTGGGCAAGCGCGGGCTCGCCAAGGGCCGGATCGGAGTCGAGGAGACGGTGCGCTATTTCGCCGTGGACGGCCTGCAAAGGGTGATGCCGGGCGCGACCGTCGTCAATGGCGCGCCGGTCGTGCGCGGATGCCGGATGCACAAATCGGCGGCCGAAATCGCGCTGATGCAGATCGCCGCCGACATCACCATCGCCGCCTATCGCCACACGGCGCCGCGGATCGAGGCGGGGATGACACCCGCCGACATCGGCGCGATCATGAAGGCCGCGACGCAGGCGCTCGGCGGGCAGAGCGAATTCGAGCTGATCCTGCTCGGCGAGGCGAGCGCCTATCCGCACGGGTCGGGCAAGCCGCAGGCGGTGAAGGATGGCGAGGTCGTGCTGATGGACTGCGGCGCGACGGTGCACGGCTATCAGTCCGATATTTCGCGGACGTTCGTGTACGGCAAGGCGAACGCGCGCCAGCGGCAGGTGTGGGAGCAGATGCGCAAGGGACAGGATGTCGCCTTCGCCGCGGCGAAGCTCGGCACGCCCGCGGGGGCGGTCGACGACGCGGTGCGCGCCTATTACCAGAATCTCGGCTGGGGACCGGGCTACAAGCTGCCCGGCACTTCGCACCGCACCGGTCATGGCATTGGCCTCGACGGGCACGAACCGGTCAACCTGGTCCATGGCGAGATGACGAAGCTGGCGCCGGGCATGTGCTTCTCGAACGAGCCGGGTATCTACATCCCGGGCGAATTCGGCATCCGCCTCGAAGACTGTTTCTACATGACCGACAACGGCCCGAAATGGTTCAGCGAACCGCCGCCTTCGATCGATCGGCCCTTCGGTTAGACGTGGACCGAGACCCACGCGATCAAGGTCGCGGCCGGGATAAGCAGCGCCTGCGCCAGGATCGTGCCCGCGAGGCGGCTCAGCGAGATGAAGGTGATGGCGCGGCGGAAATCGGCCTCGTCGACCTTCCCCTCGACCGCGTCGTCGGTCATTACCGATAGCTGTGGGTCGATGAACGCGAACAGAAGGATGGTCGCGAAGCCGTTGATCAGCGCCGACAGCTGCGAGGCGGTGACGCGGAATTCGGGGGCGAGATAGCCCGCGTAGAGCGAGGCCACGACGCCGACCGCGATCAGCGATTGCGCGAGGCAGTTGGCGATCAGCACGCCCCAGCCGATCCCCTTCGGCATCTTCCACGCTTTCAGGTGCGACAAGCTGGGAATGGTGAGCGATGCGCGGAGGGTGCGAAGGCCGCTCGGGCTCATCGCCTTCATCGCGAGCTTAGTCGTCGATCGGTTGTTCTGATACCAGCCGATCGCGGCGGCGAACATGCGCTGGCCCGTGGGGACCAGCAGGATGCCGATAAAGGTCGCGACGCTGGCGGCCGCCAGAACCAGTTGCATGTCGACGAACAGCGAGGCGCCGCTGCCCGCGTGGATGCGCGTTTCGATCCGCTTTGCGAGGAACGGACCCAAAAAGCTGTTCGAGGTGCGCGAGAAGAGCACGAGGATGTTGAACAGCGCGAACGACATCGCGATGCGGCGCGTCCGGACGCCGGCGATGCGCGCGGCATAGGCGAGCGCGCCGATCAGGTTGATGAAGCCGGTCAGCAGCAGGATGGTGACGAGGGGGAGGTCGATCATGGCGGGCCTAATAGGGAGGAAGCGGATGTCTCGTCATCGCGAGCGAAGCGAAGCAATCCAGGGCGGTTTACGCGGGCGCTGGATTGCCACGGCGCTTCGCCGCTCGCAATGACGGAAATGGAGTGGTTGGCGCCTAGTGCTTGCGCGTCAGCTCGCGCATCGCATCGTCGAGCCCGGCGAGGGTCAGCGGGTACATGCGGTCGTTCATCAGCTGTTTGATCAACTTCACCGACTGGGTGTAACCCCAATGCGCCTCGGGCACCGGATTGAGCCACACCGCGGCCGGATAGACATGCGTCATGCGCTGGATCCAGACCGCGCCCGACTCCTCGTTGAAATGTTCGACGCTGCCGCCCGGGTGGGTGATCTCATAAGCGCTCATCGACGCATCGCCGACGAAGATCAGCTTATAGTCGTGGCCATATTTGTGGAGGATGTCCCACATCTGGTGGCGCTCGGACCAGCGGCGCTTGTTGTCCTTCCACACGCCTTCGTACGGGCAGTTGTGGAAGTAGAAGAATTCGAGATTCTTGAACTCGGTCGTCGCGGCGCTGAACAATTCTTCGCAGAGCTTGACGAACGGGTCCATCGATCCGCCGACGTCGAGAAACAGCAGCAGCTTGACCGCGTTGCGCCGTTCGGGGCGCATGCGGATGTCGAGCCAGCCCTGCCGCGCGGTCCCGTCGATCGTGCCCGGAATGTCGAGCTCGTCGGCGGCGCCCTCGCGCGCGAATTTGCGCAGGCGGCGGAGCGCGATCTTGATGTTGCGTGTCCCGAGTTCCTTGGTGTTGTCGAGATTCTGGAACTCGCGCTTCTCCCAGACCTTGAGGGCGCGCTTGTGCTTGCTCTCGCCGCCGATGCGGACGCCCTCGGGATTATAGCCCGAATTGCCATAGGGGCTCGTGCCGCCGGTACCGATCCACTTGTTGCCGCCCTGATGGCGCTTCTGCTGTTCCTCGAGCCGCTTCTTCAGCGTCTCCATGATCTCGTCCCAGTCGCCCAGAGACTTGATCGCCTCCATCTCCTCGGGGGTGAGGTATTTCTCGGCGACCGCCTTCAGCCATTCCTCGGGCACATCGACGGGGTTCTGGCCGTAATCGGTGAGCAGACCCTTGAAGACCTTGTTGAAGACCTGATCGAAACGGTCGAGCTGCCCCTCGTCCTTCACATAGATCGAGCGGCTGAGATAATAGAATTGCTCGGGCGTCCGGTCGATCACCTCGCGGTCGAGCGCCTCCAGCAGCAGCAGATGCTCTTTCAGGCTGGCGGGAATGCCCGCGGCCCGAAGTTCGTCGAGAAAGCCCAGAAGCATGAGCGCAGGCGTATCGCGTTCGCGCGGCGCGCGCAATCACTTTACGTGAACGTAAAGCAGATTGCCAAGAGGTGCGGGACGGTTTTGCCGATGACGAGTTTCGACCGGAGGTTGCCGTTTGGTTCCTCCCCGTGGCGAAGCCATGGGGAGGTGGCAGTGCGAAGCGCTGACGGAGGGGCAATTCGCGCGAGGTCGGGGCCCCTCCACCATCGCCTGCGGCGACGGTCCCCCTCCCCATGGCTGCGCCGCAGGGAGGATATTCCTTTCTTCGTCATCCCGGACTGGATCCGGGATCCATCGCGGCGTTGAAGTCGTGGACCCCGGATCAAGTCCGGGGTGACGAATGTCTGGAAACCACCCCAAAGCCGACGCAAATAAAGGCCTTTCCTACATTGTCCGGCCGTGCCAGCCTTCATCCGGCTCTTTCATGTGGTGGATCAACGCGGCAAGGCGGGCGAGAGGCGTTCGGCAATCCCCCGGTCCGAAACGGGCGGCGCACAAGGCTGAACTTTCCTGAACTTTGCCATATCGCGCCGCCGTCGGGAAAGCGTCTTGACCCCGTGTTAACCAATGTTCGGCATAGCTTTGCGATCATTCAGGGACGTGGGTGCGCAATGAAATTCGATCCGATCAATCCGGCCGCGCAGCTGCTCGACCAGTCGGTCGCCAGCGACTGCGGCGAGCTTGCCGTCGGGTGCAGCGACGCGGCGGGGCGCATCAAGCGCGCGACCGACCAGATGGACCGGCAGATCTCCGAGCTCGGCCGGCTCGAGGAATTCGTCGTCAGTCTGGAAAACGACCAGCGCCAGATCGCCGATTCGACCGACGAGGCGAAATTGCTCTCGGCGCGTGCGTGCGAACAGCTCGACACCGGCGCCGAACGCGTCAACGCGGCGGTCAGCGAATTTCGCTCGGTCATCGACCTTGTCGCGCGGCTCGGCACCCACGTCACCAATTTTGCGGCGGTGATGGAGCAGGTGCAGCAGGTCAGCCAGTCGATCGAACAGATTGCCAAGACCACCAATATGCTGGCGCTCAACGCCGCGATCGAGGCAGAGCGCGCAGGCGACGCGGGACGCACCTTTGCGGTCGTCGCCGCCGAGGTGAAGAAGCTCGCGCAGAATACCCGCGGCGCAACCGACGAGATTCGCCGCAGCATCGGCAGCCTCGCCGCCGAGGCGAGCGGGCTCGTCACCGAAATCCAGTCGGGGGTCGAGCAGTCGAGCCGCGCCGAGGCGCAGTTCGAGACGATCACCGAGGCGCTGCACGACGCGACCCACCTTGTCGCATTGCTCGACGATCAGAGCGACCGCATCGCGCAAAGCTCGGCAATGGTCCATGCAAATGGCGCCAAGGTTCGCGAGGCGCTGGACCGCGTCGTCACCTCGGTGCGCGACAACAGCGCGACCCTCGACGGCACGCGCGATTCGATCCTGTCGATGGAGCATGTCTCCAATCGCATGTTCAACGCGGTGATTTCGGCCGGGGTCAGCCCGCAGGACTCGGCGATCGTCGCGCTCGCGGCGCAGGTTCGCGACGAATTCGTCGGGCTTGCCGAACGAGCGATCGAGCGCGGCGAACTCTCGATGGAGCAGCTGTTCGATACCAATTATGTGCGCGTGCCGAACTCGAACCCCGAACGCTTTCGCACCACGCTGTGCGACTGGGCGGATGCCAATTGGCGCCCGCTGTTCGACCGCATCGTCGCCGAGCATCCCGAGATCAAGATGTCGTCGGCGGGCGACATGAACGGCTTCCTGCCGACGCACATCACCGAATGCTCGCGCGCGCCGACGGGCGATCTGGAGCATGATACGGCGCACTGCCGCAACGGCCGCATCCTGTATGACGAAACCGACGCGGCGGCGAAGCGCAGCACGGCGCCCTTCTTCATGACGGTCTATCGCCAGGAAGGCGACGGCATCAATTATCTGACCGTGCGCAACGTCTATATGCCCGCGGTGATCAACGGCCGCCGCTGGGGCGACGTCGAGGTCGCCTATCAGCTCTGAGGGCTGGGCGGCGCAGGTGGCTGCGCTGGGAACTGCTCTAGCGCCGGATCGAGGATCGCCCAGTCGGGCGCTTCGCCTGTCCAGATCGCCGCGGTCGGTTTGAGACCGTGCGGCTGGTCGAGCACGCCCAAGCGCACGACGCGCATCTGCGGCCGCGCCGATGACGCGCTGAACATCGGCGTTCCGCACGCGGCGCAATGCGAGCGGGTGAGGGTGTTGCCGCTGTCGGCGACATAGCTGTCGGACGCCGTGATGCCGTCGGTCATAATGGCATCGGTCGGGAAGATCGCATTGTGCGTGGGCCCTCCCGCCGCGATCTTCTGGCAGTGCTGGCACCAGCATTGGCGTACAGCGAGCGGTTCGCCGTCGATGCGGACTTCGACCGCGCCGCACGCGCAGCGGCCGGTATAGACCATCAGGCGCCTTGGCGCCGCGCCATGAAGGCGAGCTTTTCGAACAGCATCACGTCCTGCTCATTCTTGAGCAGCGCGCCGTGGAGCGGCGGGATCGCCTTGCCGACGTCGCGGTTCTGGAGGACCTCGAGCGGCATATCCTCGGCGAGGAGCAGCTTCAGCCAGTCGATGAGTTCGCTGGTCGAGGGTTTCTTCTTGAGCCCCGGCACGTCGCGGACGTCGTAGAAGATGTCCATCGCGCGGCTGACCAGCGTCTTCTGGATGCCGGGAAAGTGAACCTCGACGATGTCGGCCATCGTGTCGCGGTCGGGGAATTTGATATAGTGGAAGAAACAGCGGCGCAGGAAGGCGTCGGGCAGTTCCTTCTCGTTGTTCGAGGTGATGACGACGATCGGGCGTTCCTTGGCGCTGATCGTCTCGTCGGTCTCGTACACATGGAAGGCCATGCGATCGAGTTCCTGGAGCAGGTCGTTCGGGAATTCGATGTCGGCCTTGTCGATCTCGTCGATCAAGAGGACGGGGAGTTTGGGCGAGGTGAACGCCTCCCACAGCTTGCCCTTCTTGATATAGTTGCGGATGTCGTGAACGCGCTCTTCGCCGAGCTGGCCGTCGCGCAGGCGCGCAACCGCATCATACTCGTACAGGCCCTGCTGGGCCTTCGTGGTCGACTTGATGTTCCAGGTGATCAGCGGCGCGTCGAACGCCTTGGCGATTTCCTCGGCCAGCACGGTCTTGCCGGTGCCGGGTTCGCCCTTCACGAGCAACGGGCGGCGCAGCATCGTCGCGGCGTTGACCGCGACCTTCAGGTCGTCGGTGGCGATATAGGCGCTGGTACCCTCGAAACGCATCGGCTCTTTCCCTTAACGTGAACGTCAAGCGAAATGGCACAGCGGCGCAGGGGGCGCAAGCGAATCTCCCCTCCGTCGGCAGAGGGAGGCGTTGGTCAGCTATGGGCGCGGCTGGCGGCGCGCGCGGCGAGCAGATCCCATAGGCCGCTATGCTGGGCGATCAGCTGCTGCGCGCCGAACGCTATCGCGCGCTCGACCGCGGGGGTTTCGGCAACCTGCGCCGCGACCCGCGCCGTGTCGCGAAGGTCGGGGAGCGTGCAGCGCGGCACCGTCATCTCGAGCCGCTGCGCGCTGATGTCGAGGAGGACGCGGATCGTGCGCCAGTCGAGCGTCAGCGCGATCGCGGCGCCGATGGCGCAGCCCTGGCGGTCCGACTCGGCGAGCATGTCGAGCGCGCGGCGCTGCGCCGCGACGGCGGCTTCGCATTGCGCCTGGCCTTGCGTGCTGGGCACCGGGCCGGCGGCGGCAGCGATCTTCGACAGGAAGGCGCGTTCCTGGGCAAAGGCCTGCGCGGCTTCCTCCATCCATTTGCGCGACGCGGGATCGATCGCCTTGCGCGCGGCGCTGTCGACCACGCCGGGGTAGCGACCGTGGAGCAGCCCGATGAAATGGACGGCATCAGCAAGATTGCGCATCGCTTGCGGGCCGCTCGACAGCGCCCCGGTCCTGATGTGCGGATGCGCGCCGGTGCCCTCGCTGGCGACCAGATTGTCGAGCAGTTCGGCGACGCCGCGCGTTTGCAGCTTGGGCTGGGTCGACTGGCTCAACGCTGGATCCTTGCCTGTGGCGCCGGATCGCTGCCCGACGCGCGTGATTGCAAGACGAGAGCCTTACGCGAACGTCGTAAACGTCCCGTTTATAAGCCAGCTTTCAATTGCATGACGGGCTGTGCCGGATGGGGACAGGATGCACGCAAAGGGACCGGCAAGCACGGGGGAAACTTGCCGGTCCCGATTGCCATGGCGCACATGGACGCCATGCGTTGCGGGTGCGGACGGGGCGGGGAGAGGGGGATGCCCGGTCCGTGTCCCGTCAAGCCGCGAGCGCGAACTCCTCGGTCTTTTCTTCCTTGGCGGCCGCGGGTTCAGCCGCGGTCTGCACCGGCGTTTCGACCGCCGCCGCCTTGTTCGGGAAGAGCAGGCGCGAGGCGAGGACGATGAAACCGAGCGCGAAATAGGCGGCGAAGGTCTGCACCGGGAAGAAGAAGAGCGGCGCGATGAACGCCAGACGCAGATAGAGCGGGTTGAACCCGAAATCCTGGCCCACGGCCTCGCAGATGCCGAAGAAGGTATCGCGGCGGCGGAAGAGATTGGTGGTTTCGGTCTGCATCGTCTTGTCTTTCCCTTTGGCCGCGGCGGAGGGGGAGCCGCGTTCGTACCCACTGCTAAGCAATGCGCGTGCCAATTTATGCATCCCCATGTTTTTTCCGCTTTTTCTTGTCCAAGCGGGTCGGTTGGTCCTGCCTCATGGCAAAGCGATTCCCATTTAATGGGGCTGATTGCCATTCGGTGGCGCAATGCCTTCCGGTTACACCGGTCCCGCCATTGGCGCTATCTGGGAGCAAAATATGAAAAACCGAAGTCGCGCAGCCGCTAATTGTGCGGTGCAGCATTTCTGGTCACGGTGTGCGCAAGCGTGCGCTGTTGAAAGGGCGTCGACGAAAACGCGCAGCCCTATTGTATGCGCCGCCGCAATCGGCGGCCTAGTGCAATCAGATCGCGAACGAGCGGGATTCGGTCTTTCCAGCCAAGCTCGTGGATGTCGGTGCGCGACGGGCGTTGGTGGCCGAGGAAAGGCTTAGCGATCCAGCTCTCGAACGCGGGATTTTCGCGCCGGAACCAGCTGTAGGCGCCATCGACGTGCATCGGGCCGCCCAGCGGCGAGCCCGCCGGACGGTCGAGCATCGCGCGGAGGTAGGACGCCGCGGCACCGATCGCATCGCCGCGAAAGGCGATGAAATGCGCGCCCATCACCGCTGTTTCGGGGACCAGCCTTTCAATCGGCGTCACCGGTCCGTCGGACGACAGATTGAGCGCGCCGCCGAAAAAGACTGACCAGCCGACCCGATCGAGCGCCTCGCGAACCGCGGGCATAAGCGCGTCGAAATCGCGTTCGAAATCGAGATCGTCTTCGAGGATCAGAACTGCTCGCGCGCCGCTTGCCGCAGCCTCTTCCAGGACGGAGAGGTGGCTGTGGAAGCAGCCGCGCGCGCCGGTCGTGGGGAAATCGGCGGCATCTTCGAAGCGGCTGGCGGCGTGGAATGCGACGCGGTCGTTGCCCGCGATGCCGATGCGCCCCAGTTCATCGAGCATCTCGCGCTGCCGATCGGTCCGGTTCGGCAGGTTGATGATGCGGACGGCGCCGAACAGGTCGAGCAGATGACGTCCGGACGACCCGTCCCGCGTCGTCGCCGGTCCTTGCGAAGCCTGATTGTCCGTCATATGTGTCCGGCTCCCGCGACGTTCAGTCTATGGCCCGACGCGCCGTCGGCCGAGTTCGCCCAGCACAATATGCGCGATCTTGCGGCTGAATGCCGCGTTGCTCATCTGGGTGAGCGCGGTCTCGCGGCCTTGGCGGCCGTATCGCTCGCGCAGCGCGGGATCGTCCGCCAACTGCCGGATCGCGTGCTGCAAGGCTTCCGGCTTACCAAAGGGAACCGCAATGCCGTGCACCCGGTCCTGCAGATAATCGCCGATGACCGGCGCGTCGGAAAAGATATGCGGCCGTTCGAGCAGCATGCCGGCGACCGCGGTGATATGGCCCGCGCCGCGATTTCCGTCGTTGAGGATGATCAGGCTGGCTATCGCATTCCGCATGATCCCGAGGCACTGGTCGAACGGAAGCGTCGGAAATGTCCGCAGTTCGGTGTCTCCGGCCGCTTGCAGGTCGCCGCAACCCACGAACACGCCGCCGATGCCGGTCCCCTGCAATCCGACCGCGGCTGCCTCGAAATCGCGATTGTTGCGGCCAATCATGGCCACATAAGGCGTGCGAGGAACCAGGGCCGCGACGTCGTCCGCGACGGGCGGCAGGTCGAAGCCCCAAGGGACGACGGAGAACCTTCGCCGATCCAGGGTGTGTAGCGCCACGAACTGATCGGCTTCGGGAGTGGAGTGAACGACGATCCTGTCCAGCCGCGCGAAGACCCTGTCGACGATCCGGTCGATCGCGGCGTGGCCTGACCGGAAAGGGCGCCGCGAGAGGTTGAACCCGACCGCGATCAGCAAGGCGCGGCTGCGGAGCAACAGCGCCATGACCGCCACTGCGAAGGCCCCCGTATAATCGCTTGCGATAACCGCGTCGAACGAGCGGACATCACGGGTCAGCCACAGCGCGCGCAGCACCTGGCGCGGGCTCGATCCTTCACGAATGACGCGCTGTTCCACCCCGCATCCGCTGTCGGCCAGTAGCGCGCTATAACCCGTCAGCGGATGCCCGACATCGCCGGCATCGCCGATCGAGACGACGAGAATGCGGGAACCGTGGCGCGAATCTCGCGTCGGCGAGGGGGCTTCTGACATGGCAGCGGAACCGCGCGTTCCCCCCATCGTCCGATATCCCCCGGCCTTCGGCTTACTGGTCGAGGAAGCTGCGCATCTTGCGGCTGCGGCTCGGGTGCTTCAGCTTGCGCAGCGCCTTGGCCTCGATCTGGCGGATGCGTTCGCGGGTCACGCTGAACTGCTGGCCGACTTCCTCGAGCGTGTGGTCGGTGTTCATGCCGATACCGAAGCGCATGCGAAGCACGCGCTCCTCACGCGGTGTCAGCGACGCAAGGACGCGGGTCACCGTTTCCTTGAGGTTCGACTGCACCGCGGCGTCGACCGGAATGACGGCGTTCTTGTCCTCGATGAAATCGCCGAGGTGGCTGTCTTCCTCGTCGCCGATCGGCGTTTCGAGGCTGATCGGCTCCTTGGCGATCTTCATCACCTTGCGGACCTTTTCGAGCGGCATCGACAGGCGCTCGGCCATTTCCTCAGGGGTAGGCTCGCGGCCGCTTTCGTGAAGGAACTGGCGGCTGCAGCGGACCAGCTTGTTGATCGTCTCGATCATGTGGACCGGGATGCGGATCGTGCGCGCCTGATCGGCGATCGAGCGGGTGATCGCCTGCCGGATCCACCAGGTCGCATAGGTCGAGAACTTGTAGCCGCGGCGATATTCGAACTTGTCGACCGCCTTCATCAGGCCGATATTGCCTTCCTGAATGAGGTCGAGGAACTGCAGGCCGCGGTTCGTGTACTTCTTCGCGATCGAGATCACGAGACGCAGGTTCGCCTCGACCATCTCCTTCTTGGCGATGCGCGCTTCGCGCTCGCCCTTCTGGACCATGTTCACGACGCGGCGGAATTCGACCAGGCTCATGCCCGCGGCTTGCGCGATTTCGCTGATCTCGACGCGAATGCGGTCGACCGCGCCGGCTTCATTTTCGGCGAAAGCAGCCCATTTCTTGTCGATGCCGCCGACCTGGTCGAGCCAATTCTCTTCGAGCTCGCGCCCGACATAATTGTCGAGGAACGCCTTGCGCGGCACCTTGTGGCGCTCGGCGAGGCGCAGCATCTGGCCGCCCAGCGCGGTCAGGCGCCGGTTGTAGCTGTAGAGCTGGTCGACGAGATATTCGATCTTGGTGCCGTGGAACTGCACGCTCTCGACCTGCGCGGTGAGTTCCTCGCGCAGCTTGTGGTACTTCTTTTCCGACGCCGACGGAAATTCCTCGCCGCCCGACAGCGATTCGAGGCGCGCTTCCTGCAGCTTCTGGAACGCCTTGAAGCTCTTGGTGATGTTCGCGAACTTCTCGAGCGCGTCGGGCTTGAGCAATTCTTCCATCGCCGCGAGGCTCAGCGTGTTGTCCTCGTCGTCCTCCTCGAAGGTCTCGCGCTTGCCCGACGAGCCTTCGCCATCTTCGTCGTCTTCGTCGGCCGAAGGCTCTTCCTCGACCTCATCCTCGTCCTTGAACGAGACGCCGGCGGTCTTTTCGCTGATCTCGCCGTCGTCCTCGGCGCCTTCCTCGTCGAGGTTTTCGGGCGCGGGATCCTTCGACAGCATCGCCTCAAGGTCGACGATCTCGCGCAACTGCATGTCGCCGTTGTTGAGCGCGTTCGACCATTCGATGATCGCGTTGAAGGTGAGGGGGCTTTCGCACAGGCCGAGAATCATCGTGTCGCGGCCCGCCTCGATGCGCTTCGCGATCGCAATTTCGCCCTCGCGGCTGAGCAGCTCGACCGCGCCCATTTCGCGCAGGTACATGCGAACGGGATCGTCGGTGCGATCGACCGTTTCCTTCTTCTTCTCGATGGCGGGCGCGGTCAGCGAACCCGAGTTCGAGGTGACGTCGATATCGTCGTCGGCCTCCTGCTCGGCCTCTTCCTGCACATCTTCGTCGCTCTCGACGATGTTGATGCCCATGTCGCTGATCGCCGACATGATGTCCTCGATCTGCTCGGACGACATCTCGTCCTGCGGCAGCGCCGCATTGAGCTCGTCATAGGTCAGGTAACCGCGCTTCTTGCCGCGCGCGATCAGCTTTTTGACGTCGGCCTCGTTTAGGTCGATCAGCGGGCCGTCGGTGTCGGTATCGGTGTCGGCTGCGGTGTTCTTGGTGGCCATCAATTCTTCCTGCCTTGGGGCATCTGTAAAATGGTCGTCACTGGTTCGTGCTGTCGGACAGCGCGGCCAGGCGGCGGGTCAGTTCCTCATCCATGGCGCGCAGTTTTTGCTGACGCGCCAGGCCTTCGTCGTCCATCGTGCGCTGGAAATCCGCGGTCGCCTCGGCAAGCCGGGCGCGGATTTCGGGCTGGGTGACCAGCACGCCGATATATTCGTCAAGATCACGCAGCGCGATTTCGCGTGCTGCATCAACCTCTTCGCCTTCGAGCCTGCGATTGAATGAGAAGTGCATTCCGTCGGCTCTGAGCAATGTCATCGCCCTATTATACACTTTCATTGGCTCCAATATGGCAAGCAACCCCTCGCAATCAAGCCCTTCTTGGCCATTTGCGATGTCAAGCATTGCGCGGAGCAGTTCGGCGTCGCCGGAATCGGGGATGGGGAGGCGAAACAGCTCGTCCTCGTGCCGGCGAAGCGCCTCCGGATAGCGGAGCAATCCGCCGAGCAACGCCGCGGCGAGCGGCCCGGCGATGCCGCTCTGGCTGAGCGTGCGCGTCTCCTCGCCGGGCGGCTGAAGGCGAGGGTCGGGCTGGAAGCGGCGGCCGCCGCGCTGGGGTTGCGGCGCCCAGGGCACGCGGGGGCCGCGGTCGGGCTGCTTGCGGGCGAAGAGCGCGTCGAGCTTTTCGCGGAACGCCTCGCGATAATGGTGGCGGACGTCGGCGTCCTGAATCGCGTCGGCATGGGCGAGCAGCCGGGTCTTGAGCGCCGCGCGCTCCTCGGGCGTCGCGAGCGGCCCTGCCGCGACTTCGTGCGCCCAGAGGCGTTCAACGAGCGGTTGGGCTTCCTCCAGAATATCGACAAAACCGGCCGATCCGCGCGCCCGGACGAGATCGTCCGGATCCTGCCCCGCGGGCAAGGTCGCGAAGGCGAGGCTGAAGCCCGGACGGAGCAGGGGCAGGGCGCGCATCGCCGCGCGCATCGCTGCTTTCTGCCCCGCACTGTCGCCATCGAAGCAGAGCACCGGCACCGGTACCATCCGCCAGATCATCCCGAGCTGGTTCTCGGTGAGCGCGGTGCCGAGCGGCGCGACGGCATCGGCGATCCCCGCCTCGGCGAGCGCGATGACGTCCATATAGCCTTCGACGACGATGATCCGGTTCGTCTGGCGCGACGCGGGGCTTGCCTTGTCGAGATTGTAGAGCGTGCGCCCCTTGTCGAAGAGCGGGGTGTCGGGCGAGTTCAGATATTTGGGCTCGCCGTCGCCGAGGATGCGCCCGCCAAACGCGATCACCCGCCCGCGCGCATCGCGGATCGGGATCATCAGGCGGCCGCGGAAGCGGTCGTAGGGCTCCTTGTCGTCGACGGCGATCAGCATCCCCGATTCGACGAGCATCGCGGTCGGAAATTTCTTGAGCGCTTCCTTCAGCGCCGAGCGGCTGTCGGGGGCAAGGCCGAAGCCGAAAGCCTTGCGCGTTGCCTCCGAAATGCCGCGCTTCGCCAGATAGTCGCGCGCTGGAGCGCCGTTGCTGCTCGCGAGCTGCGCGGTGAACCAGTCGGCCGCGGCCTGTACGACGTCGCGGAGGCTAGCCTGCTCCTCGGCCTTCTTCGCGGCGCGCGGGTCGGCGGCCGGGACTTCCATGCCGGCCTCGGCGGCCAGTTCCTTGACCGCGTCCATGAAGCTGAGGCCGCGCTGGTCGGTCATCCAGCGGATCGCATCGCCGTGCGCGCTGCAGCCGAAGCAGTGGTAGAAGCCCTTTTCATCGTTGATCGTGAAGCTGGGTGTCTTTTCGTTATGGAAGGGACAGCAGGCCTTATACTCGCGCCCGGCACGCGTGACCTTCACGGTGCGGCCGATGAGGGTCGACAGCGTGATGCGCGAGCGCAGTTCGTCCAGCCATTGCGGGGTGAGGGTCATATCTTCGATATGCCTCTGCCTGCATCCGCCCGCAAGCAGGCGGCGAGCGTGTGTCTCAGGAGAGCGCCGCCTTCACCCACCCGCTCGCCTTGCTCATGTCGAGCTGCGAGCCCAGCCGGTCCTTCACCGCGGCCATCACCTTGCCCATATCCTTCAGGCTCTCGGCGCCCAGCTCGGTCACGATCGCCTTGATCGCCGCCGTCGCCTCGTCATCGCTGAGCTGCGCGGGCAGGAATTCCTCGATCACGACGACCTCGGCCGCCTCGACGTCGGCGAGTTCCGGGCGGCCGCCCTGTTCGTACATGGCGATCGACTCGCGGCGCTGCTTGACCATTTTCTGCAGCACGTCGGTGACGAGCACATCGTCGTCGGCCGGCGCGGTGCCGGTCCTGAGTTCGATGTCCTTGTCCTTGATCTTGGCCAGCATCAGCCGGATGGTGCCCAGACGCGCCTTGTCGCCGGCTTTCATCGCGGCGACCTGCGCAGCCTTGATGTCGTCACGAATCATGCGTGTCCCCATGGCTCACAAATTTCGGAAAGGCCCTCTCTAGCGGCAAGATTCCGAATCCGATAGCTTGTGAATCACTTTTTTGCCTCCTACTTGGTCGGCCGTTTAGCCCCCCGTCCGGAGCATGTTGAATGGCACCAGCCAACCCCTCTGCCGCGCCCAAAACCCCGCCCACGGGCGCGACTGGCGTTCTTGTCCTTGCCGATGGCACGATCCTGTGGGGCGTGGGCTATGGCGCCAGCGGCGCGGGCGTAGGCGAGATTTGTTTCAACACGGCGATGACCGGCTATCAGGAAATCCTGACCGACCCGAGCTATGCCGGGCAGATCATCACCTTCACCTTTCCGCATATCGGCAATGTCGGCGCGAACCCCGAGGATATGGAGCGCGAAAAGCGCGCCGCGATCGGCTGCATCACGCGCGAGCTGCCGACGCTGCCCAGCAACTTTCGCAGCGTCCAGACGCTGCCCGACTGGATGGCGGCGCAGGGTCTGATCGGGCTCGCGGGTATCGACACGCGCGCGCTGACGCGCCGCATCCGCGACGGCGGCGCGCCGACCGGCGTGGTCGCGCACAGCCCCGAGGGCAAGTTCGACCTCGATAAGCTGCTGATGCTGGCGCAGGGCTGGCCTGGGCTGGAGGGCATGGACCTCGCCAAGACCGTCACGCGCGAGCGGCAGGGCAGCTGGGACGCGGGCGTGTGGCATCTTGGGTCGGGATATGAGGCGTCGGACCACAAGCGCGAGGGCGATCCCGCGCCGCATGTCGTCGCGGTCGACTATGGCGCGAAGGACAATATCTTCCGCAACCTCGTGAAGGCCGGCGCGCGCGTGACCGTGGTGCCCGCGAAGACCAGCCTCGACGAGATCATGGCATTGCGCCCCGCAGGCGTATTCCTGTCGAACGGCCCCGGCGACCCCGCCGCGACGGGCGAATATGCGGTGCCGGTGATCAAGGGTCTGCTCGAGCGGGGCGTCCCGATCTTCGGCATCTGCCTCGGCCACCAGATGCTTGGCATCGCGGCGGGCGCGAAAACCGTGAAGATGCATCAGGGCCACCGCGGCGCGAACCATCCGGTGCAGCGTGCCGAGGACGGCGTGGTCGAGATCACCAGCATGAACCACGGCTTTGCGGTCGATGCATCGACGCTGCCCGGCGGTGTGGTCGAAACGCACAAGAGCCTGTTCGACGGATCGAACTGCGGCATCGCGATCACCGGCAAGAACGCCTTCAGCGTGCAATATCATCCCGAGGCGAGCCCGGGGCCGCAGGACAGTTTCTATCTGTTCGAGAAGTTTGTGGGTGGGTTGAAGTGAGGCGTTCGCTCGCCCTTTTCCTGATGCTCTTGCCTTCGGTTGCCGTTGGGCAACCCGGAGCGACGTTGCCGCAGGCCTTCGATTTCGCGATAGCCAAACTGGATGGCTTCGAGCTGAAGGCCCAGACTGAAATCAACTGGCATGAGGGGCAACCTTATGTCGGCGAAATCCTGTGCGAAGGGGCGAGCGAAGACGTTTTGTTTGAGGTTGAGGGCGATGGAAGTTTTCGATCACTCCGCCTGAGCTTCCACGGACTACCCGACGAGGATGACGAGAGGTCCGATATCACGCTTACTGGCGACGCGCTCTGGCTTTATGTCGACGGGCGGCGCTACGAGTATCGGAATATCGCCACGCCAGCGCCGACATTCTCCAACCATAGTTATCCGCCCGACCCGGACCCCGAGCGAGTGATCCTCCCTGTCTGGCGCGGTCACCAAGCGGTTCGTGCATCAGAATCGGATTCCTTTATGCACCTCTCGCGCATTTATCCGGACCTGATTGGCGCGAAGAAGATCGAATGGGGCTATAAATCGCGCAATTGGCGCGACGTTGACCAGCGTGAGGCGGAGAACCAGCTGCCTGACGGATGGGAGACGCGCCGCTATCCGATCAAGACTGCGGGCCTGCAGGCGGCGGTGGACTGGTGCACGCGGCAGGTCCAGTCCGATGCAGCCAGAGCTTTTCCAGCCAATCTACAGACTGAAGAAAAACAATAGCGATGCCCAAAAGAACCGACATCCAATCCATCCTCGTCATCGGCGCCGGCCCGATCGTTATCGGTCAGGCGTGCGAGTTCGACTATTCGGGGACGCAGGCGATCAAGGCGTTGAAGGAGGAGGGCTATCGCATCGTCCTCGTCAACTCCAACCCGGCGACGATCATGACCGATCCCGACCTCGCCGACGCCACTTATGTCGAGCCGATCACGCCCGAGATCGTTGCGAAGATCATCGCGAAGGAGCGCCCCGACGCGGTGCTGCCGACGATGGGCGGGCAAACCGCGCTCAACACCGCGCTCGCGCTCTTCAACGACGGGACGCTGGCGAAATATGGCGTCGAGATGATCGGCGCCGATGCCGAGGCGATCGACAAGGCCGAGGACCGGCAGAAATTCCGCGACGCGATGGACAAGATCGGTCTGGAAAGCGCGCGCAGCGGCGTCGCACATACGGTCGACGAGGCGTTCGCGGTGCTCGAACGCACCGGGCTGCCGTCGATTATTCGCCCGTCGTTCACGCTGGGCGGGACCGGCGGCGGCATCGCGTATAACCGCGAGGAGTTCGAGCATATCGTCCGCGGCGGCCTGATCGCCTCGCCGACCACCGAAGTCCTGATCGAGGAGTCGCTTCTCGGTTGGAAGGAATATGAGATGGAGGTGGTGCGCGACCGCAAGGACAATTGCATCATCATCTGTTCGATCGAGAATGTCGATCCGATGGGCGTCCATACCGGCGATTCCATCACCGTCGCGCCGGCGCTCACGCTGACCGACAAGGAATATCAGATCATGCGCAACGCGAGCATCGCGGTGCTGCGTGAAATCGGTGTCGAAACAGGCGGTTCGAACGTGCAGTTCGCGGTCAATCCGAAGGACGGCCGCCTGATCGTGATCGAGATGAACCCGCGCGTATCGCGTTCGTCGGCGCTGGCGTCGAAGGCGACGGGCTTCCCGATCGCCAAGGTCGCGGCGAAGCTCGCGGTCGGCTACACGCTCGACGAGATCATGAACGACATCACCGGCGTGACCCCGGCGTCGTTCGAGCCGACGATCGACTATGTCGTCACCAAGATCCCGCGCTTTGCCTTCGAGAAGTTCAAGGGCGCCGAGGCGACGCTCTCGACCGCGATGAAGTCGGTCGGCGAGGTGATGGCGATCGGGCGCACGATCCATGAATCGATGCAGAAGGCGCTGCGCGGGCTCGAAACCGGCCTCAGCGGCTTCAACTTCGTCGACCGGCTGGTTGGTGCGAGCCACGAGCAACTCAAGAGCGAGCTCGCGAAGCGCACGCCCGACCGCCTGCTCAACACCGCGCAGGCGATCCGCGAAGGCCTGCCGCTCGCGGACATCAACCGCATCGCGGGCTACGACATGTGGTTCCTCGAACGCATCGCGGAGATCGTCGAGGCCGAGAACGAGGTGATGGCGAACGGCCTGCCGCGCGACACCGAAGGGATGCGCAGGCTCAAGGCCATGGGCTTCTCCGACAAGCGGCTCGCCTATCTGGCGCTGCAATCGGCGAACCTGCGCCCCGGTACGCGCCGCGCGACCGCGCATGGCAGCGGGCTGATCCACGAGGCCGTCAAGGCGATGACCGGCGGCGTGACCGAGGCCGAGGTGCGCGCGCTGCGCCACAAGCTCGGCGTGCGGCCGGTGTTCAAGACGATCGACACCTGCGCCGCCGAATTCCAGGCCCAGACGCCCTATCTCTATTCGACCTATGAGGCGCCAACCTTTGGCAAGCCCGAGAATGAGGCGAACCCGAGCGATCGCAGGAAGGTCGTCATCCTCGGTGGCGGTCCGAACCGCATCGGGCAGGGGATCGAGTTCGATTATTGCTGTTGCCACGCGTGCTTCGCATTGGAAGAGGCGGGCTATGAGACGATCATGGTCAACTGCAACCCGGAGACGGTGAGCACGGACTATGACACGTCGGATCGCCTCTATTTCGAGCCGCTGACCGCAGAGGATGTGCTCGAAATCCTCAACGTCGAAATGTCGAAGGGCGAGCTTGTCGGGGTGATCGTGCAGTTCGGCGGCCAGACGCCGCTGAAGCTCGCGCAGGCGCTGGCCGAAGCGGGAATCCCGATCCTCGGCACTTCGCCCGACGCGATCGACCTCGCCGAAGACCGCGAGCGCTTCGCGGCGCTGGTCAACAAGCTGAAGCTCAAGCAGCCCGAGAATGGTATCGCGCGCAGCCGCGAGGAAGCCGTCGCGGTCGCGGCGCGCATCGGCT
Organism: Sphingopyxis sp. H073; assembly: GCF_001468395.1. Taxonomy (GTDB): domain Bacteria; phylum Pseudomonadota; class Alphaproteobacteria; order Sphingomonadales; family Sphingomonadaceae; genus Sphingopyxis. The sequence continues at coordinate 206,486 of NZ_LNSG01000003.1, read as the reverse complement.
ATCCGGTGCTGACGCGGCCTTCCTATGTGCTCGGCGGCCGCGCGATGGAGATCGTCGACGATCAGGCGCAGCTCGAAAATTATATCGAGACCGCGGTCCAGGTGTCGGGCGATTCGCCGGTGCTGATCGACCGCTATTTGCGCGACGCGATCGAGGTCGACGTCGATGCGCTGTGCGACGGGACCGATGTGGTGGTCGCGGGCGTGCTCCAGCACATCGAGGAAGCCGGGGTCCATTCGGGCGACAGCGCCTGCTCGATCCCGCCCTACAGCCTTCCGCCGCATATCGTCGCCGAAATCGAGCGCCAGGCCGATGCGCTGGCGCGCGCGCTGGGCGTTCGCGGCCTGATGAACATCCAGTTCGCGGTTAAGGACGAGGATGTGTATCTCATCGAGGTCAATCCGCGTGCCAGCCGCACCGTGCCCTTCGTTGCTAAGGCCGTTGGTTCGCCGATCGCCAAGATCGCGGCGCGCGTGATGGCGGGCGAGAAGCTCGCCGACCTGCCGAAGATCAATCGCGACATCGCGCATGTCGCGGTCAAGGAAGCGGTCTTCCCCTTCGCGCGCTTCCCCGGCACCGACCCTGTCCTGTCACCGGAAATGAAGTCCACCGGCGAAGTCATGGGAATCGATCGCAATTTCAACCTTGCATTCGCCAAGGCACAGCTCGGCGCGGGCGACCGCCTCCCCACAGAGGGGCGCCTGTTCGTGTCGGTGAAGAACAGCGACAAGCCGCGCATCGTCGGTGCGGTGAAGCAGCTCCGCGCCTGGGGCTGGAAGGTGATCGCGACCGGCGGCACCGCCGACTATCTCGCGCAGCAGGGTATCGAGGTCGAACGCGTCAACAAGGTCGCCGAGGGGCGGCCGCATATCGTCGACCGGATCAAGGACGGCGACGTGCAGCTGATTTTCAACACGACCGAAGGCTGGCAGTCGCTGCAGGATTCGCAATCGATCCGCGCCTCGGCGCTGGCGGCCGACATCGCCTATTATACCACGGCCGCGGCAAGCGATGCCGCGACGCAGGCGATCGGGGCGCTGCGCGCGCATAGTCTTGAAGTAAAGCCGCTTCAGGACTATTATTGAGGGTACCGCTCCACCTCCCCGACATTACGGAAACAGCGGCTCAGCCGCTCGGCGCTCAACCGCCGAGGCAGGATTATTGACGAAGGACAACAGGATAATGGCAAGCGTTGAAAAGGTTCCGATGCTGCAGGAAGGCTATGAGAAGCTGAGCACCCAGCTCGCGGCTCTGAAGGCCGAGCGACCCCTGATCGTCGATGCGATCGAGGAAGCGCGCGCGCATGGCGACCTTTCGGAAAATGCCGAATATCACGCCGCGAAGGAACGTCAGGGTCAGGTCGAAGCCTCGATCGGCGACCTTGAGGATCGTCTGTCGCGCGCCCAGATCATCGACCCCACGACGCTGTCGGGCGACCGCATCGTCTTCGGCGCGACCGTCACGCTCGCCGACGAGGATGACAAGCCGGTGCGCTACCAGATCGTCGGCCAGGCCGAGGCGGACGCGAAGGACGGCAAGATCAGCTACAACTCGCCGCTCGGCCGGGCGCTGATCGGCCGCAAGGTCGACGACGAGGTTGAAGTGACCGTGCCGTCGGGCGACAAATATTATCTGGTGACGAAGATCGAGTTCGTCTGAGCCGGGGGCGAACGGAGCCAAGGCGATGAAGCCGCAGGATGCGCCGCTGGTCACGGGCTACGCGCTCGCGTGCGTCGTCGTCTTTCTCCTGACCTGGGTCAGCGGATATCAGCTCGACGCATTCATCCGTGCGGGCTTCATTCCCGCGCGGTTCGGCAGCGAGCTGATCGCGTCGCCGGGCACGATGGTGCCCTTTATCCTGACGCCGCTGACCTCGGCCTTCCTGCATGCGGGTTGGCTCCACCTGATCTTCAACTTGATCATCCTGCTGTTCATCGGCCGCCAGCTGGAAGCGCCGCTGGGCGCGAAGGCGATGGGGGTGTTGCTCGTCGTCGGGGCTTATGCCGGCGCATTTGCGCAATATCTGGCCGATCCCGCATCGGCCGTGCCGATGATCGGGGCCAGCGGTGCGATTTCGGCGCTGATTGCGGTGTTCGCGCTGATCTTCAGTCGGTCGCAGACGAAGGCGATCGGGCCGATCCCTGCGCATTGGGTGCGCGCGCTGTGGCTCGCGCTGGCGTGGATCGGGTTGCAATTGCTCCTCGGTCTCAGCGGCGGCGGCGATTTCGGCGCGATTGCAATCTGGGCGCATGTCGGCGGCTTCCTCGCTGGCCTGCTCCTCGCGCGTCCGCTGCTGCGCTGGCGCTTCGGGGGGCGTTAGGCGAGCAGCCCGCCCGCCAGCAGCATCGCGACGCGCACGTCGATCCCGCACCCTTCGGCGCGTTTCGCCGCGACGAAATCCTCGATCCCGTCCAGCGGCACCCGGTGGACGATGATATCCTCGCCATCGACGCCGCCGCCTTGGCCGACCTTCGTCAGGCCGGTCGCGACGAGCAGCGTGAAGCTTTCGCTGACCATCCCCGGCGAGCTGAAGAATTCGCCAACCGTGCGCCAGTTTGCGGCGCGATAGCCCGTTTCCTCCTCAAGTTCGCGCTCGGCTGCAGTTTCCGCCGCCTCGCCGCTGGCGTCGTCGCCGACAAGCCCCGCGGGCAGCTCGAGGCACTGGACCTTCAACGGCACGCGATATTGCTCGACCAATATGATGTGGCGCCCGTCCGCGGCTTCGTCGATGGCAAGGATCACCGCCGCGTGGATGCCGCGCGAGCGCGACACATATTCCCACGTTCCTTGCTGCTTGACGGTGATGAAGCGGCCTTCCCACCGCGTCTCGATGGGGGTGTCGGGGGAGGGGCGGGTCATATCTTATCCTGTCGTCATTGCGAGCGAAGCGGTGCCGGAGGCGGCCGGTAGGCCAACCAATCCAGAGCGGTGTGCGCCGTTCTGGATTGCCATGCGGCTTTGCCGCTCGCAATGACGAAGGAATTAAAGCTCGATCAGCCGGTCGGGCAGTTCGTTCGGATTCTCGCTGCCGCGCGGAAAATGTGCGGCGAGCACGACGCCCATCTGGCGCACCGCCTCGGCCATGCCTTCGCCGGGCTTGCCCGCGCGCACGCGGTCGATGAGCGCCACCATCGCATCGCCCCAGACCTCGGGAGTGACCTTCGCCGCGATCGCCTCGTCGGCGACGATGTCGGCGCGATGCTCGCGCAGGCTGACGTAGAGGAGGACGCCGGTGCGTCCGAGCGTCTTTGCCTCTGTCCCGACCTTGAACAGGTCGATCGCGCGCGCACGGACGCGGGCCGCAAGGATCGCGCGCGGGGTCAGCCAGATGCGCAAGGGGCGCCACAGCAGGATCAGCCACATCCCGATCCACTTCAGGACGCCCACAGCGATCACTGTCCCGAGCCATTGATTGGCGGTTAGTTCATGCCCCCAACCGCCGGTCAGGCGATCGTAAAGCCCCCGGTAGAATTCGGGAAACAGCGCGATCACCGACATGGCAAGGAAAGCGATGACGCTCGCCCAGACCAGTGCGACATCGTCATAATCGTTCGACTGCGCCGCGATGACGGTGACGATCTCGCCGCTCGTCTGATCCTCGGCCGCGGCAACCGCGGCTGTGACGAGGTCGTGATCGGCGGCGCTGACGTGACTGACTTTCATGGCTCCGTTCCCCTACCAGCCGCCCGAGGCACCGCCGCCGCCGAAGCTGCCGCCGCCGCCCGAAAAGCCGCCGCCACCGCCCCAGCTCGACCCGCCGCCGCTGCCCCATGAGGAGCCTCCCGAAGAGCCGCCGCCCCAGTCGTCGCCACCCCAGATGATGATCGGACCGCCGCCCCATGGACGGTTGCGGCGATGCTTCCTGCCGCGCCGCCCGAAGGCGGAGAGCATCGGCAGGATGAAGAAGAAAAAGACGATGAAGCCGATGAAGATCAGCCCGCCGATGTCGCCGTCGTCGGCGCGGTCGCGCTCGGCCCTGTCGGCCGCGGCGGCCTGCGCGGCGGCTTCCTCGGGCGGGAGCTGGATCTGCTGCGCGATCGCGTTGACGCCGGCCTGGATGCCGCCCGGAAGGTCGCCGTCCTTGAACTTCGGCGTCACGACGTCGCGGATGATCCGGCCCGATAGCGCGTCGGTCAGCACGGGTTCCAGGCCCAGGCCGACTTCGATCCGCATCTTCCGTTCGTTCGGAGCGATGAGGAATACGACGCCGTCGTCCTTCTCCTTGTCGCCGATGCCCCAGTCGCGGCCGAGGCGATAGCCGTAGTCGGCGATGTCATAGCCTTCGAGACTGTTCACGGTCGCGACAACGAACTGGTGGCCCGTCGTCTTTTCGACCTGTTCAAGCTGGATGTTGAGGTCAGCTTCCTCGGCGGGCGGGATGATGTCGGCCTGATCGACGACGCGCGCCGTCAGCTTGGGAAAGGTTTGTGCGGTCGCGGGGGCCGCCAGCAACGACAGGCCCAGCGCCCAGCCGAGCAAAAGCGATCTCATTGCGGATCTCCGGTCTGTGCCGCGATGGCATCGATACCTGCCGACAGGCCGCCGGCATAGTCGCGATCCCCGAAGCGCGGCGTCATCTGGTGGACGACGGCGAGGGCTTCTTCGTCGGTCAACATCTGTTCCATTCCACTGCCCGTCGCGATGCGCATCTGCCTTTCGTTCGGTGCGACGAGGATCACGACACCGTCGTACTGATCCTTGCGCCCGATGCCCCAGCGATTGCCGAGGCAGGTACCGAAATTGTCGACGCGCGCGCCGCGCAGGTCAGGCACCGTTGCAATGACCATCTGATGTTTCGTGCGCTGTTCGTAACGGGCCAGCCGATCGGACAAGTGTGCCTCCTGGTCGGCGGTCAAAATGTCCGCGGCATCGGTTACGCGACCGGCCATCTTCACTGGCGGGACGCCGTCGCACGCCGCTGTCTCGCCGGCGGCTGCAGACTCCTGCGCCGCCTTGCATCCGCCCGCGACGGCAAGGATCGCGAGCGGGAAGGCAAGGGCGGCGGCGCGCACCTTATTGACCGAAGTCGACCTTCGGCGCCTGGTTCGCGTTCGGGCTGACCGCCTTGTACGGCGTCATCGGCTTTGCACCATGAACGATCTTGGCCCCGATGATGTCAGGGAAGGTGCGGATCGTCGTGTTATAATCCTGCACCGCGGCGTTATAGTCCTGAATCGAGATGTTGATCCGGTTCTCGGTGCCCTCAAGCTGGGTCATCAGATCGGCGAAGCGCGCCTGGCTCTTGAGATCGGGATATTGCTCGACGGTGACCAGCAGGCGGCCGAGCGCGCTCGACACATTGCCCTGCGCCTGCTGGAAGGCCTGTACCTTCGCGGGATCCTCAAGGTCGTCGGCGGTCAGCTTGACCTGCGTCGCCGACGCGCGCGCCTGGATGACGCCTTCGAGTGTCGATTGCTCGATCTTCGCGGCGCCCTTTGCGGTTTCGACGAGGTTGGGGATCAGGTCGGCGCGGCGCTGGTACGCCGCTTCGACATTGGCCCATTTGGCCTTCGCGGCCTCTTCCTTGGTGGGAACGCTGTTGATGCCGCAGGCGGACAGCGACAGCGCGGCAACCGGGACAATCAGCCAGCGGGCGGAACGATAGGTCATGGTCATCAATGCTCCCTCGCGCGGCGTTTTGCCGCAACAACACACATAATAGGATCGCGCTTGCCTTTGTGCAATCACCGCGGCACGTTCAGGGCGCAAGATCGACGATCCGGGGAGCCGCAACATGTTGAGCGAATTCAGGGAATTTATCGCCAAGGGCAATGTCATGGACCTCGCGGTCGGCGTCATCATCGGCGGCGCCTTTGCGACGATCACGACCTCGCTGACCGCCGACCTGATCATGCCGCTGGTCGGCTGGATTTTCGGCGGGGTCGATTTCTCGAGCAAGTTCATCCTGCTCGGCAGCATCCCCGAAGGCATCGCAGCGACCGACTATGCGGCGCTCAAGAAGGCCGGCGTCGCGATGATCGGCTATGGCGCCTTCCTAACCGCGGTCATCAACTTCCTCATTCTCGCTTTCGTCATTTTCCTGCTGGTCAAGTGGGTGAACAAGGTGATGCGCCGCGGACCCGATGCGCCGGCCGGCCCGAGCGAGGTCGATCTGCTTACGGAAATCCGGGACGAACTGCGGAAAAAATAGGGGTTTGAGCCCGATTCAGGACGAATGACCCGCCTGCGCTCTTCCAAAGCGCGGGCGGGTTTCCTATATGGGTTGTGCCGGTTTCGACCGGCTATGAGGATAAATGGTGTCGTGGAATAGACACAGCGGACCCGGGGGCAGTACCCGGCGGCTCCACCACAAACCCACGCTCTCCCAAAGGGATCGAGGGTTTCTGACGGGGCCGAACCAGGATCGACGTGTGTTCAAAGACGATGTTTTCTTCCGGGCTGAGTAACCCGTTCAAGGCTCAAACCTATAAGTGCTAACGATAACGAAGCACTCGCTCTGGCTGCGTAACCGATAAGCCTCACGGCCTAAGGTTATTCAAATAGAACGCGGTTCGGACCGAACCGGGCAACAGAATCGGATACCAGCGGCTGGGGACGAGCCGGGCAACAGAATCGTCCCACCTTTCCCTCAATTACGCCGGCTCTGCGCCCTCGCATGGCTGCGCCGCGACGCGGCTTTCGTCGAGGCTCGCCTGGAAATCGGCGCCCCACGATCGCATGCTCAGCAGCACGGGCTTCAGCGAATGGCCGAGCGGCGTCAGTTCATATTCGACGCGCGGCGGCACCTCGGGATAGACAGTCCGGGCGACGATGCCGTCCGCCTCCAGTTCGCGAAGCTGCAGCGTGATCATCCGCTGCGTCGCATTCGGCGTCAGGCGGCAGAGCGCGTTGAAGCGCAGGCGGCCGCCGAGCAGGTGGAACAGCAGCACCGGTTTCCACACACCGCCGATCACCGACAGCGTCGCCTCGACGCTGCAACCCGTCCGCCCGGCGCGACGACGGACGGACCGCGTTTTCGAATTTTCTCCAATATTTTCAGTAATACTTACATTCATGATTGTACATGTCCAAAATGTGCGTACTTATGAATTTATAGATACCGGCATATATCGATTCGGGCAACGGGCACGGTCTGTTGCCCAGCGAGTCGAACCCGAAAGAGGATAATGCCGTGGAACAATCCGTCATGAAGGCCGCCTGGTACGAGCGGAAGGGAAGCGCCGAAGATGTGCTGATCGTCGGCGAGCAGCCCGTCCCCGTCGCTGCGCCGGGCGAATTGCTCATTCGCGTGCGCGCCTCGGGCGTGAACCCATCGGACACCAAGGCGCGGCAGGGCGCACGCGGACGCACCGAGATGCCCTATCCGCTGGTCATCCCGCATCAGGATGGCGCGGGCGAAGTCGTCGCGGCCGGATCGGCCGAAGACGGCGACTGGATCGGCAAGCGCGTCTGGTTCTACGAAGCGCAGCTGGGCCGGGCGCTCGGCGCCGCTGCCGAATATGTCGTGCTGCCGGTGCGGCAGGTCTCGATCCTGCCCGACAACGCCTCGTTCGAAGACGGCGCCAGCCTCGGCGTGCCCGCGATGACCGCGCATCGCAGTGTCTTTGCCGATGGTCCGGTCGCGGGGAAGACGGTCTTCGTCTCGGGCGGCGCGGGCGCGGTCGGCCGTTATGCAATTCAGTTCGCCAAGCTCGGCGGTGCGACGGTGATCGCGAGCGTGAGCCGCGACGAGCAGGCGGATTCGGCAAGGGCGGCGGGCGCCGACTTCATCGTCAACCGCAAGACCGACGACATCGTCGCGCGCGTTCGCGAGATCACGGGGCGGGAGCGCGGCATCGATCGTTTCGTCGAAGTCGCTTTCGGTGCGAACCTCGATGTCATCATGAGCCTGCTCGCGCCGCGCGGCGTCGTCGCGACCTATGCGTCGGACGCGGTTCCGGAACCCGCACTGCCGTTCTGGCCGCTCGTCATGCTCGACGCGACGGTTCGTTTCGTGCTCGTCTATGTCATGGATGCCGCGGCCCACGCCGAAGCCGCGCAGGCGATCGGCGAGGCGCTGGCCGCGGGCAAGCTCACGCACAATATTGCGGCGCGCTATCCGCTCGAGCGGATCGTCGATGCGCATCGGGCGCAAGAAGCGGGAACGACCGTCGGCAAGATTATCGTGACCCCCTGACCGGGCTAATGCGCGCGGCTGCACTGTCCATGGTCGCCGAGCGCCTCTATCACCCGGCAATCGCCGGCGAGGCCGCCGCGGCAGCGGCCCACGATGCGGGTCAGTTCGTCGCGCAACGCCGAGAGCTGGTCGATCTTCGCCTCGACCTGTTCGAGATGCGCAGACGCGATGCGGTCCGCGTCGCCGCAATCGCGGTCCGGGTGGTCGGAAAGGTCGAGCAGTGACCGGATTTCCTCGATCGTGAAGCCGAGGTCGCGCGAGTGACGCACGAAACTGAGCCGCGTTCGGTGCGCGTCACCATAGCTGCGATAATTCGCATTGGTTCGAAGCGGGGCGGGGAGGAGTCCGATCCGCTCGTAATAGCGGATGGTCTCGATGTTGGTGCCGGTGGCCTTCGACAGTTCGCCGATTTTCATTGCTTGACCCTGTAGTTGCTACAGGGTGCATATGGGATGTCGAATCGAAGAACCAAGAGGTTTCGCATGGCCGACCAATGTTGCGCAGGAAAAAGCGGCAAGACCGCGCTGAACGATCCCAGGTGGCGCCGCATCCTGTGGATTGCGCTGATCCTCAACGCCGCGATGTTCGGGGTCGAGATCGTCGCGGGCGTCGCCGCCGATTCGCGGGCCCTCCAGGCGGACGCGCTCGATTTCCTGGGCGATGCGGCCAATTATGCGATCAGTCTGGGCGTCGCGGGCATGGCGCTGGCGTGGCGTGCCCGCGCAGCGCTGCTCAAGGCTGCGACGATGCTCGCTTTCGGACTTTGGGTGCTTGGCTCGGCGGTGTGGGGCTTTGTCGCCGGCACCGCGCCGCAGGCCGAGACGATGGGAATCATCGGTGCGCTGGCGCTGGCATCGAATGTTGCGGTCGCGCTGATGCTCTATCGCTATCGGACGGGCGATGCGAATATGCGCTCGGTCTGGATATGCTCGCGCAACGATGCGATCGGGAACCTTGCAGTCCTCGCGGCGGCGCTCGGTGTGTTGGGAACGGGGCAGGGCTGGCCCGACCTTGCGGTCGCGGCGATCATGGCAGCGCTGGCGATATGGGGCAGCGTCGACGTGTTCCGCCACGCGCGCGGCGATCTCGGCCGCGCCGCAGCCGAAGCGGCTTAATGCCGAGATCGAGATGTGATTTTCTGCCCTTTGCCAATGCGGTCTTCGCGCATATTGTGCGGCGCAGAATGGCAACGGGGCTTGAACTGACCTATAGAAATGCAGCGCCCCGTCCGTCGCGGGTCGACCGGCGTGGCTGATCCAGCCGTACCCGTCGCTCCGCCCGCGGAATATGTGCTGAAGCCGCACGAGCGGCCGCTGATACCAGGATCGCCAGCCAATCCGGACCACCCCAAAGGACGCCGGATCGCCTATTTCGCGATCGGCATCTATTTGGGGCTGGTGGCGGGGCTGACCAACGGCCTGCTTCTCGCCAATCTGCTTGTCTTGCAGGGGAATATGGCGCTGACGCCGGTCGATACCGGCTGGGTGACGGTGGCCTACAACCTGACCAACGCCTGCATGAGCATATTGCTATTCAAGGTTCGCCAGCATTTCGGAATACAGCGCTTCGTGCGCGCAACGATGCTGGCCTTGGTCGTCGCCAATTTCGTGCAGCTCTTCGATGCGGGCTATCAGGTCGAGCTTGTCTCGCGCGCGATCTCCGGGATCGCCGCGAGCGGGCTGGTGACGCTTGCGATCTTCTACATGATGCAAAGCCTGCCGGGTCCGCAAAAGTTGATCGCACTCGTCCTTGGCATTGGCGTCGTTCAGATTGGACTGCCGCTCGCCCGGGCGATCTCTCCGATCCTTGTGTACGACGGCGACATCGGAAACCTGTTCGCGTTGCAGTTCGGCCTTTCGCTCGTCACTGTCGGCCTCGTCAACATCCTGCCGCTTCCGCAAGGGGTGAAAGTGCGCGCCTTCGGGCTGCTCGATATGATCAGCTTTCCCTTGCTTGCCGTCGGGGTCGGCCTGCTTTGCAGTTTCTTGGTGCAGGGGCGCATCATCTGGTGGCCGACGCCGTGGTTGGGCACCTTGCTGGCGCCCGCGGTGCTGCTGATCGGTGCCGCCTTGCTGATCGAGCATAACCGCGAGAAGCCGATGCTCGAGACGCGCTGGATGGCGAGCAGCGACCTGCTGAAGCTGGCGTTGGCCGGTGCGTTCATTCGCGTCGTTCTGTCGGAGCAGAATTTCGGCGCGACCGGGCTGTTGACGTCGCTCGGCTATGTCAACGACCAGCTCGTGACCTTCTATGCAATAACTGCCCTGGCGGCTTTGGCCGGGGTATTCGTGCCGCTGGTCGGGCTCAATCCCACCGATCTTCGCATCTCGACCCTGATATCGCTGGCGATCATCGCGGTGGCGGCTTTCGCCGACACACGGACGGGACTGATGTCGCGGCCGTCCGATTTCTACCTGACGCAGGCAGCGATCGCCTTCGCGTCGGTCTATTTCATCGGACCCATGCTGATGGAGGGTTTCCTGCGCGCCCTGACGCGCGGGCCGTCCTATATTGTCAGCTTTCTGGCGCTGTTCAATCTTTCGCAGACGATCGGCGGGCTCGCGGGCACGGCGGCGCTGTCGGCCTTTTTCACCGTCCGCGCGAAGGCACATCTTACGACGCTGGGGCAGGGGCTCGCAACGGACGACCCCGCGCTGGTGCAGGCGCTCGCCTATCTGTCGAGCGGCCTGAACGGCTCGATCGGCGATCCGGCGCTGCGGTCGGCGGTCGCCGGACGCAATGCGGTTCAGGAAGCCGTGCGTCAGGCGGGTGTCCTCGCCTATAATGACGTATTCTTCCTGATCGGCTGTGGTGCCGCGCTCGGCTTCGTGATCATGCTGGTTCGCTGGCTGCGCGATCGACGGCGCGGCTACAGCCCGCTCGCAGCGGACCTGTCCATCCTCCAGCAGATGTTGGCGCAAAGAAAATGACCGACGACAAGAAACCGGCACCCGCAACCGAACAGACGCCGCCTCCCGCTCCTCCCGCGCCGGCTGAAGCGGCGCCGGCCGAGCCCGAACCGCCTCAAGGCGGTGGCGGCTGGCGACCCGACCGGTCGCGATCGCAGATCATCCTGTTCAGCGGGCTGATCCTGCTCGGCGCGCTCGCGGTCCTCTATGCTTGGGGCCTGCCGCCGTTCCGGCCCGACAGCCAGACCACGGACAATGCCTATGTTCGCGGCCAGACGACGATCATCTCGCCGCAGGTCGGCGGCTATGTGACGCAGGTGCTGGTGCAGGATTTCGAGCGCGTCGCGGCGGGGCAGGTCCTCGTTCGGATCGACGACAGGATCTATCGCGAGCGCGTCGCGCAGGGCGCGGCGAACATCGCGGCGCAGAATGCGAGCCTCAGCAACAGCGAGCAGAGCGAACGTTCGGCCGAGGCGCAGGTGCGCCTGCAGGATGCGGCGGTGGCCAATGCCGGTGCGCAGCTCCAGCGCGCGCAGGCCGACATGCGCCGCGTCAACGAACTTGTCGACGCCGGATCAGTGTCGCTGCGCGAGCGCGACCAGACGCTCGCGGCGCTCCGGCAGGCCGAGGCGGCGGTGCGTCAGGCGCAGGCGCAGCGGCAGATTGCGCTCGAGCAGGTGCGCTCGGTCACCGTCGGGCGCGGCGGGCTGAAGGCGGGCGTCCAGAATGCCGAAGCGACGCGGGGACTTGCCGACATCGATCTGGAGCGCACGGTGATCCGGGCGCCGCGCGCCGGCCGGCTGAGCGAGGTCGCGGTCCGCGTCGGACAACTCGTGAACCCCGGCACCCAGCTCATGTATCTGGTGCCGGAAACGCATTGGGTCGTCGCCAATTTCAAGGAGGCGCAGACCGCGAGCATCCGGGTCGGGCAAAAGGCGCATTTCCGGGTCGATGCGCTCGGCGGGGTCGAGCTCAAGGGGACGGTCGAAAGTGTCGCCCCGGCGGCGGGGAGCGAGTTCAGCATCATCAAGCCTGACACCGGATCGGGCAATTTCGTGAAGGTGCCGCAGCGGATCGCGGTGCGCATCCGCATTGATCCCGGACAGCCGCTCGCCAAGCGGCTCGGGCCCGGCATGTCGGTGATCGCGACGGTCGAAACGGACGGCGGGCGGTGAGACGCGCGGCGCTGTTGCTGCCGCTGCTGATCGCGGGGTGCGCCCCGGCCATCAGTCCGCGGCCCGAGGCGAGCGTCGTTGCGCCGCCCGCCGACTGGCGCACGTCGCTGCCTGCCGAGGGCACGGTCGAGCGCGAATGGTGGGCACGGTTCGGCGACCCGCAGCTTTCTGCGCTGGTCGAGCAGGCGCGCGCGAACAATACGGACCTCGCCATCGCCGCGGCGCGCGTGGCCGAGGCGCGCGCGCAGGAACGCGTCGCACGCTCGCTGCTGCTGCCCAGCCTGTCGGCAAGCGTGCCGGGGTCGGAGGCGCGCACGGTCAACGCGTTTGGCCAGCCGAGCGAAAGCACCTCGGCGCAGCCGACATTCCAGGCGGCTTATGAGGTCGATCTGTTCGGCGTCAACGCGGCGCGGCACGATGCCGCGCGTGCCAGCGCCGCCGCCTTGGCCGCCGCGCAAGAAGCGGCGACGCTGTCGGTCAGCGCGACGGCGGCGAGCGGCTACATCACCTTGCTCGCGCTCGACGATCGCCTCAAGGTGCTTAGGGAAACGCTCGTCCAGCGCGGCGAGGCGCTGCGCATCGCGCGCGACCGCGCCGAGGCGGGCTATACGTCGGAGCTCGAACTCCGTCAGTCCGAAGCCGAATACCGCGCCGCCGAACAGCAAATCCCGACAATCGAAGCGGCGATTGCGCGGCAGGAAAATGCGCTGTCGTTGCTCGTCGGCGATACCCCGCACGCAATAACGCGCGGGGCCGATTTCGATGCGCTGGCGACCCCCGTCGTGCCGGCGGTCGTGCCGTCGGACCTTGTGCGCCGCCGTCCCGACATCGCGCAGGCCGAATATTCGCTCGCCGCAACCGACGCCAATCTGCGCGCCGCGCGCGGGCAATTCCTGCCGCAGATCCGCCTGTCGGCATCGGGCGGCGCGGCGATCTCGTCTCTGCTCAGCGATCCGATCACCATCTGGTCGATCGGCGGCAGCATCCTCGCCCCTATCTTCTCGGGCGGGCGGCTGGAGGGGCAGTTCGATGCTGCGACCGCACAGCGCGACCAGGCCGCATTCGCCTATCGCAAGGCGGTCCTGACCGCGTTTCGCGAGGTCGAGGACCAGCTTGCATTGATCGACCGGCTGGGCGCGCAGGAACAAGCCTTGCTTGCACAGCGCGCCGCGGTCGCCGAAGTGCTCCGCCACGCGACGAACCGCTACCGCGCCGGTTATTCGCCCTATCTGGAGCAAATCGATGCGCAGCGAGCGCTGCTATCGGTCGATCTCGCGCTGATTCAGCTGCGCGCCGATCGGCTGACCTCCTATGTCGCGCTCTATCAAGCCCTGGGCGGGGGCACGGCCCAGCCGTGAGGCAGCGCTGCGCGCGGAAGGCGGCGGCGCTCAGCGATTGAGGCGCGGCGCCTGATCCTCGAGGAGCCGGTGTTCGGATGCGTCGCTCTTGAGCCTGGAGTCGGTCGGCGCCAGCTCGCTGCCTCTCTTGCCGAGGACCGGTTGGGCCGCGGAACTGAGTTCGCCTCTCGGCGGTGCGATCAGTCCCGTCTGGACGGCGGGCACCGAGGCCGCGGCATCGCCGTCCGCGATCGCAGGGTCGAGCGGGAGCGCGCCGGAGGTCTCGAGCAGATAGCCCGACAGGCTCGTGACCGCCGACGCCGGAAGCAGCTCGGCATTGGCATAGGGGTTGACGAACGCGCTGCGCGTGCCGCTGCGGCCGCTCCATCGGTAGAAAATATGCGATCCGACGGTGCGCAGCTTGGTGAGATTGGCGCTCCAGTAGGGAACCACCCAAAGCGTATGATAATGCGTCGCGAGGCCGACGCTGGGTTCGACATAGCCGGATAGCGCCGCCGCCGCGACGGCGCGCGCGCGCGCCCAGCCGCTCGCCGAGGGGCGCCGGTTCAGCGAACCGTCACAGGTGAAGGTGAACTGGCAACCGGTCTTGCGCTGCGAGCCCTGAAAGACGACCCCGCAGACCGAATTGGGGTAGGCGGGGTGGCGCATCCGGTTGAGGACGACCTGCGCGACCGCGCGCTGACCGGTCAGCGTTTCGGACGCCGCCTCGTAGTAAACCGCCGCGGTCAGGCAATCGACCGCCGACAATTTGGTGTTCATCTGGGTCGACGGCAGGTTCAGTGCGAACGGCCGCGCGGCCACCAGCGGCTCGTCGGATTGCGGCACCGCCGCGTTGATCTGTTCGGCGGTTTGCGCGTCGATGCCCGGGCGGAAGCGGAAAGCTTCGGGCTCGGGGGCGGGACGTGCAGCCGCTTCGCGCCGGGACGGGGAATCGACCGACGACCGGTGCGGCAGCGAGAGCGACAGATAGATGGCATAAAGCGCCGCAAGCATCAGCAACCCGCTTGCGCCGAGCAGGGCAGGAAGTCGCAGGGATCGCTGCTTCATCTGCACGTCAACCACTCTCTTTCGACCCAAGCCTGAAGCAAAAAGGGCCGGCCATCAAGGCCGCCCCTTCTTTGCCCAAGAAGCTGGCCGCGGTCGAGTTCAGGCGAACTGGAACCGGACCTGCGTTTTCTGGCGGCGGCGCATCGAGAAACCGACCGCGCCGAAACCGAGGAGCATCAACATCCACGTGCCCGGTTCCGGGACCGCCGAGAAGACCGCCGAAACGCGGAGGCCCGCCGGGTTCGAGCCCGGACCGCTGGTGCCCGAGTCGTTCTGGACGAGGAACGAAAGCGTGTTCGCGCCAGCGAGGAGGTTCGTGCTGATGTTCAGCGGAACGCCGGTGCCGCCACCGAACTGCGAAGCGCTGCTGCCGTTGTTGTAGATCGCAATGCCGTTGAGCAGGATCTGGGTGACGCGATTGTCAGACCAGAAATTGCCCGTCAGCGTCGCTGCGGTCGCGATCTCGCTAAGTTTGAAAATGGTCGAGTAAGTTACCGT
Source organism: Sphingopyxis sp. H073 (assembly GCF_001468395.1). Classification (GTDB taxonomy): domain Bacteria; phylum Pseudomonadota; class Alphaproteobacteria; order Sphingomonadales; family Sphingomonadaceae; genus Sphingopyxis. Next base: position 191,362 of record NZ_LNSG01000003.1, on the reverse strand, counting down.
CCCCACCGGCTGGTTGAGCGTGCCGTCGGCATTCGGTGTGATCCATCGCGCGCCATCTACATTGCCATTCTGGCCGGCCGGAGCACCGCCGCTGTACCAGTTTGCGTGGATCAGCTGCGGGATCGACGCCACCAGCTCGGCGCTCGGCGTTTCGATCGACCAATTTGCGTCGGTCGTTCCCGGTGCGCCGACTCCGGTCTTGACGTCGACCGTGGTCGCGGCGTTGGCCGTGGTTGCCGACAGCGTCACCGCGGTAAGCGTCAACGCTAAAGCAAGGCTGTTCTTGATCATGGTCATCCCCAATCTTCCAAACTGATTTCAGGCAAAATTTACGCGCAGGTTCCGGCGGCGGCGCATCGAGAAGCCGACCGCGCCGATGCCGAGAAGCATGAGCATCCACGTCCCGGGTTCGGGCACGCCGGGCGCATCGAGCAGCAGATAGCTGGGGTTGCGGCTGTTCCCGACGTTCTGGACCGTCGCGTTGATCGAGTAGAAACCGCTGGTGGGCGCGGTGAAGCTGACCTTCGTCCACGGACCCGCGGTGCCGGCACCGACCGAACTGACCGACTGGCTGAACAATGTCGTTCCGGACAGGTTCGAGAAATCGAAGATGCCGAGACCGCCGAAGTCGTTGAAGTTTGATTCGGTGGTCGCGAAGGCGACCATGAAGCTGATCGTTTCGCCCTGCGTCATCGAGAAGAGCTGCGTCAGCAGGGTCGGAATGCCCTGAATGCCTGTGGCGATGACCGCGAACTGCGAGCCTTCCTGCGCCGTGTAGCCGCCGAACGACGATACGGTCGCGACGCGCAGCGGGTTGAGGGTGAACCATCCGGTCGGCGCGCCAAGGCCGACCGGGCCAGCTTCGAAGCCTGCGTTGACGATCGTCGATGCGGATGCGGCCTGCGGGGCCGACAAGGATGCAAGGGCAGCCGCAGCCGCCAGCAGAAATTTCTTCACTTTACCCCCACTTTGGTTTCCGAGACCCCAAGCATCGGGGGTGATCCCCGAAGGCGAGCACCGTCCCTCGACAGCACCCGATCCCGATTGAACGCGAAGCCGCGCCCGTCGGGCCAAAAGGACTCGTCGCCGGAAGCCCCATTGGGTGTGCTTCCAGCGCAAATTCCGACCCGAACTGCGCGATATTCACAGCAAGTCTGCTGCTTGCTTCCGCATTCGGGTTACTGTGATTTGCTAAAGTTTGTCAATGTGTTGTTATGATTTGTAACGACCGTGGACAGATTTCCGCCGTTGGCGCTTTCGAGCGTCAAGGCGGCGGTTCATCCTAGAATCCTGATTCTAAAAGGGAAAAAATTTGGCCAGCGCGGGGCACCTGCGTGATCGGAGCCGGATGGTCGCAAGTGTGTTCCATAGTGAAACATCATCGCCGCGAATGGTAATGCCGCCGAAATGAGGTATAACCCGCTGTTGCTGCTTTATTTTGTAAAGTCCGGAATCCCGTCCGTTTGACGGAATTCCGCGCAAGAGCGATGGCGCAACCGGCGCGGGCTCAGATACTTCGCCGAGGCGCGCGAGGGTGGCGGGCTCGTCGTGCCGAATTTGGCCGGGCGAAAGAGCGGTGGCCCGTTTTGGCGCAGTTTGGACGAGAATCGGGACCAATAGGCAACGCAGCGACTAAGCCACCAGTCGCCGGGTTCGTCGGCTGCGCCTGCCTTTATTCAGCTATTGTAATAGCTGTCGTACTTCCCGCCATATCCATAAGGATCGCCATTGCCGCCGGTGAAGCGATTGAACACGGTCCCCAGCAGCGGCGTCGGATGGATCAGTTGCATCGCGCCCTGGAGCTGCTTCTTCGTCGTCACGCCCTGTTCGATGACGAGCAGCACCCCATCGAGCTTCTCTGCCACCAGAATGGCATCGTCGTTTGCGAACACGGGCGGAAGGTCGAAGATGACGATGGCGTCGTCGCCGAGCGCGCGCGCGCGCGCCACCAGATCATCGAGCCGTTCGCTGACCATCAGTTCGGCCGAATTCACCGGAGCCGCGAGGGTCGGATAGACGACAAGATTGCTCTCGCCGATGCGCCGTCCGATCTGCCGCAGTTCGATCTCGTCGCCGATAAGGAATTCGGTGATACCTTCGGGCACATCGAGGCCGAAGATCCGGGCGATCGTTGCGCGCCGCAGATCGAGGTCGATGAGAAAGGTTCGCTTGTTCGGCAGCTGCCCGATCGACGCAGCAAGGTTGGAGGCGACGAACGACTTGCCGGCATGGGGCGCCGGCGATGTGATGCCGACGAGCCGGCCGCCGCTTTCCGCCAGCTTCTTGATCAATTGGGTCCGGAGCAGGTTGAACGAGCGCGAGCGGGGATCCTTGGATTCGAAGCCGACCAGCTTTTCGCTGAGCTCCAGGTCGCGCGCATCGGGTACTTCGCCGATTCCCGGAAGGCCCGCTATGAGCGGTGTGCCCCCGAGAGGTTGTGGAAGGTTGGGAAAGCTGTTCATCGGCCGCTCTAGTCACCCGAACTTTGCAAGGCGTGCTTGCGGCGTGGAATAAGGGATCGAAGCCGCTGCCACCAGCTCGTGGAAGGCTGGTTTGCCGGATCGATGGTCGGAATGGAGACCATGGGCATCGCTCCCGTCACCGCACGGATGTCAAGGACGTCGCGAATGGGGCGGAGGTACAGCTCGACCGCCAGGATCAGAAACAGCCCGAAGCCGAGGCCAAAGGCCAGCCCGCCAGCGATCAGGAGCGGCCGGTTGGGAGAGTTCGGATCTTCGGGGACGACCGGCGGATCGATGACCGAAAGGCGCTCGCCCTTCTGTTCGGTTTCGGCCTTGGCGCTCGCCTGCGCGGACAGCAGCCGCGTCGATACGCTCTCATATTGCTTGTTGAGGCCGTCGAGCTTCTGCTGTTGCTGCGCGATCTGTTCCTGGACGAGCGGGCCGCGCGCCTGTGCGCTTTGCGCGGCCGACAGCCGTCCGACCTCCTGAGCCTTCGCCGCCTGAAGCGCTGCGATTTGCGCGCTGTTCGACGCAATCTGCTGGTCGATCATGTCGGGAGGCAACTTGGCCGCATTGCTCGCGGCAAGGATTTTGGCTTGCGCAAGGCGGCGGCGTGCGATCGCGACGTCCGGATGGTCGTCGGAATAGCGCGCCTGCGCCGCGGCGAGTTCGGCTTCGGCGGCCGCAACGATCGGATCGCGGTCGGCGGAACTTTTGCGCGCTTCCTTTTGCGCCGCCAGCTGTGCGTTGTCGCGCTGCAACGCGATGATCTGGGCATCATAGCCGCCGGTAGATCCGCCAAAAATGAGCGCCCCGCTGTTCGACAGCGCCAGGCCGTTCTGCGCCTTGACCGTCTCGATTGCGTTTTCGAGCTCGCTGATCTGGCTTTGCAGCGCCGCGGCCTGATCGGTCAGAAATTGTACTGTGTTCGCCGCCTGCTCGGAGGTCTTCGTGGCGTCGAGCAGCAGCACCTGCTCGGTCATATCTTGCGCAACGGCCTGTGCCTGCGCCGCCGTTTTGTAATCGAAGCTGAGCGTGAAGGCGATCGTCGACGACTTTCCTCCCGAGCGCTGAAGTTCGGCGGAGACTGCCTCAATCGTCGTGGCCTTGCGCATCTGCTCAATCGTTTCGGAAAGCGACTTGCGCGCTCTCTCGTCGGAATAGAGGCGATATTTCTGGATCAGCTCGATGAGACGCGGGCGGCTCAAAACCTGCTGCCGGATCTTGGCGATCCGCTGGTCGACAACGTCGCCGTCCTGCGTCCCGACCACATCCTCGGGAAGCTGCGGCGATTCGACGAGCAGGGTCGCGGTCGAGCGATAGACGGTGGGTAGCAGGAAGGCCGCGGCAACCCCGGCGATCAAGCTGAGGACAGCCGGAATCAGCAGCCAGCGATAGCGCTCGCGGATGATCGTGGGCAGGTGGGTGAGGATATTCCCGCCTTCGTCCTCCCGTTCCAAACGATCGTCGCTCATCGCACGCCCCCGAACCGATAGGAAATGCCGATGACCCCCTGAACGTTCGACCGTTTGCCGCCCAAATCGTCGGACGAATCCGAATAACCCGCGCTCGCGAAGAGCGTCAGCTTCTCTGTGAGCTGGCGGTCGTAACGTGCATAGCCCCGGACGCTCTCGAAATCGCCGCCGATACCGGTCAACGGGCTGGAGGCGGTTGCATAGCTGCCACCGAGCTGGATCGTGTCACGCTCCGACAGCCGGCGCGAATAGGACGCGCCGATCGAGCTTTGCTCGCGGACGCCGCCGATCGCGGAGGGCAGGACCTGCCGCGAGCCGGTCAAACAGAAATTGTCGAGCGTCACCTTGTAGCAAAGGCTCAGATTGCCCGCGAAGGTCGTGGAACTGCTCGTCCCCTGCGCCAATTTGGTGCGTGTGAAGGAGAGGCCGGCGCTGCCCGATACTTCGAACCGCGGCGCCAAGCGGATGCCGAACGACAGTTGCGGTGAAATCATCTTGGCGTCGCCGGCGCGGCCGTTGCGGAAATTGCTGATGCTTCCCGCAAGCACCCCGCCGAGCGTGATATCCTCGTTCAGCCGCCGCGTATAGGCGATCTGCTGTGACGCATAGTCGGAATCTTCGAGGTTGTTCGACGAGGGATAGCGTTGCGTCTGCACGAGCGCGGTCCAGCGGATATCGTCGAACTCGCTCGCGACATAATGCAACGAGGCTTGCGCTGACGCGGTGTTCCGCCGCTGCCGGTCGCCCAGCAAGGTGATGTCGTCGTCGATCGGCGGCGGAAGGCCGTCACCATCTCCGCCGGCTTCGACCGGGCGGGTGAAGTCGGTCGTCGATATCGTGCTGGCGATCTGGACGCGCGCGGCAACGTCGAGACGTTCGTTGATCCGATAGGTCGCATCGACGTTCGCCGACAGATTTTGCGCCGAATCATAAAGACGGGCATATTCGACATGCTCGACCCGGCCTGAAACACGGATGCTGCTGATCTCGTCGGACCGCGAAATCGTCGGTACCAACTCAAGCCTGAACGAGGCGACGTCACGATCGCCGCCGAACGCGAGGAACGGATTGCTGTCATAGCCGGCGGACGCCGAAACCACGACCTCGCTGTCAATCTGTGCATAGGCGGGCGTCGTCATCAGGACTGCGACCGCGCCGGTGCAAGCGCCACGTCGCAGCGAATAGCCAAGAGCACGATGTCGGAACAGGGGCCGTTCGCTCATGGCACGATGACCGTGTCGCCGCTTTCGATGATCGGGATATTCTTCACCGCTTCGCTGCTCACCGACTTGCTGCGCAGGATCCCGCCGAGCCGCGCCGGGATCGACACCAGCCCCGCGCCCGACTTGCGGACGATGACGATGTTGTCGAGGCTTGCGAACTCGTCCGCGCCGCCGGCGAAGCTCAACGCCTCGAGCAGCGTGACATAGCGTCCGGGCGTGAAGATGCCCGGACCTTTGACTTTACCGATGACCGAAAATTGGAGTCCCGACGGGCTGCGCACTGCAACGGTGACGTCCGGCACCTTGCCGTCGACATATTTGTTGGTGAGCGCGGCGGATATGATGCGTTCGATCTCCACGGGGGTCCGGCCCGCGCCTTGGATCGATCCGACGAGCGGAAAGCTCAGTGAACCGTCGGGCAAAACCTTGACGACGCGCTGGAGCTGATCCTCGCGCCAGACGTTGATCTCCAGCTCGTCACCCGGGTTGATACGGTAAACCGGAAGCGGGGAGGCTGCGGGCGAGGCGCCGGCCGCCGGGGTCGACTGAATCGCGACGGGCAGCGATGGCTGCGCCGCAGCCGTTGTGACAAAACCGGCCGCCAGGCCTATAAACAGCACCGCGGTCGCTCTGTTCACGGATCACCTCTAATGGAAATACACCGCTCTTAAGCGGTTGGATCGATTGGACCTACTTGCCGGGAAAAGTCAACCGCATTAACCCAACAGCGATATCAACGGCCTATCCAGAAGCGTTCGTAACAACGACCGGCTTCATATGTTAACATAAGGCAGCGGCTTGGCACTTCTCCCGACTTTTCGGCTCGCAATGCGGATGCTGCCGCTCGCCCTGTGGCTGGCGGTCGCATCGGGGTGTGCCGATTCGGCGCAACGCGCCGCCGAAAACGCCGCTATCGCCGAAAGCCAGCTGGCGGCCGGCGACGTCGAGGCGGCGCGCAAATCGATCCGCGAGGCGATTGCCGAGCGGGACGACGTCGCGGACTATTATATCCTGCTGGGGCGGATCGAATTGCGGGCGCAACAGCTGACGAGCGCCTTCAATGCCTATTCGATGGCGCTCGACCTGCAGGCCGACAATCCGGAAATTCTTCAGGCGATCGCCGAACTTGGCCTGCAGACGGGACGCGTTCGCGAGGCCAATGACGCGGCCGACCGGCTGTTGCTGCTTATGCCGGGTGCGACCCAGGCCATGTTGGTCAAGGGCTTTATCGCGATCGACGATGGGCGCCCGGCCGACGCGCGGAAGATGGCGTCGGATATTCTCGCGCTCAATGCCAGGGATGAAGGAGGTATCATCCTGCTCGCGCGCCTCGATGCTCTGGACGGGAAAACGGATGTCGCGCTGAAAGCCGTAGATGAGGCGATCGCCAGCGGCAGTACGACGCCCGCGCTCAACGTCACGCGGCTTGAGATCTACCGGTTGCAGGGCGACGGGAAGCGGATGAAGGCGATCCTCCCCGACATATTGAAGACGATGGATTATAATGAAGATTTTGTGCTCGACTATGCCAATCTGCTTTACAAGACAGGCGAAATCGCGGCCGCGCGGAGCGAGATTGTCAAGGCTATGGGCAGGTCACCCAATGATCGGGAGCTTCTCGCAAGGCTCGTTCAGCTGTGGCGGGAATATGATCGCCGCCCGCTTTCCGATGCGCAACTCCAATATATTTCGGGGAGCGGAACGCGGGCCCAGCAGATAATATTGGCGCGCTTCTATCTTGACGCGGGGGAATCCGATAAAGCGAAGCGCCTGATTTCGAGACTCTTCGACGAGCATGTCCTTGAGGGCCAGGCGCTAATGGCCAGGATCTTGCTGGCGCAGGGGGACAAGAAAAATGCCTATGAGCTGGCGAGCAGGGTGCTCGCGGCCGACGCGCGAAACGAGGACGCCCTCCTGGTGAGGGCAGCCCGGAGCCTTTGGGAACGGAACCTCGATCGGGCGATCGAGGACGCGAACGTCGTTGTTTCGGACTCTCCGGAAAACTACCTTGGCTATGTCGAACTGGCCCGCGCTTATATCGCCAAGGGGCAGGACATCCGGGCGCGGCAGACCTTCGAGCGCGGCATGGATTTTCTGCCGCAAAGCTTGGAACTCGCCGACGCTTATCGCGCCTTCCTGCTCCGCGTCGGCGACCGGCAGCGGGCGGTGACGCTCGACCAGGATGTTGCGATCGCGAAACCCTCTTCGGTTCGCGCCTGGGCCGTCTACTCGCGGACCTGTTCGCAATATGGCGACGCGCTATGTGCGGCGAAGGCCGAGGCCGGCCTTGCCCGCGCGCGCGTATCCTTCCTCGTCGACGACCCGCCGGGCACGCCGCGGCGGCGCGGCCTGTTCGCGCGCATCAGCCCCGAAAAAATATGTGCGACCTCGGGGGGCGTATGCACGGGAAGCTGAAGCCCGTCCCGCGGCGTAGCAGCGGTCATATCCGTTTCACGTCGAATGTGTTGCGGTCGCTCGGCGTCGCGAACGATGTGGCCTGCTTCTTCTGCGCCTATCTCCTGACGGTCGTGGTCTATGATCTGACGATCGGCTACTATTACGACGCGCGTCTGCACAGCACCGGCGCGATCATCATGTGCATCAACTATTTCCTCATCCGCATCTCGCGCGATGGCTATACGGTCTTCCGAGGGCAGGGCGAGGATGTAGGGGGGAGTGCCATCGCGGACTTCCTGCTCGCGTCGGCGCTTACCAGCCTGGTGATTTTCCAGCTCGAGATGATGCGTGAATTCTCGCGGGGGTTCGCGCTTTACTTCATCGGTTTCAGCATGATTGCGCTCTTCGTGAGTCGCATCGTTTTTCGGAAGCTGATCTGGAACCTGATGGAAAAGGGCGTCGTCGGGCAGCGGGTCGCGCTTTACGCGTCGGGCAAGGCGACGATCGACAAGGTGCTGGAACTTCTCGAAATCCAGCGCCTGCCGCATTTGCGGATCATCGGCTACGCCGATGATCGCAGCCGTACGAAGAACGATGTCGAGGAACTGCCCTATCTCGGCGGTTTCGAAGCGCTTCTTGACCTTGCGCGCGACGGTGATCTCGATCAGGTCATCCTCGCGTTGCCCGAGATCAAGCAGGACCGGCTGGCCTATATCGCCGAGACGCTGAGCGCCGCGTCGATCGACATCTGTGTTCTGCCTACCGAAGCGCTCGAACTCAAGGCGGGATACCGGATCAACTTCCTCGGCTCGATCCCCGTCTTCACGATCTGGCAACAGCCCGTCCGCGACGTCGACGGCATTCTCAAGGAGGTCATGGACCGCGGCATCGCGCTGATCGCCGTGCTCCTGCTATCGCCGCTCCTGCTGCTCACGGCGCTGGCGATCCGCCTCGAAAGCAAGGGGCCGATCCTGTTCCGGCAGAAGCGTTTCGGTTTCAACAACAACGAGATTTCGGTGCTGAAATTCCGCTCGATGTATGTCGACCGGCAGGACGTCAGCGGCGCGGCGCGGACGCAGAAGGACGACCCCCGCGTCACCCGGGTCGGGCGGATCATCCGCCGCACCAGCATCGACGAATTGCCGCAGCTGTTCAACGTCCTGCGCGGCGATATGTCGCTGGTCGGGCCGCGCCCGCACGCGACGATGATGCGCGTCGGCGACAAATATTATTTCGACGCCGTCCGGGGCTATACGGCGCGGCATCGCGTCAAGCCGGGGATCACCGGCCTTGCGCAGATCCGCGGATTGCGCGGCGAGATCGCGACCACCGATCGGGCGCGGAAGCGGGTCGAATATGACATCTATTATATCGAGAACTGGTCGCCGCTGCTCGACCTCAGGATCATGATCGAAACCCTGTTCAAGCTGGTCTGGGACAAGAATGCCTACTGACGCAGACGGTGTTCGGTTTCTCGGCATCGAATTTACCGGATCGTCTTATGAACAGGTTGCGCGCGAGCTTGTCGAGCTCGCGGGCCGCGATTGCTTTTCCTATGTCGTCACGCCCAACGTCGACCACGTCCTGCTGCTCAATCCCAGGCACCGAAACGCGACGACCGGACGGTTGGAGGGGGCTTATGACAACGCGGCGATGCGCCTGTGCGATAGCCGTATTCTCCAGCTTCTGGCGCGCTTCCGCGGGATCCGGCTCGATGTCGTGACGGGCAGCGACCTTACGGCCTATCTGTTTCGCAACCGATGGCTCGCCGGTCGAAAGATCGCTCTCGTCGGCGGTGACGAGGCGATGATGGCCGAACTTGGCGAGCGCTTCGCGGACCTTGAAATCGTCCAGCATCTTCCGCCGATGGGCGTGCTCCGCAACGAACGGGCCATCGATGCGATCGTCGATTTCGTAGCGCGCGAACGCGCCGATTTCACCTTTTTCGCGATCGGCTCGCCGCAAAGCGAGATTGTCGCTGCGAAATGCAAGGCCGACCCGCGTGGCCGCGGTATCGGACTGTGCATCGGGGCCTCGATCGAATTCCTCGTCGACCGCAAACGGCGAGCCCCCATCTGGGTGCAGCACCTCCATCTTGAATGGGCGTTCCGCCTGCTCAGCGAACCGAGGCGCCTGTGGAAGCGTTACCTGGTCACCGGCCCGCGTATTTTCGCCTTGGCGTGGCGCGGGCGCAGGCATTAGACCCTGATGGCGCCGACGGACAGCATTTCGAAGGAACAGCGATATCCCATGGCGATCCTCGATCCCGAAGGCCAGCCGGCAATATCGGCGTCCGACCCTGACTGGTCGCGCGAGCGCAAGGCAGCGGGCGCATGGGATCCGCCCCGGGCGCTGCTGGCCAGCATCCGGCGCTATCAGGACGCACGGGGTATCCTGGCGCCCTTCGCGCGCAAGCTGGCGGTCCTGCGGCATCGCTTCTGGTCGGCCGTGACCGGCGCGGACATTCCGATCAACAGCCGGATCGGTGGTGGTCTGTTGATCCCGCATCCCAACGGCATCGTCCTCCACCCCGGCGCCGAGATCGGGTGCAATTGCCTGATCTTTCAGCAAGTGACGATCGGGGCGAACGACCGGGGCATTCCCACGATCGGCGGCCATGTCGACATCGGCGCGGGCGCGAAGATCATAGGGCCGGTCACGATCGGCGACCATGCGCGCGTCGGGGCGAATGCGGTGGTGCTGAAGGATGTCCCCGCCTATGGCGTCGTGGTCGGAAATCCGGGTCGGCTCGTGCCCGAAAACTGAGCAAGCTTACGCGCGGCGACGGATCGCGGCGGCGCGGCTCTACTTATATTCGATGATCTTCGATCGCTTGCCGGCGAACGGTTTCGTCAAGAATTGAAAAGCGCCCGCCAACTCGGCAAATTTCTCGTACACCGTCAGCAGCGCGATCCGGATCGCATATCGGCTCTTCCCCCTCTCGCGCCTCCATATCCTGAAGAATTGAAGGAGGTACAGCGAAAGGGGTGCCGCCAACCACAACAACGACCTGTTGGCGAAGAACAGGGAGAAGGCGGCGAACACGATGAACAGGGGGAGGGCCAAGCCCCAGAAAGAAAATCTGAGCACCTCTCTCTTCCAGCTCGGCAGGCTTTCTTTGCCGTTTCGCGCGACATGTTCGGCGTAGGCATAGCCCGTCCTCCGCATCCGGCGTCGCCATTGCCAGAATTCGAATATCGCGGCATCGTGAAGGCCCATTTCTGCGTCGACGCTCAGCACAGACCAGCCGGCCTTCCTGATCTTCAGGCAAAGGTCGGATTCTTCTCCGGCGATCAGCGTTTCGTCAAAGCCGCCCGCCGGCCGGATCGCGGCAACCCGGTGCATCGCGATGCCGCCGCAGCTTTCGGCCTCGCCGACGGGTGCGTTCCACGATCTGTCGCACAGGTAATTGTACAGGCTGCCTTCGGGGTTCACTTCGCGGAGGCTTCCGAAGACGACCCCTGCCGTGGGATGCGCCTCCAGCGCGGCGACGCCCTTTTCAAGCCAGTGATCATCGATCAGGCAGTCGCCGTCGACGGTCTGGATGAACTCAAGATCGGGGTGCCGTTCCAACAGGTGACAGATACCGGCGTTGCGTCCGCGTGCAGCCGTGAACGGCTTGTCTGACGTCAGCGAAAACGCGTCGATTCCCCGTCCCCGCGCGAACTCCACGCTGCCGTCTTGCGATCCGGAATCGACATATACGGTGGTGGGCCCGTTAGGCAGCTTCGCCAGACAGGCCTTGAGGCGTTCGCCCTCGTTGCGTCCGATCACCACGATTCCGAGTTTGTGTCGCGACGTCATGCAGGTAGTATCCACAGAGAGGGGCTCAGGAATCTTCTTGTCATGCGCTCACTCGATTAGCGATGATTGCTTTGGACTTTCTGCGTTTCGATACGTCCGCGGGCGATATTCCGGATCGGTCAACTATCCTCCGCCCAGCGGGGCAATTGACCAAAGGCCGAGCCAATTCTGGCGATCGAGGCCCTGCGATGCCGTGCCGCGGGCCAGATGCCCTCCTGGATGATGCCCCGCGTCTCCCCCGCAGTTGCGTTGGCACGTGCCGTTCGTGACAGCAACATGCGCGGGCCCCCGATCAGCGCGAAGCCGGACAGCCAGGCAAGGTTCGCGAGACAGGCGTAGGCGGCTCCACCGCTGCGCGTGAAGTATCGGTTGCGCGATGCGAACCAATAGGCCGGTTTCGGCTTTCGTACCTGTTTCCCGTCGACGCCGGTCGATGCGCCGCCAATATGGCGGACTCGGCTTTGTGGTTCGCACCATATCTGCCAGCCGCCGCGGGTCAGGCGTCGCATCAGTTCGACTTCCTCGAAATAGAGAAAGAAGCCGTCGTCGAACAGGCCGGTTGCGGCGAGCGCATCGCGGCGCAGCATTACGCTGGCGCCGGTTACCCAGCCGACCGGACCTGCCTCGCCCGGCGCCAGAACGATCGGCGGAATGCCCAGCAGCCGATGCAGAGCAAAGGTTTGCGATCCGCGCACGAACTCGCGGCCCGGGGAGGGGAAGCGAAAGGCCGAGGCGGCGGGGGCGCCGTCGGGTTCGATAAGCTGACTACCCACGGCCGCGACCCGGGGATGCGTATCGAGCGCCGTGGCGAGCGACGCGACGGCGCCAGGCGTGACCTCGGCGTCGGGATTGAGGAGGTAGATATAGTCGGGAAGGTCGGTGCCGCGGCTGAGGATCGCCTGATTGTTCGCCCAACCGAACCCGCCGTTGAAATCGAGCGGAAGCAGGTCGGTCCATCCGTCGAACCCGGTAAGCGCCAGAAAGCCGGCGAGCCGCTCCGCCGACCCGTCGCCAGAATTGCCATCGACCAAGATGGCCGAGAGACCGGCGTCACCCGATCGTTCGCTGGCGAGCGCTGCAAGGCATTTTTCGGCCAGTTCGGGGGTGCGGTAATTGACGATGATGGTCAGGATTTTGGTCAAGGCCGCTGTTCCGTTCCCGCGTCGGTTCGTTCGGTCCTGACCCAGCCGACGCTCTTGCCGCGCACGAAACCGAGATAGACCGGCAGCTTCCATACCATGTAGAGCGGCAGCTGGAGCATCGCGCGGGCGCTGAGCCAACGCCGCCCCTCGACCGCCCAATTGAGCAGGATAGCGGCGGCTGCCAGCAGGATCGCGGCAGCCAGCGCGACGAAGGCAGACCAATCTCCGCCGAGCCACGCCAGAACGCCGGTTGCTGCGAGCGCTGTGAGCGATACGAGCAGGAGCAACGTCAGGGGTGGAACGAGAAGGTGAAGGCCGAGGTGGAGCAGCTTTTGATTCCGCGACAGGATGCCGTCGTGGATCGCGCTGAAAGCGAATGTCCGGGCAGTTTGGAGGAAGCCGTGCTCCCAGCGCGTGCGCTGGCTCAGCGTCGCCGCCTCATCGGCGGCCGCGCTCCGGACCGAGGCACTGTCCAGATAGATTGGCGCCTGCCGGTTCCGCGTCAGGTGGATACCAATCGCCAAGTCCTCGACGATGTTCGCGGTTGCCAGCGGAAGCGTCTTGAACAGGGCCCAAGGATAGGCCGTTCCGGTCCCGGTCACCAGGGCCGCGCCACCCAAACGCATCCCGCCGCGCTGGCGGACGACGCTTTTGATCCAGAACGCGAAACTGGACATCTGGACCTTTGCGGGGGCATCGCTCGCTTCCCGGAGGATATTGCGGCTCTGGACAGTCACGCGCCGCGCGACACAGGTCCGCGTGAGCGTCGACAGCGATGCCGCGTCGGTCTCGCAATCGGCGTCGAGGACGACGACGCATTCGAGCGTGCGCTCGTCGCGAGAAGCGAGCAGATGGTCGCGTCCGAACGCCAGCGCAAAGCCCTTGCCCCGGTTCTCCGGGTCATGGCGCTCGACCACCGCATGACCCCGCGACTGGATGATTTTCGCCGTGTCGTCGGTGCAATTGTCAGCGACGACTAGCAGGCGAATATTTTGGCTGAGGGCTGGTTGCAGCCGGTCGAGAGTCGACCCGATCGTCGTGGCTTCATTGTGCGCGGGCATCACTATGACAGTTTTCGGCTGCCCCGGAGGTGGCGGTGCTTCGCGAAGCCGCCCGAGGCCGAGCAGCGTTTCAAGAACGAAAATCGAAAGAGCGATCAGAGGGGGGAGGGCGAGGAGCCAGGCCAGCAGCGCGATCATGTCATCGGCCGATGTCGTGATGGAGCTGGAACAGGCGATAGAGTTCGCGGCCATTCCGGCTCGCATCGTGCCGGTCGCGCACTCTTTCCCTTCCGACACTGCCCAGCGCGGCGAGCTCGGCAGGCGAGGCGTCTAGCGCCGCGCGCATCGCATCGGTCAGCGCGTCGACGGATCCCGCGGGAATAAGCCAGCCGCACCTATGGTCGACGAGTTCGGGGGTGCCGGCAATTGCGGTGGCAACGACAGGGCGTTCGAGTGCCAGCGCCTCCATGATCACGACCGGAAGCCCTTCGGCAAAGCTGGGCAAGACCATAGCGCGCGCCTCGGACAGATGCGCGACCACCTCGTCGGCGCTCACCCATCCAGTGATCCGAACTATCGCTTTGAGGCTGTGGCGATCGACGATCCGTTCGATCTCGTCCCGCATTTCGCCATCGCCGATCAGGACAAGTTCGAAATGCCTGCCTTCGTCCCTGAGGCGCTTCGCGGCCTCGATCAGCAGCGGTATGCCCTTTTGCGCGCTCAATCGCGCGACGGCGCACAGGCGCGGCGTGGCAGGCACAGGCGACGGGGCGCCGTCATTGAGGAACATTTCGTCTACGCCGCACCGGACCACCTCAATCTTGCTCCAGTCGTCGAACGCGCTCCAGCGCATCAACTGGCTGCGCCCGAAGCTGCTAATTGCCACGCAAAATCGGGCGTCGGCGATCTTCCCGGTGAGGTCGAGCGGGGCGGCGAGGTCGAATTCGTCGGGCCCGTGGACCGTGAAACTGTAGGGGATGCTACTCCATTTGCTGGCGATCCGGGCCACTATTGCGGGATTTGTCCCGAAATGGGCGTGCAGGTGATCGACCTTCAACGCCCGCATCCGCGCGGCCAGTTCGGCGGCTTCGGCCAAATAGGCGACGCGCCTTATAATCGGCGCGACCTTCCATTCCCCGCGCGCAAAGGCTGTCCGCGTCGCCACGATGCCGCGGCCCGGATATCGGAGGAATCGCCCCGCCAACCGCAGCAGGAGTCGCAGGCCGCCTGGGGTTAGAAGCGTCTCGGTTCGCATGACTTCCGCCTGGTCGCGCGGGTCGGGCAAGGCGGCGAGGTCCGCGGGGCGGACCGAGAAGCGAAACACCTCTGCGCCTGCGGCCTCGACTGCTGCGATCTCGCGGCGAATGAAGCTGTGACTTGTCGCCGGATAGCGATTTACCAGATACGCAATTCTCAAGCTTGGCCCCCCGAACGCTTGCGTTGTTTCCCGCCTAGGCTGTTCGAACAGCTTTGCAAGCCGCGCCCTTTTATAGTGGGGAACTTTTTCGTTGGCGAGTTTGTCCGACGGCGACTAAGCATGAGCGGCCGATCCAAAGGGCTAATATGACCAGACGCAACATTTTTTCGCCGGGCGAACGTGCCGATAGCAGGATGATCGACCGGCGAGGCGCCCTGATTGGCCTAGGGCTGGCGGCGGCCGCCGCCATCTCCTCCCTCAACATGCCGAGAGCCTTGGCCGCGCCCATCCCCAAAGAGCGGTTCCGCAAGATGATCCCTGGGGCTGCGGGCAGGTGGCGGTCGCGGACGAGCAGCGAACTGGTAACCGCTGCCCCCGACCCGTTTTCCGACAATCTCTATCAGAATCTCGAAACCCGTATCTACCAAGGCGACGGGTTGCCCACAATGATGGTGCTACTAGCGTACAACAATATCCAGCAGAATGACGTTCAGGTCCATCGGCCCGAGGTTTGCTATCCGGCGGCGGGTTTCCCGATCGTTTTTTCCAAGGCTGTGTCGCTCGATTTCGACGGTCGCCGCATCGCCGCGCGAAAGCTGATCGCCGATCGTGGCGGCCCGAAGGAGGAGATTCTGTACTGGGTCCGTGTAGGTAGGGATTTTCCCGTTGGGTGGGCCGAACAGAGAATCTCAATGGCGCTGGCGAATGTTCGGGGTGTTTCTCCCGACGGGCTGCTTTTCCGCGTCTCGACGATAGAGGGGGCATCCGGCTATTCGCCCGACGCGCTCGAGGAATTCCTGCAGGCTTTTGCCCGAGCCTGTTCCAGCGAGTTCCGGAACAATGTCTTGTTTTGAACGCCGCGTCGGCGGCTCGATAACCGACGGGCTGCCGGCCGATGAAGATTGATCGTCGGTCGTTGATGCTGGCTTCCGCGGCCGGCGCGGGCGTCTTTACGGCCGGTCTCGGCGGACTGTGGGCCGCGACGCGTGAGGAACCGATTCCCATCCCGCGCGGCGACAGCTTTCCCAAATTGCCCATCGGCATGAATCTGGCCGGAATCGCGGACTGGGAGCCGGGCTTTCCCTTCCGGAACCTGTTTCTGGGGGCAAGGCCTTGGTACACGAAGAATCTCAGCAAGGCCGGGCCGGACAACACCAATGTCCCGGCAGCGTTCCAGTATGACGAGGACGGTTACCCGCTCGAGGTGCCGGTCCGCAGCCCCGGGCTTTCGGAACCTCAAACGGTCGCGACCCTTGTCCCTAACTGGCGACCGCCAGGAACCTATATTCTGCTTTATGACGGGGAAGGCGAGATCGACGCGACGGCCTCTACCCGGATCATATCGAGCAGACCGGGCCGCGTGAAACTGAGCATGCGGAATGACAGGAAGAATTACGAAGGGATCATCATCAGGCGGTCCAAGCGCGGCAATCACATCCGAAATATCCGGCTGGTTGCGGAAGCCGACGAGAATGCGGACCTGACGCGCGATCCGTTCCTGCCCGAATTCCTCGATTTCTGCCGTCCGTTCCATTGCCTGCGGTTCATGGATTGGGCAGGCACGAACAACTCGATCGAAGAACATTGGCGCAACCGGAAACGGCCGACATTCTATACGATGGTGGCGACGCGGGGCGATCCCGACGCCCGCTTCGGTCCTGCGCCGACACCGTTCCAGATGAAGTTTTCGGGCGGCGTCTCGATCGAATTGATGGTCCAGCTATGCAACACGCTTCAGATCGATCCGTGGTTTTGCATCCCGCACCGTGCGACCGACGACTATATCGCACAGTTTGCGAAGCTGGTGCATCAGACGCTTGACCCCAAGCTGAAAGTCTATCTCGAATATTCGAACGAGGTCTGGAACTGGGGCTTTCTGCAGGCCGGCTGGATGCTGAATTCGCCGCTGGCGGGCGCCTTGGTCGAAGCGAAGGGCGGGAATCCCTGGAAGGATGCCGCGAAGACCGAGGGGAAGGATCACCCCGAGCGGATCGGGGCGCTGTTCAGGCGGACGTTCGCCATATGGGAGCGCGAATGGGCGGGAGCCGATGCGAAGCGGCTGGTGCGGGTCGGCGCGGTCCAGGCGGCCTGGTTCGACGCGTCGCAACGCACGATCCGGTGGTGTCTCAAAAACGGCGGGGTCGATACGGTGTCGCCCGCTGCCTATGTCGGGCCTCGCGACGCGGCCTATGAGAAATGGGCGAGCCTTGGCGCGGCGCTGACAGCCGATATGGTGATCGACGATGTCGCGGCGACGCTGGCGGAACTGCGCGCCGGCGACAGCCTGTCCCGGACGATCGATTTCGCGAAGCGCAATGGACTTGCCTACATCGCTTATGAGGGAGGACAGCATATCCAGCCCAAGGGGCAGGCGGAGTTGCCCTATGGTCCGGCGCTGGCGCCGGCGCAGTCGCATCCGCGCATGTATGATCTCTATGTCGAACTCATGCGGGTGCATCGCGACCTTGGTTGCAGCCTGCTCGCCCATTTCAACAGTGTGGGGCGGCAAGGGACCCGGTGGGGAAGCTGGGGCGCCAAGGCGAGCTATGACACGCCGAATGAAAACAGCCCCAAAATGCGCGCGCTGCTGGACTGCAACGTCCCGCGGCCGCATATGCCGACCGCTGAATAACCGCGCGGGGGGCGTTCGATTCCGAATCTGTTTGCCTATTTGGTCCTCGGCGTCTGGCCGTGCGTGGCGATCCTGCTGTTTGCGACGCTCCCCGCACACCGGGCGCTCATGTGGTCGGTTCTCGGCGCTTATCTGCTGCTCCCCGTCAAGACCTCGTTCGAGTTTTCGGGTGTGCCGCCGCTCGACAAGACCAGCATTTCCAACCTCTCGATCCTGATCGGCTGCGCGCTGTTCGCGCGCGAACGATGGCTCGGCGCCTTCAAGAATCCCGCGATCGTCGGCCTGGCCGTGCTGTTCGTCTTCTCGCCCTTCGCGACATCGGTCTTCAATCCCGAATCCTTCCTCTACGGCGACCGCTTCATTCCGCCGATGACATTGTACGACGCTGCGTCGCAGGCGGCTTTGAACGTCATCACGCTTATCCCGTTTGTGGCTGGCTATGGCTTGTTGAACAATGACGAGCGCCGCCGCCAGTTCCTCTTTGCGCTGGTGCTCGCGGCGCTGGCCTATTCGGTATTGATGCTGATCGAAATCCGGCTCAGTCCGCAGTTGCACCGGCTGATCTACGGCTTTTTTCCGCACAGCTTCGGGCAACAGGTGCGCGGAGGCGGCTTTCGCCCCGTGGTGTTCCTGGGCCACGGTCTGCTAGTCGCGATCTTCTGTGCCATGGCGCTGGCGGCGGCCGCCGCGCGGTGGAAGGATGCCACGGGAACGCGCCGTACCCGGTCGGGACTGTTCGCAGCCTATCTGGCGCTGATTCTGGTGCTGTGCAAATCGCTGGGGGCGTTCGTGCTCGCCGCGGTGACGGTCCCGGCGATCGCGTTCCTGCGCGCCCGGCGGCTTGCCCTGCTGAGCGCGGCGCTATGCGGCTTGGTGCTGCTCTACCCCGCGGTGCGCGCCGCCGGACTGATCCCCACGGCGACGATATCCGAAATGACCAACGCTTTCAGCACCGATCGCGGCGATTCGCTCGGAGTGCGGCTGATAAACGAGGATGAGCTGCTTCAGAAAGTCGCGCAAAAGCCGATGTTCGGCTGGGGAAGCTGGGGCCGGAATCGCATTTACGACCCCGAAACGGGGAGGGACAACAGCGTCACCGACGGCAGCTGGATCATTGCGTTCGGCACGTGGGGCTGGGCGGGGTATTTGTCGATGTTCGGCCTGCTGTCGATCGGAGCCGTCAGCCTCTTGTGGCGGCGCAAGGCGCTCGAGGCCATTTCGGTTCCATCGGCCGCCCTCTGCGCGTTGCTCGCCATCAATCTGCTGGACAGCGTTCCCAACTCATCGATCGTGCCACTGACGTGGTTGATCGCCGGCGCCGTGTTCGCGACTGCGAGCTCGCCCGGACGCCCGGCTCGTACTCGGTAAAAGATATCCGTTCCGAAGGACCAGATGGACCGGTCCCACTCTTTTCATCGGATCGCGCGAGGTAGCTGGAATAGCCGCAAGGAATATTTTGCGGCGCAGAATGACTATGGAAACCGGGTGTGTTCTGCAATCGATGCATTTGCGCCCCATCTGATCCTTGCGGCAACCGACTTTCCGTCGGCGTTCTGGCCGAGGCTCGCGCGGCGCAGCCAGCGCTTGTTGCTGACGGCGCACAATACATTCTGGCCTATGGGGCAACGCTTGGGCGGTGCAAAAGGAGTCTATCGAAAAGCACAAACTGCATGGCGCGCCCGGTCGATCGACGATGCGATTTGCACATCGGCCGAATGCGCGAGGCAGATTGCGCAAGTGACTTTGGGGCGGGTACAGGGATTGGCACAGATTCCTCAGATGGCGCATCGGCATGCTGTGAAACGCGTCAGCCGAGTTCGTAACCTTTTGTATCTTGGCAGGATCGAGCACGACAAAGGCGTCTTTATGCTGTTGGACGCGTTTGCTGCGTTGAAGTCGGACTTTCCGGATCTCACTTTGGTGTTTGCGGGTGCAGGGAGCGCAACCGCCGAACTCGAAGCGCTGATCGCCAAGCTCGATGACCCGCGCGTTTCCTTCGTGGGCAAGCTGGACGGGACAGCGGTGCATCGGGCAATCGATGCCGCGGATTTACTGGTCTGTCCGACGCGAACGGCTTTCAACGAGGGGCTTGCCGTGGTGGGCTTCGAGGCGGCTGCTCACGGCGTCCCCTCGCTCATGAGTTCGATCGTTCCCGCTATAGCTGCTTTGGGTGACGGATGCGCGATATTCGAGGCGGACAGTCAGGACGCGATGGAAGCGGAGTTGCGCGACTTGATGGTGAACGAAGGGCGTGTTGCGGCAATGTCGGATCAACTGGCAGTCGTTCGCGAGGCGCTCTATGATCGCGACCGATCATGGGGGGCGCAGCTTGCGAGAGTAGTTTTGCGAATTTGACACAGGCGAACCAGCCCTCGACCGTGAAGATCGCCTGGAACTTAAACGGCGTTGCCCGATTTGGCGACCGGGGATGAAAAGGACGCAAGGGATGCCATCGCCGTACCATTCCGCATTTGGCTCAGGCCCAGTCAAGCTGCCTTGGCGTCCGTTCGTCCGGAAAGTGTCATCTGTTCCACTTTTCGCGACGTCAGGCGCGGCGCGGCCTGCCGCACCCTATAAACGCCGATCCTGATATGGTGAAGGCAGTGAGTAGAGCTCCTGTTTATACATCCGGTACCGGCGGGAAGATTTACGTTCTGTCGATGCGGAATCTCGATCGGTCTCCGGCCATGTGCTGCATGGCGGAGTTGGAGAATATATTGCTGCGGGAGCATGACGCCGAGCTGTGTCTCCTGCCGGAAAGCCCCGCCCAAGCAAGGAACGCGACGATCGTCTGTGTCCTGCTGGCTTTCTATCAATTGCCGCCTCTGGAGACTCAATTGCGCGCTCTCCGTGAAGCGGGCAATCGCGTCGTGGTTTACCTGTTCGATTGCTGGGATACGCCGCACATACTCTATTCGCGCGGTCAGCAGTTCATCGAACGGCTGCCCGGTCCGGCGCGAGCCATCGCAAGCCGCCTGCGCCCGGCGTTCAGCCTGGAGGATAGCGTCGACCGGCTGTGCCTGCCATTCCGCCCTGTTTATGAGAGCCTCCGACCGGAGCATCGCGCCATTGCGCGGCACGTGCCGCTGGCGACAGATACGACGCTGGTGAATGGTCTTAACAGTGATCGTCCGATTGCCGTGCTCGCTTACGGACGGCAGCTGCCAGGTATCACCCGTACGGTCGCCGAAGCGATGAATACCCCGGAAAGCCCTTACATCTTCCACCACACCGATCATCTGTCTATCGGTGCCATCGATGATATGCGGCTACACCGCATGCATTTCTGGAAGTTGGCGCAATCGTCCCTGATCGCGCTCGCTTATGACCCGCATATCACCAGTCCGCTGCGGGTGCCGATGTCCATCGTCGGCCAGCGCTGGTTCGAATCGCTCGCGGCAGGCTGCATAGTCGCTGGCTCCCGCCCCTCCACCGAGGAAGCCGACGAATTGCTCGACTGGCCGGAGGCGACCATCGAACTACCGGAGGCCCCAGAAGAGGCGTTGGCCATGCTCCACGCCTTGTGCGCCGAACCGCAGAAGCTAGCGACCATCCGCGAACGCAATGTGGAACATGTTCGCACCCGGCATGACTGGCGCCATCGTTTGGCCACCATATTGGACTAATGCGCGATTCCGGCATGCTGTTCCAGATGAGGGGGTATTATTATTGGCACAGATTTGCCTTCAATGCAGCGTATTCTTTAAGGTAAAACGTCCAACTTTTTCTATAAGATATGAACCATAAAATGATATGCCGAACTGAATACGAGCAAAAATGACAAAACCAATATTATCGATATGATGTCCATTTTTAAATCGATGATCTTGAATCGAAATGCGACGATCCATGTGATCGCGATATATACAAGATTTGCGCAAGCCATCCCGTATAGCATTCCCATGATTCCGTCGATATGGAAGCCCAGTAGGACCGCCACGATGCGGATTATCGCCAGCGAGGCGATCAACAGGAAGTAGCTTGACGCCCTTCCGATCGCCAGAATTGCACTATTGTAGCCAGAGGCGACCGCTGCAATCGCGTTGCCTGCGCACAGCGCCACGAGATAGTCTGCCGCTGCATGGTATCTTGGATCATAGAGCAGGCGGATCGCGGGATGCGCGACCACGATTGCGCCAGCAAAAAGTGTCAGCGAAACGGCAAGTGTCCGGATCCGCAGTGCGTGCAGCACCGCGGACGTGCGATCGGGCGCGGCGCGATAGGTTTCGGCAATGGCGGGCAGTCCAATCGATGCGGCGAGTTTCGTCGCAAGTTCGTTCGGAATGGCCGCGATCGTATAGGCTATAGAAAGGACGCCAAATTCCGCAGGGGAAATCAGGCCTCCCTGAATGGCCTTCAGTCCTTCTCCGCCCAAATAGGTGGCGAGGGTCGACAGCAATATCCACCGCCCGAAATGGAAAAGCGATTTTGCCGATGCGGAGTGCAGCATGAACCGATGTCGGTGCTTCGGAAGCAGCAGATGGCCCAGGACAACTGAGGCAAGCGTGCTGATGACGCCCGAGAAAGCCAGCGACCAGACCGATCTGTATAAATATGATAAAGTAATCAGCAGGGTGATGGAAACAATCTGGGATATGACCTGAATGACCGTGACCCTGCGAAAATCCAGCCGTCTTTCGGCCGTGGCAAGGGAAATGGACTGGAATCCCGATATGGCTGCAGTGGTGCTGAGCAGGGCAAGCAGCGGAAATAGAATGGGCTGCTCGTAAATCAGCGATATGGGGTAAGCGATCGCTGCTCCCACAGCGCACAAGCCAAGGCCTCGAACAGCCTGCACCGTCCATGCCGTGTTCAGAAAATCGGGGTCGTCGCCCCGCGGGTCCCTGATAACCGCCGGATAAATTCCCACGTCCGAGAACATCGCGAGCCCGACCATGAAGACCGACGCCAGCGCCATCAGGCCAAAGGCTTCGGGAAACAGCAGGCGCGTCAGGATCAGGTTGGACCCGAACTGGAGAGCTTTCTGCACCGCAAATCCGGCACCGATCCACGCGCCCGAATTCATCGCCCGGCCGCGGAGTGAGGTGGTGTCGCCTTGACCAAGGAAGATCGACTTCAGCGAAGTCAGCTGGTGCTTTAGGTCCACAATCGGCTGGCCCAATCCGGTTTGACTGCATGAAATGTCGTCACCCGCGACGCGGTAGCATTCGCGCGCATCTTGTCGAGCAAAAAGCTCCGTTTACGCGAAGGCAAATCGCACAGCTTTCGCCCCATTCTGAACCGCTTCGGTGCGGTTCGCGCTGAATCGGCGTCTCGCCCCGCATGCCCATCATCATCCGGCTTGCGAAAGGATCGGATGTTTTGCTAGTCGCGTGCATCAGGGAGAGATCGGTGACCGCCATCGTGGCGGAGGGCCTGCTTGCCCGATGCAAAGGCGAAAGTCGACATTGCACGCTTCGGGTAACCCTGTGGTAAAACAATCCGCGCTCGCATGGGCGGGGCGTTACTGGCCGGCCCTTCTGGGACTGGCCCTGGTGTCGTTTCCGACATGGCGGTTCATCGCCACGCAAAGCTGGTCGACCGAGCAGGGCTCGCACGGCCCGCTGGTTCTGGCATCGGGGATATGGCTGTTTGTCAGGATGCTGCCGGAAACGCGTCCGGTGCAGCACAAACCCGCCGCGTGGAGGGCATTCGGCGCCATATTCGTGACCGCGCTCTCGCTCGTGCTGTTCCGTATCGCGGCGGTCATCGAGTTGGAGGTCTATGCGCTCTATGCGCTCGTCGTGGCCTTGCTCTATGCATTTGTCGGCGCCGCGGCGTTGCAGCGGCTGTGGTTTCCGCTGCTGTACCTGTTGTTCGCGGTGCCGCTTCCCGACAGCCTCGTTGCCGCGCTGACCAATCCGCTGAAGATATGGATCAGCGAGAGCGCGGTCTCGCTGCTGTATTTCCTCGGCTATCCGATTGCCAGTGCGGGCGTCACGATCCAGATCGGGCAATATCAGTTGCTGGTCGCGGCGGCCTGTGCGGGGTTGAATTCGCTCATCACGCTGTCGGCCCTGACGCTCTTCTACGTCTATATGAGCCACCGGGCCAACTGGCGCTACATGGCGGTGCTGGTCGCGGCGGCGATCCCGGTCGCGGTCTTTTCGAACCTGATGCGCGTGTTGCTGCTCATCCTCATCACCTATTATTGGGGGGAGGCCGCGGCGCAAGGGTTCCTGCACAATTTCGCGGGGCTCACGACCTTCGCGATCTCGCTGGTGACGATCTATGTGCTCGACAAGCTGCTGCAGCGGGTCTGGCGCTTCGCGGCCGGGAAACCCGCCGGCGATTAGTTCGCGTTGCTGTCGGACGGCGCGAAGGGTTTGAGGATGTAGTGGATATAGGCGAGGATGCCGACGATCAGCACGACCGACCCGACCATATATCCCTCATTGCCCAGATAGTTGGCGATCGCGCATCCGATGGCCGGCGGGGCGTAATGATAGATTTTGTCGCGCGGCTCCTCTTCGGAGGAGCGCTGGAGAAAGAGTACCGCCAGGCCGACGAATATGGCAACCGTGATCCAATCGTAGACAGTTTCCAATTCGGTTTCCCCATTGTATTGCGGTCGCGTAAATCGCTATGCAGCCAGCAGCTTAGGCATCTTGCCTGTTGCACTGCCAGAACCTTTGGGGGGCGTAAGTGAAAACCGCTATAACTGCAAGGCTCGCCTATATTTGCGCCGCCGCCATCGTCCTCCACGGATGCGACAAGGAACCGACGGGGCAGGTGGTCGCCGTCGTCAATGGCGAGGAGATCACGCAGCAGGAGCTCAACGCCGAAATCGCGGAACTTCCGAACCCCCCGGCGGGCGACAAGAAGGCCGTGCAGCGGCAGATGCTGCAGCAGATCATCAACCGCCGGCTGATGGCGCAGGTCGCCAAGGAAGACGGGCTCGACCGCGA
Organism: Sphingopyxis sp. H073; assembly: GCF_001468395.1. Classification (GTDB taxonomy): domain Bacteria; phylum Pseudomonadota; class Alphaproteobacteria; order Sphingomonadales; family Sphingomonadaceae; genus Sphingopyxis. Next base: position 166,901 of record NZ_LNSG01000003.1, on the reverse strand, counting down.
TCCCCTGTACATCATTCGCGAACGCCGCCTGAAGGAAGAACTGCTCGTCAGCATGTACGGCAAGAAGACCGCCGACACCGTCCGGGTGCCGGAAGCGGCCGCGGTAAAGAAATTCATCGCCGACAATCCCGGCCGGTTCGGCCAGCGCACCGCCTATATGGTCGACCAGATCAGCTTCGATATGCCGAGCGACCAGAAGATCCTGAAGGACCTGCAGGCAGCGCGGTCGCTCGCGGACGTCGAGGCGACGCTGAAGCAAAAGGCGATCACCTACCAGAAGGGCAAGAACAGCATCGATTCGGGCGTCGTTCCGGCCGCAGTGATGAAGCAGATCCTGGCGCTTCCAGACGGGGAGCCTTTCATTATCCCGACGCAGGGCAAGGTCATCGTGAGCGTCATCGTCGGCCAGCAACCCGTTCCGGTCAGCGAGCAGGATGCGGGGCCGATGGCGGCGCAGGTCATGCGCGCCGAGAATCTGGGGACGGTCCTCAAGAAGCGCGTCGACGAGGCGCGGGCCAAGGCGAACATCACCTATCAGGCGGGGCTCGAGCCGCCCGCTGCCAAGGCGCCGGCAAAGGCGCCGGCAAAGGCGGCCACTCCCGGATCGTAGCATTCGCGGGTGCCGTCCCGGCGCGGCGCAGTGGAACTGTGCCATGTCGAGACAGCTAATTTGTTGAAAAGCATCCGCTATGCTACCAATAGGTGACACGAATCGTATTGTGGGGGTTGCCGAAGCATGGAAGCAAGTGAGGGTAGCAAGCCGTCACGGTACAGGACGACGCGCATCGCGCTGATCCTGGGTGTCCTGCTGATCGGTTTTACGCGTCTTGAAGACCGTGCGATCCTTGGAATTCCGGGGCAGGGTGCAAGCGCGATGGCGGCGATGGCCATTCCACCCTCGGAAGAGGTTGATGACGGCAGCTACGCCGATGAACCCGATGCGGCGGTGCCGATCGCGAAGGCCACGCGCCTGCCGCGCAACAGGGTGCGCCGTGCCCTGCGCGATCGCGACTTCGCCACCATTGCGCGCCGCGACGGTCCGGTCATCGCGGCGCCGTCCGACGGCGCGGCGGCGGTCCCGGACCCGACCGGTACGGCTGCCACCGAGGCGTTTGCCGCTGCCCCCGCTGCCGGGCCTCCGGTGCTTGCACTGGCGGCGCCCGCGCTCGGTCCCATCGCAAACAATGTGTTTTCGGCGAGCACACCGCCCCCGGGTACGACGAGCAGTTCGTCGGGGGGCAGCAGCGGCGGGGGAACGAGCAGCGGCGGGACGACGACCAGCAGCGGCGGGACGACGACCAGCAGTAGTGGTGGTACGACCAGCAGCGGCGGCGATCCGAACCAGCCGCCGGCGGTTCCCGAACCGGCTACCTGGCTATCGCTCATCCTCGGCCTGTTCGGGGTCGGAATGACGATGCGCCTTCGTCGCCGCGCTGGTTTCCAGCCAGCCGCAAACGCCTGAGGCTTCGCGCTCCGTTCATGTCGACGCGCTCCACGCCCCTTCGCAAACTGGCTATTCGCGTATGGATCGCGCTGTGCGGTCTCTATTTCCTGTGGGAAGGAGCCACATATCGCGGCTTCTTTGCGCGGCTTGCCGAATGGCAGATCGGTCATTTCGGCGCTTATGCGCCGTTGCTTACCTTTTTGTTCCTGTTCCTTCTGGCCGTCTTCCCGGCGTGGCTCATCCTGCGCATTCTCCGCAAACGCGACCCGGAGCCGGAGGTGGAGCCGCCGCTCGAGGTCCAGATCAAGCGGGCCAAGACGCTCCGCGTGATATTCTACAGCTTTGCGGTTGTCGCCCTCGGCGTCATTCTCGGCTTTATCGCCTATATCCTGTTCGCCCTGCCGGGCACCGACGGCCGGCGGCAGACGATTGCCGCGAGCGACGCGGGTTCGGTGGCGATCATCGAAGGTCCGGCGAGGCTGGTCGGCGGTGAGCTCGGCACCATCGTCTTCTTCGGACAGGATTGGTATATCGCCGACGACCGGATGGCCTTTTCGCCGTACCGGCCCGCCGGAAAAGGCGCCGCGACCTTCTTCGTGCAGCTTGAAGCAAAGAGCAGGAAGCGGCTTGCCGAGACGACCCAACGCCCGTCCTGGTCGGGAATCCTGGTCGAAGGTGGATTGCCCGGCCCGATCCGCGTCCTGTTCAACGCACTCGGCGTGGGTATCAGCGATCCCTATTACACCCTCTATCGCGACGAATATTCGCTCAAGGTGCGATATTGGCTGCAGGTGATCCAGTGGACGATCCTGTCGGTATTCCTCCTGCTGTTCGGCGTACTGCAGTCGCGGCGCGTGAAACGTCTCGAAGAGGAAACCAAAGAGGCCAAAGAAACGGTCGGCTGACCGGGCCGGTCGCACCGGAGGCAAATTCCGGTTAATGCACCGTTAGCCACACGGGGAAACCGAAGGTCAAATTGCCGCGCCTAAAGCGGCCGAATGCGGGCCTCTGCCATCTTTCTTGCCGGAGCATTGACGTCGATGGTTACGTCGCCGCTGGTCGTGTCCGAACCGGGACAGGGGCCTGCGACCGCATTTTCGGCTGGAGGCGCGGCGGGCGGTCCGGCCGAAGGCGGAACGCGGTCGGGCGCAATGCGGTCGGACAACGGCCTATTCTATATCGATGGAAAGCTGGCGGCGGGGTCAATCCGGTTTCTTGTCGATACCGGCGCAAGCCATGTCGTCCTGAGCCACGCCGATGCCCGCAAACTCGGCGGCTATGTCGTCACGGGCGATACGCAGGCGGTGCTGACTGCGGCGGGGCCCGTGGCGGTCGACTGGATCGTCATCCGCGAGATCGAATTCGACGGCCACCCGATCCGCAATCTGAAGGCGGCCGTCCCGCGGCGCGATGTCGGCGTATCGCTGCTGGGGCAAAATGCCCTCGCGCAGTTCGACAGCATCCACATCGACGGTGACAGACTGACGCTGGCGCGCTGAACCCCCGCCCATCAAAAGGGTGACGAAAGCGGCCGGAAACTGTGGCGCGAAACCCGGGCTCCCTATATTCAGGCTCCCTAAATGGGAGCCGCACATGTCGGGGCAGAGCCACTTTCAGCTTTTCGAGACTGCGGCAGGTGTCGCTGCGATCGGGTGGAACGCCTCCGGCATCAACAGCCTGCGCCTGCCCGCGCCGGACGCGCAAGACAGCGAACGAGCGATTGCGCGGCACATGCCTGACGCGGTGCGTGCCGACCCATCGCCGGAGGTGGACGTGGTTATCGACGGCATCCGTCGCTATTTCGCGGGTCAGCGCGTCGATTTTTCCGACGTTCCCGTCGATCTCGGCCCGCAGGAGCTTTTCCTTACAAGGGTTTATGACGTCGTGCGCCAGCTCGGCTGGGGTGAGACGACAACTTATGGCGCGGTTGCGCGGATGCTGGGCGTCGGTCCCGAATATGCGCGGAGCGTCGGCCAGGCAATGGCGCGCAATCCGGTGCCGCTGATCGTTCCCTGCCACCGGGTCATGGCAGCGGGCGGAAAGATCGGGGGCTTTTCGGCCCCGGGCGGTGCGATCTCGAAGGCCCGAATGCTCGCGCTGGAGGGTGTGGCGCAGCCCGAACCGGCGCAGCAAGGCTTCGATTTCTGATGGAGAATGCGGCATGAGCAGCGACATCGATCCATCGGTTCCGCCGTCGGGAACCGGCTGCGCCGAATGTCTCGAGCACGGCGGCTGGTGGTTCCACCTGCGCCGCTGCGCCACCTGCGGCCATATCGGCTGCTGCGATTCCTCGCCTGCGCAGCACGCGTCCGCGCACTTCGAAGCGACCGGTCACCCCTTTATCCAGTCGTTCGAACCGGGCGAGGACTGGTTCTGGGATTACCGGCAGGGCGTGCCACTAACCGGGCCGCAGCTTGCCCCGCCGACGAGTCACCCGGCCGCACAGCCGGTACCCGGTCCGCGAGGCGCGGTGCCGGCGGACTGGATCAGCCGGCTCCGTCAATAGGCGGCGCGGCGACGAGGTGCCGCGCCGCCCCGGGGATCAGGCCGCGTCGACGAGGACGATTTCGCTGTCCTCGATCGCGGTGACGCGCAGCACGTCGATGCCGCTGATCGCGGCGCCATCGCGGGCGTTGACGCGGACGTCGTCGATCTGCACCGCGCCCTTGGCGGGGACGAGATAGGCCTTGCGGTCCTTGCCTAGCGGATATTCCGCCGTCTCGCCCGCGCGGAGCGTCGCGCCCACGACGCGCGCGTCGGTGCGGATCGGCAGCGCGTCATTGTCGTTTTCATAGCCCGAGGCGAGCGTCACGAACTTGCCCGAGCGTTCGCCCTTGGGAAACGGCTTGGCACCCCATTGCGGCGGTTCGCCGTCGCGGGTCGGGATAATCCAGATCTGGAAAATCTTCGTGGTCACGTCCTCGAGATTATATTCCGAATGGCGAATGCCGGTGCCGGCGCTCATTACCTGGACGTCGCCCGCTTCGGTTCGGCCCTTGTTGCCGAGGCTGTCCTGGTGCGTGATCGCGCCCTCGCGGACATAGGTGATGATTTCCATATCGCGGTGCGGATGCGGCGGGAAGCCGGTCTGCGGCGCGATGGTGTCGTCGTTCCAGACGCGCAGATTGCCCCAGCTCGTCCGCGCGGGATCGTGATAGCCGGCGAAGGAAAAATGATGATGCGCGTCGAGCCAGCCGTGGTTGGCGGCACCGAGGCTGTCGAAAGGCCGAAGTTCGATCATGATGTGTCTCCGAGGGGCAGGCCGGAAAAGCCGCCGTTGCACGCGATTTAGGGATTGCGATCCTGCGGTTTGAGTGGGATAAATTTCATTGAAACGTTCGAGGAAATAGAAAAGTGAGTAACCCCGGCACGCCGACGCTCGACCAGCTTCGCATCTTCCTCGCGATCGTCGATACCGGCAGTTTCGCCGCGGCGGGGCGGCGGCTCAATCGTGCGGTTTCGGTGATCAGTTATGGCATCGCCAACCTCGAGGCGCAGCTCGGCCTGATCCTCTTCGAGCGCGAGGGGACGCGCAAGCCGCAGCTCACCGTCGCCGGGCGCGCTCTGCTCGCCGAGGCGCGCGCGATCTCGCTCGGGATCGACGGGCTGCGTGCCAAGGTGAAGGGGATGCTCGACGGGCTGGAGGCCGAGGTCGATCTGGCGGTCGACGTGATGCTGCCCGCCGAGCGGCTCGGCAAGGTGCTGCGCGCTTTCGCGGTCGAGTTTCCGACGGTCCAGCTTCGCCTGCACGTCGAGGCGCTGGGGGCGATCACCGCGATGATCCTCGACCGCCGCGCGATCGTCGGCATTTCGGGACCGCTCGCGGCGGGGGTCGACGGCGTCGAATGCATCGCGGCGGGCTCGATCCCGATGGTCCCGGTCGCCGCGCCCGACCATCCGCTCGGCCGGATGGAGCGTATCCCGCCCGGTGCGGGGCGCGATCACACGCAGCTCGTGCTCACCGACCGGTCGCGCTCTACCGAAGGACGCGACTATTCGGTGATGAGTCCCAAGACGTGGCGGCTTGCCGATCTGGGCGCCAAGCACGCGCTGCTGCGCGAGGGCGTCGGCTGGGGCAATATGCCGCTGCCGATGATCGAGGCCGATCTGGTCGCGGGCACGCTGATCCGGCTTGCGATGCCCGATCATCCGGGCGGCACCTATCGCTTCGCGGGGGTGTGGCGGCGCGATACGCCGCCGGGACCCGCCGCGTCGTGGCTGCTCGAGCAGTTCGTCGAGCTTGGCCGCGACGATGCCGAACTTGCCGGGATGATCGACCTTTAAAGCTTGAGCATCGCTTCGGCGCCGACCATGCGGATCGTGCGCGCAGGGCCGGTGTCGCGGAGGAAGGCGCCAGCGCGGAAGGCCGAGAGGGAGGCCGAAAAGGACAGGGTTTCGCTCGCCTGCCAAGCGACCGAAATCTCGGCCTGATCGCCGATATGGCGCGCCCGGCTGCCCGCGGCGGGTCGGAGGAGGCCGCCGGGAATGTCGTAAATGCCGTCACCGCGGCTTTCGCGCCAGAACCGTGCCGCGACGAGTTCGAGTGTAACGCCCTTGCCCAGATCGAAATCGACGCTGGGATGGAGGTTCACGATGTTGCGCGGCCCGATCGGCGAGAGTTCGCCGAAATATTTGCCCTTGGGAAAGAGTGCGTTGAAGGTGCCGAGCTTGCCGTCGGCGGGATGGCGGTCGCCGCTCGCGATATTGGCGCGCAGGCGAAGCCGCGGCCCCAGCGGTGCCTGCGGGAAGCTCAATGCGGTTTCGGTCGCGAGCGACCAGGCGCGGATGCGGTCACCGTCGAAATGGCCGCGTTGAAGCATCGCCTCCCAGTTCCAGCCGAGGGCGCCGCGCTTGCCGAAGAAGCGGAGGCCGAACGTATCGCGCGTTTCGCGTCCGCTGCGGCTGGTGAAGCGCGCGCCGTCATCCGCATAGCCGAGCCAATAGGCGTCGACGCCGATGCCTTTCGCGGGCGCAAGCGTCGTATAGATGCCGTCGAGGCGGCGCGTCTTGGATGTCTTGTCGTCGAAATCGCCGCCGCCAATCGCGACGGGGCGCAGGTGGAAGGCGTCGACGCGAAAAGCGCCATGCTCCGCGATCGCTCGGACCCCGTCGAAGGCCTGTGGGATGTTGGGGCCATAGCGGATGCCGACAAGCCGCTCCGACCCCAGCGCCATCAGTTCGCGCCCGCCGCGCAGCGTGAGGCTGCTATCCGTCCCGAGCGTCAACCGAAGGTCGCCGAACCCTTGCAGCAGGTCGATCCCCGTTTCGTCGGCGGGGCCTTTGCCCGCGCCGACGCCGCGCGCATGGCCCGCGATGCCCTGCACGAAGACGCTTGCCGGACCGGCGTGCAAATCGGCGTGCGGCATGACGCGGAGCCAGAGATACCCGTCGTCGGGGGCAGGCGGGCTGCCCCACAGATTATTGTCGAAGCCCTCGAACCGCGCCCGCGCTTCGCCGCCGAGGGTCAGATAGGCATCGCCCGTCTCGCCCAGCGGTACATATTTGGCCTGCCGCCAGCCCTCGCGCGGCGCATCGCGCAACACCGACCAATCCTCGTCATAGCGCAAATTGGTCTGCTCGACCGATTGGGCAAAGGCGGTCGCGGGCGCGAGCGCGGTGAGGAGCAGAAGAAGGCGCATCAACGGGTGACGAAATGGCGCACCACGGGCGGGCCATCGCCGATCAGATAAGCGGAGAGCGCCTCCTGCTGCACGCGGTCGGCGTTGGTGACGCGGTCGTGCTGGCGCAGATGCTCGAGCCAACTTTCGACGGTAAAGGTTTCGATGACCATGCCGGGTGCCGCCGTATCCTCATAGACGCCCCAGTGGATCGCGCCGTCGCGGCGACGGATGCGGCGCATGTCCTGAATCGCGGCGAAGAAGTCGGGCAGCTTCGCCGGATCGACGCGATATTCGATCGTCACGAGCACCGGGCCGCTGTCATGTTCGACCGTGCCGTCGACGAGCGGTGCGGGCCAATGCGACGACGGGGCAAGGTCGAGCGTGCTCGCGCGGTCGAGCGGGAAGCGCGAGGCGAGGATCAGGCTGGCGGCGATGAGCAGACCGGCCGCGACGAGCAGCGTTGACGGCACGCCGATTGCCGAGGCGACCGAGCCCCATAAGGTCGCGCCCGCCGCCATCGATCCCTGGAAAACGAGGAGATAGATCGCGAGCGCGCGCGCCTTGACCCATCCGGGCGAGCTTGCCTGCGCGCCGCCGTTCAGCGACGCCATCATCGCGATCCACGCGAGGCCCGCAACGAAGAGTGCCGCCGCCGCTGCCGCGAACGCGACGGCTTGCGAAAGGCCGGCCATGGCGATTGCGAGCAGGATCGAAGCGGCGAGCGTGATCGCATTCGCGCCCATCCTGCTGCGCAGCTTCGGCATCACCAGTGCGCCCGTGATCGCGCCAAGCCCCATGAAGGTAAGCAGGCCGCCATAGCCGAGCGGGCCCAGCTCGAGGTCGCGCCGCGCGATGATCGGGAGCAGCGCCCAGAGCCCGCTTGCAAAGAGGAAGAAGCCGACCGACCGGATCAGCACCACCTGCAGTTCCGGCGCGCGCAGCGCATAGCGGAGCCCGGCGCGCATTGCGCCGACCATATGCTCGGCGGGGAGGTGACGATCGGGCGCAACACGCCGCCAGCGGGCGAGGACCGTCAATATGCCGAGGATCGAGAGCGCGTTGGCGGCGAACACCGCGCCGGGTCCCGAGGCAGCGATGATCAGCCCGCCGAGCGCGGGGCCGATCGCGCGCGCGATATTGACCCCGAGCGAATTGAGCGCGACTGCCTGTTGCAGCGCGGGCCTCGGGACGAGTTCGGGGACGATCGCCTGGAAGGCGGGCGCCGAAAAGGCGGCACCCATCGCGATCGCTGCCGTGAAAACGAGCAGGATCCACGCGGTCGTGAAGCCGGCGAGCGTGATCGCCGCGAGCGTCATCGCGGCGACAAGGCCGAAGAGCTGGGCGCCGATCAGCAGCTTTCGGCGGTCGACGATGTCGGCGAGCGCCCCGGCGGGGAGCGCGAGGACGAACATCGGAAAGGTGGTTGCGGCCTGCACCAGCGCGACCATCAGCGGATCGGGCGAGAGCGAGGTCATCAGCCAGCCCGCGCCGACGTCGTGCATCCAGGTGCCGATGTTCGAGACGACGGTTGCGATCCACAGCGCGCGGAAAACGGGATTCGCCAGCGGGCGCTGGTCGGGCTGGGCGGGCTCGGTCATGCCTTTCGGTCGCGCAGGATCGCGGCCAGCATCAGTCCGCCGATCAGCCCGATATGCTCAAGGAAGGTGTTGCGATCGTGAAAGCGCGCCATCGGATCGGCGACCTGCCAGAAGGGATGCGCGATCAGCGTCGCGATCGCAGTGAACACCCCGAGCGCGCCCGCGCCGAGCCAGGCCTGGCGGCCGACGACGATCAGCAGCGATCCGCCGATCTGGACGAGGATCGTCGCGGCGACGGTCAGCATCGCGGGCTCGAGCCCGAAATGCCGGGCCTCGCCGAGCGCGCCGGGCAGGTCGGTGAGCTTGGCGATGCCGCTCGTCCAATAGGGGAGCGTCAGCAGCGTTGCAGCGAGGACCGCGAAGCGATTGTCGTCGAGCAGGCGGGCGATGGGGGCTGGGGTGGCCATCGGTCAGACCGCCCAGCAGCCGCAGCCGAACGCGCCCCAGAAGCTCTGCACATCGGCAGCTGGCACATTGGCGCCGAGCGCCGCGGCATGGTCGTGGCCGTGAACCGCGCAGGCAGAAGCGCAGCCGCAGGCCGACGCCATCTTCTGCGCGCCTTCGGGCCGCCGATAATAGCCGCCGAAGGTCGCGACGGGCGACCAGTCGGGCATTGGTTTCGGCAGTGCGGGGGCGATAGGGCCATAATCGCCTTCGCCATGCACCACCTTGCCGCCGAGCAAGGTCAGCACCGAGCGCAGGTGGACGATCTCGCTTTCGGCGACACCGAAATAATCGTCCGACAGCAGCGCAAGGTCGGCGAGCTGGCCGGCCTTGATCTGGCCCTTCTTGCCGACCTCGTTCGAGAACCATGTGTTCGCCTCGGTCCAGAGGCGCAGCGCTGTCTCGCGGTCGAGCCGGTTGCGGACGGGATAGAGCGTCGCGCCGCCGAGCGTCTTGCCGGTGACCAGCCACGACAACGAGACCCACGGATTATAGCTCGCGACGCGCGTCGCGTCGGTGCCCGCGCCGACGGGTACGCCCGCTTCCATCATCCGCTTGATCGGCGGCGTCGCCTCTGCGGCTTTCGCACCATAGCGTTCGATGAAATATTCGCCCTGGAACATCATCCGGTGCTGTACCGCGATACCGCCGCCCAATGCCGCGATGCGGTCGATGTTGCGCTCGCTGATCGTCTCGGCATGGTCGAAGAACCAGTTGAGCCCCTTGAGCGGAATGTCCCGGTTCACCTTCTCGAACACGTCGAGCGCGCGGCCAATGGTCTGGTCGTAGGTAGCGTGGAGGCGCCACGGCCAACGGCGTTCGGCGAGGAGGCGGATGACGGGTTCGAGGTCGGCCTCCATGTTTGGCGGCATGTCGGGCCTCTCGACACGGAAATCCTCGAAATCGGCGGCCGAATAGACGAGCATCTCGCCCGCGCCATTGTGCCGATAGGTGTCGTCGCCGTCGCCGGGTTTCACCTTGGTGGACCAGGTCGCGAAATCCTTGAGTTCCTCTTTCGGCTTCTGCGTGAAGAGGTTGTATGCAATGCGCAGCGTCATCTCGCCGTCCTGGTGGAGCTTCTCGATGATCGCATAATCGTCGGGATAATTCTGGTAGCCGCCGCCCGCGTCGATGACGCTGGTCACCCCGAGCGAATTCAATTCGCGCATGAAATGCTTCGTCGAATTGACCTGATAGTCTTCCGGAAGCTTCGGCCCCTTGGCGAGGGTCGAATAGAGGATCGTCGCGTTGGGCTGGGCGAGCAGAAGACCGGTCGGGTTGCCCCCGGCGTCGCGAACGATCTCGCCGCCCGGCGGGTTCGGCGTGTCCTTCGTATAGCCAACGGCGCGCAGCGCCGCGGCATTGAGCAGCGCGCGGTCGTAGAGGTGGAGGATGAACACCGGCGTGTCGGGCGCGGCGGCGTTGATCTCGTCCAACGTCGGCAGGCGCTTTTCGGCGAACTGATGCTCGGTAAAGCCGCCGACGACGCGAACCCATTGCGGCGGGGGGGTGTTCGCGGCCTGGCGTTTCAGCATCGCCATCGCATCGGCAAGGCTGGGCACCCCGTCCCAGCGCAGTTCCATATTGTAATTGAGCCCGCCGCGGATGACATGGATGTGGCTGTCGATCAGTCCGGGGATCAGGCGGCGACCCTTTGCATCGATGATATCGGCGTCGGGACCGGCTGCCGCGCGGGCTTCGGCCTCGCTGCCGACACTCAGGAACTTGCCCTCGCGGATCGCGACCGCCTCGGCGACCGGGTTTGCGCGGTCGAGGGTGGTGACCTTGGCGTTGAAGATGATCAGGTCTTTCGGGCGCATGGCGAAACTTTCCGTTGCAGTGAGAAGCGCGGTGGTGGCGGCGCCGGCGAGCGTCTGGCGGCGGGTCAGCGGGTTCATGACCGGCAATCCTTGTTGTCGGGCTGCGGCCCCAGAACATGCTCGGCACAATCTTCGCGGACGAAGCGGGCGAGTTCGGGGCGGTCGGCGATGCGCTTGGCTATGGGCACGAGTTGCTCGCCGAGCAGAATACCCCCGAGACCGATCAGCGCAACGATCGGCGGGGCGGGAGAACGGACACCGAGCAGGCTGTAGATGACGCCAACCAGCAATCCCGCTCCCAGCGAGACGAGATAGATTTTCACGATGTCCGTCCTCCCTCTTTGCGTCAGGCCTTCACGAAGGCCAGCAAGTCGGCGTTGAGGATGTCGGCGTGAGTCGTCAGCATCCCGTGCGGAAAGCCCTCATAGATTTTCAGCGTGGCATTGGGCAGGATTTCGGCCTGCAGCACGCCGGCATTCTTGTAGGGCACGATCTGGTCGTCGTCGCCATGCAGCACGAGCGTCGGCACGGTGATCGCCTTCAAGTCGTCGGTCTGGTCGGTCTCGGAGAAGGCCTTGATGCCTTCGTAATGTGCCTTCGCGCTACCCATCATGCCCTGGCGCCACCAATTGTCGATCACGCCCTCGTCGACCTTCGCGCCGGGCCGGTTGAAGCCGTAGAAGGGACCGGCCGCGACGCCGCGAAAGAATTGCGCGCGATTGGCCGCGAGCCCGGCGCGCAGCCCGTCGAACACCTCGATCGGCAGGCCGCCCTGATAGCGCTCGGTCTTGAGCATGATCGGCGGCACCGCGCTGACCAGAACCGCCTTGGCGACGCGGCCCGCGGGCAGGCCGTGGCGCGCGACATAGGCGGCAACCTGCCCGCCGCCGGTCGAGTGACCGATGTGGACGGCGTCGCGCAGGTCGAGATGATCGACGACCGCCGCGGCGTCCGCGGCATAATGCGCCATGTCATGGCCGTCCGAGACCTGCGCCGATCGGCCGTGCCCGCGCCGGTCGTGCGCGACGACCCGATAGCCGTTGGCCAGGAAGAACAGCATCTGCGTGTCCCAGTCGTCCGCTGACAGCGGCCAGCCGTGGTGAAATACGATCGGCTGGGCGTCCTTCGGTCCCCAATCCTTGTAGAAGATTTGGGTGCCGTCCTTGGTGGTGACGTAGCTCATGACATTGTCCTTTCAGGCTCGCTTCAAAAGAAACGGCCGGACCCGAGAGTCCGGCCGCAGGGGAGGGGTTCAGTGACCGCCTTCGGAGGCGCCGAACATCGTCTTGGCATAGGTGATGCCGATGCCGTAGGCGCCGCCCCATTTGCGGGCGATGCCGGTGGTGAGGTCATAGGTTTCGGCGCGCGCCCAGTCGCGCTGCAGTTCGAGGAGATATTGAAGGGCGGTCATCGGACGCGCACCCGCCTGGATCATACGCTCGACCGCTCGTTCGTGCGCTTCGGTCGAAATGTCGCCGCTCGCGTCGGTAATCACATAGACCTCATAGCCCTGTTCGAGCGCCGACAGCGTCGGGCCGACGATGCAGACCGAGGTCCACAGGCCGGCGAAAACGAGCCGGTCCTTGCCGATGCGGTTGACCTCTTCGATCACACCGGCATCTTCCCAGGTGTTCATCGACGTGCGATCGAGCAGCTTCTGGCCGGGGAAGGGATCGGTGACCTCGTTGAACATCGGGCCGGAGAAGCTCTTTTCGGCGACGGTGGTCAGGATCGTCGGAACCTTGAAGCCCGCGGCGCCATTGGCGATCAGCGCGGCATTGTTGCGGAGCAGTTCGGGGGCGATCGACTTGGTGGCAAAGGCCATCTGCGACTGATAGTCGATCAGGATGAGCGCGTGGTTGCTCGGGTCGAGCAAAGCTTTGGCGGGGGTCGGGGTGGCTTTAATGGACATGGCTGAAACTCCTTGTTTGAAAGCGCGGGCCCCGAACCGTCCGGGGATGGCCATGGTTTAGGCAGTCTCATTTATGCGAAATAGGCATATAAAATTGTTCCATCTATTCTATAAAATAGAAAAGATGGCGAAGTGCTGCGGTCCTGCTCCTTTCGTTCGAGCTCCGAATCCGGTCGCGGGAGATGCATCCCGGCGCGAGCAGGATAATTGTATGACAACATCGCCGCAACGATCAAATCGCCGCCGCCGGACCCGAGGATCTGTCATGGGGCGATCGGTCGGCCTCGACTGCGCGATGTACCGTTCGGCGGCGCGAGACCTTGTCCGGTCGAGACAGGGCCGCCATTCCCGTCGCCCGAGCGCCAGGGCGCGACCCGCCGCGCTTTGCAAAGCGGCTTGCGTCCTGTAAGGCGGGCCCGTGACCGATTGTGCGACCTGCGTTGTCCGAAACCGTGCGATTTGTGCGAGCCTCAGCCCGGCGGAGCTTGCCGCACTGGGCAAGATGGGACGCCGGCAAAAGGTACGGGCCGGACAGACCCTGCTTTGGGAAGGCGACGGTGCGCCCGTCGTCGCGAATGTCCTCGAGGGCGTGCTGAAGCTCGTCGTGTCGACCGCGGACGGGCGCGAGCAGATCGTTGGGGTGGTCTTTCCGTCCGACTTCATCGGACGCCCGTTCGGCAAGGAAAGCCCCTACAGCGTCACCGCGATGACCGATGCGGAAGTGTGCATCTTCAATCGCAGCAACTTCGACGAGTTTGCGGGCAATCACCCCGACCTCCAGCAGAAATTGCTCCGCCGCACGCTCGATGAACTCGACCGCGCACGGCATTGGATGATGCTGCTTGGACGCAAGTCCGCGTCGGAGAAGGTGGCATCCTTCCTGCTTGAGATGTCGGAACGATTATCGGGGCAGGGGTGTCATGCCGACACACAGGCCGGGTTCGAACTGCCCTTCGGCCGCCAGCAGATCGCCGACATATTGGGCCTGACGATCGAGACGACGAGCCGCCAGCTCACCAAAATGCGCGCCGACGGTCTGCTCGACCTGCCATCTCGCCGCGAAGTCGTGATCAACGACCGCGCGGCGGTGGAAATGATGGCAGGCTGACTGGCCGCCGGCGTCAGTTCGGGGGACTAGCGTCAAAGTGACTGGGTTTCCTCCACCTCATCGGCACTTTCACGTCAAGTGACTGAGAATGTGCCCGACGGGAATAATGGGGGCCATCCTGAACGGCCATTACTGCCAGGCTTTGCTCCCGCGTTTCAAAGGTATCTCCCCGGCGCCGGAAATTGGCGGCGCAGCCTCCTTGTTGATCCTCGCCAACCGAGCCCTCAGCAACACAGTCTTTGGAATCATGTCGGAAAAAATAACAAACTCGATATTGAATGGCGGAGCGGGAGGGATTCGAACCCTCGATACGCTTTTGACGTATACTCACTTTCCAGGCGAGCGCCTTCGACCACTCGGCCACCGCTCCGCTGCACCCGGTCGTTTCGTGCGAAGCACGGAGCGTGAATCGGGTGCTATCCAATTCGCACTGGAACGCGCGCCCTAATCGCTTGGCGGGTCTTTCGCAAGCCGATTGGGCGTGGCAGACACGTCGCATGAGACACCTGCTTCTGGCCGCCGCCGCCGCTTCGCTCGTCCTTCCCGCTTATGCCGAGGAACCCGCGCCGATCCCGTCGCCGGGCGAAATTGCGGCCGCCGCGCCTGCGACGGATTGGATCGCCATCGCACCTTCCGATCTGCTCGTGATGGACCTTGCCCCCGATGCGAAGGGCAAGCCGCGACGCGTCGTCATCCAGCTCATGCCCGCGCCCTTCAGCCGAGGCTGGATCGGCAATATCCGCAAGCTCGCCGCCGCGCATTGGTGGGACGGGACGAGCGTCAACCGGGTGCAGGACAATTATGTCGTGCAATGGGGTGACGCGACCGAGAAGAAGCCGTTGCCCCAAGATTTGGTGACGGTGCCCGAGAGCGAATATGTTGTTTCCGACCCCGCCAGCAAAGAGACGACGAGCGGCGGAAAGCCGGTCATCATCCTATCCAAGGACGAAGCGGCGCGGCGGGCAGGAAGGATGGATAGAGACCGAGGGCTCGACATATACGGAAGCGGCTTCGAACCGGCGACCGACGCCTATGCGCCGAGGGTAACCTTCGAATCGGGTTGGCCGATCGGTCTCGACGATCGCACGGTGCCCGATCAACGGTGGCCGCTGCACTGCTATGGCATGGTCGGCGTCGGCCGCAATATGTCTCCCGATACCGGGTCGGGTGCCGAACTCTATGTGGTTATCGGGCAAGCACCCCGCCATCTCGACCGCAATATTGCCCTGGTCGGACGCGTTGTTCGCGGGATCGAGCATTTGTCGAGCCTGCCCCGGGGGACTGGCGCGCTGGGTTTCTACGAGACCGAGGCTGAACGGGTGCCCATCATGTCGATCCGCGTGGCGACGGAATTGCCTGTCGCCGAACGGCCGCGGTTCGAATATCTGTCGACCGACAGCGAAAGCTTTCGACGCTATGCGGACGCACGCGCCAACCGCCGCGATCCCTTTTTCATTCGTCCGGCGGGCGGCGCAGATATCTGCAACATTCCCATTCCGATCCGGCCGGTCGAAGCGAAGCCGGTCGAAGCGAAATAGCCGCCTTGGAGGATTTCACCGTCACGACGCGGCTTTGGCGCTGGCAGTCGGCGACCGCGCCGGCGGCGTGGTTTTTCGTCACTATCTCGGGCGACGTCGCCGATGGAATAAGGCTCGCGGCGATCAGCGGGCAATGGCTCGATGGCCGCAAGGGCTTCGGATCGGCCAAGGTACGCGCGACGATCGGCGACACGATCTGGAGCACAGCGGTATTTCCCCACAAGGAGAGCGGCGGCTGGTTGCTGCCAGTCAAGGCCGCGGTGCGCAAGGCCGAAGGGATCGTTGAAGGCGACGATGTGACGGTGACCGTCAGTCTTTAGGCGGCGTATCGGGCCTGGCTTCGCGAGCCTGCGCCTTGCGTTTGCGCAGGTTGGCGCGGAGCGCCTCGGCGAGGCGGCGTTCGCGTTCGAGGTCGGCGGGGGAGGGCGGCTTGCTCACGCGGCGGCGATGCGGGGAAATCGACCCGGCGTCAAGTCTCGCACCTTGACAGGCGAAGGCCGCCCCGCCATAGGCCGCGCCTGCCCCGCGAACAGGCGTTCCCGGGCGCCCCGGACGCTGCTGTAGCTCAGTGGTAGAGCGCACCCTTGGTAAGGGTGAGGTCGAGAGTTCAATCCTCTCCAGCAGCACCATTTTTCCGCCTTCGTTTCCGACTTTACCGGGGCTCGCCCCCCGGGCTAGGATTGCTGTACGCCGCGCGCGGCGACCGAGGGGACATGTGGTGAGCGACGGCAGAGGAGCGAGGGCGAGCGGCTATTGGGCGTTCCTGGTCGTGCTGATCGGCGTCTCGCTGGCCTTCGCCGCAATTCTGCTGCCCTATTTCGCCGCGATCCTGTGGGCGGTGATCGTCGCGATCTTGTTCGAGCCCGCCTATCGCCGCCTGCTGGCCGTCATGCCGGCCCGGCGTAACGGCGCGGCCCTGCTTACGCTGCTGATGATTCTGGCGATCGTCGTGCTGCCCGCCGCATTGCTGACCGTCGCGCTGCTCAACGAGGCTGCCTCGGTGTATCAGCGGATCCAGTCGGGCAACCTTGATCCCGAACAAATCTTCGTCGCGTTCGAATCGGCAATTCCCGCATGGCTGTCGGATGCGCTCGACCGGCTCGGGATCGGCAACATTGCCGCCGTGAAAGACATGTTCGGCGGCGGCGCCGCGGCAGGGGTCCGCGCGGTGCTGGGCCAGGCCCTGTCGATCGGGCAGGGGGTTTTCGACCTGTTCGTCAAGCTGATGGTGATGCTCTACCTCGCTTTCTTCCTCATTCGCGACGGAGAGACGATCCAGCAGCGCGTCAGCGCCGCAATTCCCCTGCAGACCGACCATCTGCAGCTTCTGGTCGAACGGTTCATCGTGGTGGTGCGCGCGACGATCAAAGGGAGCATCGTCGTCGCGATCCTGCAGGGCCTGATCGGCGGTATCGTCCTCTGGGCGCTGGGGATCGAGGCCGCGCTGCTGTGGGGGGTGCTGATGGGCGCGGCTTCGCTGCTTCCTGCGGTGGGCACCGGGCTCGTGTGGGTGCCGATGGCGCTCTATCTTTTCCTGTCGGGATCGATCTGGCAGGGCATCGTGCTCGTGGTCTGCGGCCTGTTCGTGATCGGGATGGTCGACAACGTGGTGCGGCCGGTACTCGTCGGACGCGAAACGCGCATCCCCGACTATGTGGTCCTCATTACGACGCTCGGCGGGCTGCAGATCTTCGGGTTGCACGGCATCGTGATCGGGCCGGTGATCGCCGCGATGTTCATCGCGGTATGGGATATCGCCGCGACGATGCGGTCCCAGGCGTCGGCCTGACACCCATCAGATCCGGGCGCCCAGCAACCAGTCGTGGAACAGCTTGACCGCCGGCTGCCGCAGCGCGCGCGGGCGGCAGACGAACCAATAGCTGTACGGACTGTCGACGTCGAAATCGAAGAGGCGGACGAGGCGTGGATCATGGGCGTCGTCGAAATGGTGACCGTGCATGAAGGCGACGCCGATCCCCTGCGCGGCCGCTTCGAGCATCAGCGGGCCTGAATCGAAGAAGTCGATCCCGGCGGGCTCGAGATAGGGCATCCCGATCGCCTTTTTCCATTCGGCGAAGGTTTCTGGCATTTCGCGGTGGAGGAGGATCGTCTGGCGCTGGAGCTGTTCGGGCACGGTGATCGCGCGGCCCCCGTCGGCCAGCGTCCGCGCCGCGATCGGGAACACCTTGTCCTGGTCGAGGCGCGCCGCATAGAGCATGGGATCGATCGATCGGGCGAGCGCGATGGCGACGTCGATCCCTTCGCCGAGCCGCGCTTCGGCGTGCGACATGGTGTCGATATCGATGTGCAGTTCGGGATGGTCGCGCCTCAGTTCGGGCAGGCGCGGAAACAGCCGTTGCTGTGCAAAGAGCGGCAGGACGTTGAGATGGAGGCGGAGCGACGCGTCGGGGCTGCCCGCCTTTTCGATCACGCCGCGCAGCTCGTCGAGGATCGGCGAGAGCTGATCCTGCATTTCTCGCCCCGTCTCGGTGAGCCGGAGACCATGGTGATGGCGGTTGAACAGCGGCCGCCCGACGGCATGTTCCAGCGTCTGGATGCGCCGCGACAGGGCGGGCATCGACAAGCCGAGCTCGCTGGCGGCGGCTTTCACCGTGCCATGGCGGGCGACCTCCAGAAAGGCCTCCATGCTGCTGAGGGGAGGAAGGCGTGGCATGTGCGTCTCTCGGCGGATGATGGCATGGCGATATCGGACATGCCAGACAATTTGTGCAGTGCGGCATAGTATCGTTCGAATATTACGCGCTCTCGGGGCTCGAAAATCGCGAGCGATCGCCCTATCTTGCGCATTCCGACCTTTTTGCGGGAGATACGCCTTGGCCGATGCGGCAATAAAGGAAAAGCAGGTCAAACTGCAGGTGGCGACGTTGCGGGCCGAGGAAAGCGGCGCCGGAATCGCGCGAATCCCGCGCACCGCGATGGCCGAACTGGGCCTGACCGAGGGCGATGTCGTCCAGATCAGCGCCAAACGCGACACCGCGGCGCGGGTCGTCGCGCCCTACCCCGAGGATGAGGGGCTGGAGGTTATTCGTCTCGATGGCCTGCAACGCGCCAATGCGGGCGCGGGCGCCGGCGATATGGTGGCGCTGAGCCGTGCCGAAATGCGACCCGCGACGCGGGTGACCTTTGCGCCAGCGCAGGAAAATCTTCGCCTGCAAGGCTCGGCGATGGCGCTGAAACGCAGCTTTTTCGGCCGCCCGCTCGTCGCCGGCGACACGGTGGCAACCGCCGGGCAGCAGCGACTTCCGGCGGGCGACATGCCGCCGCAGCTTCGCCAGATGCTCAACGCGCCCGCCTATGCGCTTGCCGAGGTGCGCCTGATCGTCGTGTCGGCGAACCCCAAGGGCATCGTCTATATCGACGAGAATACCGAGGTCGAACTGCTCGCCGAATATCAGGAGCCGCAGGACGCTCGGCGTACCGACGTCACTTATGACGATCTCGGCGGGCTTGGTGACACGATCAACCAACTGCGCGAGATGGTCGAATTGCCGCTCCGTTACCCCGAGCTGTTCCAGCGCCTCGGCGTCGATCCGCCGCGCGGGGTTTTGCTGCACGGCCCGCCGGGCACCGGCAAGACGCGGCTTGCGCGTGCTGTCGCCAACGAAAGCGACGCGCAATTCTTCCTGATCAACGGCCCCGAGATCATGGGCAGCGCCTATGGCGAGTCCGAAAAGCGGCTGCGCGAGATTTTCGAGCAGGCGACCAAAGCAGCGCCGTCGATTCTGTTCATCGACGAGATCGATTCGATCGCGCCCAAACGCGGACAAGTGACCGGTGAAGCCGAGAAGCGCATCGTCGCGCAGTTGCTGACGCTGATGGACGGGCTCGAACCGCGGACCAACCTTGTCGTCATTGCCGCGACCAACCGCCCCGACGCGATCGACGAGGCGCTGCGGCGTCCCGGTCGCTTCGACCGCGAAATCGTGATCGGGGTGCCCGACGAGAAGGGTCGGCGCGAGATACTGGGCATTCACACGCGCGGTATGCCGCTGGGTGACGACGTCGACCTCGACGAACTGGCGCGCACGACCTTCGGCTTCGTTGGCGCCGACATGGCGGCGCTGACGCGCGAGGCTGCGATCGAGGCGGTGCGGCGGATCATGCCCAAGATCGACCTTGAGGAAGGAACGATTCCGTCCGAGGTGCTCGAAGAGGTGCGCGTGACCCGCGACGATTTTCTGGGCGCACTGAAACGCGTCCAGCCCTCGGCGATGCGCGAGGTGATGGTGCAGGCGCCGAATACGCGCTGGAGCGACATCGGCGGGCTCGACGCGGCGCGCGACAAGCTGATCGAGGGGATCGAACTCCCCTTGAAGCATCCCGAAGCGTTCCGTCGGCTCGGCATCCGCTCGGCCAAAGGTTTCCTGCTCTATGGCCCACCGGGGACAGGCAAAACCTTACTTGCGAAGGCAGCGGCGCGCGAGTCCGACGCCAATTTCATCGCGATCAAGTCGTCCGATCTCCTGTCCAAATGGTATGGCGAGAGCGAGCAGCAGATCGCGCGCCTGTTCGCGCGGGCGCGGGCGGTGGCCCCGACGATCATCTTCATCGACGAACTCGACAGCCTGGTGCCCGCGCGCGGCAGCGGCACGTCGGGCGAGCCGCAGGTGACCGAGCGTGTCGTCAACACGATTCTCGCCGAGATGGACGGGATCGAGGAAATGCAATCGGTTGTCGTGATCGGCGCGACGAACCGCCCGAACCTGATCGATCCGGCGCTGCTGCGCCCCGGACGGCTCGACGAACTGATCTATGTGTCGGTACCGAGCGCCGAGGGGCGGAAGCGGATCCTCGAAATCCATACGTCGCGGATGCCGCTCGCGAAGGACGTCGATCTGGCGGCGCTTGCCGAAAAGGCCGATCGCTTCACGGGCGCCGATCTGGAGGATCTGGTACGCCGCGCGGGTCTCGCGGCGCTCAAACGTTCGATCAACAGCGATCTGGTCACGCTGGAGGACTTCGAGGCGGCGTTAAAGGACACGCGCGCGTCGGTGACCGAGGCGATGGAAAAGGATTATGAAAAGATCCAGGGCGAAATCAAGCAGCAGGCAATGAGCGTCGACCCGATCGGCTTTTTCGCGCCGGGAATGCTGAAGCCCGTTCGCGAGCAAAAGCACGCGGACGAATCTGCGAAGGACTAAGAGTTTGCGGGCTGGTCCTGCCTGAGCGCGGACCAGCCCCACACCATCAGCCAGACGCAGAAGGCCGCCATCAGCCCGTAGGCGACCATCGGGTGCCAGTTGTAGAGCAGCACGCCGATCGCGGGGGAGATGATATACGCCGATCCGTTGATCGACGCGGTCATGCCGGCGACCGCGCCTTGGTCGCGGCGCGGGACCGATAGCGACGCGCCGGCAGTGAAGCCGGGACGGAACAGGCCAAAGCCGAGCGATGCCGACGCGAAACCGATGACGATCGCGTGCAGATCCTGTGCGAGCCCGGTCATCAAGATGCCGAGGATGGCGAGGGCGGCACCCGCGAGCACGGTCGGCCGCGGCGTCAGCTTCAGGATCGGGATCAGTCCCCATTGCGCGAGCAACGTTGCGAAGGCGCCGGCCATCAGTACGATGCCGGTAATCGCCGCGCCCTCATCGGGTTTCAGCCGCAGGTGCAGGCGGTCGAGAATCAGGAAGCCGACGACGCCCAGCATCATCGCCTGCGCCTGACCGCCGAAGAAGCCCGCGAGCAGCCAGGGCCGGACGCGGCGGTCGCGCCAGTGAAGCGGTTCCTGTTCGGCGGGGTCGAGTTCATTTTCCTCTTCTGCCGTTGGTTCCGACGGGCCCGCCGACAGGGGGTAGGAAGCAATCGCGCCGCGCGCGGCGAATCGTGGCACGTCGTCGGGCAGGCGCCAGCGCAGCATGACGAGCACGATCAGGCCGATCAGCGCGAAGACCAGCAAGGGGCCAGCGAGGCCGACCATGGGCAGAATGAAGAAAGGCGCGATCGCGGGTCCGATCACCGTACCCAGCCCAAAGGAGGAGGAGACAAGCGACAGCGCCTGCGTGCGCTGTTCGGGGTCGGTGCGCGAAGCGACATAGGCCTGCACCGCGGGGGGAGATGCCGATCCCAACCCACCATAAAGACTGCGAAAGATTGCGAAGACAATGAAGGTGAAACCAGCGGCCAGATAGCCCTCGAGTCCTGCCCACAAGGTCAGGCCGCACAGCGCCATCGACGAAAAGAAGCCGATGACCCCTAGCGCCATCAACGCTTTGCGCCCGCGCTTGTCCGATTGCCGCGCCCAATGCGGTGCGGTCAGCACCCAGAGTAGTGCCGACCAGCTGAACGCCAGGCTGACCCATACGTCGGGAATGTGGAGTTTGGCGCCGATAGCGGGGAGAATCGACTGCATCGCGGTATTGCCCGCGGCGGCTACGAGCATGATCGCGAACAGCACGGCCATGCGGTCGGCTGGAATCGATCGCGATGCGGCAGTCACTTGGTCCCCTTTTTGCGCATAGTTCGTTGCGGGTTGCCCATCCCCGTACATCGGGTTGCATTTCTGTCCAGTGTCAAGACTGACTCTTTTGTTGCGCGAGCGTCACGATTTTGCCACGCATTCGTCAACCGCAACAACGCGAAAGCCATCATGACCAATCCACGGGCGCACGCCCAATCGAATGTCTCGCCGATCCGCAAGATCCGCGAGAAACTGAAGCGCTTTTTCGGCCCCTGGGGCATGTTCGTAAAGGGCTTCATCAAGCATCCGGTCATGGTGGGATCGATCGTTCCGTCCTCGCCAACGCTGATCCGCAATATGCTGCGGCCGGTCGACTGGAAAAATACGAAGCTGTTTGTCGAATATGGCCCCGGTGTCGGCACCTTCTGCCGTCCCGTCCTCGAAAAAATGGCAGGCGACGCGACCCTGATCGCGATCGACACCAACGAGGATTTCATCGACTATCTGCGCAAGGATATTCGCGACAGTCGCTTCATCGCCGTTCATGGCTCGGCCGCGGATGTCGAGGAGATCGTCCGCGCGCATGGGTTCGAGCAGGCCGACTATGTGCTGTCGGGCCTGCCTTTCTCGACGCTTCCGTCGGGCGTCGGCCCAGCGATCGCCGCCGCGACGCATCGCGTGCTGCGCCCTGGCGGCGCTTTTCTCGTCTATCAGTTCCGCGCCCGCGCGCGCGATTTCCTCGCGGCACATTTCAGGCGCATCGACAATGCGTTCGAGTGGGTGAACGTCCCGCCCTGCTTCCTGTTCTGGGGCTGGAAGGACTAGCGCAGCGCATCGACGTTGGGGTCGTGTTCGGTCAGCCCGAAGTTCAACCGGCGCGTAACGGTATAGTCGGCGAAACCCACGACGAACCAAGCGAGAAACCAGCGAAGGCGCGTAAGCCAGGTTCCGCGCTTCTTGTGCGATTCGACGGTGACGACGTCGCATTGCGGCTCAAGGCCCGCGACGAAATCGCGCAGCCTTTGGGCAAAGGCGGCATCGGTGATCCGCACCATCAACTCGACATTGATGAACAGGCTCCGCATGTCGAAATTGGCGGTTCCGATATAGGTGACGTCGTCGATGACGATCAGCTTCATGTGCAATTTGCACGGCCGATATTCCCAGATGTCTGCGCTGCGGCGCAGCAGGAAGCCGTAGAGAAGGCGCGAGGCGCCGATCGTCGCCGGATTGTCGGACTTCGCCGCCATGACGAAGCGCGCCTTGCCGCGGCGCGCCAGGCGCCCGAGACGCCGCAGCACGCCTTGGCCGGGCGAAAAATAGGCCATTGCCATATCGAGGCGGCGGCCGCGGTCGAGGTCCGCTCGCACGGCCCGCGCCCAAGGCGACAGCCGCTCGGTCGGTCCGCCGACCAGCCACTGCACCGGCTCCGTGCCAATATTCCATTCGCGTACCAGTCGCCGCAGCATCAGCAGCTTGCCGTCGTCATGGGCCGTATAGTCATGGATCGTGTCGAACCATTGCACCGCGCGCTCGACGGTCGGGCCGGTCACAACAAGGCCAAGGTCGAACCAGCAGTCGGCGGACGGCTTGCTCAGATAGTCGTCGGCGATATTGAAGCCGCCGGTTACCGCGACATGCCCGTCGATCAGGATCAATTTCTGGTGGTTGCGGACGAGGTAGCTCGATCGCCAGCGGCGCGAGAAGAAGGTCACCGTGCCGCCTGCCTCGCGCAGCGGCGTGAAGACGCTGTCGGCCACATCGCCCGAACCGAAGCTGTCGATCACCGCGCGCACGCGCACGCCGCGCTGCGCGGCGGCAGTCATCGCGCCCAGCACGCGGGAGCCCGCGCCGTCATGCTCGAAGATATACATGATGAGGTCGAAGCTGCGGATCGCCCCGTCGATCAGCGTGAGCAGGCGTTCGAGGCGCCTGTCGCCGTCGAAGATCAGTTCGAGCCGGTGGCCGCCGACCTCCGCCTTCATCCCGTCGCTCGCGCTTCCGGAGGGCTCGCTGACGGGAACGGCGGTATCGGTCATCTCCTGCTCATAGGCCGGGCGCGTCGAGGGCCGCAAGCACGGGGTTGGGGGAGGGCGGTTTGATTGACATTCGCATGGACCCCTGCTAGCGCGCAGCGCTTGCCGCCATGCCATTGGCTGGCCTCTCCGACTTTTAAGGAAACAACATGGCCCGCGTTACCGTCGAAGATTGCGTCGACAAGGTTCCCAACCGGTTCGACCTGGTGCTGCTTTCGGCGCACCGTGCCCGCGAAATCTCGGGCGGCTCGGAGCTGACCGTCGATCGCGACCGCGACAAGAACCCCGTCGTCGCGCTGCGCGAAATCGCCGAACAGACGATCCGTCCGGTCGAGCTGAAGGATGCGCTCGTTGGCACGCTGCAGAAGGTCGTCGTCGACGATGACGACACGCCTGATGAAATCAGCTCGATCGCGCGTTCGGCAGAAGCGCTTCGTCTGACCGCCGCTGCGCCGCCGCGCAGCCCGGCCGGTGGCGGCGCCGACTTCGAATAAGCGAAGCGCGACAGCGATCGCCAAAGGGGGCCGCGGGAAACCGCGGCCCTTCCTGTTTTCAGGCTCGTAGCGCGGTCAGGGAAGCCGTTTCAGTTCGGCGATGCGGATCGCGCGCGAGGCGAGCAACGGTTCGATGATCACGCCGATGCGCTGTGCGCGGGGCGAACCGATCGTGACGTTGAACAGGCTGTTCGCGACCACATCGGCAATCTGGACCCCATCGGAGCGGCGGCTGTCGGCGAGCGAGGCCTGGCCCCATCCGGCGAGCCCCGTCTGGATCGTTTCGCGCACACCCGCGAGGATCGCGGGATCATAGCGTCCATCGTCGATCACCACGTCGGTACACACGCCGCCGGTTTCGGGAAGCCAGCTGCTCACCGCCAAATCGAGAAGGGCGGTGTAGAGCGCGAGGTCGCTCGGCAACTTGCCGTCGGAGGGCGGCGCCAGCGTCTCGCGCCTCGCGACCGCGACCCAGGCACGTCCACCGGCGCGGTCGAACAGCTCGAGCAGATAGGCGCGCTCGGTGAGGCTGATCCGGCTGCCCTTGAGTTCGCCGCGCAAGCCGGTGACGGCGCGAAAGCGCGCGTGGATGGCCGCTGCGGCCTCCGATGACAGCATCACCGCCGCGAAAGTCATCGCCCCGGCGTTGAGGCCGCCGGACTCATCGCAATAGATGGTCATGGCGCGCGCGAACCCGTGCCGATCACTTCACTTTGCCGAAGAAGGCGACAGCGCGTGAGGTGCCGACGGGAATCGGGGTGCTCCACAACCAGCGGACATGAGTTACGTCGACGAGGTTGGCCGGGCGCGCTGCCGCGCCCGCGACCGGAACCGTGAGCATCTCGATTGCCCCGAAAATCTTGCCGCCATCGACCGAGACGGAGAAATCTTTCGGATCGGACGTGCCGTCGAATACCAGTCCCTCGGGAATGGGATTGACGATCTTGACGTCGGCAGCGGGTGCCGCGCCGCCATTGGTGAAAATCAGCGTGATCCGTACCCGGTCACCCGGAACGACGACATCGGGCGAGGTATAGCTTTTGGCGGCGGGCTGGCCTGGGCTGGCGGACGTCAGCTTCTCGAGTTCGACCTTCGAGGTCAGCGTGCCCTGTGCTGCTGCAGGCTGTGAGCCCAGCAGGAGCGCGGCCGCAAGCAGCGCTGGTCCGCAAAACCTCATACGTCTCTCCTCGAAGCCGTTTCCATCACGCCGGGCAGGGATAGCGTTTCCGCATCAGCCCGTCGAATGCCGAATAGATCGAGATCATTTTGCGCGACTGGGCGGGATAGCTGCGCAGATGCGCGAGCCACTGTTCCGGGGTGAGCGTGCCGCTTTCGGGTGGGCAGCTTGCCGTTTTGCGACCGGCCTTGCGGTCGGCATCGATCCGCGCCTTGTAGCGCCTGCCGGCCGCGATAACCTCGCCTTTCAGGCGTTGCGCTTCGGGTGTGGCAATGGCGAGCGGGCCCAGCCGCTCGAGCAGGCTCGCGCGCTGGAGAAAGGCGGCGACGCTCATGTCACCGGGCGCCATGCCGCACAGCAGGACACCCGCGCTGAGGGCGGCGATAGCAAATCCGGGCCGCATGTCCCTGCTGGTCATGCGGCCCGGAATCGCTTCAGATCGTTGAACAAGGTCTGAATCAGACGCCTTGCGGGTTCGCGTCGCCGAAGGGGCGCGGCTTGCGCTTGATCTGCGGCAGGCCGCCGACGTGGCCCGATACGGGCGTCCCCGACCTGTCCTGATCATTCTCGCGGCCGATGTCTTCGCCCTTGATCGCGCGGCGCGCTTCCTCGCCCGACAGCGTCTCATATTCGAGCAGCGCGCCCGCGAGCAGATGGAGCTCGTCGAGATGATCGGTGAGTACCTTGCGCGCGGTCTTTTCGCCTTCCTCGACCAGTCGGCGGACCTCGGCATCGATCAGTTTGGCGGTCTCTTCGGACATGTTCTGCGCGCGCGACACGCTGTGGCCGAGGAACACCTCGTCCTGATTGTCGCGGTAGCGCAGCCAGCCGAGCTTTTCGGACATGCCATATTCCATCACCATCGCGCGCGCCGAGTCGGTCGCCTGCTGGATGTCGTTCGACGCGCCGGTGTTGAGCTCGTCCTTGCCATAGATGAGCTGTTCGGCGATGCGGCCGCCGAAGCAGAGCGCGAGACGCGCCTTCATCTGTTTCATGTTCATCGAATAGCGGTCGCGTTCGGGCAGGTTCCACGTCACGCCCAGCGCACGGCCGCGCGGGATGATCGTCACCTTGTGCAGCGGATCATTGCCCTCGACATGGAGCGAGACGAGTGCATGGCCGGCCTCGTGATAGGCGGTCGCCTTCTTCTCGTCCTCGGTCATCACCATCGAGCGGCGCTCGGCGCCCATCATCACCTTGTCCTTGGCTTCCTCGAACTCGTTCGAGGCGATCAGGCGCTTGCCCTTGCGCGCCGCGAGCAGCGCCGCCTCGTTGGCCAGATTCGCAAGGTCGGCGCCCGAGAAGCCCGGCGTGCCGCGTGCGATGCGGCGGAGGTCGACGTCGGGCGCAAGCGGCTTCTTGCGCGTATGGACTTCGAGGATCTTCTGGCGTCCCTCGATGTCGGGGCGCGGCACGACGACCTGGCGGTCGAAGCGGCCCGGGCGGAGTAGGGCGGGGTCGAGCACGTCGGGGCGGTTGGTTGCCGCGACGATGATGATGCCTTCGTTCGCCTCGAACCCGTCCATCTCGACGAGGAGTTGGTTCAGCGTCTGCTCGCGCTCGTCATTGCCGTTGCCGAGCCCGGCGCCGCGGTGGCGGCCGACGGCGTCGATTTCGTCGATAAAGACGATGCACGGCGCGTTGCGCTTCGCCTGCTCGAACATGTCGCGGACGCGGCTGGCACCGACACCGACGAACATCTCCACGAAGTCCGAACCCGAAATGGTGAAGAAGGGAACGCCCGCCTCACCCGCGATCGCGCGGGCGAGCAGCGTCTTGCCGGTACCGGGCGAGCCGACGAGCAGCGCGCCCTTCGGGATCTGGCCGCCGAGCTTCGAGAATTTGCTGGGGTCTTTCAGGAACTCGACGATCTCCTGCAGTTCCTCGCGCGCCTCGTCGATGCCTGCGACATCGTCGAAGGTCACGCGGCCCTGCTTTTCGGTGAGCATCTTCGCGCGGCTCTTGCCGAAGCCCATTGCGCCCGAACCATTGTTCTTCTGCACCTGGCGGAACACGAAGAAGGCAATGCCCAGAATCAGCAGGAAGGGCAGCGACTGGACGAGCAGATACATCCAGAAATTGGGAACATCGGTCGGTTTTCCGTCATATTTGACATTATTGTCGTTGAGCATCTTCAGGAGATCGGGGTCGCGGACGATATTCGCGGTGAAGCTTTCGCCATTGTCGAGCTTGCCGGTTACGCGATCCTCGGACAGCACGACCTCCTTGACCGCGCCTTCCTGAACCTTCTGCCGGAACTCGGAATAGGCGAGGGGGGCTCCGGTCGGCTGCGTCGCGCCGCCGAACATCGAGGCGACGAGGAGCATAGCGAGCAGGATGCCGCTCCAGATCATCACGCTCTTCATCCAGGGATTGCCCTGCGGTTCCTTGTCATCCTGCATCGGAAACTTTCCAAACTTCGCGCACGTTCGCGCTTCAATCCCGATAATGTAGGATAATTGGGTTAAATGACAATGAGCCAGATTGTCCTATTTTCGGGCTTTTCGGCGCGGTGCGGCGGAAATGCGCCAGATCGTGCCCTGAAGCCCCGGCACGGCGTCGATCAGCAGCGCGCCGACCATCGCGCGGCGGCCGCCCTTCATCGCCGCGATCACCCCGTCGAGCGAGGCGCCGCGCAGGCGAAGCTGACCGTCGTTCGCGCGCAGACGCTGGGTGACGACGCGGCGGAAAATCTCGGCCGGATAGCCCTCGTCGCGAATGACCGCGATGTCCGAGGCGTCGGGCCAGTTCGCGATCAGCCGCTCGACCGCCCAGTCGATCGCCTCGTCGGCCTCGGCGAGCCAG
This sequence comes from Sphingopyxis sp. H073, assembly GCF_001468395.1. Classification (GTDB taxonomy): domain Bacteria; phylum Pseudomonadota; class Alphaproteobacteria; order Sphingomonadales; family Sphingomonadaceae; genus Sphingopyxis. The sequence goes on along the minus strand of NZ_LNSG01000003.1, from coordinate 138,483 downwards.
CCCGCCGAGCGCGCCGCCGCCTCGACGTCGATCGCGGTCTGCGAGGCGAGGGCGTGGCGCAGCCGCGCGCGGTCGAAACGGTCGTCGCTGTTCGACGGATCGTCGACGAACGGAATATCGTGATCGAGCGCGATGCGCAGCAGTTCGGCGCGGCGCCACGCAAGCAGCGGGCGCAGCACGAGCCGGTAGCGCGCGCGGATCGCGGCGAGGCCGCCGACCCCGCTGCTGCGGTTGAGGCGCATGACGATCGTTTCGAGCTGGTCGTCGGCATGATGCGCGGTGAGCAGGTGCGCAAGGCCGTTCGCCGCGCGCCAGTCCTCCATAAGCCGGTAGCGTTCGGTGCGCGCCGCGGCCTGCAGCGAACCGCGAAGCGGAACGGGGGGCGTCAGTGTCGCGTGCGGGATATGCTCGCGCGCGCAGAAGCCCGCGACCATGCGCGCTTCCTCCGCCGATTCCTTGCGCAGGCCATGGTCGACGGTGACCGCCCGGACCTGTCCGGGCAGCAGCGTCGCCATGAGCCAAAGGAGGGCCATGCTGTCGGGGCCGCCCGACACCGCGACGCCATAGTGGAGGCGCTGCCAGTCGGGGCCGGCGAGCGCGGCAAGATCGCGGCCGAGACGCTCGACCGCGTCGCCGCTGTCAACAGCCTGCTTTTGCTTTTGCGGCGGCTGCATCGGTGCGGACATCCTGCGGCGCTTTTGCCCCATAGACTTCGTCGAGTTCGCGGAACGCCTTGCAAGCGTCGGCCTTGCGTCCAAGCTTGTCGAGCGCCACCCCCATGTACATCAGGCTGTGCGGGGCGCGCGGGCCGTCGGGGCGGTCCTTGTAATTGTTGTAGAAGGCCACCGCGGCGAGGCTGGGCTTGCCATCGTCGAGATAGGCGCGGCCGAGCAGGTTTTGCGCATAGCTCGCCTGGTTGCTTTTCGGCCATTTGGTGACGACGGTCTTGAGCTGGGCCTGCGCCTCCGGATAGAGTTTCGCCGACCAGAGGCGGAAGCCGTAATCATAGGCGTCCTGCTGCTCGTTGCCCGATGACGGGATTTCGACCTTCTTCACGAGCGCGAGGCGTGCCGCGTCGGGCTTTCCGGTGCTGGCGGCCGGCGGCGTCGCGGGTTTTTTCGGCGGCGTGGCTGTCGCCACCGGGGTTGGCGTCGGCGCGACCGGCTTGGGCGCGAGGGCGACCGGCAGGCTGGCAGGCGTCACGGCGGGCTCTCCGGCAGCGGCGGGGGGCACACGCTTGTCCATTTCGGCCTTGTAGGCAGCGAACTGTTTCTCGAGCTCGCGGAGATGGAAGGCATTTTGCTCGGTCTGGCCGGTGAGCGCCTGAAGCTGCGATTCGAGAGCATCGACGCGCGCGGTGAGGTCGGCGACCGGCGAATTGCTTTTCACCGCCTGGCCCGGCGTCGCCTCGGGTGCGATCTCGCCTTCGAAGAAGGTCGGGGCGCCGCCCGGGAACACTTGCCGCTGAACCGCGCGCATTTCCTTTTCGAGCTTGTCGACGCGTTTCGCGACCGTCGCGTCCTGCGCCAGCGCGGCGGGTGCCGCCACGGCGATCGCGATCGCGGCCGCGCCGGCAAGGGTGATGTGATGCTTCGTCATGTGCCGATTGGCCCCCAAGAGATATTAACTATTCTGCGGGTCCATCCATAACGCCGCAAAGCGCGGGCGCGCAAACCCATTTCGGCGCGATGCCGCGCGTTGTCGCCGGAACGAGGCGATGCAGCGCGCGGTCAGCCCCTGGTCCTGGGCGCCGCGGCGGGCACCGCCGGGCTGCCTTCGGCGCGCGCGACGAGGTCGGCCGGCTTCAGCGAAATGCCCTTCACCAGCGTGTCGGCGGGGCCGATCGGGCCGACGTCGCGGCCGCCGACGGTGACCTTGAGCGCCTGCGGGATGCTGGTGCGCAGCGTGAACTGCTCGATATAGGCGGGCGGCACTTCATAGGTTTCGCCAGCGTCGAGTGTCCGCCAATTCTCGGTCTTGCCCTTGGCATCGTCGAAGCCGATCCAGACCTCGGAAATGCCGGTCAGCACGACGGGTGCGTTGGCCGCGATCGTCGCCCCGGCCTTTGCCGGGGCGGGTGCCGCGACCTTGGTTGCGGGGGCTTCCGAAGCGTCGGCAGCCTGGTTTTGTGCAGCGACCAGCGCCTCGTCGGGTTCGACCGACAGGAAGCGCCAAACGCCATAGGCCGACACGAGGATGAGCGCGACGATCACCAGCGTCCATGTCAGGCGCGCGGTGGGCAGGCGGGCGGGATCGGTCGGTTCATAGGCTTCGTAGAGCGGACGCGAACCATAGGCGTCTTCTTCCAGCTCGCGGCGGATGCCGGCGCCGATCTCGGCCTCGGGCAGGTCGACCGCGCGGGCATAGGCGCGCGCGAATCCGGTCACATAGGTGCGGCCGGGAAGTTCGGTGAAGTCGGACTTTTCGATGGCTTCGAGATGGCGCTGCGTGATGCGCGTGCGCGTCGCGACGTCGGCGAGCGACAGGCCCGCCTTCTCGCGCGCGAGGCGGAGCTTGTCGCCGGTGCGCGTGATCGCCAGTTCGCCCTGCGCGGCGACCTCTTCATCTGCCATTACTGTCTCCGTGCCGGTCGTTTGCAACCCGTATCGACCGTGTGGCAACGTTCATCGCATTGACGATGCGCGAAAGTCAAATGAAGTTCGGCGAACGAACGGCTGAAAAGACGCGGATTCGAGTTTGGCGGAAAAGGCGGCGAGGTCGCTGGCGCGGCAGGGCGGAGAGCGGGCATGTTTCGGGGCAGAAGGCCGTCATGCAAGCCGAGCCGCGACCGCTTTTATCCATCAGGGGGAAAGAGCGGGACGAAGGCTGGCACAGCGGGATGATTTAGGAAAGGCCTGTTTGAAGGCGGCGTCGGCTTTGGGGTGGGGAGCGGACGTTTAGCTCCGCGCCTCAAAAAGAGATTGAGCCTCTTGCGCCATAGCACGCAAGCGTGGCCATAAGTGATGACTGACGAATGCCACGTCATTTCCGTTGGGTAAATCCATAAGCATCGCGTCAAGCAAGGCTTTCACCTCACCAATGACCTTGGCTTCGTTCACATCCAAAAGACTATAACCGACCGCGCCTTCATCAAAATCATTGTCGTCAAAGAAGAAATGAAAAATCTGATCGATGTCTGACACCAGCCCCTGTTCGCGCGCATTGCGCCAAAGTTCTTCCGGATCTTCCGCCGCTAGCTCTTTGAGATACAGAATGAGCTCTTCTCGCTTCTCCGGGTTGGCGAGCGAAGAAGGCAGGAATGAGTGATTATCCGCCATATTGCAAGGGTAACTGTGATCGCAATTGACCGCAATGTCCGCAACCGGTCGTTTCCCGTCATTCGTCATCCCGGACTTGATCCGGGATCCACAGCAGCGCCGAAGGCATGGACCCCGGATCAAGTCCGGGGTGACGATGATGGTTAGGGCGGCTTCCGGCCGGTTTTCGGACCGCCCGCATTCCCCGCTTTTCCGATGCCTGCCATCGGAACCCAAACCGCAAACCCCTTGGTCACACCGCGCGCGGGTTTCAACTTGCAACTAACCGCGCGGCATGATCAAACAGCGGCCGCAGATCATAAGGGGAGACGGGTCATGGCCACCGCGATCAAGCAGGATATTGCCGGCGAAACCGCGCGTATGCACGCGGTGCTCGCGGCGCAGAAGGCGAGCTTTACCGCTGCGATGCCCGAAAGCCTCGCCGTGCGGACCGACCGCATCGACCGCGCGGTCGCGATGCTCGTCGATCATGCCGAGGAATTCGCCAAGGCCGTCAGCGAGGATTTCGGCCACCGCAGCCGCGAACAGACGCTGATGACCGACATCATGCCGTCGGTCAGCGCGCTCAAGCACGCGAAAAAGCATATGGCGGCCTGGTCGAAGGGTGAGAAGCGCAAGCCGACTTTCCCGCTCGGCTTTCTCGGCGCCAAGGCAGAGGTCGTCTATCAGCCGAAGGGCGTCGTCGGCGTCGTCGCGCCGTGGAACTTTCCCGTCGGTATGGTCTTCGTGCCGATGGCGGGCATTCTCGCGGCGGGCAACCGCGCGATGATCAAGCCGAGCGAGTTTACGGAGAATGTCTCGGCGCTGATGGCGCGGCTGGTGCCCGACTATTTCGACGAAAGCGAGATGGCGGTGTTCACCGGCGATGCCGAGGTCGGGATCGCCTTCTCGAAGCTCGCCTTCGACCATATGATCTTCACCGGCGCGACGGGCGTCGGGCGGCACATCATGCGCGCGGCGGCGGATAATCTGGTACCCGTGACGCTCGAACTCGGCGGCAAGTCGCCGACCTTCATCGGGCGCAGCGCGAACAAGGATCTCGTCGGCCAGCGCGTCGCGCTCGGCAAGATGATGAACGCGGGCCAGATCTGCCTCGCGCCCGACTATCTGCTCGTGCCTGAGGACCAGGAAGGCGAGGTGATCGACAGTGTCGTCAAGGGCGCGACCGCGCTCTATCCGACGCTGCTGTCGAACGACGATTATACGTCGGTGGTGAACGGGCGGAACTACGACCGTCTGCAGGGCTATCTCGCCGATGCGCGCGAGAAGGGCGCCGAGGTGATCGAGGTCAACCCGGCAAGCGAGGATTTTGCGAGCGCGAACGGCCACAAGATGCCGCTCCACATCGTCCGCAATCCGACCGACGAGATGAAGGTGATGCAGGAGGAAATCTTCGGTCCGATCCTGCCGGTGAAGACGTACAAGACGATCGACGACGCGATCGACTATGTGAACGAGCGCGACCGCCCGCTCGGCCTCTATTATTTCGGGCAGGACAAGAGCGAGGAGGACCGTGTGCTGACGCGGACGATCTCGGGCGGCGTCACGGTCAACGACGTGCTGTTCCACAATGCGATGGAGGATCTGCCCTTCGGCGGGGTCGGGCCGTCGGGGATGGGCAATTACCACGGGCTGGACGGCTTCAGGACCTTCAGTCACGCGCGCGCTGTTTACCGCCAGCCGAAGCTCGATGTCGCGGGGCTCGCGGGCTTCAAGCCGCCCTATGGCAAGGCGACCGCCAAGACGCTGGCGAAAGAACTCAAGAAATAGCTTGGCAAGCGGCGGCGCTTCGCCCTAGGGGAAGCGCCGCGCTTTCGGCACCATGCCGATGCTGTGCCCCTGTGGTGAAATTGGTAGACGCGCTCGACTCAAAATCGAGTTCCGCAAGGAGTGCTGGTTCGAGTCCGGCCAGGGGCACCATAACCGCCGCGCAAATCCTCCATTCGTCGTGCGACGAACCGCTCGTCCGGTCTGGAAAACGGCCGGGCTCATGAATCGGGCGCGCCGCCTTCTGTAACAATTGACGCCATGACGGCCAGCCAACATGCGTGGGTTTAGAGGCGGGGGCCTTGGGGCGGGTCTGCCCCTTACGGGCGCTTTTTTGCGCCCCAGCAACAGGGTGTCGCCTCGCTTATGAATATGTTCCGGCGCTTCTCATCGGCCGCGCATGATATCGCCATCGACCTCGGGACCGTGAATACCGTCATCTACGCCCGCGACCGCGGGATCGTGCTCAACGAACCGTCGGTCATCGCGCTGGAGACGCGCGACGGCGTCCGCCGCGTCAAGGTCGTCGGCGACGAGGCGAAGCTGATGATGGGCAAGACGCCCGCCAATATCCAGGCGCTGCGCCCCTTGCGCGATGGCGTGATCGCCGACATCGACATTGCCGAGCAGATGCTCAAGCATTTCATCGAAAAGGCGGTGGGTGTCGCCGGGCCGCTCCGCTCGCGCAGCCATATCGTCGTCTGCGTGCCGTCGGCCTCGACCGCCGTCGAGCGTCGCGCCATCCGCGATGCCGCGACCAATGCCGGCGCGGCGAGCGTGCGGCTGATCGACGAACCGCTTGCCGCCGCGATCGGCGCCGGCTTGCCCGTCACCGAGCCGCGCGGGACGATGGTCGTCGATATCGGCGGCGGGACGACCGAGGTCGCGGTGCTGTCGCTGAGCGGGGTCGCCTATTGCAATTCGGTGCGCGTCGGCGGCGACAAGATGGACGACATGATCGCCTCCTACATCCGCCGCAAGCACAATATGATGATCGGCGAAATGACCGCCGAGCGCGTCAAGCTGCTGCTCGGTTGCGCGCTCCCGCCCGACGGCGCGGGGATGGCGATGGCGGTCAAGGGCCGCGATCTGGTCAGCGGCCGTCCGTCCGAAATCACCGTGTCGGAGGCGGAAATCGCCGAAGCGCTCACCGAACCCGTCGGCCAGATCCTGATGGCGGTGATGGCGGCGCTCGAGGAGACCGCGCCCGAACTGTCGGCCGACATCATCGACGACGGCATCACGCTGACCGGTGGCGGCGCGCTGCTCGGCCGGATGGACCAGGCCATTGCGAAGCGGACGGGCCTGCCGGTACGGGTCGCGTCCGACGCCCTGATCTGCGTCGCGATGGGGGCGGGGCAGGCCATGGAAGAAGCCGTGTTTCACGGAGCTTTGGCTGCCGCCTGACCCGCCGCGTCGAGGCGAGTGTCCGCACCGGCCGTCATTTACCCATTTCTGCACTTAATGCCGCCGTTCTGGCGCCGTTAAATTTAGCAAATTGGGAACTTTATTCATATTCGGCAGGCAATGTCGCGGTGGGATCAGGTTAACTCGTTGATGAACCGTTAACTGCGGGACGCGACGGCGTTGAGTAATAAGAAGATTTTCGCTATGCATATGGTGGCGTTATTCATGCGTACTGAAGTATAACGATGACCTATTCCCGCTCTCCCGGCGCTATTCCGAACGAGGATGGCATGAAGAAACCGATCGCTGCCAATGCCGTGTCCCAGCCGGTCGCCGGAGCGGATGCCGATCGTCGCGGCGGCGATCGCTATCGCACCGTCTGGCGCATCGCAAAGGTGACGCGCGACGGCGACGTCGGGCTGTGGCGCGTCCGCAACATGTCGGATCGCGGGATGATGCTCGCCGCCGACGTGCCGGTTGCGGTCGGCGAGAAGCTCGAAATCGCGCTGTCGGACGCCGTCGTCGTCCGCGGCAAGGTCGTGTGGTCGGAGGGCGGCCGTCTCGGCGTCGAGTTCGACCGGGAAGTCGATGTCGCCGACGTGCTGAAGCAACTCGCCGCCGAACAGCGTGCCAGCGGCTATCGCCAGCCGCGCTTGCCCGTGCACACGCGGGCGAAGGTCACGACCGAAGAGGGGACGAGCGACATCGAACTCGTCGACCTGTCGCAGAGCGGCGCGGGGTTCGTCCACGACGGTGCGCTCGAGGTCGGCAAGGAAGTCGACCTGGCCCTCGCCAGCGGCATTCACCGCAAGGCGATCGTCCGCTGGGCGCGCGGGACGCGTGGCGGCTTGTGGCTGACCCAGCCGCTCGACCGCGCCGACCTTGAGAGCATCCGCCGTTTCCAGAGCTGAGCGCTATGCCGCGCCTTTGGCGATCTTCGCCCAGGGATTGAGGTCGGGCTCGCCGATCTTGCTCAGCCGGTTATGGTCGCGGTGAAGGAAAGGCTCGTCACGGCCCTTCACCATCAGCATCGTGTCGGAGACATAACTCCACGACCCGTCGTCGTGAAAATCGACCGTCAGCTGGTAGCTGTCGGTGCGAAAGGCGAGGTCGAGGAAAGTCGTCGAACAGATGCCATATTCGGTCTGGCCGCGCTCGGCTTTCAGGACCAGTTTCCTGTCGCCGGGCTTGGCGTGGCCCGCCGCGATCGCGATCTGCCCGCGCGGGATCGCCAGCGTCTGCAGGATCACGCCGGTCGCGGCTTCATAAAGCCAGTAGCCGACCTGATCGTGAAAGGTGATGTCCTCTTCGCGCGTGTTGATATGGACGTGATAGCGCAGGCCATAGAAAAGCTGCGGTCCGTTCGCCTGCGGGTCGATCGGCTGCATCTCGATCCGCTCGTAATATTTGCGCGTTTCGGGGCCGTCGGCCTTCGGGTTGACGTCGACGCCGCGCTGGCCCTCCCATATGCCGGCCAGCCGGCGCAGCGGGCCGAGATTGTTCAGCGTTTCGGGATCGACGTCCTCGGGTTCGGTGAAGATATCTTCAGGTAATTCCATCGCTCGCCCCCTTGGTCGCAATCAGATGTCCTCGACCAGCCGCCCGTAAAGCTGCGGCCGGCGGTCGCGGAAGAAGCCCATGCCGGCGCGGTGCTTCGCTGCGCGGTCAAGGTCGATCGTTTCGACCAGCACGCCGGTTTCGCTGGCGCCGAACGCCTGCGTCATGTCGCCCCATTCGTCGGTGATGAAACTGTGGCCATAGAAGTTCGCATCGCCCTCGGCGCCTATACGATTGGCGGCGATCACCGGCATGCAGTTCGACACGCTGTGTCCCTGCATCGCGCGGCGCCACATGCGGCTGGTGTCGAGGTCGGCGTCATACGGCTCGGACCCGATGGCGGTCGGGTAGAAGAGCAGTTCTGCGCCCATCAGCGCCATTGCGCGCGCGCATTCGGGATACCATTGGTCCCAGCACACGCCGACGCCGATCCGCGTCCCGAACACGTCCCAGACCTTGAAGCCGGTATTGCCGGGGCGGAAATAATATTTTTCTTCATAGCCGGGGCCGTCGGGAATGTGGCTCTTGCGGTACGTCCCCATGATCGCCCCGTCGGGGCCGATCATCGCGAGGGTGTTGTAATAATGCGGCCCGTCCTTTTCGAAAAAGCTCGTCGGGATCGCGACCTTCAGCGTCGCGGCCAGCGCCTGCATCCGGGCGACGCTGGGATGTTCGGCGGTCGGGCGCGCGGTTGCGAAGAGTTCTTCCTCCTCGACCTGGCAGAAATAGGGGCCTTCGAAGAGTTCGGGCGGCAGGATCACTTGCGCGCCCTTTGCCGCCGCTTCCTCGACGAGCGCGGTGACCGCGTCAATGTTCGGCTGAACGGGGCCCGGCAGGCGGAGCTGCAGCGCGGCGACGGTGATGGTGCGGGTCATGGTTCGTCCGTGGTGGCGCGAGAATCGAGCCGGAATATAGGGCGCTTCGCCCCTTATGCTAGGCCGGAAGCTGCTGGCTCGAGCAATGGAAGCTGCCGCCGCCGACGATGATCCCGCGCGCGGGCACGCCGACGGCCCGGCGATCGGGGAAGAGCGCGGCAAGCATGTCGACGGCTGCCGCATCGTTCGCCACTCCATAGGTCGGAACGACCACGACCGTGTTACCGATGTAGAAGTTCATATAGCTCGCCGCCGCGATCTCGCCGTCGATTTCGACCCGGCCCGGCGAGGGCAGGTCGACGATCTCGATTCCGCCGAAGGCCGCGGTGCGGGCGCGGGCGTCCGCATAGATATGGGCGTTGGGGTCATCGTCGCCCGCCGCAACGGGAAGCGCGAGGCGCCCTTCGCCGACGAAGCGGGCGAGATTGTCGACATGGCCGTCGGTGTGATCGCCGACCAGCCCGTTGCCGAGCCACAGCAGCCGCTCGATACCGAGCGACTGGTGCAGGCGCACCGCGATATCCTCGCGCGTCAGCACCGGGTTGCGGTTGGTGTTGAGCAGGCATTCCTCGGTGGTAACGCAAAGCCCGGTACCGTCGACGTCGATCGCGCCGCCTTCGAGCACCCAGTCCTGATCGTCCACAGGCAGGCCCGACCCGGCGGCAAGCGCCGCCCCCACTTCCTGATCACCCGGCATGACGAATTTATCGCCCCACCAGTTGAATTCGAAGTTGCGCGCTCGGCGTGCGGAGCCCGTGCCTGCGATGATCGGCCCCGTGTCGCGCAGCCAGATATCGCCGAGCGGTTGGACGAGGATATGGACGCCCGCGTCGACCAACTGCGCCGCGATCTCCGCCTGCCGTTCGTCGTTGACGACCAGCCGCACTTCTTCGCCGCGCCCCCCGTCATGGACGGCGTTGGCGAAGGCGGCGACGTCGGCGCGGGCCGCGTCGATCGCGCCCGCCCATTCGTCATCGAGGTGCGGAAATCCGATCCACACCGCCTCGTGCGGCGCCCATTCGGCGGGCATTCTGAGCGTCATGGGCGCTTGTCCTTTATCTCGTCATTGCGAGGAGCGAAGCGACGCGGCAATCCAGAGCTGCCTATACCGTTCTGGATTGCTTCGCTTCGCTCGCAATGACGAAGCTCTACTTCGCCGGGCGCGATTTGTCGCGCGCGGCGCGGAACTCGTCGCCTTCGTTCCAGTTCGGCCACGCGGTCGTCGATGCGAGCATCCGGCCGACGGCATAGTAGAGCTTCAGGTCGGCGAGCATCCCGTCCCAATTGCCGATTGCATCATACTCGTCGGCGGGTGCGTGATAGCGGTTCTTTTCATAATCTTCCGCCGCCTTCTTGCCGGCTTCCGTGCCGCCCGCGACCAGGTCTTCGCCCGCGCCGAAGTTGAAGAAGGGTACCCCCAGCTTCGCGAAGCTGAAGTGATCCGAACGGTAATAGAAGCCCTTTTCGGGGGTCGGTTCGTCGACGATCGCGATGTTCGCAGCCTTGGCGACCTTTTCGAGATAGGCGTCGAGCTGCGACTTGCCGCGGCCGACGACGACGATGTCCTTCGCGGGGCCGTTGGGGTTAAGCGAGTCCATGTTCACCCCACCGACCGTCTGGCCGAGCGGGAAGATCGGGTTCTCGGCATAATATCTGGAACCGAGCAGACCCGATTCTTCGGCGGTGACGGCGAGGAACACGATGCTGCGGTCGGGCGCTCCGGCCTTCTTGTACGCCTGTGCCAGCGTGACGAGACCCGCGATGCCGCTCGCATTGTCGACCGCGCCGTTGCAGATGCCATCGCCGTTCACCGGCGTGCAGCGGCCCAGATGGTCCCAGTGGCCGGTATAGAGCACATATTCGTCGGGCCGCTTGGCGCCCGGTAGCACACCGATGACGTTATGCGACATCTTCTTGGCGATCGCGTTGTCGAAGCCGAAGGTCGCCTTCACGCCGGTCAGCGCGACGGGCTTGAAGCCCTTCTTCGCGGCTGCGGTGCGCAGCGCGTCGAAATCCTGTCCGGCGCTCGCGAAAAGTTCCTTCGCCTTGCCGAGCTGGATCCAGCCGTTCGCGGCGGTTTCCCTGGCGCCGCCGTCCTTGCTTTCGGCGAGATAATTGGCACCGGTGTTGCTGCTTTCGACGACGTTCCAGCCATAGGCGGCGGGTTCGGTATCGTGGACGATCAGCGCGGCGGCGGCGCCCTGGCGTGCCGCCTCCTCATATTTATAGGTCCAGCGACCGTAATAGGTCATCGCGCGGCCGTTGAATTCGCCCTTGGCTTCCTTTGTCTGCCAGTCGGGGTCGTTGACGAGGATGATGACGGTCTTGCCCTTGACGTCGAGCCCGGCATAGTCGTTCCAGCCCTTTTCGGGCGCGTTGATGCCATAGCCGACGAAAACGACGTCGCTGTCCTTGATCTCGGTCCTCGGCTGCACGCGGTAGCTGAAGGCGACATAGTCCTTCGCATATTGCGCGGTCACCGGGGTCTTGCCGCCGGAGAAGGTAAGCGGGGTCGCATTTTTCGTCGTGATCTCGACCAGCGGGACATCCTGCGTCCACTTGCCTTTGTTGCCGGGCTTCAGCCCCGCCGCCTCATATTGCTTGATCAGATAGGCGATCGTCTTTTCCTCGCCCACGGTGCCGGGCGCGCGGCCCTCATAGGCGTCGGAGGACAGTTCCCTGGTGACATCCTGCAGCGTCTGCAGCGACAGGTCGGGGAACTGGACGTCGGGCAGGGCGATGGCGGTGGCCGCCTTGTCGGCACCGCCGCACGCCGCGACGGACAGGAGGACCGCAAAGGCTGCGGTGGTTCGGGGGAAGCGAAGCATGGAATTCCTTGGGGTTTCGTTTGCGGGCGACCGGGCTTGTGCCAGCCGCCGCGCGTCGATGCAAGGCGCAGCGCAAGAGGCGAAGCTGCCGATAAGGTTCCAAAGACGCTTGATAATTCCGGTGCGGGTGGCAGTCATTCCCCATAAGATTCTAACGGGGGAATATATCTTGGTTTCGCATAAATTTTTCGTTCGGGGCCTGTCGGTGCTGGCCCTGCAGGCGTCGCTTGCCGCTGTCCCGGCAGCGCAGGCGCAGGAGAATGATCTCGCGGCGCGGTTCGGCGCGCTCGAATCGATCCTCGACGTCAGCCTGTCGCCCGATGGTCAGCATCTTGCCTTCATCGGGCAGGGTGCGAAGCAGAAGCGCCAGCTGTTCATCGTCGATACGGCCGAAGGCGCGCAGCCGCGCGTGATCCTGTCGAGCGACGGCGGCGCCGACGGCAGTCTCGGCTGGTGCGGCTGGGTGACCAATGCCCGCCTTGCGTGCCAGACCTTCCAGCGCGATGTGGTGGCCGGCGACATCATGGGGGCGAGCAATATCATTGCCGTCGACGCGACGGGCGGCAATCTTCGCCTGCTCAGCAATCGTCGCAGTGATCGATCGCTCTACGCCGATTTTCGCGGCGGCAATGTGATCGACTGGTCCTCGACCGACAACGGGTCGCTGTTGATGACGCGCAGCTATGTTCCCGAAGCCGCCATCGGTACGAATCTCGCGAAAAAGGCAGAGGGGCTGGGCGTCGACCGGGTGGATTCGGTGAACGGCACGGCGCGCCGTGTCGAATCGGCCAACCGTGATGCGACCAACTATCTCTCGGACGGGCAGGGCAATGTCCGCATCATGGAGACGCAGGGCTATACCAGCAGCGTCGGGCAATATGATCCGGTCGTTCGCTATTCCTTCCGGCCGAAGGGTGGCGGAAGCTGGCAATATCTGGCGCAGCGCGACGTCGTGACCGACGAAGGATTCCGCCCGGCAGCGATCGATGCCGCGACGGATCGCGTCTATGGCTTCCAGAAGATCGACGGCCGCCAGGCGGTGGTCGCGATGGCGCTCGATGGCAGCGGGACGACGACGACCATCTACAAACATCCCGAAGTCGACGTCGACGATATCGTCCGCGTCGGACGTAACGGTCGGATCGTCGGCGTGTCCTATGCCACCGACCAGCGCACCGCCGTCATGACCGACCCCGCGATCGCGAAGATGACGAACTCGCTGTCGCGGGCGCTGGGCGGGAAGCCCGTGGTGATCGTCGACGCGTCGGCCGACGAGAGCCGCTATATCGTTCGCGCCGAATCCGACACCGATCCCGGCGCCTATTATCTCTATGTACCTGCCGCCAAGGAACTGCGGCCGCTCTTGCTGTCGCGCGAACAGCTTGCGACCGTGAAACTGTCGCCGGTAAAGGCGATCACTTATCCTGCGAGCGATGGCACGCTGGTGCCGGGCTATCTGACGCTGCCGCCCGGGCGAACCGACGCGAAGGGACTGCCCGCGATCGTGATGCCGCACGGCGGACCCTCGGCGCGCGATGAATGGGGCTTCGACTGGCTGGCGCAATATTTCGCGCAAAGCGGCTATGCGGTGCTGCAGCCCAATTATCGCGGCTCGGCGGGCTTCGGTGACCAATGGTATCAGAACAACGGTTTCCAGTCGTGGCGCACCGCGGTGGGCGATGTGACCGACGCCGGCCGCTGGCTGGTGAAAGAGGGCGCCGATCCTGCGAAGCTGTCGATCGTCGGCTGGTCCTATGGCGGCTATGCCGCGCTGCAATCGGGGGTACTCGCACCCGACCTGTTCAAGTCGATCGTCGCGATCGCGCCGGTCACCGACCTCGCGCAATTGAAGGATGAGGCGTCACGCGACGGCACCGGCCGCATCGAGGGCAAGTTCATCGGGACGGGGCCGCATATTCGCGAGGGATCGCCCGCAGAAAATGCGGGGGCGATCAAGGCGCCGGTGCTGATGTTCCACGGCACGCTCGACCAGAATGTCGCGATCGCGCAGTCGCGCACGATGAAGCGCGTACTCGAGGGCGCGAAGAAGCGCGTCGAACTCGTCGAATATCCCGACCTCGGCCACGCGCTCGAGGCGTCGGAGGCCCGCACCGAAATGCTGCGGAAGATTTCGGCCTTCCTGCCGCATTGAGGAAGGCCGGTTAAACGAAAAGGGGCGGCCCGTTTCCGGACCGCCCCTTTTTTGAATCGGGTATCGAAACCGATCAGCGCGAATAGAATTCGACGACGAGGTTCGGTTCCATCTTCACCGGATAGGGCACTTCGTCGAGCGTGGGCACGCGGACGAAGGTCGCCTTGGTGCCGTCGAGCGCCAGATATTCGGGCAGGTCGCGCTCGGGCAGGCTCTGCGCTTCGGCGACCAGCGCCATTTCCTGCGCCTTCTTGCCGAGGGTGACTTCGTCGCCCGGCTTCACGAGGCGGCTCGCGATGTTGCACTTCACGCCGTTCACATAGACGTGGCCGTGGCTCACGAGCTGGCGCGCCGAGAAAATCGTCGGCGCGAACTTCGAGCGATAGACGATCGCGTCGAGGCGGCGTTCGAGCAGGCCGATCAGGTTCTGGCCGGTATCGCCCTTCATGCGCGACGCCTCGAAATAGTTCTTCTTAAACTGCTTCTCGGTGATGTCGCCGTAATAGCCCTTCAGCTTCTGCTTCGCGCGGAGCTGGATGCCGAAGTCCGACATCTTGCCCTTGCGGCGCTGACCGTGCTGGCCGGGGCCATATTCGCGGCGGTTGACCGGGCTCTTCGGGCGACCCCAGATGTTTTCGCCCATCCGGCGGTCGAGTTTATACTTGGCGCTCTGGCGCTTCGACATATGTCGTCTCCAATTTGCTGTGTACCGAAGGATTTCGGCGTTTATCCCGGATCGCACCACATAGGCTTGCCATGTGCGACCACCGCTTCACCGGGGTGCGGGGTCAATCTGCGAAGGCGCGCCGTTAGACGGTGGGGAGGTAGGAGTCAAGCCCGCGTCCCACGCTGGACGGCGCGGAAAAAGCCGCTAAAGGCAGCGCGCATGACCGTCATCAAACTACCCGACGAATGCGAAACGATGATCGAGGTGCGCGCGGGGGTCGACCAGATCGACCGCGAACTCGTCGCGCTGCTGGCGCGCCGGTTCGGCTATATGGATGCCGCAGCCCGGATCAAGACCGACCGGAATTCGGTGCGCGACGAAGCCCGCAAGGCCGAGGTTCTCGACAATATCGCGCGTGCAGCGGAAGCCGCGGGGCTGGAGCCCGCACGGCTGCGCGCCGTCTGGAACGAACTGGTCGAACAGTCGATCGCCTATGAAGCGATCAAGTGGGATGCCCTTCGCCGCTGACGCCCGCCAAGACCCTGTTCCTTGCCGAAACAGGGTCCAGGGCTCAGTTGCCGCCGCCGGCGCCGTGGGTCAGGCGCGCATCGCTGCCGACGTTGGTCTGCTGCTCGCTTTCCCACTCCTGCTGCGTCTTGCAGGTCTGGCGCTTCATGCGCGAGCCGGTGTTGGTGTGGCTCTGGCAGATCTTCTTGGGCTTCTTGGCCTTGATGGTGGTCGTCGCGGGATCGGCAGGGGACGCGGCTTCGGGGGCGGCCGCGGACAGCATCAACGAAAGAACGAGAGAGAGCATCATAATCTCCGCATGAGGATGCGCTCCGTTATCGCGGCCGGGGCGTCCTGCCAAGTATCGTAATGATGCCGTGCATCATCCTGATATCATTATACGACCAGCCGGTCTTGGTGAGCGCGGTCCGCAAGGTGCGCAGCGTCGCTTCGGTGCGGTCGGCGGGAAAGAAATAGCCCGCGGCGTCGAGGTCGCGGATGAAATGCTGGATCAGCTGCTCCATCTCGCCATGCTCGGCGGGCGGGTCTAGCGGCACTTCGGGCGGACTCGCCAGCGCGACGCCCTTCGACCATTCATAGGCGAGCAGGATCACCGCCTGCGCGAGGTTCAGCGAGCCGAATTCGGGGTTGATCGGCACCGTCACGATGGTGTGCGCGAGCGCGACATCGTCGGTTTCCAGCCCCGATCGTTCGGGGCCGAAGACATATGCCGATCGGCCCGCCGTCGCGTGGACCTGCTTCGCCGCCTCCTCGGGCGTGAGGACGGGCTTGCTCACGCCGCGCTTGCGCACCGTGGTCGCGTAGATGGTCGTGCAATCGGCCACTGCGTCGGCCAGCGTGTCGAAGACCTCGGCCTTTGTCAGCACGATGTCGGCGCCGGACGCCGCCGGCCCCGCATCGGGGTTTGGCCAGCCGTCGCGCGGCGCGACGAGGCGCAGCTCGGTCAGCCCGAAATTGAGCATCGCGCGCGCCGCCTTGCCGATATTTTCGCCAAGCTGCGGCCGTACCAGAACGATGACGGGGGGCGGGGCGTTCATGGCATTTCCTTCTTCCCGTAGCCGCCGAGGACGCCCTGTTGATGCTGATAGACGCGTTTATCCAGATCATCGGTATGACCAGTGTAATAGGTGCGATCGGCGCAATGGAGGAGGTAGGTCCAGAAAGTCATATGTCGGTTGGTGCAGCCTTCTCGCTTCGCTCGACAATGCCCCTCGTCTTCGCTCGGGGATACGGAGGAGAGGAGGAGCTAATTCTTCTTCGCTGCCTCGGTGATCGAAGAGGCGAATTCCTCGAAATCCTTGGCTTCGGTGAAATCGCGATAGACGCTGGCGAAGCGGATATAGGCGACATTGTCGAAGCCCTTGAGTGCTTCCATCACCATCGCGCCGATCTGCGCCGCCTGCACCTCATTTTCGCCCGAGGTTTCGAGCTGGCGCTGGATGCCCGACACAAGCCGCTCGATCCGCGCGCCGTCGATCGGGCGCTTGCGGCAGGCGATCTGGACGCTGCGCATCAATTTCTCGCGGTCGAAGGGCTCACGACCGCCGCCAGCTTTCAGCACGGCGACCTCGCGCAGCTGGATGCGCTCGAAGGTCGTGAAGCGCGCGCCGCAGTCCTCGCACTGGCGGCGGCGCCGGATCGCCGCACCGTCCTCGGTCGGGCGGCTGTCCTTCACCTGGCTGTCTTCATGTCCGCAATAGGGGCAGCGCATGGATCAGCGTTTCACCCGCGAATAGAGCGCGATCGCGGCGCCCGCGAACAGGCCTACCGGCCAGGTGACGACCGGCAGGATCGCGCCCGCAACCGCCCCGAGCCCGCCGCCGATCAGCACCGGGCGCGTCGAGGGATGGTCCATCCCCTGCTTGCCCATCGCCTTGACCTCTTCGATCGTCAGCTCGACCAGCGTCGGTTCCTCGGGGTGCTGCCGCGCCATTGGATTATCCCTGATAGATGGGGAAGCGTTCGCAGAGCGCGCGGACGCGGCCGCGGACGTCGGCCTCGACATCGGCGTCGCCATGCTCGCCCTTGTCGCGCAGCGCTTCCAGAACGTCGGCGACCATGTCGCCGATCTCTTCGAACTCGGCGATCCCGAAGCCCCGCGTGGTGCCCGCGGGCGACCCGACGCGGATGCCGCTGGTCTTGACCGGCGGCAGCGGATCGAAGGGCACGCCGTTCTTGTTGCAGGTGATCGCGCTGCGTTCGAGCGCCTCGTCGGCGTCGCGGCCCGTGATGCCGAGCGGGCGCAGGTCGATCAGCGCGAGGTGCGTGTCGGTGCCGCCCGCGACGACGTCCGCGCCGCGCGCCTTCAGCCGGTTCGCGAGCGCCTGCGCATTCGCGATCGTTGCCTTCGCATAGTCCTTGAACTCGGGGCGCAGCGCTTCGCCGAACGCTACGGCTTTCGCGGCGATGACATGGACCAGCGGGCCGCCCTGCAGGCCGGGAAAGACCGCCGAATTGATGCGCTTGGCGATCGCCTCGTCATTGGTCAGGATCATGCCGCCGCGCGGGCCGCGCAGCGTCTTGTGCGTCGTCGTGGTGACGACATGCGCATGCTCCATCGGCGACGGATGCGCGCCGCCCGCGACGAGGCCGGCGAAATGCGCCATGTCGACCATCAGCAACGCGCCGACATCATCGGCAATCGCGCGGAATCGCGCAAAGTCGAGCGTGCGGGGGTAGGCCGAGCCGCCCGCGATGATCAGCGAGGGGCGGTGTTCTTTCGCAAGCGCCTCGACCTGGTCGAAATCGACGAGATGGTCGTCGGCGCGGACGCCATATTGCACCGCATTGAACCATTTGCCCGACATGGCGGGCGGGGCGCCGTGGGTCAGGTGGCCGCCGGCGTCGAGGCTCATGCCGAGGATCGTCGCGCCGGGCTTGGTCAGCGCGAGCATCACCGCGCCGTTCGCCTGCGCCCCCGAATGCGGCTGGACGTTGGCGAAATTGCAGTCGAACAGCTTCTTCGCGCGGTCGATCGCCAGCGTTTCGACCTCGTCCGACGGCGCGCAGCCCTGATAGTAGCGCTTGCCCGGATAGCCCTCGGCATATTTGTTGGTGAAGACCGAGCCCTGCGCCTCCAGCACCGCCTTCGAGACGATATTTTCCGAGGCGATCAGCTCGATCTGATATTGCTCGCGCTCGAGTTCATGCTTGATCGCGGCGGCGACCGCCGGATCGGTCGCGCCGACGCCATCGGTGAAATAGCCGGCCGACTTGATGGGCTTGGCGAGCGTTTCGGTGGTCATCGGCTGGTCTCCAGAATGGGAGGGTGGGAAAGCTTGTCGACGCGGCGTGCGTGGCGGTCGCCCGCGAAGTCGGTGGTCAGGAAAGCGGTGATACACGCTTTCGCCATATCGATGCCGGTCAACCGCGCGCCGAGCGCGATGACATTGGCGTCATTATGCTCGCGCGACAGTTTCGCCGACAGCGGTTCGGAAACGAGCGCACAGCGGCACACGGGATTGCGGTTGACCGAGATCGAGATGCCGATGCCCGATCCACAGAGCGCGACGCCCCTTTCGGCGCTGCCGCTCGCCACAGCCTCGGCAAGGCGATAGCCATAGTCGGGATAATCGACGCTGTCGGGGCCGTCGGTGCCGAGATCGGCGACCTCGTGCCCGTCGGCGCGCAGCCACTCGGCGAGCAGGGCCTTGAGCTCGTAAGCGGCGTGGTCAGAGGCTATCGCGATGCGCATGGCGCGGCTCCCGTGTGGTCGAAGGGAATCGATGAGCGCGCTTTAGGCGAAGCGTCGCGAATTGGCCATAAGCCGCAATCCATTATTTTGTCACAAAGCGGGCCCGACCGGAGAGCGGGTTTGACCGGGCAGGGGACGCCGCGTAGAGCGCCGCCATGGGTGACACGCTGCTTTCGATCGCCATGCTCGGCGGTTTTGCGCTGCTCGGCGGCGCATTCATGGTCTTCCGCCACGGCGACCGCCGCCGCGCGCTCCTGATGGTGGTCGCGGCGCTGGTGCTGTTCGCCAATGTGGCGATCTGGATGATCCCGACGAAGTGAAAAATGCTCCCCATCGCTGCGCGACAGGGAGGATCTGAATGTCAGCGGATCGGCGAATCGGGGGCGAGCCGCATATCCAGATAGTTATCGAGCGACTTCATCAACTGGTCGAGCTCATGTTCGAAGAAGTGATTGGCGCGCGGGATCTCGTCGTGATGGATGGTGATGCCCTTTTGCGTGCGCAGCTTGTCGACGAGCTTCTGGATCGCAGCCGGAGGAACGATCTCGTCCTGGCCGCCCGCAACGATGATGCCCGACGAGGGGCAAGGCGCGAGGAAGCTGAAGTCGTACATGTTCGCCGGCGGCGCGACCGACAGGAAGCCGCGGATTTCGGGGCGGCGCATCAAGAGCTGCATCCCGATCCACGCGCCGAAGCTGAAGCCCGCGACCCAGGTCGTCTGCGCCTCGGGGTGGATCGACTGCACCCAGTCGAGCGCCGACGCGGCATCGCTGAGTTCGCCGATGCCGTTGTCGAACGTGCCCTGGCTGCGGCCGACGCCGCGGAAGTTGAAGCGGAGCACTGCGAAACCGCGCGCGACGAAGCTCTTGTACATCGCCTGCGTGATGCGGTCGTTCATCGTGCCGCCGCCCTGCGGATGCGGGTGCAGGATCAGCGCGACCGGCGCGCGCGGGCGCGGCGGCGGCGAAAAACGGCCTTCGATGCGGCCCTCGGGGCCGGGGAAAATCACGTCGGGCATGGGTGCACCTCTTGTCTTTTTGAACTCAAAGCCGAATCGCCGGCTGGCGGGGTGGCGGAGCGAAGGTGGCGCCTATATAGAAATTGGGTAGCAAGTTGCAACTTTTGCGAATCGCTCGCAATAGAGTGGCGACACGCTCCCCGTTTCCGTTCGTGTCGAGCGAAGTCGAGACACCCAGAAGGCATGTGTCACCGATGGGCATCTCGACGTCGCTCGATGCGAACGGGGTTTGATTGATTCCTTACAGACGATTGCCGCGCCCCATGATTTACCTCGACTATCAGGCCACGACGCCGCTCGCCCCCGAAGCGCGCGAGGCGATGCTGCGCTGGCTCGAAGGACCCGGAGAAGGAGGCGGCTTCGCTAATCCATCGAGCACGCACAAGGCGGGCCGCGCCGCGGCGGCAGCGGTCGAAGTCGCGCGCGATCAGGTCGCGGCGCTGCTGCCGAAGGGCGGGCGGGTCTTCTTCACATCGGGCGCGACCGAGGCGCTCAATTGGGCGCTGTTCAGCGGCGCGAAGGCGAAGCCGGGCGGCGTCGCGGGGCTCAGCATCGAACATGCCGCGTCGCTGCAGTGCCTCGAACGGCTGAATGCAAATATTCTGCCGGTGGACGGCGAGGGGCTGGCGCTGCCGCCCGACGACACACTGATTCCCGAAAACGGCATCGTCGCGACAATGCTGGTCAACAACGAAGTCGGAACGATCCAGCCGGTCGCTGATTTCGCAGTGGCGGCGCGCGCGAAGAACAGTCTGCTGCTTTGCGACGCGGTGCAGGGCTATGGCCGCGTGGCGATCCCGGCGGACGCCGACCTGATCGCGGTCTCGGCGCACAAGATCCACGGACCCAAGGGCATCGGCGCGCTGTGGGTTCGCGACGGCATCGACCTTGAACCCTTGATGTTCGGCGGCGCGCAGGAGCAGGGGATGCGATCGGGAACCGTCTCGCCTGCGCTCTGCGCCGGTTTCGGCGCCGCGGCGGCGCTCGCCGCCGAGCGGCTCGACAAGGATGCCGAGCATGTCGAGCGCCTCTGGTCGGTAGCGATGGATACGCTCCCCCAATGGACGCTCAACGGCGCCGAAAGCCCGCGTTATCAAGGCAATCTCAACATCCGCCGCGAGGGCGTGAACGGTCTCCGCCTGATGTCCGACGCCCGCAATGTCGCTTTCTCGCTCGGCAGCGCGTGCGGCAGCGGGTCGGGCAAGGTCAGCCATGTGCTGCGCGCGATGGGGGTCAGCGAAGCCGACGCCCGTGCCTCGATCCGTCTCGGTTGGGGACGCTACACCACCGAAGCGGAGTTGCGCGAGGGGCTGCAGGCGATCAAGGATGCCGCGCGGCTCCAGGGGGTTAATTGATGCGCGTCACCTTCATCCACGCCGACGGCAAGGGGCGCACCGAGGCCGAGGCGAAGCCGGGAGATATCCTGCTCGACGTCGCGCAGGCGCATCTGATGCCGCTCGAAGGGACGTGCGAGGGCCAGATGGCCTGCTCGACCTGCCATGTCATCGTCGACAGGCAGGATTTCGACCGCCTCCCCGAAGCCAGCGAGATGGAGGAAGACATGCTCGACCTCGCCGCCGGGGTGCGCCGGACGAGCCGCCTGTCGTGCCAGATCGTGCTGACCGAGGAGTTGGACGGGCTGACGGTCCATATTCCCTCCGAAAGCCGCAATATGCAGGGGCCGCGCTGACAGCTAACGACCGGTTGCCGTCTTGGTGATTCCCGGCGAAAGCCGGGATCCAGGCAATGAGCGCTGCGCTTGCTTCATGGGCCCCGGCTTTCGCCGGGGTGCACATTATGACTGCAAACGACCGATTGCGGTCCTAGACGATCCTCCCCCACCGGGGGAGGGGGACCACCCGTAGGGTGGTGGAGGGGCACAGGAGATCATAGGCCGCGCCAGACTGCACGTACCCCTCCACCATGCTTCGCATGGTCCCCCTCCCCGTGCCGGGGAGGATCGGCGACGTCCGCTTCC
Source organism: Sphingopyxis sp. H073 (assembly GCF_001468395.1). GTDB lineage: Bacteria > Pseudomonadota > Alphaproteobacteria > Sphingomonadales > Sphingomonadaceae > Sphingopyxis. The sequence continues at coordinate 116,734 of NZ_LNSG01000003.1, read as the reverse complement.
CACCCCGAAGCGGCCGTCAGCCTTCGAGCAGCGCTTTCGTTGCCGCCGCGACGTCGTCCTGGCGCATCACGCTTTCGCCGACGAGAAAGGCTTTTACGCCGCTTTCCGCGAGGCGTTGGCAGTCTGCATGGGTCGCGATGCCGCTTTCGCCGACGAGCAACGTGCCCGCCGGAACGCGCTTCGCAAGGCGCTCGGTGACGGCGAGATCGGTTTCGAAGGTGCGCAGGTCACGGTTGTTGACGCCGATCAAGCGCGACTGGAGCTTGGCCAGAGCCCGGTCGAGTTCGGCTTCGTCGTGGACTTCGACAAGCACGTCCATGCCGCGCTCGACCGCCGCCGCCTCGATGTCGCGCATGGCGCCGTCGTCGAGTGCCGCGACGATGATCAGGATCGCATCGGCGCCGATCGAGCGCGCCTCGGCGACCTGCCAGGGGTCGATCATGAAATCCTTGCGCAGGACGGGCAGATCGCACGCGGTGCGCGCGGCGATGAGGAACTCTTCATGCCCCTGAAAATAAGGGGCGTCGGTGAGCACCGAGAGGCAGGCCGCGCCGCCGGCGGCATAGGCGCGGGCATGGTCGGCGGGATTGAAATTGCGACGAATCAATCCCTTGGAAGGCGATGCTTTCTTGATTTCGGCGATCAGGGCGTAGCCGCCCGCATCGATCCTTGCCTGCAGGGCGGCTTGAAAGCCGCGCGGAGCGCCCGCGTCGACACGGTCGAGGTCGGCCATCGAATAGGCCTGCCGCCGGGTCGCGACCTCATCCGCCTTGGTGGCGAGGATTTGGGTGAGCTTGTTCATCTGTAGGCGATCCAGCAATTGAGGAGAGCGTTGGCAAGCCCCTTGTCGATGGCTTCGGCGGCTTCCTCGACCCCGTCGATCCGGTTTTCGACCGCTCCGGCGACGAGGAGCGCCTCGGCGGCATTATAAAGCACGGCGTCGCGATAGGCGTTCCGTTCGCCTTGCAGTAGGCTGCGCAGCGCGCGGGCATTTTCTCGCGCATCGCCGCCGCGGATCGCCGAAATGGGATGGCTGGGAAGCCCCGCGTCGGCCGCAACGCTGCGCTGCATACGGACATTCTCGCGCGTGACGATCGCGACCTCGTTGCCGCCGGCGAGCGAGAGTTCGTCGAGCCCTTCGTCGCCGGAAATCACCCGCGAATGATCCGTCCCCAGCCGGTGCAGCGCCTCTGCATAGACGGGGACATAGGCGGGGCGCGCGATGCCGACGAGCTGGCGGGTGACGCGCGCCGGGTTGGCGAGCGGGCCCATCAGGTTGAAGATGGTGCGGCGGCCGATCGCCTTGCGGATCGGCATGATGTGCTTCATCGCCGGATGGTGGTGCGCGGCGAACAGGAAACAGATGCCGAGGTCGGCCAGCTGCGCTTCGGCCATCTGCGCGGCGCGTTCCATGTCGAGGCCGAGGGCTTCGAGCGTGTCGGCGGCGCCCGATTTGGAAGAAGCTGCGCGATTTCCGTGCTTTGCCACAGGAACTTCGCACGCCGCCACGACGATCGCGACCGCAGTCGAGACATTCAGCGTATGGTGACCGTCGCCGCCGGTGCCGCAGACGTCGATCGCCCCGGCCGGCGCATCGATCGGGATCATCCGGTCGCGCATCGCCTGCGCCGCAGCGGCGATTTCGACCATCGTTTCGCCGCGCTCGGCCAGCGCGATCAGGAATTCGGTGATCGCCTCGTCGCTGGCGGTGCTGTCGAGAATGGCGGCGAAAGCGGCCGCTGCCTCGTCATGATCCAGCAGTTCGGCGGGATCGGGAAGCGGACCGAAGCGGCTCATGCCGCCTGCCGCGCCGCCACCGGCAGTCCCGCGAGGTGCAGGAAATTGGCGAGCATCGCGTGGCCATGCTCGGTCGCGATGCTTTCGGGATGGAATTGCACCCCGTGGATCGGCAGCTCTGCGTGGCGCAAGCCCATCACCGCGCCATCATCGCTGGTCGCGTTGATCAGCAATTCGGCAGGAATATCGACGACCTCGAGGCTGTGATAGCGCGTCGCGGTGAGCGGCGATGGCAGGTCGATGAACAGGCCGGTGCCGTCGTGGCAGACGGGCGAGGTCTTGCCGTGCATCAGGTGGCCGCGCTGGACGATCCCGCCGAAATGCTGGCCGATCGCCTGATGGCCGAGGCAGACGCCAAGCAGCGGCCGCTTCGCTGCAGCGCAGGCGGCAACGAGATCGAGGCTGACGCCCGCCTCGTTCGGGGTGCAGGGACCGGGCGAGATGAGGAAAGCCGATGCGCCCGTCGCGAGTGCTTCGGCGGCGGTCAGCGCGTCGTTGCGCTCGACGCGCACCTCGGCCCCCAGCTCGATCAGATAGTGAACGAGGTTGAAGGTGAAGCTGTCATAATTGTCGATGACGAGGATCATGGGGGCGCCCTAACGGCTTTGCGGGAATTGGGGAAGGGATAGAAGCTTTTCGCGCCGCAATGCTGGCTTTTAGGCCACCATGCGCACGACGACCTTGCCCTTCGCACGTCCGGATTCGAGATAGGCGATCGCATCGCCGATCTCGGCAAAGGCGAATACGCGGTCGATGACGGGCTCCAGCCTTCCGTCGACGATGAGCTGCGCGAGTTCGGCGAGTTCGGCGCCGCTGGGATGCATGAAGAGATAGCGGTACCTCACGCTCTTTCTGCGAGCCTTGGCGCGGAGGCCGAAGCTGGCGAACCAGAAGAGCGCAGCGAGGCCCGCGCCGCGGCCGAGATCCTTTCGTGCGGTCAGCGGTTCCGGCATTCCCGCGACCGAAACGACCATGCCGCCGGGCTTTACGACGCCGAAGCATTTTTCGAGTGTGTCACCGCCGATCAGGTCAAAGGCGCCGTCCATGTCGCGCACTTCGTCCTCGAAATTCTGCGTGGTGTAGTCGATGATATGGTCGGCGCCGAGGCGTTCGACGAGCGCGCGGCCGTGTGGCGAGGCAGTGGTCGTTACCTCGGCGCCGAGCCATTTGGCGATCTGGATCGCGAAAGTGCCGACGCCGCCCGCGCCGCCGGGGATGAGGACGCGACTGCCGGGTTTGAGCTGCAATTCGTCGCGTAGCGCTTGAAGCGCGGTGAGGCCGGCGAGCGGAATGCCCGCGGCGGTATCGAAATCGATCGACGCCGGCAGGAGCGCAATGTGGCTCGCGGGAGCGGCTGCATAGTCGGCAAAGGCACCCATCCGGCTCTTCGGAACGCGCGCAAAGACACGGTCGCCGGGCTTGAAGTTGGTGACACCTTCGCCGATGCCTTCGACGGTGCCGGCGAGTTCATTGCCCATGACGACCGGGAAATCATAGCCCTGCACGACCTTCAGCATGCCGTCGCGGGTCTTGAAATCGACCGGGTTGAGGCCCGCGGCGTGGACGCGGACGAGGACGTCGCCGGAACCGGGAACGGGGCACGGGACTTCCTGCAACCCGGTCGCTTCAGCGCCGCCGTAGCGATTAAGAACAAAGCCCTGCATCCGTGTCACTCCGCCATCAGCTTCGCAAGATCGTCTTTCCAGAATTTCGCCCAGGTGTGCGTGCTGTGGCCCTTGGTCTCGGCGCTCGCAGGGATGAGGATGTAGCGCGCGCGGGGCATGCGCTTCACACCCTCTGCGGGGTAGGAGAAGCCCGGCGGGTTGATGAAATCGTCGGCCGAGTTGATCCAGAGCACCGGCACGGTGATCTTTTCGAGGTTCGGCCACGGGTTGTAATTGCGCGACGAATCAAGCTGGTAAATCGTGTCGTTCGCATCGTTGCGGCCAAAGGTGCGCGCGAAGGCCTCGTCCTTATATTTTTCCGCCGCGACGCGGGTCGGATACTGCGCCTGCAGCGCATAGGGGTTTGCGCCCGCGATCATCGTGAGCGAGGCGGCGGTGCGCAGGCCGCCGAGCGGCGGGTCGGTGTAATTGCCGTCCTGCCACAGCGGATCGGCCTTGATCGCGTCGATCGTAAGCGTGCGCCACATGCGGTTCTGCCCCGCGATCTCGACCGGCAGGCAGGCAAAGGGGGCGAGGCGTTCGGCAAATCCGGGGTAGGTTTCGCCCCAGACGAAGGCGTGCATACAGCCCATCGAGGTGCCGAGGATCAGTTTGAGCTTCTGCACGCCGAGCTTTTCGGTCAGCATCCGATATTGCGCGGCGACCATGTCGTCGTAATCATATTTGGGGAACCGCATCCGGAGGCCGTCGCTGGGCTTCGACGAGCCGCCGTGGCCGAGATTGTCGGGCAGGATGACATAATATTTGCCGGTATCGAGCAATTGGCCGTGGCCGAAGAGTTCGTTCGCGAACTGCGGCTGGAAGAATTGCTTGCCGGTGCCGCCGGTGCCGTGGAGGATCATTACGGCGTTGGTGACATTGCCCTTTTTGTCGCGCTGCGGGGTACCGAGCGTCGTATAGTGCATCCTGGTTTCGGGCAGCTTTTCGCCGGTGCCGAAGGTGAAATCCTTGAGGATCGCGTCGCCCTCGACGGCGCCTTCGACGGTCTGGGCCTGAGCGGGGGCGATGCTGGCGAGCAGCAGGGCGAGCGGGGCGAGGAGTTTGCGCATGGGGGGAAGGCTAGCGGGTTTTAGAAATGGAATGAAGTAGGGCAGGACGATAGCAAGGGCGCACCCACCCGGCGTGATCGGCTATTGCCCGTAACCCGGCGTGCCCGCGAGCCGCACCGCCTCGCGCGCGGCGGCGAAGAGCGCGCCGGCCTTGGCCTCGCACTCGCGCTGCTCATAGGCGGGGTCGCTGTCGGCGACGATGCCCGCGCCTGCCTGGACGTGCATTTCGCCGTCCTTCACGATCGCGGTCCTGAGGACGATGCAGCTGTCCATATTGCCGTCGGGCGCGAAATAGCCGACGCCGCCGGCGTAGGGCCCGCGCGCATCGGCTTCGAGTTCGGCGATGATCTGGCAGGCGCGCACCTTGGGCGCACCGCTGACCGTGCCGGCGGGGAAGCCCGCGAACAGCGCGTCGATCGCGTCCTTGTCGGGCGCGATGCGGCCGATGACGTTCGACACGATATGCATGACGTGGCTGTAGAATTCGACCGTGTAGCTGTCAGTGACGGTCACGCTGCCGCCGGTCGCGGCGCGGCCGACGTCGTTGCGGCCGAGGTCGAGGAGCATCAGATGCTCGGCGCGTTCCTTGGGGTCCGCGAGCAGGCTTTCGCGATTTTCGGCATCCTCGGCGCTCGTGCGACCGCGCGGGCGGGTGCCGGCGATGGGCCTGATCGTGATCTCGCCGTCGCGGACGCGGACGAGAATCTCGGGGGACGAGCCGATGATCGCAAAGCCGGGCAGATCGAGGAAATAGAGGAAGGGGGATGGGTTGATGCGCCTAAGCGCGCGATAGAGGTCGAAGGGCGGCAGGTCGAACGGGGTCGAGAAACGCTGCGAGAGGACGACCTGAAAGATATCGCCCGCGGCGATATATTCCTTCGCCGCCGCGACCATCTTCGCGAACTGCGCGGGCGTCGTCGCGGGGGTCGCGGCAATGTCGGTGGGCAAGGCACCGGTCGTGGCGCGGTCGGCGTGCGCGCTCGCGCTCGACAGGCGCGCGGCGACATCGTCGAGCCGGTCCTGCGCCGCTTCGATCATCCGGTCGATGGCCCCTTCGGGATCGGGCCAAATCGGCGCGATCAGGAAGAGCTCGTCGGCGAGGCGGTCGAAGACGAGGATCACCGTCGGCCGCATGAACACCATGTCGGGCAGGCCGAGGCCCGCGCCCGGCGCGCGCGGAATACGCTCGACGAGGCCGATCGTTTCGTAGGCGAAGAAGCCGACGAGCGTGGCGAGCGCCTTCGGCAGCGCGTCCGGTACGTCGAAGCGGCATTCGGCGACGAGGTCGCGCAACGCCTGCAGCGCGCCCGTATCGAGCGGCTGGAACGCGGTGCGGTCGCGGCGCCAGTTGCGGTTGATGCGGGCCGAGTCGCCGGTGACCTCAAAGAGCAGGTCGGGGTCGAGCCCGATCAGGCTGTAACGGCCGCGCGTCTCGCCGCTTTCGACCGATTCGAGCACCCAGTCGCCGCGTCCGGGCTCGATAAGCTTCAGCGCGGCCGACACCGGGGTCTCGACGTCGGCGATCAGCCGCTGCCACACGACCGCGCCGCGGCCCTGCGCCAGCGCCTCGAGCGCCGCGGCTCTGCCCTCGATCGCCACGCCTGCGCTTATTCGCCGGCCGGCGCGGCGCCGGTCAGCTCTTTGCGGAGCTGATCGACCAGGTCCTTGTTGATCGTCACCCCGACACGGCGCTTCGCCTCGGCGGCGAGTTGTTCGACCAGCTCGTTACCGAATGCCGAGGCGAGCGGTTGCGCGAGCGCGGCGACGCGCGCGGGTTCGATCGACTTGGGATCGGGGCGATCGACCTTCTCGAGCGCGATGACCATCCAGCCGCGGTTGCCCGGGACTTCGAGCGTCTTGACGCTGTTCTTCGCCATCGAGAAGAGCAGCGCGAGTTCGGGAGGGACACCCTTGCCGTCGCGGCCGAGTTCGGAGCGGCGGCCGCCGATCGTCTGGACGCTGCCGATGTTGGGGCCGGCGGCGCGCGCGGCCTCGGCGAGGCTCTTGCCGCCTTCGACCGCCTTGACGATCGCGCGCGCCTTGTCGCGGGCGACCTTCTGCCCCTCGGCGAAGCGCCATTCCTCGAGCAGGGCGGGGCGGATTTCGGCAAAAGGCGGCGGTGCGGCCGCAAGGATGGATTTCACCGAATAGACGGCAAATTTCTCGTTCTCGACCAGCGTTGCGATCTGGCTTTCGCCTTCGCCGCTACCCTGGAAGGCGCCGCTGACCATCGGGGCGAGTTCGGGAGCGAGCGCGAAGCCCGCCACCTTCGGGGCACGGCCGCTGGGGAGAAGGGCGGGGGTCTCCTCGACCTTCAGCTTGCGGTCGGCCGCGATCTCTTCGAGCGAGGCGCCGCTGTTCACGGCGTCCTGGATCGCGTTGAAATAGTCGACCATCGCCTCGTTCGCCTTGTTCTTGGCGAGTTCGGCGCGGATTTCGGGGGTCGCGTCGGCAAGGCTGCGCGCGGGCTTCGCGGTCACCGCCTCGACACGTGCGACCGCCCAGCCGAGGCCGGTCTGGGTCGGGCCGAGAATGTCGCCGCGCTTGGCCGCGAAGGCCGTTTTGGCCATCGCGTCGCTGGTCGTCGCGGCATAGGCCGAAAGAGTGAGTTCGCCCGTCGTCGACGCAGAAAGCCCCGAAGCCTGCGCGGCGGCAGCGAGCGGCGTACCGGCGCGCGCTTTCGCCGCGATGCTGTTGGCGGTGGCCTGATCGGGGGCGATCACCTGGGCAAAGCGGCGCGTCTCGCTGGCGGCATATTGGGCGGCGTTTGCCTTGTATGCCTTTTCGATTTCGGCGTCGCTGACCGCGGGAACCGCAACGGCGCTGCGGTCGAAGAGCGCATATTGCAGCACGCGCCGTTCGGGGACCGTGAACTTCGATTTGTTTTGGGCAAGGAAGCTTTGCAGCGCGGCGTCGCCCGGATCATTCTTCGGCGCGAAGATGCTGGCGGGGATGAAGGTTGCCTGGCCGCTGCGCTGTTCGAGCAGCAGCGCGGTATAGGGGCTGGCAATGCCCGTCGCGATACGCGGCAGGTTACCGATGGGCGCGCCGATCTGTTCGAGCAGCAGTTGCTGCTTGATGTCGCGGCGAAGCTGCGCCTCGGTCATCCCCTGCTGGCGCAGGAAATTTTCGAACGTCTTCTGGTCGAACTTGCCCGACACCCCCGAAAAGGCGGGAATGTCGGCGATACGACCATCGATCTGGCGCTTGCTGACGCTGAAGCCGAGCTCGGTCGCGAATTGTTCGAAGGCGATGCCGTCGACCATCTGGTTGAGCGCCTGGTCGAGTCCGCCCGATTCGACGAAGGCCGCCATCGTGAGGCCCGGCTGCTGCTGCCGCGCCTGGTTGTAGGCGAGGCGAACGCGTTCGCGAAGCTCGCCGACGCCGAGCTGGCTTTTGCCGACCTTGGCAACATTGGCGCCGCCGAGGCCGCCGAACGAGGCGTTGCCGGTGACGTCGCCGAGCGCGAACAGCACGCCGATCAGGGCGATGAAGCCGAGCGCGATAATCTTGCCGAGGGTGGATCCGAACAGACGGCGGAGAGACGTGATCATGAAACGACTATACTTTCGGCGTGGCGCCTTCGGGCGCGGTTTGGGCGCTGCTTTAGGCGGGAGGCGGGCAGGCTTCAAGGCGGGAAAGCGCGAAGCGGCGCGCGCTTGCATTGGAATGCCGCCGGGCGCTAGGGGCGGGCATCACGACGACAGGCAGGAGGATCGGGTCAATGGCGCGGCGCAAATATGTGGTCGGCAACTGGAAGATGAACGGGCTGACGGCCGCGCTGGCCGAGGCGCAGGCGATTTTCGACGCCGCGAAAGCGCACCCCGCCGTCGATGTGGCGCTTTGTCCGCCCTTTACGCTGATCGGGCCGATGCTTGCGGCGGCGCCGGGCGCGGCGGTCGGCGGACAGGATTGCCATAGCGCGGTATCGGGCGCCTACACCGGATCGGTCGCGGCGGCGATGCTGGCCGACATCGGCGCAACGCTCGTCATCGTCGGGCATAGCGAGCGCCGCGAAGGTTTTGGTGAGAGCGACGCCGATGTGAAGGCCAAGGCCGAAGCGGCACTATCCGCCGGTCTGTCGGTGATCCTGTGCGTCGGTGAGCCGCGCGAGGTGCGCGAATCGGGCGGCGCGATCAACTATGTTCTGGCGCAGGTCGCGGGATCGCTGCCGGCGGACTTTGATGCGTCGCGGCTTGCCATCGCTTACGAGCCGATCTGGGCGATCGGGACCGGGCTGGTGCCGACGGTTGACGATGTGGCGGCGATGCACGGCGCGATCCGTGCCAAGCTTGGCGAACTCGCGGGTAGCGGTGCGGCGGGCACGATGGGCATTCTCTACGGCGGTTCGGTGAATGCCGAGAATGCCGCCGAGTTGCTGGGTGCGGGCGATGTCGACGGCGCGCTGGTCGGCGGCGCCAGCCTGACGGCGGTCAAGTTCGTGCCGATCATCGCGGCGGCCTCGGGGCTCTGATGATCGTCGCCCCCGCGAGGGCGCGGCGACGGTATGCAGGCTTGAACCCCCGGCACTTCATCTCTATGTGCGCCGCGGGCGTGGTCCGTGTGGGACCGCGCAAGTCCGGGAAAATTCGATGTCCAGCCTCTTCACCTTCCTGCTCGTCGTCCAGGCGCTCGTTGCCGCGGCGATGATCGGCGTCATCCTGATGCAGAAGTCGGAAGGTGGTGGCCTTGGCGTCGGCGGCAGCCCTGCGGGCCTGTTGTCGGCGCGCGGTGCGGCGGACTTCCTGACCCGGGCGACGACGGTTCTCGCCAGCCTGTTCGTCGGACTGTCGATCCTGCTCGCGGCGCTCGCGTCGGTAGGTAGCGCTGGCGGTTCGGCCATCGATACGTCGCTGTCGAAATCGGCGCAGCCGAGCAGCGGCGCGCCGACCTCGTCGCTCACCGGCCCGGCACAGGCTCCGGCGCAGACTGGTCCCGCCCAGACTGCTCCGGCCTCGGACGATCCGCTGGCAGCGGCCGCTGCAGCGGCCAGCCAGAGCGCTCCGGCACCCGCCGAGGCCCCTGCCAAGAAATAGACCGGCGGCTTCGGCCACCGGCATCGCATGCGCGGCGGCGGAATTTTTTCCGCCGCAAGCGATTCGACGGCTTGCGCCGTCACCCTCCTGTTGAGTAAGTCTTTCCTCCCATGGCGCGGTTCATTTTTATCACCGGCGGCGTGGTCTCCTCGCTTGGCAAAGGTTTGATGGCGGCTAGCCTCGCGGCCTTGTTGCAGGCGCGTGGCTACCGTGTTCGCATCCGGAAGTTTGATCCCTATCTCAATGTCGACCCGGGCACGATGTCGCCCTATCAGCATGGCGAGGTCTATGTGACCGACGACGGCGCCGAAACCGACCTCGACCTCGGCCATTACGAGCGCTTTACCGGCGTTGCGGCGCGGCAGAGCGACAATGTCACCTCGGGCCGCATCTATCAGCAGATCATCACCAAGGAACGTCGCGGCGATTATCTTGGCGCGACGGTGCAGGTCGTTCCGCACGTCACCGACGCGATCAAGGCGTTCGCGCGCGCCGAGACCGACGACCTCGATTTCGTGCTGTGCGAGATCGGCGGCACGGTCGGCGACATCGAATCGCTGCCCTTCATCGAAGCGATCCGCCAGCTGAGGAATGAGGAGGGGCGCGAGAATACGCTCTCCGTCCACGTCACGCTGGTGCCGTACATCGCCGCCGCGGGCGAACTGAAGACCAAGCCGACGCAGCACAGCGTGCGCGAACTCGCGTCGCTGGGCGTTCAGCCCGATATCCTGCTTTGCCGCTGCGAAAAACCGCTGCCCGAGGGTGAGCGGGCGAAGATCGCGCAGTTCTGCAACGTGCGCAAAGAAGCGGTGATCCCGGCGCTCGACGCCGATTCCATCTATTCGGTCCCCGTGCAATATCATGGCGAGGGGCTCGACAGCGAAGTGCTGCGCGCCTTCGGCATCCATGACGCGCCCGATCCCGACCTGTCGGCGTGGTACGACATCATGGACCGCAAGCAGCACCCCGAGGGCGAGGTCACGATCGGCGTCGTCGGCAAATATGTCTCGCTGCCCGATGCGTACAAGTCGCTTAACGAGGCGCTCGTTCACGGCGGCATGGCGAACCGGGTCAAGGTCAACATCCGCTGGCTCGACGCCGAAATGTTCGAGCGCGGCGACGACCTCGCGAACGAACTTGAGCCGATGCACGGCATTCTCGTCCCCGGCGGCTTCGGCGAGCGCGGGTCCGAGGGCAAGATCGAGAGCGTCCGCTTCGCGCGCGAGCGCAATGTGCCCTTCTTCGGCATCTGCCTCGGGATGCAGATGGCGTGCATCGAGGGTGCGCGGAACACGAGCGGCATCGAAAAGGCGTCGAGCACCGAATTCGGCCCGACGAGCGAGCCGGTCGTCGGCCTGATCACCGAATGGATGAGCGCCGAGGGGCTGCAGCAGCGCGGCGCGAACACCGACATGGGCGGTACGATGCGGCTTGGCGCCTATGAAGCGAAGCTGTCGCCGAACAGCCATGTCGCGGCGATTTACGGCGCGAACGACATCAGCGAGCGTCACCGCCACCGCTATGAGGTGAACGGCGCCTATCGCGACAGCCTTGAAAAGGGCGGACTTGTCTTTTCTGGCATGTCTCCCGATGGCATGTTACCCGAGATCGTCGAGCGGCCGGACCATCCATGGTTCATCGGGGTGCAATTCCACCCCGAACTGAAATCCAAACCCTTCGATCCGCATCCCCTGTTCCGGGGATTCATCGAAGCGGCGGTGAAACAGAGCCGGCTCGTCTGAGGTCTGCGGGGCGGACGACAGGAAAGGGACGACAGGGGCATGGATCACGCGAGACTCGCCGAGCTTCAGGGCCCCGACAGCATCTTTTCCGGTCTGAGCGTCGAGGACTGGGCCGAAATCGCCAGCCGGTCGGTGCAGATCAGCTTCGTGAAGGGCAAGGAGTTGCTCGTCCAGGGCGATCCGGGCGACATGATGCTGATCCTGACCGAGGGCACTGCGCGCGTGTCGATGTTGACCGCGGGCGGGCGCGAGATCGTGCTCGCCTATGCCGAACCCGGCGCGGTGCTGGGCGAGATTGCGCTGCTCGACGGCGGCGAGCGCACGGCTTCGGTGACTGCAACGAGCGCCGGGAGTGCGCTCCAGCTCGGCCGTAACGCGCTCAAGGATTTCGCGGCGAGCCATCCCGAATTCACCTGGTCGCTGATGCAGCAGCTCGCGCGGCGGCTGCGCACCGCCGACCAGACGATCGAAAGCGACCGCGCCTATGCCTCGGGCCCGCGGCTCGCGCGTTACCTCAAGCGCCTGATCCGCAAGGACAGTGCCGAAAAGTCGCACCGTGTCGAACTCAGTCAGACCGAACTCGGCAATTTCGCTGGGATGAGCCGCGAGCATATCAACCGCCAGCTCAAGAGCTGGGAAGAATCTGGTGTGATCTCGTTGGAGCAGGGCCGCGTGCGCGTGCTCGATGCGGATATGCTGGAGGATATCAGCGAGTGCGAGGGGTAGGGGCGCCGCAAAACGCCCCTCGCTCGCGAGTGTCTATGCCACCACCGACGTCGTCAACATGAGTCATGCCAGCCGGATGATTCGTTACAGGAGGATGACTTCGACGGTGCCTGTGCCATATCAAGACGATATCGAAAACACACATGGGGCCAATTAACATTTGGTTGACCAAATTAACCGTGCATGGGAGGCAGTAACGATATCTGCTGCATTTTGGGGGTAAGGCGATGTTGATTTTCAAGCTATTCGGACGATTCTGGCTGTCGCTCGTTGCGGCATGCGCGATCGGGCTATCGCCTGCGGCGGCCGCCGAACTCGTGACCTATAGCTGGACGACCACCAATGCGGGCTTTGGGTCGCATGTGTCGCAGCCGACATCGGCGACGTTCCAAGTGCCGCTGTCATCCGTGCTTGCAGGAAAGATCAACTATTCGGATATCAGCAATATTCAGTTTGCTTACCCCGGATTGACGTTCAATGCCTATTCGGCGAGCTCAACCGGGCTGGATTTCGCATCCTATGTGGATCCCGCGACCGGGGCGTTCATCTTTAACAATGTCAATCAGGGTCTCGCGGTGATCGGATATGAGGGCGGTTTGTTTTCGGACAGCTTTCTGTCGATCACGGTCGGGAATCCCAACTCGAGCTTCACGGGCGTTGCCGATCAGTTCAACGCACTGAAGATGGGATCGCCTTATGCAGGGTTCCCGACGGCCGGCTATTGGACCGCGAACTTCCCGACCACCTCGGCTGTTCCCGAGCCCGCCACCTGGGCGATGATGCTTCTCGGTTTCGGCGCCGTCGGTTTTGCGATGCGTCGCAAGCGGCATTTCACGACGAGCTACGCGGCCGCCTGATCCGGTTTCGTTTCAGCGCGCGACAGGGCGCCCCGGTTTTTGGCCGGGGCGCCTTTTGTTATTCGTCCCAGCCATTTTGCCCCAAACGCCTTCGTTCCGGCCCCAGTGCTAAACGGAGATGCGTCGTGGGGCCGGAATCACAACGCCCGGGCCTCTTCCGAGACCCGGGCGCCTGTGACGAACACTCGCCATCCCCCTTGTGCGCAGACCGGCGAAGGATCTGCACTCCCTGGAGCCGGGCCGTTTGGCCGCGTTGAACCAGAAGCCATGTGGGTAGGTCGAAGGCGGCGCTTTGTCACCCTCCGCGCGCGATGACGCCTTCTTTTGCGTCCGCCCTGTGGCCGTTGGGCAACATATTGTGCGAATCGTTCGCAAGTGCTGCGTGAATTCGTGACCATTGCCAGCATCGCCCGCGCTCCCTAAAGCGACGGCATGACCGCACCGCGTATCGCGCTTCCAAGGCCGCCCGCCCGATGATCCTGCGTCCTTACGAACGCGCCATCTTCAAACGCTATCTTCTGCCGCAGCGCGGCGAGGGCTTCATCTTCGTCGCCGCGGCCTTCAGCTTCATTGCGGTGACGCTCGGCGTCGCGGCGCTGGTGATTGTGATGAGCGTGATGAACGGCGTCCGCTCCGACCTGTTCGACAAGATCGTGGGGCTCAACGGCCATGCCGTCGTGCAGGGCTTCGGCGGGCGGCTCGACGACTGGCAAGATGTGCTGAAGCAGGCGAAGGCGACCCCCGGCGTGGTGTCGGCGACGCCGCTGATCGAACAACCGTTGCTGGCGAGCTTCAGCGGGCGTGTCGAGGGCGTGCTGGTGCGGGGGATGACCGTGCAGGACATTCGCAAGAACGACGTGCTTGGCGGAAAGGTGCTGCAAGGCAGCCTGAACGCGCTGACCCCCAATTCGGGCAATATTGCGCTCGGCAGCGAGTTGGCACGCAATCTGGGCGCGACGGTCGGATCGACCGTCACGATCATCAATCCGCAGGGACGGGCGACGCCCTTTGGCACCGTGCCGCGCGAGATTGCCTATCGGGTGTCGGCGATCTTCGAGATCGGTGTGTATGACTTCGACAAAGCCTATGTCGTGATGCCGATGGAGGATGCGCAACTGTTGCTGCTGATCGGCGATCAGGTGGGGATGATCGAGGTCAAGGTGACCGATCCCGACCGGGTCGGCGAAACGCTGCAGCCGCTGGCGGAGAAGGTCGCGGCGAAAGCGGTTATTTCCGACTGGCGATCGATGAACGCGAGCCTGTTCGAGGCCTTGTCGATCGAGCGGGTCGCGATGTTCGTGATCCTGTCGCTGATCATCCTTGTCGCCGCGTTCAACATCATTTCGTCGCTGATCATGCTGGTGCGAGCGAAGACGCGCGACATGGCGATCTTGCGTACGATGGGCGCCCCGCGCGATTCGGTGATGCGGATATTCATCGCGATCGGGCTGTCGATCGGCGTTGCTGGCACGGTCGCGGGTATGGCGATCGGGTTCGGGCTGCTTTTCTTCCGCCAGAATGTCCTGCGCGGGTTCGAGCTCCTGACAGGGCAATCGCTGTGGGATCCCTCGATCCGCTTCCTCACCGAATTGCCGTCGAAGCCCGATCCGTTCGAGATCACGGGGATCGCGGTCATGACGATCGTTTTCAGTTTCCTCGCCACGCTCTATCCCGCGTACAAGGCGGCGAATACCGATCCGGTGCAGGTGCTGCGCTATGAGTGATGTGGTCCTTGAACTCGCCGGCCTGAAGCGCAGCTTCACCCAGGCCGACGTCACCATCGAGGTGCTGCGCGGGGTCGAGGCGAACCTGAAGCGCGGCGAGATCGTCGCGCTGCTCGGGCCGTCGGGGTCGGGCAAGTCAACGATGCTGCAGGCCGTCGGCCTGCTCGAAGGCGGCTTCGGCGGCACGATCCGCATCGACGGCGAGGATGTGACGCGCATCGACCAGGGCGAGCGGACGAGGACGCGGCGCGAGAAGATCGGCTTCGTCTATCAGTTCCACCATCTGCTGCCGGACTTTACCGCGATCGAAAATGTCGTGCTGCCGCAGCTGATCCGCGGCGCCAGCCAGGCCGATGCCGAGGCCCGTGCGACCGAACTGCTCGGGCGGCTGGGGCTCGCCGAGCGGCTGCATCACAAGCCGAGCAAGCTGTCGGGCGGCGAGCAGCAGCGCGTCGCGGTGGCGCGCGCGCTCGCGAACCGGCCTCTGCTCGTGCTCGCCGACGAGCCGACGGGCAATCTTGACGAGGCGACCGCCGACCGCGTGTTCGAACAGTTCGTGCAGCTGGTGCGCGACCATGGCTCGGCGGCGCTGGTCGCGACGCATAACGAACGGCTGGCGGCGCGGATGGACCGGGTGTTGCGCTTGCATGAGGGGCATATCGAGGCGTAGCGTTGCGATTCTGCGGGAGGGGACGAATGATCCGTTCGCTATCATTTGCGGCACTGGCTGTTATGGCCGCCCCGGCGCACGCCGGATTTCAGTCGCCTCCGCCGCCGCCTCCGCCGGTCCAGCTTCCGCCACCGCCGCCGACTATTCCGTCGCAACCCGCGCCGCTGGTCCAGCTTCCGTGTACGGGCCCGGACTATCATGCCTTCGATTTCTGGGTCGGCGAATGGGATGTGTTCCCGAACGGCAGCAGCACGCAGGTCGCGACGAGTAGCATCGAATCGATGTTTCTCGGCTGCGCGATCCGCGAGACGTGGAAACCGCTGAAAGGCGGAGGCGGCGGCTCGTTCAGCCATTATGATGCCGAGCGTCGCTACTGGCGGCAGGCGTGGGTCGACGCGACCGGCGCGCGGGTCGATTTCGATGGCGGTCCGGTCGATGGCAGGATGGTGCTCACCGGCCATTGGGCGAATGTCGTTGCCAAGGGTCAGGACGGCCTTATTCGTATGACCTATTCGAAACAGCCCGACGGATCGGTGCGCCAGCATGGCGAGCAATCGACCGACCACGGGCTGACATGGGCGACGAGCTTCGACTTCATTTACAGACCGCGCAAGGCGGGGGAGAAATAATATGGGCCTCTATGATCTTTCGGCGAAGCTGCCGGGCGGCGGCGAGCAGCCGTTGGCCGATTACAAGGGCAAGGTGCTGCTGATCGTCAACACCGCGTCGAAATGCGGCTTCACCCCGCAATATGAGGGGCTGGAAGAGCTGTACCGCGATTACAAGGATCGCGGGTTCGAGGTGCTGGGCTTTCCGTGCAACCAGTTCGGCGCGCAAGAACCGGGCAATGCAGAGGAGATCGCGAATTTCTGTTCATTGACCTATGATGTGACCTTTCCGCTGATGGCGAAGATCGACGTAAACGGATCGAACGCCGATCCGATCTTCAAACATCTGAAGGACGAGCAGACCGGGCTGCTGGGTAGCGGCATCAAGTGGAACTTCACCAAATTCCTCGTCGATCGCGACGGCAAGGTGGTGTCGCGCCACGCGCCGACGACCAAGCCCGAGCAACTGCGCAAAGAGATTGAGGAATTGTTGGGTTAACCGTTGGCAGAATCACCGCTGTCACTGTAGCGTCATCCGATGGCCTACAGCCCCTTCGTTCCCCTGCGCGTCTTTTCCAGTTTCACGATGCTGGAGGGGGCGATCGAGCCCAAGGCGATTGCAAAAGCCGCACGCGAGCGTGGATTTCCGGCGATTGCGGTCGCCGATCGCAACGGGCTCTACGGCGTCATGGCGTTCGGCGAGGCGTGCAAGGCTGCGGGGGTGCAGCCGATCGTCGGCGCCTTCCTGAGCGTTGCGCGGCCGGGACAGCGGCTGGCGAACGGCGCCCCGATGATCGACTGGCTCGCGCTCTACGCACAGGACGACACGGGCTACAACAATCTATGCGCGCTGGTGTCGGCGGCGCATCTCGGCCGTCCGGTCGAGCAGGATCCGCATGTCACGCTAGCGGACATGGCAGGAAAGACCGACGGCCTCATTTGCCTGACCGGTGGCGGCGAAGGGGCGCTCGCGCGGTTGCTTGCGGGCGAGCAGAAAATGGCGGCCGACGATTATGTCGAGCAATTGGAAGCGCTGTTCGGGGGGCGGCTTTATATCGAGCTGTCGCGGCGAAACGACGCGACCGAAATGGCCGCCGAGAACGCGCTGATCGATCTGGCCTATGCCCGGGCGCTGCCGATCGTCGCGACCAATCCCGCCAACTTCGTCGAGCCGCAATTCCACGCTGCGCACGACGCGATGCTGTGCATCGCGCAATCGGCCTATGTCGAGAGCGAGGATCGGCGCGTGTCGAATCCGGAGGCGTGGCTGAAGCCCGCCGAGGCAATGGAGGATGCGTTCAGCGACCTGCCCGAGGCGATGCACAATACGCTCGTCGTCGCGCAGCGCTGCGCCTTCATGGCGCCCAAGCGCAAGCCGATCCTGCCCAGTCTTGCAGGCGACCGCGAGGGTGAGGCGGCGCAGCTCAAGGCCGACGCCCATGCGGGGCTGGAGGCGCGGCTCGCGCATTATCCCGACCTTTCCGCCGAGGAACGCGAAGCCTATGTCAAGCGCCTCGATTTCGAGGTCGACGTCATTACCCAGATGGGTTTTCCCGGCTATTTCCTGATCGTTGCCGACTTCATCAAATGGGCGAAGGCGCACGATATTCCGGTTGGGCCGGGGCGCGGGTCGGGTGCGGGCAGCGTCGTCGCCTGGGCGTTGACGATCACCGACCTCGATCCCTTGAAGCTCGGCCTGCTGTTCGAACGCTTCCTCAATCCCGAGCGCGTGTCGATGCCCGACTTCGACATCGACTTCTGCGAAACGCGGCGCGGCGAAGTGATCCGCTACGTGCAGGAAAAATACGGCCGCGACACGGTAGCGCAGATCATCACCTTCGGTAAGCTGAAGGCGCGCGCGGTGCTCAAGGACACCGGGCGTGTGCTCCAGATGAGCTATGGCCAGGTCGACCGGCTGGCGAAGCTGGTGCCGAACCATCCCACCGATCCCTGGACGCTCGAACGCGCGCTGAATGGCGTCAGCGAGCTGATGACCGAATATAAGCAGGACGACGGGGTACGGCGGCTGTTCGACATGGCGCGCCAGCTGGAGGGCTTGCCGCGGCACAGTTCGACCCACGCGGCGGGCGTGGTGATCGGTGACCGGCCGCTCGACCAGCTCGTCCCGCTCTATCGCGACCCGCGCTCGGACATGCCGGTGACGCAGTTCGACATGAAATATGTCGAGACCGCGGGGCTGGTGAAGTTCGACTTCCTCGGCCTCAAGACGCTGTCGGTGCTGAAGGAAGCCAAACGGCTGCTCGCGCTACGCGGGGTCGATGTCGACCTCGATGCGCTCGGCTGGGACGATCCGGCGGTCTACGAATTGCTCCAGCGTGGCGAGACCGTCGGGGTGTTTCAGCTGGAATCCGAAGGAATGCGGCGCACGCTGTCGGCGGTGAAGCCGACCAACTTCGGCGACATCATCGCGCTCGTCGCGCTCTATCGGCCGGGTCCGATGGACAATATCCCGCTGTTCGGGGCGCGCAAGAACGGCCGCGAGCCGATCGCCTATCCGCACCCGCTGCTCGAAGGCATCCTTGCCGAAACCTATGGCATCTTCGTCTATCAGGAACAGGTGATGCAGGCGGCGCAGATTCTCGCCGGCTACAGCCTCGGCGGCGCCGACCTCTTGCGCCGCGCGATGGGCAAAAAGGTGCAGGCGGAGATGGACGCGCAGCGCGACACCTTCGTCAAGGGCTGCGGCGAGCACAACGGCATCGACGCCAAGGCCGCGAACGAGCTGTTCGACTTGATCGACAAGTTCGCAGGCTATGGTTTCAACAAGAGCCACGCGGCGGCCTACGCCTTGCTGTCGTATCAGACGGCTTGGCTGAAAGCCCATTATCCGCACGAGTTTTTTGCGGCGTCGATGTCGTTCGATAGCCACCAGACCGACAAGCTGTCGATTTTCATCGACGATATGCGGCGGCTGGGGGTCGAGGTGTCGCCGCCCTCGATCAACGAGAGCGAAGCCGATTTCTCGGTCGGGCGCGGCGAGGATGGGCTGACCGTGCGCTACGCACTCGGCGCGCTGAAAGGCGTTGGCGAGAAGGCGATGGAGGCACTGGTCGCCGAGCGCCATGCGAAGGGCGATTTTGCGAGCCTCGACGATTTCGCGGCGCGCATCGATCCCAAGCTGCTCAACCGGCGGCAGATCGAGGCGCTGGCCGCCGGCGGCGCGTTCGATTGCGTCGAGCCCGACCGGCCCACCGCCTTCGCCGGCGCCGAGGCGCTGCTTGCCTGTGCGAACAGCTCGGCGCACGAGCGCTCGACGGGGCAGGGCGGCCTGTTCGGCGGCGATGTCGCGATCGCGCCGGTGCTTCAGCTGTCGGCGGCCGAGCCCTGGACGCTCGCGGAGCGCATGACGCGCGAGAAGGAGGCGTTCGGCTTTTACTTCTCGGCCCACCCGGTCGAGCAATATGAGGCGATCGTCGCGGCGCGCGGCGCGCGCTCCTACGGCGACATTTGCGAGAATGTCGAAATGACGCCGGGAACGCGCATCCCGATGGTGATGGCGGCAATGGTCGAAAGCGCGCGCCCGCGCGTGTCGCAGCGTGGCAACCGCTTCCTCAATTTGACACTGTCCGACCGCAGCGGCCAATTCCAGTCGAGCTGTTTCGACGAGCAGGCGGGGAAGGTGCTCGAGGCGCTGGCGGCGGACGGCGGCTGCGCGATCCTGTCCGTCGAGCTCGACCTGCTCGAAGGCGAGGAGACGCCGCGTATTACCGTGCGCGGGGCGCAGTCGCTCGCCGAAATCGCGGCGACGGCGGCGCTGCAGCTGACCTGCCGGGTCGAACTGGCCGATGCGGTCGCGGAAATCGCGAAACTGCTGGAGCGTCGCGACGATGCGCGCGGCAAGGTGGTCATCGCAACGCGCGATCCGCTGACCGATGAGGATGTCCGGGTGGAGCTTGGCCGGAGCTTCGCCCTCGGCCCCGACACCGTCTCGCGGCTTGAAATGATCGCAGGCGTGACCGAACCCGCTCTTTCGCTGGTCGCGCCGCGCGATTTCAGGGCGCGATAGTCCGCTTCACCCTTGCATAGCGCTCGATTCCCGCCCTATTCCTAGGCGGCAACGATAATCGAGGATGCCGAAAATGGGAATGCAGGGTCAGCCGCTGCTCGTCACTAGCCTGATCGACCATGCCGCGCGCGAACACGCGGGGCGCGAGATCGTCTCGCGCTGGGCCGATGGCAGCATCACGCGCTCGACATGGGGCGAGGTGGGCGCGGACGCCCGCCGCTTTGCCGCCGCGATGGTCAGGCTGGGAATGCAGAAGGGCGATCGCATCGCGACGCTGGCGATGAACCATGGTCACCATCTCGTCAGCTGGTACGGCACCGCGGGAATGGGCGGGGTATTGCACACCGTGAACCCGCGGCTGTTCGACGAGCAGCTCGTTTATATCGTCAATCATGCGGAGGACCGCGTGTTGCTGTTTGACGCGATGTTCCTGCCGATCGTCGAGCGGCTTCGCGACCAGCTTCCCACGGTCGAACATTTCGTGCTGTTCGATGCGCCTGCGCAGGGCGACTATAAATCCTATCGCGATCTGATCGGCGCCGAGGACGGGCGCTTCGAGTGGGTGGAACTGGACGAGCGCGATCCGGTCGGGCTTTGCTACACCAGCGGCACGACGGGCAACCCCAAAGGCGTTCTCTACGAGCATCGCTCGAACGTCATCCACGCGATCACCGAAATCCAGCCCGACGTGTTCGACATGTCGAACCGCAGCGTGATCCTGCCGATCGTGCCGATGTTCCATGCGAACAGCTGGGGCATTCCCTTCGCCGCGGCGACGGTCGGCGCAAAGCTGGTGTTTTCGGCGACCAACGAGGCGCAGGTGCTTTGCGACCTGATCCACGCCGAGGGCGTGACGCACAGCGCGGGCGTGCCGACGGTGTGGCTGGCCATGTTCGCGCATATGGACGCGACCGGCATCGACTATGGAAAGTTGTATCGCGTGATCATCGGCGGATCGGCGGCACCGCGCGCAATGATCGAACGCTTCATGAAGGCTGGGGTCGACGTCGGTCATGCGTGGGGAATGACCGAAACCTCGCCGATCGGTACGATGGGCAAGCGCCCGTGGAACTGGGACGAGATGGCGTTCGACGAGCGCGTCGATATCGTCTGCCGCCAAGGCTGTCCTCCATTCGGGGTCGAACTGCGCGTCGTCGATGATGAGGGCAAGGAACTTCCGCGCGACGGAGTGACGAGTGGGCGGTTACAGATTCGCGGGCCGTGGATCATCCAGCGCTATTTCAAGGCGGGCGAGGATGCCGCCGACGACGACGGCTGGTTCGACACCGGCGACGTGTCGGTCATTCACCCTGACGGCGTGATGCAGATCACCGACCGCGCGAAGGATGTCATCAAGTCGGGCGGTGAATGGATTTCGTCGATCGAACTCGAAAACGCCGCGGTCGGCGCGCCGGGGGTGCAAGAAGCGGCAGCGGTCGGCGTATTTCATCCCAAGTGGGACGAGCGGCCGATCCTGCTGATCGTGAAGAAGCCCGGCGCCGAGGTGAGCGAGGCGAGCGTCGTCGATTACCTCAAGGACAAGGTCGCCAAATGGTGGCTGCCCGATGAGGTCGTGTTCGTCGATGAACTGCCGCACACCGCGACGGGCAAGCTGTTGAAGCGCCAGATCCGCGACGATTTCAAGGACTATAAGCTGAAGTCGCTGACTGCCGCCTGATCATCATCCACGTCATTGCTTCGCTTCGCTCGCAAAGGCGAGATTCTCAAAACAGCTCCATCTGCCCGTCTCGTTCGGGCGGGCGGAACAGGTCGCTGCGGAGCGGCGGGAAGCTCTTGTCCATGCCATGTTCGCGCGCGGCACGCTTGACGCGCTGGCGGATGAGCTGCGGCCAGACGCCTTGTCCCTTCATCCGCGTGAAGAAATCGGGGTCGTTGTCGCGCCCGCCGCGAATGTCCTGCACCATATGCATGACCTTGTCGGCGCGATCTGGATAGTGCGCCGCGAGCCAGGCGCGGAATAGCGGCGCGACCTCGAACGGCAGGCGCATCAGGATGTGGGAGGCGCGGATCGCTCCCGCCTCCGCCGCGGCCGCCATGATCGCCTCGATCTCGTGATCGGTGATCGCGGGGATAATCGGCGAGATATTGACCTGCGTCGGCACGCCGGCGTCGATCAACTTGCGGATCGCGGCCAGGCGTCGGCGCGGGTGGGGCGCGCGCGGCTCGAGCGTCCGCGCGACCCCGGGATCGAGCGTCGTCACCGAAATCGCGACGCCGACCAGATTGTCGCGCGCCATGGCGGCGAGCAGGTCGATGTCGCGAAGCACGCGGTCGGACTTGGTCGTGATCAGCAGCGGGTGCCGTGTTTCGGCAAGCACCTCGACGATCGACCGGGTAATTCCCCATTCGCGCTCGATCGGTTGATAGCCGTCGGTGTTGGTCCCGATCGCGAGCGGCGCGACCTTGTAATTGCGTTTGGCGAGTTCGGCGCGCAGCAGCTTCGCGGCGTCGGGCTTGGCGAACAGCCGGCTTTCGAAGTCGAGACCGGGCGACAGATCGTGAAAGGCGTGCGTCGGCCGCGCGAAGCAATAGATGCAGCCATGTTCGCAACCGCGATAGGGGTTGATCGAACGGTCGAAGCCAATGTCGGGCGAGTTGTTGCGCGAAATGATCGTCCGGGGGCGTTCGACGGTGACCGTCGTGCGCAGCGGCGGGGGCACGCCATCGACGTCCTCGGCCGCGTCGAGCCAGTCGCCATCGGCCTCGCGGGCGAGCGATCCGGTGCGGGTCGGGCGCAAATTGGTCGGCGCGCCGCGGCCCGAAATGGGAGGCAGAGGCTTGGTTGGTTCCACCGTTGCAGGATAGGGAAACGTATAGAACAAATAAAGAACAATTCCGCAATCGCCGAATGATCCGTATGGCTCCTCATTCCAGACGCGGTCGCGCGGACGAGGCATAAAGGTCAGATCTATTCGGTCAGCCGCGGCATCAGCTCGACGAAGTTGCAAGGCTTGTGGCGGCTGTCGAGCTGGGTCGACAAGATCCCCTCCCACGCGTCGGTGACGGCGCCGGTCGAGCCGGGAAGGGCAAAGATGTAAGTGCCGCGCGCGACGATGGCGCAGGCACGCGACTGGATCGTCGAAGTGCCGATCTTCTGAAAGCTGATCCAGCGAAACAGCTCGCCGAAGCCGGGGATATCCTTGCCGTCGAGCCGGTGCAGCGCCTCGGGCGTGACGTCGCGGCCGGTGACGCCGGTGCCGCCGGTCGTGAGGACGACATCGACCTCGGGATTGTCGATCCAGTTGTGGAGGCGCGAGACGATCTGGTCGCGGTCGTCGCGGACGATGGCGCGATCGGCAAGGATATGGCCCGCCGCCGTCAGCAGTTCTTCGAGTTTGTCGCCCGACTTGTCGTCGGCCGCGCTGCGGCTGTCCGACACGGTCAGGACGGCGATGCGGACCGGCCTGAACGGCAGGCTTTCGTCAATCGGCATTGGCGAGGCCAGCGGGACCGGCCCAGGTCAGCCGCACGCGGTCCTTGCTGTCGGGAAAGCGCGGCCATTTGCCCTGCGCGAGCGCGGCGCGGCTGACCGAGGGCTTGCCTTGCTGCGCTTCGTACATCCAGTAATTGCGGAGCACGATGCCGACATAGCCGCGCGTTTCCCAATAGGGGATCGATTCGATGTAGAGCAGGGGGTCGCCGCCATCGCGGATCTCGGTCTGCCAGCGTGCGATCGGCGCGGGGCCGGCGTTATACGCGGCGATGACTTTCGGAAGCTGGCCGCCGGTCGAGCTGTCCTTGCTGAGATATTGCAGATAGCGCTGGCCGAAGTCCATGTTCACGGCGGGAATCTTGAGGTCGCCGGGCGCGCGGCCGTCGCCGTTCCAGCGCGCAAGGTCCGATGCGGTCCCGGGACGCACCTGCATCAGCCCTGTCGCGCCCGCGGCGCTGACCGCCTTGCGCTGGAACCGCGATTCCTGAAGCGTGTGGGCGAATACCAGCGCCGGATCGACGCGCCAGCCGCCGTTGGGCTCCCACTTGGGTTGCGGATAGCGCGTCGCGGCCGAAAGCTTGCGGCCCTGCGGCGTGTTGTGCGCCAGGTAAAGTTGCGTTTCGGGCAAGCTGAGCGCCTGCGCCATCCCGATCAGTTGTTCGTGCTGGCGCGGGTCGCCGATGCGGGCCTGATGGCGCAGCAGTTCGTCCGAATATCCATCCTCGCCGATTTCGGCAAAGGCCATCGCGGCGCGGACGTTGGGCAAATCCTCGAGCGCCCGCCAGGCGCTGCGATCGGGGCGGACATTCTCGCGCTGACGGTCGGTTTCGACCCCCAGGGTCTCGGCGGCGAGCAGGCCGTAGAGCGTTTCCTCGTTCGCCGCGGCGGCGCGGAGACGCGGCTGAACCGATGCCGGTTCGCCCGAGGCGATCGCGGCGCGGGCGGCCCAATAATAGGCCGCGGCGCGCAACT
This sequence comes from Sphingopyxis sp. H073, assembly GCF_001468395.1. Classification (GTDB taxonomy): domain Bacteria; phylum Pseudomonadota; class Alphaproteobacteria; order Sphingomonadales; family Sphingomonadaceae; genus Sphingopyxis. The sequence goes on along the minus strand of NZ_LNSG01000003.1, from coordinate 92,387 downwards.
CGCTATCGGGCGCTTCCTTGGCGACGCGGTCGAAGGCGACGAGCGAGGTGCGATAATCGTGGAGGCGCCACGCGGCGAGACCTTGCACCCATGCGGCCTGCGTCGCCCACGCACTGCGGCCCTGCGCCGAGGCGATCGCGAGGCGAAGCGCGTTCGCATCGTCATTTTCGATATAATAGGACCAGGCGATCTTCTGTTGCCATTCGTCGCGCGCCTCGGGCGTCAGCTTGTCGGCCGCGGCACTGTAAAGCGCCTCGGCGCCGGCGGGGTCGTCGTTCTTGATCCGGTCGGGAATCGAACGCGCCAGGCCCGACGCCGAAGGATCGCCGATGCTGTCCGCGCCGACGCGGCGCGGCGCGCTGCCTGCCCAGGCGAGCCGCGCCTGCGAAGGCAGCGTCGGAATGTCGGTCGCGCCGCGTTTCGCCGCAAGACGGCCGAGCTGGTCGGCCTGCGGCAATTGGGGCGAACGCGAAAGCACCGGCATGATGTCCGCGACCTCGGCGCGCGGGCTGTTCGCCGCGGTCAGCAGTTCGGCGCGCAAAAAGTCCGCGAGCGGACCATTGTCGTCGCCGATCAGCGCCTTCGCCTCGGCCCACCGCTGGCCGCGGATCGAGGCGAGAACCTGCGTGTACAGCTGCTTCTGCTTGGCCGTGAGCGTCTCGGGTACCGTTTGCGGGGATGCCCTGAAATCGAACGGGCTCGCATCAGCGGCAAGAGCGGGCACCGAGCCGGCCGCAAGCGCGACAATGGCACAGCAAAGGAGTTTCGCGGTCATATTCCTCATCTGTCAACGTCCCCGGTTGAACAGTTTCAGGCTGTCCCAGGCGGCCGCCTTCTGGGCGGGCCGGGCAAGCAGCATCGCGGGATGCGCGACTGCCACGACCTCCAATTTGCCGCCATCTTGGTTAATATCGAGTAACTTTCCGCGCGCGTCGGCGAGCTGGAGTTTCGCCGCCATCCGGACGATGTCGCTGCCGATGAGCAGAAGGCGGCCAGGCCTCGCGAGGCGCAGATGATGCCACAGCAGCCGGTCGAGTTCGGCGGCGTCGCGCTCGTCGATGCGGCCGCCCGGTGGCCGGGTAATCGCGAGGCTGGCGAGATAGCAGTCGCCGCGCGTCGCGCCGACCGCGCCGAGCATGGCATCGAGCAATTGGCCGGCGGGACCGGTGAAGAGCGCTCCGTCCCGCTGGTCGTCGATTTCGGGCCACGCCGTAAGGAGCATCAATGGCGCCCCGGCGTTGCCGACGGGCAGCACGCGGCGCGCGTCCCACTGGCTGCCAGGAACATCGGGGTTTGACGCGAGCCAGCTCTGGAACTCGTCCCACGCGCCGGGAAGCGCAACCGGACCCTTTGCTCCGGCCTCTGCGGGCGCCTCCTGACGCTGGAGCGCAGCGGGGAGGGGGGCGGGCTCGGGCGCCGCAATCGGTGCGATTCTGGACTTTGCCGCGGTGTCATTCGCGGCAGGCACGTCGAGCCAGCCCGCCGGCACTTCGCCGACGAGCGCGTCGACCCCGGCCAGCGACCACCAGTCATGATAGCTTTCGGCCAGCAAGGCTGAATTTCGCCCACCCATGAATTTGTTTCAAACAGACAGTTGACGGGCGCGTCAATTGGCGGGCATCGCGTTTCGTGACAGAATGAGCGCCGGACACGATGAATGATCGGCGCGGGGACGGCAGAAAGGTGATTGCGGTGAGCGAACGGGAATCGATGCCCTATGACGTCGTGATCGTCGGGGCGGGGCCTGCAGGGCTTTCGGCGGCGATCCGATTGAAGCAGCTGGCGAACGAGGCGGGCAGCGAGCTGTCGGTTTGCGTCCTCGAAAAAGGTTCCGAAGTTGGTGCGCATATCCTGTCGGGTGCGGTAATCGATCCGAAATCGCTCGACGAATTGCTCCCCGACTGGCGGACGCAGGGATGTCCGCTCGCCGAAGTTCCGGTGAACGACAACCAGCATTGGGTGCTCACGAAGAACAAGAAGTTCGGCGTTCCGCACTTCATCACCCCTGGATTCATGCACAACAAGGGGACCTATACGGGTAGCCTGGGCAATCTCTGCCGCTGGCTCGCCGAGCAGGCCGAGGGGCTGGGCGTCGAAATCTTCCCCGGCTTCGCGGCCGCCGAAATCCTCTATAACGAGGACGGCTCGGTAAAAGGCGTCGCGACCGGCGACATGGGGATCGCGCGCGACGGCAGCCACAAGCCCGACTATGCGCCCGGTCTCGAACTCCATGCGAAATATACTTTCTTTGCCGAGGGCGTGCGCGGGCACCTGACGAAGATGCTCAAGCCGCAATTCGCGCTCGACGCCGAGTGCGAGCCGCAGGTTTATGGTATCGGGATCAAGGAACTCTGGGACATCAGGCCCGAGAATCATGCGCAGGGCCGCGTCATCCACACGCAGGGCTGGCCGCTCGACGCGCATGCCAACGGTGGCGGTTTCCTTTATCACCAGGCAAACGGGCAGGTCGCGCTGGGTTTCGTGACCTGGCTCAACTATCGCAACCCGCACATCTCCCCCTTTCAGGAGATGCAGAAGTGGAAGACGCATCCCGAGATCGCAAAGATCCTGAAGGGCGGCAAACGCGTCTCCTATGGCGCGCGCGCCATCAGCGACGGCGGCTGGCAATCGGTGCCGAAGCTGGCATTTCCGGGCGGCGCATTGATCGGCGACACCGCGGGCTTCCTCAACGTCCCGCGCATCAAGGGCACGCACACCGCGATGAAGTCGGGCATGATGGCGGCCGAAGCGGCATTCGCCGCGGTAAGCGCGGGCCGCGGGTCCGACACGCTCGACGCCTATCAGGCGGCCTATGACGAAAGCTGGGTGAAGAAGGAACTGAGCGTTGTCCGCAACGTGCTGCCGCTGGTCGAGAAATTCGGCGACCTTGCAGGCACGATCCTGTCAGGCATGACGATGTGGCTCGAAACGCTGGGGATCCGCGTCCCCTTCACGATGAAGCATCATCCCGACAATACGACGCTTTACCGCGCCGATATGATGCCTAAGCCCGATTATCCGAAGCCCGACGGCGTGCTGACCTTCGACCGCCTCTCGTCCGTGTTCCTGTCGAACACCAATCATGAGGAGGACCAGCCGGTACACCTGCAGCTCAAGGATCCGTCGATCCCGGTCGAATATAATCTGCCGATGTATGACGAGCCGGCGCAGCGCTATTGTCCTGCAGGCGTTTACGAGATCGTCGGGCAGGACGAGGGCGATCCGAAGTTCGTGATCAACGCGCAGAATTGCGTCCATTGCAAGACGTGCGACATCAAGGATCCGACCCAGAATATCAACTGGGTCACTCCCGAAGGCGGCGGAGGCCCCAATTACCCGAACATGTAAGTCCGCTTGCTGGCTCCTGGCGGTCGGCTTTCTTGCGGCGGCCGTTCCGGCCGAAGCCGCGAGCGAAGGCGGCGCGGCGGTCAATGCGCTGGTACGGGCGCGGCTGGCCGAGGATGCGGGCGATCCCGCCGCGGCGCTGTCGGCCCTGACCAGCGCCGCCAGCGCGGCCCCCGATCTACCGGGGCTTCGCGGGCGGATTTTGGAACAGGCGATCCAGGCGGGCGACCTGGTCGCGGCGCGCGGCGCCGCTGCGCAGCTCTGGGCAAGCGGCGAGCGCCGCTTCGACGCGCAGCTTGTGCTCGTCGTCGACGCGATGAAACGGGCCGACTGGAAGCGCGCGCGCGCCTTTCTGGGGGGGCGGCCCGACAAGACCGGCGGCGATGCGATCGCCAATCTGGTGACGCCGGCGCTGAACAGCTGGATCGACGTCGGCGCGCGCGAGAAGGCACCCGAGCGGCACCTGATAGCGGCGCTGGCGCGCGGGCGGCTCGAACCGACGCTGGCGCTCGAAGCGGCGCTGGTCAGGGTCGCGGCGAAACAGCCCACCGAAGGGGCCAAGCTGGCGGCGGACACGGTGCTGAGCGATCGCACGAGCCAACTCGTCGCGCTGCGGCTGGCGGCGACGCTCGATGCTGCGGGGCAGGCCGACGCCGCGAAGGCGCTGCGCGGGCGGACCGCGATGGCGGCGGGCGGGCGCGAAGACCCGTTGCTGCTGCTGTCGGGCCAGCCGGTGACGACGGCGCGCGGCGGTGCGGCGCACTGGCTCGGGCTGCTTGCCGACGGACTGGCGCGGACCCCAAATGGCAGTCCGAAACTGCCGCTGTTGTTCGCGCGGTCCGCTTATTGGCTGGGCGATCAGGATTGGACGGTACGCTCGGCGCTCGTCGAGGCACTCGACCGCAACGGGCAGGAGCGCGATGCGATGGCGCTGCTGGCCGACAGCCGGACCGCGCAGCCCGCGGCGCTGCAGATGCGTCATGCCGAACTGCTGGCCGAGGCGGGCGATATGGCGAGCGCGGTAAAGCTCGCCGACGCTGCCGCGCGTACCGAGCCGGCGGCGCGCAGCCTGCTTATCCGCTTTGCCGACATCGCGCGCCGTGCGAACGATCCCGCTGCCGCGGAACGCGCCTATTTGGGTCTGGAAGCGACGCTGGGAGATGTCGCGGACGACGCACCGCTGCGTGGCTCTCTGCTGATCGCTCGCGCCGAGTTGAAGTTGCAGGCCGGGGATTGGGATGGCGCGGCGCCACTGATGGAAAAGGCGGTCAACCTGCGCCCCGGCGATGCAACGATCCTGAATTTCGCGGGCTATTCGGCGCTCGAGCGCCGCAAGAACGTAAAACAGTCGCTCGCGCGGATCGAGGCGGCGTGGAAAGCCGAACCGCAAAGCGCGAGCATCACCGACTCGCTCGGCTGGGCCTATTTCCTGACCGGCCGCATCGACGATGCGGTGCCTTTGCTCGAACTCGCGCAGCGCGGCGAACCGGGCAATGCCGTGATCGTCGAGCATCTGGGCGATGCCTATTGGCAGGCGGGGCGTCGGTTCCAGGCGCGCTATACGTGGCGCGCAGCCGCGCTGTTGGCCGAGGCCGACATGGCGGCGCGGATCGAGGCGAAGCTGCGCGACGGGCTGAGCGCCGCCACCACGGCGCCATGATGGCCGACATGCAGGAAAGCGGCTGGGCGAAGATCAACCTCGCGCTCCACGTGCGCGCGCGGCGGAGCGACGGCTATCACCTGATCGAAACGCTGTTCGCCTTTGTCGATCATGGCGACACGATCGCCGCGGCGCCGGCTTCCTCTGACAGTCTGTCGATCGACGGAGAGTTTGCCGAGGGGCTAGGCAATGGTCCCGACAATCTGGTGCTGCGCGTGCTGGCGCTGCTTCGCGAGCGCTATGGACGCGATCGCGTGCCGCCGCTGGCGTTGACGTTGACCAAAAGGCTCCCCGTCGCGGCGGGGATCGGCGGCGGGTCGGCGGATGCGGCGGCGATGGCGCGGCTCGTGCGGCGACATTTCCTGCCCGAACTGGGCGACGCGACGCTGGCGCGGCTGGTGAGCCCGCTCGGCGCCGATATTGCCGCCTGCATCGCCAGCACGACATGCCTTGGCGTCGGGGTCGGCGAGGAATTGAGCCCGGTCCCCGAGCTGGCCCTGACCGGCACCCCCGTGCTGCTCGTCAATCCGCGTCAGCCGGTATCGACGGGGCCGGTGTTCGCGGCATGGGACGGGGTCGATCGTGGTCCGCTGTTCACCGGCGCCGACATGCGCGCGCAGCTGTTCGCGGCGCGCAATGATTTGCAGCGCGCGGCGATCGCGCAATGCCCGGCGATTATCGATGTGCTGACCGAGCTTGGCGCGCTCAGGCCGTGGCTGGCGCGCATGTCGGGATCGGGCGCGACCTGTTTTGCGCTGTTCGACGCGCCTGCGGAGCGCGATGCCGCAGCGGTGCGGCTCGCGGAGAGCCATCCGCATTGGTGGCAGATGGCAGGGACGCTGCGATGAGCGAGGCGTGGCGTCAGCTCGGGACGCCGCGTGCCGGCGGTATCCTGTTGATCGGCGACCATGCGTCGGCGAATGTGCCGCCGGATATCGATCTCGGCATCGATCGCGCGTTGCTGCGCGAGCATATCGCGATCGATCTCGGCGTTGCCGAAGTGGCGGCGCTGCTCGTCGAGGCGAGCGTTGTCGATACGGCGATCCTCGGCGGCGTGTCGCGGCTGGTCGTCGACTGCAATCGTGACGAGGATGTACCCGGCGCCGTTCCGATTGCGAGCGATGGCCATGCCATTCCCGGCAATGCGCTCGACCATGCGGGGCGTGAGGCGCGGCTGGCGCGCTTCTTCCGGCCGTATCATGCGCATATCGCGGCGACGATCGCGGCGCATCGTCCGGCGATGATCCTGTCGCTGCACAGCTTTACGCCGGCGCTGGCGAGCGATCCGGCGCACGCGCGCCCGTGGCACGTCGGTGTTCTCTACAATCAGGACGACCGGCTAGCGGGTCCGGCGATCGCCGCCTTGACCGAGGAGGGGCTGACTGTCGGCGACCAGCTTCCCTATTCGGGCAAGCTGCTCAACGCGACGATGAACCGGCACGCCGAGGCAAACGATATTCCTTATGTGGGAATCGAGATGCGACAGGATCTGGTGCGCGATGCGGCGGGTCAGGCGCGGTTCGCCGAACGATTGGGACGCATGTGCAAGAAAGTGGCATTGTATGTCGCCAAATAGGCGTGTAATGGCGCCTTTCTCCACGAATATTTGAAATAAAATTATCAGAAAGTTCCAAGATGCCTTCTTATCGTTCGCGAACCACCACCCACGGCCGCAACATGGCGGGCGCACGCGGGCTTTGGCGCGCGACGGGGATGAAGGACAGCGACTTCGGCAAGCCGATCATCGCCGTGGTGAACAGCTTTACCCAGTTCGTGCCCGGCCATGTGCATCTCAAAGACCTCGGCCAGATGGTCGCGCGCGAGATCGAGGCCGCTGGGGGTGTCGCCAAGGAATTCAACACGATCGCGGTGGATGACGGCATCGCCATGGGGCATGACGGGATGCTCTATTCGCTGCCGAGCCGCGACCTGATCGCCGATAGCGTCGAATATATGGTCAACGCGCATTGCGCCGACGCGATGGTGTGCATCTCCAACTGCGACAAGATCACGCCAGGGATGCTGATGGCGGCCCTCAGGATCAACATCCCGGTGGTGTTCGTCTCGGGGGGACCGATGGAGGCGGGCAAGGTGGTGCTGAAGGGCAAGGAGGTCGCGCTGGACCTCGTCGACGCAATGGTCGCCGCCGCGGATGAAAAATACACCGACGAGGAAGTGCAGGCGATCGAGCGTTCGGCGTGCCCGACGTGTGGCAGCTGCTCGGGGATGTTCACCGCGAACTCGATGAACTGCCTGACCGAAGCATTGGGGCTTTCGCTGCCGGGCAATGGTTCGACGCTGGCAACACATGCCGACCGCAAGGAGCTGTTCCTGCGCGCGGGGCGGATCGTCGTCGAAATGTGCCGCCGCTATTATGAAGAGGATGACGAGGCCGTCCTGCCGCGCAGGATCGCGAGCTTCGAGGCGTTCGAGAATGCGATGAGCCTCGACATCGCGATGGGCGGTTCGACGAACACGGTGCTCCACCTGCTCGCCGCCGCGCACGAGGCAGGGGTCGATTTCACAATGAAAGATATCGACCGCCTGTCGCGCCGCGTACCGTGCCTGTCGAAGGTCGCGCCCGCGAAAAGCGACGTGCATATGGAGGATGTCCACCGCGCGGGCGGGATTATGGCGATTCTCGGCGAACTCGATCGCGCGGGGTTGCTCCACGCGCATTTGCCGACGGTGCACAGCGCGACGCTAGGCGATGCGCTGAGCAAATGGGATATCGCGCGGACGAACGATCCCGACGTGCAGAAATTCTTCCTCGCGGCGCCTGGCGGCGTGCCGACGCAGACCGCGTTCAGCCAGGACCGGCGCTGGGACTCGCTCGATCTGGATCGCGAGGGCGGCGTGATCCGTTCGGCGGATCATGCGTTCAGCAAGGATGGCGGGCTTGCGGTGCTGTCGGGCAATATCGCGCTCGACGGCTGCATCGTGAAGACCGCAGGCGTGGATGAGAGCATCCTGAAATTTTCGGGTCCGGCGAAAGTCTATGAGAGCCAGGACGCCGCGGTGGCCGGCATCCTGACCGGACAGGTCGAGGCCGGCGACGTCGTCGTCATCCGCTACGAAGGGCCGAAGGGCGGGCCGGGGATGCAGGAAATGCTGTATCCGACGAGCTACCTCAAATCGAAGGGGCTCGGTGCGGCCTGCGCGCTGATCACCGACGGGCGCTTCTCGGGCGGCACGTCGGGCCTGTCGATCGGCCATGTCTCGCCCGAGGCGGCCGAGGGCGGCGCGATCGGGCTGGTCGAGAATGGCGACATGATCGAGATCGACATTCCCGCGCGCACGATCAACCTGATGGTAGGCGACAGCGTGCTGGCCGAACGCCGCGCCGTGATGGATGCGAAAGGCGAGGCCGGCTGGCAGCCGGCGAAGCCGCGCCCGCGCAAGATTTCGGTCGCGCTGGAGGCTTATGCCGCGATGACGACAAGTGCGGCGCGCGGCGCGGTGCGCGATTTGTCGCAGCTTCGGCGCAAATGATCGGGCGACTCTTCGGTCCGGCCTGCGCATTGCTGCTGGCATCGGGCTGCAACGGTGCGCCCGACAATGGCGCGCTGGCCGAAGCCGAGGCGCACGGGTCGAATGAAGCCCTGAAGGATGGGCGCATCGAATGCGCGCTCGAAGGGGCGAAGGCATTCGACCGCACCTGTACCATCGACGAGATGAGCGGCGCCGACGCGACGATCCTGGTCATGGGCAAGCCCGACGTGGGATACCGCCGGCTGCAGATCGCGACCGACGGGCGCGGCGTGATAGCGGCCGACGGGTCGGAGCCCGCCAAGGTCACGATCATCGGCGACGGGGTCATCGAGGTCGCGGTCGGCGGCGACCGTTATCGCCTGCCTGCGAACACGAAGGGGCCGAAGTAACGCGACTTTTGGTTCGGGCGTGCTAGGGTCGGGGCCTATGTCCGTTCCCGCCGACGCCCCGATCCTGACCAGCAGAGCGATGCGTGACGCCGAAGCGGCGTGTGCCGCGTCGGGCACCTCGCTTTCCGAGCTGATGGACCGTGCGGGTGCTGCGGTGGCCGATACCGCGTGGCGGATGGCGGCGGGGGCGCCGGTGCTGATCCTGTGCGGCCCCGGCAACAATGGCGGCGACGGCTATGTCGCGGCGCGATTGCTCAGTGAGCGCGGGGCGAATGTGCGCGTCGCCGCACTGGCGCCGCCGACCACCGATCTCGCGAAGGCGGCGCGGGCAAAGTGGGCGGGGGCGGTCGAGCCGATCGACGAGAATCTTGCCGCAGTGCCCGTGGTGGTCGATGCCCTGTTCGGCGTCGGGTTGACGCGGCCGCTGGCGGCCGACCTGACCGGGCAGCTTCAGGCGCTGGCTTTTCGCCGCGTGATCGCGGTCGATGTGCCGAGCGGGGTCGATGCCGATGGCAAGCATGATTGGGTGCCGCCGCTTCCCGCGCATGTGACGGTAGCGCTGGGTGCGCTGAAGCCCGCGCACGTCCTGTTGCCCGCTGCGCAGCATTGTGGACGCGTCGTGCTCGCCGGGATCGGGATCGCGTGCGACGCGACGATCCGCAGCCTGCCGCGCCCGCGCGGGTCGGCACCCGGCGTTACGTCGCATAAGTTCAATCGCGGGATGATGCTCGTTCGCGCGGGGTCGATGCCGGGCGCCGCTGCGCTCGCTGCCGCTGCAGGCCTGCGCGCCGGGGCGGGTTATGCGGTGTTGAGCGGAGCGGATACAGCGCCGCTGTCCGCGATCATCGTCGAGGATGGCGCCGATTATCGAGAGCGGCTGGCCGACAAACGCGTCGGGGCCGTGGTCATCGGTCCGGGCTATCCGGCGGGCGTGGCGCTCGATCGCGATGTCGCGTCCGCGATCGACAGCGGCAGGCCGCTGGTACTCGACGCGGCGGCGATCGATGCCGCGCTGCCGCGCCTGCGCGGGGGTGGGGTGACGGCTATTCTGACGCCGCATGAGGGCGAGTTTGTGCGCGCGTTTCCGGGCGCAGAGGGGAGCAAGATCGAGCGAGCGTTGGTCGCCGCCAGGGAAACGGAATCGGTCGTCATCTACAAGGGCGCCGATACCGTCATCGCCGCGCCCGACGGCCGCGTTGTCGCGGCATGGCCGGGCAGTCCGTGGCTAGCGACAGCGGGCACCGGGGACGTGCTGGCGGGCGCCTGCGGGGCGATGCTGGCGCGCGGCGGCGACCCCTTCGACGCGGCCATCGCGGCGGTGGGCTGGCATATTGCGCGCGCGGCGCATATAGGCCCCGGCCTTGTCGCCGACGATCTGGTTAGGGAATAGAATGACAGACAGTAGGCTGATCGAGCGCATTGCCGCGCGCGGCGATGGCGTGACTGCCGACGGGCGCCATATGGCGGGCGGCGTGCCGGGCGACCGGCTTGCTGCCGACGGGACGCTGGTGCCCGGTCCGAACCGCGCCGAACCGGTGTGCCGCCATTTCGGAAAGTGCGGCGGCTGCCAGTTGCAGCATGTCGCCGAGGGGGCGCTCGCCGATTTCGTGCGTGACCGCGTCGTCGGCGCTCTGGAAGGGCAGCAGGTCGAGGCGGGCGACATACTGCCGGCGTTGATCTCGCCGCCTGCGAGTCGGCGGCGCGCGGCGCTGACCGCACTCAAGATCGGCAAGCAGGTCGCGCTCGGTTTCAACGCCGCGCAGAGCAACCAGATCGTCGACATGCGCATGTGCCCGCTGCTGCTGCCCGAGTTGTTCGCGCTCGTCGCGCCGGTCCGCACCCTTCTCGACGCGATCGCGCCCCAGCGCCGCCCGGTGAAGGTCAAGTTGCAGATGCTCGACCAAGGCGCTGAAATCATCATCGAGGGCGTAAAGGCCGACGGGCTGGACGCGGCGATGGCGCTGCAGGATTTCGCCGGAGAGCATCGGCTGGCGCGGCTGGCGATCGATCAGGGCGACGGGCTGGAGACGGTCTGGCAACCCGAGCCGCCGACGGTGCGCTTTGGCGACATACCGGTCGAAGTGCCACCCTTCGCCTTCCTGCAGGCGACCGCGACGGGGCAGGCCGCGCTGGTCGACGCAGTGCGGCGCGCGATCGGCGATGCGGCGGCGGTGGCCGACCTGTTCGCTGGGGTCGGAACCTTCGCACTGTCGGTGCAGGCGGGGCGGAAAGTCTATGCCGCCGAGGGCGCGCGCGATGCGATCGCGGCGCTGACCGGCGCTGCGAACCGCGCGCGGGCGCTGGTCGCGACCGAGCATCGCGACCTGTTCCGCCGCCCGCTCGTTCCCGCCGAGCTCAATCGGTTCGGCGCGGTGATCCTCGATCCGCCACGCGCGGGCGCCGAGGAACAGGTGAAACAGATTGCGGCCTCAACTGTGCCGGCCATTGCTTATGTCAGTTGCAACCCCGCCAGCTTCGCGCGCGATGCCAGGTTGCTCGTCGCAGGCGGCTATCGCCTCGACTGGGCGCAGCCCGTCGGCCAGTTCCGTTGGTCGACCCATGTGGAACTGGCCGCGCGATTCAGACGCTAGTGGGCGAGCATTCCCGAGTGGAGCACGAAGCCCATGAACGCATGGACGCATAGCGCGATCAGCGCGAGGCTCGCGAGCGCGAACACGCCGAAGCGCCACATGACGCGGTTGACCGTCGCCTGGATCAGGCTGTGCAGGATGCGCAGGCCCACATAGGCCCAGGCAAGCTGCGCGTTGAGCCCGCCGCCCATGCCGCCGACCGCCAATGCCAGCGCAACGGCATAGAAGACCGTCGGCTGTTCCATCAGATGGTTATAATTGTGGGCCTTCCACTGCACTTCGGCGGGCAGCACTTCGTCGAGGCCGCGGCCGGTGGTGCCGACAAGATTCTTGGCATCGATCTTGGCACGCTGCATAGCGGGGATGCGCGTCGCATACATCCAGATCCACATGACCATCGACCAGAGCGCGAGCGTCGCGACCGGCCCTAAAATTGCATTCGTTCCCATTATCGTCTCCCCCTCAACCCAAAGTCGCGATCACCGCGAGCAACGACAGCGCCAGCAGGCATAGCGTTGCCACTGAAAAGATGGCGAAGCGCACCGGAATACGGTTCACCGTCGACTGCCACAGGCTGTGGACGATGCGCAGTATGACATAGGCCCAGGCGAGGCCGCGCGTCAGCTCGGTGTTGCCGCCCGACAGCTGCAGAAAGACGAGGACCGCGTAAAAGATCGTCGGCTGTTCGCAAAGATGTGTGTAATTGTGCGATTTCCAGTTGGTTTCCGGCGGCAGCACGCCCTCCAGATCGACGCCGCGGCCGCCCGGCGGTGCCGCCTTGATGTCGATGCCGATCTTGGAAAAGGCCTGAAAGCGCGTCACGCCGGCCCAGGTCAGCATGACGATCGTCCACAGCGCGAGCACCGCACCGGGTGCGAGCAAACTATCCGACATATGGCTCCCCCTTATGATTTGCCGCCATGCTAAGGCGCCCGGCCGACAATGCAACGGCCGAAGTTTACCGGCGGTCGGCGATCTCCGCCCGGATCGCGTCGCCGTCGCCGCCGACCGTGGGCGCAAAGGCGAGGTCGCGGGGCGGGGCGGCGCTATATCTGACCGGCGGCTGCATTTCCCAGAAACCGCCGACCTGCGGATGCTCGCGGCGGCGGAAGAAGCGGGTGGCAACCAGATGCGGGTCCTCCTTGATATCTTGCAGATCGCGGACCGACATGGCGGGAATGTCGTTTGCGGCGAAGAGATCGAGCCATTCGGCGGTGGTGTTCGTTGGCGTCTTCCGCGCGATCTCGCGATAGACCAGCTGCATATGCTTGCCCTTGGCCTTCGCTGCCTCGAATTCGGCAGAACCGAGCAAAGTTTCGCTGCCGAGCAGACGCATCAGCCGCGCCGTGGATTCGGGCGTGTAGGGAACGACCGCGATATAGCCGTCGGCGGTCGGGAAGGGCTGGCGCGTCGGATCGAGCTGACGCGGATAGCCCGCGGGGCCTATTGGCGGGTCGAGCGTGGCGTCGCGCAGATGTTCGGTGAGCATGAAGGCCGCGAAGCATTCGAACATCGGCACTTCGACGCTTTGCCCCTCGCCGGTACGCAGTTTGTGCACGAGCGCGGCGAGGATCGCCTGCGCGCCGAACTGGCCGGCAATCTTGTCTGCGATCAGCGAGGGCAGGTAGCGCGGGCGCGGATCGCCGTCGACGCGGGGCAGCAGACTGGTGGTACCCGTCGCCGCCTGGATGACGTCGTCATAAGCCTGAAGATCGGCGTAGGGGCCATCCTGTCCGAAGCCGGTGCCGTGGACATAGATGATGTCAGGCTTGATCGCCTTGCAGCCTTCGTAATCGAAGCCGAGCCGCGCGATCGCCTTGCCGCGCACATTGTGGAAGAAGACGTCGGCGGTCGCGATCAGGTCGCGGAGTACCGTGGCATCGTCGGGGTTTTTGAGATCGAGCGCGATCGAACGTTTGCCGCGGTTCACGGTGAGGTGCGTCGAGCCCATCGTCGGATCGGGAACACCCGAGCCGAGATAGCGCGAGATGTCGCCGATGCCGGGGGCTTCGACCTTGATGATCTCGGCGCCGAGATCGGCGAGCATCTGCGTCGCATAGGGGCCGAAAATGACCGTGGTCAGGTCGACGATGCGGATACCGGCGAGCATGGTCATGCGGTGGGTGTACCTCTCCTTTTTGCGCCACGATAGAATCGTTGCGGAAGAAAACGGAAAAGGCAATTGCGCGCGAAGAAAAAGGCCGGCGCATCGCTGCACCGGCCTCTGGCTCGATTATTCTACTTCGTTCAGAAAAGCTTCGTCACCGTCGCACTGCGGCGTTCGGGTTCGGCTTCGCCGGTGTAGAGGCTCGCCATCGGCTCGTCGCTGACGACGTGGATTTCCTCCGCGCCGAAGCCGTTGAACCTGGTGCGCATCGCGCAGCCATAGGCGCCGAGCATGCCGATCTCGATGAAATCGCCAGCCTTGACATCCGCCGGCAGGAAGAAGGGCCCCGCCATATGGTCGAGGTCGTCGCACGTCGGACCGTAGAAGCTGAACGCGGCCATTTCCGCATTGCTCTCGGGCTCGCGCAGCAACGTAACCGGGAAGCGCCAGCCGACATGCGCGGCGTCGAACAGCGCCCCGTAAGCACCGTCGTTGATGTAGAGCTCGTCACCGCGCCGCTTTTCGACGCGGACGATCAACGAGCTATACTCGGCCGACAGCGCACGGCCCGGCTCGCACCAGAGTTCGGCCGAATAGCTGATCGGCAGGCTTTCGAAGCTGCGATGGATCGTCTCGAAATAGGCGCCGAGCGGCGGCGGTTCCATGCCCGGATAGGTCGAGGGGAAGCCGCCGCCGACATCGACGATGTCGACGGTGACTGCAGCCGCCACGATCGCGGCGCGGACGCGCTCCATCGCCTGGGCGTAGGCGTGCGGCGTCATCGCCTGACTGCCCACATGGAAGCAGATGCCGAGGGCGTCGGCCGCCTGACGGGTCGCCATCAGCAGTTCGGCAACATCCTCGGGCTCGGCGCCGAACTTTGCGGCGAGGCTGAGCTTCGAATGGTCGGACGAGACGCGCAGGCGCACGAGCAGGTTCAGATCCTGCGCGCCCTCGGTCGCACGGACGATCTTTTCGAGCTCGTCCATCGTGTCGAGCGAGAAGGTGCGCACGCCATGCTTCCAATAGGCTTCGGAAATCGCTTCCTCGGCCTTCACCGGATGCATGAAACAGAGTGTTGCCTTCGGCAGCGTGCGCGCGACGAGGCGGACCTCGGCGATCGACGCGACGTCATAATGCGTGACGCCCGAATCCCACAGCACGCGCAAGAGGTCGGGCGAGGGATTCGCCTTGACCGCGTACATGGTCGTGCCGGGAAATCGCTCGATGAAGAAACGCGCTGCGCGCGCCGCGGCATGCGGGCGGACAAGCGTTACAGGTTCGACCGGCGAAAGTGCCTGAATCAGCCCGTGGGCGCTATGATGCTGGTGCAACTCAAGGGACCCCCAAAAATAACGTTAAACATCCAAGGCTGCCTTGCGGTTATTGGAAGTCCCCCTGGGGCAGCGGAGCGCGATATATGCAGGGGGGTCCCCCCTGTAAAGACCCTATCGCGCAATTTTGTAACGCCACGGTAACACTCGCGCTGAAACGGGGCAGGGCTGCGCCGAAGGGCTGAAAACAAGACAAAAGCGTGTGCGTGCGCTAGACCTGTTTGCCAATGATAGCCGAAAGGACCGACCCGCATGACCTCCCGCGCCGACGTCAATCACAATTTCACCGACGCGGAGCTCGACGAACTCAAGGCGTTCGGGACGGTTGAGTCGCACACGGCGGGCGACGTGCTGGTCGAGGAGGGCGCGATGGCGCCCGATTGCATCATCACCCTGTCGGGTCACACGGATATCTTTGCCTCTACCGACGAGGGGCGCAAGCGCGTCGGGTGGATGGAGCACGGGCAGTTCGCGGGCGACCTGTCGGTCTTGACCGGACAGCGCCATTTGTCGCGTGTCGAGATGGGGGCGGATGGCGAGATCATCCGCATCGCGCACGCCGATTTCCAGCGGCTGATCGCCGGCAATTCGCATTATTCGGACATTTTTGTCCGCGTGCTTTCGGCGCGGCGCGAGTTCAGCAAGCATCGCGGCTTTGCGGTCACCATCATCATCGGCGCGGCGATGGATCGCAGTGTCTATGCAATGCGCGACCTGCTGATGAAGCATGGCGTCGCGCATCGCTGGTTCGACCCCGCCGACGGTCCCGTCGCCGGGCATCTGCTCGCCGAGCGCGGGCTGACCGAGGATCAACTGCCGGTGGCGATTCTGGGCGCCGCCGAAGTGCTGATCCAGCCGACGCCCGAACAGTTGGCGCAGGCACTGGGGCTCGACCTGCTCCCCGACGGGTCGACCGCGGACGTGCTTGTCGTCGGCAGCGGGCCAGGCGGGCTCGCCGCGGCGGTCTATGCCGCATCCGAAGGGCTGACCGTGATCGCCATCGACGCGCTTGCGCCGGGCGGACAGGCGGGGACGTCCTCGAAGATCGAAAATTATCTCGGTTTTCCGACCGGCATTTCGGGCAACGAGCTCGCACGCCGCGCGACGGTGCAGGCGCAGAAGTTCGGCGCGCGGCTGGTGTCGCCGGTGCGTGCGGCATCGATCGGGCGCGACGGCGATGCCTATTGCCTGCATCTCGCCGACGGGCGCAAGCTGCGTAGCCGCGCGGTCGTGGTGTCGAGCGGGGCGCAATATCAGCGCCTGCCGATCGAGGGGATCGAGAATTATGAGGGTCGCGGCATCTATTATGGCGCGACGCCGATGGAGGCGCAGCTGTGCAGCAACGCCGAAGTGACGGTCGTCGGGTCGGGCAATTCGGCGGGGCAGGGGGCGATCTATCTCGCGGGCGTCGCGAAGAAGGTCTATGTCATCTTCCGGCGTAAGAGCCTGCGCGAGACGATGTCCGAATATCTGGTCAAGCGACTAGAGGAACATCCGAATATCGAGATCATCGGATCGACCGATGTCGTGGCACTGCGCGGCGAGGGGCAGCTCGACGGGCTGACCTATCGCTGCCGTGAGACCGGCGCGGAGGATCTTTGCGACTGCAAATTCCTGTTCCTCTTCCTCGGCGCGAACCCGAACACAGGGTGGTTGCCGAAGGAAATGGTCTGCGACGAAAAGGGCTTCGTGAAGACCGGCACGGATATCGCTCCGCTCGAACTCGTACGCGCAGGCTGGTCGCTCGACCGGATGCCGAGCCGCTTCGAGACGAGTTGGCCGCGCATTTATGCGGTAGGCGACGTGCGCAAGGGATCGGTGAAGCGCGTTGCTTCGTCGGTCGGCGAAGGATCGGTCGTGGTGAGCGATATCCACCAGGCGCTTGCGGAGGTGATTGCCGACGTCAGCTCAGGCGCGTCTTGAAATCCTCGTAGCCGAACTCGCGGACCAGCTTGAGGTCGTCACTCTCGCTGTCCCACAGCCAGATCGATGGCAGCGGCACGCCATTGAAGGTGTTGGTCTTCACCATCGAATAATGCGCCTGATCGAGGAAGGCGAAGCGCTGGCCGATATGCGCGTCGCCGGGCAGACGATAGTCGCCGATGACGTCGCCGGCGAGGCAGGACGGGCCGCCAAGGCGCGTCGGCATTCCATCCGGTCTCTCCCCCAGCATCGCGGGGCGATAGGGGGCTTCGATCACGTCGGGCATGTGGCAGGTCGCGCTGATGTCGGTAATGCCGACCGGCATACCGTTATCGAACAGGTCGAGCACTTCGCCGACGAGGATGCCCGCGTCGAGTGCGACCGCTTCGCCGGGTTCGATCATCACGTCGCAATTCGTCGCGGCGCGAACCTGCTTCAGGAATGCAATCAGCTCGTCCGTCTGGTAGTCGGCGCGGGTAACATGGTGGCCGCCGCCGAAATTGATCCATTTGAGCTGGCCGAAGAAGGGGCGCAGCATTGGCTGCACCGCCGCCCAAGTGCGCTGAAGCGGCGGGAAATCCTGTTCGCAGAGGCTGTGCATATGGATGCCGTCGACGCCCGCCATATGCTCCGGGAGCAATTGGGTGACCGGGAAGCCGAGGCGGCTGCACGGCGCGGCCGGGTCGTATTTCGCGACCTCTCCCTCGCTGTGCATCGGGTTGATGCGCAGGCCGATGTCGAAGCGCTCGCCTTTCGCGCGCAGCTCGTCGAGCAGCGGACGAAAGCGCGCGATCTGGCCGGGCGAATTGAAGATCAGATGATCCGACAGGCGGGCGATTTCGGGGAGGTCGGCTTCCTTGTAGCCGGCGCAATAGGTCGCGACCTCCCCGCCATATGCTTCACGTCCCAGCTTGGCCTCGTAGAGCCCTGACGCACAGACGCCGTCGAGATAGTCGGTGACGGTCGATCCCAGCGACCACATCGAAAAGGCCTTGAGCGCCGCGAGTACGCGCGCGCCCGACTGGTCGCCGATATGACGCAGCACGGTAAGGTTCGCGCGCACTTTCGCAGCATCGACC
This sequence comes from Sphingopyxis sp. H073, assembly GCF_001468395.1. Lineage (GTDB taxonomy): Bacteria > Pseudomonadota > Alphaproteobacteria > Sphingomonadales > Sphingomonadaceae > Sphingopyxis. The sequence goes on along the minus strand of NZ_LNSG01000003.1, from coordinate 74,467 downwards.
ACAAAAGCGGGCGAGGGGACGCGGGTCAGGTCGAAATGGGCAAAGGCCCCGGGATCGCCGGCTCTGGTTTCCATGGCGCGCCTCTAGAGTGTTTCGCGGGATGATGAAAGCGGATCGGATCCGCGGAGCGCAAGGTGAAGGCGCGACGGGCCGCTTTCAAGACACCGGGGTTTTCACGTTGCCCGCCGCGGTCTGCACCGAATAGCTGAAAGGTGTGTCCTCCCATCCGGTTTTGGCGCCGCCATGCACGCCATCGCGGCGGATCACCGCGATGCCGCCCCCGATGCTGTAGCCTGCATCCTCGATCCGCTTGATCGCCGCTTCGGCGGCGGCCTGGGGCGCCATTCCGCCGCGCATCAGTTCGACGGCGTGATAGGTAGGCAGGAAGCGCATCATGACGTCGCCATTGCCGGTCGCGACCGCGCCGCCGACCGCCTGATCGACATAGGCGCCGGCTCCCGCGATCGGCGAGTCGCCCACGCGGCCCGGAATCTTGAACTCGCGCCCGTTGGTCGAACAGCCTACACAGAGATTGCCAGCGGCGTCGAGCGCGATGCTGCCGACGGTGTCGTGGCCGACGAGTTGGTCTCCCTTGCGGATCGGTTCGGGATCGAAGGCGTCCGTCTTTTCGCCCTTCGCGGCCCACTTGTCCCACGCCTGCTGCGATACCACGCTGGTCAGCGAGGTTTCAGTGAAGCCCATGCGCGCGGCGAAGCGGGTCGCATCGTCGCCGACGATCAGGCTGTGCTGCGTTTTCTCCATCACCGCGCGCGCGACCGAGATCGCCTTTTTGACACGCTTGAGGCAGCCGACCGCGCCGAGATCATGCGTCGGTCCCCACATGATCATCGCGTCGAGTGTCGTCTCACCGACCTCGTTGGGGACACCGCCCGCGCCGACCCAATAGTCGCCGAGCAGCTCGACATGGTTGATCGCCGCCTCGACCGCGTCGATTGCCGATGCGCCGCTTGCGAGCATCGGCCAGCCGACGGCATTGGCGCCAGGGCCGAAATCCCATGTCGTCAGGATGAAGGGCTTGCCGGTCGGAATGGCCTTGGGCGCGGCGGGTTTCGCCGCGGCGCCTGTAATCCCGAGCGCGGCCAGCCCCGCTGCTGCCGCGCCGAAAAACCGTCTCGAAATCGCCTTATCCGTCATCGCCAGTCCTCCCCCTCGCGGCGAGGCTAGCGGGCGGGGCGTCAGGCTGCAATCGGCCCCTTGAAAATGAAGAAGGCACCGCCGCAGATCAGCGCGAAGCCGATCAGATGGTTCACCGTCAGCCGCTCGCCGAGCCAGAAGGTCGCGAAGCCGGCAAAGACGATCAGGGTAATGACTTCCTGAATCGTCTTGAGCTCCGCGGTCGTATAAACTGCGTGACCGACGCGGTTCGCCGGGACGGCAAGGCAATATTCGAAAAAGGCGATGCCCCACGCGATCAGGACCGCCAGCCATGCCGGCCGCGACATGTCGCCAAGATGCCCGTACCAGGCAAAGGTCATGAAGATGTTCGAGACGAACAGCAGCCCGATGGGCAGGATATAGGCCGTCATGGGATTCCCTTGCAGACGCGGGCGCCGACACTGGCCGGCCCTCGCAGCAGCAATCAGAAATCGAGCGGTGCGTCCAGTTCCTTCACCTGCCACGGCAGGCCGTGCTTGTTCAGCATGTCCATGAAGGGATCGGGGTCCATCTGCTCCATGTTGAACACGCCCTGGCCTGACCATGTGCCGGTTACCATCATCGCGGCACCAATCATCGCGGGGACGCCGGTCGTGTAGCTGACCGCCTGATTGCCGGTTTCGGCATAGGCGTCTTCATGGTCGCAGATATTGTAGAGGTAGAGCGTTTTTTCCTTGCCATCCTTGCCGAGGCCGGTTGCGATGACGCCGATGTTGGTCTTGCCCTTGGTCGTCTCGCCGAGGCTCGAAGGCTCGGGAAGAACGGCCTTCAGGAACTGCAGCGGGATGATTTCCTTACCTTCGTAGATCACCGGGTCGATCCGCGTCATGCCGACATTCTGCAGCACGGTCAGGTGCTGGATATAAGCATCGCCGAAGGTCATCCAGAAGCGGATACGCCTGATCTCGGGCAGGTGGGTCTTCAGGCTTTCGATCTCCTCATGATACATGAGGTACATATTCTTGGGTCCCACAGCTTCGAAGTCGAAGCTCTGCTTGACCGACATCGGCGGGGTTTCGACCCAGTCGCCATTTTCCCAGTGACGCGCGACCGCGGTCACTTCGCGAATATTGATCTCGGGGTTGAAGTTGGTCGCGAAATGCTGACCATGATCGCCGCCGTTGCAGTCGAGAATGTCGAGCGTGTCGATGCGGTCGAAATGATGCTTCCTCAGCCAGGTCGTAAAAACGCTGGTGACGCCGGGGTCGAAGCCCGAACCGAGCAGCGCCATCAGCCCCGCATCCTTAAAGCGGTCGTGGTAGGCCCACTGCCAGTGATATTCGAACTTCGCCTCGTCGCGCGGCTCGTAGTTTGCGGTATCGAGATAATGCGCGCCGGTCGACAGGCACGCTTCCATGATCGTGAGGTCCTGATAAGGAAGCGCAAGGTTGACGACATGCGTCGCACCGACCTGACGGATCAGCGCCGCGGTCGCATCGATATGGTCGGCGTCGACCTCGGCGGTCTTGATCGTGACGCCGGTGCGTTTTTTCACCGAATCGGCGATCGCATCGCACTTGAACTTGCGACGGCTGGCGAGCGTGATGTCGGGAAAGATGTCGGGGTTCATCGCCATCTTGTGCACCGCGACCGAACCGACGCCGCCTGCGCCGATCACCAGAACCTTGCTCATGTGAAAAATCTCCTGCGCCTAGCTATGCGGCTTGTGTTGTATGCCGCGGCCTATAGGACGAAGCGATGACACAGCAAAGCCCCGAAGCCCTGATCGATCCGAACCGCGCACCGACACTCGCAGGGGTCGAACGCGCGGCGGCGAAAGTCGCTGCCTTGCTGCCGCAAACCCCGCTGCTGCCGCTCGAAGTCGACGGCCAAACCGTGTGGTGCAAGGCCGAATGCCTGCAGCCGATCGGCTCGTTCAAGATTCGCGGGGGGTGGCACCGGATGAGCGATCTCACGCCTGAGGAGGCGGCGGCCGGCGTTGTCGGCGTATCGAGCGGCAACCACGCCCAAGGTGTTGCCTGGGCGGCCAAGCGGCTGGGGATACGGGCAACGATCGTCATGCCGAGCAATGCTCCCGCGATGAAACTTGCAGCGACGCGCAGACTCGGGGCCGAGGTCGTTCTGTATGACCGCGTGACCGAATCGCGCGATGTCGTCGCCGCCAAGTTGCTCCGCGAGCGCGGTGGAACGCTCGTCCATGCCTATGGCGATCCGTGGATCATCGAGGGGCAGGGTAGCGTGGGGATCGAAGCGAAAGCACAGATGCAGGCGCGCGGGATTGACGGACCCGACAAGGTGATCGCCTGCTGCGGCGGCGGCGGGCTGTCGGCGGGTTTGGCGCTGGCGCTGCCCGATGCCGAGATTGTGGCGGTCGAGCCCGAGGGCTGGGACGACGTCACACGCAGCCTCGCCGCGGGGGAAATCCTGTCGGTCGAAGACCTTGCCTATCCGACCGAATGCGACGCGCTCCAGACGCCCCAGACCTGGCCGATCAACTTTGCTGTGCTTGAGGCGCGTGGGGTTCGGGGCGTGGTCGTGACGCGAAGCGAGGTTCGCGACGCCGTGCGCCTAGCGTTCGAAAAACTGCATCTCGCCGTCGAGCCCGGTGGCGCCGCCGCGCTGGCGGCCGTGGTGGCGGGCAAGGTCGCGGTGACCGATGCGACGCTGGTCACGCTGTCGGGCGGCAATGTCGATCCGCTGAAATTCGCGGAGATTATTACCGAATAGGAAACTTGTCGCGGCGCAAGCGTTGGGACGGAGAAGGAGACGTATGATGCAGAAGAGCATGATCCTGACGAGCGCGATGGCGCTGGTCCTGTTGACGGGATGTGAGAAGGCCGAAGCGCCGGCGCCGACCGATACCCCGACGACGACCGAGGAAGTGCCGGTCGAAACCGTTCCGGCCGAGGGAGCCGAGGCGACCGATCCCGCAACTGCTCCCCACCGCTTTGCCGACTGGGCCGGGAAATGGACCGGCGTCGAGGGGATGTACGCGACGATCACTCCCACCGAGCCCGGCAAGTACAAGCTGGAAATGCAGTCGGACCTCGACACCAAGGGCACCTATGACGGCGAGGACAGCGAGCATGGCATCAAGTTCAAGCGCGGCAGCGAAGAGCTGTCTCTCCGCCGTGGTAGCGGTGACGAAACCGGCCTCAAATATCTCGCCGGCAAGAAGGAGTGCCTGATCGTCAAAGAGGGCGAGGGCTACTGCCGCGACTGATCTTCGAAACGGCGACAGGGCTTTTTTGACACTGTCGCCGTTTTGTCATCGAAACGACGCGGGAATCGCAACAAACGCTGCCATGCGCGGCCCCGGATCCACCTCTCTCCGGGAGACCATGACCTATGGCCAGCCAGCCCAATCGCAAGATCGCCGCCGCCGTCGTTCGCGAAGATGCCGAACAGAAGCAGCGCCTGCTCGACCGCGCTTTTGCGCTCGCTTTCAAGGGGCTGGTCTATGCGCAGATCTGGGAAGATCCGGTCGTCGACATGGAGGCGCTGGCGATCGAGCCCGGCAACCGGATCGCGACGATCGCGAGCGGCGGTTGCAATGCGCTGTCCTATCTGACCGCCGACCCGGCGGAGATCGTCGCGGTCGACCTCAACACCGCGCATGTCGCGCTCAACAATCTGAAGCGCGTCGCGGCGCAGCGGCTGCCCGATTACGAGAGCTTCCGCCGCTTCTTCGCCGAAGCCGACAGCGTGGCCAATATCGCCGACTACCGCACCTTCATCCGCCCGCATCTCGACGAGACGAGCCGCCGCTATTGGGAGGGCCGCGATCTCGTCGGGCGCCGCCGGATCAACGGGTTCGCCAGTGGCCTCTACAAGCGCGGACTACTCGGCAATTTCATCGGGCTCGCGCATCTGATAGCGCGGATGCACCGGATCGATCTGAAGCAATTTCTCGACGCGAAGACGATCGGGGAGCAGCGCGCGATCTTCGACGAGAAATTCGCGCCCTTCTTCGACCGCAAGCTGATCCGCTGGATCACCGACCAGCGCTCGTCGCTCTTCGGGCTCGGCATCCCGCCAGCCCAATATGATGCACTTGCCGACGGCAAGCCGATGGCCGATGTGCTGCGCGGTCGGCTCGAGAAGCTCGCCTGCGATTTTCCGCTCGAGGAGAATTATTTCGCCTGGCAGGCGTTCGGGCGCGCCTATGGCAAGGGGAAGGCAGCGCCGCTGCCGCCCTATCTGCAGACTGGTCATTATGCCGCGGTGCGCGCGCGCGCCGAGCGGGTGACGATGCTGCACGCGAACATGACCGACATGCTCGCCGCGAACGATGCTGCGAGCTTCGATCGCTATATCTTCCTCGACGCGCAGGACTGGATGAGCGACGCGCAACTCGCAGCCCTCTGGACCGAAGTCACGCGTACGGCGCGTCCGGGTGCGCGGGTTCTCTTCCGCACTGCCGCCGAGCCGACGCTGCTGCCCGGCCGTCTCCCCGACGATCTGCTGCGCCGCTGGGACTATCGCGAGGACGCGTCGCTCGATTACACGCGCCGCGATCGCTCGGCGATCTACGGCGGGGTTCATCTCTATGTGTTGAAAGACGCCTGAGGGTGGCGGCGCATGGCGAGTTGATGGACAGCGTCTATCGCACGCAGCGGCATATCTATGACCTGACCCGCAAATATTATCTGCTCGGCCGCGACGGGTTGATCGCCGATCTCGCGCCGCCGCCGGGCGGGAGCGTGCTCGAAATCGGTTGCGGCACCGGGCGCAACCTGATCGCGGTGGGCAAAGCGTGGCCGGAGGCGCAGCTGTTCGGGATCGATATTTCGGAAGCGATGCTGGAGACCGCGCGCGCGTCCGTCGCCAAGGCCGGTGCGAGCGCGACGCTGGCGCAGGGCGACGCGTGCGATTTCGACGCGCAGGCGCTGTTCGGCCGCGCGACCTTCGACCGCGTGTTCATCAGCTATGCGCTGTCGATGATCCCCGACTGGAAGGCGGCGCTGGTACAGGCCGCAAGCTGCGTCGCGCCGGGCGGGCGGCTCGAGGTCGTCGACTTCGGCCAGCAGGACCGGTTGCCCGGGCTCTGGCGGCGCGCGCTGTTCGGCTGGCTCGCCCAATTCCATGTCGCGCCGCGCGCCGAGCTCGGCCGCGTCATCGCGGCGCTGGCGAAAGAAACGGGCAGCGCCGGCCACTGCCGCAGCCTCTATCGCGGCTATGCGATCCGCGGCGGCCTCGCGCGCGGCTGATTTGCTGCTATCGTCCTCCGAAAAGGAGGGGCGAATGGGCGAGACGATCGGACAGGCGGAGCGGGTGCAGCTTCCCGCTGTGATGGAGACGCTGGCGCAGGCATTCCAGACCGACCCGGCGCTGTCGTGGATATTGCCCGACCCCGATCACCGCGCGCGGGCGCTACGAAGCCTGTTCCATGTGCTCGTGCCTGCCGATTTCCGTGCGGGCGTGGCGCTGCGGTCGGACGGCGACGAGGCCGCCGCTCTCTGGCGCGCGCCCGGACAGGCTCACAGCGGCACACTCGAATTCCTGCGCAGCGTCCTTCCGCTGATCGCGACCTTCGGCACAGCTTTGCCGCGCGGGCTGAAAGTGCAGGGCAGCATCGACGCGCACCGGCCCAAGGGGCGCTTCTGGTATCTCCACTATGTCGGCGTCCGGCCCGACCATCAGGGCAAAGGCCATGGCGGGCGGATCATCCGCGCGCAGACGGCGGTGACGGACCGCGAAGGGCTGCCTTGTTGGCTCGAAACCGCGACGCCGGAAAATGTGGGGCTCTACGAGCGGCTCGGCTTCGTTACGCAGGCCGAGTGGGACGTACCCGGCGGCCCGTATTTCTGGGGCATGATGCGGCAGCCGACCTGATGTTCAGTCGTCGAAGCCGACGAAGCGGACGGCTTCTTCGACGCTCTTGCGGTTCGATACGACCGCGTTGGCCGGGAAGTTCTCGTCGGGCCAGCCCATCGCGACGCAAATCATGATCACCTGGTCGTCGGGGATGCGCGCATGTTCGCGCACGACGGGGCTTTGCATGATGCCCTGGCTGTTGATCACGCAGCCGAGCCCGCGCGACCAGGCGGCGTTGACCAGCGCATTGGTGACGGCGCCGCAATCGAAGGGCGCGATGTCGCTGCCGAGGAGGACGCGGTCATAGGTCACGACGATGCTGACCGGCGCGTCGAACTGGCGAAAGCCGCGCAGCACCCAGTCCTGCCGCCCGTCCCTGTCGTCGCGCGCGATGCCCATCGCGCCGAACAATTGCTTGGCAACCTCGATCTGACGCGCGCGGTGCATGTCCGCTCCGCCGTCGAACCGGCGAAATTCCCGGCTGTCGGGCTTGCCAGCCAGGATACCCTCGGTATTGCCGCGCCGGATCGCATCGAGCGGCGCGCCCGTTACGACCGAGAAATTCCAGCACTGATTGTTGTACGACGAGGGCGCGCGCATCGCGACTTCGAGTATCTCGGCGACCAGCTGTTTCGGGACGGGCTTGTCGAGGAAGCCGCGGATCGAGCGCCGGCCCCGGACGACCGCGTCATAACCGGGGGCGCTCGTCACGCGGCCTTGCGCAGCTCGAGACGATCCCAGATTTCGACAAGTGCGTCGGTCAGTTCGCGCATCATCGCCTCGTCATGCGCCGGGCCGGGCGTAAAGCGCAAGCGTTCGGTGCCACGCGGGACGGTCGGGAAATTGATCGGCTGCACATAGACGCCATATTCGGCGAGCAATATGTCGCTGATCTTCTTCGCGCGCACCGGGTCGCCGACCATCAGCGGCACGATGTGCGTCGTCGAATCCATCACCGGCAGGCTTGCGTCGCGGAAGCATTGCTTGAGATAGGCCGCGGCTGCCTGTTGCGCGTCGCGCTCGACGCTCGACGCCTTGAGGTGACGGACGCTGGCGAGGACTCCCGCCACCAGCACCGGCGACAGGCTGGTGGTGAAGATGAAGCCCGGCGCGTAAGAGCGGATGACGTCGACGATATTCTTTTCGGCGGCGATATAGCCGCCCATCACGCCGAATGCCTTGCCCAGCGTGCCTTCGATGATCGTCACGCGGTGCGCGGCTTCGTCGCGGTCGGTGATGCCGCCGCCGCGCGGGCCGTACATGCCGACGGCATGGACTTCGTCGCAATAGGTGAGCGCATTATATTTCTCGGCGAGGTCGCAGATTGCGTGGATCGGCGCGACATCGCCGTCCATCGAATAGACGCTCTCGAACGCGATCAGCTTGGCCGCCTCGGGATCGTCGGCGGCGAGCAGTTCCTCGAGATGATCGAGGTCGTTGTGACGCCACACGCGCTTTTCGCAGCCCGAGTTGCGGATGCCCGCGATCATCGAGGCGTGGTTGAGCTCGTCCGAATAGATGATGCAGTTCGGCAGCAGCTTGCCGAGCGTGCCGAGCGTCGCCTCGTTCGAGATATAGCCCGAAGTGAAGAGCAGCGCGCCGTCCTTGCCGTGCAGGTCGGCAAGCTCATGCTCGAGGTCGATGTGGTAGTGCGTGTTGCCGCCGATGTTGCGGGTGCCGCCCGATCCGGCGCCGACGTCGTGCAGCGCCTCTTCCATCGCCTCGATGACCTTGGGATGCTGGCCCATTGCGAGATAGTCGTTCGAGCACCAGACGGTGATCGGCTTTGGCCCGTTGTGCCCCGCGAAGCAGCGCGCGTTCGGGAACGCGCCCTTGTTGCGAAGAATATCGATGAAGACGCGGTAGCGTCCCTCTTCGTGCAGCCGGTCGATCGCGCGTGCGAAAATATCGTTATAGTTCACGTCTCAGCCCCGCAGTCAGGTGCCAGTTCGGCTTTCGGCGCCGCTCCCTCCGGCGACGGTTTTCGGCGCCGCAATAACCGCGAAACGGCGCGAAATCCAGTGCGAACGATTCGCAGCAGCTGGGTCAAATTGTCTCGATCGACCCGATGCCATAGGGCGCCAGCGCCGCCAGCGGCGGCGGTGGGCGGTCTTCGCTGCGGGTGAACACGGCGATACCCGGCGATGGCGCGGCGGGCCAGGACTGGCCCTTGGTGAGGTGGGCGACGCGCCGTGCGATGCCCGCAGCGCCGTCGATCAATGCGACATCGGGCCCGAATGCCGCGCGCAATTCCTGTTCGAGCAGCGGGAAATGGGTGCAGGCGAGGACGATGACGTCGAGCGCATCGCCACCAGGCTGGTCGCGCAGACCGGCCACAGCTCGCTCGATCACGGCAGGGTCGACAGGATCGCCCCGCAGCTTCGCTTCGGCCCCCGTGACGAGGCCTGGGCTGCCGTGGCGCAACACCGTCTTGTCGCTCGCGAATTTGGCGCTGAGATCGTCGACATAGGGCTGGCGCACCGTCGCCTCGGTGCCGAGGACGCCTATCACGCCGGTTTCGGTCAGCTCGGCAGCGGGTTTGATTGCGGGGACCGTCCCTACGATCGGCAGATCGAGTGCCGCGCGAACGTGCGGCAGCGCAATCGTCGACGCGGTGTTGCACGCGATCACCGCGAGCCGCGGCTGATACCGCTCGACAAGGCGGCCGAGCAGCGCCGGAACGCGCGCGGCCAGTTCCTCGTTCGTCTTCTTGCCATAGGGCAGGCCCGCATAGTCGGCGGCATAGACGAAGGGTGCGGTCGGAAGCAGCGCGCGCGTCGGGCCGAGCACGGATAGCCCGCCGAGGCCGCTGTCGAAGAAGAGGAGGGGGGAGTCCGGGTCGGGGGAATGATCCATATCGGACGCGGCGATACGCCAAACGCCCGCCGCACGGCAAGCTTGGCGTTGACCCACGGCCCCAGGTGCCGCCAAAAGGCGCTCGTAGCCGGAGGCGAGTCCGGCAAGCTGGGGAGCGCCGCGTGACGATCATCGCCTTGGCCGTGATGGGCTATTTGCTGGGGTCGATCCCCTTCGGGATTATCCTGACGCGGCTGTTCGGCGCGGGCGACCTGCGCCAGATCGGGTCGGGCAATATCGGCGCGACCAATGTGCTGCGGACGGGGCGCAAGGAATTGGCGGCGGCAACGCTGATCCTCGACGGCGCAAAGGGCGCGGTCGCGGTGTTCCTGGCGCGCCATTTCGTACCCGAGTTGGGGCAGGACGGTGCGATGATCGCGGGCGCTGCAGCGATGATCGGCCATTGTTATCCGGTGTGGCTCAAATTTCGCGGCGGTAAAGGGGTGGCGACGCTGCTTGGCCTGTCGCTCGCGCTCGCGTGGCCGATCGGCGTTGTGTTTGCAGTCGTCTGGCTTGCGGCGGCGTTGCTTTCACGCATATCCTCGCTGGGCGGCATAGTTGGGGCAGTATCGGCGCCGGTCGCCGCGCTGGCGCTCGGCTATCCGGTCTATGCGATCGGGCTCGCGGGACTGGCGGTCATTGTGCTGTGGCGACACCGCGAAAATATCTCGCGGCTGCGCGCCGGGACCGAGCCGCGCATCGGCGCAAAGAAGGACACAGCCGCGTGACGCTTGCCGAACGGCTGGCACGGCTGCGCTTGATCCGCACGCCGCATGTCGGTCCTGTGAGCTGGCACCACTTGATGCAGCGCTTCGGTTCGGGCGAGGCGGCGCTCGAGGCGTTGCCGGACCTTGTGCTTCGGGGCGGCGCAGGGAAACCGCGCATCGCCTCCGCCGAACTCGCAGAGCGCGAAATCGAGCGCGTCGCCAAATTGGGCGCGCGGCACGTGTTCAGCGACGACGCTGACTATTCCGCGCTGCTGCGCGAGGCCGAGGGCGCACCGCCCGTGATCATCGTGCGCGGCGACATGGCTATGCTCCAGCAGCCGTGTGTCGCGATCGTCGGCGCGCGCAACGCTTCGGCCGTCGCGTGCCGCTTTGCGCGGCAGATGGCGGCCGATCTTGCCGCGCGCGGGGTGACCGTGGTCAGCGGGCTGGCGCGAGGGGTCGATACCGCTGCGCATGTCGGTGCGTTGGGCGGATCGACCGCGGCGGTGATCGCGAGCGGGATCGATATCGCTTTTCCGCCCGAAAATGCCGCGCTGCAGGAAAAGATCGCGAGCGACCAATTGCTAATCGCCGAGCAGCCGCCGAGCACCGAACCATTGGCGCGGCACTTCCCCGCGCGCAACCGCATCATCGCAGGCCTTGCGCACGGAACCCTGGTGATCGAGGCGGCGCCGCGTTCGGGGTCGTTGATCACGGCGCGGCGCGCGGGCGATTTCGGGCGCGAGGTCATGGCTGTGCCGGGGTCGCCGCTCGATCCGCGCGCGCAAGGGTGCAACCAATTGATCCGCGAGGGCGCAACGCTGGTGCAGACCGTCGACGATGTGCTCGAGGCTCTGGGTCCGATCGACGATCGCATGGCGCGCGAACCGCGGCGCGCGTCGTTCGAGATGGCGCAGGTGGTCGAGACGGGGGACGGGGATCGCGATGCTGTTGCCGGACTTCTCGGCCCGACGCCGGTCGCGGTGGACGAGATTGTGCGGCAATCGGGGCGACCGGCCGCCGCGGTGCAGCTCGTGCTGCTCGAGCTCGAACTGGCGGGCCGCGTCGCGCGCCACGCCGGCGCACGGGTTTCGTTGATGTGATCGGCCGCACAGCGGCCTAACGTGCTCTATTCTAACAACTCATCGCGGTTCAGCCACGGTTCAGCGGCCGACCGACAGGCTCATGATATTGCATCTCATGCCGGGGAGTTGGATGATGCGAAGTCGATTACTGACGGGTGTCACGATGTTTGCGGTGCTGGCTTCGGGGCCTGCTCCGCTGCCTCTCGCGAACGCCAATGCGCGGACCGTCGATCCGCAGCAGGGCTTCTGCCGCAATGCCGGCCCGCTACCGCGTCTCGACCCCGAAGTGAGGCCGCAACCGCAGCAGAATGACGGGCCGTATAAGACGCGCGGCGGTCGCGACCGCGCCGACGATATGGCCGAAGCGCTGCCGATGCCTGAAGCACCGCCGCCTCCGCCGCCCCCGCCACCTCCGCCGCCGCCGCCGTTGATGGCGCCGCCATCGCCGATGGCCGACGGTGCGGCGCGCGAGGTGGTCGTGACCGGCAGTGCGGTCGGGTCGGCGTCGGCACCGGTCAGCGCCACGCCGCCGGCCGAAGGCATCAGCGCGGGATCGGCCGCCGATTTCGAGGCACGGAGCGACGTTTCGAGGGTTCCGCCGCGGCCCTATCCGCAGCCGCAGTCGGGGATTTTGACCGCGGGCGAACATGACGACCTGCTCAATCCCGAACTCTACGCCGCTTATGTGAACCGCAGCAACCTGGGGCAGGAGATCCGGACGGTGCCGCGGGTCGACACGACGCGGGTCGTGACGGTCAAGGTCAACGATCGCAGCGGTCAGCCGATCCCGTTCGCGGATGTTGTCGTCACCTGCAGCGACGGCAACAGCATCACGATGGCGACGCAGGCCGATGGCAGCGTGGCCCTTTTCCCCGGCCTCGACCGGCTCAGCGAACGGGTCACCGTTTCGGCGCGGAAAGCCGGACGGACGATTGCCGACGCGCGTGCCGTGCTGGTGAGTAACGCGCCGGGTGGCCAGACGGTGGGACTGACCGCGAGTCAGGCGGCAACGAAGGCGACGAAGCTCGACCTGATGCTCGTCGTCGACACGACCGGCAGCATGGGCGACGAAATCCGCTATCTCCAGTCCGAAATGCGCTCGATCATCGCGGCGATCACGGAGAAGCACCGCGACCTCGACATCCGGATCGGTTTCGTTTTCTACCGCGATCTTGGCGACGATTATGTCACGCGCACGGTCGCTTTCACTCGCGACGTCGGCGCGGCGCAAGGCTCGCTGGCGCAGCAATATGCGACCGGTGGCGGCGACTATCCCGAGGCGATGGACCAGGCGCTGATCCGTGCGGTCGGGCAGGACTGGCGCCCCGATGCAGTGAAATCGCTGCTGCTCGTCGCCGACGCGCCGCCGCACGACGAACTGTTCGGGCGAACCTGGCAAGCCGCCGAAGTCGCGCGCGCCAAACGGATCCACATCACCCCGGTCGCGGCGTCGGGTGTCGCCGACAAGGCCGAATATGCGATGCGCGCGATGGCCGCGGCAACCCAGTCGCGCTATCTGTTCCTGACCGACGACAGCGGTGTGGGCAATCCGCACGCGCCGCCTGCGATCGATTGCTATCTCGTCACGCGCCTCGATGCGCTGGTCCGCCGTGTCGTCGACAGCCAGATCAGCGGTCGCCGGATCGAGCCCGACGACAAGGAGATCATCCGCAGCGTCGGCAAATATGACGCTGGCAAATGCATCCTGCCGGCCGACTTCAAATGGCAGAACGGCTGACGCAGCGACGCCGGTCGAGATGCAGGCTCCGATACCGGCATTGACACGCCCCCACATCTGACCGATGCGGGGGCGTGGGTTGCTTCGATTAACCTTTCTCTTCGGTCGGTGGGGTCGGCTGGCGGAGTGAGGGGTCGGAGGATATGACCCATGAGGAAATTGCTGTCGGCTGCCGCGATCGCGGCGCTGCTGGTTCAGCCTGTCATCGCCAACGCCAAGGATGTCGAGCCGGTCAAGATTTCGGGACCGGCCAATGCGAAGGGCGTTACCACGGTCGCCATCGGCGCCTTCAACGTCGGCTTCATCTTTGAATCGATCGACCAGACCGCTGCAAGCGGCGGGCTGATGGGAGCGTTCGGCGGGACGACAAAGGCCAAAAGTGCGCTCGTCGGCGTGACACCCGAGATGATGCAAGCGGTGACCGACGCCGCCTATGCCGACTTCGTGCAGCAGCTTGCTGCGGGCGGTTACACGGTTCAGCCCGCGGCTGACCTGTTCGGGCACGGCGCGCTCGCCAAGACCAAGTCGCAGGACGTACCGCTCGATATCAATATCGCCCTCGAAAAGGGCAGCAAGGGCAAGGCGACCTATTTCAAGCCGACCGCCTTTCCGTCGCTGCTGATGATCCCGGGCGACTTCCTCGGGTCGGGGATGAGCAGCATGGGGATCAACATGTCTGCGGGGCAGGCGAGCATGGCGCTCAACAATTATGCGCGCGAAAGCGGCGTCGGCGTCGTCGATGTCGTCTATCTGATCGACTTTTCGCAGCAGAAGCGCCCCGGCGCGTTCAGCTTTGGCGGCATTCAGGTGAACAGCGCGCTGTCGGTCAGCGCCGACTATTCGCGCATGACGCTCATCGCGCCGAACGGCAAGCAGTCGGTGATTACGATCAAGGCGCCGGTTGCTGTCGAGGGCGAGTTCGTCGAGAAGAGCGACGCGTCGAGCGGAACGGACAAGGCGCTGCAATCGGGCGCCAACGTTGCGGGGGGCGTGGCGGCCGTGATGGGCTTCGGTGGCCTGCGCTTCGGCAAGACGCGAAAGTTCGAGTTCACCGCCAAGCCCGGCAACTATGAGGAGGGCGCAGCCAAGGCGGCGAGCCTTGCCAGCGAACTCCTGATCGGACGGCTGGGCGCTCTCCGTTGACCCCGGCGCGGGCGCTTCCTAAATCCGCTTGACGGAGGGCCGGAGCGCCCGCCACCCTCGCGCGTGTACGTGAGAGTAATCGGGGAACAGGTTTTTCAATGCAATTGGTGATTGTGGAATCGCCCGCCAAGGCGAAGACGATCGAGAAATATCTCGGTCGCGATTTCAAGGTTCTGGCCAGCTATGGCCATGTCCGCGACCTGCCGCCCAAAGACGGCTCGGTTGATCCGGACGACAGCTTCGCGATGCAGTGGCAGATGTATCCCGACAAGGCGAAGCGGATGAAGGACATCCAGGACGCCGCGAAGAGCGCCGACCGCCTGATCCTCGCGACCGACCCCGATCGCGAGGGCGAGGCGATCAGCTGGCATGTGCAGGAACTGTTGCGCCAGAAAAAGGCGCTGCCGCAGGCGGTCGACCGCGTGACCTTCAACGCGATCACCAAGCAGGCGGTGACCGATGCGATGGCGCATCCGCGCGAACTCGATACCGACCTGATCGATGCGTATCGCGCGCGCCGCGCCCTCGACTATCTGGTCGGCTTCACCCTGTCGCCGGTGCTGTGGCGCAAGCTCCCCGGTGCAAAATCGGCGGGCCGCGTCCAGTCGGTCACGCTGCGCATGATCGTCGAGCGCGAGCGCGAGATCGAGGCCTTTGTTGCGCAGCAATATTGGTCGGTCACCGGCCTGTTCGAAATGGCGGGCACGCCGTTCAAGGCGCGCCTGTCGCGCTGGCGGGGCAACAAGATCGAGCGGCTTTCGATCGGCACCGAGGCCGATGCGCGCGCCGCCGAAGCCGATGTGAAGGCGGGGCATTTCACCGTCGACACGGTCGAGACCAAGCCGCTCACGCGCAACCCGCCGCCGCCCTTCACGACGTCAACCTTGCAGCAGGAAGCGGCACGCAAGCTCGGCTTCTCCGCCAGCCATACCATGCGCGTCGCGCAGGATCTCTATGAGGACGGCGCGATCACCTACATGCGTACCGACGGCGTCCAGATGGACGGCAGCGCGATCAGCGCCGCGCGCAAGGCGATCGCCGATCGCTATGACGGCGGCTATGTTCCCGACCAGCCGCGGCAATATCAGACCAAGGCGAAGAACGCGCAGGAAGCGCACGAGGCGATCCGTCCCACCGATTTCTCGAAGGACAAGGTCGGCGGCGGCGATCACGCGCGCCTCTACGAACTGATCTGGAAGCGCGCGCTTGCGAGCCAGATGGCCTCGGCGCGGCTCGAACGCACCAGCATCGATCTCTCCGACGGCACGGGGAAGACCGTGCTGCGCGCGACGGGGCAGGTTGTGAAGTTCCCTGGCTTCCTCGCGCTATACGACGAGGGCCGCGACGACGCCGAGGACGAGGACGCGCGCCTGCTCCCGGCAATGAGCAAGGGCGATGCGCCTGCGAAGACCGGTGTGGAAGTCGAGAAGCACGAGACCCAGCCGCCGCCGCGCTATTCGGAAGCGAGCCTCGTCAAGAAGATGGAAGAGCTCGGCATCGGGCGCCCGTCGACCTATGCCGCGATTCTGCAGGTATTGAAGGACCGCGCTTATGTCCGCGTCGAGAAGAACCGCTTCATTCCCGAGGAGAGCGGGCGATTGCTGACGGCGTTCCTCGAACGCTTCTTCAATCGTTACGTTGAATACGATTTTACCGCGGGCCTTGAGGAAGAGCTCGACGACGTATCGGGTGGCCGCGCGCAGTGGCAAGCGGTGCTCGAGCGTTTCTGGCGCGATTTCAAGCCGCGCACCGGCGAGGTGATGGAGCAGAAACCGTCGGAGATCACAGCGGCGCTCGACGAGTTTCTCGGCCCGTACCTGTTCCCCGACAAGGGCGACGGCAGCGATCCCAGGCTCTGCCCCAATTGCGGCACAGGGCGGCTCGCGCTGCGCGGCGGCAAGTTCGGGCCGTTCATCGCGTGCAGCAACTATCCCGACTGCAAGTTCACGCGGAAATTTGCGCAGCCGGGCGGTTCCGATGCTGGCGACAGTGGCCCCGAGGTGATGGGTACCGACCCCGAAAGCGGGCTGGAAGTGTCGAAGCGCAGCGGGCGCTTCGGCCCGTACATCCAGCTCGGCGACGGGAAGGAGGCGAAACGCTCGTCGATCCCGAAAGATATTCCGGCCGAGGATTTCGACCTCGACTATGCGCTGCGGCTGCTCAGCCTGCCGCGCGAAGTCGGGACGCATCCGGAGAGCGGCAAGGTCATTATGGCCGGGCTGGGTCGCTATGGCCCCTATCTGCTCCACGACGGCAAATATGCGAAGCTGACGGGCACCGCCGAGATCTTCGATATCGGCATGAACGCCGCCGTGGCGCGCATCGCTGACGCGGCGAATGGCGGAGGACGCGGCGCGCGGGCCAAAGCCGAACCGCTGAAGACCTTCGGGCCGCATCCGACCAGCGGCGGCGAGATGAAGCTGATGGCGGGGCGCTTCGGTCCCTATGTGACCGACGGCACGACCAACGCAACGCTGCCGAAGACGGTCGAGGCCGATGCGCTGACAGAGGAAGAGGCGATCGCGCTGATCGATGCGCGCGCGGCGAAAGGGCCGGCGAAGGGCAAGAAGAAGGCGCCCGCCAAAAAGGCTGCGGCGAAGAAAGCCCCGGCCAAGAAAGCTCCGGCAAAAAAGAAAGCTGCGGAGGAATAGTCCAAATCGTGCTTTCCCGCGAAGGCGGGGACCCATCACCGGCAGGCTCCGCATCGCGCGACCGGGTGATGGGCTCCCGCCTTCGCGGGAGCGCACCGCCGTTTGCCTCGTTTGGAATATGATCGGGTCGTGTTAACGTCGGCGCATCGGGAGGTATTTCGATGCGACGCTTGCTTGCCGCCTTGTCCGCCCTTCTTGCCCTGTTCGTGCTGCCCGCCGCGGCGCAGCAACCCGGCGCTCTGATTTCGGCCGAGCCGATAGACGCAACCCCGCCGGGGGTGCAGGCGTGGAAAATCCTCTACTGGACGAGCAATGGCAGCGGCCAGCGTTTCCAGGTCACCGGCATCGTCGCGGCACCGATGGAAGCGATCCCGCCGCGCCCGCGCCGCGTCATCGCCTGGACGCATGGCGCGTGGGGTGTTGCGGAGAAATGCGCTCCGTCGCTGAGTCCGAATTTCTTCGAATATAGCGCCGGGATGGACGCCGTCCGATCGGGCTATGTCGTCGTCGCCCCCGATTATATCGGCCTCGCGAGCCCGACGATGCATCCATTTCTGGTCGGTCCCGACACGGCGAACGCGGTGCTCGACGCCGTGCGCGCGGCGCGGGCGATCCCGGGCGCTGCAGCGGGCGGCAGCTTCGCGGTGTGGGGCGAGTCGCAGGGCGGCCATGCGGCGCTGTGGACGGCGACGGCGGCGCGCAGCTACGCGCCCGATCTGACCCTCGTCGGCACCGCTGCCGCGGCGCCGCCGACCGATCTGGCGGCCAATTTGCGCGATGGCAGCGACAAGAATGCGCGCGCCTTGCTGTTATCCTTTGCGCTGCACAGCTGGTCGACGCTCTACGGCTTCCCGCAGGACAGCATCGCCAATCGCACCAACCAGGGCATCATCCGCCGGTTGGCCGAAAATAATTGCGTCGCCTTCAACAAGAAGCCGAAGCTCGGCACGATCCTCGGTATCCTCACCATCGCGCGGGCGACGCGAACGAAGGATATCGCAAAGATCGAGCCCTTCGGCACCTTCGCGCGGGCCAACAGCGTCGATCCCGCGCGCGTGCCGGGCCCGCTGCTGATCGCGCAGAGCAGCAAGGACACGATCGTCGCGCCCGCCGTCACGCGCAAGTTCGCGAAGGCGGTCTGCAGGCGCGGAACGCCGACACGCTGGATCGACATGGCGGGCGATCATGGTTCCAGCGCGAAGGACAGCGCGCAGGAAACGATCGGCTGGATCACCGCACGCTTCGACGGCAATGCCCCGCCGAACGACTGCCGGCGGATTTAATCGACCCAGTCGAGCCCCATGTCGCGATAGATGCTGCGGTCCTCGTCCCAGTTTTCCTTGACCTTGACGTGCAGGAACAGGTGGACCTTGCGGCCCATCAATTCGGTCAGTTCGGCGCGGGCACGGGCACCGATTTCCTTGATGCGGGCGCCCCCCTTGCCGAGCACTATCGCGCGCTGGTTGTCGCGCGCGACGAAGATCTGCTGGTGGATTTCGGCGCTGCCGTCGGGGCGCGTCTTGAACAGCTCGGTCTCGACCGTCGACTGATAGGGTAACTCCTCGTGGAGCTGGCGGTAGAGCTGTTCGCGCGTGATTTCGGCAGCGAGCATGCGTTCAGGCGCGTCGCTGACTTCGTCCTCGGGGAAGTGCCACGGCCCCTCGGGCATCAGCCCCGCGAGATTGGCCTTGAGCTCGGCGACCCCGTCGCCGCTGCTTGCCGAAATGAAATATGTTTCGTCGAACGCGACCTTAGCATTGAGCTCGTTCGCGATCGTCAGCAGCTTGTCCTTCTTGGTCAGATCGACCTTGTTGAGGATCAGATATTTCTTCTCGGGCCGGTTCGCGATGCCCTCCAGGACGCGCTCGACGCGGCCCGTCAGCTTGGCGGCGGCATCGACCATCACGAGGATCGCTTCGGCCTCCTCGAGGCTGCTCCACGCGGCCGCAACCATCGCGCGGTCGAGCCGGCGCGTCGGCGCGAAGATGCCGGGGGTATCGATCAGCACGATCTGCGCATCGCCCTCCATCGCGACGCCCATCAGCCGCGTGCGCGTCGTCTGCGCCTTCGGACTCACGATCGCGACCTTCTGGCCGACGAGCGCGTTGACGAGGGTCGATTTGCCGGCGTTCGGCGCACCGACGACGGCGACGAAGCCGCAGCGCTGGGTCATTTTGCTTCTTCCTGTATCAATCGTTCGAGCAGCGCCGCCGCTGCGGCCTTTTCGGCTGCCTGTTTCGACGCGCCTTCGCCTTCGGCCTCTGCAAGCTTGCCCACTGCAACCGCGACCAGGAAGCGCGGCGCATGGTCGGGGCCGTCGCGGCGGACGAGGCGATATTCGGGCGGCCGACGTTTGCGCGCGAGCGCCCATTCCTGGAGCGCTGCCTTGGGGTGCTTGGGCGCCGCGACCTGTCCGTCGATCATCTCGCCCCACTTGGCGACGATGAAGGCGCGCGCGGCGTCGTCACCAAGATCGAGCCAGAGCGCGCCGATCAGCGCCTCGAGCACATCGGCGGCAATATTGTCGCTATGCCGCCCGCCGTCGCCGATCGCCTGGCTTCCGAAAAGGACATGCGCATTGAGGTCGAGCCCTTGCGCGATCCGCGCGCACGTCTCGCCCGACGCGAGCGCATGAAGCCGCGACGAAAGCTCGCCCTCGGCAGCCTTTGGAAAACGGCGGAACAATTCGGACGCGATGACGAGGCCAAGCACGCGGTCGCCGAGAAACTCGAGCCGCTGATAGTCGCCCGCGCCGCTGCTGCCGTGGGTCAGCGCCTCTTGATAGAGGCTCAGGTTGCGGGGGCAGGCGCCGGTGAGGGCAGCGATCGTCTCCGCGGAAACGCGGTCGCTCAAAAGCCTTCCCCGATACGGCTCCAGCGCGCGGCGGTGAACCAGCTGATCGGGTTGATCCAGCTTGCCGAACCGTCGGTCGAGAACATTCCGACGAGCGCGTGGCCAACGAGATTCTCTTCGGGAACCAGGCCGATGCCGCCATTTTCCTGCGCCTCGAAGCGGCTGTCGGCGCTGCGGTCGCGGTTGTCGCCCATCAGGAACAGGTGTCCGGCGGGCACCGTCACGAGTTCGGTATTGTCCTCGGGGATCGTGGTGATGTCGAGGATCGCATAGCTCTTGCCGCTGGGAAGCGTCTCGCGGAACTGCCGGTACCGGCACTGGCGCTGGCCATTCGCACCGATCTCTTCGAACTGCGGGGCGTAGCAGGGCAGGGAGCCCGTGGTGCGCGAGGCGTCGAGCATGTTCTGCGTCACCGGGATCACGAAATCGGCCATCGGCTCGCGCTTCAGCGGCTTGCCGTTCAACCAGACGATGCCTTCCTTCACCTGCACCGTATCGCCGGGCAGGCCGATCACGCGCTTGATATAGTCATTGTCGTTGACCGGCGGCGCCTTGAATACGACGACATCGCCGCGCTCGGGCGTGCGGGCGAAGACGCGGCCCGGAATCAGCGGCACGCTGAACGGCAGGCTGTATTTCGAATAGCCATAGGCCATCTTGTTCACGAGCAGATAGTCGCCGATCAACAGGCGCGGCTGCATCGATTCCGAGGGAATGTTGAACGGCGACAGGAAAAAGCTTCGGAAAATCAGTACCGCGATCGCCAGCAGCGCGAGGAAACGGACGGTATCGACCGCCTCTTCTCTGGCCGATACCGGCGCCGGTTCGGGCGTCGCGGGGCCGGGCTGGGCGGCGGGCGAATTGTCGGCGGTCAGGCTGGCGTCGGTCATCGCCCGGCATTGGCGACGAATAGGTCTGCGCGTCAAGCAAATATCGGCGGATCGCGCTGGCGCGGCGGCTGCCGCTGGCGTAGAGGCGTGGCCCGATATTGAAGGAGCTGCGACATGACGACCGCCGATCAGGCCTGGCAGGCGCTTGCCGACTGGCAGCCGCAGAAGCTGACCGATCTTGTGTCGGCCGATCCCGAGGCGCGGTTGCGGGCGCTGGTTCGTACGGTCGCCGATATCCGCTTCGACTTCGCCAAAACCCATCTAGACGATGCGGCGATCGGCATTTTGGGTGGCCTCGCCGCCGCGCAGGACTTTGCCGGGCGCCGCAAGACCTTGTTTTCGGGCGGCATTGCCAATCCCACCGAAAATCGCGCCGCCGAGCATAGCGCCGAACGCGGCGAGGGGAGCCCCGAGTCCGTCCATGTCGCGCAGGCGCTGCATCAGCGGATGCGGATGATGGTCGATGCGATCGAAGCGGGCGCGTTCGGAGAAATCCGGCACTTGCTCCACATCGGCATCGGCGGTTCGGCGCTTGGCCCCGACCTGCTCGTCGATGCATTGGGACGGCATAGCGAGCGTTATGATGTCGCGGTCGTTTCGAATGTCGATGGCGCCGCGCTGGCGGAGGCCTTCGCGAAATTCGATCCGGCCTACACGCTCGTCGCGGTCGCATCGAAAACCTTCACGACGACCGAGACGTTGCTCAACGCGTCGTCGGCACTGCAATGGCTGGAAGAGGGCGGCGTCGACGATCCGCTCGGCCGCTTCATCGCGCTGACGGCGATGCCCGAGCGCGCGATGGAATGGGGGATCGACGAAACGCGCATCCTGCCGTTCAGCGAGACGGTCGGCGGGCGTTATTCGCTGTGGTCGTCGATCGGTTTTCCCGCCGCGCTCGCGCTCGGCTGGGATGCGTTCGCCGACCTGCTCGAAGGCGCGGCCGAAATGGACCGGCATTTCCGCCTTGCGGAGGGCGCCGGCAATATCTGCCTGCTCGCGGCATTCGCCGACCAGATCTATGCCAACCGCCTCGGTTGCCAGACGCGTGCGGTATTCGCTTATGATGAACGCCTGCGGCTGCTTCCCGACTATCTCCAGCAGCTTGAAATGGAGTCGAACGGCAAGTCGGTGACCCTTGAGGGCAAGCGGCTCGTGCAGCAAAGTGCGCCGATTACCTGGGGCGGCGTCGGCACCGATGCGCAGCACGCTGTATTCCAGCTGCTCCATCAGGGCACCCACCTCATTCCGGTCGAGTTCGTCGTCGCGCGCGAGCCCGATCATCTGCTCGACGATGCGCATCACGAAACGCTCGTCGCGAATTGTATCGCGCAGGGGGCGGCGCTGATGGCGGGCCGCGCGAGCGCGGACGGCGCGCGCGCCTATCCCGGCAACCGCCCGTCGACGACGATCCTGCTCGACCAGCTGACACCGCGCAGCCTCGGCGCGCTGATCGCCTTTTACGAGCATCGTGTCTTCGCCAACGCGGTCCTGCTCGGGATCAACCCGTTCGACCAGTTCGGGGTCGAGCTGGGCAAGGAGATGGCGAAGGGGCTCGCCGAAGGCACGATCGAATTCGATTCCGCGACGCAGGCGCTGATGCAGGCGGCACTCGGCGCCTGAGGCTCCCTCGCTGTCTCTGACCGCAAAATTCGATTGGCAAGCCGCCGGCGCGTAACCACATTGACGTCGGCGGCGAATGTCTGCCTGACCATTTCAGGGGTAATTCATGAGCGACTTCGACTATGATCTCTTCGTCATCGGCGCCGGTTC
Organism: Sphingopyxis sp. H073; assembly: GCF_001468395.1. GTDB lineage: Bacteria > Pseudomonadota > Alphaproteobacteria > Sphingomonadales > Sphingomonadaceae > Sphingopyxis. The sequence goes on along the minus strand of NZ_LNSG01000003.1, from coordinate 51,820 downwards.
GGGCGGCGTGCGCGCGTCGCGTGTGGCGGCCTCGCACGGCGCGCGCGTTGCGGTGGCGGAGGAGCATCGGGTCGGCGGCACATGCGTGATCCGCGGTTGCGTGCCCAAGAAGCTGCTCGTTTACGGAGCTCATTTCGCCGAGGATATTCACGACGCGCGCAAGTTCGGCTGGGACGTTCCCGAGTGCCGTTTCGACTGGAACGTGCTGCGCGACAATGTGCTTGCCGAGGTCGACCGGCTCGAGGGCCTCTATGGCCAGACGCTTGATAACCACAAGGTCACCGTCTTCAAAACACGCGCGACGATTGTCGGGCCGCAGAAGGTCCGGCTCGCCGACGGCACCGAGATGACCGCCGAGCGTATCCTGATCGCGACCGGCGGCTGGCCGCACGTTCCCGAGTTTCCGGGCAGCGAGCACGCGATCACCTCGAACGAGGTCTTTCATCTGGAGAGGCTGCCGAAGCGGATCATGATCGCGGGCGGCGGCTATATCGCGAACGAGTTCGCCGGTATCTTCAACGAATTCGGCAGCCAGGTGACGATCGTCAACCGCGGCGACACGATATTGCGCGGCTACGACGAGCAGATCCGCGATCGCCTGCTTCAGATTTCTATGACCAAGGGCATCCACTTCAAATTCAACGTGCCCTTCCAGTCGATCGAGAAGAATGACGACGGCACGCTGACCGTCCATCTGGAAAATTGCGATCCGTTCATCGTCGACGCGGTGCTGATGGCGACCGGCCGAGTGCCCAATACGAGGGGCATCGGGCTGGAAGAGGTCGGCGTCGAGCTCGACGATCAAGGCGCGATCAAGGTCGACGACACGAACCAGTCGTCGGTGCCGAGCATCTACGCGGTCGGCGACGTCACCAACCGCATCCAGCTCACCCCCGTAGCGATCCGCGAAGGTCAGGCGTTCGCCGACAGCGTGTTTGGCGGCAAACCGACGGTCGTCGACTATCAGAATGTCCCAAGCGCGGTGTTCAGCCATCCGCCGATCGGCGCGGTCGGGCTGACCGAGGCGCAGGCGCGCAATCAGCTCGGCACGGTGCGCATCTACACCAGCGATTTCCGCGCGATGAAGAATGTCCTCGCGGGCCGCAACGAGCGCGCGCTCTACAAAATGGTGGTCAATGCAGCGACCGATCAGGTCGTCGGGCTCCACATGATCGGCCCCGACGCGCCGGAGATTTTGCAAGCGGCCGCAATTGCGGTGAAGGCGGGACTGACCAAGGCCGATTTCGATCAAACGGTCGCATTGCATCCAAGCATGGCCGAGGAACTGGTGCTGCTGAAATAGCCCCACTCATTGTCATCCCGGCGAAGGCCGGGGTCTCGACCTTGTATCATCACGCACCGGCGAGATCCCGGCCTTCGCCGGGATGACGATGAAACGGAAAAGATTTCTAATCGCAACCGACATGCTATCTTCCAGCCATTACAAGCAAGGGAGAGGCGCATGACGGGCACGGTACTGGTCACTGGAGGTAGCGGATATATCGCGGGCTTCCTGATCCGGCAGCTGATCGAAAACGGCTGGACGGTGAACACCACCGTGCGCAGCCTGAAGCGCGAGGACGAGGTTCGCGGCTGGCTGCAGGTCGATAACAGCAAGCTTCGCTTCTTCGCCGCCGATCTCGAGAACGACGCCGGCTGGGCCGAGGCAATGGCGGGATGCAGCCATGTCGCGCATCTCGCTTCGCCCTTTCCGCTGGACGTTCCCAAACATGCCGACGATCTGGTTGTTCCCGCGCGCGAAGGTGCGCTGCGCGCGCTGCGCTTTGCCAAGGGTGCGGGTGTCCGGCGGTTCGTCCTGACCTCGTCGATGGCGGCGATCGCCTATGGCCATGGCCAGGACCGCGAACTCTATGACGAGTCCGACTGGACCAATCTCGATAACCCCGGTGTCATGCCTTATCCGCGCTCGAAGACCGTCGCCGAACGCGCGGCGCGCGACTGGGTGGCGGCCGAGGGCGGCGACCTCGAGTTCGCCTCGGTCAATCCGGCGGCGGTATTCGGGCCGCTGCTGTCCGACGACCTGTCGACCTCGATCGAACTGGTGAAGCAACTGCTCGAAGGCAAGGTGCCGATGTGCCCCGATATCGGGTTCGGCATCATCGATGTGCGCGATGTCGCCGACCTCCATTATCGCGCGCTGACCGCGCCGGACATTCGCAACGAACGCTATGTCTGTTCGGGGCCGTTCCTGAAGATGATCGATGTCGCGAACATACTGACCGCCAACCTTGGCGATAAGGCGAGAAAGGTGCCAACGCGGAAAATGCCCGACTGGCTGCTCAAGCTGTTCGCGCTCGTCCGCCCCGAACTCAAGCAGCTCGTCGCCGAGCTCGGCAATGTGCGCGGCGGCGACAGCCGTCACGCGATGGACACGCTTGGCTGGACGGTGCGGCCGCCCGAGGAGGCGATCCTTGCGACGGCGCATAGCCTGATCGAGCGCGGAATCGTGAAGGTGTGAGCGAGCCCCCTCCCGCACGCGGGAGGGGAGACTCTTACGCGATCGTCGGGACGATCCCGCCCTCGGCGCGGATTGCGGCGCCGTTGGTCACCGCGGCGAGCGGGCTGGCGAGATAGGTCACCATCGATCCGATCTCGTCAGCTTCGATCAAGCGGCGGATCAGCGACAGCGGACGCAGTTCCTCAAAGAAGGCCTTTTCACGCTCGGCTTCGGGCGCGTCGGGGTTCGAGACAACCGAGCGGATGAAGTCGACGATGCCTTCCGAGCGCGTCGGCCCCGGCAGCACCGTGTTGACGGTAACACCCGTACCCCGCGTCTGTTCGGCAAGGCCGCGCGCGATCGTCAGCTGCGCGGTCTTGGTCATGCCGTAGTGGATCATCTCGGCGGGTGGCAGCAGGCCGCTCTCGCTGGCGATGAAGATTACGCGGCCCCAATTTTTCTCCAGCATCTTCGGAAAATAATGCCGCGACAGCCGCGCGCCGCTGACCACATTCACCTCGAAAATATGGTGCCAGTCGGCGTCGCTGATCTCTGCGAAAGACTTGGCCTCATAGATGCCGAGATTGTTGACGAGAATATCGGTCGCGGGAACCGCGGCGATCAGCGCATCGGCACCCTCGGCCGTGGCAGGGTCGGCGAGGACGGCGCGGATCGTGCCCGATCGCGACAGCTCCTCCGCCGCTTCGTCGAGCTTCGCCTGGTTGCGTCCGGTGATGACGACTTCTACGCCCTCTTCGGCGAGGCGCTTGGCGATCGCATAGCCGATGCCCGCGGTCGATCCGGTGACGATGGCGGTCTTGCCCTTGAGTTTCAGGTCCATGAGTGAATTCCTTTCACGCGTTGGTGCTTGTTCGATGCGCCGAAGATAGCGTTTCGTCCCATTGTTGATTAGAATGCGCTTTATCACTTCAGTGGTGATTCAAAATCAGGAATGACGATGGACAACCGGTTCGGCGATATCGAGACCTTCCTTGCGGTGGCGAGCGGTGGCAGCTTTGCCGCGGGCGCCAAGGCGCTGCGACTTACGCCTTCGGCGGTTAGCCGCAGTATCGCCCGGCTCGAAGAGCGGCTCGGCACGATCCTGTTCCGCCGGACGACGCGCTCGCTCGCGCTCACCGCCGAGGGAAGCGCGTATCGCGACCGGATGAGCGTGCTGCTCGCCGAGATCGAGACGGTCGAAAACGGCCTTGGCCGTGACAAGCAAGGCCCGCGGGGGCTGCTGCGCATCAACGCCTCGCCGTCGATCGGCGTGCCGTTGCTGCCGATCCTGCCGCGCTTCATGGCGCGCTATCCCGAGATCATTCTCGACTTGGCATTATCCGACGCGATCGTCGATCTGGTCGAGGAGCGCGCCGACATCGCGATCCGGATCGGCCCGCTTCGCGACACGAGCCTGCGCGCCAAGAAACTCGGGCACAGCCGCATGGCGCTGGTCGCGAGCCCCGCTTATCTCGCGCGGCGCGGTACGCCGCAGACGCCCGACGATCTCGACGCGCACGACTGCCTGCGCTTCAGCTTTCGCCGGTCGATCGACAGTTGGCCTTTCCGTATCGGCGGGCGCGTCGTTCACCGCCCGGTACATGGCAGCTTCTTCGGCAATTCGGGGGATATGGTGCGGCAGATTGCGGTAGCGGGCGGCGGTATTTCGCGCCACGGCCATTTTCATGTCGCGGGCGATCTTGCGGCAGGGCGGCTGGTCGAAGTGCTCGGCGATTACCACCCCGGCGACGGCGAGGATATTCACGCACTCTACGCGCCCGAAGATCGTGCCGCGGCGCGCATTCGTGCTTTCCTCGATTTCCTCGACGAGGAGTTGGTGATCGCGCCCTAGCCGATCCGGTACGGCACGACATCGCGCCGGTCTGGATCGACCAGGATCGGGCGGTCGCTCGGCGGAAAGGCTCGCTGATCGCAATCGTCGCGCGGGCAGATGCGGCATGAGAGGCCGATGCGCGTCGCGGCCTGCGGTGCGGTAACGTCGACCCCGTCGGCGTACACGAAATCCGCAGCATATTGCGCCTCGCACCCCAGCGCGACGGCATAGCGGCGTGGGGATCGCGCATAACTGCCCGAGGGTTTCACCAGCCCCTTCGCCATCGAAACATAGCGGAGGCCATCGGGTGTCTCGGCAAGCTGGAACAGGATGCGGTCGGGGATCGCCGCCGCCTCGTGCACAATCCAGAGCGGACAGGCGCCGCCGAAGCGCGCGAATTGCAGGCGTGTAGCGCTGTGCCGCTTGGTGATATTGCCTGCCATGTCGACGCGGCAGAAGAACATCGGAATCCCGCGCGCGCCGGGACGCTGAAGCGTCGAAAGGCGATGGCATGCCTGTTCGAAGCTGACGCCATATTCGAGCCGCAGCCGGTCTATGTCGTGGCGCACGGCGCGCGCGCTGGCGCGGAACGGGGCGTAAGGCATCAGCACCGCACCCGCGGCGTAGTTGGCAAGCCCGACGTGGAGCAACTGTCGCGCCGCCGCAGTACGGAGCGGCGAGGCTTCGACGACCGTAGCAATCTCGTCCGCCAGTGCGAGTGCCGCGAGTTGGTGCGCAAGCTGGAAGCGTCGGCTTTCAGCGGGCTGGGATGGATCGATCACCAGATGCCGCATCGTGGCGTCGAAATCGCGTAGGCTGATAGTCTGCTGATAGACGATCGAGATGCCGAGCGCGTCGCGCAGCCGCCGCTCGATCGTCTCGACCGCGGGCGACGGCTCCTTGCCGCGCAGCTGCTCCGCGAGCGCCTCCGCCGCGCGGTCGATGCTGTCGACATAATTGCCCGCGTCGTGAAACCAGTCGCGCACCTCTTCCCATGGCAGGCGGCTCCCCTCGGCGGTGCCGCCGGTCAGCGCCTCGTCGATGATCTGGAGCCGCTGTCCCGCACGGCGATAGGCGGCGTGGAGTGCGACGAACTGGTCGGCGAACTGCGGTTGCTGGAGCGCCGCGCGCTCGAGCTGTTCGGGAGGCAGGGGCGATGCAGCGAAGAGCGGATCGGCGGCGGCTTCGCGCAATGCGCCAGCGCGGCGATCGCCCGCATCCGCGGCGACTTCTTCCCATTCGAGCGGGAACAGCTTTTGCAGCCGGTCGAGCAACGCTGGCGTCAGCGGACGGTCGTCGTGCTCGATCTGGCTAAGGTAGGAGGTCGAGATTCCCAGCGTTTCGGCGAACTCGGCCTGACGGATACCGCGCTCGCTGCGTAGCTGCCGCAGCCGGTTGCCGGCGAAGATGCGTTGGCGGGCCATGCGCTTCGATACTTTGCAAACTTGGACTTTGCAACTTTGCAAATTCACATTTGCATGAACCGGGCATTCGGCGCAGACGGCACATTCCCATTCTGACGGAGAAGCCGAGTGTCCGCCAATATCGCCGAAATGGAACGCCGCCGCGCCGCCGCCGCCCTTGGGGGCGGCCAGAAGCGCATCGATGCGCAGCATGCCAAGGGCAAGCTGACGGCGCGCGAGCGGCTCGACGTGCTGCTCGACGAAGGCTCGTTCGAGGAACTCGACACCTATGTCGAGCATGATTGCGTCGATTTCGGGATGCAGGATCAGAAGGTTCCGGGCGACGGCGTCGTCACCGGATCGGGGACGATCAATGGCCGCCTCGTCTATGTCTTCAGTCAGGATTTCACCGTCTTCGGCGGCTCGCTGTCGAAACGCCATGCCGAGAAGATCTGCAAGGTCATGGACAAGGCGATGCTCGTCGGGGCGCCGGTGATCGGCCTCAACGACAGCGGCGGTGCGCGTATTCAGGAGGGCGTCGCCTCGCTCGGCGGCTATGCCGAGGTGTTCCAGAAAAATGTGCTGGCGTCGGGCGTGGTGCCGCAGATCAGCCTGATCATGGGCCCGTGCGCAGGCGGCGCAGTGTACAGCCCGGCGATGACCGACTTCATCTTCATGGTGAAGGACAGCTCGTATATGTTCGTCACCGGCCCCGATGTCGTGAAGACGGTGACCAACGAGGTGGTGACGCAGGAAGAACTCGGCGGCGCGATCACGCACACGACGAAAAGCTCGGTCGCCGACATCGCGTTCGAGAACGACATCGAGGCGCTGCTCGCGACGCGTGATTTCTTCGACTATCTTCCTGAGAATAACCGCAGCGGCGTGCCGGTGCGCCCGACGAGCGACCCGTTCGACCGCGCCGAAATGAGCCTCGACACGCTGATCCCGCCGAATGCGAACCAGCCGTATGACATGCACGAGCTGATCCGGAAGACGGTCGACGAGGGCGATTTCTTCGAGGTGCAGCCGGCGCATGCCGCGAACATCATCTGCGGTTTCGGCCGTATCGAGGGGCGCACGATCGGCATCGTCGCGAACCAGCCGCTGGTGCTCGCAGGCGTGCTCGACATCAATTCGTCGAAGAAGGCGGCGCGCTTCGTCCGCTTCTGCGACGCGTTCGAGATTCCGATCATCACCTTCGTCGACGTGCCCGGCTTCCTGCCCGGCACCGCGCAGGAATATAACGGCATCATCAAGCATGGCGCGAAGCTGCTCTTCGCCTATGCCGAGGCGACGGTGCCGAAGATCACAGTGATCACGCGCAAGGCCTATGGCGGCGCGTACGACGTGATGGCGTCGAAGCATCTGCGCGGCGATTTGAACTATGCCTGGCCGACCGCCGAGATCGCGGTGATGGGCGCGAAGGGCGCGGTCGAGATCATCTTCCGCAGCGACATCGGAGACCCCGAAAAGATCGCCGAGCGCACTAAAGAATATGAGGACCGTTTCGCCAACCCCTTCGTGGCGGCGCAGCGGGGGTATATCGACGAGGTGATCTATCCGCATTCGACGCGGCGGCGGATCGCACTGGGGCTGCGGAAGCTGCGGAACAAGCAGTTGGAGAATCCGTGGAAGAAGCACGATAATATTCCGCTATGACACGCGCGACGAGGCAGAGGCGATTGAACGCCGAAGAGCGGTGGCCGCACCTCTATCAGTTTCTCGGGGCTTACCTTCATCAGGATTGGCCAGAGGATAGCGGAACGCCGGAGGCTGCCGTCGATTTAGCTATCGCCGAGCATAGTTTGGAACAGCGTCAAGCCGTGGCACGACAGTGGTGGAATTGGAATGCCGTTGAGGGCTCGAATGCTGATCCAAGGCCGGCGATCAATGATGGCCTTGGGGTCGAAGTTTGGTTCGACACGCCTCTAGAAGCACGACAGTTCATGAACTTGGTTTACGACAGGCTTGTCGTTTCGATCCGGAAAGAAGTGAAAGACTGGAAGCCATGAAACTAGGCCGCCTCAACCATATCGGCGTTGCGACGCCGTCGATTGCCGACAGCATCGTCTTTTACCGCGATGTGATGGGCGCGACGAAGATCCATGAACCGTTCGACCTGCCCGAGCAGGGGGTTAAGGTGTGCTTCGTCGATACGCCGGGGGCGGACGGGGCGCTCAACGGGACGCAGATCGAGCTGATCGAGCCGCTGCCGGGCAATGTCTCGATCGCGGGGGTTCTGGAGAAGAACCCGGCGGGGGGGCAGCATCATATGTGCTACGAAGTCCCCGATATCCATGCCGCCAAGGCCGAGTTCGAAGCGATGGGCAAGCGGGTGCTCGGCGAACCGCGGATCGGGGCCCACGGGACTTTGATTTTCTTCCTCCACCCCAAGGATATGGGCGGGGTGCTGACCGAGATTATGGAGACGCCGAAGGGTGCGCATTGATAGACCTTCTCCCCTTGTGGGAGAAGGATAGGGAGGCTTGTCAGCTTGCTGACTAGCCGGACTTGGATGAGGGGTTGCGAGCGAAGCTCGCGCGGTCCTTTGGACCGCAACCCCTCACCCAGCTTCAACTAGGCAGCAAGCTGCCAAGTTTTCGCAACCCTCTCCCACAAGGGGAGAGGGGGTTAGGAACTGAATTATGACCGACAAACCCACCCTCGACCAATGGGCCGAAGCCGCTGCCAAGGAAGTGAAGGGCAAGGACCTCACCTGGCACACGCCCGAGGGGATCGGCGTCAAGCCGCTCTACACGGCCGAGGATGTCATGACCGACCCCGGCCTGCCCGGTTTCGCGCCCTTCACGCGCGGGGTGCGCGCGTCGATGTATGCGGGGCGGCCGTGGACGATACGGCAATATGCAGGCTTTTCGACCGCTGAGGAATCGAACGCCTTCTATCGCCGCAACCTCGCCGCCGGCCAGAAGGGCCTGAGCGTCGCGTTCGACCTCGCCACGCACCGCGGTTATGACAGCGACCATCCGCGCGTCGTCGGCGACGTCGGCAAGGCGGGCGTCGCGATCGACAGCGTCGAGGATATGAAAATCCTCTTCGACGGCATCCCGCTCGATCAGATGTCGGTGTCGATGACGATGAACGGCGCGGTGATCCCCATCCTCGCCTTCTTCATCGTCGCGGGCGAGGAGCAGGGGGTCGACCGTAAATTGCTCGACGGGACCATCCAGAACGACATCCTCAAGGAGTTCATGGTCCGCAACACCTATATCTACCCGCCCGAGCCCTCGATGCGGATCATCAGCGACATTTTCGGCTACACGTCGCGCGAGATGCCGAAGTTCAACAGCATTTCAATCAGCGGCTATCATATGCAGGAAGCCGGCGCGACGCAGGTGCAGGAGCTCGCCTTCACGATCGCCGACGGCGCCGAATATGTGCGCTACGGCGTCGCCAGCGGCCTCGACATCGACAAGTTCGCCGGGCGCCTCAGCTTCTTCTTCGCGATCGGCATGAACTTCTTCATGGAGATCGCGAAGCTGCGCGCCGCGCGCGTGCTGTGGCACCGCGTGATGACCAACCTCGGCGCCAAGGACGAGCGGTCGAAGATGCTGCGTACGCACTGCCAGACGTCGGGGGTCAGCCTGACCGAGCAGGACCCGTACAACAATGTCATGCGCACGACGATCGAGGCGATGGCGGCGATGCTGGGCGGCACCCAGTCGCTGCACACCAACGCGCTCGACGAGGCGATTGCGCTGCCCACCGATTTCTCGGCGCGCATCGCGCGCAACACCCAGATTGTGATTCAGGAAGAGACGGGGATGACCAAGGTCGTCGATCCGCTGGGTGGTAGCTATTACGTCGAGGCGCTGACGCAGGAGCTGGTCGACAAGGCGCAGGAGATCATCGACCGTGTCCAGGCCGAAGGCGGCATGGCGAAGGCGGTCGCGGCAGGCTGGCCCAAGGCGATGATCGAAACCGCCGCCGCGGCGCGGCAGGCGCGGGTCGATCGCGGCGACGATGTCATCGTGGGCGTGAACAAATATCGCCTGAAGGATGAGGATCTGCTCGAAACCCTCGAGGTCGATAATGCCAAGGTGCGCGAGGGGCAGATCGCGAGAATCAAGAAAACCAAGGCCGAGCGCGACGAGGCGGCGTGTCAGGCGGCGCTGACCGCGCTGCGCGATGGCGCGGCGAAACCGTCGAGCATCGAGAACAACCTGCTCGCGCTCGCTGTCGAAGCTGCCCGCGCGCGCGCGACGCTCGGCGAAATCAGCTCGGCGATGGAGGAAAGTTTCGACCGTTATGCCACCCAGCCGACTCCGGTGAAGGGCGTCTATGCGGCGCCTTATGAGGGCGATGCGCGCTGGGCGCAGGTGCTCGACGGGGTCGAGGCGGTCACGCGGCGACTCGGCCGCAAACCCAAGCTGCTGGTAGCGAAGATGGGGCAGGATGGGCACGACCGCGGCGCGAATGTCATCGCATCGGCGTTTGGCGACATGGGGTTCGACATCGTGTCGGGGCCGCTGTTCCAGACCCCCGACGAGACGGTGGTGCTGGCGCTCGACAGCGGGGTTGACGTTGTCGGCGCGTCGAGCCTTGCCGCGGGGCACAAGACGCTGATCCCCGAGCTGATCAACAAGCTTCGCGAAGCGGGCCGCAGCGACATCAAGGTGATCGCGGGCGGCGTCATTCCGCCGCAGGATTATGACTATCTCCGCGACGCGGGCGTGCAGGGCATCTATGGCCCCGGCTCCAACGTCGTCGAATGCGCGGCCGATGTGCTGCGTTTGCTTGGCCATAATATGCCCCCCTTGGAGGATGCCGCATGACCACTACCCGAACCACCCGTGCCCCTGCGAAGGCAGGGGCCCATCACCAGGTGCCTGTATCTGACGCCGCATTTGCTGCGCGGGCAGGTGATGGGCCCCCGCCTTCGCGGGGGTGTACCGACGAGTGTCGGTACAACTGGACCCGCGAGGAAATCGCCGACCTGTTCGATCTGCCGTTCGACGATTTGATGTGGGAGGCGCAGGGCGTCCACCGCCGCCACCACGCGCGCGGTGAGATCCAGCTTTGCACCTTGCTCAGCATCAAGACCGGTGGCTGCGTCGAGGATTGCGGCTATTGCTCGCAAAGCAAAAGCGCCGACAGCGGGCTGAAAGCCACCAAGCTGATGGATGTGCGCGCGGTGCTGCAAGCCGCGGCGCAGGCGAAGGATTCGGGGTCGCAGCGCTTCTGCATGGGCGCCGCCTGGCGTAACCCCAAGGACCGCGACATGCCCGCGATCGTCGAGATGATCGAGGGCGTGCGCGCGATGGGCATGGAAACCTGCATGACGCTGGGGATGCTCAGCAAGGAACAGGCGCAAACGCTCGCGGTTGCGGGGCTCGATTATTACAACCATAATATCGACACCTCGCCGGAACATTACGGCAATGTCATCACGACGCGCACCTTTCAGGAACGGCTCGACACGCTGGAAGAAGTGCGCAGCGCCGGGATCAATGTCTGCTCGGGCGGCATCGTCGGCATGGGCGAAACGCGCGCCGACCGCGTCGGCTTCATCCACGCGCTCGCGACCCTGCCCGAACATCCCGGCAGCGTGCCGATCAACGCGCTGGTGCCGGTGAAGGGCACCGTGCTGGGCGACATGCTGGCGGACACGCCGCTCGCGAAAATCGACGATATCGAGTTCGTCCGCACCGTCGCGGTGGCGCGGATCACCATGCCGCGCAGTATGGTGCGCCTGTCGGCAGGCCGTGAAAGCATGTCGGAGGCGACGCAGGCGCTCTGCTTCATGGCGGGCGCGAACAGCATCTTCACCGGCGACAAGCTGCTGACGACCGCGAACGCGGGCGACAATGCCGACGCGGCGCTGTTCGCGAAGCTGGGGCTGCGGCCGATGGAGAGCGAAGAGCCGATGCGGATGGAAGCGGCGGAGTGAAGTCCGTTCCGATCTGGAAAAAATTGCTCGCGGGGGTCTCTTCGCTGCTCAGCTTTGCTGTGTGTGGAGCCATCGCGCTTGTCGTCCTCGGCATCGCGGTGCGTATCGCTAAGAATTCTCCCGTTACCTCATCCATGCCGCTGTTCATCATCGGCCTGTTTTTTATCTTCATTTTCGGTTCGGCCGTCGTTGGCTTTATTCGGAGGCCCTAGTGTTCAAGAAAATCCTGATCGCCAATCGCGGCGAAATCGCCTGCCGCGTCATCAAGACCGCGCGGCGCATGGGCATCGCCACGGTGGCCGTCTATTCGGACGCCGACGCGCGCGCGCCGTTCGTGCAGATGGCCGACGAGGCCGTGCATATCGGCCCGTCGCCCGCATCCGAATCCTATCTGATCGCCGACAAGATCATCGCCGCGTGCAAGGCGACAGGCGCCGAGGCGGTGCATCCGGGCTATGGTTTCCTGTCCGAACGCACCAGCTTTGCCGAGGCACTCGCCAAGGAAAACATCGCCTTCATCGGCCCGCCGGTGAACGCGATCGCCGCGATGGGCGACAAGATCGAGTCGAAGAAGCTCGCGAAGGAAGCGGGGGTCAATGTCGTCCCCGGCTTCATTGGCGAGATCCGCGACACCGAGCATGCGGTCGAGATTTCGAACGAGATCGGCTATCCGGTGATGATGAAGGCGTCGGCGGGTGGCGGCGGCAAGGGGATGCGCCTCGCCTATGACGAAAAGGACGTCCGCGAGGGCTTTGAGGCGACCAAGCGCGAAGGGCTCAACAGCTTCGGCGACGACCGCGTGTTTATCGAGAAATTCATCCTCAATCCGCGGCACATCGAGATCCAGATCCTCGGCGACCAGCATGGCAATATCCTCTATTTGAACGAGCGCGAGTGCAGCATCCAGCGCCGCCACCAGAAGGTGGTCGAGGAGGCGCCGTCGCCCTTCGTCACGCCCAAGATGCGGCAGGCGATGGGCGAGCAGTGCGTCGCGCTCGCGCGCGCGGTCGGCTATTATAGCGCGGGCACGGTCGAACTGATCGTGTCGGGTGCCGACCCGACGGGCGAAAGCTTTTACTTCCTCGAAATGAACACGCGGCTGCAGGTCGAGCATCCGGTGACCGAGGCGATTACCGGCATCGACCTCGTCGAACAGATGATCCGCGTCGCCGCGAGCGAAAAGCTCGAAATGACGCAGGACGATATCAAGATCGACGGCTGGGCGATCGAGAACCGCGTTTATGCCGAGGATCCCTATCGCGGCTTCCTGCCCTCGACCGGGCGCCTTGTCCGCTACCGCACGCCGGTTCCCGCATGGGAAGGCGACGAGCGCGGCGTCGATGGCGTGCGTGTCGATGCCGGGGTCGAGGAGGGCGGCGAGGTGTCGATCTTCTACGACCCGATGATCGCCAAGTTGGTGACGTGGGGCGAGACGCGCGACGAGGCCGCCGATTTGCAGATCGCAGCGCTCGACCGGTTTGAACTCGAAGGCCTTGGCCACAATATCGATTTCGTCTCGGCGATCATGCAGCATCCGCGCTTCCGCTCGGGCGAGCTGACGACGGGCTTTATCGCCGAGGAATATCCTGAAGGCTTCCACGGCGCCCCGACCGATTCGAAGATCACGCGCGCACTCGCCGCGATCGCGGGCTTCATGGCGAGCGCCGAGGCCGACCGCGCGCGGCGCACCGACGGCCAGCTCGGCGACCGGCTCGAACCGCCGGCGAAGTGGCAGGTGTCGATCGACGGCACGGCCCACAAGGTCAAGATCGGCGAGAAGCATATCAAGGTCGACGGCGACAAGATCGACATCGCGCTCGAATATACGCCGGGCGACCGGCTCGTCGTTGCCGAAATCGATGATAGCGAGCTGGCTGTGAAGGTCGCGAAAACCCGCGCAGGCTGGAAGATGACGACGCGCGGACATATTCACGACGTCCGCGTACTCCCCTGGCATATTGCGCCGCTGGCGGGTCATATGATCGAGAAGATCCCGCCTGATCTGTCGAAATTCCTAATCTGCCCGATGCCGGGTCTGCTCGTCGCGCTCCACGTCGGCGAAGGCGACAAGGTCGAGGCGGGCCAGCCGCTTGCGACGGTCGAGGCAATGAAGATGGAAAACATCCTCCGCGCCGAAAAGTCGGGCGTCGTGAAAAGCGTCAACGCGGCGCAAGGCGACAGTCTGGCGGTCGATGAGATCATTCTTGAGATGGAGTGAGGCCTTGCACGCCCATCACGATCAGGATGCCCCTGCGGCCGACCCAATCGCCTTCGACGAGTTCCTGAAGGTCGACATCCGTATCGGCACGATCGTCGAGGCCGAGCCCTTTCCCGAGGCGCGCAAACCCGCGTTTAAATTGAAGATCGACTTCGGCCCCGCCATCGGCATCAGGAAGAGCAGCGCGCAGATCGTCGACCGCTACACGCTCGAAGAGCTGGCGGGGCGGCAGGTCGCCGCGGTGGTCAACTTCCCGCCGCGCCAGATCGGCAAGTTCATGTCCGAAGTGCTGACCTTGGGATTTGCCGACGAAAAGGGCGCGGTAATCCTCTTCGCGCCCGACCGAGCGGTGCCGAATGGCTCGCGCCTCTTCTAGGCGGCTGTCGTCAGTCGCTTCCCGAGGAAGAGCTTGAACAGCACGAAGGCGACCAGCCCGACCACCGCCGTCGCGACGTGGAACAGCCAGAAGCTCGTCGTCGGCATCGACGAATACCAGCCGCCGACCTCGCCGACGATCTTGTTCGCCCCGAAGAAGGCGAGATAATAGATGCCGACCACCGTCGCGTTGAGCGCGCGCGGCGCGACCTTGGTGAAGAGCGCGAGGCTGACCGGCAGGATGTGCGCGAAGCCGATGCTGTTAAACAGGTGAAACATGACCGGCCAGAACAGCCCGATCTTGCCATCGCCCTGCGCCGCTGCCGCCGTGAACAGGCAAAGCCCGCCCGCGATGGTGAAGAGGCTGCCGATGATCATCTTGCCGAGCTCGTCGGGCTCCTTGTAGCGTTTGCCGTACCAGACATAGAAGGCCGCAACCGCAACCAGCATCGAGAAGCTTGCCGTGGCGTCGATCGTGATCATGTAGCTTGTCGGCAGCGTCGTTCCGAAGAAGGTCAGCTGAAAATGCTGGTCGGCCCAGACGAGATAGGCGTTGAAAATCTCCTGATTGGTGAGCAGCGCGACCGCCAGCGCGGGCACGAGGATCAGCAGCGCGGCTACGCGTATCCAATCGTCCCGCGTCAACGGTTCCCTTGGCTTCCGAGCCTTCTCCGCACGAAGCTCGCGGCTCTCGGCGGGCAACCAGGGCTTGGCGTAGATGTACAGGATCAGCCCCGCGACCATCACCACGCCCGCGGTGCCGAAGCCCCAGTGCCAGCCAACCTTCTCGCCCAGCGTCCCCGAAATCAGCGGCGCGACGATGACGCTGACGTTGATCGCGATATAGAAGATCTGGAACGCCATCGCGCGGCGGAGGTCGTTGGGGCCATAAAGCTCACCGACCTGGCTCGCGATATTGCCCTTGAACAGCCCCACGCCGACGATCAGCGCGAGCAGCGCGAAGAGGAACGCGCCTTCGAACGCCATCAGGAAATGGCCGACCGCCATGAACAGGCCGCCAAGGATCAAGGTCGTGCGCCGACCCAGCCAGCGGTCGGCAATGAAGCCGCCGGCAATCGGGGTCAGATAGACCAGCGAGGTATAGTCGCCGAAAATCTTCGACGCGAGCGGCTGGCCGTCGATCCCGCCATACCAGTCGCGCAGCGCCGACAGCCCGATCACCCCCGCCGCATTCTCGGGCAACAGCAGATATTTGACCATGTAGAGCACGAGCAAGGTCTGCATCGAATAATAGGAAAAACGTTCGCACCCCTCGACGAAGGCGAGGTAGCCAAGTCCCTTGGGGTGCCCCAGAAAGGCGCGATCGTTGCGGTCCGCCTCGAAATCGGGCGTCGCCTCGGCGATGGTCATTCAGTCACTCCCCGGTCATTCTGGTGTCCCGCGACGGTAAAGTTTCACCTGAAACTTGCCAGTGGCGTTCGACGAACGACCGGCTTAGGCTGCGCGCGGGCAAACAAGGGGAGAGGGTCGATGACTTTACCGGTAACTGCGTTCGTTGCGGCGGTCTGCGCACTGCTGCTGCTCGTCACCGCGATCGACACGGTGCGCCAGCGCTTGCGTCTGAAGGCCGCGTTTGGCGACCATGGCGATCCGAAGCTGATCAGCGCCAGCCGCGCGCACGGCAACCTTGCCGAATATGCGCCGATCACGATCATCCTGCTTGGCCTGCTCGAGACGGTTCGCGCCAATCATCTGGCGCTGATGATCATCGGCGCGATCTTCCTGATCGGCCGCGTCGCGCATGTGATCGGCCTATACACGCCGTCGGAACCCGGCGAGGCGCCGCTGGGGCGGCAGGTCGGCGTCGTCGCAACCTTCGGCACGCTGCTCGCACTCAGCCTGTGGACGCTGTGGATGCTCGCGACGCTCAATTTATAGGGCGACTTCGGGGTGGGCGCGGCCATGCCTTGCCTGGTCATCGCGGCATGGATTTTTCAAAGTTCAGGAAAGTTCAGCCCATTGCGCGCCCCGTTCTGGACCGGGAAAATTGCCGAACGCATCTCGCCCGCGGCCGTACCCGGCGACCGCCTTTGCCCACCAGATGAAAGCTGACACAGCCGGATAATGTAGGAAAGGCCTATTTGAAGGCGATGGCGGGTTTGGGGTGGGAAGCGGTCGCCCCAAGCTCGTCATGCTGAACTTGTTTCAGCATCCATGGGCCGACCTCTCATCGGCCGCTGCGTTGAAGGAAACGGCAGACCATGGACCCTGAAACGAGTTCAGGGTGACGATGAAAGATAGGTCAGCTTTCGGTCGATTGCGGACATACAAAAACCCGCGTTCAATCCTCGACCAGCGCCACCGCGCGGATCCAGCCCGCGCTGGCGCGCTCGATCTTCACCGGGAAGCAGCTCAGCGTCCAGCCGGTGGAGGGCAGGGCGGCGAGGTTTGTCAATTTCTCTATCTGGTAATAGGGCCTGATCCGCCCCGCCTTATGGCCTTCCCAGATGATCGACGGGTCGCGCGTTTCGGCCCAGCGCCTGGCCGTGTGGCTGAACGGCGCGTCCCAGCTCCATGCGTCGGTGCCGACGACTTTGACCCCGCGCTCGGTCAGATATAGCGTCGCTTCGGCGCCCATGCCGCAGCCCTGATCGGTGAAATTGTCGGTGCCATAGACCGCGCCAGACTGGACGAGCACGATGTCGAGCGGCTGAAGCGCGTGGCCGATCCGCGCCAGCTCGGCTTCGACCTCGGCCCCGCTCACGACGTGCCCCGCAGGGCGGTTGGAAAAGTCCAGTTTCACGCCGGGACGGAAGAACAGGTCGAGCGGCGCCTCGTCGATGCTCGGCGCGGCGCTGGCGCCGGCGTCGGTCGTCGAATGGAAATGCCACGGCGCATCCATGTGCGTGCCGTTGTGCGTGCTGAGCGTCAGACTCTCGACCGCCCAGCCTTCGCCGTCGGGCAGGTCGTCCTTCGTCAGTCCGGGAAAGAACATCGCGATCTGTTCCCACGTATTTTCGTGCGTCATGTATGTGATCTGCGGGCGCATCACCGGCGGGTCGGAGACGACATCGTTGGTTATCGGGATCGAGAGGTCGATGAACTGCATGGCGCGCAGTCTGCCACCGGAATGACGCTGCGCCAAGAAGGCTTGCGCGGCGCCGCCGGACAGCTACACCGGCCCAAACCCGTTCGTGTCGAGCCAATTCGAGACACCCATCGGGCGTGTACGCCGTCAAGGCATCTCGACTTCGCTCGATGCGAGCGGGAGGGGGACAGGCCCGAGAGGCCAAGGGAGAGTTTATGACCGACGCCGCCGCGGCCGCCGACCACGCCGCCGCCTACCAGCCGACCGCGAAGGATATCCGCATGGTCATCGCCGCCTCGTCGGCGGGGACGATCTTCGAATGGTATGATTTCTTCATCTATGGCACGCTCGCGGCGATCATCGGCAAGGCCTTTTTCCCTAGCGATAATGCCACGCTCGAAATCCTGCTCGTCTGGGCGGGCTTCGCGGTCGGCTTCGGCTTCCGTCCGCTCGGCGCCGTGCTGTTCGGCTTTCTGGGTGACCGCCTGGGCCGCAAATACACCTTTCTCGTGACAGTGACCCTGATGGGTATCGCGACCGCAGGCGTCGGCATGATCCCGTCTGCCGCAACGATCGGCTTCACGGCGCCAGTCATCGTGTTGCTGCTCCGTATTCTGCAGGGTCTTGCGCTCGGCGGCGAATATGGCGGCGCGGCGGTCTATGTGGCGGAGCATTCGCCGCCTGAAAAACGCGGCTTCTATACCAGCTTCATTCAGGCGAGCGTCGTTGGCGGCTTTGTCCTCAGCCTGATTGTCGTTCTTGGCTGCAAGGCGATGATGCCGGACGCCGTGTGGGAAAGCTGGGGCTGGCGTGTTCCGTTCCTGCTGTCGCTCATCCTGCTCGCGATTTCGCTGTGGATGCGTCTCAAACTCTCCGAAAGCCCGGTGTTCCAGGCGATGAAGGCCGAGGGTGAGATCGCGAAGAATCCGATCAAGGAAAGCTTCACCTACCCCGGCAATCCGAAACGCATCTTCGTTGCACTGTTCGGCATCGCGGCAGGTCTGACGGTGATCTGGTATACCGCAATGTTCTCCGGCCTCTCCTTCCTCAAAGGGCCGATGAAGGTCGAGGATACGGCCGCCGAAATCATCGTCGGGATCGCCGCAGCGCTGGGCATGGGATTCTTTCTCCTGGCGGGACGCCTGTCCGACCGCATCGGGCGCAAGAAGCCGATCGTCTGGGGCTACGCCGCGACGCTGGTGTTGCTCTTTCCGCTCTTCTGGCTGATGGGCAGCGTCGGCAATCCGGCGCTGACCGCGGCGGCGGAAAAGGCGCCGGTCGTCGTCACGGGATCCAAGTGCAGCTTCGATCCCTTTGCGCAGACGCAGGAAACTGCGTGCGGCAAGACACTCGGCGAGCTCACCAAGCTGGGTGTTCCCTACCAGGTCGTGTCGAACGAAACGGGGTTCGACAGCGTGAAGGTGATGATCGGCGACCGCGAGGTCGCGAGCGAAGATCCGGTGCTGCTCAAACCCGCGCTCGAGGCGATAGGCTATGGCTTCGACAAGCAGATTCCGGCGCCGTTCGGCATGGCGGTCATCCTCGTCGCGCTACTCGGGCTCAGTGCGCTGTCGGGCTTCACCTATGGCCCTGTCGCGGCGCTGCTGTCCGAAATGTTCCCGCCGCATGTCCGCTATTCGTCGCTGTCGATCCCTTATCACCTCGGCACCGGCTATTTCGGCGGTTTCCTGCCGCTGATCGCGAGTTTCATCGTCGCCAAGACGGGCAATGCCTATGCCGGGCTGTGGTACACCTGGGTCGTGGTGCTGGTCGCGTTCCTCGTGTCGGTCTTCCTGCTGAAAGAGCCGGTCGAGGGGCAGTGGGACAAGCCGGCACCGTCCGCGGGCGATGCCGCCTGACCCATTGGCGCTGCCGGTAAAGCCGTCTAGGGGCTTGGGCATGATCGATATTGCATCGCCGCTGCGTCTCCGCCTCGATTCCGCCGCGCTCGTTTCCAACTGGCGCTGGCTGGCGGCGCAAGGGGGCAAGGCGTGCGGCGCGGCGATCAAGGCGAACGGATATGGCCTTGGCGCGCGCGAGGTGATGCGCCATCTCGCCACGGCGGGATGCCGCGACTTCTTCGTCGCGAGCTGGAGCGAGGCGGCGGCGCTGATGCCGCTCGCCGGCGACGTGTCGCTGTCGGTCCTTCACGGCGTCGGCGCGAGCGATATGGTCGCTGCCCGCACCCTCCCGGCGCGTCCGGTGCTGTGCAGCGTCGAACAGGCGCTGCGCTGGCGCGAAGGAGGGGAGGGGCGGCCATGCGACGTGATGGTCGATACCGGCATGAACCGTCTCGGCCTGCGTCCCGAGGAGGCCGCGAGTGGCGCGCTCGACGGCCTCGCAATCGAAACGTTGCTCAGCCATCTCGCGTCGGCAGATGAGGACAGCGATCAGAATGCGCGGCAGCTGACGGCCTTTCGTGCGGTCCGCGCGCGTGTTCCGGCGCGGCGTTACAGTCTTGCGAACAGCGCGGGCATCTGCCTTGGCCCCGACTATGGCTTCGACCTGACGCGGCCCGGGCTGGCGCTCTACGGCGGGATTCCCCGCGCGTCCGCCGACGGACATATCCGGCAGGTCGCCTATCCCGAGGCGCGCATCATCCAGCGACGCGTTGCGCGTGCGGGCGAGACGGTGGGGTATGGCGCGACCTGGACCGCGCAGCGCGACACGCCCGTGGTCATTGCCAATATGGGCTATGCCGACGGTTATCTGCGTTGCCATGCCGGGATCGGCGGTGCGACGCGGGAAGGGCAGGCGTTGCCCTTGATCGGGCGCGTCTCGATGGATCTGATCGCCTTCGACGCGAGCGGAGCCCCGGACGCCGCCGAAGGCGACTGGCTGACGATCGATTATGACCTGCCTTCGGTTGCGGCGCAAAGCGGGCTGTCGCAATATGAACTGCTGACCGGGCTCGGCGCGCGGTTCGAGCGCGTCTGGGACTGACGCCCACTACCGGATCAGCGGCGAAGGGGTGCGCAGCCCCCACGGATCGAAGCGCGCGCGCCGGATCCAGCGCGTGCAGATCCACTTCGTCCCCTTGGTGACGGCCTGCCCGATGTGGCGGCTGTCCAGATCGACCTGGCCGTCGGGGCGCGTGTTCGCGAAGGTGAGCATGTCACCGGTGCGCCCCTTGATGTCGAGGCCCGCTGCGGGAAAACTCGTTTCGCCGCCCTGATAATCCTCGTTCAGATAGACGATCGCCGTGCGGACGCGCTGGTTGGCTTCGCCGGGCAGGCAATCATGATGCTCGCGATATTGCTGTCCGGGTTCGTAACGGAGGACGATCAGCGGCTCGCCGGCCTCGACGTCGGTGCCTGTGGCCGCGGCGAGGCGCAGATTGAGCGCATGGAGCACCAGATCCTGCTGGATCGGTCCCAGTACGGCGTTGAACGAGGTGCGGATCGGATTGGGGCTTTGCCGTCCGGTCCGGGAATCGACAACGACCGACGGTGCGAGAAACGGTTTCGCAAGGTCGATAACGTGCGCGCATTCCGCGGGCGAGAATAGGGCGCGTCGACGGGCTGCGACCGGTGACCGTGCGAGCACCTC
This sequence comes from Sphingopyxis sp. H073, assembly GCF_001468395.1. Taxonomy (GTDB): domain Bacteria; phylum Pseudomonadota; class Alphaproteobacteria; order Sphingomonadales; family Sphingomonadaceae; genus Sphingopyxis. Next base: position 31,023 of record NZ_LNSG01000003.1, on the reverse strand, counting down.
CTCCGGGGGCAGGGATTGCGGCCGACCGTCGCCGCCAATATCCATCGCGCGCAACAGTTCGACCTGCCGCGCCGCCATTGCGTCTTCGGGCGCAGCGGCTTCGAGTAACTCGAAGGCTTCCTTCCATCTGGGTTCGCCGCCGGCGCCGAGTGCGACAAAAACGGCATAGGTGGTTGTCGCGGGCTGGTACCCCGCGCGACCGGCATGACCGAAAAACAACCGCGCCCGGGCAAAGTCGCGCTGCAAAGGCTGTCCATAGACATGCCACAGGCCAAGCTCGTTGAGCGCCTCGCCATCGCCGCGCCGCGCGGCGTCGGATACCAGCTCGATGGCTTGCGCGGTGTCGCCGGCTTCGAGCAGCCGCCGCGCGCGGATCGAGAGGGAGGCTGGAGTGACCATGTCGCCTCCTACCGAAGGATCGGGGACAAAAAAAGAGGGCCGGACAAGCGTCCGACCCTCCCCTTTTTCGACGTCAAGTTCGATCAGAACTTGGCCACGATACCAGCGTAGAAATACTGGCCGCGGTTGTCGTAAATGCCCGAGCCCGCGCCGACGCCGGTTAGACCGAACGGCGGCTTGCGGTTGAACACGTTGTCGATACCGGCGTAGAAGTTGAAGCCTTCCGAGACATCAACCGCAGCGCGGATGTCGACATAGGCCACCGACGGATATTTCTGAACCGGGGCATAATCGAGGTTCTGCGGCGGAAGGCCGTTGAGCTCGTTAAAGTCCTCGTAGGTGTTCAGGTACATCTTGTCGATCCAACGGAACTGGTAGCCGAAGGTGACATTCTTGTACTTGGCGCTCAGGTTGACGTTGACCTGGTTCTTCGGGTCGCCGAGCTCGCCGAGAATGCGGTTCTTGAACGTCGGGTCCGCCGGGTTCAGGAACTCGTCACGCTGCAGGACGCGCGTGTAGAGACCGCCGAAGGTGAACGTCCAGTCGCCGTCGGTGTAGCGATAGTCGATCTGCGCATCGATACCGCGTGCCTTCAGCTTCGCATAGTTCTGGCTGATCTGAATCAGCGAGCCCTCGAGAATCTGGAACGGAATTTCACCACGGGGACCGCCACCCGCACCGGCACGCTGGAAGAGCGAGCAGAACGGGTTGTTGTTGATGTCCGGCAGGTCGTAACAGGCGTTCGCGATCTGCTGCGCCGAAGGCGCGGTGATCACGTCGTCGACCGTGATGGTGTAATAGTCGGCCGACAGCGACAGACCGGGGATGAACCGCGGCTGCAGCAGCACACCAACGGTGTACGAGTCCGACTTCTCCGCCTTCAGGTTTTCGTTACCACCGCTCAGGATTTCGAGCGACGAGCTGTAACGATAGTCATAGCCAGCCGGACGGCCTGCGGCCGTACAATTGGCGAGACGGTTCGCCGAACCGGTAGCCAGGTTGACCGCCGAGCAAGGGTCGCCGAAGCCCGGAGCGAAGTTCTGACCCTGCGCCGAGTAGAGGTCGGCGAGGTTCGGAGCACGGACCGCGCGGGCATAGGTGCCGCGGAACCCGATGTCTTCGATCGGCTTCCACATGATTTCACCACCATAGGTGTAGGTGGTGCCGGCGCCGCCCTTATAGTCCGAAATACGGCCATTGGCACGCAGCGTCAGTTCATGGGCGAGCGTTTCGTCACGCAGCAGCGGAAGCTGGATTTCGCCATAGACTTCCTTCACTTCGAACGCGGGCGAGTCAAAGCTCGGGATCGCGTTGTAGAAGGCGTAACCTTCCTGCGTAAGGTCGTCGAGGTCGTACTTCAGCGTTTCACGGCGATATTCCGCACCCAGCGAGAAGGCCACGGGGCCGCCCGGCAGGTTGAAGAATTCGCTCGTGTCGCCGGCGACATAGCCGCCGATGTTGAGCTGCGTGATCTTGCCGGTCGCGAGCGAGTCGACGAGCACATAGTTGCGCGCCGCCTCGGAAACCGAACCTTCGCCGAACGGATTGATCGGAACGCAGGCCGCGACGTCGGCCGCCAGGCGCGGATCGTCACCGGCGCTGAGCGGCGTGCCGTACACGTACGACAGCGGATCGTTGCCCGGGAGCTTCGAGCGGCAGACGATGTTGCCGTTCGCATCGCGGGTGGTGTCGATACCCAGCAGATAGCGCTGGATGTTGACGTTGCCCTTGATGAGGTTCTTTTCCTTGTGCTCGCCGTAGTTCGCGAAGACTTCGTAGTTCCAGTCGTCGTTGAACTCGCCGCGCGCACCGATCACGGCGCGATAGGTTTCACGCGTGATTTCTTCGTCGCGGGTGCCGAAGTCGGTCCAGTTGCGACGCAGGCTGAAACGGAACGTGCCTGCGCTGATCTGCGCTCGCTGAGTGGCCAGCTTTTGCGCCGCAGTAACCGTCACGACGCCGTTGACGACAGTGTCTGTGAAAGCCGCACCGGTATTCGGATTGACCGTCGATGCCAGGAAGGTGTCGGTCAAGATCTGGCGTGCCTGCGTTGACAAATAGGGGTTGTCGAGGCGGAGGCGTTCGCGGCCGCCCGGATCACCCAGCGTCGCGCCCTGCGAGAAGAAGGGACCGCTCTGCGAACCCTGGGCTTCCGAGCGGACATACTTCGCCTCGAGGAACGGAACGAACGCCGGCGAGACTTCGAAATGCGCGATGAGGTTAGCCGAATAGCGCTGAAGCTGCGGCGAAAGCGCGATCAGGCGACCTTCGCGGCCCGTGTAGCCGTTGCCGCCGATGAACGGACCCGTCGGGCCGAGGCCTGCGCGGTCGCCGGTCTGCGCGATCAGGCTGCCGTCGGGCTGGAACAGGAAGGCGCAGGTAAAGGCCGTGCCGCCGCCGCGGCCGCAGGGAGCCGTCGTCGGGTTCGGATAGGCCGCAACCATGCCGCCGAGGCTGATCGTCGTCGAGCGGATATCGCGGAAGAAGTAGCGGTCGAACCCGCCGGCCGCGCCATTCGGCGAACCCGGAGCGTCGGCTTCGACGACGAGGAAGGCGTCGTTCGTGTCGAGATACGGACGGCCCGAGGCATAGAAGTCCTGGCTGTGCGCATATTCGAGGTTGATCGCGATGTTGCCGCGCCCTTCGGCGAAGTTCTGGCCTGCGGTGACCGAAAGGAACTGGTTGCCCGCATCCTTGTACTTCGAGATGCCGCCCTGGCCGCGGACCTGGACGCCTTCGAAGTCGTCCTTGAGAACGAAGTTGACGACACCTGCGATGGCGTCCGAACCGTAAACGGCCGATGCGCCGCCGGTCACGATGTCGATGCGCTCGACGAGGTCCGACGGAATGGTGTTGGTGTCGACCGACACGCCGTTCGACAGCACGTCCGAACCGACGTGGCGGCGGCCGTTGACGAGGACCAGCGTGCGCTGGGTGCCGAGACCGCGAAGGTCGAGCAGGTTAAGACCGCGCGTTCCGAGGAAGCGCGTCGAGTTCTGCTGGCTGAAGGTGCTGCGGAGCTGCGGGAGGTCGTTGAGAAGGTCGCCGACCGAAATGCCGCCGGTTTCGAAAATCTCGTCACCGGTCACGACCGCAATCGGGTTAGCCGATTCAAGGTTCGGCTGGCGGATGCGCGAGCCAGTGACAACGATCGCGCCCGATTCCTCGGAATCGCAAACGCCGTTGCTGTCGGCATCGACGCAATCGGTCGCGCCCTGCGCGAACGCCGGCATGGCGCTGAACAATGCAAGAGTCAGGGCAGAGCCCCTGACCAGCAAGCTAGTCTTTTTCATGGTATGTTTCCCCGTTTACCGTTCTGAGAGACTGAAAAGAGAACGGCCTGCCGTCTAGAAAGACGGAAAATTGCGGCGACACAAGTCCCGCGGGATGAATTTTCACAGATATGCAACGTGAGCGCCCGCGTTGTGTCATTTTGGCAACACCGGGCGACGCGTCCGCGGGAAAAGGACATTTCGCAGTTGCGATATGTTTTGACGGCCAGGGGCGAAATCGCATCAAAAAAGTTCCTCAAATTGGTATCTGTTGTAACGAAATTGCGGGAGGCGGTTTGACCGACCCGCCCTAAGCGGAGCGCGCGGCCGCTGAAAAATGCTTGCAGGCTGTGTATTGCCCGTCCCGAGGGGCGTTTACGCTGACGGCATCCGCGGCCACCGATTCGGTCCCGGGCACGCATGTTGCGGCGCATCATGATTTGATGCTATTGCCATGGCCGCACCGAAAAGCGGGAGTACGGCCGGGGGAACCCGGCCATGGGGTACAGGAGCCTGGGTCAGCATGACAAAATCGAAGACGACCGGGGATGACGGCGTCGTTACCATCAAAAAATATGCGAACCGGCGCCTCTATGACACCGAACGCAGTTGCTACATCACGCTGGACGATCTTGGCGCCATGGTCCGCGACGGGCGCGACTTCCGCGTGGTCGATGCCAAGAGCGGCGAGGATATCACCCATAATGTCCTGACGCAGATCATCATGGATACCGAGACCAAGGGCGAGACTTTGCTGCCCGTCAATTTCCTCCGCCATTTGATCGGCCTCTATGGCGACAAGATGCAGTCGGTGGTGCCGCAGTATCTCGAAGCCTCGATGGCGTCGTTCCGCAAGAACCAGCAAGATGTCCGCGCCGCCTTCGAAGGCGCGCTCGGGGCGAATCCATTGGCGGAGTTGACCCGTCGGAATCTCGAGATGTTCCAGCAGGCAGCGGGCGCCTTTATGCCAGGCGCTGCGGGCAGCAAATCGAAAGATGCCGAAATCGCCGCGCTCAAGGCCGAAATCGCCGACCTCAAGGCCGAGCTTGCCGGCAAGAAATAACCGGAGCGCTCTCCCGCTCCCAGATTAGAAAACAGGACAGATGATCAAGCATGCGCTCAGCGTAACCCGTCAGGCCGACTTCGCGGCCTGGTATCAGGACGTCATTGCCGAAGCCGACCTTGCCGAGGAATCAGGTGTGCGCGGCTGCATGGTGATCAAGCCGTGGGGATACGGCATCTGGGAGCGCATCCAGAAGGTCATGGACGCGGCGATCAAGGATGCCGGCGTCCAGAACGCCTATTTCCCGCTGTTCATCCCCTTGAGCTTCTTCGAGAAGGAAGCCGACCATGTCGATGGTTTCGCGAAGGAAATGGCGGTCGTCACGCACCACCGGCTGATCCAGGACGCGAAGGGCAAGCTGATCCCCGATCCCGACGCGAAGCTCGAGGAGCCGCTGATCGTCCGCCCCACGTCCGAAACCGTGATCGGCAATGCGATGAGCCGCTGGGTCCAGAGCTGGCGCGACCTGCCGCTCAAGGTCAACCAGTGGGCCAACGTCGTTCGCTGGGAAATGCGCACGCGCATGTTCCTGCGCACCAGCGAATTCCTGTGGCAGGAGGGCCATACCGCGCACGCCGACCGCGACGAGGCGATGGCCGAGACGCTGCGCGCGCTCGAAATGTATCGCAGCTTTGCCGAGGATGTCCTCGCGATGCCGGTGATCGCCGGCGAGAAGCCGGAGAACGAGCGTTTCCCCGGCGCGGTCGCGACCTATTCGATCGAGGCGATGATGCAGGACGGGAAGGCGTTGCAGGCCGGCACGTCGCACTATCTCGGCACGGGCTTCGCCGAGGCGGCGAACATCCGCTATCAGGACAAGGATGGCGGCCACAGCCTCTGCCACACGACGAGCTGGGGCACCTCGACGCGCATGATCGGCGGCGTCATCATGACGCACGGCGACGATGATGGCCTGCGCTGTCCGCCGCGTATCGCGCCGCACCAGATCGTCATCGTCCCGATGCTGCGCGACAATGAAGAAGATGCCGCGATCCTCGACTATTGCCGCGACCTCGAAAGCCAGCTGAAGGCGCTCGACGCCTTCCGCGAGCCGGTGCGCGTGCTGCTCGATACCAGCGGGGCCAAGGCGCAGACCAAGCGTTGGGGCTGGGTCAAGAAGGGGGCTCCGATCATCGTCGAAGTCGGCCCGCGCGACGTTGCGGGCGGCAATGTCGCGGTGATCCGCCGCGATCGCCTCTATCAGGAGAGCGGCAAGCTCGACACGGCGTTCGTCCCGAAGGGCGAGTTCGTGGCGAGTGCCGTCGCGACGCTGACCGACATTCAGGCGAACCTCCATGCCGAGGCGAAGGAGCGGCTGCATTCGAACATTCGCCGCGACGTCACCGACCTCGCGGCCCATTTTGCCGGCGACGACAAGTTCGTCGGCTGGGTCGAAGTGCAATGGTCGCGTCCGACCGGCGCCGCGCTGGACAAGATCGTCGAACAGCTCAAGGCACTCAAGCTGACGATGCGCAACACGCCGCTCGACGCCGCGCCCGCCGACGGTGCCTGCTTCTTCACCGGCGAACCCGCGGTCGAACGCGTGCTCATAGGACGGACCTATTAATTGGCCAAAGCACCGAAACGGCCGCAACCCGCCGGGCTGCCGACGAGCGAGCAGATCCTGCGCTTCATCGAGTACAGCCCCGGCGCGGTCGGCAAGCGTGAGATCGCCAAGCATTTCGGACTGCACGGCGCCGACAAGATTGCGCTGAAGGCGCTGCTCAAGGACATGACCGACGAGGGGCTCGTCGACATGGCGCCGGGGCGGGCTTTCCACAAGCATGGCGGGCTTCCGAAGGTCACCGTGCTGCGCGTTGCGGCGGTCGAGGGCGATGTCGTGTGGGCCGTGCCCGATCGCTGGGGAGGCAGCGGCCCGCCGCCGCGGCTTCGCGTAATGGAGAAGGGCCGCAAGGGCGCGCTGGGGATCGGCGACCGCATCCTGTCGCGGACCGAGGAGCGGGGCAGCGGCCATATAGCGCACCCGATGAAGAAGCTGCAGGCGGGCGGCGAGGCGATTATCGGCGTGCTCGTCACTGACACCGGCCCCGGCGGCAAGCCGATGACCTGGCTGCGCCCCGCCGACAAACGCGCGCGTTTTGATTTTGTCGTCTCGGACATGGGCGATGCGCAAATCGGCGATCTTGTTCGCGCGGAACTGTCCGGGCGCGGGCCGGCGACCAAAGCGCGCGTGATCGACGTGATCGGTGACCCCTTCGCACCGCGCTCACTGAGCATGATCGCAATCGCGAGGCACGAGATTCCCCATGTCTTCCACGAAGAGACGCTGGAGGAAGCCGAGCGCGCCGCGAAGCTGCCGCTGACTCCCGGCGGTCGCGAGGATCTGCGCGACCTGCCGATCGTCGCGATCGACCCGATCGACGCCCGCGACCATGACGATGCCGTCTGGGCTGTCCCCGACGAGGATGAGAAGAACAAGGGCGGGTGGAAGGCGATCGTCGCGATTGCGGACGTCAGCTATTATGTTCGTGCCGATGGCGCGCTCGACCGCGAGGCACGGCGGCGCGGCAACAGCGTCTATTTTCCCGATCAGGTCGTGCCGATGCTCCCCGAAACGCTTTCGGCGGGTGTCTGCTCGCTGAAGGCGGGCGAGGACCGCGCGGCGATGGCGTGCCATCTGACCATCGACAAACATGGCAAAGTGACGTCATGGCGTTTCACGCGCGCGCTGGTGCGGCTTCGCGCGAACATCGCTTATGAACGCGCGCAAGCGGCCTATGACGCCGATTTGCCCGACGAGGGCTGGGACGCCGATGTTCTCCCGACGCTCAAAAATCTCTGGGGCTGCTGGACCCTGCTCGCAAAAGCTCGCGCCGCCCGCGCTCCGCTCGATCTCGACCTACCCGAACGGCAGGTGCGGCTCGACGAACAAGGCAATATCGCTGAGATCAAGGTGCGCGAGCGGCTCGATTCGATGCGGCTGATCGAGGATTATATGATCGCGGCGAACGTCGCGGCGGCAAAGGCGCTCGAGGCGAAGAAGTCGCCCGTCATGTACCGCATCCACGAACCGCCGAGCCGCGAAAAGCTCGTCAGCCTGAAAGACTATCTCGAAACCTTCGAGCAGAGTTTCGCGCTGGGGCAAGTCATCACGCCCGCGGTGTTCAATCGCCTGATCGACGGCTTTTCGGGCGACGACCGCCTGCCGCAGCTGATGGAGGCGATCCTGCGCAGCCAGACGCAGGCTTATTATGGTCCGGCCAACTCAGGCCATTTCGGCCTCGCGCTCGGCAGCTACGCGCATTTCACCTCGCCGATCCGCCGCTACGCCGACCTGATCGTCCACCGCGCGCTGGTCGACAGCTATCGCCTCGAAGTGCCCGGCAAGCCCAAGGGCCTTCCCGAACGAACCGGACTCGGCGACGCCGACCGCAAGGGCTTGTCGCGGATCGGCGAGGCGATCAGCGCGCTCGAACGCCGCGCGATGGAGGCCGAGCGCGAGACGATCGACCGCTATGTTGCGGCCTATCTTGCGACGAAGACGGGCGAAATCGTGCCCGCTCGGATCACCGGGGTACAGCCGTTCGGCTTCTTCGCGACGGTAGACGGGCTTGGCGGCGACGGGCTGGTGCCGGTATCGACCCTGGGCAGCGAGCGTTTTTTCTACGACGAGGCGGCGCGGACGCTCGACAGCGAGCACGGGCGGGTGAGCTATTCGATCGGGCAGCGGCTCGAACTGCGGTTGATGGAGGCGAACCCGATCAGCGGCGCCTTGCGCTTCGAGCTTCCCGACGCGCCCGAAGGCGGCTTCCGCAATCGTCCACCACGCCGCGACGGGGTGAAGGGCAAGGGCCACAAGAAAGACGGAGCCGGCAAGCATATGGTCGGCAAGCGCGGGCGGCCGGGGAATATCCGGCATCAGGGTCGCAAGCGCTAACTCGCAGCGAATTTCCGCAACAACGCCGCACTCTCCGCATCCGCCGGAAAGAACGCCTCGATCGCCAGCTCCGACAGCGTGATATCCACCGGCGTCCCGAAGATCGTCACCGTCGACACGAAGCTGATCCGTCCCGCGACCGTATCGAGCACCAGCGGCACCGCGATGCTGCTGACGGCGCCGACTTCATTGTCGTTTGCTTCGATCGCGTAACCCGCAATCTCCTCGCGCAGCGCCGCAAGCAGCGGATCGGCGCTCGCCTCGATCTGCAGATCGAGCCGGTGCAGGATATGCGCGCGCCACAGGCCGTAGTTCACGATCTGCGGCGCAAGCCCCTCGGGATGTAGCGCGATGCGCAGGACATTGACCGGCGGCGCGAGCAACGCGGGCGAAACCTGCTCGATCAGGATTGCGTTCGCGGCGTTCGCTGCGATCATGTTCCAGTGGCGATCAACCGCGAGTGCGGGATAAGGCTCGTGCCCTTTCAGCACATGCTCGACGATCGCCTTCATGCCCGCCATTTCAGGGCTGTCGAGCGGTCGCTCCTGGAAATCGGGCGCATATCCCGCCGCGAGCAGCAGCGCATTGCGCGCACGGTGCGGCACTTCGAGGCAGTCGGCGATCCGCTGCAGCATCGCCGCACTCGGCTTCGAGCGTCCAGTCTCGATGAAGCTCAGGTGCCGCGTCGATATTTCGGTATCGAGCGCGAGGTCCATCTGGCTCATCCGGCGGCGGGTGCGCCATTCGCGAAGCTGCTCGCCGAGGGGTGCGACTTGCATGGCCTTCTCCTTCGCCGTCCGGCCTAGCCGGGCGCCGTTCCGATTTCCATTACCTCCCGCGTAATCGACGCCATTCAATTCGGGGTTCATTTGGTCGGGGTCGAAAGGAGAACCGCCATGTCCTATTTCAATCTCAAGAACACTCTCATCATCGACGCGATCACGTGCGGGGCGCTGTTCCTGCTGTGCGTGTTCGCCACCGCGACGGTCGCCGCGCTGCTCGGCCTCCCCTCGGGCGTCGTGACCGTCGCGGGCTGGATCGGGCTGCCGTCGGCGGCGCTGATGCTGTTCGTCGCCAGCCAGACGGAGCCGAGCAAGGGACTCGCGAACCTGATCGCGACCGGCAATCTCGGCTGGGTTGCGGCGAGTTTTGCGGTCCTCGCGATCTTCGCCGGGCAGATGAGCTGGCTCGGCATCGCCATCGTCGCGGTGCAGGCGCTCGTCGTTCTCGATCTCGCCGTTCTGGAAGCGAAGGGCGCCGCCGCGCTGCCGCGCGCGGTCGCCGCCTAACTCAGCGCATCGAGCCGGGCGATATCGATCCCGCCCGGCACGATCATCACCGGGCAGGGGAGGGTTCCCGCATCCTGCCCGGTGAAGTGCGCCACCAGCGGCCCGGGTGCGCCGCTCGCCGCGGTCGCGAGTACCAGCGCCGCGACCTCGTCATTCTCGCCGATCGCGTCGCGCACGACCTCGACGGGCTTGCCCGAGCGGATCATCGTCTGCGCGACGATATTGCCTTCCTGCATCACCGCATCGGACGCCGCCGCCACAAGCTGCTCGGCATGTTCGCGCGCCTCGGCCTCGATCGTCGCCTGGACGCCGCCGAACGCCACGAAATCCTGCGGCGGGATGATTGCCAGCACCGCGACCCCGCCGCCCGTTCGCGCCGCGCGCCGCGCGGCAAAGCGCAGCGCCAGGCTGGCCTCGGGACTGTCGTCGATCACCACCAGATACGTCCGCATCGCCCGACCCCTCGCTATGCTTTTTGTGCGTGGAGAGTGCGTCACATTCGTATGAAAGGCAAGTTGCCCCGCTGGACCTTGACCGGTGCAGGGCTTATGGCGAGGAACAATCCGTAGCGGCAGGTCCGGCCTGCAAGACTCACGCACAAAGACCGAGGGAAAAAAGCGACGATGCCGATCGAACTCAAAATGCCAGCCCTTTCGCCAACGATGGAGGAAGGGACGCTCGCCAAATGGCTGGTGAAGGAGGGGGATACGGTCAAATCGGGTGACCTGCTCGCCGAGATCGAGACCGACAAGGCGACGATGGAGTTCGAGGCGATCGACGACGGCGTGATCAGCCAGATTGTCGTCGCTGAAGGCACCGACAATGTGAAGGTCGGCACCGTGATCGCGGTGATCGCGGGCGAGGGTGAGGATGCGAGCGCCAAGGCTGCTCCGGCGCCGGCTGCCGCCGCTGCGTCGCCCCCCGCCGCAAAACAGGAAGCGCCCCCTGCTGCGGCGCCAACTCCTGCTCCGACGCCGGCACCGGCTGCCGCCGCTCCGGCCCCCGCCGCTTCGGGCGACCGTATCAAGGCGAGCCCGCTTGCCAAGCGCATCGCGGCCGAGCGCGGCATCGACCTCTCGACGATGAAGGGCAGCGGCCCCGGCGGCCGCATTGTCAAGGACGACCTCGAAGGCGCACCCTCCGGCGCGCCTGCCCCTGCCGCAACGGTAACTCCCACAGCCGCCGCCCCGGCCGCTGCTCCCGCCGCCGCACCGGCTCCTGCCGCCGCGGGCCCGATCCCCGATTTCGGCATCCCGCACGAGGACGAAAAATTGAGCGGCATGCGCAAGACGATCGCGCGCCGCCTGACCCAGTCGATGCAGGAATCGCCGCACATCTATCTGACCGTCGACATCCGCCTCGACGCGCTGCTCAAGCTGCGCGGCGAACTCAACGCCAGCCTCGAAAGCCGCGGCGTCAAGCTCAGCGTCAACGACATGCTGATCAAGGCGCTTGCGGTTGCGCTCGAACGCGTCCCCGCGTGCAACGTCAGCTTCGGCGGCGATGTGATGCGCTTCTACAAGCGCGCCGATATTTCGGTCGCGGTCAGCATCCCGGGCGGCCTGATCACTCCGATCATCACCGACGCAGGCGGCAAGTCGATGTCGAAAATCTCGACCGAAATGTCCGAACTTGCCGCGAAGGCGAAGGAGGGCAAGCTCCAGCCCAATGAATATCAGGGCGGCACCGCCTCGATCTCGAACATGGGCATGATGGGGATCAAACAGTTCACCGCGGTGATCAACCCGCCGCAGGGCATGATCATGGCGATCGGCGCGGGCGAGAAGCGACCCTATGTGGTCGACGACGCGCTCGCGATCGCGACGGTCATGTCGGCGACCGGCAGCTTCGACCACCGCGCGATCGACGGGGCAGACGGCGCGCTGCTGATGAAGACCTTCAAGGAACTGGTGGAGAACCCGCTGGGGCTGGTGGCGTGAAGAATAACCCCTCTCCCTTCAAGGGAGAGGGAGGGGCCCGCGCGCGTCAGCGCGTGGGAGGGTGAGGGTATGACGGCAGGCTATTCGCAAGAAACGCTGGCACGCGCCAAAAGTCTGCGACATGCGCTCACCGATCAGGAAAAGAAGCTTTGGGGTGCCTTGCGCGATCGCCGCCTCGGCGGTTTCAAATTTCGCAAGCAACAGCCTATCGGGCCCTTCATAGCGGATTTTGTCTGCCAAGACCAACGCCTGATCGTCGAGATCGATGGATCGCAGCATGCAGAATCGCAAACCGATACGGCTCGCGACGCCTTCCTGAACGACAAGGGCTATCGCGTACTCCGCGTGTGGAACAATGAAGTGACTGGCAATCTGTCCGGTGTGTTGACGGCAATCCTTGCCGCGCTCTCGGACCCTCACCCTCCCATTGCTTCGCAATGGGCCCCTCCCTCTCCCTAAATGGGAGAGGGGATTGAAGATGGAGCAAATCTTGGCTGACACCAACTACGACCTCATCGTCCTCGGCTCGGGTCCCGGCGGTTATGTCGCGGCGATCCGGGCGGCTCAGCTCGGGCTGAAGACCGCGATCGTCGAGCGCGAGAATCTGGGCGGCATCTGTCTCAATTGGGGCTGCATTCCGACCAAGGCGCTGCTGCGCTCGGCCGAAATCTATCATTATATGCAGCATGCAGGCGATTACGGCCTGATTGCGCAGCAGATCAGCGCCGACATCGACGCGGTCGTGAAGCGCAGCCGCGGCGTCGCGAAACAGCTCAGCCAGGGCGTCGCCTTTCTGATGAAGAAGCACAAGATCAGCGTCCACATGGGCGAGGGCAAGCTGACCGCGCCGGGCAAGCTGGAAGTGAAGGGCGAGAAGGGCAGCGAGACCCTGACCGCCAAGAACATCATCGTCGCGACCGGCGCCCGCGCCCGCGACCTGCCGTTCGCCCCTGCCGACGGCAAGCGCATCTGGACCTATCGCCACGCGCTCGTCCCACCCGAAATGCCCAAGAAACTGCTCGTCATCGGGTCGGGCGCGATCGGCATCGAGTTTGCGAGTTTCTACAAAGACATGGGCGCCGAAGTCACCGTCGTCGAAATGCTCGACCGGCTTGTCCCCGTCGAGGATGCCGATGTCTCGGCCTTCCTCGAAAAGGCGCTCAAGAAGCAGGGCATGACGATCTACACCGGTGCCGGGGTCGAGGAGCTGAAGGCGACCGCGACCGGCGTCACCGCGAAGATCAAGACCAAGGACGGCAAGACCGAATCTGCCGAATTCAGCCACGCCATCGTCGCGATCGGCATCGTCCCGAACACCGAAAATATCGGGCTCGAAGCGCTCGGCGTGAAGACGACCAAGGGCCATATCGACACCGACGCGATGTGCCGAACCAACGTCCCCGGCATTTGGGCGATCGGCGACGTCACCGCGCCGCCTTGGCTCGCGCACAAGGCGATGCATGAATCGGTGATTTCGGTCGAAGCGATCGCGGGGGGCCATCCGCACGCGATGGATCCGCGCAACATCCCGGGCTGCACCTATTGCCGCCCGCAGATCGCCAGCGTCGGGCTGACCGAAGCCAAGGCGAAGGAGCTCGGTTACGAGGTCAAGGCCGGGACCTTCCCCTTCATCGGCAACGGCAAGGCGATCGCGCTTGGCGAATCCGAAGGTTTCACCAAGACCGTGTTCGACGCCAAGACCGGCGAACTGCTCGGCGCGCACATGATCGGCGCCGAAGTCACCGAGCTGATCCAGGGCTATACGATCGGCAAAACCGCCGAGCTGGTCGAGGATGATTTCATCGGCACCGTCTTCCCGCATCCGACGCTCAGCGAAACGATGCACGAGGGCGTGCTCGCGGCATTCGGACGGCCGCTGCATATTTGATATTTCGATCCTCCCCGTCGCGCAGCGATGGGGAGGGGGACCACCCCCAGGGTGGTGGAGGGGCCCCTCCGTCGGCCCCTGCGGGGCCGCCACCTCCCCATGGCTCCGCCACAGGGAGGATTGTCTGGACCGTCATTCGCGATTGCCGATCATCGCCGCGGGGCTGCTCCTCGCGGTTATCCTGCTTGGCCTTGCGGTCGGTGCGGGATGGACCGACTCGGCCGACTGGCGCATCGCGCACGCGCTTTCGTTCCGCGCCGGCGAAAGCAGCGCAACCGTCATCTCCTTCATGCAGGGCGTAAGCTGGATCGGTGGCGGCACGCCGCGCTGGATCATCGTTATCCTGCTTTGCGCTCTCGTCTGGCATTGGTGCGGCCCGCGCTGTGCTGCTGCGCTCGGCTGCGTCTCGCTGCTGTCGAACCTCGCGTCGAGCCTGCTCAAACTCGGCTTCGGCCGCGCGCGGCCCGATCTGATCGACCATCTCGACCATCAGACCAGTTTTTCCTACCCCAGCGGCCATGCAACGAGCGCCGCCGCGGTGTATCTGCTTCTGGCCTCGCTCGCGCCGCCGCGCTGGCGACCGCTCGCTTGGACGCTTGCTTTCGCCATGATCATCCTCAACGGCTTTTCGCGCATCATGCTCGGCGTGCATTGGGCGAGCGATATCGTCGGCGGCACGATGCTCGGCGCCGCGTTCGCGCTGTTCGGCACATGGGCGGTCGCGCGGCGCGGCCTAAGACAATCGTAAGCATTCTGACCTAAACCGGCACGCATCGGCAGGGGAGTGGCTGCGATGCGTTTGATCGGCGGTGTGTTCAGTTGGGTCTTCGCGCTCATTCCGATCGTCTATATCGGCGCGATGCTCTGGTATTTCGCGGGCGTGGGCGGCAACAGCGCCGAGGGGATCGTCGGCATCGGCCTTGGTCCGACCGTGATCGGCCTCGCGATCGTCGGGCTTCTCCTGGCCCTGCCGCTCGTCATCAAGTTGTTGCGCGTCGTCAGCGGGACCAATCGCGTACCGGGTGCCGGCGCCGCCGCGGGCGAGCCGCTGGCCGATACGCAGGGCTTCGACCCCGATGCCGCCTTCGCCAACTATATGCGGGGCCGCGATTCGGCTCCCCCGCCCCCGATCGCGTCCGACGCCATCGGCGACGACCTGCGCCCCTTCACCCCGCGTCCCGGGGGATTTGGGCGCAAAGGCGTCTGATCGCCTTCGAAAGCGGGCCATCACTTTCCGCTGTCCTACAGCCGCCGGTTTTGCCATCTAGGTAGAGGGCACCAACAACAGGCGGGTCGGACATGCAATCGCGGGTGAAGTTTGTCAGTTTTCTGCGGGGAATCGCTTGTGGTTCCGCCGCCCTCCTTTCGGCGTCGGCAGTGGCGCAGGACGGGACGGGCCAGACGGTGATCACCGCCGCGCGCTACGTCGATGTGCTGGCCGGCAAGACGGTAGAGCATCCCGCGATCTTTGTCGGCGCCGATGGCCGTATCACCGGGATCGCCGACGCGCGTACCGTGCGCTGGGGCTCGAACGTCAAGCATATCGACCTTGGCGAAAAGACCTTGCTGCCGGGGCTTATCGACATGCACGTCCACCTTGACGGCCCCGCCGATATCGGCGGCTATCGCGGGCTCGAATTCACCGACAGCTTCTGGGGCATGACTGCGGTCAAGAATGCCCACGACATGCTCGACGCGGGTTTCACGACCGTCCGCAACGTCGGCTCGGACAACCGCAACGATATCGGGCTCAAGGAAGCGATCGATGCGGGTTACGCCGTCGGGCCGCGAATCGTGCCCGCGGGCTATGCGCTCGGCGCGACGGGCGGGCATTGCGACAGCACCTTCCTGCCGCCCAGCCTCGAAAAGAAGGACGGCAAGGAAGAGGGGATCGGTGATACGCCCGACGAGCTGCGCTATCAGGTCCGCCGCCAGCGCAAATATGGCGCCGAGGTGATCAAGGTTTGCGCGACCGGCGGCGTCTTTTCGCGCAACACCGAACCGGGGCAGCAGCAGTTGACCGACGCCGAACTCAAGGCGATCGCCGACGAGGCGCATCAATGGGGCCTTCGCGTCGCCGCGCACGCGCATGGCGCGAGCGGCATTCGCGCCGCGATCGGCGCCGGGATCGACACGATCGAGCATGCCAGCCTTGTCGATGACGAAGGCATCCGGATGGCGGTCACGCGCAAGCGGCCCGTCTGGTTCTCGATGGATATTTACAACACCGAATATACGCAGGCCGAAGGCGCGAAGAACGGGGTGCTCGAAGATAATCTCCGTAAGGATCGCGAGATTGCGCAGGCCCAGCGCGACAATTTCCGCAAGGCGCACAAGGCGGGCGTACGGATGGTGTTCGGATCGGACGCCGGCGTGATGCCGCATGGCGAGGTCGGCAAGCAGTTCCGCGTCATGGTCGAATATGGAATGACCCCGATCGAGGCGATCCAGGCCGCGACGCGCAACGCCGCACAGGCGCTCGACCGCGAAAAGGACGTCGGTGCGATTGCGGTGGGCCGTTACGCCGACATCATCGCGGTCGACGGCGATCCGCTGAGCGACGTTCGCCAGCTGGAAGGCGTCGATGCGGTGGTGAAGGGCGGGGTGCTGGTGAAGGGCGAGTGAGGCGCTACGGTCAGGACCCTAGATTACCAGCCGGTCGATCATCGCCTCGCGCTTTTCCGGCGTCAGGTTCAGGACCGTTTCGGCATAGGTCGGGATATCGCCATGATCGCGGCGCACGGTCGCGAGCGCGGCGTCGAGATAGGCGGGATTGACAGACATCAGCGCGCGGATCGCATCGTCCTTGATCTCGGCGCCATAGCGCATCCGGATATGCGCCGCGCCCTGTTCGATCCGTTCCTCGATCTTGCCGGCGGTGTTGGTGAGCAGATAATCGTGCATCAAATCGTCCTCATGGACGCCGAGGAGCCGGTGAACGACCGCGACGGCAAAGCCGGTGCGGTCCTTGCCCGCGACGCAGTGGACAAGGCTGGGCGCGTCCGTGTCCGCCAGCGCCGCGAGATAGAGCCGCAGCGTCGCGACCAGCGCGGGCCGGTACGGCATCCCGGCGTAGGTATCGATCATCCGCTCGCGCGCCGTCTCGACATCGATCGCGCCGCCCGCCGCCTGCAAATGCGGCGCGAGGCCGGCGGTGATCCCGCCGGCGAACAGCACGCGTCCTGCGAAATTCGGCGACCGCCGGCACGGGTGCAACGCGCGTTCGTCGTCGCCGCGCAGGTCGATCACCGTTTGGAGGCCGAGCGCATCGACCGCGGCAAGGTCGTCGTCGCTCGCTGCTTCATGGTGCGCCGACCGCCAGAGGAAATTGTCGCGCAGGCGGCCGTTCCCTTCGACGGCATAGCCGCCATAGTCGCGGAAATTGTGAATCCCCGACAGGGGCAGGACACGCTCGGCCAACATTTTCATTCTCCTGTGAACACCGGCTCCCTCTTTTCGACGAAGGCGTTGATCGCCTCTCGATTGTCGGCGGTTTCATGGACGATCGCCTGATAGGCGGCGCTGAGTTCGAGGATGTCGCTCATCCGGCTGTGCTGCGCCTCGCGGAGCAGGCGTTTCGTCAGGCGCAGCGCGCGCGGCGGGTTGCAGACGATGCGGTCGGCGATTGCGATCGCGCGGTCGAGCAATTGATCGTCGGGCACGACCTCGGTGACGAGGCCATAATCCTTCGCGGTAGTGGCGTCGAAGCGGTCGCCGGTCAGGAAGAGTTCGGCGGCGCGCGGATAGCCGAGTATCTTCTGGAGCAACCAGGCGCCCCCGTCGCCGGGAACGATCCCGACCTTGATGAAGCTGCACGCGAACTTCGCGCTCTCGGACGCGATGCGGATGTCGCAGGTGCAGGCGAGGTCGCAGCCGAGCCCAATCGCATGGCCGTTGACCGCTGCGATCATCGGCACCTCGCAGTCCATCAATGCACGGATCACCGCCTGGACGCCCTTGCGGTAATTGGCGCGGGTGGAATCGGGCTGGTCGAGGACGCCGATGCCGGTGCGGTCCTGCATCCCTTTGAGATTGCCACCGGCGCTGAAGGCCTTGCCGCTGCCGGTGAGGATGATCGCGCTGACGCCGCGCTCGTCGCCAAGCGCGCGAAGCGTGTCGATGATGTCTTGGCAATCCTCGTGCGTGCCGATCGCATTCATGCTTTCGGGCTTGATCATCGTCAGGATCGCGATCTTGCCCCGTCGCTCGACACTCAGAAACTCACCCATCAAAAACTCTCCTCGTTCGCGAAGCAGGCTATGCCTCACGGGTCGGTGTTGCAAGCCAAGGATGGCGACCCGACGCGCGCCGGCGCCCGGCCACCCAAAGCGTCAGCCGACGGCGCCGCTGTCGCGCAGCGCGGCGATACCCGCCGCGTCATAGCCGAGACCGGCGAGCAGGGCATCGGCATCGGCGCCGCACGTCGGTGCCGCGCACGGCGTATCGTTGATCGTTGCCGAATAGCGCGGGGCGGGGGCGGGCTGGACGACGCCACCGACGGTCAGGAAGGTTTCACGCTCGACATTGTGCGGATGCTGCGGTGCTTCGGCGAGCGAGAGCACCGGTGCGAAGCAGATGTCGGTCATTTCCATGATCGCGCACCATTCGTCGCGCGTTTTGGTCGCGAACAATGCGGTGAGCTTGTCCTTGAGCGGTCCCCACTGC
This sequence comes from Sphingopyxis sp. H073, assembly GCF_001468395.1. Lineage (GTDB taxonomy): Bacteria > Pseudomonadota > Alphaproteobacteria > Sphingomonadales > Sphingomonadaceae > Sphingopyxis. Next base: position 12,609 of record NZ_LNSG01000003.1, on the reverse strand, counting down.
GACGGGTCCATCTGTGCGTCGAACGCCGGATCCTTGTCGAGCCCGGTCTTCTCGCGCAGCAGCGCATAGAATTGCGGCTCGATCGAGCCGATGGAGATGAATTTGCCATCGGAGCAGGTGTAGGTGTCATAGAAATGCGCGCCGGTGTCGAGCATGTTGACGCCGGGCTCGTCCTTCAGGCGTCCGGCGCCGAAGAAACCCCAGGTCATCGCCGCGAGTACGGCCGACCCGTCGGTCATCGCGCAGTCGATCACCTGGCCTTCGCCGGTCTTCGCGGCGTGCAGCAGCGCGCTCGCCATGCCGAAAGCGAGCATCATGCCGCCGCCGCCGAAATCACCGACATAATTGACCGGCGGCACCGGCTTCTCGCCCGCCCGCCCCACGGTATGCAGCACGCCCGACAGCGCGATATAATTGATGTCGTGCCCTGCCGCCTGCGCGTATGGGCCGAACTGGCCCCAGCCTGTCATGCGGCCGTAAACGAGCTTTGGATTGTCGGCGAGCAGCACGTCGGGGCCAAGGCCGAGGCGTTCCATGACGCCAGGGCGGTAGCCCTCGATGAGGCCGTCGGCGCTCTTGCACAATTCCCGCGCCACTTTCAGCGCCTCGGGATTTTTCATATCGAGAACGATCGACGTCCGGTTGCGCGACAAGGGATCGCGCGGATCGAGCGCGGCGCCGGGGCGGTCGATACGGATGACTTCGGCGCCATGGTCGGCGAGCATCATGCCGGCGAAGGGGCCGGGGCCCAGGCCGGCGAACTCGACGATCCTTATGCCTTTGAGGGGACCAGTCACATCATATTCCTTTCGAATGCTATATCTGGAAGGCGTTGCCAGCCGATGGGCGGTCGGCTGGCAGGATGCCTCCCGTGGCTACACGGGCCGGGGTGACGAATTTAGAGTCGTTCGATTATGATCGCCGGCGCCATGCCCCCCGCGGCGCACATGGTGACGAGGCCGTACCGTCCGCCCGAGCGTTCGAGCTCGTCGAGCGCGGTGCCGATCAGGATCGACCCGGTAGCGCCGATCGGGTGACCGAGCGCCATCGAACCGCCATTGATATTGACCTTCTCGCGGTCGAGATCGAGATCGCGGATGAATTTTTCGGCGACGACGGCGAACGCCTCATTGATTTCCCAGACATCGATGTCGTCCTTCCCGAGACCGGCCTTCTCGAGCACCTTCTTCGCCGCGGGAACCGGGGCGTTGAGCATCAACGTCGGATCGTCGCCGATATTGGCATAGGCGACGATGCGGGCGCGCGGCTTCAGGCCGTGCTTGTCGGCGTACTGCTTTGAAGTCAGCAGGATCGCGGCGGCACCGTCGACGACGCCCGACGAATTGCCCGCATGATGGAAATGCTGGATGTCGACATCGGGATAGCGGCGGTTGATCTGCTTGCGAAAGGTCACGCCGCCGCCGAGGTCGAAGTCGGCGAGCGCTGCGAAGCTGGGCTTGAGCGCGGCCAGTCCTTCGGCGGTCGTTTCGGGACGCGGGAACTCCTCGTGGTCGAGCGCGACGCTGCCGTCGGGATTGAGCACCGGCACGACCGACTTGGCGAAGCGGCCCTCCTTGATGGCGCGGTCGGCGCGCTGCTGGCTGACGAGCGCGAGCGCGTCGAGATCCTCGCGGCTGATCCCTTCGATCGTCGCAATCGCGTCGCCGCACACGCCTTGGTTTGATTGCGGATGCAGGGCGTCGAGCGCCTCGTGACCCGAACCCATCATGCGCGGGGGTAGCCCGGCGTTCGCCTGTTCGGCCGCATAAGCAGCGGTGTAGCTCATCATTTCGGTGCCGCCGGCGATAACACAGTCTTCCATGCCGCTCATCACGCTGGCCGCGGCGAAGTTCACCGAGCTGATACCGCCGCCGCAGAAACGGTCGAGCGTGGTGCCGCTCGCCTTGATGTCATAACCCGCCGACAGCGCCGCCATGCGGCCAAGGTCGCCGCCTTGCTTGCCGTTCTGCGACGAGGTCGACCAGACGATGTCGTCGACCGTCGCGGTATCGAGATTGTTGCGGTCGCGAATCGCGGCGAGGACGGTCGCGGCGAGGTGCTGAGGGTGCAGGTGCGACAGCGCGCCCTTGCCGGGCTTGCCGATCCCGCGCGGGGTGCGGACGGCGTCGATGATGTAGGCGTCTGCCATGGGGAGTTCCTTTCTTGGGTATTTATCCGGGTCGTCAGGGGATTGAAGAAGCGTCGTCGGCGTGATCAGCGGGGTGCCATGCGGATCGCGCCGTCGAGGCGCACAGCCTGGCCGTTGAAGTAGCTGTTGCGCGCCATCTCCATCGCGAGGCTGGCATATTCGCTCGCCTTGCCGAGGCGCTTGGGGAAGGGGACCGAGGCCTCCAGGCTTTCCTTGACCTTCGGGTTCATGTTGCCGAGCAGCGGCGTTTCGAACACGCCGGGCATGATCGAATTGACCCGGATGCCAAGGTCCATCAGGTCGCGGGCCATCGGCAGGACAAGCCCATTCACCCCCGCCTTTGCCGAGCCATAGATCACCTGTCCGATCTGCGCATCCTGCGCGGCGACCGAGGCGGTGAAGATGATCACACCGCGTTCGCCGTCCTCGAGTTCGGGCAGTCCCGCCATCCCCTCGGCGGCGATCGAGCCGATGCGGTAGCTCGCGGTCAGGATGCCCGCGACGCCATAGGCATAATCCTCGGTCGGGGTGCGGCGAAACTTGCCGGTCTCCTTGTCATAAGCGAGCGTCTTGCCGCGACGCGAGGTCATCGCGCAGTGAACGCAGATGCGCTCCTGCCCATGCGCCGCGCGGGCCTTGGCATAGCCATCGAGGACCGACTGCTCGTCGGTGATGTCGACATGGACGAACAGCCCGCCGATCGCCTTCGCGACCTCTTCGCCGAGCGCGTCGTTGATGTCGAAGATCGCGACCTTCACGCCCGCTGCGGCAAGCGCCTCGGCCGTCGCGCGGCCGAGGCCGGAGGCGCCGCCGGTTACGACGGCTGCGGTCGAGGAATCGATAATCATGAAGCAGGCTCCTTCAGGCCGGAATCTTGTTGAACGGGATGCCCTTGTCGGGGCGATGGTCCTGCGGCAGGCCAAGGATGCGTTCGGCGATGGTATTGAGCAAGGTCTCGTCCGACCCGCCCGCGATGCGCCCGGTCGGCGCGTTGATCCAGCTCGACGCCCAGTCATCTTTCGGCGAGGCATGCTCGTCGAACAGGAAGCCGTCAGTGCCCTGCAGGTCGAGCGCGAGCTCCGACAGCTTCTGGCGCGACCGCACCGCGACGAGCTTGTTGAGCGAGCCTTCAGGCCCCGGGGTCATCCCCGCCTGCATCATCAGCCGTGCGCGGCGGTTGATCGAGTCGAGTCCGGCGCGCATCGCATAGTTGCGCGCGATCTGCTGGCGGATGCGGCCATCCTCGATCGCGGGCTTGCCGTTGATCTTCACATCTTTGGCGAGGTCGACGAACAGGTCGAGGTGCGGACCGAAACCGGCGCTGTCGGTGGCGACATAACGCTCGATCATCAGCGTGGTGAGCGCAACCGCGAAACCGCCACCGACCGGCGACATGCGGTGATCGTCGCTGATTTTTACATCGTCGAAGAAGACTTCGTTGACGTGGCTGTCGCCGCCCGCGAGCTTGATCGGGCGCACGGTGACGCCGGGCGCTTTCATGTCGACCCAAAAATAGGTGAGGCCCTTGTGCTTCGCGACCGTGGGATCGGTGCGCACGACGATGACGCCATAGTCCGAATATTGGGCCCAGCTGGTCCAGACCTTCTGACCGTTGATCTTCCAGCCGTTGCCGTCGGGCTCCGCGCGCGTGCGGAGGCCCGCGAGGTCGGTGCCGCCCGACGGCTCCGAAAAGAGCTGGCACCAGATTTCCTCGCCCTGCAGCGCCTTGACGACACGCTCCTTCACAAAGTCCCTGTCGGCACCGAACTGCATCAGGACCGGGACGGGCATCCCCAGCGAAATGCCGAAATAGACGTTGGGGAAGCCATGCTTCATCTCTTCCCCTTCAAAGGTGATCTTCTCGATGTGGCCGAGCCCCTGGCCGCCATATTCGGTCGGCCAGTTGATGCCTGCAAAGCCCGCATCGAATTTCGCCTTCTGATAGCGGCGGCCGAGCGCGAGATCCTCTTCGACGCTCAGCCCCTTGCGCGCCGCCTTTCCGAAGGCGGGCACCATCGATTCGCACCACGCAGCGGCTTTCGCGCGGAAGGCTTCGAGATCGCTCATGCGGCTTCTCCTGCCAGGCGGTCGACGAGTATATCTTCCCAGAAAAGGCTGTTTCCCTGTTCGAGCGCGAGGCTGCGCGAACGGCGCATGTGAAGGTGCAGCCCGATCTCCCAGGTGACCCCGATGCCGCCATGGATCTGCACGCAGTCGCGCGCGGCGGTATCATAGGCTTCGGTTGCCGAAAGGCGCGCCGCGGCTGCGGCCGTGATGAAGTCCGCCTGATCCACGCGTGCTGCGGCATGAATGCAGTTCGCGCGGGCGAGCTCGACCAGTCCGTACAGTTCGGCAATGCGATGCTTGATCGACTGGAAAGCGCCGATCGGCTGCCCGAACGCCTTGCGCGTCACGGCGTAATCGCGGGCGATTTCCATCAAGGCCTCGGCGCCGCCGGTCTGTTCGTGCGCGGTGACGACGGCCTGCAGCGTCAGAATTTGAAGCGCTGCGCCGCGTGCCGCCGGACCCGTGGCGATCACCTCGGCAGGCGTCCCGGCGAAGCGGAGGTCGGCGATGAGGCGGCTGTTGTCAAAGCTGTCGATCGCCGATCGTTCGACCCCGGCGAGATCGACGAGCGCGAGGACCGGCGTGCCGGCCTCGTCGGCGAGAACGACGGCGACATCGGCGGCCAGCCCCGCAGTGACGCTTCTCGCGCGCCCCTCGATATGGCCGTTTGCACAGGTGAGGTCCGGTCGGGCGGGAAGCGGGTCGGCGCCGGCGGCGAAGGCGACCGCGCCGATGGCTTCGCCGCTGGCGAGGCCAGGCAGCCAGCGCTGTTTCTGCGCATCGGTGCCCAGGAGCTCGATTGCTTTCGCGGCGCCGAAACCCGAGGTCAGGAAGGGGGCGCCGCTCAGCGAGCGTCCGGCCTGATGCGCGATCAGCCCGAGTTCGACGAGGCCGAGGTCGAGACCGCCATAGGCTTCAGGAAGGGCGAGGGCGGTCCAGCCCTGTTCCTTCGCCGTCGTCCAGAAGCCCTCGTGGTAACGGCCGCTGGTCTGCAGCAGCGGCAGCAGGTCGTCCTTGCTGATCCGTGCTTCGAGAACACGGCGCGACTCGGTCGCGATCGCCTGCTGTCCTTCATCGTGCAATATCGACATCGGCCCGATTCCTCACCCTGGTCTGTTTGTGCCCATCATCTGTACGTTAACGTAAACGTCAAGTCTTTTGACGTTACGTTTCGGGCGCAGCGAAATCATTCCGCGCCAACAAACTTCGCGGCGCTCAGGCGTGGCCGGCTTTCCAATCGCGCTTGATCTTCTTGGCGAGGCTCCATTTGTGAACCTCGGTCGGGCCATCGTAGATGCGGAAGGCGCGGACCTCGCGGAACACCTGTTCCACGATCGTCTTGTCAGTGACGCCGGTGCCGCCCATGACCTGGACACAGCGATCGGCGATGCGCATCAGCGCTTCCGACACCGCCACCTTCGCCATTGAGCTTTCGACGGTGCCGAGCGATCCGGTGTCTAGGACGCCTGCGCACCAGTCGATCATCAGTTCGGCCTGCTTGAGATCGATCATATTTTCCGCGAGCATGAAGCCGACGCCCTCATGCTCGATCAGCGGCTTCCCGAACGCCTCGCGGCGGTTGGCATAATCGGTCGCGATCTCATGCGCCCGGATACAGCAGCCGAGCCAGCGCATACAATGCGACAGGCGCGCCGGCGACAGGCGTATTTGCGCATAGCGAAAGCCTTCACCTGCCTGGCCCAGCATCTGGTCGGCGGGAATGCGCAGATTGTCGATTGTCAGCGTGGCGTGGCCGCCGGGCATCGAGCTGTCGATCGTATTCGGGATCTCGTCGATACGGATCGCGGGGTCGGGCAAGTCGACCAGGAACATGCACGCTCCTTGCTCGGCCTTGGCCATGATGATGCCGACCCGCGCGCCTTGCGCGCCGGTGATGAAGGTCTTGCGACCGTTGACGACCCAGTGATTGCCGTCGGGGTGGCACGTCGTCTTCATCATCGACGGGTCGGAGCCCGCGCCACCATCTTCGGCAGGCTCGGTCATGAAGAAGGCCGAGCGCACATGGCCATCGACCATCGGCTTGAGGAAGCGGGCCTTGAGCTCGGGGCTTCCCTCCTTGCCGAGCAGATACATATTGCCCTCGTCGGGCGCCATCGTGTTGCAGGCGAGCGGGCCGAGCGGCGACAAGCCGCTGTTGATCAACACCACGGCGGTCTCGCGCTGGTTAAGGTGGCTGCCGTCTTGCAGGATGTGCGGCGTCAGCACGCCCGCAGCGCGTGCTTGCTCGCGCATTTCCATGACCAGCTCGTCGGTCGGAGCGCCATGATGGTCGCGGCGGGGATCGCGTTCATAGGGGATGACGGTTTCCCGGACGAAGGTCTCAACCTTTGCAGCAATCGCCAGCGCCCGATCCGATATGCCTTGGTTCGTCGTCATCCCGATTCCCTTCGCCGCTTCTGCAATCGCTCAACCCGACGTTGACGTAAGCGTCAAGTTAATTCATGTGCAAAGACGACGGTGCCGTAAGGGTAATAAAATTAGGGAAGGACGTGGCATGGCTTTCAAGACGCGTATCACCGAGATGCTGGGCATCGAACATCCGATCGTTCAGGGCGGTATGCAGAGCGTCGGCTATGCCGAGCTTGCGAGCGCGGTGTCGAATGCGGGGGGCCTCGGCATCCTGACCGCGCTGACCCAGCCGTCTCCCGACGCCCTGCGCGCCGAGATCGAGCGCTGCCGCGCGATGACCGGCAAGCCCTTCGGCGTGAACATGACGGTGTTTCCGACGATCAACGCGCCCGATTACAAAGCCTATGCGCAGGCGATCATCGACGGCGGGGTGAAGATCGTCGAAACCGCGGGCACGCAGGCGGTGCGGGAGATCTGGGAGATGCTGAAGCCCCATGGCGTCACGATCCTCCACAAATGCACGGCGGTCCGTCACGCGCTGTCGGCGGAGAAGGCGGGCTGCGATATCATCTCGATCGACGGCTTCGAATGCGCCGGCCATCCGGGCGAGGACGATATTCCGGGCCTGATCCTGATCCCCGCCGCCGCCGACAAGGTCAAGATTCCGATGCTCGCCTCGGGCGGCTTCGGCGACGGGCGCGGCCTCGTTGCCGCGCTGTCGCTCGGCGCCGAGGGCATCAACATGGGCACGCGCTTCTGCGCGACCGTCGAGGCGCCGATCCATGACAATGTGAAGCAGGCCTATATCGACAATGACGAGCGCGGCAGCTTTCTGATCTTTCGCAACTTCAAGAATACCGCGCGCGTCGGCCGCAGCCCGGTGAGCGAAGAGGTCGCGCGTCGCCTCGCCAATCCCGATGCGCAGTTCAGCGACGTGCAGGAGTTGGTGTCGGGCGCCGCAGGGCGCGAACTGCTCCAGACCGGCGACCTGTCGAAGGGCGTGTTCTGGGCCGGGATGGTGCAGGGGCTGATCCACGATATCCCGACCTGTCAGCAACTGATCGACCGGATTATCGGCGACGCCGAAGCGATCATCGACCAGCGGCTTGCCGGTTTCAGGAGCTGACGCCCGCCCATCCTTGCGCTCCGTCCTTGCGGTCCGGCAACGGGTGCCGCTATGCTGGCAGGGTCCAACCTGCCGGCCTCTTTACTCGCCGGCCCGTCGAGGGGGCTGCTTGGCTATCATCGAATATAAGGGATTTGGCGGCCTTCGTCTGTCCGCCGATGTTCTGGGCGACGAAAATGATCCCGCCGTCCTGCTGCTCCCCGAACCGGGGCAGGGGCGCGAGGTCTGGCGCGCAGCGGCCGAAGCGCTCGTCCTGTCCGGGCGACGCGTCGTCAATGTCGAGCCACGTGCCTCTGCAATGGAAGCGGGCGATATCGCTGCGCATGTCGAGGATCTGCGCGCTATCCTGGCGCAGATGGGGTCGCGCCCCGTCGTCGCGACCGCGCGGCGAGGGGGATTGGTCGCGACGCAGGCGCTGGCCCCTGATGGCGCGCATCTCGCGGCGGGGTTGATTCTGGTCGACATGCCGGTGAGCGATGAGGCGGTCGCGGCGGCGCCGCGCCTCGCGCTTCCGACGCTGGTCGTTCGCGGCGGCTTTTCGCCCGCCGAATGCACCGCGGCGAGCGACGCTTTCACCGCGGCGCTGCCGATCGGCGAAAGCGCCGATATCGAGGACAGAGACCTGGCGTTCGCGGTCGATCGCAACGAGGCACTGCTCGGCCAGCTGCTCGAATTCCTCGAACGGCGCCAGCCGCGCGAAGCGATGGAGTTCAAGGCTGGATCGGACCCGCGCACGCTGCGCGATGCGATGGGCTGTTTCGCCACCGGCATCACGATCGTCACCGCGCTCGACGCGTCGGGGGCACCGGCGGGACTGACGGCGAACAGCTTCACCTCGGTGTCGCTCGACCCGCCGCTGCTGCTCGTCTGCATCGCCAATACGTCGGGGACCGCGCCGGTCCTGCGCGACGCGGTGCATTTCGGCGTCAACGTCCTCCAGATCGGGCAGCAACCGGCGTCGAACCGTTTCGCGTCGAAGGGCGAGGACCGCTTCGCCAACCTGCCATGGGCGCCTGGCCAGACCGGCGTGCCGTTGCTCGGCGGCTCACTCGTTTCGTTCGAATGTCAGCGCGAGTCGCTGCATGAAGCGGGCGACCATTTTATCCTCGTCGGGCGAGTGGTGCGCGCGCAGTTCGAGCCGCACCGCGACCCGTTGCTTTATTTTCGCGGCAAGTACCGGCGGCTCCATTTCGCCTGACCGGGTGGCTCGCAGCTTCGAATCAGGCCGGAGAACCGAGCTTGCCAGCGCGAATTTCGCGCTTCAGTACCTTGCCGACTTTCGACCGCGGCAGGTCGTCCCAGATTTCGAGCTCCTTTGGCGTCTTGACGCTGCCGATGGCCGCCTTGACGTGCGCGATGATCTCTTCGGGCGCGGCCTGCCGGCCCGCGCGAAGCTGCACGACCGCGCAGACTCGCTCGCCCCATTTGTCGTCGGGAAGCCCGAACACCGCGCTGTCCTGAACCGCCGGGTGCGACAGCAGCGCCGCCTCGACCTCGGCCGAATAGACGTTGAAGCCGCCGGTGATGATCATGTCCTTGGCGCGGTCGACGATGTAGAGGAAATTGTCGGCGTCGAGATAGCCGATGTCGCCGGTGCGGTGCCAGCCGTTCAGCGTCGCCTCGGCCGTTGCTTCCGGGTTCCTGTAATAACCGGCCATGACAAGCGAGCCCCTGACGACGATCTCGCCGCGCTCGCCCTGCGGCAGTTCGCTGCCGCTTTCATCGATGATGGCGACTTGCACGAGCGGGCCGGGCTTGCCCGCTGACGACAGGCGGTGGCGCGCAACCGACCCGTCCGGGTTGAAATGATCGTTCGGCGCCATCATCGAGATCATCATCGGTGCCTCGGTCTGACCGAAAAGCTGCGCCATCACCGGCCCGATCTTGTCGATCGCCTCTTCGAGCCGCGCAGGCGAGATGGGCGCCGCGCCGTACCAGAAGCACTGGAGCGACGAGAGGTCGGTGGCGCCGAGCGCTGGATGATCGAGCAGCATGTAGATCAGTGTCGGCGGCAGGAAGCTGTGCGTGACGCGGTGCCGCGACACCAGCGCCAGGAACTCTCCGGTATCGGGATAGGGCATGATCACGACCTCACCGCCATGCGCCATGATCGGGAAGGTCAGCACACCGGCGGCGTGCGTCAGCGGTGCCATCGCCAGATAGACCGGGCGTCCCTCGAACGGATAGCCGATCAGCGTCAGCGCGGTCATCGCCTCGAGATTGCGGCCCGTCAGCATGACAGCTTTCGGGTGGCCCGTCGTCCCGCCGGTGCCGGGGAGCATCGCGAGGTCGCTGACCGGTTCCGCCTGAAACGGGCCGTCGGGGACGCCCGCGAGCCACTGGTCGAGCGACGGCGCGAACGGCTGCTCGGCATCGAGGCAGACGAGCAGCTCGAGTTTCGGCAACTGCCGACGCAGTTCGTCGACCAGATCGGCGAACTTCGAATGGAAGAGCAATGCCGCACAATCGAAATTGTCGAGAACATAGGCGTTCTCGGCCGCCTCGTTGCGCGGATTGATCGGACACCAGACCGCCGCGGCGCGCGAGATCGCAAGGACGCAGGCAAAGGCAACGGGATCGTTGCCCGAGAGGATCGCGACATGCTTTCCCGGCGTGATCCCCGCACTGTTCAGCCTGCGTGCGACGCGGTGCGTCAGCGCCTGCACCTCGGCATAGGACAGGCTCTTGCCGTCCATCGTCAGGCAGGGGGCGCCGGCGCCCAGCGACGCCCCCTTGTCGAGCCAGTCGACCAGCCGCATCCGCCGCCTCCTCAGTCGTGAACCGTGACGACCGGTTTCAGCACCAGCCCGAACTGGCGCAGCGCGCCGAATATCTCGCGATGCCCGAACGCCTGGCACGCCGACGCAAAGCCGACGCGGCGCGGCGATTGCTGGAGCAGGTTCACCGCTGCCCACGCTTGCATCAGGCCGGTCTGCTTATAGTTGCAATTGCCGTGGATCAGCACATGCACGCGGCCGAGCGGGCCCGAGGCGTGAACCGAATCGATGCTGGTGTTGAGCCGCGGATTTTCGCGCGGCGGCATGTCGCCCTGAACCGATTCCGCCATCTTGGCGAGCGCCGCCTCCTGTTCCTTGAAGGGGAGCGGCTTGATGTCGGTATCGATCATCTTGGTCATGTTCACGACATTGTCCATCACCTCGCGCGCGAAAACGCCACCATAGACCTTGACGGTCGAGACGCGCGGGTCGTCCTTGAACCAGAGCGGGTGCGATGTCCCGCCCCACGGCAGGGTCAGCGCGGTGGCGTGCTGGCCGGGGACATGGCATTCGGTGGTCGTCAGCGTCGGCCATTGGACATACTGATTGTTATCCAGATAATACCAGTCGGCCTTCAGGATCGTGAAGATCGTCTGGACCGAGGCATAGGTCGGGAAGCCCTTCCACAGCACGAGCATGTCGAGCGTATCGAGCCCCGGCATGGTTTCGAGCGCGATGTTCGCCGCGATCTCGCCCGTCGTGTACATATGCGCGACGCACGGAGAGAGCAGCAGGCCCTTTTTCGCGAAACCCTCGCCCCATTTTTCCTGCGCCAGCATCATCCAGTCCTGCTCGCCGGTGGTGTCGAGGTAATGGCATCCCGCTGCGAGGCTCGCCTCGACGGTTTCGGGGCCATATTTGATGAAGGGGCCGACCATGTTGCACACGACCTTTGCGCCCTTGAACAGCTTCGTCAGCGCTTCGACGCTATGTTCGACCTCGGCGACCTCATAGTCGGCGGTCTCGATGCCGGGCACCTTGTCCATCACCTCCTGCACGCGCTTCGCGTCGCGCCCGGCGGCGATGAACGGAATGCCGAGCTCGCGCAGATATTCGCAGACGAGGCGGCCTGTGTAGCCCGAGGCGCCATAGACGATGACCGGTTTCTTGCTCATGGATTGTCGTCCCAGTTGTGAAGGATTTGGATCAGACGGCGGTGTAGCCGCCGTCGGGGCGGATACAGCGCAGCGCCCGGCGAGGCATTTTCGTTCCTGACCGAGCGCGAGATCGAAATCCTCAGCGCGCTCAATGTCGGCGAGTCGAACAAGGAAATCGCCCGAACGCTGCACCTCGCGCCCGAAACGGTGAAATGGCACCTCAAGAATGTGATGCGCAAATTGCGCGCGGGCAGCCGCGAGGAAGCGGTCGTCAACGCGATGATGCTTGGCCTGAAGCTGATCGAAAAGGCGCCCGCGCCGTAAAGGCGAGATATGGTGAGCCCTGCTGGGTTCGAACCAGCGACCTACTGATTAAAAGTAAATTTTTGAGCCTGCGCTGGAGGTGCCCGGGAGAACTCCAGGGCACTATAATCCGCAGAAAATAGTCATTTACTGCTACTCTGTCATTTGATAAAATATCCTGCAGTTTTCGGAAAACTGATTACGTGGTGATTACGCAGGAATCGGATATTGGTAAATTCAAGGCTCACAAAGCGTGTGGTCGATGCGGCCGAGCCATCCCCTCGGGGTGACCAATTTATATGGGACACTGAGCTGAGCGGGTTTGGCCTGCGCGTCAGTACTGGGGGAGTAAAGTCATACGTGTTCCAGTATCGCATCAAGGGACGAGCTGCGCGTCGAATGACGATTGGCGGTCATGGCAATCCATGGACAACTGAAACGGCGCGTCGGGAAGCAGAGAGGCGGCTCCTCCAGGTGCGCGGTGGAGTGGACCCTGTTGAAGAGGAGAGGCGACTGCTGGAGGAAGCGAGGGCGCGGGAGCAGTTGGAGGCACAGGCTGAACTTCGAAGACGCGCCTTTAGTTTTGACACCTATGCCGACAGTTTTGTCCAACACTATCTGTGTCCGTCGTCAGAACATTCGGCACAACTCGCGGCGTAGATTAGTGGAGTGCGGGCCTCGTCTGGGGGTTGATATTAGGCGGCGAGTTTGCGGTGTTGC
>NZ_LNSG01000002.1 GCF_001468395.1 Sphingopyxis sp. H073 | reverse complement strand
AATGATCTGTTCCTCGGTAAACCTCTTGCGCTTCATCGTCTGTCCTTCCTTCAGGCCAGACTCTAATCGCTCGTGGAGGAAAATCAGGGGGTCACGTCACAGGGCATATACCCCATCTCATTACCGCCGCACGGATGATTTCAGACAATTGGTGGTTCAAAGGCGAGCTTGCGGACGAAGACCAGATATTGGCTTGGCCTCGCAAGAACGTCCCTGCTGCTCGTAAGGTCGTTACCGCTGCCAGCATAGCTGCGATGTTTGGCTATCTGGACGAGGCGCAACAGCGCGTCGCCTATGAGCTATATCTGCTCAACCCTGACTTGGCTGGCATGGAGTATCTGCCAGACGGGACACCACAGGACGTTAGGCGCGCACAGGCTTACCTAGCGGCCTTCCTCGTCAAGGGCATCAACCTATGGGACGATACCAAATACAACGCTGAGCGGGTCAAGCTAGGCAGCATGGAGTTATCCAACCCCAAGAACGCCGTCGCAGAAGCAGACATAGTGTTTCAAGCCCTAGCTAAGCTAGGCAGCTTCAAAGGCTCCAGCATCGTCAGAGCGGGCGGATCGCGCTGATATGGCAGATTGGAGTAGCTTTGCAGGCTTAGCTAGTAGCCTCATTAACGGCCTAGGTGACACAGAGGTCACAATCAGCCGCGTCGTCAGTGGGTATGACCGCAATCCAGCCGCGCCAGCAAGCTGGACAGGCATGGGCGTGTTCAACTGGCAAAAGAGCGTCTTGCGCGATGGCTACTGGATCAAGGTCAGCACGGTGACAATCCCGCTGCCAGACGGCTTTGTTCCAAAGCTAGGCGATACCGTCACAGCCAACGGGAATAAATGGACCGTCAAAAGCATCATAGAGGGAGGCGTTGGCCAGCCCTTATATTACGAATTGGAAATATCATAATAAGGGGACGTTTATCGCGTGGAACCGACAGAATCATTAGCATACTTTATCGCTGACAGCCGACACGACATTCCCGCTTGGGACAGCTACTTTGCTGCAAACAATTGGATCAGAAGCGGCCTTCCTGACCTAGATCAATCAGGCCCACAACTCACCATAGATGGCGGCGAGTTCACCACAGTTGAGGACATAAAAGGCGAGTATGTGGAAAACACATTCGTCAAGGTGTCCTTGTGGTTTGAGAAGCCAGCCAACAGCAAAGATGAGCTTGATGAGGCCAAGGCCATATCAGCCAATATGATGCAGTTTCTGCACGAACAAATTACACCAGAAGGCATTAGAATTGAGGGCCAAGGTCGCGACGTTAGAACCGACCTAGAAACTGGCCTAGGCCGTATCATCATGTCTTTCCGTTTGATGGAGGTTTGATGGCAAGTGGCACTGAAAGGCATCAACGGACTTAAACGCAGAATCGGCAGCGTAAAGCGCGCAATAGAAAATGATCTATTCGAGGATGCGGGCAGCGAATGGGTTGAGCAGGATTTCAAACCCGTAGCCAAAGCTGAATGTCCTGTCGGTGAAACAGGCGATCTACAAGAGAGCATCGACGGCGCGGTAAACCAGAATCAAATCCGCGTTTATGCGTCTGCTCCTTATGCCTCGTATGTCCACGATGGCACCGCAAAAATAGAAGCAAATCCATTCCTACAAAGAGCCTTTGAGCGCACCCGCCCAAAGCTGTCTGCTCGTATGCGTCAGAAGCTCAGAGATGCCAACAGGTAGGGTCGAAAGGATAAATAATCACAGATAGCCGATGTGGTCGCTGGAAGGCCACCAATAATAATAAGAGGAAATATAAACATGGCCGTATCAAAGCGCGAATTAGGAAAGGATTTCAGATTATATATCGGTGCTACTGCGGCACCTGCGAATGACACCAGCTTCCTTAAAGTAGTCAACGAAAACAACCTATCAATCAAAAAATCAGCCGACGTTCAAGAGGACAGCACCAAGGAGATTGGTGTCCAAAATAATCCCGGGGATGAAACATACGAAATCACTTTCGATTTCAATCAGAACTTCGAGGACACAGGCATGGCCATCTTCGACGATGCGTTCAACACACCTTGGGCATATCAAATCAGATACCTTGGCGAAGTATGGCTTGAAGGTGACTTCATCCTCAGCGAACTCGAATATAACGCAGAGTCAAAGAACACCATTTCTGGCTCAGGCACATTGGTCAAAGCTGGCGCAGTCACCATGTCAAATCCACCACGAGCATTGGTCACAGGTGGCGGTGCATAAGCACACATAAAACCGGATGAGTGGGTTCAGGGAGGTGGCCCACTCACCGACATATCGCATTTACAAAAGGAAGAATTCAAATGGCATTAAAAAACAGAATCGGAACAGCCGTCTATGAATATGATGGCGACGTTATCACCCTTAGGGCAGAGCTAGACGCTATCAACGCATTGGTCGAAAACACAGGCATACCGTTCTACGAATATATGACCAACCACATTACCGACCCGCAATCTATGGCAAAGATATTCTACTATTTCCAGTCAGGATCAGATTATAGCGAAAATGAGATATACGCTGCATTCTTCTCAGACATAGAGGTATGGCAAGACAGCCAAACTACCGAAAAGCTCGCAAAGGTCGGGGCTATATTGATGGGCGTTGATTATCAAAAGCGCATTAAGGACGTGAAGGGCAACACTAAAAAAAAGCCGGAACCTCAAGTCTAAAGGAGCATGAGGCGGCGATAATCTCGCTGATACACCGCTTCCATTATACACCTGAACAAGCAGGTTCTGTGTCATGGTCTGAATGGCTTTTAATCGTCATCGGACAACAGGAAATTGAAAGCGAGGATGACGAACCAGTGATTGAATCACTCAACGAGGCAACAGCCTTCCTGAGTGACAAACCCATAGCACCTAAGCGGCCTTCCAGCAGATAAAATAAATACAAAAAACACCGCTGGAGGACGCCCTGTTTGGCACAAGAAGTATTAGAATATAAGGTATTATCAGACGTCCAAGATGCTCTCCGCGATCTAACCAGATTTGATAGCAAATTAGACGACACAGCAACGAACGCGCAGCAAGAGGCGAAGAAGATCGTCGATGCGTTCGATAAGGTCGATGCCCACAAATTCAAAGCCGATTTCATGTCGGGTTTCAAAAGCCAATTCTCAGAAATGGGACTGTTGGCCAAAGGTGGTGCGGCTGACCTTCAAGGTGCGTTTGCCAGCATGGCTCCATCTATAGGCGGGTTCGGCAATATCCTGTCAACGCTCACACCAATGCTCAATCCAGTTGCCATTGGCGTCACTGCTATTGGGACAGCCCTAATCGGTGGCGCAATGGCCGCTACTCAGATGGCAGACGAGCTATCAGATACAGCTAACAATCTAGGCGTCACAACCGGCTTCCTCCAACAGATGAATGGCACGGCATTAGCTGCCGGTGGTTCTGCTCAGGCGTTCCAGAACTCATTTGCCAAAATGAACCAGACTGTCGGTGATGCAGTCCTAGGAAATGAGAAGGCAAATGCGTCATTCGCTGCCCTAGGTGTCAGCGTCAAAAATGCCGATGGCTCGGTCAAATCAGGCCAACAGATATTTGAAGAAACACGGACTGCATTAGCTGGCGTTGCCTCTGACACAGAGCGCGCCGCATTGGCACAAGACATATTCGGTAAGGGGTCAAAAGAACTCGCCGGATTGTTGAAAATGTCGACCGCCGAATATGAAGCCAGCAGACAGGCTATACGTGACTACGCAACTGCCTCAGACGAATCTATCCAGTCAGCCGCGGGCTTGACCTCATCAATGGAAATGATCGGCAACGTCGCGCAAGCTGGCATCATCGACGCATTCGCCCCTGTAGCTGAATTGCTGTCAGATATGGCCAATGCAGCAATCCCATATCTAGCAGCCGCATTCGACGCTCTAGGTGTAGCCATAGACGTTATCGTCGTGGTGTTTAGAACGCTCTGGGACATTTTCGGAACCATCATCGAAATCGTCTATGACGTAATAGCCAATTTCACCCCTCTAGGTCAGATTATCCAATGGGTAGCTCGTCAGGCGAGCAGCACAGGCAGCACCTTTGGCAGCGTGATGAGCGGAATGCAGCGCGCCGCCGCCGCAATGGTCGGCACGGTGATGAGCGTGTTCAAGCGACTGTCAGCCTATGTCCACAACGCCGTTGCGGCGATGAACAACTATGTAGCTGATTCCTTCTTAGGCAGCGTTCTAGGCGTGAATAAGATGGCATACCGCGATGCGGGTGCAGAAGGGGCGTTAGCATACAAAGAGGGCTACGACCGCGTTATGGGCATTGGCAGCAATGTCTTTGGCGGTGATCGCGATGGCGCCGATCCCGGTTCACAAGCACCATCTGGCCGTGGTGCCAAGGGCGGTGGTGGCAAGAAGGGCGGCGCTGGTAAGGGCAAGGAGAAAAGCCAAGCCGACAAAGATGCTGAGAAGGCAGCTCGTGAAGCTGAGGCAGCGCAGAAGAAATACAATGATGCCCTCGATGACTATGCCACCAAGACACGCGAGGCTTCATACAGCGAGACACAGCTTGCTATGGTGGAGGGCCGTCGCAAGGCTGGCCTTGATACCAACCTCGATGTTCAGAATGAGCAGACCAAAGCCGTCGATGCTGCCGCATTGGCATATTACCGTCTGATTGCTGCCAAGAAGGCTGTTGAACAGGCTGAGCAGACCAAGAAGCAAGTCGCCACAGAACATGCCAACAACGAGTTAGGCGAGCTTGAGCAGGAAGCCAAATTAGCCGAGTTGCGCGGCAATGCTACGTTGGCTGAGCAGCTACGCAAACAGGTCCAGCAAGAACGTCTGGCGCTCAAGATAGCTGAAATAAATGCCGATGAGAAACTGGACGAGGGCCAGAAGGCAATCCTCGTATCTGACGAGCAGCGCAAGGCGAATTTAGAGGAGCAAATTGCTCTCCAACAACAGCAGAATGATGCGGTCGATACGATGGCTGGATTCCTCTCTGATTTGTGGGACGATCCAATGGCCACAATGAAGAGATTTTTTGCCGATTTGATGAAGAAACTCCTTGAAGCAATCCTACGAGCAGCATTGCTAGGGGAAAAACTCGGCGGTGGTGGTGGTATAGGTGGCCTCCTAAAAACTGCCATCACAAGCGCAATTGGCTTTAGGGCAAATGGCGGAAGCGTCAGCGCAAACAAGCCATATATCGTTGGTGAACGTGGACCAGAATTGATGGTGCCAGGCCGTGCGGGGCAAGTGCTTACAAACCGCAAAACATCAAGGCTTATGGGTGGCGGTGGTGGCGTGACCTTAGCGCCAGTTTACCACATACAATTATCTGGCGATGCAGCCGTCAATGCTCAGACATTGGCGCAGATTAAAATGAGCCAAGCGCAGCAAAATGCCCAAATTAGATCACAAGCAAATCAGAGGGGGTGGCGCGGATGACAGCATTACCACAACAGAGCAAAATGTCGGTGCCGATCGACTGGCAAGGCACCACGCAAAAATCGAATATGTCTGCGGCTGGATATGACCTTTCAGTCACCATAGGCTGGCGTCCATATTCTGAAACCGCAACCCTGCGATGGACGCTCCCAAAGGCCGACGCATTGGCTTTGATTGAGACATTTCAGGCAACCAATTTCAACGGGGTTTATGATTATACCTGTCTGTTCCGTGGCGCGATCAAGATCAGGCTGACGGGCGAATACTCATACAACGAGGTTAGAGGGACACAGAAGGCAACGGTGACAGCAGGAGTGAAACGAATTTAATGACAGAATTGAATACGCTTACCTATGAAAGATATATCCAGTTTCTCCAAGTCGATTTGACCGCGTTTTCCCTGCCAGTTTATCGCTTCGTTGATACTACGAATTTCTCAGGCTCATTGCCAGAAACATCAACGATAACCCACCAAGGGTTTAGCTGGACATGCTACCCCTTCCAAGTTGGCGGCTTCCAACGAGGCGGCGAAAACCTAGTGCGCCCATCAATCCAGCTTTTCGATTATACGGGCGAGCTATACGCCACATTGCGGACTGCCCGCTTTGGTGCTGGCGCTCCTATCACCTTATTCCGCGCATTCGCAGAGGACGTGATTGCAGGGGTCAACGGCCCATTTATGCCAGAGCGTTATGTGTTGGTGAAGCCATCTAAGACAGGCGCAACTCTCGACCTAGAACTAGCAACCCACTTGGACTTCGCGACACGCAAATTCCCCGGCTTCATAATGACGCGCGAGGATTATCCCGGCTTAGGTAGCGCCATCCTTAGAGGCTAACCTATGGTCGATTATATCAGGCAATTGCCCAAGGCATTATGGGAACAGATTAGGCCGATCTTCCACAAGGCATATCCCAACGAGGCTGTTGTCGCTGTCTATGGTGACACCTTCGTCCAGTTGGAGAACATATCCCCAAAGCCGATGTTCTATTTCCAGCTTCGCCCTGAGGATGAGGCCCGCATACTGACAGACAAGCCCGACTTGCTGCTCCATTCCCATCCACACGGCAAATCAGATGCGTCTGACGAGGATAGCGCCCAGCAGATAGCTACAGGCATCAATTGGGGCATCGTGGCTGTCGTGGGCAATGCCATAGGGGACGTTTACAGCGTAGCCTATCCTGAGTGCTGGGGTGATGGCCTAGACATTCTCCCGCTCGTCGGGCGCTCCTTCAAATGGGGCATACGGGACTGTTGGACCCTTGCCCGCGATTATTACCGGCTAGAGGGGTTCCAGCTTCAAAACGTGCCACGCGCTGCCGATCCAGCCAAATATCCTCAGGGTCATCCTCAGAGCGATCCTTTCACCTACTGGCCACCTAAAGTCGGCTTCAAGCCAGTCAGGCCACATGAGCGCAAGGTAGGTGATTTCGTCGTTATGAATCTGAGGTCATCACGACCAAACCATTGCGCTGTCTATCTAGGTGAGAGCCGATACCTTACGCAATTCACCGACAGATATTCTGAGGAATGGCAGGTTAAAAACGAGCAGTCGTTGATCGAGCAATGGAGTTTCGAGTTCTATCGACTACCCGAGCGAAAACGAACATCAAAATAAATACGTGAGCGCACAAATATGAGGCTCACAGATGTTCATCAAACTCCATTTCTATGGGATATTTAAGGATTTACTGCCCAAGGGCAAAAAGCGTCCGCATACAATCTATGCTCGCACCACAGGAGAAATCCTCTCCTACCTAAAGCAATATGACGTTCTAAACGATTATATCCGCTTCAACAAATTCCAAATCCGTGTTGGCAAAACGCTCAAAAAGAGCCGTTTCCTAACCGCTGACGAATTGGTCAAATTGGAGTTGCCAGAAGGCAGCAACGTCCATTTTGTCCCTGTCGTATCAGGCGGTGACTTCATCACAGGCGCAATGCTTGTGACTGCTCTAATTTCCGCCGCTGTTGGCATTGCCGTCAGCTTGATTATGAGCCTCCTTTTCCCGCCAACAGTCACAACGCAGGATGATAGAAAATCCAAGCTCTACCAAGGTGGATTGGTCACACAAAAGGAGGGCATACCTCTAAACTATATCGCTGGCTTGGACGTGCTTTGCGGGTCCAACTTAATCGAAGGAATGGTGACACACACAAACTCAGGTGGTGGCAGTTCAACGACAGTGCTGTCGGAAGAATGGATAAACAACAAATTGGAGCAAAGTCGCCTCTATGGGTTCGGTGAAAACTCTGACGGATATAACCTACTAAATGACCGCGTAAGCGGTGCAAAAGGCGGCGGCAAGACAATCAAAAACACCATATTCACCGATGCCACTTTGAGCGCATTGGTTGCGCTAGGTGATGGCCCAATTGGTGGCATTGTTGGGGCCACAGATGATGACAAAGAGAAGAATATCTACATCAACGAATTGCCGTTGAGGGACCACGGCACAGGCCAAATTCAATTCCAAGGGGTCAAGTGGGAAGAACGCATAGGGGAAGAGGGCCAATCCCCAATTCTAATCACTCCATTCGTTGCAAACAATTTCGATGCCACCATAGAACTCAAGGCGGGTCTTGGGAACGCGATTGAGATTCCTGTCACAGACGCATCGGTCAACCGTGCGCTAATCAAACTAGCAGTCAATGGCCTCGTCCAGACAAGCAAAAAGGGCAACCAATCCAGCACCAACATATCGGTCGGATTGGACGTTAAGCGCGAGACTGACGCAAGCTGGACGCCAGCAGTCACTAATTTCAACTTCACAGGAAAAACCTCTGACCCAATCGTCCTAGAACGCATCATCTATGCGCCACCGCCAAAGGGCGATGAGTCTTGGATATCCGCTGGACGCTTGAAGGCTGTTGGCAGCACCACCGTCACCCTAGACCATTCGTTCCTGCAGGAAGCCTATGAGGCTTATGACCTTTGGTGCGTCGTGGGCAACCAGCTTGTCATCCGTCCGATCGCCACCGTGTCAGAAGATACAGAAACAGACGTGGTGACGGTCAGCACCACCGATATGGTCCCATATTTGCCGTTCGGCGTCGTCAGGCACGATGGCACTCAGCCTGTCTGGTTCCGCATCATGGAAATCATTGACGCAGGGAGCGGCACCTATCAGGTGAACGCTCGTCGATATGCTCAGGGCAAGCATGAATGGGTCGAAGGCAACGTGCCTGTCCCATCTGTTCCGTTCACAGATTACAATACCACCGGCTTTTTGCCTGCTCCAACCAATCTAAATGTCTCCCATCAATTCGAGACAGATGACGTGCTTGGACCAATCCATAATCTGACATTTAGCTGGAAAAAAGACAGCACCAATCCAACCCTCATGCTCAGCCGATTTTACGCTGAAGTCTATACGCCATTGGGGCAATGGGTTGAGCTTTATGAGGGCGGTTCGACGCAATGCCAACTGCATAACGCTAAGCCCGGACGCTATGTGTTCTCCGTCAAAGCTATAAATACATATAACAAAAGCAGCGAAGTCGCGTCCATCGTTTATGACCTTGAATTTGGATCAACAGGAGATGTGCAGCCGCCCATATTCATAGGATTAAACTAAGGTAATGGTATCAGCCACATTCACAGGAAATTCGTTAGTAGTCACATTCGAGGAAAACCCAGAAAACAAGGCGGAGTTGCGATACGAAATCGAGTATCAATGCGCCAACAAGGTCGTTCCTCATGCCATCGACCAGAATGCGAACACTGGCATTAATCCCGAAAATGGAATGCGGATTTATACCGACACGCTGCTCTATGAGGAACACGTCACAGCCGGTTTAACCAGAACGCCAACGATCAGATTATATACCGTTGATGCCAACGATAAACGCTCTGGTGCGTTCACTGTGGAAGCGTCAAATCCGGCACCTTCTGCACCTTCATTCCAATCAGAGGTGTCCCATAATCTCATCATAATGAACTTCTATCCGGGGACTGACTCGGACTTTGTGGGGTATCATGTTTGGGCAAGCGAAACCTCACCTGTTGCTAAAACCTCCGAAAACGAAAAGGCATTTGGTCCTAATCCAATCGTCAGTTTCAAGGCTGAGCCAGCCACCACCTATTATGTCCGATATAGCGGATACGATGCGTTTGGTGATGATGGTGCGATTGAGAACGAAGTCGAGATAACAACACCGACTGACCCTGCTCAGGACATATTTTCGGAATTGAATGAGGAATTGGAGGCGGCTCAGGAGCAGCTTGCCGACCTTATCGAGACATATGGTGACACAGCTTCTGCGTCTGCTTCTGCTGCCGCCGCTCTTGACGCCAAAAATGATGCAATTGATGCTGCAACCGCAGCTAGTGCATCTGCTTCTTCATCAAGCGCAAATGCTCTTGTTGCGATCAGGGCAGCAGCCGCATTGTTCCCGAATGATTTTAGAGACGATGGAAAATACTTCTCAGGTGACCTCAACGGTGAATTTCCTGCCGATCTAGGCGGGCCAGACACATTCGTAACCGTCAGCGGTATTGGTCGAGTTTTCACATATAACAGCTTTGGGCAGGTTTGCACAAAAGGACTTATCAAGCCCATAACTGGCCGTCGATACAGGGTATCTGCTCGGCTTCGTTGCACCGTTGATGCATCAAACGGTGGAGGCGTTTTTGCTGCCGTCGATTTTACTGGGTTAAATGCATCATTCAACGTCGAGACAACACTGGGAAGCCACGGCGTTTTGCACGGCGTTGCCAGCGACAACATAACGGTTTCGGATGGTTGGATAACGCTCAATCAGGACTTTGCTCCTAACTCAATTCCGAACGCTTGGATTCGTCCAAGGGTGTATTTCAATTGGGGTAATGGCGGGACAAACGGCAACAGCCTCATTCAAGTCTCTTCATTGACGATAAGGGACGTCACTGAGGAATATCAGGCAGAAGTATCAGCCAGTGTTGCCAGTGGTGCTGCGGTCGATGCGTCAGATTCTGCGTCATCTGCTGCCACTAATGCCAGCTTATCCGCTACCTACTCCACCGCTGCCCAGAAGGCCGCTCTAGCATCAAAGCCAACCACATTTGAAAATGGTCTGCTTTACCATGTTGGCATCGGTGACGAGGTTAATCCTTCCAACGCTGTTCTAGGGACAGACCCAACTTACGGCCCATATTATCAAGTTAGCAATACGGCCGGTTATGGTGCCGTCGCGTGGAAAACTCGCGTCCCGACTACCAACGGGAAAAAGTGGAAAGTGCGCGCGCTCGTCCAGCACGTCAGCGGGACAGCAGGGCGCATTCAGCTTCGCATACAATACTTTCCATCGGTCAACAGTGGCAGCTACGTCACCGCAACGGTTTATGGCGATCCAGTTTTATCATCTTCAACCCCCGTTTGGATTGAAGCTGTCCTAACATCAACCAATGCTGGAGCATTCATCACCCCCTGCGTGGTGATGAATTATCCCGCGCCATATACCGCTGCTCAGCGTGTCTATGCCCTAGAATTGATCGACGTTGACGCAGCAGAAATTGCCACAACACAGGCAGGAATTGCCACCACACAGGCCACTCTAGCAAACGATAAGGCGGCAGTCGCAACCACCCAAGCCAACCTGTCTGCCGCATATGCCACAACAGCGCAGTCGAATGCTCAGACATTGGGGCTGACACCAAATGCTCGATTTAATTCGGGGATGGATAGCTGGTTTGCTGTCCACACTGATCCAGCGTCTGGCCCTCCGCTACGTGGTTCGTGGAATGCGAGCTTTCAAGGTGCGTCTGGCGTCTGGGTTAGCAACACAGGCACCAATCCCGGCAGCTATCTATACTCAGCCCTAATACCAATCGACACTAGCAGAAAATACAAGATCAGAGGGCGGGTATATTCCAGCGGGCATTCAGGAAATATCTACATCGGGGCAACATCACATGATGGAGCGGGTGCGGCGATCGGAGCGAATACAGGGCATAATTACATTGTCGGCTGGGCTCCAGCCACCAAGGCGGCTGGCTGGTATGACATAGAAAGCCAAGTCCTAACTGGCGAAGGAATCAACGCAGACACATCCAACTGGTGGCGCGGCGGCACGAAGCAATGTCGCATCCTTGCTTTCCTGAATTACAATGGCGCAGCGTCACAGGTTTGGGGGTTGGATAGCCTCTGGTTAGAGGACGTGACCGAAAGCGAAAGTGCCGCAACGTCGGCCAGCATATCCACCACACAAGCTGCGATTGCCACCGCCCAAGCCGGTGCTGCTCAAACCAGCGCCGTTCTAGCTGCCAGCATTGGGCAGAGCAGCCTCAACAAAGACCCTGCGTTCGTCAACTGGACGGACCAGTATAATCACGCGACTTGGTATAAGGCAGGGACCAACAGCGCGGGGACGGCCCTTGAGCGGGTAGCTGGCAACAACAAGAACACGAACAGCCCATATTCAGCGCAGCTACAGCAAGGAAATGGAACCGCGTTCAACTCGATCTGGGCGCCACAAATGCGCGTCCAGCAAGGCTCATGGTATGTCGTCTATGTCGAAGCTGAAATGGGCTCAGGCTCATGGGCTGGCTCTGGTGTTCTCGTTTCATGGAAGAATGGCAGCAACGGGGAAATCTCAGTTTCAAAGCTGGACTTCAACACTGACATTACAACGGACGGAACCACAGCAGGGTCAGCAGGATCAGGCTACGGCAAGAAAGTGTGGTCCAAGCTGGTCCAAGCCCCAGCGGGTGCCGAGTTCGCCGATATGGGCATCTGTGGCGCATACCAATATGGTGTCTTTGGATATAGCACCGCTACGAACCCATATAAGTGGTTCAACGTCTTCAAAGCTGTTTTCCGAAACGCTGACCAGACAGAGGTGCGGGACAAAACCGTTCTCGCTCCTATGGAAGCAACGGTTGCCACTCATTCAAGCGTCCTCGCGACACACGACACGAAACTGGCCTCCTACCTAACGCGAGTAAGCGCGGGCGCAGGCACAGCCGAATTGAAGCTGACTGCCTTAGATTCAGGTGGATCAGCAGCATCACAAATCAGCCTAACAGCCGATGAAATTAAACTCGGCACGACAGGAGGCGGTCTAACCATCAACAGCGGAGTTGCCACCTTCAAAGGGGAGTTAAATGTCGGTGGAACATCAGGTGGCCGCGTCAATATCTTCAAGAACGTGATAAAAATCTACGATGACAGCGGAAACCTCGTTATGAAAATGGGCAACTTGTCCCTCTGATTACTAAATACAGTATGGCATTTGGATTGAGATTATACGACCCTGCAACGGGCAACATCACGTTGGATATAACCGACGATACGCTCAAAGATATGAGCGCATATTTCAACGACAACATCACATCAACAGGAAACATCAACAGCGTTCCTTTGACGAGCAATAGCGTTGTCGTGGTGAATCAGGTTTCTGGATCAGGAATACCGCCTCAGATTATCCCAGACGTAGCAAATCAGCGTCTTGTCGTTAGCGGAGGTGGAGGCGGCGCGTTCCGTATGGCCGCAAGGGTATTGGAAGTTTAATCGCGATGGCTTGGGGGATGGAACTCTACAACGCCTACGGAAAACTCCAAATCGGCGCTTCGGCAGCAAATTACTATTGCATCCAAAAAGGGACAGTGACCGCCCCAGCTTGCGCGGTCGATGGAAGCGGCAATGCCACCAATTTCTATTTCAGTTCAGGTGCCGTCGAAATCACTCCCACAGTGGCATATGACATAATGGCTGTTCGAGGGCGTGGAGGCGCGCGGCCTCGCATTACGGATGTGGCCCCATCGACGGTAGCGGCGAACACCACAACAACCCTTCAAATCCAAGGAACAGGCGGCTTTGTCGATTGGTGGGTCTTCCGCAGCTACACAGCCTTGACTCCTTCAACTAGCGGCTTTGGTATGGAAATAGTCAATCCAGCAACAGGCAAGGTCAACTTCACGACGAAGCAGCCAAAAATCCTCAAATGCTCGAAATATGTGTTGCCTAGCCTTGGAGGAGTTGTCCCCGGCGGAACGGCTGGACTCGTGAACGTCACCCTACCAACTGGACGCGATTATGCCTTCTTCGCTTTTGGGACAGCGCAAACAATCTACGATCATTATGACGGTCTCATCAATCCACGCTTCTCTATGCGGGCAACAGCCGCATGGTCAAACGGCAACGTAGCATTCAGACGTGAAGCGATTGAGTTCTTCGCAGGAGGGGAAACCAGACAAGCTGGCTCAGGCGTTATGATGTGCGACGTGACAGGCTATTAGAGATATTCCTTGCCATTCCAGCCCAAAAACTGTCCCTCAGGATATGCTTCAATAGCTTCATATTTGTAACCACGACGCAAGGATTCATCCAGCGTTTCGATCCTCAAAACGCGAATGTCATACACATAACTGACCACCTTTTCGTTCTTAATAGCACGGATAACCAGAACAGCGTGAGGATCGCCCTTTTCTGTGGTCACAAGCGCGATCAACATCGAATCTGGAACGAAGCCTTCGTTGGCCATCATGGTGCGGAAGGTCTTTGCAAGGGTTTTGCAATCGCCGTAACCAACGTCACGCGCATCAGGCAACGAAGCCACGGTCTCGATAGGCAACGCTGCTACGCGATGGATAGGTTCAAGTGCCTTACGGTGCTGCTCCATCAACGCCAAATCGCCACTTTCCAAAGCGGTTGCGCTATTGGCAATCTCTACAATCGAATTGCCTAGCTTTACGGTTGTGCGGGCTTCGGCCGTAACACCCATCAAGCTCACTAGCGATGCAACGCCAATCATCAATTCCTTCATCATTTCCTGTCTCTCCTAAGTATGTGAACACTGTTCACATTACACTCTGGAGGGACACAAAACGATCTAAACCAGACGTATAATTACGCGATCATGTCTGATTTTCCGACATGAACGTGGGTGTTCTTCGGTATTTATAAATACAGAACAAACCACATTGAGAGGGCGACAAAGAATGACAGAACAAACAGAAGCAGCCGCATTGAGCAGCTTGATTGAGACTTTGGATTATGAGCTTGTTATGGAAGCAATCAGGGAAGCTGTCTTGGCTTCACAAGACTTCAATACTCGCCAGTGCTTGGATAGGCTTAGCATCGTTATAGGCGGCGATTTTCCACGCATCATCGCACGGCACAATGAGCTTACGGAAGAACCAATCGAGCCGATAAGCCCTGAACCAGAAGCCTAAGGATCAACACACTTCGGATAAATACCGATGTGATGAGCATATACCAAAGAGCAAAAACTATTTTCATTGATGGGCCAATTCGGCTCATCAATTATATCAAGGCTATGCGTCCTTCCAATATCAGGTGATCGAGCAATCTATTTCCTGATGTTGCCATATCCTTTTTTGCGCCAGATATAACACCTATCGCTTCATGCGGACGGAATATGTCAGTGGAATAGAAGCGCCATTTTTTTGATGGATGGACTTGGAATATCACTCGTTGCGTTTCTCCTAGATGATCGCTCTTGATATTTATCGGGATATGATTTTCGATGGCCTTGTTTGGCCTTACAATGGCTTGCCTTCGCTATCGCTTAGCAATCCAACATCATCGCATTGCTCGCACTCCAACTCGCTTACGCTCGTTTCCGTTTACCAATGCTCGATGTGATTTGTTTGGCTTTATCTTTTGATTAATTTCGATGATATGAATGATGATTTTTTTGGATTCTTTGATCCATGCGCTTAGGCATGGAGCAGATACATTTTTATCCCCCCTCCGCCCCACAAATAGAAACAGCTTTGATGGCTGGCCTTTTTCGTGAAACGGAAGGGGGATGATTATGTTTGTGAGGATCGCGTTATGCGCTTGAGTCCATCGCTTTCAACATACTTGGTCTGACGCTGCTTTCGCAGCCAAGGGGTCGCCCTGTCTTGTTTGCTGTCAGTTCATCTGTAATGCGGCGGTATGCAATGACGACCACCAAATCAGCCGTCACAGCACTGTAGGTCGTGCTTGTCAGCGCGTTGCCTACGTCCAGTCCTAGCCACGTTATTTCACCTACCAAACTGCCGTTTCAGTGCTTATCGTCGCCTAAGAGAGTGCATTTTTATACAAGTGCCATCTATGCTGTCGCCAGCATAACTCTGTCTTCTTGTTCGCGTGCTGCGCGCTCAACCATCTCGTCCTGAATTCGAGCTTGGGCTTTGTAAAAGCAGCAATGTCATTTTTGGATTTTTTGTGAAGAAGGAGATTTTTTGAAATCTCGTCTGCATCATCACCGCTGCCCAAAAAGCGGAAAGCAAAAAACGACGTGATCGCTCTTTTATGTTGATGCTTTGGGCACGATACAGCGGCGGAAAACATCGTTTTTTGCTTCATTTGTATTTAGTAATTATGCAAAAAAATGTCGCGAAAAGCGATTTTTCCTGGCCCGCGAAGGCGCGCGGCCAAAAACGGCCAATTTGGCGCATGTGCTCAGATGGGTTTGTTGCCGTTCAGTGCGCGCAATCGTCAATCAGCTTGGGTGCCATCGTGAGAGCGTATATACGGCGTTGAATTCAAAGGGGGCTTGAATGAAGGAATGGTGGGCTAAGCGGACAGGTGGCGAACGGGTGTCCATTATCATCGCGACACCGGGTTTGCTGCTTATGGTGGCTGGTCTGGTGATAGGCAGTCTCAGATACGTTGGCATTCTTCCGCCTGCACCGCCCGTCCATATCACTCCATATGCTGAGCGTCCGAAGTTCGACCGTGTTCAATGCTGGAGAGACGAGACTGAGAAACGATACGGCTATGGCGCGTCATTCCCTGAGCTTGATGAGGATGCTCGTTTCAGGATCATCCGTGAATGTAGCTATCAACGAGATGAGTTTTACGGGGTCAGATAGCCCGGAAAAAAGCTCGATTCTGGCGATTTCATGGTTTTGGGTATGAAAAACGCACCCTTTTCTGCGGGTTTGAAGGGCATGAAAACAGCGATTTTCACGGTCAGCTATAGCACATGGGCCTTGGTTGCCTGACATCGCCCAAATCGCTCGAATTCACTGAAAAGCCCGCCAAAACCGAGATTCTGACGGGCTAGTTGTAAAAAGACCTCTGCAAGGAGGAAAGCGAGCATTGCTCGCATTTGTATTTAGCAGTTGGCGGCATAAATGCGCCAGAATGACCGATTTTTATAAATATAGATGTGGCGGAGACCACACTTGTTTATTTTAATTGAGGTCACATGATTATGTCGATATATATTTCCCTATTCCACCGTTTAGGTGGCAATCACAAAGCTCAAAAGGTCGAAGCAATCGATCCTACCTATCCCGCTATATCATTCCGTAAATTCATCAAGGCACAGGCCAATAGAGTGGGCGAACCGCGTCTTTGGAATATGTCCAGTTGGAATGGCTCGCATCATATGAGCAATTTCGTTGAGGCATCTGCCGTTGCGCTAGAATACAAAGAAGGCGAGAGAGCAGCGGTTAGCGCGGTCCTAAATCAGCTAGGCTCTAAGTGCTTTGTCATCGACACAGTGAACGGCTTTGCCGTCATCTTCCCGTTGTCTGTCCCCGCTGCTGCTGGGCAATACACGCGCCTTGCGTCGGTCCTTTCAACGATCATAGGGTGCTACAATCTGATAGGCGGATGCCAAGCAGGCACGTTCGCTTTCTATCCAACCGATACGGCA
The DNA here is from genome assembly GCF_001468395.1 of Sphingopyxis sp. H073. Classification (GTDB taxonomy): domain Bacteria; phylum Pseudomonadota; class Alphaproteobacteria; order Sphingomonadales; family Sphingomonadaceae; genus Sphingopyxis. The sequence continues at coordinate 534,644 of NZ_LNSG01000002.1, read as the reverse complement.
AAGGTCGTTGAGATTGGGTCCGACGTGATCGACACGCCTAACTTCATCCATCAGACTTTTGAGCTGGATGCTGACATAGGGCAATGGTTCAAGGATAAGCCAACGAAGGCTGCTATGGCGTCTTCCCAACAGGCAAAGGCATCATACCAATCAGCCATCACGACAGCCTCAGTAAGCATGAGCGCGTCATCTCCTGCTCGATGTGCGTCAGCGCCAGCGATTGCTATCTCAGGCCAACCATCAGGCCGCTTCGATGACCTGTTTGAGAAGATGGATGACAGGGTTGGACGCTTAGAAGCCCAGATGACCAATGTGGAAATGCTCGTCAGCTACCTTGGCAAGAAGGGCGGGGAAGCACAGGCCTAGCGTTAGGGCGAAATTAAGCCTGAACGGATAGTGGCTGGCATCTCAAAGGGGGTTCGCAATGACTGCTACAGCTTTGATGGCGGCGGCCGCGGCGTTCAATCTGATATGCTCTGGCACCGGATTGACCGTGGTTGGCACAGGGCCAAGCGCCAAAACCACGTCTGACGACTTTACCATGGTGTATCGAATTGATCTGGATGGCCGTCGCTATTGCATGGATAAGTGTGAAAGCACGTCGCAGCTCGAAGCCGTTACGGACACGGAATTGGTCTTCAAATATCTCAATAATTCGGAGACGCTGGCCTCTTTCGTGAAGGTCAACAGGGAAAGCGGTGCTTATCTCTCAACGATCAAGATCGGTTCATTCACGAGCATGAGGTCGGGCACTTGCGTCCCTGCGCCATTCACCGGCTTCCCAGCCCGTAAGTTCTAAGGGATGAAGCGCATTGCTGGCCTGTTCCAAAATATGGGGGATGGAATGAAAAATACCTTTCTTGGCGTGCTGCTCGTTGCTGCGCCAGCCGCTGCTCAAGCTCAATCGACGTGCGCGTCCTATGTAGGAACAACGGTCGCGCCCCTGACATTCGATCAAGCCGTTGGGAGCATCAAGCCTGTGGCGCCCAAGGGCGAGTTCGAAACCAGCGATGCTTATCAGGCGCGCCTTGCTTCATCTGGCGGTTCTGGCCCCCTCATAATCTCCAAGAAGATCGAAGGTGCTCAATACCTGGCCTACAATGCCGACGCGGGCGCATTTGAGGTGAAGTCCTATCTCTTTGACAACACCAATTTCAGTGCATGGGACACCTTCTACTACGCCAAGGTAACGTCGCCCAAGGCCAGCACGATGGGCAATCTGGACGTCACAATATCGAGCAGCGAGGTCGAAACGGGCACATACTCTGCTCAGAACGGCTTTGGCGCCAAAACCACGGTGACGAAGATAACGCGCACGGAAAAGGCCATCTTTGAAGGCGAACCAGCTCGCTACAACGACAACCTGTTTATCTCAGACAAGGATGCTGTCGTTGGACGGGTGCCAATGAGCGTAGCGGAAGCGCAGGCGTTTAAGCCGCAAGCGAAGATCGCAATCGTCGCCGTTCCCAAACTACCTTACGTGGTTCGCGCGACTTATCCCTATGGCGATACGACGATCAGCAACCCCACAGACGTGACGGTCAATGCTACGGTTCTCGTTGCTGACATTCAGTGCGGATTGTTGATGAACGGGACCAATCAGGTCGTGGCTGCGTTCCCCACACGGTAGACGCGAGAAGGCCCGCTCAGCATGTCATTGGGCGGGCTTTTCTGTGGCTTCGCGATTATGTGTCGTATTCAGCCAGCAGCTTCAATGCCGCAGCGGTTTGGTTAAGCTGGAACTCTGCCACCTGCTTGTCGATCGTGCGCGGTGTTGCTCCTTGTCCGTGGCCACCTGCCTTGTTGCGGACCACGTTGACACCGCCTTCTAGGATCGTCCGTAGGCCTGTGAATTCTGTGCTCATGTAGGCAGGGATAAACTGATGGTCGAAGATCGCTTTGACGAGGTCCTTCACCGTCGATTTTTCGGTTATCTCAGTCCATCCACGCTTGGCAGCGATGATCTTCATCAAGCTCTCAAACGCATTGCAGCAATCGTGAATGCAGTCCTCATAGTCGCCCTGGCGGAACTCTGTGTGCGCCTTGCGGAACTCTTGATTGACCGTCGCATATTGCGGGTCAGATAGAAGTCCGAGCACTGGCACGACCACTTCCTTGTGGACGTAAGTTGAACCAATCTCGATGATCTGACCGCCCTCAAACTGGAAGCCAAAGCCATCTTCAAGCATGTAGGCATTGAGGGTCTTGATTATCGATTCTCGCTGTTCATGGCCACCGAACGTGGGCGATATCTTCATCACGATATTCAAAAAAACCTCGAGGCCCGTTAGAGAAAAATCTAGATCCTCTTCACTCTGAAACCAAAGACGAAATTCAGAAGATGCGGCATTGTTGATGACGTAATCCGCTAAACAAAATACCTTCATCTCCATACGCATGATCGATACTGCGGCGGTATATATCGTTTCGTAGTTTGCATCCTGATAAGTCATGGCAGCCATGTGCCATCGATGGAACAGGGACAAGCGACAGGCAGCACGACGCTTTCGTTGCACCCAATGTCACGTAAAGCGGGCAACGCTGGTTCCTACGGACGCTGAGCCAACGATCAACTGGCTTCCTAGCTCAGAGGACCAATGGAAATATCTGGTGAGCAGATTGCGCCGCTAGGGTCTGTTCGCCTTCCAACAGCGTCCCTGCATCATCGAACAGCCACCAAGCATTTTCGTTAGACCAAATCCGAAAGGTGTCGTTCGGCAAAATGTCGATACGATGGAGCAACCGCCTCAATGCGATGTTGACCCGCCCGCGAGTGTAAGTCCTAATCTCGTCATCATCGCTGATAAGCTCGTCACGCAAGCTGTCCACTAGGGCAATGTCGTCATCGTTCGACGGCTGCGCGAGTTCGATGGCAAGCTGCTTTTGCCATTCATCAATCTCGGCTGCTTGGCGTTCCATATCTGCTTCTAGCTTCTCGATCCTCTGGACGAGTGCTTTTGAACCGCCGTCAGCCACGGCATCAATGAGGTTGTCTAAGCGCGATTGATTGGCATCTTTGAGCCGTGCCAGCTCAGCGATCTTTTCACTGAGTTCATTGGCAGCACGGTTGTTCGTCGGCTTGTCCACCAGAAGCGGGAGCAATTCGTCCAGCACGGTCTTTTCGATCACATCGTAGTTGAGGATCGTCTGGTTGTCGCAGTTATGCTTTCTGCGGGCGCGGTCACAGCGCATCTTTCGATATGTCTTACGGCGGTAGTTGACCACCTCGCCGCTGACCTTGGTGTATTTTTGGACGGTATCGGTTGTGTGGTTGAAATGAGCGCCGCCGCCACATTCTGAGCAAACAACGAGTTGGCTAAGCAGGTTCCGATTTCGATTGGTGCCCGTCCGCTTTTGGTTGCCCTTTCTCATTCCTAAGGCAGCTTGGGCTAGATTGAACTTCTCTGCGGTGACAGCCTGAGGGTAAAAATCGGTTGCCAGTATGCGGCCATCGCTTGTGACATATTCGCCCAACACGGTGCGCTTGGTGAGCAGCCGATAGATATAGCTATAGAACCAGCCATTGACGTTCCGCTTATGGTAGATGCTGGTCCAGCTTGGCTCTCCACGCTCATTCAGAATGGTGACAATCCGATGGATGCCGACGCCATTTATGTAGAGGTCGAAAATCTCGTTGAGCACCTTCGTTCGGTGTTCATCTAGCACATAAGCGCCATCAACGCGCTTCACCCAATTGGGCATATGTGGGACTTTTTCAGGCTTTTGGTTGCCGTTCTCGATTGCGTTAAAGCGGTCGTCCCAACTGGCCTTCGTGCGCTTGCTCTTCTTGTCGCTTTCATCATACGCCTGCTGGGCAAGGATGATGACTTTGAACAAGTCCATCATGTCGCTGTTGTTAGCAGCCTGATAAATGTGGCTATCGTGATAGGTGGCGACGTCAACGCCAGCTTCGTTGAGGGACCAGATAAGCTGAGCAGCCGCCTTGGCTCCCTGTCTGCTCAAACGGTCGATGTTTTCAACGACTAGGACTTTGCCACGATGGAGGCCATTTCGTGCCTCCAGTTCAAAATCGTGAAGGGCTGACCCTTCCAAACGATTTGCGCCGTGGAATGCGCTTCGCCCTTCGTCTGTGATGGTCTTTTCAACCAACCAATCACGATTGGCAGCAAATTCAATTGCCGTGGCTTTCTGTCGTTCTAGGCTATAGCCCTTGCTTTGTTCTGCGGTGCTAAAACGAGCGTATATGATTGCATTCTGGGTCATCTTGGGTTCCGCTTACAGGACAGCCGTTAACGGATTTTGTTCTACATGCGTCGCAAATTGGGTCCAGCTCGTCGCGGCGATGAACCCGTGCCGCTGCGGCCACCTCGGCGACCCCGCGCTCGCGTGCAGCCGCGCGCCGCGCTGCGCCGCCGACTATCAGGCGAAGCTGTCGGGGCCGTTGCTCGACCGTATCGACCTGCATGTCGAGGTCGAGGCGGTGCGCGCCGCCGACCTCGTCCTGCCGCCGCCCGCCGAGGGCAGCGCCGAGGTCGCCGCGCGCGTCGCGGCGGCGCGCGATATCCAGACCGCGCGCTACGCCGACCACAAGGCGCGCACCAATGCCGAGATCGACGGCGAACTGCTCGAAGCCGTCGCGACGCCCGACGAGCCCGGCCGGCAGTTGCTGGCGCAGGCCGCCGAAGCGATGCGCTTGTCGGCGCGCGGCTATACGCGCATCCTGCGCGTGGCGCGGACGATCGCCGACCTGGCGGGGGCGGACGCCATCGGCCGCATCCACATCGCCGAAGCGCTGAGCTATCGGCGGCAGGCGCCGCGGAACTGAGGCATGGACGAGGATATCGCATTCGAGGCCGAGGTGATCGAATGGCGCGGCCCCGCGCCTTATCTGTTCGCGGTCGTGCCCGACGCGCATGTCGCCGACATCCGCTATGCCGCGCTCACCGAAAGCTATGGCTGGGGGGTCGTGCCGGTGGTCGCGCGGGTCGGGTCGACCGAATTCACCACCTCGCTGTTCCCGCGCGACGGCGGCTATCTGGTGCCGGTCAAGGTCGCGGTGCAGCGCGCCGAAGCGATCGGTCGCGGCGACCGGATCGCGGTCCGGCTGCGCGTCGGGCGGCCGCGCGGCTGACGCCGGTAAAGATTTTCGAAGATTTTCATGCAATAGGAGGCACATGACTGCGGGGGGCAATCTGTGGACGATGCTGCGCGGCCGCCTTGTGCCGGGGCTGGCGATGCTCGTCTGCGCCCTGTCGGCGGCGCCGTCGCGCGCCGAAACGCTCAAAGTGGGTGCCCCGCTTTGCCATGCGCAAAGCCCGCTCGCCCTGCCCGATGCCGGTCTTCGCTCGCTGGTCTTTTCCTGCGCCGGCTCGCCCGCCGGATACCATAAGGCGAGCCTCTGGCTGCGCGCCGCGCCGGAGCGCGGGCAGCGCTGGCGCGGCGATGCCGCCTTGATGATCCACCAGTCGCGCTTCGACCGGCTCGCGGTCGCCTTCACCTATGCCGACGGGCAGACCCGCTGGCAGCAGGTGCGTCAGGGGGACTATGGCTCGCACTGGCGCGCGGGCGGGCAGATATTGTTCGAGGCGCCCGAGCGGACGGTACCGCTGACCGCGGTGACAATGCGCTTCGACCGGCTGGCGAGCGTGGACCTGCTCCGCGCGCGCCTGATCCCGAAGGGGGACGCGATCGTCCAGTCGACCGGCATGGCGATCGCGATCGGCGCGGCGCTGACCCTGCTGCTCGTCAGCGGCATCTACAGCCTGTCGCTCGCGGTCGCGGTCCGCCGCTCCTATCTCGCGTGGCAGGCCGGCTGGTCGGCGACGATGCTGCTGTGGGGCGCGGTCTGGTCGCAGGCGCATCTCGGCCTGCTGCCGGGGCTCGCCGGCACCGCGTCGGCCAAGATCGGAACCTTCCTCGCCTGCCTCGCGATCGCTATCGCCACCGCCAGCGCCGTGCTCGCCATCGACGCGCGGCTCGTGGCGCGGCGCCTGCGACTGGCGGCGCTCGCGCTCGGCGGGTTCGTCGGCGTCGTCGGCGTGCCGCTGGCGCTGATCCGCAGCGAAAATCTGGCGTGGTGGGGCGATCTGCTGGGGTTGGTCATCCTCGCCGATCTCGCCGCGGTCGCCGCCTGCCTCGGTATCGCCTGGCGGCGCGGGTCGGTCGAGGCGCGCGATTTCCTCGCCGCCTGGTGCCTGCCGATGGCGGTGCTTGCCTTTATCCATATCGTCGATGTCGACGACAGCCTGTGGGGCGGCGGGTCGAAGGTCATGGTCCTGCTCGCCGCGACCTGGCAGGCGCTGTGGCTGTCGGCGTCGGCGACGCGGCGACTCGCGCAGCTGCGGATCGAGCGCGACCGCGCGCGCGCGGCGGAGGCCTTTGCGCAGCAGCTCGCGCGCCGCGATCCGCTGACCGGGCTGCTCAACCGCCGCGGCTTCGTCGAGAGCGTGACCCCGCTGCTCGACCGCGCGCACGCCGATGATCTGGCCGCCGCGCTGCTGGTTGTCGACATCGACCGTTTCAAATCGATCAACGACGTCCATGGCCATGACGCGGGGGACGCCGTGCTGTGCGAGGTCGCGCGCCGGATCGAACGCTGGGAAGGGCCGATGTGCTCGGTCGCGCGCCTCGGCGGCGAGGAGTTCGGCCTGCTGACCGTGGGCATGGAAGGGATGGTGCTGGCGCGCTTTGCCGAAAGCGTGCGGCGCGGCATCGCCGCCTGCGACCATAGCGTCGTGATCGGCGAGGGGAGTGTGACCGCGAGCGTCGGCGTCGCCGAAGTGCGGCCCGCAAGCGATTTCCAGCAGCTCTACCGGCTCGCCGACGAAGCGCTGTACGACGCCAAGCGCAGCGGGCGCGACTGCGTCGTCATCCAGCGCTGCCTCAACGACCCGCCCGGCGAAGCGCCGGGCCGCGAGGCCGCGCTTTCGAGCTGAGACGCGGATCGCGCCGAAACGCCGTGTCGGGGACGTCATGTCGATCGCGGGGTGGCGCGACGGGGTTCGGGCATCGGCTCCCCTCGGCGCCGATCTGGATCGGATGACAGGAAGCGACCGGTTGTGCACGTGACGGCCAACCTAATCCGTTCGCATCGAGCGAAGTCGAGATGCCCCCCGGCTAGGCGCAAGGCTGCCGGGTGTCTCGACTTCGCTCGACACGAACGGAAATAGGGGACGGTCTGGAAACCACCCCAATTTAGACGTCCCCTCTTCGTCATCCCGGACTTGATCCGGGATCCAGCGCGGCGTTGAAGTCGTGGACCCCGGATCAAGTCCGGGGTGACGAATATTTGGAATCCACCCCATTTCCGACATTGGCGAGACCAGGTGGCGGCGCGCACGCTTGTACTGGAACGATCACCTCCTGCCCCCAACCAAAATTGGGCCCGAATAGCCGTGGCCCAAAAAAATATCGCCCGGCCTGCATCCGATTGGCGCCGCGACGCCGTCCAGTCGATGATCGGCGCGATGCCGGTCCTGGCGGCGGCTCCGCGCGGGCTCGGCTTGCGTTCCCCGGCGCAGCCGTCCCGCCTTGCCGGGAGCCGCCGCCTGTGGTTTCACACGCCCCGGGCGTGAAGGAGAAAGAGAATGAGCTATTTGCTTGCCGCCGCCGCCGCCACAGCCGCCGCGGTTCCCGCCGCGCCGGTGCCCGCCGCAAGCGTTACCGTGCCGGTCGCGCCGGGCGAGGTGATCAGCGCCGCCGACGTCGCCGCCTATATCGACCCGCGCGACATCGCCTCGTTCATGCCGCCGCCGCCGCCGACCACCGAGCTGGTTGCGGTAAGCGACAGCTTCTTCAACCTGCTCGAGAATATCACGATGGTCGCGCTGTTCGTGATCGGCTTCTTCCTGCTCGCGCGGCTGCTCCATGCGTGGATGCTACACCGTTCGATCCGCCGCGCGCTCGAGGCAAAGTCCGACGCGGCGCTGCCGATGATCGACAAGCTCAACAAGCCCTACGAGCAGCTTGGCATCGGGTTCGGCAAGTCGGGCGACGCGCCCGGCGACGACCGCAACGGGCTGGTGCTGCTGGCGATCGGGCTCGCGATGGCGGGCTTCGGGCTGATCCAGGGGCATGAGCAGCTGATCCGCCTGTCGGCGGGCGCCGCGCTGTTCCCCGCCTTCGTCGGCGCCGCGCTGCTCTATCGCCGCCGCCTCGCGCGCGCGGCCGCCGCCGAGGAGCGCGGCGCTGCGTGACGGTGAAGTTGCCGCGGATGCCGATTGGGCGCTCAACCAGCGCGTTGCCGGGGGAGATCGCGCCGCATTCCAGCTCCTCGTGCTGCGGCACGAGGGGCGATTGCGGAGCTTCCTGTCGCGCGTCGCGGGGAGCGATGCCGACGATCTGGCGCAGGAGGCGTTGGTGCGGGCCTGGAGCCGCGCGCGCGATTATCGGGGGCAGGGCAGCTATGGCGCGTGGGTCATGGGGATCGGCTGGCGGCTTTTCCTCGACCAGCGCCGCACGGCGCGGCGGCGCGAGGGGCTGGCGGCCGGCGAAGATGTCCCGACGTCGAGCGATCCGCGGCCGGCAAGCGACGCCGCGATCGACGCCGAACGCCTGCTCGCCGGCTTGTCGCCGCAGGAACGCGCCGCGCTCACCCTGTGCTTCGGCCATGGCTGCTCGCACGGCGAGGCGGCCGAGATCATGGGGGTGCCGCTCGGTACGCTCAAATCGCTGGTCTTGCGCGGGCGCGCGAAGGCGCAGAAGATGATCGGCGAAGGAGGCGCATCATGACGCAGCCCGACGAGGCTTTCGACGCGATGCTGGGCGCGGCGCTGGCACCACCCGAGCGGCCGGGCGACCGCGCGTTTCTGGTCCGCGTCGAGCACCGGATCGACGCCGAGGCGGCGCTGGCGCGCGCCGAGCGCCGCTTCTGGAAGAGTTTCGGTTTCGAGGCGCTGGCGATCGGCGCGTTGCTCGCGGCGCTGTGGCTGCTGTCGTCGTCGGACCTGCTCGCGCCGCTCGCGGGGCCCGCGCACTGGGGCCTTGCGCCGCCGCTGCTGCTGGTCCTCGCGCTGTGGTTTGCGGGGACGCAGCGGCTGCGGCGGCTTTGACGGCGAATGGGACGGGCGATCAGGTCTCTTCGTCGTCGTCCTCGACCGGCGGCGGCGGTGCCGCGCGGCGACGGCTCGGCTTTTCGGGGGCTTCGGCGGCGGGCAGCTCGGCGGGTGTGGCCGCCGCGCCCTTGACCAGCGCGTCGAGCGAGCCGCCGTCGAAGCCGAGTTCCTTCATCAGACTGTCGATCACCGGCGCCTGCGCGCGGTAGGCGAGCGCTGCCGACACCGCGTTGCTGGCGAGGTTCCCGCTGCCGCCTTCGCCGGCCGCGCCGCCGCCCGCCGACTGGCTGATGCCGTCGACCTGGACGATCTTGATCGAATCGATCGCCTCCATCGGCTTCGCTGCCTCGCGCACGACCTCGGGCAGCACCTTCAGCAGCGCCATCTTTGTCTGGAGCGAGATCTGGCTTGAGGAGAGGATGTTAGCCGCCTCGTTGATCGCGCGCTGGCCCGCGGCCTCGACCTCGAAGCGCACGCGCGCAGCCTCGGCGCGCAATTTCTCGGCCTCGGCCTCGCCCTCGGCTTCGAGGCGGAGCGCCGAGGCGCGGTTCGCTGCGGCTTCCTTTTCGGCCTCGGCCTGCACCTTGACCGAGATTGCCTGCCGTTCGGCTTCCTTTGCGGCCTCGATCAGTTCGATGCGCTTCGAGCGCTCGGCGACCTCCGTCTCGCGCGCTGTCGCGACCTGCTCCTCGGCGGCGACCGCCAGCGCGCGCGCATTGTCGGCTTCGGCACGCGCCTGGCTTTCCTCGCGGCTCTTGTTCTGGATCAGGATCTGCTGTTCCTGCCGCGCGAGTTCGATCGCCTGCTCCTGCGCGATCCGCGCCTCCTCGATCGCGCGGTCGGCCTCGATCTGCTTGGCGTCGATCAGTTGCTTCGCCGCGATGCGGGCGTTTTCGGCCTCCTGATTGCGCTGCGCCTGTTCGCGCGCGATCTCGGCGGCCTGCTCGGCGCGGCGCACCTCGATCTCGCGCGACTGGCTGAGCTTGGCGAATTCTTCCTCGCGCTGGATCGCGAGCGACTTCTGCTCGGCCTCCAGATTCTTCGTCTCCATCTGGACGCGCGTGTCCTGTTCGATGTCGTTGCGCGTCTTCTTGCGCATCTCGATCTGCTCGGTCAGCTTGGTCAAACCCTCGGCGTCGAAGGCGTTGTTCGCGTTGAAATGCTCGATCGAAGTCTGGTCCAGCCCGGTCAGCGACACCGATTCAAGCTCGAGCCCGTTCATCGCGAGGTCGTTCGAGCTGACCTGCTGCACCTTTTGCACGAAGTCGGCGCGCTGTTCGTGGAGCTGGTTCATCGTCATGCCCGCGGCGACCGAGCGCAGCGCGTCGACGAACTTGCCCTCGACCAGATCCTTCAGCGCCTCGGGCTGCATGGTGCGCAGGCCGAGCGTCTGCGCAGCCATCGCGATCGCGCTGCCGTCGGGGCGGACGCGGACGTAGAATTCGGCCTTCACGTCGATACGCAGCCGGTCGAGCGTGATCAGCGCGTCGGTGTTCTTGCGTTCGACCGCGAGGCGCACGGTATTCATGTTCACCGGCATCGTCTCGTGCAGCACGGGCAGCACCAGCGCGCCGCCGTTCATCACGACGCGCTCGCCGCGAAAACCGGTGCGGACGAACGCGATTTCCTTGGTGGCGCGGCGATAGAGCCGCGTGATGATGAGTCCCAGGATCAGGAGGACGGCAAGGCCGATCCCCGCGTAAATGCCAATTTCAATCATGGACTGTTTTAACCCCCGATTCGCGCTTCCAGAGTTGGAAGGTCATGCGCGAATATTAGGGTTAGTCGAGCCGGGGTAAATAAAAATCGCCCTTGGAGTAACCCTTGAACAATTCGCCTTCGCGTTTGACCAGCAATAGTTTTTCCCCGGTCTGGAACGACTGGCCGGGACTGTCGGGTTCGACCATGATTTGGTGGATTTGCCCGTGATGGTCGGTCACCGTCGCGCGCGCCGGATGGCCCTCGCGCGCGATGCCGATGCTGATTTCGGCATAGAGGCCGATCAGTTCGTCGCGGTCGATCGCGGTGGTTTCGAGGCCGGGAAAAATCCTTCCGACGAGCCGCGCGGCGACGCCGGTCGGCGGCAGCGCGGCGACGGCGGTCAGCGGCACCATCAGCAGGTTCGAACCCGGCCCGCCGGTGAGGCCGGTCATGAGTTGCTGGAGCCCGAGCCCGATCGCGCCGAACAGCGCGAGGAAGAGGACGAGCCACATCAGGAAGGGGACGCGCCCGATCCCGGCCCAGGCGAGCAGCGCGTCGGCGACGCCCGCATCGCCGTCGGCATCGATATCCATCCCGTCGATGTCGCCGAACAGCCCCGTCGCCTGTACCGTGCCGATCAACAGCATCAGCAGCAAGGCCGAACTGAAGAAGACATTTTCGGACGCGAGCAGCTGATCGAACATCAGGGTCTTGTGGCGTCGGGCTTCGCGCTTGGCAAGCGGCGCTAGGACCGGTTGTCCTGGAGCGGTTCCTCGCCCTCGATTCCCTGATATTTGAGTTGGAGATAGCGTTCGCGCGTCGCGAGCTTGTCGAGTTCGCCCGCGGCGAGGCTGCGCGCGGCGTCGCCGATTTCGCGTTCGAGCATCGTGAGCCCGCCGACGAGCGTTTCGTCGGGGGTGCGCCCGGCATGGGCTTCCTTGCGGAGGCCCGCGGGAATGCGCTGATAGCCCGCGACGAGTTCGGGCAGGTCTTCGCCGACGAGCTTGCGGATGTTCGCCGCCGCCGGGCTCGACGCGTCGAGCGTCTGGAGCTGCGGCGCGAGCAGGTCGAGCTGGACGCCGATGCCGTCGACGAGCTGGCGCGCCGGCGCGGGGAGTGCGGGGCGCTGCGCCTCGAGCCAGATCTCGGTGCGGCCTGCGAGCTGTTTGAGGTCGGCCTTGGGCAGATCCTGCTGGCGCGGCTCGGGAAAGGGCGGCCATTTGCCGAACAGCACCGCGACGCCGATCAGCAGCACGAACAGCGCGAGCAGGCCGGTGAAGCCCAAAGGCTGGATCAGCGCGCCGAACAGCGCCGCGCCGATCAGCACGATGCCGCCCGCGACGAGGACGCGGCCGAGCTTCCTGTAGAGATGCTGGCGGCGCAGCGCGACGCTTTTGGTGCCGATCGGACGGCGCCGCTCGCGCGACCGTTCGATCGCCGAGGCGGCCGAGAGCCGGACCTGATCGACTTCGCTCATCGACATCGTCAGCCCTCGATCGCGGCGAGCGGACTGCCCTCGCCGCCGACGCTCGCCTGCGCTTGCGATGCACCCTCGGCGCGCGCGATATAGCCTTTCGACTTGGCGACCTCGCCTTCGAGTGTGGTCACGGTCGTCTTCATCGTGTCGAGCGCCTTGAGCTTGAAGGTGTCGATCGCGTCCATCGTGTCGTAGATATTCTGGAACGCGCGCTGCAGCGTTTCCATCGGGATGGTGCTCGATGCCGCCTGCTCGTGGATGCGCGCCGTGTTGTCCTTCAGCATCTTCGACGTGCCGTCGATGATGTTCGCGGTCGTGGTGTTGAGCGCGGTGATCTGTTCGAGGACGAGTTTCTGGTTCGTCATCGCCTGCGCGACGGTGATCGCGGTCTTCAAGGCGCCGACGGTGGTCGTCGAGGCGCGGTCGACCCCCTTCACCAGCTCGACATTGTTCTTCTTGACGAGGTCGAGCGCGAGATAGCCCTGCACCGTCACCGCCATCTGCGTGAGCAGATCCTGGGTGCGCTGGCGCGCGTAGAAAAGCGCATTTTCGCGGATGATTTTCGCCTTGGCGGGATCGCTGCCGTCGAGCTCGGTCGCCTTCGCCTCCAGCCGCTCGTCGAGCGTCTTGGCGATGTGGATCATCTGTTCGAGCTTGCCCATCGATTCCCACATCTTGCGGCGCTCGACGTCGATCGCGGCATTGTCCATCAAGAGCTCGTCCTTGCCGTTCGACAAGGCGGTCAGGATGCCGCCGATATGCGTCTGCGCGCTGCGGTACTGCGCGAAATAATTGTTGATCTTGCTGCCGAAGATCTTGTCGAGGAAGCCGCGCTTGCTGAGCAGCTTGCCGTTCGCCGAGGGGTCGAGCCGTTCGACCGTGGTACGGAGTTCGATGAGGCTCTGGCCGATGTCGGTGTCGCGGTCCATCGCGCGGATCGGGCGGTCGAGGAACCGGTTGCTGTGGCCCGCCGCCTCCAGCATTTCCTTGCGGCCCATGTTGGTGATCTGGTCGACGCGCTTGCCGAATTCGGGCGAATTCTCGTCCTGCGCGACGAGGTCGTCGATGAAGCCGTCGACGCGCTCCTCGAGCTTCGATTTCTGTTCGCCCGACAGCGGGACAAGGCCCGCGGCCTTTTCGGGCGCGACGGCGGGGACGGGTTCGGGCGGCGTCAGCGTCAGTGTTTCGGGTGCGGTGGCCGTCGCGGTCTCTTCGCTCATTCCTGTTCCTTCCAACCCCTATGCCGCCAAACTATATGGCATGCAGTCCTGTGTTATTCAAGCACTACACCTCTTGACGCCGCGCGAGCACGGGCGCGATCCACGCCGAGAGGATCAGCTGCGCCATATGATAGACGAGGATCGGGACCAGCACCATGCCGGCGGTCGCGGGCGGGAAGAGCGTCGCGGCGAGCGGGGCGCCGACCGCGATGCTCTTTTGCGCGCCCGAGAAAAGCAGGGTGATCCGGTCGGCACGGGCGAGCTTCAGCAGCCCGCCGAGCGCCCAGGCGCCGCCGAACGAGAGCGCCAGCAGCGCGGCGACGGCCGCGAACACGATGCCGATCTCGCGCCCGTCGAGCAGGCCCCAGATGCCCGCGACGACCGCGGCCGAGAAGGCGACGTAGACGGCGATGGCGATCGCGGTGCGGTCCATGAAGGTCGCGAGGCCGCGGTTCGCGAGCACCCACGGACGCAGCCAGCGCTGGACGAGCTGGCCGGCGATGAAGGGCAGCAGCAGGATCGCGACGATGCGTAGCACCGCTTGCCCGTGAATCGCACCCTCGGCCCCCGCGAGCGCGGCGAAAAGCAGCGGCGAGGCGGCGACGCCGGTGAGGTTGAGCAGTGCGGCGGCGACGACACTGGCGGCGACATTGCCGCCGGCGAGGCTGCTCGCGGCAGTCGCCGACTGGACGGTCGAGGGCAGAATGCCGAGGAAGAGGAATCCCAATGCGAGGGTGGCGGGCAGGACGGGCGCGGTCGCCGCCTGCGCGGCGAGGCCGAGCAGCGCCATGACGCCGAAGCAGAAGGCGAGCGCGCTGCCCTGCAGCTTCCAGTTTCGGATGCCGTGGAGCACCTCGTCGCGCGGCAGGCGGACGCCGTTCAGGAAGAAGAGAAAGACGATCGCGGCGGTCGACAGCCCCTGCGCCACCGGCACCGCAGCGCCGCGCACCGGCAGCAGGCTGGCGAGCAGGAGCGTCGCGAGCAGGACGGGGACGAAACGGTCGGGGAAGAGGCGCGAAAGCATCGGGCCAGCGATGGCGCGATGCGGCGGGGTTGGCAAGGCTTGTGGCGTGCGCCCGTCGCGCGCGGCTTTGCCGATTGCCTGACCTTGTCCGCCGCACTAGACCATTGATCGGGTGCCCGAATGGAGGAATGCAGAGTGAGCGACGGCAGCGAAGCGACCGAAATCTACATCGGCCTCGGCGGCGGCGGAGCGCCCGACGGGCCGCGCCAGTCGCTGGTGCTGAAGCGGGCGAACCGCCACGGGCTGATCGCGGGCGCGACCGGCACCGGCAAGACGGTGACCTTGCAGGGCCTGGCCGAGGGCTTTTCGGCGGTCGGCGTGCCGGTGTTCGTCGCCGACGTGAAGGGCGACCTTGCCGGAATGGCGATGGCGGGCAGCCCGACATCGAAGCTGCACGAGATTTTCGCCGCGCGCGCCGCCGAGATCGGCGACAGCGATTGGGCCTATCACGACAATCCGGTGATCTTCTGGGACCTGTTCGGCGAGCAGGGGCATCCCATTCGCACGACGATTTCGGAAATGGGACCGCTGCTGCTCGCGCGGCTGATGGGGCTCAACGAGGTGCAGGAAGGCGTACTCGCGATTGCCTTCCGTGTCGCCGACGAACAAAATCTGCTGCTGCTCGATCTCGGCGATTTGCAGGCGATGCTCGCCTGGTGCGCCGAGAATGCCGACGAACTGACGACCAAATATGGCAATGTGTCGAAGGCCACGGTCGGCACGATCCAGCGACAGTTGCTGACGCTCGAAAGCCAGGGCGGCGACCATTTCTTCGGCGAGCCCGCGCTCGACATCCAGGACATGATCCGCACCGACGAGAATGGCCGCGGCTACCTGAATATCCTCGCCGCCGACAAGCTGATGGCCAGCCCGAAGCTCTATGCGACCTTCCTGCTCTGGCTGCTGTCGGAAATGTTCGAGACGCTTCCGGAGGTCGGCGATCCCGACAAGCCGAAGCTCGTCTTCTTCTTCGACGAGGCGCATCTGCTGTTCGACGACGCGCCGCCCGCGCTGACCGAAAAGATCGAGCAGGTCGTCCGCCTGATCCGCTCGAAGGGGGTCGGCGTCTATTTCGTCACGCAAAACCCGATCGACGTCCCCGAGACGATCGCCGGCCAGCTCGGCAACCGCGTCCAGCACGCGCTGCGCGCCTTCACCCCGCGCGACCAGAAGGCGGTCAAGGCAGCGGCCGACACCTTTCGCCCCAACCCCAAGGTGAATGTCGAACGCGAGATCACCGAGCTGAAGGTCGGCGAGGCGCTCGTCTCGCTGCTGATGGCCGACGGTGCGCCCTCGCCGGTCGAGCGCACGCTGATCAAGCCGCCCTGCTCGCGCGCCGGCCCGCTCGACGCCAGGGAGCGCGCGATCATCCAGTCGATCTCGCCTGTTGCGGGCAAATATGACACGGCGGTCGACCGCGAAAGCGCCGAGGAATTGCTTGCCGCCAAGGCCGAGCAGGCGCAGGCGGCGGCGGTCGAGGCGAAAGCGCAGGCCGAGGCCGACAAGCAGGCCGCGATCGCCGCGAAAGAAGAGGCGAAGCGCAAGGCCGCCGAGGAGCGCGTGCGGCTGCAACAGGAAAAGGCGGCGGCGCGCGAGGCTGCGAAGCCGTCGATGGCCGACAAGATGATCCAGTCGGCGGCGCGGTCGGCGGCGACCAGCCTCGGCCGACAGGTCGCGGGCAAGTTCGGCGGGCAGCTGATGCGCGGCATTTTGGGCAGTCTGTTCAAATGAGCGAGGCGGCGGCGATGGAAGCGAGCCTGATCGCCGCCGCCGGCGCGGATATACGCCTGCCGCTGTTCGAGAGCTTCTTCGCGGCCTTTCCCGAGCGGCGCGCGAGCTTCATCTCGGTCGATGCCGCGTCGCGGCGAATGACCGACGAGACGTTCGAAATGATGCTGGGCCTCGCAAAGGGCGAGGCCTGGGTCTGGCCGCTGGTGACCGAACTGGTGTTCACGCACCGCAGCTATGGCGCGTTGCCGATCGCCGAATATGACGCCTTCATCGACATGACAGTCGAGGAGCTTGGCAGCGCGGCCGGGAGCGAATGGACCGCAGAGGCCGCCGCGGCATGGCTGCGCCACGCCGACGCGCTGAAAGCCATGATCCGCAAGGCGCGCAGCGAATGGAAGAGCGCAATGCCCGCGGGAGCGCCGCAGCTCGCCGAATAGCGATTCCCGTCATCCGCGCGAAGGCCCGGATGACGGGATCGGCCACCCAACCCTAGTTGCCCTTCAGCCAAGCCGCGATTTCGCCCTTGATGCGCGGGCGGCTGGCGCCGCGTTCCTTCAGGCTGGCGATCGTCTTGTCGTAGGGCTTGCGGGCGTCGGCGGGCAGCGGCGCCGCAATCGCTTCGAGCTTCGCGATCATCGCCGGGTCGTTCGACCAGGCGGCCAGCGCGGCGACGAAGCGCGCGCGCGACGCGGCGTCGATCAGCCCGTCGACCGCGGCGCGGTTCGCCTGCGCGAAGTCGACCGCCAGTTCGGGGTGGGTGCGCGCGACCGTGCTGATGATCGCGGCGCTGACGGTCTTGCCCGGCTCGTCGGTGAGCGCGAGCGCCAGTGCGCGCTTCGCGAGCGCGGCATCCTTGGCATTGCCGAGCCTCGTGTAGAAGGCGCTGCGTTCGACCGCCGATTTCGATGCTTTCGCCATCGCGCGCAGCTTGTCCCATTCGGCCGCGCTGGCGTTGGCTGCGACGATGCCGATCCAGCGCGACTTCAGCGGGCCGTCGAGCGCGGCGGGATCGCGGTCGAGCCTTGCGAAGCGGCGCCGCGCCTCCGCCAGCACCGCCGGGTCGCCCATCGCGCCGAGCGAATCGAGCAGGTCGGAGCGCAGGATCGCGTCGAGCGCCGGCTCGCCGGGACGGGGGTCGAAGCCGAGGCGCGCCATCGCGGGCGACAGCGCGGCGCTGGCGCGCGCGGCGACCTGTCCCCGCAACGCGGGCTGGTCGTCGAAATAGTCGTAGAGGATTTCGTAGCGGCCGGCGGCTTCGGCAAGCACCTTCTGGTTGGCGTCCTTCGGCGTCGCTGCGAGCAGGCCGAGCGCGGCGCCCATCGGCTGGTAACCGGCGTTGGCGAGCGCGAAATTGTCGCCGAGCAGCCCGAGCTGGTCGATCGGGGCGAGCGCCGCGAACCGGCCGCGCAAGGCGGTGAGCGCCGCGGGCGAATAGAGGGTGCGATAATAGCCCGCCTGCCCGGCGTTGATCAGCACCGGACCGCAGCCGGGCAAGGTCAGCGTACCGGCGCCGCCCGACACCACCTGCCGCGCGATCGCGCCCTTGCCGGCTTGTGCGAGCACGGGCACCTGCCAGCGGCGTCCCTGCGCCTCGATACTGTCCTTGCGGTCGCGCGAAAATTCGCCCTGCGTCAGCGCGACGGTCGTGGTGCCGCCCGTGCAGCTCACAGCGCCGACGCGGAGCAGCGGGATGCCCGGCTGCCCGGTGAAGTCGTGCGCGATCGCCGTCAGGCCCTTGGCGCCTGCGGCCTCGACCGCGTTCCACAGGTCGTCGGTGCGCGTGTTCGCATATTTATGCTTCGCCATGTAGGCGCGGAGGCCATCGCGCCACACATCCTCGCCCGCATAGGATTCGAGCATCGTGATGACGGCTTCGCCCTTTTGATAGGTGATCGCGTCGAAAGCCTGATTGGTATCCTCGACGGTGCGGATCGTCTGGACGATCGGGTGCGTCGTCGCGAAGGCGTCGAGCCTCATCGCGCGCTCGCGCCCGCCGACGCGGTCCAGCAGCGGCTGCCAGTCGGGATGGAAATGGTCGGTCGACTTGGTTTCCATCCAGCTCGCAAAGCCCTCGTTGAGCCAGAGATCGTCCCACCATGCCATCGTGACGAGATCGCCGAACCACTGGTGCGCGACCTCGTGCGATTGCGTCGTGTAGATCTCCTGCCGCGTCGCATCGCTGGTGATCTTCGGGTCGTCGAGCAGGATGCGTTCGAAGGTGAAGATCGCGCCCCAATTTTCCATCGCGCCGAAGAATTGCGACTGGCCGGGCCCCGCGACATTGTCGAGCTTGGGCAGCGGATAGGGCTGACCGAAATAGTCGCTGTAGTAGGTGAGCAGCGGGCCGAGGCTGTCGAGCGCGAAGCGCGCCTGCTCGCCCGAGCCCTTTGGCGAGACGATGCCGACCTCGGCGCCGCTTTCGCTCTTCGCCGCGAGGCGTTCGAACTGGCCCGTCGCGAAGAAGAGGAGATAGGACGACATTTTGGGCGAGGTCCGGAACACGACCTTTTTCCGCCCGCCTTGGGCCGGGGTTTCGCTCGCCACTGGCATGTTGCTGACCGCGAGGTCGCCCTCGGGCACGGTCACCGCGAGGTCGAAGGTCGCCTTGTAGCTCGGCTCGTCGAAGCTGGGGACGAAGCGGCGCGCGTCGGGCGCCTCGAACTGGGTGAAGAGCCCGCGCACCTCCCTGCCCGTCGCCTTGTCGGGATAGTCGAGCGCGAAGAGACCGTTCGCCTGCGTGTTGATGACGCCGGTGTAGGCGGTGGTCAGGCGATAGCGGCCGGGCGCGAGCGGCGCGGGGGCAGTGAAGGTCGCGGTCTGCGCCGCGGCATCGGTCGCGACGGTCAGCGGAACCGACTTGCCGTCGGCGCCGGTGAGGGTCGCGCCGGCGAATTTGAGGTCGAGCGCGTTGAGCGTCAGCGTCGCCGACGCTTCATAGAGCTCGATGTCGATCGCGGCCTCGCCGGCGAAGGTCAGCGCCTGCGCATCGGGGGTGACGCTGATCGCATAGTGCAGCGGGCGCGCGATTCGGGGCAGCTGGCTGGGGACGCTGGCGTCGAGCGGGGCGCCGGTGAAGGCGGGCGCGGCGGCGACCGGCGCGGCGGGGGCGATTCCAGGCTGTGCGGCGCAGGCGGCAAGCCCGAGCGACGAGACGGCGGCGACGAGCAGATGGCGAGTCGGATATTTTTTCATGATGGCGATCCCCGATATGGTTTGCGCGCGCCTAAGCCCACGTCCGGCTTTGCGCAAAGACAAGTTTCGGTGGATTCGCGACAAGTCTCGACAGACGACAGGAGTTGGGGCAGTTTTGGTTTCATGACAAAACCTATATTGCCCGGAGAGGTATCCGCCGCCGTCGTCAACCCGGTTGCCTATGGCGATTGGGAACCCCTTCACGAGCAGCTCGCGTGGGCGCGTGCCAACGCGCCGCTCGCGGTGGCCGAAAACCCCGATTACGATCCCTTCTGGCTGGTGACTCGGCACGCCGACATCATGGCGATCAGCCGCGATCCGCAGCGCTTTGCGAACGGCATCCGCCCGACCGTGCTCACCAACCGCGACGGCGAAGCCCTGGCGCGCGCCGCGACACCCAACAATGACGGCCACCTCATTCGTTCGCTGGTGCAGATGGATGCGCCCGACCACATGAAATACCGCCTGCTGACGCAGAGCTGGTTCATGCCGAAGAATCTGAAGATCGTCGAAGACCGCATCCGCCTTATCGCGCGCGAGACGGTCGACCGGATGCTGGAGGCAGGCGGCGAGACCGATTTCGCCCGCGACGTCGCGGCGCATTATCCGCTGCGCGTGATCATGGATATTCTGGGCGTTCCGCCCGAGGACGAGCCGCGGATGCTGATGCTGACGCAGCAATTGTTCGGATCGACCGATCCCGAACTCAACCGCAACAAGGTCGAGATCACCAGCGCCGAACAGGCGATCGCGATGCTGCATTATGTGATCGCCGATTTCGAGACCTATTTCCGCGAACTCACGGCCGACCGCCGAACGAATCCGCGCGAGGATATCGCGACGGTGATCGCCAACGCGATGGTCGGCGGCGAACAGATCCCCGACCGCGAGCTCGCCGGCTATTATATGATCATCGCGACCGCGGGGCACGACACGACGAGCGCCTCGACCGCGGGGGCGATCATGGAGCTGGCGAAGAACCCGGCGCTGTTCGAACGCTTTCGCGATGCCGGGACCGACAAGGCGGGGCTGATCGAGGAAGCGATCCGCTGGACGACCCCGGTGCAGCATTTCATGCGCAGCACGCGCGAGGACGTCGAGATCGGCGGGCAGACGATCCCTGAAGGCGACTGGCTGATGCTGAGCTATGTCTCGGGCAACCGCGACGAGGAGGTTTTCGCCGATCCCTTCACCTTCGACCCCGACCGCGACAAGAACCCGCAGATCGCCTTCGGCTTCGGCGCGCATGTCTGCCTCGGCCAGCATCTCGCGCGGATGGAAATGCGGATCATGATGGAAGAGCTGTTGCCGCGGCTGAAAAAGCTGGAACTGGCGGGCGAGCCGGCGCGGGTCGAATCGGTGTTCGTCGGCGGGCTGAAGCGGCTGCCGATCCGGTTCGAGGCGGCGTAGGGTCCCTACTCGATTACGGCGCCGTCGCGGGGGAATCTGTCGCGGCGCGGGCGTCGGCGCGAATCGCGGGCGGCGGTTAATCGGGTGGTTGCGCGCGGCCGAAGGTGGTGACGGTCGGCCAGTCGCCGCCGGTCTCGATCCGTGCGTCGATGCCATAGACCGCGCGCAGCAGGTCGGGCGTCAGCACGTCGCGCGGCGTGCCGTCGGCCAGGATCGTGCCCCGGTCGATGACAAGCAGCCGGTCGCAGTAGCGCGCCGCCATGGTGAGATCGTGGAGCACTGCGATCACCAGCTTGCCCGTGTCGGCCTCGGCGCGGAGCAATTCCATTACGTCGATCTGGTGGCCGGGGTCGAGGCTGGCGAGCGGCTCGTCGGCGATCAGCGCCGGCGCCTCGACCGCGAGCGCGCGCGCGAACAGTGTCCGCGCGCGCTCGCCACCCGAAAGCTCGGTTGCGATACGGTCCCTGAGATCGAGCACGTCGGCCCGCGCCATCGCGCGTTCGATCGCGGCGGCGTCGCCAGCGGCGATCCGCGACATCGGCGCGAGGTGCGGCAGGCGGCCGAGGCCGACGAGCCGCTCGACGGTGAGCGGCCAGTGCAGGGTCTGGCCCTGCGGCAGGTAGGCGATGCGGCGCGCGAGCCCGGCGCGGGGCAGCGCCGCCACATCGTCGCCGTCGATCCGCACGGCGCCGGTCGCGGGGACGAGCGCGAGCATCGCGCGCGCCAGCGTCGACTTGCCCGCGCCATTGGGGCCGACGATGCCGGTCAGCGTGCCTGCGGCGAACGCGGCGCTGACGTCGCGGACGACGGGGCGGCGGCCGAGCGCGACGCCGACCCGATCGAGCGTGAGCGTCACCATATCCGCTTCTCCCGCATCAGATGGACAAGGAATATCGGGACGCCGAGGAAGGCGGTGACGACGCCGAGTTTCAGCTCGTTCGTCGTCGGGATGATCCGCACCCCGATGTCGGCGAGCACCAGCAGCGCCGCGCCGCCGATCGCCGAGGGCAGCAGGGTCGCCGAGGGGCTGCGGTCGGTGAGCGGCCGCATCAGGTGCGGGACGATCAGCCCGACGAAGCCGATCGCGCCCGCTACCGCGACGGCGCCGCCGACCCCGATCGCGGTACCGACAAGCAGGCGGAGCCGGAGGCGGCGGATATCGACGCCGAGCGCCTGCGCGGCATCCTCGCCCAGTGTCAGCGCGTCGAGCGCGCGGCTGTTCCAGAGCAGCATCGCCGCACCGATGGCGACGCACGGCAGCGCGATCCAGACATGCTCGAATGACCGGTTTTCGAGGCTGCCGAGCAGCCAGGTCATGATCTCCATCGCCGCGAAGGGATTGGGCGACAGGTTGAGCGCGAGGCTGGTTCCGGCGACGGCGAGCGTGCCGACCGCGAGCCCGGCGAGGATCAGCGTCAATGGACTTTCCGAACGCCCGGCGAGCGCGAAGAGCACGGCGAGCGACAGCAGCGCGCCGCCGATCGCAAGCAGCGGCAGCGCCGCGGGGTGGATTTGCGCGAAACCGAAATAGAGCGCGGCGACCCCGCCGAGCGCGGCGGCGTTCGAGGTGCCGAGCACCGAGGGCTCGGCAAGCGGGTTGCGCAGATAGCCTTGCAGCGCTGCGCCCGCGAGGCCGAGGATCGCACCGACGACCAGCGCCAGCACCGTGCGCGGCAGGCGCAGTTCGAAGAGGATCGTGGTCGCGATCGAATCGCCATGACCCGATGCGGTGGCAAGCAACCGGCCGACCGACAGGTCGACGGGGCCGAACAGCAGCGAGGCGATCGCGGCGGCGAGCGTCAGCGCGGCGAGCAGCGCGAGGAGCAGCGAGCGGCTCATTGGCCGCCCCGGTCGATCGCGGCGATCTGCGCGACGATCGCGCGCGCGGCGCTCGCATAGCCGGGACTGCCGCACACGGTCCAAGCCTCCGGAATGCTGATGCGCGGAATGTGCTTCAGCGCGGGATGATGGAGCATTTCGCTGCCCTGGTCGGTGACGGTGTCGGTCGCGCTTTCGACGATCAGGAAATCGGGCTGCGCGGCGACCATCTCCTCGAGGCTGAGCTGCGACAGCGGCGGCTTGCCGAGCTTTCGGGCGAGGTTGATGAGACCGGCGCGGCCCATCAGTTCGTCGACCAGCGTGCCCGTTCCGGTCATATAGCCGCGCCGCTGGTAATAGGCCGCGACGCGGCCACGCCCGGGCTTCGGCAGGTTCGCGAGCTCGGCCTGCATCCGCGCGACGAGCGCTTCGCCGCGGCCGACGTGGCCGACCGCCTTGGCGGTCTGCCGGATCGAGGCGTAGATCTGGTCCAGCGTGGTCGCGTTGTCGACATCGAGCAGCGGGTAGGTCTGGCGCGGCAGCGCGGCGAGCGCGGCGCTGCGGCTCGCGGGCATCCCGACGACAAGGTCGGGATCGATCGCGAGGATCTGCTCGGCCGAATTGCCGAGCAGCGGCAGGCCGCGCGCCGCGATGGCGGCACCCGACATTTCGGGGTCGATCGCGTTGCGCGTCAACCCCGCGATCTGGCGCCGGTCGGCGAGTGCGAGAACGAGCTGGTCGGTGCAGAGGTTGATCGAGACGATGCGGTCGGGCGCGGCCGGCGCGGCCGGCGCCTTGGGCGCGCTCGCGGGCACTGCCGCCCAGAGCGCGCCCGCGCCGGTCGCCGCCAACAGCGCACCGAGGGCCAGGCGGGTGTGCCTCAAACCCCGAAGCCCGCCTGCGCGCGAACCTTCGGTTCGCGGAACGGACGCTTTAACGGCGCCGCTTGGGGGATGAGTCTGCGGCGTCGGTCAACGCCGGGGCGTTGCGGCTTCATCGTCAGAAGCTCAGCCGCACGCCGCCATAGGCAGCGCGTCCGGAGCCGACGAAGCTGAAAACCTCCTCATAATCCTCGCCCAGCAGATTCTCGACGCGCCCGAAGACCGAGATCGCGCGGCTGACCTTGTAATCGAGGCCGAGGTTGACGAGGACATATTCCTTCAGCGCGACGGTGACCGGAATATAGCTCGGGTCGATATAGGCGCTGTCGGTGGTGCGGCCGTTGTAGCGCAGCGTCAGCGTCCCCGCGAGGCGCTGGTCGGCGCTGGTCACGGTGGTGTTGAAGCTCGCGACATGCTTAGGTCGGCGGATTTCGGCGACGCCATTCTCGCGCGATTTCAGCCAGGTATAGGCGAGATCGAAGCGGAGCTGCGGGATCGGCTGCGCGGTCGCGAAGGCTTCGATGCCATGCTGCTTGCTGTCGGTCGTGCGGTTCGAGGGGGTCGCGACGAAATTCGGCGGCGGATAGTCGGTGAAGATCTCGTCCGTCAGCTTCGAATCGAACCAGGTGACGCCGAGCGTCGCCCAATTGTCGGCGCCGAAGCTCTGTTCGATCCCGGCCTCCCAGCCCTTCGACTTTTCGGGCTTGAGGTCGGGATTGCCGATGTAAACGCCATCGATGAAGCCATAGAGCTCGTAATAGCCGGGGTTTTTGACCCCGGTGCCATAGGCGGCGCGGATGCGGGTGCCGGTCGGCAGGCGATAGCTGCCCTGCACGCGCCAGGTCGTCGCATTGGCAAAACGGTTGTTGTCGTCGTGGCGCACCGAGGCGCCCAGCGAGAAGGCGTCGCCGATCAGCTCATATTGGCCGACGATGCCGAGATTGTCGGTGTGGCGCTTGCCCTGAAAGGCGAAGGGGCTGAGGCTGCGGAAATTCTCCCGCTCGACGTCGACCGCGGCGGTCAGCCGATGGGTAAGCGCCGCGGTCCCAAGCGACAGGCTGGACGTGAAGCTGCCCTTGTAGCGCTGGCCCTTGTTGCCATAGTCGAGCCCGACGCTGGTATAGCTCTTGCGCGTCGCGTCGGCGAACTGGCCCGAAAGCGTGCTCACCCAACGGCCGTCGAGCGCGCTGAACTGCGCCGAGAGCAGGCCGTAGAAGGCCTCGTTCGTGTAATGCACGCCGGGGCTGTCGACCGTATAACCGAAGAGCGGGCTCGTCGGATCGAACTCGCTGTTGTTGGTATCGGCGTCGGTATAGCTGTAGCGGAGCACGCCGGTCAGCTTGAAGGCCTCGCCCGGAGCCCAGCCCAGCTTCGCGGTCGCACCGACGCTGTCCGATCCGACGTCGCGGGTGCCGCCGCGCGCGGTCGCATAGCCGTCGGTGCCGTAGTAGGAGCCCGACAGCGCATAGTCGAAATCGCCCGATGCGCCCGCGGCGCGGGCGCCGCCGCTGATCGTGCCGAAGCTGCCGCCCTCGATGCGCGCGGCATAGCCCGGCGCCTCGCGGCCCGACAGGGTGATATAGTTGATCACGCCGCCGATCGCGTCGGAGCCGTAGAGCGACGATTGCTGGCCGCGCAGCACCTCGATCCGCGCCGCGGGGTCGGCGATCAGCGTGCCGAAATCAAACTCGCCCTGAAAGGGGTCGGCGGCCTCGATGCCGTCGATGAGGACGAGGACGTGATTGGCCTCGGTGCCGCGGATGCGGATCTGCGTCTGGCCGCCGACGGCGCCGATGCGGTTCACGGCGACACCCGGGACGTCGCGCAGCACGTCGGAGACGATGCGCGTCTGGCGCGCCTCGAGCGTATCGGGGGCGATGACGGTAACCGAGGCGCCGAGCTTGTCGGCCTCGACACCCTCGCCCGATCGCGACGCGGAAACGATGATTTCCTCGCCCGGCCGGTCGGCGATGTCGCCGGTTTCGGCAAGGGCAGGCGTCGCCGCCAGGGTAAGCACGGAAATGGAAATGCTCTTCAACATGGGAATCCCCCGCACGCCAGCAACGAAGGCGGGGCCTGCCGGGCACGTCCTGCGACCGGCCGGCGCAGGGAGCGGGGTGGCGTAAAGAGCCCACGCATCCTGCACCGCGGCGGACCCGCCGCCTGGTCGTCGCTCGACGGAATATCCCGTGCCCCGGTCTTTCCCTGGACCAAAGGCATTGAGCGACCCACGCCGGCAGGTCTCCTGGCTCGCGGGTCATCGCTTGATGCACGCCTTCCCGGGCTGGGCCCAGTGGCTGCCCCGGACGGGTCCGGGGCGGTGCATCGCGCTCACCGCTTACAGTTGCAGGGACAGCCTCGGCTTCGAAGGGCGGCGCGTGCCATCCTTCCTACCGTGTTCCCTATTAAGCCCCTTTCGGGGCACCGGCGCGATCATGCGAGGCCAAGGCCCCGCGCCGCCGCCCATAGCGCGATGGCATATTTTGGCAATCGGCTTTATTCGGGTGCGGGCAGGCACCAGGCGCGGCAGAAGGTTTCGACCGCATCGTCGACCTCGGCCGCGAGGCGTTGGGGGTCGTTCCCCCCGGGCAGGCAGAGCAGCGCGAACTGATAGACGCCCGACTGGCAGAGGCCCGAGAAATGCTGCACCGCGCGCATCGGATCGCCCATGCGGATCTCGCCGCGCGCCATCTTTTCGGCAACCCATTCGGCGGCGCGCGCTTTGCCGCGCCGCGGGCCGCGGTCGTAGAAGGTCTCAGCGAGGTGCGGGAAGCGGTCGGCCTCGCCGACGACGAGCCGATAGAGCGAAAGCAGCGGGGTCGCGGTGAGCTTGGTCATCAATATGGTGCCGAAGCCGCGGAGCACGCCGGGCACGGGCTGGTCCACCGGCAGGTCGATCGTGAGCATATGGCCGTATTGCTCGACGATGTCGTCGACGACCGCCTCGAACAATTCCTCCTTCGACGGGAAATAGCTCCAGAGCGTCGTTTTCGACCCGCCGACCTTGCTGGCGATCGAGGACATGGTGGTGCCTGCATAGCCGTTCGCGAAAAAGGCCTCGCGCGCCGCGTCGACGAACGCCTTGCGGCGCGCCGCGGCGGCATCGTCGAGGCCGGCCGTACTGGCTGGTATCATTTCGATTGACAACTGAATCTCCAAGGTGCAATGGCGCATGATACCAGCTAGTATCACTGGATGCCATGCCTAATAGGATTCTCCCCTCCGCCCTTGTGCTGAGCCTGCTTGCGGGCTGCGCCAGCGTTCCCGATCTCGGTCCAAGACCGGCCCCGGCTGCGGCCGATTCGCTTGAATCGTCAGCGACTTTTGCCGATTCACGGGGTGCCTGGCCGGTCGAGGGCTGGTGGCAGGCTCTTGGCGATCCGCAGCTCGATGCGCTGATCGCCGAAGGGCTGAAGGGCTCGCCCGATATCGCCACCGCCGCCGCGCGCGTCCGCGCCGCCGAAGCTATGGCGCAGCAGGCGGGGGCGGCGCTGCTTCCGCGCGTCGGGGTCGAGGGCAGCGCGGGCGGCGTCCAGCAAAGCAAGAATAACGGCATCCCGCCGCAGTTCGTGCCCGACGGCATTCAGGACACCGGCCATGTCGCCGCCACCTTCGGCTTCGATCTCGACCTGTGGGGCAAGAATCGCGCGGCGCTCGCCGCCGCGACATCCGAGGCCGAGGCCGCGCTTGTCGACGAAGCGCAGGCGCGGCTGATGCTGACCACCGGTATCGCTTCGGCCTATGCCGACCTTGCGGGCTATTACCGGGCGCTCGACGTCGCAGAGGAAGCGGTTCGCGTGCGCAGCGCGAGCGCCGATGTATCGGCCAAGCGCACGCTGGCGGGGATCGAGAACCAGTCGGCCGAGCGGCAGGCCGAAAGCCGCGCCGCGGCGGCACGCGGCGATATCGCGGCGCTCGACGAGGCGATCGCGACGACGCGCAACCGGCTCGCCGCGCTCGTCGGCGCGGGCCCCGACCGCGGCCGCGCGATCACGCGGCCGACGCTTGCCTCGCCCGATATCGACCTGCCGCCGCAGGCGGGGATCGATCTTGTCGGACGCCGGCCCGATATCGTCGCGGCGCGGCTGCGCGCCGAGGCGGCGGCGAAGCGCATCGACGTTGCAAGGGCCGATTTCTATCCGAATATCAACCTCTCGGCACTCGTCGGGTTCCAGTCGCTCGGCCTGTCGAAGCTGTTCGACAAGGGATCGGACTATGGCAATGGCGGCGTCGCGATCAGCCTGCCGATCTTCGAAGGCGGGCGCCTCGCGGGCCGCTATCGCGGCGCCCGCGCCGAATTTGACACGGCCGTGGCGAATTACGACCGGACACTGATCGCGGCGCTGCGCGACGTTGCCGATATCGCCCAGAGCCGCGCCGCGACCGAGCGGCAGTTGGGCGACCGGCGCGCGGCGCTCAAGGCGGCGACCGACGCGGCGCAGCTTGCGGGCCTCCGCTATCGCGCGGGCCTGTCGACCCAGCTGCCGCAGCTGACCGCCGAAGACAGCATGACCCAGCTCGCGCGGCAGGTCTCCGACCTCGAAGCGCGCAGGCTCTCCCTCGATATCGCCCTGATCCGCGCGCTTGGCGGCGGTTACCAGACAAACGCAGGAGAATGACGATGGCCGACGATACGGCTGCGCCGACCCCCGAAACCGCCGAAGAAAGCGCCGAAGCGGCGGCCACGCGCACCGCGAAGCGCGCGCGCCTGCTCCGCATCCTCGCAATCGCCGTCGTGTCGATCGCGGCGATCTGGGGCCTCTGGTATTTCCTGACGCAGGCGGGACGCGTGTCGACCGACAACGCCTATGTCGGCGCCGATTCGGCGACGGTGACCGCACTCGTCGCGGGCCCGGTCAAGGATGTCCGCGTTAGCGGCACGCAGGTGGTTAAAAAGGGCGACATCCTCGTCATCCTCGACGATGCCGACCAGCGGATTGCGGTCGCCGATGCCGAGGCCGCGCTGCGCCAGGCGCGCCAACGCTATGGCCAGGCGAGCGCGACCGCCGATGCGGCGCGCTCGCGCGTCGCCGCGCGCGGCGCCGATATCGCGCAGGCGCGGGCGCGGCTTCGCGACGCCGACGCGGCGGTTGCCAAGGCGCGCGCCGAACTGGCGCGGCGCGAAAGCATCGCGGGGACCGGCGCGGTCTCCGCCGAGGAACTGACGACCGCGCGCACCGCGCTCGCCTCGGCAATCGCTGCGCGCGACCTTGCGGCGGCGGGAATTTCCTCGGCCGAAGCAACGCGTGGTTCGGCGAGCGGCGATCTCGGCGCCGCCGAAGCGGTGGTGCGCGGCACGACGATCGACACCGCCCCCGACGTCGCCGCAGCGCAGGCGCGGCTGGAGAAGGCCGAGCTCGACCTCGCGCGCACCGTGATCCGCGCGCCGGTCGACGGCGTCGTCACCAACAAGCAGGTGCAGGTCGGCCAGCGGATCGCCGCGGGCGCGCCGATCATGGTGATCGTCCCTGTCGCGACCGCCTATGTCGACGCGAATTTCAAGGAAAGCCAGTTCAGGCGCATCCGCATCGGCCAGCCGGTCGAGCTCACCTCGGACTATTATGGCGGCGATGTCGTCTATCGCGGCAAGGTGATCGGCATCGCGGGCGGCACCGGCGCGGCCTTCGCGCTGATCCCGGCGCAGAACGCGACCGGCAACTGGGTCAAGGTGGTGCAGCGCCTGCCGGTGCGCATCGCGATCGACCCCCGCGATCTGAAAGAGCATCCGCTGCGCGTCGGGCTGTCGATGGAAGCAGTGATCGACACGCGCGGGAAATGAGCTGAGCATGGCCAGCGCCGCCGCCGTATCCGCCATTCCGGCCGAACCGCAACCGCTGACCGGCGTGCGGCTCATCGTCGCAGCCTTCGCGCTCGCGCTCGCCAATTTCGTCGTCGTGCTCGACACGACGATCGCCAATGTCTCGGTCCCGCATATCGCGGGCGGCCTTGCGGTGTCGCCGACGCAGGGGACATGGGTGATCACCAGCTATGCGGTCGCCGACGCGATCAGCGTACCGCTGACCGGCTGGCTCGCGATGCGGTTCGGCACGGTGCGATGGTTCATGGTCTCGATCGTCGGCTTTGGCATTTTCTCCTTCCTGTGCGGCGTTTCGCGCACGCTCGACGCGCTGGTGCTCTTCCGCGTGCTGCAGGGGCTGTCGGGCGGACCCTTGATGCCGCTGTCGCAGATCCTGTTGCTGCGTATCTTTCCCAAGGAAAAGGCCGGCGTCGGCCTTGCAATCTGGGCGATGACGACGACCACCGCGCCGATCCTCGGTCCGATCCTCGGCGGCACGATCAGCGACAACTGGACCTGGCCTTGGATCTTTTTCATCAACCTGCCGGTCGTTGCGATCTGCGCATTCGGCGTCTTCACCTTGCTCACGCCGTTCGAGACGAAGCGCGCAAAGGCGCGGATCGACGTCATCGGCCTGATCCTGCTCGTCATGTCGGTCGGGGCGTTCCAGATCATGCTCGACACCGGGCGCGAGCATGACTGGTTCGAATCGACGTGGATCGTCGGGCTCGCAATCGTCGCCGCGATCAGCTTCGCCGCCTTCGTGATCTGGGAGCTCACCGACGCCAATCCGGTCGTCAACCTGCGCATCTTCCGCTTCCGCGGCTTTACCTTCGCGACCATGGCGATCTCGCTCGGCTTCGGCGCCTTCTTTGCGCAGGTCGTGCTGACGCCCTTATGGCTCCAGCAGGTCGCGGGTTATACGGCGACCGAGACCGGCTTCATCGTTGCCTGGCTCGGCGTGTTCGCCGTCCTGCTGTCGCCGGTCGCGGCGGGCCTGATGACGAAGGTCGATGTCCGCATCACCATCTCGGGAGGTATCCTCTGGATGGCGCTCATGTCGATTCTGCGGGCGAGCTGGAACGCCGATGTCGGTTACTGGACGCTGGCGCTACCGCACATATTGCAGGGGATGGGCATGCCCTTCTTCTTCGTCGGACTCACCGCGCTCGCGCTGAGCTCTGTGCCCGCGCAACACCAGACGTCGGCCGCCGGGTTGATGAGCTTCCTGCGCACGCTGTGCGGGGCGATCGGGACCGCGGTCGCAACGACCGCGTGGGACGATGCCAGCCGCACCTCGCGCTCCGAGCTCGTGTCGTCGCTGAACAATCCCGAGGCGGCGATGACCTCGCTGCAGAATGCCGGGCTCACGCTCGAGCAGGCGCGGGCCGCGATCGAGCGCCTCGTCGATGTCCAGGCCTCGACGCTCGGCGTGCTGCACCTGTTCCTCGCGGCGGCGGTGGTATTCGTGCTGGCCGCGATAGCGGTGTGGTTCGCACCGCGCCCGAAGCAGATATCGATGGGCGGCGGGCACTAGCCGCTATCTGGCGAACAACTGTCCAACGTCGGCGAAGGCCTTGAACTCCAGCGCATTGCCCGCCGGGTCGAGGAAGAACATCGTCGATTGTTCGCCCGGCTGGCCGGCAAAGCGCGTGTGCGGTTCGATGACGAATTCGACGCCATGGCCTTTCAGCCGGTCGGCAAGCGCCTGCCAGTCGGCGGGCGGCAGCACGACCCCGAAATGCGGCACCGGCACCTCATGCCCGTCGACCGGATTGTGCCCCGCGACCGCCGCGCGCCGTTCGACGCGGTGCGCGACGATCTGGTGGCCATAGAGGTTGAAGTCGATCCAGTCCGCGGCGCTGCGCCCCTCGGGGCAGCCCATCACCGTGCCGTAGAAATGGCGCGCGGCGGCGAGATCTTCGACGGGAAAGGCGATGTGGAAGGGGGCGAGGTTGCTCATGCGGTCGCTTGTGGCGTGCCGTGCGCCGAAATGCCAGCGTCGGGCTTGGGCTTTCGGGCGCATCATGCTAGGCGCCGCGCCCATGCTGACGATCAACGGCCTAACCGTGCGCCTCGGCGGGCGCACCATCCTCGACCGCGCGAGCGCGAGCCTGCCGCCGAAGAGCCGCGTCGGGCTGATCGGGCGCAACGGCGCGGGCAAGTCGACGCTGATGAAGGTGATGATCGGCCAACTCGAAGCCGACGAGGGCGGCATCGAAATGCCGCGCCGCACGCGCGTCGGCTATATCGCGCAGGAAGCGCCGAGCGGGACGGCGACGCCGTTCGAGACCGTGCTCGCCGCCGACACCGAGCGCGCCGAATTATTGGCCGCCTCGGAAATCGAAACCGATCCCGACAAGCTCGCCGATATCCACGAGCGGCTGATCGCGATCGACGCCTATACCGCGCCGGCACGCGCCGCGCGTATCCTGATCGGGCTCGGCTTCGACGAGGAGATGCAAGGCCAGCCGCTCGACAGCTTTTCGGGCGGCTGGAAGATGCGCGTCGCGCTCGCCGCCTTGCTCTTCTCGAACCCCGACCTGCTGCTGCTCGACGAGCCGTCGAACCACCTCGATCTCGAAGCGACGATGTGGCTCGAAAGCTTTCTGCGCGCCTATCCGGGGCAGCTCGTCGTGATCAGCCACGAGCGCGACCTGCTCAACAATGTCGTCGACCATATCCTGCATCTCGAAGGCGGCAAGGTGACGCTCTACGCCGGCGGCTATGACGCGTTCGAGCGCCAGCGCGCCGAGCGCGCGGCGCAGCTAGCGGCGGCGAAGGCCGCGCAGGACGCGCAGCGTGCGAAGCTGCAGGACTATGTCGCGCGCAACAGCGCGCGCGCCTCGACCGCGAAACAGGCGCAGTCGCGTGCGAAGCAGCTTGCCCGGATGCAGCCGATCGCGTCGATCGCCGAGGACCCGAGCCTCGTCTTCGACTTCCCGAGCCCCGGCGACGAGCTGAAGCCGCCGCTGATCACGCTCGACCTCGCGAGCGTCGGCTATGCGCCGGGTAATCCGGTGCTCTCGCGCCTCAACCTCCGCATCGATCCCGACGACCGCATCGCGCTGCTCGGCCGCAACGGCAATGGCAAGACGACGCTCGCGCGCCTGCTCGCGGCGCAATTGAAGCCCGAGGATGGCGCGATGGCCTTCGCCGGCAAGATGCGCGTCGGCTATTTCACCCAATATCAGGTCGAGGAACTCGACGGCTCGGACACGCCGCTCGGCCATATGACGCGCGTGATGGCGGGCAAGACCCCGGGCGCGGTGCGCGCGCAATTGGGGCGCTTCGGCTTCACCGGCAACAAGGCGACGACGGAAGTCGGCAAGCTGTCGGGCGGCGAACGCGCGCGGCTCGCGCTCGCGCTGATCACGCGCGAGGCGCCGCACCTCCTGATCCTCGACGAGCCGACCAACCACCTCGACGTCGATGCGCGCGAGGCGCTGGTGCAGGCGCTCAACGGCTTCGACGGCGCGGTGCTGATCGTCAGCCACGACCGGCACATGCTCGAGCTTAGCGCCGACCGGCTGGTACTCGTCGACAATGGCACCGCGCGCGATTTCGACGGCAGCATGGACGATTATGTCGCCTACATCCTCGGCAAGAGCGCCGCGAACGACGATGCGAAGCCCGCCACCAGATCGAAGGACGCCAAGTCTGCGCGGCAGGAAGCCGCGAAGGCTCGCGAGGCGCAGGCGGTGCTGCGCAAGACCGCGAAGGACCATGAGGCGCGCGCCGCAAAGCTCGCGCAGCAGATCAGCGCGATCGACCGCGCGATGTTCGACCCCGCGAGTGCCGAACCCGCGCTCGCGAAGCTGACGATGGGCGACCTGTCGCAGCGCCGCGGCAAGCTCGCGTCTGAGCTGGAAGGCGTCGAGGCGGCATGGATGGAAGCGCTCGAGGCGATCGAGACGGCGGCGGCCTGATCGGATCCTTTGGGGGATTGCTCTGGATCGCGGGACGGACGACGATGACGGTCCGTTCCGGGATCGAATCATGGAGGAAGAGCCCCGATGTTTCTTGCGACCCTGTTGCTGGCCGCCAATCCCGTCGCCAAGGTTCCGCCCCCGGTGACGACTGCGCCGCGGCCGATCACTTGCAGCGACGATTGCATCTCGCCGGTCGAGGCGGTGACCTATGCCTCCTATCTGGCGCCGAAAGCCGGGATCGCCGGCACCTTCCGGATGGAAGTGAAAGCGGTTGGCGAGCAGAAGGGTATCTACTACCTCAATTCCGAAACCGATTATCGCGACCGCAACTGCCTTACCATCGCAATCCCCGCAGCGGTGATGGCAGAGCTCGCCGAAGGCGAGGGGCTGGCGGCGGCGGAGAAACGCTTCAAGGGCCGGACAATCATGGTGCGTGGCGTCGCGCAGCGGGTGAAGATCGCCTTTTTCGATGACAGTGGAAAGCCGACCGACAAATATTATTACCAGGTCCAGATACGGATCGGGCAGGCCGCCCAGATCGGCCCGCGTGTGAGGCAGCGAGGTGGCTTCACCTATGATGGGCCGGCATCGGCCCAGCCTTGACTTGCCGGGGCGATATGGCGATAATAGTTTCAATTGAAACTATATGAGGGACTGACCATGGCCGACCTGTTCGAAAACCCGCTGGGCCTCGATGGCTTCGAGTTCGTCGAATTCTCGGCGCCCGAGAAGGGCATTCTCGAGCCCGTTTTCGAACGCATGGGCTTCACGCTGATCGCGCGCCACCGCTCCAAGGATGTCCAGCTGTGGCGGCAGGGCGGCATCAATCTGATCGCCAATTACGAGCCGAAATCGCCCGCAGCCTATTTCGCCGCCGAACATGGTCCGTCGGCATGCGGCATGGGCTGGCGCGTGCGCGACGCCGCAAAGGCCTATGAAGAAGCCATCGCGCGGGGCGCCGAGCCCGTTGAGGGCAAGACCGGACCGATGGAGCTTCGCCTGCCCGCGATTCGCGGCATCGGCGGCTCGATCATCTACCTCATCGACCGGTATGGCGACGACCTCAGCATTTACGACATTGATTTCGTCTATGAGGAGGGTGTCGATCGTCATCCCGAGGGCGCCGGGCTGAAGGTGATCGATCACCTGACCCACAATGTTTACGGCGGCCGCATGGCGCATTGGGCCGCCTTCTATGAGCGCATCGCGGGCTTCCGCGAAATCCGTTATTTCGACATCAAGGGCGAATATACCGGCCTGACCTCGAAGGCGATGACCGCCCCCGACGGCAAGATCCGCATCCCGCTCAACGAAGAGGGCGCGGGCGGCGGCGGCCAGATCGAGGAATATCTGCGCGCCTATAATGGCGAGGGCATCCAGCATATCGCGTTCGCGTGCGACGACCTTTACGCGGCGTGGGACAAGCTCAAGGCCCTCGGCAACCCGTTCGCTCCGGCACCCCCCGCGACCTATTACGAGATGCTGGCCGACCGCCTGCCGGGTCATGGCGAGCCGGTCGAGGAACTCCAGTCGCGCGGCATCCTGCTCGACGGATCGACCCAGGACGGCGACCCGCGCCTGCTCCTCCAGATCTTCGGCCAGACCGTCATCGGCCCGGTCTTCTTCGAATTCATCCAGCGCAAGAAGGACGA
Organism: Sphingopyxis sp. H073; assembly: GCF_001468395.1. GTDB lineage: Bacteria > Pseudomonadota > Alphaproteobacteria > Sphingomonadales > Sphingomonadaceae > Sphingopyxis. The sequence continues at coordinate 499,795 of NZ_LNSG01000002.1, read as the reverse complement.
GGGTTTCGGCGAGGGCAATTTCACCGCGCTGTTCAAATCGATGGAAATGGACCAGATCCGTCGCGGCGCGCTCAACGTCGAGGAACCCGCCGAATGACGAGTCCGACCAAAAGCCCGATCAAACTGGGCGGCGTCCACCACGCCGCCTATCGCTGCAAGGACGCGAAGGAGACGGTCGAGTGGTACGAGGCCATGCTCGGCATGACCTATACCACCGCCTTTGCCGAGGATCATGTGCCTTCGACGGGCGAATATGACCCGTACATGCACGTCTTCCTCGACGCGGGTAACGGCAACATCCTGGCCTTTTTCGAGCTGCCGAACCAGCCCGACATGGGGCGCGACGAGAATACGCCGAAGTGGGTCCAGCATCTGGCGTTCAAGGTCGGCAGCTATGACGAACTGGTCGCGGCGAAAGCGCATCTGACCGCGAACGGCATCGACGTGCTGGGGCCGACGCACCACGGCATCTTCAAGTCGATCTACTTCTTCGACCCCAACGGGCACCGGGTGGAACTCGCGTGCGACATCGGCACCGACGAGCAATATGCCGAGCTGAAGCGCGTCGCGCCGCTGATGCTCGAGGAATGGAGCCTGACCAAGAAGGCTCCGCGCCACGCGGATTGGCTGCACCAGGCGGCGAACGAATAGGCCTTACTTCCGGTCGAGCCCGATACCCTCCAAGGTCGCGCCGCTGCACTTGTCGGCTTCCTTGGCCTTGCCGTCGCCCGACAGCGCGCCGATCGCGAGGAAACCCGCGACCACGGCGACGAGGAAGGCGCCGGTGACCCAGATCAGATATTTGTCGATGAACGCCTTGATCGGTGCCCCGAACAGCCGGAACAGGATTCCGACGAGCATGAACGAAAAAGCCCGGCTGGCGAGGCTCGCCCACAGGAAAGTCCAGAAATTCATGTGGATGAAGCCGGCGGTGATCGTCAGCAGCTTGAACGGGATCGGCGTCGCGCCCTTGATCAGGATGATCTCGGCGCCGAATTCGCGCAGATAACAGGCGGCCGGCGGAAAGGCGTCGGTGAGCCCGAGCACCCCGAGCAGCCACAGCCCGACGCTTTCATAGAGGAAATAGCCGATCGAATAGCCGAGCATCCCGCCCGCGACCGACGCGAGCGTGCAGATGATCGCGTAGCGCACCGCCTTCCTCGGGTTCGCGAGGCACATCAGCCCGAGCAGCGGGTGCGGCGGGATCGGGAAGAAGCTGGCCTCGACGAACGACACCAGCGCCAGCCAATATTCGGCGTGCGGATGCGCCGATTTCTCCATCGTCCAGATGTAGAGCCGCTGGATCAGGCCGGGGCGATGGGCGGTGGCGGTCATGCAGGTCCTTGTCGTCGGGTCAGGATGACCACCGCCTCCCTATGCCGTTCGTGTCGCGCGAAGTCGAGACGCGCCGAAGCTGCTTCCCGGCAAAAGCCGGGATCCATGCGGCACCGAACGACATGGACCCCGGCTTTCGCCGGGGAACAGGCACATCAGTGGCGGAAGTGCCGCATCCCGGTGAACACCATCGCCAGCCCCGCCTCGTTCGCCGCCGCGATCACTTCGTCGTCGCGGATCGAGCCGCCCGGCTGGATCACGCAGGTCGCGCCAGCCTCGACCGCCGCGAGCAGGCCGTCGGCGAAGGGGAAGAAGGCATCGCTCGCGACCGCGCTGCCGACGGTGCGCGGCTGCGCCCAGCCATGGCTTTCCGCGGCTTCGCGCGCCTTGACCGCGGCGATGCGCGCGCTGTCGCGGCGGTTCATCTGCCCCGCGCCGATGCCCGCGGTCGAGCCGCCCTTGGCATAGACGATCGCGTTCGACTTCACATGCTTGGCGACGGTCCACGCGAAGAGCGCGTCGGCAAGTTCTTCCTCGGTCGGCGCGCGGTCGGTGACGATTTTGAGGTCGGCGCGGGTGATGCGGCCATTGTCGCGGCTCTGGGCGAGCCACCCGCCGGCGATCGTCTTCATCATCAGTCCGCCGCGCGCCGGATCGGGCAGTTCGCCCGTCAGCAGCAGGCGGAGATTCTTCTTCTTCGCGAACACCGCGCGCGCATCGGCGTCGGCGTCGGGCGCGCAGACGACCTCGGTGAAAATCCCGCTGATCGCTTCGGCGGTCGCGCCGTCGAGCGGCCGGTTGACCGCGATGATCCCGCCGAACGCCGAGACATCGTCGCATTTCAGCGCGGCGTCATAGGCCTCGGCGATCGTCGCCGCGGTCGCGACGCCGCAGGGATTGGCGTGCTTGACGATGACGCAGGTCGGATCGGCGTCGCGGAATTCGGCCACAAGCTCGAGCGCGGCGTCGGCGTCGTTGATGTTGTTGTAGGAAAGCTCCTTGCCCTGCACCTGTTCGGCCTGTGCGATGCCGCGCGCTGCGGGGCCGACGGGGAGGTAGAGCGCGGCCTTCTGGTGCGGGTTCTCGCCATAGCGCAGTTCGCTCGCGAGCCTGGTGGTCAGCGGCAGCGTGTCGGGAAAGAATTTGCCCTGATCGGCAAAGGCGAACCATTGCGCGATCATGCTGTCATAGGTTGCGGTGTGCGCGAAAGCGGTCGCAGCGAGGCGCTTGCGCAGCGCGAGCGTCGTCGCGCCGCCATTGGCGTCCATCTCGGCGATGACCGCGGCATAATCCTCGGGCTCGGTGACGATGCCGACGAAGGCATGGTTCTTCGCCGACGAGCGCACCATCGCGGGGCCGCCGATGTCGATATTCTCGATGATCGTATCGCGGTCGGCGCCGCTCGTCACCGTCTGGAGGAAGGGGTAGAGGTTGACCACGACGAGGTCGATGCCGCCGATCCCATGCGCCTCCATAGAGGCGACATGCGCCGCATCGTCGCGGACAGCGAGGATGCCGCCGTGAACCGTCGGGTGCAGCGTCTTGACGCGGCCGTCCATCATCTCGGGAAAGCCCGTGAGGTCGGAGACGTCGAGGACGGTGTGACCCGCCTCGCGCAGCGCCTTTGCAGTGCCGCCGGTCGAGACCAGATCGACGCCGTGCTTGACCAGCGCAGCTCCAAGCTCGGCGAGCCCCGCCTTGTCGCTGACGGAGAGAAGCGCGCGGCGGACGGGAATCAGATCGGTCATGGGAAGAGGCGGCCTTTGCGAGACAGGAAAGACGCGGACGCCCTAGGCGGGTGCGCCCGCTATCGCAAGCCGCGTTGGCCGATAAACGCATCGTGTCCCGGCGAAGGGGCGACCCTTCTCCGGCCAGTTCTACCTTGCACCCACCGGAGATGCGCCCCTGCCTTCGTAGAGGCGCACAGAGTCCGTGTCGTCCGAAGCTACAGCCCGAGCGCCGCCGCGATCCGGTCCCAGCGCACAAGCTTGAAATTCTGCGCCTTGGGGGCGTTGTCGCCGTCCTGCGCGAGGAAGATGCCATCGGGATAGGCGGGGCCGAAAGTGCCCGCGACCGCCTCGATCCCGTCGGTCTCGCTCGTCGCGCCATACTGGCCCGCGGCGACCGCAAAGCGGCCGACATAGTCCATCCCCGGCAGCTTGAAGACCGCATAGGCGTTGTCGCCCTGGCTCGACGCGATGAGGTAGCGCTGGCCCTTGTGATCGATCGTCGCCAGACCCTCGACGTCGGCGACCAGGCGCTGGTTGTCGACCGGCGCGACGAGGCGCGCGGTGGCGGTGGTACCGCTTTGCACGAGTTGCCAGATGCCGGCGTCTTCCTCGCCCACGTAAAGCGTGTCGCAGTCGAAGACGCAGCCTTCGGACTGGGTCGGGATCTTGTACTCCCACCGGACCGCAAAGGTCGGCGTGCCCTCGACGGTCAGCGTGCCGACGCGCACCGTGCCGTCCTTGACGATCAGCGCGGCGGTGATCGGTTCGCCCGGCGCGCTCTTCTTCAGGCAAAGGCCATAGGCCTCGCCCACGCCCGCCGCGGCGCGGCCGAGCGAGACGATCGCGGGCTTGTCGGCGTCGAGGCGGAACAGCGCGAGATGCGCGTTTACCCCGTCGTTGCGGTCGCTTGCGACGATGATGTTGCCCGCGACGTCGACATTGTTGACGAGCCCCGCCTGCGCGAAGGCGATGTCCTTGCCCGCCAGGTCATAGACGTGAAGCCCGGCCTTCTTGTCGGTCGCGACGATCAGCGCGCGGTTGGGGTTCGCGGGATCGATCCAGATCGCCGGATCGTCGGCCGCGTCGGCTTTGCCCGTTCCGACCGGCGCGGTCTCGCCGCCCGCGGCGACCTGCACCGGCGGCAGCCCGGAGATGGCGGGTGCCTGCATTCCGGCGCACGCGGTCAACGTCGATGTAAAGGCGAGCAAAGTCAGCAGCTTCCAACGATCGGTTCGGGCCACGCGATTTCCCCCTGTTGCTGTGCGCCGAAAGCGCCTAGGCCGCGCCCCGTTCCAGTAAAGCGGCAGCGCGTCAATCCCACAATATCTCGGTCACTTAAGCGTCATCGAAGCGTCATCTTTGTCGCCGCAAACTGTCACACCCCGCCCCTAGAGGCCCCTGCAACGCAAACAAGGGGGCCCCATCCATGATTCGACCTTTCCGCCTGCATTCCGCCGCAACGCTCGCGATCGTCGCTGCGCTCGTTGCCAGCCCCGCCGCTGCGCAGGATGCCGCGCCGGTCCAGAACGAGGATGGGACGATTACGACGTCGCAGGAAATCGTCGTTCTCGGCGGTATCGGCTATCGCAACCGCAGCGAGAGTGGGGCCGAGCCGGTCGTTTCTTATGACAGCGAGTTTTTCCAGCGCTTCGAGCCGCTGACCGCGGGCGACGCGCTGAAGCGGGTGCCGTCGGTGACCTTCCTCTCCGACGTCATCGAAAGCGACGGCGCGCGGCTGCGCGGCCTGCCGCCGGGCTACACGCAGATCCTGATCAACGGGGAGAAGGTGCCGGGGTCGAACGCCGACCGCAGCTTCTTCCTCGACCGCATCCCCGCCGAACTGATCGACCGCGTCGAGATCGTCCGCTCGTCGTCGGCGCGCCGGACCGGGGACGCGGTGGCGGGCACGCTCAACATCAAGCTGCGCGACGGTTACGAGCTCGACGGCGGCTATCTCCGGGCGGGCGGGCTGCTGTTCGACGACAATGAACTCGAACCCAGCCTCGGCGGTGTGGTCGGCGGCGCGCTCGGCCCCGGCCGCTTCCTGCTCGGCGGCAATTTCCAGGGTCGCCACAACCCGAAGAAGAAGCTGTCGCTGCGCTATGGCGATTCGCCCGAGAACAACCCCGATTTCGCGACCGACGATTTCGACAACCGCGAAGACCAGCGCGACACGCGCGACGGCAAGGACTATTCGTTCAACGCGACGTATGACATCAAGGGCGATACCACCGATTTCTCGGTGAACGGCTTCTATGTTCATACCGACCGCACCGAAGACGAGCGCAGCTTCGAATATAATGATCCGACCGCCGTCAACGGTCCGGTCCGCGCGACGCCGCCGGGCAATCTGACCGTCGACAACGCCAATATCGCAAAGATCAATCAGGACAATTACAGCGTGAACGGCAAGCTCGCGCATCGCTGGTCGGCGGGCGAGACGAGCCTGAAGGTCGGGTACGCCTATTTCGACGAGGATCGCTTCGAGACCGAATATGAGGTCGAATTCGATCGCACGCTGCCGCGCTTTACCGGCGACCAGACGCGCACCGGCATCACCGACAAGGAGTTTTCGGTGCGGCTCGAGCATGAGGTCGAGCTGGGCGACACCGCGAAGCTGGTTTTCGGCGGCTTCTGGCAGGACAAGGACCGCGACACGTCGATCACCGAGGCGCCGCGCGACCGCTACAATCTGACCGCCGCCGACCGTCAGGGCTATGACCAGTTCGCGCGCAACCCGACCGAATTCGTCCGCACCTTCGGCGCCTTCGTGCCCGCGGTGGGCGGCGTGAACATGATCGAGGAAAAGCGCCTCGACGGTTTCGTCCTTGTCGAAGGCGACATGCCGGGCGTGAAGTGGGAGGCCGGGGTTCGCTACGAGACGACCGACCTCACCATCGACGACCTGACCGTGCCCGCGGCGCTGCAGCGCTTCACCAACGACTATGAGAAGCTGCTTCCCTCGGCATCGGTCAAGATCGACGTCGGTCCGCGCGGCCGCATCATCGCATCGGCGGCGCGGACGAGCCGCCGCCCCGAGTTCAATTTTCTCTCGCCCGCCACGCTCGAAGCCGAGCTGGGTGACAACGATCTCCTCGGCAACCCGCTGCTCGATCCCGAAACCGCCTGGGGTTTCGATGTCGGCTACGAACAGCGTCTCGGCCGTTCGGGCATCGCGGGGATCAACTTTTTCTACCGCAAGGTAAACGACCTGATCGAGCTCACCAACACCGGCGAAGAGGGATCGGAAGGGCCGGGCACCTTTGTCTATCAGCCGCAGAACATCGGCGACGGCAAGGTTTATGGCGTCGAATTCGACCTGTCGACCGACCTCGGCTTCGTCGGATTGCCCGACACCGGCATCTTCGGCAACGTCTCGTGGCTCGACAGCAAGATCACCGACGAATTCGGCAAGCGCCGCTTCAACGGCCAGAGCAAATATGTCTATAACTTCGGCCTGATCCAGGACATCAAATCGATCGGCGCGGCGTTCGGCGCGACCTATCGCAAGCAGGGCGGGGCGTTCGACCGCACCGTCGGCGAGGAGGTGTTCACCACCTATGGCGCCGACCTCGAAATCTTCGTCGAAAAGCGCTTCGGGAAGAGCTTCACGATCCGCGCCGTCGGGCAGAACCTGCTGAACGGCGCGAAGCGCGAACGCTTCAACAAGTTCACGACGGTCGAGGATCAGGTCGATCGCAACTTCGACGAATATGAACTGGAGCGCGAGAAGGCCGGGCCGGTGTTCCAGCTGATGGCGCGCTACGCTTTCTAGAAGGTCCGGCGGCCGGCGCTCGCTTGCGGGGCGTCGGCCGCAGGATTCGAATGGGCCGATTGTCTGCTTGGGGGTGGGGAGCGGACGTTAGCACTCCACCCTTGTCATTCCCGCGAAAGCGGGAACCCAGTGTGGGACCAGCCCACGCACGCTCTGGGTCCCCGCTTTCGCGGGGATGACAAAATAGGAAAACGTGCGGCGACTACCGGTCGCTTGCAGTTGTAATGTGCACCCCGGCGAAAGCCGGGGCCCATGAAGCAAGCGCAGCGCTCGTTGTCTGGATCCCGGCTTTCGCCGGGAATCACCAAGGCCGCTATCGGCCGATCGCCGACGCGATTCCCTATCCGATATGCTTGAAGATCCAGCCGATGCTCGCGCCGCCCGCCGGCGCGATGCCGGTGACGACGAGCTGTTCGGTCGGGTGCGGGCGGCCGTCGCCGTCGACCCATAGGCTCTCCTCGACGTCGAGCGTGCCTTCGGAGGTGCGGAACTGCCACAGCGGCCCGCCGCTGATGCGCAGCAGCGCGCCGAGCTTGTCGGCGGTCAGGCTGGCCGAGATGTTGCGGCCGAGGTGGAAGCGCAGCGTATAGGGCTTGTCGCCCTTGCGCCGGGTACGCGGGGCCGGGAGCAGCATGTCTTCGCCGCGCAGCTCGCGCCCGTTCGGCGACAGGATCAGGAGGCGGCGGTGGATCAGCCCGTGGCGGCGCGCATAGCCGTCGTGGCTCATCTCGAGCCGGCTGCCCTGCGGCGTCTCGCGCCGGTCGAGCTCGACCTCGGTCACCCCGCGGCCGAGCAGGCCGCTCGCAAGGATCGCGGTCGAATTGGTGTCGCCGATCGTCAGCGTCGAATGCGCCGCGGTGGTGCGCAGGCCGCGCGCGAGGTCGGCGGGGATCGTCGCGCCGGTCAGCGCGGCGCCGCCGCAATTGACGACAATGCGTTCGTCGCCGTCGCTGAGCTCGAAGGCAAGGGTCGAGGCGCAGCCCGCCTCGGTCACGCGGGCGATCGGCGGCGGCGCGGCGTCGGCGAGCAGGACGACGCGGTTGGCGACCATCCGTTGATAGCCCCAGTCGCGGGCCTGCTTGAGGGGACGCGTGCGCACCCCGCTTGCGGCGACGACATATTGGATGTTGAGCGCCGAGGTCGCACCGCTGCCCTGCCAGCTACCCATGCCGCCATCGGCGTGGACGAGGCCGAGCAGCGCCGGAACGGTGCGGGCAAGCGCCTCCTGCAGGAAGGGCGGGACCTCCATGCGGCGCATGTCGTAGATGCGCGCGAGCATCGACAGCGCCATGATCGCGTCGAGCTGCGCCTGCGGCGCGCGCGCGATGTTGCCGCCGTCGGCGTAGAAGCTGGTCTCGATGACCTTGCGCAGCCCCGCCTCGCCGAACACCTGCCGCGGCTCGCCGCCGGGCATGAGGAGCGAGGCGGCGACGATGCCGATCCACGCGACGAGCTGTCCGGTGCCGGGACGCGTCTTGTCGGCGACACGGTCGAGATGGCGCGCGGCGCGCGCGAGATGGTTGAGCACCGCCGAGCGATAGACGAGGTCGCTCGACGACAGGATCAGCGGCGCGTGCGCGGCCCAGAAGAGGATGCGCCAGCCGGTGTTGTCGGCTTTCCAGGCGGGCTCGCTCACCGCCTCGCCATGGACGGCGAGCCAGTGGCGCACGACCGCCTCGGCGATCGGGGCGCCGTCGGCGCGGGTGCCGGTGGCCGCGAGGTCACGCAGCCAGGCGAAGCTGTGCAGATAGTCGGCGAAGGGCGGCGAAACGTCGAGCGCGGCGAAGTCGAGATTGCCGAGCGAGAGCTTCAGTCCGCGATGGAGGAAATGGCCGGCGCGGATCGCGGTCCCCGCGCGCATGTCGCCGGGCACGGGATCGGCGGGGACGCCGAGCAGCTTCAGGGGAAAGCGGCCCTTGAGGCGGAAGGCGTGCAGCGGGGTGCGCCAGGTGAGGCGAGTGACGTAGTTGGCAACCCGGTCGCCAAGCGACAGCCCCTTGTCGTCGGGCAGGCGGATCAGCCGCTTGCCCGGTTCGATGCTGTCGTCGATGGGCGGCGCGTCTTCGCCGGCGTCGGGAATCGGGCTGGACGGGGCAGAGGTCAATGGTCTCCCCTCCATCGATCAGCCGCGCAGGCGGCGGATATTGTCGGCGTAGGCGTCGGGCCCGCCCTTGAAGGTCGCGGTGCCGGCGACGAGGACATCGGCGCCCGCGGCGATCGCCTGCGGCGCGGTCGCGACGTCGATGCCGCCGTCGACCTCGAGCCGGATGTCGCGGCCCGATTTGTCGATCATCTTGCGCACCGCCTCGATCTTGCGGAGCTGGCTGGAAATGAAGCTCTGGCCGCCAAAGCCCGGATTGACGCTCATGATCAGGACAAGGTCGATATCGTCGATCAGATAGTCGAGCATCTTCGCGGGCGTTGCGGGATTGAGCGAGACCCCTGCCTGCTTGCCGAGCGACTTGATGTGCTGGACGCTGCGGTGGATGTGCGGTCCGGCTTCGGGATGGACGGTGATGATGTCGGCGCCCGCGGCGGCAAAGGCGTCGAGGAAGTGATCGACGGGCGAGATCATCAGATGGACGTCGAAGGGCAGGGTCGAATGCGGGCGCAGCGCCTTCACGACCATCGGGCCGATCGTCAGATTCGGCACAAAATGGCCGTCCATCACATCGATATGCACCCAGTCGGCGCCCGCTTCCTCGATCGCGCGGACCTCTTCGCCCAGCCGCGCGAAATCGGCGCTGAGGATCGACGGGGCGATGCGGACGGGAGGCGCTTCTGTGCTCGTGGGGGCGGCGGTCATGGGGACCGGCCTTAACCGTCTAGAAGTGGCGGGGCAAGCGCGGGGGCGCCGCCAGCGCGCGGTGTCCACAAATAAACTTGCGGAGGTCTAGCGCCAGCGCCAGCCGCCCTCGGTTTTGGCCCTGTAGAGAGGCATCGGGGCGAGTGCCGCGAGTACGACCGCGATCGTCATCATCCACGGCCGGTCGCGCAGCAATACCGTCACGCCGGTGATCAGCGCGATATGGACGAGCAGCATCACCCACCCCTGCCAGGCGATCGGCAGGCCGGTGCCGTAGCCGCGGCGCTTCGGGCGGAACCATGGGCGATCGCCCCGCAAAAGATGCAGCATGTCAGCTCTCCTCCGTCTTCGGCGGTCGGCCGCGTTTCGGGGCTTGCGACCGTTTGACGCCGACGCCGCGGCGCGTGAGCGCCTCGCGCAGCAATATTTCGATCTCGGCATTGGCGCTGCGCAGCTCGGCCGCGGCCAGCCGCTCGATCGCGGCGTAGAGCGCCGGATCGAGACGGAGGGCAAAGGCTTTCTTGGACGACGCAGCCACCGGACGAACTCAGTAGAGCGACCCGGTGTTGACGACGGGCTGGGTGTCGCGCTCGCCGCAGAGGACGACCATCAGGTTCGACACCATCGCCGCCTTGCGCTCGTCGTCGAGGTCGACGACGTTTTTCTCGGACAGGTGCTGGAGCGCCATCTCGACCATCGTCACCGCGCCCTCGACCAGCTTTTTGCGGGCGGCGATGACGGCCTCGGCCTGCTGACGGCGGAGCATCGCGCCAGCGATCTCCTGCGCATAGGCGAGGTGCGTCAGCCCGCATTCGTCGACGGTGATCCCCGCAACCTCGAGCCGCTCGATCAGCGCCTTCCTGAGCTCGATCCCGACCTCGTCGTGATTGCCCCGCAAGGTGATTTCCTGATGCTCGATGTCGTCATAGGGATAGCGCGAGCCGATCGAGCGCACCGCGGCCTCGATCTGCGCCATCACGAATTCCTTGTAATCCTCGACGTCGAACAGCGCCTGCGCGGTGTCGGTGACGCGCCACACGACCTGCGCCGCCATTTCGATCGGGTTGCCGCGCAGGTCGTTGACCTTGATCTTGTCGGATATGACGTTGTTCGCGCGCACCGCGATCTTCTTGCGAGTCAGCCAAGGAAGGACCCAGCGGAGGCCCTCCTCGCGGTCGGTGCCCTTGTAGGCGCCGAACAGCTGGATCGCCGCCGCCTCGTTGGGGTTGATCAGATAGAAGCCGCAGAGGATCACCGTGCCCGCGATCGCCGCTGCGATCAGCACGCCCCATTTCCAGGCGGCCTCGACGCCGTTGATGTTGGTGACGACCGCCCAGGCGGCGACGCCCGCGAGCAGCAGCCAGACCAGCAGCATCAGATAACCGCTCTGCGTCGCGGCCCGCGTCTCGCGGCTGCGGTTCAGCGCCGGCGTTGCACTCTCGACCATGTTTCCCTCCGAATCAGTCGATATAAAGATGATATCATATTTATATCGTTTTCGGTGGTGGTCAATCGCGATTCACGGGGCCCTTCGCATGCCCGTTTCAGAGCGGATATCGGTCATGCCTTGCTTCTTCGCCGCGGCCCGGATTTTCAAAGTTCAGGAAAGTTCAGCCTTATGCATCCCCGTTTTGGGCCGGCAGGATCGCCGAACCATCCCGCACGCCGTGCCGCGGCCGCAAGCCCGACCGCCTTTGTCGACCGAGCGAAAGAGCGGGAAGAAGGCTGGCATGGCCCGACAATGTAGGAAAGGCCTATTTGAGGGCGGTGTCTGCTTTGGGGTGGTTTCCAGACATTCGTCACCCCGGACTTGATCCGGGGTCCACGACTTCAACGCCGCGATGGATCCCGGATCAAGTCCGGGATGACGAAGAGGGAATGTCTAAATTGGGGTGGTTAGCGGACTTCACTACTTAGGCCGTAGCGCGCTTCGAACCGACGGAGTTCAATGTCGAAGTTCAAAAGCAACTTGTCAGCTGCCTGTTTCGTTGTGACTTCGCAAGGCAGCACAACGATGTCGTCGGGTGCCCATCCGAAGCCATCCTTTGCTATCTTAGCTGCGATCACCTTCTTGAGCCGGAGGCCGTATCTTCCCTCGAACCTGCGGGTTTGTCGGGCCTTTAGCCGCTTATCACAGAACATGATCCCGCTCGGTCGTTGCGCTAGATAGTATAGATCCTGCGGCACTTCGCGTTCCCGCATCAACAGGTCTATGACGCTTTGGTCAGTCGTTGACGTAAAAAAAGCGAATGCAAGCAAATAACCCGGACTCATAGTGCCCTCCAAGTCGAGCGAAATTACATCTAGCCGAGGAGGTCCGCAATCGGTCGATGGCCGACGATCAAGAAAGCATTGCACGCCCCTCCATCCCGCCCCACGTTCAACTCATGTCCCTCCCCGCCCCCTTTGCCGACTGGTTCGCCGCGCGCGGGTGGCGACTTCGGCGGCATCAGGCCGACATGCTCGCGGCGGCGCAGCGGGGCGAGCACGCGCTTCTTGTCGCCGCGACGGGCGCGGGCAAGACCTTGTCGGGGTTTCTGCCGAGCCTCGTCGATCTGGCCGACCATCCTTCCGACCGGCTGCACACGCTGTACGTGTCGCCGCTGAAGGCGCTCGCCGCCGACGTCGAGCGCAATCTCACCGCCCCGATCGCCGAGATGGAGCTCGACATCAGCGTCGAGAGTCGCAGCGGCGATACGAGTTCGGACAAGAAGGCGCGCCAGCGCAGCCGGCCGCCGAACATCCTGCTGACGACGCCCGAATCTTTGTCGCTGCTGCTCTCCTATCCCGACAGCTTCGCGATGTTCGCGGACCTGAAGACGGTGGTGATCGACGAAATCCATGCCTTCGCGCCCGGCAAGCGCGGCGATTTGCTGAGCCTGGCGCTCGCACGGCTCCAGCACATCGCACCCGATCTGCGCCGCGTCGGGCTGTCGGCGACGATCGCCGATCCGGTGCAATATGCGGGCTGGCTGGCGCCCGATGCCGATGCCGGGAAGGTTACGCTGGTCGAGGGTGAGGCGGGCGCCGATCCCGACATCGACATCCTGCTGCCCGCGGGCGCGGTGCCGTGGGCGGGGCATTCGGGGCGCTGGGCGGTGCATCAGGTGATGGACGTCGTCGCCGCGAACCGCACGACGATCATCTTCTGCAACACGCGCGGGCTCGCTGAGCTGATCTTTCAGGAGTTGTGGAAGGTCAACGATCTGTCGCTGCCGATCGCGATCCACCACGGCAGCCTCGACCGGGAGGCGCGCCAGCGCGCCGAAGCAGCGATGGCCGAAGGACGGCTGCGCGCGCTCGTCGCAACGTCGAGCCTCGACCTCGGGCTCGACTGGGGCGACGTCGATTGCGTGATCCAGATGGGAGCGCCCAAGGGATCGTCGCGGCTGCTCCAGCGCATCGGGCGCGCGAACCACCGGCTCGACGAGCCGAGCCGGGCGCTGATCGTGCCCGGCAACCGCTTCGAATATCTGGAAGCGCGCGCGGCATTGGACGCGGTCGAGGCGGGCGAGCGCGACGCCGACCGCTTCCGCCCCGGCGCGCTCGACGTGCTCGCGCAGCATGTCATGGCGCTCGCCTGCGCAGCGCCGTTCAGGGAGGAGGCATTGCTCGCCGAGATCCGCAGCGCGGCGCCCTATCGCTGGGTCGATGCCGAGACCTTCGGCCGCCTGCTCGGTTTCGTGCGCGACGGGGGCTATGCGCTCAAAAGCTACGACCGGTTCCGTCGCCTTGCGCCCGACGGACACGGCGGCTGGCGGATCGCGCACCCGCGCCTTGCCGCGCAACACAGGCTCAACGCCGGGATCATCGTCGATGCCCCCACGCTCGACGTGCGCTTCAAGAACGGGCGCAGATTGGGCAGCGTCGAGGAATATTTCGCGAGCACGCTCGTGACCGGCGACACCTTTGCCTTCGCAGGCCTCAGCCTCGAGGTCGAGGCGATCCGCGACACCGATCTGCTTGTTCGCGCGACGACGCGGCCCGCGCGCATCCCGAGCTATGTCGGCGCGCGCATGGCGCTGTCGACGCGGCTCGCCGAGCGGGTGCGCGGCTTCCTCGCCGATCCGGCAAGCTGGCGGCGCTTTCCCGAGGATGTGCGCTTCTGGCTGGAGATGCAGCAGCTGCGGTCGGTGCTGCCGCGCCCCGGCGAACTGCTCGTCGAGACCTTCCCGCACGAGGGGCATCATTATCTTGTCTGCTATCCGTTCGAGGGCTGGAACGCGCACCAGTCGCTCGGGATGCTGATCACCAAGCGGATGGAGCGGGCGGGCTTGCAGCCGCTGGGTTTCGTCGCCTCCGACTATGCGCTCGCCATCTGGTCGCTGCGCCCGGTCGATCATCCCGAAAATCTGTTCGACGCCGAAATATTGTCCGAAGAATTCATCGAATGGGTCGAAAGCTCGCACCTTTTGAAACGTGCGTTCCGCGAGGTCGCGGTGATCGGGGGCCTCATCGAACGCCAGCATCCGGGCAAGCGCAAGACGGGCAAGCAGGTCACCTTCTCGACCGACCTGATCTTCGACGTCCTGCGCAAATACGAACCCGACCATCTCTTGCTCGAAGCCGCCTGGGCCGACGCGCGCGAGCGGCTGACCGACGTCGCGCGGCTCGGCGACCTGCTCGACCGCGCGGCGGGGACGATGGTGCACCAGCGGCTCGACCGGATCAGCCCGCTCGCGATCCCGGTGCTGGTGCTGATCGGGCGCGAGAATGTCGCGGCATCGGATCTCGACGACGCGCTGCTCGGCGAGCTGGCCGACACGCTGGCCGAGGCGGCGATGCGCGCCGATTAGCGCCCCGATCCGGCCCGGCATCGTAACCGGCGTTTCGCTTGCCGCGAAAGGCAAGGAGGCGTAGATTGGCGCAAAACATAGCGAGGATGCCTGCGATGACCCAAGTTTCGAAGCGGTCCGTCCCTTGGGCGCTTTTGCTCGCCGCGCCGTTGCTGGCCGGCGCGTCGCCCACGCCAGCCCCGGCCGAACCGGCCGCCGCGCCCGCGGTGCCACCCGGCGCAGCAATCGATCCGCCGGTCGTGGTGACCCCGATCGTCCAGCCCTTCGACCTCGACGCGACGCGGCGGATGGCGGTGCAGGTCATGGTCGGCGGTCAGGGGCCCTTTTCCTTTCTCGTCGACACCGGCGCCGAGCGCACGGTGATCGCGCGCGAGCTCGCCGAGCGGCTGAAGCTCGTCGAGGGCGAGAAGCTGCGCCTCGCGACGATCGGCGGGTCCGCGACGGTGGCGAGCTACCGCATCGCCGCGCTGCAGATGGCCGACCTTCATCTCGCCGCCGTCGATGCCCCCGCCTTTTCGGGGCGCCACATCGGCGCCGCGGGGCTGATCGGCGTCGACATGCTCGAGGAACGGCGAATCCTGATCGATTTCCGCAAGCAGAGCATGCAGATCCTCGAGACGCGCAAGCAGTCGCGGCCGCTTATCCGCGACGACGATGCGATCGTCGTGATGGCGCGCAATTCGGCCGGGCGGCTGATCCTGTCCGACGCGCGGCTCGACGGAAAGCGCATCGACGTGATCGTCGACACCGGCGCGCAGACGAGCGTCGGCAACCTTGCGCTGCAAAAGCTGGTGATGAGCCGCCGCGCGAACCGGCTGCCGCTCATCGAGTCGACCCTCGACGCCGTGTCGGGCGAGGCGGTGCCCGCGTTGCGCACGGCGATCAAGCGGATCGTGATCACCGGCATGGACGTCAACGACCTGCCGGTGAGCTTCGCCGACAGCCAGGCCTTTCGCGCGCTCGGGCTGGAGGACCGGCCCGCGCTGCTGCTGGGGATGGACAGCCTCGCGCTGTTCGACAGGGTCGAGATCGACTTCCCGAACAAGCGCGTCGTCTTCGACCTGCCCGACGGCGCGAGCCGCGACACGAAACTTCGCTTTGCCGCGAATATGGCGGTGCGCGGAAGCTAGCCGCGGACTGGGGAGTTGCCCGCGGGCGCCAGCGGGGCCATAGCGGGGCGATGTCCGTCGCTTTCGATTTTGCTGGCCAAAGCTTTCAGATGCTCGCCGACCGCGCCCTGTTCTGGCCGCGGCACGGCGCACTGATCGTCGCGGACCTGCACCTCGAAAAGGCGAGCTGGTACGCCGCGCACGGCCAGCCGCTGCCCCCTTACGACAGCCACGACACGCTCGACCGGCTGGCCAGGCTGGTCGCTGAAACCGGCGCGCGCCAGCTGTGGTGCCTTGGCGACAGTTTCCACGACCGCGACGCCGCCGCGCGCATCGCGCCCGCGGTCGCCGGGCGGCTGCTCCGCCATGCGGCGGCGACGAAGCTCGTCTGGATCGCGGGCAATCACGACGGTCTTTCGGGTGGCGCGTGGGGCGGCGAGGTCGCCGACGAACTGGTGACAGACGGGATCGTCTTTCGCCACCAGAGCGAGGCACAGGAAACCCGGCCCGAAATCTCGGGGCATTTCCACCCGAAGCTGCGGCTGACCCTGCGCGGGCGCCCCGTATCGCGCCCCTGTTTTGCGGGCGACGCGCAGCGGTTGATCCTGCCCGCCTTCGGCAGCCTGACCGGCGGCCTAGCGGCCGAAGATCCTGCAATCGCCCGCAATTTCCTCGGACCCTATCGCGCGATGCTCGTCGCCCGCGGGCGCTTGCTGTCGATTCCCTGCCGCGGCGCGGGCGATAATGACGTTACGGAAAGCCGGATCGCCGCGCACCGCTGACCCGTCCAGCGTGTGGCGCGCCACTGCCCCGCCTGTGACCAAAAAGCATCACCCCCCGAAAAACGACGCAAATGCAGGCCTCCGGCTGGATCGGCGGGTCAATTTCGATATGTTCGGCGGGCAACAAAAATAATGAAATGTTGAGAGGAGTGCCCGCAATGAAATCTTCTTCCCTTCGTGCCGCGCGCTGGTTGCGCAGCAGCGCGCTCGGCGTATCGATCGCCGTAGCGGCTGTTTCGGTCCCCGCCTTTGCGCAGGATGCCACCGACACCACCGATGACAGCGCAGATGCGCCGATCGTCGTCACCGCACAGGGCCGTGCCCAGCTGCTGTCCGACGTGCCGGTTGCGATTTCGGCCGTCAGCGCCGAAGCGCTGCAGAACAGCGGCGCGAACGACATCCGCCAGCTCAACCAGGTCGCCCCGTCGCTGCTCGTCTCGTCGACCGGTTCGGAAGCGAACGGCTCGGCGCGTATCCGCGGCATCGGCACGGTCGGCGACAACCCCGGCCTCGAAAGCTCGGTCCCGGTGTTCATCGACGGCGTCTATCGCTCGCGTTCGGGCATCGGCCTCAACGAACTTGGCGAAATCGAGCGCATCGAGGTCCAGCGTGGCCCGCAGGGCACGCTCGGCGGCCGCAACTCGTCGGCGGGCCTGATCAGCATCTATTCGAAGAAGCCCGACTTCAACTTCGGCGCCAATGGCGAGATCACCTACGGCAATTATGACTATTGGCGCCTGGCGGGGAGCGTCACCGGCCCGCTCGGCGACACGCTGGCCGCGCGCCTCGACGGCGTGTGGGTGAAGCGCGACGGCTTCTACAACGACACCAACAACAATCGCGACATCAACAACCGCGACCGCTATTTCCTGCGCGGCCAGCTCTTGTTCGAGCCGACCGATGCGCTGTCGGTCCGGCTGATCGCCGACTATACCTATCGCGACGAGGAATGCTGCGCCGCGACCTATGTCAGCCAGTCGGTCAATCCCTTTATCGGCAACCTCAACAATCCCGGCGTTCCCGCGAGCGCGACGACGAACAATATCGTGCGCGTGCTCGCCGACCTCGGCCAGCCGCTCGCGGCGTTCAACCAGGGCTATAGCCGCAATATCTCGGTCACCCCGGGACGCAGCTTTGCAGGCAAGACCAAGGATTACGGCTTCTCGGGCCAGATCGACTATGATCTCGGCGGCGCGACGCTGACCTCGATCACCGCCTACCGCGAATATCGCTCCAGCCAGGCGGGCGACCTCGACTATGGCGCGGTCGACATCCTCTATCGCGCGCCGAGCGACGACGCCTATCGCCAGTTCCACACCTTCACGCAGGAACTGCGCCTGCAGGGCGAGGCGTTCGACGGCAAGCTCGACTGGCTGGTCGGCGGCTTCTATGCCAACGAAAAGCTGCGCGTGCGCGACAACCTGCGCTTCGGCAACCAATATGGCCGCTTCGCGAACTGCCGCATCATCTCGGGCGGCGGCCTCGCCGGCCTCTATTCGCCGACCAACCCGCTTTGCGTGATTCCGGGCGTCGGACCCGCGACGATCGCGGGCGCCAGCGGCGCATCGGGGCCTGACATCCTCGCCGCCTTCAACGCGCTCGACGGTCTCAACGACCGCGGCAGCATCAACGACGTCTATCGTCAGAATGGCGAGAATTGGGCGCTCTTCACGCACAATATCTTCCACATCACCGACACGCTCGATTTCACGTTCGGGCTGCGGTACACGAACGACAAGAAGAAGTTCTCGGCGACCTTCACCAACGACAACACGGTTTGCACCACGGTGCAGGGACTCGTTCTCGACGATCTGTCGAGCACGAACGCGACCGCGCGCGCGCTCGCCGGCGCACTGATCGGCCTCAGCTGTCAGGGCAATTCGACCGCCGAACTCAACAATGTGTCGATCAACGACAAGCGTAGCGAAGACGAGTTTACCGGCACCGCGATCCTGTCGTTCAAGCCGGTCGACGACCTGTTGGTCTATGCGAGCTACTCGCGCGGCTACAAGGCGGGCGGCTTCAACCTTGACCGGTCGGCGCTGAAATCGCCGATCCTGCCCTTCGCGGCGGCCGCGGGCGGCGCGCAGGGACTGGTCGGCAACCTGCAGTTCGACCCTGAGAAGGTGAACAGCTACGAACTGGGCGCCAAATATTCGAGCGGCCCGTTCAGCGCCGGCCTGACCTTCTTCCGGTCGGACTTCTCGAGCTTCCAGCTCAACACGTTCAACGGCACGGTCTTCCTCGTCCAGAACATCAACGGCTGTTCGAGCAGCCTGAACGGCGGCGATCGCGACCAGAGCAAGTTCACCGGCGCGCCGAACTATAATGCGGCGGCGGCAACCACGGGCGCCTGTCCGTCGGACGACGTGGGTTACGGCGTGCGCTCGCAGGGCTTCGAACTCGAGGCCTCGCTGGTTCCCGCACGCAGCTTCCGCATGACCGCGGGCCTGACCTATGCCCGAACCAAGTACAGGAGCAATCTGGTCGGCAACAATTCGGGCGCCCCGCTCGATCAGGCGCTGCGCCTGCTCCCGGGCGACAACCTGTCGAACGCGCCCGAACTGGTCGCGACGAGCAGCATCGCCTGGACGCCCGATATCGGCAGCAGCGGGCTCACCGGCCTCGTCTATATCGATGGCCGCATGACCAGCGACTATAACACCGGCTCCGACCTGTTCCCGCAGAAGGGACAGGATGGCTATGCGATCTTCAACGCCCGCATCGGCCTGCGCGGCCCGGACGAGAAGTGGGGCATCGAATTCTGGGGCCAGAATATCTTCAACAAGCAATATGCGCAGGTGGCGTTCAACTCGCCGTTCCAGGAAGGCGGCACCTCGACCGGCACCGCATTCGCCGACCCGCAATATCCGGGCGGCCGCCAGCTCTTCTCGCAGTTCCTCGCCGAACCGCGGACCTATGGCGTGACGCTGCGCGGCAAATTCTGATCGCGTAGATAGGGTTACGGGAACCGCCCGTTCGCTTGCGCGAGCGGGCGGTTTCTTTTTGTCTCACGCGAAGAAGATAGAAATTTCTCACACAAAGACACAAAGAGGGCAGTCCAGATCGCAAGCAACACTGGGCAGCCACTTGTTGCAACAACACCGGACTTCGTCCGGCCGAATTAGAAGCGACGTTGCGTCATCCGCTGCGTTCGCAGAGACAACTCGACCTCTTTGTGTCTTTGTGTGAGATTTTCTTGTTCGCGCCTTCGCGTGAGGAAAATCAGCGCGCCCTAGCCGCCTGGTGCGCGATGTCGGTCATCAGCTTGCGGAACAGCGCCGCGCCCGCGGTGCCCGAGGATTTGAGCGCGCGCTCGCAATCGAGCAGCCGCGTCATCAGCCGCGCGATGCGGACCGAATCCCAGATGTGGAGCTGCGCGGTCACCGCGTCGCGCTCTTTCCAGAAGACGCCGCTGCTCTTCGCCGCGACTACGGTCGCGGGGTGGGCGCCGGCATCAACCTCTGCCCGCAGCCGCGCCAGCTGCATCGCGCGGATGCCGAGTGCACGGATGATGCGGATCTCGGCGACGCCGACCGCCGCCGCGGTGCTCAGCATCTCGGGCAGATCGCGCACCTTGCCGCCGAGCGCGACGTTGATGCACGCGCTGACATCCTCCTCGTGCGTCGCAGCGCCGAGCGCGGCGATGTCGGCGGGGGTCACCTGCCGCTGCCGGTCGGGCGCGGCGTCGAGATAGAGCGCGATCTTCTCGATCTCGCGGCGCATCAGCGCCTGGTCGCCCGAAACGAGGTCGACGAGCAATTGCGCTTCGGCATTGGCGAGCCGCAGCCCCTGCTCCTGCGCCGCCGCCATCGCGATGCCGATCAGCGCGCGGCGGTCGGGCTGGTAGCAGATCGCGGCCACCGCATGGTCCGATCCCTCGACCAGCTTGACCAGCTTCGACTTGGCGGTGATCGATGCGCCGGTCGCGATCACCGGGTTGATGACGGTCTCGGCCGCGAGCAGCGCCTCGACCGCGGCAAGGCTGTCGTCGCCGCTGCCGGAGATTTCGAGCCGGATCACGCGTGCGGGCGAAAAAAGCGACATCGACGCCGCCTCTGCGGCGAGCAGCGACGGATCCTGCGAAAGCTGCGCGCCGGTGAGGTCGAGCCGTTCGGCGGCCTTCCCCGCCAGCCCGATCAGATGCTGCGCCACCGCGCCCATCGTCGCCTCGTCGGGACCGGTGAGGAGGGCGAAGCGAACCGCGGGATCGAGGCGGGTCTGGCGTTCGAAGTCGGCAGGCTTGACGCTCTTCATGGAATTACCGGGCAATCCTCAGTTTATCCGCATCCCCGAGCGAAGACGAGGGGCTCGTTCGAGCGAGACAAGAACCGGAACGCACGGCCTCGACTTCGCTCGGCATAGTCCCTCGTCTTCGCTCGGGAAAGCGGATTAATCCCTGATCTGCCTAGCCGCCGGGCGCCGCCGGCGGGTCGGCGGACTCGCCGCCGCCACGGTTCGCGAACACCGCGAGCCGTGCGACGATCTGGTCGGCGACGCCCGAGGCGAGCCGTTCGAGCGCGGTCGATTCGGCGGCGATCGTCGCATATTCGCTGCCGACGACATCGATTCCCGAGTCTTGCGCCGCGGTCGCGTCGAGCAACACCTCGCCCGACGCGGCGTTGACGAGCTGGTAGCGCGCGCGCAGCGTCCGCCGCTCGCGCGTCACGGCATCGTCGGCACGGACGCCGAAGCCGGTGATCGAATCCTCGAGCCGCACGTCGAGCCGCAGCCGTTTGCCCGCGCCATGCCCGCCCTGCGTCGCCTGCAACCGGTCGCGGAGCGCGTTGCGGACGAGCCAGCCCGAATGTCCCTCGATCGGGGCGACATCGACGTCGGCGAGCACCTGCGCCACCGCCCCCTTGCTGCCGTTCGCATAGAGCGGGCGCAGCCCGCAGCCGCCAACGGCGAGCGAGGCTACGACAAGGGCGGAGACGAGAAGGCTGCGCATCAGGGAACGATATTCACCAAACGGTCGGGGACCACAATCACCTTCTTCGGCGCGGTCCCCCCAAGCAGTTCGACGATGCGCGGGCGCGCGAGCGCCGCGGCTTCGGCGGCGCCCTTGTCGATCCCCTTCGCGAGCGTCATCGTGTCGCGCAGCTTGCCGGCGACCTGGATCGCGATCGTCACCTCGTCGTCGACGAGCAGCGCGGGATCGGCGGCGGGCCATGCGGCGTCGGCGATCATCGCGGTCGTGCGCTGGCCCTCCGGCAGCGCCGCCCACGCCTCTTCGGCAAGGTGCGGCATCATCGGCGCGACGAGCAGGATCAGCGTCCGGCACGCCTCGGCGCGGGTCGCCGAGGGCGGTGCCTTCTCGATCTCGTTCGCGAGCGCGTGGATCTTCGCGACCGCCTTGTTGAAGCCGAGCGCCTCGATATCGGCTGCCACGCCGGCGATCGTCTGATGCAGCTTGCGCGCCAGCCCCTTGTCCTCGCCGCCGTCGCCGGCATTTTCGGTCTCGCCGAAAATACGCCACAGCCGCTGGACGAAGCGCCATGCGCCCTCGATCCCGGCCTCGCTCCACGGCAGGTCGCGCTCGGGCGGGCTGTCCGAGAGCATGAACCAGCGCGCGGCGTCGGCGCCATATTGGTCGAGGATAGCGTCGGGATCGACGACATTCTTCTTCGACTTCGACATCTTGATCACGCGGCCGACATCGACCGGCGCGCCATCGGCCGCCAGCGTCGCGCCGTCGGCGGTGCGGACGATCTCGTCGGGGGTGAAGAAGACCGGCGCATGGCCCTCGCCCTGGTCGCGGCTGTAGGTTTCGTGCGTCACCATCCCCTGCGTGAACAGGCTGGCGAAGGGTTCGGCGATCTCGATCATCCCCAGCTTCTTGAGCGCGCGGGTCCAGAAGCGCGCGTAGAGCAGGTGGAGAATCGCATGTTCGATGCCGCCGATATACTGGTCGACCGGCAGCCAGCGGCGGATGACATCGGGGTCGAAGGGCTTGTCCGCGGGCGCAGAGGCGAAGCGCAGGAAATACCAGCTCGAATCGACGAAGGTGTCGAGCGTGTCGGTCTCGCGTACCGCCTCGCCGCCGCAGCTCGGACAGGCGACATGCTTCCACGTCGGATGGCGGTCGAGCGGATTGCCGGGAACCGAGAAATCGGCGTCCTCGGGCAGCACGACCGGAAGCTGGCTCTTCGGCACCGGCACCAGCCCGCAGGCGTCGCAATGGATGAAGGGGATCGGCGTGCCCCAATAGCGCTGGCGCGAAACACCCCAGTCGCGCAGGCGCCACACGGTCGTGCCCTTGCCCCAGCCCTCATGCTCCGCGCGCGCGATGATCGCGGCTTTGGCTTCCTCGATCGTCATCCCGTCGAGGAAATGGCTGTTCACGAGCTTGCCGGGGCCCGTGTAGGCCTCGTCGCCGGTGAAATGCTGCGCGGTGTGTTCGCCGTCGGCGATCACGCGGTGGACCGGCAGCTCATATTTGCGCGCGAAATCGAGGTCGCGCTGGTCGTGCGCCGGGCAGCCGAAGATCGCCCCGGTGCCATAGTCCATCAGGACATAGTTCACGACCCAGACGGGCAAATGCCAGTTGGGATCGAGCGGATGCGCGACCGACAGGCCGGTGTCGAAGCCCATCTTCTCTGCGGTGTCGAGCTGTTCGGCGGCGGTGCCCTGACGCCGGCATAGCTCGATGAACGCGTCCAGTTCGGGCGAATCCTTGGCCAGCTTCTCGGCGAGCGGGTGGTCGGGCGAGATCGCCGCGAAGCTCGCGCCATAGAGCGTGTCGGGGCGCGTCGTGAA
Source organism: Sphingopyxis sp. H073 (assembly GCF_001468395.1). Lineage (GTDB taxonomy): Bacteria > Pseudomonadota > Alphaproteobacteria > Sphingomonadales > Sphingomonadaceae > Sphingopyxis. Next base: position 476,703 of record NZ_LNSG01000002.1, on the reverse strand, counting down.
GACGTCGAAACCCGGCGCGCCGCCGGCCATGCGGAAGCTGAATTCGAGCCCCTGCGACTTGCCGATCCAGTTTTCCTGCATCAGCCGCACCTTGTCGGGCCACTGGTCGAGGCCCTTCAGCCCTTCGAGCAGTTCGTCGGCAAAGTCGGTGATCTTCAGGAACCACTGCGACAGTTTCTTCTTCTCGACGAGCGCGCCCGAGCGCCAGCCGCGGCCGTCGATCACCTGCTCGTTCGCGAGCACGGTCATGTCGACGGGGTCCCAGTTGACGTAGCTTTCCTTGCGCGTGACGAGCCCCGCGGCGTGCATGTCGAGGAACAGCGCCTGTTCCTGCCCGTAATAGTCAGGCTCGCAGGTCGCGAGCTCGCGGCTCCAGTCGATCGCGAGGCCGAGGCGCTTCAGCTGCGCGCGCATCGACGCGATATTGTCGCGCGTCCAGCCGCCCGGCGCGACGCCCTTTTCCATCGCCGCATTTTCCGCGGGCATCCCGAACGCATCCCAGCCCATCGGGTGGAGCACGTCGTGGCCGGTCATCCGCTTGAAGCGCGCGAGCACGTCGCCCATCGCATAATTGCGCACATGCCCCATGTGGATGCGCCCCGAGGGATAGGGGAACATTTCGAGGATATAGGCTTTCGGCTTGTCGGCGCTGTCGGTGGTGACGAAGCTGTTCGCGGCGTCCCAGGCGGCCTGCCAGCGGGCATCGGCGGCGAGAGCGCCAAAGCGCGTTTCGCGGGTCATTGGTCAGTTACCCCATTGATGTCAGTCGGCGCGCATCCGCGCCGGGAATTAGCCTTCGATGGCCGAGCGGCGGAGGTCGCGGGCACGGGTAAGGATGATTTCCTCGAGCTTCTGCACCGTCGCCGCCTGCACCGGCGCGTCGACCCAGGCGCCGCCCTGCGACACCTGGCGCGACGCCGCGACACGCAGCGCATCGGCGCGCAGGTCGCGGTCGAGGATCGACACGGTGACCTTCATCCGCTCGCCAGGGTTCGACGGATTCGCGTACCAGTCGGTGATGATCACCCCGCCCGACGAGTCGGCTTGGAGCAGCGGCATGAACGACAGCGCGTCGAGCGACGCGCGCCACAGATAGGAGTTCACGCCGATCGTCGTCACCTGCGACGCGGCGAGGTCGGCCTTCGGCTTTTCCTTGCCGGCGCAGGCCGACAGGCCGAGCGCGGCGAGCCCGAGCAGCGCCAGCGCGGCCGGACGACGGCCGAACGTGGCAGGGGCGGGAAGCTGGAACATGCCGGAACACCTTATATTTGGGCGTCGCCTCCCCGATCGGGGCACGGACGCGTGCGGAATTTGCAAGCGTCTCTATCGCCCTTGTTCCCGTGCCGCAAGCGCGGCAATCGCCTCTTTTCCGCCATTCATCGCGCGGTCATCAAAGCGTCGCACTGTGGTGTCAACGCAACAGCTTCGGCGAAAAGCCGGAAGGGCGGGATCATTCGTTCGCGAATCACTGGAAATATTGGGGCCGCAGGCCTATCTGGGGATTCGATTGGGGTTGGAGTCGCAGTTTAATGGCGCGGACATCGCGACATCTCTGGAAGTCTGGGCTGGTCGCCGCCGCGGCGATTTCGGTCGCGCTTCCGCCTGCGCTCGCGGCGATGACCCGCGCCGACCGCATCCGCGACACCCAGCTTTCGGAAACGCTGCTCGGCCAGTTCACCCCGGCTTCGGGCGACCCGCGGCTGATCGCGCGCTACGCCAAGATGTCGGCCGAAGCGCGCAGCAGCTTCAGCTTCACCCCTGCCTTGACCGACGAGGGCCGCCGGAACCGGGCGATCACCGTCGTGATCCGCAGCCGCGACGACACGTCGAGCGCCGCGCGCACCGCCGCGCTGACCGCCGGCCGCGCCAAGGCGCCGATCGCGGTCGCGCCCGTCGCCTATGACCTTGGCGCGTCGGTCGGCTTCCAGAAATTCGTCACCCCGGCGCTGCCGCGCGGCATCGACCTCAAGAATCTGCCGGTCGCGCGCGAACCCGAACAGCTCGCCGAGAAGAAATCGCGCTTCGCGACGCGCGTCCTCAGCCGGCCGAGCGATCCCGCCGGCGCGACCGACCGCGTCACCGCGCCCGGCGACGACCAGAATGTCGATGTCGTCAGCAGCTATCGCCTGACCAAGAATATCGATGTGACGGCCGGCGTCCGCTATCGCACAGACGACCGCGCGCAGCCGCTGACCGACGCGCGCCGCGACAGCCAGGCGGTCTATGTCGGCACGGCGTTCCGCTTCTGACGTCTCCGGCGTTTCGCCGCTTTCTCATCCCACGCATCGATTGCTGCCCAGCCGGGTTTGATGCCGCTTGCGCGCTGGAGCGCGCGCGCGCGGGCGGATGTCATTCCGCCGAGCGCGATGGCTTTCCCGCCCGCGAGCCGCGCCAGTCGCAGCCAGGCGAAGCGGCCCAGCGCGGGGGCTCCGGCATGGGACCGCGTCGGGTAGAGCGGAGAAATGAAGGCTCCATGCGCGGCCGCGCGCCGCGCCGCGCGCGCCTCGCCCGCATCGTGAACCGGCATGGTGACGACCAGGCCGAGGCGGTGCGCCTGCCGCGCGCGCCGGGCCATCGGCTGGCGGAGATGAACGCCGTCGGCGCCCCACCGCCGCGCAAGCGCGGGCGATCCCGCGAGCAGGACCATCAGCTTGCGGGTCCGCGCAATGCGCAGGAGCCGCCGGACAAGCCGCCAGCGCAATCCCGCCGGCAGCGCGTCGTGGCGCACGACGATCCCGCTGCCGGGCGGCACGATCGCTGCCAGCGCGCGCATCCCGGCCGCGAGCCGCTCGTCGCTGAACAGCCATGTCGCAGGCAGGTTTCGGGGGCGGGAGGGGTGGCGTCCGACCATCGCCCTTCCTATAGGCGCGTCGCGGGCGCGCGCAACGCGCCGATCGAGGATCGAATATGAGCGACGCTGCTGACAGGCTGGCCGAAGTACGGGCGAATATCGTGGGTGCGGCGAAGCGCGCGCAGCGGGAGCCCGCCGGGATCGAACTGATCGCGGTGTCGAAGACGCACGAGGCCGAGGCGATCCGCCCGCTGATCGCCGCGGGCCAGCATCATTTCGGCGAGAATCGCGTGCAGGAAGCGGCGGCCAAATGGCCCGCGCTGCGCGCCGAGACCCCCGACGTCGTGCTGCATCTGATCGGTCAGCTGCAGTCGAACAAAGCCGAGGAAGCGGTGGCGCTGTTCGACGCGATCCATTCGGTCGACCGCTCGTCGCTGGTCCAGGCGCTCGCCAAGGCCTGCGCCAAGGCGGGCAAGCAACCGCAACTCTTCGTGCAGGTCAATATCGGCGACGAGGAGCAGAAGGGCGGCTGCGCCGTTTCCTACCTGCCGGCCTTGCTCGCCGAGGCGCGCGACGCGGGGCTCAAGATCGACGGCCTGATGGCGATCCCGCCCGCAACGCAAGAACCCGCGCCCTATTTCGCATTGCTCGACGAACTCGCCGAACGCCATGGCCTTCCGCTTCGCTCGATGGGGATGAGCGGCGATTATGAAACCGCGGTGATGCTGGGCGCGACGCATGTCCGCGTCGGCACGGCGCTGTTCGGCGCGCGTTGAGGTTGGCGCGAATCGGCTGGCACCCGGCATATCTTTCATCGTCGTCCCGGACTCGATCCGGGATCCATTCCTTCAGCGCTGCGTGAGTGGACCCCGGGTCAAACCCGGCGTGACGAACGAAGAGAACGACCGCTTCCCACCCCAAAACCGCCCTTCAAGTGCATATCGACACCGTCCGCAGACTGTATTATGTTAACAGTACAGTTGGGAGTGCCGATGCCGCGTGCTTTAGAAAATCCCCGACGCCAGCCCCTCCGCCAGTGCGGCGCCAAGATCGCGCGCTTCGGCGAGGCGGTTCGCGGGGATCGTCTTGGGGGCGAGGATGGCTTCGGGCGTCTGCGCATCGGTGTTCACGATCATCGGATCGGCGACGCGTCTGAGCCGCCAGCCAGTCGCGATGCGGTCGAGCTGGCGCTGGGCACCCTCGCCGTCGGAGCCGGCGCAGATGATCGTCGCATAGGGGCGCCCTTCGAGCCTGCCGAGGCAGGGATAATAGCAACGGTCGAGCATCTCCTTCATCGCGCCCGACAGTGCCGCAAGATTTTCTGGACCGACAAAGAGATAGCCGCCCGCCGCGAGCAGATCGTCCGGTACGACCCGGTTCGCCGCGATGAGCGACGCGCTCCCCGCCCCATCGGCGGCCGCGCGCGCAAGCGCTTCGCTGCCGCCGGTGCGGCTGTGCCAGGCGATCAGCAGGTGCGGCGCGTCGGTCATGCCGCGATGCTTGCCAAGCCCGGCGGCACGGCGCAAGCTGCCCCGAAACAGGGGAGGATAACATGCGCCGACTGACCGCCGTGCTGCTTGCCAGCGCTATACCGTTCGCCGCGATCGCGCAGGATGCCGCGAGCGACGCCACGCGCACCGCGCAGGCCGAGATCGCGAGGCGCCTGCCGCTCGACGACCCGCGCGACGAAGCCAATGTGCGGCGCGGCAAGCTCGCCGAGATTCCGGGCGGGGTGATTCTCGACAAGCAAGGCAAAACGGTTTGGGACCGGCGGCCCTATGAATTTCTGCAATCGAAGGACGCGCCCGACACGGTGAACCCGTCGCTGTGGCGGCAGGCGCGGCTCGACGCGGTGCACGGATTGTTCGAGGTCGTGCCGGGCAAGATCTGGCAGATCCGCGGCTACGATATTTCGGTGATGACGATCATCCGCGGCAAGAGCGGCTGGATCGTCGTCGATCCCCTGCTGTCCGAAGAAACGGCCGCCGCGGGGTGGAAGCTGTTCGCCGATACGGTCGAGGCGAAGGACAAGGTGCTGCCGATCAGGGCGGTGATCTTCAGCCACAGCCATAGCGACCATTTCGGCGGGGTCGGCGGGATCGTCACACCGGAAGAGGTGAAGGCTGGCAAGGTGCGGATCATCGCGCCGCACGGCTTCTCCGAAGAAGCGACGTCGGAGAACGTCCTAGCGGGCACCGCGATGGGGCGGCGCGCGCTCTACATGTTCGGGTCGATCCTGGCGCCGGGCGAGCGGGGGCAGGTCGATACCGGGCTGGGGCCGAAGCTGTCGTCGGGGACGATCGGCTATATGGAGCCGACCGAGACGGTGTCGGACAAGGGCGGAACGCTGACGATCGACGGACTGGCGTTCGACTTCATGGACGCGGGCGGTACCGAGGCGCCAGCCGAGTTCGTCTTTTACATTCCTGCTTACAAGGCGCTGCACACGACCGAGGTCGTGACCCACAATCTGCACAATATCCTGACGCTCCGTGGCGCGCAGGTGCGCGATGCGCTGCGCTGGTCGAAGGTGATCGACGCGATGCTCCTGAAATGGGGCGGCAGCGCCGAGGTCGCGATGGGATCGCATCATTGGCCGACCTGGGGGACGGGCGAGGTCAGCGAGCTGCTGGCGAACCAGCGCGACGCCTATCGCTATGTCCACGACCGGACACTGTTCCTCGCGAACAAGGGCGCGACCTTGCACGAGCTCGCCGACCAGACCGCCGAGGCGCCGGTACAGGGCAAGGATTTCGGGACACGCGGCTATTACGGGACGCTCAACCACGACATGAAGGCGACGTACCAGCGCTATTTCGGCTGGTGGGACGGCAATCCGGCGAATTTCAACCCACTGCCGCCCGAGCAGTCGGCGCCGAAATATGTCGCGCTCGCCGGCGGGGCGGACAAATTGCTCGCCGCGGGGAAGGACGCGATCAAGGCGGGCGATTATCGCTGGGCGGCAGAGCTGCTCAACAAGCTCGTCTTTGCGCAGCCCGACAACAAGGAGGCGCGCGCGGCGCTCGCCTCGGCCTATGACCAGATGGGGTACCAGGCCGAATCGGGCGCCTGGCGGAACTATTATCTCGCCGCCGCGGCGAGCCTGCGCGGCAATGCGGTCGAAAGCATTTCGGGCAACGGGCAGAGCCGCAGCTTTGTTAGCGCGATCCCGACGGGCGTCTTCTTCGACGCGCTCGCGACGCGTTTCGACGCGGCGAAGGGGGCCGCCCTCAAAGGCACCTTCCAGTTCATTCTGCCCGACAGCAAGGAAGCGGTCGCGGTGGTCGTCGGCGGCGGGGTCGAGTTCCCGCGCTATGGCGTCACCGACCCGGCGCCGACCGCGACGATCACCATCGACCGGGGGACGCTCGACGACGTGATGCTGGGGCAAGCACAATTCCCGGCGCTGATGCAGTCGGGCGCGATCAAGATCGACGGCGACCGGATGGCGCTCCTGTCGTGGTTCGCGCTGCACCCGCCGCAGGACCCGCGCTTCAATATAGTTGTGCCCTGACACGCCAACCGACTAACGGAGGATCATGACCGACACCGCTGCCGCGCCCACCGACCCCTTCGCGCCCGACGCGCTCAACGCGAGCGAGGGGCTGGGTCCGGTCGATCTTGCCTATGGCCATGTCCTGCGCATCACTACCGCGCTCAACATGCTGCCGCTCGCGATCGGCGCCACGGTGTTCGACCTGCTCGTGATGCCGCGGATCGGCGGGCCGACCGGGCTCGTCAGCGTCGCCGCGTGGCTGTTTGCGGCGATCGCGATCGTCACCTTTCCCGCGCGCCGCGTTTCGCGCTGGGGCTACAGGATCGGCGAGGGGCAACTCCGCGTCGCGCGCGGCTGGCTGTTCCGCACCGACACGATCGTTCCCTTCGTCCGCGTCCAGCATATCGACGTCGGGCAGGGGCCGGTTGAGCGCTGGTTCGGCCTCTCGCACCTCGTCGTCCACACCTCGGGCACGCACAACAGCACCGTCACCCTGCCCGGCCTGCGCAGCGACCTTGCCGCTGCGATGCGCGAGACGATCCGCCGGCATATCCAGACCGACTTCGCATGAGCGACGCCGCCGCCCTTCCCGCGGCCGCCGACGAGCCGCATTGGCAGCGGCTGCACCCGGCGACGCTGGCCCTCGCGCTTGTCCGGATCGGGCCGCGCTCGCTGCAGTTTCTGCCCGCAGTCGCGGCGCTTGGCTTCACCGGCAACTGGGTCTGGATTGTCCCCGCAATCCTCGCCTATCTGCTGATCGCGTTCGCCGCCGCCTGTCTGCAATGGATGCGATTTCGCTTCATCGTCGGCGACGACGCGGTGGTGATCGAAAGCGGCGTTCTTTCTCGCCAGCATCGCACCATCCCCTTCGACCGCATCCAGGACGTCAGCATCGAACAGGGGTTGGTGTCGCGCGCGCTCGGCATCGCCAAGGTCGGGTTCGAGACCGGCGCGGGCGGCAAGGAGAATGACGCCCATCTCGACGCCATCGGGCTCGACGCCGCGCAGGCGCTGCGCACGACGATCCGCGCGCATCGCAGCGCGCCCGTCGCAGCACCGACGGCGGATGCGCCTGACCCAGCCCCCGCGCTCGCCGAGGACCGGCTGCTCTTCGCGATGGGGCCCCGCCGGCTGCTCGTCGCCGGGCTGTTCAACTTCTCGCTCGCCGCGCTCGCAGTCGTCGGCGGCGGCATGCAATTCTTCGACAATCTGCTGCCGTTCGATTTCAACATCTTCAATCCCGCCGACTGGATCGACGTCGCGGGGCGCTACGGGCTCGACAGCTGGCTGCTCGCGCACCGCTGGATCGCCGGGATCGGCGCCGCGATCTCGCTGCTGTTCATCGGTTTCGCGAGCGGCATCGCGACGATGGTGTTCGCCAACTGGGGTTTCCGCCTGACGCGCGAGCCGCGCGCGCTCCGCCGCACGCGCGGCCTGACGACGCGCACCGACGTCGCGGTGCCGGTGAAGCGCGTGCAGGCAGCGATCCTTGTCACCGGCTGGCTGCGCAAACGCTTCGGCTGGCACGAACTGCGCCTGCAAAGCCTTGCGAGCGACGGCGAGAAGGAACGCGACCATCAGGTCGTTCCCTTCGGCCGGATCGAGGAGATCGACCCGGTGCTGGACGAGGTCGCGATCCGCCGCCCCGACGCCGCGCAGGCGTGGCAGCACAGCCACCATATCGTCGCGCTCGGCCCGGTCATCGGCGCGACCGCCACCACGATCGGCGGCATCGTCGCCCTCTCGCTCGGCAATGCGGTCGGCTGGCTCGGTATCGTCGCTGCGCCGCTGATCGCGCTGATCGCCTTCTGGGCGGCGCGCTATCATCTGTGGGCCGATATCGGCGACCAGGTCGCGATCCGCCGCGGCTGGTGGAAGCCGAAGATGACCTTGCTGCCGCACGCGTCGGTGCAGAGCGTCGACCTCAAGACCGACTTCATCCTCCGCCCCTTCGGCCTCGCGACGCTTGTTTTCGGGGTGCCGGGCGGAAGCAGCCTTGCCAGCCACGAGATTCCGGCGATCCCGCTCGGCGTCGCGCAGGATTTGCGCGCGCGCATCCTGACGGCAGGGCTGCGGCAATGACCGAAGCCGCGCTTGGCATCACCCACTCGATCAGCGGACAGCCCTGGCACTGGCGGCGCACGAGCGCCGAAATGGGCGGCGAAAGCCTCGCCCCCGACGATCTCGTCACCCAATTGCTGATGGCGCGCGGGGTGCCGCGCGACGATATCGAGCGCCAGCGCACCCCGACCCTGCGCGGATTCATGCCCGACCCGTCGCTGTTCCGCGACATGGACGCCGCCGCCGCGCGGCTCGCCGATGCGGTCGAGCGCCAGGAGGCGGTGACGATCTTCGGCGACTATGACGTCGACGGAGCGACCTCGGCGGCGCTGCTCGTCCGCCTGCTCCGCGCGCTCGACGTGCCGGTGGGCGCCTATATCCCCGACCGGCTGATGGAGGGATATGGTCCGTCGGGCGCCGCCCTGGTCAGGATCGGCGAGGCGGGATCGAAGCTGATCGTCACCGTCGATTGCGGCGCACAGGCGTTCGACGCGATCGCCGAGGCCCGCGCGGCAGGTGTCGAAGTGATCGTCGTCGACCATCACCAGTGCGCGACGACGCTTCCGCAAGCCTTTGCGGTGGTGAACCCGAACCGGCTCGACGAGGAACCCGACGCGGCGATCCACGGCAATCTCGCCGCGGTCGGGGTTGCCTTCCTGCTCGGCGCGGCGTTGCTGCGCACCCTGCGCGCACGCGGCCATTTCGGCAGCCGCGCCGAGCCGCAGCTGATCGAGCTGCTCGACCTTGTCGCGCTCGGTACGGTCGCCGACGTTGCGCGATTGACCGGTTTCAACCGCGCGCTGGTGACGCAGGGGCTGAAGGTGATGGCGAAGCGCGCCAATATCGGCATGGCCGCGCTGATGGACGCAGCGCGGTTGACCAGGCCGCCGACCGCGAGCGACATGGGCTTTGCGCTGGGGCCGCGCATCAACGCCGGCGGGCGGGTCGGAAAGTCGGACCTTGGCGTCCGGCTGCTGACGACGAACGATCCGCAGGAGGCGGCCGATATCGCGCAGGAACTGGGCCGCCTCAACGAGGAACGCCGCGCGATCGAGGCGGCGGTGCTCGACCAGGCGATCGAGGCGAGCGCAGCCTGCGCCAATGCCCCCGTCGCGATCGTCGCGGGCGACGGCTGGCACCCGGGGGTAATCGGCATCGTCGCGGGGCGGCTCAAGGAAAGGCTGCACCGCCCGGCGATCGTCATTGCAGTCGATGAGGATGGCGTCGGCAAGGGTTCGGGACGCTCGATCTCGGGCGTCGACCTCGGCGCCGCAATCCTCGCCGCGAAGGAGACGGGGCTGCTCGTCGCGGGTGGCGGCCATGCCATGGCGGCGGGGCTGACCGTCGAAAAGAACAAGGTCGACGCGCTCGGCGCCTTCCTGAACGAGCGATTGGCGGCGGACGTCGAGCGCGCGAGCGGCGACAAGTCGCTGCTGATCGACGCGGTGCTCGCGCCGCGCGGGATCAATCCCTTGTGGTGCGACGCGATCGAAAGCGCCGGGCCATATGGCGCCGGCTGGCCCGCGCCGCGCGTCGCGACGGGACCGGTGCGAATCGTCGAATCGGGGATCGTCGGCACCGATCATCTCCGCCTGATCGTCGCGGGAGAGGATGGCGCGCGGTTCAAGGCGATCGCCTTTCGCGCCGCCGAGACCGAGCTGGGGCAGACGCTGCTGAACGCGCGCGGGCGCAAATTGTGGCTCGCGGGGCGCGCCAAACGCGACGACTGGGGCAGCCGCCCCGCCGCCGAACTCCACCTCGAGGATGCCGCGTGGGCCGACTGACGGCTGGCTCCCGCCAGCGTTGGGGGGCGACCGACGACGGGACGACCGGCGATGGCGCAATAAATTTGCGTGCGCGCTTGACCGCACGGAAACGCCCGTCTAAGGCCCCGCTTCACCGATTTGACGGCCCCTTCGTCTAGCGGTCTAGGACGTCGCCCTTTCACGGCGAAAACACGGGTTCGAGTCCCGTAGGGGTCACCACGGTACAGACGGGCAGGATGCAGCCGGGCGGTCGGCCCTTTCTCTCCCGATACATCCGACCGACAAGGCCCCTTCGTCTAGCGGTCAGGACGCGGCCCTCTCACGGCTGAAACACGGGTTCGATTCCCGTAGGGGTCACCAAATCGCCGGAAAGGCGCAGAAGTCTCGGTTTTCTGTTCGTTAGTGACTCGGTGGGTACACCAAATGAGTACACAAAGGACGAACAATCATGAATCCGAAGGGACTCTGGCGCGACCCGCGCAGCGGTATTCTTTATCTTCGCCGCCGTATCCCGCTGCCGTTGCAAAGCGCCTTCGCTTGCGGCCAACTATACAAGGTGAGCCTCGGCACAGCCGATCAGCGCGATGCAGAACGCAAGCTGGCGATTGCCAATGGTGAATATGAGCAGAAGTGCGAACAATTTCGCGACGCGCTCGCAAACGGTGTTCCAGGATCCTTCACTTCCGATGAGGCGCGTGTCCTGGTCGACCGCCTCCTCACCGCCCGGTCCGCTACCGGGGTTTGCGAGCGGCGGCATGGATGTCGCCTTCGTCCTCAAGGAGCTCGACGACGCCGTCGCGGATCAATCGGGAGACCATCGGGCCACCGCACAAGACATGAGTTCCGCCGACTGGATTGCTTATCGCAAGAAGTTGGCGGGAAGTGATAGCGACGATGAGTTTTCCCCCGAAACACTCGCTCGAATCGAGGCTATCCATGCTTCGGTCCATCGAGACCCTGGCGAGCTGTGGTTCAGTTTTCAGAAACGGGCACCGCGCCGCCGTTGGCGTCCCCTGCTCAGCTTCGCCGTCGCAAAAATAAAGCGTGAACTAAAACTTCCTGAGGATACGAATCGCGGGATTGACGAGCCCCTCGCCGATGCATTGGCTGATGCGCTGGGTTCGGCGCAAGTCCGCGAACAAGTTCCGGTAACCCCCTCGGCCCGGCGCCGCGCAAATTCGAGCCGCCTTCAGCCGGACATGAAGCTCGACGCCCTCGAGTCCAAATGGATCGCGGCGCGGAAGCCGACGCCCAAGGCGCAGGCGGCGACGAAAACGGCCGTGCGCTATTTCAAGAGTTATATCGGCGACGTCGGCATCGGCGAGATCACGCCCAACGATCTGTTCGAATTTCGGGACGCCGTGGCAGGGCTGCCGAAAAGTATGCCGCGGGTCCATCGGATGATGGAGTTCGTCGATATACATGCGCTCTATGCCGAGGGGTCGGGCATAGATCGCATATCGCCGCAATCGATCAAAAAATATCTCGGGGCGCTTCAGGCTCTCCTGGGGTTCGCTTTCCAGGAGCGCTTCATCCCTGCGAACACCGGCGCCGGTATTAAAGTCGAAGGATACACAAAAAAGAGCACACGGCGCCCATTTACCAAGGACGAACTCGCTCAGCTGTTTGCGGCCGAGCTGTTCACAACACCTTGGTCTTACCCTCTGAGCAAGTCAAAGGTTTCCGATTCGACTCTGCGCTGGTTGTTCCTGCTCGGCCTCTGCACGGGCGCTCGAATTGAGGAACTTGGTCAGATCTTGCTCGCGGACATCAAGTGCGAGCAAGGGATCCCTTATATCGACGTCACGGACTATGTCATGGACGAGATTGACGAACGTAAGCGGGTGAAGACCGACGGTTCTATTCGCGTGATACCGCTCCATCCCAAACTGATAGCGCTCGGATTTCTCGACTACGTCCAAAGGATGCGGTCGAGCGGGGCAGTCCGGCTTTTCCCCGACCTCGTGGCTGATTCACTCGGTGTAAAGACCAAGGAGGCGAGCCGCCGCGCCAACCGCCTGATCGACAATGCCGTCGGCGATCACCCGCGCCCCGTGTTTTATAGTTTCCGTCACAGCTATAAGGATCTGTGCCGCGACGCCAATATTCCCAAGGACGCGCACGACCAGCTTATGGGGCATTCGCCTGCAGATGTTGGCGGAGGCTACGGTTTGGGACGGGCGATTGGCAATCTTGCAGCCCACTTAAAGCGAGTTCGGTTCCTTTTCATCGATTGGGATCCGATTAATGTCGCTGCCAAATAAGCGAACCGCTGTCCGGCTTCTATTCGGCTCGAGCTGGCCGGTTTCGGACTGGCAGCTTCTAGGTGGAGAATCTAGAGAAGCCGACATTCGAAGCCGATGGAGCGGGGATGGCAGCACTCGACCGATTGCAGCCGTGATCTACCAGCGCCGCCCTTCAATCTTTGCCCGGCAATGAAAACATGCTGAATGCTTGTCATCATGTTTATACCATTCGTGAATGCCGCCAGAATGTTCGCAATCTGCGCCCTTAGGCGCCAACCCTAACGCCCAAAAGGGTAAGTGCTGTCGAAGCCATGTCCGACGCCTATAAGGCTCGCTCGAACAAAACGTCGCATCGACCATCCGGCGACACTAGCCGCGCCTCAGTCGGCTTTCCACCCATATCCGCCGCTTAATTTCACACCCGATGAAATGACGACAATAGACCGGCATCAAACTCGAGGGCGTCACTCGACCACAAGATCGACCTCGGCTAACGTGCGATCGGTTAAATTGGGGGGCAGCTATGGATGATTGGACTTATAAATTTGCAATGACTTATTTCATGGTTGTGGTGGCGTCCGGGACGATCCTCTCCTCTCAGGTTTCGGAGCAAACACGATGGGATCTGTATTGGATTTTGGTTGGAATGGTTATCGTCCTGCTTGTCGACGGGCTCGTGAACAAGGTTCGAAGGCTGATTGACGCCAAATCATCCGCGTAATTGTACCTGATCCGGAGCTCAGTTATCGCTGGTGGCAGCTCCTCCCCTCCATTCCGGGCACGACGGCTACCTGAGCGCCGCTGGCCAGTGCAACCGCTGGGACTGGCCGGTTGCGGTCAGGCCGCTTTTAGAAGCGTTTTCTACAATAGCCGACGTTTTCGGAGGGGAAGCAAAAGGGCGCTCCAAGGGACAGCTTCCCGCGAAACCGGATTTTGATTGCAGTGGCCAGTCCGGACCGGTCTGATCTCTTCTGTTGCGAAAGACCAAAGCGCTATCGGAGAACCGCATTTTTTCGCAGTAGCAAAATCTCATTTTCGGTCACAGCCCAGTCCATCAAGCTCTTGGAAATATCAGGCTTCGAAACCAGCGGATCGGGTGCCCGGCTTGGCGACCTAGCAAATCTTGGGGCGGGCGCTGGCTGCAACGACGGACCGCAATGGGCGTGAACGCCGCGTGCTCGATGCGCGGGATGTGCTGCCGCTTCCCGGTAGGTCAGTACCGGAGACACACAAGCGTCCAGCTGGTCGAAAACTTCGCACCACTCGCCCAGCGATCGCGCACGGAATATCGGCTCGATTTGGCGACTGCGGTCAGGCCATACGGCCGGATCGAGATAGTCGGTAAATCTGAGCGGATCCTGTCCCAGGCCAGCGACAAACGCATCGTGGAATTCGCGCTCCAGTGCCCCGACCGCCATGTGACGGCCATCAGCGGTTTCATAGCAGCGATAGAAATAGGCGCTGCCGTCGAGGAGGTTGTCGCTGCGCCCCTGGCTCCAAAGGCCCATCTGCATCCATCCCGCCATCTGGGTCAGCAGGATCGAAATGCCATCGACCATCGCGACGTCGAGAACCTGACCCTTGCCCGAGCGCTGGCGTTCGAGAAGCGCGGCGAGCACCCCCATCGCTAGAAATGTTCCGCCGCCACCAAAATTTCCTACGAGGTTTATCGGCGGCACGGGGGGAGCATCGGTTGGTCCGATCGGATAAAGCGCACCGGTCAAAGCAAGATAGTTGATGTCGTGTCCGGCGCGTGACGCGAGCGGCCCCGTCTGACCCCACCCGCTCATGCGCGCGTAGATCAGCCGTTCATTCGCTGCGCAGAGCATGTCCGGTCCCAAGCCCAGCCGCTCCATCGCCCCTGGCCGATAGCCTTCGATAACAACGTCGGCACGTGTCGCCAGATCCCGCACGAGCGCGAGGCCATCCGGAGACTTTAGATCGATCGCAACCGAGGGGCGATTTCGATAGAGGAAATCATATTGCGGATCGCCCCCCAGCGGACGCCCGGCGCCGAAACGTTCGATCCGCAAGATGTCCGCGCCAAGGTCGGCGAGCAGCATCGCGCCAAAAGGGGTGGGACCGAGCCCCGAAAATTCGAGAATGCGGATATTCGCGGCCGGCGGCAATGCGCTGTTTTCCTGTTCACTCATATGGAATTGTCTCCCCATCGCGTCCGGCGCACGGCACAGAATATTCTCATCGGTTGAAAAATATACTAGCCAGTATCTCCTAGTCCTGTCACTATCTGATTCACGAGGCGGCACAGACCGGACGATCAGAGGAGAGCGAGTCCATGTCCGACATCACCCCGAGCGAATTGCGTTTTACCCGGACCGAGCGGGTTACGATGGGCGTCCCGACGGCGGAGGCGATTGCCGACCAGGCCGAAAAGATGGGATGCAGCAAGGTCTTCCTGCTGGCATCGACGACGCTGCGCGAACACACCGATGAAATCGGAAAGATCGAGGTGGCACTGGGCGCGCGGCATGCGGCGACCTTTAGCGGGATTGCCCCGCATGCACCGCGCGCCGATGTCCTGAAGGCGGCAGAAGCGGCGCGGGCTGCGGGCGCGGATCTGATTGTGTCGGTCGGCGGCGGTTCGGCCACCGACAGCGCCAAGATCGTCGCGCTGCTCATCAAGCATGATGTACGAAGCGTCGAGGCGTTCGAACCGCTTCGCACCTATGTCACCGACGCAGGCGAGGTGATCAATCCGATCAGGGTCGGCCCCGACATTCCGGTCATCTGCGTGCCCACGACCCTATCCGGCGGCGAGTTCAACGCACTGTCGGGTTCAACCGACGAAGTGACACAGCACAAGCAGGGTTATGAGCATCGCAACATGGCGCCGGTCATGGTCGTGCTCGATCCCGCCATCACCCGGCACACGCCCGAATGGCTCTGGCTTTCGACGGGGGTTCGCTCGGTCGACCATGCGGTCGAGACCCTGTCGTCGTACCAGTCGAACGATTTTGCCGACGGACTCGCCGAAAGTGCGCTGCGACTGCTCGTCGAGGGCCTGCCTCGCGTGAAGGCCGACCCGGGCGATCTGGAAGGCCGCCTGAAATGCCAGATCGGCGCCTGGCAGTCGATGATCAGCATCATCGGCGGCGTTCCAATGGGCGCCAGCCACGCGATCGGCCATATTCTGGGCGGCACCTGCGACGTCCCGCACGGCTACACCTCCTGCGTCATGTCGCCCTATGTTCTGGCGTGGAACGCCGAACATGACACCAGCCGCCAAGAGCGCACTCTTGCGGTACTCGGCGGCGACCATACGAGCGCTTCGGCGGCGCTCGACGCCTTCATCTCGGGGCTGGGGATGCCGCGGCGGCTGAGCGATGTCGGCGTCGACGAATCGCGCTTTCAGCAGGTGGCCGACTACACGCTGCTCGACATCTGGGGCCGCACGAATCCGCGGCCCGTCACCTCGGCCGCCGATATCCTCGAAATCCTTCGCCGCGCAGCATGATTATGCCGGCAACCCCGCCCACAGCGACCGAAGCAACAGGATCCGCCATGCCGAACACCGAGCGAGCAAGAGATTTTCAGGATCCGCGCATTCCCAATCGCGACGAATGCGTCCTGCGCTATCTTCTCGACCGCTGGGCAGCCGAGCGGCCGGACAAGGCGCACATCGTATTTGCCGACGGGTCCGAATGGAGTTTCTCCGAAATCCGGGCCCGCGTTCGCGCCAAGGCGGCGGGCCTCCGCAAGCTCGGCGTCCGGCAGGGCGAGCATGTGGCGGTGTGGCTGCCGAACGGACCCGATGCGCTCGTCGCCTTTTATGCGATCAACTATCTCGGCGCGGTGTTCGTGCCGTTCAACACCGCGTACCGCGGCGGACTGCTCGAGCATGTGCTCGCGAACTCGTCGGCGCGCATGTTGCTGGTCCATCCCGACCTGATCCCGCGCCTGGCCGAGGTCGACCTTGCCGGAGTCGAGCTTCTGGTCGTCACCACCGCGAATGCGGTGGCAGAGGTGCCTCTGCCAACTGTGCGGTTCGACGACGTGATCGGCGATCCGTCGGAGGACATACCGCTCGAACGGCCGATCGAGCCCTGGGACATTCAGTCGATCATCTATACGTCCGGCACGACCGGCCCGTCGAAGGGCGTCCTGTCGTCCTATCTTCACATGTTTTCGAACGCCGGGCCCGAAAGCTGGCCGATGGTCGGCGAGGACGACCGCTATATGTGCGTCGCACCGATCTTTCACATCGGCGGGATGGGTCCGCCGTTCGTGATGCTGGCCCGCGGCGCGTCGGTGGCGATGATCGACAATTTTTCGACCGACGAGTTCTGGGCGGTCGCCAAACGCACTGGCGCGACGGTCGTGTTTCTGCTCGGCGTCATGGCCACCTTCCTGCTGAAGGCGCCTGCATCCGCGCAGGACCGCGATCATGGCGTCAAAAAGGCCTTCATGGTGCCGCTGACCGGCGACGCGCCCGCCTTTACCGAGCGGTTCGGCATCGACATCTACACGATCTTCAACATGACCGAGATTTCGTCGCCGGTCGTATCGGAGGCCAATCCCGCAAAGATCGGCACCTGCGGCCGTGTCCGTCCCGGCGTCGAAGTGCGGCTGGTCGATGGCAATGATTGCGAGGTCGCGGTCGGCGAAATCGGCGAGATGCTCGTGCGCACCGACCGCCCCTGGGCGATGAACAGCGGCTACAACGCCAACCCCGAGGCCACCGCCGCCGCGTGGCGCAACGGCTGGTTCCACACCGGCGACGCCTTTCGCCGCGACGAGGACGGCTATTATTATTTCGTCGACCGGGTGAAGGATGCGATCCGCCGCCGCGGCGAAAATATCTCGTCCTTCGAGGTCGAGGCCGAGGTCTGCCGTCACCCCGACGTGCGCGAAGCCGCCGCGATCGCGGTGCCGAGCGAATATTCGGAGGACGAGGTCATGGTCGTCGTCGCGCCCGTTCCCGGCCGGTCGGTCAACTGCCGCGCGCTCGCCGAATATCTGATCGAAACCATGCCCTATTTCATGGTCCCGCGCTATTTCCGCGTGCTGGACGAATTACCCAAGACGCCGTCGGCCAAAGTGCTCAAGACCGATCTGCGCCGCGAAGGCGTTACCGGCGATACCTGGGACCGCGAAGCCGCGGGGCTCAGGGTTCGCCGCGAGAGCTTTGCGCTATGATGAGCGAAAACCCGCCGGCCAGAAAAATTCCATACGCTCCCCTTTTCATCGCTCGTTCCAGGATATTGAAGACATGACTGATCCGATACCCGACCGGCCGATCGCCGCGGACCAGATCGACTGGCCGCTTCTGGCGGCGGGGGTCGACCAGGGAAATATCCCGTCGCTGCTCATGCTCCTCCACCAGATGACGGGTGACGCCAAATGGCTGGAGGAACCCTATCGCCCGCGCCGCGCGCCCGGGCTGGACGACAATGACAGTGGCCAGTTGCCCGACGACATCCAGCGCGAGATCCGCAACCAGGCGCGCCAGGCGATCGAGGACTGGCTGAAAGGCAAGCCGCTGGCCCTGCCTCGCCCTGACAATGCCCATCTCGCAACGATGCTGAGCGTCGCGATGGCCGAACATGTGCCGGCGGAATATGGCGATATTGTCGCGGCCGGGATGATGGTTGCGCCTGCGCCGCGCGAAATACCCCCTTCGCTCAAGACGAAATCGGCGATCGTAATCGGGGGCGGCATTTCGGGCATTTGCGCCGGAATGGAGCTGCAGCGGCTGGGCATCAATTATGTCCTGTTCGAAAAGAACGAGGATTTCGGCGGCACCTGGTTCGAAAATCGCTATCCGGGATGCGGGGTCGACACCCCGTCGCTGACCTACACCTTCTCGTGCCGCCCGAACGACTGGTCGCAATATTTCCCGCTGCGCGACGAGATCGAAGCCTATCTTCTCGATACCGCGCGCGAATATGGCTTGCCCGCGCGCGCCCAGTTCAATTCGAAGGTCGAATCGGCACGCTGGATCGACGACGCCGGTCAGTGGGAAGTGTCGGTGGCAAAGCCCGACGGCACCACGACGACGCACCGCGCCGACTATTTGTTCAGCGCTGTCGGCATTCTCAACATCCCGAAGTATCCGCAGATCGACGGCCTCGATTCCTTTGCAGGCGAGGTCATCCATACGAGCCGCTGGCCCGAGAACGCCGATCTTTCCGGCAAGCGCGTCGCGGTGGTGGGCAATGGCGCGTCGGGGATGCAGGTCGCCCCGGCGGTCGCCGACACCGCGGCAACGCTCACCCTGTTCGCGCGGTCGAAACAATGGGCGGCGCCGTTCCCGCAATTCCGCAAGGCGGTTCCCGATGGCGTGCGCTATTTGATGCAGGCTGTGCCGCTGTACCGGGCGTGGCTGGAACAGCGCCTGTCGTGGACCTTCAACGACCGCGTGCACGGCACCCTGCACCGCGATCCCGAATGGCCGCACCCCGAGCGCGCGGTGAACGCGATCAACGACGGCCACCGCCGCCATTTCACCCGCTATGTCCATGAGCAGCTGGCTGACCGCCCCGAACTGATCGGTGACGTGCTGCCCGACTATCCGCCCTTCGCCAAGCGGATGCTGCTCGACAATGGCTGGTATCGGACGCTGCGCAAGCCGAATGTCCGGCTGATTCCCGAACATCTGGCGCGCGTCGAAGGCAACCGGCTGATCTCGTCATCGGGGATCGAGGTCGAGGCCGACGTCATCATTCTGGCGACCGGGTTTCAGACGACGCGCGTGCTTGGCTCCTATGAGGTGATCGGACGCGGCGGCGCCGTCTTGCGCGACCTGTGGGGCGACGACGACGCGGCCGCCTATCTTGGCACGCTAGTGCCGGGATTTCCCAATCTGTTTATTCTGCTCGGCCCCAACGTCGGGTCGGGTCACGGCGGCAGCATGATCCGCAATATCGAAAACCAGATGCATTTTGCCGGCGAAGTCGTGCTGGCCAGCGCCGCGCGGGGTGCTAATACGGTCGAGGTAAAGGACAGCGTCTATCAGGACTATCGCCGCCGGATCGACGAGGCGCATGAGAAGCTGGTGTGGACCCACCCCGGCACCGAGAACTGGTATCGCAACGCCAAGGGCCGCGTGATCGCGATCACGCCGTGGCGCAACGACGCCTTCTGGCGGATGACGCGATCGCCGAAAGCCGACGATCTCGAGTTCGGCACCAAGGATGGCGACCGCCCTGCCCTCGCCAAAGCGGGATAGGCGGCAGGGTCGCTGCCGATGAAAGCCTTTCAGGGTCATCGCCTCGGCGCTGTCGAGGATTTCGAGCTCGAGGACCGGCCGATCGGCGCGCCGCAAGCGGGCGAAATCCTGCTGCGCGTCGAAGCGACTTCGCTGGGGTTCGTCGACGCACTGCTGATGCGCGGACTCTATCAAGTGCAGCCGCCGCTTCCCTTCGTCCCCGGCGGAGAGATCGTCGGGCGCGTCGAAGCGGTCGGCGACGGCGTAACAGGATTTGCGCCGGGCCAGCGTATCGCCAGCTGGCAGTTCGGCGGCGGCCTCGCCGAACAGGCGATCGTCAGCGCGGCGAGCAGCGTGGCTGTGCCGGGCGCCCTCGAAGCCGCGAACGCGTCCGCGCTGCTCCTGGATTTTCTCACCGCCTATTATGGTCTTTTCGATCGCGGCGGCTACCAGCCCGGCCAGTCGCTGCTCGTTACCGGCGCATCGGGCGGCGTCGGATCTGCGGCGGTCCAGCTCGCCCACGCCAGCGGCGGCATCGTCGTCGGTCTCGCCTCGGGCGAGGCCAAGATGCGCCATGTGGCGACGCTCGGGGCGGATCTGGTGCTCGATTATCGCGATCCAGACTGGCGCGCACAGCTAAAGACCCGCCATCCTGCCGGGGTCGACCGCGTGTTCGATCCCGTCGGTGGCCCGCTGTTCGAGGCCTGTTTCCGGTCGCTTGCCAAACACGGGCGCCACTTGGTGGTCGGATTTGCTTCGGCCGACGGCATCCCGCGGCTTCCCGCCAACCTGCCGCTGCTGAAGTCGGGCGAACTGGCGGGTGTCGACGCCCGCTATCTTGGCGAAAGCGATCCGGCGCGGGTGCGGACGATATTGGAGACCATCTTCGGGCTCGCCCAGCGCAAGCGGATCAAGGCGGTGATCGAGCGGAGATTTGTTCTTGCCGATGCGCCAGCCGCGTTCGAAAGCCTGGCGTCGGCGACGCGTATCGGCAAGATCGTCGTCACGCCCTGACGCGTCACCAGCGCGCGGGCAGCGCGCTCATGCCGCGGAACAGGAACCCGTCGCGCCATGCCGGCGCCTCGATGTCGACGCGGAGCCCCGGCAGCCGCGTTGCCAGCCGCTCGAATGCGACCCGTCCCTCGAGCCGGGCGAGCTCCGCGCCCACGCAGAAATGAATCCCGCCGCCGAAGCTCAGGTGCCGGGCCGCATTCTCGCGTCCGATATCGAAGCGGTCGGGGTTGTCGAACACCCGCGGATCGCGGTTTCCCGCCCCGATCAGGGTCAGCACCTTCTCGCCCTTCGCCACCGACCGACCACGAACCTCGGTTGATTGCAGCGCTGTGCGATAGGTGGCGACGAGCGAGCTTTCGTAACGCAGCACCTCGTCGACCGTGCCCGCGGCGAACCCCTGCGGATCGGCCACCAGACGCTGCCATTGATCGGGAAAACGGCTGAAGCAGAGCAGCCCATTGCCGATCATATGCGCCGTCGTCTCGAACCCGGCGCCGAACAGTCCGATCGCGACCGTCACCAGTTCATCGTGCGACAGCGCATCTTCGGCGCCGCCAGCCTGGACAAGCGCGGTCGCCAGATCGTCCTGCGGCGCCGCCTTCCGCTCGTCGAACAACGTCTCGAAAAACTGCTGCAACACCGCAATATGGCTGTTTGCGGTCGCCAGCTCTTCGGCGGTCAGCGCGCGCGCTTCGAACACGATGAAGCTCTGTGCGATGGCGTTGATGACGGCGTTCAGACGGTCGTCTTCGGGATCGATGCCGAGCATGTCGCACATCACCCGCACCGGAAGTTCATAGGCAAAACGCGCGATCAGATCGCCACGACCATCGGCTAGGAACCCGTCGATCAGCCGGTCGGTGATCTCGCGGATGCGCGGCTCCATCGCGCGAACCCGCTTCGCCGTCAGCGCTCCGGTTACCAGCCCGCGCACCCGCGTGTGATGCGGCGGGTCCTGCATCAGGAACACCTCGGACAACCATTTATAGCCGCGCTGCCCCAGCACATCGAATTCGGGGCCATAGAAGAGGCGGATATTCTCGACAAAATCGCCCTGACCGAAATCCTCGCGGTTCATCAGCACCGACCGCACATCCTCGTGACGGCTGACAACCCAATAGCCTAGGTCGGAGCGGTGGATCGGGTCGTGTTCGCGCAGGCGCGCAAAGGCGATGTACGGATCGGCTTTCAGCGCCACGTCGTCTGGAGAGAAGGAAGGTACGAGGACATCGGTCACGGGGGCGTCTCCCAGAAGCTAGCCGAAGCGCGGCACGAAAGCTCCGTCGTCGCCGCGTGCGACGAAAACCGAATGTGGCGCGCCGAAATGCGCCGGCACGATGCGGGCCCGCTTCGCGCTGGCGCGTTCGAGTATGCGACGCCGCGTGTCGGCCGCCACAGCCCGATCCTCGCAATAGACGCTGTTCCAGTCGGGCCGGACGACCTGCATCGGGTGGTGCAATATGTCGCCCGTAAACAGCGCCACATCGCCGTCGTTCTCGACCTCCAGCACCATATGCCCCGGTGTGTGCCCCGGGAAGGTCCAGGCGCGCATACCCGGTGCGATGGTGGCGCCATCGTCGATCAGTTCGGCAAGGCCTGCGTCGAGGATCGGCTGCACGCTGTCCTCAAAGACATTGGCGTTCACCCCGGCTCCGGCGAGCGTTGCATAGCACGCCTTTGCCGGGTTCCACGCCTCCTCGTCGGCGCGCGGGAAATAATAGCGGGCCTTGGGAAAGGTCGGCCGCCAGCTCCCGTCACGCCATTCGGTGTTCCAACCGACATGGTCGACGTGCAGGTGGGTGCAGAAGACCTTGTCGATGTCGCCCGGCGCGAACCCCGCGGCCTCGATACCCGCCAGAAACGGGGTCGCCAGCTGGCCGAAGATCGGGATACCGGGGCGGTCCTTGTCATTGCCCGCCCCGGTATCGACGATGATCCGCTCGGTTCCTGTGTCGATAAGCCAGCTTTGGAGGTAGCCGTAGATCAACCCGTCGCGAAAGAAGGCGGGCTCGAAATCCTCGGCATGTTCGTTGAAGGCAGCCTCTTCATATTCGGCAAAGAGCGCTTCGGGCGGGCTGAACCCGCCCTGCCACTCCTCGAGTCGATAGACCTTGTGCCTGCCGATGCTAAAAGCTGCGTTCATGCTGCCCCTCCCGTCAGAAGTCGACGCCGAGGGTTACGCCATAGGTCCGCGGTGGCCGCAGCGATCCGACCGACACGAAGCTGTAGAGCGGCGCGGTAATGATCGTGTTCGCCAGCGCATATTTGTCGGTGAGATTCTTGCCCCACAGCGCCACCGACCATCGCTCGTCGGGCGAGCGATAGGTGATGCTGGCATTGACCATCGCAAAGGCCTCTTGCCGCGCGTCATTGTTATTGAACTCGGTAAAGAAGACTTCGTCCTGCAGATTGATATCGGCCGACAAGTCGAGGAATCCTGTGCTGCCCAAGTCGAAACGCTGATCGACGAAGGCCGCGACCGTATATTTGGGCGCGTTCGCCAGGCGGTTGCCCGATAGATCGACGAGCGCCGGGTCGGTCGCGCAGGCGGGATACTGCGGCCGGCTCGGATTGCCCGCGGCATAATAGCCGTTGCAGAAATCCTTGTACTTGGCGTTGAGGTAGGTGCCGTAGACGCGGATCGTGGTGTTGTCTCCGGGGCGGAACGTCGTCTCGAGCTCGACGCCGTAGTTGCGCGCCGACGCTGCGTTGATCGTCTCGACAATGCTGTTCGCGTTGACGAAGCCGACCTGTAGATTGGTATAGTCGTAATAGAAGACCGCGCCGGCGAAGCCGAATTTGCGGTCGGCGGTTTCGCCGCGGAAACCGGCTTCATAACTCCACACATATTCGGGATCGATGACCGAGTTGACGCTGCCGATGTTGACGACGCCCGATTTGAAGCCGCGCGTCACCTTGCCATAGAAAAGGGTTCCGCCCGGTGTGCGATACTCGATCGCGAACTTCGGCGTGATCGCGTCCCAGCTGCCGCTCTTGTCGGTCGGAATGTCGAGCCCCTGCGCCTCGAAGGTGAAGCGCCCGACGCCGCTGCGCTTTTCCCAATTGTAACGCGCGCCCGCCGTGAGCGTGAGGTCGGGCAGGATTTCGTACGCGGCCTCCAGATAGGCGCCCGCAGCCTTGGTCTTCACCGTGCCGCGTTGCAGGTAATTGCCATTGTCGAAAAGGTCGGCGGGCAGATTGGTGCCGAGCACGATGTTGAAATAGGATGCCAGATTGACCGTCGGTACACGGACTTCGCCAAACAGCTTTTCGTCGAAATAGGTCGCGCCGCCGAGCAGGGAAAGGCCCCCGACCTTATAGGTGAAGTTGACTTCCTGGCTGAACGACTTGCTGTCTTCGGTATAGTTGTTCTGGCCGAAAGCGTTGATATCGCTGACGTCGAGGTCGTCGCGGTTGAAGCGCTTGAACTTGCGATAGGCGGTCGTCGAAACCAGCGAGAAATCGCCCGAGTCCCAAGTCACGATGCCCTGGACGCTCGAACCGTTGCGCTTGTTGACGGCGTCTTCGTCGGAATAGATGTTCCGCAGATCGGGCTTCTCGCCGCGCGCTGCATAATAATCATAGATCGTCTTCCCGCCGAGCAGCGACGACGCCAGTGCGGCCTCCGGAACGACGGTCGTACCGAAAAAGTGAAACGCGTAATTGTTGTCGTCTTCCTTGAAGTGATCGGCGACAACCAGCAGTTCGAAGTCGGGCGACAATTTGGCGAGCAGCGAGCCGCGAACAGCATAGGCGTCGCGGTCGTCCACCGGGTTTCCGGTAAACAAATTGGTGCCATAGCCGTCGCGCCTTTCATATTTGCCCGCGACGCGGAACATCAGGCTTTCGCCGGCGATCGGCCCGCCAAGTGCCGCTTCCAGCGTGCGCGCCTCGTAATTGCCATAGGTCGCACGGCCAAACCCCTTGAACTCGGGGGTCGGCCGCGCGGTGACGATATTGATCACGCCGCCGGTCGCGCCGCGTCCGTAGGTCGTCCCCTGCGGCCCGCGCAGCACTTCGATCTGCTGGACGTCGTAAAAGCCGCTGAGCTGCGCAGCCGGGCGGCTGATGATCGCCCCGTTCTGCAGGAAGGCGACCGCGCCGTCGGCGCCCAGATCGATGCTGGTAAGGCCGATCCCGCGAATGAAGGTGCGGTTGACGCCGAACTGGTCGCCGACGGACACGTTCGGCACCGCGGCGGCAAGATCGCCGGCGTCCTCGATGCCGCCCGCCCCGACATCGTCCGCGCCCAGCACCGAAATCGCCGCCCCAGTATCTTCGAGCGATTTTCCCGACTTGGTCGCGGTCACGATGATGGCATTTTCGTCATTGCCGTCCGCCGCGTCATCCGGGTTCGCCGCTTGGGCATAAACCGGCGATGCGACAGCGAGCGATGCCATGGCGGTCGCCGACAGCAGATGCTTGAACGTCAAATTCATCGTTTCTCTCCCTGATCTACCGGGCTTATAATTTTCTACCCGTCAGTACTTCAATTGCTGATTTACCAGTCGGGCAGTGTTTGCCCGCTCACTTCCTGCCTTTTTCCAGATCCTTCTTACGCTATTCCGCGCCCGCAAGCCGCAGCGCGGCCTGGACGAGATATTCGATCACTTCTTCGGCCGACCGCTGGCCGCTGGACGAGTACCAGGTTGGAATCCAGCTGATGAGGCCGCCGATCCAGACCGCGATGAATGGGTCGATATCCTCGCGAAACTCGCCGCTGGCGACGCCTTCGCGGATCATTTCGCCGATCTGGTGGTCGAAACTGTGACGAAGGCGCAGGATCCGCTTGTAGTCGTCAGCGCTCAGATGCTTCATCTCGCGCTGATAGACGACCACATATTCCTGCCGGTCGATGACAATCCGTCCGACCTTGCGGACCACTTCGGCAAGCCGCGCCCGATGGCTGTCATGCTCATGCGCCAGGACGTCTTCCAGCACCCCCAGCGCCTCGCTGATTCCGACCTCGCAGATCGCCGCGAGGATCGCCTCCTTGTTCCGGAAATAGGAATATAGGAAGGGCTTGGTGACGCTCAACTGGCTCGCGACATTGTCGAGGGTGCAACTGCTGTAGCCGCGCTCGTAGAAAAGACGGCTCGCCGCCTCGACGATTCGGTTGACCTTGAAGGCAACGAACTCGGACTTGAGCGAAGCACCGGAGGGGCGCGGACGGATCAGGGAATCACCAGGCACGGCCACCGTCATAGCATCGACCCAAGGCAGCCGGATAGTGACACCAATATCTCCCTCCGCGGCGCCATTCTGTCGATGGCGGACCGTCGGAAGACATATGCCGCAAAAAATATCTACCTGCTAGTAGTTTTTACATGATGCTGGTAACTTTCCTGGACCGTCAGCGGAAATGTGCGCCAATCGGCATCGAGCGCCCCAGTGAATCGGTGCAAAAAGAGGCCGCATCGGTCAAAGAGACGAGCGGAGGGTCGGCGCGCGCGAAGCTGCGCCGACGAAACAGGGAGACGGAATGATGGGCCATTATGGCGATCTTCAAACGCAGATCTATCAAGACGGGCTGCGCGGGATCCTTCCCGATTATCCGGTCGATTTCGCGACACTGGAACAGCGCGCGGAACATGCCCTTTCGCCCTCGATACTGAACTATGTGCAAGGCGGATGCGGCGACGAACATACGCAGCGCTCGAACGTCGACGCCTTCCATCACTGGGGCATGGTGCCGCGGATGCTTGTCGATTGTACGACGCGAGACCTGTCAGTCGATCTGTTCGGGATGAAGTTACCCTCCCCGATTTTCATGGCGCCGATCGGCGTGAACGGCGAAATGACACAGGATCGCCGCGGCGACATCGCGGTGGCAAAGGCATCGGCCTTGACCGGGGTGCCATTTTGCGCGTCGACGCTGTCGAACAGTCCGCTCGAAGAGGTAGCAAAGGCGGCGGGCGAGACGCCCGGATTCTTCCAGCTCTATACCCCGAAGAATGCGGATCTGGCCGAGAGTCTGATCCGCCGCGCCGAAGCCGCGGGTTACAAGGCTTTGGTCATCACGCTGGATACGTGGGTCACGGGATGGCGGCCGCGCGATCTCAACTCAGCCAATTTTCCGCAGCTTCGCGGCAAGGTGCTCGAGAATTATTTTTCGGACCCGGTCTTCCGATCGTTGCTGGCGCGCCCGCCCGAAGAGGACATCGCCGCTGCCGTTCAAGCCTGGGCGACACATTTCGGCAAGGTGCTGACCTGGAGCGACATCGGCTGGTTCAAGTCTATCACCCGCTTGCCGATCGTTTTGAAGGGCATCTGCCACCCCGACGACGCCAGAAAGGCCGTCGACCATGGCATCGACGCCATCTATTGCTCCAACCACGGCGGCAGGCAGGCCAATGGCGGCATTGCGGCGATCGACATGCTGCCCGACGTGGTAAAGGCCGCCGGCGATACGCCGGTCTTGTTCGACAGCGGCGTCCGGTCGGGGAGCGACGTCGTGAAGGCGCTCGCGCTCGGAGCGAAGGCCGTCGGGATCGGTCGCCCCTACGCCTATGGCCTTGCGATTGGCGGCGCGAATGGCGCCGCGCATGTACTCCGGTCGATCCTCGCGGAAGCCGACTTGCTCATGGCGGTCAATGGCTATCCCACCATCAGGGCGGTGAGAGAGACGGGAGTGCAGCGAACCGCGGAATGATAACTTCGCGGCCGCTCTGCGTCCACGGCCATTAATTTCGGAGTGATGGCGCTTGTGGCCGCAAGGAGACAGTCGGCTTTGGATCGAGAATTAGCGAAAGCGGACGTTTGCAGGCAAGCGTTCGCTGCCGAGGACAACAAATCATTGCGATACTATCGATGCCTCTAAGGCGCTTCAGAACCGCATCGTTAGCGCGATGCCGCCGCTCTTGGTGTCACCCCAAGGAAATAGCTCGATGCGATCATTGGCCTTGCGCGTAATGAGGAAACCGGAAGCTTCTCCGATCGCTGCACCGACCAGCACATCATGGACATGATGCTTGTTCGCCTCGACACGGCTCAGACCGACGAAGGCTGCGACCAATTGCGCGGGTACGCCTACCTTCCAGCCGTATCGATTCTGCAACGTCGCCGCTGCGGCAAAGGACACCGACGTGTGTCCCGACGGGAAGCTCTTGTTGTCGCTCCCGTCGGGGCGACGCTCCGGAAACGCTTCCTTGAGCCCATAGGACAGGCCCCCAGCGACGACGACGCTGCCGCCAGCCTGCAATGCGCCGTCCCAATCGCCCTGCACGGCGGGTACGCCGAACGCTGCGACGACGAGCGCGTCGCGCGCGATCGAACCGGCATCGTCCCAGCTCTTGTCGCTGGCATGGGCTGGCGTGGCGATCGACAACAAAGTCGCAGCGCCGACGAAAGTCAGTAATTTATGCATAGCAATATCCCTCGTTTCGAGGACCAAAGGGGCCCGTAAACGGCAAGCAAAGCCCCTTGACTGCCAAGCGCGATATTAGACCGGCGGATATGCAAAGCAAGGACTTGCGACCACGCCGCGCAGGGTAGCGCGCGCTGATACTTTTTTCCGCGATTGCATTTTTCCGACTGTGGAGGTGGCGGCGCGGCGGCGTCGTTCGTGTGAGTGCAAGGAGATATGCATGTCGCACCACGCAGAATTGCAGATGATCGGCCACCGCTATCGCGAAGCCTTCGGGGCCAACCTTTCGCCGAACTTTGCCGCCTATATCAGTTGCCGTACCGAGCGGGAATCGACGGCAGCGCTTGGCTATGCCCGCGCCGGGACCGATCCGCTCTTTCTAGAAGTCTATCTGGATCAGCCGGTCGAAGCACTGGTGAGCGCGGCTCATTCGCGCCCCGTCGCGCGGACCGAGATCATCGAGATCGGCAATTTCGCTGCAGTCAGCCCGCAGGCGATGATCCTGCTGTGGGGCGCCGCGGCGAACGACCTGTCGGCGCTCGGCGAGGTTGCGGTCGCCACCCTGACGCGTCCTTTGCGGCACATGTTCCGGCGCATCGGCGTACCGATCGTCGATATCGCCGAAGCGTGTCCCGACCGGCTCGGACCAGCGGCGGCCGACTGGGGCGGCTATTTCGATCAGGATCCCCGGATTTGCACCGGCGTCATTTCGGACGGTCAGCACGCCATCAACGCCTTTCTCGACCGCCGATTTCGCCGTGAGGTTGCCTGACATGCCGTTATTCCAAGCCATTGCCGCCCACGCCGCAGCCGATCCTCAGCGCATTGCACTCGATGCACTCGATGGTGCTCCGATCACTTACGGCGCCTTGTGGGCTGAGTTGGGCGAGCGGTCGCTCGCTATGATGGCTCGGTTTGAGACCGACCGCGCAGTCGCGTTACAAAGCGATCACGGCGCGGAAACGTCAATCGTCGAACTCGCCCTGCTCCGAGCGAAGATCCCGGTGCTGTCGTTGCCAGCCTTTTTCACCCGCGAGCAATCGCGCCACGCCATCGCCCTCTGCGGCGCCGATCCCGACCCGATACAAAGCCCCTTGGGAACGGCCCGGTCCCGCAGGTCCGCGTCCGTCCCGCTGCCAAGCGGGACGGCGCGGATCACCTTCACCTCGGGATCGACGGGCACGCCGAAGGGCATCTGCCTCTCCGCCGATCATATGCTCACCGTGGCGCAATCGATCGTCGCAGCTGTGGGCGCCGAACATGCGGGGCGGCATCTCGCGCTCTTGCCGCCCGGTATTCTTTTGGAGACCGTTGCCGGCTTCTTCCCGACGCTGCTCGCAGGCGGCTGCTATGTCTGTCCGCCGCAGGCAATGATCGGCTTCGCCGATCCCTTTCGCCCCGATTTCGTCAAGGCGGCGACGATCATCGCCGAACAGCGCATCACCTCGCTGATCCTCGTTCCCGAATATCTTGAGGGACTGGTTCGCGTCATGGAGACGACGGGCCTTCGCCTGCCGCTACTGACGCTCGTCGCGGTCGGCGGTGCGCGGACATCGATCCCCTTGATGGACCGCGCCCGTCGGCTAGGCCTGCCCGTCCGGCAGGGCTATGGCCTGACCGAATGCGCGTCGGTCGTCTCTCTTCAGGACGCAGGCGACGACGATCCGTCTTCGGTCGGCCGTTGCCTGCCCCACATGACCGTACGGGTCGCCGACGATGGCGAAATCATCCTTGACGGCCCGGTCTGCCTTGGCGCGGTGGGCGGCGAAGCGCCCGGATCGCCGCTCCAAACCGGCGATATCGGTTCCATCGACAGCGATGGCCGACTGCATATCGAGGGTCGTAAATCGAACCTGATCATCACCAGTTTCGGCCGCAATATTTCGCCGGAATGGGTCGAGGCCGCGCTGGTCGAGCAGCCCGAAGTCATGCAGGCGATGGTTTATGGCGACGGGTTGCCGACGCCGGCCGCATTGCTGGTGCCAAGCCATCCCGACGCCGATCTCGCGGCAGCGGTCGCACGAGCAAATGAGAAGCTGCCCGCTTATGCCCAGATAAGCGCGTGGCGCGAGGCCGCGCACTTCACGCCGATGAACGGACAACTGACGGGCAATGGCCGCCTGCGCCGCGCTGCAATCGCCGCCGCCTATTTGAATGGTCCGCCCCTTTTCTTCACCGAGCTAGAAGCGCGCACCGTCCGCGAACGGCTGCGCTTCCTCGCAGTTCCGCAATTACAGGCGGGCCTCAACGGCACGATCAGTCGCGGCGCCTATCTCGATTATCTGGAGCAGGCCTATCACCATGTTCGCCACACTGTCCCTCTGATGCAGGCCGCGCGCGCACGGCTGACCGATCGCGCCGATATCGTCGCCGCGCTCGACGATTATATCGCCGAGGAAACCGGGCATGAGGAATGGATCTTGTCCGACATCGCAGCAGCAGGCGGCGATGCCGAGGCTGTGCGCGCCAGCAAGCCGGGACCAGCCACGGCGGCGATGGTCGATCACGCCTATGCCCGGATCGCGAACGGCAATGCAATGGCCTTTTTCGGGATGGTCTATGTGCTCGAAAGCGTCAGCGTCGCCTTCGCGACACGTGGGGCCGCGGCGGTCGCCAAGAAGCTCGGTCTTCCCCCGCAAGCCTTCACCTATTTGACCTCGCACGGTGCGCTTGACCAGGAGCATATGACCTTCTTCGCCAATCTGGTGAACGGGCTCGACGATCCCGCGGACCGCGACGCCATCCTGTCGATGGCGCAGGAGATATTCGGCCTGTTCGGCGGCATCTTTGCTGCGATCGAACTGGAGCCCGCGCATGCGCACGCTTGAAGGCAAACGCGTCGCGATCACCGGCGCCGCGGGCGGGCTCGGCACGCCCGTCGCGCGCTTGCTCGCTGCGGCGGGCGCGCAGACGATCGGCATCGACCGTATCGAAAGCGTGGCCTGCGACGCCAATATCGTCACCGACCTCGCAGACGACATCGCGCTCGCGACGCTCACCGACCGGCTCGCGGACGACCCGCCCGACATCCTGGTCAATATCGCCGGCATCCAGCGCTTCGGCCTGCACGAGAGCCAACCGGTCGAGGCGCTCGCTCTATGCTACCGCGTCAACCTGCTCGTCCCGGCGGTGCTGGCCCGCGCGGTGGCGGGACCGATGCGACGGCGCGGTCATGGCCAGATCGTCAACATCGGATCGGTGCTGGGGTCGATCCCCTATCCGTGGTTCGCGGCCTATTCGAGCAGCAAGGCAGGCCTCGCCGCACTCAGCCAGGGATTGCGGCGCGAACTAGGCGGCACCGGCGTCACCGTCACCCACATCAATCCGCGCGCCGCACGCACGGCCTTCAACAATGCCGACGTCAACCGCTTCCTCGAAATCACGGGGATGAAGGCCGATGCGCCCGACTGGGTGGCCGACCGTATCGTCGCGGCGATCCTGGCCAAGCGAGCGACAGTCAACATCGGCCTGATCGAGCGCGTCTATGCGGCGCTCAACGCCGTGTCCCCCGCGTTGATCGATTCCGGCCTGGCGCCGCAGATCAAGCGCGCCCGCGCCGAATTTTCCTGATCCAAGACAAAGGAGCATAAGATGAACAAGCGCCTCACCCTGTCGAGCACAGTCGCCGCAATCCTTCTCGCCACGATGCCGGTCGCCGTCCTCGCCGGCGTCACCGAGGATGTAAAATCGATCAACGACGGCTGGGCGCATATCGTCTACGAAGTCCGCGGATCGAGCACCCAGACCAAAGCGCTTGATGCGCTCGCGAAACAGGCCGCGCAGATCGTTGCGCGCAATCCGGGCAAGGCCGAACCGCTGTTGTGGCAGGGGATCGTCACCAGCGAGCAGGCCAACCGTGCGAATTTCCTGCACAAGCTCGGGCTCGCCACCAAGGCGCGCGATATCATCGCCCGCGCCTATGCGATCAATCCGCGCGCGGCCAATGGCGGCGCCGCGATGAGCCTCGGCGTCCTCTACTACAAGGTGCCCGGATCACCGATCGGCTTCGGCGACGATGACAAGGCGCGCAAGCTGCTCAAGGAAGCGCTGGCGCTCGATCCGGGCGGACTCGACGCCAATTATTTCTACGGCGACTTTCTGCTCGACCAAGGCGATACCAAGGGCGCGCGACTGTTCCTGCAAAAGGCGTTACGCGCGCCGCACGATGCAACTCGCCCGGTGTGGGACGCCGGTCGCCGCCGCGAGGTTCAGACGCTGCTCGCCAAGGCCCAGTAGGGC
Source organism: Sphingopyxis sp. H073 (assembly GCF_001468395.1). Taxonomy (GTDB): domain Bacteria; phylum Pseudomonadota; class Alphaproteobacteria; order Sphingomonadales; family Sphingomonadaceae; genus Sphingopyxis. The sequence continues at coordinate 444,556 of NZ_LNSG01000002.1, read as the reverse complement.
CATGGCGCTGGCGACAGCATTTGCCGGACAGCTCGCGCGGCCGCACGGCGCGGCCGGGCGGTTCGTCGGCCTTGCCATGGACCTGGCGAACCGCAAGCCGACCCGGCTCGCGCTCGATCTGCTCGCGCCGCGCGCGGGTGAGCATATCCTCGATGTCGGGTGCGGCACCGGTTCGGCGCTCGTCGCTTTGCGGCGACGCGCCGCTGCGCGCGTCACCGGGGTCGATCCATCCGACCTGATGGCGCGCATGGCCGCCGCGCGGCTCGATGGCGTCGGCACGGTGCATCGCGCGAGTTTGGAGACAATGTGTTTTCCCGATGCAAGCTTCGACGCCGCGCTGCTCCTTAACATGCTCTACTTCTGCAAGGCGGACGGGATTGCGCTCGCTCGCCTGCATCGGACCCTCAAACCGGGTGGGCGGGTGGTTGCTTATGTCACCCATCGCGACGCAATGCGCGGCTGGTCGTTCACCCGCGCCGGCCTTCACCGGCTCTATGACGAAAGCGCGCTTTTCGATGTCTTCGTCGCGGCGGGATTTGCGCATGATTGTATTTCAGTGCAAGCGCAGCCGATAACAAAGTCTGTTAAGGGGCTTTTCGCCATTGCGACCCGATGATTTTCGGCGCGGCGCCCCCGGTCGGGAGACAGTTGCCGCAATGGAGCCGACTGCTGGTCTCGTATCACTGTTCGATCGGCATCGCGGCGAATTGCTGCGGTTCTTGCGCGCGCGCTGCGGCAACGCCTATGAGGCTGACGACTGTTTGCAGGAATTGTGGCTGAAGGCCGCCAACAATCCAAGCGGTCCGGTAGCCAATGGGCGCGCCTATCTGTTTCGCATGGCGAACAATCTTTTGCTCGATCGGCGCCGGGGTCAGTATCGCGCGATGCAGCGCGACCGGCGTTGGCTGGAAGGCGATGGCGAAGCCGTGGCAAGCGAACTACGCGCCGATCCGGCGCTTCCCCCCGATGAAGTACTGGCGCGGCAGCAGGAAGCCGACTTTCTGGCGCAGGCGATCGCAGCGCTGCCTCCGGGAGCACAGCGCGCCTTGCGACTGCACCGCTTCGATGGGCACGGTCAGGCGGAAGTTGCAACCATCATGGGCATTAGCCGCAGCGGCGTAGAGAAACATCTCGCGCTCGCGATGAGACATTTGCGCGATGCGCTGGCCGACTGCGGATTTTTCGACGCCGCGGCGTTACAGTGGCAGGGGCGGTCAGACGCGGCCAGGCCGCGACCGGATGAAAAGCTATGAATGGGGAAATGGACAGGATCGTCGCCGAGGCCGCCGCATGGCATGCCGCGAGCGACACTGACGACATGGATTGGGACGGCCTTACGCTATGGCTGGAGGCCGATCCGCGCCATGCCGCAGCCTATGATCAAATAATGCTGACAGGCGCCATCATCGATGACCATCGCGAGACGCTGGCACCGCGCATCGCGATGCCCGCCAACGATGAAAAAGCCACGCTGCCCCTCCCTCGCCGCGCAAAATGGCTAGGCTGGGGCGGCGGCGCTGTTGCCGCTGCGTTGGTTGCAACGATGCTCGTGCCACGCCTCGCCGAACCCGACCCCGCGATTTATGTCACCGGAGCGAAGACACGCGCGATCGCGCTCAATGACGGATCGCGGATCGAACTCGCGCCGTACAGCCGGCTCGAGGTGGCGGGGCGCCACCAGGATCGCCTCGCCTTGGCCGGCGGGGCGTGGTTCGATATTCGCCACGACCCCGGCCGGAAAATGGCGATCACCGCCGATGGTCTGACAATCAGTGACGTCGGCACGCGCTTCGACATCCAGACTGCCGGTGCCGGCGTGCGCGTCGCGGTGGCCGACGGCAAGGTGAAAGTGTCCGGAGCGCGCCTAGCGCGCAGCATCGAATTGTCCGGGGGCCGCAGTTTGCAGGTCGACGGCAGGACGCATATCGCGCAGGTTCGCGCCATCCCCGGCGAACAGGTCGGGGCTTGGCGCAGCGGCCGGCTCAGTTACGACCGCGCGCCATTGGCGCTGGTCGCGGCCGACCTGTCCCGCTATGCGGGCGTCAAGGTCGTGGTCGCCGACGCTGTCGCCGCCCGGCAGTTTTCGGGGACGTTGGTCATTGGCGATGGACAGGCGGCGCTTCGCGATCTTTCGCGGCTCATGGGCCTTCGGCTTGACCGCCGCGATAACGGCTATCGCCTGGAATTGCCCCCCCGCTGACGCGCGCGAACCAGCGCGGCAGACAATAGACATCCCTGCCGCCACTTTGGCGCGGGCGATCGATCAACTGTCGCGCGAAGCGGGCGTATCGATCGGCATCGAGGGACGGCTTCCCAATTTGCGGACACCCGCCATTCATGGCCAATTGACCGTCGATCAGGCACTCGCGCGCTTGCTGGCGGGCACCGGCTATGTCGCCCGACGGGTCGGCGGCAATGCGTGGCGGATCGAGCGCGTGCCCGTTTCCAATGCCCCGCACCCACCGCCCGACGGTTCCAAGCCTCAAGATTCGAACGATCCAGCAACGATCATCGTCACAGCGACGAAACGAGAGGCCCCGCTCGCAAATTTGCCTTTGGCGGTGTCGGTCTTCATTCCATCCGCATCCGACGGGGTCGATCCGGCTTCGGATACCGCGCGCGTCGCAGCGGCGGTGGACGGGTTCTCGATGACGGGCCTCGGGCCGGGCCGCAACCGCATGTTCCTGCGCGGTATCGCCGACAGCGCCTTCAACGGCGAAAGCCAGTCGACGGTCGCGATCGTCCTCGACGGATCGCGTCTTACCTATTCCGCGCCGGACCCCGATCTTAGGCTCGTCGACGTCGAGCGGGCCGAGGTGATCAAGGGGCCGCAAGGATCGCTCTACGGGACCGGGGCGCTCGGCGGCACCTATCATATCGTAACCCGGCGTGCCGATCCCGAGAGCTTCACGGCCAGCATGACCGGCGGCGCCACACTCGTGTCCGGCGGCGGAACCGGCCTCTCGGCATCGGCGATCGTCAATCTGCCGCTCGCCCAAGGATCTGCCGCGTTGCGGCTGGTCGGCTACCGCGCCGACGAGCCGGGGTGGATAGAGACCGGTACGCGTCGCAACGCCAATCGCACCCGCGTCGAAGGAGCCCGCGCGGCGCTTGGCGTCGAACTGGGTGACCGCTGGCGGCTCGACCTGTCGGGAGTTGTCCAGTTTCTTGGGTCGCGCGACAGCCAATATGTCTATGCTCCCGGCGCGCGCTCGCGCGCTGCCCAACGCCCCGAGCCGCATGACAACGACCTGCGCCACATTGCCGCACGCTTGGCTCGCGAAGGCGATGTGACTGTCGAACTGGTCAGCGGCATGACCTGGCACGAGGTCGGCGACCAACTCGATGCAACAATGGGCGCCGGCCAGTTCGGGCTCGCCGATCCGCTCATCCTGAGCGACGACAGGCAATATCGCGTGCTCGATAATGAACTGCGCATCAGCAGCGATCGCGGACCGATCCGCTGGCTCGTCGGCCTGTCTTATGTTCGCGCCAGTCAAGACTTCGTCGCATCGCTGGCGTCGGCCAATGCGGCGCTGCTTATCGACGACGATCGGCGCACGACGAGCGATCTTGCGTTGTTCGGCGATGTCGGCTTCGCACTTGCACCCAGGTTCAGCCTCGACGTCGGCGGCCGCGCGTTCCACACCCGCGTCTCGGAATCGCGGCTTGTTCCTGTGGGGACCGAATATGAACGCTTCGGGCGAACCGGCTTCACCCCAAGCGTTGCGCTGTCCTGGCATCCGCGGAGCGATCGGCTGATCTACCTGCGCTATGGCTCGGCCGTCCGGCAAGGCGGGTCGGACATCAATCCGGCGGGCGAGTTGCAATTGCTCAAGGGCGACGAGTTGCAAACACTCGAAGCCGGCTGGCGACAGCAACTGGGCAGCGGGCAGCTCGACGCCGGCCTCTGGTACAGCCGCTGGGACCATATCCAGTCCGACCTGCTCGAGAGCGACGGGCTGATCGAAACCCGCAATGCAGGGCAAGGCCGGATCGTCGGCGCCGAGGTGAGCCTTTCCGTACCGCTCGGCAGAGGTTGGAAGCTCGAAAGCGGCGCCAATCTCGTCTCGGCTCGCTTGGTGCGCAACAACCTTGGCATCGCGCTCGATGACCGGCGCCTGCCCGTCGTCCCCTCTTATGTCGTCCGCACCGCGATCAGCCGTGACTTCGAAATCGCTGGAGCCGAAGCCTCGCTGGCGCTGCGCCTGCGTTACGTAGGACCTTCAAGGCTCAGTTTCGACCCGTTGGTCGACCGACCGATGGGGAACCTGATCGAGGGCGGGCTGGAGGGACATCTGAAAGTCGCGGGGCTCGATCTGACCGCACGCGTCGAAAACCTGTTCGGCGAGGACGAGGACAGTTTTGCGTTCGGCAATTCGCTCCGTTTCGCGACGATGCGGCAATATACGCCCATGGCGCCCCGGCAATTCAGTATCGCGCTTTCAAAACACTTTTAGCGCGTGATCCCCGCTATTCGCGTGCCGATTGAAAACTCGCGCGGCACGCGGCGGGCAAGGGAATATTCCAGCTATGCGCGCAATCGCCTCGAATGCTGATGATCGAGTATCAACTTGCCATCGCATCTAGCCATAAGGCGCCCAGTTCGAGGTCGATCCAGTCTGCAGCGAAAGGGTCGAACCCTGAACCGGGATACAGACAGAATTCGCCAAAATAGGGATGGCCCTCGACTTCATAGAAATCGACGCGAAGAAAGCTCATGCCGCGCGCCAGGGTTTCGGCAGCGGAGAGCATGGCCGACAAGGAGGAGGGCGCTTGAGGGCGATCGATATTGTCGACCAAAGGCCGCCAATTGCGATCATGCAAAATCCAGCGGTGTCGGCCACCGCGATCCAAATGGACCTGCACATGGGTCGCCTGACCCCCGAAAACGTACATCTTGTAATCGATCGGCAGCGGCAATTTTCCGCCGAGCAACGGTTCGGCAATCAGACCGCGCGGTACGTCGCGATAGGCCCATTCGTCGAGCCATAGGCCATATGGCGATCGCTGCCAGCGCTGCGACCGGCGTTGCAGCCGGCGCCATTGCGCCGCGGAGGGCGCTTCGCACAGCACGGCATTTTGATTGCAGCCATGACGCGCCTTGAGGATGGCAGGAACCGCAAAGGGAATCTCGTCGGGCAACATCTTCCCCGACCAGAGCGTCGGAACCACCCATTCCGTTCCGAGCGCGGCCCCGGCGAGGCGCTTGGACTCGACCTTGTCCATCAGCAGCGTTTGGCCGGGAGACCGATCATATAATTTGCGCATCTGAACCAGTTCGGTGAACCGGATCGGCGCATCGAGATTGAGCAGGCGGCGATGGCGCCAGCCGTAACTGACGGCGACCCGCCAGCGAGAAAGCGCCGAGACGATGTCCCCGATCGCCGAGGATGCCGCCCGGTCGGTCGGCAAGACGGCCAGATCAGTCGACGGCATAGTGGATCGGTTTGAAACTGCCGCCGTTCGAAGCATAGGCCGAACAGGCGGTGAGCCCGACGATGCAATCGATGGATGCGCGAAGGCGGATATAATCGCCTGCCCGGCTGCGCGGCGCCAGGACCGACACCCTGCCCGTCGAGGGATCGATCGGCACATTCATGAAGATGTTGAAGGCCACCGGAATGGCATCCGGCTTGATCCCAAAAGGAGCGAGGGCTTCAGCGAGATTCCCCAAACAGCCGCGATGCACCGGCTTGTCGGGATAGAAGTGCCGGAAGGTCGCCTCGCTGCAGGGTGTAAGCAGGAAATCATGCGTACCCACCCGATCTTCCTCGATTTCGAACATGATCCGCGAACGGTTCGACCACAGGCGATGGCCCGTCGTCAGCCGGATCGTCTCCTCATAATCGAAGGTGCGCCCGTTCGACAGATATTCGCCCGTGTCGCCGGATGCATAGGCAACCATGTCCGACACCTGTTCGCCCTCCGGATCCCAGACCGTCAGCGCCTGTCCCGCCGCCATGGTAAAGGCGACGCCGCTTCGCGGAGCGATCTCGAGCTGCCCGGGTTTCAACGGCGCGGATCCCGAAACGGGCAGGTCCAGTCGGCCTCGACCTGCCGCCCGCTATACTGCCTCGCCTCGCTGGTTTCACCGTGCCGGGCGAGCATCGGATTGGCAAAGCCCGCGAGGGCCACATCGCGTTCGACGATGATGTCGCGCATCCTGTCGTAGCTTCCTTTTGTGCGTAGCTGTTCAAATTGGTCGTGGAGATTGAAGACGAGCGCCGGCCGCGAGAACCGGCGCGCCGGGCGAGAAGCGTTGGGGTGCAGCCCGACGACGAAAAAGGCAACGCCGCCGAAACTCAACGAAAAATGCGGATCCTCCGGATCGGAGCTGACGGCCTCGTCGTACGGCTGACCGAGCCAGGCATCCTTGTCAGCGAACGACTGCAGCCGCGTCCACATGGCGGCCTCAAAATCCTGCTCGGACAAGTTAGAAGGCCCATCGAATAGAACGACGAGACTGCGCAGGCCCTCTCGCGCGCTTCCGAAATCGCGCGCCCAGTCGAGCAAGGCGCGGTGTATCTCCAGATCGTTCCATGCGCTCGTCATATCTCGCGCTTCGATGATCCGCAGATTACCCCGCGCCACCGCCGATTTGGCGCCGACGCAGGGAAAGCTCGGGTCAGAAACATAGGATAGGAATTCGGCGGCGCCGGGCTTGGACATTGGCTCTCCCTGAGTGGTCCAAATGCTGAACGTTTGCCGCCGAAAATGGTTCAGAGAGGACTTTTGAGGCCAAGGAAATGCTGCCGGCTTGAGGGGCTGGAAATCGTCTTTGACCGCATTGGCGGCCCGATGCGCGGACATAAGCAGGCGCTTACACCTAAGACCCTAAGCAGTTTGCCGATAGCTTAGGCGTGCGCATCATGATCAACACCTTCAACCAATGAAGGAACGCCTCATGTCGATTTCGCCTCCTCCAAATCCCGATGAAGGTTTCGGGAAACCCGTTCGCCCGCGCCGACGCTGGGACCCCGTAGTCAAAGTGACCCACTGGTCGATCGTGACCGCGATCATCGCCAACGCGCTGTTCACCGAGGAAGGTTCGGGCGCGCATATCTGGGTCGGCTATGCACTGGCCGCCATCCTCGCGCTTCGCCTGCTTTGGGGGTTGATAGGACCCGCCGAGGCTCGCTTCTCGGCCTTTCTCCCGAGCCCCCGCCGGGCTCTTGCCCACCTGCGCGATATCAGGGTCGGCAAAAAGGAGGTTCATCGCTCGCACAATCCGCTCGGCGCGCTGATGGTCTATGCGATCTGGAGCATGCTCGGGGTCATCATCGCCAGCGGCATAGCTGTGGCGGAGCCTCCTTCGACGGCTTTTCTCGATCGCGCAGAGCGGTCCGGCGATGTCAGCCCGCAGCTGGTTGTAGAACAGGGCGATCATGACGACGATGATGTGCCCGAAGGCGCAGGCGGCGAGGACAGCGTGTGGGAAGAAGTCCACGAGACGGCCGTCAATCTGCTCTACATTCTGATCGCACTGCATGTCGCTGGGGTGGCCTTCGAGACGCGCCGCAGCGGCCGGGAAATCCTGTTGGCTATGTTGCCCGGCCGCGCGTAAACCGTGGCCATGCAGGAAAGACGAAGATCGCTGGAACGCCGGGCGGTCGCGACCACCTTTCTGGTGGTCCTCCAGTCCGTGGCGGCGATCTTCTTCATCGCCGATGTCGCTGGCGACATCGCCGCTGATGGCTGGAACATGCACCTGCTTGTCGAAACCGGCGCGACCGTTGCGCTTCTCGCCGGGGTCGGCTTCGGCGCTCTCCAGCTGCGCTTGCTGATCCTTCGCGCCCGACTTGACGAGACGGCGGTCGCGGCGGCGCGCGGCGCGATGTCGGACCTTGTCCGGCAGCGGTTTCTCGACTGGCAACTGACTGCTGCCGAGGCCGATGTCGCGCTCTTCGCGCTCAAGGGCTTCGATGCAGCCGAGATTGCGCACCTCCGCGGCGCGGCGGCGGGGACGATCCGGGCGCAACTCGCGCGCATCTACGCCAAGGCCGGAGTGCATTCGCAAGTCGGCCTGATAGCCCTGATGGTCGAAGACCTTGTCGACGGCGACGCGATTAAACCGGCTGAAGCCAAACCGCAGGGGAACAATGGATGAGAAGCCACCGCGAAAGCCATCTCGTGTCGCGCATTGGCTGGCTGCGAGCCGCCGTGCTCGGTGCCAATGACGGCATCGTATCGACCGCAAGCCTCATCATGGGCGTCGCCGCATCGGGGGCCCCGCGCTCCGCGGTGCTTGTCTCGGGGATTGCCGGGCTTGTCGCGGGCGCGATGTCGATGGCCGCCGGAGAATATGTTTCGGTGAGCTCCCAGTCGGACACCGAGCGATCGGACCTCGAACGCGAACGGCTCGAACTGGCGACAGACCCCGATGCGGAGCTTGCCGAACTTGCCGGCATCTATCGAGCACGGGGCGTCGATGCCGATGTCGCGAAAACCGTCGCCATGCAGATGACCGCGTTCGATGCGCTCAGCACCCACGCCCGCGACGAGCTTCACATCACCGACATGACAGCGGCGCGGCCGATCACCGCCGCGTTCACCTCGGCCGGGACCTTCACACTGGGCGCCCTGCTCCCTGTGCTGGCGGCGGCGATGCTCCCACACGACTGGCTTGTGCCCGGCGAGGCCGTTGCATCGCTCCTCTTTCTTGCTCTGCTCGGATGGGTTGGGGCAACGGCGGGCGGATCGAGGCCGTTGAAGCCTGTCGCGCGCGTCGTCTTCTGGGGGGCGCTCGCCATGGCGCTGACGGCAGGTATCGGACGACTGGTCGGAACCGCCGTCTAACCGCGAAGGAACAGGCGCTTGGACATTATCGGGTTCGCGCTGGCGGTGCTGCTGATCGAGTTGACGCCGGGCCCGAACATGGCCTGGCTCGCCGGGCTTGCCGCAACCGAAGGCCGGCGTTGCGGCCTATCCGCCGTCGCAGGCGTCGCGCTGGGCCTGCTCGCGAACGGCGTTCTGGCAGCCTTGGGGCTGGCGGCATTGCTGCAGGCTGCCCCGCAGCTCTGGAACATCCTGCGCTTCGCCGGCGCGGCAATGATGCTGTGGCTTGCTATCGAAGCATGGCGCGGCACCGGCGATGGATCACGATCCACACGGCCGATCAGCTCGCCTCGCCGCGCCTTTGCGACCGGCGCCTTGATCAATCTGCTCAACCCGAAGGCTTATATCTTTTTCCTCGTTGTGGCGCCGCAGTTCCTGAACGGCGAGGCGCTCGGCATCCGCAATGCGCTTATCCTGTCGGTTATCAGCGTCGCCATCGCGACATCGATTCACCTGTCGATAGTCATCGCCGGAAGCGCGGCGCATGAATGGCTATCCGATCCGCAGCGCACCAAGATCGTGCGACGCGCGTTCGCGGCAATCATGCTGGCTGTGGCGCTGTCATTTCTTCTGACCGATCTGGGCTAACGGAATTCTTGCGCGGTCGCTCACCATGGCGTGGACTGGCCGTTTCCAGCCTGTCGGCTTTCGGACTGAAAATGAAAGAAGCAGACATTGAGCTTCGCCAAAGCGTCGTCCTTGCGAAAACCGACATTGGTCTGTGCTGGCCGACGGCGGCTAGCCGGCAGGAGGCCGGGCAGACGGATCGATCGAACCGAATAGCGTTTCCAGCAGCGGGCATTCCGGGGTCTTGCCATCCGCGCATCGCACGACGGTTTCGGCAAGCACCGACTCCATGGCCTGAAGATCCGCGATCTTGGTACGAATGTCGGTCAGATGGACCACGGCGACCTCGCGCGCTTCGGTGCATGGGCGATCGCGGTCCTCGGCCAGCCGAAGCAGCGCGCGGATCTCGTCCAGCGTGAAGCCCAGTTCCCGCGCGCGCCGCACAAAGCCGAGCCGCATGAGATGACCATAGCCATAGAGCCGGTGACCGCCGTCGCTGCGCGCAGGCGCGGAGAGCAGGCCAATTTTCTCATAATAGCGGATCGTCTCGATGTTGCATCCGGTGCGCCGCGACAGTGCTCCGATGGGGAGCCGGGGCGCTGTGTCCTGCAGATTTTTCCGATCCATGCTGAAATACCTCTTGAACCTGTAGCCGCTACAGATCCTATCTAGGGTCAACAACGTGATTCGGAGAACAGAAAATGACCCAGCCGAAAACGGCTTCCAGACGTGGTGCGTGGATAGCGATTGTTGGAGGAAGTCTGGGCGCGCTCGGCGCGGCCTCTTGCTGCATCGTCCCGCTAGTGCTCTTCACACTGGGCGTCAGTGGCGCATGGATCGGCAACCTGACCGCGCTCGCCCCCTATCAGCCCATCTTCCTGGCGGTGGCGATCGCCTTCCTGGCCGCCGGGTTCTGGCGGATCTATCGTCAGCCGCGCGTGGTCTGCGCCGAGGGCGAGTGCGGCACGCCTTCCTCCAACCGCTTGGCAAAGACGGCCTTGTGGCTTGCAACGGCGCTGATCGGACTCGCCGTCCTCTTCCCCTATCTCGCCCCCCTATTCCTCGACCTTTGAACAAGGAGACCATGATGAAGAAGCTTACCCTGTTCGCGGCCGCGGCTGCGCTGTTCGCATCCGGGCCGGCCTTTGCCGCAATCCGGACCACCACCTTGGCGGTCGAGAACATGACCTGCGTGACCTGCGCTCCCACCGTCAAAAAGAGCCTGTCGCGCGTACCCGGCGTGACCGCTGTCGAAGTGTCGGCCAAAACGCATACCGCGACGGTCACCTATGACGACGCCAAGACCAGCACCGCGGCGTTGATCGCGGCGACCACCAACGCTGGCTACCCTTCCCGAGTCCGCAAGTGAAAGTCGTATCATGAGTGATTGCTGCAATCGGGGCGACGGCTCTCAGGCCAAGAAGTACGACCTTATCGTCGTGGGCGGCGGCTCGGCTGGGTTCTCGGCCGCGATTACCGCGGCGGAGCAAGGAGCCCAAGTCGCCGTTATCGGTGCCGGCACCATCGGCGGAACCTGCGTCAACGTCGGCTGCGTTCCTTCCAAGGCGCTGATCCGCGCGGTCGAGAGCATTCACCACGCGAATGCCGCGCCGATGCGGTTCAACGGTGTCGAGGCCGGGGCACGAATGGCCGATTGGGGCAAGGTGATCGCCGAAAAGGACTCGCTCGTCTCGGGCCTTCGTCAGGCGAAATATGCGGATCTCCTGCCTCTCTACAATAATATCGCCTACCATGAAGGCACGGCGCGGCTCGTCGAAAATGGCGTCGAGGCCGGTGGAAGGCGGTTCACCGCTGACCGGATCGTGATTGCGACAGGTACGCGTCCGGCGGTGCCGGCTATCCCGGGCCTTCCGGACGTCGATGCGCTCGACAGCACTACCGCGCTCGACCTGACCGAGTTGCCGAAATCGATGATCGTCCTCGGGGGCGGCTATATCGGTGTGGAACTCGCCCAGATGTTCTCCCGCGCCGGCGTCGACGTGACGCTCGTTTTCCGCAGCCGCCTTCTCCCCGATATGGAGCCGGAGATCGGTGCCGCGCTGACCGACTATCTTTCGAGCGAAGGCATCACGGTTCTGGGCGACCTCGCCTATCAGTCGGCCCACAAGACGGCGGAAGGGGGCACCGCGCTCACCGTCCTGCGCAACGGGGTCGCCGAAACCATCGTCGCGGAGCGCCTTCTCGTAGCGACCGGGCGCGCCCCGAATGTGGAGGACCTCGGTCTCATCGAGGCAGGGGTGAAGCAGACGCTCAGCGGTGCCATCATTGTCGATGACCATATGCGAACCTCGGTGCGCGGCGTCTATGCCGCCGGCGATGTGACGGGCCGAGACCAGTTCGTTTACATGGCAGCCTATGGCGCAAAGATCGCCGCCAAGAACGCCTTGAACGGCGATAGCCTGCGGTACGACAATTCGGCCATGCCGGCCGTCGTATTCAGCGATCCGCAGGTAGCCAGTGTCGGCTTCACCGAAGCGCAGGCTATCGCGGCAGGATATGCAACGCGAACCTCGACCCTCCCGCTCGAGAATGTTCCGCGCGCATTGGCGGCTCGCGACACGCGCGGCCTGATCAAGCTGGTTGCGGATGGCCGGACCCGCAAACTGCTGGGCGCGCATATCTTGGCGCCGGAAGGTGCGGACAGTATCCAGACCGCCGCCATGGCGATCCGCTGCGGCCTCACGATCGACGATCTGGCGGAGATGATCTTCCCCTATCTGACCACGGTCGAAGGACTGAAGCTGGCTGCGCAGACATTCGATCGGGATGTGAAAAGGCTGTCCTGCTGTGCAGGATAAGATTGCTCGGTCGCGTCGCGGCGGTGAGATGACATGAGTAGCCCGCGCGGTTCCGATCCCGCCAGCGGCGCCGGGGATTGGTCGGGTAACTGGCGCACGCTTGTCGGGCTCTGGGCTATTCCCGGCCTAGCCATGCTGGCCGCCATGTGGCTGGAACCTACGCCCCGCGCGGTCATCTGGACCGTCATGCTGGCCTCCATGGGTGCGGCTTGTATCATGAACGCCAGACGGTGCGGCCGGACTCATTGCCGTTTCACCGGACCGTTCCTGATTGGGATGGCGATACTGGTCGTCGCCTACGCGATTGGGATGCTGCCGCTGGGGCCACATGGCTGGGGTATTCTGGGCGGAGTCACGCTTGGCGGGTTTGCCGCTCTGTGGTGGGGCAGCGAACGGGCATGGGGCAAGTTCTCGCGTTCCAAAGATAAGGGCGTTTCTCGCAGCTGTTAGGTTTCGTGGGAGATCGGACGTCCGGCCACTGCTATAATGGCCCATTTGCGAACGACTGGTTTTGGGCCACGCGTCGCTGGCGGTGAATGGCCGGGCTGAGGCGCAAAGCGGAAGCGTCCGAGAGGAGACTAGATCGACCCGCGTGGGCTGGTCGGGCTCCTAAACCGCGGGTGCCTTAAGGGGCGATTCCCGCCCGACCGCGACCGCCGTTCGATTGCCACCTATTATTACACCGCCTTCGCTGAAGGCCTCGAGAATACCCCGGAGCGATCGACGACCTTCCAGACCCGGCCGGGAACCACCGACCGGACCGACTGGCGCACGCGCACGAGCCATTTCATCAAGGACTGGGTGCCGCCGCGGCTGCAGCGTTACGCGAACCGGCTCAATCCGTTTTGATGCGCGTGTGGCCGGACGTACCAATTCGCCTTCGTTCTTGGAAAGAAGAGGCCGGAACGGCCAAGCCGCCCCGGCCCCACCACCGAACTGTCCTGACCCGGGTCGCAGAAGATCAGAAGGCAATTCGTGCGGTTAACTGACGGACCGGTCGCGGCCTCCCTCACCGGCCGGCCCGTCGCGTCACGATGTCGTTGCGCCCCCGCGCGCCGGCCAGTCGCGGATGCGCCGCCGAGCTTTGAACGACCGCCTAGGTCAGCGCCGCGCGAGGCGCTACCCAATGTTTGTTGGGGTGGCCGACGCGCGAACCCGATCGTCCGATGCCCGCCCGGCTTGTTTCGCGCCCTTGAAAGGCAACGCAAAAATTGACTTTTCCGACTGCGCACGCGACACCGGTCGGCGCATGTCGATCGTCGCGCGGATAGGCTTCGGCCTCTGGCTGATGGCGGCGCTGCTGGCGCCCGCCGCAGCGTCGGCACAAGCGTCGGCACCGCCGATCCCGACCATCGAGCTCAGCGCCGGCGCCGACGGCCCGGCGGTCGCACCCTATGTCCGCTATACGAAGGATCCCGGCGCGCCCGACGAACGGGGCCTTGCCGCGATCCTGGAGGCGCCGCTCGAAGCCATACAGGGACAGAGCGTCCATTTCGGTCCGCCGGGCGCCCGAACGATCGTCGCGGTCAAGGTTCGTAATGCAAGCGACGCACAGGGGAGCTGGATCTTCACCACCGGGCGCGGATCGCTCAAATATTTCCGCCTCTTCGAGGTCGCCGACGGCAAGGTCGACCTGCTCGTCGACGGCACCGACGCCAAGGCTGCGCGCGAGAATCTGCTCAGCTATCAGGCGTTCAGCACCGAATTCGTGCTCGACCCCGGACAGGAAAAGCTGCTGCTGATCGACTTCGTCTCCGAAAATTCGACCTATATGCCGCTCAAGATCCAGACCTATGGCAGCTTCTTCAAGGACCGGCGCGCCAACATCGCGCTGGTGTCCGGGGTCGTGCTGGGGCTCGCGGTGCTGATCTTCCTGAACTTCCTCTTCTTCTCGATCACCGGGCACCGCGACTTCGTGTGGCTCGCGGTCGCGCAGGCCTTTTTCGCGATCAACACGATCCATTCGGAGGGCTATGTCACCATCTTCTTCCTCTCCGACAATCCGCTGACCAGCGTCGGGATCGAGGATATGTTCAAATGCGGCTTCGCGGGCGCGATGGCGCAGTTCGCGCGCAGTTTCGTCGGGACGGCGACGCGCTTTCCGAAGACCGACCTTGCGCTCCGCATCCTGATCGGCGCGGCGCTGGTGCTGATGGCGCTGCAGCCCGGCCTCGCGCTTTATCCGCCTGTCTTCCGGCACAGCCTGCACATCGGTTGCTGGATCATCGCGGTCGCCGGCGCGCTGTTCCTGCCGTTCGTCGGCTATGCCGCGATGAAACGCGTCGGGCGCCAGCTCTGGCCGCTGTTCGTCGGCTGGGCGAGCCTTGCGCTCTTCATCGTCTATGCCGCGATCGCCTCGATGGGCGTGTTCGCCTGGCTGCCGATCAACTGGCACCTCGCGGGGCCGGTCGGGCTGTTCGAATCGCTGATGGCGACGCTCGCGCTCGGCCTCAACCTCAAGAAGATCCAGGCCGACAAGATCGCCGCCGACGAAGCCTATGCCCGCGAACTCGCCGGACGCCTCGCGGTCAGCGAGCGCGCCGCGCGGCTGGCGGAGGAAAAGGCTTTCGCGCTCGAAACCGTGCACAGCCAGAACGCGCTGCTCCATGCCTCGGGGCATGACAGCAAGCAGGTCATCCTCGCGCTCAACAGCGCGGTCGACGCGTTGAAGCGCGACCCGGCGGCGAACGGCGAATTGACCGCGATGCTGCAAAGCTCGGCCGATTATCTGGGCGAAATCGTGTCGACGACGATGTCGGGTGCCAACATCGTCGGCAGCGAGGATGATTTCGTCGCCCTCGGCGCTTTCGGCGGCGCAGCGCTGGTCGAGCCGCTGCAGATGATGTTCCGCGCCCCCTTTGCCGCCAAGGGGCTGACGCTCGCGGTCCGGGTCGACGCCGACATCATGCTTGTTTCGGACAAGCCGCTGTTGATGCGGGTGCTCGCGAACCTGATCAGCAACAGCTATCAATATACGGCGAAGGGCGGCGCGACGTTGACGCTCGACCGCGAAGGCGAAGAGGCCGTGATCCTCCTCTCCGACACCGGCAGCGGGATGCCCGCCAACATCGTCCGCGCCCTCAACGCAGCGGATGGCCGGCGCGTGCGCGCCGACGCGCGCGCGGCGGGCTCGGGATCGGGGTTCCATTCGGCGAAGCGGCTGATCGGGGCGCTCGGCGGGTCGCTGGCGATCACCGCCTCGGACGCCGGCGGCACGACGATCGCCGTCCGGCTTCCTGCCGCCTATGACGCGATCACGCCCTGTCCGGCGGAGGAACTCCAGGCGGGCCTGCCCGGCTGGCGCATCCTCGACTTCGACGAGCGCGCCGCGTTCGACGCCGCGCTCGCCGCGGCCGAAGGTTCCAGACGCCGCATCGCCGCGTTGACCTATGACGACACGACGGTCACGCGCGGACGGCTGAGCGAGCTTGTCGGGCTGATGATCTTGAAACCGCCGTGCCGCGAGCTGATGCGCCACCCGCTCGTCGTGCGCGGGTCAGAGCAGCTTTAGCTCCTGCGCGCGCTCGACGATCTTGCGATTGTTGGGCACATCGAGCTTGCGGCGCAGTTCGGCGATGTGGAACGACACCGTCGGCTGCGCGATCGACAGGCGGTACGAAATTTCCTTGTTGCTCTCGCCCTGCGCCAGATAGTGGAGGATGGCCATCTGGCGCGACGACAGGGTGACGGGCGAGCCGCTGTACTTGCCGAGCGCCTCCTCCATATGCGGCGACAGATAGACGTCGCCCGCCAGCGCGGCGTCGCAGGCGGCGATGATTTCCTCGGCCGGGTCGGCCTTGCTCACCGCGGCGCGCGCGCCGAGTTTCAGCGCATAGTCGACCTCGCCATAGCCCGATTCGCCGGTCAGGATGATTACCGTCATGTCGCGCGAGCCGACGATTTCGGCGAGAATGTTGATCCCGCGCACGTCGGGCATGTTGAGGTCGAGGATGACGAGGTCGACCGGCTGCGACTGGACGAAGGCGGCGACCGTCGCCCCGCGATCGAGCGCACCGACAACCGAAAAGCGCGGATGCGCGGAAAAAAGCAGCCGGAGCCCGCTCTGCGTGAGCGGGTGATCGTCGACGATCAAGATCCTGTGCGTGTCGCTCATCGCCCTCCCGCCCCGATAGGACCGCACAGCGATGCCCCAGACGGACGAGCGCCCGCAACCCCAATAAATTTGAGGCAGGGCACGCGGCAATATTGGGAAAAATCGCGCGCCCGAAGGGACCCGAAGCCCTGACCTCCGCCTTCGGGCGGGTACCAACGGGCTACGCCATCCACGCAGCCCTGGTCATACCGTTTCCCTGGCGCCATCCACTTTATCGATCGGCGCCCACAGCTCGGGGTGGCGGCCATAGGCGCGGAGGAACAGGATCGCGGCGCGCCGCGCGCGCGCGTCTTTCTGCTTCGGCGTCGGCGGATTGCTGAGGCCCCAAAGGCTCTCGAAATGGAAATTCGATGCGGCCAGTGCGACGAGATCGTCGCCCGCCTGCCAATAATCGTCGGTCCAAAGGAGGTCGCCGAAATTCGCGCGCAGATATTCGGCGATACTCTTCTGCGTCCGGCGCGGGCCGCGTTCGAAGAAGATGCGCACCAACTCGGGATTGCGTTCGGACATCGGACTGATCAGCCGGAACATCTGCACCGCGATCGGGGCGGTCATGCGTTCGATGATCGTCCGCGACAGATGCGTCAGCTGATCGAGCGGCGAATCGCCGACCGCCGAAAAATCGATGCCGCCGCGAATCCCGGCCGCCGTATCCTCGACGACCGCGGCGAATAACTCTTCCTTCGAAGGGAAATAGGACCAGAGGGTGCGCTTGGACCCGCCGAGCTGCGCCGCGATCGCCGACATCGACGCGCCCTCGAAGCCTTTCTCGAAAAAATGTTCGCGCGCGATTGCAATGATCTGGGCGCGTTTCAGGAGCCGTTGGCTCTCTCTCTTACCAATCTTCATGCCGCCAATATGATACCACTCCCCACCTTTTGCAAGATACGAAGATTCGAAGAAGGGCATTTTCCGGCCGCATATTTTTCGCATAACGGTACCATTTTGTGGCCAGAAAACCCTTCATATCGCATTTAAGCTGTTGATCTGTATAGAATTAAATACAGGTACCATGCAGTACCATTTTTAGATTGACATTTGCGGCGCGAATCGCGATTTAAACGGTACTGCATAGTACCTCAAAGGAATCGACGATGATCGCAACCCGCTTCGGCGGGCTGGCCATGCTCATGGCCAGCGCCGCCACTTTGACCGCCTGCGCCTCGGTCCCCGACCTCGGCGCGCGCCCCGAAATCCGTGCGCCGGAAACCATCGCCAGCGCCGCGAGCCTGAGCGGCGACGCCGGCGTCTGGCCCGCCGACGGCTGGTGGAAAGGCTATGGCGATGCCCAGCTCGACGCGCTGATGCAGGAAGCGATCGCCGGATCGCCCGACCTTCGCATGGCTTCGGCGCGACTCCGCAAGGCGCAGGCCTATGCCCGTCAGGCGGGCGCTGCGCTGCTGCCGCAAATCGATGCGACGAGCAGCGCGGGCTTCGTCCAGCAGAGCGAGAATAACGGCGTCCCCGCGCAATTCGTCCCCGACGGCTGGGAAGACACCGCAAAGACCGGCCTCTCCTTCTCGCTCGACCTCGATCTGTGGGGCAAGAACCGCGCGACGCTCGCAGCGGCGAAGGCCGATGCGCTGGCGGCGGCCTATGAAGTGCAGGAAGCGCGGAGCGCGCTGACCGCCGCGCTTGCCACCAGCTATGCCGAACTCGCACGGCTTTGTGCACAGCGCGAGGTGCTCGACCGCACGGTGCAGAACCGGCTCGAGACGCTGAAGCTCGTCGGCGACCGTGTCTATGCCGGGCTCGACAATCAGGCCGCGCTCAAGCAGGCGCGCTCGCGCGTTCCGGCCGCCAAGGCCGAGCTCGCGGCAACCGAAGAAGCGATCGCGCTGACGAAGAACAGCATCGCCGAACTCACCGGTGCCGGTCCCGACCGCGCGCTGACGATCGGCCGCCCCGCGGTCGCGCTTGCCGCCGTCCGCGGCGTCCCTGCCAATGCGTCGATCGATCTGATCGGCCGCCGTCCCGACATCGCCGCGGCGCTCGCCGGGGTCGATGCGCAGACGAGCCGGATCAAGGCGGCGCGTGCCGCCTTCTATCCGAACATCAGCCTCACCGGGCTGATCGGCTTGCAGGCGCTCGGCATCGGCAATCTCGCCGACAGCGGTTCGCTCTATGGCAATGCCGGCCCGGCGGTGAGCCTGCCGATCTTCCATGGCGGTGCGATCAGCGCGCAATATCGCGGCACGCGGGCGCAATATGACGAAGCCGTCGCGCGCTATGACGCTACCGTGATCGGCGCGCTCCACGATGTCGCCGACACGCTGGTCAGCCGCCGCGCTCTGGCTGAACGGCTCAGCCTGTCGCTGGCCTCGCTCAAGGATGCCGAGGCCGCGCACGAGCTTTCGCGCCAGCGCTACGAGCGCGGGCTCGCCTCCTATCTCGACGTTCTCAGCAACGAGGAAAATGTCCTGCAGGCGCGGCGTTCGGTCGCCGACCTTCAGGCGCGCGTCTTCACGCTCGACGTCCAGATGGTCCGCTCGCTCGGCGGCGGATTCACCAAAGCCTGATCCTCTCCCCTCCGAACCCCCAAAGGAAAGACCCATCCCCATGAATACCGATGTCAAAAATCCGAAACGCCAGCGCGCGCTGCGCTGGCTGGGCTACGGCCTGCTGTTCAAGCTCGCGCTCATTGGGGGCGCCTGGCTGTTCGCCGCAACCGCCCAGCAGATCATGACCACCCCCCTCTGATCGTTTCCGCACGATGATTTCCAAAGGACAGACCGATGACTCAAATAGCTCTTCTCGACCATACCGATGATTTCCGCGACAACGGCGCGCGGGCCACCGAACCGACGATCGACTCCAACGAGGCCGCGACATCGGCCAAGCGCAGGAAGCTCTTTGCCGCACTCGGCGGCGCGGTGCTGCTCGCCGGTGCCGGTTACTGGCTGCTCGCCGACGGCGATCTGGTCGCGACCGACAACGCCTATGTCGCCGCGGACTCGGCGCAGGTAACCCCGCTCGTCTCGGGCGCGGTGACCAAGGTTTTCGTCGCCAATACGCAGAATGTGAAGCGCGGCGATATCCTGATCCAGCTCGACGACACCGACGCCAGACTGGCGCTGGCGCGCGCCGAGGCCGACTATGCCCGTGCCCGCCGCCAGTTCGGACAGGCGGTCGCGACCAGCAGCTCGCTTGCCGGACAGGTCAGCGCCGGTGCGGCGTCTATCGGTCAGGCAGAGGCGCAGGTCCAGATCGCGAATGCGGCGCTCGCCAAGGCGCGCATCGACCTCGACCGCCGTGCCGGCATCGCCGACGGCGGCGCCGTGTCGGGCGAGGAACTGACCGTCGTTCGCAACGCCTATGCGACCGCGCAAGCCAATCTGGCGCAGGCGAAGGCCGGGCTCGCGCAGGCGGTTGCGTCGCGCAATTCGGCGTCGGGCTCGCTCGCCGCGAACAATGCGATGATCGCGGGCGTCTCGGTCGACGGCCACCCCGACGTACTCGCCGCGAAGGCGAAGCTCGATCAGGCGCGCGTCGACCTGGAACGCACGGTGATCCGTGCGCCCGTCGACGGCGTCGTCACCAATCGTCAGGTGCAGGTCGGCCAGCGCGCTTCGGCGGGCAGCGTCGCGATGACGATCGTTCCGATCGGCGCCGTCTATGTCGACGCCAACTTCAAGGAAGGCCAGCTCGAACGCGTTCGCGTCGGCCAGCCGGTCGAGCTCGTCTCCGACCTCTATGGGTCGGACGTCGTCTTCCACGGCCGCGTCGAGGGCTTTTCGGGCGGTACCGGTTCGGCGTTCGCGCTGATTCCGGCGCAGAATGCCACGGGCAACTGGATCAAGGTGGTCCAGCGTCTGCCGGTGCGCGTCTCGCTCGACCCGAAGGAACTCAAGAAGCATCCATTGCGCGTCGGCCTGTCGATGGAAGCCGAGATCGACGTGGCGCCCCGCCGGAAGGACGTCCGGTGAGCGCGGCGGGGGCCCAGCACTCCGGCGCCGAGGGCCACAGCTCGACGATCCTGACGGGCAGCATGTTGCTGCTCGCCGGGGCGGTGCTCGCGGTCAGCAACTTCATGGTCGTGCTCGATACCACGATCGCGAACGTGTCGGTCGCGCATATCGCGGGCGGCCTCGGCATCTCCTCCTCGGAGGGGACATGGGTGATCACATCCTATGCCGTGGCCGAGGCGATCTGCGTGCCGCTCACCGGATGGCTCTCGCGGCGCCTCGGCACCGTGCGGCTGTTCGCGGGCGGGATGCTCGGCTTCGGCATCTTCTCCTTCCTCTGCGGCACCGCGACGAGCCTCACCATGCTCGTTGCCTTCCGGATCGGGCAGGGGATTTGCGGCGGGCCGCTGATGGCTTTGAGCCAGACCTTGCTGCTGCGGGTGTTCCCGAAGGACAAGCATGCGATGACGATGGGGATCTGGGCGATGACGACGCTGACCGCGCCGATCTTCGGCCCGATCCTCGGCGGTACCATCTCCGACAGCTGGGGCTGGCACTGGATCTTCTTCATCAACGTGCCCGTTGCGGCCATCTGTGCCTTCACGGCGTGGACGGTGCTGCGCAAGGCGGAGACCGAGAAGGTGAACGAGCCCGTCGACGGTTTCGGCCTCGTGTTGCTCGTCCTCTGGGTCGGTGCGTTGCAGCTCATGCTCGATCTCGGGCGCGAACATGACTGGTTCAGCGCGGACATCATCGTCCAGCTCGCCATCATCGCGATCGTCGGTTTCGCGAGCTTCCTCATCTGGGAGCTGACGCACGACAGACCCGTCGTCGACCTTCGCCCTTTCCGCCACCGCGGTTTCACCGTCGCGGTCATCGCGCTGGTGTTCGCTTACGGCACCTTCTTCGCGAGCCTGGTGGTGATCCCGCAGTGGCTGCAGGGCGCGATGGGCTACACCGCGACCTGGGCCGGCTATGCCACCGCGTTCAACGGCGTGGCGGCGGTGCTGATGGCGCCGATCGTCGCGAAGCGGATGACCGAAGTCGACCCGCGCCGGCTCGTCTTCATCGGCGTGCTCTGGCTCGGCGGTACCTCGCTGCTTCGTGTCTTCTGGTGGAACAGCGGCGCCGACTTCTGGACGCTGGCGCTCCCCCAGCTGATCCAGGGTGCGGGCATGCCCTTCTTCTTCGTGCCTTTGACGACCATCGCCCTCGGCGCGGTCGACGAAGAGGAAACGGCCTCGGCGGCAGGGGTGATGAACTTCCTGCGGACGATGGCCGGGGCGGTCGCCGTCGCGATCTCGACGACGCTCTGGTACGACGGCGCGCAGGAAAAGCGCGACGGCCTCTCGGGCGTCCTCCACGGCACGCAGGCGGCGATCGATGGGCTGATGGCCAAGGGCTACAGCCTCGAGCAGGCCCGCCAGATCATCAGCCAGATGGTGGACAAGGAAAGCGTCGCGCTGGCGACCGGACAGACCTTCGTCTGGGCCGCGTTCGTCTTCGCCGCCGCCGCCTCGATCATCTGGCTCGCCCCGCGGCCGACGCGCGCCGTGGATACCAGTTCGGTGCACTGACCTGCATCGTGCGGAAGTTCCGGGCGGGCACCTCCCCCTGCCCCCCGCCCGCCCGGAACGTCCATCGTCGGCGCGAGCCGGTCGAGCCCTCCCTGGTGTCGGCCGGCTCGCGTTCGATCCTTCGCCCCAGAATGAAGCCGAAACGCGATTCTGCGTCACAAGATTTTTGTACCCGAAATCAAGCAACAAGGATTATATCATGACCAATATTCCCAACCGAAATCGCCGCGCCGGTTACGGCAAAGCCGCCGCGCTGTGGCTGCTTTTTGCCGGCGCATCGCTCGTCGCCATGGAATATCCCGCCGACGCCGCGACCACCGCGACGACCGCTACGATTGCGGTCGACAACACGCCGCCCGCGATCGTCTTCGCCTTCGAGCCGACGGTCATGGTGCATATCGACGGCAAGCCCGTGCTTCGCGACATGAAGTCGGCAGGCGTCCGGCGCGTCGTCAACACGCGCGCGCTGCTGGTCCGGGCAGGCAATCTTTACTATCTGCGCATCGGCGGCCGCTGGCTGACCGCAACGGCGCTGAACGCCCGCTGGACGCTGGCCCGCGACGTGCCCGCCAATGTGACCTGGGCGCTGAACGAAGCCACATCGTACAAGCTCGCCGACCCGATGGACAAGACGGCGGACGATGTCGCCGCGCTGCTGCGCGCTGGCCGAGCGCCGGTAATCGTCGTGCGCAGCGACGCTGCCGAGCTGATCGCCATATCGGGCGAGCCGCAATTCGCCCCGATCGCGGGCACGACGCTCGCCTATGTCGCAAACACGCGCGCCGACGTCTTTGTCACGGCGAACACCAACTGGTATGTGCTGTTGTCGGGGCGCTGGTTCGTCGCGCCGTCGGCGACGGGTCCATGGACTTATGTTGCGCCCGACAAGCTGCCCGCCGACTTCGCACGCATCCCTGCCGACAGCCCCAAGGGCGTGGTCCTCGCATCGGTTGCCGGGACGCCGCAGGCGAAGGCAGCGATCGCCAGCAACAGCATCCCGCAGACCGCGACGGTCAATCGCAGGCAGGCAAGCTTTACCGCAACTTATGACGGCACTCCCGAATTCCGTGTCGTGACCGGGACCAGCCTCAGCTACGCGCGCAATGCTGCGGTGCCGGTGATCCGCGTCGATGCCAGCCATTATTACGCCGTTTCAAATGGCGTCTGGTTCGCGGCTTCGTCGCCGCACGGTCCGTGGGTGGTCGCGACCAGCGTCGCACCCGCAATCTATACGATCCCGGTTAGCTCGCCGCTCCATTATGTGACCTATGTCCGCGTCTATGGGGTCAGCGGCGATAGCGTTCAGGTCGGCTATACGCCCGGCTATTACGGGATCGTGTCGACCGGAACCGTCCTGGTCTATGGCACCGGCTATCGCTGCACCGCGTGGGTCGGTTCGGTCTGGTATGGCTGTCCCGCCGCTTATGCGCCTGCCGCTTATTGGTATGGCGGCGCCTATCCCGTCGCGGGGGCGTGGAACGTCTATGGCCAATGGAGCAACGCCGTCGTCTCGGGCACCGCAGCGGCCTGGGCCAATCCGTGGACCGGCAACTACGGCCGTGCGGTGGAAGGCGGCTATTACAACCAGGCGACCGGGGGACGCGGGGTCGGACAGGCGGCGGTCAACACCAACGCCTATACCGGCACGACCACCGCGGCGGCGCGCGGTGTGCGCTACAATCCCGAAACCGGCCGCGTCGTCGCGAACGAAGGCGTCGCCGCCTATAACCCCTATACGGGACAGGCAGGGGCCGCGAACCACCGCGAGGTCTATAATAGCAACACCGGCCGCCAGACGAGCATGGCAGGCGCGGCGGGCACCGGCCCGGAAGGCGCGGGGGCGGTCGGCGGATTCTCGACGACCGGCTCTGGCGGCAATGCCGCGGGCGTCGGCGGCGTCACTTACGACCGCGACAGCGGCACGGTGAACGCCGGCGGCGCGGTCAAGGTCGGCGATGATGTCTACGCCGGGAAAAATGGCGACGTCTATCAAAAGACCGACGGCGGCTGGGAACAGGTCGAGCGCAGCACTGCGCAGCGGCAGAATGGGCAGCGGCCGTCCGGCACGACGACCGGCCCGGTCGACCGCGAACAGGTCGCGCACGACCGCGGCACCGGCAGCAACGCCGCCTCGACCAGCCGCCAGCGACGCGAGCGCGGCAGCATCGGAAACGGCGGCTTCACCGGCGCCAAGAGCGGTAGCCGCCCAGCGATCGGCAGCGGCGGGCACCCCGCGAAGGGCGGCCGTCCCCGCAAGCGGTGACGGTTCGGGCGAGGGCGCACCCCTGCGCGCCCTCGCCTGCTGCGGCCTTTCGCCGCCCTATCGATTTCCGTTCAAAAGCCCGATCGCGCGGTCGAGCTCTTGCCCGACACGCACCGCGTCGCTCAGCCGCGCGCGGTTCGCCGCATCGACGCCGAGCCCGCCGAGCCCCAGCGCGATCATGTCCGACAGCATTGCGGTGACCTCGGCGCGGGCAGCCTCCTTCTCGATCAGCCCGCCCATCAGTGCCTGGCAGCAGCCGAGCCAGAAGAGCACGCCCGTGCGCCCGGCCGCGGGCACCAACCGATGCGCCGCGCCGACGGCGCCGAGATCGGCGATCACGCCGCGGTTGAGCACATGCTGTTCGAGCGTCATGCCGCGCGCGCTGCGTATCAGCACCGCCGCGCGCTTGCGCTCGCTGAGGGCGAACGCCGCTGCACCGATCATTCCGCCGCACAGCCGGGCCAGCGGATCATCCTCATCGGCGTTGAGCGCCCCGATCAGCGCCTCGATATCGCTGCGGATCGCCTCGCCGATCGCATTCGCAAAGCCATATTTGTCGCCGAAATGATTGAAGAAGGATCCCTTGGCGACCCCGGCGGCGGCGACCAGTTCGTCGATCGCGATGGCATCGATCGGCCGGTCGGCGAGCAGATCGAGCCCCGCGTCGAGCAGGGCGGCCCGGGTGCGCGCGGCGCGGGGGGAGAGGGCTTCGCTCGTCATCGTCTCTCACAGTTGACTAAATGGTCATATTCGCTAAGTTGACCAGATAGTCAACAGCGAGTCGCGAACGATGAGCATTACACGGGCAGAGGATATCGCGCATGTGCGCTTCGCCGCGCCGGACCTCGGCGCGATGCGAACATTTCTCGAGGATTTCGGGCTCGCCTGTTTCGAGGAGCAGGGCGTGCTCTACGGCCGCGGGTCCGACGGTGCGCCCTTCGCCCACGCGACGGTCGCGGGGAATGCAGGCTTCGCCGGTCTCGCCTTTCGCGTCGGCGACCTCGCCGACCTCGAGGCATTGGCGGCCGCCGATGGCGTCGCGGTCGAGGCATCGACCGCGCCGGGCGGCGGCCATGTCGTCCGCCTCACCGATCCCGATGGCAACCGCGTCGAAGCCGTCACCGGACAGGCAGGGCGAGAGCCGGTCGTACCCGACCGCGAAACCCCCTTCAATTCGGTCGCGGCGCGCCGGCGCTTGCGCGCGCCTGTACGTATCGCGCAGCGGCCCTCGCGCGTCCGGCGTCTCGGTCATGTGGTGCTGAACGTCGCGGACTTTCGTCGGTCGGAGGCGTGGTACAAGGCGCGCTTCGGCTTCATCACCTCCGACGAGATCGAGGCGGCGCCGGGGCTCGCGATCGGTGCCTTCATGCGCTGCGACCGCGGCGACACGCCGACCGATCACCACACGCTGTTCCTCGCCCAGCTGCCGCCCGGCCCCGGCTTCAACCACGCCGCGTTCGAGGTCGAGGGTCTCGACGACCTGATGGCCGGCCACGAGCATCTGAAGCGCGCGGGGCGCACCGCCGCGTGGGGCGTCGGGCGCCATGTGCTCGGCAGCCAGATCTTCGACTATTGGAAGGATCCCTGGGGGCACGAGCTCGAGCATTGGACCGACGGCGACCTGTTCGCCGCCGCCGACGGTTCGCGCCTGTCGACGATGCGCGAACTGCTCGACGTGCAATGGGGCGCGCCCTTCCCCGCGCTCGCCGGCAAGCGCGCGCCGAAACCCGAGACCATCGGCAGGCTGCTTGCCCTCCGGCTTCGCTTCAAGGCGCTTTTCCGCCGCAAACCCAAGGATATCGCAGCATGAAGATAGCAACCTACGAACAGAATGGCGCCGCGCACATCGGCATCGTTCGCGGCGAGACGATCGTCGACACGGGCTTCGCCGGCAGCATGATCGACCTGATCGCGCGCTGGGACGAGCTGCGCCCCGCCTTCGACGCCCTCGACGACCGCGGCGCGGCCCCGCTTACCGCGGTAACACTGACCGCCCCCATCGCGCGCCCCGGCAAGATATTCGCGATCGGCCTCAACTATGCCGACCATATCGCCGAATCGAAGATGGAGACGCCGCAGCGGCAGGTCTGGTTCACCAAGGCGCAGACCTCGATCAACGGCCCCTTCGCGCCGATCCTGATCGCGAAAAACACCTTCACCGCCGACTATGAGGTCGAACTGGTCGCGGTGATCGGCAAGCGCGGCAAGCATATTCCCGCGGCGCAGGCGCACGAGCATGTCTTCGGCTATTGCGTCGGCAACGATGTGACCGAACGCATGTGGCAGCACGCGGGGCCGCAATGGTCGCTCGGAAAGTCGTTCGACACGCACGCCCCGATCGGGCCGTGGATCACGACGGCAGACGAAGTCGACCCGCACGCCCTCGACCTCCATTGCCTCGTCAACGGCGAACTGCGCCAATCTTCGAACACCCGTCATCTGGTCTTCGACCTGTGGCAGCAGATCGAGCATCTTTCGGCGGCGATGACGCTCGAACCCGGCGATCTCGTCTTCACCGGCACGCCGGGCGGCGTCGGCGCCGCAATGGACCCGCGCCAATTCCTGAAGCCCGGCGACGTCGTGCGCTGCGAAATCGACGGCCTCGGCGCGATCGAGGGGGTGATGGAGGCGGAGGCGTGAGCAGCAGCCCCAAAGCCGAAGATTGCGACGTCCTGATCGTCGGCGCCGGGCCAACCGGGCTTACGCTTGCGCTGCTGCTCGCCCGGCGCGGCGTGACGGTCATCCTCGCCGAACGCGCCACCGAGCCTTACGCCCTGCCGCGCGCCGCGCATATCGATCACCAGATCCTCCGCGTCTTTCAGGAGCTCGGCATCGCCGACGCCATCGTGGCGACGTGCCGCCACAGCCCGCGCTATGATTTCGTGACCGCCGACGGGCAGGTGCTGCTTCGCCTCGACGGGGCGGACCGGATCGCAGCTGGCGGCTGGCATAGCGCGAACATGATCCATCAGCCTTCGATCGAGCGACTGTTGCGCGAGGCCGTTGCGGCACAGCCGAATATCGAGCTACGCGCGGGATGGCGACTGACCGGCCTCGGCGGCAGTTGCGACGCTCCGGCGGCGGAGTTCGAGACGGAGCAAGGCGCGCAGCTCGTTCGGCCCCGCTTTCTTGTCGGTGCCGACGGTGCGCGCAGCACCGTGCGCGACCTTGCCGGCATCGGCATCGACGACCTCGATTTCGACGAAAGCTGGTTGATCGTCGACACGATCGTAAACGACGTATCGCGGCTTCCCGAGGTCAATCTGCAGATTTGCGATCCCGCGCGGCCGACGACTTGCGTGCTGATGGGCGAAGGGCGTCACCGCTGGGAATTCATGGTGAAGCCGGGTGAAAGGCCCGACGACCTCCTCGACGACGCCATGATCGGGCGACTGCTGGACCCTTGGGATGTCGCGGGCGCGGTCGAAATCGAACGCAAGGCGGTCTATCGTTTTTCGGCGCGCATCGCCGAACAATGGCAGCGAGGCGCCATCTTCCTCGCGGGTGACGCCGCGCACCAGATGCCGCCGTTTGCCGGTCAGGGCTTGTGTTCGGGCATTCGCGACGCCGCCAATCTCGCGTGGAAACTCGCCGCTGTCGTAAGGGGCGAGGCGGCAGCGCCCATCCTCGAAACCTACCAGCCCGAGCGCGAGCCCAACGTCCGCGCGATCATCGGTCTTGCGATGATGATGGGTCGGACGGTGTGCATCACCGATCCCGACGCGGCGGCCGCCCGCGACGCGCAGATGCTCGCGGCGCGCGCTGCCAATCCGGAGCCGGCCGGGGCAGCGGCTTATCCCGATATTCTGACGGGTCTCATCGACGCGGGCACTCCGGGCGCAGGAAGCTATTTCCCGCAGCCAAAAGCGGGGCCGAGCCGGCTCGACGACCTGCTGGGCCCGGGGCCTTGGATCGTCGCGCGGGAAACCTCGCCGTCCAGCGGCGCGGTGCCCTGCTTTTCGCTCGACGACATCGAACCTTTTGGCGCCGAAGTCCGGCACTGGCTCGATAAGCATAGCGCCGACGCGGTACTCGTCCGAGCCGACCGTTATGTGTTCGGCAGCGGGCCGGTGGGCGAACTGACGGCTCGTTATTTTGCCGATCTCCGCGGGCATCCGGCGACACGCAACGGCCGGGGCGGGGTCCATTGATTTCAGATGACGGCCGTGCTTCAGGCTCGCGGTGACGAGCCTGAAGGAAGAGTCATTTCGTCCGGCCGCCCTCGCCGGGGATCGGAAAGGCTTCGCGCGCGCCGGTGCAGGCCTTGAGGCCGCTCGCCAGCACGATGATGTCGAATTCATACGCGTTCAGCTCGTCCGCACTCCCGTCTCGGTTATCTCGACCGGCGCTTCGCGTTTTTTGATGTCGACGAGATGCACGTTATCGCGGTTGAAGGCTTCGAAATAGCCATGATCGAGCGGCGGCGGCTTGGCGAACAAGGGATAATCGTCAAAGCCGGGGGTCGGCAGATCGGCCAGCGCGGGGTCGTTGACCGCCGCGCGATACCGACACGATCTGGAAGACCCCGACCGGATTATATATGTCAACGCCACCATCGCTGCACACGACGGCCTGCGTATGGAAGCGGGCGGGCTATCGACCGGATCAGCTGCGCGCCTTCGCTCAGCGCGTCGAGGTCGCAGACGACGAAGTTCGATTAACGGAGCGAGATCGGAACTGCGTCCGAGCTTGGTAGCCGCCTCGAGGGTGGATATGGCGGCGTACGGCGTTCGCAGTTCTGTAGTGAAGTGGCGCACCCGACAGGATTCGAACCTGTGACCTCTGCCTTCGGAGGGAATATGGCTAGCTCCGCCAATAAGCGCAAGGAGCCGCCGATGTCCGCCTATCTCCCTGTAAACGCTAAACAATTTGCCTTTCTTCTCCGCCAAAGCTACTCTTCTCCCCGCCACTGTTTTCGCCCGCGTGCTTACGTGGTGCTTACGCGAGAGGAAACGCTAGGGTCGGAGGAAGCCCATGCCTAAGCTCACGAAACGGGTCGTCGACGCCGCGGACAGTCGCGCGAAAGATTACGTCATTTGGGACGACGAACTGCCCGGCTTTGGCCTCCGAGTATTCGCATCCGGCAAGCGCAGCTATGTCATCCAGTACAGGCTCGGCAAGCGGTCGCGTCGCTTCACAATCGGATTGCACGGCGTCTGGACACCAGAGCGCGCTCGCCAAGAGGCGAAGGTCCAGTTGGGCAGGATCGCTCAAGGCGACGACCCGGCCGAAGAGAAGCAGCTCGACAGCAAAGCGATTACCGTTAAGGAACTGTGTGACCTTTACGTCGCCGATCTTAAAGCCGGCCTCATTCTTGGAAAGGGCGGGCGCCCCAAGAAAGCCAGCACCATTCTCTCCGACACGGGGCGCATCGAGCGCCACATCATTCCTCTGCTTGGTACGCATAGGGTCAAGGATCTGGTGAAAGCGGACATCACGAAGGCCCTGAAGGACATCATGGCCGGCAAGACCCGCTGCAGCGTCAAGACGAGGAAGCTTCGCGGTCGCGCTATCGTGCGAGGTGGAGCGGGCACGGCAACGCGCACCATCGGACTTTTTGGTGGAATACTGACCTATGCAGTCGAGGCTGGCATCATCGATACCAATCCAGCGCACGGTGTGAGGCGGCCGAAGGACAACGTGCGCGCACGACGGCTGAGCGAGGCCGAATATCGGTTGCTCGGCGAAATTCTCACGCAGGCTGCTGAAAATGAGAAGTATGAGCTATCGGTCGACATCATCCGCCAGCTTGCGCTGACAGGATGCCGCCGCACGGAGATGGTCACGCTTGCTTGGTCTGAAGCCGACACGAGCGCGAGCTGCCTCCGCCTCGTTGACAGCAAGGAAGGAGGCTCAATCCGTCCGATCGGCCTACCGGTCGTTGAATACCTGGAAGCTAGCCGGAGAACTCGCTCAGGAACCTACGTGTTTCCTGGACACGGCGACGACAACGCGTTCGGAAGCCTTCCTAACCACTGGGACCAGATCTTCAAAGCAACGCCGCTAGCCGACATCACACCACACGTCTTGCGGCACAGCTTTGCCAGCATTGCAAACGATCTCGGCTTTACCGAGGTCACTATCGCTGCTCTGGTCGGCCATTCGAAGGGCTCCGTCACCAGCAACTACATACACACGCTCGACACGGCGCTGATCATGGCCGCTGATACCATCTCCGGCTACATCCAAGGCCTCCTAGACGGCATTGAATTCAAACAAACTGCCTATGCCGTGGATCGGGATTCTCGGCGCGCAGCACTCGCTCGCTTCTTGCAGCAGGCTGCGGCACCGGACGCTGCCGGCGCGGCGAATGACGAGCAACGCGCCGCGGCGTAATGCTTAGCAAGTGGCGGTCGCACTCTAGACGAGGAATGCCGCCACTTGCATGTCAGAAAAACTTGCCTTATTTTCTGACATATGAAGACGCTAAACGCCTCAGTCCCCGACCGGCTCATGAAACGCGTCCGCGCCAGCGGACGTGGCAGCGTCTTCACGCCTAGCGACTTCCTCACAGTTGCCGCCCGCTCTTCTGTCGATCAGGCACTCTCCCGATTAGTGAAGGGCGGACAGCTCCGGCGGCTTGCGCGTGGGCTTTACGACTTTCCCAAGCTGCACCCGAAACTTGGGGCGTTGTCACCCGCGCCGGACGATGTCGCCCACGCTCTTGCGCGGGAGACCGGCTCGCAGGTGCAGATCTCCGGAGCGCGCGCAGCGAACGCGCTCGGCCTTTCGACCCAGGTCCCGGCACAAAGCACTTATCTGACCGACGGCCCGTCGCGGCGCGTCGTGCTGGGAAAGCGCGTCGTCGACCTTCGTCACGCCTCGCCCAAGCATCTGATCGCACCGGGCAGCCCCGCCGGGACGGTGGTTCAGGCGCTTCGTCATGTCGGCCCCGTTCGGGCGGCTGACGTCGCGCAGGTCGCGGCGCGCCGGCTTTCGGCCAACGACAAGAAGACGTTGGCCTCAACCGCCGTTCAAGCGCCCGCCTGGATGCGACCCACGCTCGTCTCGATTGCCCACGCAGCGGTGGCCGATATCGATGGATGATGTCGCCCGCCTTCCCACCGACGATCGTGCAGCTCTTTTCGGGGAGACCGGCGCCGGGCGGGGCGTCGCCAATACGATCATCGAAAAGGACTTCTGGGTATGTTGGAGCCTGAAGCGCCTGTTCGGTCTACCGAAGGGCACCACGGCAACCCTCGTTTTTAAGGGCGGCACGTCGCTCTCCAAAGCGTTCAACGCTATTCGCCGATTCTCCGAGGACATCGACTTGTCGTTCGACCGTGCCGAACTCGGATACACCGGCGAGCGCGACCCCGATAAGGAGGGGATCAGCAAGAAGCAGGCGGCTCGGCTGATCGACGACCTAGTCAGCGATGTCGAGCAGCACATCGCCGAGCGACTTCTGCCAGCGCTTCGCGCCGCGATCGTCGAACAACTCGGTGAGCCGACCGAAAGCGAGTGGTCGCTAGAGATAGACGCCGGTGACGCGCAGACCGTCAACTTCCACTATCCGACCGCGCTGCCTACCGCCGAATACGAAGGCATGGCCTACATCACGCCGCGCGTGAAATTCGAGCTCGGCGCGCGCGGCGATCCCTGGCCGACAGAGGAGAAAGTCATCCGCCCCTACGCGGCCGACGACTATCCAGACTTCTTCACCGATCCCGACACCAGCGTGACCGTGCTGTCAGCGAGGCGGACCTTCTGGGAGAAGGCGACCGCGCTCCATGCGGAGGCGCATCGCCCCGCCGGGTCACCCACGCCGCTGTATTTCTCGCGGCACTTTTATGACCTCGCCATGCTTCTCGAGACGGACGACGGCCAAGCCGCCGCTGCCGATCTCGGTTTGCTGGTGCAGGTGGCGCGCCACAAAGCCACGTTCTTTCGTTCGGGTTGGGCCAATTACGAAACGGCACGGCCAGGCACGCTCCAGCTCATGCCGGACGGCGCTCGGGCCAAAGATCTGCGAGCCGATTATCGGGCGATGATGCCGATGATGTTTGACCAGACACCGCTTTCATTCGACGACGTACTCGCGAGAATTGCCGCGCTTGAAAAAACGATCAACAGCTAACTCAAAGCTGTCCGCTGGGGAGAAAGGACATCAGTTCGATTAGATCAATAGACCTGCGCCTCATTGACGACCTCGTCGACTTCGTCCGGGGTCCCGGCTTCGTGCTGGATTTCTCCGATCCCAGCTTCTCGGACTTCTTTGCCTCAGAGCTCAAGGTCAACATAGACGATCCGAAATACTCGGCCAATGGAGGGTCAAAGGGCAAGCGCCTGCGCTATTTCTTGCAGACCTGCGACGATTCGACAGCCGTCCGCGCCTTGACCGCGCTCTGGGAGCATCGCTCCGAATATCTTGCCCGGTCGGGCGGAGCTGACCCCGTCGCGAATGCGGAGGCGCGGTATCAGGGACTGATAAACCGCCTTTCTGGCGGCGCCTCACCCCAACGTCCTGCGGCGAGCCCGTCGCCTCCCCCTGTCGATCGGCAAGCGGTCGCGAAGATTAAGTCCGACCTCCTTCGCGTCACCACGCTCGCACCTCATGCGCGCGGCTATGCCTTCGAAGGATTCCTGAAAGGCCTGTTCGACGCCTTTGGCCTCGCGGCCCAAGAGCCTTTTCGGCTGCGGGGAGAGCAGATCGACGGGAGCTTCCAACTCGGAAGCGAGACCTACCTTGTCGAGGCAAAGTGGCACGGCCAGCCGATGGGCGTCGCCGAGCTGCACACCTTCCATGGCAAGATCGAGCAAAAGGCCGCCTGGACCCGCGGCCTGTTCGTCAGCAACAGCGGCTTCACTGAAGAGGGCCTTTCGGCCTTCGGGCGCGGCAAGCGCGTCATCTGCATGGACGGGCTCGATCTCTACGAGATGCTCGACCGTGAACTCCCACTCACCCAAGTTCTCGAACGCAAGGTGCGCCGTGCCGCTGAAACCGGCTCGCCGTTCATGCGCGTCCGCGACCTCTTTCCTCAATGACCGGGAGGGACGAGGATGGCGCAGTTCAATGACTGGTGCGTCTCTGTCGATGGGCCGGTAGGGACACACCATCGCCGGGTGATGACCGGACAGGCGGCGAGCCTCGCCACCGGCATTCAAGCGACTGCCGCCATCGTACCCGCGCACTACGCCTCGGAAGAACAATTGGCGCGCGCGCTCGCCAGGCTCGGCAAGCCCGCCGCTGCGGCGCTGATCGAAGGCAAACTGCCGACGACCAAGCAAATCCGGTCTGGCGACCTTGGCGAGATCTACGCGACCGAATGGATCGACGCGCATAGCGGCGGCTACCGAGCTCCGATCAAGCGCCTGCGTTGGAAGGACCATCGGAACATGGCGATGCGCGGCGACGACGTGATCGGAATCCTGCAGGACGCCCAGTCGCAGCGCCTGCATTTCCTAAAGACCGAAGCGAAGAGCCGTGCCACGCTCACCGGCCAGGTCCTGACCGACGCGCGTGCTGGCCTAGACAAGGACGGCGGACTGCCTTCGGCGCACGCCCTGTCCTTTATCTCGGCCCGCTTGCTTGAACTCGATAATCTGCCGCTGGCGGATGCGATCGACGACGCGCTACTCAAGCACGGTATTCCGCCGCAGAGCGTCAAGCATTTGCTATTCACATTTTCCGGCAACGCGCCCGAGGCGCTGCTGACCGCTTCCCTTCAAGCCTATCCCGGCGCCATCAACCAATGGGGCATTGGGCTATACATCGACGGGCACGCCGCCTTCATCGGCGCGGTTTATGATCGAGTGATCGCCGATGCCAACAACCCCTGAAGCGATCGCGGCCGACATCGCCGAAGCGGCGACCGCCGGCTTCCGGGGGCGGCTGATCGCACGCGGCCAGGCCCGCGCGATCATCTGGCGCGATGGCGCTCTTCCGGCCGACGCACCGGCCTTCGCGCCCCAACTGAGCTACGATCTTCATTCTTACGCTTATGCCTTGCTGGGCCTTGGCTTGCGCCTTCGCGACTTTGGCGGCGACGCTGCCCAGGCGCGCACCGCCTTCGAGCAGGCGGCCACGGCGCTTGAAGCCGTGATGGCCAAGGGCGACCGCCAGGAGGTCGATCGCGACTTCCATTTCGTCATGGCCGCTGGGGCCTATCACCTCGCCCATCTGTCGGCACGCGCATATTCGCTGCTCGCCATCGTCGAGACCGACGAGAACTTTTCGCCGGTCGAGCGGGCCCTCGCGCAGTTGATGCGCCGCAATTTCGGCGCCCTGCGCTCCAGCGTCCTCGACTATCGCGCCTCCGGCCAAGGCAGCGACGCACGCATCGCCGCAGGCATCCAAGCTCAGCTCGATCAGGCCGAAGCCGTTGCCGCCCCGCCCGAGGACGGCAACGACTTCCTTTTCGACGGTCTCGATATCGCGCTCACCGATGCCTTCATGGCCGCCATGTCGCTCTTCCTGCTCGCTCTCGAACGGGGCGAGCGGCCGCTGATCGACCAAGCGCTCGAACGGCTTCGCACCAGCCTCGCGATCTGCAGCGAGATGAACATGCTGCCGCAATGGTGGGCGCATCGCGTCGCGATCCACCTCCTCTCGGATCTCTGGTCAAGCACCTTTCACGAGAGGGTTCCGCTTCAGCCGGCCGGTGGTGCCGCAGCCGACTGGCAGCCGCTGCGCGAGCTGTTCATCGCATTACTGCAGCGTCGCCCGAAAGCGGAAATCGACCTCTGGCCGTCGCAGACGGAGGCGGCCGCTCGGGCGGCCGACCAGTCCGACGACCTGGTCGTGTCGCTGCCGACAAGCGCCGGCAAGACCCGCATCGCCGAACTCTGCATTCTAAGGTGCCTAGCGGGCGGCAAGCGGGTGGTCTTCGTCACCCCGCTGCGCGCGCTGTCGGCACAGACCGAGACCACGTTGCAGCGGACCTTCGGCCCGCTCGGCAAGACCATCTCGGCCCTATATGGCAGCATCGGCGTCAGCGGCTTCGACGAGGACGCCATCCGCGAGCGCAACATCGTGGTCGCGACGCCGGAGAAGCTCGACTTCGCCCTGCGCAACGACCCCTCGCTCCTTGACGATGTCGGTCTGCTGGTCTTCGACGAAGGGCATATGATCGGCCCCAACGAGCGTGAGGTCCGTTACGAGGTACAGATCCAGCGGCTTCTTCGTCGCCCGGACGCGCAGGAGCGACGGATCGTCTGCCTTTCGGCGATCCTGCCAGATGGCGACCAGCTCGACGACTTTGCCGCCTGGTTGCGGCGCGATCACCCGGGCGGGCTGATCAAGAACGATTGGCGGCCGACCCGGCTGCGGTTCGGTGAAGTGGTTTGGACGTCGCCAACGGCGCGGCTCAACCTGCGGGTTGGCGACGAGCGGCCCTGGGTCCAGCGGTTTCTCACCGGTGCGGCCCCACCCAACTGGATTCCGCCGAAGCGCCGGCGCACCCGTCTCTTTCCCGACGACCAGCGCGAACTCTGCCTTGCGACGGCCTGGCGGCTAGTCGATGATGGTCAGACGGTCCTGATCTTCTGCCCCGAGCGGCGCAGCGTCGAGCCGTTTGCGGACGTCATCGTCGATTTGCATGAGCGCGGCGCCCTGCGCTCTTTGCTCGAGGCCGACCCGAACCTTCTGAACACGGCGATTGCGCTTGGTGAGGAATGGCTGGGCGCCGATAGCGCAATCCTGAAATGCCTTCGCCTCGGTGTCGCCCTTCACCATGGCGCACTCCCCACCGCCTATCGAAAGGAGGTCGAGCGCCTGCTACGCGAGAATGTTCTCAAGGTCACGATCTCATCTCCGACCTTGGCGCAGGGCCTCAACCTCTCCGCCACCGCCGTCGTCATGTATTCCCTTCACCGGGCTGGCGAGCGCATTGAGATCAGCGAGTTCAAGAACGTCATCGGCCGCGCGGGCCGCGCTTATGTCGATGTCGAGGGCATCGTTCTCTTCCCCATGTTCGACGAGATCGCCAAGAAGCGGCGCAACTGGGAAGCCCTCATCACCGACCTCGGCGCGCGCGAGATGGAAAGCGGCCTCGTGCGGCTTGTCGCGATGCTGTTGACGCGAATGCGCTCGCGCATCGGCGGCGACCTCAATCAGCTGGTCGAGTACGTCGTCAACAACGCGGCCGCCTGGACTTTCCCGGAAGTCGCAAACGAGAAGCCCGAAGAACGCGAACGCGCGCTCGCCGATTGGGAACGACATGTCGCAACGCTCGATACGGCGATCTTGAGCCTCATCGGGGAAAACGACATTCCCGATGAGGGCATCGAGACGGCCCTCCACGACATCCTCCAATCCTCACTGTGGCACCGCCGTCTGCAGCGCCAGGACCTGCAGGTTCGACAGGTGCTGAAGGCCGGCCTCGTGTCCCGCAGCCGACTCATTTGGAGTCAGTCGACGGCCGCCGGACGACGCGGCTACTTCCTCGCGGGGGTTGGGCTGACGACAGGCCATGCGCTCGATGCCATCGCCGCCGACGCCAATCTTCTCCTGATCCAAGCTAATGGCGCGATCCTCGAAGGAGACACCGAGGGGGCGATCACTGCGATCGCCGGCCTCGCCGAACGGGTTTTCGCCTTCTATCCCTTCACCCCCGATCCCCTGCCGGCGAACTGGCGCGACATCCTGCGCGCATGGCTGCTTGGCCAACCGCTCGCGGCGCTGGGCGCAGCGCAGGCCTCTGAGACCCTGCAATTTGTAGAGGGTGGCCTCGTCTATCGCCTGCCTTGGGCGATGGAGGCGATCCGCGTTCGGGCGGCCGCCAACGGTGACACGGTCGGCGTTTTCGATCTTCTACTGGAGGATCACGAACTTGGCGCAGCAGTTCCTGCGGTGGAGACCGGCACGCTCAATCGGTCAGCCTCGATCCTGATCCAAGCCGGCTTCAACTCGCGGCTTGCCGCGATCAAGGCAGTCACCGACACCGCAGCGACCTTCACGACGGGACAGGAGCTGCGGGAATGGCTCAATTCGGACGCCGTCGCCGCCTGGAGCGCTCTGCCCGACTGGCCTACCGCAGAGACGAAGGCGATCTGGACGGAGTTCACAAACAGCTTCATGCCCGCTGACAACCGCACCTGGGCTGATCGGCGTTATTGGGCGTCAGTTAACTGGCTTGGAGCGCCGCCGCCTCCGGGCACACCGGTCCAAGTTCATTACTGGGGCGGGCAACCCCGCGTACTTTCTGCCGACGCCGCGCCGCTTGGCACCCTCCAGGCTGCGCTTAATCCAGACCGGATCGGTTTGCTCCGGGCTGTGGTAGCCACGGATGTCGGCAAGATCGACATCGCCTATCTAGGACCGGCAGATATCTCGCCGCCGTAGCGGTCCACGTCTTTTTCACCGGACCGGCTACGCGCGTCCTCTTTCAAGATTGGCTAAAACTCTTCCTGTCCGGAAAACCGGCTTGACTCTCACACGCGCAAGATAGAACAAATAGAGAACATGATGACGAACCCTTATCCGGAGGTCAACTGGAAGCGTGCGGCCCGAACCCGCCATAGAGTCTTTGCGCGCGCAGATCGAGAAGATCGAAGGCCGGAGTCGGCGCGCCAAATCGGTTCTCCCGTTTGGGATTGCCGACGTCGACTCACGACTCCCCGGTGGCGGGTTGGCGCTTGGCGCGCTGCATGAGATTGCAGGCGGTGGGAATGGCGCGGTCGATGGTGCTGCAGCAGCCTTGTTCAGCGCGGGCGTCGCGGCTCGAACCAAGGGCAAGATCCTCTGGTGTATCACCCGTCCGGACCTGTTCGCGCCGGCGATCGCCCAGGCAGGTCTTGCGTCAGATCGCGTAATCTATCTCGAAGCCGGCGATGACAAGACCGTGCTGGCCTGCATGGAGGAAGGGTTGCGCCATGGTGGTCTAGGGGCGGTTCTCGGTGAGGTGGCCCGGCTTTCCATGACAGCCTCGCGCCGCCTGCAGTTGGCAGCCGAGGGCAGCGGATCGATCGGTATCGCGCTGCGGCGTTGGCGACGACAGACCGAAGCCACTGATTTCGGCCAACCCACCGCCGCGATGACACGCTGGCGCGTGTCTATGGTGCCATCGACACCTCTGCCTGTTCCGGGCGTAGGGCGTGCCCGCTGGCTGGTCGAACTGATCCGCGCACGCGCGGGCGAGAGTGCAGATTTCGAGTTGGAGGCGTGCGATGACACGGGTCGTCTCGCTCTTCCTGCCGAGCTGGTCCACCGACCGGCTTCGGCGGAAGGCTGGCGACGCGGCGCCTCCGGCTGAGGCGCCGCTCGTCCTGATTGGCCGGGAAGGAAACAGGCGGGTGGTGCTGGCGGCGAATGCTGCTGCCGTGGCCGCCGGCCTTCGCCCCGGCATGCCTGTGACCAAGGCTCAGGTCCTGGTGCCAGACCTCATCGTGCAAGATGCCGAGCCGGCAGCCGATGTGGAGGCACTTGATCGGCTCGCCACCTGGCTCCTGCGCTACGCGCCTGTCGTGGCCCCTGATCCTCCAGACGGGATCATCATCGACTCGACCGGAGCCGATCACCTTCACGGCGGCGAAGCTGTCATGCTGGAGGGCCTGATCGGTAGGCTGGCCATGTCCGGTATCGCCGCTCGCGGTGCGATCGCCGACAGCTGGGGCGCGGCCCACGCCTTGGCCCGGTTTGCAGCCCGCGCGACGATAATCGCTCCTGAACGTCATGATGCATCGCTGTTGGAACCGCTTCCGCTGGCCGCGCTGCGCATCGACGCTTCGATAGTCGCGGCGCTGCGGACGCTTGGCTTTGAAACCATCGGCGATATCCTCGCGCAGCCGCGCGCGCCGCTCACCCTGCGCTTCGGTCCAGCGATCGGCCGCCGTATCGATCAGGCGCTTGGCGATCTGTCAGAGCCGATCGATCCGATTCGACCCGCCGACCTGATCGAAGTGCGCAGGTCGTTCGCGGAACCGATTGGCGCGGCGGAGACCATCGCCCGCTACATCGCCAAGCTCGTCGATCAGCTCTGCGACCGCCTCGAGGCAGCGGGTCTCGGCGCACGACGCCTCGACCTTATCTGCCACCGTGTCGACAGTCGCTCACAGGCGGTCCGGGTTGGAATGGCAACGCCGGTCCGGGATGCAAAGCGCCTGACGCGCCTCCTATGCGACAAGATCGAGACGATCGAGCCCGGCTTTGGAATCGAGGTGATGACGCTTGCAGCCAGCGTCGCCGAGCCGATCGAGCGCCGGCAAACCGTTAGTTCGCTTATCGAGGAGAGTGTGCCGGACGTCTCGGACCTGATCGATACGCTCATGAACCGGGTGGGCGAGCAGGCGCTCTATCGGCTGGCGCCGGTTGCGAGCGACGTCCCGGAACGCTCCGTTGCCCGCATTCCGGCGATGGCCGCCGATACGGGCGCAGCATGGCCCGGCCATTGGCCGCGGCCCTCGCGTCTGCTGGCCCATCCGGAGCAGGTCGAGACTGTAGCGCTCTTGCCTGATCATCCGCCCGTTTCATTCACCTGGCGCGGCGTGCGTCGCCGACTGCGCCGGGGTGATGGACCGGAGCGCGTGTTCGGAGAGTGGTGGAAGCGCGACGCCGAATTGGTCGCCGTCCGAGACTATTTTCGGGTCGAGGACGACGCCGGCGAACGCTACTGGCTTTATCGTGCCGGTGACGGCGAAGACACGGCGACGGGGTCGCACCGCTGGTTCATCCACGGGGTCTTCGGATGAGCTCACCTCGCTACGTCGAACTGCAGGTCACCTCACACTTCAGCTTCCTGCGCGGCGCGTCCTCCTGCGAGGAACTGTTTGCGCAAGCGGCCTTGGCTGGGATCGAGGCCGTCGCCATCGTCGATCGGAATTCGCTCGCCGGCGTCGTCCGTGCTCATGAAGCGGCCAAGACGACCGGCGTTCGCCTGATTGTCGGTTGCCGGCTCGACCTCTCTGACGGGACATCCGTGCTCGTCTATCCAACGGATCGACCCGCTTATTCGCGCCTCT
Organism: Sphingopyxis sp. H073; assembly: GCF_001468395.1. GTDB lineage: Bacteria > Pseudomonadota > Alphaproteobacteria > Sphingomonadales > Sphingomonadaceae > Sphingopyxis. Next base: position 404,576 of record NZ_LNSG01000002.1, on the reverse strand, counting down.
GCCGTCTTCTGTCCCTGGGCAAAAAGCGAGGGGGCAAGGCCCGGTGCGTCCTCGAATGGCCTGATCTCGTCGCGTATGGCGAAGGCCTGATCGTCGCGCTCGTACCCGACCTGGCGGATGACGAGTGCGAGTTCCGGCTGCGGCGATTGCGGGACGCTTTCGGCGACAGAGCCTATCTCGCGCTCACCTTGCGCCGCCGGCCAAACGATCAGCTCCGACTGCATGAGCTTTCGAACATGGCCACACAGATGCGCGTGCCCACCGTGGTGACGAACGACGTCCTCTTCCACGAGCCGGCCCGGCGGATCCTGCAGGACGTAGTCACATGCATCCGGCACAACGTCACGATCGATACGCTTGGCGATCGGCGAGAGCGACATGCCGATCGCTACATCAAGCCGCCGGACGAAATGCATCGTCTGTTCAGCCGCTATCCCGAGGCCCTTGCCCGGACGCTGCAGATCGCGGACCGCTGCCGCTTCAGCCTCGACGAGCTTGCCTACCAGTATCCGGAAGAGCGCGACGATCCCGCACTCACACCCCAGCAGACGTTGGCAAAGCTCACCTGGGAGGGCGCGGCTGAACGCTATCCCGAGGGCGTACCCGAGAGCGTGACCGCCGCCCTCCAGCATGAGTTGCGGTTGATCGAGAAGCTGGACTACGCGCCTTATTTCCTGACCGTGAACTCCATCGTTCGCTTCGCGCGGTCAAAGGACATTCTGTGTCAGGGTCGTGGGTCGGCCGCCAACTCCGCCGTCTGTTACGTTCTTGGCATCACTTCGATCGATCCTGGCCGCAACGACCTGCTGTTCGAGCGTTTCATCTCCGAGGAACGGCGCGAGCCGCCCGACATCGACGTCGATTTCGAACATGAGCGGCGCGAAATCGTCATGCAATGGGTGTTCGAGACCTATGGCCGGGAGCATGCCGCGCTGTGCTCGACCGTCATCCGGTATCGCACCAAGGGTGCGTTGCGGGACGTCGGCAAGGCGCTCGGACTGCCCGAAGACCTGATCGGCACGCTGTCGTCGCAGGTGTGGGCGTGGTCAGAGGAAGGCGTTGAGAAGCGCCACGTCGAGGAGTTGAATCTCAACCTCGCAGACCGGCGCCTTCGGATGACGCTCGATCTTGCCCGGCAACTGATGGGCGCTCCGCGCCACCTCAGCCAGCACCCTGGCGGCTTCGTGCTCACCCATGACCGCCTCGACGATCTCGTGCCGATCGAGCCCGCGTCGATGGTCGATCGTCAGGTCATCGAATGGGACAAGGACGATATCGACGCTCTCAAGTTCATGAAGGTCGACGTCCTGGCGCTCGGCATGTTGACCTGCATGAAGAAGGGGCTCGATCTACTCGCCGAGCACAAGGGCGTAAACCTCGATCTGGCGACCATCCCTGCGGAGGATCCACGCACCTATGCGATGATCCGGAGGGCCGATACGCTCGGCACCTTCCAGATCGAAAGCCGCGCGCAGATGTCCATGCTGCCGCGCCTGAAACCGCGTACCTATTACGACCTCGTCGTTCAGGTCGCCATCGTCCGGCCTGGGCCGATCCAAGGCGACATGGTTCACCCCTATCTTCGTCGCCGGGAGGGGCTGGAGCCCGTCCACTATCCAAAGCCGGAGCTCGAGAAGGTTCTGGGCAAGACGCTCGGCGTTCCCCTGTTCCAGGAGCAGGCGATGCGCGTCGCGATCGAATGCGCCGGGTTCACGCCCGGGGAAGCCGACATGCTGCGCAAGTCGATGGCGACCTTCAAGTTCACCGGGGGTGTATCGCATTTCCGGGACAAGCTGATCGCCGGCATGGTGGCCAATGGCTACGACGCTGCCTTCGCCGAGCAGACCTTCAAGCAACTCGAAGGCTTCGGTTCTTACGGCTTTCCGGAAAGCCACGCAGCCTCTTTTGCGCTTATCGCCTACGCGTCCGCTTGGCTGAAATGCTGGCACCCCGACGTTTTCTGCGCGGCGCTCCTGAACAGCCAGCCCATGGGGTTCTACGCGCCGGCCCAGATCGTACGCGATGCACGAGATCATGGCGTCGAAGTGCGACCGGTGTGCGCCAATGCGTCCCGTTGGGACTGCACGCTTGAGCCGATCGATGATGACGGCCGATTTGCTGTCCGGCTGGGCCTGCGCATGGTCAAGGGTCTGGCAAACGCCCATGGCGCGGCGATCGTCGCTGCCCAGGCGGGTCATCCCTTCATGTCGGTGGACGACCTCTGGCGCCGAGCTGGCGTGCCCGTGGGCGCATTGACGCAGATCGCTGAGGCAGACGGTTTCCGGCCGCCCTTTGGTCTCGCTCGTCGGGAAGCGCTCTGGGCAATCAAGGCGCTTCGGGATGAACCATTGCCGCTCTTTGCTGCGGCCTCGGCCCGCGAAGCGGAAATCGTGCCCGAGATTGCCGAACCGGCCATCGTTCTCCGACCCATGACGGCCGGTGGCGATGTCGTCGAAGACTACCGCCACGTCAGCCTCTCTCTACGGGATCACCCCGTATCCTTCCTGCGGCAGGACTTGCGGCGGCGCCGAATGGTCACCTGCCTCGAAGCTATGGAAGCGCGTGACGGCCGGTGGCTCGAAGCGGCCGGCATCGTGCTGGTCCGACAGCGTCCGGGGTCTGCCAAGGGCGTCATGTTCATAACGCTGGAAGACGAAAGCGGCATCGCGAACCTCGTGGTCTGGCCGAAGGTCTTCGAGCAGAACCGTCGCATAATCCTTTCAGCGGGCATGATCGCGGTGCGCGGTCGCGTGCAGCGCGAGGGGGAAGTGGTCCATCTCGTCGCCCAGCGGCTCACAGACCTCTCCGCTGCCCTGGCGAGCGTCGGCGATCGGGAGACAGCCTTCCCCTTACCGCATGGTCGGGGCGACGAGTTTCACCATGGCTCGCCTATGCCCGATCCACGCGGCTTGCCGCCTCGGACTGTTCGGCCGCGCGACATTTTCATTCCGGACCTCCACCTGGACACGATCAAGGTGAAGACGAGAGATTTCCGTTAAAAGTTACAGAAGCTGCGGAGAGCGTCGTCTCCAACATCGGCGACCATAGTGCGAACTTACAATCCTGCCCGCGCTGCGGAGTTACGCTTGTGCACGGATACGCATTTACGGCGCACCGCTTATCTCGTTGAAACGCGGCGCCTAGAGATACGGTCACCCTGGCCGGCCGATTGCCGAGCAGCGTAAAGCGGCATCGTTCCGATGCCGCCCGCTTCATGCCGATGGAGTAGCGTGCCGGTCGCGTCTCGGTCGCCGGGATACGCGAACGCGTAGCCCTGTCCAAGCGCACAGCCCATCGCCCAGAGCTGACTCGCCTGAACCTCGGTCTCGATGCCGACCGCGACCACGGCGACGCCAAGACGGCGGGCGATCTCGATTAGCCCTTCCACAATGATGGTGCTCGGATCGTCAGGCCACAGCCGGGCGACAAATGCCCGGTCGATCTTGATGATATCGACCGGCACATTCACCAGATGCGTCAGCGAGGCGTAGCCCGTGCCGAAGTCGTCGAGGGCGACGCGCACCCCGGCCGCACGCAACACTTCGATCTCCCGCGCTACGACCCGATCATTCCGACCGAGATAGACGTCCTCGCTTATCTCCAACACGATCTTGTTCAGGTCGATGCCACCTTTGGAGAAGGTCTCGGAGACCTTCTTGGCGAGGCTGCCCGTGTAGAAATCCGCTGTCGATACGTTCAGGCTGACCTGCTCGACGAGCAGTCCCGCGTTTTGCCAATGACCTATGTCGGAAGCGACGATTGCCATCATGCGGGCCGTCAACTCGGAGGCGACATGAGCGTCAGTCGTTGCTTCCTGGAAAGAGCCGGCAGGAAGAAGATCGCCGCTTCGCGATCGCAGTCGGCACAGGGCTTCGAGTCCCACGATGAGGCCGGTGTCCAGCCTCAGGATCGGCTGGTAGTGCGCCTCGATACGATTTTCGGTCAAGGCTTCCGAGACATCACGGATCGCGGCGCGCCGGCTTGAGATCCGCGAGCCGATGCCGGGCCAGTAGCGAACGAAGCCGCCACGGCCCGTCTCCTTCGCATGGTAGAGCGCGAAGTCGGCCGCTTCTCCGACGCTCGTCGCTGTGCGTTCGGTCTTGCTCAACGTCGCGCCGCCGATGGTCGCGCGAGGTACGACGGTGTGTCCGTCGCAGTCCGCCGCCACCTCAAGCTCGTCGAAGACGCGTTCGGCCGCAGCATTCAGGTCGGCGACATTTGTCGGCTGCTGGAGGATGACCGCGAATTCGTCGCCTCCTATCCGATAGGTGACGTCCGGCGCCATCGCGCGAGCGATACGCGCCGACGCGGCACGGATCAGAGCGTCGCCCGCCAGATGGCCGAACGTGTCGTTGACGATCTTGAGGTTGTCGAGGTCGATGATGAACAGTGCCCACGACCCGACATCGTCGCAGCGAAGCTGAGCCATCGCGCCGTTATAGGCTGCCCTGTTGGCCAAACCGGTCAACGCATCGACATTCGCTCGACGATCCCGATCGAGCGTACTCTCGTGTCTGCGGAAGGCTGTCTCGCAGAGTTCTACGCAAGCTTCAGCCACGTCTCGCTCGACATCTGCGACCTGGCGCGCACCGTGAAAATAGAGGTTCAGCACCGCTAGCGTGTCGCCTGCCGCCCCAAGCACAGGCAGTGACCAACACGCCGATACGCCAAGTCCATGAATGATCGCCGCACTATGGGAGGCGCGAGGGTCGGACGCTAGATCCTCCAGCAGCACTGGCTTGCGCGAAGACGCGGCTCTCCCGGGTGCATCGGTGTTGGGGCCGATCGCAACCCCGTCATGCGCCTGGCTATAGGCTTCCGGGAAGCTCGGTGCCGCTAACGGCCGCATTGCGCCCGTTCGATCGATGGCGAACACCGAACAGAGCACACCGGGCCACGTCTTTTCGACCCGCAAGCAAAGTTGCCGCATCGTGTCGAAGAGCGGCTCACCGTTCGCGATCATTCGTAGAATTTCGTTCTGAAAGCGCAGCAACGACGGGTCACCCAGGAACACACTTCGCCAACGCTGATGGTAATCGCTGTTCGCTTAACGGCTGACCTCTGAACACGATAAACATTTCATTATCCTACGCGGGGGGAAGGCCTTCCCCTTCGGCCGAGCCCAAGGTCTCTGCCGACCCCTTCTGCGGGGAGACCCCGCAACGCCCCCCGAGAGTGAGAGTGCGGACCGGATTGCCGTGACGGGTTTAGGGCTGGGAGAGAAGCTTCCGGCGCCCGTCGCGGAGATCCGCGATGTCCAGACGAACTGCTTCGCCACGCCCAGGCCAGGACCGGGCGAACCTTTACGACGAGATTACCGATAAGATCGTCGCCGAGCTGGAGGCCGGTCGCGTGCCTTGGGTCCAACCGTGGGGAACGACGGCCGCAAAGGCCCCGCTTGCCATGCCGAAAAACGCTTCCACGGGCCGGCACTATTCGGGCATCAACATCCTGATCCTCTGGGGCGCCGTGGTCGAACACGGCTTTCCGGGCCAGAGCTGGCTCACCTTCCGTCAAGCACTCTCGCTCGGCGGCAATGTCCGCAAGGGCGCGCGCGGTACGACCGTCGTCTATGCGGACCGCTTCACGCCAGAAGACGAGAAACGCCGCGCCCGCGAGAGCGGTGAGGACGCGCAGGCGATCCCGTTCCTGAAGCGCTTCACCGTCTTCAACGCAGCCCAGTGCGAGGGCCTGCCGGAGGACGTCACGGTCAATGCGCCGCCGCCGCCGCAGGGGATGATCGAACCACAGGTCGAATCGCTGATCCGCGCCTCAGGCATAGACTTTCGCATCGCCGGTGATCGGGCGTTCTACGTGCCTGCGCTCGACTATGTGCAGGTCCCTCCGCCACAAGCCTATTTCGAGCCGATCAACTGGCACCGCACGGCCCTGCATGAACTCGGACACGCGACGGGTCACTCGAGCCGAGTGGGCCGCGACCTGACCGGCGGCTTCGGCACCAAGAAATACGCGTTCGAGGAATTGGTCGCCGAAATGAACGCAGCCTTCTGCTGCGCTTCACTCGGCATCGTGCCCACCGTCCGCCACGCCGACTATATCGGCTCGTGGCTGCAGGTCCTGCGCGAGGACAACCGCGCCATCGTTCGGGCCGCAAGTCAGGCGAGCAAGGCGGCCGACTGGCTGCTGGCGCATGCGCCGGAGGCCGCTGCCCGCGACGTTGCCGCCGATGCACTTGAAAGGAGGGCGGCATGAGCATGATCACGTACCCGCTCCGGGTCTTCTTCGATTGCTCGACCGCTCACCTCTCGGAAGCGTCGAGCACCTATCTGAATGTTCACGTCGATCAGGGCGACGAGCTTGTCGCGGCGACACCCTACGGCTGGTTCATCTGGGTCGGAGAAGGCGACCGCGATAATCTCCCCGCCGATCTGGTGGGGATTGCCGAATACGCGCGGCGCCTCGGCGCGGAATACATCCTGTTCGACCGGGATGCGCCTGAGGATGAGGCGCTTGCCAGATTCCTTGGTCGCGCCGATGCCCTTCCGGGGTCTCGCCGGGCGCGCCCAGGAGGAGAGTGAGAGGGAGGACGGGTTTTTCGTGACGGGTTGGAGGTCGAGAGAGAGTCTCTTGGCCGCCCGTCGCGGAGTACATCCCGATGGCTGTTGCAGCTCAAAAGATCGTCCTGTCGCCCTCGCGCGACATCCCCTTCAACAAGCTGGTCCTGAGTCAGTCGAACGTCCGGCGCATCAAGGCTGGTGTCTCGATCGAGGACCTGGCGGCCTCGATCGCCCGGCGCGGCCTGATCCAGAGCATCAGCGTTTTCCCGGTCGTCGATGCCGAAGGCAACGAGACCGGCATGTTCGAGGTCCCAGCCGGCGGACGCCGGTTCCGTGCGCTGGAGCTGCTGGTGAAGCAGAAGCGCCTCGCCAAGGTGTCGCCGGTGCCGTGCGTGGTGCGCGAGCGCGACAGCGCGATCCTCGCGGAAGAAGTCTCGCTCGCCGAGAATATCGAGCGCGCGCCGCTCCATCCCCTCGACCAGTTTCGCGCCTTTCAGGACATGCGCGACAAGGGCATGACCGAGGAGGAGATCGCCGCGGCCTTCTTCGTGCAGGCCCAAGTCGTCAAACAGCGGCTGCGGCTTGCTTCGGCGTCGCCAGCGCTGCTCGAGGTTTATGCCGAAGACGGCATGACGCTGGAGCAGCTCATGGCCTTCACCGTGTCGGGCGACCACGCCCGTCAGCAGCAGGTCTGGGACGCGATCAAGGACGCCTGGTCGAAGGAGCCTTACCAGATCAGGCGCATGCTGACCGAGACAACCGTTCGCGCCGCGGACAAGCGCGCGGTTTTCGTGGGAATCGAGACCTATGAACAGGCGGGAGGCATCGTCATGCGCGATCTCTTCCAGTCCGATGATGGCGGCTGGCTGCAGGACGCGAGCCTGCTCGACCGCCTGGTCGCCGAAAAGCTCAAGGCCACCGCCGAGTCGATCGCCGCCGAAGGCTGGAAGTGGATCGAGGTCGCGGTCAGCTTTCCCTACGACACGACGCGCGGCCTGCGGGAATTGCAGGGCGAGCCGCTCGACCTTTCGGCCGAGGAACAGGCGACCATCGAGGCGCTCAATGCCGAGTATCAGAAGCTCGAAGCCGAGTATGAAGGCGCCGACGAACTGCCGGACGAGGTAGACCAGCGCCTCAGCGAGATCGAGACGGCGCTCGCAGCCTTCGAGACCCGGCCGATGCGCTACGAGGCGGACGACATCCCGCGCGCGGGCGTCTTCATCAGCGTCGCCCATGACGGCACCCTCGCCATCGACCGTGGCTACGTGCGGGCGGAGGATGAAGCACCGATCGATCCAGAGGTCGAGAACGGCGTGGACGCCGACGGCGATTTGGCCGAGCCGTCGGTGCAGAGGGCGGTCATCACCATCGGCGGCCAGCCTGCCGAGCCCGAGGACGACGAGGATGACGGCGTCATCAAGCCGCTGCCGGAGCGCCTGGTGATCGAGCTGACGGCCTATCGCACGCTCGCGCTGCGCAACGCCGTCGCGGAGAACCCGCACGTAGCTATGACGGCGCTCCTCCACAAGCTCGTCTCGGACACCTTCATGACCCGCATGTATACGGGCACCATGGAAGCCGGGGTGAAGCACGTCTTCTTCCCGGCCCAGGACGATGCGCTGAAGGACAGCCCGTCCGCCCGTGCGGTGCAGGACCGCCACGCCGCCTGGGCTGGCGATATCCCGAAGGACGATGCAGCCTTGTGGGACTGGCTCGCCGACCTGGATGAGCCCAGCCGCATGGCTCTCCTCGCGCATTGCGTCAGCTATGGCGTGAACGCGCTCTATGAGCGGCCGAACCCGCATAGTGGCAGCGGTGTATCCCAGCATACCCTCGACATGAGGCTTTCGCAGGCCGACCGACTGACGAAGGCGACAGGCCTCGATCTGGTCGAGGCCGGCTGGCGACCGACCTTCGGCAACTACCTCAACCGGGTGACCAAGCCCCGCATCTTGCAGGCGGTCCGCGAGGGCGCCGGCGAGCAAGCCGCACAACTCATCGACCATCTGAAGAAGGGCGACATGGCGAAGGAGGCCGAGCGCCTGCTGGCGGACACCGGCTGGCTGCCGGAGCCGCTGCGCGTGGTCGCCGAGGGTGAGGTGTCGACGGCGGAAACCCAGACCGGAGGCGAGGATGATGGGGCGGCGTTGCCCGACTTTCTCGCGAGCGATGACGAGGAGGCCGCTGGCGAAGACGATGAACGCCACCTCGTCGCGGCCGAATGATCGCTCTGGCGGGGCGGCTTTGGCCGCTCCGTCTATTCCCCCAATCGAGGAGCTACGCCATGTCGCAATCCAGCCCGGCGCCCCGGCGCGTCGTTTTCCAGTATCTCGTTCCCGTGCATGTCGAGGTCGAGGACGGGCTAGTTGCCTGCGTCACCGTCATCGATGAGACGCCAGTCCGCGATCCCACCATCGTCGAAGGCGATCCCGCCTATCTCGGCGAGGCAGTGCAGGCCGCCGACGACGGTCAAGACTGGCCGTCCTGGCGGTTCGGCTACTAGCCGGACAGTCTTTCGATCCCTCCCAAGCCCGGCCCAGCGCCGGGCTTTTTTCGTTTCAGGAGTCCGCCATGACCGATTTTCTCACCCGCTTTTCCTGCCTGCTCGACGTCGGCACTGCCGCCAACGCGACGCGCGCCTTCGACATCTACACCACGCTGATGGCCGAAAACTCCCGCGAGGATCCCCCGGCCGAGCCGTTCCTGCTCACCCTTTCGCCCGAATTCGGATCGGCTCGCCTGTGGCTGCGCGATCCTGGCAGCGCTGACCAGCAACTGGTGATCACCTTCGTTACCCGCTGCGCCGCGGCCTTCGGCCTGACCGGACATTGGGGCTTCCAGTGGGCGAATATTGCCTCGGACCCCGTAATCGACGGCTTCTCTGGCGGCGCCCATCTGCTCGATCTTTCGACCGGCCGGACGCTCGAATGGATCAGCACCGGACGCTGGCTCGCCGATCGACTTCCTCAGGGAGCCGCGCGATGAGCATTCCCGATCATGCCCGTGCCAATTTCGAGACGCTGCTGCACGCCGCGACCAGCGGCGACCTGGCGCTAATTGAATGCACCGAGATCGCAACGGGCGAGGTTCGCTACGTCATCTGCGCCGTTGGACGTGACGACGGCGACTACGTTTTTACGCCCTTCGGCCATCTGGCCGACGGCAACCCCTTCGAGCTCTACCGTCCACCCGATGCCTCGCCCTGAGGCGGGCGCTCGGACGGATTCGCGACAATAGTGCGATCCTTCGCCGGGAACGGCGCATCGCCCGCCGGCACGCGCAACTGCCGAAGACGTGCTTCCCGCAAGCCGGAGCGATGGTCGCTGACCGCGTCAGAGTGAGAGGTCGGCCGGGACGGGGTTGAGCCCGTCCGGTCGAGAGAGAGCGCCGGGCCGGCTCGTCCGTTCTTGCTCTCTCGAGGTTCCCTCCATGCTTTACGCTCCCGTCTCCGGAGCCGCCCCGGCGGCCTCGCTTCCGCTCGCGCCCAACGCGCCGCCGGCCGCCGCCATTCTCGCCGCCGCCGGCCATCTCCTTCCTCATCTCGAACAGGGCCGCGCGATCGATGCCGCGATACTGCGCTCGGCCATGGAACAGGCCTTCGGCGCGTCCGACGCTAGCGGCGCCTGGGACTGGAAGACGGCCTATGACGCCTGCGAAGCGGCAACCATCCTCTTCATGCGCAAATACGGAAAGCCGCTTTTCCGCAAAGCCGCGTCTCCGGAAGCACGGCTCGCAGCGCTGAGCAAGATCGCCGGGCTGCTGCCGACGCACACGCGCCGGTCCGAGGAGGCTCAGGCCCGTCAGCAGTTCTCGACGCCGACGCCGCTTGGTCTCGCGGCCTTGACCGCCGCAGCGCTCACGTCCGCTGACCGGGTACTGGAGCCCTCGGCCGGCACGGGCCTGCTTGCGATCCTTGCCGAGATCGAAGGCTCCGATCTCATCCTCAATGAGCTGGCCGAGACCCGCGCCGATCTTCTTGCCGCTCTCTTTCCAGCTCATTCGGTCACGCGTTTCGACGCCGCGCAGATCGATGATCATCTCGACCGCGCCGCCATTCCCAGTGTCATCATCATGAACCCGCCGTTCTCGGTCATGGCGGCCGTCTCAGGACGCGTCGCCGACGCCGCCTATCGCCATATCGCTTCCGCTCTGGCGCGGCTCGCGCCGGGCGGCCGGTTGGTCGCGATCACCGGCGCAAATTTCTCGCCCGAGCTGCCGGCCTGGCGGGACCGCTTCGCCCGGCTGCAGGAGCGCGGCCGCGTCGTGTTCAGTGCGGCGATCGCGGGCTCTGTCTATGCCAAGCACGGCACGACCATCGAAACCCGCCTGACCGTCATCGACAAGGCGCCGGCCGAGGATTTTGCACGCTTCCCGGCATCCCCCGGCATCGCGCCCGACGTGGCGACGCTCCTCGCTTGGATCGAACGCGACTTGCCCCCGCGCATGGCGGTCGCGCTGCCCAAGATTTCCCCGGACACGGCGCCGCGCACCGTTCGCGGCTATCTCGCCAAGGCCGCAGCATCCACCCCCGCCCGGCCGACGGCTGAGATCAAAGGCATGCCGCTTGACTATGAGACCGTCGAGCGGATGCCTCCAGAAGAATGCCGACTGTCTGACTCGATCTATGAGGCCTATGCGCTCCAGTCGGTCCGCATCCCGGAGGCGCAGCCTCATCCCACGAAATTGGTACAGTCGGCCGCCATGGCGTCGGTCGCGCCGCCGAAGCCGAGCTATCGCCCGACGCTTCCAGCCGCGGTCGTCACCGAGGGCGTTCTGTCCGACGCCCAGCTCGAGACGGTGATCTACGCCGGCGAAGCTCATGGCGAACACCTCGCAGGCGCCTGGACCGTGGACGAGACCGGCGATCTCGTCACCGCCGCGCCGGACGACGCGCCAAACGCCGTCCGCTTCCGGCGGGGCTTTATGCTCGGCGACGGGACCGGCGCCGGCAAGGGCCGTCAATCCGCTGGCATCATCCTCGACAACTGGCTGCAGGGTCGCCGCAAGGCAGTATGGATCTCGAAGTCCGACAAGCTGCTGGAAGACGCGCAACGCGACTGGTCGGCGCTCGGTATGGAGCGTTTGCTGGTCACGCCGCTATCGCGTTTCCCTCAGGGCACGCGGATCCGTCTCAACGAAGGCGTCCTTTTCACCACCTATTCCACGCTACGGTCCGACGACCGTGGCGAGAAGCTTTCGCGGGTCAAACAGATCGTCGAATGGTTGGGCTCCGACTTCGATGGAGTCATTATTTTCGACGAGTCGCACGCAATGCAGAACGCCGGCGGCGGCAAGGGAGAACGGGGCGATGTTGCGCCCTCACAGCAGGGCCGTGCCGGGCTCCGGCTCCAGCACGCGCTGCCAAATGCGCGCGTTGTCTACGTCTCTGCCACGGGCGCGACAACCGTCCACAATCTCGCCTATGCCCAGCGGCTCGGCCTGTGGGGCGGTGACGATTTTCCCTTCGCTAACCGCGCCGAGTTCGTGGAGGCCGTCGACAATGGCGGTGTCGCGGCCATGGAGGTGCTTGCCCGCGACCTGCGCGCCCTCGGCCTCTACACGGCCCGGTCGCTCTCCTATGACGGTGTTGAATACGAACTGGTCGAGCACCAGCTTACGCCCGCGCAAACCCGCATCTACGATGCGTACGCCGGCGCCTTCGCCATCATCCATAACCATCTCGACGCCGCGATGCAGGCCGCCAACATCACCGGCGATAGCGGCACCCTGAACCGTCAGGCGAAATCGGCCGCGCGTTCTGCATTCGAAAGCGCTAAGCAGCGGTTCTTCGGTCATCTGCTGACCAGCATGAAGACCCCGACGCTGATCCGCTCGATCGAGCAGGACCTGGCCGACGGGCATAGCGCCGTCATTCAGATCGTCTCAACCGGCGAGGCACTGATGGAGCGCCGACTGGCCGAGATCCCGACCGAGGAATGGAACGACGTGCGTGTCGACATCACGCCGCGGGAATATGTCCTCGACTATCTCGCCTATTCCTTCCCGGTGCAGCTCTACGAGCCGTTCTCCGACAGCGAGGGCAATCTGTCGTCGCGGCCAGTCTTCCGGGACGGTCACCCCATCGAGAGCAGGGAGGCCGTCGCCCGCCGTGACGAGCTGATCGAACGGCTCGCATCGCTAGAACCCGTTCCAGGCGCCCTCGACCAGATCGTCCAGCGCTTTGGCTCCGATGTCGTCGCCGAGGTCACCGGCCGTTCACGGCGCGTTGTGCGCAAGGGCGATCGCCTTGCCGTCGAAAATCGGGCGGGCTCGGCCAATCTCGCCGAGGCCGCCGCCTTCATGGACGACCAGAAGCGCATCCTGGTCTTCTCAGATGCGGGCGGTACGGGGCGCAGCTATCACGCCGATCTTGGCGCGAAGAACCAGCGCCTGCGTATCCACTATCTGCTGGAGCCGGGCTGGAAGGCCGATGCGGCGATCCAGGGTCTCGGTCGGACCAACAGGACCAATCAAGCTCAACCGCCGCTCTTCCGCCCGATCGCCACTGACGTGAAGGCTGAGAAGCGCTTCCTCTCCACGATCGCGCGTAGGCTCGATACACTCGGCGCCATCACGCGTGGGCAGCGCCAGACCGGCGGACAGGGTCTCTTCCGGCCAGAGGACAATCTCGAAAGCCCCTATGCGCGCGATGCGCTGCGCCAGCTCTATCTGCTGCTCGTGCGTGGCAAGGTCGAGAACTGCTCGCTCGACCGCTTTGAGTCCGCCACCGGACTCAAACTCACGGATGACAACGGCATCAAGGACGAGCTGCCGCCGATCACGACCTTCCTCAACCGTCTGCTCGCGCTGACCATCGACCTGCAGGGCGTGCTTTTTACGGCGTTTGAGCAGCTCCTGACGGCAAAGGTCGACGGGGCGGTTCGCAGTGGAGTCTATGACGTCGGACTCGAAACGCTGCAGGCCGAGAGCTTCATCGTCACCGGCAGCGAGGTGATCCATACGCACCCGGGCACCGGCGCGGAAACGCGGCTTCTCACCATCACCCGCCGGGAGCGCAATCGACCGACGAGCCTCGCCGACGCGCTCGATCATCTCTCCGATCCGCGCGCACGGCTCCTGGTCAATGGTCGCTCCGGCCGCGCCGCCGTGCAGATTTCCGCACCATCGATGATGCTCGACGATGGCGAGATCGAGCGCCGCGTCTGCCTGGTCCGGCCGATGGAGCAGCACTATGCGCCGCTGCGCATGATGGGTGAGAGCCATTGGGAGGAAGCCGATCGCGCCGCCTTCGCCGCCGCGTGGTGGGCTGAGTTGAATGACGTGCCGGAGTTTTCCGACAGCACGATCCACATTGTCGCCGGCCTGTTGTTGCCGATCTGGAAGCGGCTGCCAAACGAGTCGACGCGGGTCTACCGGCTCCAGACCGATGGCGGCGAGCGCATCATCGGCCGCCGCGTCTCGCCCGCCTGGGCGGCAAACGCCGTCACCACGGGCGCAACATCGCTGACCCCTGAGCAGGCCTTCACCGCTCTGATGGACGGCACGACGATCCTCGATCTCGCTGACGGCCTTCAGCTTCGGCGCGCCCGCGTCATGAATGCCCAGCGCCTGGAGCTGACCGGCTTCACCGAGGCGATGCGGGACCGGCTGCGCACCTACGGCCTGTTCAGCGAGATCATCTCGTGGAAGCTCCGCTTTTTCGTGCCGGCCGACTCCGCCGGACCGGGCGTCCTCGCCAAGGTGCTCGATACATATCCCGTGGCTCGCATCTCCGAGCGGGAGGCCGCGTGATGGCACGTCAGGACGCTTCCGATCTCGCGCACCGTCTCGGCCGGCAGGCCGAGGCGGTGTGCCGGCATTATCTTTCCAGCGGTCGCCGCGAGGGCAACTACTGGCTCGTGGGCGATGCGCGCAACACACCCGGCCGCTCGATGTATGTCCGGCTCAAGGACACGCCGAAAGGTCCCGCCGGCAAATGGACCGACGCGGCCACCGGCGAGCATGGCGATCTCCTCGACGTCATCCGAGAAAGCTGCGGCCTCATCGACTTCAAGGATGTCGCCGACGAGGCGCGGACCTTTCTCTCGATGCCGCCGGCACCGGAGGCCCGTCAGCACGAGCGGCAGAACCCAGCGCCGCATGGCTCCCCCGAAGCGGCCCGCCGACTGGTCCGCATGTCGCAGCCGATCCACGGCACGCTCGTACAAACATATTTACGGGAACGCGGCATTACGGATTTGCGCGGAACCGGAAGCCTGCATTTCCACCCGCGCTGCTATTATCGCCCCGAAGAGCATTCGCCGACCGAGACCTGGCCGGCGATGATCGCGGCCGTCACCGACCTCGACGGCAAGATCACCGGGGCGCATCGCACCTGGCTCGATCCGCGCCGCCGCGACAAGGCGCCAATCGACACGCCGAGGCGAGCCATGGGCGATCTTCTCGGCAACGCGGTCCGCTTCGGCATAGGCAGCGATGTGATAGCGGCGGGCGAAGGCATCGAGACCGTCCTGTCGCTTCGTCAGGTCCTTCCCGACATGCCTATGCTGGCGGCGCTCTCCGCGGCCCATCTCGCTGCCATCCTGTTCCCCGACACACTGCGGCGGCTCTACATCGTCCGCGACAACGATCCGGCCGGTGACGCTGCGCGCGACACCCTCATTGAACGGGCCGACGCGGCCGGGATCGAGCCGATTGTCATCTCGCCGCAGCTGGGCGACTTCAACGAGGATCTGCGCAGCCTCGGCCTGGACGCATTGAGCGTGGAAGCCCGGTTGCAGGTCGCGCCGCAGGACATCGCGCGCTTCATGGCGTTGGCGGCATAGCCGGCAGGAGAACGGGCGTGAGGTTCGCCGTCGTGCTCGGCGGATGCATCATCCATCGGAGGGGGACCGCGCCTCGGCCTTCGAGAGGGCGATCGGCCCACAAGCCGGCCAACCGGGCAATGGCGGCGGCCAACTATTTTCCGGCGCGGCCCAGAGGCCGCTTTCCATCGCGAAGCAAAATAGCCGGCCTTAGCCATCGAGCCCTACGCTTTCGCTCCGGGTGCCCGGCCGTCCGGCCCGCGGGCTTCGTCGCCATGAAGGCCGCGACGGTCGCGGTCCAACCGATGGAGCATCCCATGCGCGATCACGACGACTACGAACCGCATCACGAGTCCTCACCCACCGACCATGTCCTTAACGAACTGCAACTTCACGGCTACCGACCCTTCACCGACGAGCCCGACCAGCGGCTTCTGCCGGACGGCAACCAGGTCGCGGGCGCCGTCGCCGACATCTTCGACGCTCTAATCGGCACCCTGGCAGACACGCGCCTCGAACCTGACCTCGACGATCTCCTCTGGTCGACCGTGAACGTTTTCCACCGCGCGACCGACCGGATCGGCCGCGAACTGGATGACAATGAGCAGTCCCAGAAGCGGGCGCAGCGCGAACAGGACGGCAGCGAGGTGAAATCGGTCGAACTGGAGCGCCTGATCGCAGAGGGGATCACGCTGATAGAGCGCCAGAACGCCTTCGAGCTAATGCGCGACCAGGCCGCCGAACACTACGAACGCCACGTCGGCAAGCCTTGGCTCCCGCGCAGCGGATCGAAGGTCAACCATCGCAATCTGACTTCGGCGATGATCGACAGCCGCGACTTCTTGATGGCGAAGAAGCGCGCCGATCAAGAGGTGCTCCTGCCGCCTGGCCCCAAGATCGTCGTCACCGGCGGCCTCGACTTCAATGATCACCAGCTTATCTGGGCAAAGCTCGATCAGGTTCACGCCAAGCACGCCGGCATGGTTCTCGTCCATGGAAAGTCGCCAAAGGGTGCCGAGAGGATCGCCTCGCTCTGGGCATCGAACCGCAACGTTCCGCAGATCGGCTTTGCACCCGATTGGACCAAGCACGGACGGTCGGCACCGTTCAAGCGGAATGACCAGATGCTCGAGATCGTGCCGAAGGGCGTGCTGCACTTCCCGGGCACGGGCATAAATGACAACCTCGCCGACAAGGCCAAGAAACTCGGCATTCCGGTTTGGAAGCACGGCGGCGCGTAAGCGCCGCCACGCATGCGCCGCTGCCTAGCGCTTCATCTTCGTGACTTTGTAGACGCACCCGGAGCGATCATACGTGGTCCAATCACCAACCTGCTGACCGTCGTCGAAGTAGCCGGACCGCAGCTTCGAACCGTCCCGGCGAAACCACTCCCAGTATCCGGTAGGTTGTCCCTCCATCGTCTGGCCGACGACCCACAAGCTTCCGTCCTTGTGTCGCTTCTCGAAAGCGAGCGTCTCCGTCATTGGCAGCCCCACGTTCAGTCTGGCTCGCCTGTCACTGCGATACGGGCGGATCGCGCGTAGAAGGCAAGCTCGGTGTCGTTTTCGATCAACGCGTCGAGAAGCGCTTTCATATCCGCTTGGTCCGAAGACGACTGGAAGGGGCCCGGCTGCCGCTCGATCGCCAGCACAGCGATCGTCAAAGCCTTCTTCAAGAGGTGCAGGCTCCTTCCTGTGAACTCCGCCATCGTCCAGCCCTTCGCGACTCTACACTTGCTGCCAAGAGCATAGCGCAAATAGCCATCTGAGGACACGACGCGAGGCTGAGTCGAAAGCAGTGTCGAGACTGTAAAACGGGTCTCCCGACGCGAAGACCACCTCCGCCTATCAGCGCTGATCCTTGGTCCAGCCGCGGACTTGTCGCCATCAACCCATGAAGGGTCGGCTATGCCAGCATGCCGCCGCTGCGGCTACGCCTGCGCGGTGATTGCAGTCCACGGCCGAACACTTCGGGCGCCTGTCGGCGGGGGATGGTCCCCCGCTCCAGCAGGAGCCCAGCAGATGTCCCTCAATCAAGCTCACGCCTTCGCCTTCAGCCTCGCCACCACCCTGATGGTCTCGATTGTCATCTTCCAGGCGGGCGACGGCAGCATGGGTGTCATGCCCGCGGGCGAATATGACGGCGAACTCGCCGCGATCGTCCATGAGGTTGATCCCTTCGCCCACTGATCGCGGGCAAGGCTTCACGGCCGCAAGCGGAAGTCCGGCAGGATTTCCGCTCCCGTCCCGGCTTGTCATTCGCTATACTTCAGGCGCGCTGTGGTGGTGGTGGAGGCGCGATCGTCAGCCATGAACGATTGGAAACCACTGCCATGATCGTCTTTGCCATACTCGCATCCCTCTTCGCCGTCGGCCTGCTCTGCTGGCTGGTGTTCACCTTGGCCGTTTTCGCTCTGCCCGCCTTCGTCGGCGTGACGACGGGCGCCTGGGCCAACGAAGGCGGCGCCGGCATTGCCGGCGCTGTCGTCGTGGGCGCGCTCGCGGCGGCGATGACGCTCGCCATCGGGCACCTCCTGATCGCCTTCGTCCGCTCGATGTGGCTGAAACTCGTCGTGGCGATCGCCTTCGTCGCCCCGGCGGCGATCGCGGGTTTTCATGCCACCCATGGCATCGTGAAGCACCTGATGCCGTCGGAAGCGTGGCAGATGGCGTTTTCGATCTTCGGGGCCGTCGCGGTCGGGATCACCGCCTTCCTCCGGGTCGCTGGACTAGTGGCGACTCCCAGCCCATCCAGCCCGGACCTTACTCGGGCATGATCTTTGTCGACGTCGTCTCGGCGGACCGGAACAGCACCGAACAAAGCATATCCTCGTAGCCTCCGAGGTTGCAGATGAAGCGGTGGGTGCTGATTGTTCATCGCCCCGAAAAGCAACCCGCGGGGGAGCGCTTTGGGCAACACCGGCAGCGCATCCGTCCGTGCACCGAAGGCAGAGACACTCCCGGTGGCAGTGGACGGAGATGCTGGAGCAATGCCTGTCGATGGGGAACGAAGCCGCTGCGCACACCCTGCGCCAACTTGCCGATGCGGGAGGGTCGCCATCTTCTCCGTTATCTGACCGTGCCTAGACCGCTCCAAACGGCCTCTTCAATGGCCTGATCTGGCCGAAGTACGGCTTCGCCTCGATCGCCTATGACGCAACAGCCGCGTCGAACTTTCTTCCCCTGCCGGCTGCGCCGTCATTCCTCGCGAGACAAGAAAGCCCTCCTAAGCTGTCAGGCCCCTTCGGGGTGCGCCGTCGACCGCCTCCGGCCTGCCGATCGCCATCGAGGCCGCAATGGTGCGGGCTCGGGAACGGAAAACGGAGAATTACAATGGCGACCATCGGCACCTTCAAGAAGACCGGCTCGAACGAGTTCACCGGCGAAATCGTCACCCTCAGCGTCCAGGCCAAGGGCGTGCGCATCGTCCCCGATACCCGCGCCACTGGCGAGAACGCTCCCAGCCACCGCGTCCTGGTGGGCCGCGCCGAGATCGGCGCCGCCTGGTCGAAGCGCTCCAACGAGGGCCGCGACTATCTCGGCCTCAAGCTCGACGATCCGAGCTTCAACGCCCCGATCTACGCCAACCTCTTCGACGACGAGGACGGCGATACCTTCTCGCTGATCTGGTCCCGCCCGAGCGGGCGGCGCGGCGACTGAGGCCTCCGCGCAAGGCCCCGGCCAGAAGGTCGGGGCCTTTCAGCTTTCTGGCAACCGAATCAGCTGACGTTTGCCCGGTCGGCTTTGCGGTGGCCAAACTGGCATAGGGCGACTATTATAGTCGTAGTTCTGGCGTGCGCGTAGGTCCGAGTGGGAGGTGATCATGCATGATCACCGCCCGACAATCACGGGCCGCGCGCGCGTTGCTGGGTTGGACACAGGAGACGCTCGCTGACAAGGCTCGCGTATCTCTGACCGCCCTCAAGCGCCTCGAGTCCGCCAGTGGCCTCGAGGTGTACGAGAGCACGCGGGATGAGGTCAGGCGCGCTTTCGAACAGAATGGCGTCGTGTTCCTGAGCTCCGACCGTGGTGTGGGAGTGATGGTGGTTGATCGCAAAGGGCAAGCCTGACGGCACGCGAGGAGCGAACTCGCAAACGCCCCTCTCATCGGGTTGCGCTAGAAGCTCGCTCGTAAGATCGTTAACAAAATGCTCCAGTATGGATGGATATCCGCGCCGGGGAACGCCGTGACTACAAGCTTATTTCTTGATGAACCGCCAAGCAGCGCGACGCCGACCGCGTATGACGCGGCCAATGTGAAGCTTTACCTGCGTTTGCTGGATGCCGAAGCGCAAGGCGCTTCCTGGGCAGACGTCGTCGAGACGATTTTCGGGATTTCGGTGAACGCCGAGCCCGAGCGTGCCGAGCGCGTTCACCGCTCGCATCTCGCGCGCGCAAAGTGGATGACGAAGAACGGCTATAGCGGTTTGCTGGCCGGCCGCGTGAACTGAACGTGATGCAGGTTTCGCATCACGTTGCTCCGCCTTCGTTATTCCCAGCCCTCACACAACTTGGAATCGTGTCCGCAGCTCAATTCGCGCGCTAAAACTGCGGAGGCTGTGGAGGATGTCTGAAGAAGATTCTTGGCGGTCAGAGGCCGCTTACGACTATGTCGATGCTCTGTCTCCCGGAGATCTTGCCTGGGAGTTTTTGCGGAGAAACACCGAGTACCGGCGATCATACGACGAATTCCTCCAGGCAGGCGACAACACCGAAGAACTGACCCGGGAGTTTACATCCCGATGGGGGTTGCGATTTCCCGGCAGACCCTTCTGCATCTGCAATCGTCTCTCCAGTCTTTTGGGACGCCCACTTCGATCCATCGATCGTCGTCCTCGGCAAAATCCCGACGGCTCACACGCCTCCCTCACTTGACGATTTCATCAGGGCGCAGGCCATAAATGGCATCGATGGCGAGATGCTGCGCCTTCAGATCCGGGGCGAAAAGTTCGACGCTTCTTTCCGCGACGGTGCCGGAAGTCTCGCGGCCATGGTCCTTCTCGATGAGCTTACGCCCGACCGCCTGAGCGCGCTGGCTCGTTTTTGGGCGGCTCTCGCTGGAAAAACCGTCCCGCCGGATCCGCGTATCACCCGATCCCGACAAAAGCGGGCGCGCGAAATGCTGCGCGTCCTCGACGGTCGGGCATCCGGAGCGACGTATCGTGCAATCGCCGACGCCGTCTTTCCCAAACATGATCACGACGCAGCCTCGTGGGTAGGCAGCGCAATCCGCGAGACGACCATTCGCCTGGCTAGAGACGGCGCGAAGCTCGTCCAGGGCGGCTATCGTTCGATCTTGCGTCGGCCACGCCGAGACCGCTGACCCCCCAAAGGGTGTCGAACTTATCTCCTTTACTTCGACATCGTGCCGACCGCCGCAATCGCGCCACCGTGACCGCAATCCGCCGCCTGTCCGAGGCAGGCGCCGCGAAACCACGGAGGTTCGATCATGGACGAAACGGCCGCCCCCATGCCGCCACGCTACCTCAGGACAGAGGAAGCCGCGCGCTTTCTCGGGCTGTCGGAGCGCACGCTCGAAAAGCACCGAACATATGGCACCGGACCGACCTACCGGAAGCTCGGTGGACGGGTGGTCTATTCGCTGACCGACCTGCAGGCGTGGGCCGATCGCGGCTTGGTGACCTCGACCTCGGATCCGCGTGGCGGCATCGTCGCTCCTGCGAAAGCTGCGGCCTCCCAAGGCCGCAACGCCGGCACTTCCGGCCTTCGCTGATCCGGTCTCCGTGATGTCGTCCCGCCATCAACGCAGCGACGAGAGAGCGCAACTCGACCTCTTCCGGGCGCTGCCCGGTGACTTGGCGCCTCGCGATGCGCAGGACCTGATGGCCTATCCATTCTTCTCGCTCGCCAAGTCGAAGCGGCTTGCGCCGATCGACTTCAAGGCCGGCTCGGTCAAGATCCGTGTCGAGGCAGTGCCCGAGCATGGCATGGCGACGATCTGGGACGCCGACATCCTCATCTGGGCCGCCTCACAGATCGTCGAGGCTCGCGACGTGGGGCTCCAGCCATCGCGGCTGATGGCCACGACCCCGTATGAAATCCTGAACTTCATCGGCCGCGGCGTATCGCTGCGGGATTACGATCGGCTCAAGGCCGCACTCGACCGACTGCAGTCGACGACCGTCGCGACCTCGATCCGCCAGCCGACAGAGCGTCGGATGCACCGGTTCTCCTGGATCAACGAGTGGAAGGAACGAGCCGACCAACGCGGCAGGCCGCTCGGCCTCGAACTCATCGTTCCCGACTGGTTTTACAGCGCAGTGCTCGACGACGCGCTGGTGCTCACCATCGACCGCAACTACTTCGGCCTGACCGGAGGGCTGGAGCGCTGGCTGTACCGCCTGGTGCGCAAGCACGGCGGCAAGCAGGAGTTCGGCTGGAGCTTCGACTTTCCGCACCTCCATGCAAAGTCGGGTAGCCTCTCGCCGCTCAAGCACTTTGCCTACGACCTCCGCGAGATCGTCCGCCGGCAGCCGCTCCCCGGGTATCAGCTCACCATCGAGCAGTGCGTCGGCGGTCCCGACATCCTGTCCTTCGCACCCACCGATCCCGACGCGCTTGGCATTCCGCGCCGCCGTCGCCGCTCGAAAACTCGCCCTGGGGATAAGCTGTGAATCGTCTCGTGCTATCGGGGACCGGCACTATCGTGCCATCGGGGACCGAAGTCTCGTGCTATCGGGGACCGGATTCGACGAATCCTCGCGCTGAATCAGCGACTTGCAAGCCCTGTAACTTATCTAACCTAGATTCCTACGGAATCTTTCTAACGCGACCGTGCTTTTCGGCCGCTGTGGACGAGTCCCCGATCGCCGGGAGACCGTCATGATCGTCGCGCTGCTCAACCAGAAGGGCGGCGTCGGGAAGACGACGCTCGCCCTGCACCTCGCCGGCGAATGGGCTCGCCGTGGACAGCGCGTGACGCTGATCGACGCCGACCCCCAGGGTTCGGCGCTCGACTGGTCGCAGCAGCGCAGCCGAGAGGGGTTGGAGCGACTGTTCGGTGTCGTCGGCCTGGCCCGCGACACGCTCCACCGCGAAGCGCCGGAGTTGGCCCGCGACGTTGACCATGTCGTCATCGACGGCCCGCCGCGCGTCGCTGGGCTGATGCGCTCGGCGCTGCTCGCGGCCGATCTCGTGCTCATTCCGGTGCAGCCGTCGCCGCTCGATGGCTGGGCCTCCGCCGAAATGCTCTCGCTGCTCGGGGAGGCACGCATCTACCGCCCGCAGCTCGCCGCCCGCTTCGTGCTGAACCGCTGCGCGGCTCGCACCGTGTTGGCGCGCGAGACCGCCGAAACGCTCGCGGATCACGACCCGCCCTTGCTCTCGACCACGATCGGCCAGCGCATCGTCTTCGCCGATGTCGTGCAGACCGGCCGGCTCGCCGCCGAGCAGGACGAGGATTGCCCTGGCGCGCGCGAGATCGCCGCGCTCGCGGCGGAAGTCGCGAGGATCGGCGCATGAGCGCGCGGTCCCCGAAACGCAGCTTCGCGGCGCGTCCGGTCGATCCGGAGAGCTGGATCAAGGCGCCCGAGCGCCACCACCCGCGCGCACAAGCCGGCGAGGACTTCTCGGCGCGACTGACGATCGACGTGACTGCGGATATGCGCGGCCGCATCAAGATTGCCGCCTTCCAGCGCGGTCAGACCGTCGCCGACATGCTGCGCGCGCTGTTCGAGCGCGAATTCCCACCCCCCTCAGGAGAAGGATCATGACCGGCCATGTCGCCGCGCCAATGCGCGTCGGCCGCGCCGCCATCGAGCTGCCGGCCGACACTCTCACCCAGGTCGAACTTACTTGGGTCGAGAAGCGAACGGAGCAATGGATACGGTTCGGTCGCGAGCTACGCGAACAGATCCTCGACCGGCGCCGACGCATCCTCTTCTTCCCTCCCGGAAGTATCTTTGCGCTGGTCCGATGGGCCGCAAATGAGCACGGGACCGTGCTCTCGCGCCTCGACATCCTGCGTGCTGTTGAGCCTGCTGCGCCGTGCCAGACGATGCCGACCGTCACGCCCGGCGCGGACATCCTCTTGCGCGTCGACGGCTGGCCGAAGGTGGAGCGCATGCTCCAAGCCATCGACGCGATCGAGGCGCGCGGCATCGACCCGATCGAGGTCTCGCCGGATCATTGGCGTCACGTCCACAACCGGCTGACTGTCGGCGAAGCGCCGCGCGCCTACGGCCTGCGACAGCACCAGGCCTTTCTCCTACGTCGGGAGATCGGCGCATGACCCGGCTCTCCTACGCCATCGTCACGACGGCGGCCGTATCGCTTCTCGGCCTCGCCTCGATCGCCTCATTCGCGCCGCGCCTCATCTGGAACGCTTCAGCCAGCACGCCGGTCGGCTTCTACACAATCGGCGATGTGGGCGCCCTCGACGTGACCGATCTGGTGGCGGTCGACGCGCCCGAGCCGCTCGCAACATTCCTGTCCGATGGCGACTACCTGCCACGCGGCGTGCCGCTCTTGAAGCGCGTCGCCGCGCTCCCGGGTCAACGGGTTTGCCGGACCGGGCTCGCCATCACGGTCGACGGCCTGCCGATCGGCGACGCCCTCGATCGCGATCGTCGCGGTCGCCCGCTCCCCGTTTGGCAGGGCTGCCGCTTGGTCGCGGCTGGAGAGTTGTTCCTGATGAACTGGCAGGTCCGCGACAGTCTCGACGGCCGCTACTTCGGCCCGCTTCCGGCCACCGCCGTGATCGGCCGGGCCACCCCTCTCTACACCGACGAGGACGGCGATGGCCGCTTCGTCTGGCGCGCGCCGACGCGGTGACGGCGCGCCCATGACCCTGTCCACCGCAATCTTAAGGAGACGAACAATGCCCGTGATCGGTCAATTCATGCGCGAGAATGATGGCTTCATCGGCCATCTGACGACACTTTCCCTGCACCAGGACATCATCATCGTCGCGGCCGAGCCATCCGAAGCTGAGAACGCGCCCGACTACCGCGTCCATGTGCTCGACACCATGAGCAACGAGACCGGCGCGGAGATCGGCGCGGGCTGGAAGCGCACCGGCGAGAAGGCCGGCGAATACGTCTCGCTGCAGCTTGACGATCCGACCTTCGAACATCCGATCCGCGCCAACCTGTTCCAGTCGGCCGACGACAAGTCCGCCTGGGCCCTGCACTGGAACCGCCCGCCAAAGCGCGGCGAGCTGGACTGAACGATGCCCGCCACACGCATCAAACCTGTCGTCGGAGGGAGGATCGCCCTCCGACGTGCAGCTCTCCTTCTCCTTTCCGGCCTGGTCCTCGCCGGATCCGCCGCGAGCACTGCCTGCGCCCAGCAGGCGCAGGTCGAGCAGCCATCACGCAGCGATCCCTATGGCGCGTACATCGCAGAGGCGTCTCAGCGGTTTGGCGTTCCAGAAACGTGGATTCGTGCCGTCATGCGCGTCGAAAGCGCGGGCGATGTGCGCGCGATCTCGTCGGCCGGCGCAATGAGCCTGATGCAAATCATGCCCGCCACGTGGGAGGAGTTGCGCGTCCGGCATCGGCTCGGCGGCAACCCCTACGACCCCCGGGACAACATTCTGGCGGGTGCTGCATATCTGCGCGAGATGCACGACCGCTACGGATCGCCGGGGTTTTTGGCGGCGTACAACGCGGGTCCGGGCCGCTACGAAGAGTATCTCGCCGGCCGCCCATTGCCGGCCGAAACGCGCGCCTATGTCGCGACGCTCGCCCCCATCGTCGGGGGCGGTGAACTCACCGGCCCTGTCATGGTGGCGGCCGCCGATCCGCTAACTTGGACGAGAGCGCCGCTCTTCGTCGTACAGTCGGCCGGCAGAGAGGCTGCCGTGCCGTTGCAGTCTGACGGCAAGCCGGACACCGCCACGGCGGCGGCCCCGGTGCGCGATCAAGGCCCCGTGGCTTCGCCCACCGATGGCCTTTTCGTTACGCGCAGCGTTTCCGGGGGACCGCGATGACCGCGTTCGCACCCGTGCGTACCGTGGCGTGCCTTGGCGGGAGATGGGCAGTCTGCGGAGGGGGAGCAGTCAGCACAACCGAACGATGGCGAGATAAAAGCCGGCGATGTGCGGCTTGGTGCGGTCGTGTGTTTTCAGGGACTTATGGCGCATTTGCGCGAGGTGCGCCCAACTGGCGCAGCCTGCGCAATCGCCATTTTTCCAAGTGGTTCCTTCGCTTTGCGCGATGTGCGGAGCTTTGGCGATGAGCGGCGAGGACGATTTCCGCATCCGGCCTGGCCGCATCCGCTCGACACGCGCGCAACAGGCACGGCCCTTCATCGCTCAGGCACTTGCGGCCGCACAGCGGGCTGGCGGCCGCATCTCGCGCTCCGGCCAGATCACCACGAGCAATCGCTCGCGGTTCGGTCGCGGACAACGCGCGACAGTGCAGGCAAACCGGCTCCTGACCAGCCGGTCGCGCAACGTGGTTATCAAGACGCGCGTCGTGCGGCACACCGCTAAGGCCGCGCCGCTTAGCGCCCACCTCAGCTACCTCCGGCGCGAGGGTGTTACCCGGGACGGGGAGAAGGCCCAGCTGTTCGGTCCCGAGACCGGAGACGCCGATCCGAAGGCCTTCGCTGAGCGAACCCAGGACGACCGCCATCATTTCCGCTTCATCGTCTCACCGGAGGACGCAACGGAGATGTCCGACCTCAGGACATACGCCCGCGACCTGATGGGGCAGATGGAAAAGGACCTCGGCACCAAGCTCGATTGGGTCGGCGTCGATCATTGGAACACCGACAATCCCCATGTCCACATCATCCTGCGGGGACGTACCGACGACAGCCAGGACCTCGTAATCTCCCGCGACTACATCAAGGAAGGCATGCGCGCCCGCGCGCAAGACCTCGTCACCCAGGAACTGGGGCCCCGCACCGAGCAGGAGATCCGTCGTAACCTCGGACGTCAGGTCGAGGCGGAACGCTGGACCGATCTCGATCGGCAGATCTCCCGCGACAGCTATCGCACCGGCATCGTCGACCTCGCGCCACGTCCCGATCAGAAGCCTGACGAGTTCCACGCGTTGAAGGTCGGCAGGCTGCGCAAGCTGGAGACGCTTGATCTCGCCGATCAGGTCGGTCCCGGTCAGTGGGTTGTCTCGGAGACTGCGGAGAAGACGCTGCGCGCCCTCGGTGAACGCGGCGACATCATCAAGCGCATCCATCGTGGCCTGACCGAGCGCGGCATAGAGCGTGGCGCCGGAAGCTATGTGCTCGCGGGCGAAAGCATCGATGACCCTGTCATCGGGCGTCTGGTCGATCGCGGTCTCGACAACGAACTGAAGGGCACGGCCTACGCCGTAGTCGACGGCACCGACGGGCGAACCCATCATATTAAGCTCCCCGATCTCGACGCGGCTGCCGACAGCGCGCCGGGTTCGATCGTCGAGCTGCGCAAGTTTGACGACGTGCAGGGCCGCCGCCGTGTCGCACTCGCTGTTCGATCCGATCTCGATATCGAACAGCAGGTCCATGCGACCGGCGCCACCTGGCTCGACCGGCAGGCCATCGCCCGCGAACCGGTGGCTCTCGGTGGTGGCGGCTTTGGCGCGGAGGTGCGGCAGGCAATGGACCGACGCGCCGAGCATCTTATCCACCAAGGGCTCGCCGAACGGCAGACCCGTGGCGTCAGCTTCTCGCCCGGACTGATCGACTCGCTGCGCCAGCGCGAGGTCGAAGCGCTCGGCGAGAAGCTCGCGGCCGAAACCGGCCGGCCATTCACCAAGGCCGGAACGGGTGAGTATGTAGCGGGCACCTATCGGCAACGCTTTGCGCTCGCCTCGGGCCGCTTCGCCATGATCGACGACGGGCTCGGCTTCCAGCTCGTGCCCTGGACGCCGTCTCTCGAACGTCAACTCGGCCAGCACGTCTCCGGGGTCTCACGCGGGGGCGGCGGCGTCGACTGGAGCTTCGGCCGCAATCGCGGCCTCGGCATGTAGCCCCACCAAGAAAGGAGTGCCTGCCATGTCGGCGACGAAAATCCTCTGGGGGCAGATCCTCACCGTGTTCCTGATCGTCTTGATGACGACCTGGGGCGCCACGCAATGGACAGCCTACCGTCTCGGCTTCCAGCCCCAGCTCGGTCAGCCTTGGTTCGAACTGGCCGGATGGCCGATCTATTATCCCCCGGCCTTCTTCTGGTGGTGGTATTTCTACGACGCCTATGCGCCGCCGATCTTCGTCGAGGGCGCCTACATCGCCGCGTCGGGTGGCTTCATCTCCATCGCCGTCGCGATCGGCATGTCGGTATGGCGGGCGCGTGAAGCCAAGAATGTCGAGACCTATGGCTCGGCCCGCTGGGCACGACCGGAAGAGGTGAAGGCGGCAGGACTGCTCGGCCCCGACGGAGTCGTACTCGGCAGGCATGAGCGCGAGTATCTCCGCCATGACGGTCCGGAGCATGTGCTGTGCTTCGCGCCGACCCGTTCCGGCAAGGGCGTGGGCCTGGTGGTGCCTTCGCTCCTGACCTGGCCGGGGTCGGCGATCGTCCACGACATCAAGGGCGAGAACTGGACGCTCACCGCCGGCTATCGCGCACGGCATGGCCGCGTGCTGCTCTTCGATCCGACGAACGCGAAGTCGGCGGCCTACAACCCACTGCTCGAAGTGCGCCGCGGCGAATGGGAAGTCCGCGACGTGCAGAACATCGCAGACATTCTCGTCGACCCGGAAGGCTCGCTCGAAAAGCGAAATCACTGGGAGAAGACATCGCACGCGCTTCTGGTCGGCGCGATCCTGCATGTCCTGTACGCAGAGGCCGACAAGACGTTGGCCGGCGTCGCCGCCTTCCTCTCCGATCCGAAGCGCCCGATCGAGTCGACGCTCGCGGCGATGATGAAGACCGCCCATCTCGGCGAGGCCGGTCCACATCCGGTGATTGCCAGCGCCGCCCGCGAGCTGCTCAACAAGTCCGATAACGAGCGCTCCGGGGTGTTGTCGACAGCGATGTCGTTCCTCGGCCTGTATCGCGATCCCGTGGTCGCGGCAGTTACCCGTCGGTGCGACTGGCGCATCGCCGACATGGTCGGCGGCAAGTATCCGACCACGCTCTACCTCGTGGTGCCGCCATCTGACATAAACCGGACCAAGCCGCTGATCCGCCTGATCCTTAATCAGGTCGGCCGCCGTCTGACCGAGGACCTCCAGGCGAAAGGCAATCGCCATCGGCTGCTGCTCATGCTCGACGAGTTTCCTGCGCTTGGGCGCTTGGACTTTTTCGAGAGCGCGCTCGCCTTCATGGCGGGTTACGGTCTGAAGGCGTTCCTCATCGCGCAATCGCTGAACCAAATCGAGAAAGCCTACGGTCCGAACAACTCGATCCTCGATAACTGCCATGTGCGCGTCAGCTTCGCCACCAACGACGAGCGAACTGCGAAGCGCGTTTCGGATGCGCTTGGCACCGCGACCGAAATGAAGGCCATGAAGAACTATGCCGGCCACCGGCTATCGCCCTGGCTCGGCCACCTGATGGTGTCGCGCTCGGAGACTGCACGGCAATTGCTCACGCCGGGCGAGATCATGCAGCTCCCGCCGTCAGACGAGATCGTCATGGTCGCCGGCATCCCGCCTATCCGCGCAAAGAAGGCACGCTATTACGAGGATCGTCGGCTTCAGGAGCGCATCCTTACGCCTCCCGCACTCACGAAGCCCGCAAGCGCTCGAGCCGACGATTGGAGCGCGCTCGCCATACCGGAACCTCCCGTGCTGAGTGCGCCAGCTACGGCAGATAACCTAGCCGACGACGACCCGACGGACTCCGAGCAACGGCATCAGCCTGAACTGAGCCGCATGAAAACCGTCGAACGCAAGGCGATCGTCGACAACGAATTCGAGATCGATCCTCGCGACGACGTCGATGAGGATGCTGCGCGCCTCAGCCGCATGACGCAGACCATGCGCCAGGTCGCTCGGCAGGCATCGCTCGATCCTGGCGATGGCATCGATCTGTAGGAGGCGGGGGTGACCAAACCTTTGAAGAAGCAGCGGCTGTCGGTCTATCTCGACCCGGACGTCATGAAGGCGCTCGCAGCCCATGCTGCCCGGCGCGATCTGTCCCTGTCACTGGTAGCCGAGGCCGGTATCGCTTCATTCCTCTCGCCGGACGCTGCCGAGCGTCAGGAGGCCGCGACGACGAAGCGGCTTGACCAGCTCGACCGACGCATGGCGCGCATGGAGCGCGATCTGGGAATATCGGTCGAGACGCTCGCCGTGTTCATCCGCTTCTGGCTGACCTCCAACCCGCCGTTGCCGGAGCCGGCGCAGGTCGCGGCTCGCGCCAAAGCGTCGGAGCGCTACGAAGCCTTCGTGACCGCGCTCGGCAGACGACTCGCGCAAGGTCCGAAGCTCAGGCAGGAAATCGCGGAAGACATCCCCGCGCGCGACGCGGAATAATCACTGTTTGACGTATCACAAGTATTCGACCGTTCCGCCGTTTCCCTGTCTTTGTACGCCACAGTACGACGGCCACATGATGGTTGTTGTCACGCCATGATTTCTGCCTCTTCTACTCATCCCCGATCCAGGGGCGCCCGCGGCGGTCCCGCAAAAGAACGGGGACGACGTGACGGCAGCTCACCAGAAATCGGAGGCGATCCTTCGCGGTGCTCGGATGCTGCGCACTGCGCTCGGCCCGGCGATCGCCACGTTTCTGGAAGACCCCGCGATCGTCGAGGTGATGCTCAACCCCGACGGGCGGCTCTGGGTCGACCGGTTGTCGGAAGGTCTCTCCGACACCGGTGAACGCCTATCTCCAGCCGACGGCGAACGCATCGTTCGACTTGTCGCACATCACGTCGGGGCCGAGGTTCATGCCGGGGCGCCCCGCGTCTCCGCCGAACTGCCTGAAACAGGGGAGCGGTTTGAGGGCCTTCTGCCGCCGGTGGTGTCAGCGCCGGCTTTCGCGATCCGGAAGCCAGCCGTCGCCGTGTTCACGCTCGATGACTATGTCGCGGCTGGCATCATGCTGTCCGACCAAGCCGAAACGCTGCGTCAGGCCGTTCTTCATAGGCGGAACATCCTCGTCGCCGGCGGCACCTCCACCGGTAAGACCACGCTCACGAACGCCCTGTTAGCGGAGGTATCGAAGACATCCGATCGCGTCGTGTTGATCGAGGACACCCGTGAACTGCAATGCGCCGCGCCAAACCTGGTCGCAATGCGCACGAAGGACGGCGTCGCTTCTCTCTCCGATCTTGTCCGTTCCTCGCTGCGTCTTCGTCCCGACCGCATCCCGATCGGCGAAGTGCGCGGTGCAGAGGCGCTCGATCTGCTGAAGGCCTGGGGCACCGGCCATCCCGGCGGCGTCGGCACGATCCACGCCGGCACCGCTATCGGCGCTCTTCGCCGGATGGAGCAACTCATCCAGGAAGCCGTCGTCACGGTTCCGCGCGCGCTGATCGCCGAGACCATTGATCTGGTTGCGGTGCTCTCCGGCCGCGGCTCCTCGCGCCGCCTGACCGAGCTTGCCCGCGTCGAAGGCATGGGCCCCGACGGTGACTACTGCGTCACTCCAACAATTCCGTCCATCTCAGGAGACAGGTAATGATCAAGCATGCCCTGCGCATCCGCCGTCACATCGCCACGGCGGCTTCCGTCACTTTCATTTCCATAGCCCTCGCACCTGCCGCTCATGCGTCCGGTTCGTCGATGCCATGGGAAGCTCCTCTGCAGTCGATCCTCGAATCGATCGAGGGCCCGGTCGCAAAGATCATCGCGGTGATGATCATCATCATCACCGGCCTGACTCTCGCCTTCGGCGACACGTCGGGCGGAGCGCGCCGCCTGATCCAGATCGTGTTCGGCCTGTCGATCGCCTTCGCCGCGTCGAGCTTCTTCCTGTCGTTCTTCTCGTTCGGCGGCGGGGCGCTTGTCTGATGGCCGTTGGAGCGGATCATAGCGCGGACGTGCCGGGCTTTTCCGTGCCGGTTCATCGTGCGCTGACCGAGCACATCCTGCTCGGCGGTGCGCCGCGCTCGCTCGCGATCCTCAATGGCACCCTGGCCGCCGCGCTTGGCTTGGGCCTTCGCCTTTGGCTGGTCGGGCTGGCGCTATGGGCAGTCGGCCACTTCGCCGCCGTCTGGGCGGCCAAACGTGATGCGCAATTTGTCGACGTCGTGCGCAAACATCTGCGCATCCCCGGCCACTTGGCGACTTGAGGAGCCGGGCAGTGATGAACCTATCCGAATACCGCAATCGGAATACCCGGCTTGCCGACTTCCTACCCTGGGCGGCGCTCGCCGGCGAAGGCGTCGTCCTCAACAAAGACGGCAGTCTGCAGCGTTCGGCCCGCTTTCGCGGTCCTGACCTCGACAGCGCAGTGCCAGCCGAGCTCGTCGCCGTCGCTGGCCGGCTGAACAACGCCTTCCGTCGCCTCGGTTCCGGCTGGGCCATATTCGTCGAAGCGCAGCGCCATGGCGCGGTGTCATATCCGGCAAGCACATTTGCCGACAGCGCTTCGGCGCTTGTCGATGCCGAGCGCAAGGCAGACTTTGAAGAAGCCGGCGCCCATTTCGAGTCCAGCTACTTCCTCACATTCCTTTATCTACCGCCGGCCGAGGATGCCGCCCGTGCCGAGACCTGGCTCTACGAGGGTCGGGACCATGCCGGCGTCGATGCGCGCGAAGTGCTCCGAAGTTTTGTCGATCGCACCGACCGTATCCTCAACCTGATAGACGCCTTCATGCCGGAGTGCGTATGGCTCGATGACGCCGAAACGCTCACCTACCTGCATTCGACGATCTCGACGAAGCGCCATCGCGTCCGCGTGCCCGAAACGCCGATGTACCTCGACGCTTTGCTCGCCGATCAGCCGCTTACCGGCGGGCTGGAGCCCCGGCTTGGAGATGCGCACGTACGCATCCTCACTATCGTCGGCTTCCCGACCGCGACGACGCCCGGCATCCTCGACGAGCTGAACCGGCTCGCCTTTCCCTATCGCTGGTCGACCCGAGCGATCCTGCTCGACAAGACCGACGCGACCAAGCTGCTGACGA
Organism: Sphingopyxis sp. H073; assembly: GCF_001468395.1. Lineage (GTDB taxonomy): Bacteria > Pseudomonadota > Alphaproteobacteria > Sphingomonadales > Sphingomonadaceae > Sphingopyxis. The sequence goes on along the minus strand of NZ_LNSG01000002.1, from coordinate 372,306 downwards.
AGATCAGGCGGCAGTGGTTCGCAAAGCGCAAGTCGATCGCCGCCATTCTCAAAGAGGTGATGACCAACGAGGCATCGGCGCTCGTTGACACTGACGCAGCCAACAAGGCCGCTGACGCTGATATGGCGCTGCAGGAACTGGGCGCCGACTATGCCGGCCAAGCCTACGTGACCGCGACCATCACCGTCTGGGACGATGATCCCCGCGTCGCGGCCGAGAAGCTCCGGCTTGTGGAAAAGGTCATTCAGGGCCGCGACTTCACGGCGATGACTGAGACCATCAATGCTGTCGACGCCTGGCTGGGCTCACTCCCCGGGCATGTCTACGCCAACATCCGCCAGCCGCCCATCAGCACATTGAATCTCGCTCACATGATCCCGCTGTCAGCGGTGTGGGCGGGACCGGAACGGGACGAGCACTTCGATGCACCCCCACTGCTTTACGGCAGAACGGAGGGCTCGACCCCGTTCCGGCTTTCCATCCACGTCGGCGATGTCGGTCATACGCTGATCGTCGGGCCGACCGGCGCCGGTAAATCGGTGCTTCTCGCACTCATGGCGCTCCAGTTCCGCCGCTATGCACAATCTCAGGTCTTCGCCTTCGACTTCGGCGGATCGATCCGCGCCGCGGCGCTCGCCATGCAGGGCGACTGGCATGATCTCGGCGGCGGTTTGACCGAGGGTTCCGAGGAGAGTGTGTCGCTCCAGCCGCTCGCCCGCATCGACGACGTCGCCGAGCGCGCCTGGGCCTCCGACTGGCTGATCGCGATCCTCTCCCGAGAGAGCGTGCCGGTCACGCCCGAGGTCAAGGAGCATCTGTGGTCGGCGCTTTCGTCGTTGGCGTCAGCGCCGGTCGCCGAGCGCACGTTGACCGGGCTGTCGGTACTTCTCCAGTCCAATGACCTGAAACAGGCGCTGCGACCCTACTGCGTCGGCGGCCCCTATGGCCGGCTGTTGGACGCTGAGGCCGAGCATCTCGGCGAGGCGCATGTCCAGGCTTTCGAGACCGAAGGTCTGATCGGCACCGGTGCAGCGGCAGCGGTGCTCGCCTATCTCTTCCATCGCATCGAGGACCGCCTCGACGGCCGGCCGACACTCCTGATCGTGGATGAAGGTTGGCTCGCCCTCGACGACGACGGCTTCGCCGGACAACTCCGCGAATGGCTGAAGACGCTGCGCAAGAAAAACGCCAGCGTCATCTTCGCCACCCAGTCGCTCTCCGACATCGACGGCTCTGCGATAGCGCCGGCGATTATCGAGAGCTGCCAAACGCGCATCCTCCTGCCGAACGAGCGCGCGGTCGAGCCGCAGATCACCGCGATTTACCGCCGCTTCGGTCTCAACGACCGGCAGATCGAAATCCTCGCGCGGGCAACGCCCAAGCGAGACTATTACTGCCAGTCGCGACGGGGCAATCGCCTGTTCGAGCTGGGCCTGTCGGATGTGGCGCTGGCGCTGTGCGCAGCCTCATCCAAACAGCATCAAGCGATGATCGCCGATGTCCACGCCCGAAGCGGCACCGAGGGGTTCCTCGCCGAGTGGCTGGCGGCCAACCGACTCGACTGGGCTGCCGACCTGATCACCGACCTCACCAACGTCAATCAACAAGACCCGGAGGCACGTCCATGACACGTCTGATTCAAACCCACAGTCGCGCACTGCGCGTGACGGCCGCACTCCTCGCGGTCCCGCTCGCACTTTCACCGGTCCTCAGCACCCCGGCTGCCGCTCAGTGGATCGTCTACGACCCAACGAACTATGCCCAGAACGTCCTCACTGCGGCGCGGACCCTCCAGCAGGTGAATCAGCAGATCACTCAGCTTCAGAACGAAGCTCAGATGCTGATCAATCAGGCGCGCAATCTTGCCAGCCTCCCGCACTCTTCGCTTCAGCAGCTTCAACAGTCGGTTCAGCGGACGCAACAGCTTCTGAGCGAGGCGCAGGGGATAGCCCTTAACGTCCAACAGATCGACCGAGCATTCCAGACCACCTATGGCAATGCCTCGATGTCCGCCTCGGATCAGGCGCTCGTCACACAGGCGCGGGAGCGCTGGCAGAACACTGTCGGTGGTCTGCAGGACGCTATGCGGGTCCAGGCGGGTGTTGTCGGCAACATCGACACCAACCGTACGGAGATGTCAGCGCTTATCGGCCAAAGCCAGGGCGCGACGGGGGCGTTGCAGGCGACGCAGGCCGGCAATCAACTGCTCGCACTGCAGGCCCAACAGCTCGCCGACCTCACCGCCGTCGTCGCCGCTAACGGGCGCGCTCAGAGCCTATCCGAAGCCGAGCGCGCCGCAGCGGCGGAACAGGGTCGTGAGCAGCGCCGTCGCTTTCTCACGCCCGGCAGCGGCTACCAGCCGGGCAATGCGCGCATGTTCCCGAACGGCAATTGAGGGGACCGACCGTGGACGGCAAATTGGTCGCTCGGATGGGCGCCGTGATTTTCGTCGCGGTTGCGGTCACCGCGACCGCGATCGAGATGTCCCGGAAAGAGGAAGTGCCTGAGGCTTGGTCGTCCGGACGAACGCCTCAAGAAACTGCGGATCCCCTGCGCGACGCGCTCATCCGCTGCCAGGCACTCGGTGAAGAAGGTCCGCGAGACCCCGCCTGCCGCCGGGCCTGGGCCGAGAACCGACACCGCTTTCTCGCGCCCGGTTCTCGTCCCGTCGAGCGCTTGCCGGACGTAGCATCACCCATCGGTGACGTCTTCAGCCCTCAACCACGAGGGACAGACGCGCAAGATCACGCGCCGACCGCGCCGAGCACGCCACAGATCAACGAAGCGCGATAGCATCATGGGCAACACCGGCGTCATCGACCACTTCCTCGAGGTCTTCACTCGCTACATCGACAGCGGGTTCGGCCTGCTTAGCGGAGAGGTCGCCTTCATCGCCACGACCCTGATCGTCATCGACGTGACGCTCGCGGCACTGTTCTGGAGCTGGGGCGCCGACGACGACATCATGGCGCGGCTGGTGAAGAAAACGCTCTTCGTCGGCGTCTTCGCCTACATCATCGGCAACTGGAACAACCTCGCACGTATCGTCTTCGAGAGCTTCGCCGGTCTCGGGCTGAAGGCGAGTGGCACCGGATTTTCAACTGCGGACCTCATGCGCCCGGGAAGAGTCGCGCAGACCGGCCTAGACGCCGGTCGACCATTGCTCGACTCCATCTCCAGCCTGATGGGCTACTGGTCGTTCTTCGAGAACTTCATCCAGATTGCCTGCATGTTTCTTGCCTGGGCGCTGGTCCTGCTCGCCTTCTTCATTCTCGCCATCCAGCTGTTCGTCACCCTCATTGAATTCAAGCTGACGACGCTCGCCGGCTTCGTCCTGATCCCGTTCGGCCTGTTCGGCAAATCCGCGTTTATGGCCGAGCGCGTGCTCGGCAACGTCATCTCCTCCGGCATCAAGGTTCTGGTCCTCGCTGTCATCATCGGCATCGGGTCAACGCTCTTCTCAGAGTTCACTTCCGGTTTTGGCGGGCAGAATCCGTCGATCGACGAAGCCATGGCGATCGTGCTGGCCGCGTTGTCACTTCTCGGCCTCGGCATTTTTGGTCCCGGAATCGCCACCGGGCTCGTTTCTGGCGGCCCGCAGCTCAGTGCAGGCGCGGCGATAGGAACCGGCCTCGCAGCGGGCGGCGTGGTCGCTCTTGGCGCCGGCGCCGTCGGTGCAGCAGCCTCCGGCGGCGCGGCCTTGGCAGGCGGTGCGGCAGCCGCAGCTCGTGGTGGCGCCGCCATCGCGGGTGGAGCGTCCACAGCCTACAGCCTTGGCGCAGCCGGACAGTCCGGCGCGGCCGGGGTGGCCTCCGGCCTCGGAGGCGTTGCGCGTGCAGGCGGCAGCGCGGCTGTCTCACCTCTGCGCCGTGCCGCATCGCGCGCTGCCGACACAATGAGGTCAAGCTTCAACGCAGGCGGCAAAGCGGCGTTCGAAGCGACAGGCGGAACGTCCACCATGGGCTCGATAGGGGGTGATGCCGCCAGCGATGGCGCGGCGCCTGCGAGCGCTGGCGGGCCGCCGGCTTGGGCGCAGAGAATGCGCCGGTCCCAGCAAATGACTCACGCCGCCCAGGCCACGGCTCATGCCGTCCGCTCTGGCGACGCCCATGGCGGCGGTTCCTCGGTAAATCTGACTCAAGGCGACCGCTAATGTTCAAACGACCATCCACTCACTACGGCAAGGCACCCGAGCCGGAGACGCCGTATCAACGTGCTGCCCAAGTCTGGGACGATCGGATCGGGGCCTCCAGGATCCAGGCGAAAAACTGGCGGCTGATGGCTTTCGGCTCGCTGATCCTTACGGCGGGGTTCGCCACCGCCCTCGTCGTGCAATCAGCTCGCGGGACCGTCGTGCCGTGGGTCGTGCAGGTCGATCGACTGGGTCAGTCCCAGGCGGTCGCACCCGCCGAGGCCGACTTCCGGCCCACCGATCCACAAATCGCCTTTCATCTCGCGCGCTTCATCGAACAGGTTCGCAGCATCCCGGCGGACGCGATCATCGTGCGCCAGAACTGGCTACGGGCGTACGACTTCACCACTGATCGCGGCGCCATGGCGCTCAACGACTATGCTCGCTCGAACGACCCGTTCACGCGGGTCGGCCGACAGCAGGTTGCTGTCGATGTCTCAAGCGTCATCCGCGCCTCGCCCGACAGCTTCCGCGTCGCCTGGGTCGAGCGCCGCTATGAGAACGGCCAGCTCGCCGAGACCACGCGCTGGACCGCGATCCTGACGATCGTCGTGCAGGTCCCCCGCAACGCCGATCGGCTGAGGGCAAACCCGCTCGGCATCTATGTCAACGCCATCAATTGGTCACGGGAGCTTGGGCAATGAAGCCGTCTTTCCGTAAAGCCGGAAACCCGGCTTCACACGCACTTGTAATCCCGGCTCTCCGCAGAGCCGCAATCCCGATGGTCCTGCTGGCGACAACTGCGCTCGCGGGCTGCGCCACCACGAACCCACCGCCCGAGATCTCCTACGACAACGCGGCTCCCGCCGTGCAGACCGTCGATCCGCCAGCGCCCGTCACCGTGGTCGAACTGCCGCGGCCGCTGCCGCTACCCGGCCAGTTGCAGCGTGTGCCGGAGACGCGACGCGCGCCCGAGCCCGCCAACCCAACGGCGCGCGTCAACCAGGCTAATGAGGCGGCCCGCGTCCAGCCGGTGCGCGACGGCTTCATCAACTCCATGCAGGTCTATCCCTGGACGCAAGGCGCGCTCTATCAGGTATATACCGCTGTCGGTCAGATCACCGACATCGCGCTTCAGCCCGGCGAACAGCTCGTCGGCGCAGGCCCTGTTGCGGCCGGGGACACGGTGCGCTGGATCATCGGCGACACCGAGAGCGGATCGGGCGCGACGCGCCAGATCCACATCCTCGTGAAGCCCACACGGGCCGACCTGATGACGAACCTGGTCATCAACACCAACATGCGCACCTATCACATGGAGTTGCGGTCGACAGAGCGAACCTACATGGCTTCAGTGTCCTGGCAGTATCCGCAGGATCAACTCATCGCGCTGCGCCGGCAGAATTCCGACGCGCAGGCCGCTCAACCGGTTGCGAGCGGTGTCGATCTCGCGAACGTCAATTTCCGCTATGCCATCGAGGGTGACCGCGCTCCTTGGCGCCCACTGCGCGCCTTCGACGACGGTCGCCAGGTCTTCATCGAGTTTCCGCGAGGCATTGGTCAGGGCGAGATGCCGCCGCTCTTCGTCGTCGGGCCCGAGGGCAACACCTCAGAACTGGTGAACTACCGCGTTCGCGGCCACCACATGATCGTCGATCGACTCTTCGCGGCGGCGGAACTGCGGTTCGGTTCCGGTCGCGAGCAGAAGCGCGTCAGGATCGTCCGAACCGACGGGAGGCCCACCTCGTGAGCGCGAACTCGCCCCCAAATGAGGAAGTGCCAGACGATGATGCACAGCCCCTGACCGGCGAGCCGGTCTTGCCAGCGCCGATGCGTCTGCGCGCCGAACCGCCCCGCGTCACTCGACTATCGCGCAAGGTCCTCGCCGGCCTTGGTCTTGTCGCCAGCGTCGGCCTTGGTGGTGCACTGCTCTACGCGCTCCAGACGCGCGACGCCGGTCGGCCCAACGACGAACTCTATTCGACCGAGAATCGCTCGACGGCTGACGGCTTGGCCGGCCTGCCGCGAGATTACAGTGGCGTGCCCCAACTCGGTCCGCCCCTTCCCGGTGACCTCGGCCGACCGATCCTCAGCACCCAGGATCGCGGACAGCCGGTGCCCGCTCCCGTTATCGCCACGCCCAACCCCGGTATCAGCGCGGAAGAGCAGCGCCGCCTTCAGGAGATCGAGACCGCGCGGACCAGCCGCCTCTTCTCCGGATCGGACAGCCGGGGCGCTCCCGCTGCAGCGGGAGCTGCCCCAGCACTCCCGCACGCTCCGGATTTGGCGAGCCTCGGCCTCGCGCCTCCGCCGGCCACACCCTCCGCGCAGGAGCGTCAGAACGCTTTCCTGAACGCAGCGACCGATCGACGGACGGTGTCGCCCGATCGCGTCGTTGCTCCAGCGTCGCCAAATGTACTTCAGGCCGGCGCAGTTATCGCGGCAGCTCTTATAACCGGCATCCGATCCGACCTCCCGGGCCAGATCACCGCTCAGGTGACCGAAAACATCTACGACAGCCCGACAGGGCGCATTCTGCTCGTGCCACAAGGCACGCGCATTATCGGCCAGTACGATAACAATGTGCAATTCGGTCAAAGCCGCGTCCTGCTAGTCTGGAATCGACTGATCTTCCCAAATGGCCGTTCGATAGTGCTCGAGCGCCAGCCCGGCGCAGACGTCGAAGGCTATGCCGGCCTGCAGGATGGCGTCGATTACCACTGGTGGGATCTTGCCAAGGCCGCCGGTCTCTCGACTCTTCTCGGAGTCGGCGCCGAGCTCGCCGCCGACAATGACGACCGTCTCATCCAGGCGATCCGGAATGGCGGTCAAGACACGATCAACGATGCCGGTCAGCAGATCGTCAGACGGCAGCTCAACGTGGCTCCAACATTGACGATCCGGCCGGGATTTCCTGTCCGTGTCGTCGTGACCCGTGATCTCGTTCTCGAACCTTATGGGGGCTGATGATGTCGAAGCTCAAGCTAGGTCCCATCGCCGACGAGAAGCCGATCAAGGTTCAGGTGGAGCTGCCGGCGGCTCTCCACCAAGACCTTTCCGACTACGCGGATTTGTTAGGGCGCGAACAAGGTATGCCTGCTGTCGAGCCCGCGCGGTTGATCGTACCGATGTTGCAGCGGTTCATCGCAACCGATCGAGGGTTCTCGAAGGCTAGGCGTACGAAGACCCAGAACGCCTCCGATTAGCTGGCGCTGCTCCGCGTGAAGGCTGGCAGGACATTGAAGCACTTCAGCAGCAGCGGCAGAGCCGGATTGTCGTTATCGCTCGACGAAATCATAGACGCCGTCGGCGCCCGCGCGGGTGTGAGCGGAACCAATGCAATATCAGGCCGATCCACGACGCTCGTTATCGTCAGCCCGAAGCCTTGCTCGACCATGGTCAGAAGTGTTTCCCTGCTGACCTGCTGGATAGACAGTTGGATCGCCTCTTCGGCAGCGCCCAGCATCCGCCGGAGAATAGCTGCGAGTTCGCGCCCGGCACCATCGGAGCGGACAAGAAAGACTTCGTTGCAAATGTCCTCCCAGGCGAGCCGCGGTCGCGACGCGAGTTGGTGTATGGGTGATAGGGCAACGAAGAGGTCGGGTTCGCACAACCGTCGAATCTGAAACGGAGGGCCCTTCGTTGCGGCCAGGCTGATCGCCGCGTCTAGCAGCCCGCGCTCCACGCCGAGGGTGTTCTGCTCTGACGTGCCTTCTTCGAGCTTCACCTCGATCGTCGGGTGTCGCTGTCTAAAGGTCGCCAAGAGGTCGATTATGGGACATGCCGGAAACGCCTCGAGCATCCCGAACCTGACTAGTCCAGTCGTAAGTTTACGGACCGATCGCATCTCAGTGGCGGCCTCGCGAAGATACCTCGCCCCGACCGCAGCTTGCTGCAGAAATCGCTCTCCTTCCGGCGTCAATCCAGCGCCCGATCGCGTGCGCTTGAACAGGGAAACGCCAAGCTGCCGTTCGAGCATCTGAACGCGGCGGCTGACCGTTGATTGCGATATTGAAAGGCGATCCGCCGCCCTGCGGAAACTACCCGCTTCGGCGACATGGATAGCATACTTAAGGTATCGAAGATCGAGCGTCAGATCAGGCATGACGCGCATTCCCGGTTCCCGGCTTCCGTTCACACGAGCAGCGCGCGATGCTCCAAAGCCTTTGCTGGAGGCCCCGCGTTTCGATCTCAGATGGGGAATCCAAGCCGAGCCCATCAGTGAGCATGACCATCTCCGAATCCGTGATAGATGTATGCGCCGGTCATACATATTCGAGCGCTTGATGTCTATGCGTGGCGCATATATTCTTCCCGGATGGAGCCCGAGGCCGCCAAATATCATTTTGGTGCACTTGCGCTCGCGGTAGCTGACAGCATCGCGAGCGCATCAGCCTCGCTTTCGCCGAGCGGCCCCGCGGCTGCATTGATGGTTTTCCTTAGCTTCGAGCCGGGATTACCTATCAGTGTCCTTGCGAGCCGGATCCGGCTTTCGCATGCGGGAACAGTCCGATTGATCGATAGGCTCGAATCCGATCACCTGGTGGAAAGGCGGCGACACACGGCGGACAAGAGGGCGCGCTTTATCCACTTGACCAATGCAGGTGTGAAAATGACCGGCGCTCTGCTCAGAGCGCGCGAACAAGTGATTGCAGCGTGTGTCTCGCCGCTGTCGCCGGCTGACCTGAACAAACTAGGCCGATTGTCCGAGCGGCTCCTTATCGCAAACGGTTACGAGAAATCTGGTGTCGAGACTATGTGGCCCGTGGTTGGCTACCGGGGACAGACACCGGCTGAAAATGCATCTCAGCCCGCCCGCCAGCTGCGCCGGCGCCCTTCGCACAAGGGCTGACGAGAAACCGAGGCAGGCTTGATATCTTTGGCATCGATCGCGTTCGACTTTCTCATATGCATACTGGCCTTCTGGTTCGGGTATTCTGCGAACCGAGGCGGCACGTGCTTGGTCGTAGCGGCTCATGAGTTGCAGCAACGGCGCCGACCAAGAATGTTCGTCGGATTTGTTGCGGCGTCTGCGGCTGCTGGCCTTATTGCGATACCGCTCGCCTGGGCGGGGACGCTGAACGCGACCCTCCCACTCTCGACGAGCGTCAACGGCCTCCTCATCATCGGCGCCATCGCCTTCGGCCTCGGCGCGCTCATAAATGACACCTGCCTGCTAGGTTCACTGGCACGGTTAGGGGATGGAGAGATGCGGTTGCTTGCCCTTCCTGCCGGACTGGCAATCGGCATCTTGGCCGCTGATTTCGGCCGGTTTGGCGCCGTCGCGACATGGCCAAGTTCCATCGCTAGGCCGAGTGTCCCTGGGGCCGCGACGCTTCTTGCCTTAGCCGTCGTGCTCGCGCTGGCGGTGATCTTCGTATCGCGGAAGACCCCACCGCGAAGAAGGCAGAGCTGGGCATTTGGCGCTTCAATGATCGGCCTCGGTATCACTGGTGGGCTTCTCTACGCGCTTTCGCCAGCATGGACATTCGCTGACCTTATCCAACGCGGCCTTCCTCTTCGAATGTCGCCAACAGGCGAGGTCGCACTGGTGTAAGCGCCGACGGAAGGCGGCCTTGTTGCCGGCACCGGAATAGGAAAGCTCGCGGCCTTTGAGGAGGCGTGAGCATGGACATCGAGCAGTCAAACGAGCCTCGTATGAGCGGTCGCGGTGATGGCGGAGCGCTTGTACGGGTGAAGCGGCGTCGGAACTGGAGCGACGAGGAGAAGCTGGCGATCCTGAAGGAGACGACGGCGCCGGGGGCGATCGTATCGGCCGTGGCTCGGCGGCACAGCGTTGGAACAGGCCAGCTTTATACCTGGCGCAAGCAGCTGCTTCGCGGAGCGATGGCGGGCTTCGTGCCTGTCGAATTGGCATCGTCTTCGCCGTCGGCCAAAGCTCGGGAGCCAGGGCGGATTGAGGTTCGAGGGCGGTGCGGCCTGACGGTGTTGGTTGATGGCGAGGTCGATCGGGCCGCCCTGAAACAGGTGCTCGATGTCCTGCGGGAGCTGGATCAATGAGCCTGGCGTTCCCGCCTTCGACGAAAATCTATCTGTCGCTGGCGCCGTGCGACATGCGCAAGGGGTTTGATGGGCTGTCGGCGCAGGTGCGCAATATTCTTCAGCTTGATCCCTTCTCGGGGGCGGTTTTCTTGTTCCGCGGGAAAAGGGGCGACAGGTTGAAGGCCTTGGTCTGGGACGGGTCCGGGCTATGCGTGTATGCGAAGCGTCTCGAGCGCGGAAAGTTCGTGTGGCCTCGTGCTCATGAGGGCGCGCTACGCCTGTCGGCAGCCCAGCTTGCGATGCTCGTCGAAGGGCTGAACTGGAAGCAGGCGATCGTCCACGACGAGGTGATCACGCCGAGGCTCGCATAGCCACAAAGATCAGGAAAACCGCCATTTTATGTAGGATTTACCGTGGGCTTCGGCTATTATCGGCGGCATGCGGTTCGCCCTTGATCGCCTTCCCACAGACCCGGTTCTCCTGCAGAAAATGCTGCTGGAGATGGCCGATGTCATGGAGCAGGAACGGGCCGAACTGACGGCGGCGCAAGCCACCGTCAAAGCCCAGACCTTGCGGATCGAAAAGCTCGAGCATCGCGTCGCGCGGCTGCTGCGCGTCCAGTTCGGCCGCAGCTCCGAGAAAATGGATATCGCCCAGCTGCGGCTGATGTTCGAGGAGGTCGATGCACCAGAACCCGCCAACGATGAGGTGGCGGCGCCGCTTGTGGTGAAATCGGCCCGCAAATCCGGCGGCCGTGTTCCGCTTCCTTCGCACTTCCCGCGTCATACAGTCGATCATCAGCCCCGCCCGTGCAGTACCGGTTGTAACGGGCCGTCAGTACAGATCGACGAGGCTGTCACTGAGGTCCTCGACTATGTCCCTGCGCGCTTCCGGGTCATCCGTCACGTGCGGCCAAGACTGGTGTGCCGGTCCTGCGAACAGATCCGCCAGGCGCCCGCTGTCGATCTGCCGCTGCCCAAGGTGATGGCGAGCAGCGCCTTGCTGGCCCACCTCGTCGTGAGCCGCTTTGTCGATCATCAGCCCTGGCACCGGCAGTCAGTGATCTTTCGCCGCGTGGGACTCCACATCGATCGGGACGTGATGAGCCGCTGGGCACGGAAACTGGCATGGCTGCTGGCGCCGCTGGGCGAGCGGCTGTTCGCCTATATCCGGGAAGCCGCCAAGATTCATGGTGACGACACGCCGGTCACCTTGCTGGGCAATGGCGACGGCAGCCGGACCGGGCACTTCTGGGTATATCTGCGTGATGACCGCTCCAGCGGCGACATGAGCCCGCCTGCCGTGGTCTTCCGCTTCAGCGCCGATCGTGGCGGAGCGCATCCGGCAGAACATCTCGCCGACTATCGGGGGTATCTACAGGCAGACGGCTTTGCCGGGTACAACGCACTTTACCGTGACCCCAAGACCAAGGCGCTCAGGGATATCGTCGAAGTGGGATGCTGGAGCCACGCGCGCCGGAAGTTTACCGACATCCTGGATAAGAGCCCGTCACCGATCGCGGCGGAGGCGGTCGTGCGGATCGCCGAACTCTTCGCCATCGAGCGCGATATCAAGGGTGCGCCACCTGATGAGCGAAGACGCATCCGCCAGATCAAGGCGGTGCCGAAGCTCGAGGCTTTGCGCGTCTGGCTTGAAACCCAGAACCGTGGCCTGTCTTCCGACAGCAATCTGGCGCGTGCCTGTCGCTATCCGCTCAACCGCTGGCAGGCCATGATCCGTTACTGCGATGACGGTCGGCTCGAGATCAGCAACAATCTGGTGGAGAACGCCCTGCGCGGTGTCGCGCTCGGGCGCCGGAACTGGATGTTCGTCGGCTCCATGAAGGGGGGAGAAGCGGCGGCGCTCTTCTACGCCCTGGCGGGCACATGCCGGCTCAACGGCGTCGAGCCCGAGGCATGGTTCACTGACGTCATCGAGCGCATCGGTGATCACCCGATCAATCGGATCGATGACTTCTTGCCGTGGAACTGGCAGGCATCAAGGCTGACCAACGATCTGGAGAAGGCTGCGTGAGCAACGGCACTGTCGTGCGGATGAAGATTACGCTGGACGATGTCCCGCCCATCGTCAGCCGAACGCTGGAGGTGCCGCTCAATATCCGGCTCGATCGTCTGCACACCGTCTTCCAGACTGCCTTCTCCTGGACGGACTCTCACCTGTGGGAAATGAGCTTCGGGCAAACCGGCTTCGGCATCCCTGATCCTGAATATGGCTTCGACGGACCGCTCGATGCCCGTAAGGCCACTCTCGCTCAGGTTCTGGCGGACACCAGGCGAAAGACCTTCCGATATCTCTACGACTTTGGCGACGCCTGGGAGCATAGCGTCAAGATCGAGCGCGTCAGCGCGGCCAGCCCGCACCTGACATATCCGCTCATTCTCAATGCAGTAGGCATGCGGCCGCCAGAGGACTGTGGCGGCCCATGGGGTTACGCCGAAAAACTCGAAGCGTTCGGCGACCCCCAGCATGAATATCATGAAGAAGCGCTCGATACCCTCGGCGACGACCATGATCCCAACGCCCAGCCCGATATCCCACTGATCGAGGCAAGGCTGGAAGCGCTCGCGAAAAAATGGGCGCCGCGGACACGCCGCAAAGCCTGACAGGCCGCGTCAACGCCACCTTCCGTCGGCGCTTACGCACTGGTTGCGGTCATTGCCTCAGTTGCGGGAGCCATCACGGCATCCGTGCGCCAGGGTCGCTTGCGTCTCCAGCGGCCGACGGCCGCCGGCATCCTGCGGTCGATCGCCGGCGGCGCGTTGATGGGAATAGGCATCGGCCTGATACCCGGTGGCAACGACGCTTTAATCCTTGCCGCAATGCCTACGCTTTCTCCGGGCGGCATAGTCGCCTACCTTGTGATGACGACCACGATCGTTTTCGGATTCGAAGCGCGTGACAGACTGGCCAGGAACGGCGCGTCAGGCCAGGGGAAAAAGTAGACGGTCCGGCGTCGTTGGTGACACCTTTGAGTACCGGCTCCGCAGGTCGTACGCCTTTCGTGGACCAATGACCCCTATAACTGTCTCGAAAGATCCTGCGTCGAGAATTCGGTAAAAAGCGTGATAGGCGTCGTCACCGCAGAAGTGGGTGTCTGTTGCCTCGTACCCCCAATTCTTGCGCGAGAATGCAAGGTTGAGAAACAGCTTCCCGGTGTTCGGTCCGTCTGCGAACTGAACGTCTACTCGGTGGCCGACCGCGCAGTACCGATATTGCCGAGACGCTGAGAGTTCGCGGCCATCCCGAAGCCGAAGTATCCCGCTTTCTCGATAGGTGAGCGCGGATTCACCTGTCGAAGCGAAATCCGCGTCGCCAATCAGTTGTTCGCCCGTCGGATCGACGTTGCGACGAAGCGCCCACTCTCCACGGAGCGTGTCCAAGACCATCGTGCCTATGTTCACGACCGATCGATGGTCATCGGCCCAAGGCGCTCATTTTTGGGTTGGACCGACGCAAGCAGCAGCACAAGTGATGCCGCCAGCAAAACTGCGTCCTTCAGCAGAAACTGGCCAGGAGCGGCGGATATCGCAGGAAAGCCTCCGGCAGTCGGCTCCCCGACCCCAGGCGTCGTAAAAAAGAAGGTCAGGGTGATGAAGTAGGTCGCCGCCGACATAAGCGCGCCAAGCGCTGAGAAGGATGGGCGGAAAGCCCCTAAGGCCAGCACGACTGCGGTCGACAGCTCGATGACGCCGACAAAGTAACTTTGGCCCTGTACCCCGAACATACCCAGCCAACTCATGATCGGACTATGGCCGATGAAAGGGGCGATGCCATCGGCCTCGTAAGCCGTGAATTTCATCGCGCCGAACCAAGAGAAAACGATCACGAGCGCCCATCTCAACAGCGCCAGTTCCTTCCGACTGCGCTCGGGCACAAGCAATTCATACCGATCGAAAATACTCATATCGAACTCCTCAAAAGGGGATGATCGTCAGGGCGTCACGGACGATGGTGGCCGACTGGGCAATCGGCACACCGGGCCTGATCGCACAGACGACAGATTGCCAAGCCGCCGTGGAGGTCCGAGAACAGCGACGACAGGATGTTGTCCGCGGCCCGCTCCAGCACGACGCGATCGTCAGCCGACACTTTGCTCAGCAGCTCGGACACCGCCGCGTTCCGCAGACCTAGCAGCTTGGTCCGCTCCACCTGACCACGCGAGGTCAGCGAGACATGAACTACCCGGCGGTCAGAGGGCGATAACGATTTCGCCACCAGGCCTTGCTCGCCTAGCCTCTCGACGACGCGAACTGCACCTGCATGCGAAAGCCGGAGAGTTTGCCGTACCTGGCCGATCGACATTCCTGGCGCGTGACCGATCGCGATCAACGCCGCGGCCGTCTCGCCCCCCGCATTGAATGCTTCAGCGATCGCCAAGCGCACGCGGTCAGACACCGCTTGAGACAGCGCGCCAAAGATGTTGATCAAGCGATCCGAGGGGTCATCCATCGCCGCGACTCACGCAATATATGCGTCGCGCATACAATATCTGTGGGCCGGTGTCGAGCCTCTTGCCGGAGTACAAGCGTTCGCTGGAAGGCTTAGACGTCGTCGGTGCCTACCGGCCCACCTTCGCCCTCCATCCGATTGATCGCACGCACATCCTTGGCGTTGAATTTAAGCCTCACGCCGAGCCCTCCGCTATTGTCCTCGCCGATGAAGACCGCGCCGCCGCGTTCGAGCGCGTCCCGCAGCCGCGTCAGATCCGAGGCTGCAAACACGCTGGCGCCGGCTTCGAATTGAGCTAGCGCCTCTTCCTCCAAGCCTGCGATCTTGGCGACATGTGATCGCGGCCACTGAATGAGCGCTCTCGCTGCACGTGCTAGTGGCCCATTCATGTTCAATGCCTCCGTTTCGCGAACGCATCTTGTCGCCAAGATCCGACTTTTCCCGCAACCGATCCGCTAGATGAGCTTCGCCATCACCACGGCGACATCCGCCATGCGTGTCGCAAAGCTCCACTCGTTGTCGTACCAAGCAAGCACGCGAACCATCCGGCCATCGACGACATCGGTCTGGGGTAGCGCGACGATCGAGGATTCGGTCCGGTGGGTCAGATCCACAGACACCAATGGCTCTGTCGTGTAAGCGAGCACCCCACTCATAGGACCACTCGCAGCCTGACGAATGGCGTCGTTCACTTCGTCGATCGTGACCTCCCGGGATGCGGAAACAGCGAGATCGACGACCGATACGTTCGGCGTTGGCACGCGGATTGACGAGCCATGGAGCTTGCCTTTCAGTTCTGGCAGCACGCGTCCGATTGCGTTCGCGGCTCCGGTCGAGGTTGGGATCATCGACAGCGCGGCTGCCCGTGCGCGGTAGAGATCCTTATGCACCGTATCCAGCGTCGGTTGGTCACCGGTATAGGCGTGAACCGTGGTCATGTAGCCCCGCTCAATGCCACATAGATCGTTCAGGATCTTCGCGACGGGCGCGAGGACATTCGTGGTGCATGAGCCATTCGATACGACGACATCATCGGTTGTCAGCGTTTCGTGATTGACCTTGAAGACGATCGTCTTGTCTGCGCCCTCGCTGGGCGCGGAGACGAGCACGCGCTTTGCTCCCGCACGGATGTGCGATTCAGCCTTCTCCTTGGAGGTGAACAAACCCGTGCATTCGAGCGCCACGTCGACTCCAAGCTCGTTATGCGGAAGCTTTGATGGATCGCGCTCCGAAGACACTTTGATTTTACCGGACCCGATGTCGATCCAGTCTTCGCCGGTGGCTATCGATCCTTGAAAGGGGCCGTGAACTGAATCGTACTTCAGGAGGTGCGCCAACGTAGCAACCGGCCCGAGGTCGTTGATCGCAACCACCTCGATGTCGTCACGCCGTAGTTCGACGATCGACCGTAAGGCCAGTCGTCCGATCCGACCGAAACCGTTGATTGCGACCTTGACCGTCATGCCTGTGTCCCCTGGTTCGCCGAACTGGCTCCGGCATACGCACTTCGCTCAGTGCCGCCTGGCATACGGTGGTCGTCTCCAGCAGCGAAAGCTTGCCGATCAGACCATCCACATTATGTATGCGCCACGCATAGACCTATCCGTCTGTTGGCTGCAGGTCAACGAGGCAATGTCGGCATGGAGGATTAGGTTTGCGCCGCCCGGTTTCATAATCGACCTGGTGATGGCACGCATGCCGGCGAGATGAAGTGGCGTTAGATGTCTAACCGAGAAGCAGAGAAGAGGCTGGCTGCAGCTAGAGCGGTCGACGAGATCGAAGACGGCATGTTCGTTGGACTTGGGACCGGAAGCACAACAGCGTATGCCATTCAAAGCCTGAGCGACCGCATTCGGCAGGGCCTTCGCATCACCGCTGTCGCCACCTCCCGAGCGACCGAAATGTTCGCTCGTCGTCTCGCGGTGCCGCTCGTTCCTTTTGAGCAGTTCGGTTCGGTAGACCTCACGATCGACGGCGCCGACGAGATCGATTGCCACTTTCAGGCGATCAAAGGCGGTGGCGGCGCCTTGCTCCGAGAGAAGGTCGTGGCTGCCGCTTCTAGCCGGATGATCGTGATCGTAGACGCAAGCAAAGTCGTTCGACGGCTCGGCGAGTTTCCTCTGGCGGTCGAAGTCGTGCCCTTCGCGAGCGAGTTCGTTCGAACGCATCTTGCCAACCTTGGAGCCCGTGTGGGGCTTCGCTCGGTCGAGGGAGAACCATTCCTCACAGACCAGAGCAATCACATCTTGGATGCAGCCTTCGGCGAGGGCCTTAGGCCAATTGAGATCGCCCGAGCGATCGATGCCATCCCCGGCGTCATGGAGCACGGCTTGTTTCTCAGCGAGATTGACACTGTCGTGATCGGACGCGGCGAGACGGTCGAGGTGCGGCGCAGAGAGCATACCGCCGAACCGCGCCAATAGGTGCCGACGAGGGATGGCCCCTGGCGCAGGGGTGATGTGATTCGGCCGTTTTGGGAGCCAAAATCGCGACAGCCCACACCGATCCATAGCCGCCAGGTATCGCCATTTTATGCGACCGGACGACCCAGATCCCGGATTTCAATCTTCCGCGCAATCCGCAGCACGTCCTAAGCCGTTGTAAAGACGCTGCTTTCGGGTCACCTCGATCCCTTGGCATTGGAGGGGTATGGCTTGCTGTCTATGCTTCGCGCACATATAGATGGGGCAATGGATGGACCTCGAGATCGAAATATCTTTGGGGCGTTCGCACTCATGATCAGCGACGACATCGTTCGCGCTAGTTCATCGCGGGCGCCAGAAGCTGGACCCGCCGCCTCGGCGCTTGCGTTGATTGCCCATAAGCCAGGGCTATCGATCCGCATGCTGTCAGTTGGGGTGGGACTTTCTCATGCCGCGACCGTCCGCTTGGTGGACCGTTTGTCGACGGAGGGATTGGTCGAGCGGCGCGAGCATTCGACTGACGGGCGCACGCGGTCCCTCCATCTTACAGAGGCTGGCAAGGTCGCGAGCGATGCGGTCTTGGCCTCGCGCGACAAGGTGATCGCTGAGGGACTATCGATCCTCACCCCTACCGAGTTGGACGCTCTTTACAGCATTGCTGAACGCGTGCTGCGCGATCGCCTGGAAAACCTCGAGCATTCCTACCGCATCTGCCGCTTGTGCTGTTACGAGGGCTGCACGAATTGCCCAATCGATGCCGAGTTGCACGAGCGCGGCGTAGACCGCGAGAACGGCGGCGAGGCTTAGAGCTCTGGAAGTCGCAGGTTTCAGTGTTGAGCGATGAGATACGCCGCCAGAAACCCCACGACCGTGATCAGGCCTATGAACGGCGGCGCCTTCTCGAAAGCTTCAGGGATCATCGCTTCCGCCAGCATCGCTATGACCGCGCCGGCTGCGAACGAGAGAATGGCAGGGGCCTGAGTGGACGCCGAGCCGAGCAGAAGGTTTCCCGTGCCGGCGGCGATGCAAACAAGTAACGGAATACCGATCCAGACCGCGTAGATATAGCTTCGCGATCGGCCCGCGACTTTCATTCCGGAAGTGCTCGACAGACCCTGTGGCACATTAGCCAAAAAGAAGCCTGCCACCACTGCAAGGCTGATCCTGCCTCCGCCAGCCACGGACATCCCAATTACGAGGGCCTCTGGAATGCCGTCGAGAACGCTGCCGAACGCAATCGCAGCACCGCTACCGCGGCGCTCCTGTTCAGTGGCCTGCTCGGTGCATTCACCGCATCGCTTTCGATGCTTCGCGCCCCTGCCAGAGAGAAACCAGTTTGTGCCGCTGAAGATTGCGGCCCCTGCGAGCAGCGCAAAGATCGCCAAGGGTCCCATGCCAGCCGACACGCGATCACCGATGAGTTCGGTAGCGACCACGGCAATCAACACACCACCACCGAAGCCCATCACCGCTGAGATCATGCGGTGAGTGAGTCGCCCGTACAGCACGTCCGCAAGTACCGCCCCGACCAGAAGTCCGCTTCCTGACAAAAGCCCCCACAAGCCGGCGATTACGTATTCGGGTATCATCGCAAGAACCCAGCTGACCTAGCGACGCGGGGCGAGCGCCTTCGCGTCCGTATCGTTGACGATCGTCCCAGCGCGCTCATCGTTTCGCTCGGTCCAATCGCCAAGCCGGTCGCTCGAAGTGGCAGCTATAGCCGCCGGGTCGACGCTGGAGGTACTTCTGATGCTCTGGCTCGGCCTCCCAGAACGGCTCTTCCGGGTTGATCTCGGACACGACAGGTCCCGGCCAGCGCCCCGACGCTTCGATCTCGGCGATTGTCTCCAGAGCAACGTCCATCTGCTTCTCAGACGTGTAGAAAATCGCGGACCGATAGCTTGGCCCGACGTCGTTACCTTGTTGCTCGTATGTCGTCGGATCGTGGATTTGGAAGAAGAGTTCCAGGAGAGCACGATATGTCAGTATCGAAGGATCAAACGTGACCTCCACCGCTTCCGCATGACCATGGTGTCTCGTGTAAGTCGGGTCCGGCATTTCGCCGCCGATGTAGCCGACACGCGTCGTCACGACGCCCTTCGCGCGGCGAAGTAAATCTTCGAGGCCCCAGAAACACCCACCCGCAAGTATCGCTCGCTCGGTTCGCGTCGGCGTCTGGTCGGTAGTGGGCAGACTCTGCATCCGATCAACCTCCGCTCTGTGCACCACATCAGTTCGCCGGCGCCGCACCTGCAGGCTGCGCATCGCTCGAAAGTTCGGTCTGCACATCCGAGCCTCGGACGAGTGTCAGGTCGACCGGACACCGATCCGCGATTTCCAGAATGCGCGCCCGCTGTTCATCGCTGAGCGGCCCATCGAGAGAGACGGTGCGCGTGAAGCGGTCGGGAGGCATCATGTCCGCCACTTTCTCGTGTCGCACGGTCGTCGTCGCTCGCTCCAGCGGGAAGCCTTTGCGGTTCGCGTAAAGACGCATTGTCATCACCGTGCAGGCTGCCAGTCCGGCCGACACCAGTTCGTAAGGAGACAGGCCGCTGCCGAGACCTCCGACCGATTCTGGTTCATCGGCGAACAGCGTGTGCTCGCCACTACGGACCGTGAGTTGGAACTTCCCCGCCAACGTTTCCGACGCCACGACTCCATTCGCTAACTCGACTTGTGGAAGGTCCGCCGCGAGCGGCGGCAGGAAGCGGCTTGCCCACGCTGCGACCATAGCTGAGGCGTAATTCGCATCTTCGACATCGGTGAGAAGGTGATCGGCCGTGTCGAGCGAAACAAAGCTCTTGGGATGGCGCGACGCGACGAAGATGCGCGAGGCGTGCTCGATACCCACGACTTGATCCACCGGTGAATGCATCACAAGCACCGGACGTCGAAGGGCAGCGATAGACCTCTCGATGTCCACTTCGTCGACCGTTTCAAGGAAACTGCGGCGGATCAGGAAGGGCCTGCCAGCAATATCCACCGATGCCTCGCCCTCGCTCGCTATCGCGTCTAGGTCGGCAGGTTGAAAGACGCGCAATATATGCTGAAGATCAGCCGGGGCGCCGATCGTCACTACCGCTGCGATATCCGGCAAGTCGGCGGCGGCTACGATCGCAGCCGTGCCGCCCAGGCTGTGTCCGACAAGGAGGGAGGGGGCCTTACCGGCGACAGCCATGGCCTCCGCGGCGGCCTTAAGATCATCGACGTCGGAAGCGAAGCTTATCGCTTCATCCGCAGAACTCTCGATCCCTGTGCCGGCGAAGTCGAACCGCAAGACGCCGATGCCAGCCCGCGAGAGGGCGCGTGCGATGTACACGGCGGCGCGGCTGTCTTTCCCGCAAGTGAAGCAATGGGCGAAAATAGCCCAGCCGCGAGGCGTACCTTCGGGCGCCTCCAAATACCCGGTTAGATCAGAGCCTCCACCACCGGGAAACGTGAACGGTCTTCCTGTCATAAGCGTCGAGCCTCCCACGGCGACTTAGTGGGTGCACCGGAACCCTTGGGCCCTGGCGGAAGCGCCATCAGGCCCGGACTAGCCGTCCAAGACATTCTTTTTATATGCGTGGCGCATATAGACAAGCCCCTAAAGCGTGATTATATGCGTCGCGCATACTTCTGGTGGCGGTCGAAAAGACCGGTCTTGGAAGCGGCATCATTCACGGCGTGCAGGCCGAAGGGCTATGGAACTCAATCAGGTCAGCTATTTCATCAACTTGGCCGAGACGCTGAATTTTACAGCAGCGGCGCGGTTGAGCGGTGTGTCCCAGCCAAGCCTGACACGCGCGATCCGCCGCTTGGAGGAAGAGCTCGGCGGTCCGCTCATTTATCGCGATGGGAAGAACAGCCGTCTCACCGGCCTTGGCCAGGACGTGGAGGCTGAGTTTCGGCGCATGTTAGTCGCGATGAAAAGTGTTCGGCATCATTCTGAAAACTGGGCCATGGGGAGGCACCGGGTGCTGGACGTAGCCGTCGCCCCGACCGTCGGGCCGAAGCTTTTCACGGCCTTCTTCGAAAGCGCGTTGGCAGAAGTGCCATCGATCGAGATCAAGATGCATTCGCTCGGGGCGAGTGAAGACACATCGGAGGTGCTGTCGGGCAAGTATCACGCATGCATCCTGCCGCGCGAGACGCGGCCGGACCGCAAGCTTGATGTGCGACCTCTGTTCCGTGAGCGCTTCGTACTCGGCTGTTCCGCGAAACACCCGCTCGCGGCGAGCGATATCGTGCGAGGCGAGGACTTGTTGGAGTTCCCGTTCGTTGATCGTCTGAAGTGTGAGTTTCGCGAGCAGATCCTAGACCATTTCGCACGACGGGAGGTGCTGATGCGGCCGCGCTTCCGGTCCGATCGTGACGATTGGGTGCAACGGGTCGTCGCAGACGGCGAGGCCATATGCATCCTTCCGGAGCGGTCGGCTACAGCCCAAGGTCTGGTTACGCGTCCGATCGATGGGTTTGTCCTCGAGCGAGAGGTCGTGATCGCGACGGTCTCTGGCTCCACGGCGCCGGTTGAGATCAGGAAGATCGCGCAGATGGCGGCCAGATACGCGTGGAACTGAACGCCGCTGATCACAGCGGAGCTATCGAAACTATACGCACAGCGTATTGGATAAATATAATTGGCACTGCGATAGTCGAGGTGACCGTCAAGCAAGATAAGATGTCCGTAATGTGCCTTGGCCCTGAAACCAAGTATTGGAGACGATCATGAAGTTTGAAAAGTCTCAGGCAGCGATCGACCGCCTGACCCCCGAGCAACGCCGGATCACCCAGGAAGACGGCACGGAGCGAGCCTTCACCGGTGAATACAACGATAACAAAGAACCGGGCATCTACGTCGATGTCGTGTCCGGAGAGCCGCTTTTCGCATCGACGGACAAGTTCGAGTCGAAATCCGGCTGGCCCAGCTTCACCAAGCCCATCGTCCCCGCGCACGTGAACGAGGTGCGGGACAGTTCGCACGGCATGGTCCGGACGGAAGTTCGATCGGTCCATGGCGACAGCCATCTCGGCCACGTGTTCCCCGACGGTCCGGCCGACCGTGGCGGACTGCGCTATTGCATTAACTCGGCCGCCCTTCGCTTCATCCCGCGCGATGAGATGGAAGCCGAGGGCTACGGCGAATATCTCGATCAGGTGGAGGAGGCGTAACATGCATCAGCGCGCTGTTCTCGCAGGCGGATGTTTTTGGGGCATGCAGGATCTGATCCGCAAGCAGCCCGGCATCGTGTCGACCCGCGTCGGATACACCGGTGGCGACGTCCCGAACGCCACCTATCGCAATCACGGTACTCACGCTGAAGGGATCGAGATCATTTTCGACCCGGCAGCGACAAGTTACCGTAACATCCTGGAATACTTCTTCCAGATCCACGACCCGACGACGAAAGATCGGCAAGGCAACGATCGCGGCCTCTCCTATCGATCCGGCATCTACTATGTGGACGATGAGCAGAAGCGGGTCGCCGAGGAGACGATCGCCGACGTCGACGCCTCCGGACTGTGGGACGGCAAAGTCGTCACCGAAGTCGAGCCTGTCGGCGATTTCTGGGAAGCGGAGCCGGAGCACCAAGACTATCTCGAGAAGCGCCCGGGCGGTTACACGTGCCATTTTCCGCGCGCGAATTGGGTGCTCCCCAAGCGTCAAGACGCTGGTGCTACCCAGCCTACCACCGGAGCGGCAGCAGAATAGCTGCAGCGCCTATCGCGACATAGCGCTCTGCATCGCAAGCAATGGGACCGCATCGGCGAACGATGCGGTCCTCGTACGGCCCCTCAAGCGGTCATGCCGCTTGCCGGCCATCGATTTGGTAGGATTGCCCCAGCATGCCAGACCTTTCGTCATATCCGATCACCAAGCGCTGGCCTGCCTCCAATCCCGATCTCCTGCAGTTCTATGCAGCGCCCACGCCCAACGGCGTCAAGGTCTCCATCATGCTCGAGGAGACCGGCCTGCCATACGAGCCGCACTTTATCGACATCAGCACAAACGAGGCCAAAGACCCCGCTTTCGTGTCGCTGAACCCAAACGGGCGGATCCCTGCGATCATCGATCCGTCAGGGCCCGATGGTGAGCCGCTCGGCGTTTGGGAGTCCGGTGCGATCCTCGTTTACCTCGCCGAGAAGACGGGCCGATTGATCCCACCGGGACAAGCCAGGCGTTATGAGGTGCTGAGTTGGGTATTCTTCCAGATGTCGGCGATCGGCCCGATGTTCGGTCAGCTGGGCTTCTTTCTGCGTTGGGGCGGAAAGGACTACGAGGACAAGCGGCCTCAGCAACGGTTCGCCGACGAGTCCAAGCGCCTGCTGGGGATCTTGGATCGCCAGCTGGATGGGCGCGAGTGGATCGTCGACGACTATTCCATCGCCGACATCGCGACGCTCGGCTGGGTCAATGCCCTGGTCAGCACCTATGACGCCGGTGACCTGTTGCGCATCGCCGAACACCGGAACGTCCGGGGTTGGTTGGATCGCGGCCTCGCTCGACCAGCCGTGCAGCGGGGCCTGGTTATCCCTGCGAGGCCCGCATGAGCGTCATCGCCGCTTACTATTACGACGAGGGTCGCCGCATCCGCGAAGTCGCTATCGACGAGCGGGTTGAGCTCGACAAGAACCGATCTGGCTTCTGCTGGATTGGGCTCAGCGAGCCTTCGGAAAGCGAACTCAGGGCGCTTCAGTCGACCTACAATCTGCATCCATTGGCGATTGATAACGCGATGCATCCGATGTGCCCGCCGAAGCTCGAAGTCTATAACGGCGAGCTTTACGTCGTCGCTCAGACGGCCGAGCTGGTTGGGGACCGCATACGCTACGGCAAGACCGCGATCTTCACTGGTCACAACCATCTGATCACCGTGCGTCACGGCAACGCCGGAGCGCTTGGCAATCTTCGCGAGCAGCTTGAGGGTTCGCCTGCTCAGTTTGGTAAGGGTGTCGACTACGTCCTGCATGCCATCCTTCACCGCATCGTCGATCAGTATCTGCCGATCTTCGAAATGATCGAGGACGACGTGCTCGCGATGGAGAGGCGATCGCTCGACGACTTCCTGGGGCGGGCGGAGGTCGCGCGCATCTTCGGCTTGCGATGCGAATTGACGCGTTTCCAGCGAACCCTTGGCGCTATGGCGGAACTGGTGCGCAAGCTCGTTCGCGGACATTTCCCGTGCATCAGCGCTGAGGTGCGGCCGTACTTCAACGATGTCGCCGACCATGTCGATCGGGTCCAGTCCATGGTCGATGGCCTCCTCCAGGTGCTGTCCACGGTCTTCGAATTCAGCAGCCTTCTTGAGGCGCAGAGGACAGGCGTCATCACGCGCCAGCTCGCTGCCTGGGCGGCGATCCTCGCGGTCCCTACGGCCATCGCGGGCATATATGGAATGAACTTCAGGAACATGCCGGAGCTGGACACAGCTTACGGCTATTTCGTCGTGCTCGGCCTAATGCTGACGTTCTGTCTTTTCCTGTTCGTCCGCTTCAAGCGAGCCAAGTGGCTATGATGGTGCTCCGCATCTTCAGTGCTGGTCGGTCACGGAGCCAAAGCGCGCCTTCGGTCGGCGCGCAACCCCTACAATCCGAACTCGAGGTGCATTGATGACAACTCCAGTGAGAGACGTTCTGGACGCCGTACAGTCCTTCGTGGCTAAGGGCTATGACCGAGAGTACCGTGTGAAGGACGGCGCTCTTGTCGATCTCGAACTCGGATCGACCCTCGACGCGTGCAGCATTCGTGTCGATGCCGCATTACGCCTTGAGAGCGGCGATGGAGCCGAAGACGCCTCGAACATCTACGCCATCACAGATCCGGCGACCGAGCATAAAGGTCTGCTTATCGATGCCTTCGATGTGTTCGACGAGATATGTCACCGTGACCTGTCCGAACGGCTTCTTGAGCATCGTGAAACAGCTCCGGCCGGTGACGCCGACGTGCCGAGCAAGCATGGGCTGCGCAAAGTCTACAAAAGCGAGTTTGATCGCGACCCTGAGCGTTACGTTTTGCGGGAAGGCTTCCCTGACTTTCCGGCATGCCCGTTCGGGGGAGCCTTCAGCATCCTCGGCTTCGATACAGCAGAACAATCATACGTCTGGCTCGTGACGAGCATTATTCGGGATCCCCGGCTGATCAGGATTCCCTACCAGGGCGAAGACGTTATTACCGACGAATGATGTCGGCGGAGCGCGGGAAACCCAGACCCCAACGATGGATGGGATGCCCCTTAAGGTCAAAAATAACGAGGCAGAGATGGACTGGAACAAGGACCATATTCGCGAGACAATGCTGTCGCTTGAAACCGCGGCGCTGCAAAGCGCTCGCAAGAAGTATCTGGATTACGTCTCCACCGCGCGCCTCGATCGCAGCGAGCCGATCGAGAACGACGAGCAGGCGCAAGCCGAGGTGGCGAGCGACTTTGCTGAGGCGCTCGATGACACTCTCGATGACTATGTTGATAAGCTCGACAAACTCCGGACAATCGATTTTGGACCAAAGTCAGAAGTCTCGGAAGGCGCCGTCGTCAAGCTGTCCGGTAAGCACTTCGTCATTTCGGTCTCGACTGGCAGGTTCATTTGTCATGGGCAGGAACTGATGGGCATCTCGACGATGGCCCCGATCTACGAGGCGATCGAAGGCGCGCGAGCCGGGGAAACGGTGCAGTTCAATGGCCGCGATTTGACCGTGGAGGCTGTTGCGTAGGCGAGGACCCGCGGTCCTCGGATCGTGAGTGCGGGCCATCGACGTTCGCAGCCTTACTGGACGACATCCGGCCTCCCCATTGCCGCTTCTCTCAGATGATCGGCACTTACGAGCTAAGCCACCCCAGACCTGCGTAGGCGAGCATTCCCAATACCATCGCCACGATGACCTGGTTCGTGGCGATCGCTGCACCCAGCGCGACACCGGCCGCGATCCAGGTTGGAGGTGGCTGACCGATCAACGACGACGCGACCAAGCTGACCACGATCAGCCCAGGCAACTCGTCCAGAACCCAAGCCTGCCTGGAAACCCTAATTCGTTCACCGGCAATCAATCCGGCGACCCGGATCGCAAACGCAGCCACAACGAGCAAACTGACAACACCCCAGTGCGAAGCGCTCATCGGGCTGCCGCCTCGATCCTGCGCTTCAAGAAGGTCACCACCAAGCCGAAGAATGCGCCGACGATGATCCCGTAAGCTTTGGGCATGCCGAGCGAGATGACGGCCATGGTCGCTGCCGCGGCCATGGTCCATGGCAGAACTTGGGAACGTCCCCGCCACAGACCTCGCGCCATCGCAATGAAGGCCGCCGTGAACGCGAAGCTCAGGCCAAAGCGTCCGAGATCGGGCAGCGCGGCGCCAAGCAAGGCCCCGAGCGTCGTGGAGGCTGTCCACATGGAGATGTTCACCAGCCCTGAGCCTATGAGGAATGGTGCTCCGACATCGGGGGACTTCGCCCGCTCGGACATCGTCAAAGCCCAGTTCTCGTCGCCAGTAATGTGGATGGCGAAGAGCTTCTTCCTCAGCGACAAGCCGGCCAACACCTCGGATAAAGAGGCGATGATGCCGACATAGCGCAGGTTGAGTGACGCACCGGCCAGAACCGCGCCCAACACGACACCTGTGGAAGCGAACTGCTCAACCGCGATGATTTGCGAAGAGCCCGCATGGGTAGAGGCGCTCATGATCGCGACGCCCCACCACGGGAAACCTACCTGTACGGCCAGGAAACCAAAGGCCAAGCCGTACACGCTGGCCCCCAAGGCCAACGGGAGGATGGCGATCGCCCCCCGTTTAGCCTCGTATGCGTTTCTCGCGGCTAGAGCGTTCACGCTCTCATCCATGACACGTTCCGCCTTGTTCTCAGCCAGGCTCCTCTAACAGCCGACTGGCAATCCTTCGGTCGTCGGCATAGGCGTCTCAGCGGCGCTGATCCGCCGGGGTTCGTATCATCGCGTCGAGCGACCCGGTGATCATCGCCGTGCTCGGGCAGCGTGTTGCTCTCGTCTTGACCGAGCGGTCTGAGTGCCTGCGGACACCGGCCAAGACCGCCAGGGCAGTCAGCAGTGCCG
Source organism: Sphingopyxis sp. H073 (assembly GCF_001468395.1). GTDB lineage: Bacteria > Pseudomonadota > Alphaproteobacteria > Sphingomonadales > Sphingomonadaceae > Sphingopyxis. The sequence continues at coordinate 345,236 of NZ_LNSG01000002.1, read as the reverse complement.
CTGCGTAGAGGAACAGGCCGCCAGGGCCGAGGAGGTCCATCACCAGGCCTCCGATGAGCGGCCCGGCGGCGGTTCCGATCCCGTTGAGTAGGAGAAGTCCGCGAGCGGTCCCCAGCAGCCGACCCGCAGGAAGGTCGTCATTCGCAACGGCAAGGCATAGCGAATAGATGGGAATACCGAAGCCGCCGAACAGCGCGCCCGCCGCAAGTAGCACAGGCAGAGGCGCCTCCGCAGCCAGCGCTACGCCGATCGCAGCCGCCGCGGAAGCCAGGGCGGCGCCGGCAATGACGAGTGTCCGCGACACGCGGTCCGATAGCCATCCCAATGGCCACTGCAGCACGAGCGTTCCACCAAGGACCGCAGCCATGAACGCAGAAATGCCGCCCACATCGAGGCCAATCCTCTGCGCAAAATTGGGGCCTAGTCCCCAGAAGCCGCCGATGGCCAGGCCGGCTAGGAAAACGCCGACCGACGGAAGGGGCGAAATTGCAACGAGATCGCGAAAGGCGACGGGCTCCTGTTGAACCTCGGCCGGGGGATGACTGGGCAGTAGCGTGACGGGGACGACGGCCGCAGATATCAGCAGCGAGACGAACAGGAATAGCGTCACGTCTGCAGGCGGCGCGATGTTGAGCAGCGCTTGACCAAGGGCCCATGAACCCATCGAAACAACGCCGAAGATCGACAAAAGCTGACCGCGCGTGGATTGAATCGCGTGCGCGTTGAGCCAACTCTCAGTCGCTAGGATCATGCCTGCATAGGCGAAGCCGGTCACAAGGCGAAGCGGCATCCATACGTTCGCCTCCACGAATGCGACATGAAGAAGAGCCGTCATTGAGGCGATCGCGGCGAAGCCAGCGAAAGTCCTCACATGGCCCACGGACACGATCATCTTGGGCAGCGTGAGAGCGCCAATGGTGAAGCCCGCAAAGTATAGGGACATCATCGCGCTGATCGTTTGAGCTGAAAAGCCTTCCTCCCCAGCCCTCACGATCAGGAGCGTACCCAGTAGACCATTGCCCAAGAGCAACGTGGCGACGCTCAACAATAGCGCTGCGACCGGCGCCAAAACGAGCCCCCGCGCGCAGGCCGCCTTCACGCTGTTCATCGCCTGACTCATTTCCGAGCCTGGCGCGGAGGCTGATACGCCGCAGAACTGATGAACTGATCAAAGGCTTCGCACCAGATGACAACGGCGCTGTAGTCGCGAACGTCGATGTCGGCGGGCACCTCCATAATGAAGCCGTTGAACGTCCTCACATCGCCGACCCGGGCCGACGCGTCCTTGATCGCGAGGAACGCTTCCTCGGTCTCGACGAAGTGCGGGGCGAGATAAAGCTTGTAGTCCGGCCCGGGAGAGAGACGGCCGATGTGTGCGATCCGGTGAGGCAGGATCTGCACTTCGCCTTCACCCCAGTGCAGCAGGTCGCTGCCGGCTAGATCACGAGAAAGCTTTCCCGAATAGAGCGCCTCAGGCGTCGAACTCCTCAACGCAGCTTCAGTGGGCGACGCCGGCGCGGTGAGGATAGGCAGCGTGTAGATGCCGGCAGCAAAGCCTGTGATGCCAACGACGAAGTGGGTGCAGGCTAGAATGAGCCACCGTGGCATGTTTCACGAGCTCTCCAAATTTGCCACCAAACGATCCGCGTCCAGGTGGAAATCCGAAAAGACGATGCGACCGTCGGCATTGATGACCGTGAACCACGGCGTTCCCCGTGTCCGGTAATCCTCCATGAACGTTGGAAACGCAGCACCAGGCGGCGGTTCGTCGTGCCCGAAGGCGACGGGGAGACGGTACTCCACCTGATTGATGCGCAACTTGTCGAATGTATTTTCGTGCGCTCCTTCGAAGACCGTCTGGATCACTGCGAATCCGACGCCTCTGGACTCCAGCGCACCATGCAATTTCTGCAGTGTGGGAAACCCATGCAGATGGCAGCCCCTGCACCAGTGCTGAAACGCGAAAAGGATCTTCGGCCCTACGCCAAGATCCGATAGCTTGATCGGCGTCTGAAGGTCGCTTCCATCCACGGCGATCCACCGATGAATGCGAAGCTCTGGCGCTTGACGATCGGCCGCGCTCATCCCTCTCTCCGAACACGAAGCATGTGCCCGACGTGCAGCGAAAACTCGCGAGCGCAGGGGAACTGCTATACTTCACCGCCCCACGGCCCGAGCGTCAAATAGTCGATAAGACCAAAATCTTGTCTCGACTATACCCGACGAGGCCACGAGTTTACGTGGATGACTATGAATTCCAACGCCGGTCTTTTCCAATAGCGGCGTGACATAGTTTCTATGTCCTAGGCGGGAGCAAATTTAGCGTCCGTTCGACCCTTGCGGCGCCAGAAGCTGCACGTTGGAGGCCACAGGCAGCGCGCGCTTATGCGCGGTGGCTCGGTACGCTCTTTGGATCGTCTCGACCGCCGCCTGGGCCACACCCCTTCCTTCGAGGTAATCGTCTATCTCATCATAGGTCACGCCGTAGGCGTCTTCGTCGGGGTGTAACGGCATCGCGTCATCCAAATCTGCCGTGGGAACCTTACTGATCAGTTCCGCCGGGGCGCCCAGATGAGACGCGATCGCGCGAACGCGCCGCTTATTGAGACCGGCGAGAGGGAGAACATCGGCCGCGCCATCGCCGAACTTTGTGAAGAAACCCATCACCGCTTCGGCTGCATGGTCCGTGCCAATCACAAGGCCGCCCAGGGTCCCCGCGAGAGCAAACTGGGCGACCATCCGTTGGCGTGCCTTGATGTTCCCGAGCACCGTACTGCGCAGGCCGGGGTCGGCGGACTCGTAATTGGAGCCTGTCATCTCGCTCCACAGCGCGTCGGTCGCGGGCTTTATATTGATCACCGCAACGCGGTCGGGCCTGATGGCTGACAAGGCAAGCTGAGCATCGCGCTCGTCCATCTGTTCGCCATAGGGCAGCCGCACCGCTACAAACTCGCATTCGTACCCGATCTGACGCAGATCCTTCACGGCCGATTGCGCGATTAGGCCCGCCGTCAGGGAATCGACGCCGCCGCTGATTCCAAGCACATACGCTCGCTGCCCCGACGACCTCAGATAGTCGCGGAGGAAGGCGGCGCGTTCTACCGCCTCGCGTCGGGCATCGAACGACGCCGAAACGCCGAGCGCTGCGATAATCTCGTCTTGGATGGGAATGACGACCTCCTGGGCACGCCGCAGTCGCATGCTGGCGACCTCACCTCGCGAAGCTTCTCTGTCCCACGAGCCATAACGCTCACGCAATACCGATTCAAAGCTATCGAAACTATAGCGACAGGGCATTGGGAAAGCAGTCTGATATAAAGCTATAGTCGAGGCGGGATTATCGCGAGTCATAGTGATGAATTGCGTGTCTCTACTGATTTAACACCCGGTTGTCTGAACATCAGCTTTGCGATCCGCTCGATATCTTTCCTTTGCGAGGGTCATCTACGCATTAGCCTGAGATGAAGTCGGTCGGTCTGTCGTGACGAGCAAGGGGGTTCGGCATGGTCACCAGAGGTTTCACCGGCCGCGGTTCAGGCGGCGACCACGAGGGCCGTATTCCGCCAGGTCAACATCTCGTGGAGAACTTTCCCGTTCTTACCGCTGGGCCAACGCCTCGTATCGAGACGTCCGACTGGAAGTTCACGGTCAAGATCGGTCCGAGACCCGTGAAGGTCTGGAGTTGGAGTGAATTCAACGCCCTTCCAAAGACCAAAGTGACCAAAGACATTCACTGCGTCACGTCCTGGTCCAAGCTCGACACGAAGTGGGAAGGCGTGCTGATCGAGGACATCCTCGCTGACGCTGAAGTTAAACAGCCAACAGACTTCGTTCTCGCGCACTGCTACGATGGCTATTCGACGAATGTTCCGCTCGCGGACATGTTGTCCGGCAAAGCTATGGTCGCGCTGAGCTACGCGGGCCAGCCGCTTCCCCGCGACCATGGCGGACCGGCGCGCCTTCTTGTTCCGCATCTCTACTTCTGGAAGTCCGCCAAGTGGGTGAATGCGCTGCAGTTCACCACTCGCGACGAGGCCGGGTTCTGGGAGTTGCGCGGTTATCACATCTACGGTGATCCGTGGCGCGAGCAACGGTACACCCATGACTGAGTTCGATGCGCAACCCGCGTCGTGGCAGTCAGGCGTGATCGACGAAATCGTCCAACAGACACCGAGTATCAAGAGCTTTTTCCTGCGGTTGCAGGAACCATTCGTCCATACAGCAGGCCAGCACGTCGACGTCCGGCTGACCGCCCCAGACGGCTATCAGGCGATGCGCAGTTATTCGATCGCATCGTCGGCGGGCTCTTCACCGATCCTGGAACTCGCCATCGAGCGCCTGCCGAATGGCGAAGTTTCGCCATTCTTCCACGACGTCGCCGCAGCCGGCGACGAGATCGAACTCAGGGGACCGCTTGGAGGCCACTTTCTTTGGCCCGAGCCTACCGACAAGCCGGTGCTGCTGATCGGCGCAGGTTCAGGCGTGGTGCCGCTGATGGCGATGATCCGGCAGCGTCGGGCATCGGCACAGGCCGTTCCAGTCGCTCTGCTCTTGTCGGCGCGAACCGCTGAGGACGTGCTCTTCTCCAGCGAACTCCACTCAATCGAGATGAGCGATCCCACGTTCATCTTGACGCTCGCGATTACGCGAGAAGCGCCAACGCGCGCCTCGGACTATGGCCGACGGATCGACGATGGGATGGTCCAGGCGACAATCGCACGTCTCGGTCGCGACCCGGGCCACGTGTTCGTTTGCGGGTCGAACGGTTTCGTCAACATCGCGACGGACAGCGCATTGTCGGCAGGGCTGGGCGTCTCGATCATCAAGACCGAGCGCTACGGTGGGTAGGGGCGGCCAGATGATCGCATCCCATCACGCGGGAGCGCCCAGCTCAAGCTCTGTCCGGGAAAGGCTTCGCGCATGACCATCATGGCCCGTCAATTTCACCTTAAAAGTCGTCCCGAAGGGCTACCGCAGGCCAACAACTTCGAACTCGTCGAGCAGGATCTCCCCGCGCCAGAGCGAGGACAACTGCTCGTCGCCAACCGGTGGCTCTCCGTTGACCCTTACATGCGCGGCCGCATGACCGGTCGAGAAAGCTATATGCCGCCCTTCCAAGTTGGCGAGCCTCTGGATGGCGCCGCGATCGGCGTCATAGTCGAAAGCAAGGATGAACGGTTCAGCCCTGGCGAGGTCGTGAGCCACTTTGCCGGCTGGCGCGACCGCGCGATCATCGACGCCGCATCCGCTACTAAGATCGATACGACGATTCCAGAGCAGGCGTATCTGGGCCCGCTCGGTTTCCCAGGCTTCGCCGCCTACATCGGCATGCTCCAGATCGGAAAGCCGCGAGCTGGCGAAACTGTGTTCGTGTCAGCAGCAGCGGGTTCGGTCGGATCGCTCGCTGTCCAAATCGCAAAGATCAAGGAATGCCGAGTCGTTGCGTCCGCGGGCGGCGAGGACAAATTGCGTTGGCTGCGCGAGGAAGCAGGCGCTGATGCCACGATAAACTACAAGAATACGGACGACATGGTCGCAGCACTTCGCGAAGCTGCGCCTAAGGGTGTCGACATCTATTTCGACAACGTCGGTGGCACGCACCTGGAAGCGGCGCTTGAGGCGGCCAATGACTTCGCACGCTTCGCTCTGTGCGGAATGATCGAGCAATACAATAGCGAGCCGGTCGGTCCCCGCAATATCTATGCGGTTATTGAGAAGAGCCTCCTGCTGCAAGGCTTCGTCACCATCCACAACATGTCGGTTTGGGAGGATTTCCAGCGCGACGTCACCCGGTGGATCGCCGATGGGAAGGTCAAATGGCAGGAGACGGTTGTTCACGGCCTCGAGAGAACCCCTTCGGCGTTCCTCGATCTCTTCGCCGGAAAAAACATCGGAAAGATGGTCATCGACCTCAGGGATGGGGAGACGCCCTGACGGGCGGCGCCTGCCGTCAGCGGACCGCACCACGCCACCTCGTCTAATTAAAATCTTTTGCTTTGGGAGATCACCGTGAGCCGCTTCGCTGAACCAGTTTTCATAGCCGCAGGCTTGCGGACACCATTCGGCCGTGGCGGAGGAGCGCTGGCAAATTATGACGCGGCCTCATTGTCAGTGCCAGTCGTCCAAGAAATGGCGAAGCTTGCGGAGCCCGATCTGTCGATCTGGGGAACCGTCATCCCGAACCTGGGCTGGAGCAATATCGCTCGCGAAATCTGGCTGGACGCGAAGCTCAACCCCAACGTTCCAGCATTCTCCGTAGTCCTAGCGTGCTCGACCAGCATGACCGCGAGCTTCGCCGCAGCCGGGATGCTCGGCGGCGGGCTCAACCTGATACTGGTCGGCGGGTCTGAGGTCATGAGCCGACCATCGCTCGCTCTCACCGCTGAGGCATCTAAACGACTCACCGATCTCTTCGCGCAGGATCCGGCCGCAGCACTTGCCGCCCTGGGGGCGTTGACCCCTCAAGACTATGTGCTCCCCACGAAGGGCTGGGCCAACCGCCTTACGGGCAGGACGATGGGCGATCACATGGAGGAGACCGCCAAGGCGTGGCGCATCTCGCGTGAGGCTCAGGATGACTGGGCTCTAAAAAGCCACCAGCGCGCCGTCGCCGGCTGGAACGGCGGCTTCTTCGATGACCTCGTGATCTCGTTGCCGGAGCTTTCCCGCGATGCGAACCCGCGCGCGGACACATCCGCCGAACGTCTATCCGGTTTGAAGCCCGCCTTCGATCGTGAGAGCGGAATGGGTAGCCTGACAGCCGGCAACAGCTCCCCCATCACGGATGGGGCGGCCGGCTGTTGGGTGTCCAACGAGGAGGGTCTGAAGAGGCTGCCCGATGGCACGCCCTATGCGCGGATAATCGACTACGAAGTCTCGGCGGTCGACCTGCGCACGGAGGGGCTGCTGATGGCGCCGTCATATGCCATTCCACGACTTCTCGCGCGCCATCACCTTGGCTTCGCCGACATCGCACTTTGGGAAATCCACGAGGCCTTCGCGGCACAGGTGCTGGCCAACGTCGCGGCCATCACCGATCCGAACTGGGTCCGAGAGAAGGCCCGTGTTTCGGCTGAGATGGGCAACTTCGATTGGGATCGCGTCAATCCGAACGGCGGCTCGGTAGCCATCGGACATCCCTTCGGCGCGACCGGCGCGCGTGATCTCAGCCAAGCTGTGAAAGAGCTGTGGGCCATGCCGGTCGGATCTCGAGGGATCGTCAGCATCTGCGCCGATGGTGGTCAAGGCACTGTCGCCCTCCTCGAACGCATCTGATCGGAGGACGAAAAAAATGAAGGCGATCCGCTTCCATGAGTTCGGCGCTCCCGATGTTCTTCGCTATGAGGACGCGCCGACACCTGTGATAAAGCCGGGAGAGGTGCTCGTCCGTGTACAAGCGGCAGGCCTCAACCCGCCCGACTGGTATCTCCGCGAGGGATACAAGGCTCTGCCGCCCGAGTGGCGGCCGTCGGTGACATTCCCCGCCATACCGGGCTCGGATGTGTCCGGGATCGTCGAGAAGGTCGCCGACGATGTGACCGCGTTCTCGCCGGGCGATGAAGTTTTCGGAATGATCCGCTTTCCCAGCTTCGGCGAGAGCCTGGGATACGCCGAGTATGTTTCCGCGCCTGCTTCCGACCTTGCGGCCAAGCCCCGACACCTGGACCACATTCATGCAGCCGCCGTTCCCATGTCGGGGCTGACCGCTTGGCAGTTCCTGATCGAGCTAGGCCATAACGAGCAGAACCCGCTGCAGTCCGAGCGCCACAGCCCGGTCCCGTTGGCTGGGAAGAGCGTTATGATCAACGGCGCTGCAGGGGGTGTCGGTCATCTGGCATTGCAGTTGGCAAAGCACGAAGGCGCGCGTGTCATCGCTGTCGCTTCAACCCGGCACGAAGCGTTCCTCCGCGAACTGGGTGCCGACGAGTTCATCGACTACACGAAGACCAAACCCGAAGACGATGTGCGAGACATCGATCTTGTCGTCGATGCCGTCGGAGGTCCGACCTCCGGCCGCTTCCTTCGGACCATACGTCGGGGCGGAGCGCTGTTCCCGATTTTTCCCCTTGGTTTTGCCGGACATGATGAAGCTGCCGACCGGGGAGTGACCGTTTCGGCGACGCAGGTGCGTTCCAGTGGCGACCAGTTGGCCAAGCTAGCTCGCTTGCTCGACAGCGGTGCGGTTCGCGTCGCCGTCGACAGCACATACCCTCTTTCCGAAGCAGCCGCCGCTCACGAACGCGCAGAGGCAGGCCATATCCAGGGCAAGATCGTCCTCGCCGTCGGTGACCCCATCGCCGATCAGAGCGGCCAAGCGGGCGTGCCGTCATCGCAGTGGCCGCCCCGCATGAGGGGGCACTGACATGACGCGGGAAACGCCGATGATCGGCCACGCTCGACCTTCGCGGCATCATCCAGGAGAACTGCGGTGAGCCTGAGCGCTGACAGAACCGATTTCGGGGCGGCACAACGGGCGCGGGCGCTTGCAGACCTCATGGTGCTCGACACACCGGATGAGCAAGCCTTCGACGATCTCGTTTTTGTCGCCGCAAAGGCCTGTGACGTTCCCATCGCGCTCATCACCCTGCTGGATACTGACCGGCAATGGTTCAAAGCCAAGTACGGGCTTGAGGTATGCGAGACGGAGATCGAACACTCGGTCTGTCGGATCGAGATCGATCAGGGCGATCTTCTCGAGATCGTCGATCTCACAAATGATGCGCGGACCAAGCGCAATCCGCTCGTCACAGGTGCCAGGCACTTTCGCGCCTACGCTGGCGCACCGCTCGTCCTGCGATCCGGAGCGATCGTGGGTCGCCTGTGCGTCATCGATACCGTTCCGCGGCCTAAAGGGCTCAGCGAGATGGAAAAGGCGATGCTGCAGGCGCTTGCCCGTCTCGCCAGCGAAAATCTCGAGCTGCGCCGGATCGCAACCGCGAGCGAGCGCCTCACAGCCCTGCAGACTGCCTTGGTCGAGATCGGCGAGACCATTCGGAGCAGCCACGATACCGCAGAGATGGCTTCGGCGACCGCCGCCATCGTCGGCCGAGCGCTCTCCGCGGACCGAGCCGGGTTCGGATCCGTCAACGAGGACGTCGATACGATCGACGTCGAAACCGATTGGACGGCGCCCGGGGCCGTGAGCATTGCCGGGCGCCACCGTCTCGACGAGTACGGGAACTTGCGCGAGCCGCTCGTCGTTGGCGACCCTCTCGTTGTTTGGGACGCCCTGACCGACGATCGCACTCTGCACAATCTAGAGAGCGCAATGCGGGTCGGCGTTCGGTCGCTGGTCGACATGCCGGTTCGAGATCGTGGCAAAACCATCGCCGTTTTCTTCGTTCATTCGGCGCATCCCCGACCTTGGCCCGCAGAGGAAATCTCGTTCCTGCGAAGTGCGGCAGACCGGCTCGAGGCAGGCGTCGCGAGGCATCGTACCGAGCAGCAGCAACTCATAGTGAACGGCGAAATTGCTCACCGCCTGAAGAACATGCTCACCATGGTGCAGGCCATCGCGAGCCAAACGCTGCGAAGCGTCACCGATCGCGAAGCGGTCTACGCCTTCGAGCGTCGGCTGATGGCTTTGAGCGCGGCGCACGACGCCTTGCTTCAAAGGAGTTGGACACAAGCTGATCTACAAGCTGTCGCGGCGACAGTGATCGACGCGATCGGGTTCTCAGATCGGGTCGACATGAGTGGGCCGGCGGTGGCGCTGGGGCCACGAGCGGCGCTCTCGTTTTCCCTCATCGTCCACGAGTTGCTGACGAACGCCTGCAAATACGGCGCGCTGACCAGTGACGACGGCCACGTCTCGCTGTCGTGGGATGTCGAAGTCGGCCAGGACGACGACCTTCTCCGCGTAAAATGGCGAGAACGGGGTGGGCCACCGGTTGTGCCGCCAACTCGCCGAGGCTTTGGATCGAAGCTGATCAACATCGGCCTGGTCGGCACCGGAGGCGTCGATGTTCGCTTCGAGCCCGCCGGGTTAACGGCCGATCTGCACGCCTCCATGCGTCACCTGGTTCAAGGTTGATGGGAGTATGGGTGGAATGGTGAAACCCGTGGTGCTCGTCGTCGAAGACGAACCACTTCTCCGTCTGTTTGCGACGGACATGATCGAGGAGGCGGGCTTCGAAGTCTTGCAGGCGCCGAATGCATCCGCCGCGCTCATGACCTTGGAGGAACGACTGGATGTGCGCGTCGTGTTCACGGACGTGAACATGCCCGGCGGGATCGATGGCATCATGCTCGCCATTTGCATCCGCCGGCGGTGGCCGACCATTCAGATCATCATCACGTCCGGGAGGCCTTGGCCGGTCGAGGCCGTCGTTCCAGCGGACGTTGTGTTCTTCGCCAAGCCATACCGGCAAGACCGGGTTTTGGACACGGTCCGAAAGATGGCGGCGTGATGCCCAGCGCCTCAACCAACTCGGACGCCAAAGCGGCGAGGTCCACGAGTGCACCTTCGAAATCGAGCTTCTCTACCCCGGGGCGCAAGCCTTTGCCTTCACCTTCGGATGGCCCCCGCGAATCCGGCCGGCCCGTCATCCCTCAACGATTGGAGACACGACATGAAGCCTGAAGTCCTCATCTACACCACGAGTTGGTGCCCGTTCTGCCGCCGCGCGAAGGCGCTCCTCCAAGAGAAGGGCGTGGCATTCACCGAGCTTGATATCGAAGCCGATCCTGCACACCGGAAGGCGATGATCGAGTCGTCGGGGCGAAGCACCGTGCCGCAGATCTTCATCAACGAGACGCATGTCGGCGGCTCCGACGATCTCGTTGCGCTCGATGCAACTGGCTCGCTCGACAAGCTGCTTGCCGGACAACCCCGGCAAACTGATTTGTCCCGCCCGATAGGGCCACTGGGCGATGCAAGTGGCTGAACGACAAGAGAGGATTCCGGTTTGGTCTCAGCAGTTTGGAACGATGTCATCCTCGCGGTCAGCGACGAGACTGTGGTGGTGGACGGAAACCATTATTTCCCGCCTCAATCGGTTGACCGGCAGTATCTGGAACCGAGCGAGTACACGTCTGTCTGTCCCGTGAAGGGGACGGCGCAATACTTCCATCTCCAGGTCGGCGACCGGCGCAATGCAAACGCCGCCTGGACGTACGCCGACCCTTCTCCGGCGGCGCACTCCATCAAGGATCACATCGCCTTCTGGAAAGGCGTCAACGTCGCTTAGCCGTCAGCCGGCCATTAGACTTCAAAAAGGAACCGCCGATGTCGAAAGTTTTGGACGGCAAAGTCGCTATCATCACGGGTGGCTCTCGGGGCCTTGGCGCCGTGCTGGCGGCGACGCTCGCCGATCAGGGAGCCGATATTGCTATCACCTACGCTGCTTCGGCCGATAAAGCCGAGTCCGTCGCCGAGGTGGTGAGGGCCAAAGGCGTTCGCGCTCTCGCGATCCGATGCGATCAAGCGGATACGTCCGCCGCCAAGCCCATGGTCGAGCAGGTCGTAGCTGAACTCGGCAAGCTCGACATCTTGATCAACAACGCCGCAATCGCCGTCCAAGGAAAATTGGTCGACGATCCGACGCTCGATTCCGCTGCGTTCGACAGGCAGTGGATGGTCAATGTGCTTGGGACCGTGGCGATCACGCGCGCGGCGGCCCAGAAAATCTCTGACGGTGGCCGCATTGTCTTCATCGGTTCCGGCCTGGGTACCCGAGCGATCGTGCCGGGAATTGCCGACTACGCAGGAACCAAGGCAGCGATCACAGGATATGCCCGAGGGGTGCAGCGCGATCTTGGCCCACGCAACATTACCGTCAATGTGGTCCAACCTGGCATCATGCCGACGGACATGACCGGAGAAGTTGCTGAGAATTTTCCGCAGGCCGTCATCGATATGCATCCCATCCGTCGGATCGCCACGATTGAAGAAGTGGCGGGCGCCGTCAGTTACCTCGTTAGTCCCGCTGCAAGCTACACAGCTGGCGCGGTGATAGATGTGTCAGGGGGCGTCCTGGTCTGAAACGATGCGCGACGGGCGTGTCACGCGGATAGCTGAAGGACGATCGCTTCCGCGCCTCAGCGCTCCGTTGAAATCCGGGCAGCAGATCGGCTGATCCTGCAGGGCCCATTATTCTCGAAGCCATAGTGGATAAAGCTTCCGCATTTCAGGAGTTCATAGAGTGCCGAATACAGAGCTAACCCAAGAGCGCATCGCCATCGCCACCGACTATTTCCGGAAAATCGACAGTGGAGATCCCACCATTCTCGATATTCTGACTGACGATGTCGTGACGTACTTCCCGAAGTTCGGAGTTGGATATGGCAAAGCCGAATTCATGGAAGTCGCCAAGGGTCTGTTGGGGTCGCTTCAGCGGATCGAGCACGATTTCGATCGCATGACCTTCCACGTAGCCGGCGACCACGTGATCGTCGAAGGCTTTGAAGGTGGCGTTATGGCTGACGGCACGGCGTGGCCGGTTGAAGGCCGGTCCGAAGGCCGTTTCGCCAACGTATTCGAGTTCGACGGCACGCTTATCAAGCGTGTTTTCATCTACGTGGACCCCGACTTCGCTAGCGCTAATGACGCGGGGTTTCTTTGGGGCCGCAACGTCAGACTGACGCGATGACCCCAATCGCATGGCGCGGCGCTCACGTTCGCAGGGCGAAGGCCGATTGGCGGTGATGCAGAATGGACCATCCAGAATTCGATACGGCTTTCGAGCGCCTGCCTGAGGGGTATAGCGAAGGCGCTTACGAAGACAGGCGTTTCGGCGTGACGGTTCGTCGGTCGGAGGATGGACGGAGGAACAGCCTTTTTGCTCGAGAACTAGCCGGGAACGACATAGTCAGCTTCAATCTGTATCGCGTTGCTTCGGGCAGTGCGTCGCTGAAGCCGTGCGAGATGTCCTCGGAGAAGGTTATCGCTTTCGTATTGTGTCAAACGGCGTTGAAAATTGACCCCCTATCGGCGTCCAAAATTGACCCCTCTGGTCTCTGTTCCCGGACCGGCGGCGAGGCGCGTAGCGGTCAGCTAGCGCAGCGCGTCGCCGCCGGGTGAGCTGCGTGAGATTCAGCTGCCCGGAGGGGGTCTGGGGGAGGTTGAATAGATTGTGGATCAAGCCCTGGTCTTGAGGCGCCAGCTGTCGTTGCCGGTCTCGACGATGTCGCAGTGATGGGTCAGGCGGTCGAGCAGCGCCGTGGTCATCTTGGCGTCGCCGAAGACGGTGGGCCATTCGCCAAAGGTCAGGTTGGTGGTGATGATCACTGAGGTGCGCTCGTAGAGCTTGCTGATCAGGTGGAAGAGGCGCTGGCCGCCGGACTGGGCGAATGGCAGGTAGCCGAGCTCGTCGAGCACCACGACGTCCAGACGCGAGAGCTGGGCGGCCAAGGCGCCGGTCTTGCCGCGCCGGGCCTCGTCCTCAAGACGGTTCACCAGATCGACGGTGTTGAAGTAGCGCCCGCGCGCGCCGGCTCGCACGACGTTGGCGGTGATGGCGATGGCCAGGTGGGTCTTGCCGGTGCCCGTGCCGCCGATCAGGACGATGTTGCGGTGATCGGCCAGGAAGGAGCCGCCATGCAGGGCGCGCACGAGGCTCTCGTTGATAGGCGAGCCCTCGAAGGTGAAGTGCGCCAGGTCCTTGAGCACCGGCAACTTGGCGGCGGTGATCCGGTAGCGGATCGAGGCGGCCTGACGATGGGCGGCCTCGGCCTTCACGAGGTCAGCCAGAATCTCCATGGCGGTGCGCTTGCGCTGCAGGCCCGTGGTGACGGCGTCATCGAAGGCGCCGGCCATGCCCTTGAGGCCCAACTCGCTCAGGGCCTGGATCATCTCATGCCGCTGCACAGGAGCCTCGCAGCAGGTCGTAGCGCGCGCAGTCGGCGATCGGCGGGTGGCTCAAAGCCAGGGCTTGGCAAGTCGTGATCGCATCGGGCCTGGGCGGCTCGCGTCGGCGGGCCAGGATGTTGAGGATTACCTCGTCGCTGGCGACGCCGGCGTCGAGCGCTTCCTGGACAGCGTGGTCGACGGCGTCGAGGCCATCGTCCAGCACCGCCGCCAGGACCCGCACGAAGCGCCGGTCGGCCTCGTCGCCAGAGCCCAGCCGCTTGCGCAGCCTGTTGAAGGCGGGCGGCAGCGCCCATTCCTGGAATGGCGCGCCGTTGCGCAGCGCCCCGGGCTTGCGAGCCAGGACGGGCAGGTAGTGCCAGGGATCGTAGACAGTATGGTCACGGCCAAAGCCGCGCGGGTGATCGGCCACCACCTCGCCGTCGCACAGCACCATGATCCGGTCGGCGTAGGCGCGGATCTGGACGGCTCGTCGCGCGGCCTTGGCCTGCACCGAGTAGCGGTTGCGATCGAAGGTGATCAGGCAGGTGGCCTGGGCGACGGCCTCGATCTGGTGGAAGCCGTCGAAGGGGCCGGCGAAGGGAGCCAGGAACGGCCGCTCAGCCTCGTAGACATCCCAGACGACGCGATCGCGGTGCTCGGGATGGCGATCGTTGCGGGCCCGGCGCACGCACTCGGCCTCCAGCCAGCCGTTCAGCTCCTCCAGGCTCCGGAAGCGTAGGCGCGGCTTGAAGATGTTGTCACGGGCGTAGCCGACCTGGTTCTCAACCTGGCCCTTCTCCCATCCCGAGGCTGGCGTGCAGGCCACCGGCTCGATCAAATAGTGCGAGCACATCTGCTCAAAGCGCCGGTTGAAGCGGCGGGTCTTACCGGTGAACACCGCTTCAACGGCGGTCTTCATGTTGTCGTAGATGCCCCTTCGGGTGACGCCGCCGAACGCCTGGAAGGCCCGGGCATGGGCGTCGAACACCATCTCCTGGGTCTCGCGCGGATAGGCCCGGATGTAGAAGCGGCGGCTATGGCAGAGGCGCACGTGGGCGACCTTCACCGTCAGAGGTGTGCCGCCGATCTCGACCTGCTCGTGGCTCCAGTCGAACTGATAGGCGTCGCCCGGCGCGAAGCTCAACGGCACGAAGGCCTCGACCGGAGAGCTCACGCCTCGGTGCTGAACCGACCAGCGCCCCGCATAGCGCCGCACCGCGTCGTAACCGCCGTCATAGCCCTCCCGGCGCAGCAGATCGCTGATCCGCATCAGCGTCAGCCGATCCTTGCGAGCGCCGGACGCATTGGCCTCCAGTAGCGCCTCCAGCCGCTCGATGAACGGCCCCAGCTTCGGGTGCGGCTGCTCGCGGCGCTCGTACTCCAGCGAGGTCGCTCCCGACCTCAAAACCTTGCGCACCGTGTTGCGCGCCAGGCCCATCTCCCGCGCGATCGTCTTCACGCCCTTGCCCCGCGCGAAGTGCTCGCGCCGGATCTTCGCCACCGTCTCCACTACCAACATCCCCGTCTCGATCCGCGGCTACACAAGCCGCCGATCTGGCCATCAAAGCCTCAAGGACAGGGGGTCATTTTTGGACGCCGATATCCCCGAGATGGGGGTCACTTTTGCAAGCCGAAACACACGTATTGGGCTATCAGCCGAATGCCTGATGAGCATGTGGGGTTCACTGCCTTCCTATGCTCCCATGCCGCTCCAAGCGCCCCTTCTGGTCGCCAGAACTATCGAAACTATAGACACAGGCCATTGGACTTCGATCTGAGGTAAATTCATCTTCTATACCTCAGCGTGCCAGAGAATCGGCGCTGATCTTTTGCGCAAGCCCTCATCGAGGAAGTTCACGCGATGACAAATTCCAGTGCTGCAACCGTGCCTTCACCATCTGACCTCGACGAAAACGCGACCATGACGGTCGCGGATGCGTTGAAGATCATTTTGGCGAACAGCTATGCGGTCTACCTCAAGACCAAGAACTTTCACTGGCATGTCTCGGGCCCGTACTTCAGGGACTACCATCTGCTTCTTGATGAGCAAGCTGCGGAGATCCTAGCAGCGACCGATGCGATGGCGGAGCGCGCCCGGAAGACCGGAAATACGACCATACGATCGATCGGCGATATCGCCCGCCACCAGACAATCAAGGACAACGACGCGGAATTCGTCACGCCGCAGGACATGCTGGCGGAGCTGCGCGCCGATAATCTTCACATGGTCGAGTCGCTGCGCCGCGCAAAGGACGTCGCCGACGAGGCGAAGGACAACGCGACCTCCGGCCTGATCGATACCTGGACCGACGAGGCGGAACGCCGAGCGTGGTTCCTTTTCGAAGTTAGCCGATAGGTCTGCTACTCAAAGGATCGGATCGTTTCATGGCACCTAACGATGGGCAGACCCAGTTCCTCCAGACAGAGGGCGGTAGGATAGCCTTCGACGATACGGGCGGAACCGGACCTCTCGTCGTAGGCATCCCAGGAATGGGAGACCTGCGCTCCGAGTATCGGCTCATCAAGCCCATGCTGCAGCATGCGGGATGCCGAGTGGTGACGATGGACGTCCGCGGGTTCGGCCAATCGTCGCCGGAGTGGTCGGATTACTCCGCGCGAGCGGTCGGCCGTGACGCCGTCGCCATCCTCCGACAGTTGGCTGCCGGGCCAGCCGTGATCATGGGCAACTCGTTCGCAGCCGGCTCCGCGCTTTGGGCTGCCAAGGAAGCTCCTAGTCACGTCAACGGGGTGGTGCTGCTCGGTCCGATCGTTCGCGACCTTCCCCTCACGACGATCCAGAAACTTGTCCTTGGGCTCGGATTTGCGGGGCCATGGCGAACCTGGTTTTGGACCACTTACTGGAGCAGCCTATTCCCGACGAAACCGGCGCCGGATCACGCTGAGGTAAAAGCGGCGATTGCTGCAAACCTCAGGGAGCCAAAGCGCATGCAGGCTCTCTTGACGATGCTCTCATTGTCGAAGTCCGACACCGCAGCGATCTTGGACGAGATCTCTGTGCCGAGCCTCATCGTCATGGGCACAAAGGATCCCGATTTCCCGGACCCCGTCGAAGAAGCCCGGAGCTTGGCTTCCAGGCTCAATGGGGAAACCATGATTGTCGAGGGTGCCGGGCACTACCCTCATGTCGAAATGGCGAACGATGTCGGACAGCGGATCATCGCGTTCGTGCGCCAGCTCGATAGGTCTGGCCCGGCCGTTGTGCCTTTGCGCGGGAGTTGAGTATGGCGAAGGTGGGCTTTGGAGGAGGTTGCCACTGGTGCACCGAGGGCGTTTTCCAAGCGTTGCGCGGCGTCACGCAGGTCGACCAGGGTTTTCTGCAATCGGCCGCTCCGGCTGACACCTGGGCCGAGGGGGTGATTGTAACGTTCGAACCCTCCGTTATCGGGCTGGGGACACTGTCCGAGGTGCACCTGCGCACACACTCCGCTACACGTGCCCGCTCACCGCAGAACAAATACCGAAGCGCGATCTATATCTTTGACGAGAGCCAGCGGGTCGAAGCCGACGAGGCGATACGCGAATTCGCTGAGGAGGCTGGCACGCCCGTCCACACCGTCGTCCTGCCGTTCGCGGGCTTCAAAGCTTCGGACGAGCGCTACCAGAACTATTATCGCACTGACCCGAACAGACCCTTCTGTCGTCGATACATCGATCCGAAGCTCGACTTCATCCGCAAACATTTTTCGGAGAACGCGTTGCCTGAGTAGCCAATGCTGCGCTGGCATTCCTCCCGACACGGACTTCTGCCGCTTCAGGCGCAGCGTTCAATCAAGCTGGCGGATTGGCGTCCGCAGCGTGGTACACCCCATAAGAGCCGCTTCGCGATCGCTGCCAAGTCGACGGCCGCAAAAGGTTTGAAGCCGGGCTTTTGAGAACGGCTCGCAACTAGTGATTGTCTAGTCGGCTATCGGTCCAAAACGTCTCCCACTCGCCATTGCCTTGACGTCGTGCAGCCTGTTGCCAAAGGCCGTGAGGAAATCGTCCGCTTCCAATGCCCACATCTTGAACCGGTTGCCGCTGCGGCGAAACACAAGAACCTTGCCGTCATAGAGGTCAAAACCATGCGTTTCAGGGATCGGCAGCGTTATCTTCTCCATCAGATTATTGCCAAGTCTTAAGTCTCGCGAAACGAGGCCGCCGCTCGGCGGTTCAAATGTAATGGTCCCGATTACCGAGTTGCGCGCAAGATTCGCAGGGGGATTAAAGCCAAAGAAACCGCTCATCCCTCTCGGCAAATCGATCTGGTTCCCAGGACGATGCGGTCCACGATTCTGTGTGACGTAGCCAGCCTCAATCCAGAACATGTTTGGGGCTGGTTGGCCGGCTTCGTCCTCATCTTCAGCCGTTACCGCAGCGAAATCTGCCTTCCAGCGTTCCTCATATATCTCCAGGATATCGTCCAGCGGTGTGGCTTGTGCCCAAAGGTCATCGGCCATCGCCTCGATATTGCGGATCCTGCGTTCGTATTCCACTTGAACATCGGTGCAGATCGAGGCTCCCGCCTCGATACTCTTCCGCAGGCCGTTTGAGGAAAAGTTGCCGGACCCTACGATCATCCCCGCTCGGCCGTTGGTACGGTTTGCCAATATCGATGACTTCGCATGGAAGTCTCGGCGGGGCAGAAATCCGTTTTGCTCGACAATCCACGCCCCATCGTAGATGCGGACCTCCGCATTGGGTTTGTCGCTGATTATCCGTAGGGCGTAAGGCTGGGTCCGTCCGTAATCCAGCCCGAACAACCATCGCGATTGCGTTCCGGCCCAAAAGGCAGGCGACATCGCAATGCTGAAGGCGGAAGCGCCGGACTGAGTGGCGTAGGCGTATACGCCCAAATATTCTTCCGAGCCGATCCAATCGTGAGCCCGTTGTATCTCCGAGAGGGTCGTAGGTGAATTCTGATCGCTGTGAAGGAACGTGCGCAGCCTCATGCCTTGTTCCCCGATCGAACGAGGGCGGCTTTGCTTGGGTCGTAAACGAACCCAGTGATCGAGCCGTCTTTGATGCGATCGACCGCTTCGTCGATGACGAACAGCGGCACAAGAAACCATTCCTGCGGCACCACAGGATTACCGAAGCGATCGGTAATGGTGATGTCCAGCCGCGCGGGATCGAAAACGCGGTGGATGAGACGCTCCAGCTTGGCACGATTGATGTTGAAGAGATCGTAGGTCGCGACGATTTCTACGTCGGCCATCATGAATGTCGGCTGCAAGCGCGCGCCTGCGATACGCTGTTCGACACTCATGTTCGTTACGCCGATCTTGTGGACCAGATCGCGATTAGCGGCAACGGTTGGATAATCGGACTTGCTCCGAAGCACGTAGATCGTGCCGGAAGCCAGATCATCGCCGGCGTGCTCACCGGAAAACAGCGGCCCTGCAACGGGGTCGGTTATACGCCTTCCGACCTCGTCTTTATGCAGCGCCCGCTGGAGCGAGCGCATGAGCATATTGCTCTCGGTGCCGTTGTCGAAAACCACACGGAGCCGAGCATCGGTCTTGCCCTGCGCGTTGACGAAGACCTCCTCCATATCGGCAACATAAGCCTTTTGCCCGCTGACGATGAACCATGCGCCGGGGCCGATCTCCGCTTTCATTTCGAACGGACGCGTTTCGCGCAGACCGGAATCGATCTCGGCCTGAACGGCTTCGAACAAAGGTTCAAACCGCTCAAAATCCTCACACCGCTCACGGTTGGCGATTTCCTCCGCTGCACGCTTTTCGGCGGTCGTTCGCACATGACGAAGTTCGGTGATGTCGGCCGATCCTGCCGCGCCTTCTAGCTCGGCGAGTAGCTCATCCTCGTCCATTTCCTCCACCGACGAGGCGGAAGCGCTCTCCGCACCAGTCAGCAATCCTTGATGGTCGAGCGGCGCTAGAAGGGAGTGGCACTCCTCTAGACCACGAAGACGGTCAAGCCGGACGGCATAGAGCCGCTCGAAAACATCCCCTTCTTCGCCGTGCTTCGGGGCGCGGCCATGCTCCTCGGTGAAGCGCTGGATTTCCTCAAAACCCGCAATGATGCGCTCCTCACGCTGGGAGCGTCCGGCGTTCTTTTCCGGCTGGGCAAACTCGGCCAGCTCCTCGCGCAGTTCATCGAGGTTGAGATCACTCATAGCGGCCCTCATCCTTGAAGCGGACAAACGCGGCCGCGCCCTCTGCCATGCGCTTTTCCCACGCATCGGTCGCACTGATGGAAGGAAGCCGTCCGCGCTCGTTCTTGAACTTCACGGCGCGCACGGCCAGTTCCTTGGCCTCATCGGGCGTGAGGGTCGTGCGTTTGGCTGCGATGGCGGCAGCTACCTGTTTGAGGCTTTCCTCGCTCATCGTTTTTGCAAGGATGGCGTATGCTTCGCCGAATGGGTTGATCCGGTCGATAAGATCAATGTCGAGTTCGGTGACGCTAAGCGCGAATTTACGCACGCCATCGATCAGGGCAGTGTTAGCGCTCGGCTCGCCATCTGCTTCCTTCTTCGCCTGCTGCGTCAGGGTGAGCGCGGCGATAGCGTGCTGGCGCACCGCCTCCTGGTCCTCGTCGCTCAGCTCGGGATACTTATCCTTGATGATCTTCCCGAGACGCACTTGCGTAAGCTCCTCTGGCACGAGCTCCTCGTCGAACAGACCTCTCTCGATCGCGGTCTTGTCTTGCACGAAGGCCGCGATCACCTCGTTGAGGTCCTCCTGACAGATGCGCGCAGCTTCGCTGGATTTAGGCTCCACAAGCCCGTTGATTTCGATCTGGAACTGGCCGGTCTGCTCGTTGAAGCCGACATTGCATTTGGTGGGGTCGTATCCGCCTTCGCCATAGTCGAAGCCAGGCGAAGGGCCGCTCGCCGGATTCTTTGGCTTGAATTCGAAGCGCGGCGCAAGAACCTGCTCCATGAGGAGGCTTGCGGCGATGGCCTTAAGTGTGTCGTTCACCGCTTCGGTAACAGCCGCCTCCGACGCATCGGGTTCCGCGATCAGATTGGTGAAGCGAGCACGGGTCTTGTTCGGCGCATCTCTCGTGGCGCGTCCAATGATCTGGACGATCTCGGTCAGGCTGGAGCGGTATCCGACTGTGAGGGCATGCTCACACCAAATCCAGTCAAAACCCTCCTTCGCCATCCCGAGCGCGATGATGATGTCCACAAAATCTCGGTTGTTCTTCTGCCTGGGATCCTTGAGCGCCAGCGAGACACGATCCCGCTTGACCGGATCGTCATCGACGAGATCGGCGATGCGCAGAATTCGCCCCTCGAGCGTTTTGACGAGTTGAAAGCCTGTGAGCGGATCAGCCCCTTGCCACTCGCCCAGCTCGCCGATGATGTGCTCGACCTCCTTGATCTTGTCCTTCGTGCTCTCGCGCGAGTTGACGTTCGGAATGTGGATGATCGTCTTCTCGGCGGGATCAAGCACCCCAAGAATGTCGTCGGCATAGGAGCCGGAATAAAAGAAGTATCCGATGTCGAGTTGCTTGAGATACTCGTAGCCGTTGAGCTGCTCGTAATAGGTGTAGGTGACGCTCTCGAACTTCGCTTCGTCGTGCGGCGCGAGCACGGCCTCCGCGTCGCCACGGAAATACGAGCCCGTCATCGCCACGATATGCACGCGGTCACGGGCCATAAACTGGCCGAGATGCTGACCGAGCTTGTTGTCGGGATTGGCCGAGACGTGGTGGAACTCGTCCACCGCGATCAGGCGGCCATCGAATCGCTCCACGCCGTATTCGTCCACGGCGAAGCGGAACGTGGCGTGGGTGCAAACCAGCACCTTGTCCTCGCTATCAAGAAAGGCGACGACGGACTTGACCTTACCGCCGTTGTCCCCGCCAGGCGCATTGCAGAGATTCCACCTCGGCTCGACATGCCAGTCGGCCTCAAAGCCGTACCGGGTGAGCGGCTCGTCATTGAAGCTGGAGCCGATCGATTTTTCCGGCACGACGATGATAGCCTGCTTCACGTCTTGATGCGCCAGCTTGTCGAGCGCGATGAACATCAGCGCACGGCTTTTCCCGGAGGCTGGAGGCGACTTGATGAGAAGGTACTGCTCACCGCGCTTTTCGAAGGCGCGCTCCTGCATGGGCCGCATGCCGAGCGCATTGGCTTTGGTCGAAGCGCCGTTGCGCACATATGAAACCGAAACAGAGGGGACGGATCTCTTTTCGTCGGTCATGCGTTTGCCCCCGCCCTGCGTCTTCTGGTTTCGCCCTGCGAAGTGGTCATCTTCGTGTAAAGATCGAACAGTTTCTCCAGCCGCTCGGTATCATTGCGAAATCTCCGCCCGATATAGATGCGCTCCAGAACCTCGTCGTTGTGCTCGTGCGCCTGCCGCAGGTCAGACGGCATGTGCTCGGGCTCATAGAGATCTGCAATCGTTGCAGGAAAATGGGCCTCACGGGCGAGGAGAATATCTTCCGCGCATCGTGTCAGATCAGCCTTGTTCTTGTCGGTGAGGATTGGAACCGGAAAGGTGTTCCAGCCAATCGTATTCGAGTATCGGAAGTCCGTTTTTAGCTTTCCGCAGACGGTGGCGACCCAGACCAGATGAAGCCGCGACGCCACGATCGACATATTCCACAACGGTGCATCGTAGAGGGCGAACAACAGATCGCTTACGATCGTCTCCCGATCGAAAAGATGCACGGGCAGGTAGGGGCGTCTTTCCGACGACACTTTCGCCACGGCCAGTGTGTAGCGCTTGGCAGTGCCCGCGATCTGGACGAACCGATAGGGCTTGGAAGCGAAATCCCGAGTCGATGCGGCTGCGCTGCTGGCGCGGAAATCCCGCACGCGGGCTAACAGGGCTCGTAAATATGGGTGGGCCTCCGCAAACTCGGAGTCCTTGGCCTCGATCCAAACGCACCAGCGGGGCTTTCCCTGAATCATCTGCTCGGAGCCCAGATAGGGCCGGACGAACCGACCCAACTCGGGATACTGGTGGAGAACCTGCCTACGCTCATCTGGCGACAAGATGAAATGGCCGCCATCACGCGGCATGTTTCCAAAGAGCATTGGAGATAGACCTCCGATCGGGCTTCGTGCCGCATCGACGGAAGTGTTGGCGCCGGCCGCAAGGTAGGCGTTGATGTTGCTCACCTGCCGCTCGGTCACCGAACCGTCATCGGCGATCGAGAACAGGCGTTTGGAAGCCGGTGCCTCCCGCGAAATGGCGACGATTGCCACAATCACGCCCGCGTTGTGGCTCGCAAGATTGGCCCATTTGAATGAGGTATGGGCAAACGAGATCTGGTGGCCGGTGCCGAAAATCAGGGGCCACAGGATCGGAACCTGTTGTCCCTGACAGACCGAATTGGTTGAAACGAACGCCGCAGCGGCGTTCGATCTCAAGCCGTAATCCGCAGCCTTCATGAACCAGCCTGCGACATAGTCTAGGGACTTCCATGCGGGCGTGCGACTGTCAAAAATCGCCCTTAAATCGTCCTTCTGATCCTCGTTCTGCCACTTACTTCCGAGGTAAGGCGGGTTACCACAAATGTACGTTTCGCCACCCTCATTCTCGAAGTCGATTTGAGCCTGGTCGAGCGGGATGCTGAATAGATCTTCACCTACCAGTTTCACCCCTGTTCCGGTTGGAGGGCAAATGCTTAGCCAATCTAGGCGCAGGGCGTTGCCTCTAAAAATCCAGTTCTGGGCATCAAGCGGCAGAAGGTCCGCAAGAGCCAGCTTTTGGCCTCGATAGAGCACGTCGCACTGGTACTCTGCAATTATGAGCGCAAGTCTCGCAATCTCTGCAGGGAAGTCACGCAACTCGATACCGCGGAAGTTCGTCACCGGGATATCAGAAGGTCGATCGGCTTCGCCACGCCGCGTGTTGATAGTGGCTTCGATATCGCGCATTTCCTTGTAGGCAATGACAAGGAAATTTCCGCTGCCGCAGGCTGGATCGAACACTCTGATTTTCGATAAGCGTTTGCGCAGATTAAATAGCGTGCGAGCGTTGTCGCCAGCTTCTTCGAGCCGCTGCCGCAAATCATCGAGGAATAGCGGATTCAGTACCTTCAGAATGTTCGGCACGCTGGTGTAGTGCATCCCGAGCGCACTGCGCTCTTCGTCGTCTGCGACGGCTTGGATCATCGACCCAAAAATATCGGGATTGATCTGCCTCCAGTCGAG
Organism: Sphingopyxis sp. H073; assembly: GCF_001468395.1. Taxonomy (GTDB): domain Bacteria; phylum Pseudomonadota; class Alphaproteobacteria; order Sphingomonadales; family Sphingomonadaceae; genus Sphingopyxis. The sequence continues at coordinate 321,312 of NZ_LNSG01000002.1, read as the reverse complement.
CTTCCCTATATGGATTAAATATGATCGCGCGATCCGGCTGAAGCTCGGTACGTCCGTGTTTCCCGAGAACAGCCCGCCGTTCACGTAGGGAAACGGCTCGGCCCATCGAGGAAGAGACGCCGAACTTCGATCTTCGCCTTTGGTGTTCATTGCGCGGAAGAGCGTGCCTATGACACTATGGGTGTTTGACGAGTCTTTCGCGCTCATCTTATCGATTGTGTCGGTAAATAGCCTTGTCTTGCTGAAGATGTCTGTGTCTTCGGCGAAAAAGCAGAAGATCAAGCGCGCCATGAAATGATTCATGTCGGGCCGCCGCTCTGCCGTGCCCCAATCAGGATTGTCCTTCAAAAGCTCGACATAGAGGCGATTGAGGCGACTAGTCGCTCTGATGTCGAACGAGTTATCGCGGATTTGCTGAACGGTCGAAATCCCTGCAAGCGGCAGGAAGAAGCCGAAATGATCAGGAAAATCCCCATATGCGGACGCGACGGTCTCGCCGCTCTCGATATCTTCCGCCTCGAACATATCGCCATCCGTCGCGAGCACGAACTTCGCCTTGGCCCGCGAGGTGGCTGGACTGGCCCTTAGCGCGAGAAGGGTTTTCGTGACCTCTCCCACGGCGCAGCTAACGATATGGATGTTGTTAGTTTGGAGGACTCCGCCCATGTCCGACTTGTTCGACACGCCGCTTCGCAGGCGCTTGATAGTGGTTTCCTTGTTGCCGAAGGCCTCTAGAAACGCGAAGGGGAATTCCACTGGGTCGAATGGGCGCTCGGCCAAATCGCTAACGGCTTGCTCAATTTCAACCGCGTTCATTTCTTCTCCGCCCCGACTCTTGAAGCGCCCGCATTACTGGTGTGCAAACTGATGTAATTCTTCATAAATTCGCGAATGACTTGTGCAGCAGGCCGGTCCTGCTCCCGGCATGCTGCTAGGAATTTCTCCCTTAAATCCCGCTCAATGCGGATGCGAAGCCCTGAGTCCTTCATGGCCCTATGTGTACCCGGCGGATACACATGGCACCATCAATTTCGGGACTGGCGTGTCTTAATAAGCCGAAAATCGGGGGACATCTCGGTGGGGTCGGCGGCCAGGCTTTGAAAGCAAACGGTTCACAGAACATACACCGCCGCGATGAGGCGCAGGCCTCTGCCGGCCGGGGCTGGCACTGGGCCATACAGGGAAGGCCGAGTATCGGAGCTCATCGCAGGTGATGTCCGTGCTCCAAGCCCGGCTCAAAGTTGTGGAAACTGGAGTGGGTCTACTCCGCCCCGCCGTCACAGACCAAACTGTGACGTAAGTCTGAGTAGCTTCGAATGGGGAGCAGTCGCTCGACCCAGAAGTCAATCAAGGCAGGGATGGCGCACCCATCAGGATTCGAACCTGAGACCTCTACCTTCGGAGGGTAGCGCTCTATCCAGCTGAGCTATGGGTGCCTATTGCTTACGCCGTGCTTACGCGGAAAACCTGTGAGTTGGAAGCTCTACTCGCGTTTCTCGCAAACCTTTGTAAACGAACTCCTTTTCGTCATCACTTAAAGACCAGCCGCCCTTGACATCAGCCTTCGGAGGGCAGCGCTCTATCCAGCTGAGCTACGGGTGCCGGTAGAGCGCGGCCTCTAGCAAGCAAGGGCGTCGCCAGCAATGGCCTATCGACCGCCGCGCGCAGATGTGCGAAGCGGGCGGCGATTTGGGGGAAAGCGTATGCGCGCATCCGAGCAGAGCTGGCCGATGGCGGCCGACCTGTATGGCGAAATGCAGCTCGAGGCGGTACCGCCCGCGAAGCGCCGGCTGCGCGACTATCTGCCCGGCGCCTTCGTCACTGCCATCGCCGCGCTCGCCGCCGCGTGGCTCGCCGACCATTATGCCGCGCCGCTGGTGCTGATGGGGCTGCTGATCGGGCTCGCGATGAGCTTCCTGTCGCAGGACAAGCGAACGCACGCGGGGCTCGACCTGATGTCGCAGACCGCGCTGCGCATCGGGATCGTCCTCGTCGGCGCGCGGATCACCGCCACACAGCTCGTCGAGCTGGGGCCGCTGCCCTTTGCGCTGCTCGTGCTCATCATGCTCACGGTGATCGTCGCGACCGTCGCAAGCGCGCGTCTGTTCCGGCAGGACAGGCATTCGGCGCTGCTCGCGGGCGGGGCGACCGCGATCTGCGGCGCGTCGGCGGCGCTCGCGCTTTATTCGCTGATCGGCGACAAGCGCGTCGACCAGGCGCGCTTCACCCTGACGCTCGTCGGCATCACGGTCGCGAGCGCACTCGCGATGACGCTTTACCCGATACTCGCGACCGAACTCGGCCTGTCGGACCAGCAGGCAGGCTTTTTGATCGGCGCATCGATTCATGACGTCGCGCAGGCGATCGGCGGCGGCTTCTCCTTTTCCGCTCGAGCGGGCGAGGTCGCGACGATCGTCAAGCTGGCGAGGGTCGCGCTGCTCGCGCCGATGCTGATGCTCGTCGGTCTTTGGCTGGCGCGGAGCGGCGAGGCCAATACCAAGACGCGCATTCCGCTGCGTCTGCCGTGGTTCATCCTCGGCTTTCTTGCCGTCGCCGCGGTCAATTCGCTGGTCGCGATCCCGAAGCCAGTGCAGGGCGCCGCGAATACCGCCGCGCAGGCGCTGTTGCTGCTCGCGATCGTCGCGACGGCAATGAAGGCGCGGTTGCACCTGCTGCTCGATCAGGGGTGGCGCAGCTTCGCCCCGATCGTCGTCGCGACGCTGACCAGCTTCCTGTTTTCGCTGGCCGCCGCGATCAGCCTGTGACGCCGTGACGTCACCGTAACACTCTGGGATATCAGCCCTTCGGTAGCGCCCAGCTCACCGTCAGCTGCGTGGCGCGGCGCGGAATGTCGAGCTTGGCCTCGCTGAAATTGACCTTCTCGTTGGGCGGCAGCATCCGCACCGGCGGCTTGATCGTCCAGCTATAGACGATCGTCCCCTGCGCATCGCGCAGCTCGGCGAGGATCGGCGGCACGCGCTGTTCGCGATCGGTCGGGTTGATGATCACCCCCGACGCGGCGAAATAGATGGTGCCGTCGGCCAGTTCGCGATGGTCCTGGTTCGGCGGCAGCTCGATCACCAGATCGGGCTCGTCGGTCATCCCGGGAATCCCGAGGCCCTGCGCCCAGCCGGGCAGCCCGAACCAGTAGAGCGCGCCGGTCGCGGCGAGCATCAACAGCGCCGCGCTCGCCGCGATCAGCGTCCAGCGCCGCGCCGGGTTGCGGCGCGGGCGGCGGAAGGGCAGCGGAGCGTCTTCCGCCGGCGGCTGGATCACCGGCGTTTCGGGCGCGGCAAAGGCTTCGGGCGGCGGCGGCGGGGCAGCCGCGACGGGCTCTTCGACGAAAACCGGTCGTTCGGGCACCGCTTCGGGCGGCGGCACGGCAGGCGCCGGATCGGGCTCGCGCACGACCGGCGCGGGCCCGGCCGCAGCCGGTTCGGCCGGCGGCGGCGGGGTCGGTGGAGCTGCGGCGGCGGGCGCCGCGGGCTCCTGGAACCAGCTGTGCCGGCAATTGGCGCAGCGTACTGTCCGTCCGGTGGGTCCGATCGCCGTGTCGGGGACGACATAGCGCGTATGGCAGGACGGGCAGGCAAGGATCATGGCTCCCCTCTAAACATGCCGATTCGCGCGTGGCAAGCTCTGCGTTACGCGCAGCTTGTCGCGGTGCCGGCCCACTCCCCCGCCCATCCTCCCAGAGCATATCGTATCGCGAGGTTGGGCGGGGGAACGGGCCGGCGCCGCCTCCTGCGAAACAGAGCACTTTACCTCTGTGGACAGGCATGTAACAGCCGGGCGCATGAGCGTCGGGGCTGTCATCATCCACGGTTCGTCGGGCGCCCCCGCGCGCGCCATGGGGGCGTCATGACGTCGACGCCCCGGTCTGGCGGCGCGATGGTCGAATTCAGCGGCGTCGGGCTCCGCTACGGCCCCGATGCCGAAATCCTGTCCGACATCAGCTTCAACCTCCAGCCGGGCAGCTTCTATTTCCTCACCGGCGCATCGGGCGCGGGCAAGACCTCGCTGCTCAAGCTGCTCTATCTCGCGCAGCGGCCGAGCCGCGGGATCGTCCGGCTTTTCGGCGAGGATCTGGTGTCGATGCCGCGCCATCGCCTGCCTGGGTTTCGCCGCCGTATCGGCGTCGTCTTCCAGGATTTCCGGCTGATCCCGCACCTCAGTGCGCGCGACAATATTGCTTTGCCGCTGCGCATCGCGGGGGTGAGCGAGGAGGATCTGTCGGGCCCGGTCGGCGAGATGCTGAGCTGGATCGGTCTCGCCGAGCGCGCCGAGGCCTTTCCCCCGACGCTTTCGGGCGGCGAGCAACAGCGCGTCGCGATCGCCCGCGCGGTGATCGCGCGGCCGCAGCTTCTCGTCGCCGACGAACCGACGGGCAACGTCGATCCCGAGATGGCGACGCGCCTTCTGGGGCTGTTCGAGGCGCTCAATCGCCTCGGCACCACTGTCGTGGTTGCGACGCACGATATCCACCTGATCAGCCGCATCGAGAATGCGCAGATGATGCGCCTCGAGAAAGGGCGCCTGTCCGACCCGACCGGCGCGCTGCGCTATCCGCCGAACCGATCGTGACGCGCCGATGATCATCCCCCGCGTTCCCGTCCAGCACCGCCGCCTGCTCCCCGACCGCCGCCTGTCGGGGCCGACGCCGTGGGTCATCGCGATCCTGATGCTGCTCACCCTGCTCGCAGCGGCAGCGGGTGTCGGTCTCGCGCGCTCGGCGAACGCGATCGGCGACGCGATCGCGGGGCGCGTGACCGTGCAGATCGTCACCGCCAACCCCGTCACCCGCGCCGAACAGGCCGTCGCCTTGCGCCGCGCCGCCGCCGCGCAGCCCTTCGTCCGCTCGGCGCGCGCGGTCGAACAGGAGGAATTGAAGGCGACGCTCGGCCAATGGTTCGGCGGTGCGGAAGGCGACGACCCGGTGCTGCAGTCGCTGCCGCTCCCCGCGCTGATCGACATCGATTTCGTCGGCGAGGACCGCGCCCGCCACATGGGCCAGCTCCGCGCGCTGGTCGCGCTCGAGGCACCGGGCGCGCGGATCATCCCGCACGCCGAATGGCTCGGCCCCGTCGCGCGGCTGATCCGTTCGCTCGCCTGGGTCGCGGGCGGCCTCGTCGTCCTGATGACGCTCGCGAGCGCCGCGGTCGTGATCATGACGGCGCGCGCCGCGCTCGGCACCCATTATGCGACGATCGAGATGCTCCACATGATCGGCGCGACCGACCAGCAGATCACGCGGCTGTTCCAGCGGCGGATCGCGATCGACACGGCTTATGGCATCGCGCTCGGCACCGTCGTCGCGGCGCTGATCCTGCTGCTGATCGGCTGGCAATGGTCGGGGGTCACCTCGGGGCTCGCCGCGACCGCGTCGCTCGGCCCCGCCGGCTGGACGCTCTTGCTGGCGCTGCCGCTATTGGCTATCGCGCTCGCAGCTTTGACCGCGCGGCTGACCCTGCTCGCCGCCCTCCAGAAGATACTATGATCAAGCGTCTGATTTCGCTCATCTTCCTGGCCTGGGTGCTCGGCTTCGCCTGGTTTGCGCTGCTGTTGCCGCAGCCCGCACCCGCCGAAAAGACCGACGCGATCGTCGTCCTGACCGGCGGACCCGGCCGGATCGACCGCGCGCTCGAACGGCTCGAGGCCGGCGATGCCAAGCGATTGCTGATCAGCGGCGTCGCGCGCGAGGTGAAGCCCGGGGAACTCGCCGCCGAATACAAGCGCTCCATAAAGCTCTTCGACTGCTGCATTGCGCTGGGGTTCGAGGCCGAGGATACGCGCTCGAACGCGACCGAGGTCGCGAGTTGGGTCCAGCGGCGCAACTACAAGAGCATCCGCCTGATCACCACCGACTGGCACATGCGCCGCGCCGAATATGAGATCGGCCGCGCGGTCGGCGACACGGTTCGGATCGTCCCCGACGCGGTGCGGAGCCAGCCGAACTTCGCGACCCTGTTCCGCGAATATCATAAATATCTCGCCGGGCTGGCGGGCGGGCTCCTCGGCCTCTAGAAACCGCGCCGATGCGCTACACCATCGCCCTTCTCCGCTCGATCCTCTTCTGGCTGCTGTTCGTGATCATGAGCAGCATCTCGTCGATCGGCGCCGTCATTTCGCTGCCGGTCTCGCACCATGCGACGATCTGGTTCGTGCGCATCTGGGCGCAATTCCACCGGCTGATATGCCGCTTCGTGCTCGGGCAGAGGATCGTCGTTGAGGGCGACATGCCCGATATCCCCGTCCTCTACGTCTTCAAGCATGAGGGCGCGTTCGAGACGATCGAACAGCCGATGCTGTTCAGGCATCCGGCGGTATTCGCGAAGGAAGAGCTGTTCTCGATCCCCGTCTGGGGGCAGGCGGCGCGCTTCTATGGCCTGATCCCGGTCGACCGCGACGGCGGCGGCAAGGCGATGCGCGCGATGCTGAACGCCGCCAAGGCCGCGCTGGCGAAGGGTCGTCCGCTGGTGCTGTTCGCCGAGGGAACGCGCGTACCGCACGGGTCGGCGCCGCCGCTCCGCTCGGGCTTCGCAGGCGTTTACCGGATGCTCGGCGTGCCCGTGATCCCGGTCGCGGTGAACAGCGGCCTCGTCTATCCGCCGCGCCGCTGGGTCAAATGGCCGGGCACGATCACCTACCGGATCGGCGAGACGATCCCCGCCGGCCTGCCGCGCGAAGAGGCCGAGGAGCGGGTCTGGCGCGCCATCAATGCGCTGAACCCGCCGGAGGCGCTGCTTTCGGCCAGATAGCGGCACTGGCCCGCCGCCGCTTTCCGTGTCAGCGGAAAATCAATGCCGCCGCCCGAAATCGGGCGCGGCATCATCCTGCCCCTGTTCGATGATCGAGCGCCGGATCGCGCGGGTGCGCGTGAACCAGTCCTCGAGCTTTGCTCCGTCGCCGCGGCGGATCGCCTGCTGGAGCGCGGTGAGATCCTCGTTGAAGCGCTGCAGCGTTTCGAGCACGGCATCCTTGTTCGCCAGGAACACGTCGCGCCACATCACGGGGTCGCTCGCCGCGATGCGCGTGAAATCGCGGAAGCCGCCCGCCGAATATTTGATGACCTCGCTCTCGGTCACTTCCTCCAGCTCGCTCGCGGTGCCGACGATCGTATAGGCGATGAGGTGCGGCAGGTGGCTGGTCACCGCGAGTACCATATCGTGATGCGCCGCATCCATCGTGTCGACCTTGGCGCCGAGCGCTTCCCAGAAGCCCGACAGTGCCGCCACGGCGTCGGCGGGCGCGCTCGCGCCCGGCGTCACGATGCACCAGCGCCCCTCGAACAGGGTCGCGAAGCCCGCGGCGGGTCCGCTGTTCTCTGTCCCCGCGACCGGATGCGCGGGAATGACGACATGGTCGGGCAGCGCCTTCGCCAGTGCATCGGCGACCCCCGCCTTCGACGATCCGACGTCGGAAATGATCGCATCGGGCTTCAGTCCCGAGGCGATCGCGGCGGCCGCATCGGCCATCCGCCCCACCGGCACCGCGAGAATTACGAGGTCGGAGCCCAGGACGGACGCGGCGGGATCGTCGGCGATCGTATCGCACAGCCCGAGCGCCCGCGCCTCTTCGCGCACATCGGCGCTGGCGTCATGGCCGGTCACCGTCACCTGCGGCAGCCGCGCCTTCGCGGCGCGCGCGATCGACGAGCCGATCAGCCCCAGCCCGACGACCGTGACCCGCTCGATCGCCATCAGCCGGCGAGCGCCGCGCGGACCGCCGCCGCCAGCCCGCGCGTTTCCGCCTCGGTACCGATCGTCATGCGCAGCGCCTGCGGAATCCCCTGCCCCGGCAGCCAGCGGACGATATAGCCCGCATCCATCAGCCGGTTGTAGACCGTCTCGGCGCTGACCTCGCCCTCGAACAGCACGAGCAGGAAGTTGGTCGCCGACGGCACGACGCGGACGCCATGGTTGCCGAGGCTTTCGAGCTCCTGCGCCAGCCACGCGCGCCACCTGGCATTATGGTCGCGGCTGTTCGCGACGAAATCCTCGTCGCCGAGCGCGGCAATCGCCGCCGCCTGCCCCGCGCGCGTGACGTTGAACGGCAGGCGGATACGGTGCAGCGCCGAAATCACCTCGGCGGCGGCATAGCCCCAGCCGATCCGTTCGGCGGCAAGGCCGTGGATCTTCGAGAAGGTGCGCGTGACGAAGACATTCGGCTGCGTCTTCGCGAGTTCGAGCCCGCCATCGTCCTCGGCCGCCGAAAGATATTCGCTATAGGCCTGGTCGATCACGAACAGCACGTCCTTGGGCAGCCCCGCATAGAGCCGCTGCACCTCCTCGCGCGTCGCGAGCGTGCCCGTGGGATTGTTCGGGTTGGCGAGATAGACGACGCGGGTCTTGTCGGTCACCGCCGCAAGCAGCGCATCGACGTCGGTCGCATAGTCGCGATCGTCGGCCTCGACCGGCGTAGCGCCGACGCGGCGCGCGGCGATTTCATAGACCGCGAAGCCATAGCGCACATAGAGAATCTCGTCGCCCGGCCCCGCATAAGTGCCCGCCGCCAGGTGCAGCAACTCGTCGGAGCCGTTCCCGCAGATGACCCGCGCCGGGTCGAGCCCGAACTTCGCCGCAATCGCCGCGCGCAGCTCGTTCGCGCCCGGGTCGGGGTAACGCGACAGCGCGTCGGCCGCCGCCTGCGACGCCGCGAACGCCGCGCGCGCCTTGTCCCCGGTACCGAGCGGATTTTCGTTCGCGCTGAGCTTGATCAGCGGACGACCGTCGGCGCCGGCCGACTTGCCGGGCACATAGGGGGCGATGCCGCTGATCCACGGCTTCGGAGTGAGGGTCGGGGTCGCGTCGGTCATGCCGCGCCGTTTAGCGGCTGTGCGCCCCAAGTCCAGCACGTTGACAGCCTGTCCGCGCCCGCTTAGCCCCGCGCGCACGATGGCAAGCCTGCTTCACCAGATCCAGCACCAGAGCGTGACGATTCCCGCAGCCCTGCCGCTCGACAGCGGCCAGTCGCTGCCGTCGGTGACGATCGCCTGGCAAAGCTATGGCGCGCTCGACGCCGACAAGTCCAATGCCGTGCTGATCTGCCACGCGCTCACCGGCGACCAATATGTCGCGAGCGACCATCCTGCGACGGGCAAGCCCGGCTGGTGGGCGCGGATGGTAGGGCCCGGCAAGCCCATCGACACCGATCGCTTCCACGTCATCTGCGCCAACGTCCTCGGCAGCTGCATGGGGTCGAGCGGCCCCGCGACCCCCGACGCCGCGACCGGCGCACCACTGGGCATGGCCTTTCCCGTCATCACCATCACCGACATGGTGCGCGCGCAGGCGATGCTGCTCGATCATCTCGGCATCGAACGGCTTCATGCCGTCATCGGCGGATCGATGGGCGGGATGCAGACGCTCGCCTGGGCCGCATCCTATCCCGAGCGGCTGCGTTCCGCGGTCGTCATCGCCAGCGCAGCGCGCCATTCGGCGCAGAATATCGCGTTCCACGAGGTCGGACGGCAGGCGATCATGGCCGATCCCGACTGGCAGGGCGGCCAATATTACGGCAGCGCGCGGGCGCCCACAAAAGGCCTCGCGGTCGCGCGCATGGCGGCGCACATCACCTATCTGTCCGAGGAAGGGTTGACCGAGAAGTTCGGCCGCCGGCTGCAGGCGCGCGACATCAAGAGTTTCGGCTTCGACGCCGATTTCCAGATCGAATCCTATTTGCGGCACCAGGGGCTGGCCTTCACCGACCGCTTCGACGCCAACGCCTATCTCTATATCACCCGCGCGATGGACTATTTCGACCTCGCCGAGCCGCACGACGGGCGCCTTGCAGGTGCCTTCGCGAACGCCAAGGATGTGCGCTTCACGCTGGTGAGCTTCGACACCGACTGGCTCTATCCGACCGCCGAATCGCGGCGCATCGTCCAGGCGCTCCATTCGGTGGGTGCGGCGGCGAGTTTCGTCGAGCTGTCGGCGCCCTTCGGTCACGACAGCTTCCTGCTCGATGTCCCTGCGCTCGACCGGATCATGGCGGGCGCGCTCGGAGCCGGCTGGTGAGCGCGCTTCGTCCCGACCTGCGCATCATCGCCGATGCGATTCCGGCGGGCGTGCGCGCACTCGACATCGGCTGCGGCGACGGCGCGTTGATGGCCGAACTGCGCGCCGAAAAGCGGATCGACGCGCGCGGGCTCGAAATCGACGCTGCGGCGATCGAGGCAGCGATGGCGCAGGGGCTGTCGGTGGTGCAGGGCGACGCAAACCGCGACCTCGCCGATTATCCCGACGACGCGTTCGACTATGCCATCCTGTCGCAGACGCTGCAGACGACCGAACGCCCCGACCGCGTAGTCGGCGAACTGCTCCGCATCGCGCCGCGCGCGTTCGTCAGCTTCCCCAATTTCGCGCACTGGCGCGTGCGATTGTCGCTGCTATGGACGGGCCGGATGCCGGTGACGCGGCTGCTGCCCGTCGCCTGGTACGAAACGCCGAACATCCACCATGTGACCGTCCGCGACTTTCGCGAGCTGCTGCGCGAAAAAGGCATCCGGGTCGAGGGCGCCTGGTATCTGTCGGGCGACAAGCCGACGAGCGACGCCGCCGCGAGCTGGCGCGCCGAGCACGCGATCTTCCTGATCGCGCGCGGTTAATCCCGCTTCTTCAGTCCGTTCGCGAGCATGTCGTTGGCGATCCGCGCCACATCGGCGATGTCGGCGTCGGCATCCCACAATCCGTAGCGCATCCCGAGGAACACGTTCATCCCCGCGATCGCCCAGGCATGGACCTCGCTCGCATCCGCGCGAATTTCGCCGCGCGCCGCACCGGCTTCCAACCGCTGCCGCATACGTTCGACCGTCGTTTCATAGTGGCGGCGATAGCTTGCGTAATCGACGAACTCGGCCTCGTCGATGATGCGATAGATTTCCTTGTGCTCGCGCACGAAGCCGAGGAAGGATTCAAGGCCGATCCGCTCGGCGCTGATCTCGTCGGGGGCCGCCTGCACGCGCGGGGTGACATGGTCGCGCAACTGCTCGCTCATATAGCGGACGAGCGCCTGGAAGATTTCGTCCTTCGAATCGAAATAGGTGTAAAAACTGCCGAGCGCGGTGCCGGCGCGGCGCGTGATGCCGCTGATCGACGCATCGTGAAACCCGCGCTCGCCAAACTCGGTCGCCGCGGCGTCGAGCAGCTTGCGCAAGGTCCGCCGCCCGCGCTCGGTGCGCGGTGTCTTGTCGGGATTCCCCGTTTCTTCCGCCCTTAGCGGCGCCGATGAGCGCGGCTGATCCATTGCCTTGCCTTCCCGTCCCCTGTCCGCCTGCCCCTCCTCGGGTTACCGCCAGCGTGACCTTTTCGCATCACCGGCAGGCAAAACATAGCGGTTTCACATTCCAAGTTGAAACTTGGTTCATGTTTCATTATTGGGTGGCGCGCGGCTTGGCAAGACCGGGCCCAAGAAAAGAGGAGGGACGGCGAGGGGTCGTCCGCCACATGGGAGAGTTTTCATGCGTCCTTTCGCCCGCCAGCTGCGCCGTGCCGTCTATGCAACGAGCGCGCTTTCGATCCTCGCCTTCACGCCCGCCGCCTTCGCCCAGGAAGAAGGCGCAAGTGCCGATGCCGGCGATGAAGAGATCATCGTCACCGCCCGCCGCCGCGACGAACGGCTGATCGACGTTCCGGTCGCGATCACCGCCTATTCGGGCGAAGCGCTCGAAAAGGCCGGCGCGATCGACATCACCGAAATCGGCCAGACCACTCCGAACACGACGCTCGAGGTCTCGCGCGGCTCGAACTCGACGCTGACCGCCTTCATCCGCGGCGTCGGCCAGCAGGATCCGGTGTCGGGTTTCGAACAGGGCGTCGGCCTCTACCTCGACGACGTCTATCTCAACCGTCCGCAGGCGGCAGTGCTCGACATCTATGACGTCGAGCGCATCGAAATTTTGCGTGGGCCGCAGGGCACGCTCTATGGCCGCAACACCATCGGCGGCGCGGTCAAATATGTTACCGCCCCGTTGCCGCAGGATTTCTCGCTCAAGATCAAGGGCACGCTCGGAACCTACAAGCAGGCCGATCTGATCGTTACCGCGAGCACCCCGATCGGTGATCTGCTTCGCATCGGCGGCTCGGTCGCGCGACTCTCGCGCGGCGGCTTCGGCGACAATCTCACCACCGGCCTCGAAAATTACAACAAGGATGTCTGGGCCGGTCGCGGAACCGTCGAGTTCGGCGGCTATGGCGAGCCGGTGCTGATCCGCATCTCGGGCGACTATAGCAAGGACAAGAGCGATCCGCGCGGCGGCCACCGCCTGATTCCCAGCCTCGCGACGAACGCGCCGGTCCTCGACGACGTCTATGACAGCCGCGGCGGTCTCGTCGATCCCAAGCAGAGCATCGAGGCTTACGGGCTTGCGATGAACGTCACCGCCGAACTCAGCGACACGGTCACGCTCCGCTCGATCAGCGCCTGGCGCAAGGACAAGTCGGCGACCCCGATCGATTTCGACGCTTTGCCCGCGGTCGACGTCGACGTTCCCGGCTTTTATTTCAACGAACAGGTCAGCCAGGAATTCCAGCTCCTGTACGAAGGCGACAAGCTGAAAGGCCTGCTTGGCTTCTATTATCTCGACGCGACCGCCGACACGCTGTTCGACGTCCGCATCTTCAACACCTTTGCCGGGCTGACCGCCTTCACCGAGGCCGATGTCGATACCAAGACCGCGGCGGTGTTCGGCGATTTCACCTATGATTTCACCGACCAGTTCAGCCTGTCGCTCGGCGGCCGCTATACGTGGGACAAGCGCGAGGCCTCGATCCTGCGCCAGAATTATCTCGGCGGCGGCTCGCCGGTGTTCGGCGGCGCGGGCGTTCCCTTCGGCGCGCCGGGCACCGATTTCGAAGGCAGCCGCAAGTTCAACAAATTCACCCCGCGCGCCTCGCTGACCTTCAAGCCCACGCCCGATCACACGCTCTACGCAAGCTATTCGCAGGGCTTCAAGGGCGGCGGCTTCGATCCGCGCGGCGTCGGGGCCAACGCGCCCGACCTCGACGGCAACGGCACGCGCAGCGACGCTGAAATCGCCGCCTTCCTGAGCTTCCGCCCCGAAAAGGTCGAAAGCTACGAGCTCGGCTACAAGGGCAGCCTGTTCGACGGCGGGCTGAACGTCGCAATTGCGGGCTTCTATGCCGACTATACCGACGTCCAGATCCCCGGCTCGGTCGCTTGCACCGTCGGCGGCCTGCCCAGCTTCTGCGGCATCGTGTCGAACGCCGGCAAGGCGACCTTCAAGGGCCTCGAGTTCGAGGGCCGCGCGCGGCTGGGCGAAGATCTGGCTGCGGCTGGCGACCGGCTGACGCTGTCGACCGCGCTCGGCTATATCGATGCGCAGTACAAGCGCTTCGTCACCAATATCGCCGGCGTGCCGACCGACGTCGCCGATTTCCGCCGCGTCCAGAACACGCCCAAATGGACCGCCAGCGGTACGCTCGCTTATTCAGCCCCGGTCGGCGACGGCGACATCAGCTTCGGCACAACGCTGTCGTACCGCAGCAAGACCAACCAGTTCGAAATCCCGAACCCCTATATCGACCAGAAGGGCTTCGCGCTGTGGGACGCCAGCCTCGTCTACACCGCGCCCGAAGGCCGCTGGAGTCTCGGCGTCTTCGGCAAGAATCTGACCGACAAGCACTACAAGACCTCGGGCTATACCTTCATCGGCGTGAACCCGGTTACCGGCGTGCCGATCCTCGGCGCGAACGGCCTGCCGACCTCGGCGCTGGGGACCGAAGGCACACTGACCGCCTTCTACGGCAACCCGCGCCAGGTCTTTGTCACCGGCACGGTCAAATTCTGATCGCAAGGTAATAAGGGGGGAAAGGGGCGTCCGCTGCGGCGCCCCTTTTTCTATGAGGCGAGCGGCGGCGCCCCGGTCGGGGCGACCATCCGCTCGCCATCGATCACGATCGGGCTCGCAACGCCGTCGATAAAGGCCCCGTCGGGCCGGAAGCGCATGCCGCGCGCGATCACCTGCGGATCGGCGAACACCCCGGCGAGGTCGTTGATCGGGCCTGCTGGCACACCCTCCGCCTCGAGCGCGAGCGACAGCGGCTGCGCGTCCCAGGTGGCGATCTTCGCCGCAAGCAGCGGGATCAGCTCGGCGCGGTTCGCGAGCCGCGCGGCATTGTTCGCGAAGCGCGCATCGTCCGCCCACTGCGGCTCGCCGAGGATCGCGCAGAGCTTGCGATACTGGCTGTCGTTGCCGACCGCGACGACGAGCTGGCCGTCGGCGGTCGCAAACGCCTGATAGGGCACGACATTCGCGTGACCATTGCCCATTCGCTTCGGCGACACCCCGCTCGCCAGATAGTTCGCGGCCTGGTTGGCGAGCACCGCGACCTGCGAATCGAGCAGCGCCATGTCGATATGCGCGCCCGCTCCGCTGACGTCACGACGTCGCAGCGCGGCGAGGATCGCGACCGCCGAATACATGCCGGTGAAAATGTCGGCATAGGCGATTCCCGCCTTTTGGGGCGCCCCGTCGGGCTCGCCGGTCAGCGACATGAAACCGCTCATCGCCTGGACGATGAAATCATAGCCCGCGCGGTGCGCATAAGGCCCGGTCTGGCCGAAGCCGGTGATCGAGCAGACGATCAGCCGCGAGAAATCGGCGCGCAATCGCGCTGGATCGAGCCCATATTTGGCGAGCCCGCCGACCTTGTAATTCTCGATGACGACATCGGCATCGGCGAGCAGCGCGCGCACCCCGGCTTGGCCCTCGGCGCTCGCGATGTCGATCGCGACGCTCCGCTTGCCGCGGTTGGTGCTGTGATAATAGGCCGCGCCCAGATTCGCGCCGTCCGCGCCGGTGACGAAGGGCGGCCCCCATTCGCGCGTGTCGTCGCCGGCGCCCGGCCGCTCGACCTTGACCACCTCGGCGCCGAGATCCGCGAGCAGCTGCCCGCACCACGGCCCCGCAAGCACGCGCGCCAGCTCGACGACGCGCAGGCCCTCCAGCGGCCGCATCAGGAAAAGGCGGGAATGCCGGTGATCGCGCGGCCGAGGATCAGCGCATGGACGTCGTGCGTGCCCTCATAGGTGTTCACCGTCTCGAGGTTCACCGCGTGACGGATGACATGATAGTCCGCCGAAATCCCGTTACCGCCGTGCATATCGCGCGCAACCCGCGCGATATCGAGCGCCTTGCCGCAATTGTTGCGCTTCAGGAGGCTGATCGCATCGGGAACCAGCCGGCCCTCGTCGATCAGCCGGCCGACGCGCAGCGCGGTCTGCAGCCCCATCGAAATCTCCGTGAGCATGTTGGCGAGCTTCAGCTGGACGATCTGGTTCGCCGCGAGCGGGCGCCCGAACTGCTTGCGCTCGAGCGTGTAGTTGCGCGCCGCTTCGTAGCAGAATTCAGCCGCGCCCATCGCGCCCCAGCCGATGCCGTAGCGCGCGCGGTTGAGGCAGCCGAACGGGCCTTTGAGGCCCGAGACGTGCGGCAGCAGCGCATCCTCGCCGACCTCGACCCCGTCCATAACGATCTCGCCGGTGATCGAGGCGCGTAAGCTGACCTTGCCCTCGATCTTCGGCGCCGACAGGCCCTTCATCCCCTTTTCGAGGACGAAGCCGCGGATCGCGCCGTCGTGCGCGTCCGATTTCGCCCAGACGACGAAGACATCCGCGATCGGCGCGTTGGTGATCCACATCTTCGCGCCCTTCAGGCGATAGCCGCCCGCGATCTTCTCGGCGCGCGTGCGCATGCTGCCGGGGTCGCTGCCCGCGTCGGGCTCGGTCAGGCCGAAGCAGCCGACGAGTTCGCCCGAGGTCAGCCCGGGCAGAAACTTCCGCTTCTGCTCCTCGCTGCCATAGGCGTTGATCGGATGGATCACGAGGCTGCTCTGCACCGAACAGGCCGAGCGATAGCCCGAATCGATGCGCTCGACCTCGCGCGCGATCAGCCCGTAGGAAACGTAATTGAGCCCCGCCCCGCCATATTCGGGATCGATCGTCGCGCCGAGCAGGCCGAGCTGGCCCATCTCCGACATGATCTCACGGTCGAAGCGCTCGTCGAGAAAGGCCGAGGTGACGCGCGGCAGCAGCTCGCCCTCGGCATAGGCGCGCGCCGCGCTCTGGATCATCCGCTCTTCTTCGCTGAGCTGGTCGGCGAGCTGGAGCGGATCGAACGGGTCGAGCGCCTCGATGCGCTGCGGATCGGCGAGGGCCATGGGTCGGGCTTTCTCTTGGGGCGTGCCCGCGGGCGCGCTCAGGGGTTCGTTTGGGCCGGATCGCGGGCCATCGCGACGGCGGCCCCGTCGCGCGGCTCCAATATCGCGGCGGTCTCGATCAGGTCAAGCGCACGCCGCGCCTCGTGATAGCGGCGCGCGTCGATCAGCCAGTCGCCCGCCTCCGCCGCGCCGGGCATCGCCTCGACCTCGGTAATCGCCTGGTCGACCATGCCGCCCGCGAGATAGCGGCGCGCGCGTTCGAGCCGCTCGGTCGCACGCGGCGACTGCGTGCCCGCCGGGCGCACGACGAACAATTCGCCGAGCTCGCGGCGCAGGCCGGTCCACAGGCTGCCCTTGTCGCCGCTGCGCCCGACAAGTTCGGGCGCGATCGCGTCGAGTTCGGCGCGCAGCTGCTCGAGCGTCACCGGTTCGCGGGAGGTTTCGGTGATCGTCTTGACCGCATTGGGCTGGTCGTCGCCGAAACGCAGGCGAAGCTGCGCCTCGAGATAGCCGAGCGACAACCCGCGATCGAGCGCGCGCCGCACCGCAAAGGCGACGAGCAGCCCCTCGGCGCGCGAGGCGTTGCCCGACGCCGATTCGGCCTGCAGGTTGATGCGCGACAGCCGCTGTTCGAGTTCGGCGACCCGCGCCGCGAGACCGCCTGCGCCGTCGACTGCGGGCGCCGCGGCCACCTGCCCGCCAGCCGCCACCTCGGCCTGGCCGATCGCGGCGAGCGCTCCGCCCACCGCCGGTTCGTCGCTGACGACGGTCACCGGGGGCTTCTCGCTCGCCAGCCAGCGACTCATCGCCCAGCCGCCGCCGACCACGCCCAGGATCAGGAGAAGCACCGCGCCGATGAACAGCGCGCGGAGCGAAAGTCTTTTCACCGGGGCCACGCCGTCCGAGGACGCCGGCCTGTCGATGCTTTCGATTGTCATGTGTCTCTTTCGAACGACCCTATTGGCGACCCTTGTGGCACAAACGGACCGCCTCTGCCAACATCGCGGCATCATCGGGGCGCGGCGAAACCGCCTTTTCCGCCCAGCCATCACCCGCCGCATCGGCGGCCGCGGCGCTGATCGCCAGCAAGGTCAAATGCTTAACCGCCGCTCCGGCGAGGTCGGCGGCCCGCGCCGCGATCCGCGCCGAGTGGGCAAGGACCACCGCCGGCGCCGCGACCGAATCGCGCCAACCGGCGGCCGGATCGACCGGATCGACCGCATAGACGGGCAGCGCCGTCACCGTCAGCGCGGTCGCGAACGCCGTACGGTCGCGCCCGCAAAGCCACAGGATTCGCCGCTTTCCCGATGACGCCATGCCGTCGAGCAGCGCCTGGGCGTCGCGCTCGCCGACGGCAGCGACGCCGAACCCCGCATCGCGCGCCGCAGCGGCGGTCGCCTCGCCCACCGCATAAACCGGAAGCGCCCCGAGCGCGGCGAGCCCGGACCCGCCCAGCCGTGCCGCCTGCGCACTCGTCAGCAGCAGCGCGTCATGGTCGCGCGTATCGGGCGCTACCCATTCGAGCGCCCGCGCCGCAAACAGTGGCAGCGGCCGCGCATCGAGCCCCAGCGTCCGCGCCCGCGCCACCGTCGCGGCGCATCCCGGCTCGGGGCGCGTCACGAGCAGCGGCAGGCCGCCAATCATACGGCGAACAGGCGCCGCACGCTGCCCGGAGCTTCGTCCAGTAGGCGATGCGCCAGCGCCTCGGCATCGCCGCGACCGGTGACCAGCGCATGGCCCGCCACATGCTCCGCGCCGTCGTCCGAGAAGATTTCGGCGTCGAGGCGAAGCGCGCCATCGTCCAGCCAGTGTGCGTATGCCGCGACCGGCGAACGGCAATCGCCGCCGAGCGTAGCGAGCAACGCGCGCTCGGCCGCCACAGCGCGATGCGTCGGCGCATGGTCGATCGTCTTGAGCAGTGCGAAGGTCGCGGCGTCATCCGCACGGCACTCGATACCGATCGCCCCCTGCGAGGCGGCAGGCAGCAGCAGGTCGATCGCCTGCGCCTGCCCGATGTCGTGCATGCCGAGCCGGTCGAGCCCCGCCGCCGCGAGCAACGTCGCATCGACCTCGCCCGCGGCGAGCTTCGCGAGCCGCGTCTGGACATTCCCGCGCAGCAGCATCGTCACCAGGTCGGGGCGCAGCCGCCTGACCTGCGCCGCGCGCCGCGGGCTGCTCGTCCCCAGCCGCGCGCCGGGCGGCAGCTCCGCAATCGTCGTCGCGGTGACGCCGCCGCGCACCACCAGCCGGTCGCGCGGATCGGCACGCTCGAGCATCGCGCCTAGCGCAAAACGCGCGTCGCGGATCGTTTCCACATCCTTCAACGAATGAACCGCGATATCGATCGCGCCCGCATCGAGCGCGGCGTCGAGTTCGCGCGTCCACAGCGCCTTGCCGCCAACCTCGGCGAGCGCGCGATCCTGGATCTTGTCGCCGGTCGCGGTCATCGCCACGATTTCAAGCGCTTCGGGCGCCAATGCATGGGCCTTGGCCAGTGCGGCGGCGGCCATATGCGCCTGCGCGAGCGCCAGCGGCGAGGCCCGCGTGCCGATACGCAGCGGGCGGGCAGTTGTCGGAAGCGGAATCGAAGCCATATTCACGCGCTAGAGCATTTCCCGAAAAAGTGGGAACCGGTTTTTCCAATCCGGTTTTCGGCGGGGAAAGGCTCGCATCTCTCTCTCTCCCTTGCCCTGCCCGCAATGGGGCGGGTAAAGGGCGCGCTATCATATGACTCTCATCCTCGGCCTCGAATCGAGCTGCGACGAAACCGCGGCAGCGCTCGTCGACAGCAACCGGCGCGTGCTTGCGCACCGCGTCGCGGGGCAGGAGGCCGAACATCAGCCCTATGGCGGGGTCGTCCCCGAAATCGCCGCGCGCGCGCATGTCGACCGGCTCGCGCCGCTCGTCGAGGGCGTCCTCGCCGACGCGGGCGTCACGCTCGCCGATGTCGACGCGATTGCCGCGACCGCGGGCCCGGGCCTGATCGGCGGCGTGATGGTGGGGCTCGTCACCGGCAAGGCGCTCGCGCACGCCGCTAACAAGCCGCTCGTCGCGGTCAACCATCTCGAAGGCCATGCGCTGAGCCCGCGGCTCACCGACGCCGCGCTCGAATTTCCCTATCTGCTGCTGCTCGTATCGGGCGGCCATTGCCAGTTGCTGCTCGTCGAAGGCGTCGGCGCCTATCGCCGCCTTGCCACCACGATCGACGACGCCGCGGGCGAAGCCTTCGACAAGACCGCGAAGTTGCTCGGGCTCGGCTATCCGGGCGGCCCCGCGGTCGAGCGCGCGGCGCAGAGCGGCGATCCGACCGCGGTGCCGCTGCCGCGCCCGCTCGTCGGCAGCGCCGAGCCGCATTTCTCCTTCGCCGGGCTCAAGAGCGCGGTCGCACGCGCCGCCGCGTCGGGTGCGCATAGCGTCCCCAACCTCGCCGCCTCCTTCCAGCAGGCGGTCGTCGACTGTCTCGTCGATCGCAGCCGCATCGCGCTCGCGGCGTGTCCCGAGGCGACCGCCTTCGTCGTCGCGGGCGGCGTTGCGGCGAACGGCGCGATCCGCACCGCGCTCACCGAACTCGCAAGCCGCTTCGACAAGCCCTTCGTCGCGCCGCCGCTCTGGCTCTGCACCGACAATGGCGCGATGATCGCCTGGGCGGGCGCCGAGCGCTTCGCCGCGGGGCTCACCGATCCGCTCGATACCGCCGCGCGCCCGCGCTGGCCGCTCGATCCGGAGGCCGAAGCCGTGCGCGGCGCCGGAGTGAAAGCATGACGCGTGAAGGCATGACATCATATTCGAACTTCGGCGTCGTCGGCGGCGGCGCGTGGGGCACCGCGCTCGCACAGATGCTCGCCGCCGACGGCGCGCCGGTGCGCCTCTGGGCGCGCGAGGAGGAGGTTGTCGCCGCGATCAACGCCGAACATCGCAACCCGCTCTTCTTGCCGGACGCAGCGCTTTCGTCCTCGCTGACCGCGACGGGAACGCTCGCCGATCTCGCCGCCTGCGATGCGCTGCTCGTCGTCGTCCCCGTGCCCTTTCTGCGCGCGGTTCTGACCGATCTACCCGCAGGCGACGCGCCGCTGATCTTTTGCAGCAAGGGTATGGAGGCCGAGAGCTTCGCCTTCCCGATCGACATCGCCAAACAGCTTTGCCCCGCGAGGCCGCTCGCGGTGCTCTCGGGCCCGACCTTTGCGCACGAGGTCGCCGCCGGCCTGCCAACCGCGATCACGCTCGCCGCCGCCGACACAGCGGCCGCCGAGGCCATCGCCGGGTCGCTCGCGCGTCCGCATTTCCGTCCCTATGTGTCGGCCGACATGATCGGCGCCGAGATCGGCGGGGCGGTCAAGAATATCCTCGCGATCGCGTGCGGCATTGTCGACGGTGCCGGGCTCGGCCTCAACGCACGCGCTGCGCTGATCAGCCGGGGTTTTGCCGAAATGACGCGGTTCGGCCTGTCGCGCGGCGCGCAGGCGGAAACGCTCGCCGGGCTCGCCGGACTCGGCGATCTCGTCCTCACCTGCACCTCGTCCAATTCGCGCAACTTCGCGCTCGGCCAGGGTCTCGGGCGCGGCGAGGAGGCTGCCCGACTGATGGCCGACCGCCGCACGGTGGCCGAAGGCGCGTTCAGCGCGCCCGTGATCGCCGCGGCGGCGCGCGCCGACGGCATCGACATGCCGATTACCGACGCCGTGGCGCGGCTCGTCGCGGGCGAGATTCGCGCGGGCGAAGCGATTCAGGCCCTGCTCAGCCGGCCGCTCCGACCAGAGGGCCGATGAGTCTTTTGCACCGATTGCCTGCCCCGCACCCCCGCGCTAGATTGCGCGGGGACATGCAGAAGGGGCGCCAGGCTTGAGCCACACGGACAGCGCGACCGCGCGCACCCCCGATTCGTCCGCTACTGCGCCACAGGCCGAGGCGGATACCGCGGCGCTTGCCAAGGGCGGACGCACCAATTTTTTCGGCTTCGTTCTGCGCCTCGTCGCGCGCCTGCCCTTCCTCTATTTCGCCGGGCGCTGGTACGGGCCCGAGGCGGTCGGGCGCTTCGCCTTCGCCGTCCTCGTGATCGAACTCGTCGCGCAGCTCGCGACGCTCGGCCTCAAGCGCGGACTCGCCGAGCAATTGAGCGCGCCGGGCGCCGACCAGCGCACCGTCGTCTGGGACGGCATGTTCGTCGCCTTCCTTGCCTCCGCGGCGGGCTCGGCGATCCTGCTCCTCTTTCCGGGGCTGATGTTTCCGGCAGGCAGCATCGACGGCACCGACCGCTGGATGGCGCTGCTGATCTTCGCGATCGCGGGCACCGACGTCGCGCTCGCCGCCTGCGCCTATCGCTTCGACGTCGGCGCGACGGTGCGCGCGCGCGCCGTCGTCGAACCGTGGGTGATCAGCATCGCCGCCGCCGGTTTCTGGTTCGTCTCGCCGCGCGACGGGCTGATGCTCTCCTATGGCAGCGCGATGATCGGCGCTTTCCTGACCGCGCTCGTTCCGATGATCCGCCACTATGGCGGGCCCGGCGGCTGGCAACCGCACCCCGCGCACCTCTTTAAAGTTGCGCGGCGCAACGCCCCGCTCGCCGCTGCCGATGCGATCGAATGGGGCACACGCCGCCTCGACCTCTTCATCCTCGGCCAGTTCACCTCGCCGACGATCTACGGCATCTATTATATGGCACAGCAGGTCGCCTCGCTGCCGCAGAAGCTCAAGACCAGCTTCGAACCGATCCTCGGCCCCGTGATCACGCGCAACCTCGCCGAAAAGCGGCTTGCCGCCGTGGCGGCACAGGTCAGCCAGGTCGGCTTCTGGATCATCGCCGCGCAGGCGGGCATCGCGCTCGCGCTCGGCATCCCGGGCGAGGCCGTCATGGGCCTCGTCGGGCCGCAGTTCGTCGGCGGCGCGGGCGCGCTCGCCTTCCTCCTCGCCGCCGAGGTCGTCGCCGCCACCGCGGTCGTCAGCGAGGCCGCGCTCGTCTATGTCGCGCGCCACCGCAACCTGCTGATCAGCCTTGCGACACTCGCGCTGCAGGCGGTGCTCAGCGTCGCGCTGATCCTCGTCGCGCGCTCGATGGGGCTCGACCCGATCTACTATGCCGCCGCGGTCGCACTCGCGCTGATGCTTGCGCTCGGCTTTGCATCGGTGGTCAAGGCGCGGCTGCTCGCGCACATCCTCGGCGCGCCGGTGAACAGCCTGCGCTGGGCGCTCGTCTGGGCAACCGCGGGCGCGACGGTGCTCGGCTGGGGCGCGACCAAGCTCCCCGAATGGGCGGAGCTGCTGATCGGCGTCCCCTTCATCCTCGGCATCTACGCCTGGCTGATCTGGACCCGCGGCTTCGGCCCCGCCGACCGCGCGCTGTTCCGCAAGCACCCCGAGGCCGCGGCGCCGGCCGCCTGACCTAATCGACCGCCTTCTGCGCCGCGTCGCCGACATCCTGTGCGGCGTCGCCGACCTTCTGCGCTGCCTCGGTGATCGCGCCCGTTTCGGTCTTGTCGTTCGCAAGGAACTGAAAGGCGGAAAAGGCCGCGATCACGATCGCGACGAGGACAATCAGGCCAACGCCGATCCCGCCGCCGCGGCGCGGTTCGCGGTCGATGACCGTGGTGGTGTGCGTCGTCCCGTCGGGATCGCGCGTCGTGTGGATTTCGTCGGCCATGGCGAAGCCTCCTTTTTGCACTATGGCGCTAAGGACGCTTCGGCGAACGCAAAAGTTCCCGGGATCCTGACCCTAGCCGAGGCGCGCGGCGACCTTCGCCTTCAGGTCGGTCTGCGCGCGCGGGCCGACTTGCGCGATGATCTCGCGCGCGCACACCGCGCCCATCGTCAGGCAATCCTTGATCGGCCGCCCTTCGGCGAGGCCGGAGAGGAATCCCGCCGCGAACAGGTCGCCCGCGCCCGTCGTGTCGACGACGGTCTCGATCGGCTCGGCGCCGACTTCGGTTCGTGTCCCATCGCGGAGCGCGATCGCGCCGCGCGCACCGCGCGTGACGACAAGCAGCGGCACCTGCGGCGCGATCTTGGCGACCGCCGCCTCGAAATCCTCGGTTTCGGCGAGCGCGCAGATCTCGACCTCGTTCGCAAACAGGATGTCGAACAGCCCCGCGCCGATCAGCTTGCGGAAATCGGCGCCGTGGCGGTCGATGATGAAGGCGTCGGACAGCGTGAAGGCGACCTTTCGCCCCGCCGCGCGCGACACGTCGATCGCGCGGCGCATTGCCGCGCGCGACAGTTCGGGATCCCACAGATAGCCTTCGAGATAGAGGATCTCGGCGTCGGCGATCCACGCCTCGTCGATCATCCGCTGCTCGAGCAGGTGGCTCGCACCGAGGAAGGTGTTCATCGTGCGCTGGCCATCGGGGGTCACGAGGATCAGGCAGCGCGCGGTCGGCGCGCCTTCCTTGAGCGCCGGCGTCTCATACGCGACGCCCAGCGCGCGCAAATCGTGGGTAAAGACATGGCCGAGCTGGTCGTCGGCGACCTGCCCGATGAAGGCGCAGCGTTCGCCGAGCGCCGCCATGCCCGCGAGCGTGTTCGCGGCCGAGCCGCCCGAAACCTCGACCGCGGGCCCCATCGCCGCATAGAGACGTTCGGCCTCGTCGCCGTCGATCAGCCGCATCGACCCCTTGGTCAGGCCCTCGGCCTCGATCAGCGCATCGTCGGCGCGGGCAAGAACATCGACGATGGCGTTGCCAATGGCGACGACGTCGAAACGGGCGGTGGAGGCCATGAAAAATCCTGTGCTGGTCGGGGAAAACTGCCGCGCGCTTTAAGGGCGACAGCGCGTCTAGGCAAGCGCATCGCTTGACGAAGCGGCCCGCCGCGCCCCATCCCCCTATGATGACCCGCACCGTCCACGCCTTCCTGCTTGCCCTCAGGGACTTGCCGAGCCCGCGCGTGATCCGCATCCTCGCGCAAAGTCTTGCGCTCACCCTGCTGATCTTCGCCGCCGCGGGTGCCGCGATCTTCTTCGGCGTGCGCTGGGCGCTCGCGCACTGGCGCTGGCTGGACGG
Organism: Sphingopyxis sp. H073; assembly: GCF_001468395.1. Taxonomy (GTDB): domain Bacteria; phylum Pseudomonadota; class Alphaproteobacteria; order Sphingomonadales; family Sphingomonadaceae; genus Sphingopyxis. Next base: position 297,146 of record NZ_LNSG01000002.1, on the reverse strand, counting down.
TGCGAGCCTCGACATGGCGGGCGTGCTGATCGCCCTCGCGCTCGTCGTCGGAAGCTGGCTGCTCTTCCGCGCCGTCGCGATCGTCGTCGTCGGGCTGTTCGCCGACGCGATCGTTGCCGATGTCGAGGGGCGCCACTATGCCGCCGCCGCAAGCCGCGCGGTCGATGTCGGCTGGCGGCAGAATATCGCGCTCGCGCTCGCCTCGCTCGGCCGCCTCATCGTCGGCAACCTCCTCGCGCTGCCGCTCTATATCGTCCTGCTCGTCACCGGTATCGGCACCCCGATCCTCGCCCTCGCCGTCAATGCACTGCTGCTCGGCCGCGATCTCGAGGCGATGGTGCTTGCGCGCCACCCCGACCGGCCGCGCTTCGACCGGCCGACACGCTGGTCGCTCGGCCTGCTGTCCGCCGCAAGCTTCCTGGTGCCCGTCGCCAATCTGTTGGCCCCGATCCTGAGCGCCGCTATGGCCGTCCATCTTTTGCACCTGAGCGACGGGAAACCGCGATGAAACTGGTCCGGCTGCTGCCGACGATCCTGCTTGCAGCCGCCCTGGCGGGCTGCGGAACCACCGCCGTACCGCGCCCGGCGCGGCCGGTCGCCGCGCCGCCACCCGTCACCCCGCGTATCGTCCAGCACAACAGCCTCGTCGGCCAGCGTGCCGGCGCGGCGCTGTCGCAATTCGGCAAGCCGCGCCTCGACGTCGCCGAGGGTGCCGGCCGCAAGCTGCAGTTCGCGGGCACCGCCTGTATCCTCGACATCTATTATTACGCCCCGAAACAGGGTGCCGAGCCGGTTGCGACGCACGTCGACGCCCGCACGCCCGAGGGGCGCGATGCCAATGTCGACAGCTGCGTGAACGCGCTCAGGCGCTGACGTCAGGACGCCAGTTCGGCAAGCGCCCACGCCGCCGCATCGGCCACCATCGGCGATTCGTCCTGCGTCAGCGCTTCCAGCCGCGCCCGGAATCGCGCATCGCCGCTGTTTCCCGCCGCGATCGCGGCATTGCGCACCATCCGCCCGCGTCCGATCCGCTTGATCGGCGACCCCGCGAACACCTGCCGGAACCCCGCATCGTCGAGCGCGAGAAGGTCGGCGATCGCCGGGGCGACCAGTTCGCCGCGCGGCAGGAAGGCCTTGTGCCGCGCCGCCGTGTCGGCGAACTTGTTCCACGGGCACACCGCAAGGCAATCGTCGCAGCCATAGACGCGGTTGCCGATGCCGCGCCGCAGCTCGACCGGGATCGGCCCGTCATGCTCGATCGTGAGGTAGGAGATACAGCGCCGCGCATCGAGGCGGTAGGGCGCGGGAAAGGCATCGGTCGGGCACGCCTGCTGGCACGCGGCGCAGCTGCCGCAACGATCGCGGCCTGCAACCGAGGGTGCAAGGTCGAGCGTCGTATAGATCGCGCCAAGGAACAGCCAGCTGCCATGCTCGCGGCTGACCAGATTGGTATGCTTGCCCTGCCAGCCGAGCCCGGCCGCCGCCGACAGCGGCTTTTCCATCACCGGCGCGGTGTCGACGAACACCTTGACCTCTGCCTCCTTCGCCTCGGCGACGAGCCAGCGCGCGACGGCTTTCAGCGCTTTCTTGACGACGTCATGATAGTCGGCGCCCTGCGCGTAAACCGAGATGCGGCCGCGTGTCGGAACCTCCGCCAGCGCCAGCGGATCGACCTCGGGCGCATAACTCATGCCGAGCGCGATCACCGACCGCACCTCGGGCCACAGCCCTTGCGGCGACCCGCGCTGGCTGCTGCGGCTTTCCATCCAGATCATGTCGCCGTGGCATCCCTCGGCCAGCCAGCGGTCGAGCCGCGCCGCGGTTTCGGGCGCCGCGTCGGCGCGCGCGATCCCGAAGGCAGCAAAGCCGTGCGCGCGCGCGACCGCTTCGAGCCGCTGTTCGAGCGTTTCGGGGTGAGGCAAGGCTTCGGCAACCATTGGCGCTCTATACGGCAACCGCCTGTCCGTGCCATAGACGGCGTGACCGAAGATCGGGGACCAGCGTTTGACCGACTACAGCGTCGAGGCCGATGGCCTCACCAAATATTTCGACAGCTTCAAGGCGGTCGACCATGTGTCGCTTCAGGTGCCTGAGGGCAGCATCTATGGCGTGCTCGGACCCAATGGCGCGGGCAAGACGACCAGCCTGCGCATGACCCTCGGCATCATCGACCCCGACGAGGGCACGAGCCGCCTGCTCGGCGGCCACAAGCCGCAATCGGTGCGCCATCGCATCGGCTATCTCCCTGAGGAACGCGGGCTTTATCCGGGCATGAAGGCGCGCGAGGCGATCGCCTTCATGGGCGCGCTGCGCGGGCTCGACTGGTCGGAGGGACGCCGCCGGGCCGCGACCTTCATGACCGAACTCGGCCTCGAACGCGTGATCGACGAAAAGATCCGCAAGATGTCGAAGGGCATGGCGCAAATGGTCCAGCTGATCGGCTCGATCGTCCACGCCCCCGATCTGATCGTCCTCGACGAGCCCTTCTCGGGGCTCGACCCGGTCAACCAGGAACGGCTCGAAATGCTCGTCCGGCGCGAACGCGACCGCGGCGCGACGATCCTCTTCTCTACGCATGTCATGGCGCACGCCGAACGGCTCTGCGACCGGCTCGCGATCATCGCGCGCTCGCAGCGCCGCTTCGAGGGGACCGTCGACGAAGCGCGCGCGCTGCTGCCGATGCAGGTGCGCTATACGCCGCGCGACGGTAGCGACGCCGTCGCGGCGCTGCTTCCCTCGGCGGCGATGCGCAAGGGCGACGCGTGGCATTTCGCCATCGAGGATGGCGAGGTCGAACCGCTGTTGGCGCGAATCACGGCGAGCGGGCACGGCGTCGCGGGCCTGTCGATCGCGCGCCCGGCGCTTCACGACGCCTTCGTCCATATCGTGCGGCAGGTGGACGCGGGTTTCGACGCCTCGCCCGAAAACGACGCGATCGAGGAGGCCGCGGCATGAACGCCTTCCTCAGGAATATGCGCGTCGTCGCGCGCCGCGATTTCCTCGCCATCGTCGCGACGCCGACCTTCCTGCTCTTCCTGCTCGCGCCGCTGTTCATGCTGGCCATGGGGCTTGCCGGCGGTACCGGCGCCGCGCAGCTCGCCGACAGCGCGCGCGGCGCGGGGCGGATCGTCGCGATCGCCGATGCTGCCGATATCGAAGTGCTGCGCACTGCCGATGCCCGGCTGCGCGCCGCGATGCCGCGCGAACCAGCGGTTCTTGTGCTCCGCGTCGTGTCCCCGGCCGCCGATCCGGTCGCCATCGCGCGCGAGAAGGGCAGCGACACCTATGCGGTGATGAGCGGACCGCTCGCCGCGCCGCGCATCGTCGAGCGCGAACCGGGCACCAGTCCGGGACGCTATCTCGTCCTCCTCGCCACCGAGGTGCAACGCGCGCGCGCCGCCGGGCCGCTGCCACCCGTGGCGCCGCGCTTCGAAAGCCTGTCGAACGGCGGCAACAGCATTGCGGCGCAGCAGACCCTGGCCTTTGTCGCGGTGTTCACCATCTTCCTCCTGACCTTGCTGCTCGCGGGCCAGACGGTGAGCTCGCTCGCCGAGGAAAAGGGCAACAAGGTCATCGAGATTCTCGCCGCTGCAGTGCCGCTCGAAAGCGTCTTCCTCGGCAAGCTGCTCGGGATGCTCGGCGTCGCGATACTCTTCATCGCCTTCTGGTTCGCGCTCGCGATGGGCGGCGGATTTCTCTACGCGCTTCAGGCCGACCCCGCCGCCATCGCGGCGGCCGGCGCCGCCGCGGGCGCCGCCAAGCCCGCGCTGATGGCCGCGCCCGCGACGGGCTGGCTCTTCTTCCTCGGCATCTCGCTCGCCTATTTCATCATGGCCTTCCTGCTTTTGGGCGCGGCGTTTCTCGGCGTCGGCGCGCAGGCGGCGACGGTGCGCGAGATCCAGATGCTCAGCCTGCCGATCACCATCTTCCAAGTCGGCATGTTCAGCCTCTCGGCCGCGGCGGCGAGCGCCCCCGGCACCGGCCTCGCCCGCTTCGCGCAGATCTTCCCCTTTTCGTCGCCCTTCGCGATGGCAGCGCGCGCCGCTACCGACGATGCGGTCGGCGTCCACCTGCTCGCGCTCGGCTGGCAGGCCATCTGGGTCGCGCTCACCGTCTATCTCTCGGTCCGCCTGTTCCGCGCCGGCGTGCTCAGCAGCGGCAGCGGCTGGAAATTCTGGAAGAAGAAGCGGACCTAGGCTGGCCGCTTTCGAACGATTGCGGACATTCGTCCTTTGTTTGATAAGCAAGCGCGTGTGAACGGAGTGCAGGAGTGCAAATTTGCGAGCCATCTTGATTGGAATTTGCAGTTTGTTGCTAAGCGCTTGCCATTTCTTGAGTGCGCCCTTTCCTGATGTAAACAAGGATAAGCTTGTAATCAGCCTTCAAAGGACTGCCTGCTTCGGATCGTGTCCAGATTACAAAGTTACAATCACAGGACGCGGTCGCGTGGTTTTTGAAACCACGCCAAATCTCGATCCCGATGATGTCGCCAATATTCATCGCGCGTACTCGACAGAAAGCGGCGTCCGAGTCCCCGGCACTCACGAGACAACCATAGAGACGCAGGCGATCGAACAACTTGTGGCGCAATTCGAAGAGGCACGATTTTTCACCCTTCGCGACGAGTATCGCGCCGAGGTTACCGACAATCCAACCTATGTGGTGACGATTGATACTGGAAACGGCAAGAAATCGATCGTCGACTATGTCGGCGAGAAAGCAGGGATGCCCGCGTCGGTAACAGCGCTTCAGGATGCAATTGATGCAGCAGCAGGAACTAATCGCTGGATCGAGGGAACACCCCAGGTCATCCCGATGCTTCAAGAAGAGGGCGCTGACTTCGCAGGTACTTTGGGGCTCGAACTCATGGATGCTGCGGCAGAGCGCAACGACGTGGGGACGATGCAGCGTTTGAAGGGTTTGGGAGCCCCGATTTTTCTTGCCGAAGGGCCAAGCCCACTGAGAACAGCAATCTACGAAGGCCATGGCGATGCGATCAAATGGCTGATTGCTAACGGAGGCATTGCAGACAAAGCGCAGTGGAAGAGCGCACTGCAGGCGGCAGTGGATTCCGATAATCACGCCGCGTACGACGCTCTGTATCAGCCGCAGAGTTCCAGTGGGATTGACCGCGCCTTCGCAACAAGGCTTCTAACGAGTGCTGCAGCGAACGCAGACCCCCAGATTGTTAGCGACATGCTCCGACTGGGGGCGAACCCGAACGGAGATAACGGTAGTCGCTTGCCAAGCGACCCTCCACTTTTTGAAGCTGCCAACGGTGTGATGAGCAATGACGAAAAGCATCCTGCCACCACCGATCGCAGAGCAGTCATACGGCTGCTATTGGATGCGGGAGCAAGCATAAAGCATTGCCAAAACGGCTACTGCGAGAGCATCTTGTGGCAGGTGAGTGATGTTGGCGTCGCGAGACTGTTGTTGGATGCTGGCGCCGATCCGGACTTCAAGGACAATGAAGGAGAACACATCCTTTTCAACATTTCAGATGAAGATGTTGCGCTGTTGCTCATTTCTCGCGGCGCCGACATGGGCGCGGTTAGGCCCTCAGACGGAAAAACCCTGAGAGAGTGGAGCGAGTACGAGAAATGGCCGAAAGTGCTGGCGCTTCTCAATAAATCTGGGCTTTGATGAAAGGCACTTCCAAGAACAGAGGCTGTGTCCGCTTCCCACCCCAAGACTGACTCCCTCGGCTCCATTGACAAAGTTGTAAATAGTGGCATTCTGCAACTGAATCGGCCGCGGAGACGGCCCAGAGAGGAGCGACCCCCTATGGCCACCCAGATCCGCCCCGCATCCGAAACCGTCAATCCGCTCGACCTCAGCCGCGCCGAGCTGTGGCGTAACGATGTCTGGCAGGAACCGATGCGCCAGCTGCGCGCCGAATCGCCGATCTATTATTGCGAGGATTCGAAGTTCGGTCCCTATTGGTCGGTGACGACCTACAAGCCGATCCAGCATATCGAGGCGCTGCCCAAGATATTCTCTTCGTCGTGGGAATATGGCGGGATCACCGTCGCCGGCGACGGCATCGATCATCTGCAGGAAGGCGATGTGCCGATGCCGATGTTCATCGCGATGGACCCGCCGCAGCACACCGCGCAGCGCCGCACCGTCGCCCCCGCCTTCGGCCCGTCGGAGATCGAGCGGATGCGCGCCGACACCCAGGCGCGCACCGCGGCGCTGATCGACACGCTGCCGGTCGGCAAGCCTTTCGACTGGGTCGAGAAAGTCTCGATCGAACTCACCACCGACATGCTCGCGATCCTGTTCGACTTCCCGTGGGAGGACCGCCACAACCTCACCCGCTGGTCCGATGCGCTCGGCGACATCGAAAGCTTCAGCACCGTCGAGGAACGCCACGCGCGCCTCGCCGTGGCGTTCGAGATGGGCGGCGCATTCAAGCAATTGTGGGACCGCAAAGCGCAGAACCCCGGGAAGCACGACCTCATCTCGATCATGCTGCAGTCCGACGCGATGAAGCATATGAGCGAGAATGAGTTCATGGGGAATCTCATCCTGCTCATCGTCGGCGGCAACGACACGACGCGCAATTCGATGTCGGCCTATGCCTATGGTCTCCACTGTTTCCCGGAGGAACGCGCGAAGCTCGAGGCGAATCACGACCCCGACCTCGCGGTCAACGCGATGCACGAGATCATCCGCTGGCAGACCCCGCTCGCGCACATGCGCCGCACCGCGACCGAGGATACCGAGCTGTTCGGCCACCAGATCAAGAAGCGCGACAAGCTCGCGCTCTGGTACGCTTCGGCGAACCGCGACGAAGAGATATTCCCCGACGGCGACCGGATCATCGTCGACCGCGAGAATGCGCGCCGCCACCTCGCCTTCGGCTATGGCATCCACCGCTGCGTCGGCGCGCGGGTCGCCGAGTTGCAGCTCACGACCTTGATCTCCGAAATGCAGAAGCGCCGCCTGCGCGTGAATGTCATCGGCGAGCCCGAGCGCGTCAACGCCTGCTTCGTCCACGGCTATCGCCACCTGCAGGTCGAGCTCGAGCAATATTGACAGCCGGGCGTAACCGGGCGCAGCCTCGCCGCGTATCCCGGTCATGAGGAAGCCCGATATGATCGAACGCCGCTATATCCTGTCCGGCCTCGCACTCGGCGGCGCGCTGATCGCCGCGCCGATGCTGTTCGCCAAGCCCGGCAAGCGCCCGCTCGCCGAACCCGGCTGGCGGCTGACCGACGCAGAATGGGCGAAGCGACTGACCCCGATGCAGTTTCGCGTCCTGCGCGAGGCGGCGACCGAGCGTCCCTTCACCAGCGCGCTCAACACGGAGCATCGCCGCGGCACCTTCGTCTGCGCGGGCTGCGCGCTGCCGCTCTATGCGAGCCAGACCAAATATGACAGCGGCACCGGCTGGCCGAGCTTCTATGCGCCGCTGAAGGGCGCCATCGCGACCTCGACCGACTATGAGCTCGGCTATCCCAGGACCGAGGTGCATTGCCGCCGCTGCGGCGGCCATCTCGGCCATGTCTTCAACGACGGGCCGAAGCCGACCGGCAAGCGCTATTGCATGAACGGCGCGGCGCTGGGGTTCCGCCCCGCCTGACCCGTCAGGACGCCGGCTTCACCCGCCAGACCGCCAGGCTGCTGCCCGCGGGCATCGCGACGGGTTCGAGCCAGCCCGGCGCCTTCCCCGCATAAAGCTGCGCCGCCAGCCCCTGCTTCGCCTCGCGCCGGTAGCGCGTGAAATCATTCGCCCCGGCGCAATAGACGATCAGGCTCGCCTGCTGCTTGCGGACCAGCGCCTCGGCCTTCGCCGGATCGCCGGTGAAGACGCGCAGCGTGTCGGCCATCGCCTCCTTGTTGCGGTGATGCGGGGTCGCGACCATCGCATGGTGCGTCCAGAAGATCAGCGGCGCGCCGAGGTCGATCGGGGTGAGCAGCGTCGCCTTCGGCATATGGTTGAGCGCCGCGATCGTCGGCGGATCGACGCACGTCCGCTTCGCCACCGACGCGTCGACCGCGCGCGGATCGGCCTTGACCGCCGGGAAAACAAGCCCCGCGAGCCCGGCGACCGCAAGGCTGCCGAGCATCGGCAGCGTCAGCGCCGCGAGCGCCGACGCGATCACGCGCGGCAGCAGCGCCGCGATCTGCCGCGCGCGCAGCCAGCCGCGAAGGCCAAGCCACGCCGAACCCGGAATCGCGAACAGATGCGCGGTCCCGGCGCTGCGCAGCACGAGCAGCGACAACGCCGACGCGCCGGCCAGCGCGACGATCACCGTCGTCCACGCGCGGCGGTCCTCGGCCGTCTTGCCGGCGCGCCAGGCAAACAGCGATCCGATGAGCCCGATGAGCCACGGCACGACGACGAAAAAGACCGAATGCGGCGGCGAGGCCCAGACCGGCTGGCCCTCGAGGACGTTGCGATACCAGTAATGGACGACGATCGGGTCGAGCGTCGCAAAGGGTCCGGCCGCGCACAGCGGTTCGATCGCCACCAGCGCCGCGGCCGCGAGCACCCCCGCGCCGCCGAGCGCCGCGAAGCGCACCCAGCGCCGCGCCGGATCGACCGCCGCAATCGCCAGCACCGCGACGGCTGCGACGGCGAAGGCGCCGAGATAGGGCGCCGACAGCGAATCGCACCAGCGTCCGACCAATCCCATCGGCCCGCGCGTCAGAAACTGGAAGAATAGCGCCCCGCCCGCGAGGCCTGCCATATAGCCGGTCAGGCGCGCGCGATCGTCGGCGCGCGCGTGCAGCGCCCAGCGCAGCGCGCAAAGCCCCGCGAACAGCGCGACGACGGGCAGCCCCTCGATCGAGATCGCGAGCAGCACCGCGCCGCACGCCCCGGCGATCAGCCCTGCCTGCCGGCTCGCCGGACGCAGCGCCTGCCACAGGATCAGCATCGCGAGGAAAATCTGCCAGCCATGATGGTCGACGCGCAGCGGGCGCAGCTGCACGACGATGAAACCCGCGGTGACAAGATAGAGCGGCGCGACATAGGCGATGCGCTTGTCGGGCAAATTCCGGTAGCCGAGCGCGCAGGCGACGCTGAGCGCAGCGCCGAGCAGCGGCGGCCAGACCGTCATCACCACCTTCTCCGCCAGCGCCTGCCCGAGTAGCGGCTTCAGCAACCAGATGCCGAGCGCGATCGGCGCATCGACGATCCGCGACCAGTGCATCAACACCCCGCCGCCCGCCGGATTGACACGATATTGGGTGAGATCCCACCAACCCTGCCCGGCGAGCAGATCGCGCACCTGCGCCATGCGCATCGCGTCGTCGGTGTCGCTGAGTTCGAGGATCTGGATCGCGTGCCACTGCGCGATCACCGCGACGATGCTCATCGCGGTCCACACGATCAGCGCGATTCGCAGCGGCGTGAACCAGGGCGAAAAGCCTCCCGCCACCGATTCGGGCGCGCCGTCGGTCGCGGCGGCGCCCTCCGCGAAGGGACGCGCGGCGGTGCTCATGCCGCGGCGGCCCGGAAAACGATATGGCGGCGAAGCAGATAGGTGGTCTGGAAGCTGACAAGGATCGCCGCAAGCTTCGCAAGCCGCGGGTCGAGCCCCATCGCGGTGCCGACCCCGACGATCGCGGTCGTGATCGCCAGCCCGACCAGCGCCGACCCGACGAAGAGCAGCTTCTGACGGTGGCGCTCGCCCGTGCCGCGCTCGGCGGCGCCGTCGGCGAAGACGAGGCGGCTCGAAATCAGCCAGTGAACGAGGATACCCGCGCAATAACCAACCGCCGACGCCGCCATCGGCGGCAGCCCGGCGTCGAGCAGCACCAGGAACAGCCCCGCGTCGCTGCCGAGCGCGAAACCGCTCGCGAGCAGATAGTTCAGCCAGCGGATCTCGCCGCGGCGAACCGTCGCGATCAGGGTCCGGAGGGTGCGCATCATCGCCGTGACGCCCCGCGCGCTGCTCAGGCGGCCTTGTCGACGCGCGACGGAACCTCGCGAACCGACGCCAGCGCGGCCTGTTCGCCCTCGCTGCCGCTCTCGTGATATTCGGCGTCCTCGTTGACACCCCAGATGTCGTAAACACGCGCGCCGGCGACGATGTTGCGCACCGACAGCATCGCGGTCATCATCGCATGATCCTGGTTGTTGTAACGGTGCATGCCGTTGCGGCCGACCATGTGCAGCGTCGGATAACGCGCTTCGAGTTCGTCGCGCATCGACGCGACATGCGCCGCATAATCGTCGTCATAGACCGGATAGGCCTTTTCCTGCCGCACCACGGCGCCGCCCACGACATCCTTCGGATCGCACAGGCCGAGGATCGCCATTTCGTCGGTCGCAAGCTTGACCAGATCCGCGTCGCTCGACGACCACAGCCCGTCGCCCTCGAAGCAGAAATATTCGAGACCGACGCATGCAAGGTCGGGATCGGGTACCATTTCGGGCGACCAGCTGCGGAAATTCTGGACGCGACCGACCTTCACCTTGCTGTCGTGGATATAGATCCAGTTGTCGGGGAACAGATCCTCCGACCGGATCTTGAGCGCCACGGTCAGGAAGTCGCGATATTTGAGCTTCGGCGCCGCGGTCAGCGCACACGCCGGCAGCGGATGGATACGCGCCGCAAGCTCGCGCATCGGTGCCGAGCTGATCACATGCGCCGCATCGATCACGACGTCGCCGTCGGGGCCGGTCGCGGTCAGCCGCCAGCGGCCCGACACCTGATCCTGCGTCAACTGCTTGAAGCTGTGGCCCATCAGCACATGGTTGCCGCCCGCGCGCACCTTGCCCGCCGCCGCCTCCCACATCATGCCGGGCCCGAGGCGCGGATAGCGGAAGGTTTCGAGCAGGGTCTTGGTCGCCATGCCGTCATTCGGCTTTTTATTGAGCCCGAGGCTGCGCTTCAGTCCGTCGATCACCGCGCCGCCGAGCGAAAGCCCCTTGATCCGCTGTGCCGCCCAGTCCGCCGACATTTCGTCGCACGGCATCCCCCACACCTTCTCGGTATAGGTCTTGAAGAAGATCGAATAGAGCTTGTGTCCGAACTGGTTGACCGTCCAGTCCTCGAAGCTGCGCACCGTCTTGTTCGGCAGCAGCTTCGCCTTGGCATAGCTCACCATGCACAAGGTCGACCGGAAAATCCCGAGGTTCCACAGCGCCTCGAACGCGCGCAGCGGATAGCTGTAGAATTTTCCCTCATAATAGATGCGGCTCATCCGCGGACGCTGGATGAAATCGTCGGGCAGAATCTCGTTCCACAGGTCGACGACTTCCTGCGCCTTCGAAAAGAAGCGGTGGCCGCCGATGTCGAAGCGAAAGCCTTCATGCTCGACCGTGCGGCTGATGCCGCCGACGTAAACGGGATCCTTTTCGATCACCGTCACCTTGTAACCTTCCTTGGTCAGCAGATAGGCGGCCGTCAGCCCCGCGGGCCCGGCGCCGATAATGGCGACATCGGCACTCGTCGGGCGGTTGCTCGGCACTTGGGCGTCGGTCATCAAGAGTCCCCCACAGGCAAATACTTGCTGCGGTCCGCTCTGCGCCGAACATGGATAAAAACTGGTTAACGCGCGCACATTCGGGTGCCGCAGCCCGCCCGATCACGCCCCCGCGTCGGAAAGTCCCCGCCGATCCGGGTTCGATGACCGCTAACGACCGGAAGCGGACCTATCCTGCATCGTCACCCTGAACTTGTTTCAGGGTCCATGGTCTGCCGTTTCCTTCGGCGCGGCGCCGGATGCAAGGCCCGGCCATGGATGCTGAAACAAGTTCAGCATGACGAGCTTGGGGCGACCGCCCCCCCCAATTTAGACATTCCCACTTCGTCATCCCGGACTTGATCCGGGATCCATCGCGGCGTTGAAGTCGTGGACCCCGGATCAAGTCCGGGGTGACGAAGGTCTGGAATCCACCCCAATTCAGACATTCCTTCTCCGTCATCCCGGACTTGATCCGGGATCCATGGCCACCCTCGCCCTCTGGACCCCGGATCAAGTCCGGGGTGACGAGGGGTGACGGGCTGTGACCGCTCGCCACCCCTATCCCGTCATTTGTCGTCGATCGGAAGCTTATGACGGCTACCGACCGATTGCGGCCCTAACCGACCCCGTTCGCATCGAGCGAAGTCGAGGTGCCCCTCGATCCAGGCGCGGCTTCGATGGGTGTCTCGACTTCGCTCGATGCGAACGGAAATAGGGGACGGTCTGGAAACGACCCCTAACCCGCCCATTCCCATCCGCTCCGGGCTTCACGGTACGCCGCTCGCGCCCGGCGGCCCGCGCGCGCGGTTCGCCTCTTCTTCCGCGGCGACGGTTGCCGCAGCTTCGCGCCGCGATGGTTTCAGCGCCAGCGTCCCCAGCCGAACGCGCGGGCTCGCCTTGCCCGGCGCAGCGCCGATGACGAAGGCGGGATCGAGCCGCAACGCACTCGCCGAGGCCTTCGCGATGCGAACCGTGTACCGCCCGTAAGCGACGCTTTCGAACAGGAAATAGCCGTCGAATTCGGTCGCGGTCGTCGCGCGCACGCGCCCTTCGGCATCGACCAGCTCGAGCGTCAGCCCTTCGACGGGATTGCCGCCCTCGCGCACCAGCACGCCCTCGATTTCGCCCGCGGCGGTCATCGGCAGCGCGACGCGCGTCGCCACCCCCGGCCGCGGCGTCACGACGACGCCGGGGACGGCGGGTTGGACATAGGGATCGGGCAGGCTCCCTGCATCGATCCCGATCATCACCGGGCGGAAGGGTTCGAGCCCGTCGACCATCGCGCGGCCGGCCTTGTCGGTCGACGCGGCGATAAAATGACCGCCCGCGGTCAGCGGCACGTCGCCGAGCGCGGCTTCGCCCGGCTGGCGAACGCCATCGCCATTATCGTCCATCCAGACGTCGGCCATCACCTGCCCGCGGCCGCCGAGCTTCTCGCTCGACACGCGCCATCCGCCACGGCCTCCATCGCTTCCGCCCGGACGCGGTCCGAAGCTGAAGGCGAGCGACAGCGACGCCGCGACCGATCCGTCGCTCGCGATCTCGCCAAAGCCCGAAAGCTGCAACTGTTTGAAACGGCGCGAATAACCAGCACCAACGCGCACGCGGTCGAGCCCCTTGTCATAGCCGAGTTCGGCGCGCCATTCGGCGTCGCGCTTCCCCGTCCATTCGGCGATCGCGGTCATGCGCGTGTCGGCCTCCTGCCCGGACAGCGCGAAACGCGCCTCGCCGCGCAGGCGGACGCGTCCGATCCGGGCATTGGCGAGCAGCGTCGCGCTCAGATTGTCGGGCGGGTCGGGGCCACCAGGCGTCCGCGTGCGGCTCCAGTCGAGCTGACCCGTGAAGGTCAGCGCGCGGAAGCTCGCCGATGCGCGGCCCGACGCGGTGAGGCTCGAAACGCCCGACGCCCGGTCGATCTGGCCGAGTTCGAATTGCAGCGGCAGCACCGTTCGCCCCAGCTTCACCGCCTGTTCGACCGAGATCTGGTAGATGCCGGTGACGTTGTTCGCGAGCCGGTCCGACACGAAGCCGCCCCAGCCGCGCATCGCGTCGGCGCGGATATTGGTGTCGCCGAAGGCGGCGAGCCAGCTCGCGCGCAGCGCACTCCCGCCGTCGTCGGCGTGCGCCCCCGCAACTTCGAGCAGCGACGGGCCGATCGCGCGGCGCAGCGCGAGTTCGCCGTAGGTGCGGCGGACATTCTCGATCATCAGGCTGTGGGCATAGGCGGCGATCGAGGTGCGCGTGTCGAGCCCGCGCTCGATCCCCATCGTGCCGCGCCACCCGCGCCGGAACGCGCCGCCGTGGCGCCGGAACTCGATCAGGTCGGTGTCCTCTTCCGCGATCCCGGCCCAGTACCAGCTCTGCTGCGGCGGAATCGAATCGATCCCGACCTGCAACTGCCTGATTTCGCGCCGGACCTGCCCCTGCGGCCCGTACAGGACGATCTCGAAGCGGTTCGATCCATATTGCAGCGGCACGTCGAGAAATTCGTAGCGGCCGTTGCCGTCGGGCGTCGTGAAGGCCAGCAATTGCCCGTTGCGATAGAGTTCGGCGTCCCAGCCCGCGGGCAGGTCGCCGCGAAAGCTCGTCTTGTCGAAGCTGTCGGGGCGCTCGACGGGCCGGTTGGTGAGCACCGCGCCGCGTCCCGGTACATTTTGCGCGACGAGCCCCGTCGACAGCAGGCTGACATCGCCGACGCCGTAATGCGTCGCCTTGAGCGGCCCGAGCAGCCGCCCTTCGGGATCGGTGCGATAGAGCCGCAGCCGCAGGCTGTCGGGCTCGCCCTTCTCGTCCGACGACAGCCGCGCGTCGAAGCTGTGCCTGGCGATCTCACCCGCCGCGAAAATCTCGTAACGCGCCTGCGTGTAGGTACCCCCGCCCGCGCGCTTGTCCGACACCACCCCCGCCGAGGCGACGACATCGACCGAGGGCGTCGCCCACATCTGGTACGGCCGCGTCGCCTGCGGCAGGCTCGCCAGGTCGAAACTCGCCTGCGGCCGCAGCCCCGCCGCGCGCGCACGGCGTTCGGCGGCGAGCTGGAAGGGCAGCTTTTCCTTCGTCTCGATCCGCAGCACCGCGTTCGACAGATCGGCGGCGACCGGCACGCCCAGCCATTTCGACAGCGCATCGAGGTCGACGCACCACCCTGCCGCGGTGTCGCGGATCGTCGTCGCGGCCAGCGGATAGCGCGCGCTCCCGACGCGCACCTCGCCCGCCTCGCGGTCGATCGTCAGGCTCCGCCGCTCGTCGAACACCCACCCGGTTGCGCGGCGCAACTTCCGGTCGACGCGCACCGGCAGGTCGAGCGCGAGCACCATGTCGGCCAGGTCGACGCAAATCCCCTGCGGCGTCTGATATCCGCGCACCCCGTCGCCGAGCCGGTATTGCCCCGACCGCAAGTCGAACAGCCAGCTATCGTCCTCGTTCGGGCTCCACGCGGCGGAAACCTGGGCCGTATCGACGGCATGCGCGCCGGAGGGGACGAGCCCCGCCAGCGCCAGCCCGGCGGCCAGCACCGGTATCCATCGCAGGATCGCCGCGCGGATCATCGTCCGCTCCGCGGGCTCCGCCCGCCCCCCGCGCTATTTCACCACCCGATCGGCCTGGTCGATCGTCGCGCCGCCGACCTCGCGGTCCTCGCTGTAGCGGATGCGCACCGGGCCTTTCAGCGCCGCCGCGACTTCGGGCGGCACGCGCAGCGACACCGTCCGCGACCCGATCTCGGGATAGACCGCGATCCCGCGCGCGAGCAGCAGCGGTTCGCTCGCCCCCGGCCGCGTCACCTCGATATCGCCATAGACCGAGCGGCTGCCCGTCCGCGCCAGATCGAACTCGAACGCCGGCCCGTCGCGCGTGTCGGCGACGCGCGCATCGCCGATCTTCGCCGCGGCGTCGAGGTCGCCGACGCGCACGATCACCGGAATGGTGATGCCGTAAATCGGCGTGAGCGCGATCGACATCCCGCCGCTGGCCGCCTTCACGGCCTCAGGGGCCGACGCCGCCTCGGCCGCCGCATCGGGCACCGCGCGAAACAGCATATGCGCGCGATATTCGCCGGGCGGCAACCCTTCGGGAAGCCGCGCGCCGACGCGGATCACCTGCGGCTGGTTCGGCAGCAGCCGGACGCGCCGGGGGTTGAAGCTGATGATGTCGAGCGCCGCCCGTTCGGCAGCATTGACGTCGGCCTCGGCGATCTCGTCGAGCCCGCCGGCGGCGGTCATCCGCTTGATCTCGAGACTGATGCGATAGGTCGCCGGTTCGCTGCCGATATTGTTGAGCACCACCTCGGTGCCGCGCGATCCGTCGAGGATCACGCGCGTCGGCGCGACGAGCAGGTCGCCCGCGGCAGATGCAGGCGACGCGGCGACGCCAAGCGCAGCCGCAGCGAACAGGCCGATGGCCCGGAACATACGCAACATAGACACGATCCCCACAATCGTTCGGGCGACGGCCGTCGCCCCTTTGGTTGGTCGCGTCCCTGTTGCGCCATCATGGTTGATATTTCGCTAACCATGGCAGGTGGTTGAGGATTCGGCACTGGCCCGCTCCCCCACCCGGCCTCCCGACCAGTCTATCCTGTGGGAGGCCGGGTGGGGGAGCGGGCCGGTGCCGCCGCCGTACGGCGCATAAGAAAAGGCCGCCGGGGGCTGGTACCCCGGCGGCCGATCTCGGCCGGCGAGCCGAAGCCCGCCGCCCCCCCCCCCACCGTTCGGTTATCTTACTGATAGTTGGCGGTGACGGTGAACGTGCCCGTATAGCTGCCCGCCGCCTGGTTGGCGCCAACGCTCAGCGTGCCGCCGACCTGGAAGCTGCCGCCGCTCGCGCCGAGCGTCAGGCTGCTCGCCGACGAAGCGAGCGTCGCGGTCATGCTGTTCGCGCCCGAGGTCAGGTTCACCGAACCCGGCACGCTGATCGTCACATTGGCGCCGCTCGTGCCGCCAAGGTTGAAATTCGCCGCCGAGGTCGTGCCGAGGCAGGTCAGGCCGGTGCCGCAGCTGACGGCGCCCGCCGACGACACCGCGACGGTCGACGCGCCGGTGCCGCTGACGATCGTCCCGAAATCGAGGTCGCTGGTGTTGGCGATGGTGAGCGGCGCGAGGATACGCGCCTTCGCCGTCGCCGTGGTGGTCGCCGCCTGCGCCGCCGAAGCGTTGAAAGCGAGGGCAGCAATCGCGGCGCCGACGAGGGCGCGCTTCATTTCAGTGGTGCGCATATGATTTGGTCCCTTGAACTATGACGTGCAGTCGAAAACTCGAATGGAAATCCCACCCCATTCGAGGGTCCGTCTAACGCGCCACCCGTTCAGGCTTTGCCCAACAACCATGGTTAACAGCACATAGAGATTTGGCCCGCGTTGCAGGATGCAAGCGAGCAAAAACAAGGCCTTGGGCCACCGATCGGCAAGTCGTGGGGACCGCCTGTGCGCTATTAACGGCCCGCGCCGGGACAAATTAAGGGAAGCGGCGAACAAAAACCGGCCGAGTCCGGCTCGACCGTCTGCGCGCGAATCAGATCGATTCGCCGCTCAGCCGCTGGCAGATCATGTCGAGCTGGTCGAGCGACGCAAATTTCAGCGTCAGCGCGCCCTTCCCCCCGCCGGCATATTGGATCGCGACGCCGATCCCCAGCAGTTCGGAGAGATGGCGTTCGACCGCCATGATATCGGGGTCGCGTCCCGGCCCCGCCGCGGGCTCGGCCGCCGCCTTGCGCCCGCCGCCCCTGTCGGCGCGGATCAGCGCCTCGACCGCGCGCACCGACAGGCCTTCCTTGACGACCTTGCGCGCGATCGCCTCGGCCTCGTCGGCGCCGATCAGCGCGCGCGCATGGCCCATCGACAGCGATCCGTCGCTCACCAGCGCCTGCACGCCCTGCGGCAGGTCGAGCAGGCGCATCAGGTTCGCGACATGGCTGCGCGACTTGCCGACCAGTTTCGCGAGCGCTTCCTGGCTGTGCCCGAAATCGTCGATCAACCGGCGATAGGCGCCCGCCTCTTCGATCGCGTTCAGGTCCTGCCGCTGGATATTCTCGACCAGCGCGATCTCGTAGGTCGCGGCATCGTCGAGATCGCGGATGAGCGCCGGGATCTGGTGCAACCCCGCGCGCTGCGCCGCGCGCCAGCGCCGCTCGCCCGCAACGAGCTGGTATCCCTGCCCATCGGGCGCCTGACGCACGATGATCGGCTGCAGCAGCCCGCGCGCGCTGATCGAATCAGCGAGTTCGACGATCGCCGCCTCGTCGAAATGGCGACGCGGCTGGTTCGGCAACGGACGGATCGAGCCGACCGATACATGCTGCACCGAATCGCCCGCGGCGACCGGCGCGGCCTTCGCGGCGGCGCCCGGGGTCGCCAGCACCGGCGCCTCGACCGCGGCATCGCCGAACAGCGCATTCAGCCCGCGCCCCAGCCCTGACGGGCGCTTGCGCGGCGCCGACGCGCCAGTTTCTTTTTCGTTTTCAGACATTTATGCTGCCTTGCGAACGTTGGGCAAGCGATCGATCAGCTCGCGGGCGAGCGCGATATAGGCCGCCGACCCCGCGCAGCGATGGTCATAGATCAGCGCGGGCAGGCCGTGGCTCGGCGCTTCGGACAGGCGGACATTGCGCGGGATGACGGTCTGGAACACCACCGGGCCGAGCACCTCGCGCACGTCGTCGGAGACCTGGTCGGTCAGCCGGTTGCGGCGGTCGAACATCGTCAGCGCGACGCCGAGGATCGACAATTTCTGGTTGAAACGCCCGCGCACGCGCTCGACCGTGGTGAGCAGCTGGCTGAGGCCCTCGAGCGCGAAGAATTCGCACTGCAGCGGCACGATCAGCGATTCGGCGGCGATCAGCGCATTGAGCGTCAACATGCCGAGCGACGGCGGGCAGTCGATCAGGCAGATATCCCACTGCCCCGCCTCGGCGCCGGTCAGCGCCTGTTCGAGCCGGTGGAGGCGATCGGCGAATTCGATCAGCTCGATCTCGGCGCCCGACAGGTCGACCGTCGCCGGCACGATGTCGAGCCGCGGTACCGCGGTATGCACCGCGCATTCGGCAACCGTCGCCTCGGCGCGGAGCAGGTCATAACTCGACAGCTCGCGCTGCGCCTGCGTGATTCCCAGCCCGGTCGACGCATTGCCCTGCGGATCGAGGTCGATGATCAGCGTGCGCCACCCCGTCGCCGCGAGCGCGGTCGCCAGATTGATCGCCGTCGTCGTCTTGCCGACCCCGCCCTTCTGGTTCGCCACAGCGATACGAATCATGCTTTTCCTCGCTTTTTCGGCGCGATGCGCCCCTGGCCCACCAGGATGCGGCTATCGGCGTCGGTGCGGCTATGTTCCACGTGAAACAGATTCTGCCATGTCTGCGGCAGCGACGCCAGTTCCTTTACCGCATTTCGTCCCTTTGGCAGCAGCCAGCGCGTCGATTCGGTGGAAAAACGCGCGGATAAGTCGATCAGCCTGTCGAGCGGCGCGAATGCCCGCGCGCTGATCGTGCCCGCACGGCGCGTCTCGACCCGCTCGAGCGGCGCCTCGGCGATCTCGACATGCGCAAAACCAAGGTCAGCCACAACTGCGCGCAGGAAATCGCACCGCCGCTTGCGCGATTCGACGAGCAGCATCGGCCGTTCGCTCAGGATCGCGACAACCAGCCCCGGCAATCCGGGCCCGCTGCCCAGGTCGATCCACAGTCCTTCGCCCCCCGCATCGAGCGCCAGCAGTTGCGCGCTGTCGGCGATATGCCGGACCCACAGGATCGGGATCGTCGACGCCGCGATCAGATTCTGCTGCTCATTCTCGGCGACCAGCATCGCCGAAAAGCGCTCGAGCCGCGCCCATTGCTCCGCACTCGGCGCAAACGCCCGCGCCAGCCAGTCGCGCGCAGCGCCTTCATCGTCCAGTATTTCGGCGTCCGCCACGTTGCTCTTTCACTTTTCCCGCGACGCGGGATCATTCTTCTTCGCGCCTTTGCGCCTTTGCGTGCGATTTTAAAAGCCTCGCACAGACACAAAGGGGCAGTTTTGCCACCGCGACATCTTCGTGCCTCCGTGGAAGAAGAAAATAGCCCACCCCCTCGACCCGTTCCATCGCAACGTCAGCTAGCGACCGAAATGAGCCGTCGCCCCCGCGCAGGCGGGGGCCGCTGTCGGTTTACGCGGCCGCGCAGGAATAGGCGGCTATCGGCCCCCGCCTGCGCGGGGGCGACGCTGTTGATACGTCCGCTTCCCACCCCAATTCAGACATTCCTTCTTCGTCATCCCGGACTTGATCCGGGATCCATGGCCACCCTCGCCTTCTGGACCCCGGATCAAGTCCGCAGTGACGAGGGGTAGCGGACAGTGACCGCTCTCCCCCCAAAAAAAACCCATGCCAATCTTGTAAACCACTCCCTCAAGCCGCCCGCCGCCGACTATGCACCAGGATCGCCGTCAGCGCCGCCGGCGTGACCCCGTCGATCCGTGCCGCCTGCCCCAGCGTTTCGGGCCGTGCCTTGCTCAGCCGTTCGACCATCTCGCGCGACAGACCGCCGATCGCGCCATAGTCGAGCGCGGGGTCGAGAATGATCGCCTCGTTCGCCGCGAGCGAGCGGAGCTCGGCCTCCTGCCGTGCGATATAGGGCGCGTAATGCGCATCCTCGGCGAGTTCGGACAAGATCCCGTCGTCGATGCCTTCGAGCTCCGGCGCGAGCATCCTGAGCGTAGCGATGCCCACCTCGGGAAAGCGGAGCAGTTCGACACGCGTGCGCTGCGCCCCGTCGCCGGGAATCGCCATCCCGATCAGGGCATAATCGGCGCTCGCGACGGGGGCCTCGAGCAGCGCCGCTGCCCTCTTCCGTTCCGCCTGCCGCGCGTCGAACAGCGCGGCGGTCGCGGGCCGGACGAGCCCGATCGCGATGCCTTTCGGCGTCAGCCGCGTCGCGGCATTGTCGGCGCGCAATCGCAGCCGATACTCGGCGCGTGCGGTGAGCATGCGATAGGGCTCGGTCACCCCTTGCAGCACCAGATCGTCGACCATCACCCCGATATAGGATTCGCTGCGGTCGAGGATCAGCGGCGCGCGCCCTTGCACCGCGAGCGCCGCATTCGCCCCCGCGACCAGCCCCTGCGCCGCCGCCTCCTCATAACCCGTCGTGCCGTTGATCTGCCCCGCGCACCACAGCCCGGCGATTGCGCGCACCTGCAAGGTGCGGTCGAGCGCGCGGGGGTCGATATGATCATATTCGACGGCATAGCCCGGCACGGTCATTTCCACCGCCTCGAGCCCTTCCATCGTCCGCAGCATCGCGAGCTGGACGTCGGCGGGCAGCGAGGTCGAGATGCCGTTGGGATAGACGAGGGGCGAATCGAGTCCTTCGGGTTCGAGAAACACCTGATGCCCGTCGCGGTCGGCGAAGCGGTGGATCTTGTCCTCGATCGACGGGCAATAGCGCGGCCCCGCGGCGCCGATCGCGCCCGTGAACAGCGGCGAGCGGTCGAGATTCGCCGCGATGATCGCATGGGCCTCGGCGTTCGTCCGCGTGATCGCGCAGAAAATCTGCGGCACCGTCCGCGCACTGTTCCACGTGGAACAGGTCCAGTCGGCGCCCTCGACGCTGTCCGACGGCTGCTCCTCGAGCCGCGCCCAGTCGATCGTCCGCCCGTCGAGCCGCGGCGGCGTCCCCGTCTTGAGCCGCGCCATCGGCAGATCGGCAGCACGAAGCTGTTGGGCGAGTTTATGCGCCCCCGCTTCGCCGATGCGTCCACCCTCCATCCGCTCTTCGCCGCGGAACAGCTTGCCGCCAAGGAAGGTGCCGGTCGCGAGCACAACCGCTCCGGCAACCAACTGCGATCCATCGCCGAGCTCGATCCCTTCGACCCGCGCGCCATCGGCCGACAGCGTCAAAGCCGCCGCTTCACCCGCAACGACGGTGATGCCATCCTCGACCGCGAGCAGCGCCTGGATCGCGTCGCGATAGAGTTTGCGGTCGGCCTGGATGCGCGGCCCCTGCACCGCCGCCCCCTTCGAGGCGTTGAGCATCCGGTAATGGATCGCCGCGCCGTCGGCGGCGCGCGCCATCCAGCCATCGAGCGCGTCGACCTCGCGCATCAGATGGCCCTTGCCGAGCCCGCCGATCGCCGGGTTGCACGACATCGTGCCGATCAGCGCCGGATCGAAACTGACGAGCGCAACGCGCGCACCAAGCCGCGCCGCGGCGGCGGCGGCCTCGGTCCCGGCGTGGCCCCCGCCGACGACGATGACATCGAAAGTTGCTTCAGAGTTCATGATTGCGGCCGCGCATAGCCGAAACCACGGCCCGAATCCATCCACGCTCAACGCCAAAGAGTCGCCCGCACAGGCAAGAGGACTACCGTCTTCTTCGCGCCTTCACGCCTTTGCGTGAAAAGGCTGTGCGCCCGGCCGTTGTGTCTGTGCCCTTATGGTGGGTGCCAATATGATCTCACACAAAGACACAAAGATGGCGCGTCGGGCCGCGGGTAAACGCGCCATCTTTGTGTCTTTGTGTGAGAAATTCGCGCTTACGCGCAGCCCTGCGGAATAATCTGTTCCACGTGGAACATCATTTCCCGATACAGAAACGCCCGAACAAGGCATCGAGCATATCCTCGACCCCCGCGCGTCCGGTGATCCGGTCAAGTGCGGTCGCGGCGAGCCGCAGCCGCTCGGCGATCAGGATCAGATCGCCGGCCTCGCGCGTGCCCGATTCGATCGTAAGCCATTGTTTTGCTTCGGCAAGCGCCGCGCGCTGCCGCTGGCGCAGCGCCGCCTCGCCCTCGCGCGGCAGCAAGGTCCGCGCCATCTCGACGATATAGGCGTGGAGCCTGTCCATCCCCTCGCCCGTCGCCGCCGACAGGCTCAGGTCGCATCGCGCGGCGTCGGCCTCGGCCGCCGCGTCGCCGCGCCAGCGGTCGGCCTGCGCCGCGATCAGGATCGCGCGCGGATGCTCGGGGACGTCTTTTGGCGGTCCCAGCCACAGCAATATGTCCGCGGCATCGACGGCCGCCTTCGCCCGGTCGATCCCGATCGCCTCGATCGCGTCGGCACCCTCGGCGCGAATCCCCGCCGTGTCCGAAAAGCGCATCGCAATCCCGTCAAGCGCGAGCGGCGTCTCGATCACATCGCGCGTCGTCCCCGCGACCGGCGACACGATCGCCAGTTCACGCTGCGCCAAGGCATTGATCAGGGTTGATTTTCCGGCATTGGGCGGCCCCGCGATCACCACCGACAGTCCCTCGGCAATCACCTCCGCCGCGGGCCGCGCCAACCATGCGCCGAGCTCCGCCCCCAGCTCGGCCATCCCCTCGATCAAACGCTGCGCGGCACCTTCGTAAACTTCGACATCATCCTCATCGGCAAAATTGAGCTCGGCCTCTGCCCCCGCCATCAGCGCGAGCAGCCGATCCTGCCAACCGGCAACCGCACGCGACACATGCCCGCTCGCCAGCCCCAGCGCCTGCACCCGCTGGCTCTCGGTCTCCGCCGCAAGCAGGTCCGCGAGCCCCTCGGCCTCCGCCAGATCGATCCGGCCGTTCAGGAAAGCCCGCCGGGTGAACTCACCCGGCGCTGCATGGCGCAGCCCCGGCAACGCCGCCAAAGCCGCCTCGACCGCGGCGACCACTGCGCGGCCGCCGTGAAGATGAAGTTCGGCAAGATCCTCGCCCGTCGCCGTCGCCGGCCCCGGAAACCACAGGACCAGCGCCCGATCGAGCGGTGCGCCCGCCGCGTCTTTCAGCGACGCCAGCGAAGCCCGCCGCGGCTCGGGCAACCGCCCGGCGAGCGCGGTCAGCGCTTCCGCTGCCCGCGACCCGCTGATCCGCACGACGCCGATCGCTGCCGGCGGCATCCCGCTCGACAACGCGAAAATCGTGTCACTCGCTGCATCCTGGCTCAGCTCTTGCGCCCCTTGGAGCCTTTGTCGTCGTCGTTCGATTTCGGCGATCCGCCCATCAGCCCACCGCCGAACTGGCCGAGCAGCGACTGGACGAGTTCAAGCCCGCTGCCGCCCATCGGCACCCACGTCTTGACCATTTGCTGCACCACGTCGGGGGTTATTCCCTTGGCCATCAGCTCCTTCACGCGGCTCAGGTAGATATCGTGCAGCGGCTCGAGGTCGGGAAGCCCGAACAGCCGCCGCGCTTCCTCCGGCGTGCAATCGATCTCGATATTGAATTTCATCGCCGTGCCTTTCGCCCCTTTCGGCGCTTGAGCCGCGCCCTGACGGCGGCTAGCTTCGCGCTTTCCCTCCCAGTTGGCAAGAGTCAGGAGCTTCCCCATGTCCGCGACGAACATCACCATCCCCGCACTCGACGGCGAAGGCGATATCCCAGCCTATGTCGCGCGCCCCGACGCCGATTCGTCGCGCGCGATCATCGTCATTCCCGAAATCTTCGGTGTGAACGCCGGCATCCGCGAGAAATGCGACGATTGGGCGGCTGAGGGCTATCTCGCGATCGCCCCCGACCTTTTCTGGCGCTTCGCCCCCGGCGTCGAACTCGATCCCGATGTCGAGGCCGAGCTTCAGGAAGCGTTCGGCTATTTCGGCCAATATGATGCCGACCTCGGCGTGAAGGATATCGAAGCCGCGATCCGCTGGCTCCATGCGCAAGGCACAAACAAAGTGGGGTGTGTGGGCTTCTGCCTCGGCGGCCGCCTCGCCTACATGACCGCCGCGCGCACCGACATCAACGCCTCGGTCGGCTATTATGGCGTCATGATCGACCAGATGCTGAACGAAAGCCACGCGATCGCGCACCCGCTGATGCTCCATGTGCCGACCGCCGACCATCTCGTCGGGCCCGAAGCACAGGCGAAGATGCACGAAGGCCTCGATCCGAACCCCAAGGTCACGCTCCACGACTACGAAGGGCTCGACCACGGGTTCGCCGCAACGAGCGGCAACCGCCGCGACGAGGCTGGTGCGCAGCTCGCCGACAGCCGCACCCGCGCTTTCTTCGCCGAGCATCTCGCGTGAGCCGCCACCCCGGTCTCGCCGCCTGGCACGCCTATATGGCGGGCGGCGGCGATCCGCAGGCTCTACGCGACCTGCTTGCGGAGGATGCGGTGTTCCACTCGCCCGTGGTCCACACGCCGCAGGAGGGCCGCGACAAGGTCTTCGCTTATCTCCACGCTGCAAGCCACGTCCTTGGCGGCGATGATTTCCGCTATCTGCGCGAGATCGTCGACGGCGACCAGGCGATGCTCGAATTCCAAAGCGAACTAGACGGCATCCAGATCAACGGTGTCGACATCATCCGCTGGAACGACGAAGGAAAAATTGAAGATTTCAAGGTGATGGTTCGTCCGCTCAAGGCAATCAACAAGGTGTGGGAGAAGATGGCCGCCATGCTCGCGGCGCAGGCAAGCTAGTCCGGCTCGCAAGCGATGCTCCGGCTGATCGCCTATCCGATCCTCATCGTCGCGATCGCACTGGCGGGCTGGTGGGCGCCAGCGCGCTGGACGCTACTGTTGTGGATCCCGCTGCTGCTGGTCGCCATCTACGACAGCGTCCAACAGCACCACAGCCTCCGCCGCAACTTCCCGCTGATCGCGCGCATCCGCTGGCTGTTCGAGGAGCTGCGCCCGTTTCTCTATTCGTATGTTGTCGAAGGGCCACTCGACGGCCGCCCCTTTGCACGTACCGAACGCGACATCGTCTACGCGCGCGCCAAGGGTGAGCTCGACAGTCATCCGTTCGGCACCGAGCTTGACGTCTATTCGGACGAATATGAGTGGATGAGCCACAGCATGGCACCGACGCCACACGCCGATCGGGCGCAGCGGGTGAAGGTCGGCAGCACGCAATGTTCGCAGCCTTACGACGCCGCCTTGCTCAATATCTCGGCGATGAGCTTCGGATCGCTCGGCGCGAACGCGATCGAGGCGCTCAATCGGGGTGCGAAGCTCGGCAGCTTTTATCACGATACCGGCGAAGGCGGCTTCAGCCCCTACCATCGCATCCACGGCGGCGACATTGTCTGGGAGCTTGGCAGCGGCTATTTCGGCTGCCGCGACGATGCCGGTCGCTTCGATCCCGATCGCTTTCGCGATCGCGCAACCGATAATCAGATAAAGATGATCGAGATCAAGCTGAGCCAGGGCGCGAAGCCGGGGCACGGCGGTGTTCTTCCCGGCGCGAAGGTCAGTGCCGAGATTGCTGCGACCCGCGGCG
This sequence comes from Sphingopyxis sp. H073, assembly GCF_001468395.1. Taxonomy (GTDB): domain Bacteria; phylum Pseudomonadota; class Alphaproteobacteria; order Sphingomonadales; family Sphingomonadaceae; genus Sphingopyxis. The sequence goes on along the minus strand of NZ_LNSG01000002.1, from coordinate 271,568 downwards.
TCCCCAAAGGCCATGACTGCGTTTCGCCCGCCACCCATTCCGCCTTTGCGACCCCGATCGAACTGGTCGAATGGGCCGCGAAACTGCGCGAATTGTCGGGCGGCAAGCCCGTCGGGATCAAACTCTGCGTCGGCCAGCCGCATGAAGTTTATGCCGTCATGAAGGCAATGATCGAGACCGGCATCCGCCTCGATTATATCGTCGTCGACGGGGCCGAAGGCGGCACGGGCGCTGCCCCGATCGAGTTTTCGAACAGCCTTGGCATGCCGCTGCGCGAAGGCCTCATTTTCGTGCGCAATGCACTCGTCGGCTGCGGACTCAAGGAGGAGGTGAAGCTGGCGGCGTCGGGGAAGGTCCACTCGGGCGCAGGGCTTGCGATGAACTGCGCGCTTGGCGCCGACTGGTCGAATGCCGCGCGCGCCTTCATGTTCACATTGGGATGCGTCCAGTCGCTCAAGTGCCACACCGACAAATGCCCGACAGGCGTCGCGACACAGGATCCCGGCCGCCAGCGCGGGCTCGTGGTCGAGGACAAGGCCGAACGGGTTCGCCGCTTTCAGGCCGCCACAGTGTCGGCGCTCTGGGACATCAGCTGCGCGATGGGGCTCGACAGCCCCTGGCAGATCCGGCCGCATCACCTGCACGAACGGCTCAATTCGGCTCGCTCGGATTCGATCGATCGTATCTATAAATTCTATGATCGCGGCGTGCTGCTCGACGATCCGGACTCGGTATCGGGTGCGCGTTACTGGGCGATGGCACGCGCCAACAGCTTTCGCGCCGCCCTCTAGATAAGGCTGAGTTCAGCGAGTTCGCGATACAATTCGGGCGGCAGCTCACCAAGCCCGCTCGCGTCATCGACGCCCTTCGGCGCGTCTGCATCGGTCAGATAGCGCCAGCCCTGATGCGCACGCTTCGGTTGCGGATGCACGCGTTCAAGTTGGGCGGCGCAGACGATATCGATGCGCCCGTCATCGCGATCGTCGAACCGCAATATCTCGACCCGCCCGACCAGCGTGTGCTTCACGATAAAGTGGAGCTTGCCGCCGATCAGTTCGTCGGCGCGCTTGGGTTTGAACCGCGTCGTGAAACGAACTTCGCTGGCTTGCGCAAAGTTTGCGATCCGCGCCTGAAGCGCCGGATAGTCGGCGCAGCCGACGGCGACGCGGGTCATGTGAAGCGGGGGCATGAGCGTCAAATGGGGAGCCGTTGGGAAAAAAGCCAGCCCCGCGAAGGACTGGCTTTTCCTTTTCTAGCCGAACAGCGTTCCGATCCCAACGCCGGGATCGATCCAGCCCTCGTAGATCATCTTCACCGCGACATAGAGGATCACGGCGAGCCCGATGTAGGCAATCCAGCGATAGCGCTCGATATATTTGGCGATGACATTCGCTGCGAGGCCCATCAGCGCGACCGCGAAGATCAGCCCGACGATCAGGATCCCCGGATGCTCGCGCGCCGCTCCGGCAACCGCAAGGACATTGTCGAGGCTCATCGACACATCGGCAATCGCGACCGCCCACGCGGCGGCAGCAAAGCTCTTGGCAGGCTTGAGCCCCGAATGCTCGTCACCCTCGATCTCGGGCGAACCTGCCGAATGCGCACCTTCGCGCAGCTCGCGCCACATCTTCCACGCGACCCAGATCAACAGCAGTCCGCCGACGAAGATCAGGCCGACGATCTGCATGAGCTGCGTCACGACGAGCGCGAAGGCGATACGGAGCACCAGCGCCGCGAGCACGCCGATCAGGATCACCTTCTTGCGCTGGTCGGCGGGAAGCCCCGCGGCGAGCGCCCCGACGACGATCGCATTGTCGCCCGCGAGTACGATGTCGATCATCAGCACCTGGAGAAAGGCCGAGAAAGCCGCTGGCGATGAGATGTTGGAGAAATCCTTGACGATCGCGGCCCAGATATCGCCGGGGCCGCCAAAGCCGCTCGCCGCTGCGCCGGCATGGGTCAAGATTTCCAGGATCACAGTGGCTCTCCGAAATAGCTGACCTCTGGCATAGGGTCATAAAAGCGATGCAGCAACGTCCGCCATTGCTGGTAGCGGTCCGATTGCCGGAAGCCGTCCCGATGATCCGCAATCGACCTCCATTCTGCCAAAAGCAGATAAGGCTGTCCGGTTCCTGTCGGGCGGCGAATTTCGATCGAGATAAATCCCGGCGAAGCCTCGATCAGTGGCCGCGCCTCGGCAAAGGCCGCCTCGAACCCGGCTTCGCTTCCCGCACGAACGGGAAGCAAGGCGTGTTCGATGACGGCCATTTTGCCGGCTTACTGGTTCATGCTGTCGAAGAAATCTTCGTTGGTCTTGGAATCCTTGATCTTGTCGAGCAGGAATTCCATCGCGTCGACCGTCCCCATCTGCATGAGGATACGGCGAAGCACCCACATCTTGCTGAGCTTGTCCTTCTCGACGAGCAGTTCTTCCTTGCGGGTGCCCGACTTGCCGACGTCGAGCGACGGGAAGATGCGCTTGTCGGCGACCTTGCGGTCGAGCACGATTTCCGAGTTACCCGTGCCCTTGAATTCTTCGAAGATGACTTCATCCATGCGGCTGCCGGTATCGATCAGCGCGGTCGCGATGATCGACAGCGAACCGCCTTCCTCGATGTTTCGCGCGGCGCCGAAGAAGCGCTTCGGACGCTGGAGCGCGTTGGCGTCGACACCGCCGGTCAGCACCTTGCCCGACGAGGGTACCACGGTGTTGTAGGCGCGGCCGAGGCGTGTGATCGAATCGAGCAGGATCACGACGTCCTTCTTGTGCTCGACCAGGCGCTTCGCCTTTTCGATCACCATTTCGGCAACCTGGACGTGGCGCGTCGCGGGTTCGTCGAAGGTCGAGGATACGACCTCGCCCTTCACGCTGCGCTGCATGTCGGTGACTTCCTCGGGACGTTCGTCGACGAGGAGGACGATGAGGTAAACCTCGGGATGGTTGTCGGTGATCGCCTTGGCGATATTCTGGAGCAGCACCGTCTTACCCGTGCGCGGCGGCGCGACGATCAGCGCGCGCTGGCCCTTGCCCTGCGGGCTGACGAGGTCGATCACCCGTGCCGACTTGTCCTTGACGGTCGGATCGACGGTGTCGAGCGACAGCTTCTGGTTCGGATAGAGCGGGGTCAAATTGTCGAAATTGACCCGGTGACGCACCGCCTCGGGATCGTCGAAATTGACCTTGATGAGCTTGGTCAGCGCAAAATAGCGCTCGCCGTCGCGCGGCGCGCGGATCTCGCCCTCGACGGTGTCGCCGGTGCGCAGGCCATATTTGCGGACCTGGTTGGGCGAGACATAAATATCGTCGGGGCCGGCCAGATAATTGGCCTCCGACGAGCGCAGGAAACCGAACGAGTCCGGGAGAACCTCGATCGTGCCCGACCCGATGATTTCCTCGCCCTCCTCGGCGAGTTCCTTCAGGATTGAGAACATCAGGTCCTGCTTGCGCAAGGTCGACGCGCCCTCGACACCCAATTCCTCTGCCATTTCGACGAGTTGGGCGGGCGCTTTTGTTTTGAGTTCTTTGAGGTGCATGGGATAGATTCCGGGTAGAAATTCAGTAAGAAATTTGGACAAAAAATTCGTCGCACCGGCTGGTGCCTATCCGGCCGTGGGACGACCGTTATCGATAGATCGGCGTATCGAGGCGCCGCCCGCTGAAAAACGGGGTTGATCGGCCCCTATAACCGGCCGCCAGCCAAGTCAATCGCGGCTGCGCCGATCCGAAACCTCAAAAGGGCCGAAGCCTTAGAAGGGACGGACGATCACCAGGATGACGACGAGCGCTGCCGCGATGCCGGGAACTTCGTTGAGCATCCGCAGTTGCCTCTCGGTCAGCGGGCGCTCGCCCTTCGCCAGCTTCTTGAAATAGCCGATCATCCAGCCATGGTAGCCGGACAGCGCGACAACGGTCAGGAATTTGGCAATGAACCAGCCCTCGTGCCAATAATCGCCGTTGAACGCGAGCATCAGCCCAAAGATCCAGACGAACAGGATCGACGGATTCAGGATAATCTTGCGCAGGCGATCCTCGCGCTCGATCCACTTCCTGTCCTCATCCGACCCCACGGGGCATTGGTGGTGATAGACGAAGAAGCGCGGCATCATGAACAGGCCCGCCATGAAAAAGATCACGAAAATGACGTGCGCGGCTTTGACCCAAAGCATCGTCACCCCCAAGAATCCTGCCAGTTCCATAAGTCCCGCCTATCCACGGACGCGCCGGATCAGATGCTCGACATGAGCGATCGGCGTGTCGGGGACGATGCCATGACCGAGATTGAAGATATGGGGACGATCGGGGAAGGCCGCAAGGATGCGGTCGATCGCCGTATCGAGCGCTTCACCACCCGCCACGAGCGCCAGCGGGTCGAGATTGCCTTGCACCGGCAGATGCGCCGGCAGCGCCTTGTCGGCCCACACCGGATCGACCGTCTCGTCGAGACCGATGGCATCGGCGCCGACCTCGTTCGCATAGTCTGGAAGCTTGCCCCCGGCCCCTTTCGGAAAGCCGATCACCGGCGTGTCGGGATGCAGCGCCTTCAATCGGCGGACGATCTCGGCATTGGGGGCGATCACCCAGCGTTCGAACTGCGCGGGGCTGAGACTCCCCGCCCAGCTGTCGAAAAGCTGGACGGCCTCGACGCCATTCTCGATCTGGCCCGAAAGATAGGTGACCGACAGGTCGACGATCGCGTCGATGATCGCCTGAAACGCCACTGGATCGCCGAATGCCAGGCGGCGCGCCTGCGCCTGGTCCTTCGATCCCTGCCCCGCAACCATATAAGTCGCAACCGTCCACGGGCTGCCCGCAAAGCCGAGGAAGGTCGTTTCGGCCGGCAGCGACGCCGCGACGCGCGCGACGGTACCATAGACCGGATCGAGCCGCTGCGGCATCGCCTCGAGCGACGCCAACGCGCTGTCGACGAGCGGGGGCGCGAGCCGCGGCCCCTCGCCTGCCTCAAACCATAGCTTCTGACCCAGCGCGTGCGGGACAACGAGAATGTCCGAGAAGAGGATCGCGCCGTCGAATCCGAACCGCCGGATCGGCTGCAGCGTGACTTCGGCCGCCGCCTCGCTGTCATAGCAAAGCTCGAGGAACCCGCCCTTGGTTTCCCTGAGCGCGCGATACTCGGGAAGATAGCGCCCCGCCTGGCGCATCAGCCATAGCGCTGGCTTTTCCTGCCGCACCCCGCGCAGCGTTGCCAGCAAGCTCTTCGACGACGCCCTCACACGGCCCCTCTTTCTCTCATCATATACATTTAAAGATATTGTGGTGGTTTTTGGTCGGCGGACAGCGCGGCTTTAGGGCGCAGCACCCCTTTTGCCAACATATTGACTCCATGTGTCACGTGTTGCGTCAGGGAGTCGCGAGCGCCTCTCCCCCAAATTCACAGCCTGTGGATAAATTTCGTCCCTTGTGGAAAAGCGGTGGAGCGGAATCGGCAGCGTCGGGGATGAATTCTACCTGCCGATCTTGTCCCGGCACTTATTCGGCAAACTATCCACAGGGGGTAGTTTCAGCCTTTCGGGGTAGGTCGGCGACGATGTGCGGACGAAGGCTTTGCTTGCCTTTTATGCCGTCGCCGCGAAAGGATGCCGCATGGGCCGGCTCCACTTGCATCTTATATCCGATTCCACGGGCGAGACGCTCGAAAACATCGCCAAGGCGGCGATTGCGCAGTTCGACGACGTCGAGGTTGTGCGCCATTTCTGGCCTATGGTGCGCTCGGAATCGCATCTCGACCGGATCATCGATGAAGTGCGGGCGAGCCCCGGCATGATCCTATTCACTCTCGTGAACGGCGAGCTGCGTGCGAGCCTCGAACGACGCGCGGCGGCGCTCAACCTGCCGACGGTTCCGGCGCTCGATGCGGTGACCGATGCGCTGTCGCGGATGCTGGGGCAACAGGCCAAGGCGCGGCCGGGGCGCCAACACCAGCTCGACGCCGCCTATTTCGCGCGGGTCGAAGCAATCCAGTTCACGGTCGCGCACGACGACGGGATCGGATGGGAGAATTGGGAGCAGGCTGATATTGTCCTCGCCGGCGTGTCGCGGACTTCGAAGACACCGACGAGCATCTATCTCGCGAACCGCGGTTTCAAGACCGCGAACATTCCGATCGTTCCCGAATCGCCGCCGCCCGATGCGCTTTACAATCTCAGGAAGCCGCTCGTTGTCGGACTCACCACCGGTCTCGACCGCCTTGTGCAGGTGCGTCGCAACCGGCTGCTTTCGCTCAATCAGGCGCCCGAAACCTCCTACGTCGACGACGAGCGGGTGAAGGCCGAGCTTGCTTACGCGCGCCGCATGTTCGCCGACAACGGCTGGCCGGTGATCGACGTGACGCGCCGCTCGATCGAGGAAACCGCAGCGGCGGTGATCAAGCTCGTCGAGGATCGTAGCGCCGCATGACCCCTTCGACTTCGCTCAGCACGGGCCTGCTCCTCGCTTCGCAAAGCAGCGGCCGCGCCGCGATGTTCCGCGCCGCCGGGCTGACATTCGAAACCAGCGCTGCGCATGTCGACGAGGAGGCACTCACCGCATCGCTGCTCGACGCCGGTCAGACTCCGCGCAACATCGCCGACGCGCTCGCCGAGGCGAAGGCGGTGAAGATTTCCTCGCGACTTCCCGGCGTCACTGTGATCGGCGCCGATTCGACGCTCGCGCTCGAAGATGGGTCGATGCTGTCGAAACCGGAAAGCCCCGACGAGGCGGCCGATCATCTTCGTCGCATGGCGGGTACGCGCCACCGGCTTTTCAGCGCGGCGGTCGCCGCGCGCGACGGGGCGCCGGTGTGGCGTGCGATCGGCGAAGCCAAGCTCTGGATGCGTCCCTTGTCCGACGCCTTCATCGCCGACTATGTGGCGAAAAACTGGGACAGCATCCGCTGGACCGTCGGATGCTACGAGATCGAGGGGGCAGGCGTGCAATTATTCGACCGGGTCGAAGGCGACCCCTGGACCATCATCGGCATGCCGATGCTTCCGTTGATGGCATGGCTGCGCGCGACCGGATTGGCGCCGCGATGAGCAAGCCTTATGCCGAAGTGATCGGCGATCCGATCGCCCATTCGAAGTCGCCGCTCATCCATGGTTTCTGGCTCGACGCGATTGGCATCGACGGCGACTATCGCCGCGCGCATGTGAAACCCGAAGCGCTCGAAGGCTATATCGCCGATCGCAAGGCCGATCCCTACTGGCGCGGCTGCAACGTCACCATCCCGCACAAGGTCGCGGTGATGGATGTGGTGGACGATCCCGGCGATATCCGCGGGACGATCGGCGCGATGAACACCGTCGTGCGGCAGCCGGACGGCGCGCTGATCGGCACCAACACCGATGCCGCGGGATTCTATGCCCCGCTCGCCGAGCTCGACCTCGACGGCGCCGCTGTGGCGGTGGTCGGCGCCGGCGGCGCAGCGCGTGCGGTGCTGTTCGCGCTTGCGCGGGCGGGCGTTGCTCATGTCACGATTCTCAATCGGTCGCCGCTCAAGGCGATGGGCCTGCTTGCCACCTTCGGGCTCAAGGGCGAGGTCGTCGGGCTCGATGCCGCGCTGCCGCCGGTGTCACTGCTGGTGAACAGCAGCAGCCTCGGCATGACCGGCCAGCCGCCGCTCGATCTCGACCTGTCCCCCCTACCCGAAGACGCGATCGTCTATGATCTCGTCTATGCCCCGCTTCGGACCGGTCTCCTCAAGGCCGCCGAGGCGCGCGGACTCGACACCGTCGACGGGCTCGACATGCTGGTCGGCCAGGCCGCGCTGGCCTTCGAACTGTTTTTCGGCCGATCGCCCCCCGAAGGCCGCGATGACGAACTGCGGTCGCTGCTTACTACATGAGGTTCCACAACCATCTCGGTGCGCGGCTTCGCCGTCCGTTCATCCTCGGGCTCACCGGGTCGATCGGGATGGGCAAGTCGACCGCGGCCAGGATGTTCGAGCGTGAGGGCGTACCGGTGTTCGACGCCGATGCCGAGGTGCATCGGCTGCAGGGCCCGGGCGGGGCGCTGGTCGCGGCGATCGAGGCGCGCTTTCCCGGCACCACCGGTCCACACGGCGTCGACCGGCAAAAACTCGGCGCACACGTCCTTGGCGACACCCACGAACTCGCCGCGCTCGAAGCGATCGTCCACCCTGCGGTGGCGAAGGCGCAACATCGATTCCTGATGCGCCACCGCGCGCGCGACGTCGTCATCCTCGACATCCCGCTGCTTTTCGAAAAGGGCGGCTGGCGCCGCGTCGGCGCGATCGCCGTCGTCTCGGCGCCGGTGTGGATGCAGACGAAGCGCGTGATGCGGCGCCCCGGGATGACGCGCGCCAAGCTGAAGGCGATTCGCCACCTGCAGGTGCCTGACCGCGTCAAGCGCGCGCGTGCCGATTTCGTCATCGAAACGGGGCGTCCGAAAAGCTATACACGCCGCCAGATTCGCGCCATCGCCTCTTGTTTCCGCGCGCGATAGGGTCCAGATTGACGCCTCGATGCGTGAGATAATATTCGATACCGAAACCACGGGGCTCGATCCCAAAACCGGGGACAGGCTGGTCGAAATCGGGTGCGTCGAATTGATCGACCGACGCGAAACGGGCGTCACCTTCCACGCCTATTTCAATCCCGAGCGCGACATGCCCGCTGCCGCCGAAGCCGTGCACGGCCTGTCGATCCAGTTCCTGTCGGACAAGCCGCTTTTCGCGACTCGGGTCGACGAGCTGATGGAGTTTCTGGGGGATGCGCCGATGGTGGCGCACAATGCCGCCTTCGACTTCGGCTTCGTCAACGCCGAGTTGATGCTCGCGGGACGTCCCGCGCTCGACATGAACCGGATGCGTTGCACCGTGCAGATGGCGCGCAAGCTGCATCCGGGCGCGAAGCACAGCCTCGACGCGCTCTGCACGCGCTACGGCATCGACCGCAGCCACCGTATCAAGCATGGCGCGTTGCTCGACGCCGAGCTTCTCGCGCACCTCTACATCGAAATGACCGGCGGCCGGCAGATCGGCCTGGGCCTTGCGGCGCAATCGGTAGACGTAGGGCGTTCGCTCGCCGCCGCCCCGGTTCGCGCGGCGGCTCCCGCGCGCGCGTTCCGCGAGCCCCGCCCGCATGGTGCCACGGCCGCCGAGCTGGCGCGCCACACCGAGTTCGTCGCCGCACTCAACCAACCTTTGTGGCACGATAGCCCGTAGCGGCCTCCCCGCCGCTCGCGCGACCCTGGAAGGAGAAGAAAAATGGAAATCCGCGTCTCTGGCCACCAGATCGAAACCGGCGAAGCGCTGCAGGCGCATGTGTCGGACCGGATGAACGCGATTGCCGACAAATATTTCTCGCGGGCGATCGGGGCGCACGCGACCTTCGGAAAAGGGCCGCACGACAGTTTTCAGTGCGACATCGTCGCGCATGTGATGCAGGGGCTGGTGCTCAAGGGGCACGGCCAGGCGCAGGACGCGCATGTCGCGTTCGAGGGCGCGGCCGAGCGCATCGAAAAGCAGCTCAGACGCTATATGCGCCGACTCAAGGACCGCAACAGCGCCGCGGGCGCCACCTTGGCCGCCTCGCTCGACGAGATCGAGGACAACGCCAGCTACACCGTTTTCGACACCGGGACCGAGGAAGAGGATGCGGGCGACGCGCCTGCGATCATCGCCGAAACGCGCGTCGACATTCCGACCAGCAGCGTGTCCGACGCGGTGATGATGCTCGACCTCCGCAACACCAACGCCTTGCTCTTCGTCAACAGCAAGACCGGCTCGCACAACATGGTGTACCGGCGCGAGGATGGCACGATCGGCTGGGTCGAACCCCGCTAGGACGATAGCAGCGGGACAAAGGACTGGATTTTCTCCGCCATCCGGCCTAAGGGCCGCGCCCAACGATGCCCGATGCTGGGATGGCGGGGGCCTGCCACGACGGATCCGTGATCGTTTGCCCGCAGGATGTCCTGGTCGGCAACGAACCGGCGTTTTACAGATTTGACCAAAGTGATGAACCTTTCTTCCCTTCTCTACCCGGCGACCGTGCGTGCGCATGTGCAGCTCGATTCGAAAAAGGCGCTCTTTCCCTTCGTCGGCGACCTTGCGAGCCGTTCGCTCGGCCTCGACGCCGGCGAGGTCAGCGAGGCGCTGCTCGAGCGAGAGCGCCTGGGCTCGACGGGTTTCGGGCGTGGGATTGCGCTCCCGCACGCCAAGATGGCGGATCTGACCGGGGTCCGCGGCCTTTTCCTGCAGCTCGCGCGGCCGATCGACTTCCAGGCGGTCGACGGACTACCTGTCGATCTGCTTTTCGTGCTGCTCTCGCCGCTCGACGCCGGCGCCGACCATCTGAAAGCGCTCGCGGGCGTGTCGCGGATGCTCCGCAACGACAGCTTCGCCGAACGGCTGCGCGGCGCGAAGAACGACGAAGCGCTGTATGCTTTGCTCGCCGACGCCGAAACGCGTGACGCGGCGTAACGTCGCGCGCCGGATTTTCCCGTGACGCGGCTCAAGAGCCGGTTTCTCGTCGATCTGCTGATGCGGCGAACCGAAGCGGCCGGCGGTTTTGCGGCTGTTCTCGGCAAAGGGGACGACACGTCGGGCGTAATTCTCGTCCAGTGCAGCGATCGCGGTGAACCCGGACCGCTGCTGGAACGGCGCTTTTCAATGGATGGCGCCTATGTCTGGGAGTCCGTGGGCCCCGATGACCCAAAGGATGGTGAATCGCGCGAAAACTATCGCGAACGGCGGCGAAAGGCCGATCCCGATCTGTGGATCGTTGAACTGGATATCGCAGATGCGCCACGACTCGTCGCGGAGTGGGCTGCGTTAACTTGACTCTGTTGCGCCGCACAATAGGTGCCGCGCACCCCATAACGCGTAGGTCGTTCCGAGGGTTGCGACGTTTCGGCGAAGCACCCGGCAAAACGGTTCGGACACGCAGTCGGGTGACGGCCGCAGGCGGCACTGAGCAAAATTAGCTCGCCCGCCTGTTCTTTGGTTTCGGTCCGTCATCTGCCCTTTTGACGGAATATATGAGTCGCATTCTGAACGTGGCCGGTATGGCTGCCGTCGGCATGACCGCCGTGGCCGCACTTTCACTGGCCGAACCGGGTTTCGCGAGCGATCTCGCGACTAGCGCGAACCTGCCCGCGATCACCCTGCCGCTTGCCGACACGACGGCAACCGAGCCGCCGGCGGACCTGCCGACCGAAGCCCAGACCCCGGTCGAGCCAACCCCTGAAATTAAGGACGAATCCACCGTCGAGCCCAAGGCGGTTCCGCTGGACGTCGATACGCTTGCCGAACTCGTCGCCGCGACCCCGCGGCCGGCCGATCTGGACGATGAACTGCGCTGTCTGGCCGGCGCGGTCTATTTCGAATCGCGTGGCGAATCGCTCGCCGGCCAGCTCGCGGTTGCGCATGTCGTCATCAACCGCGCCAAGTCGGGCCGTTTCCCCAAGAGCCTGTGCGGCGTCGTCCACCAGCCGAGCCAGTTCAGCTTCGTGCGCGGCGGCCGGATGCCCGCGATGCGCCAAGGCACGCAGTGGAACAACGCGGTTGCAATCGCGCAGATCGCGCGCGAGGGCAGCTGGAAGAACCAGGCGCCGGGTGCGCTCTTCTTCCACGCCCGCTATGTCTCGCCGGGTTGGCGCAAGACGCGCGTCGCTGCGATCGACAATCACATCTTCTATCGGTGATGGTGAAGGGCGGGATCGGGTCCCGCCCTTTTCGGTTCGGCAGGGCCCGCGCCGCTTTGCGAAGCTTCGCGCATCCCGTTCATTGCCAAGCCATTATTCGTGGCGCATGATCGCCCGATGATGCATCATCTTTCCGTCGCCCTGCTCTCCGCAGCGGCGCTCGCGCTTGGCGGCTGTGCGACGGCCGTGCCGCCGGTCGAAGTCACCCGATTTCACAATGCCATCCCCGGCTGGGCACCGGGCACGCGCTACGCGATCCAGACCGCCCCGCTCGACGATCCGGCCGCGATGCCGTCGATCGAATGGAACAGCTATCGCGCCGCGGTCGAACAGCAGTTGCAGCGGCAGGGTCTCGTCGCTGCGGGCGCCAATGAAACCGCGCCGCTTCGCGTCCGCGTCGGCTTCGATCGCTCCCAGCAACTCGATGGCCCGCGCCGTTCGCCCGTCTCGGTCGGGGTCGGCGGCTCGACTGGCAGCTATGGTTCTGGCGTCGGGCTCGGCATCGGCTTCAATCTCGGCGGCGGGCCAAAGCGGATGGCCGACCTCCAGCTTTCGGTGCGTATCGACGATGCCGCGACGGGGCAGGCGCTGTGGGAGGGCCGCGCGCTGACTGCGGTGCCGGTCAAGGCCCCGGCGGCGCAGCCGAGTCTCGCCGCGGCGAAATTGGCCGAGGCGCTATTCAAGGACTTCCCCGGCGAATCGGGACGCACTATCAGCGTCCCATGACCATCAGCATCACCGCCGCTTTCGACAGCGGCAACATCGTCGTGGATTCGGTCGACGGCACGTCGGCGCGCCTTTCGATCCGCAAGGATCGCGAATCCGATTTCTATCAATGGTTTCACTTCCGCGTCGCGTGCGACGTCGGCGACGAACTCGATCTCACCATCGGCGGGCTCGCCGGGTCGGCCTATCCCGAGGGCTGGCCGGGCTACGCCGTCTGCGCGAGCAGCGATCGCGACCATTGGTTCCGTCTCGACACCAGCTATGATGCGGGCGCTGGCGAACTCGCGATCCGGCATACCGCCGAAAGCCCGATCCTGTGGCTTGCCTATTTCGCGCCTTATTCGATGGAGCGGCACCACGACCTGATCGCCTCGGTCGCCGAGTGCGAGGGGGTGACCTATCGCTGCCTCGGCACCAGCCTCGAGGGCCAGCCGATCGACTGCATAGAACTCGGCACCGGCGCGACGCAGGTGTGGCTCTATGCGCGCCAGCATCCCGGCGAATCGATGGCCGAATGGTGGATGGAGGGCGCGCTCGAAATGCTCACTGACCTCACCGATCCCTGGGCGCGCTCGCTGAGGCAGAAGTGCCGCTTCCATATCGTGCCGAACATGAATCCCGACGGCTCGCGCGGCGGCCACCTTCGCACCAACTATGCGGGCGTGAACCTCAACCGCGAGTGGGATAATCCGACCGCCGAACGCAGCCCCGAAGTGCTTTGCGTCCGCGACGCGATGGACGAAAGCGGGGTCGACTGGGCGATGGACGTCCATGGCGACGAGGCGATCCCTGCAGTCTTCCTCGCCGGCTTTGAGGGGATCAAGTCGCTGAAGCCCGGACAGATTGAAAAATATAAAGCGTTTGAACAGGCGCTTGCCGCGAACACCCCCGATTTCCAGACCGATCTCGGCTATGCCGAATCGGCGCCGGGGCAGGCGAATATGTCGATGTCGACGACCCAGCTCGCCGAACGGTTCGGCGCGGTGTCGATGACGCTGGAGATGCCCTTCAAGGACAATCGTGATCTGCCCGACCCGGTGCAGGGCTGGTCGCCCGAGCGGTCGAAGCTGCTCGCGCACGCCTGTCTGCAGACGCTGGACCAGCTTCTGTGAGTGACGCTTGGCGGATCGTCGAGGACGATCTGTCGGGCGCACCGATCCGGGCCTTGCTGGAGGTGCATTTCGCGGGGATGCTGGCGAACTCGCCGGCCGGCAGCTGCCATTTCCTCGATTTCGACGGTCTGCGCGCGGGCGGCGTGACCTTCTGGTCGATCCACAAGGGCGATGAACTCGCCGGTTGCGGCGCGCTCAAGCTGATCGATGGCCGCCACGGCGAGATCAAGTCGATGCGCACCGCAGAGGCGTTCTTGCGGCAGGGCGTGGCTGCGCGGATGCTGGGTCACATCATGGACCAGGCCCGCGCCCGGGGCCTCGAACGTCTCAGCCTCGAGACCGGATCGGGCCCGGCGTTCGAGCCGGCACTAGCGCTCTATCGCGCGCATGGATTCGCGGATTGCGATCCCTTTTCCGACTACCGGCCCGATCCGTTCAGCCGCTTCATGACCTGCGCACTCTGACCACGAAAACGGGGCCCGGAAGGGACTCCGGACCCCGTATATTTTCGGTCGAAACGGACGCGTGGTTACGCGGCCTTTTTGTCTTCGATCACCGGAGCACCGCCGATCGCAATCTTGTGGGGCTTCATCGCCTCGGGCACCTCGCGGACGAGATCGATCGTCAGCAGCCCGTCGGCGAGGTCGGCGGCGTCGACCCGCACGAAGTCGGCGAGCTGGAAGCGGCGCTCGAACGCGCGCGTCGCGATACCGCTATAAAGCAGCTGGCGCGCCTCGCCTTCGGCCACCGGCGCCTTGCGGCCGCTGACGGTCAGCATATTCTGCTGCGCGGTGATGTCGATTTCGTTCGACTTGAAGCCGGCCACCGCGACGGTGATGCGAAAATGGTCGTCGCCCAGCTTTTCGATGTCGAACGGCGGATAATTTTCGGCACCCGAACCACCGGTTTCGAGGAAGTCGAACAGACGGTCGAAACCGACGGTCGAACGGCGATAAGGGGTCCAGTCAAAGCTGTTGCGCATGGGTCATTCCTTCCTTTCAAAGCGAAGTCACGGGACCGCGGTTGTTGGCCGCGATCACCACCCGACCCCGTTTCGGCGGCCGGACAAGGCCAATCTGGTAACCGCCGAAACCATTTCAAGGGGGCGTTGGCATTCGGCAAAAACCCGCGCTATGGGGCGGCGAATTTCCTCCATCCGAAGGACCGAACATGCCGCAGCTCATCCTCATCCGCCACGGCCAGTCGCAGTGGAATCTGGAAAACCGGTTCACCGGCTGGTGGGACGTCGACGTCACCGAAAAGGGCGCGGCCGAAGCATGGGCGGCGGGCGAGCTGATGAAGGAAAAGGGCATTACGCCCGACACCTGCTTCACCTCGGTCCAGACGCGGGCGATCAAGACCCTCAATCTCGCGCTCGAGGCGATGGGCCGGCTCTGGCTGCCGGTAACGAAGGACTGGCGCCTCAACGAGCGCCATTACGGCGGGCTCACCGGGCTCGACAAGGCAGAAACCGCGGCGAAGCATGGCGACGAACAGGTGAAGATCTGGCGCCGCAGCTTCGACATCCCGCCGCCACCGCTCGACGCCGGATCGCCCTATGACTTGTCGGGCGATCCGCGTTACGCGGGCATCGCGATCCCCAACACCGAAAGCCTGAAGGATACGATCGCGCGCGTGCTGCCCTATTATGAAAGCGCGATCGCGCCGCAGCTCGCCGCCGGCAAGACGGTGCTGATCTCGGCGCATGGCAACAGCCTGCGCGCTTTGGTCAAGCATCTGTCGGGCATTTCGGACGCCGACATCACGGGGCTGGAGATTCCGACGGGACAGCCGATCGTCTATGAGCTTGCCGACGATCTGACGGCGCGCGAACGTTATTATCTGAGCGAGCGCTAACGCCCGCAGTCGTCGCCCTGGCGAGGGCAACGCATTTGATCAGTCGCGCAGCAGCTCGTTGATCCCGGTCTTGGCGCGCGTCTGCGCGTCGACGCGCTTGACGATCACCGCGCAATAAAGCGACGGGCCTGGCGTTCCGTCGGGTAGCGGCTTGCCCGGCAGCGATCCCGGAACGACGACCGAATAAGCGGGGACTTCGCCGATGAAGACCTCCCCCGTCGCGCGGTCGATGATCTTGGTCGATGCGCCCAGATAGACGCCCATCGACAGCACCGCGCCCTCGCGTACGATCACGCCCTCGGCGACTTCGGCGCGCGCGCCGATGAAGGCGCCATCCTCGATCACCACCGGGCCCGCCTGCAGCGGTTCGAGCACGCCGCCGATCCCGGCGCCGCCCGACAGGTGGACGTTCGCGCCGATCTGCGCGCAGCTGCCGACCGTGGCCCAGGCGTCGACCATCGACCCCTCGCCGACATAGGCGCCGATATTGACGAAGCTCGGCATCAGCACCGCGCCCTTGCTGATGAAGGCGCCGCGGCGGACGATCGAACCGGGAACGGCGCGGAAGCCCGCGTCGCGGAAGCGGTTCTCGCCCCAGCCGGCGAATTTCGACGGTACCTTGTCCCACCAGGTCGCGCCGCCGGCGCCGCCCTCGATGATCTCCATGTCGTTGAGGCGGAAGGAGAGCAGCACCGCCTTCTTGAGCCACTGGTTGACCTGCCACGTTCCCGCGGTGTCGCGTGTCGCAACGCGAAAGCTGCCGTCGTCGAGTCCGGCGAGCGCCGCCTCGACCGCATCCCGCACCGCGCCGGTCGTCGTCAGCCCCAGCGTTTCGCGGGCGTCCCAGGCGGCTTCGATCGTGGCTTGCAGGTCGGTGCTCATGAAATTCCCCAAGGTTGCGGTAAGGTATCGAGCCAGTCGACGATGTCGGTCGCATGAAAATCGACATGGCTCGGCAGGTGGTCGCGATGGCCGCTTTCGCTGCCATTGTCCAGCCAGACGGTCGTCATGCCCAGCGCTTTGGCGGGCGTCAGGTTGCGCGCCATATCCTCGACGAACAGGCTCGTCGCGGGATCGACCGCCAGGTGCGCGACCATAGCGGCATAAGCGGCGGGATCGGGCTTCGGGGTATAGGCGGTGCTGCGGATATCGCAGATACCGTCGAACAGATCGGCGATCCCGCGCGCCTTGAGAACGCGCTCGGCATAGTCGGCGTCGGCGTTGGTGAAGACCAGCCTGCGTCCGGGCAACCGGGCGAGTCCAGCACGGAACCGATCGTCGACACTCAGCCGGTCGAGTGCAATATCATGGACGTCGGCCAGAAAATCCTCGGGGTGCACGCCGTGATGCCGCATCAGTCCGGCCATCGTCGTGCCGTGATCGTGGAAATATTGCTTCTGCACCCGCCGCGCTTCGACCGCATCGACGCCGAGCAGGCGCATGATGAAGGCGCCCATGCGTTCGTCGATCAGGTCGAACAGCTTCGCCGACGGCGGATAGAGGGTGTTGTCGAGATCGAAGATCCAGCTTTCGATATGGTCGATCGGCACGGTCATGACGCCCGGTCGCATAAAGCGCCAACGATCCGGCGGCAAGGCGCGTCGCTTTACCTTCCGGCAAGGCTGTAGGGTCTAGCGTCGGGCCCGTCCGTCGAGCTAGGAGACGGAAGGCAGCGACAGGGGGAAGACCGATGGCCGAGGCGATGCGACAGAGCTTCATGCGCCGGATCGCTACGCGTCCCTTGCCCGCAATATTTTGTATCGCCGCCCTGTCGCTTGGTGGCTGCGGCGGTGGCGGCGGGGCGCGTCCTTCGCCAACCCCTGCCCCGCCCCCGGCTCCGACACCCGCGCCGACGCCGGTGCCAACCCCCACGCCCACGCCGACCCCGCCGCCGGGCAGCAATTTCAACACGGCTGAAACGCGGCGATCCGACGGTGTCAATTTTCACGGCGCGATCACCGCCTATCAGGCGGGCGCGACCGGCCTGGGCGTGCTGGCCGGGGTAATCGACGACGGGATCGACGAGGACAGCGCCGAATTCGCGGGACGCATCTCGACGCTCTCGGCCGATGTCGCAGGCGCGCGCGGGATCAACGGCGAGGGGACGCACGGAACCAATGTCGCGCAGATCCTGCTCGGCGCGAAGAATGACGCCGGCACCTTTGGCATCGCCTATAATGCGAACCTGCTCGTGCTCCGCGCCGACCGGCCGGGAAGCTGCGCGACCGAGGATCCGTCGAACGACGAAACGGGTTGCCGCTTTCCCGAGAGCGCGATCGCGGCGGGGCTCGACCGCGCGGTCACCGCCGGCGCGCGCGTCGTCAATATCTCGCTGGGCGGCGGCGACCCGCCCGGCGCGACGCTGCGCGCGGCGGTGGCGCGCGCGACCGCGGCGGGGATCGTCGTCATCCTGTCGGCGGGCAACGAAGGTGATACGACGGCAAACGGCAATGACCCGAACAATCCCGAATTGTTCGCGCAGGGGCTGCGCGATGCGGGCGGCGGGCTTGTCATCATTGCCGGCGCGGTCGATGAAAATGGGCGCATCGCGGACTTCAGCAATCGCGCGGGCGCCTATGCGGGTTCCTATTTGACGGCGCTCGGGGAGGGCGTGTGCTGCGCCTATGAGAATGGCGTGATCAAGACCGAGGGCAATTTCGTCTTCGTCCTCAACGGCACCAGCTTCTCGGCCCCGCAGGTCGCGGGCGCGGTCGCCTTGTTGGCGCAGGCCTTTCCGAACCTGACGGGGCAACAGATCGTCGACCTTCTCTACCAGTCGGCGCGCGACGCCGGGGCGGCGGGCGACGATGCGGTCTATGGCCAGGGGATTCTCGACATCGCGCGCGCCTTTCAGCCGATCGGCGCGACGACGCTGGCGGGGACGTCGACCGCGGTGCCGCTTGGCGGTGCGCTAGGCGAACTCGGCGGACCGATGGGCGATGCGGGTGCGCGGGGACAGGGCGGCGCCGTCGGGCTTGTCACCGACGGTTTCGGCCGCGCCTTCAACGTCGACTTCGCTGGCTCGCTTCGCCAGCGCCGCCCCGACTTCAAACTGTCGGGAGCGATCGGCGGGCTCGTCCGCCAGCAGAGCGCCGCCTCGGGCGCGACCGCGCTGTCGCTCGTCACCGCGCCGGGCGTCGGCGGGACCGACGCGCTGGCGGGTCTTTCCTTTCACGATGCGCAGCGGGCGCGGACGATCGCCGCGTCGATGGTCACGCGTCTCGACGCCGACACCCGGCTCGGCCTTGCAGTGGGGCGCGGCGTTGGCGGGTTGCTCGCGGGCGAACGCGGCGAGGCGGGTCATGCGATGCTCGTCGGCGACGCGGCGCAGGAAGGCCTTGGCTTTGCCGCAAGCCCCGGGGTCGGGTCCCTGATCCGGCACAGGATCGCCCCCGGTCAGGCGATCAGCCTGAGCGCCGAGAATGGCACGGTGTCGGGATCGCGCTGGCAGGACGATCCGCTGCTCCGCTATCGGAGTATCCGCGACAGTCGCTACCAACGCCTCGGCGCCTCTTGGGACGGCCGGTTCGGGCGGTTTCAGGCAGCGCTCGGCGGAAGCTGGCTTCGCGAATCGGACAGCCTGCTCGGCGCCCGGCTCGGGCCGGTC
Source organism: Sphingopyxis sp. H073 (assembly GCF_001468395.1). GTDB lineage: Bacteria > Pseudomonadota > Alphaproteobacteria > Sphingomonadales > Sphingomonadaceae > Sphingopyxis. Next base: position 252,601 of record NZ_LNSG01000002.1, on the reverse strand, counting down.
TTCGGCGCGGGCGGAGCGACCAGCCTCGTCGGCGATGCGCGGCTCGGCGTCGATATAGGTGACGGTTGGAGCATCGCAGGCGCGTGGCGCCAGATGTGGACGCGGCCCGATCGCGGCGGCCTGATCGCCGGGGGCGCGCTGCGCTCGAACGCCTTCTCGTTCGACATCGCGAAGGCGGGCCTGCTGCGCGCCGGCGACCGTGCGGCGCTCCGCTTCGCGCAGCCGCTTCGCGTCGCGCGCGGCGGGGTCGATCTGACGCTTCCCGTGTCGTACGACTATGCGACGCAGAGCGCTGGATTCGAGCGCCGCACCTACAATCTGGCACCGACGGGCCGCGAACTGGTGGCTGAGGCGAGCTATGCGTTGACTCTGTTCGGCGGCGATCTGGTCGCCAACACATGGTGGCGGCGCGATCCTGGCCATATTGCGGCGATGCCCGACGACAAGGGCGCGGCGCTCCGCTTTACGATGGGCTTCTGATCGTCAGTCGAGCGCGTCGCGCAAGCCCAGCCAGGCTTCGCGTTTCGCTGCAAAGCTTGCGGTGTTCGCGGCGCTACTCGACGGCAGGTCGACGATGGCGATCGCCCCCAGCGGGGCGATCTGACGCCGCCCGATCGCCGCCGCCTTGCCGCCGTTGAAGGCGATCATGCGAAGATCGGGCAGGGTCGACACCAGCGCGGCAAGGTCGTGCGGGTCGGCCCTGCGGATATGCGCGTCGTTGCTTGTGCGCCGCTCGGCGCTGCGAATCACGTCCCACAATCCGATCTTCGCTTGGCGCAGCGCGGCGAGCCGCTCGCCATAGGACCACTCCGCAAGCGGTTGATCGATCACCGCGCCAAGCAGGCGCCAGAACTGGTTCGTCGGGTGGGCGTAATAGCGGCGTTCGGCCAGCGACCTCGCGCCGGGCAAGCTGCCGAGGATCAGCAGGCGCGTGTCGGGCGCGACATGCGGGGCGAAGCTGGCGTGTCGAAGCGCGGCCATATACGACCGATAGCGGCGCAGGCACGGCGCAACAATATTGCCTTCCCCTTGACCGCGGAGGGAATCACCGCTAGGGGCGCGCACGGTCGAAAGCGGCGGACTTCCGCCAAACTCGATCACAACAGCGCTTGAACATTGCTGGCGCGGATGGAGCCTCCGGAGGACGAACGAGTCCGCCGGGGTCTTTTGCTGTTATCAGGTTGGCCGTTTTCTGCCGGTTTCGGCAGGTGTCGGCCAGAGCTTCATCCACCGCGGTACAGTAACCGTTCGCTCCGATGGGCGGACACATAAAGGTGAAGCATTCATGCCCACGATCAACCAGCTCGTCCGCAAGGGCCGGACGCCGCAGAAGGCGAAGTCCAAGGTCCCGGCGATGGACGCGAACCCGCAGAAGCGCGGCGTTTGCACCCGTGTCTATACGACGACTCCGAAGAAGCCGAACTCGGCGCTCCGCAAGGTGGCGAAGGTCCGTCTGACCAACAGCCGCGAAGTCATTTCGTACATCCCCGGCGAAGGCCACAACCTCCAGGAACACAGCGTCGTGCTGATCCGCGGCGGCCGTGTGCGCGACCTTCCCGGTGTCCGTTACCACGTCCTGCGCGGCGTTCTGGACACCCAAGGTGTGAAGGACCGCAAGCAGAGCCGTTCGAAGTACGGTGCGAAGCGTCCGAAGTGACGTTCACGGGGTGAACGTCATCCCGGAAAATCGCTTCAAGCGATTTCATCCGGGATCCATTCACTCCCCGGCTATTTGATCATCCCGCGAGCGCTCCGCGCCGGGATGCTGTTGTAAAAGGAATTACCTATGGCTCGTCGTCGTCGTCCTGAACGCCGCGAAATCCTGCCCGATCCCCGTTTCGGTGATACGGTGCTGTCGAAGTTCATGAACAGCGTCATGCTGGACGGGAAGAAGTCGGTCGCCGAAAGCATCGTTTACGGTGCGCTCGAAGCGGTCGAAGCCCGCGCCAAGAAGGAACCGCTCGGCGTGTTCCACGAAGCGCTCGCGAACATCCGCCCGAACATCGAAGTCCGCAGCCGCCGCGTCGGCGGTGCGACCTACCAGGTTCCCGTTGAAGTCCGTCCGGACCGCGCGCAGGCGCTCGCGATCCGCTGGCTGATCACCGCGGCGCGCAACCGCAGCGAAACGACGATGGCCGCGCGCCTGTCGGGCGAACTGCTCGACGCGTCGAACAACCGCGGCAACGCAGTCAAGAAGCGCGAAGACACGCACCGCATGGCGGAAGCGAACCGCGCCTTCTCGCACTACCGCTGGTAACAGCGGGAAGGTCAGCCTCCGCTGGTAATTTGCGCGACGCCCCGGCGTCTCGCAATCGCAACAAAACTTCCTATATCGGGGGCGGCTCCAAAGGCCTCCCCCCAAATCCAAGGAAAAGATCATGGCACGCAGCCATCCGCTCGAACGCTATCGCAATTTCGGTATCATGGCGCACATCGACGCCGGCAAGACCACGACGACCGAGCGCATTCTCTATTATACCGGCAAGTCCTACAAGATCGGCGAAGTCCATGACGGCGCCGCCACCATGGACTGGATGGAGCAGGAACAGGAACGCGGCATCACGATCACGTCGGCCGCCACCACCTGCCTGTGGAAGGCCGATGAGGGTAAAGGCCCCGAACATCGCCTGAACATCATCGACACCCCCGGCCACGTCGACTTCACCATCGAGGTCGAGCGCAGCTTGCGCGTCCTCGACGGCGCGGTCGCGGCGTTCGACGGCGTTGCCGGCGTCGAGCCGCAGTCGGAAACCGTGTGGCGCCAAGCGGACAAGTACAAGGTTCCGCGGATGTGCTTCATCAACAAGCTCGATCGCACCGGCGCGAACTTCTATTATTGCGTCCAGACGATCATCGATCGTCTCGGCGCGGTCCCGGCCGTCCTCTATCTGCCCATTGGCGCGGAAGGCGACTTCAAGGGCCTCGTCGACCTCGTCAACGAGCGCGCGATCATCTGGAAGGACGAGAGCCTGGGCGCCGAATTCTTCTATGAAGAAATTCCGGCCGACCTTGTCGACAAGGCTGCCGAATATCGCGAAAAGCTCGTCGAACTCGCCGTCGAACAGGACGACGATGCGATGGAAGCCTATCTCGAAGGCACGCTGCCCGACGTCGCGACCCTGAAGGCGCTTATCCGCAAGGGAACGCTCGGCCAGGCGTTCGTTCCGGTTCTCTGCGGTTCGGCGTTCAAGAACAAGGGCGTCCAGACGCTGCTCGACGCGGTCGTCGACTATCTGCCGTCGCCGCTCGACATCCCCGACGTTCAGGGCGTCAACCCCGACACGAACGAACCCGACTCGCGCGCGACGTCGGACACGGCGCCGCTGTCGATGCTCGCGTTCAAGATCATGAACGACCCGTTCGTCGGTTCGCTCACCTTCGCCCGTATCTACTCGGGCACCCTGACCAAGGGCAGCTATCTGAACTCGGTCAAGGACAAGAAGGAAAAGATCGGCCGTATGCTCCTGATGCACGCCAATTCGCGCGAGGACATCGAGGAAGCCTATGCGGGCGACATCGTCGCGCTCGCCGGCCTCAAGGAAACCACGACCGGGGACACGCTCTGCGCCGCCAACGCGCCGATCATCCTCGAGCGGATGGAATTCCCCGAGCCGGTCATTGAGCTGTCGGTGGAACCGAAGACCAAGGCCGACCAGGAAAAGATGGGCATCGCGCTCAACCGCCTGGCTGCCGAGGATCCCTCGTTCCGCGTGTCGACCGACCATGAATCGGGTCAGACGATCATCAAGGGCATGGGCGAGCTTCACCTCGACATTCTCGTCGATCGCATGAAGCGCGAGTTCAAGGTCGAGGCGAACGTCGGTGCGCCGCAGGTGGCGTACCGCGAATCGCTCGCGAAGCCGGTCGACGTCGACTACACCCACAAGAAGCAGTCGGGCGGCTCGGGCCAGTTCGGCCGCGTCAAGGTCAGCGTCGCGCCCGGCGAACGCGGCTCGGGCATCACCTTCATCGACGAGATCAAGGGCGGCAACATTCCGCGCGAATATATCCCGTCGGTCGAAAAGGGCATGCGCGAGAGCGCCGAAAACGGCCACATGATCGGCTTCCCGATCATCGACTTCGAAATCCGTCTGACCGACGGCGCGTACCATGATGTCGACTCGTCGGCGCTGGCGTTCGAAATCGCGGGCCGTGCGGCGATGCGCGAAGTGGCGGCGAAGGCCGGCATCAAGCTGCTCGAGCCGGTGATGAAGGTCGAAGTCGTGACTCCCGAGGAGTTCATGGGCGACGTCATCGGCGACCTCAACAGCCGTCGTGGCCAGATCCAGGGCACCGACAGCCGCGGCAACGCGCAGGTGGTTGAAGCCATCGTGCCGCTTGCCAATATGTTCGGCTACGTGAACCAGCTGCGCTCGTTCACCCAGGGTCGCGCACAATACTCGATGCAATTCTCGCATTATGAGGAAGTGCCGACGAACGTGGCTGAAGAAGTGAAGGCCAAGATGGCCTGACGGGTCCCAGTAAGGGTCCTGGGCCGCGCGGACTTGCGCCGCGCGGCAAGACCCTCTAAGGGCGGCGCCTGATTCAGCAGGCTCGTCCACGACTGATCAACGGAAACACCTAAGAAGAAGGTTCTTAAATCATGGCTAAGGCTAAATTTGAGCGGACGAAGCCGCACTGCAACATCGGCACCATCGGTCACGTCGACCATGGCAAGACCTCGCTGACCGCCGCGATCACCAAGGTGCTCGCCGAAAACGTCGCGGGCAACGCAGCCGTCGACTTCGCGAACATCGACAAGGCGCCCGAAGAGCGCGAGCGCGGCATCACCATTTCGACGGCGCACGTCGAATATGAAACCGAAGGCCGTCACTATGCGCACGTCGACTGCCCCGGCCACGCCGACTACGTCAAGAACATGATCACCGGTGCCGCCCAGATGGACGGCGCGATCCTCGTCGTGTCGGCCGCTGACGGCCCGATGCCGCAGACCAAGGAGCACATCCTGCTCGCGAAGCAGGTCGGCGTTCCGACCATGGTCGTGTTCCTCAACAAGGTCGATCAGCTGGACGACCCCGAGCTGCTCGAGCTCGTCGAACTCGAAATCCGCGAAGAACTCTCGAAGCGCGACTTCGACGGCGACAATATTCCGATCATCGCGGGTTCGGCCCTCGCTGCTCTGGAAAGCCGCGACGACAACATCGGCAAGGACGCGATCCTGAAGCTGATGGCTGCCGTCGACGAATGGATCCCGCAGCCGGAACGTCCGCTCGACAAGCCCTTCCTGATGCCGATCGAGGACGTGTTCTCGATCTCGGGCCGTGGTACGGTTGTCACCGGCCGCGTCGAAACCGGCATCGTCAAGGTTGGTGAAGAAGTCGAAATCGTCGGCATCAAGGACACCAAGAAGACGACCGTCACCGGCGTCGAAATGTTCCGCAAGCTGCTCGACCAGGGCCAGGCCGGCGACAACATCGGTGCGCTGATCCGCGGCGTCGGTCGTGAAGAAGTCGAGCGTGGCCAGGTTCTGGCGAAGCCCGGCTCGATCACGCCGCACACCGAGTTCACCTCGGAAGTGTACGTCCTGTCGAAGGACGAGGGCGGCCGTCACACGCCGTTCTTCGCGAACTATCGTCCGCAGTTCTACTTCCGTACCACGGACGTCACCGGCGAGGTTATCCTCCCCGAGGGCACCGAGATGGTCATGCCGGGCGACAACGTCCAGCTGTCGGTCAAGCTGATCGCCCCGATCGCCATGGACCAGGGTCTGCGCTTCGCGATTCGCGAAGGCGGCCGCACGGTCGGCGCAGGGGTTGTCGCGACCATCACAAAGTAATATAGGGCCGCGAGCCGCGCGATTCGGACTGATTCGCGCGGCTCGTAGCTAAAAGATTTTCGATGGCCTCTCCGGCCTCCTTTGGGGGTCGGAACAGGCCATTTCGCTCTTTCGCATCGTCAGACGGGATTCGACTGGAACAGTCATGGAAACGCAGAATATTCGCATTCGCCTGAAGGCCTTTGATCACCGCGTGCTCGATCAGGCCACCACCGACATTGCCGACACGGCACGTCGCACGGGCGCTCTCATTCGCGGTCCGATCCCGCTGCCGACGCGCATCGAGAAATTCACCGTGAACCGCGGTCCGCATGTCGACAAGAAGTCGCGCGAGCAGTTCGAGGTGCGTACCCACAAGCGGCTGCTCGACATCGTGCAGCCCACCCCGCAGACGGTCGATGCGCTGATGAAGCTCGACCTCGCCGCGGGCGTGAACGTCGAGATTAAGTTGGCCTAAGCCAACGCCGCCCCCGCGAAAGCGGGGGTCTCTATCGGCAGGACGGTTCGCCGCCTGCATCACGATAGGGTGGATACCGCCGGTCGCTCTCTTCGGAGAGCATTTACGACCGGGCTGCGTCCCCCGTCTCGTCACTGGTCCTTCGGGACGGTGGCATCTCAGCCCGGACGGGGCGATGCATCGAAATTTCGGGCTGGGAGGGTTCTGCCGGGGCTTGCCTCGGTGGGTCCCGCAAGCCGTGCGGAATGGTCCGCCCGGCCTCTGTTTAGGAGTATGGATCATGCGTACTGGCGTGATCGCGAAGAAAATGGGGATGACCCGCCTGTTTCAGGACGACGGCCGCCACGTGCCCGTCACCGTCCTGAGCCTCGAAGGCTGTCAGGTCGTCTCCGTGCGCGATAAAGAACGCGACGGCTATGTGGCCGTTCAACTGGGTGCCGGCTCGGCCAAGGCGAAGAATGTCGCCAAGCCGCAGCGTGGCGCCTATGGCAAGGCCGAAGTCGAGCCCAAGGCGAAGCTCGTCGAATTCCGCGTCGCCGAAGACGCGACGCTCGACGTCGGCGCCGAACTGTCGGCCGACCATTTCGTCGCCGGCCAGATCGTCGATATCCAGGGCGTGACCCAGGGTAAGGGCTTTGCCGGTGCGATGAAGCGTTGGGGTTTCGGCGGTATGCGCGCGACCCACGGTGTTTCGATCAGCCACCGTGCGCATGGTTCGACCGGTAACCGTCAGGATCCGGGCCGCGTCTTCAAGAACAAGAAGATGGCCGGCCATATGGGTGCCCGCAATCGCACCCAGCAGAATCTCGAAATCGTCCGCACCGACGCCGAGCGCGGCCTTCTCTTCGTCAAGGGCTCGGTCCCTGGCTCGAAGGGCGGCTGGCTGCTCGTCCGCGATGCGGTGAAGCTGCCGCGTCACCCCGAGGCCCCCTATCCGGCGGGCATCAAGAGCGCGGCCAACACCAACGAAGCCCCGGCTGACGCGCCGGTCGAAACGCCGGTCGAAGAAACCGTCGTCGACACCGCGGCCACCGACGGCGCACAGGAGTCCTGATCATGAAGGTCAAGGTACAGACCCTCGATGGCAAGGCTGGCGCCGACATCGACCTTAACGACGACGTCTTCGGCGTCGACGCGCGTGCCGACATTCTGCACCGCGTCGTCGCGTGGCAGCTCGAGAAGCGCCGCGGCCCCGCCCGCGCCGCCCGCGAGCGCAGCGACGTCGCCCGCACCGGCAAGAAGTTCGGTCGCCAGAAGGGCGGCGGTACGGCTCGCCACGGCGACCGCAAGGCGCCGATCTTCATCGGCGGCGGCAAGGCGCACGGCCCGCGTGCCCGCACCTTCGGCCACTCGCTGAACAAGAAGATCCGCACCCTCGGCCTGAAGATGGCTTTGAGCGACAAGGCGAAGGGCGGGAAGCTCGTCGTCATCGACACGCTCGAGCTCAAGGACGCGAAGACCAAGGCGCTCGCCGGCAAGCTCGGCAAGCTCGAACTCGGCAACCGCGCCCTCTTCATCGACGGCGATGCGGTCCACGAAAGCTTCGCGATGGCGTCGGCCAACCTGATCGGCATCGATTCGCTGCCGGCCATCGGCGCCAACGTCTATGACATCATCCGTGCCGACACGCTGGTCCTGACCCGCGCGGCGGTCGAAAAGCTGGAGGCCCGCTGCAATGGCTAAGGCAAAGACCATCGACGCGCGTCACTATGACGTGATCCTCGCTCCGGTGATCACCGAGAAGTCGACGCTGCTCGGCGAAAACAACGCCGTGGTGTTCAAGGTCGCGGACGACGCGACCAAGCCCGCGATCAAGGCCGCCGTCGAGGCGCTGTTCGATGTCAAGGTGCTGAGCGTCAACACGCTCGTCACCAAGGGCAAGACCAAGCGCTGGAAGGGCAAGCCCTACACCCGCAGCGACGTGAAGAAGGCGATCGTTCGCCTGGCCGAAGGCCAGTCGATCGACGTCACCACGGGCGTCTGAGCGGCTCGGGAAGGGACAAGAAAATGGCACTCAAACATTATAATCCGACCAGCCCCGCGCAGCGCGGCCTGATCCTCGTCGACAAGTCGTCGCTGTGGAAGGGCAAGCCCGTCAAGGCGCTGACCGAAGGCAAGCGCAAGACCGGTGGCCGCAACAACAAGGGTCATGTGACCTCGCGCGGTATCGCCGGCGGCCACAAGCAGAAGTACCGCTTCATCGACTTCAAGCGTCGCAAGTGGGACATGCCGGCCACCGTCGAGCGTCTGGAATATGACCCGAACCGCACGGCGTTCATCGCGCTCGTGAAGTATGAAGACGGAACGCAAGCCTACATCCTCGCGCCGCAGCGCCTGGGCGTCGGCGACACCATCGTCGCGGGCAAGAAGACCGACGTGAAGCCGGGCAACGCGATGGAATTGTCGCAGATGCCGGTCGGCACGATCATCCACAACATCGAGATGAAGCCGGGCAAGGGCGGCCAGATCGCCCGTTCGGCCGGCACCTATGCGCAGGTCGTCGGTCGTGACCGCGGTCTCGTCATCGTGCGTCTCGGTTCGGGCGAACAGCGTTATATCCGCGGCGAGTGCATGGGCACGGTCGGCGCGGTGTCGAACCCCGACAACCAGAACACCAACCTGGGCAAGGCCGGCCGTGGCCGCTGGCTCGGCAAGCGTCCGCTGACTCGCGGCGTCGCAAAGAACCCGGTCGACCACCCGCACGGTGGTGGTGAAGGCCGGACCTCGGGTGGCCGTCATCCGGTTACCCCGTGGGGCAAGCCGACCAAGGGCGCTCGTACCCGTCACAACAAGTCGACCGACAAGATGATCATCCGGTCGCGTCACGCGAAGAAGAAGAGGTAAGCCATGGCTCGCTCGGTCTGGAAGGGTCCGTTCGTCGACCTTCATCTCCTCAAGAAAGCCGAAGCGGCTCAGGACGGTGGCAGCTCTGCCCCGATCAAGACCTGGTCGCGTCGCTCCACCATCCTGCCGCAGTTCGTCGGGCTGACCTTCAACGTCTACAACGGCCGCAAGTTCGTGCCGGTGTCGGTGAACGAAGACATGGTCGGCATGAAGCTGGGTGAATTTGCGCCGACGCGCTTCTTCCCCGGTCACGCGGCCGACAAGAAGGGCAAACGCTAATGGGCAAGGAAAAGTCCCCCCGCCGCGTTGCGGATAATGAGGCATTGTCCGTGGGCACGCAGATTCGCGGTTCGGCGCAGAAGCTGAACCTCGTCGCGGCGCTGATCCGCGGCCGCAAGGTCGAAGACGCGATGAACGTCCTCGCTTTCTCGAAGAAGGCGATGGCCGTCGACGTGCGCAAGGTTCTTGCCAGCGCCGTCGCCAACGCGGAAAACAACCACAACCTCGACGTTGACGCGCTGGTCGTCAAGGAAGCGAGCGTGGGCAAGTCGATCTCGATGAAGCGCTGGCACGCTCGCGGCCGCGGCAAGTCGACCCGGATCGTCAAGCCCTTCAGCCGCATCCGCATCGTCGTCCGCGAACAGGAAGAAGAGGCGTAAGATGGGCCAGAAGAGCAATCCGATCGGCCTGCGCCTGCAGGTCAACCGCACCTGGGACAGCCGCTGGTTCGCCGAAGGCCAGGACTATGGCCGTATGCTTGTCGAGGATCTGAAGATCCGCAAGTTCGTGTTCAAGCACCTGCCGCAGGCCGCGATCTCGAAGGTCGTGATCGAGCGTCCGGCAAAGCTGTGCCGCGTGTCGATCTATGCCGCCCGTCCGGGCGTCATCATCGGCAAGAAGGGCGCCGACATCGAAAAGCTGCGCAAGCAGCTCGGTGAGATGACGGGCAGCGACGTGTCGCTGAACATTGTCGAGATCCGCAAGCCCGAAGTCGACGCCAAGCTCGTCGCACAGGGCATTGCCGACCAGCTCGAACGCCGTGTCGCCTTCCGCCGCGCCATGAAGCGCGCGGTGCAGTCGGCGATGCGTCTGGGCGCCGAGGGCATCCGCATCAACTGCGCCGGCCGTCTGGGCGGCGCGGAAATCGCGCGCACCGAATGGTATCGCGAGGGCCGTGTGCCGCTGCACACGCTCCGCGCCAACGTCGACTATGCCGAGGCCGAAGCGCACACCGCTTATGGCGTTTGCGGCATCAAGGTGTGGATCTTCAAGGGCGAGATCCTGGGTCACGACCCGATGGCGACCGACCGTCTGATGCTCGACGCGCAGACGACCGGTGTCCGTCCGGCTCGCGATGATCGCCGCTAAGGAACGCTGACATGCTGCAACCGAAAAAAACCAAGTTCCGCAAGGCGTTCAAGGGCCGCATCCACGGTCTCGCCAAGGGCGGCACCGACCTGAACTTCGGCTCCTATGGCCTGAAGGCGATGGAACCCGAGCGCATCACCGCGCGCCAGATCGAAGCGGCTCGCCGTGCGATCAGCCGTGCGATCAAGCGTCAGGGGCGCCTGTGGATCCGCGTGTTCCCCGACGTCCCCGTGTCGTCGAAGCCCGCCGAAGTCCGTATGGGTAAGGGCAAGGGTTCGCCCGAATATTGGGCCGCCCGCGTCAAGCCCGGCCGCATCCTGTTCGAACTCGACGGCGTTCCCGGCCCCGTGGCCGCGCTGGCGTTCGAACGCGCGGCGATGAAGCTGCCGATCAAGACGAAGGTCGTTGCCCGCCTCGGCGACACCTCGCATCTGGAGGGTTGAGGGCCATGGCCAAGACCGAAGATCTGACCAAGAAGACCGACGACCAGCTCGCCGAACAGCTTGGCGAACTGAAGCGCGAGGCGTTCAACCTCCGTTTCCAGGCCGCCACCGGCCAGCTGGAAAAGGCGTCGCGGGTCAAGGAAGTGCGCCGCACGATCGCGCGCATCAAGACCGAACAGACCGGGCGCGTGCGCTCGGCTGCGAAATAAGGAGACCAACCCATGCCGAAGCGCATTCTGACCGGCACGGTGGTGTCCGACAAGGGCGACAAGACCGTCGTGGTGAAGGTGGAGCGTAAGGTCAAGCACCCGCTCTACGGCAAGATCATCCGCCGTTCGAAGAAGTATCACGCCCACGATGAGGACAACAGCTTCAAGGCTGGCGAAACCGTCCGCATCGAGGAAACGCGTCCGATCTCGAAGTTGAAGACCTGGAAGGTCCTCGACAAGGTCGAGGTTTCGACCAAGGCGAAGAAAGCCGACGAGATCGACGCGTAAGCGCGAAGAGTTTCACGGAACCGCCGGGATGGCCCGGTAGGCCAGAGAAGAAGGAAATGCATCGATGATTCAGATGCAGTCACAATTGGAAGTCGCCGACAACAGCGGTGCGAAGCGCGTCCAGTGCATCAAGGTGCTGGGCGGCTCGAAGCGTCGCACTGCCGGCGTGGGCGACGTGATCGTCGTCTCGATCAAGGAAGCCCAGCCGCGCGGCAAGGTGAAGAAGGGTGACGTGCATCGCGCCGTCATCGTCCGCACCGCGAAGGACGTTCGCCGCGCCGACGGCTCGGTGATCCGTTTCGACAGCAACGCCGCCGTGCTCGTCAACAAGAACGAAGAGCCCATCGGCACGCGTATCTTCGGCCCCGTCGTCCGCGAACTGCGCGGCCGCGGCTACATGAAGATCATCAGCCTGGCGCCGGAGGTGCTCTGACCATGGCGAACAAGATCAAGAAGGGTGACACCGTCGTCGTCCTGTCCGGCAAGGACAAGGGCAAGACCGGCGAAGTGACGCAGGCGCTGCCGAAGGATGGCAAGGTCGTCGTCGCGGGCGTGAACGTCATCACCCGCCACCGCAAGCCGACCCAGCAGAACCCGCAGGGCGGTCTCGAGCGCAAGGAAGCGCCGCTCTTCGCGAGCAAGGTCGCGCTGGCCGATCCGAAGACCGGCAAGCCGACGCGCGTCCGCTTTGAAACCAAGGACGGCAAGAAGGTCCGCGTGGCCGTGAAGTCCGGGGAGACGATCAATGGCTGATGCTTACACCCCGCGTATGCGCAAGCTCTATGACGACAAGATCGTCAAGGCGATGACCGAGAAGTTCGGTTACAAGAATGCGATGGAAGTGCCGAAGATCGAAAAGATCACGCTCAACATGGGCGTCGGCGAAGCCACGCAGGACAAGAAGAAGGTCGAAGCGGCCGCTGCCGAGATGGAACTCATCGCCGGTCAGAAGCCCGTCGTGACCCGCGCGAAGAAGTCGATCGCCCAGTTCAAGCTGCGCGAAGGCATGCCGATCGGTTGCAAGGTCACCCTGCGCCGCGAACGCATGTACGAATTCCTCGATCGCCTGATCACGATCGCCATGCCGCGCATCCGCGACTTCCGCGGCGTGTCGGCGAAGAGCTTCGACGGTCGTGGCAACTATGCCATGGGCCTGAAAGAGCAGATCATCTTCCCCGAGATCAACTATGACCGCATCGACACGGTGCGCGGCATGGACGTGATCGTCACCACCACCGCCCGCACGGACGAAGAGGCCCGCGAACTGCTCAAGCTGTTCGGCTTCCCCTTCCCGATCGAAGCGCAGGAAAAGGAAGCCGCCTGAGTCCCGCAAGGGACCAGGCAGGCTCTTTCAAGAAGGAAAGAGAACTTAAGTCATGGCGAAACTGAGTTCGGTGAACAAGAATGAGCGTCGCAAGAAGCTGGTGAAGAAATACGCCGGCCGTTATGCGAAGCTGAAGGCGATTGCGGCCGACACCTCGCTCGACGATGGCGAGCGTCTGATCGCGCGCCTCAAGATGGCGGAAATTCCGCGCAACGGTAACCCGACTCGCATCCGCAACCGGTGCGAGCTGACGGGCCGTCCGCGTGCTTATTACCGCAAATTCCGGCTGTGCCGCGTGCAGCTCCGCGATCTGGCCAACAAGGGCCTGATCCCGGGTGTTGTGAAGTCGAGCTGGTAAGGGACTAGAAGATGGCAATGACCGATCCCCTGGGTGATATGCTCACCCGCATCCGCAACGGCCAGCAGGCGAAGAAGGACAGCGTCCTGACTCCCGCCTCGACCCTGCGCGTCCGCGTTCTCGATGTGCTCCAGCGCGAAGGCTATATCCGCGGCTACAGCGAAGAATCGCTGGGCGCGAAGGGCCAGCACAAGGGCATTCGCATCGAGCTCAAATATTTCGAAGGCCAGCCGGCGATCCGCCACGTGGCCCGCGTCTCGAAGCCGGGCCGCCGCGTCTATTCGGGCTCGAAAGAGCTGCCGATCGTGCGCAACGGCCTGGGCATCACCATCGTGTCGACCCCGCGCGGCGTTCTTTCGGACGCCGAGGCCCGCGAGCATAATGTCGGCGGCGAAGTGCTGGCGGAGGTGTTCTGATGTCGCGCATTGGTAAAAAGGCAGTGGCGATCCCCAGCGGTGTGACCGCTGCGATCGACGGCGGCCAGCTCTCGGTGAAGGGCCCGAAGGGGACCCTCGCGATGACGCTCTCCGACAACATCAAGTATGAAGTCGGTGAAGGCAGCATCTCGGTGCAGCCCGCGAACGACACGCGTGAAGCGCGCGCCTTCTGGGGCATGCAGCGCACGCTGGTGCAGAACCTGATCACAGGCGTGACCGAGGGCTTCACCAAGGTGCTCGAAATCACCGGTGTCGGCTATCGCGCCAACTCGCAGGGCAAGACCTTGAAGCTGCAGCTCGGCTACAGCCACGATGTCGATTTCGCGGTGCCCGAGGGCATCGAGATCAAGACGCCGGACAACACGACGATCGAGATCAGCGGTATCGACAAGCAGAAGGTCGGTCAGGTGGCGGCGGAAATCCGTCGCTGGCGCAAGCCGGAGCCCTATAAGGGCAAGGGCATCAAGTATCGCGGCGAGTACATCTTCCGCAAAGAAGGCAAGAAGAAGTAAGCCATGGCACATCTTACCACTTTCGAAAAACGCCGCCAGCGCGTGCGTACCGCCCTCCGCCAGCGTGCCGGTGGACGTCCGCGTCTCTCGGTGCACCGTTCGGGCCGTCACATCTATGCGCAGCTCATCGATGACGCTGCCGGTGCGACGCTGGCCGCCGCTTCGACGCTCGACAAGGATGTCCGCGGCAAGACCTCGGGCGCCACGGCTGCGGCCGCTGCCGAAGTCGGCAAGCGCCTCGCCGAGGCCGCCAAGAAGGCGGGCGTGACGCAGGTCGTGTTCGACCGTGGCGGCTTCCTGTTCCACGGGCGCATCAAGGCGCTGGCCGACGCGGCTCGCGAAGGCGGATTGGAGTTCTAATATGGCTGACGAAATTCAGAACGCCGAAGCGGCGCCCGAAGCGACCGAAAACACCGGCGCTCCCCGCCGTGGCCGTGGCGGCCGCGACGGTGGCCGCGGTGGCCGTGACGGTGGCCGTGGCCGCCGCGACGATCGCCGTCCGCGCGACGAAGACGGTGGCGAAGAGCTCATTGAAAAGCTCGTCCACATCAACCGCGTTTCGAAGACCGTGAAGGGCGGCAAGCGCTTCGGTTTCGCCGCGCTCGTCGTCGTTGGTGACGGCAAGGGCCGCGCCGGTTTCGGTCATGGCAAGGCGCGCGAAGTGCCCGAAGCCATTTCGAAGGCGACGGCTGCTGCGAAGAAGGCGATGATCCGCGTTCCGCTGCGCGACGGCCGCACGCTGCACCATGACGGCCGTGGCCACTTCGGTGCCGGCAACGTCACGCTGCGCTCGGCGCCCGCGGGTACTGGCATCATCGCCGGCGGTCCGATGCGCGCCGTGTTCGAATCGCTGGGCGTCGCCGACGTGGTGACCAAGTCGGTCGGCACCTCGAACCCCTACAACATGATCCGCGCGACCTTCGAGGCGCTCGGCGAACAGACGAGCCCGAAGTCGGTCGCACAGCGTCGCGGCAAGAAGGTTTCGGACCTGATCAAGCGTGGCGGCTCGTCCGACCGCGCAGCCGAGGCGGAAGCCGCGGCGGTGACGGAGTAAGACGATGGCCGACAAGAAGATCAAGATCCGCCAGATCGGCTCGCCGATCCGTCGCCCCAAGGACCAGCGCAAGATCCTGACCGGCCTCGGCCTGGGCAAGATGCACCGTGAGGTCGAACTGGTCGACACGCCGGAAGTGCGCGGCATGATCCGCAAGCTTCCGCACATGGTGGAAATCGTCGAGGGCTAAACGCCAGTGAAGCTCTACCGCCTGTTGACCGGTCCCGACGACAGCGCCTTTTGCGCGCGGGTCGAGGGACTGCTCAACCGGGGATGGCAGCTTCACGGCAGCCCCTCGATTACCGAAGTCGATGGCCGCGGCTATGTCGCCCAGGCCATCGTGATGGAGAAAGCCGGGCCCTATCCCGGTTTTCAGCCGTCGAATGAAATCGAACCGGACTGAAATCTTTCGGTCCCCAGCGCGACCACAGCGAAAGCGAGTGCACAGACATGACGATCAAGCTTAACGAACTCAGCGACAACAAGGGCGCCCGCAAGGGCCGCATGCGCGTCGGACGCGGCATCGGCTCGGGCAAGGGCAAGACCGCCGGCCGCGGCCAGAAGGGCCAGAAGGCCCGCAGCGGCGTCGCGATCAACGGTTTCGAGGGCGGCCAGATGCCGCTCCACATGCGCATCCCGAAGCGCGGCTTCAATAACATCTTCGGCAAGGATTTCGCGATCGTGAACCTTGGCCTGGTGCAGAAGCTGGTCGATGCCAAGAAGCTCGATGCGAAGGCCGTGATCGATCACGCCGCGCTGAAGGCCGCTGGCGCTGCGCGCGGCGGCAAGGACGGCGTCCGTCTCCTCGCCAAGGGTGAACTCACCGCCAAGCTGACCTTTGCGGTCGCCGGCGCGTCGAAGGGCGCGATCGAGGCTGTCGAGAAGGCCGGTGGCAAGGTCGAACTTCCCGAAGTCAAGGAAGCGGCGCCCGAAGGCAAGAAGGCCCAGCGGCGCGCCAAGGCCAAGGCCGAGTAATATACCAGGGCGGCTCCGAAAGGGCCGCCCTACGTCATTTGACGACCTCTCTTTTCCCGTTCGTGTCGAGCGAAGTCGAGACACCCATCGGGACAGCGCAAGATCGAGGGGCATCTCGACTTCGCTCGATGCGAACGGACAATGAAGGCGGCATTCGGTATCAACCTGCCGCTTAAGTAAGGCCTTTCCCCTTGCGCTTCGTGACCTCCGAACGCACATAGGCGCCGGGTCGCGGGGGGCGCGGTCCGGAATATCCTCGAGGAAACTACCGATGGCCTCTCGCGCCGACCAGCTTGCATCCAACCTCAATTTTTCGAAGTTCGGCCAGGCGACCGAACTCAAGAACCGCATCTGGTTCACGATCGGCGCGCTGATCGTCTTCCGCTTCCTGTCGTTCGTGCCGCTGCCGGGGGTTGACCCCGTAGCGTTGTCGCGACTCTACAGCCAAGCCGCGTCCGGCGGCGTCCTCGACATCTTCAACACCTTCTCGGGCGGCAGCCTGGAGCGCATGAGCATCATCGCGCTCGGCGTCATGCCCTATATCACCGCCTCGATCGTGGTGCAGCTCGCCTCGGCGCTGGCGCCGAGCCTCGCCGCGCTCAAGAAAGAGGGCGAGAGCGGGCGCAAAAAGCTCAACCAGTACACGCGCTACGGCACGGTGTTCCTCACCGCGATCCAGGGCTATTTCATCGCCGTCGGCCTCGAAACGCTCGGCCAGAGCCAGGGCATCGCCGCGGTCGTCGACCCCGGCATGATGTTCCGCATCGGCGCGGTCATCTCGATCGTCGGCGGTACTTTGTTCCTGATGTGGCTCGGCGAGCAGATCACCAGCCGCGGCATCGGCAACGGCGTCTCGCTGATCATCATGGCGGGCATTCTTGCCCAGCTGCCGCGCAGCTTCGCGCAGATGTTCACGCAGGTGCGCGAAGGCTCGATGGGCGGCGGCACGATCGTCGCGGTCGTCGGCGGCGCGATCGTCGTCATTGCCTTCATCGCCTTCATGGAACGCGCGCAGCGCCGCGTCCTCGTCCAATATCCGAAGCGCGCGACGCAGCGCGGCGTGATGCAGGCCGACCGCAGCCACCTGCCGCTCAAGGTCAACACCGCGGGCGTCATCCCGCCGATCTTCGCCTCGTCGCTGCTGCTGATGCCGCTGACGGTGACCCAGATGCTCGGCAACAATGTCCAGCAGGACACGGCGTGGGGCGAATTCCTCGTCTCGCTCAACCAGTATCTCGCGCACGGCCAGCCGCTCTACATGGCGCTCTATGCCGCGGGGATCATCTTCTTCTGCTTCTTCTACGTCGCCGTCGTCTTCAATCCCGAGGAAACCGCCGACAATCTGAAGCGCCAGAACGGCTTCATCCCCGGCATCCGCCCGGGCAAGAACACCGCCGCCTATCTCGACTTCGTGCTCACGCGCATCACCGTGATCGGCGCTGCGTACCTCGCGGCGATCTGTCTTATCCCCGAATATTTCATCGCGGGATCGGGCCTGCCGTTCCAGCTCGGCGGTACCAGCCTGTTGATCATCGTCAACGTCACGATCGACACGATCAGCCAGATCCAGAGCCACATGCTCGCGCATCAATATGGCGACCTCATCAAGAAGGCCAAATTGAAAGGCGGCATTGCGCGTCGCTGACGCCGCCGCTACGCGAATCCCGACAGGGCAGAGGTAACAGGGGCTTCCATGACGCTGAACATCATTTTGCTTGGACCGCCGGGCGCGGGCAAGGGAACGCAGGCATCGCGGCTCGAAAGCGAGCATGGCATGGTTCAGCTCTCGACCGGCGACATGCTCCGCGCCGCGGTCAAGGCGGGCACCCCGATCGGCCTCCAGGCGAAAGCGGTCATGGACGCGGGCGAGCTCGTCTCGGACGAGATCGTCTCGGGCCTGATCGGCGAACGGCTCGACGAGCTCGGCGGCGACACCTCGGTGATCTTCGACGGCTATCCGCGCACCGCCGCACAGGCCGACGCGCTCGACCAGATCCTGTCGGATCGCGGCCGCAAGCTCGACCATGTGATCGAACTGGTGGTCGAGGAGGACGCGCTCGTCGACCGCATCACCGGCCGCTTTTCGTGCGCCAAGTGCGGCGAGGGTTATCACGACCGCTACAAGCTTCCGACGGTCAAAGGCACCTGCGATGTGTGCGGTAGCCACGAGTTCAAGCGTCGTCCCGACGACAATGAGGAAACGGTGCGCACGCGCATGGCCGAATATCGTGCCAAGACCGCGCCGATCCTGCCGATCTACGAAGCGCGCGGCATCGTCAGCAAGGTCGACGGCATGGCCGACATCGACCATGTCAACGGCGCGATCGAGGCGATCCTCGGCAGCTAAGCCGAACCGATTGTAAACGCCATTGCGAGGGCCGCAGGCCCGTGGCAATCCAGAGCGGTGTAAGGCCGCCCTGGATTGCTTCGCTTCGCTCGCAATGACGGAGCTCAGGGAGGAGGGGATTGTATGAAATCTAAATCCTGTCTCGCCGCTGGGATACTCTCGGCCGCTGCGCTGGCTATGCCCGCGCAGGCGAAGGTGATCGACCAGAGCGACATCGGCTTCACCGTCGCGCACAGCGCGCAGGTCGCCGCCTCGCCCGAAGACGTCTGGAAGATGCTTCGCACCCCCGACAAATGGTGGTCGAAGGACCATAGCTGGTCGGGCGATGCCGCGAATTTCTGGCTCGATTCGCAGGCCGGCGGTTGCTTCTGCGAAAAGCTGCCTCCCGCCAAGCCGGGCGGTGCGCCGGGCAGCGTCCAGCACGCGCGCATCCTGTTCGCAAAACCCGACGAACTGATGCGCCTGTCGGGCGCCTTCGGCCCGCTGCAGGGTGAGGCCGTCGTCGGCACGTTGACGATCCAGATCAAGCCGACGTCGACCGGCAGCGCGATCCGGTTCGATTATACGGTGGGCGGCTATATGCGCTTCAAGGTCGCCGACGTTGCGCCGGGAGTCGACCGTGTGCTCGGCGAGCAGCTCGTCGGGCTGGCGAAGGCGCTCGGCGGATCGTTGCCCGTCGCGCGAGGTGAGACCGATGGCGCGGCCAAGGAAGCGCCTCCGAAGGACGAGCAGGGTCTCGACGCCGCGGTCGCGGACCTCGTCAAGGACGAACCGAAAGAGACGCCCGAGAGCGATTAGGCGCCGGGTTTGCCGCGCAGCTTTGCGAGCGCCGCGAAAGGCCCCGCCTGCTCCTCGCGGAGCACGCCCTTCTCGGCAAGGATGCGGTCGGCGTCGGGGTGGCGCGGAAAGGGATCGAGTGCCAGCGACAATGTCTGCACCGCCGCCTCGCCGATATCGACGCGGTCGTCCTCGAGCGGCAGGATATCGCAGTCGCCGTCGCTGATCTCGATCTCCTCGTCGGGATCGACGACGGGCTCGGCGCCCGTCAGGAAGCGAAGATCGAAAGGTTCGGTGAGCTTCGCGGGCACCGGCAGGGCGGTCGCGGCGCAGCCCTGTACGACTGCCGCCTCGATCTCACCCTTCGCGGCCATCCCGCCCGCGACCGCGCGCACCTCGGCGGTGACGACGAACCGGTCGAGCGCGACGAGGTCGAGCCGCGTCGCGATCGCCGCGCGGACGGCTTCGTCGGCTTCGAGGCGCATCGTGCGACCTTGCGCCGCCTCGGCAAGCGTGACGACGTGCGAAAATTCGGGCGCGCTCATCCGGGCAGCCGGTCGGCGACGACGAGCGCATCGACCGGGGTCGCCGCCAGCGCCGCGCGCTGCGCCGCCACCCGCGCCATCACATGCGCCAGCCCGGCGGCGGGCGGCTCCTTGCCACGCCACAGGTTGCGCACCAGCGCCGCCCTGAGTTCATCCGATCCGTCGGCGGCCTGATAGGCGCCGAGGCGGCCGCCGAGCGCGCCGACCATCCGCCCGATCTGCTTGCCGACGACCATGTCGCCGAACCCGATCTGGCGCATCTGGCCGTCCATGTCGTCGACGAACAATTCGGTCAGTTCGACGCCCGCGCGCGCCTGGTCCGGATCCTCGTCGATCCGGTGCAGGACAAGCGCGAGGATCAGGCTGATCATGTCGAAGCGCCCGTCGAGCGTGTCGGGGACGCCGCCCTCGCTATACCAGTGCGGTTGCCGCGCGGTCGCGACGATGGCGTTCCACAGCGGGCGCCGTGCTTCACGGGGATCGGGTTCGGACTTGAAGAGCTTGCGGAGCGAAGAAAACATGCCGCAACGCTTAGGCGCATTCGGCCCATCCGAAAAGACTTCTGAGTCAGCTTGGCGCAAGCATTCGGGCGGCATAAGCCGCTTGTGCGCGCCGTCCGCTTGCGGTTAAGAGGCGCGATTGCCAGCGCCGGCGCCCGATGCGGGGAAAAGCGGCGCAAGGAGACGAGTTGATGCCGATTGCCGACCCCAAGTCTTTCGCCCGTCCCGCACGCCTGATCGTTGCGGGCGTGGCGCTCGCGCTGACCGCCAGCGGCTGCGCGCAGGTCAAGGGCCGGCAGGGCTATTTCGTCGATCCGGTGCTGACCGATGCGATCGCCCCCGGCGTCGACAACCGCGAATCGGTCGAAAAGACCCTCGGCCGTCCGACCTTCGTCGGTCAGTTCAGCGACAATGAATATTATTATGTCTCGCGCGAGACGCGCCAGCTGGCGTTCGCCAGGCCGCGCCCCGTCGCGCAGCAGGTGTTGCGCGTGCGCTTCGATCCCGCGGGCAATGTCGTCGCGGTCGACAAGACCGGGCTCGAGTTGGTGAGCAAGATCAACCCCGATGGCGACAAGACGCCGACGCTCGGCCGCGAGCGCAGCTTCTTCGAGGACATCTTTGGCAATATCGGGGCGGTCGGCGCGCCGGGAACGGCCGGCGGTGGCGCGCCGGGGCAGTAAGCCGGCGGCCTTTGCCGGGCGGATTGCAACAGCGGCGGCGTCTCCCCGACGACCGCCGCCTTTCTTTTACTGCGCGATACCGCCCGCCGCCAGAACGGCGAGGGTGACGAGGTCCGACGCGGTCGACGACATCGTCGCGACCTGCACCGGCTTTTCCATCCCGATCAGCATCGGGCCGATCACTGCACCGCCGCCAAGTTCGCGCAGCAGCTTCGCCGACAGGTTCGCCGACTGCAGCCCCGGCATGACGAGGACGTTCGCCGGGCCTGACAGACGGCAGAAGGGATAGTTCTTCATCGCGCGCAGGTTGAGCGCGACGTCGGGCGCCATTTCGCCTTCATATTCGAAGCCGGGATTGCGTTCGTCGAGGATGCAGACGGCCTCGCGGATATTGTCGAGCCACGAGCCCGGCGGGTTGCCGAAGGTCGAATAGGAGAGAAAGGCGACGCGCGGTTCATGCCCCATCCGCCGCGCGACGTGCGCGGTACGCTCGGCGATGTCGGCAAGCATCTCGGCGCTCGGGCGCTCGTTGACCGTCGTGTCGGCCATGAAGATGGTGTGATGCTGGTCGACGAGGACGTGGATGCCGAACGGCGTCTTGCCTTCGGCGTGGTCGATCACGCGCCGCACCTCGCGCATCGACTGCGAATAGGTGCGCGTCGTGCCGGTGATCATCGCATCGGCGAGGCCGAGCTGGAGCAGAAGCGAGCCGAAGATGTTGCGGTCGCGGTTGACCATGCGCTCCACGTCGCGGCGGAGGTATCCGCGCCGCTGCAGCCGTTCGTAGAGCATGTCGACCATCTGCGGGACGTGCGGCGAATTGACGCTGTTGTGGACCTCGAAACTCTCGGCGTCGGGCACGCCCATCGCGCGCAGCTTGTCGTGTAGCCCTTCGCGTCCGACGAGCACCGGAATGCCATAGCCGCCGTCGCGGAACTGGATCGCCGCGCGCAGCACCACTTCCTCTTCGCCCTCGGCAAAAACGATGCGCTTCGGATTGGCGCGCGCCGCCTCATAGGCGAGCGTCAGCACCGATGTCGTCGGGTTGAGCCGCGCGCGCAGCTGGGTGCGATATTCCTCCATATCGGCGATCGGCCGCTGCGCGACGCCGGTGTCCATCGCCGCCTTGGCGACCGCGGCAGGGACGATTTCCATCAGGCGCGGGTCGAAGGGCGAGGGGATGATATATTCGGGGCCGAAGCTCGACGCGCGCCCGCCATAGGCTGCGGCCACTTCTTCCGGCACCTGCTGGCGCGCAAGGTCGGCGATGGCATAGGCGGCGGCGATCTTCATCTCCTCGTTGATCGCGGTTGCCCGCACGTCGAGCGCGCCGCGGAAGATGAAGGGGAAGCAGAGGACGTTGTTGACCTGGTTCGGGAAATCCGAACGGCCCGTCGCGATGATCGCGTCGGGGCGCGCCGCGCGCGCATCGGGCGGAGAGATTTCGGGGTCGGGATTCGCCATCGCGAAGATGATCGGCGCGGGCGCCATGTCCTTGACCATCTCGGGCTTCAGCGCGCCGGCGGCCGACAGGCCGAGGAAGACGTCGGCGCCCTTCAGCGCCTCGGTCAGGTTGCGCGCTTCGGTGGGCACCGCGTGCGCCGACTTCCACTGGTCCATGCCCTCGGTGCGGCCCTGATAGATGGTGCCCTTGCGGTCGCACATGATCACATTTTCGTGCCGCACGCCCAGCGCCTTGATCAGCGCCGTGCAGGCGATCGCCGCCGCGCCGGCGCCGTTGACGACGACCTTGACCGTCGACAGGTCGCGCCCGGTCAGGTGGCAGGCGTTGATCAGGCCGGCGGCGGTGATGATCGCGGTGCCATGCTGGTCGTCATGGAACACCGGAATGTTCATCTTCTCTTTCAGCGCCGCTTCGATGATGAAGCAGTTCGGCGCCGCGATATCCTCGAGGTTGATGCCGCCGAAGCTCGGCTCGAGCAGTTCGACCGCCTCGATGAAGCGCTGCGGATCTTCGGTGGCGACTTCGAGGTCGATCGAATCGACGTCGGCGAAGCGCTTGAACAGGACGGCCTTGCCCTCCATCACCGGCTTCGAGGCTAGCGCGCCCAGATTGCCGAGGCCGAGGATCGCGGTGCCGTTCGAGATGACGGCGACGAGGTTCCCCTTGACCGTATAGTCATAGGCGCTCCCCGGATCCTCGGCGATTGCGAGCACGGGCACCGCGACGCCGGGCGAATAGGCGAGCGAAAGGTCGCGCTGCGTCGCCATCGGTTTCGAGGCGACGATCTCGATCTTACCGGGCCGACCATATGAGTGGTAGAGCAGGGCCTCACGATCCGAAAACTGCACCTTGCTGCCGCTGTCCATTCCTTGTCCCCTGTTTCGTGTTTCCAGACCGCGCGCCCGTTTCCGATTCCCCTAGCGCCACCGGGGCGAATTGTAACCGGCAATGTTGCAAACTCGGGTGGCGTCCAGGCGCAAGGGTTGCGAACGACTGGGAGCGACCGAAGGTTGCCGTTTGGTTCCTCCCCGTGGCGAAGCCATGGGGAGGTGGCAGTGCGAAGCGCTGACGGAGGGGCAAATGACGCGAGGTTGCGGCCCCTCCACCATCGCCTGCGGCGACGGTCCCCCTCCCCACGGCTGCGCCGCAGGGAGGATATTCCTTTCTTCGTCATCCCGGACTTGATCCGGGATCCATCGCGGCGTTGAAGTCGTGGACCCCGGATCAAGTCCGGGGTGACGAATGTCTGGAATCCACCCCAAAGCCGCCATTCGCGACCCGCGCCTTGCCTTGCTGCCCCCAATCACTAAGCAGGGTGCGATGTCCGCCACCGCCCGCACCGCCGCCAACAGCAACGCCGCACCCGCCGCCCATCCCGCGGCGACGCCGATGATGGCGCAATATTGGTCGCTGAAGGCGAAGGCGGGCGACTGCCTGCTCTTCTACCGCATGGGCGATTTCTTCGAGCTGTTTTTCGACGATGCGAAGGCGGCTTCTTCGACGCTCGACATCGCGCTGACCTCGCGCGGCGAACATGGCGGCGAGCCGGTGCCGATGTGCGGCGTGCCCGTCCATTCGGCCGAATCCTATCTCGCGCGGCTGATCAAGGCGGGCCACCGCGTCGCCATAGCCGAGCAGGTCGAAACGCCCGCCGAGGCCAAGGCGCGCGGCGGATCGAAGGCGCTCGTTGCGCGCGACATCGTGCGTTTCGTGACCGCGGGGACGCTGACCGAGGAGGCGCTGCTCGAAGGCCGCAGCGCGAACCGCCTCGCCGCCCTCGCGCAGGTCGGGAGCGAGGGCGAGGTCGCGATCGCCGCCGCCGATATCTCGACCGGACGGTTCGAGGTCGTTGCGGTGCGCCCCGAACAGGTCGACGCCGAACTCGCGCGGCTCGCGCCGTCGGAGCTGCTCGTTAGCGAAAGCGCCGACGATATGCCCGAATGGGTCGCGCGGCAGGTCGTGCGGCGTCCGCAATCCGATTTTTCGAGCACCACCGCGCAAAAGCGCCTCGAAAACTTCTTCGGCGTCCAGACGCTCGACGGCTTCGGCCAGTTTGGCCGCGGCGAGCTTGCCGCGATGGGCGCGCTCGTCGCCTATCTCGATCATGTCGCGACCGGCCAGCCGATCTTCCTCCAGCCGCCGCTGAAGCATCAGGCGTCGGGCCGCATGGCGATCGACGCCGCGACACGCGAAAGCCTCGAACTCGTCCGCACGATGGCGGGCGGGCGCGACGGCAGCTTGCTCGGCACGATCGACCGCACCGTTACCGCCGCGGGGGCGCGGCTCCTCGCCGACGATCTGGCGAGTCCGCTGACCGACAAAGCGGCGATCCTCGACCGGCTCGACCTCGTCGATGGCTTTGCCCGCGATGCACTCTGGCGCGGCGAGCTTCGCGCCGCCCTGCGCGCGCTGCCCGACGCCGGGCGTGCGCTCGGCCGCCTCGTCGCGGGGCGCGGCGGGCCGCGCGACCTCGCACAGCTTCGCGATGCGCTGGGCGGCGCGCGACTCTTGCGCGAGCGGCTTGCCCGCCGCCCCGACCTGCCGCCCTTGCTTGCGCGGCTGCTTCCGGGCCTCGACGGTCATGGCGCACTCGTCGACGAACTGACGCGCGCGCTGATCGAAACCCCGCCGGTCGATGCCGCGCAGGGCGGTTATGTCGCCGAGGGCTATGACGCCGCGCTCGACGCGCTGCGCGAAACCGCGCGCGACGGCCGCAAGGCGATTGCCGCACTCGAAGCGCAGTATCGCGACCGTACCGGCATCGCCTCCTTGAAGATCCGCCACAATGGCGTGCTCGGCTATCATGTCGAGGTGCCCGCGAAGCACGCCGACGCGCTGATGGCGCCCGAATCGGGCTTCACCCACCGCCAGACGCTCGCAGGTGTCGTGCGCTTCAACTCGTCTGACCTTCACGAAGCCGCGAGCCGCGTCACCCAGGCGGGTGTCCACGCCATTGCCGCCGAGGCCGCGCATCTCGAAGCCCTCACCGAAGCCGCTGTTTCCCGCCGCGAAGCGATTGCAGCGAGCTGCGACGTCCTCGCGCGTATCGACGTCGCCGCCGCGCTCGCCGATCATGCGATGAGCCACAACTGGTGCCGCCCCGACCTTGCCGACACGCCGTGCCTCGATGTCTCAGGCGGGCGCCACCCGGTGGTCGAGGCTGCGCTGGCGAAGGCGGGCGAGCGTTTCGTCCCCAACGATGTCTCGCTTTGCGAAGCCGACCGGCTGTGGCTCGTGACCGGCCCGAACATGGGCGGCAAATCGACCTTTCTCCGCCAGAATGCCCTGATCGTCGTGCTCGCCCAGGCGGGTGGTTTCGTCCCCGCCGCGTCGGCGAGGCTCGGGCTCGTCGACCGGCTGTTCAGCCGTGTCGGCGCGAGCGACAATCTCGCGCGCGGGCGTTCGACCTTCATGGTCGAGATGGTCGAAACCGCAGCGATTCTCGCGCAGGCGACGCCGCAGAGCTTCGTCATCCTCGACGAGGTCGGGCGCGGCACCTCGACCTATGACGGGCTCGCGCTCGCCTGGTCGGTGGTCGAGGCGGTGCATGAGGTCAACAAGTGCCGCTGCCTCTTCGCGACGCACTATCACGAGCTCACGCGCCTCGCCGAGACGCTGAACGCGCTCTCGCTCCACCATGTCCGCGCGCGCGAGTGGCAGGGCGATCTGGTGCTGCTCCACGAAGTTGCTGAAGGGCCCGCCGACCGCAGCTACGGCCTTGCCGTCGCGCGGCTTGCCGGCGTTCCTGCGGGTGTCGTCAAGCGCGCCGAGGCGGTGCTCGCGAAACTCGAAGCGGGGCGCGAGAAGACCGGCGGGCTCGCCGCGGGGCTCGACGACTTGCCGCTGTTCGCCGCGACGCTGGCGGAAGCGCCCGCCGCCGCGAAGGACGCGCTCCGCGACGCCCTCGCGGGCATCGAACCCGACACACTCGCGCCGCGCGAGGCGCTCGATGCGCTCTACCGGCTGAAGCAGATCGTGGCGGACGAGCGATGAGCGACATCTTCGACAATCTTGAGGGCCGCCGCGCGATCATCGATCGGCGCGCGTTGTCCGACCGGCTCGGCGAGATCGCGGGCGAAACGAGCGATACCGGCAAGCGCCGCGCGGCGATGGTAGCGCTGCTCAAGACCGCGCTCGAAGAGGGACGCGCGGAGATCAACCGGCGGCTGCTCGCCCGCCCCTCGTCGGGGCGCGTCGCGGCGAATGCTACCGCCTTCCTGATCGACCAGATCGTCCGCCTCAGCCACGACTTCACCGTCGGCCATCTCTATCCCTCGGGCAATCGCTCGGCGGGCGAGCGCATCACGCTGATCGCGGTCGGCGGCTATGGCCGCGGCGAAATGGCGCCGTTCAGCGACATCGACATCGGCTTCCTGACGCCGTTCAAGCAGACGAGCTGGACCGAGCAGGTGATCGAGGCGCAACTGTACACGCTCTGGGATCTGGGGCTGAAGGTCGGTCACAGCTCGCGCTCGCTCGACGAGATGATCCGCGCCGCGAAGGACGATCTGACGATCCGTACCGCGCTGCTCGAAGCGCGTTTCATCTGGGGCGACCGCGAGCTTTACGATCAGGCGAGCGCGCGCTTCGACGCCGAGGTCGTCGCGGGCAACGCGCGCGCGTTCGTCGCCGAAAAGCTTGCCGAACGCGACGAACGCCACAAGCGCATGGGCGATTCGCGCTATGTCGTCGAACCCAATGTGAAGGAAGGGAAGGGGGGGCTGCGCGATCTCCACACGCTGTTCTGGATCGGCAAGTTCATCCACCGCGTGCGCACGGTGCCCGAGCTAGTCGACGCGGGGCTGCTGACGAGCCGCGAGCTCAGGCAGTTCGAACGCGCCGAGAATTTCCTGCTCGCGGTGCGCTGCCACCTCCACATCCTCGCCGGGCGGGCGGAGGATCGGCTGACCTTCGACTTCCAGCGCGAGATTGCGCAGAGGATGAACTTCGCCGAGCGTCCCGGCAAAAGCGCGGTCGAGCGCTTCATGCAGCTCTATTTCATCCATGCGAAGGCGGTCGGCGACGTCACCGGCACCTTCCTTGCGCATCTCGACGAGCAGATGGCGGCGCGCGGGCGGCGCTTCCTGCCGACCCTGCGGCGGCGGCCGGGCAAGCTCCACGGCTTCGTCCTCGACCGCGGTCGGCTCGCGCTGCCGTCGGACGATTTCTTTCAAGCGGATCCGGTGCGGCTGGTCGAGATTTTCGCGCTCGCCGACAAGCATGGCCTCGAAATCCATCCGCAGGCGATGCGGCAGGCGCGCCACGACGCGAAGCTGATCGAAACCAAGGCGATCCGCCGCAACCCCCGCGCGAACGAGTTGTTCCTCGACGTGCTGACCTCGCCCCGCGATCCCGAAACGGTGCTGCGCTGGATGAACGAGGCCGGGGTGTTCGGCCGTTTCGTGCCCGATTTCGGCCGTGTCGTCGCGCAGATGCAGTTCGACATGTATCATCACTATACCGTCGACGAGCATACGATCCGCGCGATCGGGCTGCTCGCCGATATCGAGCAGGGGCGGCTCGCCGACGATCATCCGCTTTCGACCGCGATCCTCGACCAGATCCATTCGCGGCGCGTGCTCTATGTCGCGGTGCTGCTCCACGATATCGCCAAGGGGCGCGGCGGCGACCATAGCGTGCTCGGCGCCGAGCTTGCGCTGCGCGTCTGCCCGCGACTGGGGCTGAGCGCCGCCGAGACCGAGACGGTGTCGTGGCTGGTGCGCTATCACCTGCTGATGTCGGCGACGGCGTTCAAGCGCGACCTTGCCGACTTCAAGACGATCCTCGATTTCGCACAGGTCGTGCAAAGCCCCGAGCGTCTGCGCCTGCTGCTCGTCCTCACCGTCGTCGATATTCGCGCGGTCGGCCCCGGCGTCTGGAACAGCTGGAAGCGCCAACTTCTTACCGAACTGTACGACGCGGCCGAGGAAGTGCTGCGCCTCGGGCACAAGCAGCGCGGGCGCGAGTCGCGGATCGAGGCGAAGAAGGAGGCGGTCGCCGATCTGCTGGGCGACGACGAGAAGGCGTTCGCCAAACTCGTCAAGCGCCTGCCCGAAAGCTATTGGATCGCCGAACCGGTCGAGGTGATCGCCGCCAATCTTCGCCATATCCAGGCCGCCGGCGACGCGCCGCTCCACATCGCGGCGGTGCCCGACGAGGATCGCGGCGCGACCCTGGTCATGGTGCTCGCCGCCGACCATCCGGGGCTCTTCTATCGCATGGCGGGGGGCATCCACCTCGCCGGCGGCAACATCATCGACGCGCGCATCCACACGACGCGCGACGGTCTGGCGCTCGACAATTTCCTCGTCCAGGATCCGCTCGGCCGCCCGTTCGCCGAGGAGGGACAGATCGGCCGGCTGACGCGGGCGATCGAGGATGCGCTCGCCAACCGCCAGAAATTGCTTCCGAAACTCGAAGCGCGCGCGCTGCCGCGCACCCGCGCCGAGGCCTTCCGCGTCGCCCCCAGCGTCTTCGTCGACAACAAGGCGTCGAACCGCTTCACGGTGATCGAGGTCAATGCGCAGGACCGCCCGGCGCTGCTGAACCAGCTCGCCTACGCGCTCTTCCAGTCGAAGGTGACGGTGCACTCGGCGCATGTGGCGACCTATGGCGAGCGCGCGGTCGACACTTTTTACGTGACCGACCTGATCGGCGACAAGATCGACAGCGCCGCGCGCGTCAAAAGCCTTGAGAAGCGGATGCTCGAAGCCGCCGCGAGCCGGAGCGAGGAAGCGGTGGCGGCTTAGGCGGTCATTGCCGCCGCTGCGGCCAGCAGTCCGGCATTGAATCGCTGGCTGAGTGCGGCATCGGGGATCGCGTTGAAGGCGTGGATCGCGCCGGCATAGCTGTGCAGCTCGGCCGATACGCCCGCCGCGGTCAGGCGGCGCGCATAGTCCAGATTCTCGTCGAAGAAGAGATCGAGGCTGCCCGTCGCGATATAGGCGGGCGGCAGATTCGACAGGTCGGCGGCGAGGCTCGGCGAAAACCAGCCGCGCCGGGCGTCGTCGATCTGGTAATCGCCCTGTAGCGCGCGCCAGCCGAAACGGTTGCTCTCGCGCGTCCAGATGAACTCGCCCGTGTTCGGATTTTTGTAAGGGCAGGCGTCGCTGCCGGTACGGTGATCGAGCATCGGATAGGTGAGCAGTTGCCCCGCGATGGCCGGCCCGCCAAGGTCGCGCGCCATGATCGCCAGCGCCGCCGCCAGCCCGCCACCCGCGCTTTCGCCCGCAACGATGATTTTGCCCGCTTCGAAGCCGATGGTTTCGGCTTGTCCCGCGAGCCAGGTCAACGCCGAGTGGCAATCCTGCTGCGGCGCCGGGAACGGATTTTCGGGGGCGAGGCGATATTCGACCGAGACGACGGGCACGCCCGCCGTCGCCGCGAGCATCGCCGGGCCCGCCGGCATCTGTTTGACCGACCCCATGACCATCCCGCCGCCATGGATATGCAGGATCGCCCCCGCATCGGCGCGGATCGTTTCGGGACGGAAGAGATAGACGGGGATATCGGGCCCGCCATGGACCGACGGCGCGTATAATTCCTCGGGCACGATCACCGGCGGCGGCAGGATCGCATAGGTCTCGGCCGCCTTGGCGCGAATGTCCGCGATTGGTGCCGAATTAAGATCGACGCGCGGAAACAGGTCGATCAGCGGCGCGATCTCGCGGTCGACAAGGTGGCGGGTGTCCATATCTCAAACTCTCCCTTCGATCTCCGCCGACCCAGGGCCGCTATCCGCGCAGCACCGCCCCAACCTTCGCTGCCGAGGCGACCACCTTGTCGGCGATCGCTCTCAATTCAGCGTCGGTGAAGCTGTTGTCCACCGGCTGCAGCTCGACCTCGACCGCCAGGCTCACCTGGCCTTCGGGGACGCCGGTCCCGGCAAAGCGGTCGAAAAGCCGCACATCGACGATCGCCACCTTGTCCGCACTGCGGATCGCGCGGACGAGGTCGCCCGCCGCCAAGCTTTCGGGCGCGAGGAAGGCGAAGTCGCGGCGCACCGATTGCAGCGCGGGCGGGGTAAAGGCAGCGCGGGCGGGGCCGCTCGCGCGCCTCGCCGGGATCGCGTCGAGGAAGATCTGCACCGCCATCGCCGGACCGTCGACGTCGAAATGCTTCGTCAGCGACGGATGCAGCGCGCCGAATTCGGCGAGCACGGCCTTGGGCCCAAGCCGCAGCGTCGCCGACTGGCCGGGATGCCAGATGCCGGATTCGGCGACGGCCTCCATCACCTGCAACCGGTCGGCGGGCGCGCCCGCGGCGTCGAGCAGCGCGAGCGCGGCCGCTTTCGCGTCGAACGCGTCGAAGGGCGCGGCCTTGCCGTTCTGCCAGCCGCGCGGCGTCTTGTCGCCGACCATCAGCACGCCCAGCGTCGGATGTTCGCTCGTGCCGATATAGCGGCGCCCGATCTCGAACAGGCGGATGCTGTCGGCGCCGCGATTCTGGTTGCGCGCGGCGGCGGCGAGCAGGCCGGGAAGCAGCGACGGACGCATGACCTTGAGGTCTTCGCTGATCGGGTTCGCAAGGCTCCAGGTGCCGCCGCCGAAGGGCGCGGCCTCGCGCTCGCTGATGAATGACCAGGTCACCGCCTCGTGGAAGCCCGCGGCTGCGGCGCTGCGGCGCAGGCGGCGCTCGACGAGCTGCTCGGCGGTAGCGGTCGGCTTCGCGACGCCGTCCGTCCGCGGCAGCGGCGCCGACGCGATCGCGTCGAAGCCGGTGATGCGCGTGACTTCCTCGACGATGTCGGGCGCGGCATCGACATCGCGCCGCCAGCTCGGAACCGTGATCGTCCACGGATCGCCCTCGGCCACGCCAAAGCCCAGGGATTCGAGGATCGCGCGCTGCGTCGCGGGTTCGATCGCGATTCCGCCGAGCGTCGCCGACAGCGACGGGTCATAGGCGACGGTCTTCGTCTCGACCGGCGGCGTGCCCGCGCGCGTCACCGCCGAGGGCGTGCCGCCGCAGATGTCGAGCACATAGCGCGTAACGATCGCGGTGCCTTCGTCGAGGAAGGCCGGATCGACCCCGCGCTCGAAACGGCTGCGCGCATCGCTCGTCAGGCCGAGCGCTTGTCCGGTGAGCGCGATGCGCTCGGGCGTGAAGTAAGCGATCTCGATCAGGACGTCGGTCGTTTCCTCGCTGCAGCCCGAATGCTCGCCGCCCATGATGCCCGCGATGTCGTGGACTTCGCGCTCGTCGGCGATCACGGTCATCGTGTCGTCGAGGGCGTAGTCCTTGCCGTTCAGCGCGGTGACGGTTTCGCCATCCCTGGCGCGCCGGGCGACCAGCGCGCCGTGAAGCTTCGCGCGGTCGTAGATATGGCTCGGGCGGCCGAGGTCGAACATCACATAATTGCTGATGTCGACGAGCGCCGAGATCGAGCGCTGGCCGATCGCCTCGAGACGGCGGCGCATCCATTCGGGGGTCGCGACGCGGTTGTCGACGCCGGCGATGGTGCGGCCGTAGAAGGCGGGGCAGGCTTCGGGATCGTCGGTCCGGATCTCGGTCGCGGGCGCACCCGCGCCTTCGATCGCGGGAATCGCGAGCGGCTTCAGCGTGCCCAGCCCGGCGGCGGCGAGGTCGCGCGCGATCCCGCGCACGCCCATGCAATCCTGCCGGTTCGGGGTGATCGAAATGTCGATCACCGGATCACCCGCACCGCTATAATCGGCAAAGGGCGTTCCGATCGGCGCATCGGCGGGAAGCTCGATGATCCCGTCATGGTCATCACCGAGTTCGAGCTCGCGCGTCGAACACATCATGCCGTTCGATTCGACGCCGCGCACCGCGGCGACCTTCAGTTCCATGCCGTTCACCGGCACGACCGCGCCGGGCAGGCCGAGCACGCCGACCAGGCCGGCGCGCGCGTTCGGCGCGCCGCAGACGACCTGCAACACGCCCTCGCCGGTGTCGACGGTCAGCACCTGCAGCTTGTCGGCCTGCGGATGCTTTTCGGCGGTCAGCACCTTCGCGACGCGGAAACCGGCGAGTTTCTCGGCCGGGTTCTCGACGCCTTCGACCTCGAGGCCGATGCGGTTGAGGGTCGCGACAACATCGGCGGCGGTGTAGTCGCCGTCGAGATGCTCGCGGAGCCAATCGAGGGTGATCTTCATGCCGAAATCCCTCCGCTCAGCGTGGGCACGCTCAGAGCGCCGAACCCGTAATGCGACAGCCAGCGAAGGTCGCCGTCGAAGAACGCGCGAAGGTCATCCATGCCATATTTCAGCATCGCCAACCGGTCGACGCCGACCCCGAAGGCGAAGCCCTGCCAGACATCGGGATCGAGCCCGCAATTGGCGATCACGCGGCGGTTGACCATGCCGCTGCCCAGCAGCTCCATCCACGCATGACCCTCATCGTCGCCATGGCCGCCGACGATGCGGCGGCCCTTTTCCTGCCTGTAGCCGACGTCGACCTCGGCCGAGGGCTCGGTGAAGGGGAAGTAGGAGGGCCGCAGACGCAGCACGATGTCGTCG
The DNA here is from genome assembly GCF_001468395.1 of Sphingopyxis sp. H073. Taxonomy (GTDB): domain Bacteria; phylum Pseudomonadota; class Alphaproteobacteria; order Sphingomonadales; family Sphingomonadaceae; genus Sphingopyxis. Next base: position 219,740 of record NZ_LNSG01000002.1, on the reverse strand, counting down.
CGCTCGAAAAAGGCCTTGAGGAAGGTTTCAAGCGTCCATTTGAGGTGCCCCATATGAATGCCGCGGTCGATCACGAGCCCCTCGACCTGATGGAACATCGGCGTATGCGTCGCGTCGCTGTCGCTGCGATAGACGCGGCCCGGGGCGATGATGCGGATCGGCGGCTCCTCGCTCATCATCGTACGGATCTGAACCGGCGACGTGTGCGTGCGCAGCAACATCGCGCGGCCTTCGGCATCCTTGTCGGGGAAATAGAAGGTGTCGTGCATCGCGCGCGCGGGGTGCGTCTCGGGGATGTTAAGCGCGGTGAAATTGCGCCAGTCGTCCTCGATCTCGGGTCCGGTCGCGACTGCAAAACCCATGTCGGCGAAGATCTCGGCGAGTTCGTCCATCACCTGGCTCACCGGGTGGACGCTGCCCTTCGGCGCGTCGGCGGCAGGGAGCGTCATGTCGAGGCGTTCGGCGGCAAGCTTCGCCTCGAGCGCCGCGCTTTCGAGCGTCGCCCTGCGCGTGGCGATCGCCTCGGCAACGGCTTCGCGCAGGGCGTGGATTTTCGGCCCCTCAACCTGCCGTTCCTCGGGGGTCATCCCGCCGAGGGTCTTCAAGAGGCCGGTCACGCTGCCTGCCTTGCCGAGCGCGGCGACGCGCAGCGCCTCGACCGCGTCGAGATCGGCGGCAGCCTCGATATCGCCCACCAGCTTCGCCTGCAGGGCCTGTGTCTCGCTCATCGTTGTTCGTCCTGTTCCGGCGCGATGCCGCTGCCGGCCTGTTGTTTCTGCTTTGTCGAGGAACCGGCGGCTTCCCGCGCGTCCGTTGCCCGCCGCTTGCACCGAACGGGCGGCGCGGGTCAAGTCTGTTGGCCGAAAAGCGGCGCTATCCGGCCGGTTTGTGGAGCCCCTGCACCGCCTCGCCTGCCGCGGCGGCGCGGGCCAGCGCCGCCGCACCCAGGATCGGTTTTGGCCGCGCGGCATAGGCGCGCGGGCTCATTCCCATGAAGCGCCGGAAATCGCGGGTGAATTGCGCCTGATCATAATATTGATAGTCGAGCGTCGCGATCCAGCTCATCGAGGGGTCGAGCATGAAACGCGCGAGGCTGCGCAGAAAGCGCTGGCGACGGAGCAGCAGCTTGGGCGGGAAGCCGAAGGCACGGCGCGAGAGTCGCTCGACCGAGCGTTCGGACATGCCCAGCTTTTCGGCGAGTTCGGCAACGCTTGTCAGTTCGTCCTGGACCAGCGCGGTATGCGCAGCGAGGATCGCCGGGTCGTCGCGCGGGGCGCCGGCAAGCAATTCCGCGACATGATCGTCGATCATCCGCGCCGCCGCCTCGACGTCGTTCGCCTGCCGCAATTTGGCGACGAGGGGTACGCAGGCGGCGAAGGCCGGATGAACCGCCCCGTCGACGAACCGGTCGGCGAAATCCGCGGCAGGAAGCGCGAATAATTTGGCCCAGCCGGCGGGCAGGATGCCGATTCCCCACACACGCATCGTGCCGGCCGCGAAATAGGTCGCCTTGCTGGTCGGGCCGGTGACGACGAAGCGCGGCGCGGGCACCGGTTCGGCGTCGCCGACCGCCGCGAGCGAGGGCTCGCCCTCGATGAAGCGCAGGTTTGCCCATTCGGGATGGAGATAATCCTCGACCCGCACGCCTGGCGGCGCTTCGACCTCGGTCAGGTAGATGATGCTGCAATAGGGGCGCAGCGCTTCGGAGACAGGGAAGAAGCGCGTCAGCACGCGCACGCCCGCGTCGGGCCCGCTTGCGGATTTTCCCACGGTCATGACGTCACCCTTGCGGACGCGTGCGAAAAAAAACAACAGCCTAGGCGCAGGTCGTGTCGTGTTCTTACAATTTTTGTGTCCTGCACGACGGCATATGTCGCGCCATAGGGACACTTCCGCCGGCCGGCAGCTTTCTGCGACCCACGGCTATTCGGCACGGAGGGAGGGGGGCGATGGTTTTCCACTGGAGCCATTGTCGGAACGGCGTGAGGGGAAACCTTCGCGCCGTTCCTGTTTTGCGATCACGAAAAAGGGCGGCCCCGTCGGGACCGCCCTTTTGCTTTAGCAATAGCTCAGAGGCTTAAGCCGCCTTGGGCAGCGCCGCCTTCGCCTGAGCGATGATCGCGGCGAACACGCCGCCTTCGTTCATCGCAAGGTCGGCCATGACCTTCCGGTCGAGTTCGATCCCGGCGAGCTTCACGCCGTGCATGAACTGCGAATAGGTGAGGCCTTCGGCGCGAACGGCGGCGTTGATGCGCTGGATCCACAGGCCGCGGAAGCTGCGCTTCTTCGCCTTGCGGTCGCGATAGGCGTATTGGCCGGCCTTTTCGACGGCCTGGCGCGCGACGCGGATCGTGTTCTTGCGCCGGCCATAATAGCCCTTCGCCTGTTCCAGGATCCGGTTGTGCTTGGCGCGCGTGGTCGTGCCGCGTTTGATGCGTGACATGGTCTAGCGCTCCTTACTTCAGGCCGTAGGGCGCCCAGAGGCGCACGTGGGCCGTATCCGCATCGCTGAGCACGCTGGTGCCGCGGTTGGTACGGATATACTTGCTATTGTGCGAAATCAGGCGGTGGCGCTTGCCGGCAACGCCGTGCTTCACCTTGCCCGAGGCGGTGAATTTGAAGCGCTTCTTCACACCGCTCTTGGTCTTCAGCTTGGGCATTTTCGTCTCCTTGGTTAGCGACGATATCGACCGGCCCTGGCAGCCCTTGTCGCCAGGCAGGTCCGCTTGTCTATCGTGCGAAGGCGCGCGCCTAGACGGATTCGCGCCGAAATGCAAGCGCCGAGGCGGTCAATGACGGCAGGCGAGGCCCTCGATCACATCCTCGAGCCGCGCCGGATCGCCGAGCGCGATGACATGGCCCGGGCTGTCGGCGTTGAGCGGTTCGCCATTCCAGTCGCACATCGTCCCGCCCGCGCCCTCGACGACGGGGACGAGCGCGGCATAGTCGTGGAGCTTCAGCCCCGCCTCGGCGACAATGTCGATATGACCACTCGCGAGCAGGCCGTAATTATAACAGTCGCCGCCGAAGACCATGCGCTTGTGCGAGGTCTTCGCGGCGAGCGCCATGAAATGCTCGCCATCATGGTCGGTAAAATATTGCGGGCCGGTCGTCGCCAGCACCGCGTCGGCGAGGTTGCGGCAGGTGCGCGTCGCCGCCGGCTTTCCGTTGAACAAGGTCGGCTGCCCCATCGCGCCGACCCAGCGTTCGCCGGAAATTGGCTGGTCGATTATGCCGAGGATGGGCCAGCCGTCCTGCAACAGCGCGATCAGCGTGCCAAAGATCGGCCGCCCGGCCATGAAGCTGACCGTGCCGTCGATCGGGTCGAGCACCCATTGGCGCGCGGCTTCGGCGCGTTCGGCGCCATATTCCTCGCCGATGATGCCATCGCGCGGCGCCTCGGCATCGAGCAGCCGGCGCATCGCGGCCTCGGCGGCGCGGTCGGCCTCGGTGACGGGAGAGGCATCGGCCTTCGCTTCGTGCGTGAATGCCGCGCGGAAAAGGGGACGGATGGCGGCGCCGGCAGCATCGGCGAGGCGATGCGCGAGGGCGATGTCGGATTCGAGGCTCATGTCAGCCGCGATAATCCCATTGCGCGGCGTTGTCGCCAACACCTTCGCCGAACGTGATCAGATTGCCGTCGGGGTCGCGCACCCAGAACTCGCGCTGGCCATAGGGGTGCGTTTTGGGAGCGCCCCAGCGCTCCACCGGCAGTGCGGCGAGCTGTGGCTCATAGTCTGCGAACAACGCTTCGACGTCGCGGACGTCGATATAGATGTGCGAACAGCCGGGCGGGTTGAGCGCGCCCGCGTCGAGCGCAAGGAGGCGAAGGCCGATGCGCTCGCGCTCGACATAGGCATAGCCGCCATCATCGACATGGACGGTGAAGCCGAGCAGGTCGCGATAGAAGGCGAGCGCGGGTTCGATCGCGGCGACGCCGAGAAAGGGTGTCACCTGCACAAAGGATGACCGCTCCGCCATATCAGTCGATCGCGGCGTGCGCACGCACGGGAAAGGTGCCCATCCCGCGAATCTTGGGGGGCACGGCATAGAAGCGGAACCCCGTCGGCGGTAGCTGTTCGAGCCCCGTCATATGCTCGACGATCTGGATGCCGGCGCCGAGCAACACCGTGTGGACCGGACGCTCGCCGCCGCTGTTGTCGTCGATATTGTGCGAATCGATGCCGACGAGCGTGGCGCCCTGGTCGCGCAGATATTCCGCAGCGTCACGCGTGAGAAAGGGATGGCCTTCGAAATAGGAATCGCTGCCCCAATGGCGGTCCCAGCCGGTGCGGACAAGGACGGCGCGGCCGCGAATTTCGTGGCGGCCGAACAGCGATGGGCCGATGGCGCGTCCGGTCACGCCGGTGGCATCGACCAGCGTTCCCGGTACGCCCGCAAGCGCCTCGAGCGCGAGGCCCGACAGGTCGGTCCCGTCGGCATATCGATGGAAGGGCGTGTCGATATAGGTGCCGGTGTTCGCGACCATATCGATGCGGCCGATATGGAATTCGGTCCCCTCGGCATAGAGCGCCCGCGATTCTTCGCGCGACAGATAGTCGCAGATGACGGGCGCGGGCAGACCCTTGTAAGTGATGGTGCCATGTTCGACGACGTGGCTCAGATCGACGAGACGGCCCGTCGTCATTCGCGGGTCAATCGAAGAGGCTCGACACCGACGATTCGTCGGCGATGCGCTTGATCGCTTCGCCGAGCAGCGGCGCGACGGTCAGGGCACGGACCTTGGAACTGTCGTTGACCGCGTCGGTCGGCTGGATCGAATCGGTGATGACCAGCTCGGTGAGTTCGCTCGCGTCGACGCGGGCGACCGCGCCGCCCGACAGCACGCCGTGGGTACAATAAGCGACGACGCCCTCGGCGCCCGCAGCCTTCAGCGCGGCGGCGGCGTTGCAGAGCGTGCCCGCCGAATCGACGATGTCGTCGATCAGGATGCAGAAGCGGCCCTTCACGTCGCCGATGATGTTCATCACCTCCGATTCGCCGGCGCGCTCGCGGCGCTTGTCGACGATCGCCAGCGGCGCGTTGTCGAGGCGCTTCGCCAGCGCGCGTGCGCGGACCACGCCGCCGACGTCGGGCGAGACGACCATCAGATTCTTGTCGCCGAAGCGCGCCTGGATATCGGCGCTCATCACCGGCGCGGCGTAAAGATTGTCGGTCGGGATGTCGAAGAAGCCCTGGATCTGGCCGGCGTGCAGGTCGATCGCAAGGACGCGGTCGGCGCCCGAGGTGGTGATCAGGTTCGCGACGAGTTTGGCCGAGATCGGGGTGCGCGGGCCGGGTTTGCGGTCCTGACGGGCGTAGCCGAAATAGGGGACGACCGCGGTGATGCGCTTCGCCGAGGCGCGGCGGAGCGCGTCGGTGATGATCAGCAGCTCCATCAGATTGTCGTTCGCGGGGAAGTTCGTCGGCTGGACGACGAAGACATCCTGCCCGCGCACATTCTCGTGGATCTCGACGAACACTTCCTCGTCGGCGAAGCGGCGGACGCTGGTGTCGGTCAGCGGCAGCTCGAGATAATCGGCGATCGCGCGGGCCAGCGGCAGGTTGCTGTTGCCGGAGATGAGTTTCATGGGGTGTGGTGGCCCTTTTTCGCGATGGGGAATGCGCGCCCCTTAGCCAGCGGAGGCCGATAGGGGAAGGGGTTAAAGCCATCGGCGTGCCGGGCGCTCGCGAGGCCGCAGCCTTGGGCGGACAGCAGGCAGATCTTTCGTCGTCACCCCCGACTTGATCCGGGGTGACGAGGGGCTGGAGCCTGACCCCGAGACCGTCACCACGCGGTCCGGTGTTGAATTCGGGGCGGCAGCGCCTAAACCGCTGGGCATGACCGAGCATCTCTCTATCGTCCTGTCGCAGATGACCCAGTCGGTCGGCGATCTCGCCGCCAACGCCGCCGCGATGCGCGAGGTGCGCGCGCGGCACGGTGGGGCCGACCTGATCCTCTACCCCGAGCTGCAACTGATCGGCTATCCGCCGGAGGATCTGGTGCTCAAGCCCGCGCTCGCCGAGCGCGCCGCGGTGTTGCTGGCCGAACTCGCGGCGGAGACCGCCGACGGCGGGCCGGCGATGCTCGTCGGTTCGGTCGAGCGCGATGAAGAGGGCCAGCTCTACAATATGGTCGCCCTGCTCGACGAAGGGCGGATCGTCGCGACGCGGCGCAAGTATGAGCTGCCGAATTACGGCACCTTCGACGAAAAGCGCGTCTTCGCGCCCGGTCCGCTTCCCGACGTCGTCGAATGGCGCGGCGTCAAGCTGGGTCTGCCGATCTGCGAGGATGGGTGGTTTCCAACCGTTTGCGGGCATCTCGCGGCGCAGGGGGCCGAAATCCTGATCTCGGTGAACGGCAGCCCATATGAGATCGACAAGGACGACCGCCGCCTGACCCAGGTGTTCGGCACGCGCGTGGCCGAGACGAACCTGCCGCTGATCTTCCTCAACCGCATCGGCGGGCAGGACGAGCTGGTGTTCGACGGTTGCTCCTTCGTCCTCGATGGCGATGGCGGCACCGCGCACCGCCTGACCGATTGGGAGGCCGAGGAGCGCGTCACGCAATGGACCAGGAGTGCGGACGGGTGGCGCTGCGAGCCCGGCGCGATCGCCGAGTGGGACGCGCATCCGGCCGATATCTACAATGCGATGGTGCTGTCCTTGCGTGACTATGTGACGCGCAACCGCTTCCCCGGCGTCGTGCTCGGCCTGTCGGGCGGGATCGATTCGGCGATCTGCGCCGCGATCGCCGCCGATGCGCTGGGCCCCGACAAGGTCTGGTGCGTGATGTTGCCGAGCCGCTTCACCAGCCAGGAAAGCCTCGACGATGCGCGCGGCTGCGCGGAGATGATCGGTTGCCGGCTCGACACCATCCCGATCGTCCCCGCGGTCGAGGCGTTCGACGTCATGCTCGCCGACAGTTTCGCCGATGAAAATGTCGATACGACCGAGGAAAATGTCCAGTCGCGCATCCGCGGCGTCACCTTGATGGCGCTCAGCAACAAGTTCGGCCCGATGCTGATGACGACGGGCAACAAGAGCGAGATGAGCGTTGGTTATGCGACGATCTATGGCGACATGGCGGGCGGCTATAATCCGCTGAAGGACGCGTACAAGACGACGGTGTTCGCGGTGGCCAGGTGGCGCAACGCGCATGTCCCGCGCCTTTCGCGCAACCCGGTGTTCCCGGTGATGCCCGCGCGTATCATCACCAAGCCGCCGAGCGCGGAGCTGCGTCCCGACCAGAAGGACGAGGACAGCCTGCCGCCCTACGTGGACCTCGACCGGATGCTCCACATGCTCGTCGAGGAGGAGGCGAGCGTCGACGATGTCGTGGCGCGCTATGGTTTCGATCGCGACGCGGTGGCGCGAATCGAGCGCCTGCTCTCGATCGCCGAGTACAAGCGCCGCCAGGCGCCGCCGGGGGTGAAGCTGTCGACGCGCAACTTCGGGCGCGACCGCCGCTATCCGATCACGCACGGGTTCCGGACGGCCTGACTCGCTTCACGCGCAAAAGGGGTTATAGGCGCGCCCATGACCGTCACGACCCGTTTCGCCCCTTCGCCGACCGGCAGCCTGCATGTCGGCAATGTCCGCACCGCGATCCACAACTGGCTGTGGGCGCGCAAGCATGGCGGGCGATTTCTGCTGCGCATCGACGACACCGATCTCGAGCGGTCGAAAGAGGAATATGTGGGCGCCATCCGCGCCGATCTTGCGTGGCTGGGGCTCGATATCGATGGCGAGGAGCGGCAGTCGGCGCGCTTTGCGTTGTACGAGGCCGAGTTCGGGAAACTGAAGGCTGCGGGGCGCGTCTATGCCTGTTACGAGACGCCCGAGGAACTCGATATTCGCCGCAAGATACTGCTCTCGCGCGGGCTGCCGCCGGTCTATGAGCGCAAGCCCGCCGATGCGCCGGTGCCCGAGGGTGTCGCCCCGCACTGGCGTTTCAGGCTCGATCATGATGCGTCGATCGAGTGGACCGATATGGTTCGCGGTCCTCAGCATTTTGAACCGGCGAATATGTCCGACCCCGTCGTGCGCCGCGCCGACGGCAGCTGGCTTTACCTGCTCCCGAGCGTGATCGACGATATCGCGATGGGGATCACCCATGTCGTGCGCGGCGAGGACCATGTGTCGAACACCGCGGCGCAGATCCAGATGTTCGAGGCTCTGGGCGCGACGCCGCCGCAATTTGCGCACGAGGCGCTGCTCGTCGGGACCGAGGGCAAATTGTCGAAGCGGCTGGGCTCGCTCGGGATGGCAAGCCTGCGTAAGGATGGGATCGAGCCGATCGCGCTCGTCGCGCTGCTCGCCCGGCTGGGTACCAGCGATCCGATCGAGCCGGTGACGTCGCCCGCGCCGCTGATCGAAAGCATCGACTTTGCGCGCTTCGGCCGCGCGCCGGCGCGTTTCGACGAGGGCGAGTTGGCATTGCTCAACCAGAAGATACTGCACCACACCGACCATGCCGCGGTCGCGTCGCGCCTCCCCGCCGCGATCACCGAGGCACGCTGGCACGCGATTCGCCCGAACCTGATGACCGTCGCCGAGGCGGCCGACTGGGTGGCGGTGTTCGACGGGCCGTTCGCGCCGCCCGCGCCCGAGGATGCCGACCGGCCGGTGCTCGCCGCCGCCGCCGCCGCCGCGCCGGGCATCGACTGGACGGCCGACCCCTGGCACGCGCTCACCGCGGCGGTTAAAGAGGCGACGGGCGCCAAGGGCCGCGCGCTTTTCCTGCCGCTCCGCCGCGCGCTGACCGGCCGCGACCATGGTCCCGACATGGCCGAACTGTTGCCGCTGATCGCCAAGGATCAGGCGGCGGCACGCCTCGCGGCCGCCTGATCGTCCTCCACGAGACAGCGGTACGCCTTGCCGATCATTCCGATTGACAAATATAGTGATGTTATAATATCACACAATCGGACTTGGCCGACAGCAGCGGTCGACGCGGGCGGGGCCGGGTCTCCTTGAGGCAAGGAGAGGTGCCATGACCCTGATTCCCCTGATATCCGCAATCGTCGCGGCCCCCGAGGCGATCACCGCGCCGGAGGGCGGTTCGTCGCTGCGGCGCGACAGTTACGACCCCGGCGCGGCGCATCGTCCGCTTGCGGCCGCGCTGGCGGTGGGCTTGCCTGTCGTGCTCGTCGTCGCGGTTGCGCTGTCGCCGATGATCGTCAAGCCCAAGCCCGTGCTTTCGCCGCTGACCGGCACGCTGATCAAGATCGAGAAGCCGGTCGATCCGCCTCCGGACAAGCGGCCCGAAACCTCGCCGACGCCGAAGAGCCATTCGGTGCGCGAGGCGGTGAAGCCGCTCGTCGACCTTGGTCCCCGGACCGATCTCGGCGCGGAGGTAAAGCCCTTCGTCCCCGACCCGCTGCCCTATGATCCGGGTCCGCCCGCGCGTCCCGCCGATCCACCGGCTCCGCCGCCGCTGGTGCTTGCAAAGCTCGATCCGCGCTATGCGGCGGGGTTCCAGCCCGACTATCCGGCGAGCGAGCAGCGCCGCGAGGTCGAGGGCGCGGTTCGCGTCCGCGTGCTGATCGGCACCGACGGGCGCGTGAAGGCGGTCGAGCTGGTCAGCACCGACAGCCCCGGCTTCTTCGAGGAGACGAAGCGGCGCGCGCTCGCCAAATGGCGTTTCAAGCCGGCGACGCGTGGCGGCGTGCCCGAAGAAAGCTGGCAGGTGATGACCGTCCGCTTCGAGATCAAGGGCGCCTGAGGGCGCGGCCGAACCCCTTCTGGGCGGGCGGCGCGATGCCGTCCGCCCTTCCTTTTGCTTGACATGGAGCCCGAATCCCGCCAATGGCCCGCGGATAAATGGGGGCGGCGCCCGACGCGCGGCCCTCTTTGTTTTTCACCGCAACCGCCGGGGCCCCCAGTCCCGCCACATTTGCCGGACGTTCCGGGGAATGTGCCAAGTTTTCGAGGAACAGGGCCATGGCCAAGCCGACGACCGTCAAGATCAAGCTGGTGAGCACCGCCGACACGGGCTTTTTCTATGTCACCAAGAAGAATCCGCGCACGATGACCGAAAAGATGTCGGTGCGCAAATACGACCCGCGTGCGCGCAAGCACGTCGAATTCAAGGAAGCCAAGATCAAGTGATGCATTTCCCCATGCGCTGAAAGCGCGCGGGTGGAAATGCGTCATCCCCGCTTCGGCGGGGATCGAGGTGATACAGAAGGGCGGCCCGTGCCGCCCTTTTTCGTGCATGCGGGAAACGTCAGCTTTGGGGTGGGAAGCGGTCGTATCAACAACGTCGCCCCCGCGCAGGCGGGGGCCGCTAGCCGCCTATTCCTGCGCGGCCGCGTAAACCGACAGCGGCCCCCGCCTGCGCGGGGGCGACGGCTTGTTTCGGTCGAAACCGGTCGCTCAGGCAAACGCCCCCACGCTTTCGATGAACTTGATCACCGAAATCGGCTTGGACACGTAGGCCTCGGCGCCCGCGGCCTTGATCTGCTCCTCGTCGCCCTTCCCCGCATAGGCGGTGACCGCCATGATCGGCACCGCGCGCAAGGTCAGGTCGGCCTTCATCTGTTCGATCAGCTCGAGCCCCGAGACATGCGGCAACTGGATGTCCATGATGATGAGGTCGGGCGATACCTCGCGCGCCCTTTCCAGCGCATCGCGCCCGTCGCGCACCGGATGCGCGCTGTAGCCATGGGCGTTGAGCAGGTCGCAGAACAGGCGGAGGTTCAGCTCATTATCCTCGACGACCAGGATGGTCTTGCCCATGTCTCTTCCGTTCCCCACCTTGTACCCGCAGCCGGTTTAGGCGAATCGGCCGCGCGACTCAATTGCCTCGCGTGGAAGGGAAATTTGGCTTGTTCGAAGACGACGCGGCGCTCGCGCTCCAGGCGCTTGGCTGGATAGTGAGTGACGAGCCGCGCGCCGAACGGCTGCTCGCGATGACCGGGCTCGATCCCGACGGCCTGCGCGCCTCGCTCGGAGACCGCGCGACGCTTGCTGCGATCCTGTCCTTCCTCATCGCCTATGAGGCCGATCTGATCGCCTGCGCCGCGGCGCTTGACGTCAAACCCGAAGCGCTTGCGGCCGCCGCTGAGCGGCTCGATGGAAACCAGAGGATGGACGCATGACCCGCCCGCTCGTCATTACCGATTGCGACGAGGTGCTCATGCACATGGTCGTCCCCTTCGCGCAGTGGGTCGACGAAGAGCATGGCGTGATCTTTCGCATGGAGGACACGAGCTTCGCCAACGCGCTGAAGCGCAAGGAGTGCGGGACGCCCCTGGAGGCGGCCGAGGTCTGGCCGCTGCTCGACGGCTTTTTTCGCACCGAAATGGGGCGCCAGACGCCGATCCCCGGGGCGCTCGAGGCGATGGCGGCGATCGCCGAGCACGCCGACATCGTCGTCCTGACCAATGTCGGCCCCGACCATCAGCAGACGCGCGCCGACCAGCTCGCGGCGCTGGGCCTCGCCGCGCCGGTGATCGGCAGCCGCGGCGGCAAGGGCGAGCCGGTGCGGCGCCTGATCGACGAGCGCGAGCCGGGCGTTGCGATCTTCATCGACGACCTCGCCAATCATCACAAGTCGGTCGCGGTCGAGGCGCCGCAGGTCTGGCGGCTGCATATGGTCGGCGAGCCCGCGATTGCGGACAAGGTTCCCCCCGCCCGCCACGCGCATGCAAGGATTGATGGCTGGACGGCGGCGCTGGAGTGGATATTGGCGCGGCTTGCCGAGAATATCCCGGCGCCCGATCCCGAACTGGTATAAAGGAACCGACATGTCCGACGTTATCGCCAAGCTCGCCGAACTCGGCCTCGAACTGCCGAAGCCGGCCGCGCCGGTCGCCGCCTATGTCCCCGTCGTCGAGCGAGGCGGGCTGCTCCATATCTCGGGCCAGCTTCCGTTCCGCGACGGGCAGGTCGTGACCGGCCGCCTCGGCGCCGACATGGACGAGGCGACGGGTTATGACGCCGCGCGCCGCTGCGCACTGATGCTGGTGGCGCAGATCGGCAACGCCGTCGGCGGCGACTGGTCGCGCGTCGAAAAGATCGTCAAGCTGGGCGTGTTCGTGAACAGCGATCCCGGCTTTACCGCACAGCCCAAGGTTGCGAACGGTGCTTCGGAACTGATGGAGTCGGTGTTCGGCGAGGCCGGCCGCCATGCGCGCAGCGCGGTCGGTGTCGCGGTGCTGCCGCTCGGCGCGGCGGTCGAGGTCGACGCGATCGTCGCTGTGAAACCGGCATAAGGCTCCGGTGGCCGAAGCCGACCCGCCAGCCCGGACCATCTCGCTCGGCACCGGCGTCGCCGCAGTCGACGCGGCGGCTTGGGATGCGCTGGCGGGCGGGGGCAATCCGTTTGTCAGCCATGCTTTCCTGGCGCTGCTCGAAGAATCGGGCAGCGTCGGACCCGGCACCGGCTGGCAGGCCGCGCCGATTCTTGTCGAGGATGCGGCGCGCACACTGGTTGGCGCCGCGCCCGCCTATCTCAAGTCGCACAGTCAGGGCGAATATGTCTTCGACCATGCCTGGGCCGACGCGTGGGCGCGCGCGGGCGGCGATTATTATCCGAAATTGCAGATTGCCGCGCCCTTCACCCCCGTTCCCGGCCCGCGTCTGCTGGCACAGGACCACGAAACCGCGCTGCTGCTGATCCGCGGCGCCGAGGCGGTCGTGCGCCAGAACGGACTGTCGTCGGCGCATGCGACCTTCGTCGCGCCCGAACAGATGCCGATCTTCGAGCAAGCGGGCTGGCTGGTCCGGCGCGATATCCAGTTTCATTTTGCCAATGCGGGCTATGGCAGCTTCGACGACTTTCTCGCCACGCTGACCTCGCAGAAGCGTAAACAGCTCCGCAAGGAACGCGCGCGGGCGTCGCACGGTCTGCGTATCGAGGATTTGACGGGCGATGCGATCCGCCCCGAGCATTGGGAGGCGATGTGGGCCTTTTACCAGGATACTGGCGCCCGCAAATGGGGCCACCCGTACCTCACGCGCGCGGCGTTCGACCTGCTCGGCGCGCGGATGGCCAACCGGATTATCCTGTCGATCGCCTATGACGGCGACGCGCCGGTCGCGGGAGCCATGCATTTCGTCGGCGCCGATACGCTTTACGGCCGTTACTGGGGCTGTGTCCGCGACATCCCCTATCTGCATTTCGAATTATGCTATTATCGCGCGATCGATATCGCGATCGCCCGCGGACTCGCGCGGGTCGAGGCGGGCGCGCAGGGCGGGCACAAGCTCGCGCGTGGCTACGGCCCCGTCGCGACCTGGTCGGCGCATTTCATTGCCGATCCCGGCTTTCGCCGTGCGGTCGCGGATTACCTCGAACAGGAACGCCGCGCCGAGGAAGCCGAAATGGAATGGCTCGAAGGGCACACGCCGTTCAAGCGCTCGACCTGACTTTATCAGAACGGCACCAGCCCGCTCCCCCACCCGGCCTCCCATTTCAGGATATGCTATTGGAAGGCCGGGTGGGGGAGCGGGCTGGTGCCGCATCCGCGTGAGCAGAAAATTACGCCGCGAAGCGGCGGGCAGCGGGACGGCGGGCCGTTTCGTCGAGCCAGGCGCGCGCCTGGCGCTGCGCCTCGGCGATTTCGTCGCGGCTCATTTCGCTCGACACGTCGGCGCGGCACTGCTGGCCTTCGCGGCTGCCGCCAAGCGCGGCAAGGTTGAACCATTTATGCGCCTGGATCAGGTCGACATCGACCCCGCCGCTGCCGGTCGAGAAGGCGATCCCGAGGTCGAAATAGGCATTGGCGTCGCCGCGCGCCGCATCGAGCAGCCGGCTTTCGATCAGATATTGGGCAGACTTCAGACTGTTCGCCATGATAACCCCCTGTCGTCTCCACCCCACGGAGACCTCGGGGCCCAAGTTTGCGGCTTATGGTCAACAAAGCGTTAACGACCATGGCAGTTTTTGTGGATAGCCGCGACAACCGGCAGAAATGCGGGGATTTTTGACGCGATCAGCCGACGGCAAGATTGTCGATCAGGCGCGTTTTCCCGATCCGTGCTGCCGCAAGCAGGCGGGCGGGCTCGCTGAACTCGGTCAATCTTTCGAGGCTGTCGGCGCTGGCGAGCGCGACATAATCGACGCTGTCGAAGCCGCCTTTGACGATCTCCGCCTCGGCCTTCGCCAGCGTCCCGGCGACGTCGGCGCCGCCCGCGATCGCCTTCGCGGCAGCCTTCAGCGCGTTCGGAAAGGCGGCGGCCGCCTTGCGCTCGGCTGCGGTCAGATAGGCGTTGCGCGACGACAGCGCGAGCCCGTCCTTGGCGCGCGCGATCGGTGCGCCCAAGATATCGAGCGCGAAATCGAGGTCGCGCGCCATCCGGCGGATGATCGCGAGCTGCTGCCAGTCCTTTTCGCCGAAGATCGCGATGTCGGGACGGACCTGGTTGAACAATTTGGCGACGACGGTCGCAACCCCGTCGAAATGGCCAGGGCGCACCGCGCCGCAATAGTCGGCGCCGAGCTCGGCGACCTCGATATGCGTCGAATGACCGGCAGGGTACATGACCCCGACATCGGGCGCCCAGAGCAGCGCGACGCCCTCCTCGACCAGCAGCGCGGCATCCTTTGCCTCGTCGCGCGGATAGGCGGCGTAATCCTCGTTCGGGCCGAACTGCGTCGGGTTGACGAAGATCGACACGACGACATGGTCGGCGACGCGCCTTGCCATGCGAACGAGCGAAAGATGGCCCTCGTGCAGGGCGCCCATGGTGGGCACCAGCGCGACGCTTTTGCGTCCTTGCTTCAGCGCGTCGACCGCGCGGTGGAGCGTCGCAATGTCACGGATGATTTGCACGGCCGCCCGCCCTCCGATATTGGCGGCCCAACTGCCACCCCAAGCGGCTGCCATGCGCCGCCAACAGGAAAATCGCAACGGCCATGACGAAGCCCGCCCCGCACCGCATCATCTTCGCCAACGAGAAGGGCGGGACCGGCAAATCGACCTGCGCGGTGCATTTCGCGGTCGCATTGGCGAGTCAGGGCTGGCGCGTTGCCGGGATCGACCTCGACCCGCGCCAGCGTACCTTCCACCGCTATCTGGAGAATCGCGAAAATACGGCGAAGCGCCGCGATATCGCGCTGCCGACGCCGCAGTTCGAGGTGTTTGAGGGGACGACGATCGAGGAACTCGACGCGCAGGTCGAGCGGCTGACCGAAGACGTCGACTATTTCGTCGCCGATACCCCCGGCCGCGACGATGTGTTCGCGCGCCACCTCGCAACGAGCGCCGACACGCTCGTTACACCGATCAACGACAGCTTCATCGACTTCGACCTGATCGGGCAGGTCGATCCCGAGACGTTCCAGGTCACGCGGCCGAGCTTTTATTCGGAGCTCATCTGGGACGCCCGCAAGGCGCGCGCGAAGACCGACGGGCGGACGATCGACTGGATCATCCTCCGCAACCGCCTCCAGCACGTCGACGCGCACAACATGCGCCGCGTCGGCGAGGCGCTGACCCAGCTCGCGCGCCGCGTCGGTTTCCGCGTCATCCCGGGGCTCGGCGAGCGCGTGATCTATCGCGAGCTTTTCCCTGCCGGCCTCACGCTGCTCGACAAGGCGCATCTCGGCGGCATGGGGATCGGCCACGTCGTCGCGCGGCAGGAATTGCGCGAGGCGATGGCAGGGCTCAACCTGCCCGCGCGCGAGCGGATGCACCCCGACGGCGACCTGTTCGCCGCCGCCTGATTCATCCCGTTCTTCCGGCCCTGCAATAATCTTGCCAGATTGACCGCGGGCGCGTCGCTGGGGTAACGCCGCACGGGGGCTAGAACGGATCCAAGCTGCGTATGACCGACGAATCCACGACAGGCACGATGACCAGCGACGATCATGGCGTCGCCGAGCACAGGGCGCATGTCCGGGACGATGCGGCCGCGGGCAATGGACTCGCCGTCATCTCGATCGCCAAAAGCTACGACAAGCGCGTCGTCCTGTCGGATGTCTCGCTGTCGGTCGCGAAGGGCGAGGTCGTCGGCCTGCTCGGCCCGAACGGCGCGGGCAAGACGACCTGCTTCTATTCGATCATGGGGCTGGTGAAGCCCGACGCCGGGCGTATCATGCTCGACGGGTCGGATATCACCGCGCTGCCGATGTACCGCCGCGCGATCCTTGGCCTCGGTTATCTGCCGCAGGAAACCTCGATCTTTCGCGGCATGACCGTCGAACAGAATATCGGCGCGGTGCTCGAACTTGCCGAACCCGACAAGGTGTCGCGCGAACGGCGGCTCGAGGAGCTGCTCGACGAATTCGGTTTGGCGCGGCTGCGCGATTCGTCCGCGATGGCGCTCTCGGGCGGCGAACGGCGCCGCGCCGAAATCGCCCGCGCGCTCGCCGCAAACCCTTCGATCATCCTGCTCGACGAACCCTTCGCGGGCATCGATCCCTTGTCGATCAGCGACATTCGCGATCTCGTCGCGGACCTCAAGACGCGCGGCATCGGCGTCCTGATCACCGACCATAATGTGCGCGAGACGCTCGACCTCGTCGACCGCGCCGCGATCATCTACGACGGCAAGGTGCTGCTTGCCGGTTCGCCGGCCGAACTCGTCGCCGACCCCGAGGTGCGCCGCCTCTACCTCGGCGAGGGCTTCTCGCTTTGACCTTTGGTGTCTTACACCAAGAAAAAAATCCGTGTGTCCCCGCGAAGGCGGGGACCCATCTCCGGTGGTTTCAAGATGGCGCCGACCGGAGATGGGCTCCCGCCTTCGCGGGAGCGCGCAAGATAGTGAACTAAACGCCGATGGCGTTGGGTCCGCGCCTCGATTTACGCCAGTCGCAATCGCTGGTGATGACGCCGCAGCTACAGCAGGCGATCAAACTGCTTGCGCTGTCGAACCTCGAACTCGAGGCCTATCTGGCCGAGGTGCTCGAGGGCAATCCGCTCCTCGACGCCTCGCCCGCCGACCGCGATGATGGCGGATCCGATGAGGGCGGCGATGAAGCCCCCGTCGCCGCGGTGTCGGGCGAGACCGATACCGACCAGGCGCTTTCCTCTGACGCAGGCACCGCCGACGACCTCGACGTCGATTTCGGCGAAGAACGCTTTCATCACGACAGCGCGAGCGATTCGGTCGGTCTGTCGGGCGCGAGCGAGGACATCGACTTCGACAGCTTTGCCGAGCATGACGGAACGCTCCACGACCATCTGATGGCGCAGGTCGGCGAGCGGTTCGACGGGATCGAGGCGATCGTCGCGGGCCAGCTCGTCGCGCTGATCGACGAGGCGGGCTACCTGCGCGCCGACCTCGCCGAGCTTGCCGCGCAACTTGGCGTGCCGCTCGCCTTGCTCGAATCGGTGCTGGCGGGCATCCAGCTATTCGATCCCTCCGGCGTCGGCGCGCGCGATCTCGCCGAATGCATCGCGATCCAGGCGCGCGAGGCCGACCGCTACGACCCCGCGATGGCCACCATGATCGCGCACCTCGATCTCGTCGCGAAGGGCGCCTTCCCGCAATTGAAACGCATCTGCGGGGTCGATGACGAGGATCTCTCCGACATGATTCGCGAGCTGCGCGGCTATGATCCCAAGCCCGGCCTCAAATATGGCGGCGAGGGCGCACAGGCGGTGGTGCCCGACCTGTATGTGCGCCAGACGGCCAAGGGCTGGGCGGTCGAGGTCAACAGCGGCACCCTGCCGCGGCTCCTCGTCAACCGCCGCTATTATGCCGAACTCGCGCAGGGCGCGGCGGCGAAGAGCAAGGCGTGGCTGTCCGAGCAACTCGCCGGCGCCAACTGGCTCGTCCGCGCGCTCGACCAGCGCCAGCGCACGATCGTCAAGGTCGCGAGCGCGATCGTGAAGCAGCAGGAGGGGTTTTTCCTGCACGGTGTCGCGCATATGCGGCCGCTGACCTTGCGGCAGGTCGCCGAGGAGATCGGCATGCACGAATCGACCGTCAGCCGTGTGACGAGCAACAAATATCTGAGCTGCGCCCGCGGGCTGTTCGAACTCAAATATTTCTTCTCGTCGGGCATTTCGGCGACCGAGGGCGATGGCGCGGTGTCGGCCGAGGCGGTGAAGAGCCGGATCAAGGCGATGATCGAGGCCGAAGACCCCAAGGCGATCCTCTCCGACGAGACGATCGCACAGAAGCTCTCGGCCGAGGGTCACGACATCGCGCGGCGCACCGTAGTCAAATATCGCGAGGCGATGGGCTATGGCTCGTCGGTGCAGCGGCGGCGGCAAAAGGCGCTGGCGGGGTAATTCTCTCCTCGTCACCCCGGACTTGATCCGGGGTCCACGACTTCGGTGCTATATGGATCCCGGATCAAGTCCGGGATGACGAAAAAGGGGCGGCAGGCGGTTGACTTTTTCCGCCCTTCCCCATAGTTGCGCCGCTTCGCGTCAATACGCCAAGATTTACGGACAGAGATCATGAAGATTCGCAACAGCCTGAAGTCGCTGAAGGACCGCCACCGGGATAACCGCGTTATCCGTCGCCGTGGCCGCACCTATGTGATCAACAAGACCAACCGCCGCTTCAAGGCGCGCCAGGGCTGAACGTCCTGCCGGGACTTATGTCCCGCGCGCATAGCCAAGCTAGCGTAACGCCGTCGGATGCTTCCGGCGGCGCTTTCGCGTGTCTGGAGGACGCATGATTCGCCCCATAATTCGCCGATGCGTGATCTTCGATGTCGGCCGCGTCCTGTTCGACTGGGATCTGCGCCATCTCTTCGCGAAACTGATCGACGATCAGGATCAGCTCGAATGGTTCGTGACCAACGTCGTCACGCCCGAATGGCATTTCCAGCACGACGCCGGCCGCCCGCTCGCCGAGATGCTGCCCGAGCTGAAGGCCGAATATCCGGCGCATGCGCCCCTGATCGACGCCTATGCGACGCGCTTCAACGAGACGATCCCGGGACCGATGCCCGGCAGCCTCGAACTGGTCGAGCGGCTCGACGAGGCGGGCGTGCCGCTGTTCGCGATCACCAATTTCGGGCACGAATTCTGGGAAGGATTCCGCCCGACCCAGCCGGCGTTCGACCGCTTTCAGGGCATCATTGTCTCGGGCACCGAAAAGCTGATGAAACCCGACCCGGCGATCTACGCCCTCGCGATCGAGCGATTCGGCATTGATCCCGCGGGCGCGTTCTTCATCGACGATGTCGCGCACAATATCGCGGGCGCCGAATCGGTCGGCATAGCGGGGCACCAGTTCGTCGATGCGGCGACGCTGGAACGCGAGTTGATCGCGCGGGGGTTTCTGACCAGCTAAGCAGGCCCCATCTTATTTCACGCGAAGACGCGAAGGCGCGAAGAGGTCGGCTCGGGCGACAGGCTTTTTTTGGCTTTTCATCCGCCCGGTTTGTCGCGGCGTCGGAAAAGAAAGCCGCTTTGCGGCCAACGCGATCTCTTCGCGCCTTCGCGCCTTCGCGTGAAATATTCGGAAATCTACTTCTCCACCCCGAGCTGCGTCAGCACGAAGGCGAATTCCTCGGCATCCTCGCGCAGCGCGCCCCAGCGGCCCGATTTGCCGCCATGGCCCGCGCCCATGTTGGTGCGCAGCAACAAGGTTGCATCGTTGGTGCGCGTCGCGCGAAGCTTCGCGACCCATTTCGCGGGCTCCCAATAGGTCACGCGCGGGTCGTTGAGCCCCGCCGACACCAGCATCGGCGGATAGGCTTTTGCGGTCACATTGTCGTAGGGGCTGTAGCTCAGCATATAATCGAACGCGGCCTTGTCGGTGACCGGATTGCCCCATTCGGGCCATTCGCCCGGGGTCAGCGGCAGCGTGTCGTCGACCATCGTGTTGATGACGTCGACGAAGGGCACGCCCGCGAGCACCGCGCCCCAAAGCTCGGGCGCCTCGTTATAGATCACGCCCATCACCTGCCCGCCCGCCGAGCGGCCCTCGACCGAAATCTTGCCGGCCGAGGTATATTTCTTCGCGATCAGCCCCTTGGCGACGTCGATGAAATCGTTGAAGCTGTTCTTGCGCTCGGTCGTCTTGCCCGCAAGGTACCAGGCGCGGCCCATGTCGTCGCCGCCGCGGACATGCGCGATCGCATAGATCATGCCGCGATCGACGAGGCTGAGCCGCGTCGTCGAAAAGCCCGGCGGCACGCGGTAGCCGTAACTGCCATAGGCATAGAGATGCATCGGCGCGCTGCCGTCGAGTTTCGTCCCTTTCTTGTAAACGAGCGAGGCGGGGATCATCGTCTTGCCGTCGCGGCTCGGCAGATTAACCCATTCGGTTACATATTGCGTGGCGTCATAACCCGAAGGGATTTCCTGCACCTTCAGCGTCTCGAGCTTGCCGGTCGCGAGATCATAGTCATAGACGGTGTCGGGGGTGACCATCGATTCATAGTCGAGCCGCAGCTTGTCCTGATGATATTCGGGATTGTCGCCGAGACCCGCAACGTACGTGGCCTCGGGGAATTTGATCCGGCCGGGGGTCAGCGGCGCGTCATAGCGGCGGATATCGACCTGATCGAGTCCGTCCTCGCGCGCCTCGATCACGAAATAGTCGCGGAACACCGACAGGCCGGTGATGTAGCTGTGGTCCGATCCCGGGATCAGCGTCGTCCACTTGCCCGGCGCCTTGATGCTCGCGGTCGCCACACGGAAATTCGGATGCTCGTCGTTGGTGTGGATGTAGAGCGTGCCGTCGCGTTCGTCGACGCTGTACTCGCGGCCCTTCTGCCGCGCCGAAACGAGTTGCAGCGGGGCTTCGGGATTGTCGGCGGGGAGCAGATAGACCTCGCTCGTCTCGTTGTCGCCCGTCGCGATCACGATATAATTGTCGGCCGCGGTCTTTCCGATCCCGACCCCGAAGCCGATGTCGGGCTCCTTGTAGAGCAGCTTGTCGTCGGCGACGGGCGTGCCGAGCTTGTGCAGCCGGACATTGTCGGTGCGCCAGTTCTCGTTCGCCAGGCCATAGAGGATCGCGTCGTTGCCCGAGGTCCAGACGAGCGACGACAGCGTGCCCGGAATGACGTCGGGCAGCAGTTCGCCGGTCTCGAGGTTGCGGACGCGCGCCTCGAACCGCTCCGATCCATTGTCGTCGAACGAATAGGCCATCAGCTTGCCGTTCGGGCTGATCGACAGCTCGGCGAGGCGGAAATATTCCTTGCCTGCGGCCATCGCGACCTCGTCGAGGATCAGCTGCGCCTCGCCCGAGCCTGACGCTGGCTTCCGGTACCATTTCTTATACTCGGCGCCTTCCTCGAACTCGACCCAGTAGAGCCAGTCGCCGTCCTTCTGCGGCACGCTCGAATCGGCTTCCTTGATGCGGCCCTTCATCTCCTGGAACAGCGTCTCGACCAGCTTTGCATGAGGCTTCATCGTCGCGTCGAAATAGGCGTTCTCGGCCTTCACATAATCGAGGATGTCGGCGTCATCGATCACCGGATAGCTCTGGTCGCGGAGCCAGTAATAGGGGTCGGACAGCGTCGTGCCGTGCAGGGTCGTCTCGTGGGGCCGCCTGTCGGCGACCGGGGCGGCGGGGCTGTTGGTCAATTCGTCTCTTTCTCTTGGGCAAGGGCAGCTGGGGCAAAGGCACTCGGGGACGCGACAAGCGGGGTGGTAATTGCGGCCAGAAACATCCAAATAGCGCGCATTGAAAACCCCGCAGCATCGCCCCGATCGGGCAGGATGGCTGCGATGTAGGAACAAGGAACCAGCCATGTCCAGCCCCGTCCCCGGCACTATTTACGCAGAGCGTCTCGCCCGCCTCCGCGCCGAACTCGCCGCGCGCGGCCTCGGCGGCTTCGTCGTGCCGATCAGCGACGAGCATATGAGCGAATATGTCGGCGCCTATGCGCAGCGCATGGCGTGGCTGACAGGCTTCGGCGGCTCGGCCGGGACCGCGGCGGTGCTGCCGACAAAGGCCGCGGTGTTCGTCGACGGGCGCTATACGGTGCAGGTGCGCGATCAGGTCGATGGCACGCTGTTCGACTATGTCGGCGTGCCGCAGTCGAGCGTTGCCGAATGGCTCGGTGCCAATGTCAGTGCGGGGCAGAAGGTCGGTTACGATCCATGGCTCCACAGCATCGACTGGGCACGGAATCTGGAAAAGGCGCTCGCCGCGAAGGGCGTGAGCCTCGTCGCGGTGACGCCGAACCCGCTCGACGCGGCGTGGGACGACCAGCCCGCGCCGAGTAACGCGGTGGTGACGGTCCATGACACGGCATTGGCCGGCCAGAGCGCGGTCGAAAAGCGCGAGATCATCGCCGACTGGCTGAAAGCCAAGGGTCTCGACACGACGGTGATGACCGCGCTCGATTCGATCGCCTGGACCTTCAATATCCGCGGGCAGGACGTCAGCCACACGCCGGTCGGGCTCGCGTTCGCGCTGCTCCATGCCGACGCGACCGCCGATCTGTTCATCGCGGCCGAAAAGGTCACCGACGCGGTGCGCGCGCATCTCGGCAACAGCGTGCGGATCCACGATCGCGACGCGTTCGAGACGGCGCTCGCCGACCTGTCGGGCAAGGCGGTCGCGGTCGATCCCGACCGCGCCGTCGCCGCAATCTTCACCGCACTCGAAGCGGCGGGTGCAAAGGTGGAGCGCCATCGCGACCCTGCGGTGCTGCCCAAGGCGATCAAGAACGACACCGAACTCGACGGCACGCGCGCCGCGCACGTCCGCGACGGCGTCGCGGTCGCGCGTTTCCTGAAATGGATGGAAGAGGTCGCGCCCGAGGGGAATCTCGACGAACTCGGCGCCGCGGCGAAGCTTCGCGAATTCCGTGATGCGAACGGCGCGCTCAAGGATCTGTCGTTCGACACCATCTCGGCCGCCGGGCCGAACGGCGCGCTGCCGCACTACAAGGTCGACGAGACGACCAATCGCGCGATCGAGACCGGCACGCTTTACCTCGTCGATTCGGGCGGGCAATATGCCGACGGGACAACCGACATTACGCGCACGATCGCGATCGGCACCCCGACCGCCGAGATGCGCCGCCGCTTCACGCAGGTCCTGAAGGGCCACATCGCGCTTGCGACCGCGCGCTTCCCCAAGGGGACGCGCGGCAGCCAGCTCGACATTCTCGCGCGCCAGTATCTCTGGGCCGACGGGGTCGATTATGCCCATGGCACCGGGCATGGCGTCGGGACCTATCTGGCGGTACATGAGGGGCCGCAGCGCATCGCCAAGCCCGCCGGCGGGCAGGCCGGGACCGAGGAGCCGCTCCACGCGGGCATGATCCTCTCGAACGAGCCCGGCTATTACAAGGCGGGCCATTTCGGGATCCGCATAGAGAATCTGGTCATCGTCACCCCGCAGAGCATCGCGGGCGCCGAGGAGGAGATGCTGGGGTTCGAAACGATCACCTTCGCCCCGATCGCGCAGAACCTCGTCGACGTCGCGCTGTTGTCCGACGCCGAGGCCGACTGGCTCGACGCCTATCATGCCGAGGTGCTGGAGAAGCTCGGCGCGGGCATGGCGGGCGAGGAGCGCGCCTGGCTCGAGGCCGCCTGTGCGCCGCTCGACCGCACTCCCGCCGCGCTCGCCGCATGACTGACGCCCGCAGCGCCGTGCCGCTCGCCGATTTTCGTGTGCAGGAGCGTGTGCGCGTGCGTTTCAACGAGATCGACGGCCAGAATATCGTCTTCAACGGCAATTATCTGGTCTATGCCGATATCGGCGTGACCGAATATTTCCGCGCGCTTGGCGAAGGGCAGCCCGGCCCCTATTTTCACCAATATGGTACAGACATTCGCGAAACGCATTGCGAAATCGACTATCATGCGCCGGCCCGCCTCGACGAACTGATCACGATCGCGGCGCGGATCAGCGCCTTCGGGCGGACGAGCTTTACGCTCCATTGCGGGATTTTCCGCGGCGAAGAGCGGCTGACCGACATCGAAATCAGCTATGCGCATATCGATTCGGACAGCGGGCAACCGACGCCGCTGCCGGGCAGCTTCATTGCCGAAGTGCGGCGATTCGAATCGCGCACACCCGTTCAGGGCTGATTCGCGGCCGGTCCGATTCGAACCGGATCGTATTTCTCGATCAAAAAAGTCGGGTTTTCTGCCGCAAACGGCAAAAAAAGGGCCGCCCGAAGGCGGCCCGTGAAAGTTTTGGGAGAGGATGCCTAAAAGGCAAGTGTGTTATTGCACTGCACAATGAATGCTGCAACTGCGAAAAGAGCATCCGTAATTGCATTTTTTGCAATCGAGAACGTTACCATCGGTCACATCGCGCAATCGACGCGCCTCTCGCCAATCGCGCCAACATCCCCTAAATTGGCGTCATGGGAATGTTCAACAATTGGGATGTCGGCGGCGGGATCGCCGATTTCTGGGCCTACATCCGCGAACCGCGTCCGCATCGCTGGGCGAGCTGGGGCGTCGCGATCGTGCTGCCGATCGTGGTGATCTGGGGGTTTTCCAAATATCTCATCCCGTATGAAAAGCCCAAGCCGACGATCGTCTATTTCGAAAATTGGCAGGCGACGCGCAGCGAGGCCGATATTCGCGCCGACTGGGTGAAGCGTGCCAAGGAGACGACACTCCGCAACGCGCAGAAGCGTGCCGAGTATCAGCGCTTCGCCGACAGCCTGGGAATCGACTATGATTCGAGCGAGGCCGACAAGGTGACGCGCGAGACGCTGGGCGAAGATGTCGCGGCGGCGGCGAAAGAGAAGAAGCCCGCACCGCCGAAGCGCTCGACGCTTGCCGAACGCGCGGCCCGCGGTCCGGCCGCCCAAACGCAGCCCTGATGCAGCGGCCGCCTTCCGACGCCGACTGGATGGCGGCCACCGTCGCGCTGTCGCGGCGCGGCCGGCCGGCGTCGGCGCCCAATCCCAATGTCGGGTGCATGATCGTCAGGGACGGGTGTGTCGTCGCGCGCGGCTGGACCCAGGCCGGCGGGCGCCCGCACGCCGAAGCGGTGGCGCTGGCCGCTGCGGGCGATGCGGCGCGCGGCGCGACCGCTTATGTCAGCCTCGAACCCTGCGCGCACGCCAGCCCGCGCGGGCCCTGCTGCACCGACCTGTTCGTCGCGGCGGGGATCGCGCGCGTTGTCATCGCCACGCGGGATCCCGACCCGCGCACCGACGGCGCCGGGATCGCTCGCCTGCGCGCGGCAGGAATCGAGGTCGAGACGGGCCTTCTTGCCGCCGAGGCCCGGACCGCGATGGCGCCCTGGTGGACGCGGCAGAGCGAAGGGCGGCCGTTCGTGACGCTCAAGCTCGCCACCTCGCTCGACGGCTGTATCGCGATGGCCGACGGGTCGAGCCGCTGGATCACGGGGGAGCGCGCACGCGCCCACGGCCATCTCGAGCGCGCGAGCCATCAGGCGATCCTCGTCGGCCGCGGCACGCTCGCGGCCGATGCGCCGACGCTCGATGTCCGCTTGCCGGGTCTTGAGGATCGCAGCCCGAAACGGCTGGTGCTGACATCGGGCGCGCCGACCGAGGGCTGGACCGCCGTCGCCTCGCCCGCTGCGGTGGCGGGCGTCGATTCGCTGCTCGTCGAGGGCGGCGCGGGCGCGGCCTCGGCCTTCGTCGCCGCCGACCGCGTCGACCGGCTTTTGCTCTACCGCGCGCCGATCCTGATCGGGGGCGGCAAGCCAGCGCTCGGCGACATCGGCCTCTCCGACCTCGCCGACGCGCACGGCCGCTGGCGGCTCGCCGACAGCCGCCTGCTTGGCAGCGACCGGCTCGACGTCTACGAGCGCATCAGGATCATTTGAGGGCTTTTATGTTCACCGGCATCATCACCGACATCGGCACCATCCGCAGCCGCGAGGATCGCGGCGACACCCGCCTCGTCATCGGCACGCGCTACGACGTCGATGGCATCGACCTCGGCGCGTCGATCGCCTGCTCGGGGGCGTGCCTGACGGTGGTCGACAAGGGCGTCGACGAGGGTAGCAACGGCCCCGGCGGCTGGTTCGCGATCGACGCCAGCGCCGAAACGCTGGCGCGCACGGCCCCGGGCATGTGGGACGCGGGGCGCCGCCTGAACCTCGAACGTGCGCTCAAGATCGGCGACGAACTGGGCGGGCATATCGTCACCGGCCATGTCGACGCCGTCGGGCGCATCGTCGCGGTCGAGCCCGTCGGCGACAGCGTCAAGGTGACGGTCGAGGCGCCTGCCGAGCTCGCGCCCCACATTGCGCCCAAGGGTTCGATCACCCTCGATGGCGTATCGCTGACCGTGAACGAGGTGAGCGACCAGCCGGGCGGAGCCGCGCATTTCACGCTCAACATCATCCCGCACACACAGGAGATGACGACGCTCGACGAAGCGGTCCCGGGCCGCCCGGTCAACCTCGAGATCGACATCCTCGCGCGCTATCTCGCGCGGATGCAGGCGCGCGGGGCCTAATTCCTACTCGTCATTGCGAGCGAAGCGAAGCAATCCAGAGCGACTTTATGCACACTCTGGATTGCCGCGTCGCCTTCGGCTCCTCGCAATGACGACGATTTTGAAAGAGGCTAACCTTCGATCCAGCTCGCTGCCAGCTCGGGATCCGCTGCGATCATCGACCGCCGCATCGCGACGCGGCCGATGCGCAGCAGCTCGGCTTTGCGCCGCGCTGGGGCGAGGTTGCAGTTCGCGGCCTCGCGAACGACCGCCGCACCATAGCGGTCGGCGATGATCAGGCCCGAGCTTTCCGGGCGATAATCGGGTGTATCGAGAATCGCTGGGTCGAGTCCCGATGCCAGCGCCCAATAAAAGCGGTCGCACCAGTCGCAATAGTCGGGCCATTTGCCGTCGCCGTGCAGGTCGGCACGGCTGACCTTGATCTCGACGATCGTGATATTTCCCTTGGCGTCGATCGCGGTGAGGTCGGTGCGCCGCCCGTTGGGCAGCGTCACTTCGGGGATCGCGACCAGCCCCTGCTGCGCGAACAGCCGGCATACGCCGCGCGCGACATCCGCGGCGGTCAGCAGGTCAGTCGCCATGGGTCAAAGTCCTCGGAACGGCCAGACCGTCAGAACGGGACGTCGTCGTCCAGATCGTCGTCGAAGGGCGGGCGTCCGCCGCTACCGCCCGAGCTGCCGCCACCGCCCTGGTTCCAGCCGCCGCCCGAGCTTCCGCCCGACGCGCCGCCGCCTTGATCCCAGCCGCCGCTCGATCCGCCGCCGCCCTGGTTCCAGCTGTCGCCGCCGCGCGAACCGCCGCCGCCGCCGCCGGGCGCGCCGTCGAGCATGGTCAGCGTGCCGCCCATGCCGGCGATCACGACCTCGGTCGTATATTTGTCGTTGCCGTCGCGGTCCTGCCACTTGCGGGTGCGCAGCGAGCCTTCGATGTAAACTTTCGAGCCCTTCTTGAGGTAGCGCTCGACGACGCCGACCAGCCCGTCGCCGTTGATGACGACATTATGCCATTCGGTGCGCTCCTTGCGCTCGCCGGTCATCCGATCCTTCCACTGTTCGGAGGTCGCGATGCGGATATTGGCGATCTTGCCGCCGTTCTGGAACGACTTGATTTCGGGATCGGCGCCGAGGTTGCCGATAAGAATTACCTTGTTGACGCTGCCAGCCATCCGCCGCTCCGCTCCGCTCAAAAGTTGGAAGGATCAGCCTAGGCCAAAGGCGACGGCTGTCCAGTAAGTGATACCTGCTGCGGCATAGGCGAGCAGGAACAAATAGCCAACCATGAACATGGGCCATTTCCACCCGTTCGTCTCCCGCCGGGTGATCGCGATCGTCGAAATGCACTGCGGCGCAAAGACAAACCAGGCGAGGAAAGCGAGCGCGGTCGCGAGGCTCCATTTGCCCTGCAGCCGCTCGCCCAGCGTCTCGGCCATCGCCGCCTCGTCGCCGTCGGCATCGATCGCATTCGCGGTCGCCATCGCCGACACCGCGACCTCGCGCGCCGCCATCGCAGGGATCAGCGCGAGCGCGATGTCATGGTTGAAGCCGATCGGCTTGACGACCACTTCGAGGCCGCTCGCGATGCGGCCGGCGACGCTATATTCGACCTGGCTCTGCCCCACGGGCGCCTTCGGAAAGCTCAGCAGCAGCCAGAGGACGACGGTGGTCATCGCGATGATCGTGCCCGCGCGGCGCAGGAATATCCACGCGCGCTGCCACAGCGCGATCGCGATGTCGCGCGCGCGCGGCCATTGATAGCGTGGCATTTCCATCATGAAGCCCGCGGCATTGCCTCTGGTCACCGACCGGCGGAGGACATAGGCGACGAGCAACGCGCCGACGATGCCGCTCAAAAACAGGCCGAAGAGGACGAGGCCCTGGAGGCCGACCGGGGTTCCGCCGACGTTTCGCGCCGGAATGAAGGCGCCGATGACCAGCGCATAGACGGGCATCCGGGCCGAACAGGTCATCAGCGGGGCGATCAGGATCGTCGTCAGTCGGTCCTTTTCGTCGGGAATGGCGCGCGTCGCCATGATCCCCGGTACCGCGCAGGCGAAACTGGACACCAGCGGGATGAAGCCACGTCCCGACAGACCGACCTTGCCCATCAGCCCGTCCATCAGGAATGCCGCGCGCGCCATATAGCCCGACGCCTCGAGCAGCAGGATGAAGAGGAAGAGGATCAGGATCTGCGGCAGGAAGACGATCACCGCGCCGACCCCGGCGAGCACCCCCTCGACGATCAGCCCGCGCAGGAAAGTGTCGGGCATGGTGTCGACCACCCAGCCCTGCAGCATGCCGATCCCGCTCTCGAGGAAATCGGCAGGGGCCTCGGCGGCAGCATAGACCGACTGGAACATCACGAACATCAGCGCGAGCAGGAGGGCGAAGCCCCCGATCGGGTGGAGCACGATCGAATCGACGCGCTGCGTCCAGCGCCGGACCGGCGTCTCGCTGAGCGTCGCGGCGCGCGCGAGCGCTCGGGCGCGCTGGTGGAGCGAAGCGTCGCTGCGCGGCGCGGGGACGACTTCGCGCGGCTCGTGCGTGCGGATCGCGTCATCGACCGCTTCGAGAAGATCGGCGAGCCCGCGTTTGCGCACCGCCACCGTCGGGACGACGGGTACGCCGAGTTCGCGCGCCAGCCGCTGGGGATCGAGGGTCAGCCCGTCGCGCTCGGCAAGGTCGAGCATGTTGAGCGCCACCACCGTCGGCAGGCCGAGCGCGAGCAGTTCCAGCGCAAAACAGAGATGATTGTCGAGGTTCGCGGCGTCGACGACGACGATCAGCGCGTCGGGGCGCTTCTCGCCCTCCTGTTTGCCGAGCACGACGTCGCGCGTCACCGCCTCGTCGAGGCTCGCAGGAGTCAGGCTGTAGGTGCCGGGCAAGTCGATCAGGGCGATCGGGCGTCCGTCGGCGAAGCTTGCATGACCCGCCTTCCGCTCGACGGTGACGCCGGGGTAATTGGCGATCTTCTGCCGCGCGCCGGTCAGCGCGTTGAACAGGCTCGACTTGCCGGCATTGGGATTGCCGACCAGGGCGATGGAAGGAATCGGACCGGTCATGCCGCTGCCGGCTCGACCTCGATCGCCGCGGCCTGTCGCGACCGGATGATGACCTTCATGCGGCCGATGGTCAGCGCCAGCGGGTCGCGCGAAAAGAGGCTGCCGCGATGGAGCGGCACGATCTCGCAGCCCTCCATCAGCCCGAATTCGCGCAGGCGCCGGCCTTCGTCGACCGATATCGCATTCCAGTCGATGCGCGTGATGCGCACCGCGACGCCCAGGGGCGCCCTATCGAGCAAGGCTGTCATTTGCGAGCGATTATCAATATCGGCTGGCGAATGCCAGCCCCCTTTGCGCCTGCGTCCTTGCGCCCGCTTAATCAGCGCCCCGGATAGCGCAGCCGCCCGACGAAGCGCGCGAGGCTCGGGCGTTCGATGCCGCGCGCGGCGCGGCGGTGCTTCCAGCTTTCGAACCGCATCACCTGATCGATCCGGCGCGCAAGGAAAGCGCGCGTTTCGGCGAAATCCTCGCTCTCGTCGTTCAGGAACACCGCCATCGTCGATCCATAGACGGCGCCGAGGATCGTGCGCTTGCTGTAGTGGTTGAAATCGGTCGCGGTGTCGCCGGCGAGCTTCCACATCAGGTCGGCGGCGCGCCAGCCGAGCTTTGCCGCGTGCGGGGCGTTGGTCGGAAGCGCCAGCAGGGCGAGCGCACGGCGCAGCGATTCGCGGTTGGGCGCGAGCAGGGCGATGCGCGTCTCGACGAGCGTTGTGATCCGCTCGCGGATTTTCAACGTGGCGAGCTTCTCGGCCGGCCAGCGTTCGGCCATGCGCGCGTCGATATCGGCGAACCAGGCGTCGACCATGTCGCGCGCACCGCCGGGAAAGGCGAGCTTCGCGACGTCGATATCGACACCGAGGCGCGTCGCTGCGTCGGCGAGCGCCCCGGTGCTAAAGCCGTCGAACGGCGCATTGTCCGCGATCAGCGGCGCGAGCGCGGCGCGGATCTCGTCGAGGGTCGGGTCGGCGGGAAGGGTGGTAGCCATGCGCATCAGATAGGCCGCGCGGCGCGGCTCGGCAACCGGATCAAGACGAGCGCCGCGCCGACCAGCATCCCGCCGAAAATATCGACCGGGCCGAGCAGCTCGTCGAAGACGATCCAACCCGCGAATGCTGCGATCGCGGGTTGGACAAGCAGCGTCAGCCCGATCACGAGCGGCGAGAAGCGCGGGAGCGACCAGGTCATCAGCCCCTGCCCGACGATCTGGCTGGTCAGCGCGAGCAGGATCAGCGGGCTCCAGTCGTGCGGCATCACCCGCTCGCCGAGCGCGAGCGCCGTGCCAAGCAGGATCGGGACGCAGACGAACGAGGCGATCGACAGCGCGGTCCAGGGCGCGACCGTCCCGCGCACGCGCTGCATCAGGATGACATAGCCGGTGTAGAGCACCCCCGCGAGCAGGCTGAGCAGGTCGCCGACCAGATAGGCGGGCGAAAGCTCATAGCTCTGGCCCATCAGCAGCGCCGACCCCGCGAAGGCGAACAGGATCGCAAGCGCCTGCCACCCGCGCGGCCACGCGCGCGTCACGACGATCGTCCAGATTACGAGCAGCAGGCTGGCCGAGTTGCCGAACAGCGTCGCGTTGGCGACCTTGGTCTGCAGGATCCCGAGGTGCCAGGCGGCGAGGTCGAGCGCGAAGAATACGCCCGCCGCGGCGGCAATGCCGACCGCGGGGCGCGGCGGCAGCCGCCCGCCGCTCTCGCGCCACGCGAGCGCGAGGAGAAAGGGCAGCGCGAGGGTCATGCGCCAGAAGGCCGAAGCGGTCGGCCCGGTATCGGCGAGCCGCACGAGCATCGCGCCGATCGATAGCGCGATATTGCCGCCGAGCAGCGCGAGGAACGCCCAGCGGGTCGATGCCACGCCCTTTCGGGTCTCTGCGTCGAGGCGTTCGATCTTGGCTGTCATTTAGATTTTCTTTTGCTACCCACCATTGTGCCGGCGCCGCGGCGTCCATAGCTTCGCGGGCCATAGCGACGACCGATGGGGCCGTCGCGAATAAAGTGAGACGTGGAGGAACCATGGCCGTATCGCTGTTCGATCCGATCAAACTGGGCGCCATCGAGGCGCCGAACCGCATCATCATGGCGCCGCTGACGCGCGGCCGCGCCGGCCCGGGTTTCGTGCCCAACGAGCTCGCGCGCGAATATTATCGCCAGCGCGCCGCGGCGGGGCTGATCATCTCCGAAGCCACCGGCATCTCGCAGGAAGGTCTCGGCTGGCCGAGCGCGCCGGGCCTGTGGACCGAGGCACAGGTCGAGGGCTGGAAGCCGGTGACCGACGCGGTCCACGCCGCGGGCGGGCGCATCGTCGCGCAGCTCTGGCACATGGGCCGTTTGGTCCATTCGGTGTTCAACGACGGCAAGCAGCCGGTGTCGGCCTCGGCGACCAAGGGTGTCGGCCGCGCGCATACGCCGGTCGGGCGCCTCGACCTCGAGGAAGCGCGCCCGCTCCGCCTCGACGAGATTCCGCGTGTGATCGCCGATTATGCGAAGGCTGCCGAGAATGCGAAGAAGGCCGGTTTCGACGGAGTGCAGCTCCACGGCGCCAACGGCTATCTGATCGACCAGTTCCTGCGCGACGGGTCGAACCTGCGCGACGACGATTATGGCGGGCCGGTCGAAAACCGCATCCGCCTGCTCCGTGAAGTTACCGAGGCGCTGGTCTCGGTCTGGGGTGCCGATCGCGTCGGCGTGCGCCTGTCGCCCAACGGCGAAACGCAGGGCGTCGACGACAGCGCGCCCGAAAAGCTGTTCCCGGCGGCGGCGGCGGCGCTCGATGCGCTCGGCATCGCCTTCCTCGAACTGCGCGAGCCCGGCCCCGACGGCACGTTCGGCCGTACCGACGTGCCGAAACAGTCGCCCGCGATTCGCCAGGCGTTCAAGGGTCCGCTGATCCTCAACAGCGACTATGACGTGGCGAAGGCAGAAGACGCGCTTGCCAGCGGTCTCGCCGACGCGATCGCCTTCGGACGGCCCTTCATCGGCAACCCCGACCTCGTCGAGCGCATCCGCACCGGCGCCGAATGGGCCGCGGACAACCCGCAAACCTGGTATTCTCCGGGCCCCGAGGGATACACCGACTATCCGGCGCTGGTCACGGCGTAACGCAACCGAAAGCGAGCGAAGGGCCGGGCGGGCGACCGTTCCGGCCCTATCCTTTTTCGGCGATCGCCTTGTCGACGATCCCCGCGCCGATCGGGCCGAGGATATTGCCGCCGAAGCGGAACAGCAGGAAGGCGCCGACGAAGAGCAGGATCGGCTGGACGATCAGCGCCACGATCGCCGCGGCGACGACCACAAAGAACAGCGTCACGAAACCGCCGCTCAGCACCTGCTGACCCTTGGGGCCCAGTTCGAGGGTGCGCGGACCCTTGGCATCCCACCATTTGCCGGTGACGATCGTCTTGCGGCCGCCTGCTTGCGGCGCGGGCCTGTCGGCGATTCGCGCAGGCTTTGCGTTCGATTGCAGGACGGGCCGATCGCTCGGCTGCTGATTCCACGGCCGCTTGCCGCGCTCGGCGATCGCGGCGGCGACGCGCGCCTTGCCCTCGGTCGCGGCCGGCGTGGCTTGCTGGACGGGTGCGGGCCGCGCGCTCAGCCCCGATTCGGCTCGCGCCGCGGCCGATAGGTCGGGGGCTGTGCTCGCTTTGGTGGGCCGGATCGGCTCGACGCCCAGGCTGCGGTCGTGCAGGTCCATGCGCTCGGCGGCGCTGAGCGGGGTCTGGCCGGTCTCCCGGTCGATGACCACCAGCCGCCCGCCGCGCTCGACGACGGAGTAACGGCTGGGGGGTGGTCGATCAGCCAATGCCGAATTGTTCCTTCAGGGCCAGCATCGCGAGCGCGGCCTTCGCCGCTTCGCCGCCCTTATCCTTGCGCGTCTTGTCGGCGCGCGCAAGCGCCTGTTCTTCATTCTCGACGGTCAGGATGCCGTTGCCGATCGCAAGCCCGTCGAGCGTCAGCGCCATGATGCCGCGCGCGCTCTCGTTCGAGACCACCTCGAAATGATAGGTTTCGCCGCGGATCACGACGCCCAATGCGACATAGGCGTCGTAGCGTCCGCTGTCGGCGGCGAGCGAAATCGCGGCGGGGACTTCGAGCGCGCCGGGGACGGTCACGGTGTCGTGGCTGTGCCCCTCGGCCTCGAGCGCGCTTTTCACGCCGTCGATCAGCATGTCGTTGAGATGGCTGTAGAAGCGGGCTTCGACGATCAGGACGTGCGCCATCAGGCTTCTCCGGGAATGGGGCGTTCGCCGACGACCGACAGGCCATAGCCTTCGAGTCCGACGATGTTGCTGTGGGTGGGGGTGAGCAATTCCATCGCATGAACGCCAAGGTCGGCGAGGATCTGTGCGCCGATGCCATAGGTTCTGAGGTCCATGCCGGCGCCCGGTGCCGCCGGTTCGGCGTCGGCCGACCCAGGAAGCGGACGCATCAGCATCACGATGACGCCGGCACCGGCTTCGCCGATCGCGTCCATCGAGCGCTGCAGGCGGCGTTTCCTGGGGCCGGGGCGGCCCATGATGTCGTCGAAGATCGAGACCGCGTGCATGCGCACCAGCGTGACGCCCGCAGGGTCGACCGGCCCCTTCTGGAGCACCAGATTGACGCTGCCGTCGACCTTGTTGCGATAGGATTTGAGGCGCCAGTCGCCGCCATAATCCGATTCGAACGGTTCGTCGGCGACGCATTCGACCAGCCGGTCGGTGCGGCTCCGATACGCGATCAGGTCGGCGATCGTTCCGATCTTCAGCCCGTGGCGGCGCGCGAAGGGGATCAGGTCGTCGAGCCGCGCCATCGTGCCGTCGTCGTTCATGATCTCGCAGATCACGCCCGAGGGGTTGAGCCCCGCGAGGCGCGCGATGTCGACCGACGCCTCGGTATGGCCGGCGCGGACAAGCACGCCGCCGTCGCGCGCGATCAGCGGAAAGACATGGCCGGGGGTGACGATGTCGTCGCGGCCCTTCGATGCGTCGATCGCAACCGACACCGTGCGCGCGCGGTCGGCGGCCGAAATGCCCGTGGTCACGCCCTCGCGCGCCTCGATCGAGGTGGTGAAGGCGGTTTCATGGCGGGTGCCGTTGTTGCGGCTCATCAGTTCGAGCCCGAGCGTCTCGACGCGGCTGCGCGTCAGCGTCAGGCAGATTAGGCCGCGCCCGTGCGTCGCCATGAAATTGATCGCATCGGGGGTCGCCATCTGCGCGGGAATGACCAGGTCGCCCTCATTCTCGCGATCCTCGTCGTCGACGAGGATGAACATGCGGCCGTTGCGCGCCTCGGCGATGATCTCCTCGGGCGTTGCCATCGGGGAGATGTCGCTGCCGGTCGCGAGCCAGTTTTCCAGCTTGCGCAGCGTGTCGGCGGTGGGGTTCCAGCTTTCCGAATCGAGATCGCGAAGGCTGTTGGCGTGAAGGCCCGCGGCGCGCGCCAGTCCCGAGCGGGACATGGTCCCTTCGTCGACGATGGAGCGGATGCGGTCGATGAGCTGTGTGGACATGGCGACGATGTCTCACATCACAATGTGATTGTCAATCCAGATATCACATTCCACAATTCTCTTAAGCCGTCGCGCTAGTTGCTCGGCCCGAAGGTCGGCCCCAGCTGGCGCCCCGGCGCGTCGGGCTTGGCGTCGAGGATCGACAGCAACTGGCCGGTGCGGTCGTCGCGCTTGGCATAGTCGCGCGCCGACATGCCCGCGATATGGTCGGCCTTGTCGGGGCTGGCGCCATTTTTGACGAGCAGCCGCACCATCGCGACATTCTTGGCCTGCACCGCCAGGATCAGCGCGGTCTCGCCGCGCCGGTTGGTCTGGTCGACCGGCGCCCGGCTCTGGATCAGCTCCTCGGCGCCCTCGGTGAAGTTGAGCAGCGCGCTGTGCATCAGCGGGGTGACGCCTTGCCGGTCGGCGATCGACGGATCGGCGCTTTTCGCCAGCAGGAAACGCAGCCAGTTGAGGTCGCGGCGCTTGGTCACGATCGCCAGCGCGGTCTCGCCCGTGTCCGGATTGCGTGTGTTGATCAGCGTCGGGTCGTTCTTCAGCGCGTCGGTCGCCTTTGTCCCGTCGCGGTTGTCGACCGCCGACAGAAAGGCGTATCCGCCGCGGAATTGCGCGATCGCCGGGCTCGCGACGAGCGCGCCCGCGATCAAAAGGAGAGAGGCAAGGCGGAATTCCGCGCGTCGGAACATGATGGAAGAGACCCCTGGCAGCTTGAGTCGGTCGGACGACAAAGGTTGATTTTCGTGGCGTAGCCGATCAAGGCTGGCCGCATGATGAATATCGCAATTATGGGGCAAAAGCTTGCCCGTTCAAGCCTGCTCCTGTTTGCCGCGACCGCGCTCGCCGCGTGCGGCGCCCCCGGCGGCACGCCCGAGGCGACGCCGCCGCTCGCCGGCGCGAAGATCGGCGGCCCGTTCACGCTGACCGACCAGAACGGCAAGACCGTGTCCGATACCGACTTTGCGGGACGATATCGCCTCGTCTATTTCGGCTACAGCTATTGCCCCGACATCTGCCCGGTCGACCTGCAGAAGCTGATGCGCGGCCTCGCGGCGTTCGAGAAGAGCGATCCGGCGCGCGGGGCGAAAGTGGCGCCGATCTTCATCACCGTCGATCCCGAACGCGACACGCCCGCCGCGCTCAAACCCTTCGTCAGCCGCTATCATCCGCGCCTGCTCGGACTGACCGGCACGCCCGAACAGATCGCGGCGGTCGCGAAGGCGTTCGTCGTCACCTACAACAAGGTGCCGGGGTCGGCGCCCGACAGATATCTGATGGCGCACAGCCAGCTCGCCTTCCTGATGGACCCCGACGGCAAGCCGCTTGCGCTGCTGCCGCTCGACGACCCCTCGACCGAGCCCGACGAGGGCGCGCCCGGCAAGGTCGCCGCCGATCTGGCGAAGTGGGTCAAGTAGTGGCCCGCGAGGCGCAGCCCTTCTGGGAAGCGCCGCTCGCCAGCCTCGATGCCGGGCAGTGGGAGGCGCTGTGCGACGGTTGCGGCAAATGCTGCCTCCACAAGCTCGAGGATGAGGATACGGGGCGCATCTATCCGACCAACGTCGCGTGCCGCCTGCTCGACCTGACAACGGCGCGCTGCGGCGATTACAAGCATCGTCGCCGCCACGTCCCCGATTGCCTGACGCTGACCCGCGCAAAAGTCGACGACCTTATATGGTTGCCGCAGACCTGCGCCTATCGCCTGCGCGCCGAAGGCGAACCGCTGCCCGAATGGCATTATCTCGTCTGCGGCGACCGCGACGCCGTGCATCGCGCGGGCGAATCGATCGTCGGCTGGACCGTGAGCGAGGATGTGGCGGGG
The DNA here is from genome assembly GCF_001468395.1 of Sphingopyxis sp. H073. GTDB lineage: Bacteria > Pseudomonadota > Alphaproteobacteria > Sphingomonadales > Sphingomonadaceae > Sphingopyxis. The sequence goes on along the minus strand of NZ_LNSG01000002.1, from coordinate 183,097 downwards.
CCGCTGGAGAATCATCTTGTCGAGCGCGTGGTCTGACCCCGCGGGCGACGGCCCGCACATCCGCGTCGGCGAGACGCTGTGGCCGGTGCGGCTCGTGCACCATGCCCGGTCGCGTCGGTACAAGCTGGTCTTCGACGGCGCGCGCGGCGAGCTGCGATTGACCCTGCCCCGCCGCGCGAGCGCGGTGCGCGCGCTCAAATGGGCGAGCGAACAGCAGGACTGGCTGAGCGAACAGGTCGGCAAGTCGGTCGCGCCGGTGCTGGTCGTGCCGGGTACGGCGATTCCGTTTCGCGGCGCCGACCATCGCATCGACTGGATCGCAGGCGCGCCGCGTGCGGTGCGGATGGTGGACGGACGGCTCAGCCTGGGTGGCCCGGCGGAAACCGTCGGGCGGCGGCTCGAACGCTGGCTCAAGGCCGAGGCGCTCGACCTGATGGCGGCGGAAAGCCGCGAGATCGCGGCGCACGCGGGGCTCCGGGTCGGCCGCATCGGGATCGGCGATCCGCGCAGCCGTTGGGGCAGCTGCACGCACGACGGCGACCTCCGCTACAGCTGGCGGCTGATCCTCGCCCCCGACCATGTCCGCCGCGCGACTGTCGCGCACGAGGTCGCGCACCTCCGGCACATGGATCATGGCGCCGATTTCCACGCGCTCGTCGACGAACTCCACGACGGCGACGTCGGCGCGGCGCGCGCGTGGCTGCGCCGCGAAGGGCGCGGCCTGCACCGTTATCGGTTCGGCTGAAGCCATCCTCCCTTTGCCCGCGGCACCCTTAGCCGCCGTCGCCGTTCTGCGGGCGCGGCGCGGTTTTGGGCGCCGGTGGCGGCGTGCCCTTCGCCGGAGCGCCGCCCTTGGGCGGGGCGCCGAGTTCGGACGGCGCCGGGCGGCGGCCGGTCTGTTCCTCGATCCACTGCTGGTTCAGGACCGGGCCGTCCGGAACCGGCTGCACTGTCTGCGGGTCGGGCATGTCCTCGGGCCCGCGCATGTCATAGGGCAGCTCGATCGGCATGCCGTTGTCGTCGGTCAGCCCTTCCTGACCGGGCTCGCCCATATAGGCGTCGCCCTCGTCCTCCAGCTGCCATTCGGGCAGCTTGACCTCGGTATCGAAGGCCTCGACCGGGCGCCGGGCGACTGCGACGCGCATGTAATCGGCAAAGGCCTTGGCCGGCGCGCGGCCGCCCTGCAGCCCGCCGACGGCCTTCGCGTCGTCGCGGCCCATCCAGACGCCGGTGGTCAGCCCGCTCGAAAAACCGAGGAACCAGCCATCCTTGTTGCTCGACGTCGTGCCGGTCTTGCCCGCGACGGGGCGGCCGATCTGGGCCGCCTTGCCGGTGCCGGTGTTGACCGCGGTCTGCAAGAGGTCGGTGATGCCCGCGGCCACCCAATTGTCGACCAGCACCTGCCCGCGCTCGGCGGGGCGCTGATAGAGCAGACGACCGTCGGCGGTCGTCACCTTGGTGATGCCATAGGGCTGCACCGACACGCCCTTGCGCGCAACGGCGGCGAAGGCCGCGGTCATGTCGATCACGCGCACCTCGGCGCTGCCGAGCACCATCGAGGGGTGGGTGTTGATCGGGGTGGTGATACCGAAGCGGCGCGCCATGTTGGCGACCGCCGAGAAACCGACCTCGTCGCCCAGCTTCGCGGCGACGGTGTTCACCGAATAGGCAAAGGCGGTGCGCAGGTCCATCGTCCCCGCGAAGCGCCCCGACGAGTTGCGGGGCGACCAGCCGTTGATCGTGACCGGCTCGTCGACCACCTGGTCGTCGACCTTATACCCCGCTTCGAGCGCGGCCATATAGACGAACAATTTCCACGCCGACCCCGGCTGGCGTAGCGCCTGCGTCGCGCGATTGTAGTTCGAGGTGACATAGTCGGTGCCGCCGACCATCGCGCGCACCGCGCCGTCGCGGTCGATCGACACCAGCGCCGCCTGCACGCCCTTCGGTGTGTCGGCCTGGATCGCGGCGGTCGCCGCACGCTGCATGTTGAGGTCGATCGTCGTATAGACGTCGAGCGCCTCGGTGCCTTCGTCGATCAGCAGGTCGAGCTGCGGCAGCGCCCAGTCGCTGAAATAGCGCGCGCTGTTCTGCCCTGTTTCCTGCGCAAGCTGGACATTGGCGGGCTCGGCGCTGTCGGCCTGGCTGCGGGTGATGAAGCCGCCATCGACCATCGTGTCGAGCACCACGCCCGCGCGGCCGAGCGCGGCCTGCGCGTCGGCGGTCGGCGAATAGCGCGACGGCGCCTTGACCAGCCCCGCGACCACCGCGGCCTCGGAGAGCGACATCTGCGTCGCGCTGTGGCCGAAGAAGCGGCGCGACGCGGCGTCGATGCCATAGCTGCCGCCGCCGAAATAGACCTTGTTGAGATAGAGTTCGAGCAGCTCGTCCTTCGAGAACTTCCATTCGAGCGCCATCGCGAGCACCATTTCGCGCAGCTTGCGCGTCCAGGTGTAGCTGTTCGACAGGAAGATGTTGCGCGCGAGCTGCTGGGTGATCGTCGACGCGCCCTGCATCCGGCGCCCCGTGCCATAATGCTGGACCGCGAACACAGCGGCGCGGCTCATGCCGACGGGGTCGATCCCCGGATGATAGCGGAAGCGGCGATCCTCGACCGCGACCATCGCGTCCTGCATCACCTGCGGCGTCTCGTCGAGCGTCAGCCAGCGGCCGTAATTCGGGCCCAGTGACAGGAACACCGTGCCGTCTGCCGCGTGGACGCGGATCGTCTGGCCCGCGGGCGAGCGCTTCAGTTCCTCGAAGCTCGGGATGCGCTGCACCGCGATGCCGACCGCGACCGCGACCGCGATCGCGCCGACCAGCGCCAGCCCCAGGCCCCAGCGGAACAGCCGCCGGACCCAGAGCCGGAACCGCGACGGCGGGGGCTTGGGCCCGGACGAACCGGACCCTTTGCCCGCGGATGACGATTTACCTGATGATGCCTGCTGTCGTTCGCGACGCAAAGTAGTCTGTTCCTTCCTGCGCCCCTGATGCGTCAGTGCCGGCGGATCGGTTAACCTTTGCCGGTGTCAGCGTCATCCTGCCCGCGGTCCGCGAAGTCAAGCGCCGCGCTGTTGATGCAATAGCGCAGCCCCTCGGGGCCGGGGCCGTCGGGGAAGACATGGCCGAGGTGGCCTTCGCACTTGGCGCAGCGCACTTCGGTGCGGATCATGCCGTGGCTCATGTCGTGATGCTCGGTCACTGCGGCATCGCCCGCCGGGGCGGTGTAGCTCGGCCAGCCCGAGCCGCTGTCATATTTGGTGCGGCTGTCGAACAGCGGCGCGCCGCACCCGGCGCAGCGATAGACGCCGTCGCCCTTGTGGTCGGTGTATTTGCCCGTGAACGCGCGTTCGGTGCCGCCTTCGCGCAGCACATGGTGCGCCATCGGGTCGAGTGTCTTGTCGGTCATGCGGAAATCTCCTTTCCGGGGTGCGGCGGGCTTGAAGCGCCGCCGCCGGTTGTGCCCAATATCGGGTGTACGCGCGCGCCCCGCAAGGGTCGGCCGGTCAGCCGCCGCGAATTCGCGTCGCCTCCGACACCATTCGCACCAGCGGCGGGAAAAGTGACGCGGCGGTGGTCAGTATCCCGGCGGTGATGGGGCTTTCGCCCGCCCGCCAGACCAGATTCGCCAGCCCCAGCGGCCGCGCCATGCGCTGCGCGAACCGGCGCTGGAAAGCAGGCGCAGCGCCGGCGCCACCGTCACGCCACGCCGCCACGGCCGCGTCGGCGCTCGCCAGCGCGATTCCCATGCCCTCGCCCGCCAGACTGGGGATGACCCCGGCCTGATCGCCGAGCCGGAACAGGCCGGGCGCGGTGTCGGCGGTGCGCCAGCCATAGGGGACATGGCCGATCGCATCGACGCCGCGCGTCCAATCCGCCGCGGCGAGCCGCTCGCCGAGGAAGGGAAACTGGTCGCCGAGCGCGCCGAGCAACGCGACCGGCTCGCCGCCCGCCTCATCGAGTCGCGATTTGTGGACGGCGAGGCAGAGGTTGCCGCTCCCGTCCTCCTGCCGCACCAGCCCGGCATAGCCGCGATCGAAGAGGTGGAGTTCGACGGCATCGCCGACGAGCCGGTCGAGCGCCGGATGCGCGGGTAGCCGCAGCCGCAGCCCCAGCACCGGATCGCCGCGCTGCCATGCGGCGGGCTCGCGCGGAAAGCCGCGAAAGCCATGCTTGCCCGCGGCGAGGAAGATCGCGGGCGCCGCGAGCGTCGCGCCGTCGCGCGTCTGCACGCTGTCACCTTCGATTGTGGACGCATGGATCCCGCGTTCGAGCCCCGCCCCCGCCGCGCCCGCCGCCGCCTGCAACGCGCCGTCGAGCCGCAGGCGCGAAACGCCCATCGCCTCGGCAGGCAGCGCCGTCTCGCTCTTCCGCTGCCCCGCGAACAGCCGGACGCGGCGCACCGCCTGCCCGCCGAGCCGCGCGCGGTCGATCCCGAGCGCCTCGAGCCGCGCCAGCGTCCGCCAGCTCAGAAAGCCACCGCACAGCGCATCGCCCGTTTCGCGCGTGCGCTCGAGCAGCAGCACTCTCGCCCCCGCCCGCGCCAGTCCGATCGCCGCCGCCGACCCCGCGGGCCCGGCGCCGACGACGATTGCATCGTTCATCGGATGCGCTCGACGCAGAGGCGATAGGGAAAGCTGCGAAAGATCCGGCATTCGCCTGCCGTCCCGGGCAGCGCGTCCGCCAGGATCGCCCCCCATTCGGCGCGGCGGAAGCTGCGCCCGACCGACAACTGGCCGTCGCGCCGCACGATCGGATCGGCGAGCGCCAGCACCGCGAGCAGCGGAAAGCCGATGAAGGGCAGGCGCTGGCGGTGGAGGTCGTTGACCAGCCAGCCGCGCGCGCTTTCCTCCTCCATGAAGCGCAGGAAGTCGCGCCGCTGCCCGGCGGTCATATGGTGGGCGACGAGGCTGGAGAGGATGATGTCCCACCCCTGCCCTGCCAGATCGCGGTAATCCCCGGTGATCAGCCGCGCGCGGCCGCCGAGCCGCGCGTCGGCAACGGGCGCGCTCTTCGGATTGAGATCGACCCCGGCGAGCTCCACCGCGACCCCGCGCGCGTCGGCCCAGCGCGCGATCCGCGACAGCATGTCCCCGGCGCCGAAGCCGACATCGAGGATGCGCCAGGGCTTTGTCCCGACCCCGCGCGCGCGGACGCGATCGAGGAAGCCCAGAGTGGGGCGCGGCGCCAGCGTCAGCGCGTTGATGCGCGACAGGTCGGCGAGCACCTTGGCATAGCGCGCGGGCGCCAGCTCGGCGGCGTCCATCTCCTCCTCGCGCGCGATCGGCCTTGCGAGGCTGGCGAACGGGTTCATGCCCCGATTCCGCCAGCGTCGATCCGGCCAGCGTCGAACCGGATCGCCTCGGCAGCGAGGCCGGGGCCGAAGGCGATCGCGATCCCCTGCCCCTCCGCGCCGCGCGCCATCATCTCGGCGAGCACGAACAATATTGTCGCCGACGACATATTGCCGAAGCGCGCGAGCACCGAGCGGCTGTCTGCGAGCGCGTGCGGATCGACGCCCAGCGCATGTTCGACCGCATCGAGCACCGACCGTCCGCCGGCATGGACCGCGAGCAGTTCGGGCGGATCGCCATCGAACAATTGCCCGCGCACGGCGGGCGCGGCGAGCGTTTCGCGGAGGCGGCCGGGGACTTCGCCCGACAAATGCATTTCGAAGCCGCGGTCGCCGATGTCCCAGCGGATGAGGTCGGCGCTGTCATCGAGCGCGAGGCTGACCCCCGCGCCAAGCGCGAGTCCCCGCGTATCGGCCGACACGATTCCCGCTGCGGCGCCGTCGCTGAACTGGAGCATCGCGAGCAAGGGCTCGGGCGCTTCGGCAAGGCTGAGATGGAGCGTCGACAGCTCGACGCTGACCACCAGCACCACCGCGCCGGGTTCCGATCGCACGATATGGCGCGCACTCCGCAGCGCGGTGACCCCGGCATAGCAGCCCATGAAGCCGATCAGCACGCGCTCGACCGTCGGCGGCAGGCCGAGGCGGCGGGCGAGGATCTGGTCGATCCCCGGCGCGACGAAGCCGGTGCAACTCGCAACGACGATATGCGTGATCCGCTTGGGGTCGAAGGCATCGCCGAGCTTCGCGATCGCCTGCAACGCCAGCTCGGGCGCGTGCGCGGCATAGGCGGTCATGCGCGCCGAGGTCGGGGGCAGGCCGGGCACGTCATAAAAGCCGCCCGGTGCGACCGGCGACCCGCCATCCGCGGTCGGCGGCAGCACCGACCAGCGATGCGCGATCCCCGACCGTGCCGCCATGCGCGCGAACAGCGCGCGCACGCGCTCGTCGGTCAGGCGCGGGGTCGCCCAGTCGATGAAAGCCTGGTGGATATCGTGGGTCGGCACCGCCGTCGCGAGCGCGTTGAGGCGGGGGAGGGGGGGGAGCTGGGGGCTGCTCATGGCGCTGGTTAGACCGAATTGAAAGGCACCGCCAGCGGTTAGCGCGCGGGCGGCTTTACCGCAGATTAACCACGAGTGCCTTATGTCGGAGGGCGTGGAACTGCGCCTATTTCTCGGTCTTGCGCTGCTCGCCGCCACGCCCTCGGGGGCGTCGGCGCAATGCCTGCTGTGCGGCGCGAGCGAAAGCGCGAAGGCGTCGGCGAGTCGGAGCGGTCAGACGCCGCTGCACGTTGAGGTCGAAACCCAGCTCGACATGGGCCGCATCGCGGCGGGAAGCGGCGGCGGCGAGGTCGCGATCGACCCGGTCACCGGCGTTCGGCGGGTCAGCGGCGACGTCCGCGACCTCGGCGGCTTCGCGCTGACCGGGGTGGTTACCGTGCGCGGCGAGCCCGGCGCGGAGGTGCGCGTTTTCCTGCCCGCGACGGTCGACCTCGAAAGCGGGACCGGCGCGACCGCGCGGGTCGTCGGCCTCGCCACCGATCTTGGCGCTGCGCCGCGGCTCGGCATCGACGGGCGGTTGCAGTTCCGCTTCGGCGGCCGGTTGCAGGTGACGGGCTCCGCCGACGGCGACTATCGCGGGCGCATCCCGGTGACGGTCGAGTATCAGTAAGCGGTGGCCGGCTTTTCGGCCCGCTTCTCGGCAAGGTCCAGCCGCCGTTCGACCAGCACCGCGATCCGCTGGCGCATCACGCGCGCCACGCACGCATCGTCGGGGCAGGCGTCGCGCACCGACACGCGCCACGCGCTCTGTTCGGCGGTGAGCAACGCGCGCCGGTTGATCGCGATCTGGTTCAGCGCGCGATAGGCTTCGGCCATTTCGCGGTCGAGCGCCGCCAGCTCATCGCTCGCGCAGATCCGCCGCTCGCTGTTGGTGATCGCCCGGTTGCAGTTGAAGGTCGGCGGGATGCGCGAACGCACCGGGGCCGAGGCGTCGGCTGCTGGCGGCGTTGCAGGCGTGGCGGCATATTGCGACGGCGCTGCGACCGGCGATGAAACGGGCGTATCGCCCGTGCCGGGCGCGGGGGTCGCTGCGGCGGGGGGCGATGGTGTCGCGGCCGGTGCTTCGGTCGAGTCCGCCACCTCGGTTTTGGGCGCCTCGCCGCCGCGCAGAAACAGCATCGCGGCGAGCACCGCGACCGCGACGCCCAGCCCCGCCATCACCAGCGTGCGCACCGACACGCTCGCGGGCGCGGGCGGCGGCGTCTCGGCGGCCTGCGACAGGATGGCCGCGTGCAGATTGTCGGCTGCTACCGCCGAAGCGCGCCCGGGAATTACCGGCGCGCCCTCCCTGACCGGCGGGACACCGGCGAGCTGCTGCGCCTTGACCGCGATCCGCGCGATCGAATCGTCGCGCTTTTCCAGCCAGTCGATCCACTGCGCGCTGGCAAGGTGATAGGCGAGGTCGTCGGGGACGATTTCTTCGAGCCGCAACGGGATGATGGCCTTATGCGCGCTGTCGGCCAGGATCAGCTCGCGCTTCACATGCGGGCTCTTGTCCGATTGGCTGCAGAACAGCAGCAGCACGCCCGACGAATCGCGGATCGCCTTCATGATCGCAGTATCGAACGCCTCGCCGGGGCCGACGTCGCGCGGTGCGATCCAGCATTCGACGCCGTGGCGCGAAAGCGCGCGTTCGACGTGCAGCGCGACTTCATATTTGCTCGAATGATGGCTGACGAACAGCTGTGGACGCTTCGCTTCTTCCATGGCCGCCCCCCTCGCGGTTCACCCGTCATTGCGAGCGTAGCGAAGCAATCCAGGGCGGTCTACGCAACTCTCGATTGCTTCGCTACGCTCGCAATGACGAACAATGGGAACGGGATCGCTCCCGTCCGACGTCTCAAGCCACGCGATGCTCGCCCTTCACCCAGCGCACCGTGCCCGACGAGGCGCGCATCACGACGGTCTCGGTGGTCAGGATGCCGCCGCGGCGATGCTTGACCCCCGACAGCAAGGATCCGTCGGTGACGCCGGTCGCGGCGAAGATCACGTCGCCCTTGGCCAGATCCTCGAGGTCATAGACGCGGTCGAGATCCTCGATGCCCCATTTCTTCGCGCGCAGCCGCTCGTCATCGTTGCGGAACAGCAGGCGGCCCTTGAACTGGCCGCCGACGCAGCGCAGCGCCGCCGATGCCAGCACGCCTTCGGGCGCTCCGCCCGATCCCATATAGATGTCGATGTTGGTTTCGGGGTTCGTCGTCGCAATCACCCCGGCGACGTCGCCGTCGGGGATCAGCGCGACGCCGCATCCGATGCGGCGCAGCTCGGCGATGATCGCCTCGTGGCGCGGGCGGTCGAGGACGCAGACGATGATGTCGGCGGGGGCGCAGCCCTTTTCGCGCGCGACCGCCTCGACATTCTCGCGCACGCTGTTGTCGAAATTGACGATGTTTGGCGAATAGCCGGGGCCGACCGCGAGCTTGTCCATATAGACGTCGGGGGCGTTGAGCAGGCAGCCCTCCTCGGCGATCGCGAGCACCGCCAGCGCGTTCGGGCCGGCCTTGGCGGTGATCGTCGTGCCTTCCAGCGGGTCGACCGCGATATCGATCTTCGGACCCTTGCCCGGGGCACTACCGACCTTCTCGCCGATATAGAGCATCGGCGCCTCATCGCGTTCGCCCTCGCCGATCACGATGGTCCCGTCCATATAGAGCGTATTGAACGCGTTGCGCATCGCCTCGACGGCGGCGGCATCGGCGGCCTTTTCGTCGCCGCGTCCGATCAGCTTCGCGGCGGCGATCGCCGCGGCTTCGGTGACGCGCACCATTTCGAGCACGAGCACCCGGTCGAGGTTGCTGCCGCCGCTGTTCGTCATCGCCTTCACTCTCCGTCTTTACTTGTCCCGCCCCTTCGGCATGGTGCGCGCCATATGGTTGCCCGCGCCGCTTGTCGAGGATGCTTCGCCCGATTCGGTGCCGCTTTTGCGCCATTCTGCGTCATCGCGATGACGGTATCTCCCGTTTCGGCGCAATTGATCGGCCCGCCGGCCCCGAAGCCCGCAAGGTCCGCCGACGATGCTGCGGTCGAAAAGAGCCGCGAGCTGACCGACCCGGTCAAGCGCTGCAAGCCCGCCGACGACGGGACGATCACGGTATGCGGCAGCGACACCGAGCGCCATCGCCTGTCGCCCGAACTGCGCGCGATCGCCGGGGTGGGCAAGTCGACGAAGACGGCGATACCCGACGCGCCCTACATCAATCCGACGATCTGGGACCAACTGCCCTATAACTGGATGCCGATCGCCGGCGGCGCCAAACCGGGGCCGGAATATAATGCGCTCTACGAGATGGCGAAGCGCGCGACCGACCCCGATGCGGGCGTGCCCCCGCCCGAGGAACCCGAGAACTAGAGCGCGAGGATCGGCATATGCATCGGCGTGCCGATGACATGGTCCGACGCCGCGAGGATCTTCAGCGCGGCGTGGATCGCGCTTGCCGGTCCCTCGTGCGTGACGATCGCGATCACGACGCCGTCGTCGTCGTCGGTGCCGCGCTGGATGAAGCTTTCGATCGACACGCCCGCATCGCGCATCGCGGTCGCGATCTCGGCGAGGACGCCGATCCGGTCCTCGACGATCAGGCGGACATAATGTTTGCCGACGCGCGCGCCGGCATCGGCGACGGGCGCGGCGTCGAGCGCGTCGACGGGCATGGCGAAGGCCGGGCCATATTCGTCGCGCGCGATATCGATGATGTCGGCGACGATCGCCGACGCGGTCGGCCCCGCGCCCGCGCCCGCGCCCTCGAAGAACAGGCGGCCGACAAAATTGCCCTCGGCGACCACCGCGTTCAGCGCGCCGGGGACATAGGCGAGCGGATGGTCGGCGGGGACGAGGCACGGCTGAACATGCTGGTAAAGGCCGCCCCCATTCGCTCCGCCGTCGCGTTCGGCCATGCCGATCAGGCGGACGCGGTGGCCCAGCGCCTCGGCCTCGCGAATGTCGGCGGCGATCAGATTGCGGATGCCGCTTGCGGTGACCGCGCCGATATCGAGCTTCGTCCCGAAGCAGAGCGCGGCGAGGATCGACAGCTTGTGCGCGGCGTCGATCCCGTCGACGTCGAAGGTCGGGTCGGCTTCGGCATAGCCCTCGGCCTGCGCGCCCGCGAGCGCCTCGGCGAAGCTCGCGCCGCTGCGCTCCATTTGCGTGAGGATATAATTGCAGGTGCCGTTGAGGATGCCATAGACGCGCGCGATCTGGTTCGCCGACGCGCCCTCGCGGATCGCCTTGATCACGGGAATCCCGCCCGCGACCGCAGCCTCATATTTCAGCGGCGTGTCCTTCGCTTCGGCGAGCCGCGCGAGGTCGAGCCCGTGATGCGCGATCATCGCCTTGTTCGCGGTGACGAGCGCCTTGCCCGCGCCAAGCGCGTGCCGCGCGATCGTCAGCGCCGGGCCGTCGCCGCCGCCGATCATCTCGACGACGACATCGACGTCGTCCGCCGCGACGAGCGCGTCCATATCGTCTTCCCAGCGATAGCGCGACAGGTCGACGCCGCGATCCTTGTGCCGGTCGCGCGCCGACACCGCGACGATTTCGACCGGCCGGCCGGCGCGGCGCGCGATGAGCTCGCGATTCGCCTCGAGCAGCTTGACGACGCCGCCGCCGACGACGCCGATTCCCGCCAGCGCGACGCGCAAGGGCGGACGGGGCACGGCAGGGGCGGGGGACGGCGACATTCGGGCACTCCTCTACAGGTGGCGTGCGCGATGGCCCGCCCTCGCGAGCGCCCTATCGGCTTTTCGGCCGGACACAAGCCCGACGCGGCTTCGGTAAGCGGAAGGAAAAGTTCAGCTTCCCGTCAGCGGCGCGCGCGTTCGCGTGCATTCGCCGAGGGCGCCGAGTACCACGGCATAGTCCGACGCCGCCTTCTTGCGATCCTCGGGGGCTGTTCCGGCAAGCTTTGCGAGCGGCAGCTGGCGTGGCAGGCCGCAGGCAAGGCGGTACCAGGCCAGCGTGTCGCGCGGCGGCACCGCCGCCGATCCGTCGACGATCTCGCCGAACGCCGCCGCCCAACGCCGCGAGCCATCGGCGGCGGTCAGGATCGTCAGCGATACCGGCTCGCCGGTCTTCGTATCGAGGAACAGCTGCGTCTCGCCCTCGCCGGGCAGGGTGCCGGGGACGTGGAAGCCGTTGGCAATGCCGGTGATCGCGGGCGGCGCGCCGGGCTTGACCGCCTCGGTCAGAATCGCCCGCAGCGTCGCCTCGGTCGCCGCGTCCCAGGGAAGTTGCGCGTCGGGGGCGACCAGCCGGATGCTTCCGGTATCGCGTGTCCCCGGCGCACTGCCCGCGACCGGACGCGCGAAGATCAGCACCGGCTGCTTCTTCTTGAGCTTCGGTGCCTTGCCCTTCGCGTCGAGCGGCAGGTCGACCAGATAGTTCACCCGTGCCGCGAGCGGCCCCGATCCGCGAATCAGGCTGATCACGTCGGCCTCGACATAAAGTCGCGCCCGACCGGCTTTCAGGCCGGGCGCCTGCTCGGGCTTCAGCACCGCGGTCTTGTAGATTCGCCCGTGGATCGCGATCGGCGCGATCGTCGCCAGATCGGCAATGTCGGCATAGCTATAGGGGGAGGGAGTTGCCACCGGTGTCGGAGCCTGCATCGCCGAAGCGCTGTAAAAACAGCTACTTGCGGCCAGAATACCCAGGGCCAGAGCCGGCAGACGCGCGCGCATGATCGAACCACCTTCTATAGTAACAAGCGCCGGAGCGGCGCCAAATACCCTTTATGGGGAAGCGGACATTAACCGCTGATAAAGGGTTTGCGAATGTGCCGCCACCGCGATAGGACGTGCGGCGAAGTGTCCGGCAAGAGCATAATAAGCCGGCTGCTACGCCGCCGGGTCTGTGGAACGCATCGGAAATCATCCGGGCATTTGGCAACCGAACCCGTCGGTGGGGATTTTGGTGTCAGGATGATCTAGCAAGGAGCGTCGTCCCTGAATGGCTTATGGTGATAATGTCGACCCTAAAAACAGGGTAGTGGCAATTGTCTTGGTGGGTTTGCTGACGGCGGTGCTGGGCTATGGCCTGGTCAACGGTCTGAACATCAGCATCGTCAAGAAGCTTGCCGAGAAACTGGACGTCGTGGACGTCGAGGAACCGCCGCCGCCGGAGGAACCCCCTCCGCCGCCGCCGCCGGACAACAAGCTGCCGCCGCCGCCGCCGGTGGTGACGCCCCCGTCGCCGATCCCGCCGCCGGTGACCTCGAACACGATCCAGTCGGTTCCCGAGGCACCGCCGCGTCCGCCGCTTCCGATTCCGCCCATCGCGGCGCCGCCGGCCCCGCCGCCGTCGCCCGACCTCAGCGCTCCCGGCCGGCCGAAGGGCAACCCGGCGCGCTGGGCGACCAACGACGACTATCCGGCCCGCGCGATGCGCGAGGAACGCGAAGGCACGACGGGTTTCCGCGTCAGCTATGACGCGAGCGGCAAGCCCACGGGTTGCGACATCACGTCGTCGAGCGGCCATGCCGATCTCGATGCGGAAACCTGCAAGCTGGTGATGCGCCGCGCGCGCTTCGATCCCGCGAAGGATCGCGCCGGCAACCCTTCGGGGGGCAGCTTTTCGAGCCGTATCAAATGGGTGATTCCGAAGTGATCCCGATCAGGATCGCTTGACCGAACGCCTTGGAAATTTTGATCTTTATCGTATTTTGAGAGGGAATATCCGAAATGTTTAACCTGATTGCAAATGCCGCCGCCGCGGCACCGGCAGCCGCCCACGACGCCGGCTTCAGCCTGATGCCCGCGTCGATGTGCGTGAAGGAAGAAGGCACCAACCCCTACGGCCTCGTCCCCGCGCTCTGCGAAGGCGGCATCGTGTCGCAGGTCACCTTCCTTGTCCTGCTGATCATGTTCGTCGGCACGCTCTACATCCTGTTCACCAAGCTGTTCGAACAGAATAAGGTGATCAACCAGGGCAAGGCGGTCGACGCGAACTTCTGGCGCGCCCCGACGCTCGCCGACGGTGCGGCAAAGCTCGAAAAGAACAGCGCCTATCGCCAGGTCGTCGAAGACGGTCTGCGCGCCAACGAAGAACACAACAAGCTGACCGACCCCGTCGAAGCCCACGACTGGATGCACGGCACGCTCGAACGTTCGCAGAACCACATCAACTCGAAGCTCAACGGCGGCCTCGCCTTCCTCGCGACCGTCGGTTCGACCGCGCCGTTCGTCGGCCTGTTCGGTACCGTTATCGGTATTCTTCGCGCGCTGGTTAAGATCGGTGCGTCGGGTCAGGCGTCGATCGACACCGTTGCCGGTCCGGTCGGTGAAGCGCTCATCATGACCGCCATCGGTCTGATCGTGGCGGTTCCCGCGGTGCTCGCATTCAACTGGCTGCAGAGCCGCAACAAGGCGATCGCCCGCCGTCTGTCGACCTTCTCGAACGACGTTCTCGGCTCGATCATGTCGGGCGGCCAGGTGAAGCCGGCGACGATCGCTCCGGCGAAGGCTGCCGCTCCGGCCGCGGCGCCGAAGAAGGCCTAAAGGTCTGCGGAGCCCGGGGGTGTCGCGCGAAGGCGATACACGGGGGCCGCACTGGACGGGGCGGGGCGCGATAGGTGCGCCGTCCCGGTCCATGACAGTAATTTTGTGACAGGATGCTAATCCTATGGCGATGAGTTCAGGCGCAAAGGGCGAAGATGCCCCGATGTCCGACATCAACACGACGCCACTCGTGGACATCATGCTTGTGTTGCTCATCATCTTCCTCATCACGGTTCCCGTGGTTTTGGAGACGGTGAACCTCAAGCTGCCCGACGTGGTTTTCGAGCCGACGACGACGAAGCCCGAAAACGTGCTTCTCTCGGTCCGCTCTGCCGATACCGATGGCGACGGCGAACCCAATGCCGACAGCTCGGCTTGCGAAGTCTATTGGGGCCAGACCCCGGTCGATTCGCGCGAATTGCTCGACCGGGGCCAGAAGAAGCTCGAACAGCTTCTCGAGGATATCGGCGGTCCGCAGAATATCACCGAAGAAAACTTCCCCGAAGTGCACATCCGCGGCGACATCAACACGCCGTACCAGTGCATCGGCGGCGTGATCTACACGATGCAATATGCCGGCTTCCAGAAGATCGGGTTCATTTCCGAACCGGCTCCTGGTTCGGGCACGCTGGGCCGTCTCTGAGGCGGTCCGGTCAGTTATGAAGGAATAGACCTATGTCTATGGCTGTTGGGGATCGGGACGACAACGAACCGATGATGGAAATGAACACGACGCCGCTGATCGACGTCATGCTCGTGCTCCTCATCATGTTCATCATCACCATCCCGGTGCAGACGCACGCGGTGAAGATCGACCTGCCGGTTCCGACCGACGCGAAGAACAACGTCGACCCGGAAAAGAACAAGATCACGATCGACCCCGCGGGGACGATCGCGTGGAACGGCACGCCGGTCGATCTGGCGCAGCTCTCGCAGTTTCTGGAACAGACCAAGGCGCTGCCGGTCGAACCCGAACTGCAGGTGCAGCCCGACCCCTATGCGCGCTATATCGTCGTCGACCGCGTGATGGCCGTCGTCAAGCGCAGCGGCGTCGGCAAGCTCGGCTTCGTCGGCAACGAACAATATGCACGCGTCTTCTGATCGCTGATCGGAAGCGCGTACAGGCGAAGGGCCGCGGAGCGATCCGCGGCCCTTTCTCTTTGCGGCCGATCTGGCTTCAATGACCGGTTGCGACCGGAAGTCGGCGTTCGCTCCTCCCTGTGGCGCAGCCATGGGGAGGTGGCAGCGCGAAGCGCTGACGGAGGGGCAAATGGCGCGACGTTGCCGCCCCTCCACCACCGCCTACGGCGGCGGTCCCCCTCCCCATCGCTACGCGACAGGGAGGATGGTTCCCGCTTCGTCATCCCGGACTTGATCCGGGATCCATCGCGGCGTCGAAGTCATGGACCCCGGATCAAGTCCGGGATGACGAGTGTCGGGAATCCACCCCAAAGCCGCCATCGGCTTCAGATAGGACCTTTCCTACATCATCCCGCTGTGCCAGCCTTCATCTGGCTCTTCCATCCGGTGATAAAAGACGGTCTCGGCTTGGCTTGCGGGCGCGGCGCGTCCGGCAATCCGCCCGCCCCAAAACGAAGGGCGCAATAGGCTGAACTTTCCTGAACTTTGAAATCCAGGGCGCGATGACAGGGAAGCCATCGCCGCTCCCCGCCCCGAACCAGCCCCTGCCATCAGTCGTCCTTGCCAGCTTCGCGAAACCGCAAACGGCCATCGATCTCGACGAAAAACGACGTCTCGCCTTTTCGCTTCAGATCGTGAAGCGCCTGCCGCCGGCACCCGGGGTCGTGGCTGATTCGCCAAGCAATCGGGCGCCGCATCTCCGCGTCGGCGAAAACCGGCTCGGGCGCTTCGTCGATCCCGACGCCGAATTTCGCGCGCGTCCGCTTCACCAGCGCGACGAATTCGGAATTGGCGAAAGTCATCGGTGCCTCTCCCGGCAAGAGCCACCGGGCAAAGCGGCCCGCTTCCAAGGAGATCGCCGGCTGGCGTGGGCCGGCCCTTCGCCCATATCGCACTTGGCAGCGCGACGAGTCGAGGGCATCATCGCGGTGGATCGAAATCGCCGCCGACGGCGTTATGATCGTCAAGCAACCGGAGAAGAGAGATGACCCAGCCCGCCGACCGCCGCCCGAAACTCGCCGCCGCGCTGCTGGGGGCCGCGACGCTGGCGCTGGCCGGATGTGCCGGGATGGGGGGCAAGCCGACGCAGACGCTGCCGCCCGCCGACGCCTCGGCGCCGCTGTTCGACGCGGCAGGCGCCGATCGCGGCCGCGCCGATTTCTACAAGGATAGCGACGGGCTGCGTATCGAACTCGTCGCGCGCGGCTTTGCGCCCGGCACCTATGGCATGCACGTCCACGCCGTCGGCCGCTGCGACGGCCCCGATTTCGCGAGCGCGGGACCGCACTGGAACCCGACCGGCGCGCAGCACGGGCGCGACAACCCGATGGGAGCGCATCACGGCGACCTGCCGAATCTTGTGGTCGAAAGCGGCGAGATCGGCCGCGCGACGCTGAAGATCGTCGGCACCCGGCTAACGGGCGAGGGCGGGCTGCTCGACGCCGACGGCGCGGCGTTCGTCATCCATGCCAAGCCCGACGATCTCAAGACCGACCCCAGCGGCAACAGCGGCGCGCGCGTCGCGTGCGGGGTGATCGCGCTCGGGTCGGCGAAATAATCGCCCGTCAGGCGGCCGCGGCCGCCGCGCGCTCGGCGATCGTCGCCTCGGCGCGCGGCACCGCGCGATAGGCGTAGACGAGGAGGCCGAGCGCGACCGGCGCGACCGCGATCAGCGACAGGATTCCCGTGCGCAGGTCGCTGACCGGCTTGCCGTCGACGATCGTCCCCGCGAGGTCGGAAATCTGACCGACCATATAGGGACCGAAGGACAGGCCGACGAGCGTGGTGCCGAGGAAGAAGGCGGCGGTCGCGGTGCCGCGCATCCGCGGCAGAACCAGATCCTGCGTCGTCGCTGCCGCTGCGCCGAGCGCGGTCGCGCCGAACATGCCCGCGAGGAAGTTCATCGCATAGAAAAGCGTCGAATTTTCGGTCGTGTAGCCGACCCAGATCGGGATGATCGGGGCGACGACACCGAAGATGATCATCAGGATGCGGCCTGCGGGATTCCGTTCGCGCAGCGCATCCGCGATCCGTCCGCCGACGATCACGCCGATGAAGCCGCTGAGTGCACCGTTGGCGCCGAGGATGAGGGCCAGTTCCTGCTTCGGCAGGCCCAGCACGGTTTCGGCATAGGGCGCCGACCAGAAGCCGAGCGCATAGGCGGCGAGGCTGACAAGGCCGTATCCCAGCGTCGTGCAGATGAAGGCAGGGGTGCCCCAGATCAGCCGGAACGTGGCGGGGTCGTGCGCCCGGAGGGTGCAGGCCCAGGAGAAGACCGCATAATAGCCGAGCGCGACCGCCGACCATTGCGGGAAATTGCCGGTCAGTGCGATCATCCACCAGGCGAAGGCCGACACCGCCGCTGCAAAGCCGATGTTGACCCCCAGCGCCGCGGGTCCGCGCTTCCAAGCGCCATAGAGCGTCAGCGGCGGGACGATCATCGACAGATCCTTGCCGAACGCGCGGAAAGGGGTCGCCGAACTCGGGCTTGCGACTCCGTCCATCGCTCCGCGGACGGGTTCGCGCAGCGTTGCAACCCAGAGGGCGACGATCAGCCCGGGAATGCCGACTGCTAGGAACGCCGCCTGCCAGCCGACGAGCCCCATCGGGCCGCCTGCCGGATAGGCGCGGTTCCACGCCTCGACGATCGCCGCGCCGATGAACAGCGACACGCCGCCGCCAAGGTAGAGCCCCGACGAATAGATGGCGAGGGCGGTCGCCTTCTGCCGCTTCGGGAAATAGTCGGAGATCAGCGAGTAAGCGGTCGGGCTCGCGGTCGCCTCGCCGACGCCGACGCCCATGCGCGCGAAGGTAAGCGTCACCTTGTTGTACGCGAAGCCCGACAGCGCGGTCATCGTCGACCACAGAGTCAGGCCGATCGAGAGCAGCTTCACGCGGCTCCAATTGTCCGCGAGCCGGCCGAGCGGAATACCGAACAGCGCATAGAAGACCGCGAACGCAGCGCCGCCGAGGAAGCCGAGGTCCGAATCCTTGAGCCCGAGGTCGGCCTTGATATCGACCGCAAGGATGCTCAGGATCTGCCGGTCGATGAAATTGAGGATATAGACGACGACCAGCACGAACAGCACGTACCAACTATAGCCGCTGGCCTGCGGCCCGGCGGGCGGCGCCCCGACCGTCTCGTTCACGCTCGCGCTATCGGCCATCTGGCAACCCTCTCCCTGACCCATTATCCTTATGTCGCGGTGGTCGCACGAGCCGCCGCCCGGCGCAAGTTGAAAGTCGGTTCACCTTTGGAGCGAAGACGGACGATATGCGCGAAGATCGACCAAATCCCCCCGCGATTCTCTTCCTCTGCCTCGGCAATATCTGCCGCTCCCCGCTCGCCGAAGGGGCCGCGCGCGCCGCCTTTGCCGCGGCCGGGATCGCTGCGAGGCTCGATTCGGCGGGCACCGGCGACTGGCACGTCGGCCGCCCGCCCGACCATCGCGCACAGGCCGAGGCGCGGCGGCGCGGTGCCGATATCTCGGACCTGCGCGCGCGCCAGCTTCGCCGCAGCGACTTTCATGATTTCGACCTCATCCTTGCCGCCGACGAGGCCAATCTGCGCGACGCCCGCGCGCTTCGTCCCATCGGCGCGACCGCCGAGCTCAGGCTGATGCTCGAACTGGTCGCCGGCCGCGAAGGGGAAAGCGTCACCGATCCCTATTATGGCGCCGATAACGGCTTCGCCGAAACATGGGACGATGTCAGCGCGGTCGCTGCCGCGCTCGTCGCCTCGTCGAGGGGATAGCGCGCGACCGGATGATAACGCGAGCCGCCGTGCCCCATCTCGCTTTCGTAGAGCGTGACATGGCCGAACGGAAAGGGTTCGCTGGCAAAGTCGCTGTTCAGCGCAAGGAAGGGCGCGACCGGGCCCGATCCGCGGTTGAGCCGCGCGAGCGTGATATGCGGCACGAAGGCCCGGGTTTCGGGCACGACGCCGACACGCGCGAGCAGCTGGTCGACCTTGCGATGCAGCGCGGCGAGCGGCGCGTGGGGTAGAGCCCCTGCCCAGACCATGTGCGGCCGGCCTTGCCGCTCGAACAGGCCGACCCCGGCGATCCGCGCCTCGATCGCGGGCGCGTACAGGCTGCCGAGCGCGGCGGCGATGTCCTCGGCACGATGATGATCGACCTCGCCGATGAAGCGCAGCGTCAGGTGGAGCTGCTCGTCATCCTGCCAGCGCGCGCCCGAAATGCCGTGCATCGCGGCGAGCAATTGTTGCCGGATCGGGCGCGGCGGGCGCAGGGCGACGAACAGGCGATGGGTCGACATGGCGGTGCCAGCATAGGGCGGCGCGCGACGGCTGCGAAGCCGAAACAGCGCGCATGTCCGGTTTCGCTTGAAACGAGCCGCGAATATCCCGATATTATCGCCACGGCCGGTATCGTCTGGCCGGTGATGGAGATGAAAATGGCTAATTGGAACGACCCCAATATGGCGGCGTCCGGCTTCCCAGGCAGCGCGAGCGCGATGGATCAGGCCGTCGATGCCGGCCTGCGGTCGTACATGCTGTCGGTTTACAACTATATGGCGTCGGGCGTTCTGCTGACCGGCGTCGTCGCGATGCTCTTCTCGCAGTGGGAAGGCGCGCCCGCGCTGCTGTTCGGCCCGGGACCGGTCAAGTGGGTGATCATGCTCGCCCCGCTCGCTTTCGTGATGGTGCTGAGCTTCGGCATCAACAAGCTTTCGACGGTCGCGGCGCAGGCGCTTTACTGGGCCTATGCGGCGGTAATGGGCGTGTCGATGGCGGCGATCTTCTTCGTCTTCACCAACACCTCGATCGCGCAGACCTTCTTCGCGACCGCCGCCGCCTTCCTCGGTCTCAGCCTCTATGGCTACACGACCAAGAAGGATCTGTCGGGTTTCGGCACCTTCCTGATCATGGGCCTCGTCGGCATCATCGTCGCGATGCTGCTCAACGCGTTCGTGTTCCAGTCGGGTGCCTTCGCCACGGCGATCAGCGTCGTCGGCGTGCTGCTGTTCGCGGGCCTGACCGCCTATGACACGCAGAAGATCAAGAGCATGTACTTCTATGTCCGCGGGACCGACTTCGTCGGCAAGTCGGTGGTGATGGGCGCGCTGACGCTCTACCTCGACTTCGTCAACATGTTCACCTTCCTGCTCAACCTTCTGGGCAACCGCGAATAAGCGGACAGACGGACATCGAAACGATAACGGGCCCGGCGGAGCGATCTGCCGGGCCTTTTTCTTGGGGGCGGGGCAGCGATGCGGTTTGCGGGAATGATCGTCGGCGCGGCGGTGATGCTGCTCTCTCCGGCGGCGGGCCAGGAGGTCAAACCGGCGCTTTGCCGCGTCGCATCGCCGGCGGACGGCGACCTCAAGGCCTATGCCGCTTCGTTCTTTCCGAGGGCGAGCAACGCCGACCTCGATGCACTCGCCGCCTGCCTCGGCGATCCCGATTCCGCGGTGCGCGACGGCTTCGCCTACACGCTCTGGTCCGAAGGTCTTCGCGGCAAGCAGCTTCGGGCTGACCAGATGCGCCATGCGCTCGGCCGGTTGACCGCGATGGCGACCGCGCCCGACGATCGCGCCGGGTTCGCGAAACCCTTCGCGATCCTGGCGCTATCGGAGGTCGCGCGCACCGACCGCATCGCTGCGTGGATGAGCGACGGTGAGGTCCACGCCCTCGCGGGCACCGCGGCCGCCTATCTACGCGGAGTCAGCGACTACCGCGGCTTCACCGCCGGCGAGGGGTGGCGGCACGGCGTGGCGCATGGTTCCGACCTCGCGCTCCAGCTCGCGCTCAATCCGCGGCTGACGCGTGCCGATGCCGAGTTGCTGCTCGGCGCGATAGCGGCGCAGGTCGCGCCGGCCGACTCGCCCTATTATCATCATGGCGAATCGGCCCGCCTCGCGCGGCCCGTGCTGTTTCTCGCCAGGCGCCCCGATATCGATGACGCGGCCTGGGCGGCATGGTTCAAGGCGCTGCATCCCGATACGAGTGCGCGCTGGACGGACGCCTATACGAACGATGCCGGCCTCGCGGCGGTTCACAACACAACCGCATTCGCGAACGCCATCTATGTCAGCGCGGCCGAGACGCAGGATCCGCAGATCAAGCGCCTTGCCCCGCTTGCGATCGCGTTGCTGAAGGCACTGCCCTAAGCGGGGCTTGCCGCCTGCATCTCGGCAATCAGCGCATTGTCGATCGCCTTCGCCGCCTTGTAGCCCGCGCGTTCGCGAAGGCCGGCGGCATAGGCTTCGAACGCCGGGCGCGACGGGATCGTCCCGAACTGCAGGCCCCAATCGACCTGGCTGCCGACATAGACGTCGGCCGCGGTGAAGAGGTCGCCCGCAACATAGGTCTTGCCCGCGACCGCGCTTTCAAGCGCGTCGAGCGCATGCTCCAGCGTACCGAAGCCTGCCGAACGCTGCTGGTCGGCGTCGGGCTCGATCCCGAAATGCTTGGCCGTGATTGCTTGTTCGACCGGCCCGGCGGCGAAGAACATCCAGCGATAATAATCGGCGCGGTCCGCGAGCGCCGGTGCAAGGCCCGCCGATGGAAAGGCATCGGCCAGATAGGCGCAGATCGCGGCGCATTCGGTGACGACCTTGCCGTTGTGGACTATCGCGGGAACCTTGCCCATCGGATTGATCGCCAGATAGGCCTCGTCCTTCATCGAGGTGCCGTAGCCGAGGATGTTCGTCTCATAGGGTGCCCCGACCTCTTCGAGCATCCAGCGGACGATCTGGCCGCGCGACATGGGATTGGTATAGAAAATCAGCTCTTCGGCCATGATGCGTCTCCCTTTGGGGCGTGCGAGTCGGGTAGGAACATATCAGGAACAATTTCGATGTTCCAGCGGGCTTGTTTTGTCACCGTTCGCGGTTAAGGCAAAGCGATGAGCGACGAACGCATCTGGACCGCCGCCGTGCTGGTGATCGGCGACGAGATTCTCTCGGGCCGCACGCAGGACAAGAATGTCGCGCAGATCGCGACCTGGCTCGACGTGCAGGGGATCAGGCTGCGCGAAGTGCGGATCGTGCCCGACGTCGAGCAGGAGATCGTCGACGCGCTGAACGCAATCCGCGCGCGTTACGACTATGTCTTCACCACCGGCGGGATCGGGCCGACGCACGACGACATCACGGTCGACGCGGTGGCGAAGGCGCTGGGCGTCGGGGTGATCATCCACCCCGCAGCGCGCGCGATCCTCGAACGTTACTATAACGGGCGCGGGATCGAGCTGACCGAGGCGCGGCTGCGCATGGCCCGCGTCCCCGAGGGCGCCGACCTGATCCCGAACCGCATGTCGGGCGCGCCGGGCATCCGCCTAGGAAATCTCTTCATCATGGCGGGCGTCCCCCACATCACCGCGGGGATGCTCGACGCGCTCACCGGCGAACTCGAAGGTGGCGCGCCGCTCGTCGCGCATACGATCGGGGCCTGGTCGCCCGAAAGCGAGGTCGCCGACCTGCTCCGTCAGGGCGAGAAGGACCATCCCGGCGTCGCCATCGGCAGCTATCCCTTCTTCCGTGACGGCCGGGTCGGCGCGAACTTCGTGATCCGATCGACTGACGGGGATGCGGTCGCCGCTTGCGTCGCGATGCTCACCGCTGGGCTCGAAGCGCTCGGCTATGCAGTGACCGACGGCGGAATTTGATCGGCCGGCTGCGCGCGCGGCAGGCGGCGCAGCATCACGATTGCCAATATTCCGAAGATCGCCGCCACCACGAAGGCCGCCCCGGGGAAATGCACCGGCGCGTCGTCCCCGGTGAAATGGGCCATCGTTCCCGTGAGCAGCGCCGGCGCGGCAAGCTGTCCCAGCCCCATCGCCATCGCCGAAATTCCCTGAACCTCGCCCTGCGTCTCCGGCGTCGCGCGGCGTGACATCATCGCCATCAGCGACGGCTGCACCGGTGCCTGCAAGGCAACCGGGATCAGCAGCAGGAAGGCGCCGAGCGTCGAGGTCGTGAAGGCATAACCGATATAGACCGCAACGGCGATCAGGATGCCGAGCGTGGCGGCATCGCGCTCTCCGAATCGCGCGACTGCGGGCCCGACGACGAAGGCCTGGCCGATCGCGATGGCAACCCCGACCGCAGCCAGGCTCGCACCGATCATCCCCGACGTCCAGCCGAGCTGTGCGATGCAACAAAAGCTCCACGTCATCGGATAGACGAGGCTCGCGATCTGCCACAGCACGAGGACGGTCGCGATTCCGCCCATACCAGGGAGGCCGCGCATGGTCTTGAGCGCACCCAGCGGATTGGCGCGGCGCCAGTCGAAGACGCGGCGGCGCTCGGGCGGCAGCGTCTCGGGGAAGATGATCAGGCCATAGAGCATATTTGCCGCCGCCAGACCCGCCGCCGCGACGAAGGGCGCGCGCGGGCTCATCTCGCCGAGCAAGCCGCCGATTGCCGGGCCGACGACGAAGCCGACTCCGAAGGCCGCGCCGACAAAGCCGAAGTTGCGCGCGCGGTCTTCGGGCTTGGTGATGTCGGCGATCGCCGCTTGCGCCGCCGCATAGCTGCCGCCAAATATCCCCGAAATAGCCCGCGCGACGAACAGCCAGGGCAGGGTGCCGACGACTGTCAGCAGCGTGTAATCGGCCGCCAGTCCGCCGAGCGAGAGCAGCAGCACGCGCCGCCGGCCGAAGCGGTCGGACAGATTACCGAGCACCGGCGAAGCGAGGAAGGTCGCGACCGCCATCACCAGTCCGATCCAGGCACCGATCTCGATCGCGTGCGGCAGATCGATCTTGCCGACCTCCATGACTAGCTGCGGCAGCACCGGCATGATGATGCCGAACCCGATTGCGTCGATGAAGATGGTAACGACGATGAACGGTATCGTGCGCGCGGGCGTCACTTGTTATTTCCCCCGACAGTCATTAGCGGCACCGATCCCCCTCCTGTGCGTTGGCGATAGATGAAACTCGAAATTTCCGCTTCCCTAAATTATCGCCTATCCGAACCCGTCGACCTGATGCTGCAGATCGAGGCGGCGGTTGGGCATGGCCAGCAAGTTGTCGAAAGCTCGCTCGACCTCGGAAATCCGGAATTTGTGTCGCGGGTCCCGGCGGTTGACGGGCTGTGCGAGCCAATCTGGCTGCGAGCCTCGGGCACGCTCCGCGCCGAGTATCGCGCGGCGGTCGTGGTCGACCGGCCGGCGGTCGACTTTCGCACGCTTCCGGAGGTCGCGCTGCATCGCCTGCCCTCGGCGGTCGTGCCCTATCTCAACGAATCGCGCTATTGCCCTTCGAACAAGTTCCACGCCTTTGTCGAGCGCCGTTTCGGCGAGCATGAGGGCGGCGCGAAGATCGCGCGGATGCGTGACTGGATCGAAAGCCGTTTCACCTATCTTCCCGGCACCAGCGACGCCGACACCGGCGCGCTCGACAGTTTCGTCGAGCGGCGCGGCGTTTGCCGCGACTATGCGCATGTGATGATCGCGCTCGCCCGCGCCGCGCATATCCCGGCGCGCATGGCGAGCGTCTACGCGCTCGGCGTCGATCCGCAGGATTTCCACGCGATCGCCGAAGTCTATCTCGACGGCGGCTGGTACATGGTCGATGCGACGGGCATGGCGCGGCCCGAAGGCACCGCGCGCATCTGCGTCGGCCGCGACGCCGCCGACGTGGCGTTTCTTACGGCGTACCGCGCGATCGAACTCGTCGAACAGCGGGTGTCGGTGAAGGAGCTTGTCGACGCCTAGGAAGCGGCTGGAGCGGGTGAAGGGAATCGAATAATCGCAAGAACCGAAGGGAAGCCTAGTCATTCAGTCCGATGCTAATTTGGAGGCCCCCTGAAAAGCCCCCGTAAGTACTGTACTTAAAAGTCCGGAGGTTCGATTCCGACCGTGGAGCTTGTTGAGCATGTTCGGCCGACGACTTCTCCTCTAATCGAAAAGATAACCCAGCGCTCTGAGAAGACCAACGACAAAGGAACCGCCCACCACACAGGTCGCGATCCAAAATTCGATCGCAAGCGCCCTGTCCCGCCATTTCCTCGCTTGCTTTGCCATATGCCGACAATGACACGACCGAATATTGTAGGAAACCCGCGTTCTTGTTCTGACGTACGAAATAGGAATTGGTGCCCGGCCCAGTCCCGAAAGGGATAGGGAGCCCAGAACCGGGCACCCATCGCGCTAGCCTGACGGCTTGCGGCGAATTCCATCATTTGGCTTCTGATTCAATATCGCGCGGAGGCATGCGTTGGTTGCAGGGGCTAACTTGGCGAACGACCGGATCGAATGGTGGCGCAAAATGGCGCTCCCAATTTTTTTCGGGCTGCGCTAATTTCTAACCACAGAACATCTGCAAACGGGGAGTCGCAGGATGCTTATCGCTTCAATTCTTTTGGCTGCAATGGCGCCAGCACCGGCCGGCAATGTCGACGCGACGCGAGCCGCCTTCACGAAATGCCTCCGCGAGCATCTCAAGAAGCAGCTTGAGGCCAAGGTGACGGAGGCGGAGTTTGAACTTTCCGTGAAGTCGGCGTGCGACACAGAACAATCGGCATTTAAGGCAGCGGTTACGGCGACCAACCGGGCGGGCGGCGATTCGCAAGCCGATGCCGAGGAAAATGCGCAGATGCAGATCGACGACTATCACGCGAACTTTACGGACAAGTTCAAGGACTACGCTTCGACCAATACCATGCCGGGCGAATGATAGTTCGGAGGAGGCAGCGCGTCAGTGACGTATTGGCGGCGCGCCTCCTTCGTCTATCAACAGTAAGAGCTCGCGAAGCTTAAAGCGCAAGCTGGCGAGCTCGAGCCCAACAGTAGCTTCGCGCCGCCCGGCGGCGATGAGCAGGTGACGCAGAAGTTCGTCCGAATGTCGCATCAGCGCGAGTAGGTGCGATCCACTAGGAGCGTGAGTTCCAGCGAGCCAATGCTTCACACATCGCTCGCTGGCGCCCGTCCATCGCATCAGCGTTTTGACCCCTCGATGGGTCTCTCCGACTTCCTCCGTGAGCGCGGCTGAAACCAGTTCCGCGAAGGTGATGTCGGCCTGTCGTTGCGGTAAACTCTTGCCCGTTTTCGGCAACATCTTACCTCTCCTCGCCGTCTATACTCACCCCGCGTTGCGTCATCGACTCGTAGGGATCGCATACGGCCGAACCCTGGGAGCCATCCTCTTTAGATTTGGGGCTGGTGAAGTGGCAGAATGGTCCGATCAGTTCCGAAAAGAAGGCGAAGCGCTGTCGCCGACGGTGCGCGCTGCCGAATATGTGCGGATGTCGACCGATCACCAGCGTTACTCCACCGAGAATCAAGGTGAGGCAATCCGCCGGTACGCTGAGACTCGCGGAATTGAGATCGTCAGAACCTATGCCGACGCCGGAAAAAGCGGATTGAGCATCGACGGCCGGGACGCTCTCAAAAAATTGATCGAGGATGTTCAGGCCGGGACAACCGATTTCACGATGGTTTTGGTCTATGATGTCAGTCGCTGGGGCCGGTTCCAGGACGCCGACGAGAGCGCCTACTACGAATATATCTGTAAACGGGCAGGGATCGCCGTCGAATATTGCGCGGAGCAGTTCGACAATGACGGCAGCCCGGTCTCGACGATCGTAAAGGGCGTCAAGCGCGCCATGGCTGGCGAGTATAGTCGCGAGCTATCGGCGAAGGTTTTCGCCGGTCAAGGCCGACTAATTGAAAAAGGGTTCCGCCAAGGCGGCGGCGCGGGTTTCGGGCTTCGGCGGACGCTTGTCGACGAACAGGGTCATGTGAAGGCCGTGCTGAGGCGTGGAGAGCACAAAAGCATTCAAACCGATCGCGTTATCCTCACTCTCGGCCCGAGCGAGGAAGTGGAGGTCGTTCGCGATGTCTATCGGGCCTTCGTTCATGAAGGGCAGACCGAGGCTCAAATCGCTGATGGGCTCAATCGGCGCGGAATCCGCACCGACCTCGATCGTCCTTGGACCCGAGGCACAGTTCATCAGGTGCTAATCAACGAGAAATATGTCGGCGACAATGTCTGGAACCGACAATCCTTCAAGCTCAAGAAGAAGCGCGTTCGAAACGATCCGGGCATCTGGATCCGGGCGGAGGGCGCCTTTGATGCGATCGTTGAGCGCGATCTGTTCGAAGCGGCGCGATCCATTATCGGGGCGCGCTCATTCCGACTCAGCGACGAAGAAATGCTCGGCGCACTTCGCGATCTTTACGAACGCCGGGGACTACTCTCCGGCCTCATCATCGACGAATCCGACGGAATGGCCTCAAGCAGTGCTTATGGGTCGCGGTTCGGGAGCCTGCTGCAAGCCTACAGCTTAGTGGGTTATCGGCCAGACCACGATTACCGCTATATTGAAATCAACCGAGCCCTTCGACGCCTGCACCCCGATGTGGTGAAAGATGTTCTGGAGGGTCTGGTCGAGATGGGTAGTGTCGTCGGCCAAGACGACAAAGGCGAGCGGCTTCTCGTCAACGGCGAGTTCAGCCTGTCCATAGTCATCGCCCGTTGCACGTCCACGCCGACTGGATTGCTGCGCTGGAAGCCTCGGTTCGACACCGCCCTTCTTCCGGACATCACGATCGTCGTCCGAATGGACCGGATGAACCGGAGACCGCTCGACTATTATCTGTTTCCTCGCATCGATCTCGCGGCGCGACGGCTACGGCTGGCGGAGGACAATGGATTGGGTCTCGATGCTTATCGTTTCGAGTGCCTCGATTATCTTTACCATATCGCTGCTCCGGTGCCGCTGGGCGAGGTCGCATGAGCGACGTTTCCCGCGCACAGCATATAGAGATGATCCCGTTATCACGGATCAATGTTCTCAACCCCCGCGGGCGCAACAAGCGGCAGCACCGAGAAATCGTCGACAATATCGAGGCGATCGGTTTGAAACGCCCGATCACGGTGAGCCGAAGGGCGGGAAGTGGCGGCCTCGTATATGACCTCGTGTGCGGCGAGGGGCGTCTAGAAGCATTCCAGATGCTCGGAGAGGAGGAGATACCTGCGGTGGTGATCGAGGCGACCGAGAGCGAGTGCCTTGTCATGAGCCTCGTCGAAAACATCGCGCGGCGGCATCACCGGCCAATCGATCTCATCCGCGAGGTTGGCGAACTCAGGAAGCGGGGACATACCGAGACAGCGATCGCGGAAAAAATCGGCGTGTCGGCATCTTGGGTAAATCTGGTTCTCAACTTGATCTCGCGTGGTGAGGAGCGACTTCTCTCGGCGGTAGAGACGGGGCTCATCCCTATTACTTTGGCGATCGAAATTTCACGCGCGGAATCGGACGAGGCGCAGCGAATATTGCTCGACGCATACGAAAAAGGCGATCTGCGAGGGAAGAAGCTGACGGCGGTTCGGCGATTGCTGGAAGCCAGACTGGAAGCCCGCAACAAGGGTTTGCCAGACGGCAGGCTTGGTCGCAAACGCACTTCGCGCCGGCTCACTGCCAGTCAGTTGATGGAAATTTACCAGCGCGAAGCGGAGAAGCAGCGACTGTTGGTCAAGAAATCCGAGTTCGCGCAGACCCGGCTCCTATTCGTCGTCGAAGCAATGAAGGAATTGCTGGCCGACGATGGGTTTCACACGATGCTACGCGCCGAGAGCCTCGACCAGGTTCCGCGCTGGCTTGAACTAAGGATGGCAGGTCATGCAGCCGATTGATGAAGGCCGGGTCCGCGCGGCATTCGACAGAGACTTTGTCACCGTACCGATCGCCGCGATCGTACCGCTTAAAAGCTTGCGGCAGGGCGCACTCGAAAGCGGGAAGTATGGGCAAATATTGAGTTCGATAAAAGCCATTGGCTTGGTCGAGGCACCAGCTGTCATCGCCGCGCCGGGAAACGATCAAAGATATTATCTTCTCGACGGCCATTTGCGGATCGAAGCCCTCAAACAGCTTGGCATAGAAGAAGTCGAATGCCTGCTCGCGACGGAAGAGGACACCTACACATACAACAAGCGTATCAGCCGCCTTCCGCCCGTTCAGGAGCACAGGATGATCGTGCGAGCGGTCGAACGAGGCGTCGCGCCGGCGCAAATAGCGGAAGCGCTCGGCCTTGAGGCTGACACGATCGTGAAGCGCTTCAGGCTGTTGGATGGAATTAGCCCCGACGTGGCGGAGAAGCTGAAAGAGACAAATTGTTCGATCAAGGTGTTCGATATTCTGAGGCGCATGTCTCCCATTCGCCAGATCGAAGCCGCCGATCTCATGGCTGGGCAGAACAATTTCAGTTCGGTTTTTGCAAGCGCTCTCCTCGCCGCGACGTCACCCGACCAATTGATCAAGCACAAGGGCAGGCCCGGACGAACCCCCACACCCGACGGGCAGCAAATAGCTCGAATGGAAAGGGAGCTTGCGGTCCTTCAGAGCCGTATTACGTCGGTTGAGGATAGCTACGGCATCGACAATCTTCATTTGACGCTCGCGCGCGGTTATCTCTCGAAGCTACTTGCCAATCCGAACGTGGCGCGCTGGCTAACGCTGCATCGCCAAGAATATCTCGTCGAATTCGAGCGCATAGCAGAGATAGAGACATTGGGCGTCGCTCCCGAGCCCCCCTCGCAGCTTCAACACCTAGCGCCTGTCTAAGATAAGGCCTTTGACGAGGGCGAGTGACGCAAGCGAAGAAATCGAAATTGATTGACGCAGCGTGCGCCCTCTGATTCAAGTTCGCGGAGGCCCGCCAGAGTTTCCTCTGACGGACCCCCGTTCGGAAGGCTTACAGCTTAGGGCGCTTGACCTTCTTCACGACATGGAGAGTCTCGACGACCGCACCCTTGGGGCGGCGTTGAGCCTCCTTGATCGTGATAAATTTGCCGGTTCCGGCATCACGACCAATTTTGCGCGTCTTGCTCATTGGATTTCTCCTTGCACAAGCCGAGCGGTTGGGCCGCCCTCCCCGAGACGCCGGACGCGCCTCGCCTCGAGAAGGAGCACCGGTTCCAAGGGGCTGTGACCCGCCGCGATAATTGCGCTAGGCCAACGGGGAGTCGAGTCCGTTAACTATTGGCACACCGTCCCGAAACGAGGCGGCAGAACTATCGCGCCGCCCGCCCGGAACGGGCGAGCGGCGCGCGATTTTTCGGCACTAAGGCTTAGGGACGGCGAACATCGCCGCCCCCTAGCTTTACGCGGCTTTGCGCTGCGGTTCTTCCTCGGTTTTTTGAATAGTTGCTTCGCTATCCTCGACCATGACATCGACCCCGCCGCGCTCGGTGTAGGCGGCGGCGGGAAACGCCATCCACCTCGGCACCCACCCTTCGACTTTGGCACGCCCATTGCTGCCGTCCAGATGATCGCGAACGATCGCCTTCAAGGTCGCGCTCTTCTCTCTGGCATTGGCGGCGGCAACCTCGTTCCCTCCGACCTCGGCGACAAGCGCGGTCAGCACCTCCTTGTCGCGAAGACCGGCGAAGAAGGCGTCGTCGGCGCCCCACCACGCCGCCATATCGATACCGATGGGGAGGCCGACCGCTTCAACTGCCGCGCTCCCGGCGACCAGCGTCTCACCCATGACGATAGCGATGACGTCCATTACCGCACGGTCGGGCAGGTCGAGCAGTCGCTGGAACAGGTCCGCGAGCGGCATCGGATTGCCGCCGGCCACGGTCGGTTCCTCGGCATCGAAACCGAGCAGCGCCAGCACGGCGCGCCGCTTCTCGTCGAACACCGCCTCGGCCCTGCTGACCTCGATGCTTTCGCGTACGTCGTCATCCTTGGCCGACTGCGGCTCGACCCGCACATTCCAGAGCGGCGACCCCGCAATCGCATGGGCAACCATCAAACGCAGAGCGACCGCTGGATGGCCGGTCAGTTCGGCGCGAACGGCGGCATGGCGATGCAGGTCGACATAGGTCTGCATCCGCGCGGTCAGTTCGGGACGCGAGGCTTTCGGCGCGGCCTCGATCTTCTCGCCCTTTTCGAGCCGCGCCGCTTCCTTGGCCGTCACGTAGCCCTCGTGGATATCGACCTCGCCGCTATCGCGAACCTCGATATAGATGCGCCCGCCCTTGCGCTTCGCCGCGGGGCGATGTTCCCATTCGCGAAAATAATCGCCCTTGGGCAGGACGACGACCTCGTTCCACCCCGCGTCCAGAAAGCGCGCCCGCCGTTCCTCGACGGCGGCAAGCTGCGCGGTCCAGAAAGCATCGCTGTCCGCGAAATAGCGCTCATCCCCGAACAGGTCGGCAATGATCGCGAGGCCGCTCGCCTCGATGTCGAACAGGGAGTGGGCCACACTGATCGCGCCGCCCCCGAACAGCCAGTTCTTGAGCTGCTGGCCCTGCGGGCAATAGGCATCCGCGTCATCGAACAGCGCCAGCCACGCACGCTGCTGTGATTTGGCGGCCATCGTCAGGTGCCGGACCGTGCCGGCGCTGATCTTCTCCTTGGCATAGAGCGAGCGAATGCGCGGCAGCAGATTGCCGAGCGCGAGGATGCGTTTCACCATTGCCTCGGGCATTCCGAACGTGTCGGAAATATCGGCGATGCTCCGGCCCTCGCGAACCAGCCGCGTATAGGTGACCCATTGCGTCACCTCGTCGGCATCGCGCCGCGCGACATTCTCGATCAACGAGGCTTCGAGCGCGGCGGCATTGTCGCCTTCTTCGAGGATCGCGCAGGGCAGCGGATCGGCTTCCCCCCTTTCACCCGCGATGATGGTCGCCGCCGTGAAGCGACGCGCGCCCGCCACGATCTCGAACGCACCTTCGGCGCAGTTCGGCCGGACGATCAGCGGAACGAGAACACCGCGCGCGC
This sequence comes from Sphingopyxis sp. H073, assembly GCF_001468395.1. Lineage (GTDB taxonomy): Bacteria > Pseudomonadota > Alphaproteobacteria > Sphingomonadales > Sphingomonadaceae > Sphingopyxis. The sequence goes on along the minus strand of NZ_LNSG01000002.1, from coordinate 151,351 downwards.
GAACGGTCGGCAGAATATCCGCCACATCGGGCGCCTTCTTGGCGTAACGCATGTTGGTCTTGCTGATCGACAGCTTGCCAAGGTCGATAAAGTCGAGTTTCATTGTCTTCACCTTTCTTCGTGGAAGGTGCCGGTCCGTCGAGTTTCGCGATTGGGCGGACCGGCTTAGGTTCGGCGGCGAGACGCGCCGCCCGCGTCTGCCTCAGCCCTTGGGCTTCGGAAGCTCGTCGCCACGCGCGGCACGGCGGAAATTCTGTTCGGCGGTGATGATCGATCCCGCGCGCCGTGCCGCGCCCGTCCAGCCCGACAACGGAACCTCGGATACAAAGCCCAGATCGCGCTCGATGCCCAGACCGAAGGGCAGCCGCACCGACGCGAGTTCGGACAGGCTGAACGAACCGAGTTCGGGACAGCCGAACCCAAGATCGGCCAACCCGAACAGCGTATCGCCATCCTCGCCCAATTCGGTCGCGAGCCACGTCGCCGCACCGACCGGCGAGAAGAGTTTGGCAACCGGTACGAAATCCGGCTCCACCGCACCCGCCATCACGGCAGCACGTCGCGCCTCGTCATTCGCGCGCAAGGCGTCATGAAGTTCAGCGGACAGTAGCTTGCCCCCATCGCGGCGTTCTTTGGTCTTTCCCATGTCATCCTCCATTCCCGCCCCCTAACCATCAGGCCCCCGGCGGAGCGGGGGTGGGCGGCGAGAACGACCTGCCGGGCGCGGCCAGGAAGGCGGCACGCACCCGGAGGGCTGAAACGAAGAGGAGGAGCCGCGTAGCGGCTTGCGGGACGCCGGGACGCGCCCAGAGGGGAGAGCCGGCCAACCCAGCGACAGACGGGAGGCCGATCGATAACGCCGCCGCGTCCGCGCGGCGGCGACATGCTCGTCAGCGATGAAGACTTATCCGCCGACTCGGCGGATCAATGGAACAAACGCGCTCTCGGACCGGCCGCAGGCGGTGAGGCGTGCGTGCGCAGATGTGCTTAGCCGCCCCACCGCCAAGATAGCCGTACCGAGTGCGCAGCGCGGTCAGGACAGACGCGCGATCCCTGTTGGCGCCTGCCGCCGGCAGCGAGCGCCCACCAGTATCCGCGCACAAATTGGGGGCGTCGCGGGGGCGGCCAGCCCCTGCGGAAGGGGTGCGGACGGACCTTAGGCCGGCCGTCAGGGGAAGGCCTTCCCCGCTTTTGAGTTCGGTCGGCCAGCGATCTCGACGACCAGGAGGCACAACCGAGCCAAGTTGATAGCCTAGTTATGCCCTATCAAGAACCGACGCGCATAATCCCGCGACCACTCACTGCCGCGTGTGCGGCCAGCTTCGACCCGTCGCTGGTCAACCGCCGTTTTTCATTTCTCGGAACAGCGACGCCACTGCAAATGGCGATAGCCCGCGCCACTGCTGTCGCTGCAGCAATCGAACTTACGAAAGGGGCAGCAATCCCAATGCCCTCAAATTCGGCAGCTCCGCATCCATCCAGCCCGAGTAGCTGCTTATAGTCGCGTGGTGCACCCGAGCTTGGAGGCACTTGCTCAGGGAAGTGGGCCGACACCGAATAACCGGAATCAAACACCGTCACACGAAAAACATCAAAATCCGTATGCGCGCGGCCGAGGCCGGCATCGATGACTATCTCGAAGCCGCAACCGTCGATGAATTTTCTCGCACCAACAGAATCAAAACCGCAGAGCGCCATCGTGGGTTCGTCTTCTTGCACGCGCTGATACGAATCCAGCAACCGATCTACGCGGCGAACGTCGAAGCCTTTTCGTTTGGCCCAATCCTCGGCGAGCGCGGTTTTGTATGCGCCATATTCGCCCGATTGGACGAGCACAGAAGTTCCCCAATTCTCGGCGCTTATCCGGTCTGCATCCTGCAGCACTAGCTTGATTGCTCGCGGATCTGGATAGGGAAGCGCCGAAAGCGACCACATGAACGCTTGGCCAAGATTGCCGAGACCCAGCAGCCACAGCGCACCGGGAAGATAAACCGTTGCGAAGGGCGGGGGCTCTGTTGCAGCGCTCTGCGGCCAGAGATCAAACTCCGAAACATCCGGGCAAGGGGAATTCCGCAGCCGCGCGAACGCTTGTGCTACGGCCGCCGCGCCTGCCACAATGCCGGCGAGAGGATTGTCTGAGTTTCTCGAAATCCTGGGCTCCGACGCTGCCCCGCCTTTCCAGCCGTCCCACCAGGCATAGATTCCCGATGGTCCGCCCACCGCATTCCCGACGATGACCCGGACAGACGCTTCGCCCGCGATTTTAGATGCTCCCAACCGATCGGCCGCCTCGCGCAGCGATGTGCGACCTACCGGCAGTGCGGAGAGTAAAGGTACGTCGTCGTCAATCCGGACCGCGACGCCGCCGACGAACGTCTTTTTACCGATTGCCACGGCTGTGAGAATCGCATTGTGACCAGCGATACAGTGGGCACCATCACCGACGACGATTTCAAGGGTCATGGCTCGAAGGCGTGCCTCGGCTTCCACGTCACTGATGCCCTCGGCGTCGATCAGCATCTTTGCAATTCGGGATAGTTCGGGTGTCATGACCACAGATATGTGCCTACGTGGAAGGGAGGAAACAGGCGGTCGCTTTCGTCACGCCAGCGACGGTTGCCGAGGTAGCGATGGACCCCGATGCGGCCTGGGAGGTTCGAGCCTTCGGCAAAATCGGGCAGGATCAACGCCAAATGGTTCGCTTCTGCGATGATCGGGTTCGCCTTGTCGGAGGGGCTCTGGCGGAAGCTTCCCGGATGGACATGGACGTCGGCAACGACGGTCATCCCCTCGTCTCGACAAATTTTCCAGAGGGCGCCAAGCCGTCGGCCGTCGATCAGTACGATGCCGCTATCGAGGGCACCCGGATCGACGTCATCGTAGAAAATAAACTGCCGGATGGTCGACGGAGCACCTGCTTCCCCGAGAAGAAACGCCCCGCTTTCGCGTCGGCCGCCGTTTGTCCGACGGCGAAGCTCCATCGCTCCGGCATCCCACACTCTGCGGTCACAGATCAGCTCAGGCCGCTGCCCGAGCAGCGACCTTGCGACCGTTGCTAACCAATATGCCATGGAGATCCTCGAAGATGAACGTGAGGTCGCGATCCTTGCGCCACGCGAGGTGGGGCTTGGCGACGGCGTTGTTGTTGTGCGGTCCGGTATGACGGTCCCACGGCCGATAAACGGTGCCTGATCCCCAATCCTTGAAAGTTTCGGTGACCCGGTTTCCGCCCTTCGGCCGCTCTCCGGCGAGCGGCTTGCGGTCCTCTTCAAGGTTCCAGAGTTTCACCTCGGGGGCGAGGCCCGGGTAGTTCGTCAGATCGGCCCGGAAACCATATTCAGTCGCGGTACCGTCGAGATCGATGGCCGACACCTTGAAGTCGAGGCGGGGGTAGACGAAGTCCACCACCCGCCAACGACCCTCGTCACAGCCGGCCCGAAAGCCCTCGGTTGCTAGGTCGCCTTCAATCAGGGTGAGAGCAGGGTTTTCCACGCTCAGGCGTTCCCGTTGGCGATGTCGCCGCGCACCAGATCAAGGGTCAGTGCGGAAGCGCCATGCGCGAGCGAGGCCAAGGTTTTCGAACCCTGCAACTCGTCTGTCGTGCCCGAGACGACGAGTTCGATCTCGGTTGCAATGGCGTCGTCGATCAAGAAGGCCGTAATAGCCCATGCGAGCACGTCGGAGACCTTCGCGCCGCGCGGGAAGGAATTGGTCTTGCTCGCCGCCTGATAGTTGACGGTCACCGAGATTGTGGAATTCCCGTTCCCGTTCCCGTTCCCGTTCCCGTTCCCGTTCCCGTTGCCGTTGCCGTTGCCGTTGCCAGCCACCTGTTTACTCCTTCATTGCCGCCGTGATCGCACGGAAAAGCTTGACCGCGGCGAATCGTGGACTAGAATCGGGAAAAGGTCCCGATGCGGACAATATGATATTGGACTGTTAACTACGTCAAGTACAAATATGGACTGAAGGAGCAAATATGTCGGCTGACACGCTGCCCGGCGCTCGAACGAGCTCGCGGGCTTCATCGATTCCAGCTGAATTAGAAGCATTTTTTGAGATGGCGCAGCGATGGGATCTATCGATCGAGCAACAGATCATCCTGCTTGGATCGCCAGGACGATCGACGTTCTTCAAGTGGAAGAAAGAGGGCGGCAGCTTGCCAAGAGACACCGGCGAACGTCTCTCCCACTTGCTCGCGATATGGAAAGCACTGCGAATTTTGTTCACGGACGATCAGCGCGGCGAAGAGTGGATGTTACGTTCGAACGAATATTTCGATGGCAAGTCCGCACTGGAGATAATGCTGCGTGGTGGCATGGCCGACATCCTCGCGGTGCGGCAGTATCTTGATGCGCAGCGGGGTGGCTAAGTGAAGGAATATCCGTTCAACGGCTTTGGTTATCGCCTGATTCCGTCGCGGTTTCCTTCGGTCGAGGTCTATCGAGGTCTGGTCGCAAACGACCGCTTCGAAGCTCTTTACGAATCCGAGGCGCGGACCAATCCCCGGTTGCTTTCAAAGGAGCAACTGCTGGCCAGCTTTGGCGGCGAAGGGTCACCGCGACTGCAGAACTGGAACCACGCGCCCTTCCGTTACATCAATCCCGAGGGGTCGCGGTTCTTTCCGAGCACACTGCCGGCGCTCGAGTTGGCCAGTGACCCGCAGACGGCGCTAGCTCGCGCCGTGCGTCGGCGGGAAATTTTTCTCGGGCGGACAAACGAGCCGCCCATTGGCATCGACATGCGCATGCTGAAGACGCCGGTCGCGGGTACGTTTGCGGACCTTACGGGTCTTCCCATCGGCATCAGCGACGACGATTGCCGAGAGGAGGGAGAAAGGATCCCCTCAGGACTGGCAGGTGTGGCATTCCTTGCGCCAGAACGGCCTCTAGGACTTTGCCTTTCGGTGACGGACAATGCGTGCCTTGGTACAAGCATGCAGACAGCACATTATCGCTTCGAATGGGACGGGAGACGCATCTCAAGAATATATGCCTTCACGGAGAAGGGCGAAGAATGGGATCCATCTATCCTCTTCGGAGAGGATCAGGTCATCGCGGCTTAGCATACTAATATTGACACCATTCACTCTTCCATCTGCGCTGGGATTCAGCACGACAAGTACGTTTCGCTGGGATAGTCGCCCAAGCCGCTAAAAGGGGCTCGAAGCGATGCCTATAGCTTCAAGGAAGTGCTTCAAAAATTCGCTGGTGCCCATGCACCATCTCGCGAAGCCGAGCGGGCTGCAGCACTTCGACCGACTTGCCCCATGAATAGAGGTGCCAGCACATTTCGAGATGTCCCGAGGCCTTAAAGCGCACGAGCAAGGAACCATCGGCCTCTTCCTCGACACTCTGCGTAGGGTGGAACACGAACCGCCGGGCATGGGGTGCCGCTTCGGGCGAGAAGCGCCAAATGACATCGCCATGTTCGGCAGCATTCTCGAACGAGCCAAAGCCTTTTTTTGAATGTTCGAGGATATTGAAGCCGGGATCGATCTCGAAGCTCGTGTCGAGCACCTCGGCCGAGTAGATCTCCTCGACCCGGTAATGGCGCAGCGGCGCCGTCGCCGGCTTGGCCGTGTCGCGCGCGACGAGGTAGCGGCGCACACCGAGCAAAAGGCCGTGCGGGGCGACAACACGTTCGGTAGGTTTGTCCTGCGTCCGACGCCGATACGAGATGCGGAGCAGGAAGGGCCCCTTAAGGCTCTCCGATATCGCGCTGTCGACCTCGCTCGTCCCGGCTGGCCTCGGCCCGGGCCGAGCGGCATATCCCAGCGCTTCGAGCAGCGCTTCCTCATCGACGGCCAGCCTTGTACCGGCATGAGCGGGAATCAGTGCTCTCACCTTCCGTTCCATCTGGCGCAAGGTCGCAGCCTCGGTCGCCATGCCAGCCGCATCGAGCTGGCGTATTGCCGTCGTCATCACCGCCAGTTCCTCGGCCGACGGCAATAGCAGGGGCGCTACCGCGCGGGCAGGGATGCGCCATCGCCGCTTGCGATCGTCACCGTCTTCCGGCTCGGTCTGTGGAAAGGCCGTTTCAAGGGCGGCTGTCATGCGCTGCGCCGATCGGTGGACGCAGCCGAACTCCTCGACAATCTCTTCGAGTGACACCCCGCTGCGGCGCGTCGCCATCATCGCGAGCTTGAGAAGGTCCTGGGCCTTTGCAAACGACATTCGATTCTCCATGACAGCTTTTGTCGTCCCGACCTGCCATAGCGAAATAAAGGGGATTGTGTATGCGGATGATCGACGACGCTCTCAGGCTTTCCGCCTCGGACCTCATGCGGTTCAAGGGGTGCAGGCACGCGACGACGCTCGATCTGCGGCTGATCGAGGCCGGCGACATCGCGCCGTGCGAGGATGGCGAAGAAGCCGAACTTCTTCAGAAGCAGGGCGACGCCCACGAACTTGCCTTTCTCGACGCGCTCAAAGCGCAGGGCGAAAATGTCGTCGAAATTCCCAAGGACGGGATCACGCTGGAAGAGTCGGTCCGGCTCACACGCGAGGCGATGGCGGCCGGCCCGGACATCATTTTTCAGGGTGCGCTGCTCGGCGGCGCATGGGGCGGCTACTCCGACTTTCTCGAACGGGTGGAACGCCCTTCCGATCTCGGAAGCTGGTCCTATGAGGTTGTCGATACCAAGCTGAAGCGCAAACCCGACCCCAAACATATTCTCCAGCTCTCGCTCTACTCCGATCTGATCGCCGATCTTCAGGGCATCCGGCCGGAATCCGCGCATCTCCAGCTCGGCGATGGCTCGCGTTTCACCGTGCGGCTGGCCGATGTGGCATCCTACGCACGCCATGCACGAGCGGTGTTCGAAACCTTCCTGACCGATCGGCCGGAAACGCAGCCCGAGCCTGTTTCGAGTTGCGGCCTCTGTCGCTGGAAGGAACATTGCCGCGACGAGTGGGACAAGGCCGACAGCCTTGCCCTGGTCGCCGGCATGACAAGGTCGCAACGTGGCAAAGTCGAGGCCGCAGGCATCGAAACGATCGGCGGTCTCGCGGCCCATGACCAGCGCATTCCGAAGCTCGCTCCCGAGACGCAGCAGCGGCTTCAGACGCAGGCGCGGCTCCAGGCCGGGCGCCGCGCCGGCGGCCCGCCGGAATTTGCGCTTCGCGACTATGAGCCCGGCAAGGGCTTCGGGCTGCTGCCCGAAGCCGACGATGGCGACCTCTTCTACGATATCGAGGGTGATCCCTATTATGAGGGCGGCCTCGAATATCTCCACGGCATCTGGTTTCGCGATGCGGGCGAATGGAGCTTCCGCGCCTTTTGGGCGCATGACCGCGCCGCCGAAGGCAAGGCGGTGGCTGAGCTGCTGCAATTCTTCACGGGGCATCTCCAGCGCCACCCGAAGGCGCATATCTATCACTACGCAAATTATGAGATTGCGGCGCTTCGCCGCCTGACCGCGGAACATCGCGTCGGCGAGGCCGTCATGGACCAACTCCAACGTGAACGGCGGTTCGTCGATCTATTCCGCGTCGTATCGGGCTCGTTGATCGCTTCCGAGAAAGGCTATTCGATCAAAGATCTCGAAGCTTTCTATATGGAAAAGCGCGAGGCAGATGTCGCAACCGCGGGCGCGAGCGTGGTCTTCTACGAACGATGGCGGGAGACGCAAGACAGCGAACTGCTCGACAAGATCTACGACTATAACCGCACCGACTGCATCTCGACGCAGCTGCTGCGCGACTGGCTGATCCGCGACGTTCGCCCTGAAGGCCTGCCTTGGCCGAAACTCGGCGAGGTGCCCGACGCGGGCCCGCTCGCGAACGTTGAGGCCGAAGAGGAAGAGATGGCGGCGCTGCGCGAGCGGCTCCTTCCGGTTCGCGCACGGCTCGGCGAGGACATCGCCGATCTGCTGCTCGACCTCAATTTCTTCCACAAGCGCGAAGACAAGCCCGCGTGGTGGGCGATTTTCGATCGGCTCGCGCAGGAGAGCGAGGAACTCGTCGATGACCTCGAATGCGTTCAAGGCCTAGAAGCCGTCGGCGATCCCGTCAAAGTAACGGCAAGGTCGTTCGAGCGGACCTATCGCTTCCCGCCGCAGGAGACCAAATTGAGGGCGGGCCGCAAGCCTTGCGTCAAACCCGCCGCGATGCCCGAGGATGTCGATCTGCGCGAGATCGACCATGACACGAACCTGCTCGTGCTGCGCCGCTCGACGGCGAAAGGCGAGCTGCCTGATCGCCTGGATCTCATTCCTGCAAAGCCGATCAGCAACGCGACACTTCGCGCCGCGGTTGCAGCGGTGACCGATGCCATCATCGACAATCCCGGCACGGCCAAGGCGATAGAACAATTGCTCATGCGTGCAGCGCCGACGTTCCGCGACGGCGCGCGGCCCGAGGGCATCATTGACCCCGAAGGCGATCTGCCGGTGCAGACCAGCGCCGCAATTGCCGCCATGGATCAAACCACGCTTGCCATCCAGGGACCGCCGGGTACCGGCAAGACCTATGTCAGCGCGCTATCGATCATCGACCTGGTCCGTGCGGGCAAGCGCGTCGCGGTTTCGTCGAACAGTCACAAGGCCATCACCAATCTCCTTGAAGCGGTCGCGGACCGGAGCGCGACCGATGGTGTTCGATGCAGCGTGGTCCAGAAAGTCGCCGACGATGACGATGAGAATGCTCATCCCGGCATCGTCCTCGTCAGCGAGAATGACGCGCCCGAAATCGGGACTGCCGATGTCGTCGGCGCAACAGCCTGGCATTTCGCCCGATATGACGCGCCGGCCTATGACTATCTCTTCGTTGACGAAGCGGGACAGGTCTCGCTTGCCAACATCATCGCCATGTCGCGCGCCGCGCGAAATCTCGTCCTCGTCGGCGATCCGATGCAGCTGCCGCAGCCGCTTCAAGGTACGCACCCCGGACGGAGCGGCGATTCCTGCCTCGAATATCTGATTGACGGACACCGGGTCATCCCCGCCGATCGCGGCATCTTCATGCCGGTTAGCCGCCGAATGCATCCCGCGGTCTGCGACTATATCTCGGCCGCCGTCTACGAGGGCAAGCTGCACTCAGACGACGCTGCCGCTAGTCAGACTCTGCTTGCGCCCGATGGCCGATCGCTCGTCGGCGCGGGCGTCCGCGCGATCGAGCATTTCGGGCGCTCACAGGTCAGCCCCGAAGAGATCGACGCCATCAACGCGCAGATCGCGGCTGTGACCGGCGCAACCTATCGCGCACGCGACGGCAGCGAGCGTGTCATCGGTCACACGGATATTCTGGTCGTCGCACCCTATAATGCCCAGGTAAATGCGCTGCGCGCCGCGCTACCATCGGCGGTCCGGGTCGGCACGGTTGATCGCTTCCAAGGGCAGGAAGCGCCCGTGTGCCTCGTCTCCATGACGACATCGAGCGGCGAAGAACTGCCGCGCGACATCGACTTCCTCTTCTCGCTGAACAGGATCAATGTCGCCGTCTCCCGCGCGCAGACGTCGGCGGTCGTCTTCGCAAGTCCCCTCCTCCTCGAAACACCCTGCCGAACCGTCGAGGAAATGATGCTCGTAAATGCACTTTGTTTGCTTCGTGAGCATGGGGGTGACAGCTTCTGACATGCTGAGGTGAGAATCTGCTTTCATCGAACGAAAGGAGATTCGCTCATGGCCTACTGGGATATCGGACTTCGCCACATCGTCGACGTTGACGGGCAGTTGCTGGCAATCGACGCTGAGGTGATCGACACGGCTTCGCTTCTCGCGAAGGCCAATCTTCCGACCGGCCGTCAGCTCTGGCTTGTCCGGGCCGGCGAATATTTCGCGCTCGGTGCGAAACAGCTTCTCCGCCTCTCGCAGGACGAAGTGCTCTTCTTCGAGACCGCCGAGCGCGTGCGGGCGCCGATATTTCACAAGCGGGCCGCCTGAGGCCCAACGAACCCTAATCAGAATTGGAAAGGAAAAGCTCATGGCAGACGTGCAAGTGACGTGCGTCAACAAGCAGCCGCGCAACGATCCCTATGAAGGGATCACCCACCTCGGCGGAGCGACCTGGCACTGGACGCGCCAGCAGGTCATCGATTCGATCGAGGCGAAGACCAACACCTTCTACACCCTCGTCGGCAACAATCGCGGCAACATCGGCGTCGTGAATGGGCCGAATGGCAAGTATGTTCGCACCTACGCCGATGGCAAGTGGAACGACAACCTCCTCGCGCTTCCGGAATGCCCGCGCGGCTAAAGAGGGGAGCATAGACTAATGGACTGGCTTTGGACTTGGGGCGGGACGAGCTTCGGCTACCGCGATGGCGACGATCTCTGGACGCACGACGGTCATCACGTCGCGCGTTTCTACGGCGACGAAATTTACGGTCCGGACGGCAGCTACCTGGGCGAACTGATGAACGGTGATAGGCTCATAACCCATCGGAGCAAGCGCAGCTGGCGGGCAGCACGGTTCAGGCCCTACGGTCGGCGCGTCGGCTATGTCCGCTACGTAAACTATGTTGGATACGTGATGTATGCCGGCTTCGAGGATTTCCCGCCCCCCGAAGCGCTGCACTGAATCGACCGTTGAGCAAGCGTGCATAGCGCAATCACTTCCCTAGATCAGTCCGCCGTCCGGAATCCGAGGGCATTTGTCTTAGACAGCCGCTGTTAGTCGAATTGGTCAAAACCTTTCGTGGAACCTCTCGAAATTGGCTGCTAGTCCATCCTAATGCAATTGTTCGCCGGATCGTTCCTAACGACTGATTATCTTGAAGAAGCCATCCGGCAATCGACCGAATACCGGGCGGTTGATGTTGATGCGCTTCGATCTGCCCTGATCGCTATCGCGGACCGGTTCCCGCGAGAATCATCGCCGAATGAAAGCCAGACGGAAGATGATTTCATCTGGCCAATTCTTGCCGAATTGGGTTGGTCGGAGAGCCTGAGGCAACAGAATCTCTCCGCTGGTGGCAGACTCGACGTTCCCGATGGCCTGTTGTTCATTGACGATGACGCCAAGGATCGCGCCAATGCCCAGCCGGAGGAATGGCGTCGCTACGAACATGGCGCTGCCGTTGTCGAGAGCAAGCGCTGGGCAAGGCCGCTGGATCGTGCGGTGGGACGCGAAGATGCGGTCGCGCCCTCCACCCAGATGCTGCGCTATCTGCGCCGCATCGGTGATAACAGCGAGCATGGTTTGCGTTGGGGCATCCTCACGAATGGCTCACGCTGGCGGCTCTACTGGGCGGGCGCGCGGTCAGTCAGTGAAGAGTTTCTAGAGGTCGATCTCGCTGGCGCACTTGCGCTCGATGTCCAAGACCAAAGCGTCAACGATGATGATGCGTGCAACCATGCCCTGCGCGTCTTCGCGGCAGTGTTCTCGCGCACCGCGTTCGCCAAGACCGGTGCCGATGGCCGCTCCTTCCACGAACGCGCGCGGGCTGAAGCTGCGTTCTATGAAGAGCGCGTTGCCAAGTCGCTGTCCAAGCTCGTTTTCGACGAAATCTTCCCGGCACTAACCACGGCGATTGCGGGGGCATCACCCCAGACGCCGCTGGAGGAAGTGCGCGACGCTTCCCTTGTCCTGCTCTATCGGTTGCTGTTCCTGCTGTATGCCGAAGATCGCGATCTGCTGCCGGTCAACTCCGATGGCTATGACGACTATGCGCTCCGGCCAAAGCGGCTCGAAGTCGGTGATCGCATGGGGCGCGGCGATGCGTTCTCCGTAACCGCATCGCAGATTTGGGGCCGGATTGCCGATCTGTCCCGCATCGTTGACCGGGGTGATGCTTCGATCGGCATTCCGCCCTACAATGGCGGCCTGTTCGCGCCAGCCAAGACCCCGCTGCTTGACCAGATCCGATTGCCGGACAGCGTTCTAGCTCCGGTCATCGACAAGCTGTCGTTCGAGCGGCAGAGCAGTGATCGGCGCTACATCAATTACCGCGACCTTACCGTCCAGCAACTCGGATCGATTTACGAGCGGCTGCTGGAGCATGAGGTCGTTCGCGAGGACGGTGTTATCGCTGTCCGCCCCAATGCCTTCGCGCGCAAGAACAGCGGCAGCTACTATACGCCCGACGAACTGGTCACTCTGATCCTGGAGAAGACGCTTGAGCCGCTGTTCGCCGATGCGAATGCCGGTTTCGTGGCGGCGATAGGCCGGATCAGGAAGGGCGATGCGGAAGATTATGTCCGGGCCGAACTGGGCGATGCCGATCCGGCACAAGCCATCCTGCGGCTGCGTGTCTGCGACCCTGCCATGGGGTCCGGGCACTTTCTGGTCAGTCTGGTCGATCTCATGGCCGACAAGGTTCTGGAAGCCATGGCCGAAGCCTCTGCTGCGGCGGAACAGGCTGGCATTGATTACGCCAGTCCGCTGGCCGACAGGATCGGCGAAATCCGCCGCACCATCCTGAAGAACGCCCGTGAAGAGGGCTGGGCGATAGACGAATCCCAGCTCGATGATCGCCACATCGTGCGCCGCATGGTGCTGAAACGCTGCGTCTATGGCGTGGACAAGAACCCGATGGCCGTGGAACTGGCCAAGGTCGCACTGTGGCTGCACACCTTTACCGTCGGCGCGCCGCTATCCTTCATCGATCATCACCTGCGCTGTGGTGACAGCCTGTTCGGCCTGTGGGTGCGCGATGCCATCGACAAGGCGGCAAAGCTGGGTGGCGAACTGCTCTGGAACGAGGCGCTGCGCAATGCCCAGCGCAGTGCCGAGGCGATGAAGACCATCGAGGCACTGACCGACGCCGAAATTGCCGAGGCTCACCGCTCCGCTGCCATGTGGCAGGATGTCGAGCTGATGACGGGCGAGCTGGATGGCTTTGTCAGCTTCATGCACGCGCTGGACTGGCTCAATCTCGACAAGGACGGGAAGGCGCTGGTGCGGCTGTGGCTCGATGGCCGGTTCGGGGATGCCATCCCCATTTCGCGCGGGCGCAAGGAGCCGGAAGGCGGCAAGGCTCGTCCGGCAGAGGTCGAAGCCTTTACCGAAATATGGCGCAACGCCCGCCAACTGATCGAGGAAGAGCGGTTTCTCAACTGGCAGATCGCCTTTCCGGGCGTGTGGCAGGACTGGGCCAGCGGCGAACGCAAGGGTGGATTTGACGCCATCGTCGGCAATCCCCCCTGGGACCGCTTCGAGTTCGAAGAGATACCTTGGTTTGCTGCGCGTGATCCGCAGATTGCTCTCGAACCACTTAAGTCGAAGCGCCAAGAGATGATTGCTGCATTGAAGGAGCTGCGACCCGATCTGCTGCGCCAGTTTAACGAAGCCCAAGAGCGCAGGACGCAGGCGTCAAAGATCGTTAGATCAGGCGGCGCATACTGCGAGCTGAATTCGGGCAAGCTTAACATCTACAAAATTTTTGTTGAACGTTCGCGTCAGCTCATTCGAGAAAATGGCATGATTGGGTTGCTAACCCCCATCGGCATTGGGACCGATCACAACGTTTCAAGCTTCATTCAAAGCGTTACGGCAGGCGATCACCTCAAGGCATTCATCGCTTTCGAAAATCGCAGGCATTGGCTTTTTGAAGATGTTCATGCTGAAGATCAGCCCACTGTATTCATCCTTGGAGGAAAATCGAGGAGATTCAGGAAATTTGACTACGCAGTGAAGCTGCATCAATTGCCCACGGACGAGGACGCGCCGCAGCCGGTTGAGTTGTCGAAGGAAACCCTCAACCGGCTTAATCCAAACACGGGCACTATGCCGATACTTCGGACAACCGATGGCCTACGGTTGCTTACGAAGGCCTATGATGACTTCCCGATCCTTATCGAGGGGCAAGGTCGGAACGAACGACCGCTCTATCCAATCAAATATCGTCAGATGGTGAATATGACGAGCAGGAGCGAGGGCTTTCGAACAGCCAAGATACTCACCGAACAGGAAGGAGCTTGGCCTGTTGGCGAAGGATGTTTTCAATCCGCGAAAGGCCTTTGGTTCCGTCTCTATGAGGGCAAGATGGTTAGCATTTACAACCATCGGTATGCTGGAGTTCGGAACCCAACAGAACGGATCAGTGGCCAAGGTGTTGCTGTTCACAGCGAACTAACAGACTTGGAAAATCCCGACTTTCTTCCAGTCCCAAGGTACTGGATCCTTGAAAGTGATGCTGACCCTGATTTTCCATATGCAATTGGGTTCAACGACATCTGCAACACGAATAATTCCCGCAGTGTTATCAGTGCCGTGGTCCCGCGCGGGGCATACGGAAATAAGTTGCCCATTCTGACTTGGGATAAGCCCGACGCGCATCAACTGACCCAATTGCAGGCAAATCTCGCATCATCGTTCACGGATTTCGTGGCTCGGCAGAAAATTCAAAGCCGAAGCTTAAACAAATACATCCTTGCTCAATTGCCGATAATTCCACCAGAAGCATATTCTCGGAAATTCGGTGCAAAGACCGCAGCGGACATCGTCCGCGAAGCCGTACTCGAATTGACCTACACCGCGCATGACATGGCTCCCTTCGCTCGCGATCTGGGGCATGTTGATGCGAAGGGCGAAGTCCTTCCACCGTTCAAATGGGACGAAGAACGCCGCTTTATGCTGCGGGCGAAGCTCGATGCGCTCTATTTCATTCTCTACGGTGTGTGGGACGGGGCAAACCCGGCGAAGTCGCGCGAAGACATTCACTACATCTATTCCACCTTCCCGATAGTCGAACGCGACGAACGCGCCCGCTATTCCGGGCGCTACCGCAGCCCCGAACTGGCGCTGCTGTGGATCAACGCGCTGATGGCCGGGCAACCCGATGCGGATATCCGGGATTGAGTTGCAGGGGCTTCCGATGGCAATTTTCACTACCAGCAATGTTCCGATTTCGTCGCTGATCGAAGACATCGACATGGGCAAGATCGGTTTGCCGGAATTGCAGCGGCCTTTTGTCTGGCCAAACGTCAACGTGCGCGATCTTTTCGACTCCCTGTATCGCGGCTATCCCGCCGGCTTTCTACTTTTCTGGAAGACCGGCGCAGATGGAGGTCTGAAGAGCATTGGCACTGGCCCGAAACAGTCGGTGCCGGAACTGGCGATTGTCGATGGCCAGCAGCGCCTGACCTCGCTCTATGCCGTGGTGAAGGGAATGGAAGTCCTCCGCTCCAACTTCAAGAAGGAGCGTATCCAGATCGCGTTCAACCCGCTGTCTGGCAGGTTCGACGTGGCCGATGCGGCCATCAAGAAGGACCGTGCCTTCATCCCGGATATCTCCGTGCTGTGGAGGCCGGACTTCAAGGCTGGCGCGTTCCGCAAGGCGTTTCTCTCTCAACTCAAGGAAATCCGGGAGATTTCCGATGAGGAGGAAACGGCCATTGAAGATGCCATCGACCATCTTCGCAATCTGCCGAACTACAATTTCGTCGCACTGACACTGGCATCGTCGGTCGATGAGGAAACCATCGCCGAAGTCTTCGTGCGCATCAACGGCAAGGGCAAGGCGCTCAACCAGGCCGACTTCATCATGACGCTGATGTCGGTGTTCTGGGAAGATGGCCGTGTCGAGCTGGAGAACTTCTCGCTCCACGCCACCGTGCCGAGCGAAGGGCAGGCGTCGCCATACAACCATTTCATCAAGCCTTCGCCGGACCAGATGCTGCGCGCCACCGTAGGGCTGGCGCTGAAGCGGGCGAGGCTTGCCAATGTCTACAGCGCGTTACGTGGCAAGGACGCGGCGACCGGCGTAGACAATCCCGACAAGCGCGAGGGGCAGTTCACCCTGATGCGCGAAGCGCAGATGGCGGTTCTAAACCTCGCCAACTGGCACCATTTTCTCGATGCGCTCAAGCTGGCGGGATACCGTGGCCAGAAGATGGTCAGCTCGGAAGCGGCCATCATCTTCAGCTATGTGCTCTACCTCATCGGCATCCGGGACTACGGCATCGACCGCACCCGGATGCGGCAGGCTATCGCCGAATTCTATTTCATGGCATCGATGACGGGGCGATACACAAGTTCTCCCGAAACCCGGTTCGAAGCCGATCTTGGTCAGGTCCGCGATCTGGCAAGTGGTGAAGTGTTCGTCGCGAAACTCCGCGAGATTTGCGATACGGCGCTGACCAATGATTACTGGGAAATCACGCTGCCCAGCCAGCTCGCTACATCGGCGGCGCGCAGCCCGACGCTTTTCGCCTATCAGGCTTCGCTCATCATGCTCGATGCGCCTGCGCTTTTCAGCCCGCTCAAACTTGCGGCCATGGTTGATCCGGCGATCAAGGGATCGAAAGCATCGCTGGAACAACACCATCTGTTCCCGCGTGCCTATCTCGAAGCTCAGGGCGTCACCGACCTGAAGCTGATCAATCAGATTGCCAATTTCGCGCCGGTTGAATGGCCGGACAACATCAAGATCGGGAAGCAGCCCCCTGCGGAGTATGTCCCGGCGCTTGATTCCCAGATCACGGCTGCGGAACGGGAGCGCGTGTACGGTCTGCACGCCCTGCCGCACCTCTGGTGGGAACTGCCCTACGATCAATTTCTAGTTGAGCGCCGCCTCCGCATGGCGCAGGTCGTCCGGCGCGCATGGGAGCGGCTCCGCGGTGACGCAGTCATCGAGGCCGTGTCACCGCCCTCGGTTGCAGAGTTGATTTCGGGCGGCGAAACTGGAGCCGTTGAGTTCAAATCCACGCTCCGCATCAATCTGCACACGAGTCAGCCCGATGAAAAAATGCACTTGTCTGCGCTCAAGACAATTGCGGGCTTTCTGAATGCCAAGGGCGGCACGCTGCTCATCGGGGTCGCTGATGATGGCGAAGTGCTCGGGATCGATTCCGATGGCTTCCCTAACGAGGACAAGATGGGACTGCACCTCGTCAATCTCATTAAGGATCGGATTGGAGAGGTGTTCCTTCCTTATGTCCATCCTCATTTTGACGATCAGCAGGGTAAACGGGTTCTCATCGTCCGTTGTGAGCCCGGGCCGAAGGCAGCGTTCCTTAAGGACGGCAAGGAGCAGCGGCTCTTCGTTCGTGGCGGCAATGCCACCACGGAGCTGAGCGGCGCTACAATTACCGACTACATCAATCACCGGTTCAAGGTTTGATATGGCTGTGTAGCCATAAACCATCAATCCGATGATAGTGAGGCGCACGGCTCGCCGTCCCGCACATGCATCGCTGCCCAGTTCACCACCTTTGAAACGCCACCGCCTTTCGAAATCGCGCGAGGGCGCGCATCATATGATATTCAACTCCCTGTTCACGGATGCCAATTTCTTCCGCAATTTCCCGATAGGTTTGGTGCTTCAGCCGGTGCATCAGGAATATGCGTCGGGTACGACGCGGCATTGCAAGAATTGCGCGCCGCAAGCCACGACGCAAATCCGAAGCCTCCATCGCCCATGCCTGGTCTGGGCAGACCGGTGCGTCACGTCCTTCATCCAGCGGAAATAATCCCGTTTCTTTGCGCTGTCGGCGGCGCGCCCGCTCGATCACGAGATTGCGGGCTGTGCGGAACAGATATGCGCGGGGGTTTTCGACCCGCTCAAATGCTCCGGTACGGAGCATCCCTGTGAATGCCTGCTGGGTGAGATCGGCGGCGTCCTCCCGTCCTACGCGGCGCTTAAAAAAGTGGAACAGCTGCCTATTCTGGCTCCGGTAAAATTCGTCGAACGACGCAAAGGTGCCCGGGGCCGTCATACTCCCGACCCCTGACCAGCGCGTTTGGGCAGCGGCGCATCCCGCGAAGCGCGATAGAGAGTGATGCCGGCCTCGAGCCGGTCGAGAATGAAAGTGTCGCGCTCGGCCTTTGCCGTGCGAATGTCGGACTTGGAATAGATCTCATCATGGACGGCACAGCGATTGCCCAGTTCGCGGTCGATTGTCGCCCGCGCCCGCCGCCAACAGCGTTCGTCGGTGAAGAGGGGATGATTAACGACGACCCAGAATTCGTAATCGGAAAATTCGATCGTTCGGCTGTCTTCGTACCAGGATCGCCGCGCATAGGGTCCGATTAGGATGATGCGCTTGATCCGTCCCGGCTCTGGGGCCGGCACCTGCGAGGGGTCGAACAGGCCGCGCAGGATGCGGACAATGCGCTCAATTTCTCCCTGTTTGCGGCGAATAAGATGGCCGACGCGCGCCATCACGACTTCGCGCGCGTAAACGTCGTTTGAATGTGGGGTAGTCATTTGTAGCTCGCACCGCGGCGGTCCGCGCATTCGTGCGCGGATGAGCAAGCGGTGTTCGCTGTGGCGCCGCTCGTGCGACTATCAGCAACCGTCCGACACGCGGCCGGACCTACATGATGCCTGGCAGGATTATCCCCGGAATGGCCGCCAGTCATTCCATTCCGTAAGGTGGATTATGCCAGAATCCGGGATTCCCGGCAAGTCGCCGGATGCCAGCGCCTACTTGCGCGCCGCCGCCTCTAACTCGGCGATCTTGTCGGAGCAGACCTGATGCACGACGCGGCCGAGTTCCTCGACACGCTCGCCAAGCCAGGACAGCTCTTCCTCGCTAATCTTGTAATGTTTGGAATACCGCGCCTTGGTGTAAGCTTCCTTCAACTTCTGAAACATCGCCCGTTCGCGATGACTGTCCTCCGGCCAGATGCCGTAAAGTCGGCGGTCCAAACCTTCGGCGAGCGAACGCAGGAACGCAATGTTGTGATTGTAGGGCGTGTAGAACGTCAGCGTGAGCAGAAGGCCCTGATAAAGTCGTTCTGTCGCCTGATGAAGGTCAAAGGCAGCGTATTTTAGCTGATTGTCACCGACGCTGGTCCGAGCGCGTTCGAGCGAATACTGCGCGGCCGGCATGTACTCCTCAAAATAGTCCTTGGCCGCGGCGAACGCTTGGCTCGGCGATTTCGGCTTTGGGGCAGCCAGTTCGCTATCATCCGCTTCGTAAAGCGCAGTTCCGTCTTTCGCGACTTCCATGAAGAAAACGCGGCCATGCGAAAGCCCGTCGTTCACCTCATGCAAGCTGTGGACGATGAAGTTGACCGGCGTGTGCAGCGTCTTTTCGATCGTGTAGGCGCGGATCAGCCGTTCCTCGGCCTTCGCCCAATAAGCAGCGCGGTCGGTGAGCTCCTTCTGACTGACGATTATGAGAATGTCGTAGTCAGATTTATACTGGTTCGCCGACAAGGGCGCGTCGACCCAATCGCCGCGGGCATGGCTGCCAAACAATATGATCTTGAGGATACGCGCGCCTTTGCGCGGCCCGGTCGCATTCTCCGTGGCGCCGCGAAACTCGTCGAAGATGGTCTCGACGACGCGTTCAAGCTCGCGCTGCTTGGCGGCAGGAAGATGATCGAGGTCGGTGCGCATGTCGCAAGAATCTTCGGGAACATTGCGGGATTTGGCAAGGGCTAAAGCCCGGCACCAAAACGGGAAGACAGAGTTTTCGCCAATCCGGATGCGCTCGCCTTCGCGGCAAGGGGCTGGGCGATTGCAGCATGCGCGATCGCGGTCTGGACCGTGCCGGCACGCTCGTTGATCGCGGAGACGAGCTTCGCGCGATCGTTGGTGAATATCGTCGCCGACTGCTTCGCACGCGAGATCCCGACATAGAAGCTTTTCTGGTCGACCAGATTGGTGGCCCGGCTGTCGGCATGAATGATCACATGATCGGCCGTCCGGCCTTGGGCGGCAAAGGCTGTATCAACATAGCCGTGCGCGATATGTCGGTCACGAGCCGTATCGAACCGCAACGTCTGGACCTGCCCACGCGCCCCCCGAATGGTGGCGGTCCTGGTATCGGCATTGACCGCCGTCACCTCCACACGCGCGCCATTTACCCGCCCGGCCTCGCGGTCGTTGCGCGTGAACCGGATGCTGTCTCCGGCTCTGAGTTCCAGCCGCTGCGCCTCGAACACTTGCACCTTGCCAGCGCCCCATTGGCGCAGCCGCCAATCCACATCGCGGCCGTCTTCTGATCGCAGAGCGACCGCAGCCTTGGCCGGATCGACGCTTTCGACACGGAAAGCCTCACCGCGCGTGACACCCTTGTCGGCGTAATCTTGCGAAAAGCGAATGACATCGCCCTTGTCATAGCTCAGCGGATCGCGAGCCTCGGCGCGAGTGAGGCCTTTGTTGACCAGGCTTTCCACTATGACGGCCGGTCCGCTGAGCGCGCCCGATCGACGGAGTGCCTGACGAATATCCGCAGTTAATGCGTCGCGGCCTTCGCGCGAAGGTTCGATGACGAGCGTGCGAGCGCGGCTGGCCTTGTCGAGCCCCGCATAGCGATCGGCAATCGCAGCGAAGCGGTCGGCGCGATCAGTACCCTCTATGATCGCGCCGCCACCGCGATCGAGTGCCGACAGCGCCTTCTTTGCGTCGCCCTCGATAGACGCCAAAACCGCGTCCTTGGTCGCGCTATTTGTCTGCCGGACGATCTCGGCGAGCTTGGCGGTTTCCATGCCCGCAGTCTGGAGCTGCGCGAAAGCCGCGCCGGCTTCGACCGATCCGAGCTGTTTCACGTCGCCGACCAGGACGACGCGGGCATTATGCTGCTCGGCGAGATCGAAGAGGCGCGCGGTGTCGCGCGCGGAGAGCAGCGAAGCCTCGTCGACAATCCACGCGGCAGGTTGGCCGGACGCGGAAGGTAAGGGCGACAGCATATGTCGCGCGACAGTGTCGCCGCGCGTCCCCAACGCCTCGCCGAGCACCATCGCCGCCGATGCGGTCGGCGCGAGCGCAACGACCGACACCCCGCGCGCTTCCGCCTCCCGGGCAAAGGTCGCGAGGACCGTCGTCGTCTTCGCGGTCCCTGCATAGCCCTGCACCGCGGTGATCCGGTTTCGGCTGGTCAGAAGTTGTTCGGTCGCCGCGCGCTGATCGGCATTCCACGCAAAACCGTCACGCTCGGCCTGACGTGATGCGACCGCGACCGCCTTTGCTGTCGCTAGCGGCGACGCGATTGGGGTAAACGCGCCGCGACCTTCCGCTTCGATCCGGAGCAAGCGCATTTCTGCTTCGATATTCTGATGCGTGGTGAGCCCGGCAAACTCCGCACCGCGTCGGTCCAGGAAGGTGCGGTCAACCAGCTCACCGCGTGCGCCTGCGGTCTCAATCGCCGCTGCGATCTGGGCATAGCTGACCTTCCCTAGTCCCACACGACCCGCTTCCTCGTGCAACGCGGCGACCGAAAAGACCGACTGCCGTTCGCCGAGCTTGTCGGCGGCATGCGCCACCGCGCGCTCGGCCGCACTCGCCTGCTCCGCTAACCCAGTCGCGCCGACCGCATTGGATTTCGCCTCGCGAACCAGCGCGAGCCGCGCTTCGGAATTGAATCCAGCGCGGTCGGCGGTCTTGCGCCAGTCGGCGACCAAGGATGCCTGATCGGCCGCAACCTTAGCCTGCCGCGTGTCGAGCGCCGCGACCTGCTTCTCCGCGGCGCTGGCGGCCTCACGCGACGTCCCCCGCTCGCCGAGCGCCGCTTCGATCTCGGCGCTGCGGGTGCTGAACGCCGCCATGACGTCAGCCGAGACACCCTTGATCTCGAACATCGACTCCTTGGCCGTCTCGATCTCATAACCGAGTTCGCGGACCTTCAAGGCCAGCTCCTGGCGGTAAATTGCGCCGATCTGCTTCTGAAGCTGATAGATCGCGCGCGGTTCGAGGCTGCGCCACGATCCGTCCTCGCCGTGCGTCGCGTTCATGATGACGTTGTGGGTATGAAGCTGCGGGTCTTGCGCCCGGCTGGTCCCGTGCTGGAAGCTCGCGATTATGAGGTTACCGGTCGCCTCCCGAGCGACGGCGTCGCCATGCCGGACGCGGGTCGCGGCCATATGGGTTTCGACATGGGCGAGCGCCGTCTTCACCGCCTCGCCGTGGGCGGCGATTAACCGTCGGTCGCCGGCAACCTCGGCCATGATCGACACCGACTTAGGCGCGCTCAAGGTCACGTCCCAGCCGGGACGGTGCTCAAGCTGCCTGTCGCGGAAGGTGCCGAGTTGTTGGTCGCCGATCTTGCCGTCGAGAAGTTCGCGAAATTGGTCGCGGTCGACGTCCCCGGCGAGGCCAAGCTCCTCCGCTCCTTTCCCGCTCCACTCCGACGGCGACAGTCCGCCATCGGCGTAATAGTCGTCGGCCTCATAGTAGCTGCTGGCCTGCGCCGAGCTGGTGAGGGCGGATACCGACGCGACCATTAGACAGGCCCGTTACCCGTAGGCGGTGTCGGAGGAGACGGTGGTGCTGGCGTCGAAGGCGCTGGCGGCGGAGCAAGTTTCGGCGGAGTGGGCGGCGGCGCCTCGACCGAACGCTGCCACAGACTATTCTTCGGGTCGCCTTCGACAAAGCCAGGCTGTCGCGGTTCGCCACGACGGGCGATATGATCTGCAGAGAGTTTGATGCGCGCAACGGGCAAGCCGTCGGGGAAAAGCAGATAGCCCTCATGCTTGGGCAGTCGGAATTCGCTCTCCAATACTGCGGGCCGCGTCTCGCGTTGCCGACCAAGCGTCGTGCGCGCCTTGTCGTCGCCGTGGGCCAAGGCGTCGGTCATGGTCGGAACCTCGACGTCGCATGTGCCGATTGTCTTACTGGACCACTGCCGTGTTTCGCTGTCGGTGAGCTGGAGGAACAGCTTGGTGTTGCAACAGCCCAGCATCGATTCGGCGAGCTGAGGCCCGTAGCGATGGTGCATCTGACCTACCGCCTGAAAAGTTAGAACAACCGCGGCCCCAAACTTCCGCCCTTCCGGGAGCAATCGCGTAAGATTGTCGACCCGGGGAAGGTCGGCCAGCTCATCGAGCACGAACCAGACCCGGCGGTTCGCCGACGGCGACAATCCGAGCACCGCGCTTGCCGCACACTCCAGCCAGCACGCGAGCAGCGGCTTCGAGGCTTCGAAATAGTCCTCCTTGCGCGGCACGAAGATCCAGGGCTTGCGGCCGTCATGCTTGTCGAGCCCGGAGATAAAGTCGCGGAACGCGAACGGGGCCTCATCGCCCTCCTGCATCCGGAGGAACTGAATCAGGTTCGAGGCCTTGGCGAGCATGAAGAGCACGCTCCCTGTGGCGCGGTCGGCGTCGTCGGCGAAGGTCCGCGCCGACGAGCTGTTGCCAAGCCACTGTTTGAGGTCATCCTTCGTTCGCACCTGAAGCGCATCGAGCAGATCGGGCAATGTGCCCTTGTCCTCGCGCCAAAGCGCCCGAATCATGTTGGCCACGAGGATGCGGCTCGTCTCGAGCCAGACGTCGCGATCATGCTGCCCGGTCTCGGTGATGAGCTGGTTCGCGATCCGGTCAGCATCGGCCGGATGCGCAATCTCGGCGAACGGCGACCAATAGGCGCAGCGGGCGTCGAACGGATTGAGGATGATATCACCGCGCTCGGGCCGATAGTAATGCGCGATGAACTCGCCGCTCGTGTCATAGACCAAAGCCGCTTCCCCGCGTGCCTCGATGCCATCGAGCATTTGCCTAAGCACGGTGGTCTTGCCGCTGCCGGTCGTCCCGATCATCGCCACGTGCCGGGTCTCCAGCCGGGTCGGGATCGGGACCGCGCCGATCGCTAGTGCGCGTTCGCCCGCCTCGCGGCGGGCCAGCTTGGCGATGCGCTCCTCGGTCGTGACGAGCGTGCCGGCGATGAAACGGTCTCGGAGCGTAAGCTCGCGGCGCCGTGCCATCGCTTGCCGGAAAAGGATCAGGCCCGACAACCATCCGCCAAAGCCGAGCCAGAAACCCCGCACGATCATCGACGTCGTCGCTGCCGCCGAGTCCTGAAAATAGGGATGCGCCGCGACGATGCGAGCCGACGCCTCATACCTCTCGCCACCATAGTCGACAATGATGCCGGGTTCCGCGGTCGTGCCGCTCGCGAACCAGGTCTTGGCCTTCGCGAGATAATAGGTGCCGGTCGCTTGCATCGTCCGTGGGGGCAGCATCATGTGAGGTACGATCAGGCCGCCGAGCGCGACTGACGCCATCATGATCACGGCTTGGCGCTTGAAGCGTTTTGCCTGGCTGAATCGATAATGCCGCCGCAGCGCGTCAGCGTGAATCCGGCGATCCTGATGCTGGCTCATGATGGCGCCTCCTGCGAGAGTCGGCGCTGGCGCTCATAAGCAGGGCTGACCTCAGCAGCGATGTCCTCTTCGGTCTTACCGGCGGCGAGTGCCGCACTCCGCGCATAGCAATAAGAGGCGCAGGCGGTGAACAGAACCCGGTCGAGCATTCGCTCGACGTGAGCGACACCGGTGCTGACCGATGCCAGTTCGGCGACCAGCTCGCGATCGTTCGCGCCTTGGGTCGGTGGGTTCGCTTGGGCGGCGACACCCGCTTTCACGCAGCGCTGGAGCATCTCGTAAGGGGTGACATTCTGCTGCTCTGCGAGCTTCTGCATGGCCTTGTCCACGGCAGTCGGCACGCGGACGGTGTATTGGACAGTCTTCATCACGCCGCCCCCGCAAGAGTGCGGGTAGCACTCTCGAAAATCCCCGGAAATTCGCGGGTCTGACGCAGACTACACTCCCTGTAGTCGAATCGTACTCGCGAAAAATGGCGGAAAAGCTGGATGCACCCGTGCGTGAGGTGTGTATCCAAATTACGGGTCCGATGCGTAGCATCGCGGCCCTGCAACCTGGCCTGGAAGACAGCCGTATCAGACATGATCCGGACCCTCCTCGCGAGGAGGAGCGACCATGCGATCCTGATCGAAGACGTCGCCCCTTGCGGCGATCATCGTCTTGGCCTTGCGATCGGCAGCCTCGCGATCAAACGCCACCGGCGTCATCGGACATTCGCGCAAACCATTATCGGCGACCCACGCTCGAATCGCCCGCTCGATCGCGGCCCGCATTTGAAAATGAAGATCGCTCGCCTGATAAGGATCGAGATGGGCTGTGACGCCGGAGCTGAGAACGAGACCACCCAGCGGGAAAACATGGTTGCCCGCCCACTGGTAAGGACCATCGATTCTGCATGAGCTGGTTTCGCCGTCATAGAGAGCGAGAGGCGGGCGCTCTGCCCGGTTCCACGCAGCTAGCGCCGACCGGTAGGTATCTCCGTCTTCACCGTCAGCGATCAGCTTCTCGATGAGCGGAGTGACATAGGGTGCGTTGTATCGGGCGACGGCG
Source organism: Sphingopyxis sp. H073 (assembly GCF_001468395.1). Lineage (GTDB taxonomy): Bacteria > Pseudomonadota > Alphaproteobacteria > Sphingomonadales > Sphingomonadaceae > Sphingopyxis. The sequence continues at coordinate 126,372 of NZ_LNSG01000002.1, read as the reverse complement.
AAACGCAGGGTGACTTTGTGGTCAAAACGGAAGAAATTGGTGAGCCGGTCGACGGCTTTGCTCAGAATTGCCATGCGGCGTCCTTTCAATAAAATGGGATGCGTCGGTGGATTGGTGGGCAACGTGTCGCCCTCTGTGGGATCAGGCCTGAGTCTGAGTCAGCCGTCTGATCGACGCGGTGGTGATCAGCGTCCGCGTTCCGATCTTGAGGGCATCGACCTGTCCGGTCTTGATGAGCTTGTAGATCGTGCTGCGACCGACGCCGAGCGCCTTCGCCGTGCGGTTAATCGAGTATGCGAGTTCATCCATTGTCGCCTCCGTTGGAGTGCCGCGATGCGGCGGGCGACAGGATCATTTGCAGCTAATCGCCGGCAGTTCCAACGGCATGCGGGTGTACTGGGAATCCACCGTTCGTGGCTGTTCCCCGGTAATTCCCCAATCCGGAAACCACGCAAATGCGTGGTTCCCCGGTAATTCAGGGTTCGATTAAGACGAACGATTTTTCGCGATCGTCTCCAGAATTTGGTTTGCGTAAGGCGCCAGCTGCGTCTCGCTGGGCACCTTTAAGCGCCTGCTGCGATACCAATCTTCGAGAAGCTCGATGATTTCCCTCTGATTGCCGCGCTTCTTCGATATGTCGAGCGCCCGCACCTTAGGGTGATCAATCAGCGCGATGATTGCATTGGTATGATCGTACTGCTTCGGCGCCCCCTTGCGACTCGGTTTGGCCTTGGCGTCAGCGATCAGTTTGTCGACGTCCGCCTCAAGGAACAGTTCGCGGTCGAACCAGAGGCCCGCAGGGCCGAAGAGCGCGTTGCGGATCGTGCTGCTTTTGGCCACATGGGCGGCGCGAAGCTTTCCGAAGAAATAGCGATGGTCAACGTAGCGGCGCGCGCCATTTCGGTTGAGGTAAAAGGCGCGCGGCGACGTTTCGAGTTGAAGGATGGCGAACAGTCGTTCCAGATTGCGGACGGCAGAGTCTCCCGGGTCCGCATAGACAGGATTCTGCGGCGTAGATGCCTGCATCCCGCCGTATTGAAACACGCGCCAGGATGCGCCAACCGCGATCATCAATCCAGAACAGCCCAATCCAATCAGCCTGACTGCATCGGCGCCGGGCGCCTCATCGAAAGTGAGGGCGAGCCCAGGAAGAAGTGTAACGGTTGTCGCGAAAGCGGTGGCCGCAAATGAGGTGGACCAGAGCCAGTATCGTTTCTGGATGCCGCGCGAGGCACCCGCCGTGATGCGGTCAAGCTCGGCAAGGCCGCTCTGCTCATCGGTGTTGATGAAGCGGGCTGCAACCCTGCGGAGCGGCAAAACTTCCGTTCGTTCCTCCACCATCTTCTCCTAGCGAGGGATGGCTACATTGCTTCCATCACGTAGCTGACACAAATAATCACTCCACCATTGCGCCATCTCGAGGCGTTCAGCCCAATAGGCCGACTGATTATATATGCGCCGGATGCTTCCTGCGACCATGTGGGCAAGGGCACGTTCGATGGCATCGGGATTCCATCTTCCCGACTCGTTAAGCAATGTGGAGGCCGAGGTCCGGAACCCGTGGGCCGTCATCTGCTCTTTGGAGTAGCCCAGCCGACGAAGGGCTGCATTGATGGTATTGTCGCTGATCGGTCGAGTCCGTGTTCGTACCGACGGGAACACGTATCTGCCGTTGCCCGAGAGCCCACGCATATTTTCCAGAATCGCGAGTGCTTGGCGCGACAGTGGCACCGCATGCGGTTGGCGCATCTTCATCCTGGCAGCGGGTAACGTCCAAACTGCCTTCGCGAAGTCGATTTCAGCCCATTCCATCTGGCGCAGTTCGCCGGGCCTCTGAAAGACATGCGGGGCTAGCCTGAGCGCATGCATCACCGCCGGATCGCCGACATACCCTTCGATCGCACGGAGTAGGGCGCCAAACTCAATTGGGTCGGTGATTGCCGCGAAATGTTTGACGGTCGGCTGGATGAGCGCGCCAAGCAACATCTGTGCGGGATCGCGTTCGGCTCGCGCCGTAGCGGCGGCGTAGCGAAAAACGCGGCTCGCGAAAGCGCGGACCTGCTTGGCCGTCTCCAAGCGCCCCCGCCGTTCCTGCTTTTTGAGTTCGTGAAGCAATTCCGCGGGCGTGATGTCTGCCACCGGCCGCCGCCCGAACTCCGGGCCTAGCAGCCGCAAAAGCCAGCGATGCTTTTCGAGTGTTGCGGCTGCGACACCTTCCTTCTCGCGCTTTGCTATCAGCTCTTCAGCGACCGCCGAAAAACTGTTGCCCGCGCTGATGATCGCAGCGATTCGAGCCTGCCGCTTGGTGGTATTGGGATCGACGGCATGGGCGAGCTGTCTTTTCGCTTCATCCCTAGCCGCTCGCGCTGCGGCGAGCGTAATTGTAGGATAAGCGCCGAGCGCCAGTTTTCGCTCCACTCCATGGAGGCGATATTTGACGCGCCAAAGTTTGCTGCCGATCGGATTGACCAAAAGATAAAGGCCGCCCGAATCTGATACCTTATAAGGCTTATCTTTTGGCTTCGCTTTGCGGATCGCGGTGTCGGTGAGCGCCATTTGGGGGCCTCGCAATTCAGGGGCTTTGGAAAGGCCCCCGGATATGCCCCCGAATCGTTCAGCTACACGCGATCATGGGCAATCACCGGAAGCCAGTGAATGCTCAAAAACTAGCGGATTTTCAGGGTTTTTTCAACCATCAGCGACTGCGCGTGGGCGGCAAGATGGAGCGGGTGAAGGGAATCGAACCCTCGTCGTAAGCTTGGGAAGCTTCTGCTCTACCATTGAGCTACACCCGCGTTCCCGCGCGATTGGCACAGCGGGCGGCGGTGGTCAATGGGCCTGCCGCCTCAGCGGGCCGCCTCGCGAACCGTTTCCATCACGACGAAGGTCGAGGTGTTCGCGACATGCGGCAGGCTCGATATTTTCTCGCCGAGTACGGTGCGATAGCGGCGCATGTCCGACGTGCGGACCTTGAGAAGATAATCGAAACTGCTCGCGATCATGTGGCATTCCTCGATCTCGGGAATCCGCCGCACCGCCGCGTTGAATTCGCGCAGCGCCGCCTCGCGCGTGTCGGACAGGCGGACCTCGGCGAAGGCGACATGGTCGAGCCCGACCTTCGCCGGATCGACGATCGCCGCAAAGCCCGAAATCACGCCCTGCTCGACGAGCCGGCGTACACGCTGCTGGCACGGCGTCTTCGACAGGCCGACCTGCTGCGCGAGGTCGGTGAAGGTGATGCGGCCATCCTTGCGCAGAATCGCGAGGATCTTCCGGTCGAAATCATCCAATTCGACTGTCGTGTCGGCTTTCGTCATGATTATCGACTAAAACAAGCCACAAATTAGGTCAAAACATAAATCCTTGGCGCGATATTAGGTCGGATCGCCGCGGTGCGATGCTGTAGGGTGCGCGTCATGACCCAGCCCAACGATCGCGCCGCGCTTCGCGCCCTCGCCCGCCGTTCCGAAACCGATATCGTCGCCGACCTGCGCGCCGAGCTCGCCCGTTCGCCCGCGACCGTCGCGGCGACAACCGCCCGCGGGCTTGCGCTCATCCGCAAGGCGAAGGCCGAGGGCGACCGCGAGACGCTCGTCGCGCAGCTGATGAACCGCTACCGCCTCTCGACCGAGGAAGGTGTCGTGCTGATGTGCCTTGCCGAGGCGCTGCTCCGCGTTCCCGATAGCGCGACCGCGAACGCGCTGATCCGCGACAAGATCGCTGGGCGGCGCTGGAAGGAAGGCGAGGACGAGGACAGCCCGCTGATCGTCGCGCTCTCGGCGCGCGGGCTTTCCTTGGGGTCGGCGACGCTGATGCTCGATGCGATGGGCAGCAAGGCGAACCCGCTCTCGCTCCTCAAGTCGATGATCCGCCGCTCGGGCGAGCCGGTGATCCGCCAGGCGGCGCTCGCGGCTATGAAACTGCTCGGCCAGCAGTTCGTGATGGGCGAGACGATCGACGCCGCGGTCAAGCGCGCCGACAAGGAGAAGACCGAACTCGCGAGCTTCGACATGCTCGGCGAGGCGGCGCGCACGGCGGAAGACGCGCGGCGCTATTACGACAGCTATGCGGGTGCCATCGCGCGCATCGGCAAGAATGCGAAGGCGGGCGACCCGCACGCCAACCACGGCATTTCGATCAAGCTGTCGGCGCTCCATCCGCGCTACGAATATTTGCAGGCCGACCGTGTCCGTGACGAACTGATCCCGAGCGTCATCACCCTCGCCCGCGCGGCGCGCGACGTGAACATCCCGCTGATGATCGACGCCGAGGAAAGCGACCGGCTCGAACCGCATATGGACGTGTTCGCGGCGCTGATCGACGCGGGCATCGCCGACGGCTGGACCGGGCTCGGCATCGTGATCCAGGCCTATCAGAAGCGCGCGCCCGAGGCGATCCGCTGGGTCGCCGCACAGGCGCGCGCCCGTGGTGTCAAGCTGTCGATGCGCCTCGTCAAGGGCGCCTATTGGGATACCGAGATCAAGCGCGCGCAGATGATGGGGCTCGGCGACTTTCCGGTCTTCACCGCGAAGAACCATACCGATCTCAACTATATGCACTGCGCGCAGATCCTACGCGATGCGCAGGACTGCATCTTCCCGGCCTTCGCCAGCCACAATGCGATGACCCTCGCCTTCGTGACCGAGCTGTTCGTTGGCGCCGACTATGAGCTGCAGCGGCTCCACGGCATGGGCGAGGGCGCGCACGATGCGATCATGGCACTCTATCCGCCGCCGCGCCCGGTGCGCGTCTATGCGCCTGTAGGCACGCACCGCGACCTGCTCGCCTATCTCGTCCGCCGCCTGCTCGAAAATGGCGCGAACTCCAGCTTCGTGCATCAATTCTCGGACCCCGACGTCACCCCCGAACAGCTAGCGGTCGACCCGCGCGGTATCGCGAGCAGCCCGCGATCGATCGCGACCGGGCTCGAACTCTTCGATCCCGCACGCCGCAACTCGCGCGGCTATGACCTCGGCGAGCCCGGTGTCCCCGAAGCGCTCACCGCCGCGATCGCCAAGGCCCGCCAGAGCAACCATGTCGCCGCCCCGATCGTCGGCGGCGTCACGCAGAGCGGCACCGCCGAGCCGGTGCGCAACCCCGCGACCGGGGCTGTCGTCGGCCAGGTGATCGAAGCCGATCGTGCGACGGTCGACGCTGCGGTCGCCGCAGCGCGCAAGGCGCAGAACGATTGGAGCCTCGCCGGCGGCGAATTCCGCGCCGCGCGCCTCGAACGCGCCGCCGATCTGCTCGAGGAACGCGACGCGCTCTTCCTCGGCCTTGCGATCGACGAAGCCGGCAAGACGCTGGTCGATGCAATCGCCGAGGTGCGCGAGGCGGTCGATTTCCTCCGCTATTACGCGGCGCAGGCGCGCGCCGACTTCACTTACCCCGTCGCGCTCCCCGGTCCCACGGGCGAGCGCAACGAGCTGATCCTCGAAGGCAAGGGCGTCTTCGTCGCGATCAGCCCGTGGAACTTCCCGCTGGCGATCTTCCTGGGGCAGGTGTCGGCCGCGCTTGCTGCAGGCAACAGCGTCCTCGCCAAACCCGCCGAACAGACCCCGCTCATCGCGCACGCCGCGGTCGAGCTGCTGCTCGAAGCGGGGGTTCCCGGCGACGTCCTTGCGTTTCTCCCCGGTCGCGGCGAGACCGTCGGCGCGGCGCTTACCGGGCATGACGACATCATCGGCGTCGCCTTCACCGGCTCGACCGAGGTCGCGCGGATGATCAACCGCAGCCTCGCCGGGCGCGACGGCCCCATCGCGACCTTGATCGCCGAGACCGGCGGCGCGAACGCGATGATCGTCGATTCGACCGCGCTCCCCGAACAGGTCGCGCGCGACGCGGTCGCCTCGGCCTTCCAGTCGGCGGGCCAGCGCTGTTCGGCGCTCCGCCTGCTTTGCGTGCAGGAAGATGTCGCCGACACGATGATCGCGATGGTCGCGGGCGCGATGGCCGAGCTCAATGTCGGCGACCCCGCGATCCTCTCGACCGATGTCGGCCCGATCATCGACGACGAGGCGCAAGCGAATATTGCGGCTTATGTCGCCGAAGCCCGGGCGGCGGGCCGGGTGATCGCCGAGGCGGGGCGGACGAACCTGCCCGCCGACGGCCATTTCGTGCCGCCCGCCCTGATCCGTCTCGACCATGTCACCGACCTCAAGCGCGAGATTTTCGGACCCGTGCTCCATGTTGCGACGTGGAAGGGCGGCGAGCTCGACCAGCTTATCGATGCGATCAACACCTCGGGCTACGGCCTGACTCTCGGCGTCCACACGCGGATCGACGGCGTCGCGGCGCATATCGCGGCGCGCGCGCAGGTCGGCAACGTCTATGTCAACCGCAACCAGATCGGCGCAATCGTCGGCTCGCAGCCCTTCGGCGGCCGCGGCCTCTCGGGCACCGGCCCGAAAGCCGGCGGCCCGCACTATTTGCACCGCTTCGCCGAGGAGAAGTCGATCTCGACCGACATCACCGCGGCGGGCGGCAATGCGGCGTTGATGGCGGGTTAGGGTGCAGGCCTGATCTGCATGGCGAGGTCGTGTGCGCGGCGCATCTGCCGCGCCACGCCGCCGGGCGTATCCGCCGCAGCATAAGTGTTGACGGTCATGATCTTTTCGCCCGTCGTCGTCATGCACCCGCCGACCAGGATGGACCGTTTTCCGGTTATCGTTTCGACCTCGAGTGTGCCGCCCAAATAGGCGCAGTCGCTGTCAACCCCATGCGGGCCGATCGATCCGGTGACCGAAATGTCAGAACCTAGCGCGTCGCTCATATCCTTCGAGACGCCGCCCAATATCTCTTGGCCTTGATGATCCTGCCAGTCGGCCTTGCCCATTTCCGGCGCCATCATTTTCAGGAATTCGGCGCGGTCAATCCGGGCCGCAAGCACTTTTCGCGGCGCTTTGATCAGGACGTAGTCGAACCCGATTCCGTCGGGGTGATTCCGCCTTTCGCATCGGATCAGCGACACGGGGGTTATATTCTGCTTGTCGCCCGACGCTGTCAGATCGAGCAGTTCTCTATCGCTGCCGTCCGGCACGCAATAGCCGTCGGGCACAGGAATCGAGAAGCGTCCCTCACCCACGGCAAAGGTCACGCGCTCGGTGCCGTGCGCGACCGGCGCGGCGGAAAATGCGGCCCCCACGAAGATCGCCGGTATCAGCTTGTTCATCTGTTCTTCCTCTTGCGATAATATTATGCTCCGGGAACTCCCAGCAGCTGCCCCTGCGCCTTCAGTCGTCCGGCGGCGGCCGGATTGGCGGCGATGCCGTCCTTCAGCGCCTGCGCGGCCTTCGCGGTCTCGCCCAGCGTCATCCGGCTGCGCATCAGCATGACCCAGCGGTCGACATCCTTGGGGTTGGCCTTCAGCTTGGCTTCGAGCCCGCTGACCATGCCCTCGATCATCGCATCCTGCTGACCCTTGGGCAGCTGTGACGCCGCTTCCATGTCGGCGCGGGTCGGCCCCGGGATCGCCCGCGCCGCGACCGGCATCTCGTTGGCGGTCAGCGGCCGCGCCTGCGTATTCTGCAGCCGCATCGCGACGTCGATCTTGTGGATCGCGCCGACCTGCTCGATCGTGCGGCGGAGGTCGGCCTCCCACGGGGCGCCCTGCGGCGTGTCGGCGAGCAGCGCGAACCAGTCCTCGATCGCGCCCTTGTGGTCGCCGCCGACGTCCTTTTTCACCGCGAGGAAATAGCGCGCGCGCGGATCCTTCGCGTCGAGCGCGATCGCCTTGTCGAACGCCGCGAGCGCCGCTGCGGGCATCGGGTCGCGCTCGCTCGCCATTACCCGCGCCTCGCCGAGTGCCGACCAGAGTCCCGCCGAATCGGAGGAAAGCGCGGTCGCTTTCTCGTAGGCGGTGACCGCGCCCGCGAATTCGCCCATGTCGAAGCGCGCCGCGCCGAGCTGCATCCACGCCTCCGCGCTGCCCGGATCGGCGCGCGTCCGTGCCTCCAGCGCGGCGAGCTGATCGCCCGGTGGTGCGGTGGCTTCGACGGACTTCTTTGGTGCAGAATCGGCGGAATCGCGCCAGATTGCATAGCCGATCGCGGCAACGAGCAGCAGCGCGGCGGCTATCAGGATCGCCCGATTCGTGGGCGTCATCCCGCCTGCCATCTTCTTGCTCTCACTCATCTTTGTCCCCTCGTCCGGCTCGCAAAAAACATGGACGCGACGCGCTCGCGTCTTGCCTTTGCCTCGCGATGGTGTAGCCTTCGACCCGCGAGGTCGGTCAACGACAAAATCGTCAGTGGGGTCGCACCGATTTTCCCAGCCAACAGGGGGAGGGGTGCATGGCAGTTTCGGATCACGTCGATTTTCCGACGTTTATGGAAGGGGTGAAAAAGCGCAACCCCGGCCAGGATGAGTTCGTGCAGGCGGTCCAGGAGGTCGCCGAAGATATTTTCGATTTCATCGCCGACAAGGAAGAATATCACGCGCAGCAGATATTGCGGCGCATCGCCGAGCCCGACCGGGTCGTGTCCTTCCGCGTGTGCTGGGAGGATGACGCCGGCAATATTCGCGTGCAACGCGGCTGGCGCGTCCAGAACAACAATGCCATCGGCCCGTACAAGGGCGGGATCCGCTTTCACCCGAGCGTGACAGAAAGCGTCCTCAAATTCCTCGCCTTCGAACAGACGTTCAAGAACGCGCTCACCGGGCTGCCGATGGGCGGCGGCAAGGGCGGCTCGAACTTCAACCCGAAGGGCAAGAGCGTGCGCGAGATCATGCGCTTCTGCCAGAGCTTCATGACCGAACTCTATCGCCACATCGGCGCCGACGTCGACGTGCCCGCGGGCGACATCGGCGTGGGCGGGCGCGAGATCGGCTTCATGTTCGGCCAGTACAAGCGCATCACCAACGAATTCACCGGCGTCCTCACGGGCAAGGGGCTCGAATGGGGCGGTTCGCTGATCCGCACCGAGGCGACGGGCTATGGCGCGGTCTATTTCCTCGCGAACATGCTCGCGGCGAAGGGGCAGGATCTCGTCGGCAAGACCGCCGTCATCTCCGGCTCGGGCAATGTCGCGACTCACGCGGCGGAAAAGATCGTCCAGCTTGGTGGCAAGGTGCTCACCCTGTCCGATTCGGGCGGCTTTATCCACGATCCAGACGGCATCACGCAGGACAAGATCGACTGGGTGAAGGCGCACAAGACGCACCGCCGCGGCCGGATCGAGGATTATTGCGCCGAATTCAAGGGAGCGAGCTTCACCGCCGGCAAGACGCCATGGGGCGTTCCCTGCGACGTTGCGCTGCCGTGCGCGACGCAGAATGAATTGCTTGGCGAAGATGCCAAGACGCTTGTCGCCAACGGCTGCATCGCGGTCAGCGAAGGCGCCAACATGCCGACCAACCTCGAGGGCGTGCATCATTTCAAGCAAGCGAAGATCATGTTCGCGCCGGGCAAGGCGGCGAATGCCGGCGGTGTTGCGGTCTCGGGCCTCGAAATGAGCCAGAACAGCGGTCGGCGCAGCTGGAGCGAGGCCGAATTGCAACAGATGCTCAAGGACATCATGGACGGCATCCACAAAAGCTGCCTGACCTATGGCGATCAGGGCAATGGCTATATTGACTATGTGAAGGGCGCTAATATCGCGGGCTTCAAGAAGGTGGCCGACGCGATGCTGGCATTCGGAGTGGTGTAAGTCGCAGTCTAGGCGCAAAAGCGCCAGGCGGGAAAAGGGGACATGGGCATGACGACCGACGCGATTGTGGGGCGCGGCGAACGACTGTGGGCGACCGTCTGGACGCTCGCGGCGTTGCTGCTGGCGCTGACGATCGCCGCGATCGTCGCGGCGCCCCCCGCGCGCTCGCAGGGCGAAGCCGGCGGTCGCTATACCGGTGTCGCTTCGTGCGCGGGATCGACCTGTCACGGCCGGATGGAGGGCGACGGCACCGTCGTCCGCCAGGATGAGCTGATGCGCTGGCAGGAACCCTCGACCCCCGGCGGCGCGCATAGCCGCGCCTGGGCGGTGCTCAGCAACAGTCGCAGCCAGTTCATCGCGAAGAATCTCGGGATCGGCGATCCGTCGACCGCGCCGATGTGCCTCGGCTGCCATAGCACGCAGGGCGCGATCGCCGCGTCGGGCGGCGCGCGGCGCGGGTCGGTGCCGCTCGAGGACGGCGTCGGTTGCGAATCGTGCCACGGTCCCGCCGGCGGCTGGATCGCGAGCCATTATGCGGGCGTCGGCACCAACGCCAACCCCGACGCCGAGATCCGCGACAAGCATCTCTCGAACCTTCGCGCCGGCCTCTGGAAGCTCGAGGATCCGGTCGTGCGCGCGGGCGTCTGCGTCGACTGCCACTTCGGCTCGGCGGGCGAAGGGCAGTTCGTCACCCACCGCATCATGGCCGCAGGGCACCCCCGCATCTCGTTCGAACTCGATCTCTTCTCCTCGCTCCAGGCGCATCATCAGGAAGACGCCGACTATGGCTGGCGCAAGTTCGGCGCGGGTTCGGGGCGCACCAACCATGTCCAGATGTGGGCGGTCGGGCAGGCGGTCGCGCTCGAACGCAGCCTCGCGCTCTTCCAGTCGCGGCGCGGGACCGAGGGGATTTTCCCCGAATTCTATTTCCTCGACTGCCACAGCTGCCACCGCCGCATCTACGACCAGGCCAAGCCGGTGAAGACCAGCCTCGACAATCCGGGGCGGACGAACATTCCCGAGGGCATGCCGCCCTATAATGATGAGAATCTGATCATGCTGTCGGCGGCGGCACGCGTCGCCGCGCCCGCGCTCGCCGACCAGCTCGCGGCCCGCACCGCCGCCTTCCACAAGGCGATGACGATCGACCGCGCGAGTGCGGTCAGCGCTGCCGCGCAGCTTCAGCAGACGGTCTCGGCGCTGAAGGCTGCCTTTGCGGCGCGCAGCTTCTCGGGCGCCGACGCCTTCACCCTCGTCGATGCGATTTCGGCAAAGGCGGTGGGCGACCGGCTGACCGACTATTCGGGGTCGCAGCAGGCGGTAATGGGGGTCGACACGCTGCTCAACGCGATGGTGTCGTCGGGCCGGATCACCGTCGGCGCCGCGGCCGGCATCCGCGCCGACATCGACCGCGCCTATACCGCGGTCAAGGACCCGAACGCCTTCCGCCCCGCCGATTTCCAGGCTTCGCTGAGCAGCGCGGTGCGCGCGATCGGGGCGCTGCGGTAAACGTCATGCGAAACAAATCCCGCCTCTTTCATTCGGTGGCCTTCGTCGCGGCTGCCTCGCTTCTGCTCGCTTCCTGCGGCGGCGGGGGAGGTGGCGGCACGCCGACCCCAGCGCCGACACCGACCCCCACCCCAACCCCGACTGGCGGGCTGTTCACGCCGCCTGCCGCCGAATCGCTGAGCGTGACCGAGGTCCAGACGATCCTCGCCAATGCGATATCGGAGGCGCAGGCGCGCGGGCTACCGTCGGTGATCGCGGTGACCGACCGCGTCGGCAATGTCCTCGCGGTCTTCCGCATGAACGGCGCGCGAGCGACCGCAACGACATCGCCGGCGCCGAACGGCCAGAATATCGACGCGCAGAATGTCACCTTCCCGGCAGAGGGCGGCGCGATCGCGAAGGCGATCACCGGCGCCTATCTGTCGAGCGGCGGCAACGCCTTTTCGACGCGCACCGCGAGCCAGATCGTCCAGGAGCATTTCCCGCCCGCGCCGACCACCGTCGGGCTCGAAAGCGGGCCGCTGTTCGGGGTGCAGTTCAGCCAGCTTCCGTGCAGCGATTTCTCGTCGCGCTTCGGTGCCGCGGGCAACGCCGCGCTGATCGGGCCGAAACGCTCGCCGCTCGGCCTCGCCGCCGATGCGGGCGGGCTGCCTCTCTACAAGAATGGCGTGCTCGTCGGCGGCATCGGGGTGATGGGCGACGGCGTCTATGGCAGCGACCCGAACATCCTCGATATCGAGAACGACCCCGAGGAGTTCATCGCGCTCGCCGGCACGCGGGGATTCGAGGCGCCGGCGGCAATCACCGCCGACAAGATCAGCGTCGATGGCACGACCTTGCGCTTTTCCGACGCGACTTTCGCGGGCGTGATGTCGAGCGGCGGCGCCAGCTTCGCCTCGTTCAACGGAACCGCGGGCAATCTCGTCGCGGTGCCGGGCTATTCGGCCGCGGCGGTCACGGCGGGCATTGCCTATGGCACCGAGGCGTCGGGCATTCGTGCGTCGACCCCGGCCGAATTCTCGAACCGCGACGCGTTCATCTTCACCGACGGCAGCGGCAACAACCGCTATCCGATCCGCGCGGCCACTGACGGCGCGGCGGTTGCCACCCCGCTTTCGCAGGCCGAAGTGCGCGCTGTGCTCGAAGAGGCGTTCACGGTGATGAGCCGCGCGCGCGCGCAGATCCGCAAACCGCTCGACAGCCGCGCGCAGGTCACGATCACCGTTGTCGACACTTTCGGCACCCCGCTCGGCATGGTCCGCTCGCCCGACGCGCCGATCTTCGGGTCCGACGTGTCCTTGCAGAAGGCGCGCACCGCCGCCTTCTTCTCGAACCCCAATGCGGGCGCCGAGCTCAGCGCCAACGCCAGCGCCGACATCCGGCAGTTCGTGACGGCGGTCCGGACGTTCCTGAACAATCCGGCGGCGCTGACGGGAACGATCGCCTTCCCCGACCGCGCGGGCGGCAATCTGTCGCGCCCCTATTTCCCCGATGGCGAGGTCGGGCGGCCGAACGGCCCCTTCTCGCGCCCGATCGCGCAATTCAACCCCTTCTCGACCGGGCTCCAGTCGGCGCTGATCATCGGCAACCTCGGCCAGCATGTCGGCTTCCTGCAAGGCGCGAACCCCGACACGCCGGCGCGTTGCACGACCCTGCCCGATGTCGCTGCAGGACAGAATCGGCTGCAGAACGGCATCCAGATCTTTCCTGGCTCGGTGCCGATCTATCGCGGCAGCACGCTGGTGGGCGGGATCGGCGTGTCGGGCGACGGTATCGACCAGGACGACATGATCAGCTTCCTCGGCACGCATAATGGCGGGGCCAGGGTCGGCGGGATCGGCAATGCCCCGATGGCGATCCGGTCGGACAATGTCGTCGTGACGCTCGCCGACGGCAAGACGGTGCGGCTGCGTTATGTCGGCTGTCCGTTCGCACCCTTCCTCGACACCAATCAGCAAAATGTCTGTCAGGGGCTTTAGCGGGTGAGCGTCGACGTCAGCCTGCTGCCGATCATCGCGACGCTCGCGGCGCAGGGGACGCCCGCGGCCGAGGCGCCGCCGCCGCCCGCGGCCGATCCGGCAACCGCTGACGGAAGTGCCGCGCCATCGGCGACCGATCAGGCGCCGGCGACCGAGGAACTGACACCGCCGCCGCCACCCGTCGACTGGCAGGAAGTGATCAAGGACGATCTCGTCACCCAGATCATCGAGGGCCGCCGCCGCCCGGGCTATATTCCCGATCTTCCCGACCAGTTGACGCAGGATAATGTCGGCGCACTCCGCCCGCCGCCGCCGCAGGCCTTTCCGGGGATGGACGACCAGCTTCCGGTCCCCGACCGCTGGCGGCTGATCGAGACGCTCGGCGTCGTCAAGGAACGCTGGTTCGACCCCTATCACCAGAATACGTTGAAGGGCGACCGGCCGATCAACCGCGACAAGGTCAAATGGTTGCCGATCAAGGGCGACGACTGGTTCTTTGTCGCCAATGCCGTGTCCGACACGGTCTTCGAACCGCGCACCTTCCCGATCCCCGTCGGCGTCCAGACGACTTCGCGCCCGGGCAGCCTCGACGTGTTCGGCAAGAATCGCAGCTTCGTTTTCGCGCAAACCTTCATCGCCGGTGCGGCGCTGATCAAGGGGTCGACCGCGTTCAAGCCGCCCGACGTCGAATATCGCGTCACGCTCGCCTATCAGGCCAATTATGTCGACGTGCCCGAACGGCGCGTCCTCGACGTGCGTCCGTCGAAGCCGAGCCATCGCTACGACAGCTTCCTCGGCGTGCAGGAACTGTTCGTCGACAAGCATCTCGGCAACGACAGCGACCGCTACGACTTCCATTCGATCCGCATCGGCATCCAGCCGTTCCAGAGCGATTTCCGCGGCTTCCTGTTCAACGACAGCCAGCTCGGCATCCGTTTCTTCGGCAACCGCGACAACAACCGCTTCCAGTACAACCTCGCTGCTTTCTGGCGGCTCGAGAAGGATACGAACAGCGGTCTCAACGACATCACCCAGACCCCGCGCGACGATTTCATATTCACCGCCAACCTCTATCGCCAGGATTTCCCGTTCGTCGGGCTGACCAGCCAGGTCAGCGTGACCTACAATATGAACCGCGAAAAGAAAGACGTGCAGATCGACCACAACGGCTTCCCGGTGCGGCCGGCGCTGCTCGGCGATTTGCGCGGGCGCGAATATGACGTCGCCTATCTCGGCTACAGCGCCGACGGCCGCATCGGGCGGATCAACGTCACGGCAAGCTTCTACGCCGCGCTCGGCGAGGACCGGAACAGCTTCTTCACCAGCAAGCCGGCGAAGATCCGCGCGGGCTTTGCTGCCGCCGAGCTCAGCTACGACCATGACTGGATGCGCTTCCGCCTGTCGGGCCTCTATGCCAGCGGCGACCGGAACCCCTATAATAATGTCGAAGGCGGGTTCGACGCGATCTTCGAAAATCCGATCTTCGGCGGCGCCGATACCAGCTACTGGATCCGCCAGACGATCCCCTTCGCGGGCGGCGGCCGCGTCATCTCGATCAACGGCCGCAACGGCATATTGAACTCGCTGCGCTCGTCGAAGGAAGAGGGGCAGTCGAACTTCAACAATCCGGGCACGGTCTTCGTCGGCGCGGGCGCCGATTTCGACCTCTCGCCCGAAACGCGCGTCAGCTTCAACGCCAACCATCTGTGGTTCGACAATACGAAAGTGCTCCAGAATCTGCGCGTCGAGGGCTCGATTCCGAAGGATATCGGCTTCGACCTGTCGGTCGCGGGGATCTGGCGGCCGAAGGCGACGCAGAATATCGTCGGGCGCCTCAGCGCCGCGGTCCTCCTTCCGGGCAAGGGATTCAAGGATTTGTTCGACAACAAGGAACGCGACAAGGCCTATGTCTCGATCCTTGCCAATGTGATCGTGAGTTTCTGACCGATGGCGCGCAAGCTCTTCGCTCTCTTCGCTTTCCTGATGATGGCGCTGGCGTTCGGCGGCCAGGCGGTGCGCGCGTCCGAGGAGGAAAAGCCGGTCAAGGTCGTCTATCGCTTCACGCCCCCGGCACCGAAGGAGCAGAGCGAGGCCGAAATGGCCGGTAAATCGGCGGGTTGCTATAGCTGCCACGTCCGCACCGACCAGCCGACGATGCACAAGACGCCCGCGGTGCGGCTCGGCTGCACCGATTGCCACGGCGGCGATTCGACCTCGCCCGCAGCCTTCGGCAAGCCCGAACTCGGCTATGAAAGCGCCTATAATCTCGCGGCGAAGAAGGCCGCGCACCCGCAACCGACCTTGCCAGGCGCGTGGGGCGACAGTCCCGCGAACCCGAAGCGCAGCTATACTTTGCTCAACAAGGAAGCGCCCGAATATATCCGTTTCGTCAACCCGAGCGACTATCGCGTCGCGCGGGAGGCGTGCGGAGCGTGCCACCTCGAGGTGATCGAGGCGACCGAGCGTTCGCTGATGTCGACCGGCGCGATGCTGTGGGGCGGCGCCGCGTACAACAACGGCATCGTCCCCTACAAGAATTACATCTTCGGCGAGGCCTATACGCGCGACGGTAAACCCGCGTGCATCCTTTCGCCCTCGTCGCGGCTGACGAAGGAGGAATATGCCGAGGCGTGCAAGCCGAGCTTCGGTTTCGACAAGATATTGACCGATGCCGAGAAGAAACGCGGCGCGCTGGCGAAAATGTATCCGCTCCCGCGCTGGAGCGTGATTCCGCCGGGCGACGTCTTCCGCGTGTTCGAGCGCGGCGGGCGCAACATCAACACACAGTTCGCCGAAATCGGCCTGCCGAACCCGAGCGGCAGCATCCAGCGCCTCGAAGAGCCGGGCCGCCCCGACCTTAAACAGTCGAACCGCGGTCCCGGTACCGGGCTGCGTGTCGCGATCCCCGTGCTCAACATTCACAAGACGCGCCTCAACGATCCCTTCATGTGGTTCATGGGCACCAACGACCAGCCGGGCGACTATCGCCATTCGGGCTGCGCGGGCTGTCACGTCATCTATGCCAACGACCGCGAGCCGCGGCACAGCCTGATCTATGCCCAATATGGCCGCGACGGCGAGACCGCGACGGTCGACCCGACGATCCGGGACCGCAAATGGAAGCCCGACGATGACGGGCATGGCGGCGGGCACGGCGACACCCATGGCGGCGGCGCGTCGGACCATGGCGGCGGCGCGCAGCACGCGCCCGACCCCGACCAGCATGGCGCGCTTGTCGACCCCGCCGCCGCAAAGGCCGGACCGCAGGCCCAGGCAAAGAAGGAACGCCTCGAATCGGGCCACCCGATCGGACACGCCTTCACGCGCGCGATCCCGACCGCGCAGTGCATGACGTGCCACATGCACCAGCCGAACATCTTCCTGAACTCCTACCTCGGCTACACGATGTGGGATTATGAGTCCGACGCGCCGCAGATGTGGCCGGGGCCGAACAACACCGCGCCGCGCCCGCCGGGGATGAGCGACGAGGACTATCAGAAGAAATACAAGCAGCAGCATTATCCGACCGCGGCCGAGGTCCATAAGACGCTCGAACGCAATCCCGAAGGGGCGGCGACGCGCGGGCTATGGTCCGACGTCGAGTTCCTGCGCGACGTCTATGATGTCAACGACACCAACCAGAACACCCAGTTCGCCGACTATCACGGCCACGGCTGGAACTTCCGCGGCATCTTCAAGCGCGACCGCAACGGCAATCTGCTCGATGCCGAGGGCAATATGTCGACCTATGGCACCGACAAGGCGCATATTGTCGACCCCGCCGATCCCGAGAAATGGCGCAAGAGCTGCAGCCACTATACCGAGGCGAAGGAGCGCGAACTCTGCCTGTCGACCGCGGCCCCCGACGGCCGCGAGGGCAAGTTCGTGCCGCCGGGCCTCAACCCCGGCAAGGCGGTGCACATGATGGACATCCACGCCGAAAAGGGGATGCAGTGCGCCGACTGCCACTTCGCGCAAGATGCGCACGGCAACGGCTATATCCAGGGCGAGGTCGCGAACGCGGTCGAGATCGGGTGCAAGGATTGCCACGGCACCGCCGATGCGTTGCCGAACCTGCTCACGTCGAACGTCGCGGCGCGGCCGCAGGGCACAAATCTGGCGCTGCTGCGCAACAGCGACGGGCGCCGCCGCTTCGAATTCCAGTATAATGACGATGGCGAGGTCACGGGCCTGATCCAGCGCTCGATCGTCGATCCAAAGCTCGAATGGCAGGTCAGCCTCGTCAAGCAGGCGGTGACCCCGGGGCCGCATTTCAATGCGAAGGCGGCGCGCGCGAAACTGATGTCGCGCTCGGGTGCCGACGACGGCAAGTTCGAATGGGGCCCCGGCGTCGCGAAGGAGGATCGCGCGCACGGCGACGACAAGATGACCTGCTTCACCTGCCACCTCTCATGGACGACGAGTTGCGGCGGCTGCCATTTGCCGATCGAGGCGAACTGGAAGACCAAGATGCACCATTTCGAGGGGGAGGAGACACGCAACTTTGCGACCTACAACCCGCAGGTGGCGCGCGACGAGATGTTCCAGCTCGGCCGCCACATGCTGACCAAGCCCGGCGAACCCGGCCCGAACGGCGAGGTGCGCGGGATCATCACGCCGGTACGATCTACCTCGGCACTGATCCTGTCGTCGACGAACCTCAATCGCGAGCGCATCTATGTGCAGCAGCCGCCGATTTCGGCCGCGGGCTTCTCGAGCCAGGCGTTCGCGCCGCACTTCCCGCACACGGTACGGCGCCAGGAAACCAAGCAATGCACCGACTGCCACCTGTCCGAAGCCGACGACAATAATGCGATCATGTCGCAGCTCTTGCTGATGGGCACCAACTTCGTGAACTTCGTCGGGCTCAACGTCTGGTCGGGGCAGGAAGACAGTTTCCAGGCGACGCGCGTCACCGAATGGGACGAGCCGCAGGCGGTGATCGGCAGCTATCTGCAGAAATATGCCTATCCCGATTATTGGGACATGCACGTCAACAAGAATGGCCGCGAGCTCAAGAACTGGGTGCGCGGCAAGGTGTTCGACAAGAAGATTTCGGGCGAGAAATATGCGCTCGAGGAATTTGCGAACATCAACCAGGGCACGAGCGGCCGCGTGAACTGCCTGCAACAGCGCGGCGAATATATGTTCGTCGCCGAGGGCAAGGGCGGCTTCCGCGTCTATGACGTCGCCTCGATCGGCAACAAGGGCTTCTCCGAACGCATCGTCCGCGCGCCCTTCTCGCCGCTGGGTCACGACACGCATGTCAAGACGACCAACGCGACCTGCATGGCGATCGGCACCAACCAGCCGATCAGCATCTCGCGCAACGACCATATCGTGAAGGATTTCCCCGAGAATCACGAACAGTCCTTCCACCCGCTCTATCGCTACGCGGTGATCACCGACAGCGTCGAGGGGCTGGTCCTCGTCGATATCGACACGATGGCGAACGGCGAATTCCGCGACAACAAGCTGACGCGCGCGCTGACGTGGAATCCGGACAATGTCCTCAAGGGCGCGAGGCATGTCACGCTGGCTGGCAATTACGCCTATATCACCACCGACGCCGGGCTCGTCGTCGTCGACCTGTCGGCGCCGCTCGAACCCAAGGTCACGGCGCAGTTGCCGCTGGCCGACGCGCGCGCCAGCGCGGTGCAGTTCCGCTACCTCTGGGTCACCGATGCCGGGGGTGTCAGCCTGTTCGACATCACCAACATGGCGCAGCCGGTGCCGGTGCCCGAAGGCAATGTGCGGCTTGCCAATGCGCGGAAAATCTATCTCGCGCGGACGTATATGTATGTCGCGGCGAAGGCCGACGGCCTGGTGATCGTCGACGTGACGCGGCCCGCGGCGCCGGTCGTCTGGCCCGCGCTGACCTTCGACGGCAAGCTCGATGATGCCGAGGATGTGATCGTCGCGTCGACCAACGCCTCGCTCTTTGCCTATGTCGCCGACGGCCGGAACGGCATCAAGGTGCTGCAGCTGACCAGCCCCGACAATCCCGGCCTTTACGGCTTCTCGCCGAAGCCGACGCCCGAGCTGATCGCGTGGGCGAAAACCCCGTCGCCGGCGATCGCGCTGTCGAAGGGTCTCGACCGCGACCGCGGGGTCGACGAGAGCGGCGGGCAGATCGCCGTGTTCGGCCGCGTCGGTTCGCGACCGTTCACGCGGAGCGAGATGGAAAAGCTGTTCCTCAACAGCAAGAGCCAGGTGTACAAGGTCCGCGACGAGGTCGATCAGGCGGCGTGGCGGCCGCCCTTGCTCTACGCGAACTGAGCGTCGCAGGCCCGGCACGGCGCCCGTTGCGTAAGCGTACCGGCTCCCTGCGACAGTCGGCGTCCAAAACGCCGCCAGCAGAGGCGGAAGCCGGATCGCGTCCGGCCTGACCTTTACCGGGGCCCCTGCTCGCTTGACGGCGAGTCCGCCCCATGCGCATATCGCCCTGCACTCACCCATGGGGACCGAAAACAGCATGGCCAGCCGCAAGCCCGTCGCCGGAAAGGCCGATTGGCGCACCATTTTTCGCCAGAGCATCGCGCGCAGCCTCGTCATAGCGGCGGCGGTGGGGCTGGCCGCCTTTACGATCTTCCTGACCCTCGCTTTCCTGACCTATGACAGCACCGATGCAGCGCTCAATACCGCCGCGAACGGCAATGCCGCGAACTGGATGGGCGGCGCGGGGGCGTGGTTCGCCGACCTTGGCCTGTCGATCGGCGGGGCGCCGATCGTGCTGCTGCTCCCCTTGCTCGGGATCATGGCGTGGCGGCTATGGGCGGGCGAGCCGCAGCCCTTTTGGCCGCGCCAGCTCGCCTATAGCTTTGCGGGTATATTGCTCGTCGGGCTCGGCGCCGAACTATGGGCGCCCGCGAACGGCGCGCCGATGCCCGCGGGTTGGGGCGGTATCATCGCGCTCGTCGTCGGCGGGGCGGTGACGCCCTTGTTCGAGCTGGCGGGCGACCCCGTCGCCGCGCTCGCCCGCTTCGGGACGATCCTGCTGCTCGTCGGGATCGGCCTCTGGCTCGCCTTCCGCGCGCTGCGGCTCGAAAAGGGATGGGCGTCGCGGCTGAAGCTTCCGGCGGCCGAAGGGGGACGGATTGTGGAGCCCGCGCGCGCCGACGACGGCGGTGCGAGGGCGCCCAACCTGATGGAGCGTGTGATCCGCCCGCGCCCGCGCGCCGAGCCGATCGACCGTGCCCCGCCCGAGATCGCCGAACCGGTGCAGCGCGCCGCGCCGTCGAAGCCCAAGGCGAAGCCGCAGACCGAGCTGTTCACCAACTATCAGCTCCCCTCGATCGACCTGCTCGCCCCCGCGCCCGAGCGGCAGGCGGGCGCGATCGACAAGGCGGCGCTCGAACGCAATGCGCGCCTGCTCGAATCGGTGCTCGAGGATTTCCAGGTCAAGGGCGTGATTACGGCGGTGCGTCCCGGCCCCGTCGTCACCATGTACGAACTCGAACCCGCGCCGGGCACCAAGGCGAGCCGCGTGTCGAACCTCGCCGACGACATCGCGCGCAACATGTCGGCGCTGTCGGCGCGCATTGCGCCGATCCCCGGCCGCACCGTGATCGGTATCGAGCTGCCGAACGCGCACCGCGAGGCGGTGGTGCTGCACGAGATCATCGGCAGCGCGCTGTTCCAGGACCAGACCGGCGCGCTGCCGATCATCCTCGGCAAGAATATCAGCGGCGACGCGATGATCGCCGACCTTGCCCCGATGCCGCACCTGCTGATCGCGGGCACCACCGGCTCGGGCAAGTCGGTCGGCCTCAACGCGATGATCCTGTCGCTGCTCTATCGCCTCGGTCCCGACCAGGTGAAAATGATCATGATCGATCCCAAGATGCTGGAACTCAGCGTCTATGACGACATCCCGCACTTGCTCGCGCCCGTCGTGACCGAGCCCAAGAAGGCGATCCGCGCCCTGAAATGGGCGGTCGAGCAGATGGAGGATCGCTACCGGATGATGTCGTCGCTGTCGGTGCGCAACCTCGCCTCCTACAACGACAAGGTGCGCGGCGCGCTTGCCAAGGGCAAGTCGCTGGGCCGCCGCGTCCAGACGGGGTACGACCCCGACACCGGCCAGCCGGTCTATGAGGAAGAGACGCTCGATTATGCGCCGCTGCCGCAGATCGTAGTCGTCGTCGACGAACTCGCCGACCTGATGATGACCGCGGGCAAGGAGGTCGAGTTCCTGATCCAGCGCCTTGCGCAAAAAGCGCGCGCGGCCGGCATCCACCTGATCCTCGCGACGCAGCGTCCGTCGGTCGACGTCATCACGGGCGTCATCAAGGCCAACCTTCCGACGCGCATCAGCTTCAACGTCACCTCGAAGATCGACAGCCGCACGATCCTCGGCGAGGCGGGCGCCGAACAGCTGCTCGGCAAGGGCGACATGCTCTACGTCCCCGGCGGCAAGCAGATCACCCGCATCCACGGCCCCTTCGTATCCGACGACGAAGTGCGCTCGGTCGCCGATCACTGGAAGGGCCAGGGCCGTCCCGACTATATCGAAAGCGTCACCGAAGACCCCGAGGACGGCGGCTTCGCGATGGAGGGCGCGCCGGCGGGCGGCGACAGCGCCGAGGACCGCATGTATGCGAAGGCCTGCCAGATCGTCGCCGAAAGCCAGAAGGCCTCGACCAGCTGGCTGCAACGACAATTGCGGATCGGCTACAATAGCGCCGCGCGCCTGATCGAGCGGATGGAAGAGGAAGGCATTGTCAGCCCGCCGAACCATGTCGGCCGCCGCGATGTGCTGACCGATCAATATGGCCAGCCAAGATGATCTCGGCCAGACTCATGTCGGCAACGCTTGGCCGCGGCGAGCTTGCCAATGATTTGAGACCACCTAGGCTGTGGTTGCGGGGGATAGCGACATGACTAGCATTCGATCCGAGATTGATGCCAATTTCGATGCGTTTCAGCGCCAGCTATATGCGAGTCTGACCTCGCATAGAGGGGAGTTTGCGCTGCTGCGTCACGGTCAGATCATCGACTTCTTTGAATTTCCCGGCGCGGCGCTGATTGCGGGGAAAGAACGATTTCCCGACGCGCTCTTCTCGATCCAGGAGGTCAACGACGAACCCATTGATTTGGGCGTCTGGTCGCATGCCTGAAATCGAGTGGCGGCATGATGGCCGCCGCATCGTCATTCCCGCCGCGATTTTGCGGGCCGACGATCCGGCCGATCTTCGCTTCCATCCAGTAACGGCGCTGGTCGATACCGGCGCGACGTCGAGCGGGATCATGCCGGCAGTCGTCGAAGCGCTCGATTTGGCTCCGGTTGGGAAGCGGCTGGTAAAGGCTGCACACGGCGAGGCCATGGTCGATACGTTCGTTTTCCGTATCGGGCTGTTCGCCGGCACATCGGATCGGATCCAGCCTTCCTTTCCCTATGTATTCGATGCCATAATGGGCCTCCGCTTTGGGCCCAGCGAGCATTTCGATGCCATCATCGGCATGGATATCCTTGGCCAATGCGATTTTTCCATCGCCCGGAACCAAAGTTGCCGCCTGACATTTGGTTGAAGGTCCAGTTCAGGGCGGGTTCAATGCCCGCGCGCCATGTCCGGCCGACACTTTGCAGAATAGAGAGCCCGATGATCTTCCAGACCAAGCTCAAACGCCTTGCGGCCTTCACCCTCGTTCCGGCGCTTGCCGCGGGTTTCGCGATCGGCGCGCCGGCGATCGCGCAGTCGGCCAGCACGTTGTCGTCGGTGCAGTCGCACCTCAAGGCGACGAGCTCGATGACCGCCGATTTCGTCCAGACCGACCGCAACGGCCAGCGCCTGTCGGGCAAGCTGACCCTCAAGCGCCCCGGCAAGATCCGCTTCCAGTATCAGAAGGATGTGCCGCTGCTGATCGTCGGCGACGGCAGCCGGCTGACAATGATCGACTATCAGGTGCGGCAGGTGCAAAGCTGGCCGGTGAAGAATTCGCCGCTCGGTGCGCTGCTCGATCCCGAACGCGACCTGTCGAAACATGCGAAGGTCATTCCGACCGGCAGCGACGAGGTGCTGAGCGTCGAGGTCAAGGATCCGAAGCGCCCCGAATATGGCACGATCACGATGGTGTTCATCCGCGACGGGTCTGCGCCGGCCGGCCTGCGTCTGCGCGGCTGGGTCGCGCTGGATTCGCAGAACAACCGCACGCGCATCGACCTCAGCAACCAGAAGTTCAACGTCGCGGTCGCCGATTCCGCCTTCAAATGGACCGATCCGCGTCCGCGCAAGAAGGTGTGATCGGGATGCTTCGACGAACGGCGCTTCAGAGCCGACGAACGACAGGCGATGGCACGCTGTTCAGCTTGGCGACAGGGAAACCGGGCTAAACAACTCTCGAAGACGCCGCCACGGCCTCCGGATTTGGGTTTCCCCCTGTTGCCCCAGCCGGAATGCCAGGCATCTTCATTCAAGAGCGTGACGAACGCTGACCTTGAACCCCCGTTCCACCGCCCCTGGAACGGGGGTTTATGTTTGCGCGTTTCGTTTTTGCCGCTCGCGCTCCGTTGCTAACGACGCGCTGCGCCGATAGAGCCAGCCGAATGACCTTCAGCATCGCTTCGTGGAACATCAACAGCGTCCGCGCCCGCATCGGCATCGTCGAGAAATTCCTGCGCGAGGAAGCGCCCGACGTGCTCTGCCTGCAGGAGACGAAGGTCGAATGCGGCCTTTTCCCGAAGGCCATGTTCGAACAGCTCGGCTACACGCATATCGTCACCAACGGCCAGCGGATGCACCATGGCGTCGCGACGGTCAGCCGCGTGCCGCTGACCGAAGTGCGTAAATATGACTGGCAGGCGAATGGCGAGGCACGCCATATCGGCGTGACGCTGCCGTCGGGCGTGCGGCTCGACAATGTCTATATCCCCGCCGGCGGGGACGTTCCCGACCGCGACCTCAATCCGAAGTTCGGGCAAAAGCTCGATTTCTTCGGCCGCATGACCGAATGGTCGGCGACACTCGTCGATACGCCGACGATCCTGACCGGCGACTTCAATGTCGCGCCGCTCGAAAGCGATGTGTGGAACCACAAGGCATTGCTCGACGTCGTCAGCCACACGCCGGTCGAGGTCGAAACGCTTGCACGGTTGCAGTCCGCGTCGAACTGGATTGATCTCGGCCGCCACTTCATCGAGGCGCCGGCGCCGCTCTTCACCTGGTGGAGCTACCGCGCGAAGGACTGGGAAGCCTCGAACCGCGGCCGCCGGCTCGACCATATGTGGGTCACCCCCGACCTGATGGCAAAGGCAGTCGCGCACCGCACCGTCCAGCCCGCACGGAGCTGGGAGCGCCCCTCGGATCACATCCCCATCGTTACGGAGTTCGCCTTTTGAGCGAGGTCGCCGACCAGCCGCGCGCGCGGCGGGCCGCGCGCGTGATCGACGCGCTACGCCGTGGCTGGACATTCCGCGTGACCGGCGCCGACGGCGCACTCGATCTGCTCGCGGTCGAGAGCGCGCGCGATGCGGCGCTTCGCGACTTCGGAAGCGAGGATCTGCTGCTGTCGGGCGAACGCGCGGTGACGCTCAAGCTCATCAACCAGCGTCCCGCCGCGACGCCGGGGCCGGTGCGGCTCGCGGGCGCGGCCGACACCGTCGCCGCCTCGCTGGCGATCGCCGACCCCGCGCTCGATCTCGCCCACCCGCTCAAAGGGCCGTTCCAAACGATTGCGACCGGCGGCGAGGCGGCGGCCAGCGCGGCGATGACGATGGCGCGTCACGCTGGCCTCCTCCCCGCCTTTTTTGTCCGCGAAGCGAAGGGTGTGGCGGAGACCGAATGTTCGGTCGATGACGTCGCCGCGCTGCTCGACCCGTCGCGGCTCGAGATTGCGGCGCGTGCGCGCTTGCCGGTCGAGGCGAGCGAAACCGCCGAGATCGTCGCCTTTCGTAGCCCCGAGGAAGCCTCCGACCATGTCGCGCTCGTCATCGGCAGGCGCGATCATAATCCGCCGGTGGTCCGCTTGCACAGCGAATGCCTGACCGGCGACGTGCTCGGCAGCCTCAAATGCGATTGCGGCCCGCAGCTTCATGCCGCGCTGCACGCGATGGCCGACGCGCCGTGGGGTGTGCTGCTCTACCTCCGGCAGGAAGGGCGCGGGATCGGGCTCGTCAACAAGCTGCGCGCCTACGCGCTGCAGGACCAGGGGTATGACACGGTCGACGCCAACCTCAGGCTGGGTTTCCCGGTCGAGGCGCGCGATTTCGCGATTGCGGGACGGATGCTCGAGTTACTGGGCATCCCGCGTATCCGGCTGATGACCAACAATCCGGAGAAGGTCGCGCGGCTGGAGAAGGAAGGCGTCGAGGTCGTCGAACGCCTGCCGCTCGCGTTGCCGACGAACAAATATAACGAGCAGTATCTCGCGACGAAGCGCGACCGGACCGGGCACCAGCTCTGAACGAGCCTCGTCATTGCGAGGAGCGAAGCGACGCGGCAATCCAGAGTGCGGGTAAGCCGCCCTGGATTGCTTCCCCCGGCTTTCGCCGGGGTCGCAATGACGAGGTTTGTTTTCGCTAACTCAGTGGACGAAGCGCGCGACCACGTCGCGATAGCTGCGGCTGACCTTTACCTGTGCGCCCGAGCCCAGCACGAGGAAGCATTCGCCATTGGTGTGCGGCTTGACCTGCTTGACCTGGCTAAGATTCACGATCGTCGAGCGATGCACGCGCTGGAAGTTGCGCGGATCGAGCCGCTTTTCCAGATCCTTCATCGTCTCGCGCAGGATCAGCGAATTGTCGGCGGTGTAGATGCACATATAGTCGCCCGCGGCGTCGATGCGTTCGATGCTGTCGACGTCGACGCGGAAAATCTGGCCGCGGTCCTTGATGTTGATCATCTTCTCATAGCGGTCGGCGGCGTGCGCATCGGCCTGAACCTCGGCGTCATAATCCTCGACCGCTTCGGGTGCGACTTCGGCGAGCACGGTCTTCAGCCGCTCGACCTCGGCCGCGCCGCGCTTTTCGGCGAGGCGCTGGCGGACGCGGTCGAGCGCGTCGGCCAGCCGTTCCGGCTCGACCGGCTTGACCAGATAATCGACCGCCTGCGCCTCGAACGCGCGGATGGCATGGTCCGAATAGGCGGTAACGAAGACAACCAGCGGCGGCTCGACCTCCATCAGGCCCTGGATGACCGAAAAGCCGTCGAACCCCGGCATCTGGATGTCGAGGAAGACGAGGTCGGGCTTGTGCGTCTTGATCTTTCTGATGGCCTCGCGGCCGTTCTGCGCGGTGTCGACTACCTCGACATCCGGATGCGCTTCGAGCCGCAATTGCAGGCCCTGGGTCGCCAGTTTTTCATCATCCACCAGGATGGTTCTGATCGTCATGTCCGTTCGGTTCCAATCGTCGTCACTTGTCCATCGGGCTGAAACGGAAACTCGATAATCACCGTGAAACCGCCATCGGCGCCCGACTGCACCTCGAACCGCTGCTGGTCGCCATAAGCCTGCGCCATCCGGTCCCGGATATTGGCTAAACCCACACCGGTCGATTCCGTTGCAACGGCGCCCGTGGTGGGATCAACGCTTCCCTCTGACAATCCCGCCCCCGTGTCCGACACGGTGATCCGCACGTTTTGACCGGCAAGCTGAGCCGAGAGCGTGATGTCGGCGCCCTCCTCCTGCGGTGTGACGGCATATTTGATCGCATTCTCGATCAACGGCTGGAGCAGCAGCGAGGGCAGGCGCGCGCGCTGGACCGCGGGGTCGATGCGGAAATGCGGGCGCAGCCGGTCCTCGAAGCGCATCTTCTCGATATCGAGATAGAGCTTCAACGTCTCGATCTCCTGCGCCAGCGTGACTTGCGCGGTCGGCTCGTTGGCAAGCGTGTAACGCAGGAAGGCCGAAAGGCGCGAGAGCATCGCGTTCGCGGGCTCGGACTGCTTGAGCAGCACCAGCGTCGAGATGCTGTTCAGCGTGTTGAACAGGAAATGCGGGTTGAGCTGATAACGCAGCATCGCGAGCTGCGCCGACGCCGCCTGCGCCTCGAGCCGCAGCATCCGGTCGTTCTGTTCCTCGAGCTGGAGGAAATAGTTGATCGCGAAATAGAGCGCCGACCAGGCGCCGAGCGAGGTCGCATCGATATAGATCGCGCCAAGCAGCAGGCTGGTGAAGCCCGCCTCGCTCGCCGGATTCTGGATCTGCGCGACCCACGCGTCGATGAACGCCCAGAGCGCGACGGCGAGGCCCGCGAGCCCGAAGCTGACCCCCCACATCAGGATCGGCCGCCGGTTGATCAGCGCACGATAGCAGACCGACAAGATCAGCGTCAGCGAGAAGCCGGTGATCGCCGAAATCGTCTGTGGGATCAGGAAAGTGAAGGGCTGGCCGTTGGCGAGACCCGACACCCCGCGCAGACCGAGCCATGCGGCCCAGCCGAGGATCTGGAGATTCCAGAAGGCGCGCACCTTGTTGCCGAAAAAGGGGCCCGGCGACGAAAAGCCGAACAAAGGCATCGAGGAGGATGCGGACACGGATGCGGAGGCGGGTTTGGTCGCCATGGTCAACGGGGCTGGATCAAAAGCTTTGCGCGCGGGGCGGCAGCGATCATTCGGCCGCGACCGCCGCCATTCGCACGCGCGCCTGACCGAGCGGCTGCAGTTCGGAGCGATGCTTCCAGACCAGCTCGCCATAAGCCAGCGAGCGGCCGTCGTGCGCGGTGATCATCACCGGTCCGATCGGCTGCTCGTCGCGCGTGTCGACGAGCACGGGGGTCGACGGCACGCCCGCGCCCCATTTCTCGCCCCACTGGCGCAGCGCGATCATCGCGGGCAGCAGTTCGATGCCCTTCTGCGTGAGCTGATACTGCACTTTGCGGCGATCCTCGGCCATCACCTCGCGTGCCATGATGCCATGATCGACCAGCTTCGACAGCCGGTTCGACAGGATGTTGCGCGCAATCCCGAGCTCCTGCTGGAACTCCTCGAAATGATGGACCCCGTTGAACGCGGCGCGAAGGATCATGAACGACCACCGCTCGCCCATCGCCTCCAGCGCGAGCGGCAGCGCGCAGTTGTTGCCGTAAATGTCGTTCAGCGGTTCGCGTAATTTTCCCATGCCCCATGCCCTAACGTAATTTTGCCCCTCGCACAAAAAAATATGGACCCTTAGTTGCATTTTGCAACCCGCAAACCCAATTGCATTTTGCAACCCTTCGGGTTGCGCAAAACAGGAAGGACTCCCCATGATCAAGCTTTCTTCGCCGGCGCCCCTGCTGGCGGTCGCCGGCGCCATGCTCGTCGGCTTTGGCGCGCTTGCCCCCGTCGCGGCGAACGCCGCCGGCGGCAGCTATTACCGCGCCGAGCTCGCCGGTCCGGCGCCGACGGCCAAGTTCGTCGCGCGCGATGTCGTCTGGGTTTGCGACGGCGCGAATTGCGGTGCCGGCCGCGGCACGAGCCGGCCGCTGCTCATCTGCACGGGCCTCGCCAAGAAGGCCGGCGAAGTGAAGAGCTTCGTCGCCGACGGAAAGGCGCTCGAGGCCGACGATCTGGCACGCTGCAACAGCGTAAAATAAGCCGACCGGCCGGGCGGCGCGTGAACGCTCTCCCCTCTCCGCCGCCGCCCCGTCCACTCCGGTGAACGAAGCTTTTAACGAGACTTAGCAAAATTGCGGCGACCTCGCGCTCCGCGCAAGCAAATTTCGCATTGCAATTGCGCCCGCATGAACGACATTGGGCTTGATGCTCAGGCAATATGAACTTGTCGAGCGCGTGCGCGCTTATGACCCCGACGTCGACGAGGCGTTGCTCAACCGCGCCTATGTCTTCACCGTGCAGAAGCACGGTAGCCAGAAGCGCGCTTCGGGCGACCCCTATTTCAGCCATCCGGTCGAAGTCGCGGGGATTTTGACCGACCTGCATCTCGACAGCGAGACGATCGTCACCGCGCTGCTCCACGACACGCTTGAGGACACGCTGACCACCCCCGACGAGATCGAGCGACTGTTCGGCAGCGACGTCGGGCGGCTCGTCGACGGCGTGACCAAGCTTTCGAAGATCGAAGCGCAGACCGAGAATGAGCGCGCCGCCGAAAATCTGCGCAAGTTCCTGCTCGCCATGTCCGACGACATTCGCGTGCTGCTGGTCAAGCTCGCCGACCGGCTGCACAACATGCGCACGCTGCATTTCATCAAGAATCCCGACAAGCGCCGCCGCATCGCCAAGGAGACGATGGATATCTACGCGCCGCTCGCGGAGCGGATCGGCATGTATGAATATATGCGCGAGATGCAGCTGCTGGCATTCCGCGAACTGGAACCCGAGGCTTATGCGACAATCACCGGCCGCCTCGCCAAGCTGACCGCGGGCGGTAAGGACAAGGTCGCCGCGATCAGCCGCGAGATCAAGGATCTGCTGGCGGAGGCGGGGATCGAGGCCGAGGTCTCGGGGCGCGAGAAACATCCCTATTCGATCTGGCGCAAGATGCAGGAGCGGCACGTCAGCTTCGAGCAGGTGACCGACATCATCGCCTTTCGCGTGATCACCCCATCCGACGCCGATTGCTACGCCGCGCTGGGACTGATCCATCGCAAATGGAAAATGGTTCCCGGCCGCTTCAAGGATTATATCTCGACCCCGAAGCGCAACGGCTACAAGTCGTTGCACACGACGATCATGCATCAGCAGAATATGCGGATCGAGATCCAGATTCGCAGCCTGGGTATGCACCAGCAGTCCGAATTCGGGCTCGCCGCGCATTGGGCGTACAAGCAGGGCGGCGCGGCGCCCGACGGGCAGGCGGGGTGGATTCGCGATCTGCTCGAGATCCTCGAACAGACCCACGATCCCGAAGAATTCCTCGAAAATACCCGCATCGCGATGTATCAGGACCGCATCTTCGCCTTCACGCCGAAGGGGAGTTTGCACCAGTTGCCAAAGGGCGCGACCCCGGTCGACTTTGCCTATGCCGTGCATACCAAGCTCGGCGACCGCACCGTCGGGGCGAAGGTCAACGGGCGGCTCGTGCCGCTCCGGACGCAGCTCGCCAACGGCGACACGGTCGAGATTCTTTCCTCCGACAAGCAAACGCCGCAGCCGGCCTGGCTCGGCTTCGCGGTGACCGGCAAGGCGCGCGCCGCGATCCGCCGCCATGTCCGCTCGAAGGAAAAGGTCGAACTCGCGGCGCTCGGCCGCAAGATGTACGACGAGATCGTCGCGCGGCTGCCCAACAAGGTCGGCGACAAGGCGCGCGCGGCGGCGCTGACGCGGCTCAAGCTCGAGGACGACAGCGCGCTCTATGTCGCGATCGCCAAGCAGCGGGTGTCCGACAATGCGGTGCTGGAGGCGCTCGTCCCCGGCATCACCGCCGAGATGAAGACCAAGCCTGGCAAGCTGGCGCAGGGCGCGGCGGTGTCGATCGCGGGGTTGACCCCCGGGGTCGCCTACCAGCTTGCCGATTGCTGCCATCCGGTGCCGGGCGATCGCATCGTCGGCCTGTCGCGCCCCGGGGAGGGGATCGAGGTGCATGTCATCGACTGCCCCAGGCTTGCCGACGGTGTCGACGCCGACTGGATCGACCTCAGGTGGCAGGAGGATAGCGAAGGCGGCAACGCGCGGCTGTGCGTCGTGATCCTCAACGAACCCGGCACCCTTGCCGAAATGTCGGGTATCCTTGCCGCCAATTCGGCGAACATCACCAATTTGCGTCTGTCGAACCGCGAGGGCGGCTTCCATACCTATGACGTCGTCGTCGAGGTGCGCGACGTCCACCATGTGATGCGCATCCTGTCGGCGCTGCGCGCGTCGGACAGCATCGTGCAGGCCGAGCGGCTTTAGGCGAAAACCGGGCCGGCGTGATGGTGGGAAATCTTTCCTTCGGCGGGAAAGATGCTAGGGCCAATCCATGACCGAAATTCTGCGCAGCGATGTCTTGATCTCCGGCGGCGGCCTCGTGGGTCAGGCGCTGGCACTGGCGTTGGCGCATCATGGCCTGTCGTCGCAGATCGTCGATCCGGCCGACCCGGTCGCGACGATCGCACCGGGCTTCGACGGCCGCGCCTCGGCGATCGCCAGCGCGACCTGGCAGATGTTCGAGGTGCTGGGGATCACCGACCGGCTCGCCGGGCATGGCTGTGCGATCCATGCGATCAAGGTCAGCGATGGCGGACAGGCTGGCGAACTCGACTTCGTGACGTCGCCCGAGGACCGCGCGCTCGGCACGATGGTCGAGAATCG
Source organism: Sphingopyxis sp. H073 (assembly GCF_001468395.1). Lineage (GTDB taxonomy): Bacteria > Pseudomonadota > Alphaproteobacteria > Sphingomonadales > Sphingomonadaceae > Sphingopyxis. Next base: position 95,064 of record NZ_LNSG01000002.1, on the reverse strand, counting down.
CCAGCTTCGCCTTGCGCTCGCGGCGGCGCTTGCCGAAGCGCCGCTCGTGCGGCTGTTCATGCCGTCAACAGTCGTCCATCGCGACATGGGCACTCATGGCGTCACATTGACGCTCGGCGACGGCACCAGGCTCGCCGCGCCGCTGCTGATCGTCGCCGAGGGGCGCCGGTCGCCGACGCGCGATGCCGCGGGCTTTGGCATCGCGAACTGGTCCTATCATCACCACGCGATGATCGGCGCCGTGGCGCACAGCAAATCGCACGGCAATGTCGCGCACGAAATCTTCTTCCCCTCCGGGCCCTTCGCGCTGCTGCCGCTCGTCGACGACGACCAGGGGCGCCACCGCTCGGCGTTCGTGTGGACGGTGTCCGAGAAGGACGGGCCGGGCTTCGCGAAGCTCGGCGATCGCGGCTTTACCGCTGAACTCGAAAAGCGCGCTGGCGACCTGCTCGGGTCGATGGCCCTCGTCGCGCCGCGCATGACCTATCCGCTCGGGTTCCATCACAGCGCAAAGATCGTTGGCGACCGCATCGTGCTCGTCGGTGACGCGGCGCACGGGATCCACCCGATCGCGGGGCAGGGGCTCAACCTTGGCCTGCGCGACGTCGCCGCGCTGGCCGAAGTGCTTGTCGAGGGTGCGCGGCTGGGGCTCGATCTCGGCGATGCGGCGCTGCTCGCGCGCTACCAGCGCTGGCGCGGGCTCGACAGTCTGATGGTCAGCCTCGCGACCGACGGGCTCACCCGCCTGTTCGGGATCCCCGGCCGCACCGCGTCGGCGGTCCGCCGCGCGGGGCTCGGCGCAGTCCAGCGAATGCCGATGCTCAAGCGCTTCTTCATGGACGAGGCGCGCGGTGAAGCGGGCGACCTCCCGCGCCTGCTCGCGGGCGCCGAAATATAGGTATTATTACCTAGGCGCGCGCCATGCGCCCGCTAACCATCGCCGCCTATCCCTGTCGCACGGCCGCCGGACGGCCTCGATGGGGGAACGATCATGTCAGCGAAAAGCGATGCTCTCGAACAGGCGGTCACCGTGTTGATCCAGGCGCGCGCCGCGCTCGAAGCCGCGCCGGGTGCCCGCGCCCGCGCCCGTGTCGACCGCGCCTTTGCGCAGCTCGCCAGGCTGGCGGCGCCGCGCATCCGCTATTTCACGCGCACCTACGGCTTGTCGGACGTCGCCGAAGATGCGCAGCAGGCTTGCGCGATCGCGCTGCACCGCGCGGCGGACCATTATGACCCCGCGCGGGCGCGCTTCACCACCTATGTGAACTGGCAGATTCGCGCCGAACTGCAGGCGCTTCGCCTCCGCCTGCACGGCGACCAGCGTTGCGCGGGGCGTCGGCAGGTCGCCGCCACCTTGTCCTACGAGGCGCTCGCCGACGAGGGCGTCGACGAATGGCTCGTCGATCCGGCGGCCGAGGAAGCGACCGAGCAGGCCGCGTCGGACGGAATGGCGGCGCTCGTCGCCGACCGGCTCGTCGCCGAATGGACGTCGCGCCGGCAATCGGCGCTGCTGCGAACGCCGCGCGGCGCGGCGGCGCCGGCGCGGATTGCTGCAAAGGTGCGCGACGAAGGCGTCCTCGTCCGGCGCCAGCTTACCCACACCGAGGCGTTGGTCGAACGGCTTGGCGAGGCCGACCGCCATACGGTACGCCGCGCCTTCGCGGAGATGGCGCGGCTTGCCGGGGCCAAACCGCACTGATTCTCCACTGACGTGGAAGGCGCTCCCCACCCGGCCTCCCTGACGATAGCAGCCTATGCGAGGCCGGGTGGGGAGGGGCCGGTACCGCCTGGATCACTGCAACGTCGCGCGTCCGTCCTCGCCGTCGAAGCGGCCGAAGAATTTCATCATCTGGACGACCAGTTCGGCGCGCGCGTCGATCGGGCTCGCCTCGAGCAGCGCTTGCTTCGCGGCCGCGTCGAACGGCGCGACCTGCGCGATGCCGTTGACCAACGTCGCGTCGTCAAGCTGGCCGACCGAATCCCAGTCGACGACATAGCCCTGCCGCGCCGCAAAGCGCTTCGCCTCACGCTCAAGGCTTGCACGCTCGATGCTGGCGAGGACGGCGTCCTCTTCGGCTTCGACCTCGATCTCGGCCTCGACCTGCCGGAACGGCGTCGTGACGTCGAGCTCGCGGCGGACGCGGAAGCGCGCGACACCTTCGAGGACGAGGTTGAAGCGGCCTTCGTCGAGTGCCTCGACATCGACGATCCGCCCGACGCAGCCGACGTCGTAGAGCGCGGGCGGCTCGACATTTTCCTCGCCGGGGGTCTGGCGCGGCTGGATCATCCCGATCTGCCGGTCGCGCGCCAGCACCTCCTGCACCATCGCCTTGTAGCGCGGTTCGAAGATATGGAGCGGCAAATGCAGCCCCGGGAACAGCACCGCGCCGGGCAGCGGAAAGATCGCGATCCGCTGGATGGTATGCAGGGGAGCGGTCGCGCCCATCAGCCGAACAGGATCAGCGACAGGCGGCGCCGCTGCGCCGCGACCCACGGATCCTCGAGGCCGACGGCTTCGAACAGCGACAGCAGCTTCGTACGTGCCGCGCCGTCGTTCCACTCGCGATCGGCGGCTATGATATGGAGCAGATTGTCGGTGGCGGCGTCACGCCGTCCGGCACCGATCTCGGCGGCGGCGAGGTCGAAACGCGCCTGAAGGTCGTCGGGATTCGCGCCGACCGCGGCCTCGAAGCCCGCCAGCTCGCTCGCGTCGGGCGCGTCGGCGGCGAGCGCCAGCGCGCTTTTGGCCTGCACGATCGCGGGATCGCCGGCAATCTCGGCGGGCACTGCGTCGAGCGCGAGCCCCGCGCCCTCGGTATCGCCCGTCAACAGCAGCGCCCGAATCAGCCCGCCGTGGGCGGCCGCATTGTCGGGCGCCATCTCGGCGATCTGCGAAAAGATGCCGACCGCGCGCGCGCCATCGCCTTCGGCAAGCACCGCCTCGCCCATTTCGATCAGCGGCGCGATCTCGACCGCCAGATCCTTCGCGGCGCTTTCGACCGGAAGCTGCGCCAGCAACTGGTCGAGAATCGCCTTCAGCTGGCTTTCGCTGCGCGCATTGGTCAGGTTGGCGACCGGCTGGCCCTGGAAGATCGCATAAACGGTCGGGATCGACTGGACCTGGAACTGGCTGGCGATGAAGCCGTTCGCGTCGACGTCGACCTTGGCGAGTATGACGCCTTTGTCGGCATAATCGGCCGCGACCTTTTCGAGCACAGGCGCAAGCTGCTTGCACGGCCCGCACCATTCGGCCCAGAAGTCGAGGATCACCAGTTTCGACATCGACGGCTCGACGACGTCGCGGCGGAAGGCTTCGACGGCTTCTTTTTCCTGCGGGTTCAGACCGAGAGTGGCCACGGCGGCGGTGCTCCTTTTTGTGCGCTTGTCCGCTTATGTGGGATTTGCGCGCGATATGCCAACCCTTCGCAGAAAATCGCAAACAGGGCTTGCCGACTCCGAAAGCCGATGCTAATCGCCCGCCTCACCCGCTGGGAGCCACCCGTTTCCAGCCGCCAGAGCGGGCGTAGCTCAGGGGTAGAGCACAACCTTGCCAAGGTTGGGGTCGAGGGTTCGAATCCCTTCGCCCGCTCCAGTTTTCATACATTTTCCAGTGACTTAGACCTCCAGGCGCACTGCGACGTTTGGTGACAAAGCGGCCTTTGATGGGGTTTGTCCCCATAATGTCACCACTTGGGATCGTGGCATCGGAAAGAATCTGCAAGGTCGACCATAAGCCATCTACGAATGGGAAGTGGCTGCGGCTATCGCAGGCCGTGTCTGGGCGACCTGTCTGTCGAACATCGATGCAGTTCACGGAAACATCCAATTCCGGTTCCAGTTGTCGTTGCGAATTGCTCAATCGATCGGGGATGAAACCGCGCGCTTCGCAATTGTTGAAGCGTGTGACCGGGTTCCGCTACGCATGTCCAGGCGAAAGCTAAAGGTAGTGGTACGCGCCCCGACGTGCGTTTCCTTGGCTCGGTCACTTTTTTGGGAGATTGATGGGTATCCGATTATTATTCGATTATAAAATGGATGCCACTCTGCCCGAGGCATAACTTCCCGAATGCGACTCATTCTGGTCGCGAATTGGGAAGGAAGAAGCGATGAAGGACTTCAACGAACTGATCGACCTCGGCGCCATCAGCGTCGAAACCCGCGGCATCGAGCCGCTCGGGCCGGTCGACGAAGATCAGGGCGAACATTATCTGTTCGCCGGCGGCATCACGGCCGACGACTGAAAGCGGTGGCGTGCCGCTCGCATGCGGCACGCCATTCGCATTGCCCCGCGCAATTATCGAAATGTCCGCCATGCTGCGATCGGGCCTGCATCACTGCCATTTCAATGGCGCCGTCGTCCTGTTCGATCTCTTCGCCGACCGCTATTTTCTTCTCACCGATCAGTCCGTCGAACGGTTTGACCTCGTGCTTGCCGGTCATGGGACTTCTGCAGATGAAGACCATTTACGTAGTCTCGGCCTTCTCGCTGACGATACAGACCGAAATCCTAGGCTTGCTATACCCCCGCCGGTGGCCGCGCGCAGTCTCGTTGATGAGCCGTCGGCTAAGGCTTCGATGGCGGCGACAATATCCTGTATCTGGGAGCAGCGGAGAGCCCGCCGCGATCTTCAAAACAATTCTCTTAGCGATATTGTAACCGGCCTAGGACGCAGGTCTGATCGACTGGCGCCATCCGGTGCGGACGATTGCCGCGATATTACCGCCGCATTCGTGCGCGCCAAGCGCTATATGTCATCAGATGACCGATGCCTGGTGCGCGGCATTGCCATGACACGGATGCTTGCGCGCCGCGGCGTGGCAGCCTCGCTGGTGTTTGGCGTCACCATGCCCTTCGCCGCCCATAGCTGGGTTCAGGTCGGTGATACCGTGCTGACCGACTCCTTGGACGTTGTTCTCCACTATCGACCGATCTTTGCCGTTTGATGGCCGGCGGGTTTCGAATTGAGGTCGAGATGTCGACCAACCGTCCGGCTCCGGAGCAACAGGGCCCGCCGACTTTCGAAATCTCTGGCGTGAGGATATGGACCGCCGAACCGGCGATCGCGATACCTCCACGGACCGTCATTATCGGTCATCTCTTTACGAGAGGCCCACCCAGCCGCCGGGTCGAGGCCTTTGAAGTCGGCGAGGGCGATGGTCTTGCGGCCAATGATGCGCAACGGCTGCTGAGACAATACTGGGGCGGGTACGTCATGGTCCATGCCGACCCAGCGGGTGCGGTACGGATATTTCGCGATCCATCGGGACTTCTTCCTTGCTATGTCCGCCGCGATCGCGGCCGCGTGACGCTTGCAGGATCGATTACTGACCTCGCGAACCCCGCCCCTGGTTCGGCAAATCTCGATGAGATCGCTCGCATCCTGGCGGGTGGCGATCTTCGAGGGCGACGGACATGTGTATCGGACGTTGAAGAACTGATCGCCGGCGAATGCCTGGTCATCGACCAGGATGATTTGCGGACCGAGCAATATTGGTCGCCTTGGGATCATGTCGCCCGTTCCGGCGCTGGCGCCGACGAAGTGACTGACGAATTGAGGCGCACGATAGCGGACTGCGTCGGAGCATGGGCTACCTGCTTCCCCTCAATCATGGTCGGCGTGTCGGGCGGGCTCGACTCCTCCATCGTTGCGGCGTCGGCAGCGACTATGGCCAAAAGTCTGACCTGTCTGAATCTGGTGAGCCCCGATTTCGATGGAGACGAGCGCCGGTACGCCCGGGCGCTTGCAGAGTCGATCGGCACCCTGCTGATCGAGGAGTATCGCGAGCTGCAAGATATCGACGTCACCGTCTCGGCAGCGCCACATCATCCTTGGCCTGTTGCTCCGCTCTACAAGCAGACCAATGAGGTAATCCATCGTCGCTTGCTCAGCGAACTACCCGTTGATGCCTTTTTTTCCGGCAATGGCGGCGACGGCATCCTTTGTGGCGTACGAAGCGCCGTGCCCTTCATCGATCGGCTTCTGGCCGAAGGTCCGCGACCATCCCTGGCTTCCACCCTGTATGATCTTACCCTGCTGACCGGAGCGGACGCCAAGACCGTGCTGAAGCACGGCTGGCAGCGCTATCGACGCAATCGTGGGCGTCATCGCCCTCTCATCAATCTTGCGGGTCTGGGAAAAGAGATTGGGCGAACGATCAGGGCGGAGGGCGCCTCCCACCCCTGGCTCGATGCGCCCGACGATATTCTTCCGGGGAAAACTGTCCACGCGGCCTATCTGATGCGAGCGCAGAAGGGCGTCGAACTCTATCCGCGCGCAACGATGCCTCCCCATATTGCCCCGCTGATGTCGCAGCCGATCGTCGAGGCCTGTCTCGCTATACCGACATGGGAGTGGATCGCCGGCGGTGAGAACAGAGCCGTGGCCCGAAAGGCATTCGAAGGATATTTGCCCGAGATGATTACCGCGCGGAGGCAAAAGGGCGGACCCGGGGACTTCCACCTGTCAATCTATCGGACTCACCGTGCTGCGCTGCACGATCGCCTGCGCGGCGGGATACTTGCGGCGTCGGGCGTGCTGGATCTCGGACTACTCGACGTGCCCGAAGATCCGACATGGCGCGGTGCCGAGCGCATCGACAGGATTCTGACCTTCGTCGCCGCTGAAAATTGGGCCCGATATTGGGCGGGAAGTTGAATATGCCGAAGGAGACTGTGATGCGCCCTCATTCCGAATTGCCAATTGGAGGAACAGAAATGGAAGGCAGAGACTGCGAGTTGGAGCTTGTGGAACTTGGCGCGATCAGAGATCAGACACGCGGCATTGACCCGCTCGGTGCGGTCGAGGAAGACACCGGGGAGCGCTACATATTCTTTGCAGGAATTGCCGAGACCGATTGAACATGGGTCATGGCTCGGCGGGGCATCGAGCTTGGCGGTTCTGCTTCAATCGATCCCAGTTCGCCATCTGATCGGGGAAAGGCGCGTCGGCATCGCGTTGGCCGAGCAGCCAATAGTCGAACCAGGCGATATTCTCGCGCATCGCGCGCAGTCGGTTGGACGTCAGATAGAAGACATGCGTCTCGTCCGACGCTGCCGTTGCTCCGGGATAATAGCTGATCTGGGTTGCGACGCCCGCCGCACGCAAGGCCTCGAACAGTTCGATCTGTGACGGCGATGCCGAAGCCACTTGCTGCAGCACTGCCGCACAGACCTTGCCGGCATTCAGCGACGGTGCAAAGCGGCGCCAGCGTTCGATGTTTTCCCCGAGCGGCGCACCCCCATAAACCGCATCATAGCTCGATCGCCCGGTTGCATAGCCGGCAGGCTCCAGAAAGCCGCCGTCCCCGCTCGACGCCGCTCGAAACATGTTGGAGTTCGTGACGGTGACGTTGACCATTTGGGAGCCGCGACTGTAGCCGGCTATTCCGACGCGGGCCGGATCGATCAGCCCCTCAGCGGCAAGTTCCGTCACGGCATCCTCGAAGCTGTGCACGCCGGTCAGCCAGAGTTTTTGTTGAACCGTTTCAGGATCGGGGGGACCTTTACCGCGTAGCCAGGCGTGCATGGCGTCCATCAAATCCTTCGACTGGCCGGGTGAGGGGTCGTTCAGGAGAAGAACCACATAACCGCGTTCAGCAAGCAGCTGGACTGGATAGTTCCACTGGTTTGCGGGCTCGGCAAAGCGGTCGTCTGCATCGGTGCCGTGGGTCACGACCACCGCTGGGTGTCGGTCGCCGGCGCGGTGGCCGCGCGGGAGCAAGACATAGCCGCTCGACCAATAGCCATCGCGATTGACAAAGGTGCGTGCGATGGCCTGAAGAGGTTCGATCTCCTCATGTCTTGGTGAGATGGGACCAAGGTCCGCGATCTTATCTGTGTAAAGGCTCACACGAACGAGGCGCGGCGGCCGGGACATGCCTTCCTCGACGCATATGGCAGCCCGGAGCATGCCGTCGAAGCCGCATCGCGTCAGGCTCGCGTCCCCGCGGAGTTCACGCACCCCTCTTTTGTCGATGAGCGCGAGACCATAGCGCGCATCGCCGAGCCCCCTGGTCCCGATCACCACCCGTCTACCGTCGCGGCTGCTTTTCCAGCCGACAGAACGCGAATCGCCGATGTCGAATGCGACACGACCATAGCTGTGCGAACGGCCTTCCGCCGAAGTCTCGAGCAACTCCCGATCTCTGCCCACACCGCTTGTCGAAAGCTGCCCACCGCGCGGGCCGCCGAGAATCGACATGCTGAGCAAGTCGCGTTGCTTCGCGAGCGTGCGCACCGTCTTGTTCACGCGGTTCCACGCCAGGAACTCGAAGGCACCACCCAAAGTGCCGTCGCTCGTCTCAATCCGAAACTGGATCTCGTCGCCTCGCCACAGAATGCGACCCCCACCGCGGGTGGCGACGCGATCGGTCGACGGCCGCGTCATGATCTTCGTCGTGTTTCCTTCAGGTCCCCGCAGGAAATAGTCGACCTCGACGTCGATCGTCGAGCGTCGCCGGCCAAGTAGCGCAGTAACTTCCCGATCGAACCGGACGCGAGGTCCGTCGGTCTTGGCCCTGAGCTGTGAATACCAAAGCCATTTGCCATCGGGTGACCAGTCATAGTCGAGGATACCGATATGCGAGGGGCGTATGCCGCCGCCGAGCGGGAAAGACATGTCGGCCTTTCCCACCGGCACGGGGTTGGGGTTCACGATCAGTGGCAGCAGCTTGCCCTCGGTGTCGATCCGGTAGAGTTGCTGGCCTTCGCCAAGGTCTACCAAAGCGCTCCAGTCTTGTGTCCCGGGGACGGATCGCAGCGACTTGATGGTATCGACCGTCAGCAATTCCTTCGTCCGACCAGTTTCGACGTCCACGATGCGAATATGCGATCTCGGCTTTCCGGCATCGAGGTCGGCAATCTCGGCAGCGTAAATCGCGAGGCGGCCATTGTCCGACAGCGCGATTTCATTCACTTCGGGAACTGTGAGGATATCCTCGAGCGTCCAGGGCCTGCCCTTGCTCTCCCCTGCCTGCGCGGCAGGGGAGAGCGCCGCGGCGGCAAGGAGCGCCACGGCCGGGAGGCCGGATCGGAGTGCGATTTTCATATCGGCGCTCCTCACCAGTCGCGGCTGATCGTGACGCCGAGGAAACGCCCGACAGCCGAATAGTTGGTTGAATCGAAAGGCGTGTCGCTAGCGGATGCGACTGCCGTCATATCCGGCTTGGCATTGAGGATATTGAGCGCATTGACCGATATCTCGGCGAGGCGTCCCAGCTTCGCGCGTGCGGAAAGATCGAGCGTCGTGACGGGCGAGACACTCACCGGAACGGCGCGCCGCCGATCGGTTACGCCGCCCGTGAAATTGGCGAAGGCGGCCAGTGTGAAGCGCTCGCCGCCGAAGGTCGCGCCGCCACGGGCGCGAAAGTGCGGCGAATTGAATATCGTGCCCGCCAGATCGATGTTCGGAAGACCGGGCAGCAAGCGCTGCCGGCTGTCGAGCCAGGTGGCGTTGGCGGTAAGCGTCAGCGTCTGCTTGCCAATCGGAGCCCGGTAGCGGATCGCCAGATCGGCGCCTTCATAGCGCTGCGCGGCGATATTCCGGTCGCGACCGTCGATGATCGCAATCACCGTGGCGGGATTATAGGGCCCGCTCGTTCCATTGCCGAGCGGATCGGCGGCGCCGGCGATTGCCTCGGCCTGCGACGCGGCCGACGGGTTGAAGGTAATAAAATCAGCGTAGAGCGGATTGGTCAGCGTTCCGAGCGGTGAGCCGAAGGGTGGCGCAACCCTGTCGCGATAATCGATCCGGAACAGGCTGGTGACGATCTGGAGTCGCGGCGACGGCCGAAATGTCGCGCTTAAGGTGATATTCTCGGACCGCTCGGGACCGACGTCGGGATTCCGGCCGCCGATGTAGATGTAGGTCGAACCCGCTGGGAACATTGTACCGTAGCCAGTGACGGGCAGCAGCACCGGCGTGTAGCCGCTGAATTGCTGGTTGAGCGTCGGCATCTTGAACGACCGGCCCCATGATAAACCAATGCTTAGTTCTTCGGCCGGCGCATAAACGAAGCCCAGCTTGGGAACCACGATGCTCCCGGCATCGGAGTAATCTTCGAAGCGAAGCGCCGCAGTGATCGACGCGCGGTGGGCAAAGGAGAGGTCTTGAGCAGGACTTGCCAACGGCAGGAAGAACTCCCCATAGGCATAGAGATTGTCGCGGCGTCCGGCGAAACCACGGCCGTTGACCTCCGCGACGAGCCGGTTGCGACGCCAGCCGCCGCCGGCGGCGAGCCGCACATCGCCGGCGGGTAGCGCGAAGATCGCGCCCTCCACACCGGCTTCGACGCTGACACTGCGATTGTTGAATATGCGAATGGGGCGCGTCGCCACCCCGTTGGTGAAATTCTGCGTCTCGCCATAGGTGTTATCGCTGCCGTAGAAGGCGGAGATGCGCGCGGTCCAACTGCCACCGATCTCGGCCTCGAGCGTCGGGGCGATTCCGAAGGTTTCGAACTCATTGGTGACAATCGTACCGCGCGTCGTGATCGGACGGTCCACGATAAGACCGCGCACCGAAGTCATATCGCCGCGCTTGTAGATCGCGTCGGTCTTCAACTGTACGCCGGCAACCACCTGCTGATGAGCGCTCAGCAGAAAACTATGCCGCTTGAGCTCCGGGTAGAGTGTCGAGGCGGGGTTGCTGCTCGCTGCATAGCTGCGATTGCGCGCAAGGATCGCGCTATTCTCGAAATAGTCATAGGCCGCAAGGAAGCCGCCACCGGACCATTTTGCGCCCCCGAGCAGCCCATATTGCTGCTGAAAATTGCCCCCGTCGGTCGATCCGCCGAGCCGGGCACTCGTCGTGATTCCTTCATAATCCTTGCGCAGCAGGATATTGACCACGCCCGCCACCGCGTCGGCGCCGTAGATCGCCGACGCGCCGTCGGTGACGATCTCGATCCGTTCGACCGCCGCTGCCGGAATCGCACTCACGTCGATGGCGCTTTGCGTGCCGCTGTAGGCAAAGCGATTGCCATTGAGCAGCGTCAGCGTTGCACTCGGCCCTATCCCCCTGAGGTTGAAGGTCGAGGCCCCATTGACGTTTCCATTCTCGTTCGCGACGCCCTGACCCGACCCGATCCCGGGATTCTGCCCGCCGCCGAAATTCTGGGGCAGGCTTCGCGCCACCTCGCCGAGGTCGGCATGACCCGCGTTGCGAATATCCTCGGCACTGATGTCGATAACCGGCGCGGCGGCAGGAGCGCCCGCGATGCGCGACCCGGTGACGATGATGACTTCGGGCTCGCCCGCGGGGATGGCCGGAACGGCGGCGTCGCTCAGGATAATGACCGACCGGCTCTCGAAACGCGCCGTGAGGCCGCTGCCGGCGAGAAGCGCCTCGATGGCTTCGCGCGGCGTGAGCTGACCCCGCACGGCGGGCGCCCTCTTCCCTTCGATGTCCTGCGCGCTGACATAGAGCTCGATATCGGCGAGCGCGGCGGCACGGCGCAGTGCATCGCCCAGATCCTGCGCCGGAATATCATAGGATTGGCGCGGCGCCTGCATGGCCTGCGCGCCTTCGGGCGAAAGCAAGGCTGCAGCGCCGACGAGCAGCGCGGCCAGCGAACGGGATTTAATCGACATTTTCACTCCCCCAATATTCTCGGCCGTGCATCAGGCAGACGGCCAGTGGGGGTGCGTTGACGGGAAGATAGGAGCGACCTTAGTCGCTCGGTGAAAAAATTATCGACGGCGGAGGTGGATGGCGTCAGACCTCCGTTCGACGGCGAGGCCGAACAATATGGCGATCCGTTCGGCAAATGCCTCGGTCTGGCTGATATGGAAGCGACCCGACACTTCGCGTGCGGCTATGTCGGTGTCGTCGATCACGATCCTCACCGCGGCGTAGCGATTGGCTTCGGCGACGAGCGCGCCGAGTTTGATCGATCGATACTCTGCCCACCCTTCGGTCCAGTCTGGCTGAATGACGGCCGCCGGCGCCGCGACAGGCTCCAACCGGCTACCGGGCCCATAGGCGAGGGCGCTTCCTGCCTTGAGGGGCATGGTCTGCTCGACGTCTGCATCGGCGCGCACCTCTGCTGCGCCGCGGCGCAGCGATGCGACCACTCTCCCCGATGCGGCGAGACTCAGATCGATTTCTGCATCATTTGCCGTCGCCCCTCCGTGCCCGGCCTCGATCCGGAGTGGGACATCGCCCGGCGCGACCGACAGTCGGACCCGGCCCCTCACGAGACGAACGCTTCGTTCGCCATGCGAAAAGGCCACGTCGAGCCGGCTGTCGGTGTCGAGCGTCGCGCGCGAACCATCGACGAGCCGGAAGGTGCGGATCTCGCCGCGCTGCGTCTCGAGCGGTTCGGCGGCAAAAGCCGTCGCGCCGCCGCCTGGCTGGCCGGGAAAGGGGGCGCCCGCAGCCCCGATCGCGATGATCAGGAGCGCGAGCGCGGTGGCGGCCGCTCCCCATGTGAACCAGCCGCGCATTCGACCACGGCGCGCCTCGGCATGCGTCGTTCCGTGGCGCTGTGAAGTCTTGAGGATCGCAAGCGCAGCCATCCGCTTTTCGGCGCGCCGATAGGCTTCGCGATGCTCGGTTGAGGCCTGCAACCACGCGTCGAACTCGTCGCGCAGCGCCTCCGCATCCTCGCCGCGCATCTTGACGAGCCACGCGCGCGCGACCTCGTCGGCCGGATAATCGTCGTCGACGGCCTTGGTCATTTCCCGCTGTCCACCACCTTCGCGATCTGACCGAGCGCCTTCATCATATGATATTCCACCGTCGCAATGCTGATGCCGAGCTGTTCATGTATCTCGCGATAGGAAAGTTCGTCCACCCGGTGCATCAGAAAGACGCGGCGCGTCTTGAGCGGCATTGCGTCAACGGCCTTCTCGTAAAGCTCCAGAAGGTCCGCCGCTTCGAGGTTCCATTCCTGCGTGGCCGGGGTCACGGCATCGCTCTCTTCGCGCAGCGAAAATAGAGCGATCGGCGCAGACTTGCGGCGTCGCGCCCGGTCGATCAGCAGATTCTGAGCAATACGGCGAAGAAAGCCGCCCGGGTTGACGAGGTGATGCCGTTGCTCGCTTCCCGCTGCCCGCGCGAAGACTTCTTGAACCAGGTCGGGTGCTTCCTCGGGGCCCGCCTTGCGGCGCAGGAAATGAAAGAGCGACGAGCGGTGCGCGCGATACATTGTCTCCAGATCCTGTCCGGTGACGGGCCGATGTTCGACCGGTGCCGGGCGATCGTCGGGATGCACATGACAGGCCGACGACACCGAAAAGGGGTGACGCAGCGGAGCGTCGTCGCAGCAGGTACAGGAAGACACAGCAATTGTTCCGAGGGCACGAGCAGAGCCATCCCGCCGTAGCCGGATGCCCGTCTCCCAGTGCTGTGCCGCCGTTCGGTCGCTTGTGCGATCCAGGGTCCGGTTCGGCCGCCGGTCCGGTCAAGGACTGGCGCATATAATGCCTGGCGAAATAGTCCGCGCGAAAGCTGCCAGCAATGCTCCAGCGCACCCGAATCATGTCAATTGCGGGCGGCTGTGACAAGCAAAAGCGTCGATCAGGCGATTGTACGTCCTCAGGACTGGCGGCCAGGGTGCGCAGCGAGCGTGCGTGCATAGGAAGTGGCCTCGCGCGCGCGCCGCTCATGATAGCCAAGCAGGAGGCTCCGCATCTCGGTCTGCAGCGCGGCATCGACAATGGCGGCCTCGAGCAATTTATATTCCGCCTCGACATCGCCAAGGATCGCGGCGTCGAAATGCCGCGACAACTGGAGCCGGTCACCGATTGCGGCGATGCTCGCGACGATCTCGGAATTGGATGATCGATCCGCGACCGCGAGGAACAGGTCCGCGATGCGTTCGGGATAAGGCTGATCGGCGCTCACCGGCGTAGCCAGCCGATTTGGCGCTGTTGCGAGCGCGGCGAGCTGCAGGATCAGATGCAGCTCGAGCAGGTCGCGAAACTCGGTCTCGGTGAGGCGGTGGACATGGAAGCCTTCGCCTGGCGTGAAGTCGACCATGCGCTCGCCGTTGAGGCGATAGAGACTGTCGCGAACCGGGGTCATGCTGACCCCAAGGTCATCGGCGAGGCGCGCGGCTTCGATCCGGGCGCCGGTCGCCCATTCGCCCGTCATCAATCGGCGCTTGATCGCTTCATAGGTCGGCTCGAACACATGCGCGGGACTCATGCGCCTGCCCTTTCGGCGGCGGCGAAGGCGGAGACCGCCTCGGCCTGGTCGGGGCGCAGCGCGTCGATCGCGCCGAGATGCGCGGGCCTTTCGTCCGTCAGCAAGACCGAAGGGCATTGGCCTTCATAATTGCCGAGATTGGGGCGATGCTGCGCATAGCCCGCGAGCGCCGCCAGCTCGGGCGGAAAATGTCGCGCCACCTCGGGCGGATAGGCGAGCCACAGATTCTCATAGGGCTTGAGCCAGCCAAGGCTGTAGCTGACCAGCACGCCGCGCCTGACCTCCTTGCTGAGGTTCGTGCCTGCGCCATGCGCGGTCGATCCGAGGAAACAGATCGCCGATCCCGGTTCGCATTCGGCGAAAACCGGCTGGCCTAGATCGGTCTTTGCCATTCCTGCCGCTCCATGACTGTTCGGGAAGATGCGCGTCGCGCCATTCTCCTTCTTGAACGGCGTGAGCGGCCAGAGGATATTGACCAGATATTCCTGGGTACCATCGGCGCCGCGCCACATATCCTGATCGCGGTGCGGAAACTGCCGCACTTCGCCCGGATGGATTTCGATCGCCTGGGTGAGGTTGAGCTGTATCCGGTCGCATCCCGATCCGAGAATCGTCTCGACCGCGGGCAGGATGATCGGGTTCATCACCAGCGCGGCCATATGCTGCGATCGCTTGAGCAGGCTGCCGAAGCGCTTCGTGCGGCGACCATAGAAATTGCCATCGCAGAAGGGCGTCGCGTCGAAGATCGGGTCGAGATCCTTCGCCAGAGCGTGGACGCGGGCGATCGCCTCGTTGCGGACGATGCAGTAGCCGGTGCGGCGCAATTCCTCGACCAGCATCGCGCTGACATCGGCTTCGGTGAGTTCCTTCTTCATAGCGCTGGCTCCCCGCCTTCCTCAAATTTGAGCATGAGCGGCGCATAGGTGCCCGTTCGTTTCAGGCCCGCGAGCGTGTCTTCGTCGATCGAAATGTTGAGCGCGACGATCCTGCATGCGTCATCTCGGTGGACGGGCCCCAGCGTGCGGCACGCCCAGCCGAATTTGCTGATACTATGGTACCAGCCCGCCTCGGCGATCCCGACATAATCGCTTATCCCGTTGTTCAGCGCATAGTCGGCAAGCGCGGTCACGAGCTGGTTGCGTGCGTCGCGGCGTTCGACGGGCGTTTGCGCCGGGTCGAGGCAGAAGCGGCTGATCTCCCACACTCCTTTGCTGGTCGGCGCGCCATCGGCGCAGAGATGCGGATAGATGTCGCCGAGAAGATGCGGCGCCGTAGTCGGCAGGAGCCGCGCCGAAGCGCGATGACGCAGATCGTCGGGGTCGAGCAGGATCAGATAGCGGGCGTCGGGCGTGTCGAACTGATCCAGTTCGAAACGGCCGTCGAGGACGGGCAAATCCCATTTGAGCTGGTCGATGAAGACCTGCTTTCGCGCGGCAAACATGCCGCGTAGCGCGGCATCCCCGGGCGCGCCCGGCGCCCGCGTCGATTGTGCGATCATGATGATTCCTTGGCTGTGGAGCCGGAATCAGACCATCGATCCTGCGCGGCGGCTATGCCCATTTCTGGGCAAGGATTTTGCGATTATGTGCGGCGCGCTAGTTTGGCCGCCACCAGTCGTAGATGTCCGAGAAGCCGATCAGTCCGTCGAACAGCGCGCACAGAATCAGCATCGAGCGGCAATGAACCGAATAGCGGTCGCGCGCCATCTTCAGGTGCCGGACCACCGTCTCTTCGCTGATCCCGAGAATGTCGGCGATCTCGCCGGCGGTCTTGCCGCGCGCCGACCAGAGCACGCATTCGCGTTGCCGCTCGGTGAGTGTGGGGCGTGGCCGTAGAGGAGAAGAGCCGATCAATTCGCGCGCCGAAGCGATGGCGATGGCGCCGAGGATTTCGGCGGCGTGGAGCATCTCTGCCGGAATGGCTGCATGGGGACCGACGGCGAAAGAGCAGGTCCCCGATGCCTCGCCGGGCAAATGGCGAGGAACCGTGAAGCCGTCGCCGACACCGCTCTCGCGCGCGACGCACAGCAATTGGCGGTCGCCGCGGCTCAGCGGAATATAGCGGTCGACATGGCGCCATTCGAAGCCGGTCAGCGACCGCTCGCTGGCGCGGCGGATCGGATCGGTACCGCTGAGGTCGAAGCCGACATAGACCTTGGCCCAGGCGTCGGGATAATTGTGCACGAGGATCGAGGCCGGATCGCCGGTTCCGCGCCGATCGAAGGCAAGCGCGAAATGGTCGAAGCCCATGCGGCCCGCTGCATTGGCCAATGCGGCGAAGAGCTGATCTTCCTTGTCTGCGCCTGAAATCTCCTGTGCGAGTTCCTCTGTCAGATGATAATGCTTCACATCGTTCATCGGCCGCCGGCGCGTTCCCGACCCGCTCGCCTGCGCTCCGCTCCAACTATCGCCGCGAACCTCTTCCATTTCGGCGCGGGCGAACGGGGGATTTCCGACGGGTCCTCACGCCCTGTCCAGCCGCTGTTCCCGCAGCCTGGCGCATGGCGATCGATCGGTGAGTAAGATGTAACAGCCTGATAATCCGGGTAAAGAGCTCGGAGCCGACAATTGGCCCCGCTTCTGGATCTATCGCCGCTCGGGAATGGGCCCTTTCAAAGCAGCGAGGGCGCATCCGCAGGCGGCGCCTTGCGGCTGAACCAGGGGACATCGGTGCGCTCGACGGCGAGGCGATCGGCAGGATATTTCGCGACCAACGCCATTGCCTCTTCGGCCGGTGCATGGAGCCATCTGTCATGGTCGTCCGGATGCAGGATGACCGGCATCCGATCATGAATATGGAACAGTTCCTCTGTCGCATCGACCATGACGCCCGTATAACAATCCCCCCATTCGTCGGTCGGCCGCCAGAGTCCCGCCCATGCGGCGAGCGGCTGGTCGGTGACGCTGATCCAGGTTCGCGTCATCTTGCCCTCCTCGCCTTCGGCTTCGGCAAAGGAGGTGAAGGGAATGAGGCAGCGGTTCGCCGGGTTCGTGAACCAGGGGCGCCAGAAGGACATCAGCTTGTCGTCGCGCGCATTGTTGACCGGCTTGGGTTTGCTCGTCGGTTTCATATGTTTGAGGCGCACCGGAAAGCCCCAGGTCATCGCCTGTACGATGCGCTCGCCGGCATCCTGCCGCACCACAAATCCCTGTCCGCCGGGATAGACGTCGCCGGTACCGGCATTGGTCGGTTTCGGACGGCGGGCCTTGAAGTGCGATGCGACCTCGTCGACCGACGATTTCAGCGTCACCAGATTGCACATGCGGCGGCTCCTTCAGGCCGCCCCGAGCAACGCGTCGAAATTCTGCTGGATCGGCGGCATGATGCTGAAGCTACCCTTGGGGAAGCGGCGCAGAATGTCCAGCGGCGGGCGCGTCCCCATCAGCCAGTCGAACCAGTCGTCCGGATCGATGACCGCGACGTGGCGATCCTTATAGGGTTCCAGATCGTCATAGGCCGGCACCGTGAGCGCGGCGAAGCTGTCGGGCCAGTCGCGCCCGCCCGGGCGCCACACCGCGGCAATGCAGAAGAAGGGTTCGTCGGAGATGAGGCTTGCCGCGTAGATCGTCTTGCCGCGCTTCACCAAACCGAACTCATTGGCCAGAAGCAGGCACGGGCGGTCGATGATCGCCGTCTCGGACTTGAGGAGCGGGATCTGGAAGATATCGGGGTCGCGCGACGGGAGGCCCCAGTGGAGTTCCTTCTCGCGTTCCTGGTTGCCGTCCCAAATCATCACGCGATGGGTCTTGCCGATACCGCCAAGGGCGTCGTCATTCTCAATTTCCATCGGAGAGTCTCCTGCTTCTAGGCCCGGAAGCGGCTGAGCGCCCGCTTCCATTCCCGCTCGTCGGGCATGGGCAGCCGAATATCGTCCTTGCTCGGTTTGACCAAGTCGAGGCGGATCGGCCGAATGCGTTTGCCGGTGCGGGCCTTGCACCGCGCGCACCAGAATTTGTCGCGCGCCTTCCAAAGATCGTCATCCCACATCTTGCGCTGGAATTTCCACCATAGACCATAGGGATCGAAGGTCGCGCTGTGCCCGCAGCGGCAGACCGGCTTGACCGCCTGATACCAGGCCGCGGCCTCGAAGAGGTGCGTCGCACGCCGCCCCCCGTTTTTCGTCCAGCCGCCCACGTCACAGGGAAAGCCCGAGCTGGTCGGAGTGGGCCGGCTCTTCGCCCGTCACGCTCTCGACGATCACCCGCGCCAGCTCGAACGCCGCTTCGACGCGGATATGGCTGGTGGGTGCAGTCAGGCCGACGCGCGCCCACCCGGGGGCGGCAAGCAAGGTTTCGGCGACTCGGGCGGTATCGATTCTGTCCATGCCCATATGAGAACATAGGAAGAACAACATGGCAAGCCCGCTGCATGCGCCGGGGCCTGTCCATGATCGCCGGTCCCGCGGCCGCAGGCGACCGCGGGCGAGAGCGAGGGTTGCGGCATCGCGTGACGGGCTGGGTGCGGCGAGAGAGGCTCGCCGCCGGTCCGCCGCGGAGAACCGAAATGAATCAATATGCAAAGCTTCGCTGCTTCTGCCGAGAATCCGGTGGGAGGATCGCGGCATGAAACTGCTCACCCCCGACATCACCGCCGCGCTTGCCGCCAATTGCGCCGCCCGGCGCGATGCGATCGCGCGTGGTGCGCGCGAGCCCGATCCCAAACCCGTGGTGCGCTTCTTCAGCCCTGTCGGTGCCGCCACCTGGCTCGCAACCGAAATCGATGCCGATGGCATCCTGTTCGGTCTTGCGGATCTGGGGTTCGGCTGTCCCGAACTCGGCAGTTTCTCGGCTGCCGAACTCGAAGCGGTGCGGCTGCCCTTCGGGCTCGGCATCGAGCGCGATCTGCACTTCGAAGCGCGCCATGCGCTGTCGGTTTATGCCGAGGCGGCGCGCGCCGCGGGCTCGATCATTCTCGGTGAGCAGCGCCTGCACGCGGCGGCGCGCCGGCTCTCGGGCCGCGGCTGAGGCTGAGGGCTTGTTCGGGGCTGCCGGTGGCGGCCCCGTTCGAGGAAGAGGGAAGCCGGGGCTTCATGACGGGTTTCAGGAGCCGGGAGAGTGTCTCGCGGCGGCCCGTCATGGAGAAGGCCCATGGCCAAATCGCTTCCGAAAATCACTCTCGCCCCGTCGCGCGACATTCCGCTCGACCGCTTGCGCCTGTCGCAGTCCAATGTGCGGCGCGTGAAGGCAGGCGTATCGATCGATACGCTGGCGGCGGACATCGCCCGCCGCGGATTGCTCCAGAGCCTCAACGTGCGGCCGCTGCTCGATGGGGAGGGTAAGGAAACGGGTCAGTTCGAAATTCCGGCCGGCGGCCGGCGCTTTCGCGCGCTCGAACTGCTGGCGAAACAGAAGAGGCTCGCGAAGGACGCGCCGATCCCCTGTGTGGTCGGCGGCGCGGCCAATGATGTGCTCGCCGAAGAAGACAGCCTCGCCGAAAACAGCTTTCGCGAGGCGCTGCATCCGCTCGACGAATTTCGTGCGATGCAGGCGATGGTCGACAAGGATGCCGGCATCGAGGAGATCGCCGCGCATTTCCGCACGACCCCCGCCGCCGTGCGCCAGCGCCTGAAACTCGCCGGCGTGTCGCCCAAACTGCACGCGCTTTACGCCGAAGAGGCGATGACGCTCGATCAGTTGATGGCCTTCACCATCGCCGAGGACCATGCGCGGCAGGAGGAAGTCTGGGATCAACTCGAGCACAGCTTCAACAAGTCGGCGACCTGGATCCGCCAGAAACTCACCGAGAACAGCGTTCGCGTGGGTGACAAAAGGGTCGGCTTCGTCGGTCTCGACAAGTATCTCGAAGCGGGCGGCGGCATCGCGCGCGACCTGTTCGAAGCCGATGGCGGCGGCTGGCTCACCGATCCCGCGCTTCTCGATCGGCTCGTCGACGCCAAGCTGAAAGCCGAAGCCGCGCGCATTCTCGCCGAGGGCTGGAAATGGGTGACGACCGCGATCGACCTGCCGTGGGACGCGACGCGGGGGTTTCGGGAGATCGACCGCGAAGAGGTCGCGATGACCGAGGCGGAAGCGGCGCGCGTCGCCGAGCTTGAAGCCGAAGGCGAGGAACTGGGCGCCGAATGGGCCGATGCGCATGACGTGCCGGACGAGGTGCATGCGCGGATCGAGGCGATCGATGCCGAACTCGGTGCGCTGGTCGACCGGCCGCTGATCTTCAAGCCGGAAGATATGGCGAGCGCGGGCGCGTTCGTTTCGATCGACCGCGATGGGTCGGTGCGCGTCGAGCGCGGCTTCGTGAGGCCCGAGGATCAGCCGCGTGAAGGGTTTGGCGAAGACGGCGCGTCCGAAGCGGGCGACGATGGCCGCTCTTCCGCGGACCGCAGCGACGACGGAGCCGCGAAGTCGGCGGATGATGCGGGCGGTGCGGAGGAACGGGGCGCGCTGCGGGCGCTTCCGGACCGTCTCGTCTCGGACCTCACGGCATGGCGCACGCTGGCGCTGCAGGACAGGGTTGCGCAGGACCCCGCGCTCGCCTTCGCCGCATTGCTCCACGTCCTTGTGCTCGGCTGCTTCTACAGCTTCAGCCGCGAGAGCTGCGTCCAGATCGCGGCGAACCGGGTCTCCTTTTCCAACGCTCCGACAGATTTGCGCGATTGCGCGCCCGCACAAGCGCTCGACGCGCGCGCGGCGGCATGGAAGGCACGGTTGCCGCAGTCGGACAAGGAGGTCTGGAGCTTTCTGCTCACCTTGGGTGGCGAGGAGCAGTCGCAGCTGTTGGCGCATTGCGCGTCGCTCTGCGTTAACGCCCAGGCCGAGGTCGTCCCCAAATATGACAATGGCCGTATCTCGGCGCACGGCGTCGAGCGCCGGATTGCCCACAGCCATGTCCTCGCGCTGGCCGCGGGGCTCGACGTGCATGGCGCCGGCTGGCGTCCGACTTCTGCAGGCTATTTCGGCAGCGTGACCAAGCCGCAGATCCTAGCCGATGTCGCCGAGGCGCGCGGCGACGAAGTTGCCCGGATGATCGGCCATCTCAAGAAAGCCGACATGGCCCGCGAGGCCGAGAGGCTGGTCGCAGAAACGACCTGGCTCCCGCTGCCGATGCGCACGCCGGGTCTGGACGACATCGATCCGGACAGCGGCGAAACGTCGGGGCCCGTCGATCCCGGCGAGAGCGATTCCGGCGACGCCGAACTGCCCGTCGCAGCCGAATGAGCCATCTGGCGGGGGATATTCCCCCGCCGGATATTCTTCTCGGCGCAGCGGCGATCGGGAACGTCACCTTTGACGGCTTGAGGCCGGCCACGGCCCGCAGCCCGGACGCTCACCCCGACCCTCGCTGACCCTGCGCCACCCCAACAGCAATGCAGCCCGTGCTCGCTCCTCTTTGCGGCCGCGCGCGGCTGCGCGGAGTCTCATCCATGGCACAGTTTCAAATCCTTTGCCCGCACTCGGAAGCCGACTGGCGGCCGGTCACGATCGAGTTTCTTTTCGCGCCTAATGGCGACCAGCAATATCTCTGGTCCTCCTTCGACGAAGCCGAAGCCGCGCGGAAGCAGCTTCTCCTCCGCGCGCCCGACGCGCAGCTTCGCATCGCGCTTGCCGGCGCCGACATCGGCGACGTCGACTGGCCGGTTCGCGAGAAGCTGCGCTTCGCCGACGGCACCTATGCGCCGACGCCCTGGCACGAGGAGCCCTGGTATCAGGAGAAGCACGACGAGCATTTCTGCCATGTCTCGACCGAGCAGGCGGGCAAGATCGCCTTCACCGAGAATGCCGCGAAGGGGCAGGTCGACCGCCAGCTTGTGATGTCGCCGGGGCGCTATCTTCATCGCTTCTTTTCGGCCCATCTCGACAACAATGCGATCGAAAGCTGGTGCGCCCGACTCTCGGTCCAGCTCGCGGAAGACGCGCTCAAGATCACGCAGGATGCCGACGAAATCGAGGAGGTCTATGTCGGCGGCCCCGGGAGCTGCATGTCGCACGGCGCGAGCGACTTCGAAAGCTACTGCCACCCGGTGCGTGTCTATGCCGGACCCGATACGGCGCTCGCCTATATCGGCGCCCGCGACGATGCCCGGGCGCGCAGCGTGGTGTGGCCCGAGCTCAAAATCTACACCAGCATCTATGGCGACGTATCGCGGCTCAAGCTGCTCCTCGAAAATGCGGGCTATGCCAAGGGCAGCCTCAACGGTGCGAGAATCCGGCGCCTCGTCGACGGCGGCAGCTTCGTCGTTCCCTATATCGATGCGGGCGATGACCTCGCCGACGACGGCGAATATCTCATCATCGGTCATGGTGAGATACCGTCCGAAAATACGAACGGTCTTGGTGATCGATGCTGGTATTGTCCGCGGTGCGACCGCGACGCGACGCCGCACGAGGAAGTGTATTTCGGCGACGGCTCGTCGGAAGAGTGGTGTTATAATTGCTTCACCGACCACACGATTTTCTGCGCTCACAACGAGCGCAGCTATAGCGATGCCGAAACCTTCATCAGCGTTTTCGCCGATGGCGACGAGCATGACGTGCTCGATGGTTATGTGGAGGCATTCGGCGCGGTCTATCTCGAAGATCGCGGCGAATGGTGGCTCGCGGCCTGCTGCCGGCAATGCGATGCTTCGGGCGACTGGTATCATGCCGCCGATCTCACCGAATATCATGGTGAATGGCTCAGCGCCGACTATCTGCCCGATCCTGTCGACGACGACGATCCGTCGCTCGCCAATGCCCATGTCCTCGCTCGCGACTGGTTCCTGTACGAAATGTCGGCGATCGCGATCGAGGTCGCCGAATGGCAGGCAGCCGGTGAGCGTGCCCGCGAAGAACGGCTGAGGCGCGAGCAAGAGGCGGCCGATCGCCTTCGCCTCGAAACGATGCAATCCCCGCCGCTCGAACCGTGCGCCTGCGGATGCGGCCACGGGCATTCTCTCGAAACGCCGGACTTGGCCGTTGGCCTCGCCCACGCCGCCGCAACGTCCGTGGCTGCGATGGCCATCGCTTGCCAGACAGGAGCCTGATCCATGACTTATGAGCTTGCAGGCCGCGCCGGCCTTCTCGAAATCCTGTCCTGGGCACGGCCCCATGACAGCGCGACCGAACGCGCCTTCTGCCGCGAATATCTCGATCCGGTTCCCGGCATGCGCGCCGACGGTTTCGGCAACCGGATGCTCTCGATCGGCGATCGTCCCCGCACCTTGTGGAGCTGCCATGTCGACACGGTCGCGGCCGTGGGCGGGCATCAGGCGGTGGGCGTCGACGAACATGGGATCGCGCAGCTGTGCGACGGCAAGGCGGGCATGTCGCTCGGCGCCGACGACGGCGCAGGGCTGTGGATCATGCTCGGCATGATCGCGGCCGCGCGCCCCGGCCTCTACCTCTTCCATCGCGGCGAGGAGCAGGGGTGCCTCGGCTCGCGCTGGATCGAGCGGCATACGCCTGAACTGCTCGCGGACATCGACGCGGCGATCGCCTTCGACCGTGCCGGGCTTGGCGATGTCATCACCCACCAAAGCTATGGGCGGACATGTTCCGATGCCTTCGCGACCAGCCTCGCGGCCGCGCTCAACCGTCAGAATATGGGGTTCCGCTACGCGCCCGACGACACGGGGGTTTACACCGACACCAACGAATATGCCGGCATCGTCCCCGAATGCACCAACCTGTCGGTTGGCTATCAACGACAGCATGGGCCGCGCGAGACGCTCGATGTCGTCCATTGCGAGCAATTGCTCGAAGCGATGCTCGAACTCGATGCGTCGCAGCTCGTGATCGAGCGCGATCCTTCCGTCCAGGAAGAGGTCGGCTGGTGGTTCGACCGCGGGCGCGGCCATGGCGATGATTTCGTCGAAGCGGTTGCCGATCATCCGGCGCTCGCGGCCTGGATGCTCGAGCAATGCGGCGTCAGCTACGATGATTTCCAGATGGCGCTCTGGGCCGAGGAAATGGACGATGACCAGGGTTATCGTCCGCTCATGCCGACCTGATGCGCGGCATCCGCCGAATAGCCTGCGGGCCGATACTGCCCGCCATGTTTGGATGGGCTTCGACGCCGCCTGTTCCGCGGCTCCCGCCGCCGACGGGCGGGCAGGTCATGCTTGATTCTGAAGTCCCGTTTGTGAGAAAATCACGCTCGACGCGCTGGCAGGGGCTGCCGGTGCCGAGCTGTCCGTGCGGATCGCCGATCGCCTTTCGATCGACATCTGCGCGGGCACAAGGCCTTTGAAGGAGCCCCGCATGGAAAGTCCAGCCCGTGAATTGGCGCGCCGCCTCGCCGAAAATGCCGAGGCCGTGTGCCGCCACTATCTCCCCAACGGTCGCCGCGAAGGCCGCTACTGGCTTGTCGGCGATGTCCGGGGGACGCCCGGTCGCAGCCTCTACCTTCTCCTGTCGGCGTCGGCTGACGCGCGGGGCCGGGCGGGCAAATGGACCGATGCCGCGAGCGGCGAACATGGCGACCTGCTCGATGTCATCGCCGCCAGTTGCGGTCACGTCGATTTGCGCGAGACGCTCGCCGAGGCGCGGCGATTTTTGAGCATGCCGATGCCGGAGCCGACCGGATCACCATCCCCGCGCTCGCGCAAGGTGTCGATGGGAACGCCCGTGGCCGCGCGGCGGCTTTGGGCTGCGTCGAAGCCGATCGCCGGGACGTTGGCAGTCGCTTATCTTGCATCGCGCGGGATCGATATCGACCCAGGCAATGGTGCGATCCGCTTTCATCCGCGCTGCTATTACCGGGCGTCGAGCGATGACGCTCCCGACGTGCGGACTGCCTGGCCGGCCATGATCGCCGCCGTGACCGACGATGCCGGCCAGATCGCCGGCGTCCATCGCACCTGGCTCGATCCGGCGGGAAGCAAGGCGCCGGTCGCCTGTCCCCGCCGCGCGATGGGAAATCTGCTCGGACATGGCGTGCGGTTCGGATCTGCGGCGGACGTCATGGCCGCGGGCGAAGGTGTCGAGACGGTCCTTTCGCTTCGCGAATTTCTGCCGGAGCTGCCGATGATCGCGGGTCTGTCGGCGGCGCATCTCGCCGCGATCCATTTTCCCGAACCGCTGCGCCGTCTCTATGTCGCGCGCGACGATGACGCCGCCGGGTCCTGGGCGATGAAGACCTTGGCCGCGCGCGCCGAGCCGCTCGGGATCGAGATCGTCCCGCTCGATCCGCGGCTTGACGATTTCAACAGCGATCTTGTTCGGATGGGCCGGGAAGAAATGGCGGCCCGGCTTCGCGCCCGGATGCTACCGCTCGATGCGGGGCGCTTCCTCGATAGCGTGAAGGTCTCGTGATCGACTGTTCGATGGCCGCTCTCAATTCGAGCCATTGAGCTTGCGTTCGAGGTCCGCGATATTTTCGATGATCGCCTCGAATTCGGGCGGCTCGCCGAAGATCATCGTCGCCATGGCGCGATAATCCTGCCTCAAATCATCGGTCATCCCCTTCTCGGGACAAAGGACGAATGTCGGCGGCTGCGCCGACGCGAGGTCGAAATCGGGACGATTGAAGAACATCCGCGCATGCGCGACACAGTCCTCGCCGAGGGCCCGGTCCTTCAACGCGCGTTGCCCGGCCTCGGACTGCATCAACTGATGAAGGTCATAATAGTGGCGCGATACGCGTTGGCGGTTGCCGCGAAGTTGCCCCCGGATCTCATACCATCGCCGCAGTCCGTGCAGGATGACGACCTTGTCCCAAAAGGTGCGCTCGGCATCGACGATGGTCACATTGGGGACCGCAAGGTCGATCGCCGGTAGATCCTCGTCGACATAGGGTGCGATGCTGCGGCGGCTATTGGGATCGAGCGCCGATTTCGCGCCCGACTCGATCTTCACGCTCTTCGCGATATAGGCATCTTCGCTCGTCACGCTGGGGTAGGCGATCAGCAATGTCTGGCGGTCCTTCGCATCGGGAAGAACCTGGATCGATCCCGCTTTGAGCCCGGCACGTTCGCAGCATTCGGCCGCGATGACGGTCAGGTGCTCGAGAAGCGCGCCGTTGATATAGGCCTCGCACGCATCCCGGATCGCGTCGAGCGCGGCTTCGCGCTTCTTTCGGCTCAAGGCCGCCAGCTCGTCGATCGACGCCGGCACGCCGAGATCGTCGCGAAAGACCGTCACGTCTATGTCTTCGGAGAAGCGGCGGATCAAGCCGAAGCCTTTGGACAGCGAGGTCCCGCCCTTGAAGAGCAGCCGGGGACCATCGGGCAAGCCGTTGAACAGCGCGTCCAGCGTCCAGCACACCCAGAAATCCTTCTCGACATTCTGCGGCGTGGTGCCGAGCCGCTGCGCGGTGGTGGTGAAAAGGCCGCTCCAGGTCTGCGCTTCGGTGCGCAATATCTCGTCGAAGCCGGGGTTCATTCATCGCTCTCCGGACGGACGACGAGCGGGCGGAGCAATTCCTGCATCCACACGGGCAAACTTGCCATGCCATCGGCAAGATCGGCGCGCAGTATCGCGCCATGGACGGGATCGCTCAACAGCTGCACGAGCCGGTCGCGCCATTGGCCGTTCTCGTCACCGGACATCGTGTCGCGCAGCCAGTGCAGCGCCTGGACGATCCGCATTGCCGGCCGTCCCGCCCAGAACAGCTTGCTCGCCGCCGTCGACTTGAAAATGATCGGCATGTTGCCGAGCTTGATCGCTTTGAGCCGCGTCTCGGCATGGACGATGACCTTCGCCGGCACCGCGTTGGTGAAGCCGAGATCGTTGGCGGCGGTCATGCCATCGACGAGGACGCGAATCTGGTCGCGGCGCGCCACGGCGTCGATCACCGCCTTTGGGCTGGGGGGATTGGCCTGGTGGGTCAGTTCATTATGCGCAGGCTTGTCATAGAGGCCGCGGTCGATCCGGCGCAATTCGCCGGACTTGCTGAGCCGCTGGAGAGTCTTGTCGACTGCGTCTCGCCCCCCGAGATCGAGAAAATCGCTGGGCGTCCAGACGCTGCCCGGCATGGCTGCGCGATCGAGGATGGCGGCTTTCAATCCGGATGCGGGCATGTTCATGTCCGAAATATGTAGCGGTATTTCGGACAGATGCCAAGAAGCCTGTCCGAAAAACATGGTAGGATTTCGGACATGGCGAGCGCCGCTTCTTCCGGCGCCCGGCCGGCTTGCCTCATTCCGGAGGCCGCGCCTCCGGCCTTCGCTGGAGGGCGACTGCGGCGGCGGGTACGGGCACCGCAATGGCGGATGCACGGCTATTTTCCGCCGGGGCTGCGCCCCTTTGCATCGCGAGGCAAAATAGCCGCGCCCCTGCCATCCTCCGCTGAAGCTTCGGCCGCGCGTGCCGCGCGGTGCGGACCCGCACCCGCCGCCGCGGGGGCGTCGCCGCGAAGGCCGCGAGAGGCGCGGCCACCAGAAGCGAGGCATGATATGACCGACCTGTCCGACATTTCCGAACGCGGCGAGCCCGCCGAGCCCGGCGCCAGCGCATATCTCCTCCAGGAAATGCAGCTCTACGGCTTTCGCCCCTTCGAGGACGAACCCGATGGCCGCCCGCTTCCCGATGATCGGCTCGCCGGCGGCGCCGTCGCCGACATCTTCGATGCGCTCGCGGGCTGTCTCGTCGACACCAGGATCGAACCCGATCTCGAGGATCTGCTCTGGGGCGTCGTCAATCTCTTCCATGGCGCCGGAACGCGGATCGAACGCGAGCTCGACCGCAACGAGGCGGCGCAGCGCGATCTCCAGCGCGAGCAGGATGGCAGCGAAATCCGCTCGGTCGAACTCGAGCGCGCGATCGCCGAAGGCATCACCCTGATCGAGCGGCGCGACGCGATGGAATTTTTCCGCGAATGCGCCGCCGAACAGTTTCGTATCCACGCCCGCAAGGCCTGGGTCCCGCGCACCGGGTCGCGCATCCGCCACCAGGCGATGACCGCCGCGATGATCGACAGCCGCGACTTCATGGACCGCCGCCTCCGCGAAAAGGCCAAGGCGTTGATCCCCGAGGGCACGCGCATCGCGTTCAGCGGCGGACCCGCGTGCAACGATCACCGGCATATCTGGTCGGCGCTCGACAAGGTTCATGCGCGTCACGCCGACATGGTCCTGCTCCACGGCGCGACTCCGACCGGCGCCGAACGCGCCGCTGCCTGCTGGGCCGACGCGCGGAAAGTGCCGCAGGTCGCATTCCGTCCCGACTGGAACCGCGACAAGAAAGCGGCGCCCTTCAAGCGCAACGAGCGCATGATCGACGCCATGCCCGCCGGGCTCATCGTCTTCTCGGGCACCGGCATCCAGGACAATCTCGTCGACAAGGCGCGGGCGTTCGGCATTCCGGTCTGGGATTTCCGCATCCGCGAGGCGCCATGAGGTGTCGATTTGGATCTGACGAAGCTTGCCTTCCGGCGAGCAGAATTACACAGGTGAATATCGATGCGTACCGATCTCGATCATCTTCCGGCCAACAAGCAGCGCGAGCTCGACCGCGTGAAGGCGATCATCTTCGAAGAATTCGAAGATGCCGTCGCGCTTTCGACGATGGGCTGGAAGAAGAAGGGCCGGATCGACAAGGTGATCCTCTATGGCAGCTATGCCCGCGGCGGCTGGGTCGACGAGCCGCACACCGCCAAGGGCTATCGCTCCGACTTCGATCTGCTCATCATCGTCAACGACAAGCGCCTCACCGACAAGATCGACTTCTGGTCGAAGCTCGAGGATCGGCTGACCCGCGAGCTTGCGATCGACAAGACGCTGCACACGCCGGTGAATTTCATCGTCCACACCTTGCAGGAAGTGAACGACGGGCTCGCGCATGGGCGCTATTTCTTCATGGACGTCGCACGCGACGGGATCGCGCTCTACGAATATGACGACAAGGAATTGCATACGCCGAAGCCGAAAACGCCCGAGCAGGCGTTGGCGATGGCGAAGGAGTATTTTGAGGAGTGGATGCCTCAGGCTAACGCCTTCTTCAAAATGCACGAGGCAGGGCGGGCAGAAGGCGCGCTCAAACAGGCGTCATTCGTTCTTCATCAGGCGACGGAGAGCCTATATCATTGCGTCCTGCTGGTCTGCAGCTTCTACACGCCCCATGTTCACAATCTCGGCTTCCTGCGGACGCAGGCAGAGAGGCTCGACATGCGCTTGGTCGATGCTTGGCCGCGCCAGTTGAAAGCAGATCGAGCGCGGTTCGAGAAACTGAAAGAGGCTTATGTGAAGGCCCGCTACTCGAAGCATTTTCGCATCACCGAAGCGGACCTCATCTGGCTTGCCGCGCGCGTCGAGGAACTCGGTCGGGCAGTTCACGAAATCTGTTCGGAGCGCATTGCAGAGCTTGAGGCCAATTGCCGCCCGGTTTGATAGCCCAGTTGCGATCAATCTCGGCGCAATGATAGTTGCACGGGATACAATGTGTTGCCTCACAGCATCACCCCGCAAGATTCCGTTACGGCAGCCTGATTCCACTGGCGTTTGATGTCGACCCGATTAATGCGCGTGCGGCGACCCAAATGGAGGGCTCCTCCATTCTCCTGCGGCGACTCCATTGGGGTCGCCGCTTTTGCTTGGCGGCTTTGCGCCTCATGTCGGTCGTTGCGACGGGTACCGCGCACCGCCTGAAAGCGGACGTCAAATTTCCTCAGGATCACGGCAACGCAGTTACATATTACTCCCGCTTGTGGCGCCCCAATCACCAGTGGCCGCCTGACCGCTAACGGCCAATCTTGCTGGGGCTTTCGTTTGTCGATCTGCCTGACTATCGCAGCATTATGACAAAGCGGCCGACCATAGCGGAGCGAGTGGCAGGACTGGTCCGCAGGATGGACGGGACGCCGCTTTGCGACGAATGTATCGCCGACCGGCTCGACCTCTCGTCGATCGCACAGGCGAGCGTCGTCACCAGTTCGGCGAGCGGGACCGGAGGTTTCGAACGGTTGAGAGGACCGTGCGGTCTCTGCGGGGAGCCAGGGCCGGTCATTCGCTACAACGGTTGAACGTCCGGAAACTGGCCGGCAAAATCGAGCGCGGCTGAATTGGGCGTGCTCTGGCGCCGGCGGGCGGCGCCAGGGGCCGCGCGTTGCTTTGGGCCGCGCGGCGCACTCGGCTCACACTCCTTGCCGGGCGGCGGCTGGCCCCCAGGCCCGCGCGCACGCCGCCCGGCCGCGGGCTCGCCAAGAGCGCCTTCTTCTCGGGCGCTTCGCGCAGGCGTCGAGGCCCTGTGGAATGATTGCAGGGCCTGGGGCGGCAATTGTCGGCCTGCTTTGCTCCAAAGCATCCGGCCCTCTCCGCCGTCCGCGGTCGCACTGAGGATCGTACTATTTTCTCTTGTGGGTCGCGGGGAAAGCCCTTGCGGGACCTCGGCGACCGAGTCCGCCGGGACCAGATGGAGCGTCGCGCGTCGGCTGGGTTTCGGCAGCGTGGGCAACGCTCCTTGGCCTGCCCGAGGTCACCCCCTCCTGTCGCCCTTTTGCGGGTCCGGCTCGCCTCTGGCCGTCAACCCCATGCGGGGTTCGCCCTCGCGTGCCGCTCGGTGACGGCAGCTCGCGGCCCCTTCTTCCGGCGCCATCGGGGATGTCCCCCGAGCAAGCGAAGGAGATTTTATATGCCCACCATTGCCAACCTCAACGTCAAGGCCGACGGCAGCTTCGAAGGCACGCTGGCCACCCTCAACGTCACCGCGCCGATCGCCATCGTGCCCAATGGCCGCAAGACCAAGGAAAACGAGCCCGATTACCGCATCCTCAGCCGCAAGAACGGCTTCGAGCTCGGCGCCGGCTGGAAGCGTTTCTCGCAGAGCAACGGCGCCGAATATGTGTCGGTGACCATGTCGGCCCCCGAATTCGGGACCATCTACGGCAATGTCGCCAATGCGCCGGGCGATGATCCGATGAAGAAGGTCATCATCTGGAACCCGCCGGCCTGACGGCCATCCGGCTCCGCCTTCGGGCGGAGCCGGTTTCTCTTTCTGTCGATGGACGGCCGTTTTCGGGCCGCCGTTCGGCATGTTTGGCCCGGCAGGCCCTTGGCCAACTGGGGAACTGCGCAGGGGTTCTGCCTGACGGGCCGCATGTCGCGGGGCTTCGAAAATCATGATCTGATCGGCGTGGTGGATCGCTGGTTTGGCGTGTCGGGGAGTATTCGGTCAGGCGCCGGGAAGCGGAAGCAAGGGGGCGATGGGGCGGCATGGGGGCTGCCGCATGGGCGCGGGCCATCCCCGCTCTCGATTGCCGCTGATCCCTTGGCCGAGGACTGGCCTCCTTCAATCAACCCGTAAAGGGTCCCCACGCTGCGCTCGGGCCGCGGCTTTGCCGCGATGATTGCGGCCAGTCCCCTTCCGGCGGGGCGCCTGTCGAGCGGGAATGGCCCGCTCCCAAGGACAGGAGTTCATCCCATGCCGCTTACCACCGCCCAATCGCTCGGCTGGAACCTCGCCCGGACCATGATGACCGTGATCATCCTTATCGAAACCAGCGCCGGTTATTCTGTGATGCCGCTCGACGAATTCGATGGCGACCCCGAAACGATCGTTTGCGAATATGATCCCTTCAACCGCTGACCCTTTGAAAATAGGTCCAGATTGGGGCCGGTTCGGGTTCATCCCCGGACCGGCTTCTACTATGCTTCGCGCGCAGGTTGCGCTGTGGAGGTGGTGGCGGGCGCGTCCGACAGGAGGACGTTCATGACCCTTATGCTCATTCTCGGCGCCATCGCAGCGCTCTATTGTCTCCGGCTGCTATTCCGCAGCGCCAAGTTCGCGATGCCGGTCGGCGCCGCGATCGCGCTCGGCTTCGCATTGCGCGATCTCGGCTTTGGCTGGTTGACGATCCTGGGGTCGGCGCTGATCGCGGGACTTGCCGTCCTGGCTCTTGGCCGGCGGTTGGTGCGCGGCGCGGCCCCGCTCCCCGTGAAGCTCTGCGTCATCCTGACGTTCGTCGGCGCTGCGGCCTTTGCCGGCTATCAGGCCGGGACAGCGCTCGCCATCTTGGGCGGGCTTGAAGCGGGTGCGGAGCAAGGCCTCGCCATCCTCGCCGGCCTTGTGACCGGCTATGCGAGTTGGCACGACCTTGTTTCTCCCGCGGATTCAACCGAGCGACCGGCTTTGCCCGCCTAGGCTGTCCTCCCCCTCTTCTTCTCTTTTCCTCCCGGCCGATTGGCGATGCGTCCATACTGCGGTCCTCCCGTTGCGGTCTCTCGACATGCGCCATCTGTCATCGGGACGCTTTGCTGACCGGCTTGGTGCAACGGCGCGCGCGCGTCTTTCTTCCCCCGGCGTGCCGCCGTTCCTCGCGAAACAAGAAAGACGGGTGCGCGCCGTCCTCCGCCTTGCTCCGGGCCGCGGCTGCACCGCCGGTCCCCGCTGACCTTCGATGCGCATCGAGACCGCGATGGTGCGGTCCGAGCCAAGGAAGGAATGCATCATGGCCAAGATCGGCACATTCAAGAAAGTCTCCGGAGAATTTCGGGGGAGCATCGTCACCCTCTCGGTGCAGGCAAAGTCGGTTCGCATCGCGCCCGAGGAAAATCCGAGCGGCAACGCCCCCAGCCACCGCGTCTTCGTGGGCGACGTCGAAGTCGGCGCGGCCTGGGAAAAGCAGACACAGGACAAGCGCCCCTATCTGTCGGTCAAGCTCGACGACCCGAGCTTCACGGCGCCGGTCTTCGCGCAGCTCTTCGCGGGCGAAGGCGATGAGCATGACCTCGTCTGGAACCGCCAGGCGCGCCGCGGCGACTGACGCTCCTATCCCGCCCGGCATCGCCGGGCGGGATACCCATTTCTGGGGATATGGCTCCCCGCCCCATGGAATTGGCGGCTTGGGCGTCGTCGCCAAATCTCGTGCCTCGCACGGAGGCACGCATGGCGGAGGAAGCAAGGGACGAAGGGGGCAGCAGCGTGCGGCTCGATTTCCCCGGCTTCGCGCAGGAATTTCTTCGCCGCAATCCCGCATATCGCTGCGACTATGAGAGGGTCATGTCGGATCGGGATGGCGACCCGACGGCCCAGGAGGTGATGGCCCGGCGGTGGGGCCTTTGCTTTCCCGGCCGATCCCCATCTGTCGGCGCTTGGAGCGCCTGCCTTCTGGGACCCGGCCGAGTGTCCTCAGGTCATAATCCTCGGCCCTGCAGTGGCGGCTTCTAGGAATAGTCCGCATTTCGATCTTGCCCGGTGGCCTCCGGCCATCGCCTCGCGCTCGGTGGGCGACGAGACGCATCTGGTGATGAGCGATGGTGTGTCCTTTCATCGGGTCTGCCTGCGTGACGCGGCCGCCGGACGCCCCCTTGCTTCGCTTATCCCGTGCGACGCGCTGCTCGATGTCCGCCTGCAGGCCCTCGCAGGCTTGGACCGATGGCTGCGCGGCGCGCGGAGCGCGGCGCAACCATTCGGCCCGACCGCCTATCAGGCGCGGCGTCTCCAACTCTTACTGGCCATCCTCAACCTTCGCCAAGACGGCGAGGTTACGAGCCATATGGTCGCGCAGCGCCTCGTCTATCCGCGCCTCTCGATCGGACAGGGCGCCGCCTGGAAGTCCTCTCCCGAGCGCCGCCGGACCCAGCGCCTTATCCACGAGGCCGACGCGCTTGCCGCGGGCGGCTATCGCACGCTGCTCGCCGGCCGCGCGGGGCGACAAAAATAGCTCGGCGATTCAGCCGCTCCCCCGCGCTCCCGCTTTCGCGCCACGACGCCCCATCGCGCGCTGCCCCGCCTTTTCGGGAGCCGCCGCTGGAAGGAGCATCCCATGACCCCCGCGCACCCTCCCCGTTATCTGAGGACCCCTGACGCGGCGCGCCGCGTCGGCCTCTCGCCGCGAACGCTCGAAAAGCATCGCTGCTATGGCACCGGCCCGGCCTATCGCAAACTCGGTGGGCGCGTGGTCTATGCGATCGACGAACTCGATGCATGGGTCGAACTCGGGCGGCGCTCGTCGACCTCCGATCCGGGCGTCGGCACCGTGCATCCGGCGCGCCGGGGACTCGCCTGATGCCGCGCGCTGTCGCAGCGCCCGGCGTTTCGCTCTCCTGCCCCGGCCACGGTAGCGGATGTGTTTCCGCGTCGCCCCACGGCTGCGGCTTGACCGAGGTCGAACTGACCTCGATCGAGGGCCGCCACGAACAATGGATCCGCTTCGGCCGCGTCGCGGCCGAGCGGATATTGAGCCGCAGCACCCGTGTTGTCGCCTTTCGTCCCGGCGGGGTCTTTGCCTTCGTTCGGTGGACGTCGAACGACTTCGGCACCATCCATTCGACCATCGCGATCGCAGTTGCGATGACGCCCGGCGAACCATTTTCGACCCTTCCTTTCGTCCGCCCCGGCGCCGAAATCCTGGCACGGCTCGACGGCTGGCCGAAGGTCCAGCAGGCGCTCGCGGCGATCGACGCGGTGGAGGCGATCGGCATTGAGGCATGCGATGCGTCGCCCGATCATTGGCGCCACGTCGGCAACCGGCTCGCCGCCGGCCTGCCTTACCGGCCCTATGGTCTCGATCGCCACACGGCATGGCTGCGCCGCCGGGCGATCGAGGCATGAACCGCCAGATCTTCCGCGCGACGGTCGGTGCAGCGGCGCTTTTCACCGCTTCCTTTGTTGCCGTCGCCTGGCTGAAGCCGACACCGCGACTGCTCTGGAACGCGAGCGCCAGCGCCCCCATCGGCCTCTACCGGATCGACGTCGGCGCCCGGCCGAGGCTCGGCGACCTTGTCGCCATCGACCCGCCACCGGCGCTCGCGGCCTATCTGTCCCGACGTGGATATCTTCCGCGCGGCGTTCCGCTGCTGAAGCGCGTCGCCGCGCTTCCGGGCTCTCTGGTCTGCCGTTCGGGTGCCTTTGTCACGATCGACGGAGCGGGCGTCGCCCGTGCGCTGGCGCGCGACGGGGCGGACCGTCCGCTCCCTGTCTGGCGACGTTGCCGGATCGTCGGCGCGCAGGAATTATTCCTGATCAATCCCGCGCGGGGCAGCCTCGACGGGCGATATTTCGGGCCGATTTCGGCGTCCGGTCTGATCGGCACGGCGCACCCGGTTCTGACGCGCGCCAACGCCGAAGCATCGCTTCGCTGGCACCGCGCGAGTCCTTCCTTCGAACCAATTGCCGACGAGATGGAGCAAGGACGATGACGGTTGCGCGGCAACGGCGAAGCCTCGCCATCCTGTCTGTCCTGTGCTGGCCGATGCGTGTCGGCGCCCGGCGCGCCGCCATATCGGCTGCGCTGCTTTTGCCGCCGATCTGCACTCCGGCTGCCGCCGCGGCGCAGCCGGAACGCCATCCCTATGCCGCTCCGGTCGCCGAAGCGGCGCAGCGCTTCGGCATCCCGGAGCTCTGGATCTGGCGCGTGATGCACGCCGAAAGCCGCGGCCGGATCGGCGCCGTGTCGCACGCGGGAGCCATGGGGCTCATGCAGATCATGCCCGCAACCTGGGCGTCGCTGACGGCGCGCCACCGGCTCGGTTCGGACCCCTTCGACCCCCGCGCGAACATCCTCGCGGGCGCCGCCTATCTGCGCGCTATGTGGGACCGCTATGGCGATGTCGGGCTTATGCTCGCCGCCTATAATGCGGGTCCGGGCCGCGCCGATGCCTATGTCGCTGGTCGCCGCGGACTGCCCGCCGAGACGCGCGCCTATGTCGCCAAAATTGCACCCGAACTGCACGCCGCCGGTGAAATTGCCGCGATCGCTGCGCCGACCTTGCCGTCGACCGGATGGCGCGGGGCGGGGCTCTTCATCGCACCCCTCGGTGCTGTCGACACCCCGCGCTCGTTCGAATCTGCGGGCAAGACTGCCACGACTTCTGGTGCAGGCTCGCCGTTATTCATTCCTCTGTCCGGGATACACCAACCATGATGCGGCACTGCCCCATAATCAGTCGAGTGGTCCGTCAACCGCGCGGAAAGGATTCAGGCTCAGCAGCAAACTCGCTCGTAGCGGTTTCCGAATCTAACAGCCTTGGTTTCTCGCTTCCGAGGCCTTGGTTCAAGTCTGAGCCGGTTGGCTTTGGAGTAAAGTTGCAGGGCCACGATGCTACGCATCGGACCCGCAATTTGGATACACACCTCACGCACGGGTGCATCCAGCTTTTCCGCCACTTTTCGAGCGGCGGATCCGACGCCGCCTCGAACATCCTGCCCATAAATGGCGGAATTTCGCCACTTTTGGAGACGTCGCATCGGCATCTTGGTCGAGCATCACGATGAAGCTCGTCAGACATACGGTTCGTTTGCCGGCAGAGGTCGACAAGGCGGTGATCGAGCTTGCAAAGGCGAGAGGCGACACCGCCTACGCGATCCTCGCGACATGTGTCGAAGCAGGTGTTGCGGCGCTGTCGAGCCTGCCCGAGGACGGGACCGACAATCGCGAACTCGTCGCCGAACTCGCGTCGATGGGCACCCGGTTGGCGGATGTCGAGCGGATGCTCGACCGCGCCTTGTTCACCGCCTGCGCTTCCTATTGCTATGCGCGCAGCGCCGCCTTTGGTGGCGGGAAGAGCGACGAAGAGATCGGCGCCGAAGTCCGCCGCGCCTATGATCGGCAGCAGCGTCTCTCGCAGGAGGACCGGTCATGACGCGTGATCGGGACCAGCGCATCCACGCCGATGCGCTGCGGCGGCACTGGCGATCGAACCAGGCGCGGCGGTTCAAACGTCATGCGATCATCTTAGCCGGGTCGATTGCACTCGGCGGCCTGGCGCTCCCCTATCTGATGCTGACGCCGGCGACGATGCAGGCGACGGGGACCTGGTATGTCGCCCGCTTGAAGACGTGGATATCGAGCGGCACCGCCGCTGATCCCGGTATCATGATCGGCGGTGGCGGCGAGCGCTACGAAGCATCGGCCCGCGCGGTAGCGGCGCATCCCTATTATCGCCGGTCGGTCGACACGGTAATCGCCTTCTTCATACGCGGATGCTGGCTGGGGTTTGTCGCCTGGCTGTCCGGCCTGATCTTGCTTCGCGGCGCCATGGCCCGGCGTCGTGACCGCATGCTGCGCGATCGCGTTATCGGCGGAACGATCGTCACAACCGAGACGAAGCTCGCGAAGCTGACGGGTTCCGAAGCGGGCGGCCATGCCTTGGCCATCGCGACGGTGCCCATGCCTATGCCCCCGCTGTTCGCGGTCGGTGAAAAGGGCGAGGCCGAGCTCGTCAACTACCGCGTCCATGGCCGCTTCATGATCGCCGATCGCCTGTTCGAACGCGGACAGCTTCGGATGGGTGCCGGACGCGCGGCGCGCGAGGTGGTTATCGAGCGCGTCGGCCGCGTGCGGGGGCGCTCGTGAGCGCGCCGGAACGGGACGAGGAGGAGGTGGTGGAACTCGTCGCTGTCCCTCCCGCAAGCGGCGAGCCCTTTCGGCTTGGTGCCGAGCCGCCGAGCGTCATGCGCCTGTCGCGCAAGGCGCTGGCCATTCTAGGCGCCGCATTGGGGACCGCTATCGGCGGCGCGCTTCTCTATGCGCTGCAGCCCGCCAAGCTCAAGGTGGCCGAGAATCTCTACGATAGCGACCGTGCGAACAAGTCCGAGCTCGTGACCGGAGCGCCGGGCGATTATGGCAAGATCCCGAAGCTCGGCGAGCCGCTCCCTGGCGATCTCGGGCGGCCGATCCTTGCCGCGCGCGAGAATGGCGAGACCGTCCCGGTGCCTCCGATCGGCGCGCCTCCGCCGCCAGACCCGCGAGCCGCTGCGGCGGAGCAAGCCCGCGCGCGTGCAGCCCAGGAACGCGAAAGCGCGCGCGCCAGCCAGCTCTTCCTCGGCGGTGGGGCGTCGGTCACCTCGCAGCTGCCGGTGCTTGGCGAAGGCGTGTTGCGACCGGCGCCCGACAATCTGCAAGCCAACCCGACCGCGGCCGACAAGCGCAAGGGCTTCCTCAGTGGTGATGGCGCCGGTCCGGCAGAGAGCATGGCGCGGCTCGTCCAGCCCTCATCGCCGCATCTGGTCCAGGCGGGCAGCGTGATTCCGGCGGCACTCATCACCGGCATCCGGTCCGACTTGCCGGGCCAGATCACCGCGCAGGTGACCCAGAATGTTTACGACAGCCCCACCGGGCGCATCCTGCTCATTCCGCAGGGTGCTCGGCTGATCGGCGAATATGGCAGCGAGATCGCCGACGGGCAGAGCCGGGTCCTTCTCGCATGGGACCGGCTGATCCTGCCGGGCGGGCGCTCGATTGCTCTCGATCGCCTGCCGGGCGCCGATGCGGCCGGCATGGCCGGGCTTGCCGACCGGACCGATTATCATTGGGGCCATATGCTGAAGGCCACGCTGGTTTCGACGCTGCTGGGCGTCGGCGCCGAACTCGGCGCCGAAGACGAGGATCGCCTCGTTCGGGCGGTGCGGCGCGGCGCGCAGGACAGCATCAACGAGACGGGACGGCAACTCGTCGAACGCCAGCTTGGAGTGAAGCCGACCATCACGGTTCGGTCGGGCGCGATCCTCCGCGTCATTGTGACGCGGGACATCATCCTCGAGCCTCTGGATCGAGGCGGACGATGACCCGGCTCAGGCTCGGTCCGATCGCCGAAGACAAGCCGGTCAAACTGACTCTCGAATTGCCCGGGCTGCTGGCGCGCGATGTAGCGGACTATGCCGCCGTCCATGCGGCGCAGACCGGCCTCGCGACTCCCTTGCCACCTGAACGGCTCATCCCCGCCATGGTCGAGCGCTTCATTGCAGCCGATCGGGGTTTTGCGCGCCTGCGTTCGCGGCGCTGAGCCTGCGTGGCCGCGCGTGTCTTTTTATATGCCGGACTTGCACTTCCGATCCGAACGACGCAGACCGGACGCATTCCTTGGGTGTCGGGGGGCGGATGAATGAGCCAGGAACCGCATCAACGGACCGAACAGGCAAGGTCGGCACTCGCGACGCTCTCGGTCGTCGGAGCGGCCCTCGCTGGCGTTGCTGTCGGTGTGCTCCTGGCTCTGCCCCTACGGTCCATCGCCTGGCCGCTGCTGGCCATCGGCCTCATAGCCCACCTGTTTGCCATGGTCGGAACACGCCGCCTTCTCGCTGCAGGCGGCTATAACCCCCCATGGTGGCAGCGAGCGGGATATTGGCTGTGCTGGGTTGCCATCGCCGCCATCGCCATCATCGCCGCGATGCGGCTGGTCTAGCGGCGCGGCGCCCGGCAAGGGATTGAGCGCATTATAAGGGTGGATGGCTGGCGAACCGCCGGTTTGCTTGGCTCCGTCTTTGCGGTTATTGCGTATTCCCGGCCCGGTCATTTGCGGCGATCTCCTCAGCCCATGGTTCAACAGGCTGGGTAGAGACGATGCAGACAGGGGAAGGGCGAGCGCCATTCGGCGGCGCGGGCGAACGGGACGCTGGCGAGGAAATCTCGATCGAGTTTCTCGGGGCGGCGGGTACGGTGACCGGCTCGCGATATCTTCTCGGAGATCGCGGCGCGAAGATCATGATCGACTGCGGCCTGTTTCAGGGTGGTCGTGAGCTTCGCGAACGAAATTGGGAGCCGGCGCTCTCTGACCACCGGGCCATCGACACCATCGTTCTGACCCATGCACATCTCGATCATTCAGGCTATATTCCGCGCTTTGTGAAGGAAGGCTGGAGCGGCCGGATTCTGTGCACTGACGCCACTGCGGACCTTTGCGGCCTCCTCTTGCCCGACAG
Organism: Sphingopyxis sp. H073; assembly: GCF_001468395.1. Lineage (GTDB taxonomy): Bacteria > Pseudomonadota > Alphaproteobacteria > Sphingomonadales > Sphingomonadaceae > Sphingopyxis. The sequence goes on along the minus strand of NZ_LNSG01000002.1, from coordinate 55,403 downwards.
CGGCTTTCTCCAGGAGAATGATGCGGTGTTCGCCAATCGCCACGGCTATTCGCGCCACAAGCCCGCGCTTCCTCTCTACACGAAGAAGGACGCCGAGGTGGCGCTCGACTATCTCGATCCGGTCCGCTTCGGGGCATATCGTTCGGTGGCAGGGGGCGCCGAACTTCGCTTCCATCGTGCCGGACATATACTCGGGGCGGCATTCGTCGAACTCAAATGGCGTGACCGCACGATCCTCTTCTCGGGAGACCTGGGCCGCTTCAACGATCCGGTCATGCTCGATCCCTCGCCTCCCGTGGAAGCGGATTATCTGATCGTCGAATCGACCTATGGCAACCGGAGCCATGAGGCGCTGGATGCCGTAGCGGCCCTTGGCGATGCCATCGAGCGCTGTGTTCGCCGCGGCGGAACCGTGGTCATTCCGGCCTTCGCCGTCGGCCGGGCCCAATCCATCCTCTATCATCTATCACGCCTGCGCGCCGCGGGGCGGATCAGCAATGTTCCCGTCTATCTCGATAGCCCGATGGCAATCGACGCGAGCGGCATCTTCTGCCGCCATGCCGGCGACCACAGGCTGAGCGAAGCGGAATGCGATGCCGCTTGCAAGGTCGCGCGCTATGTTCGCGATGTCGAAGAGTCCAAGGCTCTCACAATGAGTCCGGTGCCCAAGGTCATCATCTCGGCAAGCGGAATGGCAACAGGCGGCCGCGTTCTCCACCATCTCAAACGCTATGCGCCCGATGGCCGCAACCTCATTCTGTTCGCCGGCTTCCAGGCGTCCGGCACGCGCGGCGCTGCAATGGTGGCGGGTGCTCCCAGCGTCAAGATCCATGGCGAACAGGTTCCCGTGCGAGCCGAGGTGCGCAATCTTTCGATGCTGTCCGCGCACGCCGATGCCGACGAGATACTGAAGTGGCTCGGCCAGTTCGTACGGGCGCCCCGGATGACGTTCATCACCCATGGTGAGCCCGATGCCGCGGCCGCTCTTGCGCGGCGCATCGGCGACGAGCTCGGCTGGCCTTGCCAGATACCCGGCCTTGGCGATCGGGTGGTGCTCGAATGACCCACCCCGCCCCGGATACCGGACCCGCGTCGGAGAATATGGCACCCCATCGCCTACGGGCTCGGCCCCTCGGCCTGTTCCTGCCACAGCAGCAACCGGCCGTCGTCATGCGAACCGATTGCTACATATGCCGCTCGGAAGGTCTTGCGGCGCGCAGCCAGGTGCTGATCCAGGCAGGGGAGCGGGAGATATTGGCCTCGCTCCTGCATTCGTCCGGCGAAATGATCGCGCCGGGGGAGATCGGCCTTTCGGAATCAGCCGCCGCGGCGCTTGGGGTCGCCCCCGGCGATGCCGTCAGCGTGCGCCACGCACCGCCCATCGATTCCTTCGGAGCATTACGCGGTCGCGTGTATGGAAATCGTCTCGATGGCGCGGCCTTTCGGTCGATCGTCGACGATATCGTTGCTGGCCGGTATAGCGACGTCCATCTGTCCGCCTTCGTAACGGCCTGCTCCGCCTTCCCTCTGGATCATGCGGAAACGGTGGCGCTGACCGGTGCCATGGTCGCGTCCGGCGAGCGGCTGGCCTGGGGTTCGGACGTCGTCGTCGACAAGCACAGCGTGGGAGGCCTGCCCGGAAACCGGACCACCCCGATCGTGGTCGCGATTGTCGCCGCGCTGGGCCTCATCATGCCAAAGACATCGTCCCGAGCGATCACCTCTCCGGCAGGTACGGCCGACACCATGGAAACGCTCGCGCCCGTGAATCTCGACGTCGGCGCGATCCGACGTGTCGTCGACCACGAAGGCGGATGCATCGTGTGGGGCGGCGCCGTCTCCCTCAGTCCGGCTGATGACATCATCATCGGTGTCGAGCGGGTGCTCGATCTCGATGCGGCGGGCCAACTGGTCGCCTCGGTCCTGTCCAAGAAGCTCGCGGCGGGCGCAACGCACCTCGTCGTCGACATGCCGATCGGACCGACGGCAAAGGTCCGCTCGCCCGCCGATGCTGCCGCACTTTCGGGGGCGCTTCAGAAGGTTGCAGCGGAGTTCGGCCTGATCCTCAAGGTGATGCAAGGCGATGGTCGCGAACCTATCGGTCGGGGAATCGGCCCTGCCCTCGAGGCGCGCGACATCCTGGCTGTGCTCGAGGGACGCGATCCGCCCCCCGATCTCGCCCGCCGCGCCTGCGAATTGGCAGGCGCGCTCATCGAACTCGCGGGCCGCGCCAGCCCCGGTACCGGTGCGGCCCTGGCCGCTCAAGTGCTGGCCGACGGGTCGGCTTGGAGCAAGTTCCAGCGAATCTGCGAGGCGCAGGGCGGCATGCGGACACCGCCCCTGTCGAATCATCGCCATGTGATAACTGCGCAGCGCCCGGGATACGTTTCGGCGATCGACAATCGCAGGCTCGCCAAGCTCGCCAAGCTTGCAGGCGCGCCAGCCGCGAAAAGTGCCGGCCTCGAAATGCACGTCCGGCTCGGCTCCGCGGTCGAAACAGGAACGCCCCTCCTCACAGTGCACGCCGAAAGCCAGGGCGAACTGGCCTATGCGCTGGCCTATGCCGAGGCCGTTGGCCCCATTCTCGAGCTATCCGACCGATGACCCCGCCGATGTTCCTGCCGCTGCCCGGTAACGGCAAGTTCGCGGTTGGACTCGCGGGCCTGCTCGGGGGCGAGGTCGGACGGATCGAAACCCGCAGATTTCCGGACGGTGAGACCTATCTGCGGCTCCGTTCCGAGGTTGCCGGCCGCGACATCGTGCTCGTCTGCACGCTGGATCGCCCCGATACCAAGCTGGTTTCGCTTCTTATCGCAGCCGACGCGGCCCGCGAGCTCGGCGCCCTCAGCGTAGGGCTCGTAGCCCCATATCTTGCCTATATGCGCCAGGACCGGCGCTTTCAGAATGGCGAGGCAATCAGCTCGCGCAGTTTCGCGCGCCGCATTTCGGGCGCCGTCGACTGGCTGGTCACGGCGGATCCCCATCTTCATCGATATGCCTCGCTCGGCGACATCTATGATATTCCGGCAGAGGCCGTGCATGCCGCCGTGCCGATTTCCGACTGGATCAGAACCCATATCGAGCGACCGCTCATCATCGGTCCCGACAGCGAAAGCGAGCAATGGGCGAGCGCGATCGCACGCCGTGCGGGTGCCCCTCATGCCGTCTGCAGCAAGCTGAGATTGGGCGATCGCGACGTCAGGATCGCGCTACCCGATCTCGCGGCGCATACGGGGCGCACCCCGGTTCTGGTCGACGATATCGCGTCATCGGCCCGGACGCTGATCGAAGCGGCGCGGGGAATAGGAGAGGCCGGCTTTCCGCCGCCCGAATGCGTCATCGTGCACCCATTATTCGCTCGAGGCGCCTTCGCGGCACTGTCCGCCGAGGCGGGGCGTATCGTCAGTACCGATGCCGTCGCTCATTCCAGCAACGCCATCAGCCTGCAACCGGTCGTCGCGCAGGGCGTGCAGCGCCTCCTCGCCAAGCTCGATCGATAAAGCGGCCGATATCTAGGTATTTTCCGAAGCTGCGAACACTACGTATGTCGAGCTTGGACCCGGGACCCTAGTCCTGTTGGCGAAGAACAGGATTCTTCGACAGGCAGTCAGGGCAGCGGCCCGAAGGAGTTCAAGATGATCAGGAAAAGCATCATCATCGCGGCGGCAGGCATTTCGATGTTCGCGGCCGCTCCGGCATTCGCCCAGGGCATCGGGCACAGTTTCTTCATGCGGGGCTCGATCGTCGAGGCCAGCGCGGGCAATACCGTGGTCTGCATCGGCAAGGCCGACGGTGCCGAGGTTGGCCAGACGCTCGACGTCTATCGAAACGTCCGGCATCCGGGTCCCGTGTCATCGAAGGGCAATGTTGCCCCCTTCCATCGCAAGCGTGTCGGCCAGGTAACCATCGACCATATTTACGATGACCATTTCGCCCATGTCACGATCGCCGAAGGCAAGCCGGCCAAGAACGATATCGTCGAGCTTCGCAAAGACTGAGTCCGGTCCTTTCCGCAGCGCGGGCGAGGGCCGGGGGTCCTCCCCGTGCGCGGACAGGAACGCGCCGCGTCGCGGCCCGGATGTCGGATCCGTGGTGGAGGCATGAAGCGGTAATAGCCCGCCTCCAATGCCGAATGCCTCTTGACCTTGGACCATGGTCCAACCTGCACAAGCGAGCGGATGTCATGGGAAGCTATAAGATCGGAAAGCTCGCCGAAGCCGCAGGCGTGGGGCGCGATACGATACGCTATTATGAGCGGACGGGTTTGCTACCGGCCCCGGGACGTACCTCAGCTGGCTATCGCCTTTATAGCGACGGGGACCTTGAGCGGCTCAACTTCATTCGCGCGTCGCAGGAACTCGGATTCACGCTCGAACAGGCGCGCCAGCTTCTCACCCTCAAGGCATCGGATACCGCCACCGCGGCGGCCGTGCTTGCGATCACGCTCGACAAGGTTCGGGAGGCCGAAACGCGGGTCAGGAAGCTGACTGAGATTCGGGATGTGCTGCAGGACCTCGCCGACAATTGCCCGCGAGAGGCGCCGGTCTCCGACTGCAACATAATCGCATTCTTGGCGGAAAAACGAAGACCAAAAAAATAGCGTTCGCAGGGGAACGTATGACACCATTGAAAATAGGGGATTTTTATGAAGAAATATTCCATTTTGTTGCTCACCCCCGCGCTCCTTCTCGGAGGCTGCGTCACGACCCGGGCCACTCGGGCCGAAGTCGATAGCTGCCGGGCCATGGAAGAGAAGATGGGGCTCGATCAGCGCCATGACCATGGCGAGATGAAACGCCAGGGCTTCAATCCGATGAACCTGTCGCACGGCCGCTGCCAGCGGATTCTGCGCGACGCGAAATGACTTTGTCCGGGTGGCCGATGGCCACCCGGACTAGTTCGAGGAAGGGAGAATGCCATGACAAACGGAAAAATCGGCCTCAAATGGGCTGGATATGGTGTCGCGCTCGCAGCGGCACTCGCGCTCGGCGGCTGTGGAGACAAGGCCGAGAACAAGGCCGCGGATGCCGCCTCGGTGACCCCCGACGCGACCGCTGGTGCCGCTGGTTCCACGCCCGCCACCGATTCCCCATCCGCCGCGCCGGCCGCGCCGGATGCCATGGATCATGAAGATGATGCGATGGACGAGGAAATGAAGCGTCACCATCGTCAGGAGATGGACCATGACGAGATGCGCAAGGGCGGGGTGGGGCAAGGCAATATGCAGCCCGCGGATCAGACCACGACCGATCAGTCGGCGCCGATGAAGCATATGTAAGCAGATTCGCCGGGCGGGGTGACCAAAGATGCAGAAATCATTCCGCTTCGGCCTGTGCGTGGCGATGGCGCTTCTGATGGCGTCGCACGTCCATGCGGAGGATGCCGACGAGCACGCCGCCCATCATGGGAGTGCCTCGCCGGCTGGCGGCGTGGCGGCTGGCAGCATGGCGTCATCCGGGATGAAGCCCGCGGGCGAAATGCAATCGATGATGGGCGAAATGATGGAAGGCGAGCATGGCGGCCGCCGCCAGTCTCCTTTCTTCTCGCAATTGCTCGCGCTACCGGCACTCGATGACGCGGCGAGGCAAGCCCTGCTGCGGCAAGCCGAGCAACGGTCGCATCGAGGGCTGATGCTGATCTCCGAGGCTGCCCGTGCAGCCGCGCACGCCGAAACGGCGACCGAGCAAATCGCCGCCGTGCGCAATCTTCGCGAAGGCAGCGATCTTCTCGATAGCGGTGCGGCCGCCCGGATGGCCCTCGCCGGGACCGGAAAGCCCGAGGGCGCCGCGATGAACTGGTTCCGCGATCGCCTGTCGATCGAGCCGGACGAGACGCACGCGGCCCATCCTTTCGGTCTGTCTCCCTCCCACCTGCTGCTGATGCTGTTCCTCCTCTTGCTGAGTACCGGCCTCGCCGCGCTGCAGCTACTTCGTCTCAAGCGCATCCGTCGGATCGTCGCAGCCAGAAAAGGAACCGCGAAGGTCGCCAACACGCAGCCGTCGCCGGCCGCAGCTCCGGAGATGCAGGCCGCTACGACCGCAGCACTCGCGCCAAGCAACGCGCCCGCCCCGGCCGGTGCTTCGCTGCGCAAGCCCCGGCCCTGGTCCGGACCGCTGCGGGTGACGCGGATCATCCGGGAGACGCCGACCATCAGGACCTTCCGTCTCGCCGATCCCGCAGCCGACCGGCTGCCTTTCGATTTCCTGCCCGGTCAGTTTCTGCAAATCGAGGTCGAGCCCGAGCCCGGCAAGCGTGCCCGCCGATCCTACACTATCGCCTCGTCGCCGACGCAGCGGGCCTATGTCGAACTGACGGTGAAGCGCGAGGAGCAGGGAGCGGTGTCCCGCCACCTGCACGACACGCTCATTGTCGGGGATCTCGTTCGAGCCTCGGGTCCTTTCGGCACCTTCACCTTCACCGGGACGACCGCGGATAGTATCGTGCTCATCGCAGGCGGTGTCGGGATCACGCCGATGATATCGGTATTGCGCTATCTTACAGACACCGCCTGGCCGGGCGAGATATTCTTCCTTTATGGCGCTCGGTCCACGGACGAGTTCGTCTTCCGTGACGAAATCGAGCGACTCGAGCGGCTTCATGACAATCTGCATGTCTTCGCCGCGATGGAGCGCTCGCCAGGGACGGTCTGGCATGGCGCCGTCGGCCCCCTGACGCGGGACATGCTGCTTTCGGCCGTCCCCGACATCGCGCGCCGCCGCATCCACCTGTGCGGTCCCCCCGCGATGATGGCGGCGATGAAGGCGGAGCTCGCCGAGCTCGGCGTGCCGGAAGTGCAACTTCATACCGAAGCCTTTGGGCCCGCATCGCTGCCCATCGATCCAGTCGACGCGCCCAGCGCGCCCGGCAACGATGCAAGTCGCACGGTACAGCCTCCGTCCGCGCCTTCCACAAGGATTGCCGAAGCTTCGGTGACGTTCGCTCTGTCGGGTGTGTCCGCCGCCCTGGCTGGCGATCAGACCGTGCTCGAAGCCGCCGAGGGGGTTGGCGTCGAGATACCCTATTCCTGCCGCACCGGAGACTGCGGACTATGCGTCACCAAGCTGCTCGACGGTGAAGTCACGATGGCGAACGAAGCGGGCCTGGCGCCGGAAGACAAGGCGAACGGCTATATATTGGCTTGCCAGGCCAAAGGCAGCGGCAAGCCGATCGTGGTTGAAGCCTGATGCGCGAACGCGGCGACATACTGATGGTGCTTCTGGTGGGGTTCATTCTGGTCTTTCCGGCCGGATTTCTCGTTCACGCATCCCCGCGCTTCCCCGGTAGCCTCGGCGGCGGTCTGCTCGGCATCCTTGCGGCCCTGTGCATGCTGCTGACGCTTCCCTATTTGGCGGCCAAACATATCCCGTTCATCGAGCGTCGGATTACACGCTATGTGCGGAAGCCGACGCTCCTTGCCGTTCATATCTATTCTGGCGTTCTGGGAGCTTTCTTCGCCCTCCTTCACACCGCTCACAAGTTCGCGAGTCCGCTGGGCCTCATGCTAACCGGCCTCCTCCTCCTCACCGTTGCAAGCGGATTTGCCGGGCGCTATCTTCTCGGCGAACTTGCGAGGGCCTTGCGCGGCCGCAAGTCGGAACTGGCTTCGCTCCAGTCGGCCTTTCTGGACATTCCGGCGGCGCCGGGCGAAATTGGGGAGACGCAGGAGCCGCCACGCTGGCTTCGATATGTCTTCACCCGCGCAAACCAGCCCGCCGAACCACCACCGCGGGATGCGATCAAGCTTGCCGCGGCCATTTCCGACACCGAATATGCCGTGCGGGCAGAGGAAGTGACGGAAGTACTTTTCGCACGCTGGCGATGGTTTCATATCGTAGCCGGTTCGCTGCTTTACGCGCTCGTGATTCTCCATATCGCAGCCGCGGTCTATTTTGGTCTTCGCTGGCCATGATGCGCCACTGGCTGCTTCCGGCCCTTTTTGCGACCAGCCTGCTCGTCGTGCTGCTTGGGCTACCGGCGCTGTCGCGGTCGAACGCGCCGCCGCAGGCCGGCGTGGTCGCGCAGCTCGTTTCGCCGGGCCCCCTGTCCGAAGCCCACCGCAGCCTCGCAGGATCGTGCCGAAACTGCCACACCCCCATTGCTGGTGTGACGGGGGAGACTTGCAAGAGTTGTCATGCCGCGACCGACTTCGGAAACAAGCAATCGACCCAATTCCATGCCTCGGCCTCGCAATGCACCTCATGCCACGTCGAGCATGCGGGCAGACAGAGCCTCATTCGCATGGATCACAAGGCCCTGTTCAAGCCGGGAATATGGTCGCAGCGCCCCGCCGCCGCGACCGCCGGCGGCGCGGTGACAGGCGTGCTCGCCTGTGCTGGTTGCCATTCCATTCGTGACCCGCACCTGGGCCTCTTCGGAACGCGCTGCGCGAGTTGCCACGCGACCGACAGCTGGCGCATCGACGGCTACCGGCATCCCTCGACCAATTCCCGGAACTGCTCCGAATGCCACCGGGCGCCGCCGAGCCACTATATGGAGCATTTCAGCATGGTTTCGCAGCGCGCCGCAGGCGAGCGGGCGACCGTGGAACAATGCTATGCCTGTCACACGACCGACAGTTTCAACAATATTCGCAGGAGAGGCTGGTATGATCACCATTGACGGCGGAAGCGGTCACTGGCTCGAGAGCCTGTTCCGCCTCGCCGTGGTTATCCTGGAACTGAGCGGCACGGCAACCATCCTGACAGGTGCCGCGCTGGCGACCGCGACGTTTCTCCGTCAGGCCTGCCGAGGCCTCTATGCCGAAGCCTATCGTCCGTTCCGATCGACACTCGGTCGCAGCATATTGCTCGGCCTTGAGTTTCTCGTAGCCGGCGACATCGTGAAATCACTGGTGATCAACCCTACGCTTAACGACCTCGTCGTGCTCGCGGGCCTCGTGTTTGTTCGTACCTTCCTGAGCATTTCGCTGGGCGTCGAGATCAATGGTCATTGGCCTTGGGAGAATACGCGCATGGAGCGCGCCCGCCTCGACGCGGCGACGGACCGGTGACCACCATGCCATCCGACACGCTCGGGTGCATCTTTCCGAGAGGATGGCGGCTTCGGCCGCCTGGCTCGATTCAATGGGAGAATTTTCATGCTTGAGAGGCGATCGATCCTGGGGACCGGGCTTGCCCTGACAATGCTCGTCGGCGCCGCGCGCGCCGAAGATCCACCGCCCGGCGGGGGAATGCGCGACTCCCATGCAATGCCGCTTGCCGATTGCGCGGCGTTGTGCCTGGAAACGCATCGAAGCTGCATCGAAGCCGCGCGCCATTGCCTCGAAGAGGGCGGCGACAAGGCCGCTCCGGGGATCATGGCTATTCTCGCCGATTGCGCCGGGATTTGCCTCACGACCGCGCAATCGCTGCTTCGCAATTCTCCGGCTCATGGGGTCCTTTGCCAGACCTGCGACCAGATCTGCCGATTGTGCGCGGAGAACTGCGCTGCATTCACGGGTGACGCACAACTATTGCGCTGCGCGAACTTAAGCCGCCGCTGTGCCGAGGGGTGCGGCATGATGGTCATGCCTTCATAGCAGCACGCGGCGTTCCGATTTTCTTCGGGCGAGAGATCAACATGTGGGCTTCACGTATTTCGATCCGGACGTTCGGTGCAGCATACCGAGCACAGCGGCGCCGATCCGACTTGGTGTCGATACAAAGCAAAGATTTCGAATGGAGACATATCATGCGCAAGATTTCCCCTGTTCTGGCGGTCCTTGGCCTCCTCGCCCTGACCCAGATGCCGGTCCTCGCCGACGAGAGCAAAGGGCCGCCGAAGAAGCCGGCCGCCACCGCGCCGGCCCAGAAGCCCGGCGACGAGCATCGCCACGGCATGGACCACGGCGGACAGCAGATGCACGACAAGATGATGAAAGATCACCGCGAGGGCATGGAAAAGATGCAGGATCAGTCCGGCGGTGGATGCGGCGGCAACGACAAGCCCATGCCTGCCATGGGCGGCATGGGGACTTCCAAGCCTGCGGACAAACCGAAAGACATGCCGATGAAGCACGAGCATATGTGAGCATCGGTCGGTCCATCCCCCCGGAAGCCCGCTGCCCCCGTGGCAGCGGGCTTTTTGTCTGAAAAGCTCAAATGTTCCCGTGAAGATTTTCGGTCCTGCGGCAGCCAGCCGGAACTCCGCAGTTTTTGGCGGATCAAGCTTCGGATTCTTGCTCCTCCTGATTGCCGTTGCCGCGACGTCGGCCACGCAAACGGCCGCCATCGCTTTTCTGCCGTCCTTGATCGAGGGCAGCGCGGTGATCCCCGTTGCCGCAACCCACGATTTCCATATAGTGAGCCTTTCGGCTTCCTTTCCTCTTGCCGCTCTCGGCCTTGCGCCCATTTGGGGGTGGTTGGCCGATCGCATGGACTATCGGGTGCTTCTTCGGATCGCGCTTCTGGTCCTCGCGGCAACGACACTGGCGTTCGGCAGTACCGATCTCGCCACCTTATATCTTCTGCGCATCCTGTCTGGCATGGCGTCGGGGGCCATCATTCCTCTCTCGCTCCTTGCTGCGGGCTTCCGGGCCGAGAGCCGGGTGGGTCGGGCCCGTCTCTTCACATGGCTGACCAGCTTTGTCTTTCTTGGTGATCTGGCCGGCCCCCTGCTCACACAATTGTCTTTTCCGCTGCTGCCGTCGGCCCCGCTGTTCCCTCTCGCCCTGGCACTCTTGCTCGCCGGTTGCCTGCTGTCGCCCTCTCAGCTTCCCAAACGGTCTCGTTCGCATGCCATCCCGCGCCGCAGCAACCGCGACAACAACCGGAAGACTGCGACACTCCTCGTCATCACCATTATCGCCGGCGCTGCCCTGGCGGCCCTTCACATCGGTCTGCTGGTGACCGGCCAAGGCCTTTCGCTCGACCGCAAAGCTATCGCCTTCATGCTGAGCCTTTGCGGCGTCGGCATGCTCGCGGCACAAATCGCGCAGGCCCGTTTGGGTTGGCTTGTCCGCCGGCCGGTCGATCTCACGCGTCTTATGCTGCTCGTTCTGGCAATCGGACTGTTGGCTTCGCAAAATCCGCGGTCGATCCTTGGTCTCGCGGGGATCGCTTTCCTTCTCGGCTGGAGCGCGGCCAGCCTTCGCCTCGTGACCAGCTTCTGGATCAGCAACCGCAGCTCCCGGGTTTCGGGTGCTCGGCTCGGGCTCCAGCATGCGGCGGCGAGTATTGGACAGGCGGCGGCGCCGATCGGGCTTGCGCTCGCGGGAGTGGGGCAGCAGTGGGTGATCACGTTCACCCTGGCGGCGGCGGCATTGATCGTCGCTCTCAGCCTGCCTTTGCTGTGGCAAGAGGGGGAACGGACGAGCGATCGGTCCAGTCAGCCATGATCCCTTGCGGAGCAAGCGATCGCCTCGAGCAGTGCGCGCGCGATCAGCGGCTTTGAAATGACATGCTCGAATCCAACGCGCCTCGCTTCGCGTTCCAGCGCGTCGTCATGATAGGCGGAGATCATGATCGCGCAACCGCACCAGCCCTTCGAGCGCAAGCGTCTCAGGAGTGACAGGCCGTCGATGTCCGGCATGCGAAAGTCGACGACAAGGCAATCGGCATGAAGTGATCGCGGGTCGGCCAATAGCGCGCTGCCGCTAGTATAGGCCCGGACCCGAAATCCCTGGGCCCGCAGCATCAATTGCGTCGAACGGCGGACGCCCGGGTCGTCGTCCGAGACCAATATCGTGAAGGGGTGACGGTACGATTGCCCGATGTGCACAGACATGAGTGGCGAGCATCCGAAAATCGATTCTCCGTGAGTGCAGCATTCCAGAACCGCGTATCTCAGTCGCTACGTAATCATCCCAGTTTGGCTTCGCTGCGACCAAGGCCCGCAGCAAATGCAATCCGGAGCGCATCGGAAAGACTGCGGACAGCCAACTTGCTCATCAGGCTTGCCCGGTGGACTTCGATGGTTCGCGAAGAAACGCCTAGATCATAGGCGATGGTCTTGTTGGGATAGCCTCGCGCGAGCCCATCGAGAACCTCCTTCTCGCGGGGCGTCAAGACGCCGATCCGGACCTGCGCTTCGGCTTCTTCCGTCGCTCGGACATCGACCCGGTCGATACGGGCGAATCCGCGGTCGATAGCCTCAAGTAGCGATGCCTTCTCGAAGGGTTTCTCGATAAAATCCACTGCGCCCGCCTTCATCGCCTGCACCGCGAGAGTGACGTCGCCATGACCGGTCAGGACGACGACCGGCATATTGATGCCGCGCTGCGCCATTTCCGACTGGACCTGAAGCCCATCTAACTCAGGCATGCGAACGTCGAGAAGTACGCATCCAGTCTCGGCCGTGCGTGCCAGCTTCAGAAATTCCACGCCGCTCGCATAGGTCCGTACCTCGAACCCCACCGTCCGCAGCATGAATCCGGCTGACTTCCGGATGGCCTCTTCGTCATCGACCAGATGAATGAGGCGCTTATCCTGCATGTTCTTCCTCCAGCTTTGCGTGAACCAAGGTGAATCGGAACACGGCTCCACCGCCTGGACCGTCCTCGACCCAGATCCGTCCGCCATGAGCCTCAACGATCGTCCGACAGATCGACAGGCCGAGCCCCATGCCGTCCGATTTGCTGCTGACAAAAGCCTGGAACAGCCGCGGTATCACGTCCTCCGCAATGCCGGGACCGCTGTCCTCTACCGCAATCTCGATCATCTCGTCGGCCCGCAGCCTTGTGGAAACGCGCAGTTCCCGCACTTCGGAGTCCGCCATCGCTTCAATGGCATTGCGCATGATGTTGACCAGAACCTGCTGGATCTGGACGCGGTCCACGAGCGTAGGTGTCGCGGCCGGGTCGAAGGTGAAAAAGCTGCGGACCCCGCGTTCCCGGGCACCGATAAGCGCCAGCTTGCCTGCCTCGTCGATCAGGCGCGGCAAATCCTCTACGGTCTTTTCCACCTCGCCCCGAGCTACGAAATCCCTGAGGCGGCGAACAATATAGCCTGCCCTGAGGGTCTCATTGGCGGCCTCCGTCAGCGCTTCGTGCAGGATATCCCGCGGTATATCCCCTTCCCCGTCAACAAGATCCCGCGTCGTCTCCAGATAGTTGGCAATAGCAGTCAGCGGCTGGTTAAGCTCATGGGCCAAGGTCGAGGCCATCGTTCCCATCGCGCTCAGCCGCGAGACATGCACAAGCTCGGCCTGCAATTCCTTGAGCCTCAGCTCATCATGTTCCTTTTCCGTCAGGTCCCGAATGAAGCCGGTGAAGATGCGCCCTTCCGGCCCCCCCGCCTCGCCGACCGACAATTCCATTGGAAAAGTCGAACCGTCCCGGCGCTGCCCGACCACGATGCGGCCGATCCCGATGATTCGGCGCTCTCCCGTTTCGAGATAATGGCCGATATATTCGTCATGCCTGATACTGTCCGCCCGCGGCATGAGGCAGGACACATTGCGGCCAAGCAATTCGCTCTCGCCATAACCGAACAATCGCTCGGCCGCAGCGCTGAACGAGGTTATGCGGCCCCGCTCGTCGATGACGATCATGGCATCGGGAACGGTCGCGAGAATCGACTGCAGATGTCGTTCGCGGGCTTCGATCGAGCCGCGCATTGCCGCATCCTCGGTGATGTCGCGCACGATGCTGCCGAAACCGCGAATAACACCCGCTTGATCTTTCAGGGCATTGATCGTCAGCCTGGCGAGATATTCGGTTCCATCACGGCACACGCGCCAAGCCTCACGCTCGAGGGAACCCTGCGCGAGGGCCGCCGCCAGATCGGCTTCAGGCCGGCCGTTCGCCATTTCATCGGGCGGATAGAAAATCTCGTGCGAGCGGCCGCACAGATCGGCGCTCGACCAAAGTCCCTTCCTCTCGGTCTCGCCATTGATCGCGCGGATGGTGCCGGCGGGATCGAGCAACACGACGACATAGCCGCTGGCCTCGCGAAGCATGAGCTCCGATAGCGCCTCGATTTCGCGGACGTCGTCGCGCCACGCTACCGAATTGTCTTCGGGGATCATGTCATCCCCAGCCGTCCAGGCCGGGCGCGTAGGCGACAGGGCAATGGTTTCATGGCCGTCGGAATCCCCCAATCGGAACGGGCACCAAGTCAAATACGCAGCTCGGCGCGATACCCCTCGAAATTTCTCGCGCGATCCAGCCTGAGCGCTGCACCGGCGCGGGCGTTCCGGTGTAATGCCGCCTTGTCGGGATCGATCATCGTTCGCCGCCGCGCCACTCGAGACCATTGCTTGCGGGCCGCTGCTCCAGGCTGGCGTGACCGATACTCGACGTCGATATGGCCCCGGCTAACCGTCCCGCGAGCACCGATGCTGCGAGTCAGCCAACACACGAGACCGATAGCCATTGCGAGCAAGCGTCGCTGAAGCCGATCCTTGGAGTTCGCATGCCAATGGCGCAGGCCTTACGGATCGATAGCCAGTGCAAGCAGGCCGTGACGCGAGGTCAGTCCAAGATTTCCGATCCGGCACTCAATGGATGAAGATCGCACGTTCAAGCATGCAATTGTCCATCATGCACCGTCGCCTGGGTGGTGATGACCGGCCGCCTGATATGGCCGTCCGGTCGCACCATCGTACCGTTGCGCGTTCGCTACCGTCTCGGGTCCAGGGATCACCACCACAATCTGAGGCCGACGACCACGCGACGCTCGGTTGTCAGTTCGCGGTCCGCGCGCCGGAAGGCGGCGGTGCCATCGAGCGCGCGTTCCCAGACAAAGCCGACATAAGGTGCGAACTTGCGCGACAACTCGTAGCGCAGTCGGCCGCTCAGCTCGACATTGCTGAACCCGCCACCAAGCTCGCGGTCGACCGAGCGCTTGGAATAGAGGTTGGTCTCGACCTGGGAGGTCAAGATCAGCCGATTGGTGAACAGAACCTCGTAGCCGGCCTTGGCGCGCCCCGCGATGCGGCCATCGTCGCCCACATAGGCGGTCAACTGCACGTCGAACCAATAGGGCGCCAATCCCTCGACGCCTGCGGCAAGCCATGTCGTCGCTCCCTTGCCGAGATCCTGGCGAACTCCCAGCACCGTGCCCCAGAATGGACTCTTGCTGTGCCACCAGAGCGCCTCGACGCTGCTTTCAGCATCAAGACGATCGCGCGAGTTTTTCAGGCCCTGGCTGCGCAGCCATAGTTTGTCATTGTCCTGCCCCTTCGTGACGAGCACCGTCCAGCCCACCCCCTGGCCCTCATTGCCGCTGACGAACTCGAGCTCGTCGACGAGGACCTTCGGAATCGAGAGCTTGTCGGCCATCTCATAGCCGGGCAGTGTCGAATTGCGGTAGCCGTCCGAATAGTCATTTGAATCGCGCGCGTCCGGCGGAGCCTTGCCGCCCTGCATGCGGCCCATGTCCATCTTCATACCGGTGCTCGGCACATCCATGCCAGGCATGTCCATTCCCGCATGGTCCTGGGTTTGAGACGCGGGATGGATGTGCTCCTCCGGTGGAGGCACCTGCCCCGCCTGGAAGGCGTCCGGCGCCGTGGAAGATGGCTCTTGCGCCGAGGCGGGTGATGCAATCGCAGTCGAGAAGAGGAGGACAACCAGGAACGGCGCGGGGCGGGTGCGGGCCATGCGGATCATGCGACGACGACCTCCCGGAACATGCCGGCCGCCATATGGTAGAGCAGATGGCAGTGAAACGCCCATCGACCCATAGCATCGGCGGTGACGCGGAAGCTCACCCTCTGGGCAGGCTGGACCACCACCGTATGCTTGCGGACCTGGAAGGCGCCATCGGATCCTTCGACATCGCTCCACATGCCGTGGAGGTGCATCGGATGGGACATCATCGTGTCGTTGACCAAGATGATGCGCAGTCGCTCGTTCGGCTTGAAGTGGAGCGGCCGCGAGTCATTGAGCTTGATTCCGTCGAGCGCCCAGATGAAGCGCTCCATATTGCCGTTGAGGTGGAGCTCGATCTCGCGTTCGGGCTCGCGCGGATCGGGATCGCCATTGGGTGTCCGCAAGTCCGCCAGCGTCAGGACACGCCATGAGCGGTCGCGCAGGCCGGCGCCGGGATCATCGAGATTGGCGCGGGGATAGTCGACGCGCATATCGGTGTTCGCGCCATATTCGGTGCGGGCATGCCGGGCCTTCGGCGGCATCTCCGTCAGGCCGTGCCCGGCGTGCTCGCCGCCGCCCATCGTCATCATCGCCCCCATCATGTCGACGGGATCGAGCCAGGGCCGCGCATCGAGGGCGGGGACCGGTGCCGACATGCCGGGAGCAGGCGCGATCGTGCCGCGGGCAAAGCCGGTCCGATCGATCGCCTGGGCGAAGATCGTGCGTGCATTGCCGTCGGGCATGGTGAACTCGACATCATAGGTTTCCCCCGGGCCGATCCGGAACTCCTCGACCGTCACCGGCACCACCGGCTGCCCGTCGGTAGAAACGATTGTCAGCTCCACACCGGGGATCCGTACGTCGAAGAAGGTCGCCGTTCCCGCGCCCACAAAGCGCAGGCGCACATGCTCGCCGGGCGCGGCGACGGCGGTCCAGTTGCCCGCAGGCGTCGTCCCGTTCATAAGATAAGTGTAGGTCGCTGCGGAAAGGTCGCTATAGTCGGTCGGATTCATCCGCGACCCGTTCCACATCCGCCGCCGTTCGAGGGCTTTGGCGAGGCCCAGCTCGCTCACATCCTCTAGAAAGTCGCCGGCGGTCGGCTGCGCGAAGTTATAATAGCTGCTCAGCTTCTTGAGGTTCGTGAAGATCTGGAGCGGTGGTTCGTCCGACCAGTCGCTCAGCATGATGGTATAGTCGCGGTGGGGAACAGGCCCCGTCGGCACCTTCGGCTCGACGACGATCGCGCCATAGAGCCCGGTCTGCTCGGCGAGCGTGTGGGCGTGATACCAGTAGGTGCCCACTTGGCGCACTTCGAATCGATAGGTGAAGGTCTCGCCCGGGGCGATACCGGCGAAGCTGATGCCGGGCACGCCGTCCATTTCTGCGGGCAGGATGATCCCGTGCCAGTGGATGCTGGACATCTCCTTGAGGCTGTTGCGAACGCGCAGCGTGACGGTGTCGCCCTCGCGCAGGCGCAGGATCGGCGCGGGTACGGCGCCGTTCACTGCCGTCGCGACCCGGCGCTTGCCGGTATAGTTGACCGGGATCTCGGCGATCTCGAGGTCGAATTCGGTCCCGCTCAACTCAGCCGTCGACGCGGAGAGGGATTTCGCCTGCAGTGCCGGGATGAAGCCCGCGACGGCTCCGCCAATCGCCAGCCCCTGAACGAAGCGCCGCCGTGCGATCGGCAAGCTATGAAGGAGGGGCATTGAATGTTTCTTTCGCCAGAAGATGGTCAGGCCAGATCGAGAACGATCCGCCCGTCAATGTCGCCGCGGCGCATACGCGCAAAGACGTCGTTGATGTTCTCCAGCTTTTCGGCGTGCACCGTCGCATGCACCTTGCCTTCGCCGGCGAAGGCCAGTGCTTCGAGAAGGTCGAGCCGGGTGCCGACGATCGAACCGCGAACGGTGATGCCGTTGAGTACGGTGTCGAAGATCGACAGCGGAAAATCGCCCGGTGGAAGGCCGTTGAGCGCGACCGTACCACCGCGCCGGACCATGCCGAGCGCCTGCTGGAAGGCCTTGGGCGAGACCGCGGTGACGAGGACGCCCTGCGCACCGTCGATCGCCTGCTTGATGGCGGCTGACGGATCCTCTTCACGCGCGTTGACTGTGAGCGCCGCGCCGAGACGGGTCGCGAGATCGAGCTTGCGGTCGTCGACGTCGACCGCAGCCACATTGAGACCCATCGCGCGGGCATATTGCACCGCCATGTGGCCGAGCCCGCCGATCCCGGAGACGACCACCCACTCTCCGGGCTTCGCCTCGGTGGCCTTCAGCCCTTTATAGACGGTGACGCCGGCGCAGAGGATCGGCGCAATGTCGAGGAAGTCGACATTGTCGGGAAGATGCCCGACATAATTTGGATCGGCGAGGACATATTCCGCGAAGCTGCCATTCACCGAATAGCCGGTATTCTGCTGGCTCTCGCACAACGTCTCCCAGCCGCCCAGGCAATGCACGCAATGCCCGCAGGCGGAGTAGAGCCAGGGGACGCCGACCCGGTCGCCCTCTTTTACAAGAGTGACGCCCGATCCGACGGCGGCGACATGTCCGACGCCTTCATGCCCGGGAATGAAGGGCGGGTTGGGCTTGACGGGCCAGTCGCCCTCGGCCGCATGCAGGTCGGTGTGGCATACGCCGGCCGCCGCGACCTTTACCAGGATCTGGCCGGGTCCGACCGTCGGGATCGGCGCCTCTTCGATGACCAGCGGCTTGCCGAATTCGCGGACGACCGCCGCCTTCATGGTTTTCGCCATGTCTGCTTCTCCTTCCGGGAGGGATCAGAACAGGCCGAGCGCATGCTCGTCATAGGAGACGAGCAGGTTCTTGGTCTGCTGATAATGGTCGAGCATCATCTTGTGATTTTCGCGTCCGAAACCCGACGCCTTATATCCGCCGAAAGCGGCATGTGCGGGATAGTGATGGTAGCAGTTGGTCCAGACCCGCCCGGCCTCGATCGCGCGGCCGAGCCGGTAGGCCGTGTTGCCGTTGCGGGTCCAGACGCCCGCGCCGAGGCCGTAGGCGGTATCGTTGGCGATCGCGATCGCCTCGTCGACTGTCTTGAATGTGGTCACCGACAGCACCGGCCCGAAGATCTCTTCCTGGAAGATGCGCATCCGATTTTCGCCGAGGAACACGGTGGGCTGCACGAAATAGCCCCGATCGAGTTCGCCGCCGGGGAGCGCCCGCGCGCCGCCGGTCAGGCATTGCGCGCCCTCGGTTTTTCCGATGTCGATATAGCCGAGGATCTTGTGGAGTTGATCTTCGGATGCCTGGGCGCCGATCTGGACCGAAGGGTCGAGCGGATCACCTTGGCGGATCGCTGTGACACGCGCCACGGCGCGCTCGATGAAACGGTCGAAGATCGATTCGTGGATCAACGCGCGCGAGGGACAGGTGCAGACCTCGCCTTTGTTGAACGCGAAGAGCGTGAAGCCCTCCAGCGCCTTGTCGAAGAAGGCGTCCTCCTCGTCGAGCACGTCGGCCATGAAGATGTTGGGCGACTTGCCGCCAAGTTCCATCGTCTGGGGGATGAGATGGTCGGCGGCCGCATGCATGATCTGCTTGCCGGTGACCGTCTCGCCCGTAAAGGAGACCTTGGCGATCCGTGGATTGGCGGCGATCGCCTGGCCAACGGTGCGTCCAGGTCCCGTCACGACGTTGAACACGCCAGGCGGCAGAATATCGGCGGTGAGCTCTGCGAACATCAGCAATGTCAAAGGCGTCTGGGACGCAGGTTTGATCACCGTGCAATTGCCCGCGGCAAGTGCCGGAGCGATTTTCCAGGCTGCCATGAGCAGCGGGAAGTTCCACGGGATGATCTGCCCGACGACGCCAAGCGGCTCGCGGAAATGATAGGCGATCGTGTCGGCATCGATCGTCGAGATCGCGCCCTCTTCCGCCCGGATGCAGCCGGCGAAGTAGCGGAAGTGGTCGATCGCCAGAGGCACGTCTGCGGTACGCGTCTCGCGGATCGGCTTGCCGTTGTCGATCGTCTCGGCGAAGGCCAGCAGCTCCAGATTGTCTTCCAGCCGGTCGGCGATCCGGTTGAGCAACCGCGCACGCTCGGCTGGTGATATCTTGGCCCACTGATCCTTGGCCGCGTGCGCCGCATCGAGCGCGCGCTCGACATCTTCCGGTGTTGACAGCGCGAACTCGGCGATCAGGGCGCCGTTGATCGGGCTCGTATCGGCGAAATATTCTCCCGCAGCGGGGGGACTCCAACGACCACCGATGAAATTGTCATAGCGATGCCGGAAGGACGGCGCGGCATTGATGGTGCTGAAGGCCTGTTCGAACATGATCGCGCTCCATTAGCTGTCTTGAGCTAGATCGCCTCAATGCCGTCCCGACCGTCCCTTCAATATACGTAAGTTACGAATCCACTCTGGAGCGGCCCGGTATTCGCACGGATCATGCGACTGGATCCTCGTCCGAGGTCAGGCCGTTTCATGATCCTGACCGACCAGTCCGGGTCCGGATGCCCGAGATTCTCCGGCGGGTCGCGACCGAGGCAGCCGGTTGGGGAATGGCCCGCCGAGGGTGCGAAGCGGGTCATAAGTTGTCGTTGGGCTCGCTTGTTTCCCTCTCAGCAACCGCCCCTCGACACACCCGAAGATCCGCCCCGCGTTCGTGAGCCTCGCGCATATTCCCGAGAGGGACTTTGGTTTCGCTCATCAAACCGAGCTTGCCCGAGAGATGCTGTTCGCTGTTCCTCGCCCGTATACGCAATGTGCGAAGCGCCGCACGGATCAGATTTTCACCAGGCGCAGTCGCAACGAATTGCCGATCACGCTGACCGAAGAGAGCGCCATCGCGGTGGCGGCGATAATCGGCGACAGCAGCAAGCCGAAAACCGGATAGAGCGCGCCAGCCGCGATCGGAATCCCGGCGACATTATATGCGAAGGCGAAGAAGAGATTCTGGCGAATATTCCGCATCGTGGCATGGCTGAGATGCCGCGCCCGGACGATACCCATCAGGTCGCCATGGAGCAGCGTCACTCCGGCGCTCTCGATCGCGACATCGGTGCCCGATCCCATCGCGATCCCGACATCGGCAGCAGCGAGCGCGGGCGCGTCGTTGACGCCGTCGCCGGCCGTTGCGACAATTCTCCCTTCCTCGCGAAGGCGCGTTACCACGGCACTCTTCTGGTCCGGCAGGACGTCGGCCTCGACATCGGCAATATCGAGGCGCCGCGCTATCGCCTGCGCGGTCGTGCGGTTGTCGCCCGTCAGCATGATTACCTTGATGCCGGCCTCCCTGAGCGCCCTGAGCGCTGCCGGAGTTGTCTCCTTTACCGGATCGGCGATGGCGATGACGCCCGCTGCGCGCCCGCCGATTGCCAGGAAAATGGCGGTAGCCCCGTCCCCGCGCAGCCGGTCGGCCGGACCCGCGAGGTCGCCGGGGCCGATATCATATTCGGCCAGGAAACTCGCGTTGCCCGCCTGCACGGTTTGCCCGTCGACCATGCCGACTATGCCCTTGCCAACCGGCTGGTCGACTGCGGTCGGTTCGAGGAGCTTGATCCCGCGCTGCTCGGCGGCCTGGACGATCGCCTGTGCCAGCGGGTGTTCGCTTGTACGTTCAAGGCTTGCCGCAATGCGCAGAATCTCTTCCTCAGCAAAACCCTCCGCAACTTCGATGGCGACGACCGAAGGCTTTCCGGCCGTCAGCGTTCCGGTCTTGTCGACGACCAGAGTGTCGACCTTCTCCATGCGCTCCAGGGCCTCGGCGTTCTTGATCAGCACTCCAGCCTCGGCACCGCGGCCAACGCCGACCATGATCGACATCGGCGTCGCGAGACCGAGCGCGCAGGGGCAGGCGATAATGAGGACCGCGACAGCGGCCACAAGTCCATATCCCATCGATGGCGCCGGGCCGAATAGCGACCAGGCGACGAAGGCAACCAGTGCGACCAGAATGACAGTCGGCACGAACCAGGCCGATACCGCATCGGCGAGCCGCTGAATTGGGGCACGGCTGCGCTGGGCGTCGGCCACCATCTGCACAATACGCGCAAGCATCGTATCGCGGCCGACCTTCTCGCTTCGCATCACAAGTCCGCCGGTCTGATTGATCGTTCCACCGATCAGCGCGGCCCCGATGTCCTTCGTGATGGGCATGGATTCCCCGGTAACCATGGATTCATCGACCGTGCTCCGCCCTTCCATGACGATACCGTCTACCGGGACCTTCTCGCCAGGGCGGACTCGCAGGACGTCGCCTACCACAACCTCGGAAAGGTCTATTTCCTCGTCGCTGCCGTCCGCGGCGACGCGGCGGGCGAGCTTCGGTGAAAGATCGAGAAGCGCCCGGATCGCGCCACTGGTTGTCTCGCGGGCGCGCAGTTCGAGTAGCTGGCCGAGCAGCACCAACACCGTGATTACGGCGGCTGCCTCGAAATAGACCGCCACCGAACCGTCCGCGGCGCGGAAAGCATCTGGAAAGATATCGGGCAAGAGTGCTGCGACCATGCTGTAAAGCCAGGCAACGCCTGTCCCCATTGCGATCAGCGTGAACATGTTGAGGTTACGCGTACGCAGCGACTGCCAGCCGCGCTCGAAGAACGGCCAGCCCGCCCAGAGGACGACGGGCGTCGCAAGCAGCATCTGGACCCAATTACTAGCCTGGCGGGAGATCAGCATATGAAGTCCGGTCATGTGCCCGCCCATCTCGAGGGCAAGGACCGGAAGCGCAAGCACCAGGCCGATCCAGAAGCGTCGGCGCATGTCCCGATATTCTTCGCTCGGGCCGTCGGTGGCTTCGGGAACGATAGGCTCCAATGCCATTCCGCAGATCGGGCAAGCTCCTGGTCCCGGCCGCTGGATCTCGGGATGCATCGGACACGTCCAGATCGCGCCCTTCGGAGGGGGCGGTGCCGAGTTCTCCGCGCCGCCGTGATAGCGAGCCGGGTCCGCTCTGAACTTGCCCAGACATCCCGCACTGCAGAAATAATGATGGACGCCGGCATGCGTGAGCTGGTGAATACTCGTCTCCGGATCGACTGCCATCCCGCAGACGGGATCGGTAACCGCGCCTTCCGCCAAATGGCCATGATGCTGATGATCCATTGTCAGAAGCTCCTGTCAGATTTCCAGCTCAACCGCCTTTCACCAGGCGGCATGATTGCAACTCGCCTTCATTCGGATCGTCATTCTCTGATATACGCAAAAATCACATTCCCCTCAGCCTTGTCGGACTCACTCCTCTTGTGTTGCGCCACCTTAACCGTCACCGGCTTACCGTGGGCGCGGCTTCCTTCTGTTCGCGCATCGATCGCGGCGGCGCTCCGTGCCAAATGATCGCGACGGTCTATGTGGCTCTCGCTCCACTCAGGGAAGGCCGTCGGTTAAATAGGTGTCCGTCGTCAGAACATTCGGCACAACTCGCGGCGTAGATTAGCGGAGTGCGGACCTCGTCAGGGGGTTGATGTTAGGCGGCGAACTTGCGGTGCTGCAAGCGCCGATGTTCGATGGTCTGTCGCTTGATCCTTTCGCGCAGTTTGATGATTGCCGGAGCCCTGCCGAAGTAGGCGTCGGCAGGCGTCACGTTGGCCAGGCTCTCGTGGTATCGCTGGTGATTGTAGTGCTCGACGAAGGTCTCGATGTGGGCTTCGAGGTCGCCGGGCAGGAAGTAGTTTTCCAGCAAGATGCGGTTTTTCAGGGTCTGGTGCCAGCGCTCGATCTTGCCCTGGGTTTGGGGATGACACGGGGCGCCGCGGACATGGCTCATCTTCCGGGCCTCGATGTATTCCGCCAGCTCACCCGCGATGTAGCTGGGGCCATTATCGCTGAGTATCCGGGGTTTGTGCAGCACCGTGGCGCTGTCGCAACCAGAAGCCGCCAGGGCGAGGTCCAGCGTGTCGGTGACGTCCTCGGCTCGCATGTTGGTGCACAGCTTCCAGGCGATGATGTAGCGTGAGAAGTCGTCGAGCACGGTCGACAGATACATCCAGCCCCACCCGATGATCTTGAAGTAGGTGAAGTCGGTCTGCCACATCTCGTTCGGCCGCGTGGTTTTCGTGTGGAACTGATCGGCAGCCTTGATCACGACATAGGCCGGGCTGGTGATCAGGTCGTGGGCCTTCAACAGGCGGTAAACCGTGGATTCCGACACGAAGTAGCGCTGCCCTTCGGTGAAGCGCACGGCCAGTTCCCGGGGGCTCAGCTCAGACTGTTCCAGCGCCAGCTCGATGATCTGGTCGTGGATGCCCGCCGGGATGCGGTTCCACACCCGGCTCGGCGCCGATGGCCGATCTTCCAACGCCTCCGGCCCGCCTTCGAGGTAGCGATCATACCAGCGGTAGAATGTCCGACGAGGGATGCCGAGTTGGTCCAGCGTGCGCTTGGCCGACAGGTGCGACTGCTCGACGGTTCTGATGATCTCGAGCTTCTCGGATGCGGGATATCTCATTCGTCGTTGCCCCCATCCGCGACCATGCTTTTTTTGAGCAGACGGTTTTCCAGTGTCAGATCGGCCACGCATTCCTTCAGGGCCCGGGCTTCGCGGCGCAGGTCCTGGACCTCTCCGGTGGTCGCGGCACGGGCGGTGTCGCCGGCCAGGCGGCGCTTGCCAGCTTCCATGAACTCCTTCGACCAGGTGTAATACAGGCTCTGGGCAATGCCTTCCTTGCGGCATAGCTCGGCGATCGAGGGTTCGAATCCCTTCGCCCGCTCCAGTTTTCCTAGTAATTCCAGTCACTTACGCCAAAAGGCGGCGTAATATGCCGCGTTACGTCGAGCCGCATTTCGTCTCGCGTAATAAGGACGTAATATGATGACGGCGAGCCGACGGGTGTGTCTAGGAAAGGATTGGCGCTTAGCGTGCTGCAACTACCGGATCGGGGCCCAAGCGCGCAGTAGAATGAGTCGGTCCCTCCGATCGGCTGGGTTGCGTCAAAATTGCTGGAGTGGAACGCCAACGGCGTGACCCCTTCGGAAACGGCTGCCCGGCCGAGGCGGAAGAGGACGTTGTCATGTTCTCCGGCAGCGATTTCCACCCACTCCAGCCAAGCGGTTGCGGAGCAGATAGATGTTCAAATCGGTATAGATACGCCGAACCGGGCGGAATATCTAACGCACGGGGAAATCGGACAGGTCTAGCGCGCGTCTGCGATGATCGACTCGCTTCCACCGACGATGTCGGCGGAAGCGTGAAGATGCCCGCGGTTTACGACTCTGCTCGTCCCGGCTCGTTGGGCGCTTCCGGTGACGAGCACCTCATCCGTTCCGGGCTGGACCTGGATCCAGATTTTTAGAATTCTGATCCCTTACGATGTGAATCGCCGGGCAATGTGGCAACCTGTTCACGAAGTCGTCGAGAATCGGCGCCCGGGCGCCAGCGAGCAGCATGGTCGCCCGCCGGTTCAACAGAACCGCAGCCTTGCGTGCCGCGCGTCTTGTCGTGCTGATCATTAGGGGGTGCTCGCAGATAGGCTGTCGTCGTACTGCAAATGATCTTCCCGCAGGTCGGCTTCCCGGCTGCCATAGCGGGCATAGAGGGTCGGAAGTACGAAGAGCGTGAGCAGGGTCGCCGAGATCAGTCCCCCAATCACCACCGTCGCGAGCGGCTTCTGCACTTCGGCGCCCGCGCCGGTCGCGAGCGCCATCGGCACGAACCCGAGGCTGGCGACGAGCGCGGTCATCACGACGGGGCGAAGGCGCATGAGCGCGCCTTGCCTTGCGGCTTCGGCCCGCGCCATGCCCGAGCGCATCAGTTCCTGGATCGACGACACCATCACGAGGCCGTTGAGCACCGCGATACCCGAGAGCGCGATGAACCCGACTGCTGCCGAGATGGAGAAGTCCATCCCGCGCAGGAACAGTGCTAGCACGCCGCCGATCAGTGCCAGCGGAACCCCGGTGAACACGATCGCCGCATCGCGCGACGATCGAAGCGCGCCATAGAGCAGCAGCAGGATCAGGATGAAGCAGGCCGGGACGACGAGCTGAAGCCGGTCGCGTGCGGAGGCGAGATTCTCGAACTGGCCGCCCCATTCAAGGTAGCTGCCGGCGGGGAGGCGAACATCCTTAGCGATGCCGGCCTTGGCGTCGGCCACGACGTCGGAGATCGCGCGGCCGCGGACGTTGGCCTGGACGACGACGCGCCTCTTCCCGTTTTCGCGGCTGATCTGGTTCGGTCCCTCGACGATACGGATATCGGCGACGCTCGCAAGCGGCACGAAGGCGCCGCCCGCCACCGGGACCTGTACCTGTTCGAGCACCGACAGGTCAGCGCGCTGCGCGTCGGACAGCCGGATGACGATCGGGAAGCGCCGGTCGCCTTCGAAGATCGTGCCGGCCTCGCGGCCGCCGATCGTTGCGGTGACGACATCCTGCACGTCACGCGCGCTGACGCCGAGCCGCGCCATCGCGTCGCGGTTCGCCCGAATGTCGAGCATCGAGAGACCTTCGGTTTCTTCGACGCGCACGTCGCTCGCGCCTTCGGTCTTCCGCAAGATTGCGGCGACTTGCTGCGCGGTCGCGTTCATCGCGTCGAAGTCGTCGCCATAGACCTTGATCGCAATGTCACCGCGCACGCCCGCAATCAGCTCGTTGAAGCGCATCTGGATCGGCTGAGTGATCTCATAGGCATTGCCCGGGATCTTGTTCAGTTCCTTCTCCAGCCGCTCGACGAGTTCGGCCTTGGGGAGGCTTGGGTCGGGCCATTCTTTGCGAGGCTTGAGGATCACGAAATTGTCGGTCGCGTTGGGCGGCATCGGATCGGACGCGAGGTCCGCCGTGCCGGTCTTCGAGAAGACGATCGCGACCTCGGGCTGCCTTGCGAGCATCCGCTCGATCGGCACTTGCATGGCCTGGCTCTGTTCGACGGACGTCGAGGGCACGCGAAACGCCTGGATCAGGAGATCTCCCTCGTCGAGCTGCGGCAGGAAGACCTGGCCGAGTGAGAAGAAGGCGAGGATCGCGATGACGAACCCCCCGATGCCCGCGCCGAGGGTGATCTTGGGCTTGCTAATCGCGCGGTCGAGACCCGGCTCGTAGCGTTGCTTCAGCCACGCCATGATGCGGCCCTCTTTTTCTTCGACCCGCTTCGAAAGCCAGATCGCGATCGCGGCGGGGACGAATGTGAGCGAGAGGATGAAGGCGAAAGCGAGCGCGATGATCACGGTCAGCGCCATCGGGATGAAGGTCTTGCCCTCGACCCCGCTCAAGGTGAGCAAGGGCACATAGACGAGGATGATGATCGCCTGCCCGTAGACAGACGGTCGCACCATCTCGCGCGCGGCCGATGCAACGGTCGCGAGACGTTCCTGGACGGTCAGGATGCGGCCGTGGCGATGCTGGAGGTCGGCCATGCGCCGCAGCGCATTCTCGACGATGATGACGGCGCCATCGACGATGAGGCCGAAGTCGAGTGCGCCGAGGCTCATCAGGTTCGCCGAGACGCCGGCGCGCAGCATGCCGAAGCTGGTGAGCAGCATCGTGATCGGGATGACGAGCGCCGCGATCAGCGCTGCGCGGAAATTGCCGAGCAGCAGGAAAAGCACGACAATGACGAGCAGCGCACCCTCGGTCAGGTTCTTGCCGACCGTCCAGATCGTCGAATTGACGAGCTTGGTACGATCGAGCGCCGGCTCGATAACGACATCGGGCGGCAGCGAGGCGTTTACCTCCTTCAGCCGGTCTGCGACCGCGGTCGCGACCGTCCGGCTGTTCTCGCCGATGCGCATGACCGCGGTGCCGACGACGACTTCGGTGCCATTTTCAGAGGCTGAACCCATGCGAACCGCCTGTCCGGTGCGGACCGTCGCCACCTGGTCGAGCGTGATCGGAACGCCCGCGCGCGTTGCGACGACGGTGCGTGCCAGCTCGGCGGTGTCGCGGACCAACGCGTCCGAACGAACGGCGAGCCCTTCGCCATTGCGCTCGACGACGCCGCCGCCGACCGCACTATTGTTGCGTTCGAGGGCTTCGGCGAGCTCGGTGAGGCTGAGGTCGAGCGCGGCGAGGCGCTGCACGTCGGGAACGACCAGATACTGCTTCGAATAGCCGCCGATCGCATCGACGCCCGCGACGCCGGGAACCGTCCGGACGAGCGGCGTGACGATCCAGTCCTGCGTCGTGCGAAGATAGGTCGACTTGTCGGCCTCGGTGACGAGCCGTTCGCCTTCGGGGGTCACATAGCTGCCGTCAGGCTGGAGGCCGGGCTCGCCGGCCTTGTGCGCATCGTCTTTGCGGTGCGCGAGGCGGACCGTCCACATATAGACGTCGCCGAGACCCGTCGCGATCGGCCCCATCTCCGGGCGAACCCCGTCGGGTATATTCTCGGTTGCCTCGTTGAGGCGTTCGCCGACCTGCTGGCGCGCGAAATAAATGTCGGTCGAATCGTCGAAGACCGCGGTGACCTGCGCGAAGCCGTTGCGGCTCAGCGACCTTGTGTGATCGAGGCCGGGGATCCCCGCGAGCGCGGTCTCGATCGGGAAGGCGACCTGCTTCTCGACGAGTTCGGGCGAGAGCGCGGGGGCGCGGACGTTGATCTGGATCTGGTTGTTGGTGATGTCGGGAACCGCGTCGATCGGCAGGCGCGACAATGCTGTCGCCCCGATTATGGCGGCGATGGCGGTGAGCAGGACGACAAGCCAGCGCTTTTCGACCGCCCAGGTAACGATACGAGCGATCATGGCTTAGTCCTCATCGCCTGCTTCGCCCTTGCCGATCTCGGCCTTGAGCGAAAAGCTGTTGGTGATGGCGATCTGCTCGGTGCCCTTGAGCCCGGAGCGGACGATGACATTGGCTCCCGCGCGGTCGCCGAGCACCACGGGGACAGCCTCGAACCCGTCCTTGATACGCACGAACACGACGCTCTTGCCCTCGACGGTCTGGATCGCGGTCGCGGGAACGCTGATCGAGCCGACGCCGCCGCTCGCAGCCAGCGCGACCGAGGCGGTCACGGCTTCGCCGACGCGCCATTGGCCGGCGCGATTGTCGAGGATCGCGATTGCGGGCACGAGCTTCGTGGCCGGATCGAGCGCGGGCGAGACGAAGCTGATCTTGCCGGTCGCCTGGCGTCCAGGCGCGCTCACCGAGACGACGGCGCCGGGCCGGATACGACCGGCGTCGGCGGGCTGGAGGTTCAGCGAGAGCGAAACGCTCGAGAGGTTGGCGATGCGATAGAGTTCTGCATCGGCGGGAACCGTCTGACCGAGCACCACGCTGCGCGCGATTACCTGGCCCGAAATCGGCGCGGTAATGGCAATCCGGTTGAGCTGGCCGCCGCCGCCCCCTGCGGCGGATACCTGCTGCTGCGCGAGTTGATAGGCGATCCTGGCTTCGGTCGCGGCCGTGCGTGCCGCAATCACATCCTGCTCGGGCGACACGCGCTGTGCGAACAGCCGCTCCTCGCGTGCGAGATTGGAGTTGGCAAGCGCTAATCGGGCACGCGTGGCCTGCACCTCGCCCTGGAGCTGCGCGGCCTCGCGGCTCTCGACAATCGCAAGCGTCTGCCCACGGCCGACGCTCTGTCCGAGATTGCGGTTGAGCGCGACGATCCGCCCGCCGATCGCGGCCGACACGGCCTGCGTTCCTTGCGGATCGCCTTCGATCGTTGCGGGCAATTGCAGCGCGCCGGCGCTGCCGATGGTCGGGCTGCCGAGCGCGATCCCCGCGATCTTGATCTGCTCGTTGGTGAGGGTGATCTTGCCCTCGTCGGCATGGCCGGCCTCTTCCTCGCCATGCTCGTCGGCGGGTTTGGCGGTCTCGCCGCCACCGCAGGCGGCGAGGAACAGCGGCAGCGTCGCGGCGAGCAGCAGCTTTCGGTTGATAGTGATAGTCATCGGGTCAATTTCCTTCGAGCGGCGCGGGAGCCGTCAGGCGTTCCAACCGGGCCTTGGCGAGTTGATAGGAGGCGAGGGCTTCGATCGACGCGGAGCGCATCTCGGTCAGCGTCCGTTCGGCATCGAGCAGTTCGAGCTGTCCGAACTTGCCCTCGCGGTAGCCGATGCGCGCAATGCGCGCGGCTTCCATGGCCGAGGACAGAGCGGGGCCGCTCGCGACGCGCGCCGCCGCGGCCGCATTGGCAGCCTCGACTTCGGCGTCGCTGATCTTCTGCTCGATATCGAGCGCGGTGACGCGGCGCTGCGCGTCGGCACGCCGCCGTTCGGCATTCGCCTGGTCGACCGCGGCGCGTCCGTTGTTGAACAGCGGCAGCGGCACCGAGACGCTGAACACCGCAGCGACATCGTTGGTGGCTTCGAGCCGGCGAACGCCCGGCCCGACGGTAAGATCGGGCACGCGCTGCGAACGCGCCAGTTCGACGCCGGCATCCGCGGTGGCGAGGTCGGCATCGGCCGCCGCCAGCGCGAGCGTGCCAGCCGCCGATACAGGGCGGGGCGGACCCATGGTGCCGCTTCCGGGGCCGCCGAGTACCGCGACATCGAGCGGGCCGGTGACCGGGCGGCCAATGCGGCGCGCGAGACTGGCGCGCGCGGCATCGGCGAGGCGGCGCGCTTTCTCGGCCTCGGTTTCGGCGGTCAGGCGCGCGACTTCGGCGCGTTCTTGTTCGAGCGGCGAGGCGCGCCCCGCTTGCACTCTTATGGTCGCGGCGCGCGCCGTGTCGCCGGCGATACGATATTGGTCCTCGGCAATCGCGACACGCACTTCGGCGGCCGAGGCCTGGATATAGAGTTCGGTGACCTGGAACCGGATATCGGCCTGCGCAATCGCCTGCGCGATTTGCGCGCGGTGCGCCGCCGCATCGGCAACCGCGATCCGGGCCTGCCGCTTGCCGCCGAGTTCGAGCGGGATCGCGACGCTTGCCGTGATATCGGCGCCATTGACGCCATTATAGGGCCCGGTGCCGACGAAATTCTCGACTTCGACCGAAAGCGCTGGGTTGGGGCGCAGCCCCGCGACTCGGCGGGCTGCGCTTGCGGCATCAACGTCCGCCGCTGCGGCTTCCGCCGCGGGCGCGCTGCCGCCCGCGAGCGCAACCGCCTCGTCGAGCGTCAGGAGCGGTCCTGATATCTGCCGGCTTTCGGTGCCGACCTCCTGTGCCTGCGCTATCGCAACGCACGATGTGGCTGCCACGAGGGCAACAACGATCCTGTACATAATTCCATCCTCGATTGAGCCGATAGATCGCCGCGCGAATGCGCGAGCGCGTCAAGACGTCAGGCGAGGGGCGGGTCGAGAAGGGGCGGCAGGACGCGCGATGGTCGCTGCACGACCGGCGCGGCAAATAGTGGCCCACGCGCCGGGGCCAGCGGGGCTTCGCTGACCGTCTGATGCTGGTCCGGCGCCATGGGGCAATGATGATGGCCGCTATGGGCGAATTTCTTTGCCGGTTCGCCCGGCACTTGCTTGCCGCCGTCCCTGTCCAGCGAATAGGCGGTGCCTTGATCGGCAATATGCGCGGACGCGGGCTCACAGAATTGCAGGGTGCAAAGCAGCACGCCCACAATCACCAGCAGTCGCATCATCGCACCAGCCATAAAGCCCCCTATCGACCCGTCATCTGTTTGTCGCGGCGTGACATCGCGGCGGCCAGATCGGATGGAATCGCCATGGGTTGGAACGCGCTGACCCGCGCCCGCCCACTATTGCCTGCCGGGATCCGGCCCGTCAGCGATCCCAGAGGGACGAGGGCCAGCCGGAAAATCTGCCCCGCCGCTTCGCGCCAGTCGCCGAGCGCCATCGCGAAACCGAGCATGTGGCCATGCGACGACAGGTGAATGCCGAAGAAGGGCTGCGCAACGATGTGCGCGCGCTCGAGCGCGCGCCAGGCCGCGGGATAATCGCCGGCCCGCCGCGCGGCCCGGTAATGCGTCATCTCGGCGGCGATCAGGCCGGCAGCTTGACGTCGATCCAGCATGCTCGCGACATTTCCCTTTGCGTCGATTCGCCGGCCTTATGCACCCTGTAGCAACTACAGGGTCAAGCCTGACCACGAATCCCTTGTTCCGACAGTTGGCGCAGCTCGGTCCGCGCGCTGCGAAGAATTTCATAGGCCGAATGCAGGAAGAGCGCTGCAATGATGGCGGCCACTGCAAGGTCGGGCCAGGCCTGGCCGGTCCATGCGACGAGACCCGCAGCGATGATTACCGCGACATTGGCGACCGCGTCATTGCGGCTGAACAGCCAAACAGCGCGGACATTGGCGTCGCCTTCGCGAAACCGCGAGAGGACCGCCGCCGAGGTGAGATTGACGAGCAGTGCAACGAAGCCGATGCCGCCCATGAGCTCGGCTTCGGGCGGAACCGCTGTCAGGGCGCGCCACAGCGCGACGCCGATGACGCCGAGCCCGAGCGTCAGCAGGAACAGGCCTTGGGCAAGAGCGATGCGGGTGCGGGCGAGCGCCGTCCAGCCGATCGCGACGAGGCCGGCCAGCGTGATGGTGCCGTCGCCGATGAAGTCGAGCGAGTCGGCCTTCAGCGCCTGGCTGTTGGCGATGAATCCGCCGACGATCTCGATAGCGCCGAAGCCGAGATTTAGGATAACCACGATCCAAAGAGCACGGCGATAGGCCGGGTCCTTTTCCGCGCGCACCGGGTCTCCCGTGCAGCCGCAGCCGTCGCCGTTCTCGGATCCCTCCGCCATCGCGTCTTCACTCCATGGTGGTGGCGCGCTCTTCGCTTTGCCGCCTTCAACTTCGGACGAGGACCGCCTATACATCCTCCAGTCACTGGAGGATCAAGCATAATATGACCAAGCGGCTCGCGATCGGCGACCTTGCCCGGGAGACCGGGACCAAGGTCAACACCATCCGCTTCTATGAAGAGATCGGGCTGCTGCCCGAAGCCCTGCGCACCGCTTCGGGACGGCGAAGCTATGATGCGGCCGACCTTCGGCGGCTCGCCTTCGTCCGCCACGGCCGGCAGCTCGGTTTTTCGATCCCCGAAATCCGCTCGCTGCTGGCGCTTTCGGATCAGCCCGACCGCGATTGCGGCGAGGCTGCGGCGATCGCGCGCGCGCATCTTGCCGATATCGGCATCCGCATCGCGCGGCTCGAAACCTTGCGCTCGGCGCTGACCGAGGTCGCGACCTCCTGCGAGGGCGGCCGGGCCGCCGAATGCCGGGTGATCGAGGCGATCGCGGGCACCGAACTCGCGCTCCAGACCGATTGATCGATCCGACCGGACGCATCCGGGTTCGGGGAAGGAAGGGGCTGGCGCGCGCGACGACTGGCTTCGCCGCGCGCGCCGGCGGATATTATGGCGCCTTGTCGAGCTTGGTGATCGTCCCGGCCTTACCGTTCCAGTCGAGCTCGAACGCGACCTTGTCGCCGACCTTGATGTCCTTCAGCAGCTCGGGCTTTGCGGCGAAGCCCATCGTCATCGGCGGCCATTCGAGTTCGGCGATCGCGCCATGATCGAGCGTGACCTGTCCCTTCGCGCTATCGATTGCGGTCACGGTCGCCGTGCCCTTGCCATGTTTGGTTTCGGCGGGCATCGCCATGGTTCCGGCGTCATCGGCCATCGCGGCCTTTTCTTCGGTCTTCGGCGCTTCGCCCTGCTTGCCGCAGCCGGCAAGTCCTGCGCTGAGCGCGATGCCCAGTGCGATGGCGGTCAAATTCTTCATGTCATTTCTCCTTCGGGTTGAACGGGATGGGCCGCGCGCCTGCGCATCAGCAGATAGGCGGCGGGAATGATGAGCATCGAGAGCAGCGGCGCGGTCAGCATGCCGCCGATCATCGGCGCGGCGATGCGGCTCATCACTTCGGAGCCGGTGCCGGTCCCGACGAGGATCGGGAACAGGCCCGCGAGGATCACCGCGACGGTCATCGCCTTCGGCCGGACGCGAAGCAGCGCGCCCTCGCGAACCGCGGCCAATATGTCGCCATCGCCGCGATCGGCGAGCGCATGCTTGAGGTAGATGAGCATGACGACCCCGAACTCGGCGGCGACGCCGGCGAGCGCGATGAACCCGACCGCGCTCGCGACCGACTGGTTGTAACCGAGCAGATAGAGCAGCCAGAGCCCGCCGGTGAGTGCAAAGGGCAAGGTCGCCATGATGAGCAGCGCCTCGTCCCAGCGGCGGAAGGTGAGGTAGAGCAGGATGAAGATGATCGCGAGCGTGACCGGCACGACCACCTTCATCCGCTCGGTCGCACGAACGAGGAACTCGAACTGCCCGGTGTAGGAGATGCTGACGCCGGGGGGCAGCTCGACATCGCGCGCGATCGCCCGCTGGATGTCGTGCACCAGACCCTGCAAATCGCGGCCGCGGCTGTCGACATAGATCCAGGTCACCGGGCGGCCATTCTCGCTGCGCAGCATCGGCGGCCCGTCGCTGACCTTGACGCTCGCCACCGTCCCGAGCGTGATCTGCTGGCGCGACGGCGTCAGGATCGGAAGGGCCGCGAGCTCGCCGATGCTGTCGCGCATCTCGCGTGGATAGCGGACGCTGATCGGATAGCGCGCGAGCCCCTCGACCGTCTGGCCGATCGTCTCGCCGCCGATCGCGCCCGCGACGATCGCCTGCACGTCGGCGACGTTGAGACCATAGCGCCCCGCGGCGGCGCGATCGATGTCGACGTCGATATAACGGCCGCCAGTCAGGCGCTCGGCCAGCGCCGAGGCGACGCCGGGGACGGTCCTGACTACGCCCTCGATGCGCTTCGCGGTGCGGTCGATCTCGGCAAGATCCGAGCCCGCGACCTTGATGCCGACCGGGCTTTTGATCCCGGTCGCGAGCATGTCGATGCGGTTGCGGATCGGCGGGATCCAGAAATTGGCGAGCCCAGGGACCCGGACCCGCGCGTCGAGCTCCTCGATCAATTTCTCCTCGGTCATTCCGGGGCGCCACTGGTCCTTCGGCTTGAAGCGGATCGTCGTCTCGAACATCTCGAGCGGCGCGGGGTCGGTCGCGCTGTCGGCGCGGCCCGCCTTGCCGAACACGCTTTCGACCTCTGGCACCGTCTTGATCAGCCGATCGGTCTGCTGGAGCAGGCTCGACGCCCGCGCTGCTGAGATGCCGGGAAGCGCTGAGGGCATGTAGAGGAGATCGCCCTCATGCATCTGCGGCATGAACTCGCCGCCGATCTGGGTCATCGGCCACAGGCTGGTGGCGAAGACGAGGCCGGCGATGAGGAGCGCCTTTTTCGGCCGTTCGAGCACCCAGTCGAGTGCCGGGCGATAGGCGCGGGTCAGCCAGCGGTTGACCGGATTGGCCTGTTCGGCCGGGATCTTTCCGCGGATCAGCCAGCCCATCAGCACCGGGATGAGCGTGATCGAGAGGATCGCAGCGGCCGCCATCGCATAGGTCTTGGTGAAGGCGAGCGGCGCGAAGAGCCGCCCTTCCTGGCCTTCGAGCGTGAAGATCGGCAAGAAGGAGAAGGTGATAATGAGAAGGCTGAGGAACAGCGCCGGGCCGACCTCGGCGGCGGCATCGGTGATGACGCGCCAGCGCTCGGCGCCCTTCAATTCCTCGCCCGGATGATCGCGCTCCCAATGTTCGAGATGCTTGTGGGCATTTTCGATCATCACCACCGCCGCATCGACCATCGCGCCGACCGCGATCGCGATGCCGCCGAGCGACAGGATATTGGCGTTGAGCCCCTGCAGCCGCATGACGATGAAGGCGATGAGGATGCCGAGCGGCAGGGTCAGGATGGCGACCAGCGCCGACCGGGCGTGCCACAGGAACAGCGCGCAGACGAGCCCGACGATGATGAATTCTTCGACGAGCTTCGAGGTGAGATTGTCGACCGCACGATCGATCAGCCCCGAACGGTCGTAGGTGGTGACGATCTCGACCCCCGGCGGCAGGCTGCGCTTGAGCTCGGCGAGCTTGGCGCGCACGCCGTCGATGACCTCGCGGGCATTCTTGCCCTCGCGCATGACGATCACGCCGCCCGCGACCTCGCCCTCGCCATTGAGTTCGGCGATGCCGCGCCGCGTGTCGGGGCCGATCTGGACCGTCGCAACATCGCCGACCGTCACCGGGATGCCGCCGCCGGCGGTGCGGATCGGGACGCTGCGGAAATCGTCGAGCGATTTCAGATAGCCGCCCGCGCGCACGATATATTCGGCCTCGGCGAGTTCGAGGCTGCCGCCGCCGCTTTCCTGGTTTGCGCGCTTGAGGGCGTCTGCCACGTCGGTTGCGGTCACGCCGAAGGCGGCAAGCTTCTGCGGATCGACGATGATCTGATATTGGCGCACCATGCCGCCGATGCTCGCGACCTCGGCGACGCCCGGCACTGACTTCAGTTCGAAGCGCAGGAACCAGTCCTGGAGGCTGCGGAGCTCGGCAAGATCGTGGCGGCCGCTCTTGTCGACGAGCGCATATTCATAGATCCACCCGACCCCGGTCGCGTCGGGGCCGAGGCTCGCCCGCGCGCCGTCGGGGAGCCGGCTCTGCACCTGGCTCAGATATTCGAGCACGCGGCTGCGCGCCCAATAGGGATCGGTGCCGTCGTCGAAGAGCACATAGACGAAGCTGTCGCCGACGAAGCTGTAGCCGCGCACGACGCGCGCGCCGGGCACCGAGAGCATTGTCGTCGTGATCGGATAGGTGACCTGATCCTCGACGATCCGCGGCGCCTGACCCGCATAGGTGGTGCGGATGATGACCTGGACGTCGGAGAGATCGGGCAGGGCATCGACCGGCGTCGTGCGCACCGCGGCGATCCCGAGCAGGGTCAGGATCAGCGCCGCCGCGACGACGAGCCCGCGCGCCGCGACCGAAGCGCGAATGATCTTCGCGATCATTGCGCGGGCTCCAGCGGACGGACGGTGAGGCCGGTCAGGCTCGCCTCGGAATCGAGCAGGAACTGGCCCGACGCGACGACCTTTTCGCCGGGAGCGAGCCCCTGCAATATCTCGGTCTTGCCACCACCTTCGCGTCCAGTGATCACTTCGGCGGGATGGTAGCGCCCGTCGCCCTTCTCGAGCATCACGATGCTGCGCGTGCCGGTGCGGATCACCGCTTCGCTCGGCACCAGCAGCGCCGGTTTGGCATCGCCCCCGAGCGCCACCACCGCGAACATGCCGGGGCGGAGACGCCCGCCGCGATTGGCGAGTTCGACGCGCACCGTCAGCGTCCGGCTGTCGGCCGATGCAGTGGGCAGGATCGCAATGATCCTGCCGGTGAATGCTTCGCCGGGAAAGGCGGTGAGCGTCGCGGTCGCGCGCTGGCCGACCTGTACGAGTCCCGCCTGCGCTTCGGGGAGCGCGGCGTTGAGCCACACCGTGCCGAGCCCCGAGATTTCGGCGAGCGTCTGCCCCGCGGCAAGCGTCACGCCCGCACGCGCGCCCAGCGTCTGGACTACGCCGCCGATCGGCGCGCGCACCGTCAGCCTGCCGCCGGTGCGTCCGCTCCGGTCGACTTCGGAAATTACCCCCTCGGGCATGCCCATCAGCCGCAGCCGTTGTCGCGCCGCCGCGGTGAGTTCCGGTTTTCCGAGCCTTTTGACGCTCAAATATTCGGTCTGGGCGCTGCCCCATTCGGGCAATTGCAGGTCGGCGATCGGCGTGCCGGCGCCGATCACATCGCCGGGCGCGAGGCGATAGACGCGCTCGACGAACCCGCCCGAACGCGCCTGGACGATCGCGACGTCGCGCTGGTTGAAATCGATGCTGCCATTGACGTCGAAGGTCGCCGCAAGGCTGCCCATTTCGGCGGCGACCACCCTTATGCCGAGGCTTTGCCGCGCGGCAGGATCGACCGATACGCCGGGTGCAGCTCCGCTGCCTTCGTCGGCATATTTGGGCTCGAGCTGCATATCCATGAAGGGCGACTTGCCGGGCTTGTCGAACTTCTGGTTCGGGAACATGGGATCGTAATAATAGAGGATCTTGCGCCCTACGGCCGTCGCTTCGGCTGGCGCCTCGCTTTCCCCACGCTGTCCGAGCCAGTAGCCGCCGCCGCCCGCGATCAGCACCGCAGCCAGGATTCCGGCGCGCCAGCGCGCCGCTGATGTTGCATCGGTCATTGACCTGCCTCCCCATAGATATAATTGATCCGGATCGCGTCGCGCGCGACCTCGGCTTCGCGCGCGAGCGCATCGACTTCGGCCTCGGCGAGCGCGAGCGTCGACAGGAGCGCAGTCCCGAGGTCGAGCTTTCCGGCGGCGTAACTGGCAAGATCGAGCTCGGCGCGCTTCTTCGCGAGCGGCACGAGCCGCGTGCGCGCATTGGCGAGCTGCTCATGATGCATGCGGTGATCGGCGAGATCGGCGTCGAGCGCCGCCGCGATGTCGCGCTTGGCGGCCTCGCGGTCGAGCCGTGCGCGCGTCGCTTCGCTGGCGCGCGCGGCAATCTTCGGATCCTGCCGCTTTTTCGAGAAGAAGGGCAGGTCTACGGTGACCCCGACCGTGACGAGGTCGCCATAATTGGGCTCG
This sequence comes from Sphingopyxis sp. H073, assembly GCF_001468395.1. Taxonomy (GTDB): domain Bacteria; phylum Pseudomonadota; class Alphaproteobacteria; order Sphingomonadales; family Sphingomonadaceae; genus Sphingopyxis. Next base: position 17,567 of record NZ_LNSG01000002.1, on the reverse strand, counting down.
CGCCGCCCATAGGCAGCGTTGACGCTCCAGTCTGGCCGCTTGTCGGCGCGCGCGAGACCGGTCTCGGCATCGGCGGCTATGGCGCGGGCGTCGAGCGCCCTGAGCCTTGGCAGGGCGTCGATGCCGGCGCGCAATCCTTGTTGGTCGATCATCTGCGGCGGCAAATCGCCGAGCGTGTCGGCGGCGGGGTCGCCGGTAAAGCGTGCGAGTTGCGCCCGGGCGCGCGCGATCTCGGCTGTAAGTGCGCTGCGGCGATCGTTGATCGCGGCGCGAAGCTGATCGGGTTCGAGCGCCTGTGCCGGGCGCGCCGCGCCGCTCGCGAGCCGAGCCGTGACGGTCGCTTGCAAATCTTCAAGGCCGTCGTCGAGCAGGTCGAGTTCCTTGAGACGCTTCTTGGCATAGAAGAGATCTACCCAGGCAAGCGCCGTCGCGAGCCTGATGTCCTGTGCGGTCACAGCTTCGTCGGCACGGGCGATTCCGATGTCGGCCTGTGCGCGCGTTGCACGCGCGCGGCGTTTGGCAGGGTTCGGAAAATCCTGGCTGACGCCGATGACTTGCATCGTGAAGTCGTCGCGGTTGAACCGGCCCGCGTCGGGCCCGGTCACCGGGAAATCCTGCAGGACGATATTGAGTTTCGGGTCGGGCAGCCGGTCGGCGGCGATCGCCGCCGACCGCGCGGCATCGATGCCCGCTTCGCGGGCTTGCAGTTCCGGCGCGCGCGTCGCCGCCAGCTGAAGCGCTTCGTCGAGCGACATCGGGTTGGCGAGAAGGGGCGTCGGCAGCGCTAGTAAGGCTGCCGTAAGGAAAAGACGCATGCTGTCCCCTTTTTGTGGTCCGGACAAGAACCGCCCCCGACGCATCGGCGCCGAGGGCGGAGAGCTTTACGCCCCGGGATGTCCCATTTGGTCGCCGGACATTTTCTTCATGCAGTCGGCTGGACTCACCTTCATCATGTCGCAGTCGCAATGCGCCATCTGTCCCGGCTTGTCCTTGACCCAGACGCGGACCCGCGTCGTGGTGCCCGACTTGTTCGGTCCCGGCACCTGGCGGGTCTGCCATTCATAATGGCCGCCCGATTGGTCCTGAGCGAGAACGGGAGCGGCAAGGGTTGCTGCCGCGAGCGCGGCAACGGCAATTATGGTCTTCATGTCGAATTCCTCAGTTGAAAAGGCAGGAAACGCGCGCCGGAACGGGCCGTCGCGCATCGTGCAATTCAGCCGAAGAACAAAGGAGGATCGGGTTCGGGACCGATCGTCCGGCCATGCAATCGCCGGATCGGAAGCGGGTCGAGCAAGCCCGGGATGTGGGCTTTCACCGCGAGCGGCATGGCTGGCGATACGACGGCGGGCGGAAGCGCACAGCCCATCTTGGCAATGCAGTCAAGCGTGAGGCCGGCGCAGGACTTCTTGTCCTGAGACTTGTCGATGCCCATCATTTCCGCGCATTCGTCGCTCATCGCCTGCGCGGCGATCGCCGCGCTTGGCCCCTGCATCGCAGGGGCGGAGGCAAACGCCGCTTCCTGGGCGAGAAGCCCCAATATGGCTCCGAAGAGGAGCAGGAAGGACAGCCAATGTTTCACGGTAAAATCATGATCCTTGTTCGTTCAGGCGTCAATTTGTTTCGGTGACGCGCGACTTACCGATAATTGTTCGTCCAGCGCCGTCCCATGGTTACATCCCAACCGCTCGCTCGGTCCGCCATCGGTCCGACGGCGGGCAACAAGCATCCACAGCGCCATCGCGATCATCACCAGATTTCAGCTGCTCGTTCGCTTACAGGGTCCGTGCCATGGTACGGAGTCAAGCCCTTGCGCGACATGACCATCGCGCAGCTTGCGAGACCTATTGGCGTCCACGTCGAGATGATCCGCTTCTATCGGCAAAAAGGACTGCTTCCTGTGCTCGGCCCACATGCCCGCTGGCTAGGCCTTTGGTTTGCGCGAGGAGCTGTGCAGGCTGATGATCTGCCATTTTCCATCCGTCCATTTGAGGACGCTTGTTGCGACGCCGTTGCGCTCGGCCGTCTCGTCACTTGGAAGGACGATCGTGTAGGAATAGGTTTCGGTCACGATCGCGACGTCACCTTCGCCGCGTACCGAAACCTTATAGCCCTTATAGGCGAAGGATTTGAATGCCTTCAATTCGGGTGCGAGATGATGATCGCGATAATGCGCGAAATTGCCTTCGATGCCGCCCGACTCGAATATCTGGGCGTCGGACGCAAACAGCGCTTCGGCGCCCGACAGGTCTCTACTCTCGATCGCGTGCTTATATTGCGCCAGAGTCGCGGCCGCCGCCTGATAATCCGGCGTTGCGGCCGCGTGGGCGGGGACCGCCATGACCAAGGCAAGCCCGATCGCCGCTATTGTGAAACCTCTCATCCTTATTCTCCCTTGATTGATACCCGTCGCCGCCCAACGGCGCGGCGATGCTTCGATCAGATTTTCACGAACCGCAGGCGCAGTGAATTGGCGATGACGCTGACCGAGGAAAGCGCCATCGCCGCGGCGGCGATGATCGGCGACAGGAGCAGTCCGAAGACCGGATAGAGTACGCCTGCCGCCACCGGAATGCCCGCGACATTATAGGCGAAAGCGAAGAAGAGATTCTGGCGGATATTCGTCATTGTTGCGTGGCTGAGATGCCGTGCTCGCACGATGCCGAGAAGGTCGCCGCGCAACAGCGTGACGCCCGCACTTTCGATCGCGACGTCGGTTCCCGAGCCCATCGCGATCCCGACATCGGCGGCGGCAAGCGCGGGGGCGTCGTTGACCCCGTCCCCCGCCATGGCGACAATCCGTCCCTGCTCGCGCAGCCGCAGGACGACGGCGCTCTTCTGGTCGGGCAGGACGTCGGCTTCGACATCGTCAATGCCGAGACGCCGCGCAATCGCCTCGGCGGTGACGCGATTATCGCCGGTCAGCATGATGACGCTGATTCCCGCCTCGCGCAGCGCCGCGAGTGCTTCGCCCGTCGTCTCCTTGATCGGATCGGCGATGGCGATGACGCCGGCCGCCTTGCCGTTGACCGCGATATAGATCGCCGTGGCGCCGTCTGCGCGAAGCCTGTCTGCCACTTCTGCGAGCCCGCCCGGATCGACATCATATTCTTCGAGGAAACCAGCGTTCCCCAGGACGATCGCTTGGTCGTCGATAACCCCGACGATTCCTTTGCCGACGGGCTGATCGACCCCCGATGGCTCGACAAGAACGAGATTCCGGTCCTCGGCTGCCCTGACGATGGCAGCCGCGAGCGGATGCTCGCTGCTGCGCTCAAGGCTAGCGGCTGTACGGAGGAGGTCCCTTTCTTCAAACCCGTCCGCGACTTCGATGTCGACAACCGATGGCCTGCCTTCGGTGAGCGTTCCGGTCTTGTCGACGACGAGCGTATCGACCTTTTCCATCCGCTCGAGCGCCTCGGCATTCTTGATCAGCACCCCGGCTTCGGCGCCGCGCCCGACGCCGACCATGATCGACATCGGCGTCGCAAGGCCGAGCGCGCAGGGACAGGCGATGATGAGCACCGAGACGGCGGCAATCAGGCCATAGGCCATGGCAGGTGCGGGGCCGACAAGCGACCAGGCGACGAAGGCGGCGATGGCCACGGCGATGACGCCCGGCACGAACCAGCCGGAAACCGTATCGGCAAGACGCTGGATCGGCGCGCGGCTGCGCTGCGCATCGGCGACCATCTGTACAATGCGCGCCAGCATCGTATCGCGCCCGACCTTCTCGCTGCGCATCAGCAGGCCGCCGGTTTGGTTGATCGTGCCGCCGATGAGCGCAGCGCCGGTCTCCTTGGTGACCGGCATCGATTCGCCCGTGACCATCGACTCGTCGACCGTGCCGCGGCCTTCGAGGACGATCCCGTCGACCGGGATCTTTTCGCCCGGGCGGATGCGCAGCACGTCGCCGACCGCGACATTCTCGAGAGCGATCTCCTCGTCGCCCCCGTCGCTGCGGACGCGCCTGGCGAGCTTCGGCGTCAGGTCCAGAAGGGCGCGGATCGCGCCGCTCGTCGTCTCGCGCGCCCTGAGTTCGAGCACCTGTCCGAGCAGTACCAGCACCGTGATGACGGCCGCCGCCTCGAAATAGACTGCGACCGATCCGTCGGCCGCGCGGAACGCGCCCGGGAAAATCCGGGGCGCGAGCGCCGCGATCATGCTGTAACCCCAGGCGACGCCCGTCCCCATTGCGATGAGGGTGAACATATTGAGGCTCTTGTTGCGGATCGAGAGCCAGGCGCGCTCGAAAAAGGGCCAGCCCGCCCACAGGACAACAGGGGTCGCGAGCAGCATCTGGATTATGTTGCTCGTTTGGCGGCCAAGGATTTCGTGGAGACCCGTCAGATGGCCGCCCATCTCAAGGGCAAGGACGGGAAGCGCGAGAAAGAGTCCGATCCAGAAGCGTCTCCGCATGTCGCGATATTCTTCGCTGGGGCCGCTGGCGGCGTCGGGCATGACGGGCTCGAGCGCCATTCCGCAGATCGGGCAGCTCCCGGGACCGGGGCGCTGAATCTCGGGATGCATCGGGCAGGTCCAGATCGCGCCTTCGGGTGCATCGGCTGCGGCCGGCTCGCCTTTCGCGGTATAGCGATCGGGCTCAGCTTCAAATTTGGCGAGGCAGCCTGCGCTACAGAAATATTGATGTTCACCGCCATGCGTCGCGACATGCGGCGTGTTCGCCGGGTCGACCGTCATGCCACAGACCGGGTCGGTCATGCTCCCGCTGCCTATTTCTGCGCCCTGATGATCGTGCATCGCCGCCGCTCCTGTCGTCATAGCGCGCCCTTCTGCACAGGCGGGCCGCCCGGGTTGTCGGTCGGGTTCGCCCCGCGCCGACACCGCTTCATCGCGGCTGCAGAATGGGGCCACTCCTATCGATACGCAAGAAAGCCCGCCGCCCCTCGGATTTTCTTGCGCAGGCGCGTATCCAACAGACTCTATCTGCGGCCGATCGAGATGATCGGAGGCCCGGCGTTTGGCGTCGGCGGCGCTTGCTATCCGGCCGAGGCCCGACGTTTCCGGCGGTGGCGGCGGGACAGGTGCCGATCGGGCAGGCAGCAGCGCATCGGCGCGACCAATCGGGTCGATAGGGAGGGATGCACGATCGCGCCCTGCGGCCCCGGGCAGTGCCGGACATGCCACGCTATGGGGACCGCTGTTTCCCGATGCTCGCGTCGATCAATGCCCAGCCGGTCCGGCATGACCGAACCGGACCGCGAGTCCGTGTCGGCGGTCAAACCGGGTCGGTGCCGACGAATGGTTCGAGCGTACCGAACCACGCGACCAGCGCGAGTATGGCGAGCGCGGCCGAGGCTTCGATAACCAGGCTCTTGCGCATGGCCGCAAGCGTCTGGTCGGGGTCGGCACTTTCGGAATCGACGCCTGCGACGGCCGCCGCGAGCGCGGGCGTCAGCCGCCAGCGGTTGGCGGCCGCGAGCGCCAGCATCAGTCCGAACAGCGCGAGCTTGGCAAGGAGCAATTGCCCATAGGGTGAACCGAGCGACCGGCCGAGATTCTCGGCGCCGACGATCATCTGGCTGTTGATCAGGCCGGTTGCGGCGATGACGAGGACGCAGATCGTACCGACGAGTGAAAATTGTTCGAGACTCCGCGCGGCGATCCGGAGTCCATTCGGCGATTCGCGGATGACTCGGGGCGAGAGCAGCAGAAGAAAGGCGCCGATCGCCCCGATCCAGATCGCGGCTGCGATAAGATGCAATATGTCGCTGGCCCGGTGGACCGTACCCGCTGCGCCTTCGGTCGCGCCAGCATGACCGGACCAGACCAAGGTCGCGACGGCCACCGACCCCGCAGCGGCGAGAATGGCAGCGGCGGTTGTCGGCCACCGTGTCACGCAGATCGCTACTGCCAGTGCGAGCAGGAGCGCAGCGCTCCGGTAAATCCAGGCCATCCCGACGTGGGTCTCGCGAACAAGATCCCAGAAGGGCTGAAACTCCAGGGAGAGGAGGTCCACGCCCTGCATCGATGCCGCGAGCACGCCCATCCCCAATGCGGAAAGAAGCAGCCCGGCGGCGCAGAGCGATCGCTCCGCGCGCCAGAGCGCGGCCATCGGTTGCGGCTCAAGGCGTTCGCTCCGTGTCAGCGCATATAGCGGAAACGCAGCGAGGCCGGCGATGAGCATCAGGATCGCATAAAGTGCGAACCTGATGCCGATCAGGACGGGGTCGCCCACCGCCTTACTTTACGGAGAAGCTGAATTCGCTGCCCATGCGGTGGGTGTCGGCGCCCGCTGCCGACCATTTGACCTTGTAGGTGCCCGGCGTCAGCGCCCGCTTCAGCATCAGCATCACCGACTTGCCATCCTTGCCCATCATCGACGAGTAGGGCACCTTCATCGGCGCATGATTGGCCATGCCGGGCATGCCAGTCATGACCAACTCGGTCTTGAGGGTTGAGGCGACCACCTTTTCGTTGAACTGCAGATTGACCGACGTCACTTTCGAGGCGGTCGAATTGGCCGCAGGTGTCGAGCCGACGAGCTTGGTATGGGCGCTCGCTGCGGCAGGCATGAGGAGCAGCGCGAAAGCCGCCGCCGCGGAGGGGAGAAGTGATTTGAACATAAGGATCTCCAATTGCGTGTCTGTCCTGCTAATACGCAGGTCGACGAAATAACCCTCAAATTTCTGGGATGAGGGATGAAGCGCATCGCCGCGTATATATGATGACGGAAGGATTTGACGAGACGATCGATGGATAAAGAGCTTCGCATATTGAACAGGATCGATCTGCCTGCGGCGCTTGATGCCCTCGATGATCGCATTATCGGCGCCCTCTCCGAGCGCCGCCGCGAAACAGCGGCGACGGGGCGGTTGATGGCGCTGGCGGCATTTGTCTCGCTCGGCGGCGGTGTTGTCGCGGGCAGCGTGATATCCCAACCGGCGGTTGCGGCCAGTCCGCTCACCCCGTTCGGCCCGGCCAGCGCACTGGCGCCTTCCACCTTGCTCGACACCCAATAACGATGCTGTCGCGCCGCGCTCTGCTGCTGGGACTCATCGCTTTCGTTGCGGCCCTCGCCGGCGTGTTCATCGGGCGCATTGTGTCCGACGCACCGAGAGCCAGCGAAACCGAACTCCATGCGCTTCTCCACAACCAGCTCGACCTTACGCCGGCGCAGGAGGCGAGGATCGAGCAGATCGAGGCCGATTTCGCGAAACGTCGCACGGCGCTTGAGCTCGAGATGCGCGGTGCCAATGTCCGGCTCGCCCAGGCGATAGAAGCCGAACATGGCTACGGGCCGCAGGTTACCAAGGCGATCGATGAGACACACGAAGTGATGGGCGAGCTGCAAAAGGAAACGCTCCAGCATCTCTTCGCGATGCGCGCAGTTCTCGATCGCGATCAGGCGCGCATGTTCGACAAGAGCGTGGTCAAGGCGCTGACCGCCGATGCGCGGTGATCTCTGACCTAACGCAGTGTAGCGACCAGGACTTGGCTGCCCTCGCGCTCGCGCGTCGCGACGATGCCTGTCGCGAGTTGCTGCGCCGTTACAAGGCTGGCGTCTATCGGCTCATCGTCAAGCAAGTCGGTGACGCCGACGAGGCGATGGATTTGACGCAAGAAACTTTCGTTGCCGGCTTCTCGGCCCTGCATCGCTATGATGGTGATCGCCCGTTCCGCACCTGGATTGCCCGGATCGCGCTCAATAAATGTCGAGACTGGGCGCGCCGGCGGAGGGTGCGTGCCTTTTTCTCCCGCGCGCTCCCGCTCGAGAGCGCGCATAATGTGGCAAGCGACATTCCTTCCCCCGACGCCGAGGTGGCCGACAAGCGGGAGCTTGCGCGAGTCCGCGGAGCGATCGACCGGCTGCCGCAGAATTTGCGAGAGGTGCTGCTTCTTCGCGGTGTCGACGAGGTCAGTCAGGCCGAAGCCGCCGTGATTTTGCGGGTCAGCGAAAAGACCGTCGAAACCCGCCTCTACCGCGCACGAACCAGGCTCAGGGAATTGCTCGCGGGAACACTCACGAGCGCGCGGGGTTGACGTTTTGTCCTCTCGTTCGGGCGGCACCTCTCATCATTCGGCATTTTTTGATGAGGGGCGACCGTCTCGCCTGCGTATGCTTTAGGAACAGTCAGTAACGGTCGGGAAGAACATGCAGATAGACAGGCGTCGCTTCGTGAGCGCAACTTTGGGTGGCGGCGCTGCCGCTGCGGCGGCGGCTTGGTTCCCGGCGTGGGCCCAGCCTGTGTCGCAAGGCATCACCGCCCCGCTCCCCATCGTATCGGGCAACGACATCACCCTGCGCATCGCACGTCAGACGATGCGGATCGACGGCAAGCTAAGCCGTGCAATCGGGATCAACGGTACGGTGCCGGCGCCGCTCGTGCGTCTCAAGGAAGGTCAGACGGCAAAACTCACGGTCGTGAACGACCTCGACGAGGACAGCTCGATCCACTGGCACGGGCTGATCCTGCCGTTTCAGATGGACGGTGTCCCCGGCGTCAGCTTTCCCGGCATCAAGCCGCGATCGAAATTCGTCTACGAATTTCCTGTCGTCCAGTCAGGAACCTATTGGTATCACAGCCATTCGGGACTGCAGGAACAACTTGGCCACTATGGCCCGATCGTCATCGATCCTGCCGGCGCAGATCCGATCGGCTATGACCGCGAGCATGTCGTGGTGCTGTCGGACCACAGCCAATTGTCCCCCGAGGCGATCTTCCGCAAACTGAAGGTCAATCCCGGCCATTTCAACATGCAGCGCCAAACGCTGTCGGGCCTGCTTGCCGGAAAGGATCAGCCACTCAAGGAGCGGATAGATTGGGGCAAGATGCGGATGGACCCGACCGACATCGCCGACGTCAACGGTTCGACCTACACCTTCCTCGTCAACGGCCATGGTCCGCGCGACAACTGGACCGCATTGTTCAATCCCGGCGAACGCGTGCGGCTGCGCATCGTCAACGCGTCGGCGATGACGATCTTCAACGTGCGCATTCCGGGGCTACGAATGACGGTCGTTCAGGCTGATGGGCTCAATGTCGTTCCGACCGAGATCGACGAATTCCAGATCGCTGTTGCGGAGACCTATGACGTCATCGTCACCCCGGTCGAGGATCGCGCTTATACGCTCGTCGCCGAGGCGAACGATCGGTCGGGGATGGGCCGCGCGACGCTCGCGCCGCGTGCCGGCATGGCGGCCGAGGTCCCACCGCTCCGCGAACGGCCGCTCGTCACCATGAAGGACATGGGAATGGGGGGCATGGATATGTCGGGCGGCTCGATGCCCGGAATGGATCATTCCGGGGGCGACATGGGCGCCATGCCAATGCCCGCGAGCGATCCCGCCTGTTCGCCCGAACATGCCAAGATGGGTCACTGCACGCCCGCGGGCGAAGGCGGTGCGATGGCGGGCATGGACCATGGCTCCGGCGGAATGCAGCACAGCATGCGCGACTTTAGCGTCGCGCCGCAGGTCAAGCGCGACCCGAGCGTCCAGACGATCTCGCCGATGCCGGTCGACCGCATGGGCGATCCTGGACAGGGCCTCGATGATGTCGGGCACAAGGTGCTGACCTATCACGATCTTGTCGCGCTCGAACGCAATCCCGACGTGCGCGCTGCCTCGCGCTCGCTCGACATCCATCTGACCGGCAACATGGAACGCTTCATGTGGTCGTTCGACGGGGTGAAGATGTCCGATCATCACGAACCGATCCCCTTCATCGAGGGCGAGCGCGTGCGAATCAACCTCATCAACGATTCGATGATGAGCCACCCGATCCACCTGCACGGCCATTTCTTCGAACTGGTCACAGGCAAGGGCGATCGTTCGCCGCGCAAGCATACGGTGCTGGTCCAGCCGGGCGGCATCGCGAGCTTCGACTTCACCGCCGACGCTCTCGGCGACTGGGCGTTCCACTGCCATCTCCTCTATCATATGCATGCGGGAATGATGCGGGTCGTCAGCGTCCGTCCGAAGGGAGACGCCGAATGACCCGGATCGCGCTCCTCCTCGCCGGCATCGCGCCGCTTGCCTTCGCGGTCCCCGCAGCAGCCCAATCGATGGATCATTCGATGCATGGGTCTGCGCCCGCACCCGTTCCCGCGTCGGCACCAACCCCCGCGCCCGGACCATCCGCCAGCGGGGAATCGATGGAGCAGATGGATCACGGCAGCATGCAGCCCATGGACATGGAGCCAAAGGCGCCGAGTTGCTCGCCCGAACATGCGGCGATGGGCCATTGTACGCCCGAGGAAGAGAACCCGGGCAAGGGTGTCGATACGCCAGGTAAGGACGCTCCCGCCATGGGAGCGATGGACCATGGCACGCCGCCAGCGTCCGATCCGGATTGCCCGCCCGAACACGCCAAAATGGGCCATTGCGCGCCGAAAGGCGCGACCGCGGAACCCATGGCGACGATGGAGGGCATGGCCACGGGCGGCGCGAGCGGCACCGACCTGCCGCCGGGCGATGCGCCCGCGCCGGCGCCCCCGGGCGACTGGTACGCCGACCGCGTCTATCCCAAGGCCGAAATGGACCACTCGCGCCACGACATGATGAAGGAAAATGGCGGTCAGACCATTGCCTTCATCAGCTTCAATCTCGCCGAATATCAGGCGCGCAAGAGCGGTGACGGTTTCCGCTGGGACGGCGAGGCCTGGTACGGCGGCGATATCAACCGGCTGACTCTTAAGAGCGAAGGCGAGGGCGTCTTTGGCGAAGGCATCGAGGGCGCCGAGGTGCAGGCGCTCTACAGCCGGGCGATCGGCCCCTATTTCAACGCGCAGGCGGGGATCAGGCAAGATCTTGGGCCGGGGCCCGATCGCACTTATGCGACGGTCGGCTTCGAGGGGCTCGCACCCTATTGGTTCGAGGTCGAGGGCGCGCTGTTCCTGTCGAACAAGGGCGACCTGCTCGCCCGGCTTGAGGGCTATTATGATCAGCGCATCACCCAGAAGCTGATCCTCCAGCCGATGGCCGAACTCAATTTCGCATTGCAGGACGTGCCTGAGACCGGCACCGGCTCCGGCCTCTCCGACCTCGAGCTCGGCCTTCGCCTGCGCTACGAAATCGTCAAGGAATTCGCCCCCTATGTCGGCGTCGAATGGGCGCGCAAATTCGGCGATACCGCGCGCTTCGCGCGGGCGGCGGGCGCGGATGCCAATGGCGTCAGCTTCGTGATGGGGGTGCGGACCTGGTTCTAGAATTTCGCGAGGTGGAGACACGCCGAGGAGAAGTGCCGTGAAACCAGCCTATCGCAGCCTCGCGCTGCAGACGATCGTCAGCGGAATCATCATGTATCTGGTGATGTTCGTGATGATCGACCGACTCTCGAGCTTCTATAACAATCTGAACATGCTCTACATGACGCTGATGATGGTCTCGCCCATGGTGGTGCTGATGATCGTCGCCATGCGCGACATGTTCCCGTCGAAGCGTCTCAACACGCTCCTCCTGCTCGGATCGGCGGTCGCATTTTTCGGAAGCTTCGCCTTGATCCGGACGCAGGCGACGATCGGCGACACCGCCTTTCTGCGCTCGATGATCCCGCATCATTCGGGCGCGATTCTCATGTGCGAACAAGCCAAGCTCTCCGATCCCGAGATCCTTCAGCTGTGCAAGAGCATAATCGCCGGCCAGGCGTCCGAGATCGATCAGATGAAGAGCATATTGGACCGAAAATGAATATGACGACTGCGTACAGCCGGCGCCGGCTTCTCGCGCTTTTCGCACTGGCCGGCGGGGCCGTGCTCGCGGGATGCGATCGCAAGTCCGCAACGCCCGATAATACGTCCCGAATGTCCGCCTCGCCTCCGCCAGCCAAAGACAAGCCCGGCATGCCGATGCTCGTCTACCGGGATCCCGACTGCGGCTGCTGCGAAGCCTGGGCGGATATCGCCCGGGCAGGAGGCTATGCGGTCACCATCGAAAACAGCGCCGACATGGCTGCAGTCAAGACGCGCTATGGCGTGCCCGACGCGCTGGCGTCCTGCCACACCGCCGTAATCGGCGGTTACGCCATCGAGGGGCATGTGCCGATGCGCCATGTCGCGAAGCTGCTCCAACTGCAGCCGCGCGACATTCGCGGAATTGCGGTCGCCGGCATGCCGCGCGGATCTCCGGGAATGGAAATGCCGGACGGAAGCTCCGACCCGTTCGAAGTGATGGCGTTCGGCGATGACGGCAAGGTTTCGCAATTCCGCGCATGATCGGCCGAAACGACAAGTGGAGACGGATATGGCGAAACTCATTCCCTTATCGAGCGCCGCAGCGCTGATGCTCGCACTGGCCGGATGCGGCTCGGAGCCGGCGAAGGAGAGCGATGCGACGCCTGAGCCGGCGGAAATCCCCACGGGGGAAGCGCCCCCAATCGCCGACACCGTGCCAGCTGCGGACGATGCCCCGGCCGCCTCTGACCCGGCGGCACCGCACGCGGCAAAGGCTCCCGAGACGACGCGTCCCAAACAGGACCCCGCCAGGAAGGCCGGGCCTCCGCCCGAAACCAAGACCGTGCCGGACGCGCCGAAGCCGGCCGAACCCGATCCCCATGCCGGGCACGATATGGACAAGAAATAGGACTTGAGTTTCGGACACGGCCAGCTGCCCGGCGGAATTCGGCCGGCCAGCTGGCTCGCCGGCGAGCGAGGAAGCTCGGGCCGGAAGCGCGAGATTTCACGCGAACGCGGGTGGCGCTGACGATCCCGAGCCCGGCTGCCCGCGAGAGCGCCCGCTCAGGGTCGGTGCCGCGCAGCCTGTCACCCAGATATAACCATATGGAATAACCATCTCGTTTATGGCGATGAGTCGTGATTATTTCTGGCCATGTCAGGGTCGCGCAGTTAGCTCGGTGGGGAAGCCGAGAGCTTTCGAAAATGGGAGGGGACCATGAGGAAATTGCTTCGCACGAGTGGCTCGATTGCCGCCGCCGTCGCTGCCATGTCGGCCGCCGCCGCCTTCGCCCAGGATGGCGCGGGTGAGACGCCGAAACCGGGGACGACGCAGAGCGAAATCGTCGTGACGGGAACGCGGCGGAACGATCTCAAGGCGGCCGATTCCGCCCAGCCGATTGACATCATCACCGGCGCCGAGCTGCTCGAAAAGGGCACGGCCGACATGAACGACCTCCTCCGCACCGAGGTCCCGTCGCTCAACGTCCAGCGCCTCGTCAGCAATGACGGCGCCGTCTTCACCCGGCCATTCTCTCTCCGCGGTCTTCCGCCGGACCAGACGCTGGTGCTCGTGAATGGCAAGCGGCGCCATCGCGGCGCGACGGTTCAGTTCACCAACATCCCCTATATCCGTGGATCGCAGGGCCCCGACCTCTCGGCGATCCCGTCGATCGCGATCGGCCAGCTCGAAGTCCTTCGCGACGGGGCGTCCGCGCTCTACGGGTCGGACGCGATCGCCGGGGTCCTCAATTTCGGGCTGCGGCGCGACCGGGAGGGCGGCCTGCTGATCGCCCGCTACGGCCAATTCTACAAGGGCGATGGGGAGGATGTCCTCGTCCAGGGCAATGTCGGGCTCCCCTTCACCGACGCGGGCTTCGTCAACATCAGCGGCGAATATGTGAACGCCAGCTCGACGTCGCGCGGCATCCAGCGGCCCGACGCGCAGGCGCTCATTGACGCCGGCGTCGCGGACGTCCCGGTTCCGGCGCAGCGTTGGGGAAATCCCGAGTCCGAGGCCGCTCGCATTTTCGTCAACGCCGGGATCGACCTGTCCGACCAGATGGAATTCTACACCTTCGGCAACTATAGCTGGAGCCGCGGCACGACGGCCTTCTTTTACCGCAACCCCGATGCCAGCTTCATTTCCACCTCGATTCCGCTCACCAATACGCCCGGAGGACAGCGGTTCAGCTTCCGCCAGCTCTTTCCCGGCGGTTTCACCCCGGATTTCGGTGCCACGGTGACCGATGCGGCGCTGGCGGCCGGCCTCAAGGGCGAATTCTCCTCGGGCCTGACCTATGACCTCAGCGCTTCCTATGGTCAGAACCATGCTTCCTACCGGATCGAAAATACGGTCAATCCGTCGCTTGGCCTCGCGTCGCCGACCTCCTTCAAGCCGGGGCAGCTCGAGCAGCGCGAACTCGCTTTCAATCTCGATCTCACTTACCCCATCGCGATCGGCACCTCCGATCCGCTGACGCTTGCAGGCGGTCTCGAGTATCGGCGCGAGACATATGAGATCACGGCCGGCGACATCGCATCATGGCAGGTTGGTCCTTTCGCGTCGGTCATCGATCCCGATACCGGAAACCGCGTCGGACTGCCGGTCGGCTCGAACGGCTTCCCGGGCTTCAGTCCCATCCAGGCGGGCGAGTTCGCGCGCAGCAACTGGGCCGCCTATACGTCGCTCGAAGGCAATCTCACCGACGCGCTCCAGTTCGGCCTTGCCGGCCGCTACGAGAATTACTCGGACTTCGGCTCGAAATTCACCTGGAAGATCAACGGGCGATATGATTTCTCGGACGTCTTCGCGGTGCGCGGATCGGTCAACACCGGCTTTCGGGCGCCGACGCCGGGCCAGTCGAACGCCTCGCAGGTCCAGACCAACATCGACTCGATAACCGGGGCGCCGCTGACCGCAGGCATTATCGCGCCCAACAATCCGGTGGCGCAATTCTTCGGCGCGACGCCGCTTCGGCCCGAGAATTCGTTCAACGTCGCCGGCGGCATCGTGGTGAAGCCCTCCAATCGCATCACCTTCACGCTCGACTATTTCAACATCAAGGTCGAAGACCGGATCGCCGTATCGGGCAATTTCAATCTCACCCCGGCGCAGCGTGCGCAGCTCGCGGCGCTTGGCATTCCCGGTGGGGATTCCTTCCAGCAGGTGAGCTTCTTCACCAATTCCTTCGACAGCCGCACCCAGGGCGTCGATGCGGTGCTCACCGTGGGCTTCGACCTCGGCGACGGCAAGGCCACGCTCGGCCTCAACGGCAACTATACCAAAACCGATGTCATCAAGGCCTCGCCGGTGATCACTGCGGACCGCGAGCGGCTGCTCGAACTCGAGGGCTTCGTTCCGAAGTGGAAGGGCAATGCGTCCTTCACTTATGCGGGCGAGCGCTTCGGCTTCGTCGCGCGGGCGAACTATTATGGCAAATGGACCGACTATGGCGCCGCACCGGCTGCCGACCAGACGGGCGGCGCCGAACTGCTGGTCGATCTCGAGCTGTCCTACAAGGTTAGCGACATGCTCAAGCTCGCGGTCGGCGGCGAGAATATCTTCGACAATTACCCCGACGTCGAGGCGCGGCAATCCCAGATCAACAACGGGATCCGATATCTCCGCTTCGCGCCGACGGGGTTCAACGGGGGCTTCTGGTACGTCCGCGCGACCGCCTCCTTCTGATCGGTGGCCGTGAGGGCCGTGCGGCGTCTTGTGTCTTCAGCTGGCGTCGGAGCCGAACATCGCGTCGCGGTGGGATTCGAGCACCGCGATAAAGGCCGCAGCGACTTGGGACATCGGCCTCAACTTCGGCGTGAAGAGCATATATTCGAAATGGACCTCCGGCGCGAAATCACGGACCGTAAGGCCCCGCTCGGCATAATCCGCTGCGGTCACGGGGTTGAGAATCGAACATCCGACCCCCTGCATGACAAGCGCGCAGATGGTCATCGCATATTGGGTTTCGATGACCATCTCGCGGTGGACGCCCGCGTCCTCGAAAATGCGGTCGATGCGGTGACGCACGCCGTCCTCGAGCGCGAGCGAAATGAAGGGCTCGCCCTCGAGATCGGCCGGCCGGATGACGTCCTTGACGGCCAAGCGGTGGCCGGCAGGGAGAACGCAGGCGCCGGGGCAGCGCAGGAAGCGCTCCATCCTTATGCCGGGCAATTCGCGCGCCGGCGTCGCGAGCCCGATGTCGAACTGCTGGTTCGCCATCCATTGCCGCACCGTCGAGGAACTGCGGGTCTGGAGCTGAACGGTGACGCCGGGATGTGTCTCGCGAAAGGCCGCGATCACACGCGGCAGGAAACTGACCGCGAGCGCCGGAAGGGCGGCGATCCGGAGCGTGCCGGTCGCCATGTTGCGGATGTCTTCCGCTACCCGCTTCAGGGCCGCAATGCCCGAGAAGCTCCGCTCGACTTCGTAGAAAAAGGCGTCGGCTTCGGGCGTCACGGTGAGCGCGCTGCCGCGCGAACGCAGGAAGAGCTGAAAGCCCAGCTGATGCTCGAGCTCGGCAAGCATCTTGCTCACCGCGGGTTGCGACAGGTTGAGCGACTGCGCGGCCTGGGTGACCGATCCCGAGAGCATCACGGCCCTGAAGGCTTCGAGGTGACGCAGGTTCATCGGACATCGCTCCCTATAGCTATTTCTTATGGCGCTAGCATTGAAAGCCTCGTTTATGAATAGGTCGCACGCATCGCGCCGCTGGTTACCGGCGCTGCTCGCCGCAGGCGCCCTGTTACTCGGCGGCTGCGGCCGCGAGCCCGCCGGCACCGGTGGGCATGAAATCGCCGCGGCGAAGGGATCGACGCTTGCGCGGATTCGCGCGCGCGGAACGCTCAATTGCGCAATTCATACGGGGCAGCTCGGCATGTCCTATCTCGACAGAAGCGGGCGTTGGCAGGGCTTCTTCGTCGATTACTGCCGGGCGCTCGCCGCTGCGGTCCTCGGCGATGCCCGCAAGGTCCGGTTCATGCCGGTCGCCTCGAACAAGCGCTTCACGATCGTGCAGACGGGCGAGGCCGACGTCCTGTCGCGGACGACGACATGGACGCTGACGCGCGACACCGACCTCGGGGTGAATTTCGTCGGCACCATGTATTATGACGGGCAGAGCTTCCTGGTGCCCCGGCGATCGGGTGTGCGGCTTCCGACGGATCTCGATGGCGCATCGATCTGCATCACCAAGGGGACGACCTCCGAACTCAACACCGCCGAATATTTCGAGCGCAAGGGGCTGCGTTTCCAGTCCGTCGTGTTCGAGAATCCCGAGGAAGCCAAGCTCGCCTTCTTTGCCGGGCGGTGCGACGCGATGACCACCGATGCCTTCACGCTGACCGTGATCCGTCTCGCCGATACCGCGCATCCGGACGATTATGTTGTGCTGCCCGAACGACTCACCAAGGAGCCGGTAGGTCCCGTCGTGCGCAGCGACGACGAGCAATGGTATGAGATCAACAAATGGGTGCTGAACGCGCTCTTTGCTGCCGAGGAAATGGGGGTCACCCGCGCGAATGCAGCGCGCATGCGCATGGCCTCGCGTGACCCCGAAGTGCGCAAGATGCTCGGCGGCCTGCCCGGATTCGGCAAGTCGCTCGGCCTCGACGATGACTGGGCGTATCGCGCGATCGAGGCGACGGGCAATTATGGCGAAATCTTCGACCGGCACATTACGCCGCTCGGCGTCGAACGCGGACAGAATAAGCTCTATCGGGACGGCGGGCTGATCTACCCGTTGCCGATGCGATGACTCATAAACACAGGCGGCTTGCCATCGCTGCGTTACCCTGGCTGCTGATCGCGGGCGGGCTTGTGGTCGCCTACGGCCTGTTTGCGACATTGGCGGACAATCTCGCGGACCGAAACATCCGGACGGGGTTCGGTTTCCTGTTCGACCGGGCGGGTTTCGCGATTGGCGAAACGCTGA
>NZ_LNSG01000001.1 GCF_001468395.1 Sphingopyxis sp. H073 | reverse complement strand
CCTGCTCGTGCTCGTTATTCATCGGGCTGTGATGCCACCAACTCGTTACGTCCGCAATTAGGAAGCCTATTCCTCGGCTTAAACGGCAAAAAACGGTCGCTAACGGCCGATCAACTGCCCTCGGGCTGCGGCAGCAGCAGCGCGAGCAGGATTGCACGGCATTCGCCGTCGATCGTCCCGTCGATCAGCTCGGGCCGGAAGCGGCGCTGGAAGGCGACGGTCGCCGCGAAGCCGTCGGTCACGTCATAACCGAAGCGTTCGAGCGCGAGCAGGAAGCCCGCGTCGGTCCACAGCGGATCGGTCAGTTTCTTGGTCGGGCGCGGCAGCGCAAGACGGCGGCGCGCGAGTTCCTCCCACGGAAAGAGCTCGCCCGGATCCTGCTTGCGCGTCGGCGCGATGTCCGAATGGCCGACGACATTGCCGCGGGTGATCGAATGGCGATCCTTGATCATATGCACGAGGCGGACGACCGACGCGACCTGCGGGTCGGGAAAGGGCACATAGCCGAATTCATGCCCCGGATTGACGATCTCGATCCCGACGCTCGCCGAATTGATGTCGCTGACCCCGCGCCAGTGCGATTTTCCGGCGTGCCAGGCGCGCTTCTCCTCGGGCACCATGTGGGTGATCTGCCCGTCCTCGCTGACGACATAGTGCGCCGACACCTTGGCCTCGGGATCCGCAAGCCGATCAAGGGCTTCGGCGCCGGTCCTCATGCCGGTATAGTGAAGCACGATCATCGAAATGGGCAGCGAACGCTCGTCGAAATTGGGAGACCAGCGTTCGATAAAATCGCTCATGCGTGTCGCGGTCCGTCCTTGCCCAGCCCAGCGCTTCGCTTGCGCCACCAAGGCGCAAAAAGCAAGGTCAGGCAGCGATCGAGGGCGAGATGCCGGGGCGGCGCACCTGCTGGTCGGCGGGCTCGTACAAGCCGCGAAGCCGGGGACTCGCGACGAACTGGTCGGTCTGGCCGAGCACCGTCTCACCCGCACCGAGGACAAGGAAGCTTTGCGGCGCCGCCATCGCGCGCAGTTTCGCGAACGCCTTTTTCCGCATGTCGGCCGAAAAATAGAGCAG
This sequence comes from Sphingopyxis sp. H073, assembly GCF_001468395.1. GTDB lineage: Bacteria > Pseudomonadota > Alphaproteobacteria > Sphingomonadales > Sphingomonadaceae > Sphingopyxis. Next base: position 576,408 of record NZ_LNSG01000001.1, on the reverse strand, counting down.
GAGATTGCGGCAGAAGATCAGGTCGGCGGTGCCCGCGAGCGGCGGACGGTCGGTAAGCATATTCTGCACCGAGAAATCGATCCGGCGACGCAGGTCGGCCTTGGCGAGCCACCCCCCCTCGGTCTGGTCGAACCAGCGCACCATGCGCTGGACCGGCAGCCCGCGCTGGATCTCGAACTGGCTATACAGGCCAACGCGCGCGCGGCCGATCGCATGATAGCTGACGTCGGTACCGACGATATCGATCTGCCAGCCCGCCCATTTCATGTCATGCTCGGCGAGCAGCATCGCCATCGAATAGGCTTCCTGCCCGGTCGAAACGCCGCAATGCCAGATAGTGAGCCGGCGCTGGCGTGCATTGATCTGCCGAAGATGTTCGAGCGCATTGGAAGCTATATCGTCGAACACACTGTGTTCACGATAAAAATATGTTTCGTTATTGAGCATGGCATCGACGGTATCGTCGAGCAACTGGCGGCTGTTCGAGGTGACGAGCGCCGCGACGAGCGCGTCGAGGTCGGCGATACCGTGACGCTGCATCACCGGCTTCAGCGACATTTCGATCCGCCAGATGCGGTTCGGCGACAGCGTCTGCCCGGTCCGCGATTCAAGCACGCCCATCAGCACGCGATAGGCGGACTCGCTCGCCGAGCCCCCCATCATGACGCGCGGCGTCCGGCAAGGAAGCTGCCGAGCATCAGCGCGATCGCGTCGGGGTTTAGCGTAGCGGTCGCGAGCCCCGCCTTGGCGACCGCACCGGGCATCCCCCAGATCACGCAGCTTTCGGGCGCCTGCGCGAAGATCGTGCCGCCCGCCGATTTCAGCCGCGCGGCGCCGTTCGCGCCGTCGCGGCCCATGCCGCTGAGCACCACCGCCACGCCGCCCTTGCCGTAAACGTCGGCGACCGACGCGAGCATAGGATCGGCCGAGGGGCAGCAGCCGTTCTCGACCGGCCGGCGGTCGAGCGCGATTTCACGGCGCGCGCCGTTCGCAACAACCATCAGATGCGCGTCGCCGGGCGCGAGATAGATGCGGTTCGCCTCGACCGCCATGCCCGCCGCGGCCACGCACACCTTGCGTCCCGTCATCGTCGCGATCTGCTTGGCGTAGAACTCCATGAAGGCGTCGGGCAGGTGCTGGGTCAGCAGGATCGGCGCAGTGACCCGCGGGTCGAGGTGGGTGATAAAATTGGCAAACGCCGGAATTCCGCCGGTCGACGCCGCGACCGCGATGCATTCGAGCGACTGGTCGGCATCGACCACGACCGGTGCGGGGGGTGCGGGAGGGCGATAGGCGATACGCGTCGCGGCGGGAATCGCCTGACGCTGGCCGAGCGAGAGGATGCGTTCGGTGAGCACCTCGGCGAAGCGCCCCGAAAAGCTGCCGCGTCCAGGCTTGGCGAGCGTGTCGCTGGCGCCGAGCGCGAGCGCCTCGATCGCGGCGGGGCCGCCTTCGACGCAGTTCGACGAAAGGATCAGCACGCGCGCATTGGCGGCGCGCTCCAATATGTGCGGCAGCGCGTCGATGCCGTTCATGCCGGGCATTTCGATGTCGAGCACAACGACATCTACGGGCTCCGACGCGAGGAACGCCAGCGCATCATGCGCCGAGGCGACCGATGCGCAGACCTGAAGCCCCGGCGTGCCTTCGACGATGCGCTCGAGAATGGACCGGACGACAAGGCTGTCGTCGACCAGCATCACGCGGACGCGGCGACCGACGGGGAGATCGTCTCCCGCCGGGTTTGACATCAGGGGGGCAGGCCGTCCCATCGCCGCCGCCTCACGCCACGCCGACGAGCTGCAGCTTTCCCTCGAGCGTTTCGCGGTCGAACGGCTTCATCACATATTCATCCGCGCCCGCCTCGATCGCGGCGCGGATATGGTCGATGCTGTTCTCGGTCGTGCAGAAGACGACGCGCGGACGCTCGTCGAAGCCATAGTCGAGGTCGTTGAACGCGGTGAGGAATTCCATCCCGCTCATCACCGGCATGTTCCAGTCGAGCAGAATCACGTCGGGACGGTTCGCGCGGCAAAAGGTCAGCGCCTCCTGCCCGTCGGCGGCTTCATCGACAGAAAATTCCATCGATTCAAGAATATGCCGGGCGACCTTGCGGATGACTTTGCTGTCATCGACGACCAGACAAGACTTCGACATTAGGACCTCCGCACCCCGGTTTCGCGCCATGCTAACCTGAAGGAGTATTCAGCTAGTTAACTTATGCCGCGCGCTGGGCGGGCAAGGTGATGAAATGCGACGGATCGACGACGAGGAGCGAATGCCCCTCATGCTCGATCATCGCATCGGCGACGCGCGCCCAGCCGGGCAGCAGCTTTCCGGTGACGCGCGTCTCGGGCGCGTCGATGAAGCAGACATCCTCGATCTCGTCGGCGAGCAGCGCATAGCCATGTTCGGCGACATCGACGACGACGACGCGCTGACCGGGTGCAACCGGCACCGACGGCAGGCCGACGACGACATGCGGGTCGATCAGCGTGAAGACCCGGCTGCGCAGCGCGAACAGTCCCGCGACATGCGGCGGCGCGGCGGGCACCTCGACCGGAGTGCCGACAGTGACGACCGAATTGATCGCGCGACTGCGCAACGCGACGCGCGTGTCGGCGATCCGCGCGACGAGGTAGAGCTTGTCCATCATGCGCCCGCTCCCCCGGTCCGGCGACGCAGCGCATCGAGCAGCGCACCGCGGTCATAGCGATAGACGGTCTCGTCATCGGGCCCGGCCGCCGCGGCCGAGGCGCGGAGACGGATCACCGGCACATCGCCATCGCCGGCCCGCGCCGCGCCTTCGTCGGTCAGACACAGCATGACGTCGGCGGTTTCGCCGGAGGTCTCGGCAACGACGCGATAACCCGCACTCTGCAGGATCGGGGCGAGGAAATTGTCGCCCCAGCCGTCGTGATCGTCGGCAATGCGGCAAATGGGCTGGCGCGCGGCGGGCGCGACCGCACCGCGCGCATATTGCTCCATCAGCCAGAAGGGATCGACCAGCTCGACCGGATCGCCCGCGACGAGCGCAATGCCCGCGACCAGCCCCGGCGCCGCAGCGGGCTGGACCGTGTCGGGCAGGCGGACGATATCGACCACCTCCTCGATCGGATAGCAAAGCACCATCTGCCCGTCGTTGAGGCGCAGCAGCTTGAGCGTGCCATGCCCCTCGGGGAGTTTCGCCGCGTGAACGGGGAAGATGTCGTCGCCGATCTGCGCCTGGATCTGCCCCGCGCTTTCGAACAGCGCGAGCGCCGGCACTTCCTCGACGCGCTCGATCACCGACAGGCGGATGCCGCGCGTGCGGCCGCCGATATCGCGGAACAAGAGTAGCTGCGCGGCGTTGCGCGCGGCCGCCGCGGCCGCTTCGGCCTCGACGGCATGATCGAGGCTGCGGCCCGCCTCCGACGCGTCGATCGCGGCAGCGGCGAGGATTCCCTGTACGTCGAGCAACAGCACCGGGCGCCCGTTGTCGGGCAAGGTGGTGCCGGCATAGAGGCCGGTCGCCATGATCATCGGCGCGGCGGGCTTGATCACGAGTTCCTCGTGATCGTGGATCGCCGCGACGCTGAGGGCATAGCTATGCCCCTGTCCCGGCCGGACGAGCACGAGCGCGCGGTCCTCGACATCGTCGCGGTGATCGCGCGTGCGGCCGAGAATCGTTTCGAGGCGGAGCAACGGGAATTGCTCGCCGCGCACGGTCACGATCTCGCCGCCGCCAACGCGTTCGATGCGGACCGTGTCGCTCGTTTCGAGCAGGATTTCGCGCACCGCGCCGCGCGGGATCGCGAAATATTGCCCCGCCGCGCGGACCATGAGCCCCGAGATGATCGTCAGCGTCATCGGCACGCGCAGCACGACGGCAAGGCCCCTGCCCTCGTCGTTGCGCAGTTCGACGAGACCGCCGATCTTTTCGACATTCGCCTTGACGATGTCCATGCCGACGCCGCGCCCCGAGATCGAGGTGATCTTGGCGGCAGTCGAAAAGCCGGGGCGAAAGATGAGCTCGAGCTTTTCGCGGGGCGTCAGCGCGCGCGCGTCGGCCGCCGACAGGATGCGCGCCGAGATCGCCTTTTGCACCAGCGCGTCGGGCGACAGGCCGCGGCCGTCGTCGCGCACCTCGATTTCGATCTGGTTGCCCGACTGGCGCGCCGAGACCGCGATGGTCGCGGTCACGTCCTTGCCCGCCGCGACGCGCCCGTCGAGCGCCTCGACCCCGTGGTCGATCGCGTTGCGCACGATGTGGATCAGCGGGTCGCGGATATTCTCCATCATTTCGCGGTCGAGCTCGACCTCGCCGCCGCTGGTTGCAAAGCGGACCTTCTTGCCGAGATCCTGCGCGAGATCGCGAACGATGCGCGGCAGCGGCGCGAACAACTTGTCGATCCGCTGCATCCGCATCTGGCTGACCGACTGGCGCATCCCGGCGATCGAGTCGGACAAGCGGTCGAACGCCGCGATCAGCGCGGGATCGGCGCCCGATTCGCGGAGCATCCGCGCGAATTCGTTGCGCGCGAGGACGATATCGGTGACCCCGGTCATCACGCTGTCGAGCAGCGGCAGCGGGACGCGGATCGAGCGCCAGCCCTGCAGGTCGGTGACGATGTCGTCGTCGCGGCGAAGCTGGATTTCTGCCGGTTCGGCCGGCGCTTCGGACATGTCCTCCGCCGCAGCAAGCGCACCGATCACATCGCTGTCGTCGCCCGCCGGTTCGGCGCCCTTGCTGCCGAGCGTAGCGCAAAGCTGCGACAGCCGGTCAACGATGCCGAGCACGCCGGTGACGAGCGCGGCGTTGGCCGGGCGGTTGCCGCGCCGGACCTGATCGAGCGCATCCTCGGCGGCGTGCGCCAGCGCGGTGACGCGCGGCAGCGCGAGGAATCCCGAGCTGCCCTTGATCGTGTGGACGAGACGGAAAATCGCGTCGAGCTGCGCGCGGTCGGCCGGATCGGCTTCCCACGCGACCAGCGCCCCGCCGGCTTCGGCAAGGATTTCGGCCGTTTCGGCCAGAAAATCGTTCAGCAGGTCGTCCATTGCGGTGTCGGTGCGCCCCAAAATCCCGGGCTCACCATTGCCGGACAATGGTTAATGGAGGGTTTGTTTAGGGGAGAATGTGCAAGGAAATTGCGCCGCTACGCGAGCGCGATCAGCGACCCTTGAGCACCGCGCCGACAAGCAGCGTGGTCGGTGTCTCGCGCGCCAGCATCACCGTGCCGCCATTCTGCCTCGCCACCGCCTGCACGAGCACCGCGGGCGCGGTGCGCGAGGTCATCGCGCTGGCGCCCTCCCCTTCGGCAAGGATGCGTTCGACATCGGCGTCGAGGAAGATGCGCTCGGCCTCGACGTGCAGCGCAATCTCGATGCCCTCTCCCTGATTTTCGCAGCCGATATCGAGCCGGCCGCCGCGCACCAGCGCATCGACGAGAAGGAGCGACAGGTTGAGGATGATCTTCACCGCGGGCTTGGGCAGCGGATCGGTCCCGATCATCCAGTTGAGGTCGATCGCGCGGTCGCCGATGATGCCCTGGATCGCAGATTTCGCCTCGTCGGCGGGAACCAGTTCGCCGAAACCGCCCGCCGACCCGAAGGCGAGGCGAAAGAATTTGAGCTTGTTCGCCGAGGTCCGCGCGCTCTGTTCGAGCAGCTCGATGCAGCGCGCCCGCATCTCCGGGTCTTTTTCGTCGGCCAGCAGTTCGAGTCCGTTGGCGAAGGCGCCGACGGGGCTCAAGAGATCATGGCATAGCCGCGAGGCCAGCATGGACGCGAAATCGACGCGGTCGTCGGACATGGATCACTCCCCGCAGACCGGACCTTTCCGGCTCGCGCCTGCTCCCTAAGGCAGGGACATGGTTAAGGGCAAGGGGCATCCCCTTCACCTTGAAATTCGGCGCCCCGCTCCCATATCGCGAGCAATGTTGGGGGACGACGAAATACTGACCGTGACGCTTGCAGACAGCGCGGCCGGGCTGCGGCTCGACCGGGCGCTGGCCGAGGCGCTCCCCGATCTTTCACGCGAGCGATTGAAGACGCTGATCAAGGGTGGCCGCGTTTCGGACGCGTCGGGCGCAGTGCTGTGGGATCCGTCGGCGAAGGCCGCGGCTGCGACGCTCGCGGTCCGTCTGCCCGCCCCCGCCCCGGCGCATAATGTCGCGCAGGATATGGACCTCGTCATCGCATTTGAGGACGAGCATCTGATCGTCGTCGACAAGCCTGCGGGGATGGTCGTCCACCCCGCCGCGGGCAATCTCGACGGGACGATGGTCAATGCGCTGCTCCACCATTGCGCGGGACAATTGTCGGGGGTCGGCGGCGTCGCGCGTCCCGGCATCGTCCACCGCATCGACAAGGATACCAGCGGGCTGATCGTCGCCGCGAAGCACGACAAGGCGCACGAAGGCCTGGCGAAGCAGTTCGCGGCGCACAGCATCGACCGCCGCTACCTGGCTCTCGCGACCGGCCGCCCGATCCCGCCGAACGGCACCGTCAACGCGGCGCTCGGGCGGTCGAGCACCAACCGCAAGAAGATGGCGGTGGTGGCCGAAGGGCGCGGCAAACATGCGATCACCCATTACCGGACGATCGAACCGCTGAAGAATGCGACATTGGTCGAATGCCGACTGGAAACCGGCCGCACGCATCAGGTGCGCGTCCATATGGCGCATATCGGCCATCCGCTGGTCGGCGACCCGGTCTATGGCCGCGCCAAAAAGCCGCTGTCGGACACATTAAAAGCCCGTAATTTTACGCGTCAGGCGTTGCACGCGGCGCATTTGGGCTTTATTCATCCGGTGACCGGTAACAGCATCGCGCTCGACAGCGAACTCCCAGCGGACATGCGGGAACTGATCGATGAACTGCGCGTTTAAGTTTCGAATGAAAATCTATTTTGACCGCTGGACCCAACCGGGGCAGAATGATTTCAGGTTTTAGGGAAGACACTCTCCATGGCTAACAAAAGCAATGTTCCGGCAGTGGTGCCCGCGCTCGGCGGTGAGGCGAGCCTGAACCGCTATCTGGCCGAAATCCGCAAATTTCCGCTGCTGACGCCCGAGCAGGAGTATATGCTCGCGAAGCGCTTTCAGGAGCATGGCGACAATGAAGCTGCGGCGCAGCTCGTCACTTCGCACCTCCGCCTCGTCGCGAAGATCGCGATGGGCTATCGCGGCTATGGCCTGCCGGTCAGCGAGCTGATCAGCGAGGGCAATATCGGCCTGATGCAGGGTGTGAAGAAGTTCGATCCCGAACGCGGCTTCCGCCTCGCCACCTATGCAATGTGGTGGATCCGCGCCTCGATCCAGGAATTCATCCTGCGGTCGTGGAGCCTCGTGAAGATGGGCACCACCGCGGCGCAGAAGAAGCTGTTCTTCAATCTGCGCCGGATGAAGAACAGCCTCGACGCGTTCGAGGACGGCGACCTCAGCCCCGAGCATGTGGCGAAGATCGCCAAGGATCTGGGCGTCACCGAGGACGAGGTCGTCAGCATGAACCGCCGCATGGCGATGGGCGGCGACACCTCGCTCAACGTCCCGATGGGCGAGGACGGCGACAGCCAGTGGCAGGATCTGCTTGGCGACGAGGGTCCGCTGCAGGACGAACGCGTGGCCGAGGCCGAGGAACGCGACGTGCGGCACGAGCTGCTGACCGAAGCGCTGGCGACGCTCAACGAGCGCGAACGCCATATCCTGACCGAACGGCGCCTGACCGACGATCCGAAGACGCTCGAGGATCTGAGCCAGGTCTATGACGTCAGCCGCGAACGCGTGCGCCAGATCGAAGTGCGCGCCTTCGAGAAGCTGCAGAAGGCGATGCTCAAGCTGGCGGGCGACCGGCGACTGGTCAACGCATAGCCGCTGTATTTTCTTCGTCACCCCGGACTTGATCCGGGGTCCACTGCGACGCCGCAAAATGGACCCCGGATCAAGTCCGGGGTGACGATTATTATATGCCGTGCCCGCTTGCCACCACCTCGCTAGCGGCTAGTTTGCCCGCATGGCAACGAAATCCCGCGCGAAGACGCGCAAGCTCCCCTGGTATCTCCGGCCCATCAAATGGCTGCTCTGGTTCATCGCGATCTCGGTCGTCTGGGTGCTGATCTATGCTGTCGTGCCGCCGCCGGTGACGATCACGATGCTGACCGACGGCAACGGCATCACCAAGGACTGGACCAGCCTGTCGAACATCGACCGCAACATGGTGCGCGCCGCGATCGCCGCCGAGGACGGCAAGTTCTGCAGCCACGACGGCTTCGACCGCGCGGCGATCGAACAGGCGATCGAGCGCAACGCCAAGGGCAAGCGGATACGCGGCGGATCGACGATCAGCCAGCAGACCGCGAAGAATGTCTTCCTGTGGCAGGGCAGCGGCTGGACGCGCTATATCCGCAAGGTGCCCGAGGTGTGGTTCACCTTCCTGATCGAGAAGATATGGGGCAAGCGGCGGATCATGGAGGTGTACCTCAACGTCGCCGAGACGGGGCTTGGCACCTATGGCGTCGAGGCGGGGGCGCAGCGCTATTTCAAGCATGGCGCCGGCAAGCTGACCCCGCAGGAGGCCGCACGCATCGCCGCGATCCTGCCGCTGCCGAAGAAGCGCGAGGCGGTGAGCCCATCGGGCTTCACGCGACGCTATGGCAATTCGATCCGCGCGCGGATCGGAATCGTACGGCGCGATGGGCTGGATGGGTGTATCTATAAATAGCGTCTGCTTGGGGGTGGGAAGCGGTCGTTACCAATAATCGTCGCCCCCGCGAAGGCGGGGGCCGCCATCGGCCTTTTCCTGCGCAGCGTAAACCGACTGCGGCCCCCGCCTGCGCGGGGGCGACTGCTTATTTCGGTCGTTTGCGGTCATTCGTCATCCTGGGCTGGATTCGGGGTGATGAAGCTGGCCAGCCTAAGCCGGCTTCCAGCTCTTCCGCTCTTCGGCCTGCTTGAGCACCTCGAACGCAGCCTGCCCTGCCGCGAAGCGCCTTGCAGCATCCGCGTCGCCGGGCTTCACGTCAGGATGGCATTCCTTGGCATAGGCGCGCCACGCCTTTTTCGTCGCGTCGAAATCGGCGTCGGGGTCGAGGCCGAGGAGTTCGAGCGCGCGCATCTCGTCGGCGCTGCGGCTGCCATCGCCCGATCCGCCCCAGGCATAATGCTGTGCGCGGGCGTAGCTGCGGGCGCCCTGCGCCTCTTCGGCGGCGCGCGCCGCAGCGTCTTCGGCGGAAAGGCCAGCGAAATAGTCCCAGCCGCGATTATATTCGGCGGCGTGCGCCTCGCAGAAATACCAGCGTTCGGGGCTGTTCGGCGACTTGGGCGCGGGGCAGTTGCCGGGATTGGTGCAACCGTGGCGATCGCACAGGCGGACCTTCTGCGTCTCGCGCGACGAGCCATAGGGGCGCCAGCGGGGAAAACCCCAGTCGTCGGATCTCTTGGCGCGGCTCATTCCACCCCATGTAGCAACGGGGGCGCCGATTGGCTAGGCGCGGCGGCCGGTAAACCTAGTTTTTCGGCGAATAACCGAACGCCTTGTGCGCGAGCTTGACCAGCGCGGGGTCGAGATCGGGCGGGGTCATCGGCACCGCCGCCTCCAGCGTCTCGATGACATGCCTCATCGCTGCGATGCGCGCCGCCTTCTTGTTGTTCCCGTCGATGACCGTCCACGGCGCCCAGCGCGTGTCGGTCTGCTGGAACATATCCTCCATCGCCGCCAGATATTGCTTGCGTTTCGAGCGGTTGCGATAGTCGTCGGCGCCGGTCTTCCACCGCTTCCACGGATCGTTGAGCCGGTCGGCGAAGCGTTTGTCCTGTTCCTCCTGCGTGACGTGGACGAACAGCTTGACCAGATTGGTATGGCTGCCGGTCAGTTGCGCCTCGAACTCGTTGATCTCGTCATAACCCTTGCGCCACTCGGCCTCGCTCGCATAGCCCTCGACGCGCTCGACAAGGACGCGGCCGTACCAACTGCGGTCGAAGATCGATATTTCGCGGTTGCCCGGCAGGCGCTTCCAGAAACGCCACAGAAAATGGCGCGCCTTTTCCTCTTCGTTCGGCGCCGCAATCGGCCATACCTCGAAATAGCGCGGGTCGAGCGACGCGGTCAGCCGCTGGATGATCCCGCCCTTCCCCGCCGCGTCCCAGCCCTCGAACATGATGACGCTGCGCTGGCCATGCGTGATATGCGCCGCCTGCACCCGTTCGAGGCGCGCCTCGAGCAGCGCGACGTCCTTGGCATAATCGCCCGCATATTTGGCGCCGGTTTCATAGTCGGAGAGCTGGATGGTCATGGCCTTATCCTAGCCAAGCGGCGGCGATCGACCAAGCGCGCGATGTGTCCGTTTCCGGCACAAACCCGGTCAATCGACGCCCATCAGCCGCTTGCGCGCATCCCAGTCGGCGAGCGCGCGGCGGTGCCGGTCGATCCGCGCGATTCCTTCGCCGATATCGCGGTTCTTCGACCCCAGCCGCTGCGCCTGGCCGTACCAGTCCACCGCGGCGGCGAAATCGCCGCCCATCTCGGCGCAGAGGCCGAGGTTGAAGGCGAGCGCGGCGGTCGGCTCGGCGTCGCGCGTCAGGCGGGCCCATGTTTCGCAGGCCGCGGCGGGATCGCTCTTGGTCAGGCGGATCGCCTCCTTGAAGGCATCGGCCGCGGGCTTGCCGAGCCCCTTGCGATTTTCGTCGACGCGGACGTCGATCGCATAGCCCGTCGGCGCCAGATCGCGGCGGATCGCCTGCACCTGGTCGCGCTCGGCCCATTCGATATAATCGTCGGCGGTACGCGACGCGGCACGGTCGGGGCACCAGGTCTGCTGGTCACGCGCGCTGAGCGGGCGCGTATAGCGGATCGAGCCATCCTTGATCGCGACCAGCCGCGCGGTCGTCGCGACGGTGATCGTGCGGCGCCGGCACCGGATGTCGACCTCGATCTCCGTTACGCACTTCTTCTTGTCGGCCGGATCATATTCGGTGCATTTCTTGCGCTTCTCGGTCACGGGCACCTCGTCGACGCTGGCGCGCGTCGTACCGGTGACGAGGCCGTCGATCGGCGCCCCCGATTCCGGCGCGACGATGCGATAATAGGAGCGGCCGTCGAAGCGGGCCTCGCCGAGCGCGGCTTCCAGATGCTGCGCAACCGCTGCGCCGTCCGCGCCCTCGAAGCGTTCGACGGCGACGCGGAGCAGGTCGTTGACATTTGCCGTCGCAGGGTCGCTGCCAGCGATAGGCAGCGTCTCGGCGGCCGCCGGGATCGCGAGAGACAGGGCAGTCGCAGCCAACAACGCACGCAGCATGATTCACCCCCCCCGATGTCCGACCCCGGCGTGGGCTATCGCAGCCCCGCGGGACTGTCAAAGCGCGGTTGCAATCAGGTCTGCGATCCGCCGCGGCGCTTCCATCGGGATGAAATGGCTGAGCTCAGCCCATTGCTCGTCACGCACCGAACCCAGCTGCGCACCGAGCCCCGGCCACGACGGGCTCACCGAGAAATCGAGATTGTTCGCGCGCTCGCCGCTTTTCGCGCGGATGACGGTCGACGGCGCGGCGATGCGGCCGAGCCAGGCATAGGGATCGGTGTGCGCGGCGCCGAGGTAGACCGATGCTTCGAGCCGCGGCGGGCAGGCGAGTTCCCATCCCTCTCCGTCGGCGGCGGGGAGCAGGCCGTATCGGCAATAGTCGGCGAGGACTTCAGGCTGCCAGTAGGCATAGGGCGGCCGCTCTGCAAAGCTTGCGAGCATCGCCTCCCAGCCGTCCCAGCGGTTGCGGCGACGGGCGACGGGGTGTTCGGACGGGTCTGGGACCGGCTCGCCCGCGGCGTGCGCGTAGAAGACCGGATCCATGATCACCGGGTCGATCAGGAAGATGTGCCGGAACGCGTCGGGGCGCTCTGCCGCGAGGCGGCTCAGCACATAGCTGCCCATGCTGTGCCCGCAGCCGACGAGCGGCGTACCGGCGAAGCGATCGACCAGTGGCAGCAACGCGTCCGATGTCGCCGCCCAGTCGGACAGCGAGGCGGGCTTGAAGCTGCGCCCATGGCCGCGGTGATCGGGGGCGATAACATGTGTGCTATCGGGAAGCGCGGCGACCACCTGATCCCATAACCGCGCGTGAAAGCCCGTTGCGTGGAGCAGGAGGAACGAAGGGCCCTCGCCCCGCCGACCCCATTCGAACCAGCAGATTTCGCCTTCCGGCGTCGCCTGCCGGTGCTCGCGTGGCTGCTCCATTCAGATTGTCATCCCGGCGCGGGCCGGGATCTCGCCATCTCGTTCCGCCGCAGCGGCGAGATCCCGGCCTGCGCCGGGATGATGAGAAAAGCGAGACCGGCCGTTATCCAAGGATCAGTTCTTCGGACCATCCACCAAGCGGATATGCAGTTCCTTGAGCTGCTTTTCGCTGACCGGCGCGGGGGCGCCCATCATCAGATCCTCGGCCTTCTGCGTCATCGGGAAGACGATCACTTCGCGGATGTTCGGCTCGTCGGCGAGCAGCATCACGATGCGGTCGACGCCCGGCGCCGAACCGCCGTGCGGCGGGGCGCCGAACTTGAAGGCGTTGATCATGCCTGCAAAGTTCGTGTCGACGTCCTGCTGGCTGTAACCGGCAATTTCAAAAGCCTTGTACATGATGTCGGGGCGATGATTCCGGATCGCGCCCGACGACAGTTCGACGCCGTTGCAGACGATGTCATACTGATAGGCGAGGATATCGAGCGGATCCTTGGTCGTGAGCGCGTCCATCTCGCCCTGCGGCATCGAGAAGGGGTTGTGACTGAAATCGATCTTGCCGGTCTCTTCGTCGGCCTCGAACATCGGGAAATCGACGATCCAGCAGAATTCGAAGCGGCTCTTGTCGATGAGGTCCAGCTGTTCGGCGACGCGCGTGCGGGCGAGGCCGGCGAGCTTCGCGGCCTTCGCCTCGACGCCCGCGGCGAAGAAGATGCCGTCGTTGGGGCCGAGGCCCATCGCGTCGGCGATCGCCTTCATGCCCTCCTGGCCGTGGTTGTTGGCGATCGGGCCGCCGAACACGCCGTCCTTCTGCGTCGCATAGCCGAGGCCGGGGAAGCCTTCCGACTGCGCCCAGCTGTTCATCTCGTCGAAGAATTTGCGGCTCTTCTCGTGCGTTTCGGGGGCGGCGACGGCGCGGACGACCTGCCCTTCCTCGACCATCGATGCGAAGCGGCCGAAGCCCGAACCCTTGAAGAAATCGCCCACGTCATGGACGAGCAGCGGGTTGCGCAGATCGGGCTTGTCGCTGCCGTACTTCAGCATCGACTCGCGGTACGGGATGCGCTTGAACGGCAGCGGCGACACGGTGCGCCCCTTGCCGTCGAAATCGGCGAATTCTTCGAACACGCCGTGCAGCACGGGCTCGATCGCGGCGAAGACGTCGTCCTGCGTGACGAAGCTCATCTCGAAATCGAGCTGGTAGAATTCGCCGGGCGAACGGTCGGCGCGCGCGTCCTCGTCGCGGAAGCAGGGCGCGATCTGGAAATAGCGGTCGAAGCCCGCGACCATCAGCAGCTGCTTGAACATCTGCGGCGCCTGCGGCAGCGCATAGAATTTGCCGGGATGGACGCGGCTGGGCACCAGATAGTCGCGCGCGCCCTCGGGGCTGCTCGCGGTCAGGATCGGCGTCTGGAACTCGGTGAAGCCCTGGTCGATCATCCGGCGGCGCAGCGACGAAATCACGTTCGAGCGCAGCACGATATTCTTGTGCAGCCGTTCGCGGCGGAGGTCGAGGAAGCGGTTGGTGAGACGGATTTCCTCGGGATATTCGGCCTCGCCGAACACCGGCAGCGGCAGGCGCTCGGCGGCCGACTGGACAGCCACCGCGGTCGGATAGATCTCGATCTCGCCGGTCGCGAGCTTCGGGTTGAGCGTCTCGGGCGAGCGCGCCGCGACCTTGCCGGTAAAGGTCAGGACGGACTCGGGGCCGACGCCATTGACCGTGGGATAAAGGTCCGAGCCGGTCTCCACCACGATCTGGGTAATGCCATAGTGGTCGCGAAGGTCGACGAAGAGCACGTTCGCATGCTCGCGCGTCCGGTGCACCCAGCCCGAAAGGCGGACGTCCTCGCCAACGTTGGCGGCGCGAAGATCGGCGCAAGTGTGGGTACGATAGGCGTGCATTGTGATCGTCTTTCAAATGTCAGGAGAGGCGCGCCGGAAAACGCCCCGATATGGCCGCGCCTAAGGCAATGCGGCGCACGATTTGTCAAGGGTCGAGGGCGGATTCGCCCTCTCCGCGTCTCCAGTTCATCCGCAGTAAATTTTCCTGCCCGCTTCGTCAAAGTCGCGGTATAGGCCGGACATGCAAATCCATCCGCTTATCGAAACCAGTGCAGCACTCGCCGAATTTGTCGACCTCATCAAGGGCAGCGATTTCATCGCCGTCGACACCGAATTCATGCGCGAAAACACCTTCTGGCCCGAACTCTGCCTGATCCAGGTCGCCGACAGCGACCATGCCGCCGCGATCGATCCGATGGCGCCGGGAATGGACCTGCAGCCCCTACTCGACCTGATGGTCGACAATGAGGACATATTGAAGGTCTTCCACGCAGGCGGGCAGGATGTCGAAATCATCTTCAACCTGACCGGCAAGACCCCGCACCCGATCTTCGATACCCAGATCGGCCAGATGGCGCTGGGCCAGGCCGAACAGGTCGGTTATTCGAACCTGGTCGAGGCGTGGATCGGCCTGCAACTCGACAAGGGCGCGCGCTTCACCGACTGGAGCCGCCGCCCGCTCGACAAGCGCCAGATCGACTATGCGATCGGCGATGTCACGCACCTCGCGAAAATCTTTCCGATGATGCTCAAGAAGCTGGTCAAGACCGGCCGCGGCCACTGGCTCGACGAGGAGATGGAAAAGCTCGCCGACCCCGCCAACTACACCCTCGATCCCGAAAAGGCATGGCAGCGGATCAAGGTGCCGACGCGCAAGCCCGAGGTGCTGGGGCGACTGAAGTCGCTCGCGGCGTGGCGCGAGCGCGAGGCGCGCAACAAGAACCTGCCACGCGGCCGCATCGTCAAGGACGAGACGCTCGCCGACCTTGCCGCGCATCCGCCCAAGGCGCAGGAGGGCCTTGGCGGCGTGCGCGGGCTGTCGGCAACGTGGAAGTCGAACGACATCGGCGGCCGGCTGATGGACGCGATCGCCGCCGCGAAACCGCTGGCGAAAGAGGACATGCCCGACCGCGCGCCGCGCGGGCCGGGGCTCGGCAAGGAAGGCGCGCTCGTTGCCGACCTGCTGAAGCTCCTCCTCAAGATTCGCGCGCGCGAACTCAACGTCGCCGCGCGGCTGATCGCGCGCAGCGACGAACTGGAAGCGCTCGCCGCGAACGGACGCAGCGACGACATCCCGATGATGCAGGGCTGGCGCTACGACGTCTTCGGCCACGCCGCGCTCGACCTGGTCGAGGGGCGGATGGGGTTCGCCGTCAAGAACGGCAAGCTGGTGATGAGCGAAATCGACACTGCGACCGCGAGCGAGGTCTAAAGCAGAACCAGTTCCGGTTTCGCGTCCAGCGCCTGCGCGAGAAGGCGCAGCCGACGCTCGACCGACTCACCTGCAAGATGGTGCCATCCGGCATCGAGACACAGCCTGAGCTTGCCGTCGACAAGCGCAATCCCGCTCGCCTTCAATGGCGCCTCGACCCCGCCGGTGAGCCGCTGCGCGAGACGGATCGCAAGCCCCCATTGCCGCGCGCGCGCGAGCCGGTCGGGGCTGACGAGCGCCCCCATCGCGGGAAATTCGGCGTCGGCGCCGCCGAAGCCCGCATAAAGAGCGCGCGCCAGCAGGACGCGGCCCGGAATGTCGATGCTGCGCCAGTTGCCGTGGAGCCCGATCTCGGCCCCGCGCTCGGCGCGGAAATCGGGGTTCGCCGACCAGGCAACGTCGCTGAGCAGGCTCGCGGCAAGGCGGACGCGGCTGTCCTGCGGCGCCTCCCCGGCGAACAGCGGCGCGATCCAGTCGGCGATCGCGCGGCCGTGCGGCGCGAAGCGGGCGAGACGGCGTCCTTCGAATTCCGCCGCGACGATCAGCGGATCCTGCGCGCGCGTCTCCGCGTCGAGAGCCTGATAGAGCAAGCCCTCGCGAAGCCCCGACGACGACACGGTCATCTCGGGGACGTCGAGAATGTTGACGAGCGCCGCGAGCAACGCCGCGGCATCCGGCAGCGCGGCGGCGCGGTTCGAGGCCATGCCGGGGATCGCGCGCAATTGCTCGAACGTCAGCCGCCGGGTCGCGCGAATCAGTCGCCGGATCGCGGTGCGCGGGAAGGTGTGCTGGTCGAGCACGGCAAGCGGATCCTTGGTCAGTTCAAGGTCGAGACGCGAAAGCGCGCGCCACGACCCCCCGACGAGGTAGAGCGGCAAACCAGTTAGCCCCTCGCGCGGCCAGTCGGCAGCCTTCAGCATCTTGCGGATCGCGCGCTCGAACCCGGCTTCGCCATCCTTGCGGAGCGCGGGCAAGCGCAACACCCCGAGCGGGAAGGAGGCACGCCGCCCCACCTTGCCGTCGGCAACTTCGGCGAGCTCAAGACTGCCGCCGCCAAGGTCGACCGCGATCCCGCGCGCGTCCGGGATCGCCGAAAGCACGCCATAGCCCGCCGCCTCGGCCTCCTCTTCGCCTGACAGCAGGCGGATATTCAGTCCCGCTTCGGCAGCAGCCGCAATGAACGCCGGACCGTTCGCGGCATCGCGGACCGCCGCTGTCGCCACGCATTGCAGGTCTTTGACCTCCATATGCCTGGCAAGCAGCGCATAGCGGCGCAGCGCGACAAGGCCGCGTTCGGCATCCTCGGCGGCGATGCGGCCGTCGGTCGACAGCCCGCGGCCAAGCCCCGCCGCGACCTTCTCGTTGAAGATCACCGCGGGCGCGCGTGCGGGGCCTTCATAGACGACGATACGGACCGAGTTGGATCCGATGTCGATCACCGCGGAGCGGTGGACGGCCTGTCTGGAAGTGCGTGCCTGCCCCAAAACCGATCACGCCTCGCGCATGGGAAAGTCGAGCGTCGGGACGTCATGACGCTTGTGAAGCGCCGTGCCCCGGCCCGAGAGCGACGGGTTGTTCATGAAATAATGATGCAGGTTGAAGGGCTTGTCTCCGGGTACCAAGCGCCGGTACGTGCCATCGGGTTGCAGCACCCAGCTCTGTTCATTGTCGATCAGATTCGCGACGAGCACCTGATCCAATATCTGGTCGTGAACGGTCGGATTCTCGATCGGGATCATATATTCGACGCGGCGGTCGAAGTTTCTCGGCATCCAGTCGGCGCTGGAAATATAGAGCTTCGCGCCGCTGTGCGGCAGGTGCGCGCCGTTCGCGAACGCCCAGATGCGGCTGTGTTCGAGGAAGCGGCCGACGATCGACTTGACCCGGATCGTTTCGGATAGCCCACGGACACCGGGACGCAGGCAGCAGATGCCGCGCACGATCAGTTCGATCGGCACTCCGGCCGCGCTCGCCTCATAGAGCTTGTCGATGATATCGGGGTCGACGAGGCTGTTCATCTTCGCCCACAGACCCGACGGGCGGCCGTCTTTCGCCGCCGCGATCTCGGTATCGATGAGTTCGCTCAGGTGCGCCCGCATGTTGAGCGGTGACATCGTCACCATCTCCAGCCGCTCGGGTTCGACATAGCCGGTGATGTAGTTGAACAGCTGCGCCGCGTCGCGCCCCGCGCGCGGATCGGCGGTGAAGAAGCTCAAATCGGTGTAGATGCGCGCGGTGACCGGATGGTAATTGCCGGTGCCGAAGTGGCAGTAGGTGCGATACCCCGGCCCTTCGCGGCGCACGACCATCGAGATTTTCGCGTGCGTCTTCCACTCGATGAAGCCGTACACGACCTGCACCCCCGCGCGTTCGAGCTGGTTCGCCCAGAGGAGATTCTGTTCCTCGTCGAAGCGCGCCTTGAGTTCGACCACCGCCGTCACCGACTTGCCCGCCTCGGCCGCCTCGATCAGCGCGCGGATGACCGGCGACTGGTTGCCGGCACGATAGAGCGTCTGCTTGATCGCGACGACGTCGGGATCGGCGGCGGCCTGGCGCAGGAAGGAGAGCACGACGTCGAAGCTCTCATAGGGATGGTGGACGAGAATGTCCTTGCTGCGGATCGCGGCGAAGCAATCGCCGCCATGTTCGCGGATGCGTTCGGGGAAACGCGCCGAATAGGCGGGGAATTTCAGGTCGGGGCGATCGACGTCGACCAGTGCCGACAGCGCGGCGAGCCCGACGAAGCCGCCGATCTTGGCGACGATCGCCTCATGTCCCTGGATGTCGGCGTTGAGAACGGCGGCGAGATCGGCGGGCATGTCGGCCTCGAGCTCGAGCAGGATCACGCGGCCGCGGCGACGGCGGCGGATCGCCGTGCGGAACAGGCGCACCAGATCCTCGGCCTCCTCCTCGATCTCGATGTCGCTGTCGCGGATGATGCGGAAGACGCCGATCGCGCGGATCGAGAAGCCCGGAAAGACGAGGTCGCCGAAAATCTCGATCAGATATTCGATCGGAACGAAACCGCCCGGTTCGCCCGGCACCGGCACAAAGCGCGCCAATGAGGCTGGGATCATCACCAGCTCGCGCACCGTGTCGCCGGTGGCCTTGCGCTGGAGATCGAAGATCACGCCGACGCCGCGGTTCGGGATGAAGGGGAACGGATGCGCAGGGTCGAGCACCTGCGGGGTGAGGATCGGGAATATCTGGTCGAGGAAATATTGGCGGAGCGCGCGGCGCAGCTTTTCGACGTCGGAGCCGGCGCCGTGGACGACGATTCCCTGTTCGGCGAGCAGCCGGTGCAACTGCTGCCACTCGCTCTGCTGCTGGTCGACGAGGCGGTTCACCTCGGCCTCGATCTCGGCGAGTTGCTGTCCCGGCGAGCGGCCGTCGGCCGAGGGATCGTCGATCCCCTGGAGCTGCTGGCCCTTCAGGCCTGCGACGCGGACCATGAAGAATTCGTCGAGGTTGCTGCCCGAAATCGACAGGAAGCGAAGCCGTTCGAGCAACGGATGCGCCGGGTTGCGCGCCTCCTCCATCACCCGCCGGT
The DNA here is from genome assembly GCF_001468395.1 of Sphingopyxis sp. H073. Classification (GTDB taxonomy): domain Bacteria; phylum Pseudomonadota; class Alphaproteobacteria; order Sphingomonadales; family Sphingomonadaceae; genus Sphingopyxis. Next base: position 557,379 of record NZ_LNSG01000001.1, on the reverse strand, counting down.
TGAAGGCGAGCCACGACAGTTCGCGATTGAAGAAGCGCGCGGGGCCGAGCGAGGGTTGCGCCGTATCGGCGTCATTGTCGGCGCGAAGGGGATTGCCGCCTATCGACATTTCGGTGCGTCCTGCCTTTCGAGGAGATCGGGATCGATCAGCCCCTGTGACAGTAATGTTTCACGCGTAAGACGAACGCTAACGCCGCGTCCCTTTTCGAGCGACGCCGCATCAAGCTCAGCGACGACGCGATGGATCATGGCATAGCTGCGTTCCATCCGCGGCACGATATAGGAAGCGACCCCGGGCGCCAACGCCATCCCGCGCTGCGCGAACAGCGCCTCGATCAGGTCGCGCGCCAAGCAGTCATCGGGCTCGCCGATCGCGAGCACCGGGACCGCGCGGAGCCGCGACGCCAGGTCGGGCAGCCCGATCCCCCATTCGGACGGCGGCGCATCGGCGATGATGAGCAGCGGGGTGCCCGACGATTGCGCGGCATTCCATGCGTGGAAAATCTCTTCCTCGGACACGCTATCATGCCCGTCGATCACGCGCCCGCCGGTTTCGCGCGCGAAGATCCGACCCATCAGGCTGCGCCCCGAACCGCGCGGGCCGGTGAGCACGGCGGAGCGCACCGGCCAGGTCGCGACATGGCGGAGGTATCGCACCGCATCGGCATTGCTCGCGCCGACGATCAGCGGACCGTCGTTCGAACCGCCGGAGCTCCAGTCGAGCGGCAGCGCGAATTGTCCCGGACGCGCCGACATCAGCGACTGATCCTGAGCTGGCCGCCGCCTTCCTGGACATTGAAACCGCGCGCCGCGAGCGCCGCCTTCAGCGCCGCGAGGTCGCCGCGGAAGGTCACGCGCATCACCGACATGCCGCCGAGCGCGAGGCTGGTGGTCGAGGCCGACTGCACGCCCGCGACGCCCGCAACCGCGCGCTCGGTCGCCGATACCGAGTCAACATCGGGCGAGTTGTACTGGACCGTGAAGCTCTGGAGGCCCGCCGCCGGGGTCGCCGTCGTCGCGCTGCCGTCGGTTTCGACCGGCAAGGCTTCGTCGGCCGCCGTCTCCTCGGGCAGGTCTTCCTTTTCGACAGGTTTTTCGAGCACGAGATAGGTGTCGGTGCGCAGCACACCCTCCGCAAGCGCGGCGGTGTAGATCGAATCCATCCGCGCCACCGCCTTCTGCATCATGTCGGGAAGCGCCGCGGGGCTCGGGCCCGTCATGGTGAACGTACCGATCAGCTTGTTGTCGGGGCCGAAACGCGCCGCGAAATAGCCTTTGATCGGGCCGCCGGGATAACTGTACTCGACCCGCGCGATCGGGATCAGCACGTCGGCGGCGCCATATTGGTCGAGGATCACGCGCCACCAGACGCGGCTGCGGCGGCCGGTTTGCCCCGCGTTTAGTAGCAGGGTATCTGCGCCGGTGCCCGCGGTGCGGACATAGTCGATCGCGCTCTGCCCGGTGTTATACTCGGCCCAGGCGCGCTGCCAGGCACTGCGCTGTTCGAACACCTGCTGGATGCCGTCGATCGAATAGACGGGGATGACGAGCAGCGGCGGCGAGCGAAGCGTGCGGCCGCTCACGCCCAGGATCTGCCCTGCGCGGACGCGGTCGAACTGGACGCCGAGTTTCGCGACATAGCGGCGCGGGCCGATCTGTTCCTCCTCGACGACGATCGCGGTCACGATGCCGTCGAGAACCGAATCGCCGAGCGCCGGTCCGTCCGAACCGTTGATCCGCCTGTAGAGTTGCGCCCAGCCCTTGCGCTGCGCCTCGCGCCAGCCTTTTTCCCGGGCGTCGTCGGCATTGTCGCCGATGACGTCGACCGCGATCCCGCTCGCCAGAAAGTCGCCGCTGCTGTTGATAGGGGTGATGCCGCGGTCGCCGCGGCTGATCTGCCCCTCGACGATGCCCGCGAGCAGAATCGCGCAGAGCAGACCGAAAAGCGCCGGCCAGCGCCAGTCACGCGGTGCGAGCGAGCGGAGCGTGAAGCCGGATGCGGTACGGGGGAAAGCGGCGGCAGTCATATCTTCTCTGGTCTTTGCCCCGAAGTGCGATGCCCGACAAGGAAATCATGGCAATTGTCGGCCGGAAGCGTTAGGCGCGCTGGCCATGGATTCCAAGCAGAACAAACCCGCCAGCTACACTTATGCGGAGGCCGGCGTCTCGATCGAGACCGGCAATGCGCTGGTCCGTGCCATCGCCCCGCTCGCCCGGGCGACGCGCCGTCCCGGCGCCGACGCCGATCTGGGCGGGTTCGGCGGTTTCTTCGACTTGAAGGCGGCGGGGTTCAACGATCCGCTGCTCGTCGCGGCGAACGACGGGGTTGGCACCAAGCTCAAGCTCGCGATCGAATCGGGCAAGCACGACGGCGTCGGGATCGACCTTGTCGCCATGTGCGCCAACGACCTGATCGTGCAGGGCGCCGAGCCGCTGTTTTTCCTCGACTATTATGCGACGGGCAAGCTCGACAACGCGGTCGCGACCGACGTCGTCGCGAGCATCGCCGAAGGGTGCAAACAGGCCGGTTGCGCGCTGATCGGCGGCGAGACCGCCGAAATGCCGGGCATGTATTCGGACGGCGACTATGATCTCGCCGGTTTCTGCGTCGGCGCGGTCGAGCGCGACCAGGTGCTGACCGCCGACAAGGTCGCATCGGGCGACGTCATCCTCGGCCTTGCCTCGTCGGGCGTCCATTCGAACGGCTTTTCGCTCGTGCGCCGCCTCGCGGCCGACAAGGGCTGGAAGCTCGACCGCCCCGCCCTGTTCGACCAGAATATCCGTCTGATCGACGCGCTGATGGCGCCGACGCGCATTTACGTGAAAAGCCTGCTCCCGCTCGTAAAGACCGGCCAGATTCACGCGCTCGCGCACATCACCGGCGGCGGTTTGCTCGAAAATATCCCGCGCGTCCTGCCGAAAACCCTTCATGCTCACGTCGATGCCGACGCGTGGGAGCAGCCGCGACTGATGGCGTTCCTGCAGGCGCAGGGCAATATCGAGCCCGAGGAAATGGCGCGCACCTTCAATTGCGGGATCGGCATGGCGGTCGTCGTCGCCGAGGGTGATGTCGCCGCCGTGTCAGCGGCACTTGAAGCCGCGGGCGAGACGGTGTTCCGCATCGGGCACATCGCGGGGGGCGAGAAGGGCTGCACCGTGAGCGGCGGACCCGAGACATGGAGCGCGCGCGCCGCGTGGAGCGCCACGCATAATGGCTAAGGCGCGCGTCGCCGTGCTGATCTCCGGCGCCGGCACCAATATGGCGGCGCTGCTCTACGCCGCGAAGGCCGCCGACTGCCCCTATGAGGTGGTGCTCGTCGCGAGCAACAATCCCGATGCGCCAGGCCTTGCGATCGCCGCAGCCGAGGGTGTTCCGACGTGGAGCCTTTCGCACAAGGGCATCAATCGCGATGCGTTCGACGCGCTGGTCGACAAGCAATTACGCGAAGCGGGTGCAGAGTTCGTCGCGCTCGCGGGCTATATGCGGATCTTGAGCGACGATTTCGTCGCGCGCTGGGCGGGCAGGATGATCAATATCCACCCGAGCCTGCTTCCCAAATATCCGGGACTGAACACCCACAGCCAGGCGATCGACGCAGGCGACAAGTGGGGCGGATGCAGCGTCCATATCGTGACCGCCGGCGTCGACGAGGGGCCGGTGCTGGCGCAGACGCCGGTCGCGATCGTGCCCGGCGATACCGCCGACACGTTGGCCGAGCGGGTGCGCTTTGCCGAGCATCAGCTATATCCCGCCACTCTCGCCGCGTTCGTGGCGCGCGAACGCTCGCCCGACTGGCTGCTCGGCCGCGTGCGCGAGCTTGCGATGGCGCTGCCCGAGGTCGACGAGGTGACATCGCACGGCATGCCCTGTTTCGGGATCGTGAAGGGCAAGAAGTTTGCCTATTTCACGCAGGACCATCATGGCGACGGCAAGACCGCGCTGCTGGTCAAGATCAGCGGCGCCGACGAACAGGCGCAGCTCATCGAGATGGACGCCGACCGCTATTACCGCCCCGCCTATTTCGGTGACGGGTGGGTCGGCATCCGCCTCGACCTCGGCGATACCGACTGGGATGCGATCGGCGAATGGCTGCGCAAGAGCTGGCTGGCGATCGCGCCGAAGAAGCTCGCGGGTCTGATGGGCGTGGCCGACGAATTCTGACGAAAAAGGCCGCCGGATCGCTCCGGCGGCCCTATCATTTCGCTCCACTCATTCGTCACCCTGAACTTGTTTCAGGGTCCATGGCCGGATCTTCGGTCTCGCGCAGCGCTTGCCGCATCGCCGGCCCATGGATGCCGAAACAAGTTCAGCATGACGAGGGAATGATGCTCAGCCGACAATCTCTTCGGGCTTGAAGAAATAGGCGATCTCGATCGCGGCATTTTCTTCGCTGTCCGAACCGTGCACGGTGTTCGCCTCGATGCTCTCGGCGAGTTCCTTGCGGATCGTGCCGGGCTCGGCGTTGGCGGGGTTGGTCGCGCCCATGATGTCGCGGTTGCGCTGCATCGCGTTTTCGCCTTCGAGAACCTGCACGACGACGGGGCCCGAAGTCATGAATTCGACGAGTTCGCCGAAGAAGGGGCGATCCTTGTGGACCGCGTAAAAGCCCTCGGCCTGTTCGCGGGTCATCTGGATGCGCTTCGACGCGACGACGCGGAGGCCGGCGTCTTCCAGCATCTTGGTGACGGCGCCGGTGATGTTGCGGCGCGTCGCGTCGGGCTTGATGATCGAAAAGGTGCGGGTGACCGCCATGGGAAAGCTCCTGCGTTGGTATTTTCTGCGATGCGCGCGCCTCTAGCCGCGCTTTTGCTGCACCGCAAGGTCGCCGGCATCCAAATGCGCTGCGAAATGGCAGGAACTCATGCTAAGTTGCCACGAAAGGGGACCATTGCATGACGGACCGGCCTGACGGAATGACGCGCCGTACCTTTGCGGGCTCGGCATTGGCAGCATCTATCGCACTGACGGGCGGAGCAAAAGCGGCGGAAGCCGCGCTGCGGCCCACCGCGTTCGGGGACCTCGGCCCCTTCTATCCTGTCGAACGACTCGCCGAGCACGATGCCGACCTGACGTGGGTCAAAGGACGTCGTTCGCGTGCGCTCGGCGAGGTCATCGAAGTCAGCGGACGCGTGCTCGACCGGCATGGCAATCCGGTGCGGGGCGCGACACTGGAGATATGGCAGGCCAATTCGGTCGGCCGCTATGCCCATCCTAACGATATTGCGACGGCACCGCTCGATCCGAATTTCCAGGGCTACGCCCAGATCAGGACGGGCGCGAGCGGCGAATGGCGAATCGTCACGGTCAAACCCGCCGCCTATGACTCGCCGATCGGCCGGCGGACGCCGCACATCCATTTCGACGTCCATGGCAAGAGCCAGCGGCTCGTGACCCAAATGTATTTTTCGGACGATGCGGCGACCAACGCCTCCGACATGCTGTACAAAGGGCTCGGCGACGGGGCGGACACCGCGTTGGCGAAACTCGATACGCCGGCGAAATATCGCTGGGACGTCGTGCTCATGGACGGTTAGGGCCCTTCGGACCAGCGCCCGCGCTCATCCTGTTTCCAGAATCGATTGTCGACATCGTCGCGCGCCGCGAGCGCGCGCCAGGTTGCGCGCGCATCGTCGATGCGGCTGTTGTCGAAGAGCAGGAAGGCGCGCTCGAACGCCAGCGCTTCTTCGCGCCATTCGCCGTCGGCGAGCGCGACATGCGTCGCCTGGTTGGGGGGCGACGCCTCGAGCGTTCCGGCCAGCAGGATCGGCTCGATCGCCTCATCGGGCGAGCCCGCATTGCCATGCGGCAGAAAACTCGCGGGCTGGAGCGTCCACAAGGCCTCGTCGATGGCCTGCCGCTGCATCGCCGAGGCGGCGACCACCAGCAGGCGGTCGCCATTCCCCAAGATTCGCGTCGCGATTGCCGGCAGCACCCGTTCGACGGGGTCGCGGATCAGCCGGTAGAAATCGACGCGGGGCATCAGGAATATCTCTCCACCGTCATTGCGAGGAGCGAAGCGACGCGGCAATCCAGAGTGTGCGGTAACCGCACTGGATTGGTTGGCCTACGGCCACCTTCGGCCCGCTCCGCTCGCAATGGCGGGTTGAAGAGCATCAAGACTCGTGGTTGTCGGCGATGTAACGGTCGAGCAGGCGGACGCCATAACCCGTCGCGCCCTTGGCCCATACCGGACCGTCCTTGTCACCCCACGCCATGCCCGCGATGTCGAGATGCGCCCAGGCGACGCCCTCGTTCACATAGCGCTTCAGGAACTGCGCGGCGGTGATCGATCCGCCTTCGCGCGGGCCGATATTCTTCATGTCGGCGATCGGGCTGTCGATCAGCTTGTCATAGGCGGGCGAGAGCGGGAAGCGCCACAGCTTGTTGCCGCTGGCATCGCCCGCTTCGAGCAGTTTCGCCGCCAGTTCGTCGTCGTTGGCGAACATCCCCGCATATTCGTGGCCGAGCGAGATCACCATCGCGCCGGTCAGCGTGGCAAGATCGACGATGACCTTCGGATTATAGGCTTTCTGCGCCCAGGTGATCGCGTCGCAGAGAACCAGGCGCCCCTCGGCGTCGGTGTTGAGCACTTCGACCGTCTGGCCCGACATGGTGGTAACGATGTCGCCAGGGCGCATCGCATTGCCGTCGGGCATATTTTCGACAAGGCCCACGACACCGACGACATTCGCCTTTGCCTTGCGGCCCGCGATCGCCTTCATCGCGCCCGCGACGGCGCCCGCGCCGCCCATGTCCCACTTCATCATATCCATGCCCGGCCCGGGCTTCAGGCTGATGCCCCCGGTGTCGAAGGTGACGCCCTTGCCGATGAACACGACCGGGGCCTCACCCGGCGTGCCGCCGTTCCAGCGCATCGCGAGCAGCCGCGGCGGGCGCGTCGAGCCCTGCGCGACGCCCAGCAGCGCGCCCATGCCCAGCGCCTTCATCTGGCGCTCGTCGAGCACTTCAAGCTCGACACCGAGTTCGGCGAGATGCTGGCACCGTTCGACGAAGCTTTCGGGATAAAGGATGTTCGGCGGCTCGGCGACGAGCGTCTGGGTCAGCGCGACACCATCGGCAACCGCCGAATAGCTGCCCCAGCGCGCCGACAGGTCGCCGGCGGGCGAAGCGATCACGATCGTCTTGAGGCTGGGCTTCGCGGTGTCCGAAAGCCGGGTGCGATAGGTATCGAGCCGCCAGTCGCGCAGCCGTGCGCCCATCGCGAAGGCAAGCACGTCATCCTCGTCGCTCTGCCCCGCGCTCGCGAAATCGACATGCACGGCCGTGACGCCGCTGGTCTGCAGCCGCGCGGTCAGCGCGGCGCCGCCGCGTTCGAGGTCGTGCGTGGTGCCGTCGCCGATCCCGACGAGCAGCAGGCGCCGCGCCTGATCGCCGTCGATCGCTGCGGTTTCGGCGATCGCGCCCGCCGCGCCCTCGAAGCGCGCCTGCGCCGCGGCGGCGCCGAGCAGCGCACCGAGCTTTGCGGCCTCGCCCTTGCGGACGGGGAAAGCGACGACGTCGGCGGACGCATCGATTTGCGCGACAAACTGGATGTCCATGCGGTAACTTTCTTATGCGATGATTGATTGGAACGTGCCGGACCGATAGGGGTTTCGCTTGCGAGTTGCAAAAACAAAGCTGCCGGTCCAAGGCCGGGCAGCGACCATATAGGGTCTGGGACAAAGGGATTAAATGGGCTGGACTTTGTTCCATCGGGGGTCGCGCGCGCAATCGCTGTGGTTCGTCACGGCGAGCACTGCCGCGCTGATGGCATGCCCGGTGGCCGCACAGCAGACGGTCGAACCACCCCCGGTCGCCGTACCCGAAGGGCAGCCCGACCTGCAGGATCGCGACGTCGTCCCGGCCGCACCCGATGCCCCCGCGCCGACGAGCGAGGAACAGATCGGCTTTGCCGCTGACGCCCTGAACTACGACAATGACGCCGACATCGTCGTTGCCGAAGGCAATGTCCAGATGAACCGCGACGCGATCGAGATGCGCGCGGACAAGGTGACGTGGAACCGCCAGACCGGCGAGGTGGTCGCCGAGGGCAATGTCGCGGTCAAGAATCCCGAGGGCGATACCGCCTATGGCGACCGCATCGTCCTGACCGACACGCTGCGCGATGGCGTCGTCGAAAATATGCTCGTCGTGCTCGACAATGGCTCGCGCCTCGCGGCGATGAAGGGCACACGTTTCGACAACGGCAATATCGAGCTGGAAAACGCCGCCTACACCCCCTGCCCCGTCGAGGATGACTCGGGATGCCCGAAGAATCCGAGCTGGCAGATCCGCGCCGTGCGCGTCACCTATGACCGCGCAAAAAACAAGGTGAAATACAAGGGCGCGCGGGTCGAGATTTTCGGCCTGCCGCTGATCCCGCTCCCCGGCCTCAGCCATCCGGCGAACCAGGAGGCGGGCAGCGGGCTGCTGGTGCCTGAAATCCGCCTCGACCGTACGAACGGGTTCGAGATCGCGGTTCCTTACTATCTCCGCCTCGCGCCCGATCGCGACATCACGATCACGCCGCACATCTATACGAGCGCCGCGCCGATGCTGGAGGGCGAGTTCCGCGCGCTGACCGACGTCGGCTCGTTCCGCCTCAACGGCTTTGCAACCCACAGTGCGGCGGTTCCGGTCTCGGGGCCGACGACCGATCGCAACCGTCGGTTCCGCGGCTATTTCGAAAGCGCGGGCAAATTCCAGTTCGACCCGCGGTGGAGCCTGTCCTTTTCGGGCCGCGTCACGACCGACCGCACCTTCATGCGCCGCTATGACATCAGCCGCGACGACCGGCTGCGCTCGACCTTCGAGCTCGAACGGATCGGCGGGCAGAGCTATCTCTCGATCGCCGGCTGGGCGACACAGACGCTGCGCCGCAACGACAGCCAGGGGCAGCAGCCGGTCGCGCTGCCGATCATCGACTATCGCCAGCGCTTCGCGGATCCGCTGCTCGGCGGACAGGTCGAGCTGCAGCTCAACACATTGGCGATCGGGCGCACGTCGGGGCAGGACACGCAGCGCGCCTTCGCAGGGGCGCGCTGGGATCTGCGCGGGCTCACCGGCCTTGGGCAGGAAGTCACGGTCACGGCGCTGGTGCGCGGCGACGTCTATCACAGCGACGAGAATCTCCTGACCGCAATCCCCGGTTATCGCGGCAAGTCGGGGTGGCAGGGCCGCGGCATCGCGGCGGTCGCGGCCGACATGCGCTGGCCCTTCGTCGGCGAGTTCGCGGGCGGGACGCAGACGCTGACCCCACGCGTCCAGATCGTCGCGACGCCGCCGATCAAGAATCTGGACATTCCGAACGAGGATGCCCGCGCCTTCGACCTCGAGGACAGCAACCTGTTCGCGATCAACCGCTTCAACGGCTATGACCGGTTCGAGGACGGCGCGCGCATCACCTATGGCGTGGAATGGAATTACAGCCGGCCGAGCTTCACGATCAACAGCATGATCGGGCAAAGTTATCGCCTGTCCGACAAGCCCAGCCTGTTCCCCGACGGCACCGGACTCACCGACCGCACCTCGGACATCGTCGGGCGCACGACGATCGCCTACAAGAGCTTCCTGCGGCTGACGCATCGCTTCCGCCTCGACAAGGACAATCTCGCGATCCGGCGCAACGAGTTCGACGCGACGATCGGCGGCCGGTCGACCTACGCCGTGCTCGGCTATTCGCGCCTCAACCGCGACATCCTGCTGCTCGGCGAGGATCTGCAGGACCGCGAGGAGGCGCGCGTCGGCGGCCGCGTCGGTTTTGCGAAAAACTGGTCAGTCTTCGGATCGGCGATCATCGACCTCACCAGCCGCAGCGACGACCCGCTGGCGCAGGCCGACGGCTTCGAACCGATCCGCCACCGCCTCGGCATCGCCTATGACGACGACTGCCTGTCGATCGCCCTCACTTGGCGCCGCGATTACATCGACACCGGCGACGCGAAACGCGGCAACAGCTTCTCGTTCCGGATCGCATTCCGGAATCTGGGGTTCTGAGCGTCACGCCATGTGGGATATCATCCTCGGACTACTCATTCCCAAGGGAAACCGGAATGACGCACGAGGACCAGGATTTATAATCTTCGCGCTGCTTTTTTGCGGGGCGATTAGCCTCGGATTGTGGCTTTTGGCGGCGTAGGAAACTAGCCCTAGGCTAGCCGTATCCTACTCGGAAACCGACGCCTGCACCTTTCGGAAAGATCAGTTCTGGCTGGTGCCGACCGTCGCGACGACGGGTTTCGGCGCGATCGCCTCGGCCGCGACGACCCGCTTTTCGCTGCCCGCCGCGATCGCCTTTTCGAGCGCGGCGACCTGCGGGCAGTTCGCCTTGCACACGCGTTTCGCATCGGCAAGCTTTTCGCGCGCGAGTTCGAGCGCGCCCTTGTCGGCGAGCGCCTCGCCCTGCCCGGTCAGCGCGACGACGTCATTGGGTTCGAGAAGCAGCGCCTCGCGGTAGAAACCGATCGCCTTCCCGGGCAAGCCCTGTGCCCGTGCGACCTGTGCCAGCGCAACGATCGCCGACCGGTTGCGCGGATCGGCGGCGAGCGCCGATTCATAGAAATCGACCGCGGCGGCAAGGTCGCCCTTCGCCTGCGCCTCCACCCCCTGATGCTGGAGCGCCACCGAGCGCGGCAGGATGTCATTGTCGGCGCGCTGCGCGTCCGAGGCCACGGGCATGCTGGCAAGGATGAGGCCGGCACCGATAGCCAGGAAACTGACGCGCATCACATTCTCCCATTTCGTCATTTCGGGGGATGCTAACATGGCCGTGTCAGCCGCGCGAGAAAAAATCCGTCGCATCCGTCGTGCGCCGGAGTTAGCAGAAAACCGTGCCCTGCGGCGCGCCCGATGCCTTCGGGCAGATAGCCGCTGTCAGCCGTCCAGTCGGGATGCCGGTTCAAAAACTCGTCCACCTGGACCCGCCCCTCGCGCGCGATGATCGAGCAGACAGCATAAAGAAGTTTGCCGCCCGGCGCCACCAGATCGGCGCCGATGTCGATCAGCTTGGCCTGATCGGCGAGATGCCGGTCGAGCCGCGAGGGGGTGAGCCGCCAGCGCAATTCGGGGCTGCGCCGCCACGTCCCGCTGCCCGAGCAGGGGGCGTCGACAAACACGCGGTCGGCCCGCCCTTGCCAGTCGGCGAGCATCTCCGATTCCCGGTCGGGGTTCAACAATCGTGTCTCGATGCGCGTCGCGCCCGCGCGCTCGGCGCGCGGTGAGAGCTGCTGCAGCCGCGCACGGTTGGTGTCGCAGGCAAGGATTTCGGCGTCGCCACCGGTCAGCGAAGCGATGGCGAGCGTCTTGCCGCCGCCCCCCGCGCAAAGATCGACGATCGCCTGCCCCGGCGATGCATCGAGCGCGGCCGAGGCATATTGGCTGGCGGCGTCCTGCACCTCGAACGCGCCGTCGGAATAGGCGGGATGCTGGGCCGCCGCGGTTTCGGGCGGCAGGCGCCAGCCGTCGGGCGCGCCCGGGATCGCCTCGCCTTCTGCGAAGAGCGTCGCGAGGTCCGCTACCGTCGCCTTGAGGCGGTTGGCACGCAGGTCGAGCGAGGCACGGGCAAGCATCGCACTGCCCTCGTCCATCCCCACCAGCGGGTCGAAGAGATCGACCAGCGCCTGCGCGGCCAGTCCTGTCTCGGCGCGCGGCTCGTCCGCCGCGATCGGCGCGGGACCGTAGGGCGATCCGTCGAACGAGCCCGCCATATCGGGATCGGCGTCGGCGAGCGCGAGCATCGCGGCGCGGCCCGATACGGGCGCCGAGCGCACCAAGCGGATCGCGTCATAGACGTGCGCCCGGATCGCGCGGCGATCCTTCGACCCCGCATAGCGGCGAGCCCGCATCGCTTCTGCAAAAATGGCATCGGCGGGCGCTCCGCCCTCACGTGCCGCGGCGGCGATGGCGTCGAGAATTTCGATCGCGGTCTGGATGCGGGCGGCAGGGGTCACTGCTTCAACCCTCCCCCGTCATGTTATCCAACCGGATAATTCGGCGCCTCACGGGTGATCGCGACGTCGTGGACATGGCTTTCGCGCAGGCCCGCATTGGTGATGCGCACGAACTTCGCGCGCTCGCGCAGATCCTTCAGCGTCCGGCTGCCGGTATAGCCCATCGCTGCCTTCACACCGCCGACGAGCTGGTGGATCACGTCCTTCGCGGGGCCCTTGAACGGCACCTGTCCCTCGATGCCCTCGGGAACCAGCTTCATCTGATCCTTGATGTCCTGCTGGAAATAGCGGTCGGCGCTGCCGCGCGCCATCGCGCCGACGCTGCCCATGCCGCGGTAGCTTTTGTAGGTGCGGCCCTGGAAGAGGAAGGTTTCGCCCGGCGCCTCGGCCGTCCCCGCGAGGAGCGAGCCGACCATGACGCTCGACGCGCCTGCAGCGAGCGCCTTGGCGATGTCGCCCGACGTGCGGAGGCCGCCATCGGCGATCACCGGGACGCCCAGCTTCGACGCCGCCTCGACGCTGTCGAGGATCGCGGTGAGCTGCGGCACGCCGACGCCCGCGACGACGCGCGTGGTGCAGATCGAGCCGGGGCCGATCCCGACCTTTACGCCGTCGGCCCCGCAGTCGATCAAAGCCTTGGTCGCATCGCCGGTGGCGACGTTGCCCGCGAGCACCTGCACGCGGTTCGACAATTTCTTGATCCGTTCGACGGTGGCGCCGACGCCCTTGCTATGGCCATGCGCCGTGTCGACGACGATCAGGTCGCACTCGGCATCGAGGAGTGCCTCGGCGCGTTCGATCCCGCTGTCGCCGGTGTTTGTCGCCGCCGCGACGCGCAGGCGGCCACTGCCGTCCTTGGTCGCATCGGGGAAGTTCACCGCCTTTTCCATATCCTTGACGGTGATCAGCCCGATGCAATGATAGTCGTCGTCGACCACCAGCAGCTTTTCGATGCGGCGCTGGTGAAGCAGCTTGCGTGCCTCGTCCTGTCCGACGCCCGGACGCACGGTCGCGAGATTGTCGGCGGTCATCAGCTCGCGCACGGGCTGGCCGGGGTTGTCGGCGAAACGGACGTCGCGGTGCGTCAGGATGCCGACGAGCTTGCCGCCGGGTTCGACCACCGGAATGCCGGAGATCTTGTGCTGGTCCATGAGCGCGGTCGCATAGGAGAGCGGCGCGTCGGGGGTGATGGTGATCGGGTTGACGATCATCCCGCTTTCGAAGCGCTTGACCTGCCGCACCGCCGCCGCCTGTTCCTCGATCGTGAGGTTACGGTGGAGCACGCCGATGCCGCCGATCTGCGCCATCAGGATCGCCATGTCGGCCTCGGTCACCGTATCCATCGCCGACGAGAGGATCGGAATGTTGAGCGAAATGTCGCTGGTGAGCTGGGTCTGGAGATTGGCATCCGACGGCAGAATGTCCGACGCGCCGGGTACCAGCAACACGTCGTCGAAGGTCAGGCCGGTGATGATTTCCATGGATGCCACTTTCTCATGCGGGCGGCGCCTGCCCGCAGGGTTCGGGGCGGCACTCGCGACTCGTTTGGTGGCGGCCCATGTAACCAGTCGGAGCCAAGCGCGCCAGTGGGGGAAGCACGATTATTTCCCGCGGCGGGGCCGGACAGGAGGATCGAAGGGATGCTGGATGACGAGAGTCTGGAAGCGGCCGGAAGTCGCCATTGTGCACCCCGGGGCCCAGAGCGGCAAAACACCAGGCCGGTGTGTGAATTCCTGGGCCCCGGCTTTCGCCGGGGATCACAAAAGGATGTCCGCTTCCCACCCCAAAGCCGCCATCGGGATTTCGAAAAAGCTTGCCGCGCCGATTGCGATTCAATCCTTCAATGGCTACGCGCTTGATCCGTGAGCGCGACGCAGACCTCTTCCCCGCCTTCTTCCATCGCTCCCTTCCGCTATCCCGCCTTCCGCGCCATCTGGATCGCCAATCTCGCGTCGAATATGGGATCGATGATCCAGTCGGTCGGCGCCGCGTGGCTGATGACCGAGATCACCAATTCGCATCAGCTGATCGCGCTGGTGCAGGCGAGCGCGACGATCCCGATCCTGCTGCTCGGCGTCATCGCCGGCGCGATCGCCGACAATTTCGACCGGCGGCGCGTGATGCTGGCAGCGCAGACGGGAATGCTGCTGATCTCCGCGGCGCTGGCCCTCACGACCTGGATGGGCGCGATTACCCCGCTGTTGCTGCTGTTCTTCACCCTGTCGGTTGGCTGCGGAACCGCGCTCAACGGCCCCGCGTGGCAAGCGTCAGTGCGGCTGCAAGTCGGCCCGAAGGACCTGCCGCAGGCGATCGCGCTCAACAGCATCGCCTTCAACCTTGCGCGGAGCGCGGGCCCCGCGCTCGGCGGCCTGCTGATTTCGCTGACCGGCCCGGCGCTCGGCTTCGGGCTCAATGCGATCAGCTATCTCGCGCTGATCATCGTGTTACTCGGCTGGCATCCCGAGGTGTCGCAGCCGCAGCGCACGCCGATGTTCGCCGCAATCGCGACCGGCATCCGCTTTTGCGTCCAGTCGGACCCCGTGCGGCGAATCCTGATCCGCGGCTTCGCTTTCGGCGCCGCAGCGATCGGTATCCAGGCGCTGATGCCCGCGCTCGTCCGCGACCGGCTGCACGGCACCGAGACCGTCTATGGTCTTTGCCTCGCCGCCTTCGGCGCCGGGTCGATCTTCGCCGCGCTATGGGTCGGGAATCTGCGCCGCCGCTGGGGGAGCGACCGCATCGTCAGCGGTTCGGCGATCGTCTTCGCGGCGGCGACCGTCCCGGTGGCGCTGACGGGATCGATCGCGGTCGTCATGGCCGCGACCTTTATCGCCGGCATGGCGTGGGTCTCGACGCTGACCACGCTCAACGTCGCGATGCAGCTCCGGTCCCCCGAGGCGATCCTCGGCCGCTGCCTGTCGATCTATCAAGCGGTGACCTTTGGCGCGATGGCACTCGGTGCCTATATGCTGGGTCTCGCGGCCGACATCTGGTCGCTTCCGACTGCCATATTGCTCTCGGGCGGATGGCTCGTTCTGACGGCATTGTTGTTGCCATTCCTCGCCCCGATGCCCGCACGGGACGAGGGACGGATCGATCCCTGAAATTTTTCCTCCGGCGCCTTAACCTTGTTTCGGGGCGCCCGTTAATTTGCGCATGACCACACATGCAACTCCATCGAACGAGCCGGTCGGGCGGCTCCTGGGCTGGCTGGGGCTCCGCGCGAAGAACGGGGCCCACGAAGAGGAACAGGCATCCTCGGGAGCGCGCGGTTCGCGCAGCCTGGTGCGGGAGGCGCGGCAGCAGCTGGTCGGTGCGATCGGCGCATTCCTGATCGACCATGATCTGGATATTTCGGCGGCGAACCTGCTGATCGCGCACAGCGCCTTTTCGGGGATCAACCCACGGCTCGCGCGACAGATCGCGGCGCGCTCGATGACGAGCGAAGGCGTGACGCAGCAATGGCTCGACGAGCTGATGGAGAATGACCCCACGCTGGCCGATCGCGCCGACCTCGACCGGATGGTCGCGCGGCTCGAAACGAACCTCGAGACCTTCCAGAGCAGCACCAAGGCCGCACGCAGCGCGACGAGCGAATATGGGTCGAAACTGGAGGAGCATGTCAGCGACCTCGAACAGGTGCAAAAGACGGGCGAGCTTGTCTCGCACCTCGCCGACATTGCGAAGGTGATGCTGGAGCGTACGCGCCACGCCGAAGAGGAAATGCGCAAGAGCGAGGACGAGGCGAAGGCGCTGCGCAAAAGCCTTGCCCGCGCCAAGCGCGACGCAGAGGTCGACTATCTGACCGGCCTCCCCAACCGGCGTGCCTTCGAGGTGCTGCTCGAACGTCATTATGAGGAAGCGCGCGCCTCGTGCGAACCGCTGTCGGTCGCCTTCTGCGACATCGATGAGTTCAAGAAGGTGAACGACATCCACGGCCATGAAGCCGGCGACCGCGTCATCAAGCTGATCGCCGACACGCTCGCGAAGATTTCGAATGACCATTGCCACGTCGCACGGCACGGCGGCGAGGAATTCGTGATGCTGTTCCGCGGCCTGCCGCCGAGCGAGGCGGCGGCGCGGCTCGACGAGGCGCGCGAAGGCTTGGCCGAGCGGCGGCTCATCAACCGCAAGACCGACCAGCCGTTCGGCAAGATCACCTTCTCGGGCGGGGTGGCCGACGTGTTCGGCTTCGGCGATGCCCGCGCGGCGCTGAAAGCCGCCGACGAGGCGCTCTATCGCGCCAAGGAAAGCGGACGGAACCGGATCGAGCTGGCGACGCCAGCCGCCTAATTGCTCCAGCGCGCGAAGATCGCGGTTGGGAGCAAGAGCCCCCGCGCCTCTTCGCGCACCGCCAGCTCGCCGCATTCGACCGTGCCGGGCAGATCGGCAAAAAGCTGTGCGAGCAGTTCGCCGATCGCGAGCGCCGACATGCGCACGGCATAGACGGTGAGAAACAGCGCCTTGCTGTCGGCGTCGAGCAATTGCCGGCAATCGGCGAGCAAGGGAGCGAGCCCTTCTTCCAGCTGCCAGCGCTCGCCTCCCGGCCCGCGTCCGAACTTGGGCGGGTCGAGCAGGATCGCATCGTAGCGCCTTTCGCGCCGCACCTCGCGGGCGGTGAATTTGCCCGCATCATCGACGATCCAGCGGACCGGCTTTTCGGCCATACCGGCGAGCGCGGCATTTTCGCGCGCCTGCGCGACCGACTTTTTCGAGGCGTCGACATGCGTCACCGACGCACCCGCGGCGGCGAGCGCCTGGCTGCCTACGCCGGTGTAGCCGAAGAGGTTCAGGAAGGTCGGGTCCGACTTCCCCGCCACCTGCGCGCGCAACCAGTCCCAGACGGGCGCCATGTCCGGAAAGAAGCCGAGATGGCGGAAGGGCGTGCAGCTTGCCGTGAAACGCGTCTCGCGCCAGCCGAGCGGCCAGCCCTCGGCGGGAACGGGTTTGTTGTAATACCAGCGCCCGCCGCCATCATCGTCCGATGCGGGAACGAACTCGCCGTCGGCCTTGTCCCATTCGTCCTGCGGAAGCGCGGGGTGCCACATCGCCTGCGGTTCGGGGCGGATGAAGCGGTAAGGGCCATAGCGTTCGAGCTTGCGCCCGCCGCCGCTGTCGACCAGCCCATAATCCTCCCAGGCCTCACCGACAAGCGTGACCAGCGGCGCAAGCTCAGCCACGCGCCACTTCCGACAGGATATAGGCCTTCACCGCATCATAATCGCCGGGAAGCTTTTCATAGCGCTCCTCGCGGTCGAACAGGTTGCCGAGGCGCGCGGGAAGCGCCGGGCGGACACCCGTCGCGCGCTCGACCGCGTCGCGGAATTTTGCAGGGTGCGCAGTCGCGAGCGTGACGACCGGAATATCGGCATCGATTTCGAGCGTGCGTGCGGCGGCAAGGCCGACGGCGCTGTGCGGGTCGATGATCTGGCCGCCCTTCTCCTGCGCCCAGCGCAGCGCCAGCGACATCGCATCGCCGTCGATCCGCGCGCTCGAAAAAAGCCCGCGGGCCTCGGTGAGCATGTCGGCAGGGATGCTCATCGACCGATCCCGATCGAACGCGCCCATCATGCCGGCAATCGCCGCGCCATCGCGGCCTGCGAGATCAAAGAGCAGTCTTTCGAAATTGCTGCTGACCTGGATATCCATGCTGGGGGTCGCGGTCGGCGTGACGCTGCCAGCGCTATAGTCGCCCGACGACAGCGCGCGGTGGAGGATGTCATTGACGTTGGTCGCAACGACGAGCCGCGCGACGGGAAGCCCCATGCGCGCGGCGACATAGCCCGCAAAAACATCGCCGAAATTGCCCGTCGGAACGCTGAAAGCAATAGGTCGCTCGGGCGCGCCGAGGCGCACGGCCGCATAGAAATAATAGACGACCTGCGCCATCAGCCGCGCCCAGTTGATGCTGTTCACCGCCGAGAGAGTCAGGGCGCTGCGCGCCTCGGCATCGCCGAACAGCCGCTTCACCATCGCCTGCGCATCGTCGAAGCTGCCGTCGATCGCGATATTATAGACGTTGGGCGCCAGCACGGTGGTCATCTGGCGGCGCTGGACGTCGCTGACCCGGCCTTCGGGGTGGAGCATGAAGATGCGGATATGTTCGCGCCCCGCGACCGCCTCGATCGCCGCCGAACCGGTGTCGCCCGAGGTCGCGCCGACGATCGTCAGGTCGGTCTCGCCGCCGCCGAGGAACTTTTCGAAGAGCTGACCAAGCAATTGCAGCGCGACGTCCTTGAACGCGAGCGTCGGACCGTGAAAGAGTTCGAGCAGCCAGTGGCGGTGGTCGAGCTGGACGAGCGGGGTCACCGCATCGTGGCTGAAGCGGCCGTAGGCAGCCTTGCAGAGCTCGCGCAGCTCGTCTTCGGACAGGACACCCGCGACGAAGGGCGTCATCACCCGCACCGCGGTTTCGACATAATCGAGCCCTGCAAGCGCGCGGATATCGGCGGCCGACATCTCGGGCCATTTCGCCGGCACATAGAGCCCGCCGTCGCTGGCGAGGCCGGCAAGCGTGGCGGCGCGAAAGTCGAGGGTCGGCGCAGAGCCGCGAGTGCTGATATATTGCATGACGGACATGCGCCCTAACGGCGCACCGTCACCGCTGCAAGCGGCGGCGCACCGCAAGCGCGTAGATTATCAGCGCCGCAGCCGCGAAAATGAACCATTGCACGGCATAGGCGAGATGATTGTTGGGTACGTCGGCACCCGACGGCACCTCGCTGGCGCGGAGCCCGGCAACCGGCGCGTCGGCCACGAGCATGGCGCGCGCCGGAACCGCACGGCCGATCAGCCGCTCGACCACCGTCGGCTGTTCGGGGCCCGGAACGATCGTCCCCTGCACCGTGCCACCCGTCCATTTGGGCGGAATGAAGTCGTCCGCGATGCCGACATCGACAAGCACGCCCGGCCCCTCGGCACCGGTACGGCAATCGGCGACCATACGAATGCCGGACTTTCCCATGCGATCGGTGCCGCCGCGCTGGTCCCAGCGCACCACTTCAAGGCACACGACGCTCGATTTGCGGAACAGCATCGCATCGGGAACCGGCGGCAGCTCAGGGTAGGTCACGAGCGCCGACATCGCCCGGTTGCGCTCATAGAGCGCGATCAGGGCCTCCTTCTCGGCCTTGCGCTGGAGTTGCCAGACGCCGAGCGCGATCATCACCGCGACCGCGCACAGGACGAAGATCGTCGGAATCAGCGGCCAGCGGCGCCCGGACGACCGGGGGGCGGCCGACGGCACAGGCTCAGTCATCGCTGAGCCTTCCTTCGGCCGCCTTGCGCTGATGCTCGCTGGCGAGCAGCGCGGCTTTGCCGACGCGAAGACCATAGACCACCGCACCGACTGTTAGCGGGACCCAGAGGATGATGTGCAGCCAGAGCGGCGGCGCGAACGCGAAATCGACGACCAGCGCCGCGACAACGATTAACGCGCCGACGATCAAGGTCAGGAAGGCTGCGGGGCCGTCGCCGACGTTGTAGCTCTGGAAATCGAGCGAACAGACGCGGCAATGCGGCGCGAACTTCGCCGGCCCGTCGAACAGCGTCTGCGCCCCGCACTGCGGACAGAGACCAAAAAGGGCAGCGCGCGCGATCGGCGGCTGCCCCTTTGGTGTCTGATTGTTCTGCGGCAAGTTAGTGTGCAGCGACCGGCGCGCCCCAGCCGCCCCAGACATAGACAATGATGAAGAGGAACAGCCACACGACGTCGACGAAGTGCCAGTACCAGGCGGCAGCTTCGAACCCGAAATGCTGCTGCGGCGTAAAGTGGCCCTTGTAGGCGCGGACGAGGCAGACGATCAGGAAGATCGTCCCGACCAGCACGTGGAACCCGTGGAAGCCGGTCGCCATGAAGAAGGCCGAGGTATAGTTGATCGTACCGAAGGGGAACGGCGCCTCGGCATATTCATAGGCCTGGATGCAGCTGAAGGTGAGGCCGAGGATGATCGTCGCCCACAGGCCCTTCTTCAGGCCTTCGCGGTCGCCGTGGATCAGTGCGTGGTGCGCCCAGGTAATCGTCGTGCCCGAGCAGAGCAGGATCAGCGTGTTGAGCAGCGGCAGCGAGAAGGCGTCGATGACATGGATGCCCTTCGGCGGCCAGATCGTGGCTGCCACGGCGCCATCCTGCCCGAACAGGTTGCTGACCGCCCCGTCGACGATCTCGACCGGCACCGGGAAGAGCGAGAAATCGAACCAGGCCCAGAACCAGCCGACGAAGAACATCACTTCCGACGCGATGAACAGGATCATGCCGTAGCGCAGGTGGAGCTGAACGACCGGCGTATGGTCGCCGGCGTGCGCTTCGTTGATGACGTCCGACCACCAGCTGAAGAAGGTGGCGATCACGCCCATGATACCGAGGCCGAGAACCCATTTGCCCGCGCCGCCGAAATAGTCGGCATGCATGAACATCACGAGGCCGAAGAACATCACCAGCGCGGCGACCGACCCGATGAGCGGCCAGACGCTGGGATTTACGAGGTGATAGTCATGATGTTTGGCACCGGCCATGTCACAGTTCCCGTTTTTTGCCCCAGCGTGGCGATTCCCCAACCGCCCGCCGGTCCTTGGTAAGACTCT
This sequence comes from Sphingopyxis sp. H073, assembly GCF_001468395.1. GTDB lineage: Bacteria > Pseudomonadota > Alphaproteobacteria > Sphingomonadales > Sphingomonadaceae > Sphingopyxis. The sequence goes on along the minus strand of NZ_LNSG01000001.1, from coordinate 536,847 downwards.
TTGATCGCGGCCTTAGCTCGCCTTTTTGCCCCCGTCTACAGGGTGAAAGGTATAGCTGAGCGTGATTTCCTGAATGTCGCGCGCGTCGGGATCGTCCTTGATCTTGGGATCGACAAAGAACAGCACCGGCATCCGGATCTGTTCACCCGCTTTCAGGGTCTGCTGGGTGAAGCAGAAGCACTGGATCTTGGTGAAATATTTGCCCGCCGCGTCGGGGGTGACGTTGAAGCTGGCTGTTCCGACCACCTCGTGCGGCGACTGGTTCTCGGCGATGAAGATCGCCATGTCGCGCGCGCCGATGCTGACCGTGTCGGTCGGATGCTCGGGATAGAATTTCCACGGCAGCTTCGGCGAGACATTCGCGTCGAAGCGCACCGAGATGGTATCGCTGAGGATTTTCGGCTCGGCAGCCGCGGCGACCGGATCGTAACGCTGCGTCGTGCCGCCGAAGCCGGTCACCCGGCAGAAGAGATTGTAGAGCGGCACCGCGGCGAACCCCAGCCCGACCATCGCGACCGCGAGCAGAGCAGCGAGCGAGGCGGTCTTCGCATTGGCCGACATCGTCTTCATTTGGGCACCACCATGCGCGCGATGGTGATGAAGAAGAAGAGGAAGGCGAGCCCGCCGAGCAGCCAGCCCATCAGGTTCGCGCGGCTGCGCTGGCGGCGGCGATATTCGGCCTCGTCGAAGGGCTGTGGTTCGGGAGGCGTTTCGCCGGGTAAGTCGGGGGGGGTCATAGCGGGAACCAATGGTCGGCGACGACCGCGCCGAACAGAATGAAGAGATAGGCGATCGAGAAAGCGAAGAGGCGCTTTTCGGGCTGCATCAAATCGCCCTCGCCCGTCGTGCGGGTCCCGACCTGCACCGAGAGCGCGACGAAGACCGCCGACAGGAGCGCGGCGGTCCAGCCGTAAAGCGCGCCGGCGTAACCGAGCGGCCAGGGCGCGATCGCGCCGATAGCCATGATCACCGCGTAGAACAGGATCTGGCGCCGCGTCGACGTTTCACCTGCAACCACCGGCATCATCGGAATGCCCGCGGCGGCATAATCCGAGCGCACGAACAGCGCGAGCGCCCAGAAATGCGGCGGGGTCCAGAGGAAGATGAGCAGGAACAGCAGCACCGGCAGCGGCGCGACGCTGCCCGTTGCGGCGACCCAGCCGATCAGTGGCGGAAAGGCGCCCGCCGCGCCGCCGATAACAATATTCTGCGGCGTCCGCGGCTTCAGCCACATCGTATAGACAAAGACGTAGAAGAGGATCGAGACGGTCAGCAGCACAGCCGCCTGCCAGTTGGCGGCGAACAGCATCAGGAAGACCGAGAAAGCGGCGAGCCCGACCCCGAACTGCAATGCCGTCTGCGGATCGAGCCGCCCTGCGGGAAGCGGCCGTCCGGCGGTGCGCTTCATCTTGGCGTCGAGACCCGCCTCATACCATTGGTTGAGCGCGCCCGACGCCCCTGCCCCCAGCGCGATCGCGAGGATCGACGAGAAAGCGAGCACCGGGTGCACGCTGCCCGGCGCCGCGAGCAGGCCGCACAGCGCGGTGAATACGACGAGCGACATCACGCGCGGCTTGGTCAGCGCGAACAGGTCGCGCCAGTCGGCGGGTAGCGCCGTTGCGCCGTGGGTCAGGCTCTGCGCCATGCATACTCCGGCCTGTCGGGCGACGCCCCCTGCCGAATGTCAGCAGAGGGCGAAGCTGGTCAGGCGATAAACGTCACGCGATCCGGGGCAGTTCGTTGAACTGGTGGAACGGCGGCGGGCTCGACAGCGTCCATTCGAGCGTCGTCGCGCCTTCGCCCCACGGATTGTCGGCCGCCTGCTTGCCCGCGAACAGCGACCAGAGGATGTTCACGAAGAAGAAGAGCATGCCGACGGCCATGATCACATAGCCGAGCGACGAGATGTGGTGCCAATAGGCATAGGCTTCCGCATAGTCGGGGTAGCGGCGCGGCATGCCCTGCTGGCCCAGGAAGTGCTGGGGGAAGAACATGACGTTGACGCCGATGAAGAACACCCAGAAGTGCAGCTGGCCGAGGAACTCGTTGTACATCCGGCCCGACATCTTCGGGAACCAGTAGTAGAAGCCCGCGAAGAGCGAGAAGACCGCGCCCAGCGACAGCACATAGTGGAAGTGAGCGACGACATAGTAGGTGTCGTGCAGGTTGGTGTCGACGCCGCCGTTGGCGAGCACGACGCCGGTCACGCCGCCCACGGTGAACATGAAGATGAAGCCCAGCGCCCAGACCATCGGGGTCTTGAAGCTCAGCGAGCCGCCCCACATGGTGGCGATCCAGCTGAAGATCTTGATGCCGGTCGGGACCGCGATGACCATCGTCGCGGCGGTGAAATACATCTTGAGGTTCACACTCATGCCCACGGTGAACATGTGGTGCGCCCACACGATGAAGCCGACGACGCCGATCGCGACCATGGCATAGGCCATGCCGAGATAGCCGAAGACGGGCTTCTTGCTGAAGGTCGAGATGATCTGGCTGACGATGCCGAAGCCCGGCAGGATCATGATGTACACTTCGGGATGGCCGAAGAACCAGAAGAGATGCTGGTAGAGCACCGGATCGCCGCCGCCCGTCGCATCATAGAAGGTCGTGCCGAAGTTGCGGTCGGTCAGCAGCATGGTGATCGCCGCCGCCAGAACCGGCAGCGCGAGCAGCAGCAGGAAGGCGGTGACCAGCACCGACCACACGAACAGCGGCATCTTGTGCAGCGTCATGCCCGGCGCGCGCATGTTGAAGATGGTGGTGATGAAGTTGATCGCCCCCAAGATCGACGCCGCGCCGGCGAGGTGCAGCGAGAAAATCGCCATATCGACCGCCGGCCCTGCCGACCCGCTGGTCGAGAGCGGCGCATAGACCGTCCAGCCGGTGCCGGCGCCGTGGCCGCTGCCGCCGGGCACGAAGCTCGACCCCACCAGCATCACGAACGCGACCGCGGTGAGCCAGAAGCTGACATTGTTCATGCGCGGGAACGCCATGTCGGGCGCGCCGATCATGAGCGGCACGAACCAGTTGCCGAAGCCGCCGATCATCGCGGGCATCACCATGAAGAAGACCATGATCAGGCCGTGCGCGGTGATCAGCACGTTCCACAGATGCTTGCCCGCGACCTCGTCGGCGCCGCTGCCCAGCATCGACGCCCAGCCGGGCAGATACTGGATGCCGGGTTCGGCCAGTTCAAGGCGCATCATGCCCGAAATCACACCGCCGACGATCCCCGCGACGATCGCGAAGATCAGGTAGAGGGTGCCGATGTCCTTATGGTTCGTCGACATGAACCAGCGGACGAAAAAGCCCGGCGTGTCATGGTCGTGATCGTGCGCGTGGGCATGAGCGTGTTCGGCGCCGTGCGCGGGTGCAGTCGCTGCGATATCGGTCATCTGTCGGACCCCTTAACTTATTTCTTTGCGGCCGGAGCAGCGGCGGGAGCCGCAGCCGGCGCTGCTTCGGGTGCGGTTGCAGCGGGAACTGCTGCCGACGTTGCGGGTGCGGCAGCGGCCGCAGGTGCGGCGGGCGCCGCAGCGGCCGGAGCCGCGGGCGCCGGATTGGGGTTGCCGCCCTTCGAGCGAACCCAGGCTTCCCACTTGTCGACCGGCAGCACTTCGACCGCGATCGGCATGTAGCCGTGGTCGACGCCGCAAAGCTCCGAACACTGGCCGTAATAGACACCGACCTTGGTCGGGGTGAAGGTCGTTTCGTTGGCGCGGCCGGGGACCGCGTCCATCTTGGTCCAGAAGGCCGGAACCGCGAAGCTGTGGATCACGTCGGCGCCGGTGATGATCAGCTTGACCTGACGGCCCACGGGAACGACCATGCGGTTGTCGACGGCGAGGTGATAGGGCTCGCCCGCAGCCTTTGCCTTGTCTTCGGGCAGGATCTTCGAGACATATTCGCCGATGCCCTGGTCGGGATAGGCATAGCCCCAATACCATTGATAACCGGTGACCTTGATCGTCAGCGCGTCCTTCTTCGGCGGTTCGTACTGGGCCGCGAGCAGGCGGATCGACGGGACGGCGATCACCGCGAGGATCAGCACCGGGATCGCGGTCCAGATCACTTCGATGAACGTATTGTGGGTGGTTTTCGACGGCACCGGGTTCGCCTTGGCGCGGTAGCGCGCGACAACCCAGAGCAACAAGCCGAGAACGAAGAGCGAGATCACCGTGATCACGGGCAGCAGGATCACATGGTTGAACCAGTAGGCCTGCTCACCGATCGGGGTGACCTGCGGCTGGAAATTGACGCCCCCGTCGACCGGCTGGCCGATCCCGGGGGTCGGTTTCATCGGAACATAGGTCGCATCGCCCGCCGGCACGGCCGCTTTCGCGGCGTCGGCCGCAGCCGGGGCGGCGGTCGGCGCGGCCGTATCGGGCGCCGCCGGTGCCGGAGTCGCCGCAGGCGCGGCGACAGGTACCGCCGCAGGAGCCGTCGCATGCGCGGTGCCCACCGCGCCGAGCGACAAAGCCGCTGCGATTGCGCCTTTGATTACAAGGGTTTTCAAGCTCTTCATAAGAATTGTGCCGCCCGTTGCCTGTTGTTCTTTTCGATGCCCCAACCCCTTTGTCCGGGTCGCCGGACACGCGTCGCGGCAGCCGTCCCCAAGGCTGAATCTCGCGGGCGCTATAACCCCGCTTGCCGCTTGCCTCAAGCATCTCTAACACTATTTTACGGCAGGCAAATTTTCGCTGCCGAAACCCAGTCGCCCCGATCGGGGCGATGACAGGAACAAAAGACCCATTCTCCCATGACCGATGATGAAATCCTGGCCGAGTTCCGCGCCGCCGACGCGCTGCTGCAGGGACATTTTCTGCTCTCCTCTGGCCGCCACAGCGAATATTATCTCCAGTGCGCGCGCGTGCTGATGGACACGGCGCGCGCCGGACGGCTTGCGACCGCGCTTGCCGCCAAGCTGCCGCGCGACCTGCGGCAGGCGATCGACGTCGTCGTCTCGCCCGCGATGGGCGGAGTGATCATCGGACATGAAATGGGCCGCGCGCTTGGAAAGCCCGCGATTTTCGTCGAGCGTCCGACCGGCACCTTCGAGCTGCGCCGCGGCTTCGCGATCGACAAGGACGCGAAAGTGCTGATGGTCGAGGATGTCGTCACCACCGGCCTGTCGTCGCGCGAGGCGATGGAGGCGGTCCGCGCGGCGGGCGGCGAGGTCGTCGCCGAAGCGGCGCTCGTCGATCGCTCGGCGGGCAGCGTCGACCTCGGCGTCCCTTTCTTTCCGCTCGTCGCGATCAATTTCCCGACCTATGCCCCCAACGAACTGCCGCCCGAACTGGCGGGCACGCAGGCGGTGAAGCCGGGGAGCCGGAGCGCGGCGGCTTGAGCGTCATGCCCTCAAAGCTGCGGCTCGGTGTCAACATCGACCATGTGGCGACGATCCGCAACGCGCGCGGCGGCGACCATCCCGATCCGGTGCGTGCGGCGGAGATCGTCGCGGCGTTCGGCGGCGACGGCATCACCGCGCATCTTCGCGAGGACCGGCGCCACATCCGCGACGCCGACCTCGCGCGCATCCAGGCCGCGACCGACCTGCCGCTCAATCTCGAGATGGCGGCGACCGACGAGATGCTGGAGATCGCGCTGCGCCATATGCCGCACGCCGCGTGCATCGTGCCCGAAAAGCGCGAGGAACGCACGACCGAGGGCGGGCTCGACGCGGCAGGCCAGCACAATCACCTCGCACCGATTGTGGCACGCCTCAATGATGCGGGCATCCGCGTCAGCCTGTTCATCGAACCCGACCCGCGCCAGATCGAGGCTGCGATGCGGCTGAAGGCGCCCGTCGTCGAATTCCACACCGGCCGCTACGCGCATGTCGAGGGCGAGGAACGCGCCGCCGAACTCCGCCGCATCGCCGACGCCGCGGCGCTCGCGTGGAAGAACGGCATCGAGCCGCACGCAGGGCATGGCCTGACCTATGACAATGTGGTCCCGATCGCCGCAATTCCCCAACTCGCCGAACTCAACATCGGCCATTATCTGATCGGCGAGGCCATATTTACCGGCCTCGAGCATGCGATCCAGCGGATGCGCGGCCTGATGGACGAGGCGCGGGGATGACCTTGCCAATCACAATATCCTCCCTGTGGCGGAGCCATGGGGAGGTGGCAGCGCGGAGCGCTGACGGAGGGGCTCATGGCGCCACGTCGCGGCCCCTCCACCACGCCCTGCGGGCGCGGTCCCCCTCCCCATCGCTGCGCGACAGGGAGGATATCCATTGATCATCGGTCTCGGTTCCGACCTCTGCAATATCGAGCGCATCCAGAATTCGCTCGACCGTTTCGGCGAGCGTTTCGAGCAGCGCGTCTTCACCGACGTCGAACGCGCCAAGGCGGCGCGGCGGCCGTTCACCCGCGCCGGTACCTACGCCAAGCGGTTCGCCGCGAAGGAAGCCTTTTCGAAAGCCGTCGGAACCGGTTTCAAGCGCGGCGTGTTCATGAAGGACATCGGCGTCGTCAACGCGCCGTCGGGTGCCCCGACGCTGGCGCTGACCGGCGGCGCGGCGGCGCGGCTCGCCGAGATGATCCCGGCGGGACATAGCGCGCATATCCACCTGACGCTGACCGACGACCATCCGTGGGCGCAGGCTTTCGTCATCATCGAGGCGATCAAGGACTGAGTATGGCGAAAGCGGACAAGGATGAAGGCGGCTGGGGCAAGCTGATCCGCGACGTGGTGGTGATCGTACTGCTGGTGCTCGGCATCCATAGCTGCGTCGCCAAGCCCTTCTATATCCCCTCCGATTCCATGATGCCGGGGCTGCGCAACGGCGACCGGCTGGTGGTAAGCAAATACCCCTATGGCTGGTCCTACGCCTCGGTCAGCTTTCACCTCGCGCCGAAAACGGCCGGCCGATGGTTCGGCAAGCTGCCCGCGCGCGGCGATATCGTCGTGCTCGAACATCCGGTGACGCGCGTCGACTATATCAAGCGCGTGATCGGCCTGCCTGGCGACACCATCGAACTCAAGGGCGGCGCGCTGTTCATCAATGGCAAGCCGGTGAAGCGCGAAGTGCAGCCGATGCTGTCGATCCCGGTCGACGCCAACCTGCCCGGCCCCGACAGCAGTCTCGGCCGCTTCATCGTCAAGGACGCGGCGGGCAAGGAACGGCTCGAACTGCCGATCGTGCGCGAGACGCTGCCCTGGGGCGCGACCTTCGACACGATCGACATGGGGCCCGGATACCAGACCGACGACTATGGCCCGATCAAAATACCCGCCGACCATCTGTTCCTGATGGGCGACAACCGCGACGGCAGCGCCGACAGCCGCGTGTCGGTGCAGCAGAAGGGCCTCGGCGGACCGGTTCCCTTCGACGCGATCGCAGGCCGCGCCGAGATCATCAGCTTTTCGACCGACGGCACCGCGGAATGGTACAATCCGGTCAGCTGGTTCGAGGCGCTGCGCCCCGGCCGCGCGGGAACCAATCTGCGCCCCGAGCATGATAAAAACGTAGACTAGGTTCGAGGGAGCAAGACCATGGCTGCGACCAGCGAGGAAGCCGTCGCGCAAGCCAAGGCGCAGGACGCCGCCCCCGGCCCCACCGAAATCCGCAGCCAGCTTGTCCGCACCGAACTGTTGAAGGCGGGGGTCTGGCTTGGCGTCGCGCTGCTGATCGGCGTCTGCATCGTCCTGATCCAGCCGATCCTGCTGATCTTTGCCGGGATCGTGATGGCGTCGATGCTCGACGGCGGCACGCGCCTGCTTGGCCGGATATTGCCGATCGCGCGCGGCTGGCGGCTGCTGATCGTCTGCCTGTCGCTTGTCGCTTTCCTGATCTGGACGGTGATGTTCGCGGGTTCGCAGATCGCCGACCAGGCCGCGGCACTGCAGACGGTGGTCATGGGTCAGGTCGAGCGCATCGCCGCGTGGGCCAGCGAGCATGGCATGGGCGAGTTCCAGCTCGATACCAAGACGATCACCGACAATATGGCGGGCACCTTCGGCCGCGTCACCGCCGCGGTCGGCACGGTGCTGGGCGGGCTGACCAGCCTCGTCATGATCCTCGTCCTCGGCGTCTTCATCGCGATCGAGCCGCGGCTGTACGAACGCGGTGTCGCGTGGATGCTGCCGATCAAAGCCCGGGAGAATTTCTACATCACCACCGCGCGCATGGGCTTCACCTTGCGCCGGCTGATGGCGGGACGATTGCTTGGCATGGCGGTGGAAGGGGTCGGAACCTGGCTCGCCTGCATGGCGGTCGGCATCCCGATGGCCGCGCTGATGGGACTGCTGACCGGCCTGCTCGCCTTCATCCCCAACATCGGCGCGATCGTCTCGGGGGTGCTGCTCGTCCTCGTCGGCTTTTCTGCGGGCACCGACACCGGTCTGTGGGCGATCGCCATCTATTTCATCGTGCAGACGGTCGACGGCTATCTGATCGTCCCGATGGTCGCGAAGCAAACGGTCGACCTGGCCCCTGCGCTCGTCCTCGGCGCGCAGATTCTTTTCGGCGCCTTGCTCGGCATCATGGGGCTGTTCCTCGCCGACCCGATCGTCGCGATGATCAAGGTCGCGCTGGAACGCGAGGCCGAGCGCAACGCGGGCGCCGGGCAAGCGAAAGCGGCGGCGAGGCCCTAGCCCCGCCGCCGCTTTGTTTCTTGACCGAACGAGCCGCTTACGGCTGCGGCGCGGGAACCGGGGCGCCGGGTGCGCCCGGAGCGCCGCCGGGGGCACCCTGCATCATCTGTTGCTGCTGCATCATCTGCTGCATCGCGCGGACTTCGGCCTCGGTGCGGAAGTCGATCAGCTCGATGTCGAAATGCAGCGTGCTACCCGCCGGGATCGGTCCAGCCGCGCGGTCGCCATAACCGAGCGCCGGCGGAATCGTGATCTTGTACTTGCCGCCCTTCTGCATCCGGGTCAGCGCTTGCGAAAAGCCGAGAACGACCTGCGACACCTGCATCGGCGCCTGTTCATTGGCGTCGAACACGGTGCCGTCGTCGAGCTTGCCCTCATATTTGATGAGGACGACGTCGGCGGTGGTTGGACTCGGGCCAGTCCCGGCTTTCACCGTTTCGAAACCGATCTTCGGCGTGCCGGTGAACGCGAACGCCGCACCCGCGACGAGCAGCGCGATCAGGCCGATCCACATCAGCCACAGCCCGCCCTTGCTCACCGGGCGCAGTGGAACCGTCGTCACGCTCATAATCTTGTCCTTCCCCTGCCCTTTCGGGCGCGAAACCATCGGCGACGCCTATAGGCGGACGAGCGCCGGAGGGTCCAGAGGCAATCGTCCGTGCCTGTCCGCCGCCCGACCCTATTTCCCGGCCCTTATTTCCCTGCCTTGTCGCTGATCGCCTTGATTACCAGCGCCTTGTCGTCCGTCAGGTAGCGCTGCGCGAGCGTTTCGAGGTCGGCGGGGGTCGCCGCCTCGACGATCGCGATGCTCTTGCGGCTACGGTCGAGCCGTGCCTCCTGGCTTGTCGCCTCGGACACATAGGGCAGCCAATAGCTGTTCTCGCGCCGCGCCTTGGTCATCGCCTCAAGCAGCGGTTTGCGCGCGCGGTCGAGCAGGTCGGCATCGACCGGCTTGTCGCGCAGTTCTTTTGCGATGGCGAAAATGGCGGCGCGCGTCGTCGCCAGATCCTTGAAATCCACGTTGCTCGCGGCGAACAGATGGCCATAGCCCGGATATTCGTCCGACAGGCTCGCCGCCGCTCCGGGGCTGTAGCTTTCGCCCAGTTTCTCGCGCAGTTCCTCGGTCAGCATCAACTGCATCACGCGCGCGAGCAGGTTGAGCCGCATCGCCTCGACAAGGTCGCTGTCGTCGCGCGCGGGCCAATAGACGCGAAGCTCGGCCTGCTCGGCGGGCCCTTTGTGGATCAGGGTCCGCTCGCTGCGGTCGGTCGCATATTGACGGACCCGCGCATCGGCGCGCGGATCGAACGCGGCACGGCGTTCGGGCAGCGCGCCGAAGGTCGCCGCGATCGCATCGATCGCCGCCTGCTCGTCGATGTCGCCGACGACGCCGATCTCGATCGCGCCATGCGCAAGGCTGTCGGCAATCGCAGGCTTGAGTTGGTTCCAGTTGAGCGCCAGCAGTTTCTCGAGCGGCGGGGTCTGCGCGCGCGGATCGTTATTGGCGAGGATTCCGGCTGCGTCGCGGCCGAGCACGGCCGCTGGCGTCGCATCGTTCGCGGCATAGTGCTGGGGCAGGAAACGGCGGATGAGTGCGAGCCCGTCGGCGCGGTAACCCGGATGCGTCACGAACGCCGCCATCAGCTTTGCCTGCAACGCAAAATCCTCGGGCGACGTAAGCGCGCTGCCCCCGAAAGCATCGGTGCTGGCGCCGAAGCCGGGGCTGACCGTCTTGCCGGCGAGGATCGTCCGCAGTTCGTCGGCGCTGTGCGCCTCGAGCCCGCCGACCGTCAGCGAGCCCGCCAGTGCGACCTTCGTCGGATCGTCGCGCGTCGCGAGCAGATTGCCGCCATCGACGCGCACCGACAGATAGACGCGCTCCTTCTGGAAATCGGTCTTCTTGATGTTGAGCATCACATTGTTCGCGAAGCGGATGCGGCGAATGCCGAGATCGTCGATGCGGCCGTCGCTGACGACCTTTCCGGGTGTCCCGAAATTGTCATAGGCGAAGGCTGCGCTCTCGGTCCGCGCCGGCGCCGCGACGGCGACCTGCGCCGACGCCTTGAGCGCGGCGAGGATCGCGCCCGTTCCGCCGTCGAGTGGCTTCTTCGAGGTCACGCGCGCGAGCGGCGGGCTGAGCCCTTCCATCCGCTTGCGGAAGGCGGCGGTGATCGCGTCGGAGGTCAGCGACGGCGCCACCGCCTCGAACATCGCCTGCGACGTTTCGGGCCGCACGACGACGAAATCGCCGTCGGCGGCATCGACGAGAACATCGGCCATCGTATCGCTGCGCCGCGTCGTCACCCCCGCGACCGCATTCTTGAGCGCGGTGCGGCGGTTCGCGACCTGTTCGGCAACCTCGGCTTCGGTGAAGCCGAATTCGGCGGCGCGTCGCCATTCCTGTTCGACGAGCGCGAGCGCGTCCTTCCACGCGCCCTCCTTCGCGACCGCGCCGATCGTGACCTGATCGAAAACCTTCCAGCCCTCAGCATCGCTGAAATAGCCGGCAAGGATCGGCGAATTCTCTTCGAGCGCGATCTTGGCGAGGCGGCGGCCGACGATCGACTCGCCGATATCCTCGGCGAGCTTGCGCGCGCGCTTCGCCTTGGTGTCGGCTTCCTGCACCCACGGCCGGAACGCCGTGATCGTCACCGAATCCTGGATCGCGGGATCGACGAAATCGTCGCTCGCGGCGGCGCGGGCATAATCGGGCTTGCCGATGTCGGGGTTCGCACCCGCCGGGCCGCGGCCCTGCCAGTCGGCGAAGCGCGCCTTGATCTTCGCCTCCATCGCCGCCGGATCGAAATCGCCGACCATCACCAGCGTCGCGCGCTCGGGGCGGTAATAGCGGTCGTAAAGGTCGCGGATGCGCGCAGCGGGAGCGGTCCTGATCACTTCTTCGGTGCCGACGGGAATGCGGCTTGCAACCTTCATCCCCTGCATCTGGAAATCGAGCTGGTCGATCAGGCTGCGCAGTTGATAGGTGTCGCGCGCGCGCCGCTCCGACAGGATGATGCCGCGTTCGCGGTCGACTGCGCCGGGATCGATGGTCAGCTCGCTCGCGGTTTCGCGCATCAGCATCAGCCCGGTGTCGACAAGGTCGTCGGACGCATTGGGCAGGTCGAGCTGGTACACCGTCTGGTCGAAGCCGGTCGACGCATTGGTATCGGCGCCGAAGGCCAGCCCCTTGCGTTCGAGCAGCTTCACCATCTCGCCCTCGGGCACATGGGTCGAGCCGTTGAACGCCATATGCTCGAGGAAATGGGCGAGTCCGCGCTGGTCGTCGGCCTCGGCAAAGCTGCCGACGTCGAAGCGCATCCGCAGCACGACGCTGTCCTTTGGCGTCGTATTCTTCAGCAGCGCATATTTCATCCCGTTGGGCAGGACGCCGAAGATGATGTTGGAATCGAACGGAATGTCGCTTGCAGCAAAGTTCCACACTTTCGCCGCGGGGGTCTGCGGATTGATCGTGGCGGCAGCCGCCGGTTTGGCCACCTCCTTTGCGGACAGCGGCGCCTGATGGAGTGCGAGGAGGACGAGCGGCAAGAGCGCGATCGTGGCGCGGCGGGCAAGGCGGAGGGTCATCCCCCCGTGATGGCCCCGATTTCCGCCCCGTCAAGCCACGTCGGAAACCCGGTCGAGCGGCTTTTCGATGAACGACGTCTGCCGCCGACCAACGGAAGCGACCGGGAAAGCCCGGCCGCTCAGCCCTTCTTTTTGCGGTGGCTTTCCAGGTCGAGCACCGCATTCTCGCCGCCTTCGGGCAGCAGGCCGAGCCGACGCGCGACTTCCTGATAGGCTTCGACCTCGCCGCCAAGGTCACGGCGGAAACGGTCCTTGTCGAGCTTCTCGCCCGAAACCATGTCCCACAGGCGGCAACCATCGGGGCTGATCTCGTCGGCCAGGATGATACGGCTATACTCGCCGTCCCACAGGCGACCGAATTCGAGCTTGAAGTCGATCAGGCGAATGCCGACCGCTGCGAACATGCCCGACATGAAGTCGTTGATACGGATCGCCATATCCTGAATGTCGTGCAATTCTTCCTGGCTGCACCAGTTGAAGCAAGCGATATGCTCTTCGGCGACGAGCGGATCGCCGAGCGCGTCGTCCTTGTAGCAATATTCGATCAACGTGCGGGGAAGCTGCGTCCCCTCCTCGATCCCGAGGCGCTTCGACAGCGAGCCCGCAGCAACGTTGCGAACGACTACCTCGATCGGCACGATCTCGACCTGGCGGATCAACTGCTCGCGCATGTTGAGGCGGCGGATGAAGTGCGTGGGCACACCGATCTGGCCGAGCAATGTGAAGACATGCTCCGAAATCCGGTTGTTCAGCACGCCCTTGCCATTGATCGTCCCGCGCTTCTGCGCGTTGAACGCCGTCGCGTCGTCCTTGAAATACTGGATCAGCGTGCCGGGCTCGGGCCCCTCATAGAGGATTTTGGCTTTGCCTTCGTAAATCTGGCGGCGGCGGGCCATGGGCGGGTACTTTCTGTCGGAACCAAATGAATGGCCCCGGCGATGGCGACTCAGGAAAGAGGCGCGGCGCCGGGGCGGTCGGGCGCGCTATAGCGGCAAAGAAACCGCCCGTCATCCCCAGCGATCTTTACGCTTACGTAAACTAGAGCTTGCCTTGGTGCACGCCGCTTGCAACCATGTCCGAAAATCAAAGGAGAGTGAAATGAGTTTCGACCAGATTCGCCTCGACAAGCATGAGGGCATCGCGCTGCTGACCCTCCACCGTCCCGACCGGATGAACGCCTTCACGACCGAGATGATGATCGAAGCCGTCGCCGCGCTCGACGACTGCGACGCCGACGACGCCGTGCGCGCGGTCATCTTCACCGGATCGGGCGATCGTGCCTTTTGCGCCGGAGCCGATCTCGGTTCGGGTGCCTCGACCTTCGATTATGACAAGCGCACCGACAAACAAGCGATACTGCCCGACGGCGCTTCGGCGAGCCCGATCGGCGCGGATGGCAGCATCGACTGGTCGCACCCGCTGATACGCGACTCGGGCGGGCGGCTGTCGCTCCGCATTTTCGAGGCGAAGAAGCCTGTGCTGGGCGCAATCAACGGCGCGGCGGTCGGCATCGGCGCGACGATGACGCTGCCGATGGACGCGCGCCTTGCCAGCGAGACCGCGCGTTACGGCTTCGTCTTCGCGCGGCGCGGCATCGTTCCCGAAGCCGCGTCGAGCTGGTTCCTGCCGCGCCTCGTCGGCATCGCGAACGCGGTCGACCTCTGTTATTCGGGCCGCCTCATCTCGGCCGAGGAGGCGCGGGACAAAGGCCTCGTCCAGTCGGTCCATGCGCCCGGCGCGCTGATCGATGCGGCAATAGCGAAGGCGCGCGAGATGACCGCCGACAGCGCGCCCGTCTCGGTCGCGCTGACCCGCCATATGCTCTGGCGGATGATGGGCGCGCCGCACCCGATCCAGGCCCATCGCTGGGACAGCCGCGCGATCTTCTCGCGCGGACGCAGCCCCGACGCGGCCGAGGGCGTGACGAGCTTCCTCGAAAAACGCCCGCCCAACTTCACCGCGAGCGTGGCGAACGACTATCCCTGGTTCGACGAGTTCGAGGAATCGCCGCCCTACAGCTAAGCCGCCTCGAACATCCGCCGCCCGCGCCGCGCCGTCATGCTGTGCGTCGATTTGAGCGCGGGCGTGTGGCTGCGGATCGTCTCGACGCTGTGCCAGTTCGCGGTCACCGCGTCGCGCGTCAGCTGGACGGTGACATAACCGCGATCCTCGGTATTCGCCCATTTGAGTTCGGGTGACGACCCCAGCAGGCCGCCGACGCGCTGCGCGTCGGAAATGCCCGGCGTATAATGTTCATAGCCCGGCGAAGTGACGCTGTGACCACCGATCTCGATCCCGGCGGGACGCCCGCCTTCGGCCAGGTCAAAGGCCCATGCGTTGTGCGAATCGCCCGCAAGACTGACGAAGTCGGCATCGGCCGCTTGCGCCGCTGCGAGCAGGCGCGAGCGCGCGGCGGGATAGCCATCCCAGCTGTCGAAGTTGAGCGGCAGGCCGGCCTTTGCGACAAGTTGCCCCGTCTCGACGCGGCGGCGCACCGAGGGGGACATATCGGGCCCGAACCAGTTCGCGACGTCGGGCGGTGTGAAGAGGCTGCCCATCAGGACCTGCTGCGCGCAAATCTGCCAGCGGGTACCCGATTTGGCGGATTTGGCGATGGCGCCGGTCAGCCATTTCTCCTGCTCGACCCCGAGCATCTGACGCGGGGGATCGCGATAGGTCGTTTCGGCGAACTGCCGCAGTTTCGCCGCAGCATCGCCCCCGCCCGCAATGATCTCGTCGACCTCGAACTGGCGGTCGCGGCCGGTGATCCGCGTTTCGGGGAGGAAGATGGTCGCAAGGTCGCCGATTTCGTACTGGCGCCAGCGGCTGTCGTCGACAGGCATCCATTCGCGATAGGCGCGCTCGGCCGCGCGCCTGCGTTCGGGCCACGGCCCCTCGCCTTCATTGTGGTTCTCGGCGCCGTCCCGCCACGCATCGTTCGTTATTTCATGGTCGTCCCACTGTGCGATCATCGGGAATAGCTGGTGCAGCCGCTGGAGGTCGGGGTCGCTGCGATAGGCGGCGTAGCGCAGGCGATAGTCGGCGAGCGCCACGATTTCGTGCGTCGGCTGGATCGATCTGCCGGGAAGCGCTTCCTCGATCGAGGGATATTCGCCGACGCGATATTCATAAAGATAGTCGCCGACATGCGCGACAAGATCGATGTCGCCGCGCGCCGCCGCGTGGGCATAAGCATTGAACCAGCCGAAGGGCAGGTTCGAGCAGGAAAAGAGCGCTATATTGAAAGCGCTTGTCGGCCCCTGCGGCAAGGTGCGCGTGCGGCCGACCGGCGACGTGGTGCCGTCGGGGGCGACGAAGCGATAGAAATACCAGCGTCCCGGCTCGAGCCCGTGGACGCGAAGCTTGACCGTATGATCGTTCCCACCCTCGGCGTCGGCGCTGCCGCCCCCGACGACGCGCGAAAAATCGGCCGTCTCGGCGACTTCGGCGGTCAGTCGCGCGCTCGACGGCGCGGCATAGCGCGTCCAGAGCAGAATGCTCGTCGGACCGGGTTCGCCGCTCGCGACATTATGCGTGAAGCCCTGCGCCATCGCGGCACGCGCGGCGCCGGGCAGCGCAAGCGCAGCGAGCCCCGCGGTGCCGAGTTTGATGAGCAGGCGGCGATCCATTTCGCCCCAAAGCTGGTGCATGACATAGTCTCCCGGATTCGCCGGGTCTTTGCCCGGCTTTTGTTACAGCTTGGCGCCCGGACTGCCGACTAGCCGCTGAACCCGAGCGCGAGCAGCAGCAGCATGAACATGATCACCGAAAACAGGCTGAAAAAGAGCAGAAGGGTCGCGCGCGCCAGCGACCCCAACCGCGACGAACGATAGGCGCCGCGAAGCTGCCGGTACATATGGAACGGGACATAGAACATCGCGACGAAGGTCGCGACATCGCCGAAAATCGTGAGGTTCAGGAGCCGCACCGCGACGAACAGGAGCAGCATGAAGCTGATCGAGTAAGTGACAAAGACGAAATGGTCATAGGTGTGGAAGCGGCGGCTGAACGGATAGAGCAGCCACATGAAAGGCAGCGACAGCGGGATCAGCGCCCAGGCGAATTTATAGGCGTTCGCCTGAAGCTTGTAGAGGATCAGGGCGGGGTTGGCGAAAGCCTTCTCCAGACCGTGATCGATGAAGGGCACACCGGTGTTGACCTTGTTGCGCGTGATGAAGTCGGCGCTACTCGCGACCTGCTGCTTCGGATCGTTCAGCACCGGCGGCCCCGCGGCGCTCTCGGCGTCCCGTTCGGCTTCGCTGCGGCTGCGCGAGATGCCCAGATAATCGGCACTTTTCTGAAGGATTTCGCGTTCCTGCTCCAGCTTCCGGCGATCCGCCCGCGGCAGGTCGGCTTTTGCAAGCTCGGCGTCGATCCGGTCGACTTCCTCCTGCATACTGTCCTTGATCGCGGTGGTGCGGGTCTGTTCCGCGGCCGCCTTGCTGAGCCCTTCGCTGACCCCGCCGCTGCCGACCATCGCCAGCACCGCATAGGTCAGGAACACCGCAAAGAGGAACAGCGCCAGCGGCGAGATGAAACGCGCGCGTTCGCCGTGGATATAGCGGCGCGTCAGGTCGCCCGGGCGCCATGTCAGCAGCGGCAGCGTGTTCCACAGCTTGCCCTCGAAATGAAAGATCGCATGGACAAGGTCGTGCCCGATCGCCCCGAAGCTGCGATGGACATCGGCCCTCTGCCCGCAGCGATGACAGTGCGAGCCGACGAAACTGGTCCCGCAGTTGAGGCAGCGGAGTCCCTCATGCCCGGCCGCGCCACCATGTTTCGGCTCGACCGCCGCGCCCGCCAGCCCGGCCGTGATCGCCGCCCCGATGCTCTCGATATCCCCGCTCATGCGCCCTGACTAGTGGCGCGCGCGGCGGCGTGCAACGGGGCTTTCGAGGTCCAGGCAAAACATGATAGGGGCGGCGTCATGACCGCCGAAGCCCTTGCCACGCCGCGCCTTATCGATGCCGATGCGCTGATCGCCGAAATGGGCGCGCGCGCGCGCGTCGTCGCAAAGATCCTGGCCGTCGCACCGACCGACGCAAAAGCGGCCGCACTGCGCGCCGCCGCAGCCGAATTGCGCGCTCAGGCACCGGCGATTCTCGCGGCCAATGCACGGGATATGGACGCGGGCAAGACCGCCGGCCTGTCGTCGGCGATGCTCGACCGGCTGCGGCTCGACGAGGGGCGCCTCGCGGCAATCGCCGACGCGGTCGAGGATGTCGCGGGTCTTGCCGACCCGGTCGGGCGCGAGATTGACCGCGCCACCCGGCCCAACGGCATGGAACTCAGCCGCGTGCGCGTCCCGCTCGGCGTCGTCGGCATCATCTATGAAAGCCGCCCCAATGTGACCGCCGATGCCGCGGCGCTCGGCCTGATGTCGGGCAACGCCGTGATCCTGCGCGGCGGCAGCGAGGCGGTGCACAGCAACCGCGCAATCCATGCCGCGATGGCGGCGGGTCTGGAGGCAAGCGGCCTGCCCGCCGACGCGGTGCAACTCGTGCCCGTGCAGGACCGCGCGGCGGTCGGCGCACTGCTCCGCGCGCAGGGACTGGTCGACATCATCATTCCGCGCGGCGGCAAGGGTCTTGTCGCGCGGGTGCAGGACGAGGCGCGCGTGCCCGTGCTCGCGCACCTCGACGGGATCAACCATCTCTATATCGACGCGGCCGCCGATCCGGCGAAGGCGGTCGAACTTGCGGTCAACGCAAAGATGCGTCGCACCGGCGTCTGCGGCGCGACCGAAACGATCCTGATCGATCGCGCCTACTCCGCCCCGCTCGCGATCGTCGACGCGCTGATCGCGGCGGGCTGCGAAGTGCGCGGCGACAAGGGTGTCGCGGCGCTGAGCGCGCATGTCGAGACGGCAGCGGCGGGCGACTGGGACACCGAATATCTCGATGCGATCGTCTCGATTGCGCTCGTCGACGGCCTCGATGGCGCGCTCGCGCATATCGACGCGCATTCGAGCCGCCATACCGACGCCATCGTCACCGAGGACAACGAGACGGCCGAGCGTTTCCTTGCCGAAGTCGACAGCGCGATCGTCATGCACAATGCCTCGACGCAATTCGCCGATGGCGGCGAATTCGGCCTCGGCGCCGAAATCGGCATCGCGACCGGCCGCCTCCATGCGCGCGGCCCGGTCGCGCTCGAGGGGCTCACGACGTACAAATGGCTGGTGCGCGGCACGGGGCAGGCCCGGCCTTGAGCGAAACAGTCCGTTTGTGGCGGCCAGTCGGGCCGAAGGAGCTGACGCTGATCACCGATAGTGCGATGCGCGAATTCCCGCCCCGTTTGCCCGATCAGCCCATTTTCTATCCGGTCACGACATTCGAATATGCCGTAAAAATCGCGCGCGACTGGAATGTGCCGGCATCGGGATCCGGCTTCGTGACCGAATTCGATGTGAGTGCCGATTATCTCGCGGGCTACAGGGTCGAACAGGCCGGCGGTCGCGAGCATGAGGAATATTGGATACCCGCAGAGGACCTACCGAATTTCAACCGGGCGATCGTGGGCCATATACGGGTCGTGAAATCCTTCCCCGAATGATCACCACCGGCCTCCTCGGCGGCAGTTTCAACCCCGCGCACGGGGGCCATCGCTCGATCAGCCTCAACGCGATCGATGCGCTGGGACTCGACGAACTGTGGTGGCTCGTCTCGCCGGGCAATCCGCTGAAGCCGGCGAAAGGCATGGCCCCGCTTCCTGCCCGCCTCGGCTCGGCGCAGCGCATGGCCCGCCGATCGCCGATTCGCGCGACCGCGATCGAGGCCGAACTCGGCACACGCTACACCGTCGACACGCTGAAGAAGCTCGTCCGCCGTTACCCGAACCGGCAGTTCATCTGGATCATGGGTGCCGACAACCTCGCCCAATTGCCCGAATGGCGCGACTGGCGGGAGATCGCACGCTTGATCCCGATTGCGATTGTCGCGCGTCCGGGCTATAATGGCCGAACCCACGCTGCGAAGGCGATGGGATGGCTGCGGCGCTTTGTCCGGCCCGCGGACCAGAGATGTCGATGGACAGACTGGAGACCGCCTGCCCTCGTGTTCCTGCGTTTTTCGCCCGATGTGCGATCCGCAACTGCAATACGGCAGGCCAACCCCCGCTGGTTCGAGAGCTATGCAGGCCGCGCGATGCGCGACCCTGTCACGCATTCGCGGCTGGCCATGGATGAAAGGAATGAAAAAGCTTGATAGCCGCCAGTAAGGATGCCGCGCCCGGCGCCGCAACCGCCCCTACGTCTTCGGACGACAGCGTGGAAGCACTCCACGCGCTGATCCTCCACCAGCTGGACGAGGATCAGGCTCAGGAAACCATCTCCATCCCGCTTGCCGGCAAGAGCAGCATCGCCGATCATATGGTGATCGCCAGCGGCCGGTCGACGCGTCATGTGTCGGCGATCGCCGACAAGCTGGCGCAGCGCATCAAGCAGGAAACGGGCCGACACGTCCGCGTCGAGGGCCTGCCGAACGCCGACTGGGTGCTGATCGATTCGGGCGACGTGATCGTCCATCTGTTCCGCCCCGAAGTGCGCAGCTTCTACAACCTCGAGCGCATGTGGTCGTTCGGCGACGCGCCGCCGGTTGCCGCGGTAAATTGACGCCTTTGCCTCGCTAACGTAGGCGAGGCGTCATGTTGCTGCACATCATCGCGCGCGGGCGTATCGGGCGGGGGCCCGAGGCCGAGCTGGTCGAGCGCTACATGAAGCGCGTGACCTGGGCGCAGAAGATTTCGGAGCTTCCCGACACCGGCGGTCGCGCGCCCGCCGCGGCAGAGAACAGCCGCACCATATTGCTCGACGAGGGCGGCGAACAGCTCTCTTCCCTCGAATTTGCCAAACTCCTCGAAAAGTGGCGCGATGGCGGCGTCCGCGAAGCGCGCTTCTGCCTCGGCGCGGCGGACGGCTTCACGCCCGAGGAGCGCGAGGGCGCCGACAAGGTAATTGCCTTTGGCCGCGCAACCTGGCCGCACCTGATGGCGCGCGCGATGCTCGCCGAACAATTGTGGCGCGCGACCAGCATCGTCGCCGGTCACCCCTATCATCGCGAGGGACGGCAATGAGGCGGGCACTGGCGACGCTGGCGCTGGCCGTGACGGTCGCGGGCGGGGCACTCGCCATTGCACAAAGCGACGTTTTCGATCCCGACGCGATCGCCGCGAACGAGCGCCAGCAACTCCTGACCGCCAAGCAGCAATCGGCCGAGGCGATGGAACGCAGCGCCGCGCTCGAAGCGCAGGCGACTGCCGCGCGGAGCGAAGCCGACCGGCTGAAGAAACGCAGCGCCGCGCTCGCCGCGCGCATCCAGTCCGCGGAGGCCGATATCAACGCGGGCGAAGCGCGCGTCGCGCTCGTGGGCCAGCGTGTTGCGGCGCAGGAAGCGCGTCTTGCCGAACAGCGCCAGCCTCTGCTCGAACTCACCGCGGCGCTCCAGCAACTGTCGCGCCAGCCGCCCGTCAGCGTCCTCGCGCAGCCGGGCTCGCTCGCCGACATGGTCCATGCGCGCGCCGTGCTCGACGCCGCGATGCCGGTGATCGCGCAGCGCACCGCAGGGGTCCGCCGCGAACTCGTGCAATTGCGCGCGACGAAGACCCAGCAGGCGATCGCCCTGAAGGCCCTCGCCGCCAGCAAGACCCAGCTCGCGCAGCGCCGCGACGCGCTGACGCGGCTCGAGAATGAAGGCCGCCTCCGCTCGCGCGAGCTGATGAGCAGCGCGCAGCTCGAGGCCGACCGCGCGCTAGGGCTCGGCGAAAAGGCGCGCGACATTGTCGACCTGATGGACACGCTGGAGATCGACAGCGCGACGCGCGGCGAACTTGCCGAACTCGCCGGCCCCCTGCCCCGTCCGCGCGATCCGACGAGCGCGGCGATGACCGCCGCGCCGCCCGCTCCGGCCGAAGCGGAGCTTGCGCGCGGCGCTTACCGCCTGCCCGTCGTGGGGCGCATCGTCGCCGGGCTTGGCGAGGTCAATGAAAGCGGCGTCCGATCGCGCGGTATCACCATCGCCGCGCGCCCCGGCGGGCAGGTGGTCGCGCCCGCTCCCGGCCGGGTCAGCTTTGCCGGCGATTATCGCGGTTATGGCAAGATCGTGATCATCGACCATGGCGGGGGCTGGACCTCGCTCGTCACCGGAATGATCGCGCTGTCGGTCGGGGTCGGCGATACGCTCGACGCCGGGACGCCGGTCGGCCGCGCGGGATCGCAGGACAGCCGGATCACCATCGAATTGCGCCGGGCCGGCCGCCCGGTCGATATCGTGGCGATGCTCGGCTGAGACGCGCGTTAATCGCCCGTTCGGGGCTTGCCCCGTATCGGGATGAGCGCTTGACGGCCTCATAAATCCATAGGACGATGGACGGCCGGGATTTATAAGGCGAGGTGCTTCCTCGCGGATTGAAAGACGACCATGACCGAATCGACCAAGACCCAAGCCTCCCCCAAGCGCCGCTTCGCGCTGTGGCAGGGCGCCGCTGCCTTCTCGACGCTCGCGCTCGTCCCGCTCGCGACCGGCGCGATGGCGACGGTGGATGCGTCGACGCAGGAAGAAATCTCGCGCTTCATGGACGTCTTTCTCGAGGTCAAATCCAACTATGTCGAACCCGTCAGCGACGACAAGCTGATCGAGGGCGCGATCAACGGGATGCTCGCCAGCCTCGACCCGCATTCGGGATATCTCGACGCGCGCGACTATTCGAACCTGCGCACGCAGACCGACGGCGAATATGGCGGGCTCGGCCTGTCGGTCACCATGGAGGACGGCGTCGTCAAGGTGATCGCCCCGACCGCCGACACGCCCGCCGAACGCGCGGGCATCAAGGCCGGCGATTATATCACCCACATCAACAAGGAACTGATTTTCGGGCTCACGCTCGACGAGGCGGTCGAGCAGATGCGCGGGCGTCCGGGCACGAAGATCGACATTACCGTCGTGCGCGAGGGTCAGGACAAGCCGATCGAAATGTCGCTGACGCGCGAAATCATCGACGTGAAGCCGGTGAAGTGGGAAGTGAAGGATGACGTCGGAGTGCTGACGATCACCAGCTTCTCCGCCGACGCGACCCGCGACCTCAAATCGGCCATGGTCTCGGTCGAAAAATCGCTGGGCCGCAAACCGCGCGGCTGGGTGCTCGATCTCCGGTCGAACCCCGGCGGGCTGCTCGACGAAGCAGTCGGCGTCAGCGACCTGTTCCTCGACCGCGGCGAGATCGTGTCGCAGCGCGGGCGCAAGAAGGGCGACATCGAACGCTATTTCGCCGAAACGGGCGACATGACCGGCGGTGCGCCGGTGATCGTGCTGATCGACG
The DNA here is from genome assembly GCF_001468395.1 of Sphingopyxis sp. H073. Lineage (GTDB taxonomy): Bacteria > Pseudomonadota > Alphaproteobacteria > Sphingomonadales > Sphingomonadaceae > Sphingopyxis. The sequence continues at coordinate 514,341 of NZ_LNSG01000001.1, read as the reverse complement.
CCGGCTCGGCCTCGGCCTCCGAAATCGTCGCAGGCGCGCTCCAGGACCAGCATCGCGCGGTCATCATGGGCGAACGCAGCTTCGGCAAGGGATCGGTGCAGACGGTGCTGCCTCTGACCGACACGACCGCGCTTCGTCTCACCACCGCACGCTATTACACCCCGTCGGGCCGCAGCGTACAGGAAGGCGGGATCGAGCCCGACATCCGTGTGCCGCAGCTTTCGGACCCCGATTACAAGAACCGTCCGCGCTTCCGCGAGAGCGACCTTCGCCGCCACCTGATCAACGAGAAAAAGGTCGACAACAGCCTGCTCGAAAAGGACGAGAAGGACGACCCGCGCTTCACCGCGAGCGCCACCGACCTGAAGGCGAAGGGTATCGACGATTATCAGCTTTACTATGCGCTGCAGACGATCGGGCGGATCGGCCCGAACGCGCCGCGTATGGCGCAGGGCGGCAAGCCGCCGGTAAAGCCGGCCGCCAAGCCGACCGCGCGCAACTGACAGTTTTCGAGGGGTCGCAATGTTGAAATCGCGTCTCGCCGCGCCGTTCGTCGCGCTCGCCGCGCCGTTGCTCCTGTATGGCGGTGCGCTCGTCTCGCAGTTCGGCTTCGGCCTTCATCCCTGCGAGATGTGCTATTGGCAGCGCTGGCCGCACCAGGCGGCCATCGTGCTCGCGCTGCTCGCGCTGCTGCTGCGCAGGAATGACGCTGCGATGCGCACGCTGACTCTGCTCGCCGCGATCGCGATCGCGATCAGCGGCGCGATCGGCGTCTTCCATGCCGGGGTCGAATATGGCCTTTGGCAGGGACTGACGACGTGCAGCACCGGCGTCACCGGCCCGATCACGCTCGACGATATCATGGCCGCCCCGATCACGCGCTGCGACGTCCCGCAATGGACCCTCGCCGGCATTTCGCTCGCGGGTTTCAACGCGATATTCTCGGCTGCCGCCGCCGCGCTCGTCTTGACCTTGCTCCGCCGCGGGCGCACATCGGCAGCATGAGCAAACCGACGAAAAACGCATCGATGATCCGCGTCGATCAGGCGGGCGAATATGGCGCGACGCGCATCTACGCCGGCCAGCTCGCGGTGATGGGCGACCGTCACCCGATGGCGCGCGAAATCGCGCATATGGCCGAACAGGAAGAGCGGCACCGCAAATTCTTCGACGCGATGGTCGCGCGGCGGGGCGTGCGCCCGACCGCCCTGCAGCCGGTGTGGAACGTCGCGGGCTTCGCGCTCGGCGCGGTCACCGCCGCGATCGGTCCGCGCGCCGCGATGGCGTGTACCGCCGCGGTCGAGACCGAAATCGACCGCCATTATCGGCACCAGCTGGACGAGCTCGGCGATAGCGACCCCGAACTCAGCGCCGCGGTCGAGGATTTCCGCGCCGAGGAACTGGAGCATAAGGAAACGGCGCTCGCGGCCGGTGCCGAAAGCGCGCCCGGCTATCCGCTGCTCAGCCTCGCAATCCGCGCCGGTTGCCGCGCAGCCATCGCGCTGTCGAAGCGTATCTGATAGAATTCGAACAATCCTGCCCGTTCAGCACGGATGCAGGCTTATGGTGCCAAGCCCGCCAAAACAGGATGAAGGATAAACTGATGACCCGCCTGCCGCTCGCCGCGCTCCTTCTTGCCAGCAGCTTCGCCGCGCTTCCTGCCGCCGCGCAGGACGCCGACACGACCAATGCCGAAAAGATCAACCAGGTCATCGTGTACGGTCAGGACAAGTGCGAGTCATCGAGCCCCGACGAGATCGTCGTCTGCAACCGCCTGCCCGAACAGGACCGTTATCGTGTGCCGCAGATCTTCCGCGGCGGCGACCCGCTCGACCCGCGCAACCAGGCGTGGCTCAATCGCGTGACCTCGATGGAACGCGTCGGCCGGTTCGGCACCGACAGCTGCTCGCCCGTCGGGCTCGGCGGCTTCACCGGCTGCACCCAGCAACTCGTCGCGGGCGCCAAGGCCGAGCAGAGGGCGGCGGACAAGACCGACTGGCAGACGATGATCGCCGACGAGCGCGCCAAGCGCCTCGCCGGCATCGACGCGGCGGCCGCCGAGGTCGAGGCGGCGGTAACCGCCGAGGAGAAGGCGCTCGCCGAACGGCAGAAGGCGGCGGCAGAACTCGAGCGTCAGGCGAGTGGTCAGGCCCCTGCCCCGGTTACGCCCGATGTCGACGCGGGCGAGCTGCCGGTTCCGCCGAAGAATTGACCGGTCAGCGGCCGCGCGGCGTCCACGGCGCCGACGCGCGCCCTTTCCCCCAGCGCAGCAGCAGCCCGAGCGCGACCCCGACGCCGATCGCGATCGTGAGGTCAGCGAAGACGGTCAGGACCAGGGTCAACACGAGCAGCAGCAGTTCGTCCTTCGGGAGCGCCAGATGCTCGCGCCATTTCTCGGGCTCGGCCATGTTAAGCGCGGTGACGAGCAACACAGCCGCAAGCGCGGGCAGCGCCAGCGCGCCTGCCAGCTTCCCGGCGACGAGCACCACAGCCAGGATCACCAGCGCATGGACCATACCCGCGACCGGCGTCCGCCCGCCTGCCCGGACGTTGGTCGCGGTACGCGCGATCGCGCCGGTCACCGGTAGCCCGCCGAACAGCGGCGTGACGATATTGGCATAGCCTTGCGCCAGCAGCTCGGCACTCGGCCGGTGATGGCCCCCGAACATACGGTCGGCGACGATCGCCGAGAGCAGGGACTCAACGCCGGCGAGAAAGGCGATGGTGAAGGCCGAGGGCAGCAGCACGACGATGCGATCGGCCGTCACCTGCGGCCAGTGCGGCGCCGGCAGGCCGTTCGGCAAACTGCCGAAGCGCGACCCGACGGTATCGACGGGAAGATGCAACCATAGCACCGCGAGCGACGCGAACCCGACCGCGATCACCAGCACCGGCCAGCGTGGGCGCCAGCGGCGCAGCAGCAGGATGGCGGCGATCGTCGCGGCGGTGATGCCGAGCGCAGCGGGGCTCAGGGTCGCACGCGCCGCCCACAGCGCCTCCAGCTTCGGAATCATGTCGGCCGGAACCTTGCCCGCCGACAGGCCAAGCGCATCCTGAAACTGACTGACCGCGATGATCGCCGCGATGCCGATGGTGAAGCCGTCGATCACCGGCTCGGGGACCAGCGCGATCAGCCGGCCGGCGCGAAAGAAGCCCGCGATCACCAGGATGATCCCGGCCATGATCGTCGCGACGATCAGCCCGTCCATCCCGTGGCTCTGGATCACGCCATAGACGACGACGATGAAGGCGCCGGTCGGCCCGCCGATCTGGACCCTGCTGCCGCTGGTCGCGGAGAGGATGAAGCCACCGATGATCGCGGTGACCAGCCCGACGAACGGCGTGCTGCCCGACGCGATGGCGATCGCGATGCACAGCGGCAGGGCGACGAGCGCGACGCTGATCCCGGCCAGGGCGTCGGCGCGAAACAGCGGCCAGCTGTAGTCGCGCATCGTATCCAGCAGCTTGGGCCGGCGCATCGCATCTCCTTCGGCTGAAATCCGCCGAAAGCGCTAATCGCCGGCCCCGCGCCGGGTCAAGGCATGACCGTCAATCGAGCAGATATTTCTGCCAGAAGATCAGCGACGTCCAGAATTGATAATCGGCATTTTCCTTCTTCGCGAAGCCATGCCCCTCGTTGGTGCCGACGAGGTGCCACGCCGTGCCGCCCTTGGCGCGCACTGCCGCGACGATCTGATCGGCCTCCGACGCCGGCACGCGCGGGTCGTTCGCGCCCGTGACGACGAACATCGGCTTGCTGATCTCTGAAACGCGGGTCAGCGGCGAGATTTCCATCAGCTTCTTGCGCTGCGCAGGCACGCGCTCGTCACCATATTCGACGCGGCGCAGGTCGCGGCGATATTCCTGCGTATTCTCGAGGAAGGTCACGAAATTGGAGATCGCGACGACGCACAGGTTCGCCCGCAGCTTGTCGGCAAAATGGGTCGCGGCGGCATAGCACATATACCCCCCATAGCTGCCGCCGGTCAGGCCGAAACGGCTCGCATCGAGCCCCTTGTCCTTTGCGAGGCTGTCGAGAAAGGCCCCCATGTCCTTGACGCTGTCCTCGCGTTTGAACGGACCGTTGTCGAGACCGACGAAGGTCTTGCCGTAGCCGGTCGAACCGCGAACATTGGGATAGAAGAGCGCCACCCCCATTTCGTTGAGCAGATAATTGTTGCGGCCCATGAAGCCCGGACGCGACTGGCTTTCAGGGCCGCCGTGGACGCTCATGATCAGCGGACGCTTGCCGGGGAATTTCGCGGGGTCGGGACGGTAGAGGAAACCCGACACTTCCAGCCCGTCGAAGCTCTTTACCTTGACCAGCTCGGGTTCGACATTCCGCGTGACGTCGAGCCCGCCGGTCTCGCTCTGCGTCCAGCGCGTGACCTTCAGCGTCTTCGGGTCGACGCTATACGCATCGGTCGCGCTGCGCGCCGAGGTGAAGCTGAAACCAACCTCGCCCCATGGCGCGATACTCACCCCGCCGATGACACCCGCCGGCAGGTCCACCGTGCGCACCGCTCCGCTCTTCGGATCGAGCAACCGCAGCTTCGACATGCCCGCTTCGTTGACGACATAGGCGATGAAACTGCCGTCGTCGGCGATGTTGAAGCTGGTGACGTCCCATTTTTCGGCGGGGCCCTTCGCGGTGAACTTGCCGCTTGCCGGGTCCAGCGTGCCTAGCCGCTGGAAGTCCGACCCCTCGTCGCTCGTCAGCCAGATCGTGCCGTCGGGTGCGAATTCGGCACCGCGCTGCGCTATCGCCTTCTTGTGGTCGCCGATCGGCGTAAGCGCACCGCTGGCAAGATCAAGACGGAACAGGTCGGCCTGCTCGACAGACACATATTGCGACACGATCGCCCAGCGCATGTCGGGAGAGAAGTCATTGACCGCCCAGCCGCCGCCCTCGACCTGCGCAATCATCCTGTTCGACGCGCGATCGCGCGGATCGATGAGGTAGATGTCGCTGTCGCGACCGTTGCGACGCGTCGACGTGTAGGCGAGTGTCGTGCCATCCCTGCTCCAGGCATTATATCCGTTGCGGCTCTTGCCGTCGGTCAGCAGTTCGAGCCGACCGTCCTTCAGCGCATAAATCTGGAAAAATTCGTTCCCGCCGACGTCCTTCTGGACCAGCATGATGTCGGCGCTTTTCGGCGACCAGGCGCCGACGCCGACCGGCTCGGCCTCGAACGTCAGTTGCTGGCGCGCGCCCATCGGCGCCGCCACGCGGTGAATCTGCGCGGTGTTGCCGAAACGCGTCGCGATCAGCATCGACCGATCGACCTCGTTCCAGCCGACGAAGCTGGCGCTGCGATTTTCCATATAGGGCCGCGTCGCCGCGGTGATATCGGCCGGAACCTCCGGGATTCCGTCGGCGATCAGCGCCGCGGGCTTGGGTTCGATTCCCGGCCGGCCGCCCTCCGCGGGGAGGGCCGGTGCGAGCGGAAGAGCGAGGGCGGCCAGAATGGCGAGATGACGCATGCTATTTCCCCAATTGCTTCGTGCGAGTAGATGAAACTTAGACGGCACGACCCCGGCCCCTGGATGCAGGGCTTCGACCAACGGCGCTCCACGCTCGACCGTCTGCAACCCGCCTGGGGCAAAAATCGGGCCAATTATCACCGTTTTTGCAGCGATTTGGGCGCCCCGGCGCGATTTCGTTGCGAATCCGGGACGAATCGAATGCATTTTTTAACGAATCGCGCGCAGAGTGTCTTGACTTGGGAATTTTTGGGGCAAATCGTGCGGTTTCTGGGAATCGCCGGCCGGGGAGGCTGAAAAACATGGCATCGACGTTCGGACCGCGCCTCTGGCGCCGATCGACTGCAAGCGTACCGCCGGCACGCAGCCTTGGCCGCCGCATGACCGTTCACGCCGCGGCCGCCCTCATTGCCTTCGCCGCGCTTCAGGTCTGGCTCGTCGCCAGCGCCGTTTCGGCCGGTGCCCCTTCGGCGCTCATCATCGTTGCGCTCATCATGCTCGTCGCGCTCGCGCTGCCGATCGCGCGGATGACCGAGCGGCGCTGGTATCATCTCAGCCGCCAGGCCCTCGCGAGCCGCGGGCTTCATCAGCGCTTCCGCCGCGATACGCGTCGGCTGTGGGCGGCTGCACTCATCCTGCCCTTTCTCTGGGTCAGCGGAGCGATGGCGGCGACCGACGCTATCGCTGCGATCGCGCGCTAAATCATCGACTTTAATTTTTGACGCTGACCCGCGCGCCGTATAGGGCGCGCGGATGCTGACCGTTGCCGAAGCCCTAGACCGCGCGCAGATGCTGTGCGACGCCGCGACCAAAGCCGGCGCCGACGCCGCCGACGCGCTCTATTATTGCAATGCCGCGACCTCGGTCTCGATGCGCCTTGGCGCATTGGAGGACGTCGAACGCTCCGAAGGACAGGATATCAGCCTGCGGGTCTTCGTCGGGCAGCGGAGCGCCAGCGTCTCGACCGCCGACATGGACGCGGGCGAACTCGCCAAGCTCGTCGAGCGCTGTGTCGCGATGGCGCGCGAGGCACCCGAAGATCCCTATGCCGGTCTCGCCCCGCAGGACTTGCTGTTCAAGGGGCCCGTCCCCGATCTCGATCTCGACGACGGCAGCGAGGCCGACCCGCAGGCGCTGCGCGAAGCCGCGCTCGCGGTCGAGGAAGCCGCGCGCGCGATCACCGGCGTGACCAACAGCGAGGGCGGCAGTGCGAGCCACAGCCGCACGCGCTTCGCGCTCGCCACGAGCCACGGCTTTGCTGGCGGCTATGGGTCAAGCGGCCATAGCGTGTCGGCGAGCGTGATCGCCGGCGAAGGCGCTTCGATGCAGCGCGACTATGGCTGGCACAGCGCGCACCACCTTGCCGATCTTGAAAGCACCGCAGAGATCGGCGCGCGCGCCGGGACGCGCGCGGTTGCCCGCCTCAATCCCGGCAAGGCGCCGGTCGGTAAACTCCCCGTCATGATCGATCCGCGCGTCGGCGGCAGCATCGTCGGCCATCTGCTCGGCGCGATCGCGGGTCCGTCGATCGCGCGCGGCACCAGCTTCCTGCTCGGCAAGGAGGAGCAGGCGCTCTTCGACAGCAGCATCCTGATCCGCGACGAGCCGCATCGTCCGCGCGGGCTGCGCAGCCGGGCGTTCGACGGCGAAGGTCTGCCGACCGCAGCGCGGGACATCGTGTCCGGCGGCAGGATCACCGGCTGGCTGCTCGATACCGCTTCGGCGAAGCAGCTCGGCCTTTCGCCCACCGGCCACGCGAGCCGCGGCGGCGGTGCATCGGGGGTGAGCGCGAGCAACCTCCACCTCGCCGCGGGCAGCCTGAGCCCCGAGGCGCTGATGGCCGACATCAAGGAAGGCATCTACGTCACCGAACTCATCGGCCAGGGCGTCAATCCCGTCACCGGCGATTACAGCCGCGGCGCTTCGGGCTTCGTGATCCGCGACGGCGCAATCGCCGGTCCGATCGCCGAATTCACCATCGCGGGCAATCTGGTCGACATGTTCGCCGCGCTGGTCCCTGCGAACGACCTCGAATTCCGGCATGCCACCAATGTGCCGACGCTGCGCATCGACGGCATGACCGTCGCCAGCAGCTGAGCCGCCGCCGATGCCGGGTCGCAACCTCGAAGCCGTGATCGCCGCGACGCGCGAGGTCGGCGATATGGCGATGGCGCGCTGGCGCGGCGAGGGCAAGGCCGTCAACGTCTGGAACAAGTCGCACGACAATCCGGTTAGCGACGTCGACCTGGCCGTCGATGCGCGGCTGAAAGCCGTGCTCGGCGCGATGGTCCCCGAGGCTGGCTGGCTCTCCGAAGAGACCGCCGACAATGAGGACCGCCTGTCGTGCCGCGCCATGTGGTGCGTCGACCCCATCGACGGCACGCGCGATTTCATCCGCGGCCGCCCCGGCTGGTGCGTGTCGGTCGCGCTGGTGATCGACGGCCAACCCGAGCTCGGCGTGCTCTATGCCCCCGCGCTCGACGAGCTGTGGGTCGCGCAAAAGGGCAAGGGCGCGACCTTGAACGGCGAAACGCTGCGCGCCAGCCGCCGGATGATCTTCGATGGATCGCGCGTCCCCGCCGACAGCCTGCCGAAGATCGACCGCGACCTGATCATGGTGACGAAGCCGAACAGCATCGCGCTGCGCATGGCGCTCGTCGCCGACGACCGCGCCGACCTGGTCGCGACGCTGCGCTGGGGGTTCGAGTGGGACGTCGCCGCTGCGGCGCTGATTGCGACCGAGGCCGGGGCCGTCGTCACCGACGCCTTCGGCGAACCGCTGGTCTTCAATACGCCGCGCGCGCAAGCCTTCGGTGTCATCGCCTGCTCCCCCGGGATCCACCGGGCGGTCGTCAGCCGGCTACACGACCGCGCCGCCATGATCGCCTACAACGCCTGACGCAACGGCGCCGAGCCGGCCTGTTGTAGCATGTGCTACATCGTGCTATTCACCTCTGTAGCACATGCTACACAAAGGAGCTCTACCATGGCAGCACAGGACCGGCACCTTCCCTTCACCACGCGCCAACTCGCGATCATCGTCGGGATGGGGGTCGTCGTCTGGCTCGTCGGGGCATTGGTCTGCCGCTGGATCGGCGATTCCGGCTGGTACGCCGGCACGGCGCGCTGGATCGTCTATGCGGCGTTGATCCCGGGAACCTTGCCCGTGCTGCTGCTGTTAAGGGCGCTAGCGGGACTGCGCAGCGACCAGATGGCTCTGGCGAGCGCGGTCGCCACGGCTGCGGCCATCACGCTCGACAGTGTCGCGTTGGTCGTGGTGCCGGAGCTTTACGCGGCGAATAGCAACAATCTGGCGTCGGCGGGTGCGTCGATCCTGTGGGGCGGGGCGGTCGCAATCTTCCTCGGCTGCTGGCTGAACCGCGTTCAGCCGAGCGCCTGATCGACCACGCTCGCCATTCCCAGACTGTCGAGAAGGACCAGGCCTTCGATTTCCGCCAGCAATCGCGCGGCGGCGGCCGGGCCAGCATCGGGAAGCAGATGGGCCTCGATCCACACCATAAGGCCGCCGCCGATCGCTGCGCCGACGCGCCGCGCCAGCGCGTCGCCCGCAGCGCCCCGGGCGGCAAGTTCCAGCCACAGACGCATGAAAGGGGCCGCAACCGGCTCGCGAAGCATCGGGACGATCCGCGCGCGCAGCTCCTCCGCTCCCAGAGGCTGGGCCGGGGCCGCCGCGTCGAGCAGTGCCGTCATCCGCCCCGCCGCGCGTTCGAGCACGGCAGCAAGCAGCGCGCCCTTGTCGGGATAATAATAAAGGAGCATCCGATCGCTGGTTCCGGCCGCACGGGCCAGCGCGCGCAGGCTCGACCCCGCAATGCCATGCGCCAGCACATGATCGGCGAGCGGGTCGAGCCAGATGGCAGGGCGGTCGGCGGCCTCGGTCACGCCTGCGCTGTGGCACGAATGGCGGAGCGGTGCAAATGGCCGCACTTCCCTTGACTTTCTGCCCGACTCGCCTTACCTGCGCACCATTCCGACAGCCTGACCGGACGGCGAAACGCTCCAAGCGTGTTCGTGGTCCGTTTTTTGCGTTGGAAATCAGACGCTTTGAGATGGGGTCGTTGCCAGCGACCCTGTGGAGCAGGAGAAAGTTACCAATGGCACGTATCGCGGGCGTCAACCTGCCCACCAACAAGCGCGTCATCATCGCGCTCACCTACATCCACGGCATCGGTCGCAAGACCGCCGTCGACATCGCCGACAAGCTGGGCATCGACCACAGCCGCCGCGTCCAGGACCTCAGCGACGCCGAGATCCTGCAGATCCGCGAAACGCTCGACGCCGACCACACGGTCGAGGGTGACCTTCGCCGCAACACGGCGATGAACATCAAGCGCCTGATGGACCTCGCCTGCTATCGCGGCCTGCGTCATCGCAAGGGCCTTCCCGTCCGCGGCCAGCGCACGCACACCAATGCGCGCACCCGCAAGGGCAAGGCGAAGCCGATCGCCGGCAAGAAGAAGTAAGCCGGTTTTTCGCGCCGGCGGCCGCCCTCACCGGCTTGTGCCCCGGCCCGCTTTACGGATTTAGGTTAGGATTTCATCATGGCTCGTGAACCGCAGCGCCTTCGTCGGCGCGAACGCAAGAATATCTCGTCGGGTGTGGCCCACGTCAACGCGACCTTCAACAATACGATGATCACCATCACCGACGCGCAGGGCAATGCGATTGCCTGGTCGAGCGCCGGCATGATGGGCTTCAAGGGCAGCCGCAAGTCGACCCCGTACGCCGCGCAGGTGTGCGCCGAAGACGCGGGCAAGAAGGCCGCCGAACACGGCGTCCGCACCCTCGAAGTCGAGGTCAAGGGCCCCGGCGCGGGCCGCGAATCGGCTCTCCGCGCCCTGCAGGCCGTCGGGTTCCACATCACGTCGATCCGCGACGTGACGCCGATCCCGCACAATGGTGTCCGCCCGGCCAAGCGCCGCCGCGTCTGACACCTTTTTCCGGAACGGCGGCTTCGGCCGCCGTGCCGCCGCAATATCTCCGCGGGACCGCTGCCGACCCCAGCCGCCCCGCCCATAGCGAAGGGAAGTCCATGACTGTCAATATCCGGAACTGGCAGGAATTGAAGAAGCCCAGCAACCTGGAAATCAAGGCCGGCGGCGACGGCAAGCGCAAGGCGACCTTCGTCGCCGAACCGCTTGAGCGCGGTTTCGGTCTGACGCTTGGCAACGCGCTGCGCCGCGTGCTGCTGTCGTCGCTCCAGGGTGCGGCCATTACGTCGATCAAGATCGAGAATGTTCTGCACGAATTCTCGAGCCTTGCCGGCGTGCGCGAAGATGTCACCGACATCGTCCTCAACGTGAAGCAGATCGCCCTCAAGATGGAAGGCGAAGGCCCGAAGCGGCTGCAGCTCTCGGCGACCGGTCCCGCGACCGTCAAGGCGGGCGACATCATGGTGTCGGGTGACATCAAGGTGATGAACCCGAACCATGTCATCTGCCACCTCGACGACGGCGCGACGCTGAACATGGAACTCGTCGCCGACACCGGCAAGGGTTACGTCCCCGCGACCGCGAACCGCCCGGCCGACGCGCCGATCGGCCTAATCCCGGTCGACTCGCTCTACTCGCCCGTCCGCCAGGTCGCCTACAAGGTCGACAATGCGCGTATCGGCCAGGAGCTCGATTTCGACAAGCTGAGCCTGACCGTCGAAACCGACGGCACGGTCACCCCGGAAGACGCCGTCGCTTATGCGGCGCGCATCCTCCAGGACCAGCTGCAGGTCTTCGTCCACTTCGAAGAGGCGATGAACGACAGCGGCCTGATCGGCATGGCGGCCCCCTCGGCCGCGACCGAGGAATCGGACGTCAACCAGCTCAACCGCTTCCTTCTCAAGAAGGTCGACGAGCTCGAGCTGTCGGTCCGTTCGGCGAACTGCCTCAAGAACGACAACATCATCTACATCGGTGATCTCGTTCAGAAGACCGAAGCCGAAATGCTCCGCACGCCGAACTTCGGCCGCAAGTCCTTGAACGAAATCAAGGAAGTGCTGTCGTCGATGGGCCTGCGCCTCGGCATGGACATCCCCGGCTGGCCGCCGGAGAATATCGAGGAAATGGCGAAGAAGCTCGAACAGGAGCTTCTCGGCTGATCTTGCGGCCCGGCGAAAGCCGGGTCCCACAACGGGAATGGGTCGGCCCGATAATCGACCTGGTCTGGGCTACCTCACACGGGCCCTTAACGAACGAAGGAAGAAATCATGCGTCATAAATCGGGTGGCCGGAAGCTTCAGCGCACCGGCGCGCATCGCATCGCGATGTTCCGCAACATGTCGGCCTCGCTCATCAAGCACGAGCAGATCACGACGACCGTCGCCAAGGCGAAGGAACTGCGTCCCTACGTCGAAAAGCTGGTCACGCTCGCGAAGCGCGGCGGCCTTGCCAACCGCCGTCTCGCCAAGAGCCGCCTGATGGACGACACGCAGCTCGCGAAGCTGTTCGATGTCCTCGCCGAGCGCTACAAGGACCGCAACGGCGGCTATACCCGCATCATCAAGGCCGGCATCCGCGCCTCGGACGCCGCACCGATCGCGATCATCGAATTCGTCGATCGCGACGTCGATGCCAAGGGCCAGGATTCGGGTCCGGTGCTGACCGAGGACGAATTCGAAGACGCGTAAGCCGCGGCTTCCAGCGACAAAAGATCAAGGGCGGCGTCCGCAGGGACTGCCGCCCTTTTTCATGTTCGATAATGCGGAGGCTCGCCCGGCCGGTCGCCGAACCGAAGCCTCAGCCATAGGAAACGGAAAGCTTCCCCTTGCGGCGCTGCGCGCGCATCACGCCGCCGACAGCGGCAAAGCCGAACAGGAACATCGCCCAGGTCGCGGGCTCGGGCACCGCCGAGGTGACGACGGCCTTGATGATCAGATCGTCATAATCGTTGTCGGCGCCCTGAATCTGGTCGTCATAACCGAAATAGAAGGTCGAAACGGAACTGCCGCTCTTCTGCATTTTGGTCAGGAAGATGCCGAAGCCGTCGTCCCCGACCGTCGCCGGCTTCCCGCCGACGCTCGAGAAATTCAGGCGGCCGGCGAGACTGCCGGCATTGAATGCGCCGCTGCCGATCGAAACCGGCGCGCCGAAGTTATTCTGGAAGGGCGTGTTCTCGCTCTTGATCAGATTGGGGGTCGAAATCGTCGCGAAACTGTCGTTGAAGCCGCTTTCCGAACCGAGCAGATAGAAGGTGATGATCGAATTTTCGGTGAGGACCAGCGAAACGTCGTCCGACGAATATTTCGTGAGGCCCAGCGCGTTCAGCTGCGACTTGAAATCATTGCTGCTCGAAATCGTCTCCTTATCGTCGAAGGTGATCGTCACGGCGGCCTGCGCCGCAACCGGAAGCGCGGATGCAAGGAGCAAGGCCATAGCAGCAAGCGGTTTTTTCATGTCTTTTCCCCCACGCCCGGCGCGCCCTTCATTCGGTTCGTCACGCCCGGCGACTCGGAGTTTTAGCATTTCGGAAACCATGAAAGTAGGGCACCGGGGAAGATGTGCCGAAGTGGTACATGCTGATTTACGGCGATCTTTTTGCGGACGATCGCCGCCCGCGCCCGGCCGTCGAGCGATCTGCAGCGGCCCCGCCGCCTGGCCGCTCAAAATATGGCCGGCACCCCAAGCCGATGCCCAAATCCGCTTGCCCGGCCTCTTTCTATCCTTACATAATGGCGCACGATTGTTGCTTCGACGATGAGGATCGCCTTGCCATGCCCCGTAAAGATATGCGCGCGCCGCTTGCGCTGGTCGCGCTGATGATGACGCCCGCCGTTGCGCCGACCGCTGCAAACGCTACCGATTCCGCCGCGGCCCCTGCCCCGGCGCTCGCCTATCCGGCGACCGAACGCGGCTCGACGGTCGATCGGCAATTCGGCGTCGACGTCGCCGACCCCTATCGCTGGCTGGAGGACGATGTTCGCGTCAATCCGAAGGTCGCGGCGTGGGTTGCCGAGCAAAACAAGGTCACCGACGCCTATCTTGCGACGCTTCCCGGCCGCGAGGCGTTCCACAAGCGGATGACCGAACTCTATAATTACGAACGCTTTGGCCTGCCGACGAAGGCGGGGACGCACTATTTCTACACGCGCAACGACGGGCTTCAGCCGCAGTCGGTGCTCTATGTCCGCGACGGACTGAAGGGCGAGGGCCGCGTGCTGATCGATCCCAATGCCTGGGCAAAGGACGGCGCGACCGCGCTCGGCGAATGGAACCCATCGGAAGACGGCAAATATCTGCTCTATTCGGTGCAGGACGGCGGCACCGACTGGCGCATCGTCCGCGTCAAGGACGTCGCGACGGGACAAGACACCAGCGACGAGATCCGCTGGGTCAAATTCTCGGCGCTCGACTGGGCGAAGGACGGCAGCGGCTTTTACTATTCGCGTTTCCCCGAGCCGAAGGAAGGCCAGGCTTTCCAGTCGCTCAACGAAAATCACGCGGTCTATTTCCACAAGCTCGGCACGCCGCAGAGCGAGGACGTGCTGATCCACGCCACCCCCGACGAGCCGAAGCTCAACCACAGCGCGGTCGTCACCGACGACGGAAAATATGTCCTTGTTGTCTCGTCCAAAGGGACCGACGAACGCTATGGCCTGACACTGCATCCTGCGAAGGGCGGCGCGGCGATTCCGCTCGTCGACGACTATGCAAACAATTGGGAATATGTCACCAACGCGGGCTCGCGCTTCACCTTCCTGACCAACAAGGGGGCGCCCCGCGCGCGCCTCGTGTCGCTCGACATCCGCAAGCCCGGCGAAATTACCGAACTGGTCCCGGAGAGCCAGTCGACACTCGTCGGCGCCTCGCGCGTCGGCAACCGCATCATCCTGTCCTATCTCGGCGACGCCAAGTCGCAGGCGGTGATGATCGGGCTCGACGGCAAGCCGATTTCAGCAATCCGTCTGGCCGATATCGGGTCGGCGAAGGGCTTTGGCGGCAATCCGAGGGACGCGGAAACCTTTTACGAATTTTCGAGCTACGCGACGCCGACGACGATCTTCCGCCTCGATACGGTGACCGGCAAGAGCGAGGTGTTCGCCGCGCCCAAGCTGACCTTCGACCCCAAGCAATTTTCGGTCGAACAGCGTTTCTACAAGTCGAAGGACGGCACGCAGATCCCGATGTTCGTCGTGATGAAAAAGGGGCTCGATCGCAGCAAGGGATCGCCCACCCTCCTCTACGGCTATGGCGGGTTCAACGTGTCGCAGGTGCCGGGCTTCTCGCCCACCAAGCTCGCGTGGATGGACAAGGGCGGCGTGTTCGCGGTCGCTAACCTGCGCGGCGGCGGCGAATATGGGAAGGCGTGGCACGATGCCGGCCGGCTCGACAAGAAACAGAATGTGTTCGACGACTTCATTGCCGCGGGCGAATATCTGATCGCAGAGGGGATCGCAGGCAAGGGTCAGCTCGTCATCGAGGGCGGGTCGAACGGCGGGCTGTTGGTCGGCGCGGTCACCAACCAGCGCCCCGATCTGTTCGCTGCGGCGCTGCCCGCGGTCGGCGTGATGGACATGCTGCGCTTCGACCGTTTCACTGCCGGCCGCTATTGGACCGACGACTATGGCTATCCGTCGAAGGAAGCCGATTTCCGGAACCTCCTTGGCTATTCGCCCTATCACAATATCAAGGGCGGCGCGGCCTATCCGGCGATTCTCGTCACCACGGCCGACACCGACGACCGCGTCGTGCCGGGGCACAGCTTCAAATATACCGCCGAACTGCAGCATGAGGATATCGGCCCCAAGCCGCACCTGATCCGCGTCGAAACGCGCGCGGGTCACGGGTCGGGCAAGCCGGTCGACAAGATCATCGCCGAGGCGGCGGACAAATATGCCTTTGCCGCCAAATGGACCGGGCTGAAGGTCGAATAGGCGCCCCTATGTCCTACGCTCTCTCCTTTTCGGCAACCGACCCCGCGACGCTCTGGGCAGAGGCCGCCGACGCGGCCGAGGCGCTCGTCGCGGGCGAGCCCGACGGCATCGCCAATATGGCGAATGTTGCGGCGCTCGTCTGGCAGGCGATTCCCGACCTCAACTGGGCGGGCTTCTACCGCTTCGACGGGACCGAACTCGTCCTCGGCCCGTTCCAGGGCAAGGCTGCGTGCATCCGCATTCCGCTCGACAAGGGGGTGTGCGGCGCCGCGGCGCGCCTTCGCGAGACGCAGCGCGTCGAGGATGTCCACGCTTTTCCGGGCCACATCGCCTGCGACGCCGACAGCCGCAGCGAGCTGGTCGTCCCGATCGTCGCCGACGACCGACTAATCGGCGTCCTCGACCTCGACAGCCCGTCGCCGGCGCGCTTCACCGCGGAGGATCAGTCGGGCGCCGAAATTCTCGTCGCGCGCATCGCCGCAGCGCTGGCGCCCTGACCCAAATCAGCCTGGCCCAAATCGGCCTGACCCAAATCGGGACGCAAAACTCAGGGTTAACAGATTCGCGAGAATCACCCTGATTTGATAACAAACTGTTAACCAGTCGCTCGCCGACGCAGCGATGCGGACGGCGCGGCCAGGGTAACAGGGAGTTTAGAATGCGCACGATCTTGCTTCTGGGGGCGGCCGTCGGAACGGTGTTGCTGACGAGTGGCGTGGCGCGTGCCGCGGATCCCGCGCCGAAGCTCGACTATGGCACCCCCGCAGCCCCCGACGTCCGGGTCTATACCGGCTATCCCGATCGCGTGCCGAGCGAGACCGACTATCGCCACGTCGAGGGGGGCTATGACGCAGAGGGCCGCTGGACCGGGAGCTGGACCGGCACTTACGACGCGCCCGACGGTCGTCGCTACGAAGGCACTTACGAGGGCACGGTCGAGGGACACGGCGCGGGCTATCCGCCGCCGCCCTATTATAATCCCTATTACGGCGGCCATCCCGATCCCGAGGATGCGGAGATGGCGCGTCGCTGTGGCCGGGGGGGCACAGCGACCGGAGCGGTTGTCGGAGGCGTCGTGGGGGGCGTCGTCGGCAACCGCGTCGCCGGGCATGGCGACCGCACCGCAGGCACGCTGATCGGCGGCGGTGTCGGTGCGCTGGCCGGCGCCGCGATCGGCAACGAAGCCGACAAGAAGAAGTGCGACGAATGGTGGGAGGGCCGCGGCCGCCATCATCAGGGCGGCTATGCCTGGCATCACGGCGGCACTTACCCCGGCGCCTACTCATACAGCAGCGGCTATGGTTACGGCTATGGCTGGTACACGCCGGGCGTCGTCGTCACGACGATCATCAACGGCGCCCCGCTGGTCACCGAGACGGTCGAGACCACCACCAAGACCTATTATGAAAAGGCGCCGGTCCGGAAGCGCTATGCTCCGAAGAAGAAGTGGAAGCCGAAACCCAAGCCGCGCTGCGTCTGCTGAACGACCCCGACTGGTCTGGTCACCGTCACAAGGTCCCGTCAGGCCCGCCCTCCACCCGGAAGGCGGGCCTTTCCTTTCATCGCGGACCCGCCACGGTTCAGCGGCGCGAAAGCATGGCGGGCGTAACAGCGAATCCTGTTGCGGGTGGGAGCGTCCCTTGCCCGCGCCTGCGGAGTATCCCGCCCATGCGCAAATTCACCGGCCTCGCCACCGCGACCGCGATCATCCTCACCTCGGTCGGCGTCAGCGCCACCCCCGCCGAAGCCCGCGACCGATATGGTCATGGCTATGGCTGGGGCCACCGTCACCGCGACAATATCGATGCCGGCGACGTCATCGGCGGCCTGCTGATCATCGGCACCATCGCCGCGATCGCCAGCGCCGCGAGCAAGGGCAAGGCCGAACGCCGCGACCGCGACGACCGCTATAGCCCGCCCTATCGCGAGCCGCGGCAGGATGCGCCCAACTATGATCCGCCCGCCGACGACGCGCGCCCCTATGGCGACGGCGCCACCCAAGTCCGCCCCTATGGCAATGGCGAGGCCGAAGCCCGCGCCGCCGACGCCTGCAGCTGGGCGGTCGAGGGCGAAATGGGCGATGACGCCCGCGTCGACAGCATCACCAAGACCGAGCCGAACAATGGCGGCTGGTACGTCACCGGCACCGCCTCGCGCCTCGGCGGCGAGGTGCGCAGCTTTGGCTGCAGCTTTCGGGGTGGCCGCGTCGTCGACGTCAGCTTCGGCTGAACCGGCGACGAGCGACGGACCGGGCCCTGTACCGCCGGTACGGGGCCTTTTCTTTATGAACGCCAGCAAAACCAAGGCTTAACGCCAGATAAGCGGCGGGTTCAGGGCCGCGTCACCGCCGACTCGGTAAAAGGATGACAACAGGCCGCACGGGTGCCGCCTGCGCTATCTGGAGACCGAACCATGGCTGTGAATACATCTTGGACCAAGGCCGCGATTGGTGCGGCCACCGCCGGCGCGATGCTGGTGAGCGCTGCCCCCGCCGCTGCGCGCGATCGCCACGACCGCGACGGCATCAGCGCGGGCGAAGTCATCGCGGGCGCCGTCGTCCTCGGCGGACTCGCCGCGATCCTGTCGTCGTCCAACAACGACCGCGACCGTTATGACCGCTACGACGACCGCTACGGCCGTTACGACGGTCGCTACGACCGCGGCCGCTACGACAATGACCCGCGCTACGGCTATGGCTATGACTATAACCGCTATGGCAACAGCCGCGGCGCCGTCAGCCAGTGCGTCAACGCCGTCGAGCGCGGGACGAGCCGCTATGGCCGCACCGACGTCACGCAGGTGACGAGCATCGACCGCAAGCGCGACGGCTATCGCGTCAAGGGCCGCGTCGTCGTCCGCGACGGCTACGGCGGCCGCTGGGGTCGCGGCGGCTCGTACGACAAGGGCAAGTTCAGCTGCGACGTCCGCTATGGCCGCGTCGTCGACGTCGACTATTCGGGCCTCGGTTAAGCCCGAAGCATAGAAGAGAGCCAACTGGCCCGCCGGCATCCAGGTGCCGGCGGGCCCTCTTGCGTCGGCGCGGGGCAGGCCGCATGAAGCATCATGCTCAAAGCCACTTTCGCCGCCGCGCTGCTCCTCGCCGCCCCCGTCGCCGCTTCCGCCGAGGACACCGCGCCCGCCCCCGATCCCGCGCGCCTGAAAGCGCTGGTCGAAAAACTCGTCTCGTTCGGCACCCGCCATACGCTGTCGTCGACGACCGATCCCAGGCGCGGCATCGGCGCCGCGCGCAACTGGGGCGCTGCCGAATTCCAGCGCATTTCAAAAGCGTGCGGCGGCTGCCTGACGATCGAGCGGATCAGCGACCGTTTCGAAGGACCGCGCGCGCCGTCGGGCGTGATCGTGCAGAATGTCCTCGCCATTCAGAAGGGCAGCGACCCCGACCGCGTGATCATGATCGCCGGCCATATCGACAGCCGCGTCAGCGACCCGATGAACTTTACCGCCGACGCCCCCGGTGCGAACGACGACGGCTCGGGCACCGCGCTGGTCCTCGAGGCAGCACGCCTGCTCTCGAAGGACAAGCATCGCGCGACGATCGTCTATGCGCTGCTCTCGGGCGAGGAACAGGGGCTCTGGGGCGGCAAGCTGCTCGCCGCCCATGCGAAGGAAAAGGGCTGGCAGGTCGCCGCGATGCTCAACAACGACATCGTCGGCGGCACCCGCGGCACCGACGGCACGGTCGTTGCGGACCGGGTCCGCGTGTTCAGCGAAGGCATTCGCGCCTCCGAGGATCTCGCGGCGCAGCTCGCGCGCCGCGGTATCGGCGGCGAGGATGACGGGCCGTCGCGCGCGCTCGCCAAGGCGGCGGTGCGCGCAGCCGCGGCCAATCCGGCAATCGGGCTCGACGTCCTCGCGGTGCGCCGCCCCGACCGCTTCCGCCGCGGCGGCGATCACCTGCCTTCACTCGAGCTCGGCTATCCCGCGATCCGCTTCACCGTCGGGATCGAGGATTATGATCACCAGCATCAGGATCTGCGGACCGAGAACGGCCGCAAATTTGGCGACACCGTCGACGAGATGGACTTTCCCTATCTGGCGCGCGTCACCGCGCTCAACGTCGCCCTCGCCCGCGAACTCGCGGACGCGCCGGCCGCTCCCGAGAGCGTCAGCATCGACGGCGCGGTCAGCTCCGACACCATCGTTCGCTGGTCGCCCGTTAAGGACGCTGCCACCTATCGCGTCCATTGGCGCCGCGCCGATCGCAACGACTGGTCGGATTCGCGCGTCGTTCCGTCGGACGCCGCTAACGAATTGATTTTGCCCGCGATCATCGTCGACGATAATTTCTTCGGCGTTTCCGCTATTTCGGCCGACGGGCATGAAAGCCTCGTCACTTTCGGCGGTCTGCCGCCGGCGAAATAATTAGAAAACAGCACAAACGAAAATTTACCTTCGCGCGTTATGGCAGCGATGGGACCAAAATGACCGCCTGGCGTGGGTGACGGGCGGTGAAGAATGTTGGTCGCCTATGTCGAGTCCCGAGGCCCCTACGGCCTCATCAGCGCCGGATGAAAAGCGCCAGCCGCGGCAGTCGCGTCTGGTAAAGGCGGCGCTCGGCTGCCAGCGGCTCGGCCGTTTCGATGTCACTATCCGCAATGTTTCCGAGACCGGAATCGGCGGGCAAGGCCCGCACAGCCTCAATATCGGCGAGCGGATGACGGTGTTCCTGCCCGGGCACGAACCGATGCTCGGCACGGTACGCTGGGTCTCGGGCAACCGCTTCGGGCTCGAAACCGACAAGCCGGTCGAGACGATGCGACTGCGCGCTTCGCACGGCGACGACCTGCGCACCGCCGACAGCGTCGCCGACTTCCAGATCGTGCCGGCGCCCAAGCTCGATACCTGGCGACCCGGCCTGACCCGCGCGACGTCGCTGCCCGGGCATTTCGGGCGGAAGCGGTAAAGCGGGCGGAAGGCGCCGTTGCGGGCGGGGAGCAGACGTTCCCGATCGCCCGGAAAACGTCATCACGACCTTTCCTGCGCCGCCGCGGCCTAAACCGTCCCCTCCTCGCGCTCGGCCTGCTGCCGCGCCCACATGTCGGCGTAGAGCCCGCGCATCGCGAGCAGCTGGTCGTGCGTCCCCGTCTCGGCGACTCGGCCTTTCTCGAGCACGACGATCCGGTCGGCATTCACCACCGTCGACAGGCGGTGCGCGATCACCAGCGTCGTCCGCCGCTCGGCGATGCGCTCGAGCGTGTCCTGGATCGCCGCCTCGGTGCGGCTGTCGAGCGCGCTCGTCGCTTCGTCGAGGATCAGGACCGGCGGATTCTTGAGCAGGGTGCGCGCGATCGCGACCCGCTGCTTCTCGCCGCCCGACAGCTTCAGCCCGCGCTCGCCGACCTCGGTCTCATAGCCCTGCGGCAGCAGTGCGATGAAGCCGTCGATCGCCGCGCCCTGTGCCGCCGCCGCGATCTCCTCGACGCTGGCGTCGGCGCGGCCATAGGCGATGTTATAGCCGATCGAATCGTTGAACAGCACCGTGTCCTGCGGGACGATGCCGATCGCGGCGCGCAGGCTTTGCTGCGTCACCGCCTTGATGTCCTGCCCGTCGATCGTCACGCGCCCGCCCTGCGGGTCATAGAAACGGTAGAGCAACCGCGCGATCGTCGACTTGCCCGCGCCCGACGGCCCGACGATCGCCAGCGTCTCGCCCGCGCCGACGGCGAAGCTGACGCCGTTCAGGATCGTGCGGTCGGGCTCGTAACCGAAGACGACATCGTCGAAACTCACCGCGCCGCCATTGACGACGAGCGCGGACGCGCCGGGCGCGTCGCTGATCTCGGGCGGGGTGTCGATCAGGCGGAACATCGCCTCCATGTCGATCAGCCCCTGGCGGATCGTCCGGTACACCATGCCGAGCAGGTCGAGCGGGCGAAAGAGCTGCGCGAGCAAGGTGTTCACCAGCACGACGTCGCCGACCTTGTACTCGCCGACCGACCAGCCCCAGACGGTATAGGCCATCGTCCCCGCCATCGCGGCGTTGGTGATGAAGCTCTGCCCGATGTTGAGCCAGGCGAGGCTGTTCTCGCTCTTCACCGCAGCGCGCGCATATTGGTCGGCGACATCGCGGTAGCGCGCGGCCTCGCGTTCCTCGGCGCCGAAATATTTCACCGTCTCGTAATTGAGCAGGCTGTCGACGCTGCGCCCGATCGTCAGCGTGTCGAGGTCGTTCATCCGCGTACGCAGCGCGTTGCGCCAGTCGGTCACCCGCCGCGTGAAGATGATATAGACGACAACCATCAGCGCGGTCGCACTGGCGAGGCCAAAGCTGAACTTGGTCCAGAAGATGATCAGCACCGCGGCGAGCTCGATGATCGTCGGCGCAATGTTGAACAGCAGGAAATAAAGCATCGTATCGATGCTCTTGGTGCCGCGCTCGATCACCTTGGTCACTTCGCCCGTCCGCCGCGCAAGATGGAAGCGCAGCGACAGCGCGTGCAAATGGGTGAAGGTCGCGATCGCCAGTTCGCGCGTCGCATCCTGCCCGACGCGCTCGAACACGACATTGCGGAGGTTATCGAACAGCACCCCGGCGAAGCGCGCGCCAGCGTACGCCAGCACCAGCCCGATCGCGAGCGCGACGCCGTCTTCCATCCCCGGCGCCATCCGGTCGATCGCGGCGCCATAAAGGAAGCCCATCGACAGCTGCACGCCCTTCGACGCGAGCACGATCAGCGCGGCAAGGACGATGCGGACCTTGTGCTCGGTCTGCCCCTCAGGCCACAGATAGGGCAGGAAACGCCCGAGTGTCGCAAGCACGGGCGGTTCGCGGTTGCGATCGGCGGAGGTAGCGGTATCGGGCGGCATGGTCGCCCCATGTAGGGACGCACGGGCCATCCGCCAAGCGTCCTGGCGCGGCGGGGGCGAATGACTGGTGTCGGGCTATACCCGCGACTCGTGCCGATCCCGATCGAATGACCGGAATCGACAGGAGGCCGCCCTAACCATCATCGTCATCCCGGACTTGATCCGGGGTCCATGACTTCAGCACTGCGGTGGATCCCGGATCAAGTCCGGGATGACGAATGACCGCATACGACCGGAGGTGGATATTGTGATCCCCGGCGAAAGCCGGGGCCCAGGGAGTTAGAGAGCTAGTGTCGCGTTGTGCCGCTCTGGGCCCCGGCTTTCGCCGGGGTGCACCAGAGCGAAGTCCGCTCGCCACCGCCAAACCGACCCGGGCCGAATCCGCCCCGCGCGCTCAGCGCGGTTTCGCCGACCCCATCAGCCGGACGATGCTTTGCACCAGCCGTCGTTCCTCTCGCGTCGGCTGCGCCGCGACGACCTCGGCTGCTTCGGTGCGGCGTCCGAACATCGGCCGCCGTCGGGGTAGGGAGGTTGCATAACGCATGGGGAACGCCTCGCTCGCGCGGCCGCCCCCCGGCACCGCAATGGGTCTGGTCCCCGCCCGCGATCCTCGCGCGGCGCGCTTGCCCAAATCTTAACGACTAAGGTTATTGCTTCCTTTGCGGCACATTGAAGGTGCCGGTGACGCGCCCGTTCGAGCCGCCCGTAATCGGATTGCCGTCGGGCCCGCGCGCGGCGCCGCGCCCGTCGACCGTCGCACGGCCGCTGGTGAGGTCGATCACCAGCCGCCCGCCCTGCAGGTGATTGGCGCCCTGCTGCAACTGGACGTTGCCGACCATCGTGATCAGCCTTTTGTCGAGGTCATAGATCGCGACATTGCCCTTGGCGGTCTCGTCGCCCTTGTTCACCGTCACGCCGCCGGTGGCGTCGAGCCGGTTGACGTCGGTGCCGCCGTCGCGTGTGTAGGCGACGGTCATCCGCGGCGCGCGCACCGTGAGCCCCGCCTGCGTTACCGTCACCCCGCCCGACAGCACGACGCGGTCGGCGCGATCCTGCACCTCGATGCTGCCGGCATTGAAATCGACCGGCGCGTTGCTGTTGTGATTCGCGAGCGCCTGCGCCTGGGCGGCGCTACCGCCCTGCCCCGTGCTCAGGATCGCAAGGCTGGTGAGTGCGAAGCCCGCGCCCGCGAGCAAGCCGCTCTTCATCGTCCAAAGCCCCTTCATTTACCCAGCGCTCCCTGGTTGATCCGCAGCCGCGCGTTGCCCGTCAGCCGCACGATGCGCTGGTCGAGATCGGCCGACAGCTGGTTGGCCGAAAATTGTCCGATATTCAATGCGCCGTTGACACCGCCGGTCCCTGCGAGGCTCCGGCTCTTGAGGTCGATTGCCACGTTGCTCGCGTCGAGCCGGTATCCGCTCGCGCTGCGTACCCGCACGGTCCCCGGCACCGACACCTTCTCGGTGTCCATATCATATTGCCCCTCGGCCGCGGCGATCGTCGCGGGGCCGTCATTGAGCTTGATTGCGCCCGACAGCTGGCTCATCCGCACGATCGGCTCGGCCGAACTCTTCTGTACGGCGCTCCCGGCGAGCAGCGCGAAGGGCTGGCCCTTCGAATCCTGGCCGCGATATTCGGCACGCGTCACCTTCATCCGCTCGCTCGCCATGTCGACCTTGTCCTTGGCGAGCAGGAAGCTGATTTCGGTGCGCTGGGTGAAGGGCGAAAAGACGAGCACCGCCGCGATCACCCCGATGACGAGCGGCAGACCAAAGCGCAATATGCGCACGACGCGGTCGTGGCTCGACCCGCTTGCGGCCCACATGCGGCGCATGGTGCGATCATGGTCGGCGCGTTCGGACATTCGCGAATCGCTCTTCTTACGTGTGCGCGAAAATGTCGATTTCGGGCCAGCCGGCGAGATCGAGCGCCGCGCGCGTCGGCAGGAAATCGAAACAGGCCTGCGCAAGGTGGGTGCGCCCTTCGCGCGCAAGCCGCACGTCGAGCACGTCCTTCATCGCATGCAGGAAGCGCACGTCGCTCGCCGCATAATCGCGCTGCGCGTCCGAAAGTTCCGCCGCGCCCCAGTCGCTCGATTGCTGCTGCTTCGACACATCCTGTCCCAGCAATTCGCGCACCAGCTCTTTGAGGCCATGGCGGTCGGTATAGGTACGGACCAGCTTCGAGGCGATCTTGGTGCAATAGACGGGCGCCGTCACGATCCCCAGCGCATGCTGGATCGCGGCGATGTCAAACCGCGCAAAATGAAAGATTTTCAGCCGGTTCGGATCGGATAGCACCGCCTTCAGCACCGGGGCGTCATAGGCGCTGCCGGGGCCGAAGCGCACGAGATGCTCGTCGCCCGACCCGTCGCTGATCTGGACGACGCACAGCCGGTCGCGGAGCGGGTTCAAACCCATGGTCTCGGTGTCCACAGCGACCGCGCCGGGTCCCAGCGCGCCTTCGGGCAGATCTTCTTCGTGGAAATGGACAGTCATGGACCCCGCCTTAGGCCAAGCGGCCCCGCCGCTCAATGACTGGTTTCCCCGCACCCACCCCCCTTGCTCAAGCGCGCGGTAAAGCGCGCAAAATTCTGCTTCGGCTTTTTGAATTTTCTGTTCGCAGCCTGTGGATAATTAGGTTATATCTTGCGCTGTGTGTGGCACGGGGCGAGTCTGTGCCTGTGGTGAGTTGCGTCCCCGTCCGGCGCAAGGAGCCGGGTAAATGGGGTGCGGACGACCGAAAGCGACTATCAAGCAATGAGTTTCAACAAGGATCGCCGTGGCCATCGCGGACGCGGCAAGCGCGATGACTTCGGCAATTTCGACAGCTTCGAACCTGCGCCCTATGGCGGCGACAGCTATGGCGGCGGGCGCGGCGGCTTCGGCGACCGCGATCGCGGCGGTTTCGGCGGCGGTGACCGTGGCGGCGGCTTCGGCGGCGGCGATCGCGGCGGCGGCTTCGGCGGTGGGGACCGCGGTGGCTTCGGCGGCGGACGCGGCGGCGGGATGCCTGCGCAGGTCGTCGGTGAAGGTCAGGGCCAGGTGAAGTTCTTCAACCCGTCGAAGGGGTTTGGCTTCATTGCGCGCGACGACGGCGGCGAAGACGTGTTTGTGCACATCAGCGCCGTCGAACAGGCGGGACTTCAGGGTCTCGCTTCGGGCCAGCCGCTCGGCTTCACGCTCGTCGAACGCAACGGCAAAGTGTCGGCAATCGACCTCAAGATCGAGGGCGAGCCGATGCCGGTCGAGGAATTCGCTCCGCGCCGCGACGATCGCGGCCCCAGCGGCGACCGTCCGGGCGGCGCCCGCGGCCGTCGCCAGTTGACCGGAGAGCGCACCTCGGGAACGGTCAAATTCTTCAATACGACGAAGGGCTTCGGCTTCATCGCGCGCGACGATGGACAGGCCGATGCCTTCGTCCACATCAGCGCGGTGCAGCGCGCCGGCATGGCGGGCCTCGAAGAGGGTGACCGCGTCGCCTTCGACATCGAGGTCGACGATCGCGGCAAGTTCGCCGCAGTGAACCTGCAGCCGTCGCAGGACTGATTCCCGATACAATCGATGCAGAAAGGGCGGCCTTCGGGCCGCCCTTTTTGTTTGGGCGCAAGGCCAGCGTCGGCGGGTGGCGGCCATCCGCGCCGCCCAAACGAAAAAGGGCGCCGCGTTGCCGCAGCGCCCTTTTCTCGAATCAGGATCCCGAACGGGAGACGGTCTTACTTGATACCGTCGCGCTCCATCCGCTTGCGCTCCATCTTGCGGGCGCGGCGGACAGCGGCGGCACGCTCGCGGGCGCGCTTTTCGCTGGGCTTTTCGTAGTGACGACGCAGCTTCATTTCGCGATACACACCCTCACGCTGCAGCTTCTTCTTGAGCGCGCGAAGGGCCTGGTCGACATTATTGTCGCGAACGATGATCTGCATACGCCGTGTCGTCTCCTGTTCGTCAAACGGCCTGTGTCCCCGGCTTTGTTCCGGTTCGCCATAGGTCGCCGATATTCGGGCAATAAGAGAAGCGCCGCAAAAGCGCGACGTTCCGATAGAGCGCCACTAGAGAGATTCGCGCCGAAATGCAAGCCCCAACGCGGCAAAGCGCGACAATCATGGCGCGGAAGGCCGTCAGGCGGGATTGTGCGCGCCCCTTTTGCTGTGGCATAGGTAGCAGGACGAAACCGATGGAGGAAGAGGACTGCCCCATGGCCACGCAGCTCAAGCGCAACAGCAAATATAGCGAAGCCGAATGGACCGCGCGACAGGAACTCGCCGCCTGCTATCGCATCTTCGCGATGATGGGCTGGGACGAGATGATCTTCAACCACATCACGGTGAAGCTCGAGGATCAGGAAGGCGCCTTCCTGATCAACCCCTATGGCATGCATTTCAGCGAAGTCACCGCGTCGAGCCTGATCAAGATCGACATCGACGGCAACAAGCTCGACGAGGATAATCCCTGGCACGTCAACAAGGCGGGCTTCGTCCAGCACAGCCTGTTCCACCGCGTGTTGCCCGACGCGCATGCGATCATCCACACCCATACGACCGCGACGATGGCGGTATGCGGGCTCGAAGGCGGGCTGCAGCCGACCAATTTCTATGCCTGCAATTTCATGGGCCAGCTCGCCTATCATGATTTCGAGGGCGTCACGGTGCGCGAAGAAGAAGGCGCGCGGCTGGTCGAGCACCTCGGCGACAAGCGCATCCTGATGCTGCGCAACCATGGCCCTGTCGTGATGGGCAAGTCGCTGACCGACGCCTTCATCAAATATTGGGCGCTCCAGCGCGCTTGCGAGATCCAGCTTGCGACGATGAGCATGGGCAAGCCGATCCTGGTTGGCGACGATGTGATCAAGGTCCACCAGCGCGACCTCTATATGGCGGCGATCCCGGGGCAGTCGGGCAAGGCCGAGTTCGATGCGATGGTGCGCAAGGTCGACAAGATCGACACGAGCTGGCGTGACTAATCGGGCGGGGTCGTTACTAGGGGCCCTATGACGCGCTTCTCGGTCAACGACCGTCCGGTCGAATATCGCATGGATCCCGAAACGCCCCTGCTGTGGGCGCTGCGCGACGCGTCGAACCTGACGGGCACCAAATATGGCTGCGGCACCGGCGACTGCGGCGCCTGCACCGTCGATATCGACGGCGAGGCGATCCGCAGTTGCCTCGTCACGATCGCCGAGTGCGAGGGCCGATTCGTCACCACGATCGAGGCGCTGTCGCGCGACCGCAGCCATCCGGTGCAGCAGGCGTGGGTCGCCGAACAGGTGCCGCAATGCGGCTTCTGCCAGTCGGGGATGATCATGGCCGCCGCCGCGCTGTTGCGGAAGAACAGCAACCCGAGCGATGCCGAGATCGATGCAGCGATGACGAACATCTGCCGCTGCGGCACCTATCCCCGGATTCGCACGGCAATCCGCCGCGCCGGCCGGGTCATGCGCGGCGAGGAACGGATCGCCGCCGCGCCGCCGCCGGGCATCCGCCCCGCCGACGCCGCACGCGCCGTGCCCGCGCTCAAAACCCCGCATGGCAACTAGCGGATTTTCCGTTCATGTAGCTGAACCGCAGGCAACAGCGATGTTCAGCCGCTAATCATCTTGCCTCCGGTAACTTTCGATTCATCTTCCCGATCGGCTGGGTGCCGGATGGGATTCTGGAGTGAAGCCGAGATGAAGAAGATGTTCGGAGGGCTGCTGATCGCAGCGACGATCCTCACCCCGATAGCGCCGGCCGCCGCCCAGGCGAATGGCGAGCGCATCCAGATCGCCCAGCGCGGCGATCGTGGCGGCGAACGCGGGCCGCGCGGCCCCGAAGCGCGCCGCGGCGACTGGAACGGCGGCGGCCAGCGCGTCGAGCGCCAGCGGGGCCAAAACGCACCGCAGACGCAGCAGGTTCAGCAGGCGCCGCGCGGTGACCGCGGCGGCAATGGCTGGAACGGCCAGCGCCAGCGCAGCGAAGGGCAGCGACAGTGGCAGGGCCAGGGCCAGCGCGGCGACGGCCAGCGTCCGAGCCAGCAGTGGCAGGGCCAGCGCGGCGATGCGCAGCGCCCGGTTGCGCAGCAGCAGCGCGTGCAGGGCCAGCGCGGCACCTATGACCGCAACAACAACGGCCGCACCGACCGTCAGTGGGATCGCAATCGCGACGGCCAGGTCGATCGTCAGTGGGACCGCAACGACAACAACCGCGTCGATCGCCGTTATGACCGCAATCGCAACGGCGATCTCGACCGCCGCTGGGATCGCAACAACGACAATCGCGTCGACCGGCGCTGGGACAATAACCGCAACGGATATGTCGACCGGCGCTATCGGGATGGCCGTCCGGGCAACAATTGGAACCGCGGCTGGCGCGACGACCGGCGCTACGACTGGCGAAGCTACCGCGACCGGAACCGCAGCTATTATCGTATGCCGCGCTACTACAACCCCTATCGCGGTTATGGCTACACGCGCTTCAGCATCGGCTTCACGCTCGGGTCGCTGTTCTACGGCCAGCGCTACTGGATCAACGATCCCTGGTATTATCGCCTGCCGCCGGCCTACGGGGACTATCGCTGGGTCCGCTATTATGACGATGCGCTGCTCGTCGACGTCTATAGCGGCCGCGTGGTCGACGTGATCTACGACTTCTTCTGGTAATATCCTTTCGGTTATCAGAGGCAAACTGAGGGGCCGGTCTTCCGGCTCCTCTTTTTATCGACCCGCGTTTACCGGCTTGCCCTCCCCCGCCCGCCGCGCCACGATCGCGTGGCAATATGAGGGGAGATATCATGCGCTCAATCCGACTGGTCGCGGCAGCGACGCTCGCGCTGCTGAGCGGCACCGCGATAGCCAAAACCACCGTCGTCTATGCAGGGCGCGTCATCACCGACGCGAGCAAGCCGGCGCTGGGGCCCTCGACCGTCGTCGTCACCGACGATCGCATCACCTCGATCGCGCCCGGTCGCGGCGAGGCGCCAGCGGGCGCCGAGATCGTCGATCTTGGTGACAAGACGCTACTCCCCGGCCTGATCGACCTCCACGTCCACCTGACCGGCGATCCAGGCGGCGATTATCGCAGCGAAGCAGTGGATCCCGACGAATGGGGCGTCGTCGTCGGCGCCAAGAATGCGCGCCTCACGTTGCGCGCGGGCTTCACTACCGTCCGCGAGGCGGGATCGGCGCAATATACCGCTTTCGCGCTGCGGCGCGGCACTGCCGAGGGGATGATCGAAGGTCCGCGGATCGTCGCGGCCGGCCCCCCGCTGTCGATCATCGGCGGGCATGGCGACGTCACCGGCTTTCGCGAGGACGTCCACGCCGTGCTCGATCAGGGCTATACCTGCACCGGCGCGATCGAATGCGCCGAGAAGGTGCGCAAGGCGTCGCGCGCGGGCGCCGACGTCATCAAGATCACCGCGACCGGCGGCGTGCTGTCGCAGCAGGGGCGCGGGCTCGAAGGGCATTTCTCGAACGCCGAACTCGTCAGCATCGCCGACACCGCGCATTCGCTGGGGCTGAGGGTGATGGCGCACGCACACGGCGCGCGCGGCATCGAGTCGGCCGCAGCAGCGGGGATCGACAGCATCGAGCACGGCACCTTCGCCGACGACGCAGCGCTCAAGGTGATGAAGGCGAAGGGAAGCTATCTGGTCCCCACGCTGATGGCGTTCGAGGGCATCAAGGAGCGCCTCGGCAAGGGCATCTATACGCCGACGGTCGAGGCCAAGGTGCGGATGACGATGAACGATGTCGGCAAAGCGGTAGGGCGCGCCAAGGCGCTGGGCGTCCCGATCGCCTTCGGCACCGACGCTGGCGTGTTCGAGCATGGCCGTAATGCAGGCGAATTCGCCCTGCTGGTGAAATATGGCCTGACCCCGCGCGAGGCGCTGGCGAGCGCAACGACGGTCGCCGCGAAATTGCTGTCGATGGAGGATCAGATCGGACGGATCGCGCCCGGCCTGTCGGCTGACATGATCGCCGTCGCGGGCGATCCGCTGAGCGATGTTGCAGTGCTGGAGAAGGTCGACTGGGTGATGGTGCGCGGCCGCGCGGCCGACTGACCGTCGCTCACGCGGCGCGGTGGACGCGCGGACGAACCGCCTTCGCCTTGACGGGGCGGACGAGCGCTCCCGTATCCACCGCCTCGGCAAACTGCACTCCGACGCGGCTTTCGGTCGACCAGCGGGCCTGACCGTCGACTCGCACCTCTGGCGTGAATTCGAGCGACAATAGCGTTCCCCCGGGCACATGCCACAGGCCTTCGAGCAGCGCGCCGCGCGACGACAGGTTGCGCACGATCGCTTCATAGCGATGTCCGCCGCTTTCGACCTG
This sequence comes from Sphingopyxis sp. H073, assembly GCF_001468395.1. GTDB lineage: Bacteria > Pseudomonadota > Alphaproteobacteria > Sphingomonadales > Sphingomonadaceae > Sphingopyxis. Next base: position 483,839 of record NZ_LNSG01000001.1, on the reverse strand, counting down.
TATCGTGCGGAAGGTGCGGACGCGCGGCTCACGTGCGCTCTTGAACCCGCGCGCGATTACAAGGCCGCCCTGCTCGGCCAGCAGCGCCTCCACCTCATCGAGATCCATCGGCTTGCCGTAGATATAGCCTTGAACATGGCTGCACCCGAGCCCGCGGATCAGCGCGAGGTCGTCGTGCGTCTCGACCCCTTCCGCCGTGGTTTCCATCCCCAGCGCGTCGGCAAGTCCGACAATCGACGAGATGATCGCGGCGTTCATGCTGTTCCTGTCGGCCGCGCCGAGCACGAAGCTCTGGTCGATCTTGATCTTGTCGAACGGCGCCTTCTTCAGATAGCCGAGCGCCGAATAGCCTGTCCCGAAATCGTCGAGCGCGAGGCGGACGCCAGTGCGTTTCAACTTCTGGAACATCTCCAGATTCGCGGGGCTTTCGTCGAGGAAGACGCCCTCGGTAATCTCAAGCTCGAGCTGGCCGGGCTCGATCCCCGCTGCCGCAACAGCGTTCAGGATCGTCAAGGGCAGCTTCTCGTTCGCGAACTGGCGCGGCGAGACATTGACGGCGACGCGATAGTCGGGCCCCAGCCGCGCGATCGTCGCGCAGGCGGTCCGGATGATCCACTCGCCGATCGGGATGATCAGGTTCGATTCCTCGGCGATCGGGATGAACTTCGACGGACTGACGATCTCCGCCGACTCGCGGCGCCAGCGGATCAGCGCCTCGAAGCCCGAAATCCGCTCGCTCTTCACATCGACGATCGGTTGATAGAGCAACTGCAACTCGTCGTTCGCCAGCGCATCGCGCAGCGAATCCTCGATCGCCTTCCGCTCGCTCGCCTGATTGTGCATCGCGTCGGCATAGAAACGGTGGACGCCGCGCCCGGCGTCCTTCGCGGCATAGAGCGCGAGGTCGGCATTGCGGACCAGGGCCGACGCGGTCACGCCCCCGCCTTCCGACATCGCAATGCCGATCGACGACCCGATCCGCACCTGCTCATTCTCGATCGCGAAGGGCTTGGCGAGGCTGAGGATGATGGCGTTGGCGATTCCGGCCAGCTTCTCGGGCTCGACGATCTGCGGCAGCACGATCTGGAACTCGTCGCCGCCGAGACGGCCGACCTGCCCCTTGTCGCCGATGATCTGCGTGAGCCGGCCCGCGACCTGCTGCAGCAACTGGTCGCCCGCGGGGTGCCCCATCGTATCGTTGACCGCCTTGAAGCGGTCGAGATCCATCAAAAGCAGCGCGCAGGGCTGCACCTGTCCCATATGGTTGCGCAGCGCGCGTTCGAGCAATTCGGTGATATGCAGCCGGTTGGCGAGGCCCGTCAGCGTGTCGTAGCGCGCGAGCTGCTTGATCTCGCGTTCGGATTTCTTCTTGTCGGTGAGGTCGGTTCCCGAACCGCGAAAGCCCTGAAAATTACCGAGCTCGTTGCTGATCGGATGCCCCGAAATCGACCACCAGCGCTCCTCGCCCGGCACCGCCGCCAGCACCGTGAGTTCGTTGAAGGGCGTGCGCGACGACAGGCTGAAGCCCAGCGTCCGCTCCTCGCTCTCGTCATTGCCCAGCCGCTTGCGGATGATCTCGGTGAACGGACGGCCGAGGACGTCGGACAGCGAGAGGCCGAGTTTCGCAACGACCGTCGGGGAAATATAGACGAGGTGACCATTGCGGTCGGTCTCCCAGAACCAGCCACGCCCCGCGCGCTCGAAATCGCGCATCAGGCCGAGCGCGCGTTGCTGTTCACTGATCGTCGTCCTGCTGGCGCGCGTCGCGCGCATTTGCCGGCGGACATCGTGGCGAAGCATCACGATGAGCAGGCCGAGGAAGACGAGCCCGGCGACACCGAAGGGCCAGGACGCGATCCCGATCGCGCCGCCGACCGCGGTCGCGCCGGCGAAGGCGAAAAAGGCGGGGCGCTGGATCGCCGATGCCGCCGCCGCGACGAGGATCACGCCGAGCTGGACCGCCGAGAATGCGTCGAAATAGGGGCGCCCGTCGTGGACGGCGACTGCGGAGAAAGTCGCCGCCGAACCTAGCATCGTTCCCAATGTCACCAGCGAGAAACTAACGGCAAGAATGGCCTGGATGCGGTTCACGGGCAGCTTGCGCCAACCGCGCGACATCTGCCCGATGATCGTCAGCGCCAGGTCGCAGACCAGGCCCGCCCCCATGACGAACCATTGCGAAGGATGGCGGAGAAAACCCTCGACACCGGGGAAAAAGGCGAAGGAGAGGAAGGCGAGCGTGCGCGCGAAAAAGACATAATGCCAAAGCTGCGCGACGCGCAGCAGGCGCATCGCGAATTCGGGTGTCGCGAACGGCGACGCGCCCCCACCGGGCATATCGCGTTCGGCTGGCCGCAGGATATGATGCTTAACCCCCAAAAAAAACGCCCCAATCCGCTCAACTGCCCCCTCCCGTCTCTGTCGGGAAAGGGGTTTCCAAATCCTTACCGCCACCGCCCCCGTTTCCCCCGATCCTGTACCAAAACGGAAGGGGTTGGGTTTCGGATCGCAACGGGTTAGACTGGTCGCATGCCTGCCGTCCGCCTGCTGCCGCCCGACCGTTTTTTCGACCGCGCCGAATGGACCGCGATCACCGCGCCGTCGCGCTGGCGCGGGCCCTGGCTCGTGGCCCACGCATGGATCGTCAGCATCGCCGCGGTCGGCCTCGCCGCATGGAGCGGCAATCCGCTTGCCTGGCTGCTCGCCGTGATCATCGTCGGAGGGCGCCAGCTCGGCCTCGCGATCCTGATGCATGAGGCGGCGCACGGCTTGCTGCACCCCAATCGCAAGGTGAATAACTTCCTTGGTCAGTGGCTTACGGGCGCCGCGATCGGGTCGGACCTGATCGCCTATCGCACCTATCATCTTCAGCATCACAAATTCACGCAGCAACCCGAAGACCCCGACCTGTCGCTGTCAAAGCCTTTCCCCACCACGCGGGCCAGCCTCGGACGCAAGGTGCTGCGCGACCTGACCGGCCAGACCTTTTTCAAGCAGCGCATGGCGCAGTTCGGATTCGCCTTCAAAGGCCTGAAGGCGATGCTGCGCGGCGAAACGATTGAAAACGGCCGTGCGAGTACCAAGGCGGGCACGCCGTTCAACAAGCAGTCGGACGACGGCATGACGTCACCGACGATCGACGTCGCGGGCGCGATGGCGGTGACGCGTGCGGTGGGGCGTTTCCTCGCCGTGCAAGTGGTGCTGCTGACGGCTTCGCTCGCGCTCTATGGCTGGACGCCCTATCTGCTGTGGCTCGCCGGGCTGGCGACGACCTTTCAGCTTTACCTTCGCATTCGCAACATCGCCGAACATGCCTGCACGACCACCGGCAGTCAGGATCCCTTCACCCATGCGCGCACGACCTATGCCGGCTGGATCGCGCGCGCGACGGTCGCTCCATATTGGGTGAATTATCACGCCGAACATCATCTGTTCATGGGTGTGCCCTGCTATCGCCTGCCTGCCGTCCACGCGATGCTGGGGTCGCAGGACAAGCATCGGGCGATGACGATCGCGCCGAACTACCGCGCGGTGCTACGGCAGGTTACGGCAAAGGCCTAGTCGGCCAGGATCAGCACGCCGTCGGCGAGCCAGCGGCCGAGCCAGGCCGCGAGCGATTCCATCGCCCCCGCCTCCCCCATCGCGGCGATGACATGTGCGCTGAGGTCGGTGAAGCTGGAACCGGCTTCGAACTGCGCCAGCGCGTCGGCTTCCGCTTCCGGCAGGCTACGGAAACTCGGCTGCTGGCCGCTCCGCCAGACGAGCAACGCGACAGGCGACGCAAAGGCTACCGGTTCGGGCGGCTCCTGTTCGGCATCGAGCGCGCTCCACAACGCTGCGACGTTGAAGCGCACCCGAAGCAAACGCACAGAGGGATGCAGCACGAGGCGCTGCTCGATCCATGCGTCGCCAAGCGCGCCGACCGCCGCGGCATCTAGCATCGCGGTGTCGCGCGCATCGAAAGCATGACGGAGCGCCCAGTCGAGTGCGGCAAGCTCGGCAAGCTCGCCGTCGTCGGGAAAATGTTTGGCGAGGAACGCCGGCAACCCCTCGCCATAATAGCGCAGGTTCCGCGTCGTTGACGGGTGCGCAGTCACATAGGCTTGCGCGACGTTGTCGAACTGCTCGTCGCCCAGATAGGCGTGGAGCCGCTCATAGTGGTCGGCGAGGACGCCGGTCAGGCTGGCGCGGTAATTGTTGCGATAGATGTCGAGCCGTCGGCGGGCGTCGACGCGGTCGTCGTCGACGATCAGCGCCTCCGCCTCCCCATCGTCGCCGACAATGCCGGCAAGGAAGCGCCGCTGCATCTCCCGCAGCGTCTCAGGCATGCTCGGGCTCCAGCGCGCGTGCCGCAAGCGCCCGGGCGCAATCGAGTTCGGCGAGCACGTCGGCAAGCGGCGGAATGGCGTCGTCGCGCTCGATCATCGTTGCGACGGATCCGAACCGCCTGATCGCGCTCGCATAAAGATCCCATACCGCGTCGCAGACATCGGCATCGTGGGTGTCGATGACATAATCGCCCATGTCGCTGTGCCCGGCGAGGTGAATCTGCTGGATGCGGTCCACCGGCAGCCCCGCCAGATAGTCCTCGGGATCGAAGCCGTGATTGCGCGCGCTGACATAGATATTGTTGACGTCGAGCAGCAGCAGACAGTCGGCGCGCCCGGCCATTTCGGCGAGGAACTCCCATTCGCTGCGGTCGGACGAGCGAAAGGTCACATAGCTCGACGGATTTTCGATCAGGATGCGGCGGCCGAGATAATCCTGCACACGGCCGATATTCTCGACGACGCAGTCGAGCGCGGGCGCATCATAGGGGAGCGGCAGCAGGTCGTGCGTGTTATGCGCATTGATCCCGGTCCAGCAAAGATGGTCCGAAATCCAAAGCGGTTCAACGCGTCTTTCGAGCGCCTTCAACGCCGCGAGATAATCCATGTCGAGCGGCTCGTCGGACCCGATCGACAGCGACACGCCATGCATGACCATCGGATAATCGGCGCGGATCGCATCGAGCATCGCAAGCGGCTTGCCGCCCGGCACCATGTAGTTTTCGGAAATGATCTCCAGCCAGTCCACCGGCTGGGGCTCACGCAGGAAATCGGGGTAATGATCGGGGCGCAACCCCAGGCCAAAACCCGGCGAAGGCGCGGTCTTGCGATCGGGTTCAGTCACGCGTCGTCTCCATGGCGAACGAAGCGGTCCGGCGCGTAGCCGGACCCGCCCGTCTTCGCGTCAGACGCCGATTTTGCCGCCGTCCGTCAGGCATTTGCCCGCCGCAATCTTCTTGAAGCCCTTGCCCTTGCAGCTGTTGGCGCCAGCGCAGCTGTTGCCCGCGGTGCTGCAGCCCGAATCGCCGCTGCACGAGGCCGCTTCGGTCTTGCAATCGGACGAGCCCTTGCAGCTGTTGACGCCATAGCATTTCACCGTGTCGTTGGCGCCGATCTGCTTCGGCAGCGGCTTGTCGGCCGCGATCGCGGCGCTCGACAGCGCGAGCGCGGTGGCCGAGGCGGCAATCATACCGGCGAGTTTGTTGCTATTCATGTGATCGTCCCTTCCTTTGGTTGTCCAGATAAAGGTGGAGCGACTCGTCGCCCCCGTGCTTTTGTCACACGACCCGAGGGCCTTGTGGCATGATCTGGATCACAGGCGAAGGGATTTCCCGTGCGGCGGGACGGTTCGCCGCACGGGAAAGATTGGACGATCAGCGCGGGATCAGCCGAGGTCGCCGATCACGCCGCCGTCCGACAGGCACTTGGCCGCGGCCATCGCCTTGAAGCCGTGGCCCTTGCATTCGTTCTGGCCCTTGCATTCGTTCGACGCCGTCTTGCAGTCGGCGGTGCCCTTGCAGCTGTTGACGCCGTAGCAGTGGACGGTGTCCTTGGCGCCGACCGCGGCGCCCGAGCTGCCCGCGGGAGCGGGCGCGGCCATGGCGGCGCCGGCGAGCGCGAGGGCGGTGGCCGAAGCGGCGATGGCGGCGGCGAATTTGTTGCTGGTCATGATGATCTCCTCCGAAGACAGGATGGCGCGGCACGATACCGGTCCACGGAGGGATATTCGGATGCGCCGAAAGAAGGTTACAGCGCCGCCGCGTTTATCCGGCGCTCGACACGAAGCGCGCGCCTGCGCGGTCCTTCACCGTCGTTTCGGGGTCGAAGATCATGCCATTCATCGCGATATAGACGCCCGGAGGCAGCGTTTGCGCGGCGGCAAGCGCGAAACCCACATTGAATTCGGCATCGCTTGCGCGCACCGATGCGGGTTGCATCGCCCCGGTCATGACGATCGTTTTGCCTGGGATCCCTGCGAGAACGCGACCCGTAATGACCATCGTGTCCGTCCCGTGCGTCACGAGAATGCGGCCTGCATCGCTCGCGGCAACCGCGGCGCGGATCGTCTCGCGGTCGGCGTCGGTCAGCTCGAGGCTGTCTTTGCGCATCAGCTGGGTGACGCGGTGTGGAACAAGGACGTTGTTCTCGCGCAGCATGTCGGGGATCGCCGCGGGGCCGATCTGGAATTCCGACAAGGCATCGAAATAGACCTTGTCGATCGTCCCGCCCGTCGTGAAAATGTCGATCACGCGCATTCGTCCTGGACCGGCAGGGCCGGCGTGCCGTCGGGAGCAGCGAACGGCTGCTTGAAGGTGAAGGCTTCGGGACCCGCCCCGATCGCTTCGAGCATCGCAAGCCGCGCCATCCCCTCCGCCACCGTCGGACGGTGGCCCGCGGGCACCCACCACAGCACCTGATAGACGGCGATATGGTCGAACCATTCCTTGCGCCGCCGCATGATCGAAAGATGCTCGGGCTGGCGATAGACGAAGGCCGCGAGCGCATCGAGGTCGCGCCACACCGACATGTTCGGGATGACCAGCGGATCGTCGGTGACGGCCACATCGGTCGCGTCATTGCCCTCGCCGGTCAGCCGCCAGACGAAGCCGTCGCTCGCCTCGGCGATCGCGTTGACGCCGTCGAGCGCCGCCATGAAGTCGCGGTTCGCGACATGGTCGGCGGGCAGGCGGAAGCGCGCGATATTGATCTGCGCGAGTTCATAGTCCGCCATGTTATCCTCCCAATAAACGTCCGTTCGCATCGAGCGAAGTCGAGATGCCTTGGCTTGGCACTACGCCGCAACGTGTCTCGACTTCGCTCGACACGAACGGAATTTAACGTCGGCTTGCGTTTAAGCCAGCGCTTCGGCGATCAACCGCCGCGTGTTGTCGATCCCGAACAGCGCGATGAAGCTGCCCATGCGCGGACCCGCGCTGGAACCGAGCAGCGTCTCGTAGAGCGCCTTGAACCAGTCGCGCAGGTTTTCAAAGCCATAGGCTTCGTTCTTGCCGATCTCGTACACGATATTCTGGATATCGTCGGCCGAGGCGTCGGCGGGCAGCGCCGCGAGCTTCGCGTCGAGTTCGGCCAGCGCCGCGCCTTCGCCGCCCTGCGGCTTGCGACGGTTCAGCGTCGGCGCGACATAGTCGCGGTTATACGCCATCGCATTGTCGATCAGCCGGTCGAGTTCGGGATAGGTCTCGGCATTCGCGCCGTCGACATATTGGCCGAGGTAGCGCCAGATCTGCTCCTTCGACGCATCGGCGCCCATCACTCCGACGAGATTGAGCAGCAGCCCGAACGTCACCGGCAGCTCGGCCGACGGCATATCCTCGCCGCGCGCGACATGGACGTGATGCACCGGGTTGCCGAGCTTCTTGTCGGGCTCCTGCGCCGCATAGTTGCCGCGCATCTGCAGATACTCGTCGACCGCCTTCGGGATCACGCCGATGTGGAGCTGCTTCGCCGCCTTGGGCTCGCGGTATGCGAAGAAGGCGAGGCTCTCCTCGCTACCATAGCTCAGCCACTGCTCGAGGCTGAGGCCATTGCCCTTCGACTTCGAAATCTTCTCGCCCTTTTCGTCGAGGAACATTTCGTAGATCAGCCCCTCGGGCTTCTGCCCGCCGAGCGCGCGTGCGATCTTGCCCGACTGGATGCCGCTGTCGGTCAGGTCCTTGCCGTACATTTCGTAGTCGACGCCCAGCGCGACCCAGCGCATCGCCCAGTCGACCTTCCACTGCAGCTTCGCGCCGCCGCCAAGGATGCTGTGCGTGATTGTCTCGCCCTCGTCCTCGAACGACACCAGGCCCTTGTCGGCGTCAACGACGGTCACCGGCACCTGCAGCACGATCCCCGACTTGGGGCTGACCGGCAGGATCGGCGAATAGGTCGCGGCGCGCTCGGCGCGCAGCGTCGGCAGCATGATGTCGAGAATGTCCTGGTTATGGCGCAGGACATTCTTCAGCGCCTCGTCGAACGCGCCCGACTTGTACCGCTCGGTCGAGCTGACGAATTCATATTCGAAGCCGAAGCGGTCGAGAAACTCGCGCAGCATCGCATTGTTATGATGCGCGAAACTTTCATACTTGCCGAACGGATCGGGGATCGCGGTGAGCGGCTTGCCGAGATGTTCGCGCAGCATCTCCTGCTGCGGCACATTGTCGGGGACCTTGCGCAGGCCGTCCATGTCGTCGCTGAACGCGACGAGGCGGGTCGGTGCGCCGCCGGTGATCGCCTCATAGGCGCGGCGGACCATCGTCGTGCGCAGCACTTCGTTGAAGGTGCCGATATGCGGCAGGCCCGAGGGACCATAGCCGGTCTCGAACAGCACCGCCTCGCCGCCCGGCTTGCCCTGCGGATAGCGTTTGACCAGCTTGCGCGCTTCCTCGAACGGCCAGGCCTTGGACGTTTGCGCGGGCTCGCGCAGCGACGGGTGAAGGTGCAAGTCAGTCATGGCGCGCCCATAGCGGCAAGAAGCGCGGATGGGAAGAAGACCGGACGCGCCAGTCCCCTTCCCGCCCGGTTCAGCCGCGCGGCTGGACCGCCGGCATAAAGCTGCTCCGGCGCAGCAGCGCCGCCGACACGAGCGACACGATGAGCGCGACCGGCAATATCTCGGTCAACGTCAGCGCCATGCGGAACAGCGGGTTCTTGTACTGCTCGGCCATCGCGCCCATTTCCGACGAGAATTTCGCGATCTCCGCCGCCGATTTGCCGGCCGCGCGCATATCCTCGATGCTCGAGGCGATATATTCGGCCATGAAGGTCCCGCCGGTCCGCCACATATAAAGTTCCCAGCCGAGGACATAGAACAGCCCCGCGACGAGCCCGATCCCAATCCCGACGCCAAAGGCTTTCCAGAAGCCGATCACCCCGCCCAGATCGACGTCGCGATAGCGCTTCACGCCGACGAAGACGAAAATGAGCGCGACCAGCATCGACAGATAGCCGGCGACCATTCCCATCGCGCCATGGTCGGCGAGGAAGCCGATGTTGATGAACATCCCCGCGACGACGATGACGCCCGCAATGGCGCCGTAAACCGCGATGATCCTGCCCATGATATATCTCCCCGATGGATGAATGCCATGCGAGATGCGCCGGAACAACGGCCGAAATCCATCGCCCAAACGGGTGATTTTGGGCCTTTCGTCCGAAACTACGGCAGGATGTCGAGCGTCCGCGCCTTCTGCACCGCCTGCGTCCGGCTGGCGACCTCCAGTTTTTCATAAACCCGCGCGACATGCGTCTTCACCGTGTTGGGCGAAATATCGAGCTGGCGCGCGATGACCTTGTTGGCGTGCCCCGCCGCGAGCATTTCGAGCACCTCGCACTCGCGCGCGCTGAGCCCGAGCGCGGCGATCGCCGCGTCGTTGCGCGCGAAAGCCTGCCGCGGCCGCGCGGTCAGCCGGTTGCCGACCCAGATGCCGAGCGTGACGCAAACGGCGGCAATGCAGACGATATAGAATTCGGCCGACCAGCGATGCATGACATGGCGATAATTCAACCATTCGAGCAGGAACGCCACCGCGGCCAGCGCAATGCCATAGAGGATGATCGACCGCGCCACGATCATCGGTAAATCATTGTCCGCAATTGCTTGCAATATGGCACCGTCAGTCGGGTTATCGTTACCGGAAAATTTACCATGTTGGGCTTAGCTTCCCTGCATGACGAATTTTCGTTCCCCCACGGCGCGCAGCCACAACCGGACGCCGGTTTCGATCGAGGTCATGGTCAATGGCGTCCTCAATTTCGTCGAGGGGCGCATCGTCGACTTGTCCGAAGGCGGCGCGCGCATCGACGGCGCGAGCATGCCCGCGCGATCGCGCTGCGAAATCCATTATGCCGGCGAGGTCACCTACGCGATCGTGATGTGGTCGGAATTCGACCGTATGGGCGTGCGCTTCCCTTACGAGTTGACGCATGGCGCGCTCTACAACGCGCTCCGGAACGCACGCAGGGTCAAACCCACCGACGTGTCGCCGGCCTTTCTGAGCCAGCGCACCGCGGGCTTCGGACGCCGCGGGCTCAGCTAGTCCTTCCATCCTCCCTGTGCCGAAGGCATGGGGCGGTGGCAGCGCGAAGCGCTGACGGAAGGGCCGGTGCCTCTCGCCCCTCCACCGCCTTCGGCGGTCCCCCTCCCCATCGCCTTGCGACAGGGAGGATTGGTATGCCGCCTTGCCGCGTTCGCCTTTTGTCCCTAGCGTATCCCGATGCTCCCCCGCGTCGATCCCCTTGCCCTGCCCGCGCTCCACGCAAGCCATGTCGGCATCTGGATCGCCGATCCCGCAGGGCGCGTACAGCGCGTCGGGCGCGGCGAAGCCATTGCCGCCGTCGCTGCGACACCGCACCTGCTCCTCAATGCAACGCTGACCGGCGACCGGCTCGGCTACCCCGAATTGTCGGGGCTCGACCTGCTCGAACTCTTCGCCTTCCTCTACCCGGCGCGCTTCGCGGTGCCGACGCCCGCCGGGATCGCCGCATCGATCGGCCTCGAAGCGCCGAAGGCCGAAGAGGACATCGCGCCCTTCCTCCGCCTCGCCGCCGCTGCGATGCTCGCCAGCCTAGATGAGCCCGACTGGCCCGAGCGCGAAGGCGCCTGGCACGGGCTGCAAGCGCTCGGACGCCAGCGCTGGCCGTGGGCGTCGCTCATGCAATCGCGCCTCGGCCCGCCCGACAAGGCCGACCGCTGGCTCTTCGCGCGGCTGCCCGAATGGGAAGAAGCGCCGCCGCGCCCGCAACCGCGTCAGGTGACGGTCAATCCCGACGACGTCCGCGCGCGGCTCGACCGGCTGACCGGCGACGGCGCCGAACGGCGTTCGGGGCAGCAGGATTACGCCCGCGCGGCCGCCGCGATCTTCGCGCCGCGCGAGCGCAAGGACATGCCGCAGATGCTCGTTGCAGAGGCTGGCACGGGGATCGGCAAGACATTGGGCTACCTCGCCCCCGCCAAGCAATGGATCGACCAGTCGGCGGGCGCGGTCTGCATCTCGACCTTCACCAAGGCGCTGCAACGCCAGCTCGCGCGCGAGACCGAGAAACTCTATCCCGATGCCGCGACGCACCGCGAGAAGGTGGTGGTGCGCAAGGGCCGCGAAAATTACCTCTGCCTGCTCAACCTCGAGGATGCCTTGCAGGGCGGCTTTTCGGGCCGCGCCGCGATCCTGGCGCAGCTCGTCGCGCGCTGGGCGGCCTATACGCGCGACGGCGACATGGTCGGCGGCGACCTTCCTGGCTGGCTCCCCGCGCTGTTCCGCCGCAACGGGACGACCGCGCTCAGCGACCGGCGCGGCGAATGCATCTATGCGGGCTGCCCGCATTTCCGCAAATGCTTCATCGAGCGCTCGGCGCGCGCCGCAGGCCAGGCCGATATCGTCATCGCCAACCATGCGCTGACGATGGTGCAGGCGGCGCGCCCGCGCCCAAGTTCGCAAGGTGGGGGCGGCGCCCCCGCAACGCGGCTGATCTTCGACGAGGGCCATCATTTGTGGGATGCCGCCGACAGCATGTTCGCTGCGGCGCTGACCGGGCAGGAAGCGGTCGAAATCCGCCGCTGGGTGCTCGGGCCCGAAGGCAAGTCGCGCGGACGGCGGCGCGGGCTGGCGGCAAGGCTCGCAGACGTCGCGAGCTATGACGAGGCGGGCGACAAGGCGATCCAGGCCGCGATTCAGGCTGCGGGTGAGCTGCCCGGCGAAGGCTGGCTAGGGCGCATTGCCGAGAGCGCACCATGGGGTGCGATCGAGCGGCTGCTCGTCGCGGTGCGCGCGATGACCTATGCGCGCAGCATCGACACGCGCACCGGCGACAGCGGCTACGGTCTCGAAACCGAACTCGCCGATCCCGATCCCGAGCTGGTCGCCGCCGCCGCCGGCGCGAGCGACGCGATCGAGGCGCTGCTGCGCCCGCTGATGGCGCTTGGCAAACGGCTCGACGCGCTGGTCGAGGATCCGCCCGACTGGCTCGACGGACAGGCGCGCGCGCGCGTCGACGGCGCGCGCAACAGCCTTGGCACGCGCATCGACACGCTCGGCGGGTGGCTCTCCTTGCTCGGGCGCGTCGGCGGCCCGGCAGATCCCGACTTCGTCGACTGGCTCGCGGTCGACCGCTTCGACGGACGCGAGTTCGATATGGGGCTGCACCGCCACTGGCTCGACCCGGCGCGGCCGGTCGCCGAGATCGTCTATCGGCCCGCGCAGGGGGTGCTCGTGACCTCGGCGACCTTGCGTAGCGGAAGCGGATGGACCGATGCCGACATCCGCACCGGCGCACGGCACATGGACGGCGGGGTCCAGCATTTCGCCGTGCCGAGCCCGTTCGACTATGCGCGCCAGTCCGAGGTGCTGATCGTCACCGACATCCCGCGCGGCGACCTGCCTGCGCTCGCCGGCGCGTACAGCCGGCTGATCGAGGCATCGGGCGGCGGCGCGCTCGGTCTGTTCAGCGCGATCCGGCGGCTCCGCATCGTCCACGCGCGCATCGCCGACCGCCTCGCCCGCGCCGGCCTGCCGCTCTATGCCCAGCACGTCGATCCGCTCGACACCGGCACGCTCGTCGACATCTTTCGCGCCGATCCGCACGCTTCGCTGCTCGGCACCGATGCGCTGCGCGACGGCGTCGACGTGCCCGGCGAGTCGCTACGGCTCGTCGTGATGGAGGGCGTGCCCTGGCCGCGCCCGACGATCCTCCACGCCGCGCGCCGTGCGGCGCAGGGCGGCAGCGCCTATGACGACAGCGTCATCCGCGCGCGCATCGGCCAGGCGTTCGGGCGGCTGATCCGCCGCGCCGACGATTTCGGCCAGTTCGTGATGCTCTCGCCCAGCTTCCCGTCAAGGCTGCTCGGCGCCTTTCCCGACGGGACGCCGGTCAGACGCCTGCCGCTCGACGAGGCGGTGAACCATGTCGCGGCGGCGAATGTCGAACGAAGAAAAAGCGCCTTTCCCGCCTTTTCACCGTCATAAGTTTCCGGCAGAGAGCGAGCGAGGGGATCACAGGGCAACGCGGGGAGCGATTTTGAAAAGTTTGACGATCCTGCGGCACGCAAAGTCGGGCTGGGACGTACAGGTCGAACGCGATTTCGACCGGCCGATCAACGCCCGCGGCCGCCGCGGCGCCGAGCTCATCGGGCAATATGTCAAGCGGCAGGGCCTGCCCGTCGACCGCATCATCGCCTCGCCCGCGGTGCGCGTGACCGAAACGCTCGACCTGTTCCAGCCGGCGGCGGCGCTCGATGCACTCGAACCGCATTGGGACCGGCGCATCTATCTCGCGTCGGCGGCGACGCTGATCGACGTCATCCGCGACATGGGCAAGGACGCGGAGCACCTGCTGATCTCCGGGCACAATCCGGGTCTGGAGGATCTGGTGCTCGAACTCGTTCCGTCGGACAGCGGCGGCCCGCTTCGCGAGCAGGTCGAGGAAAAGCTGCCGACCTCGGCGCTCGTGCGGCTCGAACTCGACATCGCCGACTGGCACGATCTCGACGTCAACAAGGCGCGGATCACTGCGTTCGTCCGTCCGCGCGACCTCGACCCGGCGCTGGGACCGGCGATGGATAACGACTGACGCGGATTGCGGCTTTCGGGGCGGATTCCAGACCGTCCCCTATTTCCGTTCGTGTCGAGCGAAGTCGAGACACCCGGCAGCCTTGCGCCTAGCCCGAGGGGCATCTCGACTTCGCTCGATGCGAACGGACTAGGTTGGGCGTACGTCCGCTTCCGGTCGCAACCGGTCGTTCGTCACCCCAGCGCCGGGTTCAGCTCTCTGACTTCGATCAGGAAGGTCTTGGGTTTCTTGAAATATTTGCTCTTGCGATTGACCTTGAGCCCCACGACCTCGGCGAGTTCCATGACGAAATGGACGCAGTTCGCCTTGTTCAGGCTGTAGCTTGGCTGCTTGCGGTCCTGCCATTCGCGGACCTTAGCGATCAGCCGCGCATAGGTCGCATCGTCGATGGTGACGCTGAACTGTCGGTCGCTCTTCGCGATATAGTCGGGCTGCGACGTCTGGACATAGCCCTTCACCGAACCGAGCAGGATCGCGGGGCTGACATTTTTCGCGGTGAAGCCGAAATTATTGTCGACCGCCTGCCCGCTGCCGTCGAGCCGTCCCTTCACGACGATGAAGGCGTGCGGGAAACGGTCGCCGAAATCGTGGCTGTAGAAGCTGACCGTGACCGCGGCCGATGCGGGAACCGCAGCGCCGAGACAGAAAGCCAGGAGGGCGAGGAGCATCAGGCGCAGGCGGAACATCGGCGCCCTGATAGCCATCCCCCACGCCGATTGCCAAGCCACCTTTGCGCTTGACGTGTCCGTCAAGCTGGCCTCTTCTCGCACTGACAAGGATGTAAGGAGACGAGGGTGGCACGGAAGGCGATTTTCATCACCGGCGGCGGATCGGGCATCGGCCGCGCGACGGCACGCCATTTCGCCGCGCAGGGCTGGTTCGTCGGAATCGCCGACGTCAATTCGGCGGGGATCGACGAAACCGCCGCATTGCTGCCCGTGGGCGCGTCGTCACGCCATGTCATGGACGTCCGCGACCGCGACCAGTGGAAGGCCGCGCTCGATGATTTCGCAAAGGCCAGCGGCGGGCGGCTGGACGTGCTGTTCAACAACGCAGGGATCGGATCGGGCGGCCAGTTCATCGACATGGCGCCGGAAGAGGCCGACCGGTTGATCGCGATCAACTTCGGCGGTGTGGTCAACGGCGTCTATATGGCGCTGCCGCTGCTTCGCGCGACGCCGGGTTCGACGATCCTCAACACCGGATCGGCCTCGGGCTTTTATGGCGTCGCGGGGCTTGCGGTCTATTCGGCGACAAAATTCGCGGTGCGCGGCCTGACCGAAGCGCTCGAAATCGAATTCGCCAAGCACGACATCAAGGTGCGCTCGCTGATGCCGGGCTTCATCGACACGCCGATCCTCGACCAGGTCAGCGCCGACAGCAACGAGCCCGCGCGCGGCCGCCTGTCGGCCGCCGGTTTCGAAATCTCGCCGGTCGAGCGCGTGGCCGAAGCGGCGTGGGAAGCGGTTCACGGCACCAAGGTGCATGTCACCGTCGGCAAGATGGCCAAGCGCCTCTCTCGCCTCGCGCGCTTCTTTCCCGGCCTGATCGCGAAGCAGTCGAAGAAGATCGACGGGCTGGGAACCGCGGGACATTGATGCCGCGAGGATGGTGGCAGCTTGGGGGGTGGAGAACTGCCGTTCCGTTTCACCCCTTCCTCATCTCGGCCTCACCATTTTCGTCACCCCGGACTTGATCCGGGGTCCATGACTTCAGCGCTGCCGTGGATCCCGGGTCAAGCCCGGGATGACGATATTATGCATATCGCCTTCCGTTCGTCAGCTACCGCTCTCCGAAATCCACAGCGACAGCCCCGGCGGCGGATCGCCGGGCGGCGCATCGGCGACATGCCGCACCGCATCGGCGCGCGCGCGGTCGAGGACCGCGGCCGGGACGGCAGGCGAATGGAAGATATGGTCGGCCTCGCCGAGCAGCCGCGCGGCGCGTAGCGTCAGATCGTCGGGGTCATCGCCGGTGAGGCGGATGATTTCGAGGCGCGGAGGGACAGTTTCTGCCGCACCGTCAAGCCATTCGCCGACCTTGTCGGCCGCCGCGGGATCGAGCGGGTCCAGCGCGCCTCCCGCCGCAAGCGCCGCGTCGATCGCGCGGCGGCGGTCGGCAGCCGCCGGCCAGCGCGCCTTCATCGCACCGCGCGCGGCATGGAGCGCCGATGCGAGTGCACCGAGCCGCGACGGCAGCAAGGCTTCGATCCGCTGGCGCACCGCCTTGGCGAGCCCGGCCGACGCACCGCCCGTCCCGATCGCGATTGTCACCGGCGCGCGGTCGACGATCGCCGGGGTCGTGAAGTCGCAGAGATCTGGCCGGTCGACGACATTGACGAGCAGACCGCGCGCGCGGAGGTCGGCCGCCGCCGCGCGCGCCGCTTCGTCATCGGCGAGCGCGACGAAGGCGATGGTTGCGCCTTCTTGCCACACCGGGACGATCCGCCCGCCCGCTCGCGTCACCAGCCGTGCCTTCGCTTCGGCCGCCTCGCCTTCCCCGACCAGCACGACCGTGCGGCCGGCAAGGTTGAGGAAGACGGGAAGCTGCTGCATCGTCAGTCGATCCAGTCGGGAACGCGCTCGGCGGCCATGATCGTGCCCGCGGCGATGCGGTCGGCGACGACGATATAGCGGTCGCCGTCGACCAGCACCTCGGGAACGAGGCTGCGGCTGTTGTAGGTCGACGCCATCGTCGCGCCATAGGCGCCCGCGGTACGAAACACCGCGAGATCGCCCGACTCGACCTTGTCGATCACGCGGTCGCGCGCGAACGTGTCGCCCGTCTCGCACACCGGTCCGACGATCGACGCGGTCATCGTCTCGCCCGTCGGCCTGACCGCAACGAAGTCGTGATACGCGTCGTAAAGCGCCGGACGCGCGAGGTCGTTCATCGCGGCGTCGACGATCACGAAGGGATTGGTCGCGCCGGGCTTCACCCACAGCACCTCGGTGAGCAGGACGCCGGTATTCCCCGCGATCACGCGGCCGGGTTCGAACATCAAGGTGACGTCCCAGTCCTTCGTAACGCGCGCGACCATCGCGCCATATTCCGCCGGGCTCGGCGGATTGTCCTCGGGTCGGTAGGGCACGCCGAGGCCGCCGCCGAGGTCGACGTGGGTGATGCTGTGCCCCGCGGCGCGGAGGTCGGCGACAAGGCGGCCGACGCGCTCGAACGCGGCCTCCAGCGGCGCGAGGCTGGTGAGCTGGCTGCCGATGTGGAGCGCGATGCCGCGCATCTGGAGCCCCGGCAGCGCGGCGAGGCGGCCGAAGATTTCGGGCGCGACGTCGATGCCGACCCCGAACTTGTTCTCGGCCTTGCCGGTCGAGATCTTCGCATGCGTTCCCGCATCGACGTCGGGATTGACGCGCAGCACCGCGGGCGCGGTCATGTCCTTCGCGAGCGCGATTTCGGCGAGCGCGACGCCCTCGGGCTCATGCTCGATGTTGAACTGGCCGATGCCGCGGTCGAGGCCCTGCGCCAGCTCGGCGCGCGTCTTGCCGACCCCCGAAAAGACGATGTCCTGCGGCGCCATGCCCGACGCGAGCGCGCGTTCAAGCTCGCCGCCCGAGACGACGTCGGCGCCATAGCCCTGCCGCGCGAGGACGCGCAGCACGCCGAGATTGGGGTTGCACTTGATCGCGAAGGCGATGTGCTTCCTGGGAATATCCTTGAGCGCCTCGGCGAAAACCTGCGCATGGCGTTCGAGCGTCGCGCGCGAATAGACATAGACGGGGGTGCCGATTTCGGCGGCGATGCGCGGCAAGGGAATGTCTTCGGCGTGGAGGACGCCGTCGCGGTATTCAAAATGGTCCATGGGTCGAAAGTCCTGAAGCTCAGCCCGGAGGCGGCAAATCGAAATCGTCGGGTTCGCGGCGTTCGGACCGTTTGAGAAGTTCGTCGCTGCGCGCGGGCCGGGCCTGCGCGTCAGGCGTCGTGAGCTCCTCCGTGGTCGGGGCGCTTGTCGCGCCGACGGGAACGACCGGCGCGGGCTGGTTCGCCGCCGGCTTCAGATCTTCCTTTGCACCGCACGCGCCGAGCAGCGCGGCGGCAGCGATCATGGTCGCGATGAGGCGCTTCGTCGCCATCAATCCTGTCCTTCCAGCGCGGCGCGGGCCGCGGCAATGGCCTGCCTTACCCGTTCGGGCGCGGTACCGCCATAGCTGACGCGGCTCGCCACCGATGCCTCGACGGTCAGTGCCGCAAGCGCATCGGGCGTGACCGCGGGGTGGATCGCGGCGGCCTCGGCGGCGGGCAGCATCGACAGCTCAACGCCAAGCTCCTCGGATCGTTTCACGCAGGCACCGACGATATGATGCGCGTCGCGGAAGGGCACCCCCGCCGCGCGCACCAGCCAGTCGGCAAGATCGGTTGCGGTCGAGAAGCCCGAGGCGGCGAGCGCGCGCATCCGGTCGGTGCGGAAGGTCAGCGTTTCGACCATGCCGGTCATCGCGGCGAGCGACAGCGCAAGCGCGTCGAAGGCGCCGAACACCGTTTCCTTGTCGTCCTGCAGATCCTTCGAATAGGTGAGCGGCAGGCCCTTCACGATCACCGACAGGCGCTGGAAGGCGCCGAGCAGCAGGCC
This sequence comes from Sphingopyxis sp. H073, assembly GCF_001468395.1. Taxonomy (GTDB): domain Bacteria; phylum Pseudomonadota; class Alphaproteobacteria; order Sphingomonadales; family Sphingomonadaceae; genus Sphingopyxis. The sequence continues at coordinate 465,362 of NZ_LNSG01000001.1, read as the reverse complement.
CGCGCGGCCGCGCACGAGCTCGGCGGCGTCGGGGTTGCGCTTTTGCGGCATGATCGAACTGCCGGTCGACCAGGCATCGGGCAGGCTGACGAACCCGAAGGGCTGGCTCGCCCAGATCACGATTTCTTCGGCTAGGCGCGACAGATGGATCGCAGCGATCGAGGCCGAGGCACAGAATTCGAGCGCGAAGTCGCGGTCCGACACCGCGTCGATGCTGTTCGCCATCGGCCGGTCGAAGCCGAGCGCCGATGCGGTCGCGTGGCGATCGAGCGGAAAGCTGGTCCCCGCGAGTGCGGCGGCGCCGAGCGGCGATTCGTTGAGGCGGCGGCGCGCATCGGCGAAACGTCCGCGATCACGGGCGAACATCTCGACATAGGCGAGCAGGTGATGGCCGAGCGTCACCGGCTGCGCGACCTGCAGGTGCGTGAAGCCCGGCATGATGCTGTCGGCATGGTCTTCGGCGCGCGCGAGCAGCGCGGTCTGCAGCGCTTTAAGCCCCGCGTCGATGCGGGTGCACGCGGTGCGCACCCACAGGCGGAAATCGGTCGCGACCTGGTCGTTGCGCGAGCGCGCGGTGTGCAGGCGCCCGGCCGCTTCGCCGACCAGTTCCTTCAGCCGCGATTCGACCGTCATGTGGATGTCTTCGAGGCTGAGGTCGACCGGCACGCCCCGTTCGGCGAACTCGTCGGCGATCAGCGCGAGACCGCGGTCGATCTGCGCCGCATCGTCGGGGTCGATGATCCCGCAGGTGCCCAGCATCGCCGCATGGGCCCGGCTGGCGGCGATATCTTCTTCCCACAATCGCTTGTCGACGGGGATCGAGGCGTTAATTTCTTGCATGATCGCCGCGGGTCCGCCACCGAAGCGGCCGCCCCACATGCTGTTGCTGTCCGGAGTATCCGCCATTCGCCGCGCCCTGACCAAATTGCCGATGATCCTGCCGCTGATGCTCGCCGGATCGCTGATCGCGGGCTGCGATAGGGAAAAGCAGGCCGACGGGCAAGCCGCGGCGCCCCAAGCAAATATTTCATCCGGCGAAGCGAGGGACGTCGGCGCCTTCAAGCATATCGTCGACCGCACCAATGCGGGCAAAGCCGCCCCCGCGGTGAGCTTTACCGGGCCCGACGACGCGCCGGTGACGCTCGCGTCGTTCCGCGGCAAGCCGCTGCTCGTCAACCTGTGGGCGACCTGGTGTGCGCCGTGCGTCGCCGAAATGCCGACGCTCGACGCGCTGGCGGCGCAGCAGGGCGAGCGCATGACAGTGATCGCGGTCGCGCAGGATCTGCAGGGCGCCGCCGTTGTCGATCCCTGGTTCCAGAAGGCAGGCCTCAAGGCGCTGCAGCCTTATCTCGATCCGAAGAATGGCCTGCTCGACGCCGCGGCCAGTGCGCTGCCGACGAGCATACTCTATGACGCGCGGGGCAAGGAAGTCTGGCGCGTCGTCGGCGCGATCGACTGGCAGGGAGACGAAGCGAAGGCGTTGCTGGCCGAGGCGGGGGCCTAGCTCACCCCGGGTGCGCTTCGTCGCCGACGCTCGATTTCAGGAGGCCGCGAAACACCTCGCGGGCGTCGCGCTTGCCCTGCGTCACGTCGAACACGTCGCGCGCGATCGGCATCGCCAAGTCATATTTGTCGGCGAGCGCCATCACCGTCGGGGCGCTCTTCACCCCTTCGGCGACCATGTTCATCCCCGCGATGATGTCGTCGATATGGCGGCCCTTGCCGAGTTCGACCCCGACATGGCGGTTGCGGCTCAAGGGGCTGGTGCAGGTCGCGATCAGATCGCCCATGCCGGTGAGCCCCGCGAAGGTTTCGGGCCGCCCGCCCATCGCGACGCCGAGCCGCGTAATCTCGGCCAGCCCGCGCGTCATCAGCCCGGCGCGCGTATTGTCGCCGGCGCCGAGCCCGTCGCCCATGCCGACCGCGATCGCGATGATATTCTTGAGTACGCCGCCCAGCTCGCAGCCGAGCAGGTCGGTGTTCGTGTAGACGCGGAACAGCCCCGAGTGGAACACCGGCTGGAGCGCGCGGACGACAATCTCGTCTTCCATGGAGAGTACGCTCGCCGCCGCCTGCCCCGTCATGATCTCGCGCGCGAGGTTCGGGCCGGTGAGGACGCCGACGGGATGGCCGGGCAGGATTTCCTCGATCAGTTCGGTCATCCGCTTGCCCGACGCAAGCTCCAAGCCCTTCGTGAGGCTGATCACCGGCACCCACGGGCGGAGATGGTTGCGCGCTTCCTCGAGGACGCCGCGGAAGCTGTGCGAGGGGACGCCCATGACCAGCACATCGGCACCGGCGACGACCTCGGCCATGTCGTTCGTCGCGCGGAGCGCCGCGGGCAGCTTGATGCCCGGCAGATATTTGCGGTTCTCGCTGGCGCCGTTGATGCTCTCGACGGTTTCGGCATCGCGCGCCCAGAGCGTGATCGGCGCGTTGCGCGACACGACCGAGGCGACCGTCGTTCCCCAGCTACCCCCGCCGAGCAGGCCTACTTTGAGGCGCATATGTCTCTCCCTGTTTCGGGCGAGAGTGGCGCGGGATTAGGGGGTTGGCAAGGCGTTTGCCCTATTCGTTCAGGAGTGCTCGCCCAGAAACGCGCGCTGGACCTCGGCCGTCGCTTTCGGGTCCTCGATCATCGGGACGTGCGCGACATGCTCGAAGATATGGCTGTTGCTGCGCGCGATCCCCTTTTCGAGCACCGCGACGCAGCTGACATCGATCAGCTTGTCGTGGCGGCCCCAGATGATCAATGTCGGCACCGTCACCTTGTGAAGCTCGTCGTTGAGCGGCTTCGCCTCCATCTCATCGGCGATCGCCCAGAAGATCTTGTCGAGCAGGTCGCGATGTTTCAGCGCATCCGCGTAGATTACCGGCTTGAGCCGTGCAGGCACATAGGTCGGCTTGCGGACGACGAAGGCGATCAGCCGGTCGGCGTCCTGAAGATTGGCGATGACCAGCGGATTATAGTCGCGGTTCGCCGCGAGCTTCTGCAACTCGCTTTCGTCGGCGCCGAGGATGCCCGCATTGTTCATCAGCGTCAGCGTGCGGAGCGCATCGGGATAATCGATCGCGAAGCGCAGCGCGATCCAGCCGCCCATGCTGTTGCCGCCGAGATGCGGGCGGTCGATGCCGAGCGCATCCAGAAAACCCTTCAGCCGCGCGGCCTGACTGCCGACGTCGAAGGGCAGCTCGCCGTCGCGGTCATTCTCGCCGAAGCCCGGCAGGTCGGGCGCGATCAGACGATAATCGTTGGTCAGCCATGGCGCATAAAAGGTCCAGTGATCCTTGTCGGCGCCAAAGCCGTGCACCATCACGAGGGTCGGCTTCGACGGATCGCCGCCCTCCAGATAAGGCCAGGTGCGGCCGTCGACCGTCACCGTCTTCCGTTCGACGCGGGCGCGCTTGCGCATCAGCCAGCGCATCAGCAGCACGATCTGCTCGGGAAAGAAGAGATAGAGCAGCGTCAGGAAGACGATGGCCGAAATGAGGACGATGATGAAAAAACTCATAACTTTAAACGGTTCCCTGATTTCCGTTCGCATCGAGCGAAGTCGAGATGCCCCTAGATGTTGCGCCGTCCAAATGGGTGTCTCGACTTCGCTCGACACGAACGGGTAGGGTTGATTCAGCTCTGCGCAACACGCCCATCGAACCAGCCGATGAGATCGTCGAGGACGGCATCGCGCTCGGGCTCGTTGTAGATCTCGTGGAAGAGGCCCGGATAGATCTCGAGCCGCTTGTCCACCGACGACACATGCTCGAACAGATAGCGCGATCCCGCAGGCGCGGTCAGCCGGTCGGCCTCGCCATGCTGGATCAGGATCGGCAGCCGGATCTTCGGCGCGTCGGCCTGCGCGACCGCCATCGCGTCCATGAACTCCTTGCCCAGCCGCGCGCCGATCTTGCCGCCATAGACGAGCGGGTCGGCCTGATAGGCGGCGACCACCGCGGGATCGCGGCTGACGCCATTGGCGTCCAATGACAGCACGCCGAGACGCGGGAAGAAACGCGAAAGGAAGCGGCTGATCCAGACGGTGAAGCGCGACGGCGGCTCGGCGGGCAGGATCGCGGGGCCGGAAAGCGCAGCCGCGACGAACGCCTGTTGGCGCTCGATCAGGAATAGCGTCGCGATCAGGCCGCCCATGCTGTGGCCGAGGAGCAGGCGCGGCGTGTCGCCATGATTGACCTCGACGAGCGTCAGCAATTCGCTCATGCCATCGAGGAAGGCCGAGAAGCGCGGCACGAAACCGCCCTCGCCGTCCGAGGCGCCATGGCCCCAATGGTCGACCGCATAGATGGCGTAGCCGGCGTCGGTCAGCCGCTTCGCCACATAGGCATACCGCCCGGCATGTTCGGCATAGCCGTGCGCCAACAGCACCACCGCCTTTGGTCGCCCTTCGGGAAGCCAGTGGGTGACATGCAGCTTCGCGCCGGCGCCGGCCGATCCGGCAGGCAGCGTCAGCGCGGGCATGTTAGCGGACCGCTTTCTTCAGCGCCGAGCTGCGGTGGCCGGGGCCGTCGTCGCCGGCCTTGTCGATCTTGGCGAGGATCGCGTCGAGCGCGCGGCTGATCGCGGTCTGGGTGCGCACCATCTCGACCTTCGGCCAGGCGGTGCGCTGGCCGGTGTCGATCAGTTCGTCGATGTCGTCCTGTGCAAGGTCGCTCAGGATCTTCGTCGGCGACCAGAATTTGGGCGGGCGGATGATGTTGATGTCGCCGGTATATTCCTGATTGATCACCGAGCGCGCCATATTCGCAAGGCTGTTGAGCGGCGGCACGAGTTCGAGCGGCTTCTGGAAGATCACCATGTTCGCGTTGAGCCACGCCTTGAAGGTCGCGATCGACGCGTGCTGGATGGCCTCGATCGGCGCCATCTGCTTGCGCGTGTCGGTTGCGAAGGGCAGCGCGAGCGGGTTTGCCTGGCTGACGATATGGTGGTTGACGCCATAGAGGCGTTCGAGCCGCTTGGTGGGAATGTCGTGCGTCACCGATCCGTCGACCCAGCGCCGGTCGGGCTGATAGGCGACGCGGTTGCCGTCCTCGTCGCGCGCCATCAGCATGACCGGCGGGAAGACGCCGGGCACCGCGCACGACGCCAGCACCGCTTCGCGGATCAGCACGTTCGGCGCGGTGATCGCGTTCAGGAGGCGGCCGTTCTGATACTTCTCCGCGGGAGCGACCGAGACATTGAGGTGGCGGCCGCTGATCTCATAGGCTTCCTGAAAGGTCAGGTCGGGAATCAGTTCGGCGAGGCGGTCGCGCACCTCGTCGGGCGCTAGCCGCTTCATCTCGGGATCGCGCGCGGGGTTGGCGAGGCGCTTGCTGTCGAGGAAGGGGCCGATGTCGGCGTCCTTGCGCGTGCAGACGATCGCCGCGACGATCGACCCCCCGCTCGATCCCGCGAGAATGTTGGGTAGCACGCCCTGTTCCCAGAGCGCCTTCACGACCCCGACGTGGAAGAAGAGGAAGCTCCCCGAACCCGAGAGCAAGAGCGCCGAGCGGCCGTAGCAATGCTGCGCGCGGCGGAAGAAGTCGCGCTTCTCCTCGCGCGGGATCGAGCGCGATGCGGCGATCTTGTCGAGCGCGGCGACAACCTCGGCGACATAGGCCTCGATCAGCTTCTTCGTGCCGAAGCGCGCCTTCTGGTAGAGGCGCTCGGCGCCCATGCCGTCGATATTGCCGTGGATGCCCTCGTTGAGGACGAAGAGCAGCCCCTTGACGTCACCCGCCGCCGAAAGCTTGCGGAGCTTTTCCAGCCTTGCCCGAATGGCCTTGTAATCGAAATGCCGGCTCTCGTCGGAATCGCGCCACGCCTGCATCCCCGATTTTACGTCCGCGGCAAGCGCCGCTTTCGACCAGGCGGCATAGTCGGATGCGCGTACAAGCTCGGCGTCAGCGCTGAGCGTCGGGGCAAAAATCATTCGGTCATCCTGCATTGTTTCTATTTTTAGCGATTCTTGCTGGTTACGTTGTCTTTGGCAACTGTTTTGACATCGCTGTCCCGCTCCCGTCGACCCGGATACCCACTGTCGTCATCCCGGACTTGATCCGGGATCCATCACGCCGGCGCAGACGTGGATCGCGGATCAAGTCCGGGATGACGAAGAAGGAGGGGGCCTCTTCTTCCCCTTCACAAGGGCCTTATCTTTCGCCTTCGGCTTGGTGGCAGGTTTCGGGGCAGGCTTCGCTTTTGCCTTGGGTTTCGTGGCCAGCTTGGGCGCCGCTTTTGGCTTTGCCGTGGCGGTTTTCGGTGCGGCGGGCGCCTTCTCCGCCTTCGGCGTCGCCGCCATCAGGTCGGCGAAACTTTCATCGATGCACTCCCTGAAAAAGGCGATGTCGGGCATGATCGCGCGCTCGCTGATGATCGAGAAGGCGATGCGGCCGTTGTAGCTTGGGGTCGCGACGAACAGCCCCATATTGTTCGCGAGCGGCGCCATGCCGTGCTGCTGCACGAGCTGCGCGCCCGCGAGGTAGAGCGGCACCTGCGCGCCGGGCACGTTCGAGATGAACAGGTTCGTCCCGCGCACCGCGAACCGCTCGCTGGTGATAATGCGCGCGACCGCGGCCATCGTCGCGCCGGGAATATGCTGCGACAGGTCGGTCATGATCCGCGCGCTGACGCCCGCCTTCGCCTCTTTCGCCTCGACCGTATAGTCGCGGATCGCCGCGAGGCGCGCGAGCGGGTCGGCGATGTCGGTGCGCACCGGCACGCTCATCGCGGAGACCTGATTGCCGGGCGTGCTCGCTTTCCCCGCGCCCTTTTCCTTGCCGCGCAAATTGATCGGCGCGACCGCGACAAGGCTCTCTTTCGGCAGCTCCTTGTGCTTCGCGAGATATTTGCGCAGCGCGCCGCCGACCGTGGTCAGGACGACGTCGTTGACCGTCGCACCCGGCACCTTCTTGCGGATTTCGGCGACGTCAGAGAGTGCCACCGTCGTTCCGTCGAACATCTTGTGCGGGCCGACGGGGGCGTTGAAGCGCGTTTCGGGAACGCCGGCGGTCATCCCGCCCTCGGCCATCGACTTGCGCGCCGACGCGACGATCGCGGGCGAAACCTTGAGCAGGGCGTTCATGAACTTCACCGGCGACTGCATCGACGCCGACCAGGCGCGTGTCACCGTTTCGGCGCTCGACGGCGGACGGCCGAGCTCTTCGGCCGGCGGCGGCTCGGCAATCGCAGGGGTGCCCTTCGCGTCGATGTCGCTCATCGCGATGAAGGCGTGCGCGCCCGACGCGCCGTCGACCGCGGCATGGTGGACGCGGTGGAGCATCGCGAAGCTGCCCTTCGGAATCCCCGTTATGCGGTCGAGCCCCTCGATGATGTAGATGTCCCAGAGCGGCCGGTTCATATCCATCGGCTTCGAGAAATAGCGCGCGACCGCGATGCAGAACTGCCGCCAGTCGCCCGGCTCGGGCAGGCGCGCGTGGCTCATGTGCGCTTCGATGTCGAAATGCTCGTCCTCGACCCAATAGGGATGGTCGAGATCGAACGGTAGCCGGTGGAGGCGGCGCTTGAACAGCGGCGAGGTGTGCACGCGGCTTTCGACGTGGCGGATGATGTCCTTGAAGCGCACGAAGCCGCCCGGCGCGGTCGAGGGGTCGTAGATATAGACCCCCATGATGTGTGTCAGATTGTTCGCGGTCTGCGTGTAGAGGAACTGGGCATCCTGCGCGCTGAGCTGTTTAAGCATGTCGGGTTCCTTTGCAGTTCCACAATATCGTCATCCCGGCGAAGGCCGGGATCTCGCCCTCGCAACTGGACGCAACGGCGAGATCCCGGCCTTCGCCGGGATGACGAGAATAAGGCGGCAGCTTATGCATCACCTGCCCCCGGTAGTTTGTCGGCAAGCGCCGTCGTCGACAGGCGCATCGATTCCATGGCGCCCGCGAGCCCGCGAAGTTCCGCGAGCAGCGCGCGCCGTGCGGCGAGGCTGTCGGGGGTCGCGGTCTCGGCAAGGCCCATATGCCGCATCAATGACAGCCCGTTTTCAAAGAGCAGCTTGCCGATCGCGGCCTCGCTGCTGATCCGGCGGAGCAGATAGGCCTGCCGCCCTTCAACGAGCGCTGTGTCGAGCAGCGCCTTCGCATCGACCTCGTCGCCCGGCCGGGCGCGCGTCAGCAGCTCGGCGACGACCGAATAGGCCTCGGCGAACGGCAGCAGTATCGCGTGTCCGACGACGGGCTGGCAGCGGTGGATAAGCTGCGCGACGCCGCGGTCGCCGCTCGCGAGGCGGCGGTCCCAGACGGGGTCGATGCGCGCGAGTTCGGCCTCGATCGCGGCGCGATGCTCGTCGCGCGGGGGATAGAAGAATTCGAATTTGAACAGATCGCGCAGGCGGTCGATCTTTGCCCAGAAGGCTGCGGTCGCGTCGCCCTCGCCGCTTTCGCGCAGCTGGAACAGCGCCAGCTCGATCATCGCGCGATCGAGGAAATGATGCGCGATGATGTTGCGGTAATAGCTCGCCATCGGATGCTTGGCGGGGTCGATCGAATAGACATTCTCGCTGCCCGCCTCGTAGCGGGTGAGCAGACCGCTCTCGACGAGCGTGTCGACGGTGGCCGACAGCGCGGTGTCGTCGCGGCTTTCGAGCTCGCTGCTGAGACGGATGCCGCGCTCGCGCGCCCAGTCGGTGACCGCCGCAATCGCCGCGAGCAGTTCGGCCGCGGTCGCGCCGCGCGGGGCGAGGCCGAGCAGGATCAGACACATCACCGAGGTGACGGTCAGCGGCGTCACACGATTGGCCTCGACCGCGACCGCGAAGGCGATCTTCTCGAGCGCGCGCTTGTCGTCGGGGCCGGGGGCTTCGTCGATGATAACGGGATTGCCGATGTCGAGGCGGATGCGGCCCGAGGGCTCCTTGAGGCTCTTCATATAGCCGAGGAACCACGACAGGCTTTCGGGCTTCTTGTTCCGGCCGGTCTGCTCCGCGGCATATTCCTCGACGTCGCGGATCAGGTCGAAACTGGTGACGAAAGGGACGAAATGGACGTCGCGCGTCCCCGTCGCGTGCGCCGCGTCGAGGACATATTTCATCAGGCCATATTTGGGCGGCATCAGCTTGCCGAGGCGCGAGCGCGTCCCCTCGAACGCCCAGCTCAAGGGGAAGCGCTTGGCGAGCAGCCAGGCGATATAATGGCGCAGCACGAGCTTGTAGACCGGCTGGTCCTGAAAGCTGCGGCGGATGAAGATCATCCCCGAGCGTCGGAAGAATTCGCCCATCACCGCGAAGTCGAGGTTCGCGCCGCCGAAGCTGTGCAGCATCGGCATGTCGTTCTCGTAGGTCAGCCGGCTCGGCGTCGCGCCGTCGATATAGGTCTTGTGCGTGAAGAGGATCGCGGTCGGATGCTCGCGTAAAATACTACGTAATTTCAATAGCTCAGCAGCATCGACCTCCATTTCGGGCGCGTAGCCGCCGAACATCATGCGGTCGAGACGTGCGCGAAGATCGAGAAAAAGCGCCGACGGCCGCGCAATGACCTCCTTCATCAGCGGCCGCGCTTCGCGGTAAAGGTCGCCGACCGGACGCCCCGTCTTCTCCGCAAGATCGGCGAGCGCGGCGCGGAATTTCGGGCTGGTGCGCAGACCGTCGGCAACGAAGCGCGGCACCTTGTATCGTGTTCCCCGGATTCCGCGCTCGGCCACGTCGAGAGCGAGCGCCGCCTGCCGCGCGACGAAGCCCGCGAATTCGGGGCTGTCGGTTCCCTCGCCGTCGCCACCGCCGGTCTGGCGGCAGAAACGGTCGCGGAGCCTATCGAGCGTCGCGGCCTCGCCGACCAGGATCTGGGCGCGGCGCCGGTCGCGGAGCAGTATCAACCGCGCGCGCAGCGAGCCCGGATGGCGCGGGTCGCCGAAGATCAGGTGGCGGAGCTTGAGCGCCCGGTCGCGGTCGAAGCCCGGGATGCGCCAGGCGACGCGCAGCGGCACGACCTGCCGCGACGCCGCCCCGCCGAGCCGCGCGCGCAGCACGTCGACGGGCAGCGCATGATCGCCGTCCTCGATGTCGAGGCTCGCCCACTGCGGTTCGCTGTCGCCCGACGTCGAATGGATCCAGTCGAGCAAGATGCGCCGCTCGACCCCGTTGCGCGCGTCGATGATGTAGAGCCGGTCGGCCGCCTCCTCCGCCACGATTCCGGTGCGGGGCGTTCCGTCGGCCACCGCTCAATAAAGCTCCGCCACAGACCCGTTCGTGTCGAGCGAAGTCGAGACACCCCGATGGCGAGCGTCAAGCCGATGGGCATCTCGACTTCGCTCGATGCGAACGGAAAGGAGATAAACGCTCATCCCTTCGCCGCCTTTCCAGCCGCCTTTTTCCTGGAGGCAGGCTTCTTCTCGGCGGCCTTCTTCGGCTTGGTCTTTTCGGCCTTCGGCTTGGGCGGCGGGGCCTCGGCTGCAACCGATTCCGCCGCGCTTTCCTCCGGCTGGCCGAGCGTGCGCAGGAACATGTTCCGTACGTCGCGGACATGGTCGTTCAGCGTCTTGACGCTCCACTGCGACGTATCGACCGGCGGCAGCACGGTGACGCGCACCGTCGCTGGGCGCATCACGAACTCGTTCTTCGGCGCGACGTCGGTGGCGTTGTGAATCACGATCGGGACGATCGGCACCCCCGCCTGCATCGCGAGGTGGAACGCACCCTTCTTGAACGGCGCGAGCTTCGGGGTCAGCGTGCGCGTGCCCTCGGGGGAGATGCAGATCGACTTGCCCTCGTGGCGGATCGCATCGACCAGCGGTTCCATCGCCTTGATCGCGCTCTTGCCGTCGGCGCGGTCGACGAAGACGGTGCCGCCCCATTCCATCAGCTTGCCGAGGATCGGGATATCCCTGATCTCCTTCTTCCCCACCCCGCCCATGTCGCGGCGGATGAGCTTGGCGAGGATCATCACGTCCGCCTTGCTCTGGTGGTTGAAGATGAAAATGCACGGGCGCGACGACCAGAGATGGCGCTCGTCCTCGACCTCGAGCTCGACGCCGGTGATCGCGGTCGCGAAATCGCCGAACAGGCCGATCGAGAAATTCGCCGCCTCGCGCTGCGAGCGGGTGAGCGCCCAGATCGGAAGGCCAGCGGCGAAGGCACCGACGAGCGAGCCGGTCGCATAGATGGTGCGCGTATAGTCGATCCACGACGGCGTGCCCCGGCTTGCGAAACGCTGGACCGGCCAGCCCCGCTCGTCGGCGATGCCCTTGAGCTTCATGTTCGGGTTGAGCGGGCGCGGCTTGCCGACGCGCTCGAGCAGTTCGATATCGTCGTCGCTGTCCGAATAGAAAAAGCTCTGGTCGAGATCGAGGCCATATTCTGCGGCGAGTTCCTCCGCCGCGAGCACCTTGCCCTCGCCGAAGCAGAGCGGGCGGATGATTTCGCCGGTGAAGACGCCATCCTCGATCTCATAGGCCGAGCATTTGATGTCGGTGATGCCAAGGTCGCGCGCGGTCGGTTCGATCTGGTAGATCGTCGCCGACGAAATGATCGCGACACGGTGGCCCTTCGCCTGATGCGCCTCGATGATCGCGCGCGTCTCGGGATAGATTTTGCGCGCGATATGCTTCTTGTAGAGTTCCTCGCCGAACTCGACGAAGCTTTCCTCGTCGACGCCCTTCATGAATTTGGCGGCGGCGGACATCAGCCCCGAGAAACCGATCTGGCCGAGGCTGTGCTGCGCGACGACCTGCGCGGTCTCGGCAATCTCCTCCATCGACATTTCGCGGCGCTGGAATTTCTCGCGCAGCATCGCGGTCGCGGAGTAGCCCGAGATGATCGTTCCATCGAAATCGAAGAGCGCGGCAATATGCGATCCGGGTTCGGACGCGAGAACTTCTTCCAAATGCGGCTGCGGCCTCGGCACGCGCATCTCCCCACCAAACGGCTATGTTGCCGCTTTCCCCTGCACGATGGCAGTAAAGATGGCGTTTATCAATGGCGCGAAAGCGTCGATGCCTCGCGAGCAAGTGCCTCGATCCGGGCCGGGTCGAGCGGCCCCGACGGGACGATCCAGCTACCGCCGACGCAGAGTACCGCATCGAGCGCGAGCCATTCGGGTGCGGTCGCGGCGCTGATCCCGCCGGTGGGACAGAAGCGCGCGGTTCCGAAGGGTCCGGCGAGCGCCTTGAGCGCCGGGATGCCGCCGCTCGTTGCCGCGGGGAAGAATTTGAAGCGCGAGAGGCCAAGGTCCATGCCGCGCATGATGTCGCCGGCGTTGGCGGTGCCGGGCAGGAAGGGAATGCCGCTTGCGACCGCAGCCTTGCCGAGAGTGTCGGTGAGGCCCGGCGAGACGATGAATTCTGCGCCCGCGTGGATCGCACTGTTCAGCATCGCGGGGTCGAGCACGGTGCCCGCACCGACGAACGCGCCTTTCACCGCCTTCATAGCCGTCAGTGCGTCGAGCGCGGCGGCGGTGCGCAAGGTCACCTCGAGTACCGGCAATCCGCCCGCGACGAGCGCTTCGGCCATCGGCACCGCATCTTCGACCCGGTCGATCACGATCACCGGGATGACGGGGGCGAGGCGCATGATCTGGTCGATCGACTGGCTCAAATGACGGACTCCATGGCAGCAAGGATGGCCGACCCGCCCTTTTCGGCTTCGTCGGCATGATGGCGGAACAGGGCAAACAGCTCGCGGCCGACGCCGAGAGCGGGCGGCGGGGCGGCGGCGGGGGTGCGTGCGGCCCAGGTGGCGGGATCGACGAGCGCGAGCACCTCGCCGTTGCGGGCGCAGACGCGGACGATGTCGCCATCCTTCAGATATGCGAGCGGACCGCTGATGCCATCAACGCCCGGCAGCGCTTCGGGCGAGAGGTGGATCACCGCAGGCACCTTGCCACTCGCGCCCGACATGCGCCCGTCGGTGAGCAGCGCGACGCGGTACCCCTTGTCCTGCAGCACGCCGAGCGCCGGGGTCAGCTTGTGCAATTCGGGCATGCCGTTGGCGCGCGGCCCCTGGAAGCGGACGACGACGACGACATCGCGGTCGAGCTCGCCCGCCTTGAACGCGGTCAGCACCTGATTCTGGTCGTCGAAGATGCGGCACGGCGCCTCGATCGTCCAGCGATCCTCGGCCACCGCGCTCGTCTTGATGATCGCGCGCCCGAGATTGCCCGCGAGCAGCCGCATCCCGCCGTCGGGCGAGAAAGGCGCCGAAACGGGGCGCAGCATCGTATCGTCGCGGCTCTCGACAGGGGCGGCCTGCCAGTGAAGTTCGTCGTTCACAAGCACGGGCTCGGCGGCATAGTCGGCCATCGTCCCGCCGACGGTCAGCACATCGCCATGGAGCAAGCCCGCCCCGAGCAATTCGCGCACGACATAGCCGATCCCGCCGGCGGCGTGGAAATTGTTCACGTCGCCCGCGCCGTTCGGATACACGCGCGCGAGCAGCGGTACTGCGTGGCTCAATTCGTCGAAATCCTGCCAGTCGATGATGATCCCCGCTGCGCGCGCAATGGCGGGCAGGTGGATCGCATGATTGGTCGAGCCGCCGGTGGCGAGCAGGCCGATCGCGGCGTTGACGATCGCCTTTTCGTCGATGCAGCGCGCCAGCGGCCGGTAATCGTCGCCGTCCCAGCCAATCTCGGCGATCCGGTGCGTCGCGGCGCGTGTCAGTTCCTGACGGAGCTTGGTGCCGGGGTTGGTGAAGGCGCTGCCGGGGATATGCAGCCCCATCAGCTCCATCATCATCTGGTTGCTGTTCGCGGTGCCGTAGAAGGTGCAGGTGCCGGCGCCATGATAGCTCGCCGCCTCAGCCTCCAGTAGCTCGTCGCGGCTCGCCTTGCCCTCGGCATAGAGCTGGCGGACGCGCTGTTTTTCCTTGTTCGCAAGGCCCGAGGGCATCGGTCCGGCGGGAATCAGGATTTGCGGCAGGTGGCCGAAGCGCAAAGCGCCGATGAGGAGGCCGGGGACGATCTTGTCGCAGATGCCGAGCAGCAGCGCGCCCTCGAACATTGCATGGCTGAGCGCGATTGCGGTGCCCTGCGCGATATTGTCGCGGCTGAAGAGCGACAGGTCCATGCCCGCCTGCCCCTGCGTCACGCCGTCGCACATCGCGGGAACGCCGCCCGCGACCTGCGCGGTGACGCCGACCTCGCGCGCGAAGAGTTTGATCTGCTCGGGATAGCGGCCATAGGGCTGATGCGCCGAGAGCATGTCGTTATAGGCGGTGACGATGCCGATGTTCATCGCGGCGCCCGCGCGGATGATGGGCTTGTCGTCGCCCGCGGCGGCGAAACCGTGGGCGAGGTTGCCGCAGGAGAGGCTGCCGCGGTTCGTCCCCGCTTCGCGCTGTCGCTCCATCAGCTCGAGATAGGCTGCGCGGCGGGGTTTGCTGCGCTCTATGATGCGGTCGGTGACCTGGACGATGGTTGGGTGGAGATCAGTCATATATTTCCTAGTCGCCCCCGCGAAGGCGGGGGCCGCTATAGGCACAGCGCAAGGTTGCCAGCGGCCCCCGCCTTCGCGGGGGCGACGTGTATGCCTCAGTCATGCCAACTCGCTCCGTCGCGCTCGATCAGCGCGATTGCACTCGACGGCCCCCAGCTTCCCGCCGTGTAATTCTGCGGCGCCATGTCGACCGCCGCCCAGGCATCACGGATCGAATCGATCCACTGCCACTGCGCCTCGACCTCGTCGCGGCGCACGAAGAGGGTCTGGTCGCCCTCGATGAAATCGAGCAGCAAGCGTTCGTATGCGATGCGGCGGCGCTCGCCCTCGAAGCTGTGCGAGAGCGACACGTCGAGCGTGACCTCTTTGAGCTTCACGCCGTCGCGGTCGAGCCCCGGCTGCTTCGCCATCACCTTGACCCGGATATTTTCTTCGGGCTGCAGATTGATGATCATGCTGTTGGCGTCGAGCTTGCCCGCGCCCACGCGCGCGAAGATATTGTGCGGCACCGGCTTGAACTGGATCAGCACCTCCGACTTGCGCTGCGGCATCCGTTTGCCGGTGCGCAGGTAAAAAGGCACGCCCTTCCAGCGCCAATTGTCGATGAAAGCCTTGATCGCGACGAAGGTTTCGGTGTTCGACGGATGCCCGAGTTCGTCGGCATAGCCCGCGACCGCGGCGCCGTTCACCGCCCCGCTCGTGTACTGGCCCTTCACGCTGTGTGCCTTGACATCCTCGGCATTCAGCTTCCGCAAGGAACGCAGCAGCTTGACCTTTTCGTCGCGCACCGCGGTCGACGACACGCTCGACGGCGGCTCCATCGCGATGATCGCGAGCAGCTGGAGCATATGGTTCTGGACCATATCCTTGAGCGCGCCGACCCCGTCATAATAGGAGACCCGGCCTTCGAGCCCGACGGTCTCGGCGACGGTGATCTGGACATGATCGATCGCCTGCGCGTTCCACAGCGGTTCGAAGAGCATGTTCGCGAAGCGCAGCGCGAGAAGGTTCTGGACCGTTTCCTTGCCGAGATAATGGTCGATGCGGAATACATGGTCCTCGGCGAAGGCGTCGCCGACCTGTTCATTCACCTCGCGCGAGGAGGCGAGATCGTGGCCGATCGGCTTTTCCATCGCGATACGGCATTCGGCGCAAGCGATGCCCGCAGCTTTCAGCCCCTGCGCGATGGGACCGAACATCGACGGCGGGGTCGAGAGATAGGCACCGATCGTCCGGCCGAGCCGGTCGCCGAGCTGCGCCGCGAGCGCGTCATAACCGGTCCCCGCACCGGCATCGACCGAACAATAATCGATGCGCTCGAGGAAACTCGCGACGTGACCGTCATCGAGCCGGTCGGCGGGAAGATGGTCGACCAGCGCTTCGCGTACCATCGCATGACAGCCGCTACGCTCCATCTGCGACCGGCCCGAGGCGATGATCGTCAACTCGTCGGCAAGCAGCCCGTCGACGTGAAGGTTATAGAGCGAGGGAAAGAGCATCCGCTGCGCAAGGTCGCCCGTTGCGCCGAACAGGATCAGGGTCTCGACTTTCACGCTCACTTGGGTCCCCTTGGATAGCTTTTCAGAATTGGAGGATGCCCCCAGCGAATGCAACGCGCATACGTAAGCCGCATACGATGTCTGCGCTTGGCAAAATCGCCACACTTGCCTTAGGGAGCGGCCATGCCCGACAGCGCCCTCCCCTATGATGTCATCGTCGTCGGCGGCGGTGTCAATGGCGCGGGGGTCGCGCGCGACGCCGCGGGGCGCGGCGCACGCGTGCTGCTGCTCGAAGCGGGCGACCTCGCGCGCGGTACCTCGTCGGCCTCGACCAAGCTGATCCACGGCGGGCTGCGCTATCTCGAACATTATGAATTCGGACTGGTGCGCGAGGCGCTGAAGGAACGCGAAATCCTGTGGAGCATCGCGCCGCACATCATTTGGCCGCTGCGCTTCGTCCTGCCCTATCGCGAGGGGCTGCGCCCGCGCTGGCTGCTGCGGCTCGGCCTGTTCCTCTACGACCATATCGGCGGACGCAAGAAGCTGCCCGCGACGCGTTCGGTCGATCTGCGGCGCCATGTCGCCGGCGAACCGTTGCAATCGCAATATGTGAAGGCCTTCGAATATTCGGACGGCTGGGTCGACGATGCGCGGCTGGTGCTGCTCAACGCACGCGATGCCGCCGATCGCGGTGCGCGGGTCAAGACGCACACCCGCGCCGACCTGATGCGCGTCGAGGACGGGCTGTGGGTGGTCGAGGCGAGCGACGATCGCGGGCACAGCTATCGCTTCACGGGCAAGAGCCTTGTCAATGCAGCGGGCCCGGCGGTCCTCGACGTGCTCGGCCGCGCCTCGGCACCGCCCGACTACAAGATGCGGCTGGTGCGCGGGTCGCACATCGTCGTGCGCCGGAAGTTCGAGCACGACTATGCCTATTTCTTCCAGCTTCCCGACGGGCGCATCTTCTTCGCGATTCCCTATGAGCGCGATTTCACATTGATCGGCACCACTGACCAGGACCATGACGGCGCGCTCGCCGATATTCACGCAAGCGCCGACGAGATCGAATATCTCTGCGAGGGCGCGAGCCAATATTTCGAAGTGCCCGTCGTCCCGACCGATGTGGTCTGGAGCTATTCGGGGGTGCGGCCGCTGATCGAGGACGGGTCGGGCAAGCCCGAGGCGGCAACGCGCGGCTACCGGATCGACCTCGACACCGACGAGGGCGCGCCTTTGCTCACCATTTATGGGGGCAAGATCACCAGCTGCCGCCATGTCGCCGAACATGCGGTCGACAAGCTCGCGGAGCATTTGGGCGTGCTGTCGGGCAAACGCTGGACCGCGAAGGCGCCGCTGCCGGGCGGAACCTTCCCGACCAGCGGCGCCGCTGCGTTGCGGGCCCGCTACAAGCTCGCCCACCCCTTCCTGTCCTCGGCGACCGTCGACCGGATCGTCAAGGCCTATGGCACCGACGCGGCCCAATGGCTCGGCAAGGCCGAGGATTGGGACGCGCTCGGCGGCGAGATCGCCCACGGCCTCAGCGCCGCCGAGGTCGAGTGGATGATGACCCACGAATGGGCGCGCGACGTCGACGATATCCTCTGGCGGCGCAGCAAGCTGGGGCTGCTGTTCAACGAGGCGGAGGTGGCGAAGCTGGCCGCCTGGCTGGAGGCCAAGCGGCCGCTCTCGCAGCCGGCCTAGGCCGCCACCAGCGCCAGTGCGTCGGCGCCCGCCGGGAAGTGTGACCTGCCGCTCGTGTCATGCACCGCCGCCCACACCGCTTCGGCGACATCGCCCTCGGTCGTGAACAGCGCCGGTTCGGCCATTCCGGCGAGGATCGGCGCGGCATAGCTGCCATAGGGTTCGGGCAGCACATCCTCGAGCTTGATGTCGGTGTTCGCCGCGAACGCGGTCGTCGGGCCGTAGCCCGGCTCGACGAGCTTCACCGACATGCCGAGTGGCGCGAGTTCATGGGCGAGGCTGCCGGTGAATCCCTGGATCGCGGTCTTGCTGCCTGTGTAGGCTGCCGCGAGCGGGAACGGCGCGAGCGTCGCCGACGACGTCACGTTGATGATCGTCCCCGAGCCCCGTTCGCGCATCTGTGGGATCACCGCCTGCGTCATCGCGATCGTGCCGAGCGTGTTCGTCGCATAGACGTCGCGGATCTTCGCCATCGGCGAATGCTCGAGCGCGCCGAACAGGCCGATGCCGGCATTGTTGACGAGCACGTCGATAGGTCCCGCAAGCTCGATCGCCAACGCGATGCTGTCGACGTCGGTGACGTCGAGCGCCAGGACGCGGAGACGGTCGGACGTGTCGAAGAGGTCGAGACGCGGGGTGCGCATCGTAGCGACAACATTCCAGTCCCTGGCAAGGAAGTGGCGGGCGGTTTCGAGGCCGTAGCCCGACGAGCTGCCGGTGATCAGGATGGTTTTCATCTTTCGTCCTTTCAGATGGCGATGAAAAGCATCTAGTCAGCGCCATCCAGACTATCTATAATATGCAATCCATATTTCATTATAGATCGTCCTGATATGCTCGACCCCTTGTCCGATCTCATCGCGCTGCTACGCCCGAGTACGGTCTTTTCCAAAGGGATCAGCGGCGCGGGCCGCTGGGCGGTGCGCTATTCGGCGTTCGGGCATCCGAGTTTCTGCACCGTGCTCGAAGGATCGTGCCGCCTCGCGGTCGACGGCGCGGAACCGATCACGCTCGAAGCGGGCGATTTCGTTCTGCTGCCCGCGACTCCCGGCTTCACCCACTCGGGCTTCGAACCCGTCGAGCCGGCAACCTTCGACCCTCATGCGAGCATCGGCGTGACCGGCGAGGTGCGCCACGGGCGGCAGGACGGGCCGCCCGACGTACGGATGCTCGGCGGCTATTTCCTGTTCGCATCGCCCGACGCCGGGATGCTGGTGTCGCAGCTTCCGGGGATCATCCATTTGCGCAGCGCCGAACGGCTTTCGGCGCTCGTCCAGATGGTGCGCGACGAAACCGGCGAGGAGCGGCCGGGACGCGACCTTGTGCTCGCGCGGCTGGTCGAAGTGCTGCTGGTCGAGGCGTTGCGCGCGGTCGGCAGCGACGATGCACCGCCGGGATTGCTGCGCGGGCTGGCCGATGCGCGGCTGGCCGGCGCGATCCGCTGTATCCATGAAGAACCCGCGCGGCCGTGGACCGTCGCGGCGCTGGCGAAGGAAGCGGCGCTGTCGCGTTCGGCATTCTTCGACCGCTTCGCACGCATCGTCGGGGTGCCGCCGATGGAATATGTTCAGGGCTGGCGGATGAGCATGGCCAAGGACATGCTGCGCCGCCGCGCGGGCAAGCTCGACGTGATTGCCGAACGCGTGGGTTATGGGTCGGCGAGCGCGTTCAGCACGGCGTTCACGCGGCAGGTCGGGATGCCGCCGAAACGTTATGCGATGATGGCGGGTTAGCCGGATTTGCGCGCGGGCTTCTTCGGCTTGCGCGCCGCTTCCTCGCGCAGCCGGTTCTCGCGCTCGGCCAGTTCCTCGAAACGGCAGCGCGGGATCGGGGCGGGTGGGTTCTTCTTTTCGGCCATTACAACCTCGTCTCCCTCGAACGAGCCAGGTGGCTCGTGAGACTTGATCCGGGGCCCACGCGACATTGCGCCGCAAATGGATGCCGGATCAAGTCCGGCATGACGATAAAAGAAAATCCTCCCTGTGCCGTAGGCATGGGGAGGTGGCAGCGCGAAGCGCTGACGGAGGGGCCATTACGCGACGTACGCCCCTCCACCACTCGCCTTGCGAGCGGTCCCCCTCCCCATGGCTTCGCCACAGGGAGGATTTATCAGGCCGCCTCGGCTTCGGCTTCCACCGGCAGGCGGATCATGTAGTCGAACGCCGACAGCGCCGCCTTCGACCCCTCGCCCATCGCGATGACGATCTGCTTGTAGGGCACGGTCGTGCAGTCGCCCGCGGCGAAGATGCCGGGCTGGCTCGTCTCACCGCGATGGTCGACCTCGATCTCGCCGTGGCGCGAGAGGGTGACGCTGTCTTTCAGCCATTCGGTGTTGGGGACGAGGCCGATCTGAACGAACACGCCTTCGAGTTCGACCTGGTGCAGTTCGTCCTTGTTGCGGTCCTTGTAGCTGAGGCCCGTGACCTTCTCGCCGTCGCCGAGCACTTCGGTAGTAAGCGCCGAGGTGATGATCTTGACGTTCGGCAGGCTCGCAAGCTTGCGCTGGAGCACCGCGTCGGCGCGAAGCTGGCTGTCGAACTCGATCAGCGTGACGTGCGCGACCAACCCTGCGAGGTCGATCGCCGCCTCGACGCCGCTGTTGCCGCCGCCGATCACCGCGACGCGCTTGCCCTTGTAGAGCGGGCCGTCGCAGTGCGGGCAGTAAGCCACCCCCTTGTTGCGATACTGGTCCTCGCCCGGCACGCCGAGCTGGCGCCAGCGCGCGCCGGTCGAGAGGATGACGGTGCGCGCCTTAACCGACGCGCCGCTCGCGAGCCTGATCTCGTGGAGGCCGCCCTCGGTCTTCGCGGGGATCAGCTTTTCGGCGCGCTGCAGGTTCATGATGTCGACGTCATAGTCTTTCACATGCTGTTCGAGCTGCGCGACGAGCTTCGGGCCTTCGGTGTGCTGGACCGAGATGAAATTCTCGATTCCCATCGTGTCGAGCACCTGCCCGCCAAAGCGTTCGGCGGCGAGCCCGACGCGGATGCCCTTGCGCGCGGCATAAATGGCGGCCGCAGCGCCCGCGGGACCACCGCCGACGACGAGCACGTCGAATGCGTCCTTCGCCGCGATCTTCTCGGCGGCCTTCGCTTCCGCGCCGCTGTCGAGCTTCGCGATTATCTGTTCGAGCTCCATGCGGCCCTGCCCGAAGGTTTCGCCGTTGAGGAAGATCGTCGGCACCGCCATGATCTTGCGCTCCTCGACCTCGGCCTGGAACAGCCCGCCGTCGATCGCGGTGTGGGTGATGCGCGGGTTGACGACGCTCATCAGATTGAGCGCCTGCACGATGTCGGGGCAATTCTGGCACGACAGCGAGAAATAGGTTTCGAAGTGGAAGTCGCCGTCGAGCGCGGCGACCTGCTCGAGAACCTCGGGCGCGACCTTCGGCGGGTGGCCGCCGACCTGCAGCAGCGCGAGGACGAGCGAGGTGAATTCATGCCCCATCGGGATGCCGGCGAAGCGCACCGCGACGTTAGCGTCGCTAGCGCGGCGGATCAGGAAGCTGGGGCGGCGCGCATCGTCGTCCGACTGCGTTACGCTGACCATGTCCGAGAGCGCGGCGATGTCGTCGAGCAGGGTCGCCAGCTCGGCCGACTTGGCATCGTCGCCGAGCGACGAGATAAGTTCGATCGGTTCACGAAGGTTCGTGAGGAGGCCTTGAAGCTGCTGCTTCAGATTGGCGTCGAGCATGGGGAGAGCTCCTGTTCGATTAGAAAATCCGTGTGCACCCGCGAAGGCGGGTGCCCATCCCCGGACGGTGCAAAATAGAGCCGGCCGGAGATGGGCCCCTGCTTTCGCAGAGGCCCACCGGGTTTTGTTATTTAGATCTTGCCGACGAGATCGAGCGAGGGCGCAAGCGTTTCGGCGCCCTCTTCCCACTTCGCGGGGCAGACTTCGCCCGGGTGGCTGACCCAATACTGCAGCGCCTTGATCTTGCGCAGCAGTTCGGCGGCGTTGCGGCCCACACCTTCGGGGGTGATTTCGAGCAGCTGGATTTCGCCATTGGGGTCGAGCACGAAGGTGCCGCGGTCGGCGAGGCCGACGCCTTCGCGCAGCACCTCGAAATTCTTCGACAGATTGTGGTTCTGGTCGCCGACCATGTAGTAGTTGATTTTGCCGATTGCCGGCGAGGTGTCGTGCCAGGCCTTGTGGCTGAAATGCGTGTCGGTCGACACGGCATAAACCTCGACATCCATCTTCTGGAGCGTCGGGTAGATGTCGGCGAGATCTTCGAGTTCGGTCGGGCAGACGAAGGTGAAGTCGGCAGGGTAGAAGAAGAAGACCGCCCACTTGCCCTTCACGCTCTCGTCGCTGATGTCGACGAACTTACCGTCCTTGTAAGCGGTGGCTTTGAATGGCTTCAGGGTCGTGTTCAAAACGGACATTAGGGAGAGCTCCTTTGTTGTTGGAGGCTCCCCCTAGCCATGTTTGCTGCAGTGCGAAAAGCGAAAATATCGTGAGCTTTGATCGAAAATATCGATCACGGAGCGATTGTGATGCGGTGGCGGCGACGGCGCCCGTCGATGTCGGAGAAATTCCGACACGGCCCCCTCCACCGTCGCGGCTGCCCCGAATCGGGATAAAAGCGGCGGAATTGCGTTAGACCCTTTGTGACAGCATCGTGATACCTGTCCCCGAATGGACCAGATTCGCGATTCGATCTATTATGAGCAGCTTGCGCGGGTCGCGCGGCTGAAGGCGAACGCATCCGACGATCCCTTCCTCGCGCGCCGCCTGCGCGAGGCCGCGGTCAAGCACGAGCAGAAGGCGCGCAAGCTGAAGCGGGCAGAGCAGGCGACCGAATAGTCACGCGAAAATGGCGCGCCGCAACCAGCGAAGATGAGCCAGAGCGTTTCGCTACCGCGCCCTAGATTGCGCCTCGCGCTCGGGCGCCACCATTGGGATGTCGGCTTGGGGGTGGTTTCCAGCCTTTCAATTCTCGTCATGCTGAACTTGTTTCAACATCCATGGCCGGGCATCCGGCGCCGCGCCCAAGGAAACGACAGACCATGGACCCTGAAACAAGTTCAGGGTGACGATGAAAGATAGGTCAGCTTCCTGTCGATAGCCGCCGCGCGCCTCAGCCCAGCGCGGCGGCGAGCCGTTGACGTAGCGCGATCAGGGCTTCGACCGGGATGCCGTCGCCAGCCGCTGCCGGCGCGACGGGAATGGCAACGGTCGGCGAAATCGGTTCGGCGCGCACTGCCCCGCCCGTCTCCGACAGCGCCTTGCGCGCGCCCTCGACGGTAAAGCCCTTCTCGTGCAACAGATGATGGATGCGCTCGGCAAGCGCGACGTCCTCTGCGCGGTAATAGCGCCGCCGTCCCGACCGCTGGAGCGGGCGAAGCTGCGGGAAGCGCGTTTCCCAATAGCGGAGCACATGCGTCGGAACGCCAATGCGGTCGGCGAGTTCGCCGATGGCAAGCATCGCACCCGATGCCTTGCCAGCGGTTTCGGTCTCGAAATCAGCCATAGGCGGCGCCCGGGTTATTTGCCGGCAACGCGCGCACGCATCGTCTGGCTGGCGCGGAAGGTCATCACCCGCCGCGGCAGGATCGGCACCTCGATGCCGGTCTTGGGATTGCGGCCGATCCGCTGCGCCTTGTCGCGCAGAACGAAGGTGCCGAAGCCCGAAATCTTCACATTCTGTCCGCCCGCCAGCGCATCCGACATGTGATCGAGAATCGATTCGACGATCGCGGCCGATTCGTTGCGCGACAGGCCGATCTGCTGGTTTATCTTCGCCGCGATGTCCGCCCGCGTAAGTGTCCCGGCTGTCATGATGTTCCCTTCCCCTCCTGAAGCAGATGCAAACAAAGGTTCCCGGAAGGCCCCCACCATCACGAGTCCCGGACGCATATGTAACAAAAGCGAATAAATCCGCCAAACTGAAATGGATGGAGCGAAGAGTTGATGCGACGGGCGTGTTCCGAAGCCCGACTCGCCCGTCGGGTGCCGTCAGACGCGCAGGATCGCCGCGCCCCAGGTAAAGCCGCCACCCATCGCTTCGAGGACGACAAGGTCGCCGCGCTTGATCCGCCCGTCGCGCACCGCAAGGTCGAGCGCGAGCGGAACCGAAGCCGCGGAGGTGTTCGCATGTTGATCGACGGTCAGCACCACGCGCTCGGCAGGAAGGCCGAGTTTCTTCGCGGTCGCATCGATGATCCGCTTGTTCGCCTGGTGCGGGACGACCCAGTCGATGTCGTGCGCCGAGAGTCCGACATCCTCCAGCACCTCGCCCAGCACAGCGGCGAGGTTGGTGACGGCATGGCGGAATACCTCGCGGCCCTGCATCCGGACGTGGCCAACGGTGCCCGTGGTCGACGGACCGCCGTCGACATAGAGCATGTCGGTATATTTGCCCTCCGCGTGGAGGCGCGTCGCCAATATGCCGCGATCGTCCTCGACGTCCTCGGCCGAGAGCACGACCGCGCCCGCGCCGTCGCCGAACAACACGCAGGTCGTGCGATCCTCCCAGTCGAGGATGCGGCTGAAGGTTTCGCTGCCGATGACGAGCGCATGTTTCGCGGCGCCGGTCCGCAGCATCGAGTCGGCGACCGATACGGCGTAGAGGAAGCCCGAGCAGACCGCGGCGACGTCGAAAGCGATGCAGTCGGGCGCGCCGAGGATCGCCTGCACCTTCGTGGCGCTCGCCGGGAAGGTGTTGTCGGGGGTCGCGGTTGCAACAATGATGAGGCCGATGTCCGCGGGCTGGAGCCCGGCGGCCGCCAGCGCCTGCTTCGCCGCGTCGGCGCCGAGCGTCGCGGTCGTCTCGTCGGGTTCGGCGATATGGCGAAAGCGGATGCCGGTGCGCTCGACGATCCATTCGTCGCTGGTGTCGACGCGCTTCGCCAGTTCTTCGTTCGAAACGCGGGTACGCGGCAAAGCCGAGCCGGTGCCGGCCAGAATGGCGCGAAGCGTCATGCCGCGTCGCCGCTGCGGAAATTCGCGAGATCCTCGGTCACCTGACGCGTAATATCCTTCTCGATCAGTTCGGCGCAGAGGTGGACGCAATTCGCAACGCCCTTCGCGTCGGCGCTGCCGTGGCTCTTGAGCACGACGCCATTGAGGCCGAGGAACACGGCGCCATTGTGGTTGTTCGGATCAAGGTGATGACGCAGCAACTCGGTCGCCGGGCGCGAGATCAGGAAGCCGATCTTCGAGCGCGTCGACGAGGTGAAGGCGCGGCGCAGGAGGTCGGTGACGAAGCGCGCCGTCCCCTCGATCGTCTTCAGCGCGATATTGCCCGAGAAACCATCGTGGACGATGACGTCGACGTCGCCGCGCGACAGCTTGTCGCCCTCGATGAAGCCGGTGAACTGCATCGGCAGCCCGTGGGCCTCGCGCAGCAGCGCTGCGGCATCGCGGATCTCGTCGGTGCCCTTGAGCTCCTCGGTACCGATGTTGAGCAGCGCTACGCGCGGGCGTTCGAGCCCCATCGCGGTACGCGCGTAGGCAGCGCCCATGACCGCGAACTGCACAAGATTATTGGCGTCGCATTCGGTGTTCGCGCCCAGGTCGAGCATGACGACGTCGTTGTCGCCAAGCGTCGGGAGCAGCGCCGCGAGCGCAGGGCGGTCGATCCCCGGCATCGTACGCAGCGCGAGCTTGGCCATCGCCATCAGCGCGCCGGTATTACCCGCCGACACCGCGCCACCGGCGTCGCCGCGCTTCACCGCGTCGATCGCGAGCCCCATCGAGGTGCTCTTCGCCTTGCGGATCGCCTGGCTGGGCTTGTCCTCGCCGGTCACGACACCATCGGTGTGGATGATATCCGACGCGGCGCGCAGGTTCGGGTGGTTTTCGAGCGCGGCCTTGATCTGTCCCTCGTCGCCGACGAGGATAAAGCGCAGGCCATCGTGCTTGTGGCGCGCCATAGCGGCGCCGGCGAGCATCATGCGCACGCCGACGTCACCGCCCATCGCATCGATCGCGATTCGCGGTGTGAGGCTCATCCGAACGCTCTCCGGCTAGGTCTTAGGCGCCAGCCACCACTTCGCGGCCATTGTAGTGACCGCAGGCGTTGCAAAGATTGTGCGGGCGCTTCAGCTCGCCGCAGTTCGGGCATTCCTGAAAGGCTTCGACCTTCAGGCTGTCGTGGCTACGACGCATACCGCGCTTCGAGGGCGAGGTTTTTCGCTTGGGAACGGCCATTTTATATCCTGCATTCTGAACTGTTTATACGAATCGGCGAACCCGGACATGTCGCCCCCGTTGCCGGGAATGACTGGCCCGCCCGCCGTGCGAGGGTCGTTTCCGCCTGATAAGAGACAGAAAAACGTCCGCCGGAGGGTGCCTCAACGCCTGTTGGTGTCGGGTGCCGGATCGGGCGCGGCTATAGCGTTTTTGCCCGCAAAGGCAACCCCCGAGGCGATACGGGATCAAGACCCTTTCTTCGTCACTCTCGAACGAGACGCGCGGCTCGGGCGACTTGATCCGGGGTCCGTGCCCTCAGCGCCGCCGTGGATCCCGGATCGGGTCCGGGATGACGAAGCGATACAGGCGCCCCTTGCCCTCCCCCGCCCGCGATGCCACAGCTTCGTCACCGCCGGAATACCGGCCAACGACAAGGGGGGAAGCCATCATGATTATCTTGCCGATCAGCCTGACGATCGCCGCGGGGGCGGCCTTGCTCAACCTGTGGCTCAGCGTCCGCGTGGGACGCGTGCGGACCAAGGAAAAGGTCTTTATCGGCGACGGGGGCAACGACGCGCTCACGCGCCGGATGCGGGCGCACAGCAATTTCGTCGAAAACACCGCCTTCGTGCTGATTCTGCTCGCGCTGGTCGAACTCGGCGTCGGCTCGTCGATGTGGCTGTGGGGCGTCGGCGCGCTTTATCTGGTGGGCCGCATTCTTCACGCGCTCGGGATGGACGGCATGATGTGGGGCCGCATGGCTGGAACGGTGATCACGATGCTGACACAGCTCGGCCTCGCGATCACGGCGCTCGCGATCGTCTATCTGACCCCTACCAGCGTCACCGCGACGAAGATCGTCGAAACCGAAGTCGCTGCGCCGAAATAGACGGGTCTAGCCTGCCGTCCCCATAGCCATGTCGCTTACATAAGGATTGGTACGCCGCTCCTGCGCGAAGCTGCTGTGCGCGCCATGGCCGGGCAGGAAGATGGTGTCGCCGCCGAGCGGCCACAGCTTTTTGGTGATCGAATCGAGCAGTTGCTGATGATTGCCGCGCGGAAAGTCGGTGCGGCCGATCGAGCCCTGGAACAGCACGTCGCCGACGATCGCGAGCTTCGACGGGCGGTGATAGAAGACGACATGGCCCGGCGTGTGGCCGGGGCAATGGATGACGTCGATCTCGAGATTGCCGACGGTCACCTTGTCGCCGTCGACCAGCCAGCGGTCGGGCTCGAACGGCTCGCCCTCCATGCCGAAGCGTTCGCCCGCGGTCGCCAGGCCCTCGATCCAGAAGCGGTCGTCCTCATGCGGCCCCTCGACCGGCACGCCAAGCTCCTTCGCGAACACACCGGCCTGCCCGCAATGGTCCATATGGCCGTGGGTGACGAGGATCTTCTCGATCTCGACTCCCGTCTGGCGGATCGCCTCGCGCAGCTTGGGCAGATCGCCGCCGGGATCGACGAGCGCGCCCTTGTTGGTTTCGGTGCACCAGAGCAGGGTGCAATTCTGCTGGAAAGCGGTGACCGGGACGATGGCGGCCTTGAGCGGAGGATTGGGAGCATTCATGTCCCCGATGTGGGGAAATGCGACGAAGATGGCAAGTCCGCGAGGTTCCGCGCCTATCGCAGCGTCATCGTGTCGCCCTCGACATTCACCTTGCCCAATTTCGCCAGATAGCTCTGGCCGAGCAGCGAAACGCCCATGTCGGCGTCGATCACCGCGGCCTGCACATCGCGAACCTCGATGCCGTCGACCTCGACGCTGCGCAGCGTCGTGATACGCATCGGCACCTGCCCGCCCGCGGTCTGCGCCATGTCGCCGACGGGCAGCCGGTCGACATCGATGCCGACCGCCTCGGCATCGCGGCGGGTCAGCGCAATCATTGACGCGCCGCTGTCAACCATCATGCGAACCTGCCGCCCGTCGATCTCGACATCGGCATAGAAATGCGAGTCGGGCGCCCGGGTGAGACGCGCCTCGCCCGAATGCGACCCGCCGGCCGGCGCCGATGAGGACCAGCTGCTCTGCCCGCGCTTTTGTGTCGTGAAGTTGCTCTGATTGGCATGTTTGGCGGCGGGCGCCTCGGCAGACGGCCGGTCGGCAAAGCCCACCAGACCCACCGAGCCCGCCACGACGATGACGGCAAAGGTAACGAAGCGCCCCAACATGCGGCCGCTTGTCGCAGATCGGGGTTGGGGAATGGTTAAGTCAGCCGCGCTCGACGAAGGCGCGCCAGCGCGGCACGCCGCCGCGCATCGAATAGGCGATGCGCGCGCAGGCATAAGGCCGCCCGGCGCTATTGTCGGCCTCGGCAACGGTGGCAGGCCAGCTCCTCCCGCCCGCCGCCGACCAGCAGACGAGCGCCTCCGCCTCGGGCCGCGCTGCGATCTCCGCACGATCGGCAAGCGAATAGCTCGCGGGAACGGTCCAGCCGAAGATGCGGCGTTCGAGCGGGTTGCCGGAGGCGAGGAGCGGAGCGAAGGCCGCGCATTTGTCGGCGAGCAGCGTCGCGGTCGCCTGCCGGTCGGCCTCGCCGAGCCAGCGACCGCCGAAGAGCGGCTGCCAGGCGCCCGAACGGAGCGCGGGGAGCAGGTCATCCGCCGCCGCCTCGAAGCGCGCGCGCCACGGCGAATCCGGCGCGAGCGGAGCAAGGCGCGCAGGTTCGGTCGCCGCTTCGGGTTCGATCGCGATCAGCGGGGCGCTGTCCGTGGCGGCAGGAGCCACACAGCCGCTTTCCGCGGCGGCCGGCGTGGCGATGAAGGCGGCGACAAGCGCCGACGGGATCAGCAGGGCGCGCATGGCGGGGAGATTAGCACGCATGCCTGTACCTGTCATGAGCCGGCCGCGGTCAAGGCCTCGCGCATCCAGTAAGGCGCGGCGGCCGGAGCGATCGCCTCGACCCGGCGATGCTCGACCGACCAGCCGAGGTTGGGCCAGGCCACGACCTGCCGCTTTTCGTCGGCTTCGGCAACCGGCACAACGAAAAGGCGGCGATTGACCTTTTGCCGCCAGTTCATCCGCGCGGTATTTTCCTGCCCGACATAGCAGCCCTTGGTGAAGCTGACGCCATTCAGCTCGGCGGCATTGCATTCGAGCCAGAGCGTCGTCCCGTCACCGAGTTCGGCGCGCCCTTCGGTGACACCGAGCGACAGGCGATGCGCCTTCCATGCGGCATCGGCGCCCTTGCCCTCGTCGGCGGGCGCCAGCCAACGCTGGCCGAGATCGGAAAGGCGCGGATCGACGACGCCAAGGTCGCCTTCCTTCGCCCAATGCACGGCAAGCCCTTCCTCGCGCCCGATCGTGATCGCGCGGCGCAAGCGATAGAGGGTTAACCGCTTCGCTAGCGCTTCCGCGGCGTCGGCCTCACAGTCGATCAGCACGTCGCCTTCGTCGCCCCAGATCAGGAAATCGAACAGCACTTTCCCCTGCGGGGTCAGCAGCGCCGTCCAGACAGGCAGATTGCCCGAGACATCGTTGGTGACGAGTCCCTGCAGAAAGCCCCGGACATCCTCGCCCGAAAGACGAATGAGGGCGCGGTCGTTGAGGGTGGTATTGGCCATGCCGATAATCTAGGGACGCCCCAGCCAAAGCCAAGCCCCACTTGCTCGTGAGTCTCCCGATGACCGACCGCCTGACGATCCGCCGCCCCGACGACTGGCATGTCCACCTTCGCGACGGCGCGATGCTCGAGCATGTCGCGCGCTATACCGCGCGCCAGTTCGCGCGCGCGATCATCATGCCGAACCTGTCGCCGCCGGTGACGACCGCGAGCGAGGGCGAAGCCTATCGCGACCGCATCCGCGCCGCCGTTCCGGCCGAATATGACTTCACGCCGCTGATCGTCGCCTATCTGACCGACAGCAGCGACGCCGACGAGATGGCGCGCGGCCATGCTGCGGGGGTGTTTACCGCGGCGAAGCTCTACCCCGCGCACGCGACCACGGGCAGCGCGCACGGCGTCACCGACGTCGCGAACATCATGGGCGTCCTCGAACGCATGGCCGAGATCGGCATGCCGCTCCTGATCCACGGCGAAGTCACCGACCATGACATCGACATCTTTGACCGCGAGGCGGTGTTCATCGACCGCACGCTCGCGCCGCTGGTGACGCGGTTGCCCGAGCTCAAGATCGTGTTCGAGCATATCACCACCTCGGAGGCGGTCGATTTCGTCAAGAGCGCGCCCGCCAACGTCGGCGCGACGATCACGCCGCAGCATCTTCACATCAACCGCAATGCTATGCTCGTCGGCGGCATCCGCCCGCACGCCTATTGCCTGCCCGTCGCGAAGCGCGAACAGCACCGGCTCGCGGTTCGCGCCGCCGCGGTGTCGGGGTCGCCCAAATTCTTTCTCGGCACCGACAGCGCGCCGCACGCGGTGCACACAAAGGAAGCTGCCTGCGGCTGCGCCGGCATTTTCAACGCGCCCTATGCGCTCGAAAGCTATATCGCGGTGTTCGACGAGGAAGGCGCGCTCGACAAGTTCGAGGGTTTCGCCAGCGAGCATGGCCCGAACTTCTACGGCCTGCCCTTGAACGGAGGCACCATCACGCTCGAACGCGGCGCGACGGTCGTGCCGGACACGATCGGCGAAGTCGTGCCCTTCCACGCGGGCGAAACTCTGGGCTGGAAGCTTGTCTAATTTTCTTTCGTCACCCCGGACTTGATCCGGGGTACATGACTGCGGCGCCGCGGTGGATGCCGGATCAGGTCCGGCATGACGAAGAAGGCAATCGGCGGCGCTAAGCCGCGGGCATCATCCGGTCGGCACGCATCTTGCGCCACATGTCGAAACTGAACACCGCGATGCTGACCCAGATCAGCAGGAAACAGGCGAGCTGCACCGGTTTCAGCGGTTCGTCGAAGACGAACAGGCTGAGCAGGAACTGGATCGTCGGCGCCATATACTGGACGAAGCCCAGCGCGGCATAGCTCATCCTCCGCGCTGCGGTCGCAAAGAGCAGCAGCGGCACCGCGGTCACCACCCCGCCCGCCATCAGCAGCAGGCTGATCGAATTTTCCGACCCGAAGCCGCGCCCGTCGCCAGCCGCGAGATAATAGCCGGCGACAGCAAGCGAAGGAAGCAACAGCACTGTGGTCTCCACCGACAGGCCGGGCAGCGATCCCACTGGCGCAATCTTGCGCAGCAGCCCATAGATGCCGAAGGTCAGCGCGAGCGTCAGGCTGATCCACAGCGTGTCGAGCGCGCCCGCAAGCAGGATCGCGACGCCGACCCCGGCAATGACAACCGCCAGCATCTGCATCCGCGACAGTCGCTCACCCAGAAAGACCATTCCCAGCATCACATTGACCAGCGGGTTCAGATAATAGCCGAGGCTCGCCGCGAGCACATGATCGGTAAAGATCGCATAGATATAGACAAGCCAGTTGACCGCGATCAGCACCGAACTCGCGAGCAGCAGCCGCAGCACCTTCCAGTCGCGCAGCACCGCCAGATACTCGCCGATCTGCCGCCGGAACGCCATGATCAGGAAACAGAGCGGCAGCGACCAGAGGATGCGCTGCGCGAGCACCTCGACCGGCGGGACACTGCTCAGCAGCTTGAAGAAGAGCGGGACGAAGCCCCAGATGCCATAGGCCGCGAGCGCGTAGGGCAGCCCGCCTTCGTGGCTCCCCGCGGGGGCTGGTGCCGTGTTCATGACGCGCCGCCGCCCTGGATCAGATGAGGCCGCCGCCAAGCATCAGCCGGACGATGCCGATGACGATGACGACGATATTGAGGTTCCGCCCCGCGGTACGGTCCGACATGGCGCCGAGCGCGAGGCCGACGACCGCAAAAGGCACGATCACCCAGTTCGCCCAGCCAAGCAGCGGGATGAAGGCAAAAACGGCCAAAACCAGCGCGATGACGCCGATGACGAGCGAGGCGATATTGAGCATGTGGCCACTGTCGCACGCCTCATGCCACCCTTCAAGCCAGTTTCGGTTCATCGACGGTCAGGCTCGCTTCGTCTTGTTGCCTGCCGTTCATGCAACGCCCGGTGGACCCTGCTCGTTCTTCCCCTCGAAGCGCCCGGTCCCTGGCGGGAAGGAGGCGTCGAAACCAGGAAAGGAAAAAAGATGCGTATTCTGACCAAGGGCCTGATGGGTGTGCTCGTTGCCGCGAGTGTCGTCGGCACCGCCCCGGCCTATGCCGGTCTGTCGGGCGCGGTCCCGGCGCAGCGCTATAGCAAGGCCGACGAAGGCGCGAATTTCTATCGCAAGAAGGATCGCCGCTATTACGCCTCGCGCGACCAGCGCATCAACGGCGACACGCGCATCTGGCGTGGCAGCGACGGCCGCTATCGCTGCAAGAAGGATAACGGCACGACCGGCCTGCTGATCGGCGGCGCCGTCGGCGGTCTCGCGGGTCACGAGATCGCGGGCAATGGCGACAAGCTGCTCGGCACGGTGCTCGGCGCCGCGGGCGGCGCGCTGCTCGGCCGCGAGATCGACCGCGACAAATATCGCTGCCGCTAAACGAAATCGCTGACCCGTCGCGGGTGTGGGTCCGAGACCCCTCCACCTGCACCCCGTGATGGAGAGGGCGCCGGTTAATCGCCGGCGCCCTCAAGCGCATCCTCTTGCCGTTCCCCTCGTCTTCCCGCAAAAGCGTCGCCGACTGCTGCGGGAGAGAAAAATGCTAAACGGCCCCCTGCTCGTGACCGAGCGGCTGATCCTCCGTCCGCCCGCGCCAGAGGATTTCGACGGCTTCGCCGAAATGTGCACCGAAGAAACCACGATGCGCTTCATCGGCGGCACCTGCCCGCGCTCGACCGCGTGGCGGCAATGGTGCACGCTGGCGGGCGCGTGGCACATCCGAGGCTTTTCGATGTTTTCGGTGATCGAGCGCGACAGCGGCGAATGGGTCGGGCGGCTCGGCCCATGGGAACCCGACGGCTGGCCCGCGCCCGAGATCGCCTACGGCGTCCGCGCCAAATTCGCCGGCAAGGGCTATGCCTTCGAGGGCGCGGTCGCGGCGTGCGACTTCGCGGTCGAATTCCTGAAATGGCCGGAACTGATGCACAGCATCGACCCCGCAAATGCCCGGTCGCAGGCGCTTGCCATTCGCCTCGGCGCGACGAACAGCGGGCCGACGCGCCTCCCCGCGCCGTTCGAACAGGCGCCCGTCGACGCCTGGACGCAGAGCGCCGACGCCTGGCGCATCAAACGCAAGGAGTTCCAGCCATGAGCGACAAGCATGTCGACCCCGAACGCGCGCAGTTCGACGCCTTCAAGGCGCTGCCGCGCGACACGAAAATCCACATGCTGAACCTCGTCCGCTTCAAGGACGAGGCGACATATCCCGACGATCATCCGCTCGCCGGCAGAGGCCTGAGCGGCGCCGAAGCCTATGCGAACTATGGTCTGGACAGCGGCCCGGTGTTCCAGCGCGTGGGCGGCAGCATCGTCTGGCGCGGGTCGATGGAGGCGATGCTGATCGGCCCCGAGGGCGAGAAATGGGACGCGATGTTCGTCGCCGAATATCCGAACAGCGGCGCCTTCATGGAGATGGTCACCGATCCCGTCTATCGTCAGGCGGTGGTCCACCGGCAGGCCGCGGTCGAAACGTCGCGGCTGATCCGCACCGCGCCGGGACTGCTTCCGTCTCGCTCCGGCACAGTTTTCGGATAACAAAGGGTTACGCATTAACGCATTTTATTTGAGCCTTTTTAACCAGGATCGGGCATTCCCAAGGGGATATTAAGGGAGTGTTAGCTATGATGGTGCGCGGAAAATGGCTGGTCGCCGGCCTGCTGATCGCGACGGCACCGCTCGCGGGGTGCCGTGACAATCCGGATGCCAAGGCCGACCTCAAGCCGCTCGACGACGGGCTGACCGACGCCGACCCGGCGGTGAAGGGTGCGCTCGAAGACAAGATCATGGTCGACCCGAAGCTGACCGGTCAGGCGAACCGCAACGCCGCGGGTCCGGGCAACCGGCCGGTCGATGGCGGCGCGCCGGGTATCGCGGCGGGCAAGGCGGCGACCGCCGCCGAGGCCGCCGCCGCGCTGAAAGCCGGCAAATTGCTACAGGCGCCCAAGGCGCTGGCGTTCGAGGAAAATTGCGGCGCCGACTGCGACGCCAAGCGCCCGGTCACGATCGGCGCCCTCGCACGCGACCAGCAAAAGGGCAGCTGCGATGCGAAGCTGACCTATGGCAACCAGTGGGCCAATCGCCTGCCCGCCGCGTTCAAGCTCTATCCGCGCGCGACGCTGCGCGAGGCCGCAGGCGTCGCCGGCGGCAAGTGCAACATCCGCGTCGTCAACTTCCAGACCGCCGCCTCGATCCAGGGCGTGCTCGACTATTATCACACGATGGCGATCCGCGCCGGCTACACCAGCGATCACCGCGTGCGCGGCAATGAGCATATGCTCGGCGGCACGAAGGGCGACCTTGCCTATGTCGTGATGCTGCGCCGCGACGGCGGCATGACCGATGTCGACCTCGTCGCGTCGGGAGGACAATAATATAGGATCCTCCCTGTGGCGAAGCCATGGGGAGGTGGCAGCGCGAAGCGCTGACGGAGGGACTGGTTCCTCTCACCCCTCCACCATCCTTAGGATGGCCCCACCGCCGCGCGGCAGCGAGGAACAAGTGATAAAGTGAAAAGGCCCCGGGGGAGGGGGAACCCCGGGGCCTTGTTCATGCGTGACGGCACATGATCGTCAGATCTTGTCGCCGAGCGCTCCGGCAACCTTGCCCTTCAGATTCTGGGCTTCGCCCTTGCGTTCCTGCGCTTCGCCTTCGGCGCGAAGGCGCTCGTTGTCGGTCGCCTTGCCGATCGCCTGCTTGGTGTTGCCAATCGCCTCGTTCGCGAGGCCCTTGGATTTGTCCTTCAGTTCACCCACGGGGGTTCTCCTTGTTCGAAGAGGCGGGGAGCCGCTTCTCAAGGGTACAACCTGCAGGAACGGCATGATGTTCCCGGGGCGTGGGACAAAGCGTTCTTTACAAAGGATAACCAGTCAGTCGCCGCCTTCTGCGATCGCGTCGAGCGCCGCCGGGTCGCGGATCGTGATGCGGTTATAGTATATCGCGATCAGCCCCGCTGCCTCGAAACCGCGGAGCAGCTTGTTCACGCTCTGCCGCGTGACGCCCAGCATCGCCCCGAGTTGTTCCTGCGGCAGGCGGAGGCCGAGTTCGATCCCCGGTCCGCCTGCGGTCCCGTGGATGCGCGCTAGGTCGACGAGCGTCGCCGCCATCCGCTGGTCGAGCGACCCCAGATTATGGTCGCCGAGCAGCCGCAGACTGTCGCCGTGCCGCGCGCACATCAGCAAGGCGACGTCGCGCCACAGCATCGGTTCGGCATCGAGGATCGCGGCAAGGCCATCAGCGGGCAGGTGCAACAGGACGCTCTCCTCATAAGCGCGATAATCATAGCGGATCGGCGGATCAGTAAGCAGCCGGACGATCGCGAGGATCTGCGGAGCGCCGTTGATGCCGAGCACGAATTTCTTGCCCTCCGCCGACCCGCGGCTGACCTCGACCTCGCCCGAGGCGATGACGAACGCCTCGCGCCTTTCGGGATCATGGGCGAAGATTTCGGTGCCGCGCGGGTAGAATTCGGCGCGCGCGATTGCGGCGAGTTCGGCGATCCGCACCTCGGGCCAGCACGCGAAGAGCGGACAGCGGCGAAGCGCAGCTTCGCGTTCGTCCTGCGACCATGGATGCGCCTTCGTCGCCATCGCCTTCTCCCCCGGCGACCTTAGGCTCGCGCGATAAAATTCCCAGCAGATTGTCGGCAGGATGACAGACTGGACGCGGCGCGGCATCTAACGGGCGGCAGTCCCTGTTCAGGAGTCGCTCCGTGATGAAAAGCCTGCTTGCCCTGTTGACGATGGCCGCCGCCTTCCTGTCCGGTACCGCTTCGGCGGCGCCCGTCACCGAAGACGAAGCCTATACCATCGGTATCGAAGCCTACACCTACGCCTATCCGCTGGTGCTGATGGAGACCACGCGGCGCGTTGCGACCAACACCGGCGCACCCGGCCTGATGCGCGCGCCGGTCAACCGGTTCGGGCATATGAAGACCTACCCCGACGCCAGCTTCAAGGACGTTGTGCGACCGAACGCCGACACGCTTTATTCCTCGATGTGGTTCGATGTCGGCAAGGAGCCGCTGGTGCTCACCTTGCCGAACACGCAGGGCCGCTATCATGTCATTCCGCTGATGGACATGTGGACCGACGTGTTCGCGACGCTCGGCACGCGCACGACGGGCAATGATGGCGGCATCGCTGCGATCGTCGGCCCGAACTGGAAGGGCACGCTGCCAAAGGGCATGCGCCTGGTCCGTAGCCCGACCGAGATGGGCTGGATCATCGGCCGCATCCAGACCAATGGCGCCGCCGATTATGACCATGTCCATACATTGCAGGCGGGGCTCAAGGCCACGCCGCTGTCGCGCTGGGGGAAGCCCGAGGTCGCAGCGGCCACGCCAACAGCCGACGCATCGGTCGACATGAAGACCCCGCCGGTCCAGCAGGTGGCGCAAATGGCGCCGCAGGCCTTCTTCGCCTCCTTCGCCGAGCTCATGAAGCGCAACCCGCCGCACGCCAGCGACTATTCGATCGTTTGGCGCATGGAACGCCTCGGCATCGTTCAGGGCCAGAGCTTCGATCTGTCGAAGGCCGATCCCGCGGTCCAGCGCGGACTCACCCGCGCCGCCGCCGACGCGTATCAGCGTATTGTCACGCGGCGGAAGGCGCTGGGGATCGGCCGTACCGGCTGGGGCGCGATCGGCAGCACCGTCGGCGTCTATGGCAACGACTATCTGGCGCGCGCCTTCATCGGCTTTGCAGGGCTCGGCGCCCTCCCGCCCGAGGAAGCCGTCTATCCGATGGCGGTGCTCGGCGACGACGGCAAGCCGCTGACGGGCGCCTCGAATTACGTGCTGCATTTCGAGAAGGACCAGATCCCGCCCGCCGACGCCTTCTGGTCGCTGACGATGTATGGCGAGGATCAGTTCTTCGTCGCCAACCCGATCAATCGCTTCGCGATCGGTGATCGCGACAAACTGAAATTCAACCCCGACGGTTCGCTCGACCTCTATATCCAGAACGCCTCGCCCGGCGCCGACCGGGAAGCCAACTGGCTCCCCGCACCAACGGGTCCGTTCACGATGAACCTGCGGCTGTATCTGCCTCAGCGCCGCGCGACCGATGGAAGCTGGACGCCGCCCCCGGTGAAGCGGGTGCCTTAAACCAGCTTGTGCCCCTGCGAAGGCAGGGGCCCATCTCCGGAAGGCGCTATCTTGCACGGACATGAGATGGGTCCCCGCCTGCGCGGGGACACACCGCTAGATTTGCGCTATCAGATCAATCCCGCCAGCGGGCTCGACGGGTCGGCGTAGCGTCGCAAACCCATGCGCCCCGCGAGATAGGCATCGCGCCCTGCCTCGACCGCCAGCTTCATCGCGCGCGCCATGCGGACCGGGTCTTTCGCTTCGGCGATCGCGGTGTTCATCAGCACGCCGTCGCAGCCGAGTTCCATCGCCACCGCCGCGTCGCTCGCCGTGCCCACGCCCGCGTCGACGAGCACGGGCACCGACGCGCCCTCGACGATCAGGCGGATGGTGACGCGGTTCTGGATGCCGAGGCCCGACCCGATCGGCGCGCCCAAGGGCATGATCGCGACCGCGCCCGCATCCTCAAGCTGCTTCGCGGCGATCGGATCGTCGACGCAATAGACCATCGGCAGAAAGCCCTCTTTCGCGAGCACTTCGGTCGCCTCGAGCGTCTCGCGCATGTTCGGATAGAGCGTCTTCGCCTCGCCGAGCACCTCGAGCTTCACCAGATCCCAGCCGCCGGCCTCGCGCGCCAGCCGCAGCGTGCGGATCGCGTCGTCGGCGTTGAAGCAGCCCGCGGTGTTCGGCAGGTAGGTGATCTTCTTCGGGTCGATGAAATCGGTCAGCATCGGCGCGGTCGGGTCCGAGACATTCACGCGGCGCACCGCGACGGTGACGATCTCGGCCCCCGACGCCTCGACCGCCGCAGCATTCTGCTCGAAATCCTTGTACTTGCCGGTGCCGACGATCAGCCGCGACGTGAACGTCCGTCCGGCAACACTCCAACTGTCGGTCAACACCCGCCTCCTACGAAATGAACGATTTCCAGCGCGTCGCCTTCGACCAGAGCGACGTCGGCCAGCGTCGAGCGCGGCACAATCGCGCGATTGCGCTCGACCGCGACCTTTTTCGCATCAAGCCCCAGCGAAGCGACGAGTTCGGCGATGCTGCCCTCGCGCACCTGCCGGGGTTCGCCGTTGAGAATGACCGATATCACGGGGGAATCCGCCTTGCTTTGCCTTTTGCTTGGCAGCCCATATAGGGGGAGCGCATCGCGTCGCAACCGAAAGACCGTCTCTTGCCCGAACTTCCGACCGTCTATGTCCTCTCCGGCCCCAACCTCAACCTGCTCGGCACGCGCGAGCCGGAGATTTACGGGCACGACACGCTGAACGACATCCACGCGCGACTGGAGACGCAGGCGGCCGGACTGGGGCTACGGCTCGAATGCCGCCAGACGAACCATGAAGGCGTGCTGATCGACTGGTTGCACGAGGCCTATGTCGCGGGCGCCAAGGCGGTGCTACTGAACGCCGGCGGCTATACCCACACCTCGATCGCGATTCACGATGCGATCAAGTCGATCAGGGTGCCGGTGATCGAGGTCCATCTGTCGGACCCGATGAAGCGCGAGGAATTCCGCCACATCAGCTATGTCGGGATGGCCGCCGCAGCGCATTTTGCAGGCCATGGCGCGAACAGCTATACGCTCGCGCTGGACGCGGCGGCACGACTCTGACAAGAGGGCGCCAGAAAAACAGGGGTCAGGGCATCGGACCACGATGCCACAGAACAGGAATTGCATCATGGGTGACCATAAAGAGCACGGCATCAACATCGATCCGGCTTTCGTCCGCGCACTCGCGGAACTGCTCGACGACACGCAGCTGTCGGAAATCGAGGTCGAGGACGGCGACCGCAAGGTGCGCGTCGCGCGCACGCTGACCGCCGCCGCACCCGTCGCTTATGCCCCCGCGCCCGTCGCGGCGCCCGCTGCTGCCGCTCCGGCTGCGCCCGCCGCCGCTGCCGCAGCCGCAGCGCCCGCCGCCGACACTTTCGCCGATGCCGTAAAGTCGCCGATGGTCGGCACCGTCTATCTGGCCCCCGAGCCCGGTGCCGCGAATTTCGCAGCTGTAGGCTCGGCGGTTAAGGCCGGCGACACGATCCTGATCATCGAGGCGATGAAGGTCATGAACCCGATCGTCGCGCCCGCCGCCGGCACGCTGAAGGCCGTGCATGTCGAGAACAGCCAGCCGGTCGAGTTCGACCAGCCGCTGTTCACCATCGGCTGAGCCCCACCCGATGGCTATCGAGAAACTGCTGATCGCCAACCGCGGCGAGATCGCGCTGCGCATCCACCGCGCGTGCCATGAAATGGGCATCAAGACCGTCGCGGTCCATTCGACCGCCGACACCGACGCGATGCACGTTCGCCTTGCCGACCAAGCGGTATGCATCGGCCCCCCGGCGGCGAAGGACAGCTATCTCAATATTCCGGCGATCATCTCGGCCGCGGAGATCACCGGCGCCGACGCGGTCCATCCGGGTTACGGCTTCCTTTCCGAGAACGAGCGGTTCGCGGAGATCATCGAAGCGCATAACATGATCTTCGTCGGCCCGAAGCCCGAGCATATCCGGACGATGGGCGACAAGGTCGAGGCGAAGCGCACCGCGGTTGCGCTCGGCCTTCCTGTCGTTCCGGGTTCGCCGGGGGCGGTGACCTTCAGCGAGGAAACAAAAAAGCTCGCCAAGGAAATCGGCTATCCCGTCCTCATCAAGGCCGCCTCGGGCGGCGGCGGACGCGGCATGAAGGTCGTTCCCGACGAGGACAGCCTGGAAAGCCTGATGGGTCAGGCGTCGAGCGAAGCGGCCGCAGCCTTCGGCGACCCGACCGTCTATATGGAAAAATATCTCGGCAACCCGCGCCACATCGAATTCCAGGTGTTCGGCGACGGTCAGGGCAATGCCATCCACCTCGGCGAACGCGATTGCTCGCTCCAGCGCCGCCACCAGAAGGTGCTGGAGGAAGCTCCCTCGCCGATCATCTCGGCCGAGGAACGCGCGCGCATGGGCGGCATCTGCGCCGACGCGATGGCGAAGATGGGCTATCGCGGCGCCGGGACGATCGAGTTCCTGTGGGAAAATGGTGAGTTCTTCTTCATCGAGATGAACACGCGCATTCAGGTCGAGCATCCGGTGACCGAGATGATCACCGGCTTCGACCTCGTCCGCGAACAGATCCGCATCGCCGGCGGCGCCGGGCTTTCGGTCAAACAGGAAGACCTCGAATTCCGCGGTCATGCGATGGAATGCCGGATCAATGCCGAGGATCCACGCACATTCCTGCCCTCGCCGGGCAAGGTCACCGCTTATCATCCCGCGGGCGGGATGCACGTCCGCGTCGATAGCGGGCTCTACGCCGGCTATTCGATCCCGCCCTATTACGACAGCATGATCGGCAAGCTGATCGTCTATGGCCGCAGCCGCGAAAGCTGCATGATGCGGATGCGCCGCGCGCTCGATGAAATGGTGATCGCCGGGGTCAAGACGAACATCCCGCTGCATCAGGCGCTGCTCGCCGACTCCGACGTGATCCACGGCGATTATACGATCAAGTGGCTCGAGGAATGGCTGGCGAAGCAGGACGAAGGCACGGCCTGAACCCTATAGCTTCGTCATGCCGGACTTGATCCGGTATCCATTCGTGCGGCGGTGCACGGACCCCGGATCCAGTGCGGGGTGAGGATATTTCGGATGCGCCGACCTGTGCCGCCGCTCACTTTCACTAGGGATGGTTTTTGGCTATGGGCTTTGACCATGGCTAAAAATTCCCCCCTTTCGCTGCGCCGGTCGGCGGCACTTGTCTTTCCCCTGACCCTTTTTGCAACGCCGGTTTTTGCGCAGACCGGCGTCAAGGAGGATTCGGTCGTCCTGCAACCCGACAAGGTGACCGACGACGCGCCGGTCGTCGAAACCGTGACCGAAGCCAATCTGCCGAGCTGGTCCGAAGCCAATGCGACCGAGCTTTTGAGCTTCATCGAAAAGGTCGGCAGCGAGGGACTGTTCCCGCAGGACTATAACCCCGACGGCCTCGCGCAGGCGATCCTCGCGAAGAACCAGATCCAGCTCGACAAGGTCGCAACCGACAGCTTCCTGCTGCTCGCGACGCATCTGCGCGACGGCCGCACGCCCAATGCCGCGCGCAAGCAGTGGTTCATGACCGACAGCGATGCGCAGGCCACGCCGCTGATCCCTTTGCTGACCTCGGCGCTCAATTCGAATTCGGTGTCGCGCTCGCTTGCGGGCCTCGACCCCGTGCATCCCAATTTCGCGGTTCTGAAGGCGGCGCTCAAGAGTGCAAAATCGCCTGGCGACGCCAATGCGATCCGCGTCAACATGGAACGCTGGCGCTGGATGCCGCGCGACCTCGGCGACCGCTATGTCGTCAGCAACGTCCCCGAATATCTGACCCGCGTCGTCCATGGCGGCACGATCATCGCGACGCACAAGGCCGTCGTCGGCAAACCGACGACGCCGACGCCGCAGCTCAACCCGATGGCGACGGGGATCATCGTCAACCCGACATGGACCCTGCCCAAGAGCATCATCGCCGAGGGCATCGGCGCCACGATCGCGCGGAGCCCCGCCACGGCGCGCGCACAGGGCTATACATGGACAGGGAGCGGCAAGACGCTGTCGGTCGTGCAACAGCCCGGCGCCAACAATGCGCTGGGCGTGATGAAGATGGAGATGCTCAATCCGCACGCCATCTACCTGCACGATACGCCGTCGAAGGGTGCCTTCGCTTCCGCCGCGCGCGCCTTCAGCCACGGCTGCATCCGCACCGAGCGCGCGCTGCATTTCTCCGGGCTGATGGCGGTCTATTTCGCCGGCAAGAGTCCCGAGGAGTTCGGCGAAGCGATCGCGAGCGGCAAGACGACGAAGTTCAGCTTCGAAGACCCCTTCCCGGTCTATGTCGCTTATTGGACCGTGGTCCCGAACGCGGCCGGGAACGGCATCGCCAAGCTGGCCGACATCTATGGCCGCGACGCGCCGGTAGTGACAAGCTTCGCCAAGCCCGGCCGCGCCGCCGCGGTGCTGATCTCACCCAACCCGCCCGCAGTGGTCCCGACCGCGCCGATGACAACGACGCAGGTCAATAAGCCCGGCAACGGGGGAATTTACTGAGACACTGTTCCCGTCATTGCGAACGCAGGGACGGACCTGGTCAATCTGCGGTCTTGGGAAGCGCCCCGCTGCTCGCGCCGGTGCGAATGAGCTTGTCCTCGCCCGGTAGCGGCTCGCGCGGCATTTCGAACGCCGGCGCCGGCGGCGGCACGCACAGCTTGTCGGCGAACAGCAGGCGGCCGGGGCCGAGCTTGTAGAGCACCTCCGGCAACAGCTCCTCGCCGAACACGAAACAGCCTTCGCTGCGTCCCAGTTTGCCTTGCGTCGCGATGAGCGACGGGTCGGCATACCAGGCGCCATGAATGACGATCGCGCGCATGTCGGCGTTGCTGTTGTCGGGCTCCAGCCCGGCGAGGCGCATCGACGATCCATTTGCGCCCCAATAATAGTCGCTGGTGCGATAGGCGCCGCGCGACGAGGCCAGGCTGCCCGGCGCGTTCGAGAAGCGCTTGAGCCAGCCGTCGTGCTGCGGGTCTGAACCGCGGCCGTGGGTGACCGGGAACATCTCGACCCTGCCCTTCACCATGTCGACGAGCGCGAAGCGCGGCCGCGACGAGGGCAGGCCGAAATCGACGATGCCGACACGGTCGGTCTGCGGAATGGCGCGCGATTGCAACGCGAGCTGCTTTTTCGCTACGGCGAGATAGTCGACCGGCGCCTGAACCGGCACCGGCGGACGCGGCTGGGTGAGCCAGTCGGGCAATTGCGCGGCGCGCGCCGACGTCGCCGCGAACGCGCCTGCACCCGCCATTGCCAGCATTGCCCTGCGATCGATCAACTCATTCACTTGAACCACAACCCCGCATTGGCCGCCTATTGGCGGTCCCTCGATCCTGCATAGATCGGGTTCCCGGCGGCAAAGGCAAGACGGTCGAGCCTCTTCATGCGGGAAAATGTGCCATAATCGCCATGAATAGCCGGTTTACGCTGCGTTACACTCTCGTTAGGGAACGCCGCATGAAAGCGACGATCTGGCACAACCCCGCCTGCGGCACCTCGCGCAAGACGCTGGCGATTCTGGAAGAGACCCCCGGTATCGAGGTCGAGATCGTCCAATATCTGAAGACGCCCTACATCGCGGACAAGCTGCGCCAGCTGTTCAGGGACGCGGGCATGACGGCACGCGATGCGCTGCGCTTGCGCGGCACCGACGCCGAGGAACGCGGGCTAGGCGACGCGGGCGAGGATGCGATCATCGCCGCGATGGTCGAAAATCCCGCCTATGTGAACCGCCCGTTCGTCGAGACCGACAAGGGCGTTCGCTTTTGCCGCCCGCAAGATCTGGTCCGCGAGATTCTCTGACGATTCCCCGGGCGACCCGCATCGCCCCGAAACGGCAACGTCCATAAGAAAAGGGCCGGGGTTTCCCCCGGCCCTTCGCTGTATCCTGTGCGCTTGATCAGGCGCCGGTCACGTCGGCCGTATCGACCTTGATCCCGGGGCCCATCGACGACGAAAGCGCGATCTTGCGGACATATTTGCCCTTCGCACCGGCCGGCTTGGCCTTGACGATCGCATCGACGAAGGCGTCGAAGTTCTGGCGAAGCTTTTCCTCGCCGAACGACAGCTTGCCGATGCCGGCGTGGATGATGCCGACCTTTTCGACGCGGAATTCAATCTGGCCGCCCTTGGCTGCCTTGACCGCTTCGGCGACGTTCGGGGTGACGGTGCCGAGCTTGGGGTTCGGCATGAGGCCCTTCGGGCCCAGCGTCTTGCCGAGACGGCCGACGATGCCCATCATGTCCGGCGTCGCGATGACGCGGCCATAGTCGAGGTTACCCGCGAGCATGTCTTCCATCAGGTCTTCGGCACCGACCTTGTCGGCGCCGGCGGCCAGCGCCTTGTCGGCGTTGTCGCCGCGCGCGAACACGGCAACCTTGACGTCCTTGCCGGTACCGGCGGGCAGCGTGACGACGCCGCGGACCATCTGGTCGGCGTGACGCGGATCGACGCCCAGGTTCATCGCGATTTCCAGCGTTTCGTCGAACTTGGCCGAGGCCAGCTCGCGCACCGTCTTGATCGCTTCGTCGACGCCGTGCAGCTTCAGCGCGTCGACCTTGCCCTCGAGGGCCTTCTGCTTCTTGGTCAGCTTAGCCATGGGTTCAGCCCTCCGTCACTTCGAGGCCCATCGAGCGCGCGCTGCCCTCGATGATCTTCGTTGCCTGTTCCAGATCGTTCGCGTTGAGATCCTTCATCTTGATCTCGGCGATTTCGGTCAGCTTCGAACGGGCGATCTTGCCCCCGCTGATCTTGCCGGGTTCCTTCGAGCCAGACTTCAGGTTCGCGGCCTTCTTGATCAGGTAAGTCGCCGGCGGCGTCTTGGTGACGAACGAGAAGCTCTTGTCGGCATAGACGGTGATGATCGTCGGGGTCGGCGTGCCCTTCTCCATGCCATCCGTCGCGGCGTTGAATGCCTTGCAGAATTCCATGATGTTGACCCCGCGCTGACCCAGTGCCGGCCCGAGCGGCGGCGAGGGGTTGGCGGTGCCGGCGGGCACCTGCAGCTTGATGTAGCCGCTAATCTTCTTGGCCATGGTGGCCTCCTTTCTTTCTGTCGCCCCCGACCGCAATCCGGGGCTCAAAATAAGCGGTCAAGCAGAAGGGCATCACCCCTTCCTCCCGCGCGGAATCACGCCCTTATCTGACGCGAAGCGGCGCCCATAAGCGCAAACGCCGCAGAAAACAAGCCTTATGCGGTCGGAACGAGGCGGATCAGCCCTTCCTGAACCGCCGAAGCGATCAGGGTG
The DNA here is from genome assembly GCF_001468395.1 of Sphingopyxis sp. H073. Taxonomy (GTDB): domain Bacteria; phylum Pseudomonadota; class Alphaproteobacteria; order Sphingomonadales; family Sphingomonadaceae; genus Sphingopyxis. The sequence goes on along the minus strand of NZ_LNSG01000001.1, from coordinate 420,649 downwards.
CCGTCCTTACGATAGATGAGCCCGCGGTTGATCCCGCGGCTGCCACCGGCCCAGTCGCTGTCCATGACATAGACGAACCAGTCATCGACGCGGATGTCGTCGTGGAACCACATCGCATGATCGAGGCTGGTCGAAAACAACCCTGGCTGCGTCCAGGTCAGGCCGTGCGGCACCATAGCCGACGACAAGAGGCCCATGTCCGATGCGTAAGCGAGCAGCGCGCGATGCGTCAGCGGGTCGTCGCCGACCGGCGCCGCGATGCGGAACCATTCATAATGCATCGTCGAGGCCGTGCCCGCGGGCGGACGAAAGCTGCGGACGTCGAACGGATGGTTGGTTGCCATCTGTTCGAGCCGCGCATCGTCGATCAGCGGATCGGCGGCGATCACATCGCCGAAGTCGCGGCATTGGTCGGGCGGCAGCAGATCGGGCATCGGCGCCTGGTGCGACAGCCCCTGCTCGGGCGCCTGGAAGGATGCCGTGAGGTTGAAGATCACCTTGCCATCCTGGCGCACGACGACGCGGCGGTTCGCGAAACTGCGTCCGTCGAAATCGCGGTGGACGCGGAAATGGAGCGGCTTCGCCTCGTCGCCCCCGCGCAGGAAATAGGCATGGAGCGAATGCACGCCCTTCCCCGCGTCGACCGTTCGCGCCGCAGCAACCATCGCCTGCGCGATCACCTGCCCGCCGAATATCCGCTGGCGCATAGGCTTGGTGAAGGCAGGGAAGGTAAATTCGTCGGGCTCTTCAGCCGCTTCGAGGTCGAAGAGCTTGGTGACGCGGCGGACGACGCGCTCCCGGTCGACCGCGGCGTGGATGGCGCGCGCACGATCGGCACGAGCCTGAATCTCTGAAGGAGTCAGACCCATGCGACCGTCCAATCTTTTCGGAGAGCGATGGCCCGAGCCATCACTTCATGCGTTCGACCTGCTCGAAATCGAGCTCGACGGGGGTCGCGCGGCCGAAGATCGACACGCTGACCTTGACGCGCGCCTTGTCGAAATCGAGTTCCTCGACGACGCCGTTGAAGCTCGCGAACGGACCTTCGAGCACCTTGACCTGATCGCCGATCTCATAATCGACGCGGATCTCGGTCTTCGGACGCGCCGCGGCCTCTTCCTTGCTGTTCAGGATGCGCGCGGCCTCAGCCTCGCTGATCGCCTGCGGCTTGCCCGACGACCCCAGGAAGCCGGTAACCTTCGGCGTGTTCTTGACAAGGTGATAGACGTCGTCGGTCATCGTCAGCTTGGCGAGGACATAGCCGGGGAAGAATTTCCGCTCGGCCTGAACCTTCTTGCCGCGCTTGACCTCGGTGACCGTTTCGACGGGCACTTCGACCGCCTCGACGAGCTGGGTCAGCCCCATGCGTTCGGCTTCGGCGATCACCGAATCGCGAACCTTGTTCTCGAAGCCCGAATAGGCGTGAATGATGTACCAGCGCGCCATTATGGTTGTTCCTTAATCCCTGGATTCGCGCTTAGCGCGCGAGCGACGTCAGCCAGCCGACGATCAGCTTGAATACCGAATCGACGCCGAAGAAGAAGAGCGACAGGATCGTCGTCATGATCAGCACCATGATCGTCGTCTGCACCGTCTCGCGGCTCGTCGGCCACACGATCTTCGTGGCTTCGGTTTTCACCTGGTTGACGAATTCGCCAATCTTGGGCCTCGCCATATCGATCGTCCTGTCCTTCATGCGTCAATGTTCCGGGCCAGATGGGTTGCCGTCCCCCGCACGTCAACCGTGCTTCGGGCAATAGTCCGCCCACCCTCCCCGAGCATGTCGGCGAAAGGCGGAAGGAAAACGGCGCATCTGTCCGAATGAAGCGCCTTTAGCCGCGCGTCCGGACGATGGCAAGCGATAGCGGCAGATCGCGGCGTCACGCCCGCGTGGCAATTTTCATCAGCACCAGCCCGGCGACGATCAGCAGCGTCGCGACGATGCGCATCGCACTCGCGGCCTCGCCCAGCATCGCGATCCCGACCAGAAATGCCCCGACCGCACCGATCCCAGTCCAGATGGTGTAGGCGGTACCGAGCGGCAGTGACTTCATCGACAGCGAAAGCAGCGCGAAACTCGCGATCATTGCGGCGATGGTGACAATCGTCGGGCCGGGGCGCGTGAAGCCATCCGATTGTTTCATGGAAAAAGCCCACACCACCTCGAACAGCCCGGCGATGACAAGATAGACCCACGGCATGGGCAGCCTCCTTTAAAAAGACTGCCGGGCCGTCCCGGACCTGAAACCCGCCGCAGGGCGGGCGGGGACGTGGCCCCTTTGGCGAACCGGCGGGAATCCTGCCGCCGTCTCCGATATAGCGACCGGCCGCCGGATTACCACGATACAAAGGCGATCGTCGAAGCAACGGCGGCGGCGCTTCGTCTGCCGAACGCCGCGGCAGGATGATGGATTGTCGCCGCATCTTTTGTTACGCGCTCCGCAAGGCGGCATTTTTTTCTGCGCCCGATCGAGCCCCTGTCCCATGACCGCATCCGCCTCTCCCAAACCCGACAGACGCTTTCGCCGCCGCGACGCGGTTGTCCAAACCGCGGTCGAACTGATCAACGAAAAGGGCGTCCACGGCATGACGCTCGCGGAAGTCGCGGCGCGCCTCGACATCGTCGCGACCGGCGTCGCCTATTATTTCCGGCGCAAGGAACAGCTTGCCGCGACATGTTTCCTGCAGGCGATCGACCGCTTCCAGCAGATTGTCGGCGAGGCCGCGCGCCAGCCGACACCGTTCGAGCGCGTCGCGGCAGTGTTTCGGGCATATGCCGCGCTCTATGCCGATATCTGCGAGGGCAGCACGCCGCCGATCGTCCATTTCCACGATGCGCAGGCGCTGGGGGACGAGGAGGTCAACGCCGCCTTTGTCCGCCTCTTCCGGTCGTTCCGGGGATTGCTTGTCACCGCCGACGCACCGGTCGACGCCACCGCACTTGCCGCGCAGACGCATCAGTTGCTCGCGGCGCTCTTCTGGTCGCGGCGGATCATGGAGAGTCACGACAGCCGCTATTTTGCCCAGATCGCCGACGGCATCCTCGACATATTGCGGAACGGTATCGGTGCGCTTGCGGCCGGAGAAAGCGCCCCTGCCCTGCCCCTCGAAATCCCGCCGCCCGCATCGCCGTCGGAGATCGGCCCCGAACGCTTCCTCAAAGCAGCGACCGAATTGATCAACGATCAGGGCTATGCCGGGGCATCCGTCGAACGCATCTCGGCGCGGCTCAAGGTCACGAAGGGCAGCTTCTATCATCATGTCGAGACGAAGCACGACCTGGTGATCCAGTGCCTCGAACGGACGATTGCGATCATGCGCGCCGCACAGCGGCAGGCCGACGAGCAAGGGGGTAGCGGGCTTCACGAGATATATGCCAGCTTCGCAGCCTTGATCGACTTCCAGATGTCGGAGGCCGGTCCACTGCTCGCACTGAAAGCCGTCGTCAGCATACCGAATCCCGAACGCGATGCGCTGCTCAAGCAATTCGGGCGCCTTTCGAACCGCTCGGCGCTCGTCATCGGCCGCGGCATCGCCGATGGTTCGATCCGGCCAATCGACGCACATATCGGCGCCGAACTCCTGCTCGCGATCACCAATGCTGTCGGCGACCTCCGGCTCTGGGCGCCCGAACTCGACAAGACGACGATCGACGCCGCCTACACGCGCCCCTTCTTCGCCGGGCTACTCGCGCACTGACGCGCCAGCCGCCATCCCGAGCTCCAAATTTTTCGGCCGCCGTATCCGCAGATCCGCGGACGGGGCCGTTCTGCGCCCCGACTATTCGCGCCAAACAGGAAACCAAATACGCAAACTTGGCCAATCAGAATTGACTCTTGTCGATCTGCTGGGGTCTAGGACCAGAAAATTTCATACCGAAACCTAAAATAATGAGGATGCGATGCGGTTCGACGGCAAGGTAGCAATCATCACCGGCGCAGGTGGCGGGCTTGGCCGCGCCTATGCGCTCGAGCTTGCCCGTCGGGGCGCGAAGCTGGTGGTCAACGATCTCGGTGGCTCGCTCGACGGCTCGGGCCGGTCGAGCGAAGCCGCCGACCGCGTCGTCGACGAGATCCGCGCCGCCGGCGGCGAGGCGATGGCGAGCGGCGCCTCGGTCACCAGCGTCGCCGACGTTCAGGCGATGGTCGATGCCGCGCGCGGCCGGTGGGGCCGCATCGATATTCTGGTCAACAATGCAGGCGTCCTTCGCGACAAGAGCTTTGCGAAGATGGAGATCGAGGATTTTCGTCTCGTCATGGACGTCCATCTGATGGGCACCGCGATCTGCTCAAAGGCGGTGTGGGACCTCATGCGCGAGCAGAATTACGGCCGTATCGTCATGACGACCTCCTCGTCGGGGCTCTACGGGAATTTCGGCCAGGCGAATTATGGCGCCGCGAAGATGGGGCTCGTCGGCCTGATGCAGACTCTGTCGCTGGAGGGCGCAAAGAACGACATCCGGGTCAACTGCATCGCGCCCGTCGCGGCGACGCGCATGACCGAAAATCTGATGGCGGAAGAGATTCTGGCCCGCCTCCAGCCCGAAGCCGTCGCGGCCGGACTTGTCTATCTGGTCTCCGAGGGGGCGCCGACGCGTACCACGCTGTGCGCCGGCGCCGGCGGTTTCGAGACTGCCAACATCACGCTGACCAAGGGTATCTATGACGAAGCGCCGACCCCCGAACTCGTCGCCGCGCGCTTTGCCGAAATCGCAGATCGCACCGACGAGGCGGTGCCCGAGAATGGCGGCGGTCAGCTGCGCGGCGTGTTCGCCAAGGCCATGGCCGGCGCGGCCGCCTGAGCTCTTCTTTTCGAAAGGATATTTGCATGACCGAAGCATGGATCATCGACACCGCCCGCACCCCACGCGGCGGCGGCAAGATCGGCAAGGGATCGCTGACCGAAGTCCATCCGCAGCGCCTGTTGTCGACAGTGTTGCGAGCGCTCGCGGCGCGGAATGACATCGACCCCGACGATATCGACGAAGTGATCGCGGGCTGCGGTTCGCAATTCGGCAAGCAGGGATCGTGCATCGCGCGCATGGCCGCACTCGACGCGGGCTTCGGCCCGGCTGCGCCCGGCTTTACGATCGACCGTTTCTGTGGCTCGGGGCTTACCTCTGTCAATGTCGCGGCGATGGGCGTGATGTCGGGAATGATGAACCTGACGATGGCGGGCGGCGTCGAATCGATGTCCTTCATCAGCACCACCGACCGCAGCCCGTTCGTCGATGCCGGGAATGAAGATCTGCGCCGCCGACACCCGCAGCCGCACCAGGGCATCTGCGCGGACCTGATCGCGACGCTCGAAGGCTTCACGCGCGAAGAGGCGGACGCGCTCGGCCTCGAAAGCCAGCGCCGCGCCGACGAGGCGATCAAGGATGGCCGCTTCGCGAAGTCGGTCGTGCCCGTCCACCATGTCGACGGTCGCCTCGCGCTCGATCATGACGAATATCCGCGCCCCTCGACGACGATGGAAGGCCTGTCGTCGCTGGCGGCCGCGTTTCCCGGCTTCATGGAGCGCCCGCTTGACGAGGCGGGAACGACCTATGCGCAGCTTGTCCGTGCGACGTACCCCGAGGTCGAGATCAACCACATCCACCACGCGGGCAACTCGTCGGGCGTTGTCGACGGTGCCGCGGCGGTCGTGATCGCATCGCCAGACTATGCAAAGGCGCATGGGCTGAAGCCGCGCGCGCGCATCCGTCACCTCAGCTCGGCGGGCGACAGCCCCGAACTGATGCTCAACGCGCCCGTCCCCGCCACGCGCAAGGCGCTGAAACAGGCGGGTATGGAGATCGGCGACATCGACCTGATCGAGATCAACGAAGCCTTCGCGGTCGTGCCGCTGAAGTTCATGCGCGACCTCGACGTCGATCCGGCGAAGGTCAACGTCAACGGCGGCGCGATCGCGCTCGGCCACCCGATCGGCGCGACCGGCGCGATCATCCTCGGCACTTTGCTCGACGAGATGGAGCGCCGCGATCTCAATACCGGGCTTGCCACCATGTGCACCGGCGGCGGCATGGCGCCGGTCACGATCATCGAACGCATTTAACGAGGCATTGCGCGGTCCGGCACACCCTCTCTCCCGGGTCGGACCGTGCTCCTTGCCCCGCGATGGGCGTCGCGGGAAATCCAACGGGGCACGTTGGGCACGAACTGGGCGCGCGGTATCCCGTACCGCGCGCCTTCTTTTTGGGCGGGCTTATCGGCGGGCGTTCGCAGCACCGGCCCGCCCCTGCTCCATCAGGGTTGCTTCGGTCCGGAAGCAGGGTCCGCCGGCGGCGAGACATGCAGGCGGAGCCCCGGATGATCGATGACGAAGCGCCGGTCGGCGAACATGTCGATGCCCAAGATCACCGCGGGCTGGTCGGCCTCGAAGCCGAGCACCTTGAACACCGGCAGGTCGGCGATGCGGATGTCGCGATCGCGCATTTCGGCGGTATCGATCGACAGGCGGGCGAGTTTCGCCTTGACGCTCGGCGTCGCGTGGGCGGTCGCTCCCCTGACATCGGTTCCCTTGACCAGTCCGGGCGTATCGGGGGTCAGGCCGATCGCCTTCGCGGCCGCCCAGTTTATGATGGTCCCGCGCGCTCCGGTATCGAGTACCGCCGGAACCTCGACGCCGTTCAGCCGGATCGTCAGTCGCGGCGCGCGTTCCTCGTCGAGCGTGAAGGGAACCGATGCTGTTAGCCCGCGCAGCATCGCTGCATCGGCGGACCGCGTCATGCGCCAGCGATGCGCCGGAATGTCGAGTTCGACCGCGAAGTCGGCGATGATGTCGGCGCCCAAAATGCCGTCGACGCCCAGGCCATCGACCGGCCCCGGCGGCAGCACCAGCGCTTCGAGCGAGCGAAAGCCGAAACCGGCGACCTCCAGCAGACCCACCGTCGCGGTCTCGACCTCCGACCGCCCCGCCGCGCCGTCGAGCGGCTCGTCCGACGGCTTGACGACGAGCCCCACCATCGCCGCGCGAAGTTTCGGCAGGATCGTGGTCTCGCTTGCCGCGGTGTCGATGACGAAACGCCTTGGCGGAGACCCGTCGACCGCGACCCGAACCACCGGATGGCCCGACGGCAGCATCTCGAGCGGCTGGAAAGCAGCGGCTGCGGGCGTCGCAGCGACAGGCTCGGACGCGTTGGTGCGTCCCTCGGCGACGATCAGGGTGCCGAGCAGCCCGAGGGCGATCAGCCCGGTGCGGTAACGATTTGCCACAGTCTGTCTCCTGGCGGCGGAATGCCGCGAATGGAGGCCGGCTATCGGGCCCGGCATATCGGCTCCATCCTTCTGCTACGAACCCGGATCGCGGGTCGCCCGACCCGATTTCGTGCGACGAAGACCGACGCCGGCGCGACGGGGAAGGACGCCCGCGGCGCAGGCTTCCCTTATGCTTGGCGCGCATTACACAAAGGAATCGCAATGCCGCTGAGACCCGAACATCGCCAGACCATCGCATTGGTCATCGCGACCTGGACGCTGTCCGGGGTGCTGTATCTGATCCCCTATCATGTTTTCAGCGGTGCCAGCCTCTACGTCACGGTGTCGGTGATCAACATTTGCGTGATGGGCGTCCTGCTTTCGGGCGGCGTCTATTGGGCGGTGCGCAGGACGCGCCGCGGCAACATGGTCGTTCGGCTGGCCGCGATGGGCGCTGCGGTCATCCTGGCGTCGGCGACCCTGGCCCTGATCGACGCCGCGACCGGCGAATGGATCGGACGGCTCGTCGTATCCACGCAGAAGATCGCCCCCTTTGCCTTGCGCGCCACGAACAACTTCATCGCCCTCGTCTGGCAATTCGCGCTGCTGGGCGCGGCGTTCACCGTGATCGAAGCGAACAAGCTTGCCCGCGAGCGCGAACTCGAACTCGCCGCCGCTCGCGAGGCGGCAAGCCGCGCAGAGGCGGCGGCGAGCGCCGCCAGCCTTGCCGCGCTGCGCTACCAGCTCAACCCCCATTTCCTGTTCAACACGCTCAACGCCATCTCGTCGCTGATCGTCACGCGCGATTATGGCGCGGCCGACGCAATGCTTGCCAAACTGTCCGAATTTCTGCGCGCGACCCTGTCCTCACAGCCCGACGCGCTGCTGCCGCTCGAGGACGAGCTGGCGACGCTGCAGCATTATCTGGAGATCGAGAGCGTCCGCTTCGGCGATCGGCTCGCGGTCGAATTCACCTGCCCGCCTGCGCTCAACGGCGCGCTGGTGCCGGGCTTTCTGCTCCAGCCGCTGATCGAGAATGCGATCAAATATGCGCTGGCGCCTTCGGCGGAGCCCGTGACGATCAAGGTCGAAGCCTCGCGCGACGGCGACACCCTGGTCATCGCGGTCGAGGACGACGGCGCGGGCCTCGAACAGGACGCGCGCCCCGGCACCGGGCTCGGTATCGCGAACGTCCGGCAGCGGCTCGACACGCACTATGGCGCCAAGGGCACGCTCGAGACGCGGACGCGCGACCGCGGCTTCCTTGCGATCGCGCGCCTGCCGCTCGAACGGAGCGACGAGGGAGTGGCGGCGTGAGCGCGCTCCGTGTCCTGCTCGTCGACGACGAGCCGCTGGCGCTCCGCCGGCTCGAAACGCTGTTCGGCGATATCGACGGCGCCGAGGTCGTGGGCACCGCCGCGACGGGCGAGGAAGCCGAGGCGCGGATCGCCGAACTGCGTCCCGACCTGGTCATGCTCGATATCTCGATGCCGAAGAAAAGCGGGATTCGTGTCGCCGCCGACCTGGTCGTCGCCCCGCGCCCGGAGATCGTCTTCGTCACCGCTTTCGAACAATATGCGCCCGATGCCTTTGAGGTCGAGGCGGCGGATTATCTGCTCAAGCCCGTCCGCTTCGACCGGCTGCGCCAAGCGGTCGAGCGCGCACGCCGGCGCCACGCGATGCGCGATGCCGCCGAGCGGCTGGCAACCGCGCCGCCGCACGAGACCCACAACGACGCGATCTGGGTTCAGACCGCGAGCGGCAATCTGCGCCTGCCCGTCGCGCAAATCGAATGGGTCGAGGCGGCGCGCGACTATGTGCTGTTTCACACCGCGACGCGCAGCTACATCCATCGCATCTCGATGGGCGCGCTCGAACAGCTCCTCGATCCGCAGCAATTGATGCGCGTCCACCGCTCGACCTTCATCCGTCCCGCGCTGGTGAAAGCGGTACGGCGGCTCGGCAAGGGCTTGATCTCTTTGGAGATGGAGGATGGCGCAGTCGTACAGGTCGGCCCGACCTATGTGAAAGCGGTGCTCGAACGACTGGGCTTGCCTTGACCCCTTGACCGATCTCATCCGTCTTGGACCGCCCGACCATGAGGCAAAGGGTCAAACGGGATCGACGGCGCCGGCAATCAACGCCCCAGGGAAGGTAAGCGTGAACACGGCGCCTCGATCGGGATCATTGGCAGCGGCGATGTCGCGGTCAAGCGCGTCAGCTTGCGTTTGCCTTTTCCGGCGATCAAGCCTCGGAGGCCCGGATTCTGCGGCGAAGCATGAAGAGCCCGACCGTCAGCGCTGCGGTGGGGACGAGCATCAGCGTGAAGGCTGTACGCCCATCGAAATGCGCGAAGATTGCGCCGGTAATGATCGAGCCGGTGGTGCCGCCAAGCGCGGAAAAAATCACGACCAACCCCATCAGCGGCGGATGCTGGCGATGAGGCATTGCGCTCAGCATCACCGAGATGATCGTCGGGTAAATCGGCGCGAGCGCGATCCCGATCAGCGGGAACAGGAACGCGGCAACGGGGGCGTCGCTCCAGCTGTGGATCGCACCGGGCGTCAGCCCGTCGGCGAGCGGCAGGACGAGGATGATCAGCGCCGCGAGCAGCGCAAGGCAGACGTTGAGCACCGGATACCAGTCGAAGCGCGCCATCACCGCTCCGGCGCCGAACCGCCCGATCGCGATGCACGCCGCGAACAGGCTGGCGGCCTGCACGCTCATCTGCGCGGGCAGGTGCAGCACTTCGTTGTTGAAGACCGGCAACCATGTTCCGATCCCCTGCTCGATCAGGACGAAGACGAAGGCGCAGAGGATGAAGACGAGCACCAGCGGCAGCCCCGCGAGCTTCAGCATCGCCAGCATCGGCGCGCGCCCCATCCCCGGCTCCTCATCGCCGATATGCGTCCGGTTTTCGTCGACCCCGGTCGACAGCAGCAGCGCGAGCGCCAGCGCCGGGATGATCGCGAGCACCCAATAGGCGTCGAGCCAGCGCAGCCCTGCGGGATCGATGAAGGCGCTGAACACCCAATAGGAAGACAATACGCCGACCATGAACATGCCCTCGATCAGGCTGGTCAGGCTGGCATGTTTGCGCGCGTCGTCGGTCACGAGCCCGATCATCGAATAGACGACGACCTTGGCGACCGCGAAAGCCGCGCCGACGAGCGCGAAGTGCAGCCGCGCGACGTTGAAACTGCCGAACAAAGGCATGATGAAACACGCCGCCACCGCGAGCGCGAGCGCGCCGATCAGCGCCTTGCGCAGCCCGATCCGCGGCAAATAGCTCGCCGTGACGAACGACACGACTGCGATGGTGATGTCCTTGAAGCCTTCGAGCGTACTCGCCTGGGGCTTGGTGACATGGAAACTCGAAATCGACTGGAGGATGACCGTGCCGACGCTGTTGAGCAGCATCGCAAAGGCGACATAGGTCAATATCAGTGCGGCGATCAGCCGAGTACGCGCCATGTCCGTCCCCCGTGAGACCTAAAAGAAGGGGTGGCCGCGAAGAGGCCGCGACCACCCAGTAGGAGAGTTACGAAAAGAGGTCGATCCCCCTCCCCCCTCTTAGAATTTATAGGCCGCACTGAAGCGGAACGAACGGCCGAGGATCGGGCGCGCGTTGACGACTTCGCCGCCAGTCTGGCCGATCGTGCGCGGATCGCCCTCGGTCAGCCCGACCTTGTCGGTCAGATTGTCGGCGGTAACCGCGAAGGTCAGCGCGCGATTGACGTCGAAGGTGACGCCCGCATCGATCTTGAAATAATGCGGGAGATCCTGCGTATTGCCGGTGTCGGAGAAGCGGTCGCCGACATAGGCGAAGGTCGAATAGAGCGAGACCTTGCTGTCGCTGCCGAATTCGATGTCATACGACGGCGTCACGCGCCACTGCCACTTCGGCTGCCGCTGGACGCGGTTGCCGCTGAGGTCGGTTGCGCCGTTGTTGGCGAAGAAGTTGCGATATTTCGCGTCGAGCCAGGTGCCCGAGAAGGCGATCGCGAAATTGTCGATCGGACGGATCTGTCCTTCAAGCTCGACGCCGGTGCTGCGCGCGCCGCCGATCGACGCCTGCGGTCCGCTATTGCCGATGACCGTCGTCACCAGCCCCTTGAAGTTGGTGTGGAACAGCGTGGCATAGAGCGACACGAGGTCGGTACGCAGCTTGATCCCGCCTTCATAATTGTCGACGCGCGGCGAGACGCGGATGCCGTCACGCAGATTGTCGAAGAAGGGGTTGGTGTTGCCGCGATTGTAGCGGACATAGGCGCCGAGCGACGAGGTGAAGTCATAGTTCAGGCCCGCCGTCCACGACCAGGCGCCCTTCTTGTACGAAATCGTGTTGAAGGTGCCGTTCAGGACTGCCGTGTTGCTGTCGTAGAGCGTGTTCGCATCGCCATCGACGTCGACGCCGAAATTGTTGTTCTCCAGCGTGCCCGTCGCCTTGTAATTCTGATACCGGATACCCGCGTCGAACCGCAGTTCGGGCGTGATCTGATATTCGTCGACCGCATAAAAGGCATATTCGCGGCCGTCATAGGCGGCGTTGACGTTGAAGAACGAACCCTGCGTGAAACCGCGATTGGTGACGACGCGGCCGTCGGCGAGGACCAGGTCCAGGACGCGCGCATTATTCTCTGCGGTCAGCAGGCGGATGTTGCCGAGGTTCCACTGGTCGTTCGACGAGAAGTCGGAGAAATAGGCACCGACGGTGAACTTGTTGTTCCCGCTCTTCCATTCGAGGTTGAGATCGTTGGTGAAATCCTCGATCTGCTTGCGCACGATCCAGGTGCCGGCGCGGATGACCTGCTGCGTGCCCGCGACCGCACCGCCGCCATTGACATAGGTCAGGCTGCCGATCGTCCCGCCAAGGCTTGCCGCATAGTCGCTCGCCGACTGCGCGGTGCTCGCGGGAACGAGGCCCGTCGTATCGGCATCGCCGTTGAGATAGCTGGCACGATAGCGGACCTGCAGGCCATCACCGATTTCGTAATCGAAATTCGTACCGAGGTTGATCAGCTTCGCACCGCGGCCGTCGGCCAGATCGGCCCGGCTACCGTCGGGCAGCAGGCTGAGCCGCGTTTCACGGCCGGCGAGCGCTCCCGTACCGGGGTCGATGTTGCCGAACTGGCGCACCTTGTCGCCGTCGCGGACGACCGGGATCGGCAGCAGCCACTGGCCATGGTCGTTGAGGTAGCGCGCGAAGACGAGGATCGAGCCCTTGTCGAGGTCATGCCGCACGTTCGCGGTGATCTGGCCGCCCTTCTCGGGCGAGAAGCCCGGGTTGCGGATGCCATGGCCGGTCGAATAATAGCCACCGACCAGGAAGGTCGTATTGTCACCGAGCGGACCCGAAAGCACCAGGTCGCCGCGCACGTCGCCATAATCGGCGATGCTGGCCTTCACCAAGCCTTCGAACTCGCTGCCGCCTTCCTTCTGGACGAAGTTGACGGTCAGGCCGGGCTGGCCGTTGCCGAACAGGGCACCGGTGCCGCCGCGAACCGCCTCGACGCGCGCGATCGTCTCGTCGACGCGGATAAGCTGGGTGTTTTCGAGGAAGGACAAGGTCGGCGGCGAGAAGAAGGGCACGCCCTGCGTCGTCAGCGTCACGAATTCGGCATCACCGCCGGAGGGATAGCCGCGCACGAAGATGTTCGCGCCATTCTGGCCGCCCGAGCTTTCGGCCGAGACGCCGGGGATAACCTTGAACAGATCGGCGGTGCTGTTCGGCGCCGCTTTTGCGATCGCGTCGGCAGTGATGTTGGTGATCGCGAAGGCAGCGGACTGACGGTTGATGCCGCCGCCGGCGGTGCCGGTCACGATGATCTCGTCCTCGGCGGGCGCGGTATAATCGGTCTGAGGCGCTTCCTGGGCATAGGCGGCGGTCGGCAGCGCAAAGAGCGCGGCGGACGCCAGCAGACGGGTCCGGTTCAACATGAGATTTCCTCCACTTTATCTGGTCTGGTTGAAAGGCCCCCGCGCGCCGCCGCAGCCCGTTCGAACGACAGGATATTGGCGACCGTGAGCTGGCCTGTGGCGGGGACGTGCATGTCGGCGTCGGGCAGCGCCTCTTCTGACCCGATGCCAATGGCCACCATGCCCGCCGCATGGATGGCCGAAACCCCGGCCTCTGCATCTTCGATACCGATGCACTGGTCCGGGCGAAGGCCCATGCCGTGGGCACAGGCCAGGAAGATATCGGGCGCGGGCTTGGCGTTCGCGACCGCCCCCGCATCCGCAATGAAATCGAACTGGTCGGCGATGCCGAGCAGGCGCACGACGTCAGGCGCGTTGCGGCTGGCCGACGCGAGGCCGATCTTCAGCCCCGCGGCGCGCAGGCCGTCGAACAGCGCGCCGACCCCCGCGAAGAGGTTCGCGGGCGAATAGGCGGCAAGCCGTTCGCGATAAATGTCGTTCTTCTCCGCCAGCATGGCGTCGAACCTCTCCGCTTCGACCTCCGCCCCCGCATGTTCGAGGATCAGCCGCAGGGAGTTACGCCGATCGACACCCTTCAGCCGATGATTGACCTCGCGATCGAATGCGAAGCCATAGGAGTCGGCGAGCGCCTGCCACGCTTGATAATGGTCCTCGGCCGTGTCGGTCAGCACGCCGTCGAGATCGAAAATCACGCCTTTCAGGCGCGGCCGGTCCATGACGACGGGATCGCTGCCCACGCGGAGCGGGCGCCCATGGTCGAGAATGTCGACGGGATCGCCCGACACCAGCCGATAGGTGCAACCCTCGCCGCTGACCGCCAGCTCGATCACGCTTCCGCGCCATTGCAGGCGAAAGCGATAGCTCGTCCATGCGGCCGGAAGCTGCGGCCGGAACGACGGCGCCGCGCTGTCGAGGCGCAGCCCGCCCCAGCCCTGCGCCAGCACCAGCCAGCTACCCGCCAGCGCCGCCATGTGCAGGCCGTGCGAGGTGTTGCCGTGGCGGTTCTCAAGATCGACGAACGCGCATTCGCGGTGGAAGTCGAGCGCCGCCGCTTCATCGCCCAGCCGCGCCGCCGCGATCCCGAACGACACCGAAGACAGCGTCGAATCATGCGTGGTGACGCGCGCATAATAATCGAAATTCCGCCGCTGCCGCGACACGGGCATTTCAACCAGATCCATCGCCATCGCCTGAACGACATTGCCCTGCTTCGCGACCTGGTGCCGAAACAGGATCATCGGGTGATAGCGCATCAGCAGCGGCCCATGGCCGTCGCGCGCCGAGGTTAGCCCGGGGAGTTCGGGACGGCTCAGAAACGCATCGTCCTGCGGATTGATGCCAAGCGCCGGATCGACCGGCAGCCACATCGCGTCGGCCGCGCGGCGCCACGCGGCGACCTCCCCATCGCTCAGCCCGATCGCCGCCGTCGCCGCGGCAAGCTTGCCGCGCGCGCGCAGCCATTCGGCTGTTTCGGCAGCATAGACCAGATGCCGGCGCGCGATCGCGTTGGTGTAGAAATCATTGTCGACCAGCGCCGAATATTCGTCGGGGCCGGTCACGCCGTGGAGGCAGAAAGCGCCACCACGCCGCGCGTCGAAGGCGCCGATCTCCATCCACATCCGCGCGGTCTCGAACAGCATTTCGGCTGCCTCAGCGCGAAACGCCTCGTCGCCCGACGCCGCGACATAGAGGGCGAGCGCATAGGCGATGTCGCCATTGATATGATATTGTGCAGACCCCGTCGGATAATGCGACGAACATTCGTCGCCGGCGATCGTCCGCCAGGGATAGAGCGCGCCGCGCGCATGGCCGATCGCCCGCGCATGGGCCCGCGCGCGATCCAGCTTGCCGATGCGATAAGCGAGCAGCGTCCGTGCCCTTTCCGGCGCCTGCAGCGCAAGCACCGGCAGCATGAAGGTTTCGGCGTCCCAGAAATAATGACCCTCGTAACCCTCGCCCGACAGCCCCTTTGCGCCGATGCTGTGGTTCGCATCGCGGCTTGCCGACTGGTGGAGCTGGAACAGGTCGAAACGCAGCGCCCGCGCCAGTTCGTCGTCGCCGTCGATGTCGAGCGCCGCGCTCTCCCACAGCGCCTGCACCGCCGCGCGCTGTCCCGCGGCGATCGCATCGAAATCCACCGCCACGCCACCCAGCGCGACAAGGTCGACCGGGCGGCCGCGGGCGCAAGCCATCGCGACCACCCGGTCGATCGTCAGGACGCTGCCGGCGACCAACTCGCGGCGCACCACATGACCCGCGTGGACCGCCGCGACCTGAGCGGCCGCGCTTGCGACATGTTGGCGGTAGGCGAGTTCGACAGCATCCTGCGCGAACCGGGTGACGGAAGGGTTGTCACCCGGCAGGGGGGAAATGATGCTCCAGACCGGACGCAAACGTCCGGAAATGCGGGGGTCGTCGACCTCGGCACCACCCGTGCCCTCGGCTTCGGTGCCATAGGTCAGCCAGGCCTGAAAGCTGCCCGCGAAGTCGAGCGGGCGGATGCGGATGCGCGAGGCGACACATGCGGCGCCAGCGAGCGGTACGATGCGCTCGACCGCGATTTCGAGCGTGCGACCGTCCTCGATTCGCCAGCTTGAGACGCGGCGAACCGCGCCGGTCGTCAAGTCGAGCACGCATTCGGTGTCGAGCAGCTCGGCCGCCGCAAAATCGACAGGCCGGCCGTCGATATGGAGGCGGACCAGCAGCGGGCTGGGGCACGGCACGCGCGTGTCGGTCGCGGTCGCGTAGCCCGGGAAACTCTCATGATAGGTGATCGGCCGCCTGACATAGGCGTCGGGCAGATAGGCGCAGGGACTCGACGCGCGCTCGTCGATCACGCCCGCGACGCCGCACAGCCCGTTCGCCAGCGCGAACAGCGCCGCCGCCTGCTCGCCGACCGCATCGGGGCCGCGCCGGACAAGCCGCATCGCATCGAGAGACATGTCGGAAATCGCCACGCGCATCCTCACCACGGCAACGGCTGCTCCGGCCGGTGCTTCTCGACGCTATGTCCGGCAAAATGGTATCGATGTCAAGATATCGATACCATTTTGCCCTTTCGCTCGGTTTTCGGAGAGTTTCGCAATATCGGAGATCAGCTTTCGCGGGTGACCAGTTCGACCGGCATGGCGCGGGATTCGACGCGTTTTCCTGCCACGAGGTCCAGCACCTTCTGCGCCAGCAAGGCTCCGCCGGTGGCCCAGTCCTGACGCACGCTGGTGAGCCGCGGCGAGAAGAGCGATGCCCCCGGCGAATCGTCAAAGCCGACGACCGAGACATCGCCCGGGACCGAGAGCCCCTGCGCCTCGACCGCCTCGATCGCGCCCATCGCGATTGCGTCGCTCGCGGCAAAAATGCCATCGAAGCCCTTGCCGCGTTCGAGCAGTTTCGACGTCGCCTCGCGCCCTGCGGCGACAGTAAAGCCACAGGCGACCCGGTCGACAATCGCCGCCCCTGCCCCTTTCAGCGTCGCCTCGAATCCGCCCAGGCGGTCTTCGACTTCGCCATGCTGGGTTTCTCCGAGGAAGAGCAATTTCGTGCGCTTCTTTTTGAGGAGGTAATCTGCGGCAAGCCGGCCGCCATCGCGATTGTCGCTGCCGACGACGATCCGTTCGGGCGGGCCATGCGCGGCGCCCCAGACGACATAGGGAAGCCCCGTCGCCTCGATCATCGCAGCGGCGTCGTCATGCACGCCCTGCCCCAACAGGATCACCCCGTCGGTCGAGGGCGGGTGCGCGGCGAACAGGTCGATGGTGGTCAGCACCATATTCTGCCCCGCCGCAGTCAGTTCCTGCATGATCCCGCCGAGCAGCGACAGCGGATAGGGTTCGCTCATCAACCGGTCGTGCGACGGCGCCATTTCGATGACCACCGCGATCGTCCGCGTGCGCTGTTGCCGCAGGTTGCGCGCCGAGACGTTGAGGCGATAGCCCATCCGCTCGGCGGTCTCGCGGATCAGCGTGCGCGTGCTTTCCTTGACCGTCGAATGCTCCGACAATGCGCGCGATACGGTGATCTTCGCGACGCCGAGTTCGCGGGCGACATCCGCCATGGTCGGCCGCGCGCGCTCGTTGGGCTTGTGCGTGCTCATCCGCGACCCGGCCTGGCGATCGCTGACGAAGGATTGATATGCTGAGCCATGCCCCACCCCTAACGCCCGACGGAGGACTTTCACAAGCGGCTTCGCGGTCAGTCCTCAAGCGCGCGAGGCGCACGACGCGATTTTCACATGCCATCCCGGACCATGGGCTCTCGACTTCCAGGGTCGGGAACCTCTCGCGATAGGGGTGACACGACGTTGCACCGCATCGGTCGTGGACCGGCAGGCAACGTCGCCGGCGGCAATTTGGCAAAGCTGCCAGCCCGCTGGCCGAGCCGATGGCAAACTTCGGTTCGCGCTCGCGGATTGGCGCACCGCGGCTGGAGTCGAGCTGTCGCTTGATCGTGCGGCTCTCGAAATGAGGCTCGCCCGTGCTTGGGATAGGCTCATTTGACCCCGAACGGTTGAAGCCAAGCCGCCAAGCCGGCTTCCCGGCCTCAAAATCCGCATCGGATCGAACCTGTGACACGGCTGGGCTCGCATGGGAGCATCGCTTTGGAGGCCCGGAAGTCCGTATAATTACGAAATGCGCCGACCGCGCGGGGCGCTAGCCTGAGGCCACAAAGGAGCAGGCGATGCCGAAACCCCGTCCATTGACCCTCTGTCGCGCGCACCCGCGCCGGACCCCGGTGAATCGCGCACCGCCGGACCCGCGGCGCGAGCAAAGCCGCATCGCGGGCACCCTACCCCTTCGCGCTTCGCCGCTTCGGCGGCCCGTCCCAAATCAAGGAGTCAGAGGATGACGCTTACCAATGCGCCCGACACCACGCTGAGCGAGGCGACCGAGACCTGTTTGCAGACCCGCAGCGGCGCCGATCTCCGCCTGCGGCCGGTCACCGACGGCGACGCCGACATCGTCAATCATTTCTTCGATGGGCTGACTCCCGACGATATGCAGTTCCGCTTCCTGAGCGGCCAGTCGCACCTGTCGAGCGTGCAGCTCGCGGCGATGATCGGGGTCGATCACCGGCATCGCGAGCATCTGCTCGCGTTCGATGCGGCGACGTCGGAGCTGGTCGCGAGCCTGCTCATCGCAGCCGACGAGGCGTTCGTGACTGCCGAGGTCGCGATTTCGGTCGCGCCGGCGTATAAGACGCGCGGGGTCGGCTGGACGCTCCTCAACCATGCCGTCGATCTCGCCCGGGCCCGCGGCCTCACGACCCTGCGGTCGATCGAGAGCCGCGCCAATCGTGGCGCGATGGAGGTCGAACGCACGCTGGGGTTCAAGGCGAGCGACTATGACGGCGACGCCACGCTGGCGCTGCTCGAACTGGAGCTTCGCTGACTTGGGCGATCGGGTCGGCGCCCCGAGCGGCAGGCAGTCGGAGGCGCACCCAATGGACCAATGTTTTTATGCCATGCAGCTCGACACGCCGGGGGCGCCGCTGCGCCGCGTCGAGCGGATGATGCCCACACCGGGCGACGGCGAGATCCGGATCGCTGTCCTCGCGTGCGGCGTATGCCGGACCGATCTCCATATTGCCGACGGCGACATCAGCGGTCGGCGCCCGATCATTCCGGGCCATGAGATCGTCGGCCGCGTCGATGCGCTCGGCCTGGGTGTCACGCGGTTCGGGCTTGGCGACCGGGTCGGCGTGCCCTGGCTCGGCCGGAGCTGCGGCGCCTGCCCCTATTGCGCTACGGGCCAAGAAAATCTCTGCGACGCACCCGAGTTCACCGGCTTTACGCGCGACGGTGGTTTCGCGTCGCACGTCGTCGCCGATGCGCGCTTCTGTCTCGCAATCCCCGCCGCCTTCGACGATGTTCACGCGGCGCCTTTGCTCTGCGCCGGACTGATCGGTTACCGCGCCTATCGCATGGCGGACGGCGCGAAGACGCTTGGCCTCTATGGCTTCGGCGCCGCCGCGCATATTCTTGCGCAGATCGCGATCGCCGACGGCGCCGACGTCTATGCCTTCACGCGCGAGGGCGACGCGGCGGGCCAGGATTTTGCGCGCCGCCTCGGCTGCATCTGGGCGGGCGCGTCGAACGAGGCCCCGCCCGCCGCGCTCGATGCCGCGATTCTCTTCGCGCCGGTCGGCGCGCTGGTGCCCGAAGCGCTGCGTCGGGTACGGAAGGGCGGACGCGTCATTTGCGCCGGCATCCATATGAGCGACATTCCCGCCTTTCCCTATGCCGATCTCTGGGAAGAACGATCGATTCGGTCGGTCGCCAATCTGACCCGTGCCGATGGCGCTGCGTTCCTCGAGGCCGCGGCGCGCTGCCACGTGCGCACGCATGTCACTGTGCTGCCGCTCGCCGATGCGAACCGCGCGCTCGACCGGTTGCGCGCCGGCGAGGTGGAAGGCGCGCTCGTCCTCGTCCCCGAGGGAGTGGCTACGGGGAATCCCTAATGGCGCGCCGCGGGCAGCGGCGCGAAAGAGGCGAAGGCCAGACCGGCCGGTCAGGAGAAACTGCCATGGATCGTTTCGAGCGAGACACCGCCAGCGCGGCGCGCCCTCCCGAGTGTCCCGATTGCGACCCGCCGGCACAGCCCGACAAGGCCTATCCCGAAACACCGGCGCCAAACCCCGATCGCCAGCCGTTGCGCACGTCGCCCGAAGCGCCGACGCTTCCCGACAGCCATCCCGAAGCCACGCCGCGCGAATATCCCGAATAGACCCGCCCGCAGGGAGCAGGGCAAGGCTTAAGGGCTTGCCGACGGCGTACCGCTGCTAGTGAGACGGGTCACGGCATCGACGAGCATATGCTCGCGCAGCGGCTTTTCGAAAACAAGCGCGAAGCCCGCCTTGAGCGCACGGGCGCTCAATTCCTCGGACGGATAGGCAGAGATGAGGATCGCCGGTCCATCCCAGCCCTGTGCACGCAGCGCGCCGAGCATCGCGATGCCGTCGCTGCTCTCGAGCCGGTAATCGACGATCAGACAATCGGGCGCGGCGCGCGCCGCCTCGGCGAGTGCGGGATCGGCGGCGGGCCAAGCCTTCGCCGCAAATCCGCGCCCGTGCAAAAGCAGGAGGAGCGAGCGGCGCACCGCCGGGTCATCCTCGACGATAAGGATGGTCGGCGGCGCCTCGCTCCAACCCGATCGGGCGATCAACATGTCCATGGTCCCGTTATCGAAATTTTTGCATGGCGACTGGTTCCTGGTCGCACCATGCT
Organism: Sphingopyxis sp. H073; assembly: GCF_001468395.1. Classification (GTDB taxonomy): domain Bacteria; phylum Pseudomonadota; class Alphaproteobacteria; order Sphingomonadales; family Sphingomonadaceae; genus Sphingopyxis. The sequence goes on along the minus strand of NZ_LNSG01000001.1, from coordinate 400,291 downwards.
AGGTCATGCAAGATCGTCGGGCTCGCCATGTCGGAAGCGCGAGCCCGAAGCTGGAAAGCAGGGCCAGGGGTCATCGATCAATGGCTCATCAGCAGGGGGAATTTGCTCTTCGAAAGCAGGTTCTTCGTGGTGCCCCCGAAGGTTTCGCGCAGTCGGCCGCGGCCGTAGGCGCCCATGACGATGTAATCGGCGCGGAACAGCTTGGCCTCGTCCGAGATCAGGAAATCGGCGTGGAACTTGCCGATGTCGGTCTTGCGCACATTCGCCGCGATGCCGTGGCGCGACAAATAGGTCGCGGCATCCTCGGGGGCGATATGATTGTCGGGCGCTTGCGCGGTGAATATCTCGACCTCCTTCGCAAAGGCGAGGAGCGGGACCGCGGCGCGGAGCGCGGCCGCAGCGGATGGGCGGCCGTCCCATGCGACGAGCGCGCGCTCGAGCTCGAAGCGCTCGAGGGTCTCGGGCACCGCGAGCACGGGCGCGCTCGCGCGCGCCACGATGCGGCTCGCAATGTCGCGCATGTCGGGCATCGGAAAGCCGTCGAGCGCGCAATTGAGGATGATGAGGTCGGCGAGGTCGGCGGCATCGAGCACCGCATTGGCGATCTCGTCCATCGCGTCGATCCAGCTCCAGCTGACATCCTCGCGCGACAGGCGGTCGCTGATCACCGACTTGTTCTTCGCTTCGCTTTCGCGCTCGTCGAGGACGACGACGGTCTCGGCAAAGCCGAACCCGTCGCCCGCGATAAGCGGATAGGGGGTGACGTCGATACAGGTCATATGCCCTTCCACCGCGCGGGTGATATCGAGCGCCGCCTGCAGGCGTGCTTCCTGGCCATGGTCGTCATGTACGAGCAACAGGATATTCTTCATGAGCCGTCTCCTTGGTTTCTTCGCCGAGCCTATGTGCCGCCCGCCCAAGCCGATATGCGCAATGATACGGATAGAAAGGCGGCCGCCCGGATTTCCGGACGGCCGCGGGGGGGTCGCCTCTTCCCCGAGCGAGCGGGATCAGCTGTCGACTGCGAGATAATCTTCTACGTCGGTCACGCCGGGCGCCGACCAGGCCGCGAGCTCTGCCATGCGCCGTTCACGCCAGGCCTTGACGCGGCCGCGCAATGTCACCGTGCTGCCGTCGGTCGTCACCGAGACGCTGCTCGCGTCAAGGCCCGCCCGACGCCTGAACGCCGCCATGATCCGCGCCTTGACGTCGGCAGGGGTCGGAACATCGCCGACCTTGATCATGTTCGACACCCCGGTGACCCCCGATATCTGGCCCGCGGCACGCGCGACTTCCTTCGCGATAAAGTGCCAATCGACCGTTCCGCTCAGCGTGACCCAACCATGCTCGACCTTGACCTTGATCTGGCCTTCGGGGATCGCGACCGTCCAGCCGATTATGTCGACGATCCGCCTGGCGATTTCATGATCGGCGGTCTTGGGATCGGACGCGAAGCGCACCTTCAGTTCCTCGGCAAGCGCGCGCACGCCCGCGACGCGCCGCACGGCGCGTTCGGCCGCAACCTTTTGCGGAAAGCTCTTCACATAGCCGGCAAGCGTCACGACGCCGTCGTTGACCGAGACGCCGATATCCGCGTGATCGACGCTTGGGTCCCATTCGAGCTCGGCGACCAAGTCATCCTGAAGCTGGCCGTCACTCTTGTTCGGCATGATCTTTCTCCTTTGAGGGGCGTCCGCCCCCTTGCGAGCGGACCGACGCCCGCCGAGCGCTGGCAAGGAGCCGCCGGGCGATTATGGCCACCCTTACCGGGGACGAAGCTGGCGGCTTATTCGCAACTTCCCGTAAGGAGAGCTCCGCTTGGGAGCTTCCCGGATTCTGCCGTCGCGGCCTGCTCGCTAGGTTCCGATAGCGCACCGGCGCATTACGGCGATGAGGCCCTTCCGAGAGAGTTCCTCGGACACAACCCGCCGCCGCGATCCCTCTCGATTTCAGAAGGAGCAAGCTGATGAATGATCTCACCCCGACCCGCACCGCGGGTAGCCAGCCCGCGCAGGCGGAGCTTGGCGCCATGAACTGGCTGCGCGGCGAACTTGACCGCATGTTCGAAGAGTTCGCCGTCCCCGGCCGCAGCCTGCTGAGCTATGTCCCGCGGCTCGTGAGTCCGGTCCCGGCGGTCGAGCTGGTCGATACCGGGTCAGCCTACAAGCTGACGGCCGAACTCGCCGGGCTCACCGAGAAGGACATCCAGCTCGAAGTCGCCGACGGAGTGCTTCTGCTCGCGAGCGAAAAAGACGAATCCTCCGAGCGCCGCGAGGACGGGCGTCTGATCAGCGAGCGGCGCCATGGCAGCTTCCGGCGCCGCATCGCGTTGCCCGGGGATGCCGATGCCGACAAGATCGAGGCGAAGTTCAAGCATGGGTTGCTCAGCGTCGAGATCGCGAAGACCGAGAAGGCGCGCGATCCCGCCCGCAAGATCAAGATCAGCAGCTAGACGCGTGCGCCGGGCCGCCTGGGGCGCGGTTCCGGCCGCCGCCCCCCTTCCGGGGCAGACAAATGTCACTCACCTTCAGCCGCTGGACCGATTCGGTCACGCCTTAGGGCGTTGGCGCGCTGCCCTCGTCGCCGCCGAGTATCTCCACCGGCTGCGGGCTCGAGGTGCGAAGCGAGTCCGGCGTGACGATAACGCTGGTTCCCACGGTAATGAGAGGCTCAAGCAGCGCGCGTAGATCGGCTGCTATATCGACGCGCCCTGCGAAGCGCTCCGGCACCTTGGCGGCAATTGCCTCCGGAATGGGGACCTCGAGCCAGGCTGCCGCGCCCGATTCGTCCGACTGGCGGACGAATGCCGAGGTGCCCGTAACCGGGCCTTCGAGGCGCACGGGCGCCGATCCGATCATCATCCCGTTGCGCAGCACCAGCAGCCGCTGGTCGGCGGCGCTGACAATGATCGACACGGGGCCGCTTGGCACCCGGTCCGGCTCCCATAGCACCGCCCCCTCTGCCGGCGTCGGCCCGGTCCGGAGCAGGGAATCGCCGGGAGCTGCGCGCGGAACGACTGCGGCCTCGGTGACGATGACCGTCATCCCGAGCCGCGTCACGCCATAGAGCAGGCGGGCAAAGGCCTGCGGCAGCCGGATGCAGCCGTGCGAAGCAGGATAGCCCGGCAAGGTGCCGCCATGTAGCGCAACTCCGCCCCAGGTCAGCCGCTGCATATAGGGCATGGGCGCATCGTCGTAGAGGTTCGAGCGATGATCGGCGTCGCGCTGAAGGATCGTGAAGACACCGGTCGGGGTTTCATGGCCCGCCTTGCCCGTCGAGACGGTGGTGATCGCGATCGGGACGCCATTGCGATAGAGGGTGCCACGCTGGGTCGCGAGGCTCACGATCATCATCAGGGGGCCGCGCGGGGCGATCTCGGGCGCCCAGATATACTCTCCGGGCTTCAATCGCTCGGCCGCCTCGCCAACGCTCCCGTGCGGTCCAGTGGGCTCGCCCGACGCCGCGAGTGGCAGCAGCAGCGCAGCCCCCAGCAGCAGCGCCGCCCTTCCGGCCAGCTTCGCGCAAGCTCCCATTGTCTCAGCCGGCCATCGCAGCCACTCGCGCCCGGTCGTTGATCCGCACCGCGCGCCTCGAGGGAAGGTCAACGAGGCCGTCGCTGCGCATGCGCGTGAGCTGGCGGCAAGTCGTCTCGATGGTCAGCCCCAATATGTCGGCGATCTGCTGGCGACCGAAGGGCAGCTCGAAGCCGCCAGACGCACCGTCGGCGGCACCGGGGAGCCGTTCTTCCATATCGAGCAGAAAGGAGGCGACCTTCTCGGACGCCGATTTGCGGCCTAGCAGCATCATCCAGTGCCGCGCCCGATCGAGTTCGTCGAGGGTGCGGTGGAGAAGCTTTTTTTGCAAATGCGGGTGGCGGCCCGCGAAGTCGTCGAACTGATGGCGATTGAAGATGCAGACCTCGGCGTCGGTCATGGCGGTCACCCGGTAAGGGCTTTGCTTGCCGAACGGGCGGCCGATAAAATCGGAAGGGAAGACCAGGCCAACGATCTGTTCGCGGCCATCGGCGGTGGCCACGACGAGCTTGAGCACCCCCGACAGGACATTCGCGACCGTCGGCGCTTCGTCGCCTTCCCATAGCAGGGTGTGACCCGCCCTCACACGCTGCCGACGGCCAATGCGGCCAAGTTCGGCGGCTTCGTCGACCGCGAGGCTGGCGCAGATGGCGCGGCAGCGCACGGCGCAGGACGCGCAATCGCTCATTGCCGTGCTCCGGCAAGTGACGCGCGAACGGCGCTCGGGGCCCGTGTCGGGCGGTGGCCTCCCTGGTAGCGGAATGGATTTTGCTGAATCCCCATGCAGTCCGGATAGCGAGTCGTCGCGCAGAGGTGATTACGCAACTGTACGTACACCTTTCATCTGGAGCGCGGCCGGATGGCGTCGGCCGCCGGAGCTACGCCGAGCGTAAGGGCTATTGCGTAGCGACAGGCGAAGTGTCCGGGCGCAATTTGGGAGGCAAATCCATCACGAAAGGACCGAAGATGAGCGAATCTGGTCACGACCTTCACACGTTATTTCCTGACCACGGGCCAGCGCTGCATGCGCTCAAGCTCTCCAGCGCGAACTATCGTCAGCTTGCCGAAGAGCATCATGACCTTCAGAGCCAGATTCAGCGCGTGGAAGCCTGCCTTGCCGCACTCGCCGACGACGAGCTGGAGGAACTCAAGAAGAGGCGGCTGTTCATCCTCGACGAAATCGCCGCGCTCATTGCGGTCGAGGAGAATGGCTGATGCATAATCTGTCCGAAATACGCGCCGGCCTGGTCGCGCGCCTCGACCGGCTCGCAGCGCAGGTCGAACGGCTGGAAAGCCAGCAGCGCGTGCCGCTCGACGACGATTCGGGCGAGCAGGCAATCGAACGCGAAGATGACGAAACGATCGATGCACAGCAAAGCGCGGCAGCGGCGGAGATGAAGGCAGTCCGGCTCGCGATTGCCCGGCTCGATGCAGGCCATTACGGCCTCTGCACCGCATGCGGCATACCGATCGATGCCGCGCGCCTCGAAGCCGTTCCGCACGCCGCGCATTGCATCGAATGCGAGCGCGAGTTTGGCGGCGGCTGAACCTCCGCGCCGGGTGAGCGACATGATCGAGTCCTTTCGATGCGCCCAGTTGCAACCGCTCGCCGGCATCGGGCTTGCGCTTTTTCTTGGGCTGCTCGTCGGCGTCCAGCGCGGCTGGAGCCTGCGCAACGAAGCCGCGGGCAGCCGTTTCGCGGGCGTGCGAACCTTTGCCCTGTTCGGCCTCGCGGGCGGTATGGCGGCGGTCACCGCAGCCCCCGCCCCGGCTATGGCCGCGATCGTCTCCGGCGCAGCAGCGATCCTCATCCTCATCGGCTATGCGAAGAGCGCGCGGGCGCCCGACCAGCTCAGCGGGACAACGAGTCTCGCCGCGCTCATTACGCTCGGCTGCGGTTATCTCGCCGCGAGCGGTCGAAGCGAGATGGCGACGGTGATTGCCGTAGCGCTGACGCTGGTGCTCGCGCTTCGCGACAAGTTGCATCGCTGGGTCGCGGGGCTCAGCGATGTCGAGGTCGGGGCGATCGTCCGCTTTGCGCTGATCGCGCTCGCCATCCTGCCCTTGCTGCCCGACCAGCGCTTCGGTCCCTATGACGCCTGGAATCCGCGTCAGCTCTGGATGGTCGTGGTCTTTGTCTCGGGCTTCTCCTTTCTCGGCTATATTGCCGCCAAGCGCTACGGTGCCTCGCGCGGCACGCTCGTCATGGCTGCAACCGGCGCGATGGTCTCCTCGACGGCGGTCACTGCGGCACTCGCGATGCGGGTGCGCGACGGCGAGGAAAGCGAAGCGATGGCGATCGCCGGGATCGGCGCCGCATCGGCGGTGATGCTCATCCGCGCGGCAATCCTGAGCGCCGTACTGGCGCCGGCGGCCATGCCCGAATTCGGCTGGATTGCCGCGCCCGCGGCGCTGGTGAGTGGTGGAGCGATATTCCTTGCGTTGCGCAGCCGGCGCGATACCAGCGCCACCGACCGCCCCGTCGAACTCAAGAACCCGTTCCGCCTCGCCCCGGCGATCGGCCTGATGCTGCTCGTCATGCTGCTGACCGTCGCCGCACGCTGGATGATGGCGATGGTCGGCGAGCGCGGCCTCGCGCTCGTCATCGCACTCTCGGGACTGGCCGACGTCGACTCGGCAATCATCGCCGTCGGCTCGCTTCCCCACGGCCTGCTCAAGGGCCAGCTCGCGACGATCGTGATCGTCGCCCCGGTTCTCGCCAACACCTTGTTCAAGGGCGCGACCGCCTTGGCGATCGCCGGCTGGCGGAAGGGGTGGAAGCTTGCGCTGCCGCTCGTCCTCAGCGTCGCGGCGAGCCTCATGCTTGTCCCGATCCTGCTCTCTTGAAGTCCAAATACCGATCAAGGCCGTCGCGGACGCGAACGTCCGAAAAGAAAGACCATCCATGCCGATCACCAGTGACGAGGACGTAAGGGCTCCCGCCGCATCGGCAGCGCCCAGGCCGAGCCCGAGAGAATTTCTTCGCGCGCTCGGCCCGGGGCTGATCGCCGGCGCCGCCGACGACGATCCGAGCGGGATCGGGACGCATAGTCAGATCGGCGCGGCCTTCGGCTATCGCCTGTCCTGGACCTTCGTGCTCAGCTTCCCGTTGATGGTTGCAATCCAGGGCATCGCCGCCGAGATCGGGCGGGTCACCGGAGCGGGGATCGCCCGCAATCTGCGGCGGCACTATCCGCGCCCGCTACTGTGGTCGATGGTATCGCTCCTGCTGGTGGCGAACATCATCAACCTCGGCGCCGATCTCGGCGCCATGGGCGCGGCGCTGGCGCTGCTGGCCGGCGGCAATGCCGGGCTCTACACCCTGCTGTTCGGCATCCTCAGCATCGTCCTCGAGGTGGGACTCAGCTATCCACGCTATGCCGCGATCCTCAAATGGACGACCCTCACCCTCTTCACCTATGTCGCGGTGCTGTTCGTCGTCCATGTCCCCTGGAGCCAGGCGCTCGGGTCGATGGTGATACCCGATATTGAGCTCAACGCCGCCTATGCCACCGCCTTCGTCGCGATCCTCGGGACGACGATCAGCCCCTATCTCTTCTTCTGGCAGGCCGGGCAGGAAATCGAGGAACAGCATCGCCATCATGCAAAACCGCTGTGCCTGACGCCGGCCGCGGCGGGCCCCGAGCTCAAGCGCATCCGTATCGACACGCTGACCGGCATGGCACTGAGCACGGCGATCTCGCTTGCGATCGTCTTCGCGACCGCGGCGACGCTGCATGCGGAGGGTGTGCGCGACATCGCGACATCGGCGCAGGCGGCAGAAGCGCTGCGCCCGGTCGCGGGGGTGTTCGCCTTCGCGATGTTCGCGCTCGGGATCATCGGCACCGGCCTTCTCGCCGTTCCCGTGCTCGCGGGATCGGCCGCCTATGCGGTGACCGAGATGGCGGGCATGGCGGGCAGCCTCGACGCCAAGCCGCTTTCCGCCCGGCTCTTCTACGGCACGATCGCCGCGACGACGCTCGCGGGGTCTTCGCTCTCGGCGATCGGGATCGACCCCGCGCGCGCGCTTTACTGGGCCGCGGTCGTCAATGGCGTGCTGGCCGCGCCGCTCATGGTCGTGATGATGCTGATTGCGCGCAATCCGCGTGCGATGGGGCGCCTCCGGATTTCGCGGCGGCAGCTCTGGTCAGGCTGGGCGGCGACTGCGGTGATGGCAGCGGCCACCCTGCTCTTCTTTTTCTTCCTTGCCGCGGGGAAGGTCTAGGCCCGCGCCTTGGCCTGTTCGGCGATCAGCGCGTCGATCCGGTCGCGCTGCGGCAGGACGATGCCGAGAAGCCCGGCAAGCGTCGCAGCGCCGAGCTTGCGCATCAGGCGTGCCCGATGGATTTCGACGGTGCGGTGGCTGATACCGAGTTCCTGTCCGATCTGCTTGTTGGTGAGACCGCGCACGAGACCGTCGACGACTTCGAGTTCGCGATGCGTCAGGTGGTTGATGGTGGGAGAAGACGGCCGCGGGCGCGCGGCGCGGTCCGGCGCGGGACGGCGGATCGTCCTCGCAGGGTCTTCGCAGCGGCCTGTCGTCATGCGGTCCATCCTCCGATGGACAATGATCTACCCATCGGAAAGAGCGCGGTCGTTACGTAATGTCCGCAGATTTCAGGCGCCGAGCCCGGCGGCGAAGGCGAGTCGCAGCGCGTCCGAGAGACTGCGGACTTCGAGCTTCGCCATGAGGTTGGCGCGGTGAACCTCGACCGTGCGCGGCGAGATGCCGAGATCGTAGGCGATCGTCTTGTTGGGCAGCCCCTGCGCGAGACCTTCAAGAACCTCGCGCTCGCGCGGCGTCAGGATGCCAAGCACCACCTCGGCCTCGGCAGAGCGTGCCGCCGCGCCTTCCGCCGCCTCCATGCGAGCGAAAGCGGCTTCGATCGAGGCGATGAGTACCGCCTTCTCGAAGGGCTTTTCCAGAAAATCGACCGCGCCGGCCTTCATCGTGCGCACCGCGATCGATACGTCGGCATGGCCGGTGAGCATGATCACCGGCATGGTGACCCCCCGCTCGAGCAAGGCCTGCTGGACTTCGAGCCCGTCCATCTCGGGCATGCGCACATCGAGCAGGATGCAGCCTTCGGAGACATGCCGGATTTCTTTCAGGAAAGCGACGCCATTGGCCCAGGTCTCCACGGCATAGCCAGAGGTCTTGAGCATGAAGCTCGCCGAACGCCGGATCGCCTCCTCGTCGTCGACGATATGCACGAGCTTCCTATCCGACATCATCTTCCTCCGCTTTCGCGCTCACCAGCGTGAAATGAAATTCGGTCCCGCCGTCGGCACCTCTCTCCATCCAGATGCGGCCTCCATTGGCTTCGACGATCGTCCGGCAGATTGAAAGGCCGAGGCCCATGCCTTCGGCCTTCGTGCTGACGAACGCCGTGAAGAGTTGCGCGGCGACCTCGGGCGTGACGCCCGGGCCGGTATCGGCGACAATCACCCGGACAAAACCGCGCTGGTCGGGACGGCTCGTGACGGTCAGCTGCCGTACCGGGCTGTCGGCCATCGCTTCCACGGCGTTGCGGATGAGGTTGATCAGCACCTGCTGAATCTGGACCTTGTCGACGAGCACGGGCGAGGCATAGGGATCGAGATCGAAACGCGGCTCGACGCTCTTCTCGCGTGCGCCCATCAGCCCGAGAACCGCCGCCTCGTTGATGAGCAACGGCAGTTTCTCGATCGTTTTCTCGACCTCGCGCCGCGCCACGAAATCGCGCAGCCGCCGGACGATGTGCCCGGCGCGCAGCGCTTCCTTCGCCGTATCGTCGAGCGCATCGCGGATCATCGGCATATCGGCAGGTGCGGGGCTCGCGAGCAGGTCGCGAACGGCCTCGACATAATTGGCGACGGCGGTGAGCGGCTGGTTGAGCTCATGGGCAAGGGTCGAAGCCATCGTCCCCATCGCACTTACGCGCGAGACGTGGATCAGCTCGGACTTAAGCGATTCGAGCCGCGCCTCGGTCAGCTGGCGCTCGGTGAGATCGCGAATGAAGCCGGTGAAGAGCGGATGGCTGTCGCTCGACGCCTCCCCGATCGACAATTCCATCGGAAAGGTCGAGCCGTCCTTGCGCTCGGCGAACACCACCCGTCCGATTCCGATAATGCGCTTTTCCCCTGTTTCGAGGTAGCGGCGGATATAGGCGTCGTGGCGTTCGCGATCGGGCGAGGGCATGAGCCGGCTGACATTGACGCCAAGCAGTTCGGCCTCCTGATAGCCGAACAGCCGCTCGGCGGCGGCGCTGAACGAGACGATCAGACCCCGATCGTCGATCACGACCATCGCGTCGGGCACGGTCGACAGGATCGAGCGGAGATGGCTTTCCCGCGATCGCAAGGCTTCCTCGGCGGCGCGGCGCCCGGTGATGTCGGAGACGATCTTGGCGAAGCCGCGAAGGCTTCCGTCTTCGTTGCGAAGCGCGGTGATCGACACGTCGGCGAGAAACTCCGAACCGTCCTTGCGGACGCGCCAGTCTTCGGCGTCGAGGCAGCCGTCGCGGGCGGCCGTGGCGAGATCCTCGGCGGGCTTGCCCGCGGCTATCGCATCTGGCGGGTAGAAGATCGCGGCATCCTCTCCGACAACCTCGTCTTCGCGCCACCCCTTGAGGCGCTCGGCGCCCTTGTTCCAGATCGTGACCCGGCCTCGGGCATCGAGCAGATAGATCGCATGGCCCTCGACGCCATCGATCAGCAGATTGAGCTCCTCGGCGACGAGCGCTGCCTCGGCATCGCGCTGCGCGGCATGCCGGTCACTTTCGTGCATGCGCTTGCGCATCCGCTCGAAAGCCTGCGACAGCGCAACGACGCCGCCCGCCGTGAGCAGGAAAACCGCGGCTTCGACCAGATTAGGGGTTCTGTAGCCCCGGTAGCCGGCAAAATAGAGGCCGATGAGCAGAGCCGGAGCCGTCGAGATCGATGTCGCGAGCGGTCCGGCGAGAACGGCGGCGGCGAGGATCGCGGGCGCGAACAGCAGGAAGGCTGCGTTGCCGGCGAGCCAGGGCTCGAGCGCATAGCGCAGCAGCGCCGCGGCGGCGATTAGAGCCAGCGCGCAGACGAGACGCGCCGCAAAAGAGCGTTGCAACATCGACATCGACCGCGCAGCCTCCGCCCGCGCTGTAAAAAAGGCGCCGCCATCCTCAAGGTTCGCCTTCCCGCGGACGCCTTCCATAGCGATTTTCGGGCCAGAGCGAAACGATCGCTGCGACCGCGATCCGCGTTGATCCTTATGGGGCATGCCGTTTCGCCAAGGCCGTGCGCGTGGCGGGGCCATGCGGGAAACTACGGATAGGAGGAATGCGTCCGCAATCCCAAAAGCGGCAGGCGGATCGCCGCGCCGCGCCCGTCCCGTCCAGCTCGGCCCGGCGCGGTGTTCCGTTCCAGTCGCGCCAACGCGCGCACCCCGAACCTTTAGGAATTCGGCATGGTGGCCAGACGGATCACGCTGATCGACGGACACCCCGACCCCGATCCGGGGCGGTTCGTCCATGCGCTCGCCGACACATATGCGGCGGCGGCGCTGGCGGCAGGTCATGACGTCCGCCGCATCGCCGTCGCAGGCCTCGCGTTCGATCTGCTCGAAAGTCGCAAAGAGTGGGAAGAGGGTGCGCTTCCGCCCGCGATAGCCGAGGCACAGGACGATATTGCCTGGGCCGAACATCTGGTGATCTTCTACCCGCTCTGGCTCGGCGACCTGCCCGCCCGCCTCAAGGGCTTCTTCGAACAGGTGATGCGGCCCGGATTCGCCTTCGCGCCCAAGGCAAAGGGCTTGCCCGAAAAACGCCTCAAAGGCCGAACGGCCCATATCGTCGTGACAATGGGGATGCCCGGGCTGTTCTACCGCCTTTATTTTGGCGCGCACAGCCTGCGCAGCCTCGAGCGCAATATTCTCGGCTTTGTCGGCATCGCGCCCACGGAGCGAAGCATCGTCGGCAATGTCGAAGGTGATGCCGAGCACCGCACGAAGTGGCTCGAGGCGATGACCCAATATGGCGCGGCGGGGCGCTGAGCGCAATGCGAGGCCGCCTCTCCGTCCACCTGCGAACGAAAGATCGAGTGTCATGGCCGACCCCGAAACGCCGCTGAAGATTGCCTTCCATGGCGCCGCGGGAACGGTCACCGGCTCGTGCATGGAACTCACGCTCGGACAGCGAAGGATCCTGATCGACTGCGGGCTGTTCCAAGGATCGCGAAGCCTCGAGACGCTGAACCATGGCGCCTTTGGGTTCGACGTCGACAAGATCGACGCAGTTCTGCTTACCCATGCGCATATCGATCATTGCGGACTGTTACCGAAGCTCGCGAAGGAGGGATATCGCGGTCCCCTTTGGTGCACCGCGCCGACCGCTGACCTTCTCGAATTCATGCTCGCCGACGCGGGGCGAATTCAGGAGAGCGACACGGCGCGCCGGAACCGCCGCTACGACCGCGCGGGCGAGCCGATGTTCGAGCCGCTCTACACCGAGGCCGATGGGCTGCGGGCGTGGCGCCTGACCCAGCCCGCCGAGCTTGGGACCTGGTTCGAGCCCGCCCCGGGTTTCAAGGCGCGGCTGTGGAATGCCGGGCATATCCTGGGATCGGCCTCCGTCGAGCTTGAGGCGGGCGGTGTTCGCCTGCTCTTTTCGGGCGATCTGGGACCCGGCAACAAGGCATTCCAGAGCGATCCCGATGCGCCCACGGGCATGGACTTCATCATATGCGAATCGACCTATGGCGACCGGCCGCGGCCGAAACTGACGATCGAGGACCGCCGTCAGCTCCTCGAAACCGAAGTGAAGGCGGCGCTCGCGCGCGGTGGCAACCTCATCATCCCGGCGTTCGCGCTCGAGCGGACGCAGGAGCTGCTTCTCGACCTCGCCCGCCTCGCCGAGGCGAACCGCATCCCGAACATTCCCATCTTCGTCGACTCGCCCCTTGCGAGCCAAGCAACGACAGTCTTCGCGGCGCACGCGGCCGAGCTCGAGGATGTCGCGGGCAGTGACGTCTTCCGTCATCCCTCGATCCGCTATGTCGAGGACGTCGCCGAATCGATCCGTCTCAACAGCGTGTCGGGCGCCATCATCCTCGCTGCCTCGGGCATGTGCGAGGGCGGGCGCGTCCGCCACCATCTCGAGCATAATCTGCACCGGCGCCAGTCGACGATCTTGTTCGTCGGATTCCAGGCGCGCGGATCGCTCGGGCGGGTCATCCTCGATGGGGCCGAGCGCGTGCGGCTTTCGGGCAAGGACATCAACGTTCGTGCCGCCATCCGGCGCATCGAAAGCTATTCGGCGCATGCCGATCGGGACGAGCTTGCGGCCTGGATTCGCGAACGTCGTCCAATCCGCGGCGGACTTTTTCTGGACCATGGCGAGAGCGAAGCGATCGAAGCGCTTCGCTCGCTCGTCCAATCCGAAACGCCGGGCCTTGCCGTCGTCGCTCCTGCGATCGGCGAGAGCTTCGCGCTCGCCCCCGGCGTGCCGCCCAAGCGAATCCAGACCGGACGCATCGATCTTGCCCAGCTCGCGGGCGAAGACTGGCAGAATGACTATGCCGATTTCGCCGCCAATCTGAAGCACAACCTCGAGCATATCCGCAGCGAGAGAGGTCGGCGCAACGCGCTCGACGAGATGCGGCGGGTTCTCGCCAGCTATGAGGCGGCGCGCACCGAACAGAAACGGCGCCGCCGTGCGGCAAATGCAGAAACCTCGCATCCCGCGGTGCCGACACGATCGAGCCGCCAAGGCAACGGTCCAGACGCCCCTCCCCTCATGAAAGGAGGTTTCGCATGAAAGCCCTAGTCTATAACGGCCCTGGCCTGAAGGCTGTAGAGGAGCGGCCGGTCCCCCAGGTGCGGGATGCGGGCGACGCGATCGTCCGCATCACCAAGACGACCATTTGCGGCACCGACCTCCACATATTGAAAGGCGATGTCCCCAGCTGCGCGCCGGGCCGCATCCTCGGGCATGAGGGGGTCGGCATCGTCGATAGCATCGGGACGGGCGTAACGGCTTTCGCGCCCGGCGATCATGTTCTGATCAGCTGTATCACCGCGTGCGGGCGCTGCGAATATTGCCGCCGGGGCATGCAGTCGCATTGCGCGACGGGGGGCTGGATCCTCGGCAATATGATCGACGGCACCCAGGCCGAATATGTTCGCATCCCGCATGCCGACACGAGCCTCTACGCCATCCCCGAGCAGGCGGACGAGGATGCGCTGGTCCTGCTCAGCGACATCCTCCCGACCGGTTTCGAATGCGGCGTGCTCAATGGCAAGGTCGCCCCGGGATCGACCCTCGCAATCGTCGGCGCGGGACCGATCGGTCTCGCCGCGCTGCTCACCGCGCAGCTCTTCTCGCCCGCGCGGATCATCATGATCGATCTGGACAACAGCCGTCTCGCTGTTGCGCGCCGGTTCGGCGCCAGCGACACGATCAACAGCGGCACGCGCGACGCCGCAGCGGCGCTGATGGAGATGACGCGTGGGCGCGGTGCCGATACGGTGATCGAGGCGGTTGGCGTCGCCGCGACCTTCGAACTCTGCCAGCTGCTCGTCGCAGCCGGAGGAACGATTGCGAACGTCGGGGTGCATGGCGCCAAGGCCGACCTGCATCTCGAGCGTCTGTGGTCCCACAATATCACAATCACGACGCGATTGGTTGACACCGTCTCGACGCCGCAGCTGCTGCGGATGGTAGAGGCGAAACAATTGGATCCCGAACAGCTTGTCACCCACCATTTTGCAATGGCCGACATGATGGACGCTTATGACGTCTTCTCCAGGGCAGCCGAGACGCAGGCGCTTAAGGTCATCATCGAAGCGGCCGATCCCGCTGCGGCGAGGTCCGTCTCGTAGCCCAGCGCATGCAAGGGATCGCGCGGACCATCGTCGTCGGCAGGCCGAACTCAATCGCGAGATCGAACCTCGGCGCAGCGCGCTGGGGGTGCGCGTTCATGACCAGCTTGTCGAATTTGAGCGCGGCATCCTGAGCGAACAACGGAAGCTCAAGACGAGCGTTCGCGCATTTCTGGCCCGCCTCGTCGCGGCACGCGGACGCGCAGCAACGAAGGTCCGTAGAATCCCGCAATGCGGCGCTTCCAGCATCGCGTTATGCCTGCCCCCACCGCCATTTTCCGCAAGGGAGACGATTGATGATTGTGACCGATGCGCCCGGCCGCCCGGTGCAGAGCAGCCTCTGGAAAGAAATCTCGGTCCTCGAAATTGGCGTGGCGGTATGCCTCCTCATCCTGTTCATTTTATCGCGCACCTTCCTGGAGACCATCGCGGCGCTTTACATGCTGGTGGCCGCGTTGCTGTTCGCCGCGCTCGTCCAGGCCCGCATGGCGGCGACCTGCGCCGATCGGCTGGATCGTCGGCTTTGGCTCGCCAGCGCGCTCGTCTGCCTGATTCAGGCGATCATCCTGTTCGTCGATCCGCTGCTTGGCGGTTATCACGGTGCAATGGCGATGGCGGGGGTTCTCGCGGTGGGAGCAGCGGCGCGGCTGACGCTCGCGCTCGCACGTAACCATGCGGGCCGCGGCTGGCTCTATCTCTCGGGCACGGTCAGCCTGATGGTGTCGCTCGCGATCGGGTTCGCGTGGCCATTCGCCTCGATCCTCCCCGCGGCGCAGAGCCTCACGCTCGACCTGCTCGCCGTTGCTGCGATGCTGGCGAGCGTCACCGGAAAGGCCCCGTCATGTTCGAAATGATCGACACGAAGGACGATGTGCTCGCCGTCCGTATCGACGGCAAAATCACGGGAGAGGATCTGGCCTCGATCATGGACCGGCTCGACACCGCGATGGCGGCGAACGAGACTGTGGATGTTTATGCCGAAACGCGGTCGATCGACGGTATCGAGATCAGCGGGCTGGCCGCGCATATCGCCCGGGCCGCACCGCTTTTCGCCAAGCTCGGCCGGTTCGGACGCGTCGCGGTCGTCGCCGATCAAGTCTGGATCCGGGCGCTCACACGGATCGAAAGCGCACTTCTGCCGCATATCAGCTATCGGGTGTTCAAGCCGGAGGATCGCGGCGCGGCCCTGATGTGGGTCGAAGGGCGCAACTGATTACGATCACCGTCCTGCCCGGTCCTTGGCCGTCCCCGCGCGACAATGATCGCGAAGCCCGTCTCGTATCGCGGACGGGCTGACAGCAGGCATCGATGCTCGGGACGAACGACGGGATCGTGTCGACGGCCACGCGGCGTCCCAGTCGATGCCTTATCGGCCATGATCGGTATCGAAACTGCGTTCGAGGAGTTTCATACGATCGACGATCGAGAAGAAGAAGGCCGTTGACCAGCCGATCAGGATGATCCCGCTCGCGCCCTCGATCGCGCCAAGGATCCGCAGCCCCGGGGGCAGGACGATGTCGCCATAGCCTATGGTGACGTAGGTCGATGTCGAGAAATACAAGGCATGTTCGAAGTCGATGAAAGCGCCGAGAAGCTGGTAGATCCCTGCCCAGATCCAGATTTCGGCCGAGTGCAGCGCGAACAGCCCGAATGCGGCGACAAGAATCGCCCCCCCGTTGAGAAGAATGACAAGATAGCGTCGCGATGCACGCCGGTAGCGGCGAAGGATCGCAAGCAGCAGCGCAAGTCCCGCGAGGTGCACGACGACCGTGAGCCCGACGACGAGAGTGGCGAGACCGAGCTGGTGGGCGAGCGTCACGATCCGCTCCCGGCGGCCGCCTGTATGATGGCGGGCCTATGCCCCTGGCCGGCCTCGCGGCGCGGCCGCGCCATCAGGCCGCAATTTCCGCGTCGGTGCGGGCCGACCACCCCGAGCGCTCACCGTCATAGACGAACTCCGCTCCGCGCAGGTCGATCTTCGGGAAGGCGTCCTTCTCCGCCCAATAGTCCTGATTGTGGCGCCATTCGGGTTTGTCGCCGCGCCGCGGCATCGCGTCGAGGCCGCGCATAAGATAGCCCGGATTAAAGTTGTCTTCCTCGATCCACGGCAGGATCTGCATGCCCTCATCCTCGGGCCTGAGCGCGACCTCGACCCTTCTCGCGCCGATGTCGTCCATATGGTTGAGGAGGTTGCAGACGAAGTCGCCCATCATGTCGACCCTGAGCGTCCAGCTGGCCCGAAAATAGCCCATAACCCAGGCGAGGTTGGGGACGCCGGTCATCATCATCCCGCGATAGGTGATCGTCTTCGACCAATCGACCGGTGCGCCGTCGATATCGAACGGGATCCCACCCATGACCGATAAATTGAACCCGGTCGCGGCGACGATGATGTCGGCCTCGATCTCCTCGCCACTCGCGGTGCGGACACCTGTCGCAGTGAAGCAGTCGATCGTGTCGGTCACGACGGTCAATTTGCCCTGCACCGCCGCCCTGAAAATGTCGCCTTCGGGGCAGAACGCGAGCCGTTGCTGCCACGGCCGGTATTTCGGCGTGAAATGCGGCTCGAACGCGAAGTCGGGATCGCCCGAATAAGCCCGGATCAGCGCTTTCAGATCCTCGAACACCGCATCGGGCTCCGAATGGCACCGCCGCGTCATCAGATCCTGGTCGTGCATGATCTGAGCCCGCACGACGCGGTGGACTGTCGGCTCGTCGATCCCGACCTCTCGCAGCCGGTCGGCAAGTTCGTTCCTGTTCTCGCTGCAATAGAAATAGGTCGGCGAACGCTGAAGCATCGTCACATGCGCTGCTTTCTCGGCAAAGGCCGGGACGATGGTCGCAGCGGTAGCGCCCGAGCCGATGACGAGTACGCGCTTGCCTCCATAATCGATCGTCGGACCCCAGAGCTGGGCGTGAATGAACTGCCCTCTAAAATCCTCAAGACCCGGCCAATCGGGAATGTAGGGCTTGTCATGATCATAATAGCCCTGGCACATCCACAGGAAGCTGGCCGTGAAGGTGACCGCCGCGCCATCCGACGCGCGCACTGCCTCGATCGTCCAGCGATTGGCGGCGCTCGACCAGTGGCAGGCGGTGATGCGATGGCCATAGTGAATATGGACGCCGATCTCGTTCTCCTCGATTACCTCGCCCATATATTTGAGGATTTCGGCGCCACTGGCGATTGGCGCGCCGACCCAGGGCTTGAAGCGATAGCCGAAGGTGTAGAGGTCCGAGTCCGACCGTACGCCGGGATATTTGTGAGTCTCCCACGTCCCGCCGAAGGTCGGTTTCGCCTCGAGTATCGCGTAACTCTTGCCCGGGCACTGCTGCTGAAGATGATAGGCCGAGCCGATGCCCGAGATACCGGCGCCAACGATCAGCACATCGACATGAAGGGGCCGGACCCGACCTCCCGCCCCTTGAGCTTCGGCTCGTGACATCTTCCTCTTCCTCCTCTTTGGTACGGTTCGAATATCGCCGGCGGGCGCGCTGCAGACATTGATCCTGGTCAACCAGAGATCGGACAGGAAACCGGCGTAGGGGGGCCCGCAAGTTAGCGGCGCTTCGGCTGCCGGACCGCGAAGCGACGTCCGCCAGGATTGATAAAGGTTCGACGTGTCAGAGACGGAAGAGCATGAACCAGATGCTTCCCAATATCGCAAAGGCGATAAACGCGATCCAAAATCGGATGGCCGCCGATCGCTCGCGATCACGTTCGAACGGGTCGTCGATCTCCGACGGACTCATCGTCATGATCCGCGCCGCGCGACCGTCCGCGCAGCGAGAAATCCTGCGGCGAGAAGCGGAATAAGCGCCGCCGCAGCCCGCATTTTGGGGGAGCGCGATATGCGACCGATTCTCTTGCGCGTACGGCGGGGCACGCCGAGCTTGGCGAGCGATGTGTCGACGTTGGGGATATCCATCTCAGCCTCCATAGCCAGGGTATGGAGCGAGAGTGAGCGACGCGCGCCATACAGGAAATACGCAAATTCCCGCATGTCACGCAAAGCTTGGAGCTGCATTATGCGCTTTAGTCTGGCCTTGAAGGTAGCAAGCCGCGCCCTGTGCGCCAGCGCAGCCAGTCGATGGATTTGAGGAGAGGCGGCCAATGGAAACCGATCGTCGCCGTCATCGCACGTTGTGACCGGCGAGAGCGCCGGAATCTTGTTGTATCGCCGGTCAGCCGGAGCGCTACAGGTCTTGCTTGTCCATCCCGGCGGTCCCTTGTGGCGCCGGCGCGACCGCGGCGCCTGGCAGATTCCCAAGGGGCTGATCGCGCCCGGAGAAAGCGCGGAAGACGCCGCACGCCGCGAAGCCCGAGAGGAACTTGGCGTCGCGCTTGAGGGCCCGCTTGCTGCTCTGGGGCAGCTTCGGCAGGCAGGCGGAAAGATGGTTCATGCCTTTGCGCTGGGACAGGATATCGAGGCGGCCGCGATTGTAAGCAATTGCTTCGAACTGGAGTGGCCGCCCAAAAGTGGCCGGCGCCAGTCGTTTCCCGAGGTCGATGCCGCACGGTGGTTCACGATGGCCGAGGCCGACACGATGATGCTGCCCAGTCAGCGGCCATTTCTAGATCGGCTGAGCGAATTTTTGGCGAAAGGGGGCTGACGCGCAGGGGCGCAGCGGCCGCCCCGGTTCCGGGACGGCCACCAACGCGATCTCGCCAGTCGCGCCGGTCAAAGCGCGATGATGATATTATCCTCGACCCGGGTGACCCCCGGCGCGGACCATGCGGCCCTCTCGGCGACTCCGCGCTCGGCCCACGCCTTGACCTTGCCGCCGAGCTTCACGGTGCCGCCCTCGGTCGACACGGTCACCCCGGCGGCGTCGAGATCGGCCTGACGTTTGAAGGCCGAGACGATCCGTTCCTTCACGTCGGCGGGCGCCGGGTGCTGCTTGACCTCGATCAGGTTGCTCACACCCGCGACGCCCGTGACCCGGCTCGCAGCGCGGAAGGCTTCCTTGCGTTGATAATCCCAGTCGACCGTGCCGCTCAGCGTCACCCAGCCATGCTCGACCTTGACCTTCACCTTCTCGGTCGGAATCGACACGGTCCAGGCCATCATGTCGAGCAGGCGCTTGGCGATCTCATGATCGGCCATCTTGGGCTCGGACGCGAAATGAACCTTGATCTCTTCGGCGATCGCGCGGACGCCGGCGACGCGCCGCGTCGCCTTCTCGGCGGCGATCTTCTCGGGATAGGTTTTCACATAACCCGACAGGGTGACGACGCCATCGGTCACGGCAACGCCGATATCGGCGTGATCGACGCTCGGCTCCCATTCGAGCTCGTCCATCACGTCGCGCTGCAACTGCCCGTCTGTTTTCTTCAACATTATCTGTCTCCTCTTCGTCTGAAGGGTTGCCGCCCGGCAGCAGGCCGGCAGAACCCGATGGTTTCGGTTCGGAGATTTTCACCTGGCCCGCGCTTCAGCCCTATTCGCAAACATCCGTAAGTGTAGCGCCTGCAGCCAATGGCGTCGCAGGTCAGCGAAGTGTCGGTCGGCCTAGAGGCGCCGGTGGCGAGAAGCGGATTTCGCCGCTGCTTTACATCCGTAGCCCTTGCTGATCGAAAGCATGGTACCCGCGCACGCCCGACCCCAATGATGCCCGCCGGCAAAGTCAGACGTTAGACCTCAAATTGGGCCGGGGAAGTGCGCGCTTTTCAAGGAGCGCTCCTCCGATCGTTCACAATTTCGGATTGAGATGTTCGCCGCACGCCCTTCGTACCAACTATCTCGACGACCTCCGGTCGCTGGTCGATAACTTGACCGCTTCCGATCACGATATGATCGCGCACCTGCCGACTCGTAAATACGTCCCCGTGCCGGGCTGAGCGCATTGGCTACCGCCTGCCAAAGCCTATCAAGGCTGGAGAGGCGAACACTCGCACCACCAACGTTTCAATTTGGCGCTACGCTGCCTTCCGCCGGCCAGCCGCTATCTCCGACGCGCCGCAATTCCATGCGAAAGAAGGGCACGGGCGGCTTCGTATCGACCAGCCTCTCGCCGATCTCGGTCCACACGCCATCGTGCAGCGTGGCCGTATAACGGATCGTCATCGGACCTGCCGGGATCTGCCAGACATATCCCGTCGCATTCGGAGCGATTGCGAAACTTCCGTATCGACCGTCAGCATGGCTGGTCATCCGATAAGTCTTGGCTATCGGGTCGAAGCTGAGCATCGCCAAGGCGTTGAATCCGGTCGAGCCATCGGCGCGATAGCTACGCCCCTCAACCAATCTGATTGACCCGCCAAGCAACGGTCCTATCCGTTCGGTGTGCGTCACGCGGTGTTCGCCGCCGGGAATCTGAGTGACCGCAATGCCACGCCACTCGCCATCCATCCAGGCAAAGGCCTGCATCGCCTCGCGCTCGGCGGCGAGCAAAGCCCCGGGGTCCTGCTGGACCGGCTGCGCCGAAGACGGCACGGTCACGGCCAGAAGTATCGCACCTGACAAACCGGTCGCTATTCTCATCTTGTTCCTCCTGATGCGCAGTGCCATCAGTTCGCCATGGACAATCGCGCTTCGGCTTCGGAAGGACAGGCGAGCCCGGATCGCAAAGCTTTTTTCGCGAACCGCGTCCTTGCCTTCGCCAACCGCGTCCGGAACCTGCCCGGGCTTGCCATCTATTTCGTTGGCGGAGGAGCGGCGATCCTCCTGATGACGACGGCGGGCGCGTTCGGCACGCTGGCTATTCCGCTCGCAACCCGGCTTGCTTTCTGGTCGCTTCTCATCGGCTCCAACGTGCTGCTGTGGGTTTTGTGGTTCGCGTGGCGCGTGCGCGGGCCCACCGACTGGTGGCGCGCGGCGCTGCTCGGGATGGTCGTCATCAACTTGCCGCTGCCTGCCGAGATCGGTCTGTACGGCCAGCTTCTCGGACTCCCGATGCCGGTCGACTGGACGAGAAGCTGGGCGAGCGCCGCTGCCATCAGCCTCGCGCTTCTGCTTGTGCTCGTCGTTGCGATACGCCCGGCGCCCGCGACCACACGCCCCGACTTCTCGAAAGGGCTGCTCTGGCGCGGGGGGTTCCGGGATGCGGACGCGATCGCCGCAATTGCGGCAGAGGATCATTATTGCCGTATCTGGCGAAGCGACGGTTCGAGCAGCTTGCTTCATGCGCGGTTCGGGGATCTGGTCTCCGAACTTGAGACGAACGACGGAGCCGTCATCCGGCGCGGCCATTGGGTCGCGGCATCGTCGGTGGAGACGATCGAGCGGCGCGGTCGCCAATGGCATGTTTCGCTGAAGGATGGCCGATCGATCGGGGTCAGTCCTTCAGCGGCCGCCGACCTTCGAGCCCGCGGATGGTTGTAGCGAATGTCGCTTGCCTCCAGCTGGAACGACTAGCTGATTTTGCAACCTTTTAGTCTGATGACGCGGCCACAACATGACTGCGGCCACCGGACGGCGCGTCCGAATAACCGATCCAGCCCCAGCCACTCCGGCCCCCCCCCCATCAAATATAGGTAGAGACAATCAGCCCGACGGCGAGAAGTGCCGCCGACTGCGTTCCCGTCATTCCAACGATCCGGCCGACATCGTCGCTCGCGCTGAGCGACACACCGATGCCGTGGGCAAGACGGCCAAGCAGCAGCAGGACACAGGCAGCATGGACGCCAAGCACCGAGGCTCCGCGGCTTTCGGCGATCAGCAGGAGAAGCAGGATGAGCGGAACATATTCGGCAAAATTTCCATGGACGCGGATCCGGCGTTCGAGTTCAAGATCGCCAGCGCTTCCAAAGGCGATCCGTTCGCGGCGCCGGTAGGCGATCACGCGCACCGAGAGGCCGAGGAAGAGGACGGCGAGCGCGGCTGCGTATAGCGGAACGATCGGTATGGTATGCGAAAGCATCATGGTCCTCCAGGGTCGGGCAAAGTCGATCGAGGATGCTCGATCATGATGATATCAGCGCCGCGACCACGGCGGCTGGCGCCAGAAATGCGGCAGTGAGCGAAATCGGTAGATTCCGGTCGCGGACAATATTCTGCACAACGATGCCGGCCAGCGCCCAAGCGATCGCGCCGGCGTAAACGGGCGATCCCGACAACCAGGCGACCATCGATCCCAGCGCGCCGGCGCCGAGCAGCAGCACGATCTGCCACGCGGTGCGAACCGGGACGCCGCTCCATTTGAGGGTCGAGCCCAAATTCACCCAGACAGCGGCCGATATCCATCCGGAGAGGAGCTGGATCGGCGCGATGCCGAGCCAGAAGGACAGCCCGCGTTCCGAAGGCGCGCGGCCGATCGTCGCCATCGCGGCGAGCAGGACCGCGAGCGCCGCCGCAATCAGGACGAGGCTTGTCCAGTCGATGTCGCGGCGCGGGACATGCCATTCCCAAGCGGCATTGAGCGTCCAGGCGGCAACCGCGAGCCAGCCGAGCATACGCAACAAGGGATCGTCGAGATTGGCGGGCAGAGCGTGCCAGATCGCAAAGCCGAAGCTTGCGAGGAAGATGACGCCCCAGATTGCGAAAAAGGGCGGCCAAGGGACGATCGGGAGATGCAGGCGCGCCGAGCGTTCGGGAACGCTATGCTCCCATCGGCGCCATTGCGGCCAGCTTCCCACGACCGCTTGGGCAATAGCGGCGACAATGACCAGCGCCGCCCGCAAGATGTCGATCGCGGTCACAGCCAGATCCGTATCAGGATGAGCGGCCAGAGAAGGATGATCGGAATGAAAACGAGGGCCGGACCCCACGGAACAGGCTCCGACGCGCGGATCGTGGGCAGGACAAAAGTCAGCAGCCAGCCGGTCTTGTAGAGAATCTGGAGCAGCAATATGCCCATCATCGGCCGCGGCCACGCAAGCCCGATGACCGAGCAAAGCAGGATCGCGCCCCAGAGCGCGGCGACGAGCAGCCGCAGTCCCGCCGATTCCGGCACGCCGGGGCCGAACACCGCCGCCGTGCCCGACCATAGGAGCGCGGTGACGACCGGCAGGAGGATCAGGATGTTGGCGCCGTACGCGAGGCGGAGAAGCATATCGTCGGTCATGGGAAGCGCCGCATTTCGATAGTCCCGTTTTCCGTAGAGCCCCACGCGGCCCGGTGTTAGGATGGATCGAATGATACAATGCACGAAATTATAGATTGGTTCAAGTGATACATGGCACGCCATTCGGGAACCCCTAACCGCTCGACTGCCGAGCGGCGCGCCGAACTGCTGGCGAAGATGCGCGCGCGCCTGCGCAGCCGCAGCGAAGGGCCACCGTCCTGGCGCGACCTCGCGGCGGCCGCAGGCGTAAGCCTGTCGTCGCTGACGCATCATTTCGGACGGCGTGAGGATATCATTCGCGCGGTCATGGAAGACGAACGCGCGCATGGGGCGACGCCGATGGCGATTATGGCCGAGCCGAGCGGCGCGTTCGATACTTCGGTTCGCGACGCGGTGGAGCATCTCGCGGCCGGGCTCGTGAACGCCGACCTCGACCGGATGATCGCCGCGGGGCTTGCCGAAGGCCTTGGCCATCCGGTCCTTGGCCCGGCTTTCATCGGCAATTTGCTCGAACCGATGTTGCAGGCAGTCGAAGCCCGGCTCGAGCATCATGTGCGCGCTGGCGAGATGCGGGCGGGAGAAACACGCCTCGCTGCCGTCCAGCTGGCCGCGCCGATCATCGTCGCGGTGCTGCACCAGCGCCCGCTCGGCGGCGCCGCGGTGCGCCCGCTCGACCTCGATACGCTGCTGGTCGCGCACGCCGAGGCGTTTATCCGCGCCTGGCGCGCCTGAGCGCCCGGCGCCTGCCATCAGCCGCGGATCGTTGTTCCCGGTTGCAGCCTCTCCGTCGCGGCCCGGTCCGGTACTGCGGTTTTGTCGACAAAAAAACCGATGAGCGACCATCTGTTTCTGGCCGAAACGGGATATTCAACAGGGGCGGACTCTGGGCAAAATTGGCCATGGGCGGCCAGTCAGATCTTGGCGCCGAAGCGACAGGAGCTGCCATTGTCTTTGCACATTTGGTGCGTGGACCCAGCCACCCAGGGCAGGGCAATCCGCGCGATCACCAAAAGCGTTTGGTGTCGAACAGCTCGCCATACGCACGTTCCGCGCGCTCGAGCATTTCCTTCTTGTCCATTTCACTGGAAAGAAGCGCAGTTGCTCCATCTTGATCGGAGATTCCAAGTTTATTCAGCAGGACCGGGGCAGCAGCGAGGTCGTTAAGCTTGCCAAGACAATCCTGCAGCCCTTCTAGCGCCGCGACAAAACGCCCGTGCCTCCGCTGCTCGCGCTTTCGATCGAACAGGGAAGCGAAAAACTCACTCGCGTAGCGTAGCTTCTTCGCATCCTTGCGGAGCTCGTGACGTGTCTCGTCGGTGGCGGATGCAAGCCCCCTACCCCGGTGTTTGACTTTGCGCCGGAGGCGCGCGAGCGCGTTTTCAGCAAGGGCGCGAGCCGGATCGTTTCCATCGACCTCTCCGCCCTTGCCGTCAGCCCAGCGGCCCTCTTCCAGCCAGTGCGCGACGTTCAACATCACGATGCGGGCCCGGCGATCCGCCAGCGTCTCGATCAAATGGTCATAGGATTTCTCGCGAGCGATGGCGATGCAATCGCGCAAGGCTTCCGACGACGCCCGTTGGAGAAGCACGTCGAGGTCGCGGGCCTCCCCAAAGCTGGCGGCGAGCCATTTAAGCTCCCCGCGCAGGCCCGCGCCATCGCCCCCGGTCATCGGTTTGAAAACCGAAAAGGCCGAGCGCATCCGGCGGATTGCTACACGCGCCTGGTGCAGCGCGTCGGCGCTGCGGCTTGAAAGGAGCAGGTCTTCATTGAGCCGGAAGTGGCGAATGCCTGATCGAACGATCCGCTTGAACGCCTCTGTGGTGCTTATATCGGCTCCCAGTAAAATAGGCTCGGCCTTGACGCTCGCCCGATCGGGCTCTGCCAGCCGGTAACCGCGTTCCGATTTGGTCAGCACGCCGAGGCGTATCGGAACGATAGCGTCGATCGTGCGCGCAAGACCGAAAAGCGCCGCCGAGTCACCCAACTTCAGCTCGAGCTCGATCTCGCAGACGGGGTCCGACCGGTCGCCTGCCTTGACATCGCCGCGGTCGAGAACGACCTCGATTGTCGTCCCGTCCTCTTCGACAAGCCATTTGCACCGCTCGACCTTCACGATGAAACGAGGCATAACCTTGTCGGCGTTGTCGCCGATGACGGCCGGCAGCGGGGTCGCATAGTCGAGCACGGGGGCGTCATCGTCCACCGCACGCTCCCATTCGGTGCGGGCAAAGAGTCCGGCCGAAGTTCCTCCACTGGCTTTGATCGTCTGAACGCGCGTATTGCCGGTGCGCCGAATGCGAAGTGAAAAGCCGGCCTTGGCCAGCGCATTTTCATCGGTATCGAAATAGGTCGAAACCTGTTCTACGACCTTGACCTTGTCACCGAACAGCTTTGACGCAACGATTCGATCCGCGTCGGCAGGGGACAAGTCAAGTTTCAGTTCGATTTCGTCGCCCATGGAACTTCGGTCCCGTTGCGTAAAGCGGTTCTCGGCAAGATATCCGTCAATAGGATGAACCTTCCTACCGTCGATCTAGCACGAACCGTCGCCGAAAAGAAAACGGCGGCTCCGACGAGCCCAAAGGTTTGGAGCAACTCTTTGCAAGTGGGTCGCAACTGCCCCGCCGCTCCAAGCCCGCAACCGAACTATGACGTCTGCTTCTGGCCGGTTGCTGTCGGTCGGCTTTTGACGACCAAACAAAGAGAGGTCGACGGCGTGGGTTGCGGCCTTCCCTTCTGCCCGACGGGCGGCGACTACCGGCTCGACGCGAGCCAGCATACGCAGGGCACGCTCGTGCTGGATCTGATCGACGCCGACACGGGTCGGCTGGCGTGGCGCGCCACGTCGAAAAAGCGCGTCACCGGTAAGGACGTGACCGAGGCAAAGCTCACCCGGCTGCTCCGCGACATGACCAAGGCACTGCCTGCCCAATAGGCCGGTGCCGGCGAGCGAGGTGTGGCGCCGCCCCTCTGCCCCCTCGCTCGCCTTCCCCTCTTCTGCCATCGTTCCCGGTGTTCGGACGCACAGCAGGCAAATCGACTGCGACAGGGCGACCAATGAACGCAAAGAGCGACGACAAGCGCCATCAGATTGCCACTGCCGCGGCCGAGCTATTCGCCGAGCGCGGCTTCGACGCAACGTCGATCGACGACGTCGCCGCGCCTTATGTCACTGCCTGGAGGCCCGCCTGCTCTCCGTAACAACGCATCCGAAGCTGCGGTTCGCCAGATAGTCTCGATTTTAAATTGATGGCAAAGACTGACTTACGAATCCCCACCCCTTGAGGTCGGGAGCAGCGGCGCGCTGAAGCAATTCTTCTGCATCCCTGATCGTCCACGCGCTTGCTTTCCCGACTTCGGGAAGAGAAGCCCAGCTGACCGGTACGGCCACCGGCGCCTGCTCCCGAGCGCGGACGGACCAAGGCACGATCGCGGTGCTGCCGCGCTGGTTGCGCAGCCAGTCGATGAAGATCTTGCCCTTGCGCTTCGCCTTGCTCATCGTCGCGACATAAAGGTCGGGCTCGGCGAGGCTCAACGCCTCTGCGAAGCGTTTGGCAAAATCCTTGTGCGTTTCCCAACTATGGCCGGGATCGACCGGCACGACGACGTGCACGCCCTTGCCGCCCGACAGCATCGCAAAGCTGACGAGGCCGATGTCGGCGAGCTGGCGGCGGATGTCGAGCGCTGCTTTTTTGACCTCGGCGAAACCCAGCCCTTCGTCGGGGTCGAGGTCGAAAATCAGGCGGTCGGGCCGTTCGATGGCGTCGACATGGCTCGCCCAGCCGTGAAATTCGATCGTTCCCATCTGGACGCAGGCGAGGATGCCGTCGGCGTCATCGACATAGAGATAATCTTCGTACCCGCCGTCCTTCTCGCGGATCGGGACATGGTGGACATGCGCGCCGAAGCTGCCCGAATCATGTTTCTGGAAAAAGCATTTCTTGGCGCGCCCTTGCGGACAGCGGACGAGGCTGAGCGGGCGGCGCGCCATGTGCGGGAGCATCAGCGGGGCGATGGCGGCGTAATAGTCGGCGAGGTCGCCCTTGGTGGCTTTGGCTTCGGGAAAGATCACGCGGTCGCGGTTGCTGATCGTGACGTCGCTGGCGGGGGGCGGCGCGGGTTGTTGGTTTTCGGGGGTCACATCCATTGCCTCCTTGTCGCTGCGCAGGCCGAGAAAACTTGCGTGGCGGACCGATCCGCTAGCGGTGAATTCGGCGAAGGCGATTTCGGCGACGAGATCGGGGCGGAGCCAGTGCGCCTTGCGCGCCGTGGCGGCGTCGACCTCGAGCGGGGCGGTCTTGCGTTCGAGCCGCGCGAATTTCTTCGCAAGGTCGGCCATCGACGCGGCGTCGAAACCGGTGCCGACATTGCCCTTGTAGACGAGTTCGCCCTTCTCGCGCTGCGCGAGGAGGAGCGAGGCGAAGGGGCGGCCCCTTGCCGCGGAGGGGTTCCAGCCGACGATGATAAATTCTTGGCGACGGGTGCATTTGACCTTGACCCAATTGCGGCTGCGGCGGCCGGTGTAGGCGGCGTCGGCGCGTTTCGAGATGATGCCTTCCTGCCCCGCGCCGCACATCGCGGCGTAAAGCTGCTCGCCCGCGCCGATGACATGGTCGGCGACCGCGATCGGCGGTGCGGCATCGCGCAGAAGCGCTTCGAGCCGCTCCTTGCGTTCGAGATTGCCGAGCTTCGTCAGCGATTTGCCGCCGAGCTCGATGAGGTCGAAGGCGAAGAAATGGAGGTCGGTGTCGTCGTCCTGCGCGCCATGGCCGCGCTTCATCACCGCCTGGAGCGCAGAAAAGTCGGGATTACCGTCCTTGCCATAGGCGACGATCTCGCCGTCGATCAGGCAGGGCGGCAGATCGAGCGCGGCGATGTGGCGGGCGAGCGGGGCGAATTTGTCGGTCCAGTCGAGGCCGCTGCGCGTATAGACGCGGACATCGTCGCCCGCGGCGGCGACCTCGGCGCGGTAGCCGTCATATTTGATCTCGTGGAACCAGCCATTGCCGGCGGGCACCGCATCGACAAGCGTCGCGAGCTGGAGCGGGCGAAATTCGGGCGGCTTGCCTTTGGCTTTGGGCTTCGCGGCCTGCCGGTTGTGCGCGGCGGCGGCGGCCATCTTTTTCGTGAAGGCGGCGCCCTTTGCGCCCGTCAGCGATTGTTCGCCGCCTTCGTCGCCCGCAATCTCGGCCATCGTCCGATCGGTCAGGATGCTGGTCAAATGCCGGCCGACCAGATCGTCGGAACCCCCGGCATAAGCGTCGTCGACCTTGCGGAGCAGCCAGTTTTCGCGCTTTTCGCCCGCGCGGGGTTTCATGCGGACGAGCAGCCATTCACCCTTCATCCTTGACCCTTCGAGGATGAAGTGGAGATGGCCCTTGTCGAGGTCCTTCGCGCTCTTGCCCGCAACGGGCTTCCACGTCCCGCGATCCCACAGCATCACGCTGCCGCCGCCATATTCGCCCTTGGGGATCACGCCTTCGAAATCGGCGTAGCTCATCGGATGGTCCTCGGTGCGCACCGCGAGCCGCTTGTCGGCGGGGTCGGCGCTCGGTCCTTTGGTCACCGCCCAGCTTTTGAGCACGCCGTCGACCTCGAGCCGGAAGTCGTAGTGAAGCCGCGTCGCGTCGTGCTTCTGGACGATGAAGCGTCCGCCGCCGGTCGTCGCGCCCTTTTCGACCTTGCCCGCGGGTTCGGGGGTCAGCTTGAAGTCGCGCTTGGCGTTATATTGGGCGAGCGGGTCAGCGCGGCCGGGCATCGCTGTCCTCCGGCGCGGGCAGGCGGCGCTCGACGAACCGGAGCAGAACGAGCAGAACCAGCGCCAGCCCCGCCGCGATAATCACCAGCGCGAAATAGCCCGCGCCGCTGGCAATGCCGATCGCTGCGGTCAGCCAGATGTGCGCCGCGGTGGTGAGATTGCGGACCTCGCCCCCTTTGACGATGATCAGCCCCGCGGCGATGATGCCGATCGCCGCTGCCATGCCTTCGATCACGCGCAGCGGGTCGATCGACGATTCGGCACCGCCCAGCTGGTGATAAAGCGCGACCGCGACGACGGTCATCAAGGATGCGCTGAGCGCGACGAGTCCGTGCGTGCGCAGCCCGGCGTCATAGCCCTTTAGCTCGCGGTCGAGTCCCAGCAGCAGGCCGGCGAGCGTCGCAACCCCGAGGCGCAGCAGCACTTCGCCGCTGAGCGCGTCCCACCAGAGCGCGTCGTTGAGCAGCATCAGGCGCGCTTCCGTGCGGCTGTCTTTTTCGCGGGCGCCTTTTTGGCGGCGGGCTTTTTCGCCGCGGCGGCGGGCGGCTTTTTCTTCCCGTCGACCGAGGCTTTCAGCGCCGCCATCAGATCGATGACGTTCGACCCGCGGCCGGTATCGGCAGGCTCCTCGACATCCTCGAGCACACGCTTGCCTTTTGCTTTCGCCTTTTTGGCGACGAGCCGCTCGATCGCATCGACATAATGGTTGCGAAAATCGCCGGCGTCGAACGCGCCGCTTTTCTTTTCGATCAGCGTTTCGGCGAGGTCGAGCAGGTCGGCGTCGGGTTTGGCGTTGCCGACGTCGCGGAAATAATTGGCCGCCTTGTTGACTTCGTCGGCATAGCGCAGCGCCTCGAGCACGAGGCCCTTGCCGCAGGGACGCAGCGCGACCAGCTGTTCCTGCCCGCGCAGTGAAAGCTGGCCGAGCCCGACCTTTTTCGTGCGGCGGAGCGCTTCGCGGAGCACGATATAGGCTTCTTCGGCCAGTTCGTCGGCGGGGACGACATAATAAGGCTTGGCGTAATAGAGGACGTCGATGTCGCCGGCGTCGACGAACTGGACCAGCTCGAGCGTGCGCTTGCTCTCCAGCTTGACCGCCTCGATCTCCTCATCGTCGAGCAGGACATAATTGCCCTTCGACAGTTCGAAGCCCTTGACGATGTCGTCATGATCGACCGCGCCAATGCCGGGCACGGTCTTTTCATATTTGACCGGCTTGCCGCTCGGTTCGTGAATCTGGCGGAAACTGACCGCGGCGCCCGATTTGGTCGCGGAATAGATTTCGACGGGGATCGACACGAGAGCGAGGCGGATCTGTCCCTTCCAATAGGCGCGTGCAGGCATGACCTTTTCTCACTTTCCTCCAAGAAAATGCTCAAGACCAATTGGCGTTCCACTTGCCGACGGCGCGATGATCCTTGGCGAAAATATGGGTGGCGTCGGGGCCGGGCGTCCCATTCCGGCTTCCGTCCAATGCTGCCCGCCCCCAATCTCTTCCAGAACGAGAATGCCGGGCCGACGTTTCCGCCGTGCCGCACGCTTCACACTCACACCGGCTCGGCGCGATCCTGTTGCGGCGTCGGCCCGTCGTCCATGGCGATGAAGCTGATCTTGCCCTGTGGCTCTAGGATTGCCCATGCCACCTCCGACAGGCGACCGATGCCGGCGAGCCGCATCTCGGAGAGGACTTCGTCGCGCGTGAGCCGGTCGCGGCGCATATTTTCCTCGATCAACTCGCCATCGCGAACGATCACCCGCGGCGTGCCGTCGAGCAGATCCTTGGCCTTCGGAAAAAGATAAGTCGTCCAGCTGAGCACGAGCGCCCAGAAAGCAAAGGTAGAAATGGCAAGCAGGCCGCCGGTAAGGCTGAAATCATTGTGGGTCACGCCCTGCTGAATGAGGTCGCCCATCACGATGAGGAGAACCAGTTCGAACGGCGTCATCTGGCCGAGTTCCCGTTTCCCGAGCAACCGGATGAGGATGTACAGGAAGGCGAACATCGCCGTCGCGCGCAGGACGATGTCCATCAGGGCAAAACCTTGATGCGGAGCGGCTGGCGTCCGATGAGCCGTTTGCCGTCGTAGATGGCGATGCCGCCGCGCGTCCCGGCGAACAAGGGCGGATTGATCTGGCCGTCGATCTTGACGCGGAGCGCCTCGCCCGCCTTGAGAGGACCGTAGGAGAACCGGAATGAGTGATCCCTGAATTCTTCGTCGGCGGGCGCTGGAATCATGGTGTTGATCGTCATGTCGCGCCATAGCCCTGCGTCGACTGCGAGCACCGCTTCGTCGATCGGCGCGGCGGCACGAACAATGATATCGGTCTCGAAGAATTCGCCATTGCGGATGATCGTCGGCGTCTTGATGCTGAGCGCAGCGCCGCCGAAGTCGCTCTCGTTGCGCGGGCTTGGCTGACCGCCGGCGAAACCTGCGAAGGCCAGCGCGAGGACCGTCCCGAGCATCAGCAAGGCAATCGGGCTCGCGTGGCGCTGCCAAAGCCCGCGATGGACAATCGGCTCGCCCACTCCGTCGGGCCGCTCGGTCGGTTCGTCGGCATCGCATTCCATCGCCAGATAACGTCGCACGCGAAGTCTGGTTGCCTTGCCCGTCCGCCCGTCGCCTTCGCCCCGCCGCACGCACGGCCCGGGCAAATCGGCCTCCTATCCATTCGGAACATCGGTCGCCAGCCAGGGAAAACATAAGCGAAGGGCGATGGTCATGGTAGCGCGCGCGTTGGCGTACCAACAATCGAGCATTGGATACCCACAA
This sequence comes from Sphingopyxis sp. H073, assembly GCF_001468395.1. Taxonomy (GTDB): domain Bacteria; phylum Pseudomonadota; class Alphaproteobacteria; order Sphingomonadales; family Sphingomonadaceae; genus Sphingopyxis. Next base: position 368,389 of record NZ_LNSG01000001.1, on the reverse strand, counting down.
CCTGACAACAATCGGTCTGGGCTGCAAGAGGAGCCAAGTGGGACGTCATGGGACGACCCGCTCACTGCAACCACTGTCATTATTGAATTTTCCGGGACACGTTGGTCCCTGCTGGGTCCCCCTGGGACCCCGGCCTGGCAGGGGCAGCAGGATTCGAACCCGCGACCCTCGGTTTTGGAGACCGATGCTCTACCAGCTGAGCTATACCCCTAGGCCGGAGTGCGCCCCTAGCCCGATTGCAGGATGGTAGCAAGGGGTATGACGGGTTGCGCATCCAGGCTTGGCTGATATGCGCAATGTCGCATGACCGCTGCTTCCTCTTCCGGCCCGCCGCAGCATTATCTGGGCGGCATAGCCTTGCGCCTGCTCGCGATGGCAAGCCTGTCGTTCATGTTCGTACTCGTCAAATATATCGATCAGGCGGGCATTCACCTTGCCGAGAGTCTGTTCTGGCGGCAGGCGCTGGTCCTGCCCGTCCTGCTCGTCTGGATTCGCGCAACGACCGGCGGCTTCGCCTCGCTGAAGACGGAGCGCATCGGCGCGCACGCGCGGCGCGCGATGATGGGGCTCACCGGCATGGCGTGCAACTTCGGCGGCATGATCTTCCTGCCGATGGCCGAGGCGACGACGATCAACCTGTCGGTGCCGATCTTCGCGGTGATCTTTGCCGCCATCCTGCTCGGCGAGCAAACCGGCTGGCAGCGCTGGAGCGCGGTGATCGTCGGCTTCGTCGGCGTCCTTGTCGTGCTCAACCCCGGCGCGAGCTTCGCGGGCGGCTTCGGCGGCGCGCATGGCATGGGAACCTTGATCGCGCTCGCGGGCGCGGTGATGACTGCGCTGATCACCATTGCCGTGCGCGACCTCGGCCGCACCGAGCCCGCGGCGACGATCGTCTTCTGGTTCAGTCTGCTCTCGATGATCCCGCTCGGGATCGCCCTGCCCTTTGTCTATACGCCGCACAGCGCGCACGAATGGCTGCTGCTTGTCGGGCTCGGCTTTTCGGGCGCGGTGGTGCAGCTGTCGCTGACCGGCGCCCTGCGACTTGCGCCAGTCGCGGTCGTCATCCCGATGGATTATTCGGCGCTGCTCTGGTCGATCGCGTGCGGCTGGTGGTTCTTCGGCACCTTGCCCGCCGACACGACCTGGGTCGGTGCGCCGCTGATCGTCGCGAGCGGGCTGTTCATCGCCTGGCGCGAGCATCGCCGCCACATCGACCGCCCGAAGGAAGTCGCTGCATGACGCTACCCATTCTCTATCACTGCGCCGATGCGCGTTCGCTGCGCTGCCTGTGGGCGGTCGAGGAGACCGGCATCGAGGTCGACCTCCGCCTCCTCAAATTCCCCCCGCGCGCGTTCGAGCCCGACTACCGCGCGGTCAACCCGCTGATGACGATCCCCGGCTGGGTCGAGGACGGGCGGCTGATGACCGAATCGGCGGCGATCTGCGAACGCATCGCGGAGGGCACACCGCTGGAGGTGCGCCGCGACGAGCCGGACTATTGGGATGCGCGCAACTGGCTCCATCGCAGCGACGCGACGCTGACCTTCCCGCTCGCGATCATGATCCGCTACACGCGCGTCGAGCCCGAGGAACGCCGGCTCGCACAGGCTGTCGAAGACTACAAGGCCTTTTTCGGCGGCCGCGCAAAGAGCATCGAGGCGGCGCTGGCCGACGGGCGAGAATGGCTGGTAGCGGGACGCTTCACCATCGCCGACATTGTGATCGGCTATGCGGCGTTTCTGGCGACGACGCTCGGCGCGGACGATGTGCTGGGCGATGCGACGAAGGCGTGGCTGGAGCGATGCATGGCGCGCGACGGATTCAAGCGGGCACGCGAGCGACAGAAGGCTTAGATCTCTGGGCTGTTTTGAGGGTGGGAGCGGTCAGTCTTGAGCGGAAATTATCTGTACCAGCCGATTTTGAAGTTCACTTCGGGAAGTGTTCGCCAGCATCGATGAAATAAAGAGCGGCGAAGAGGGCCGACTTTTTCGAGGAATAAAGAGCCCCCGTCGACCCATGCTCATTTTTTCGATCTGAAGATCTTCCAATGGGATAACGCGTCGACGATGGACCACAAGGTTTTCATCCAGAATGCCGAGGTAGCATGGCAACCCTAAGATGCAGTCCGCCGTCCAATACAGCAGAGCAATGAGGCTCGCTACGATGATGGGAATTCCCGTGATCGGATTGTAGCGAATACCGTGACCATCGAGCCAATAGTCCAAAGTGAAGACTGCCGGGCCATTCACAATGTATCCGCCGATTGCGAGTGCAAGAACAAGCAACCATAGCGGCAAGATAGCTGCAATCCGTGTTTCGACTACACAGGCATTTGGCGAGGGTCGCCGGAAAAATGGGTAGTTTCTGCTCATTAAGGGGATATCACCTATCCCCGCTAAGCAGGCAACTCATTATCCCGCATTTAACGATGACGGTTATCGGTCGCTAACCGCCACTCAATTCACCATCCGCTCATAGCCCTCCCAATAGGGCGCGCGCAGGTCTTTCCGCAAAATCTTCCCCGAGGCGTTACGCGGCAGCGCCTTGATCACGTCGACGCTGCGCGGGGCCTTGAACGCCGCGATGCGTTCGCGGGCCCAGGCGATGATGTCGGCTTCCTCGACGCTCATGCCCGGTTTGGGCACGACGACCGCCTTCACCGTCTCGCCCCATTTCTGGTCGGGAATGCCGATCACCGCGACCTCCTGCACCGCGGGATGGCCGAAGATCGCGCTCTCGACCTCGGCTGGATAGACATTCTCGCCGCCCGAGATGATCATGTCCTTCATCCGGTCGTGGATGAAGAGATAGCCGTCTTCGTCGAGATAGCCGGCGTCGCCGGTGTGGATCCAGCCGTCGGCGGTCATCGTCTTCGCGGTCGCCTCGGGCAGGTTCCAGTAACCGATCATATTGTTCGACGAGCGGGTGACGACCTCGCCCACCTCGCCGGTCGGGACGCTCTGGCCGTCGGGACCGAGGATGCGGATCTCGACGCCGGGCAGCGCCTTGCCCGCCGAGCGCATCCGCGCGTTGCCCTCCGGATCATGATCCTCGGGCGGCAACATGCAGATCGTGCCAGTGGTTTCGGTCATGCCATAGGCCTGGATGAAGTCGGCGCCGAACATCTTGATGCACTGGCGCAGCAGCTCGAGCGGGATCGGCGCCGCGCCGTAGAGGATATATTTGAGGCGGCTGTAGTCGACGCTGGCGCAGCGCGGATGCATCAGCAGCATCTGCAGCGCCGCGGGGACGATGAAGAAGCGCGTGACGCCATGATGCTCGACCGCGTCGAACACCCCGTCGGGGTTGAATTCGGCGAGGATGATGCCTGGAAGCCCCGCAGCGAGCGCCATGATGCCGAGCCCGGTGCCGCCGATGTGCGCGCAGGGCATCGCGACGAGCACGGCCTCGTCATCCTCCCACTTGGTGTAGGGCATGTCGGCTTCGTTCGAATGTTTGCGCAGCGCGAAGAGGTTGCGGTTCGACAGCACCGCACCCTTGGGATTGCCGGTGGTGCCCGAGGTATAGAGCTGAAGCACCGCATCGTCCTGCCGCGAGGGGGTGAACGGCGCGCGGGCGGTGTTCGCGATCAACGCGCGCGCCTCGGCGGCGCCGATGATCCGCGGGGCGTGCTCGAGTTTGCCGGCAAGCTGGTCGGGCACCGCCTCGAACCCCGGCCCCGTAAAGACGATCTTCGCCTTGGTGTCGTTGACGACATAAGCCCATTCGGTGGGCGACAGGCGCCAGCCGATCGGGGCCATCACGATCCCCGCGCGCGCCGCGCCGTAAAAGAGGGTGAAATAGAGGTCGCTGTTCTTGCCGATCCACGCGACGCGGTCGCCCTTTTGCAGGCCGGCGGCGAGCAGGGCGGTGGCGACCCGCGCGGTCCGCTCCTCGACCTCGGCATAGGTGAAAAGCCGGTCCTCCTCGCGCATCGCCAGCCGGTCGGGCCGGTCCTCGGCCCAATGGGTCAGGAATTCGTCGAAGGTAAAAAGCTCCGAAACATCGCGGGCCATCCATCTCTCTCCATCGAATCGCGTCGTTTTGCGCGGTTTCGAAGAGGCTAACGGCTCGGGCGGCGACGTAAAGCCGCGATTGACCGACCCGCCACGGCGGCCAGTCAGCCGTAGCGGAACAGCAGCATCAGATTGTTGGCAGGCATCGCGCGGCGTTCGGTGAGCGCAAAGCCGGCTGCGGTGGCCGCTGCCTTGACATCGGCGGTGTCGCGCAGGCCCCATTCGGGATTACGGGCGCGGAGGCTGGCGTCGAACGCAAGGTTGCTCTCGGCCGTAGGGACATCGGCCTCGACATAGGGACCATAGAGGATCAACGACGCCCCGGCAGGAAGCAGCCGCGCAGCGCCCGCGAACAGGCCGGGCGTTGCGGCCCAGGGGCTGATGTGGACCATGTTGATGCACAGCAGCGCATCGGCGCTCGCCGGCGGCCAATCGGGCGAAGCCGCGTCGAGCATCAGCGGCGGGGCGAGGTTGGCCAGCCCGGCCTCGGCGCTCCAGGCCGCTATCGACGTCAGGGCGTCGGGATCGGGATCGCTCGGCTGCCAGTCCAGATGCGGAAAGGCGGCGGCGAAATGGACGATATGCTCGCCCGACCCGCTCGCGACCTCCAGCACGGTGCCAGCGGGCGGCAGCCAATCGGCCAGCACCGCCACGATGGCGTCCCGGTTGCGCAGCGTCGCGGGCGCGTGGCGCTTGGCTTCGTTCCCGCCGTCGCCCAGTGTCCAGGGCGCCGATGTCACGCCTTCGCCTGCGCCCGCGCGCGGCGCTCGCGCACGATCAGCCACAGGAACAGGCCTACCGGCCCGACCATCAGGGTCAGGAACAGGAACGGAAATTGCGCGATGCGGCCGAAGCCCTTGGCATCGGCATCGCGCGCGATCCACATGCCGGTGAAGAGGTCGAAGGCGAGATAATGCACCCACCCCATCGTCGTGCCGCCGGGCGTGTCGAACAATTTCATCACCCCCGCGAGCGACGAGAAATCGCCGCCGCTTCCCTGCCCGCCCGGATCGATCCCGCCCGACAGGAAGCCGGCGATCAGGACGATATAGAGAAGGCAGAGCAGGAACACCCCGGCATACATGACGAACGACAGGATACGCGGACTGCGCGGCGCGAAGGCGAGCAACGCCCACCCCGCGAACGCCCAGTAGTTTGCCAGCAGATAGATGGTGTTCCAGCTCATCACGTCCCCCTTTTTTCTAGAACAAGCCGCCAAGACCGAAGAGCAGGATGCCCACGAACAGCGCAACCAGACCGACGGTCACAATCAGCAGAGTCAGGCGCGCCGCGGGCAGACGCCGCGTCGCGACGAACGCCGCGGCGGTGCCGAGGCCGAACGCGATCAGCGGGGCATAGAGGAATGCCCAGTCATAGCCGAACTCGCGGCGGACCTTCACCATCTCCCATTGTTCGACGACGAGGCCGTACACCGTGATCGCGGCAAGCCACACCGCGACGAAAACGACCGCGAACAGCGCGCCGGCGGCAAGGCAGCCTCCGACGCTGCGGCGGGTCTCGCTGTCGATCGGATCGGACCCCGCCATAGATGCTCCCTATTCGGCGATAAAACGCCACGGACTGGCCGGCGTATCACGATGCCAGATCGTAAAAAAGGGCGATGCCGGGATCGGCGCGTCGGCCGCAAGGCCGGGCGGGCGCTGCTTCGGGACGATCCGGCCGAAGCTGACGCCAAGGTCGCCTGACGCCGATACAATGCCGAAGTCGGGCCCCCAGTCGATCGACTGTCCCGGCACCGGCTCGGGATCGGAACCTGCGGCGATCGCCGCGGCGCTTTCGGTATAGCCCGCGCCCGCGCCCATGTTGATCGCGTCGGCGCGGCCATATTCGGCGAAGGCCGGGCCGACGCCGATCACCTGCGCTTTGGCCGCGAAGGCGCGCTCGGCGGCGAGCAGCGTATCCAGCGCGTCGTGCTGCGTGGTGCTGCGCCAAGCCGCAGCGTCGGGCAAGCCGAGGGCGCGGAAAACGTTGTCCACTTCGCCCTCGGGCCGCGGCGCGCGTTTGTAGGCTAGCGCTCGCCAACCGTCGGCGGTGCGGCCCCAATAGGTCATATATTTGCCCGGCTGCTTGGTACCGTCGGGCTGGGTGATCGTCAGATAGCCGGCGGTGAAGCCCTGCTTCCCGTCGGCCGAAACCCCGCCGCGTGCCGGCACCCATTCGGCGCGGGCCGACGCTGCCGCGGGATTGGCCTTGAGATAGGCGACGATCTCCTCGCGCGAGCGCAGGAACGGCTTTGCACCGCGCGCCGGCATGACGGCATCGGGCGCGAGCATTGCGCCGATTGCGTCAGGAAACGGCAGCTCGCGCGCCCTTTCGGCGAAGGCCTTGTCGGCTGCGACCAGCTCGGCGAGCTGCACTGCCGGGGTTGGTGCGACGGCAGCAGCGGGCTCCGCGGCCTGCACGACGCCCGGAACCGCCGCGACAAGGATCGACCAGAACAGAACAGGCGACATGGACATTCCTTCCTTTGGCGGAGCGCCGATGGAGGAAAGCCCCGGTCAGCCCCCCCCGACTTCGCTTGCGACCGGCACGCCCGGCGCAGCCGCCGGTTCGCTCCACGCCAGCACCGGGTTACGCGCGGCCTTCGTCTCGTCGAGCCGCGCGCGCGGGGCGAAATGCGGGGCGGTCTTCAGCGCCGGGTCGCCGTTCTTCGCGCGCAGCGCGATGCTGCGCAGCGCTCCGATAAACTGGTCTAGCACCGCCTTCGACTCGGTCTCGGTCGGTTCGACCAACATCGCGCCGTGGACGACGAGCGGGAAATAGACTGTCATCGGGTGATAACCCTCGTCGATCAACCCCTTGGCGACATCGAGCGTCGAGAAGCCCTCGGCGAGGCCTTTGTCGCTGAACAGCGCCTCGTGCATGCACGGCCCCGAGAAGCCGAACGGCGCATCCAGCACGTCTTCGAGATTGCGCAGGATATAGTTGGCGTTGAGCACCGCATCCTCGGCGACCTGCTTGAGGCCGTCGGCACCGTGGCTGAGGATATAGGTCAGCGCGCGGGTGAACATGCCCATCTGGCCGTGGAAGGCGGTCATGCGGCCGAAGGTCTCGGGATGATCCTCGCCCGCGTTTTCCTCCTCGATCAGGCGGAAGCCGCCATCGGCCTGCTTCGCGACGAAGGGCAGCGGCGCGAAGGGCGCGAGCGCTTCGGACAGCACGACCGGGCCCGAACCGGGGCCGCCGCCGCCGTGCGGGGTCGAGAAGGTCTTGTGCAGGTTGATGTGCATCGCATCGACGCCGAGGTCGCCGGGGCGCACGCGGCCGACGATCGCGTTGAAATTCGCGCCGTCGCAATAGACATAGCCGCCCGCCGCATGCACCGCGTCCGAGATCGCCTTCATGTCGCGCTCGAACAGGCCGCAAGTGTTGGGGTTGGTGACCATCACCCCCGCGACATCGGGGCCGAGGCGCGCTTTCAGCGCCGCGAGATCGACGCGGCCTTCGGCGGTCGCCGGAATATCCTCGACGGAAAAGCCCGCGAAGGCCGCGGTCGCGGGATTGGTGCCGTGTGCGCTTTCGGGGACGAGCAGCACGCGGCGGTCCTCGCCGCGCGCCTCGAGCGCGGCCTTGATGCAGAGGATGCCGCAAAGCTCGCCATGCGCGCCCGCCTTGGGCGACATCGCGACGCTGTGCATCCCGGTGAGCGTCACCAGCCATTCGGCGAGCTCGTGGATCACCGCATAGGCGCCCTGCACCGTCTCTTGCGGCTGCAGCGGATGCGCGTCGGCGAAGCCCGGCATCCGCGCGACCTTTTCGTTGAGGCGCGGGTTGTGCTTCATCGTGCAGCTGCCGAGCGGGAACAGGCCAAGGTCGATGGCATAATTCTGGCGCGACAGCCGGGTGTAGTGCCGCACGGTTTCGGACTCGCTGAGCCCCGGCAGGCCGATCGGCGTCGAGCGCGCGAGATTGCCGAGATCGGCGACAGGGGTTTCCTCGTCGAAATCGACGCCCGTGGTTTCGCTCGAGCCGATCTCGAAGATCAGCGGCTCTTCGAGCATCAGCGCGCGGTTGCCGGTGAAGGTGACAGTGTCGTCGGCACCGCCGGCGGTCATTTCGGGGCGCCAGCCGGCGCGGTTGAGCGCGGTCATGCCAGCACCTCCTTCAGCGCCGCGGCAAAGGCGGCGATATCATCCTCGGTCACGGTTTCGGTCACCGCGACGACGAGCCCGTTAGCCAGTCCATCATTGTCGGGGTAAAGGCGGCCGAGCGACACGCCGCCGAGCACGCCCTTCTCCGCCAGCTTGTGAACGACCGGCCGCGCCGCCGTCGGCAGCAGCAGCGTAAACTCGTTGAAGAAGCTGCGGTTCATGACCGATACGCCGGGCACCTTGGCCAATTCGGCGGCAGCCAGCTTCGCGCGGCCATGGTTGATCGCGGCGAGCTGACGCAGGCCCGCTTCGCCGAGCAGCGTCATGTGAATGCTGAAAGCCAGCGCGCAAAGCCCCGAGTTCGTGCAGATATTGCTCGTCGCCTTCTCGCGGCGGATATGCTGCTCGCGCGTCGAGAGCGTCAGCACGAAGCCGCGCTTGCCATTGGCATCGACCGTCTCGCCGCACAGGCGCCCCGGCATCTGGCGGACATATTTCGCCTTGCACGCGAAGAGGCCGACATACGGCCCGCCGAACTGGAGGCCGACGCCGAGCGATTGGCCCTCGCCGACGACGATGTCCGCGCCCATCTCGCCGGGCGCCTTGATCGCGCCGAGCGCTACGGGCTCGGTCACGACCGCGATCAGCAACGCGCCGGCCGACTGGCACGCGCTCGCGAGTGCCGTCATGTCGTCGATACGGCCGAGGATGTCGGGATATTGAACGACGACGCAGCTCGTTTCCTTGTCGATCGCTTGCGCCAGCGCCGCCCAGTCGGTGCCAGCTTCGAGGCGGGGGTCGCCATCAACGAGCACGTCGCCGGTATATTTCGCCATCGTCCGCGCGACGCTGCGATAATGAGGATGGAGGCCGGTCGAGAGCAAAGCCTTGCCGCGCTTGGTGATGCGCCGCGCCATCACGATCGCTTCCCAACACGCCGTCGAGCCGTCGTACATCGACGCATTGGCGACGTCGGTGCCCAGCAGCCGCGCGACCTGGCTCTGGAATTCGAACAGCATCTGCAGCGTGCCCTGCGCGATCTCGGGCTGGTAGGGCGTGTAGGCGGTCAGGAACTCGCCGCGCTGGATCAGATGGTCGACGCTCGACGGCACATGGTGGCGGTAGGCGCCGGCGCCGAGGAAGAAGGGCCCGTCGCCCGCCGCGCGATTCTGCCGCGCCAGCGCTGCCATATGGCGTTCGACCGCGAGCTCGCTCGCCTGATTCGGCAGGCCGGGGATCGGGCCGTCGAGCCGCGCTTCGGCGGGAACGTCGACGAACAGATCGTCGATCGACGAGGCGCCGACGGCGGCGAGCATCGCCGACCGGTCGCCGCTGGTGAGAGGCAGATAGCGCATGAACTACTCCGGAGAAGAAGCGGGTTTTGTTGAAAAAAGGCGGGCGGTATCGGCAAGCGTCCCCGAAAAGACGGCGGGGCCGGTGTGGGTCGTGCGAATCCAGGGGGCGAGCCAGATCCGGAAGCCCGCGTCGCGAACGCGGCGGCAAAAGGCATAATCGTCCGACAGCAGCGCCCGGGTCTCGGGATCGATGAGCGGGGAGAAGAAGGACGGTTCGGTTTCGCCGATCCCATGCGCCTGGCGCTCGCCGGGGTCGGGACGAAACACGAGGTCGGGCAGCGCGCCGCGCATTGCTTCGAGCACCGCGCGGCGGATCAGCATCATCGCGGTGCCGAGCCGCGACAGCTCGACAAGCTCGTTGAGCTTGAAGCTCTCCCCTTCATTCAGGAAGTGCAGCGCGAAATCGCCCGCATAGCGCGCAAGATCGGCGGGGTCGTCCTTCGCCAGCCCCGCCTCGACCGCGCGCGCGACATTCTGCCAGTTGATCATCCGGCGCGGACAGGCGCCGCCGATCACGCCCACGTCGGGGTTCGCCCCCATCGCGCGGATCAGCGAAAAGACATCGTCCGGCGAGAAATCAAGGTCCGCGTCGACGAACAGCAGGTGCGTGCAATCGCTGGCCAGAAACATGGCGGTGAGCAAGTCGCGCGCGCGGCCGATCGCCGGCTGGTAGAGGATGAATTCGAAGCGCACCGCGATGCCCGCCGCCTGCGCACGCAGCGCAAGATCGAGCGCCGCGCGGACATAGCTGCCCTGCGCGCCGTCATAGATCGGCGTCGCCACCATCAGGCGGCAGTCGGCAAGCGCGGCGTCACTACTCACACATCCTCCACCCTCCTCCGCGGGAGGGGTCATGGCGTCACAGATCGGCGATGAAGGCCTTGTACGCCTCGGCGTTCATCAATCCGTCGAGCTGGCTCTTGTCGCTCAGTGTCATGCGGAAGAACCAGCCCTCGCCTTCAGGGTCACTGTTCACCAGCGCGGGGTCTTCCTCAAGCTGGCCATTGCCCTCGGTCACGGTGCCGTCGACCGGCGCATAGACGTCGCTCGCCGCCTTCACCGATTCGACGACCGCGGCGTCGCCGCCTGCGCTCAACTCCGCGCCGGTATCGGGAACCTCGACGAAGACGATGTCGCCGAGTTGGCCCTGCGCGAAGTCGGTGATTCCGACCGTCGCCACGTCGCCGTCGACGTCGATCCATTCATGCTCTTCGGTATAGTAACGCGGCATCGGTCAGCCTCCCTGTTTGCGGACATAGCGGTGTGGAATGAAGGGCATTGCGGCGACGGTGCAATGCACGCGCTTGCCGCGAACCTCGGCGGCGATCGCGGTCCCCGGCACGGCGTGGTCGCGCGGCACATAGCCCATCGCGATGGGCGCGCCGACGCTGGGGGCGAAGCCGCCCGACGTCACGACGCCGATTTCGGTGTTGCCGTCGAACAGCTTCGCGCCCTCGCGGACGGGCAGCTTGCCATCGACGAGCAGGCCGACGCGCTTGCGCGGCGCGCCGCCCTCCAGATGGCCGAGTATGCGCGCCGCGCCGGGGAAGCCGCCTTCCTCGCGGCGGCGCTTGCTGATCGCGAAGGCGAGGTCGCCTTCGACCGGATCGATCTCTTCATCGAGGTCGTGGCCGTAGAGCGGAAGCCCGGCTTCGAGGCGCAGCGAGTCGCGCGCGCCGAGGCCGATCGGCTTTACTTCGTCCATCGCGCACAGCGCGTTGGCAAAGGCGGCCAGCGCTTCGTTCGGGAGCGAGATTTCGAAGCCGTCCTCGCCGGTGTAGCCCGACCGGCTGATGCCGATCGCATGGCCGTTCCATGCTGCACGCATGTACTGCATGAACAAAAGCCCCGCCGCCTCGGGCACCAGCCGCGCGAGCGCATCGACCGCCTTTGGCCCCTGCAAGGCGAGCAGGCCGTGATCGTCCTTGTGGTTGAGCGTGATATCGTCGGGAAGATATTCGCGCAGATGCCCGATATCCTCCCACTTCACCGCGCCGTTGACGACGATGCCGAGCTGGTCGCCCTCGTTGGTGACCATCAGGTCGTCGAGGATACCGCCCTCTTCGTTCAGCAGCAGCGAATAGCGCATCCGGCCGGGCTTCAGGGCCGAGATATCGCCGGGCACCAGCGCTTCGAGCGCTTCGGCGGCTCCGTCACCGCTCACCGCGAGCTGACCCATGTGGCTGACGTCGAACAGACCCGCATTCTCGCGCGTCCACAGATGCTCGGCCATGATGCCTTCATACTGGATCGGCATCCAATAGCCGGCGAATTCGACCATGCGGCCACCCTTCGCGCGGTGCCAGCTGTCGAGCGGCAGGGTTTCGGTCCCGACCGCTTCCTCGCCCGCCTGTTCGGTTTCGCTCATAACAGTCTCCCGCGGTTGACATGGCGAGGCGCGGCCCGGTGCCGTCCTGTCGCCATGCCCCCTCTGTCACGGGAACCTGAGAGTTTTCCTCCATCGGACGATGGAGTTACCCCTTCGGTGGTTCCGATCGTCACCCGATTGGGCGGCCGGAACGCTTTCCAGAGTGTCCGTTCCAGCCTGCGCGGTCCGTTTGACCTGAGAGTTTCCGGGGCGGTTGCTCCTTCGGTGGCGGATCAGGTTGCCCTGCCCCGCGCTCTCCCGCGCGGCCGGTCGAATCCCTTTGCGGGCTTCGACAGACAGGTCAGCCTTGGCGCTGGCCTTTTAAGGAGTCAATCGGCGAGCACACGGATTACATCGTTTTCGTGGATATGCACGCCGGAATCGCTCCGCCCGGCGAGCGCGACGATCGCGCGCGCGACCGTTTCGCCCGGAATCGAGCGGTAGCGGCGCAAGGATCCATGCAGCAGCGCGTTGGTCAGCGGTGCCGCGAGCATCGCGATCCCCTCACCGACCCGCGCCGGTCCCTGCCGCTCGCCCGTGAGCAGCCCGGGGCGCAGAATATCGAGCCTTTCGAAGCCGAGCGCACGCAGGCCATCCTCGGTCTCGCCCTTCGTGCGCAGATAGAAATTGCCCGCCTTCGCCGATGCGCCGACCGAACTGACGACGATCGCCTGCTGCGCGCCGCCCTCTTTCGCGCCGCGCGCCGCCGCTAGGACGAGGTCGTGGTCGACGGCGCGGAACGCCGCCTGCGAGCCGGCCTGCCGAATCGTCGTGCCAAGGCAGGAGATGAAGATCGCCGGTCGTTCGGCAGCGATAATCTCGCCCCACTGTTCGGGCGGCGCCACCAGCAGCTTGTGCTGCGGCAGGAGTCCGGCCGTTTCGCGCCGCGCGAGAATCGTCAACCGAAGCGCGTCGGCGTTGGCGATCACCGCACCGCCGACCATCCCGGTGGCGCCGACGAGCAGCGCGTCAGACATGCGCCAGCGCGTCGGGCACTGCGTCGCGCCCGAAAATCGCGGCGTAACGGTCGATAGCGAAGCGGTCGGTCATGCCCGCAATATAGTCGCCGATATGGCGGATTGTCGCGCATTCTTCGCGGGGCAGGCGCGACGACCAATCATCACCCATCAGCGAAGGGTCATTCGCATAGGCCTCGAACAGCCGCGCGATCACCTGTTTCGCGCCCGCCGCCGCCGCGAGTTGCGATGGATGGTGATAAAGGTTGGCGTACATGAAACGCTTGAGGTCGCGCTCCTGCCGCGCCAGATCGGGCGAGAAACCGCCCAGCATACGGCCCGCCGCGCGCACCTCGTCGACATTCTCCACCCCTGCCGCTGCGACATTGGCTGCGGTCGCGGCGATCACGTCGTTGACCATGACGCCGATCTGGTCGCGCACCAGTTCGCGGAGCAGCCGGTCGCGCGGCGCACCGGGAAAACGCCCCTCGACCGCCCGGAAATTGGCGGCGACGAACGGCTGCTCCATGAGCTGGTCGAGGTCGAGAAGCCCGGCGCGCAGCCCGTCGTCGATATCGTGATTGTCATAGGCAATATCGTCGGCGACCGCCGCGATCTGTGCCTCGAGGCTTGCGTGGCTGGCAAGGTCGAGCGGAAACGCGCCGTCGATGTCGGCGAGCGCCCAGCCCGGATGGCGGACCGGGCCGTTGTGCTTCGCAAGCCCCTCCAGCGTTTCCCACGTCAGGTTGATCCCGTCGAACAGCGGATAGGGGGATTCGAGCCGCGCCAGCGTCCGCAGCGTGTGGCCGTTGTGGTCGAAGCCGCCATAATCGAGCATCGCCGCCTTCAGCGCATCCTCTCCGGCGTGGCCGAAGGGCGGATGCCCGATGTCATGCGCGAGGCACAGCGCCTCGGTCAGATCTTCGTTGAGGCCGAGCGCGCGGGCGATACCGCGGCCGATCTGCGCGACCTCGATACTGTGCGTCAGGCGCACGCGATAATGATCGCCGTCGGGCGCGATAAAGACCTGCGTCTTGTGTCGCAAACGGCGAAAGGCGATCGAATGGATGATGCGGTCGCGGTCGCGCTGGAACATATCGCGCGGCCCGCGCACGACGCGGCCCGGTTCGTCATGCCATCGCCCGCGACTTCGCGCCGGGTCGCTGGCGCAGGCGGCAACGCTCATTTGATCGGATCGACGTCTTGGCCGGCTTCGCTGTTGAAGAGGAAGCCGTCGCCGCCCGCCTTCTTGTAGCTCGCCAGCCAGTCCTGCGCGGCCTTCTTGTCCTTGAACGGGCCGACGAGCAGGCGGCGCGTCTTGCCCCATTCGGTCGTCGCGCCCGCCTTGCCCTTGAACAGATCGGGGCTCTTCTTCGCGAATTTGCCGAAGTCGGTCGCCAGCGCCTTCGGATTGGCACCGGTCGCGATCTGGACCCAGAGGCGTGCGGGATTGGCTTTCTTTTCCGCCGCTTCGGCCTTGGCCTTCGCATCGGCTTCCGCCTTTGCCTTCGCCGCGGCCTCGTCCTTCTCGCGCTTCGCCGCCTCGGCGGCATCGGCGCGCCTTTTCTCTTCGCGCAACTTCGCGAGCGTGTCGGCGCCGATCGCATTGTCGGCCTGCGCAAGCTCCTCGGTCGGAATCTCGATCGAACTGGCGATCGCCGCCAGCGAAGCCAGCGGCGCGGGATCGACGCTTGCCTCGGGGGATGGAGGCGGCGCGGGCGGCGGCATGGCGGCCGCCGTCTCGGGCGCGGACGACGCGCCTACAGCGGCAACGGGTGCCGCGTCTGCCGGCCTGCCGAGATCGTTGATCGAGAATCCCGGGCCGACCGGAGGCTTGGCCGGCGCGGCGTCGACGGACGTTGGCGTCGTCGCACTCGCGGACGCCGGCAGTGAATTCGCAGGCGGCGACGCAGGGGCCGTAGCCGGACCGGCCGGCGGCACGGACGTCGCCGGCCGGATCGTCGGCCGGAATGACGACTGCAGTTCGGGCGGACCCGAGGCGGCGGCACCAGATGTCGGCGTTGGCGTGATCGCCGCAGCAGCCGGGCGCGTACCGGTAAGCGCAGGGGCGGGAGCCGGTTTCGGCGTCGGCGAAAAGCCCGGCGGTAATTGTTCAGTACCGGCGGGAGCCGGCGCGCGAGCGGCCGCCGGTTTCGGCGTCGGCGAAAAACCAGGCGGGTACTGCTCGGCGCTCGCAAGAGCTGGCTGACGAGCGGTTGCCGGCGCCGGCGTCGGTTTCACGGCAGCTTTGGGCGTCGCCGCGGGCGGCTTGCTGCGCTTGCCGGTCGCCACCGGCGCGGGAGCGGGCGGCGGGGTTGCGGCCGCAATCTGGACCGGCTTGCGCGGCGGACCGAGCTGGCCGCTCGGGAAGCGCCCGAAATGCGCCGCCGCCGCCTGCTGCGCGGGGTTGAGGCGGTCGAGCTTGACGAGGTAGGGAATGATATTCTGCGCAAGGGCGGCGGGCATCGTCGCATTGACGATCTCGGTCGCTTCGTCGTTGCGACCGTTGATCGCGAGGATCATCGCGCGCAGGCGCCACGCGGCGCGATCCTGCGCCTTGAGCTGCGGCGTCAAGAACTGGACCGCGCGGTCGGGCTCACCGCTGATTGCCAGCGACAGCGCATAACGGCGGACGGTTTCTTCGTTCGGGGTGATCGACAGGGCGAGCTGGTAATCGCGCTGCGCCGCGTCCTGTTGCCCCAGCAAGTCGCGCGCGAGCCCGCGGTCGGCGAGGAATAGCCGCTCGGGTGCGCCTAGAAGCTGGGCTTCACCGAAATAGTCGAGCGCGCGCGTCGGCGTTTCCATATGGACCATCGCCGAACCGAGCGCTGCCTTGATCGCGCCGTCGCGCGGGCTGGCCTGTTCGGCGCGGGTCAGAAAGGTGATCGCGGCGCGATAATCCTCGAGCTCGATCGAGGCGCGCCCGGCGTCGAGGAGCGCCGATGTGTCGTTGGCGTTGGTAGCCAGACGACTGACCGCCGAGGACAACATCGTCCGCGCCGCGGTACGCTTTTCAAGCGCGGCGCGCGTCGCCGCGTCGGGCGCCGCCGCCTGCATCGCCGCGACCGGGGCCGCGATACAGGTGCCAAGCAAAAGGGCCCCGACCATGGCGGCGAAACGCCGCGTCCGCCGGGGCCCGATCGTCAGTGTCTTGTGCCGCAGGGGCAAATCAGATCATCCCGATTGTCGGCCTGCCTTGCCCTGAGGGGCGGCCGATCATTGCCCTGTTACTGGTTGTTTTGACGGCCGAGGAAACGCGGGAGATCGACCCCGTCGTCCTTGTCCTCGTCCCGTTCGGCCGCGCCGCCGCCACGCGACAGGCGCGACATGCGTTCGAACAGGGTACCGCCGCCAAGCGAGCGCGCCGGCGCCTCTTCGGCAGCAACCGTCGATTCCGGGCCGGCATCGCCAGCCGGCGCCTCGGGTTCGCTGAGCACCAGCTCGTCGGTGGTGTCGTCATAGGTCGCCGCGACCTGCGACAATTCCATCGGCTCCTCCTCTGCCACCTCGGCAGCGCGAGCCTCGGGCGCTTCGCCGAGCGAGAAGCCGGGCGCAGGATCGCTGGCGAATTCCCCGGCGGCCGCCTCGACCGGCGTTTCTTCGGCCTCGGGTTCGACGAGCATTTCCTCGGCGACCGGCGCGGGCGCCGCGGCGCGCGCGGGCTGGAACGAGAAACCACGCGTCATCGCCGCCGCGGGGGCTGCGACCTCGCCGGTGCCGTCGATGCCGGTCGCAACGACCGACACGCGAATCTTGCCCTCAAGCCCCTCGTTAAAGGCGCTGCCCCAGATGATGTTGGCATCGGGGTCGACCAGCTCGCGGATGTGGTTCGCCGCCTCGTCGACCTCCATCAGGCGCATGTCCTCGCCGCCGGTGATCGAGATGATGACGCCCTTCGCGCCCGCCATCGACACGCCGTCGAGCAGCGGGTTGGCAATCGCCTTTTGCGCCGCCTCGAGCGCGCGGCCGTCGCCTTCGGCCTCGCCGGTGCCCATCATCGCCTTGCCCATTTCGCGCATCACGCTGCGCACGTCGGCGAAGTCGAGGTTGATGAGGCCGGGCATGACCATCAGGTCGGTGATGCCGCGAACGCCTTGCTGGAGCACTTCGTCGGCCATCGTGAACGCTTCCTTGAAGGTCGTGTTCGGGTTGGCGACGAGGAAGAGGTTCTGGTTCGGAATGACGATCAGCGTGTCGACATGATCCTGCAACTCGGCGATGCCGGCCTCGGCCGAGCGCATCCGGCGATTACCCTCGAAGGTGAAGGGCTTGGTCACGACGCCGACAGTCAGGATGCCGCGGTCGCGCGCCGCCTTGGCGATCACCGGTGCCGCGCCGGTGCCGGTGCCGCCGCCCATGCCCGCGGCGATGAAGCACATATGCGCGCCGTTCAGCGCCTCTTCGACCTGCGCGATGCTTTCCTCGGCGGCCGCGCGGCCGACCTCGGGCCGCGAACCCGCGCCCAGACCCTGGGTGATCTGCGTCCCCAGCTGGATACGGCGTTCGGCCGGCGATGCGTTCAGCGCCTGCGCGTCGGTGTTGGCGACGACGAAATCGACGCCCTCGACGCGCGAGGCGATCATGTTGGCGATGGCATTGCCCCCGGCGCCGCCAACCCCGATAACCGCGATGCGCGGTTTCAGTTCATCGACCTGCGGCGGGCCAATATTGATGCTCATCCACTAATCTCCCTGCAGCGGCGGACCTGCGCCGCTTCCCTCACCTTGCGACCCATCCGGACGTCAGTCCCACCGTCCGGCATTCTGGTATTGCATTGCACTATTGTGACCTCGGAATCACCCAAAAAATTAACCTTTTCGCCCCCTGGACATCAAAAACTGCTCTTGAGAGCGGCCATCAAACGGTTGATGATCCCGGTGCTCTTCGGCCGGTACACATCCTGCGCCATCATCGGCAGGTCGCGAAGGTCCACCGGGTCCGACGCGGCGTAGAGAACCAGTCCCGCGAGCGTCGCGAAAGCGGGGCCCGAATGCGCGTCGGGCAGGCCGTGCAGACCGCGCGGTCGGCCGATGCGCGCGGCGCGGCCGAGCGCGCTCTGGGTATAATCGGCGATCCCTTTCAGGTCGGCGCCGCCACCGACGAGCACGACCTGGCGGCCGACCGGGCCGACAAAATGCAGGTCTTTCAGCGTCCTCCCGACGTCTCCCATCATCGCGTCGAGGCGCTGGCGGATGACTGCAACGAGCTGCGCACGCGTGATGCGCGGCGAATCCGACCCGGCGGGCGCGGAAGGGTCAAGCTCGATGATCTCGTTATTGTCGCGCGGACTGGCCGAGGCCGAGCCATAGAAGCTCTGCAGCCGCTGCGCCTGGCTGCGGCGGATACCGAAGGCCGAAGCGATATCGTCCGTGATGTCGCTGGCGCCGAAGGGCAGCGACGCCATTTCGACCAGCATCCCCCCCGCGTAGAGCGAGACGGTGGTGACCGCCGCGCCAAGCTCGACGAGCGCGACGCCGAGGTCGCGCTCCTCGTCCGACAGGCAGGCGAGCCCTGCAGCGATCGGCGACGCCACGACCGCGTTGACGTCGAGATGCGCCTGCCGCACCGCAGCCTCAAGGTTCCGCACCGGCGCGCCATCGGCCATGATGATATGGATGTCGACGCCGAGCCGGTCGGCGTGAAGGCCGATCGGGTTCTTGACCCCGGTGAGGCCGTCGAGCGTATAGAGCGCGGGCTGCGCGTGCAGAATCATCCGTCCCTCGGGGTCGATGCCGGCGCGTCCCGCGGCGAGCAGGTCGTCGATATCCTCCTGCTCGATGCGGTGGCCGCCAAGCTCGCTCTCGATCGGCGCGACATCGCTGAGCAGGCTGCCCGCCGAGAAGCTGACCCAGACATCGTCGATGTTCAGCCCTGCAATGCGTTCGGCCTGCTCGATCGCCTCACGCACGATATGCTCGGTCTGTTCCATGTCGGCGACATAGCCGCGCTGGACGCCCCGGCTCTCGCGCTGGCCGGTGCCGAGGACATGGAGCGCACCGTCCGCCGTCTGCCCCGCGATCAGCGCGCAGACCTTCCACGACCCGACATCGAGCGCGGTGATGATCTTTTCGATGCGCGGCGGCGCCATGGCTTATCCTTTCTCCGCCGAACTGGCCGCGGCAACGGCGTCGACCGCATCGCGCGCGTCTTCGAGCTTCGTCGGCGCCACCTGCCCTTCGTGCGGCAAGCGTAGCACGAAACGCGACGGGTCGCGCATGTCGAAACGCAATATTCCGCGCCCGAGCAACCGGTTGGCGCCGTCCATATGGGCGAACCTGGCAAGCGCAGCCTTCGCCTCGCCCTCACCCTCGGGGAGCGACAGCGTCTCACCGCTGCGGAAACGCAGATCCCAGCGGCGGTTGCCGACCCAGGTCGCTCCCGCGAGCAGCTCCTTGAGGCTGCTCGCCTCGGCGAGCAGGCGTTCGAGATCCTGCGCGCGCTGGTTCGCGCGCGGCCCGATGACGAGCGGCAGGTCGGGCATCGTCGCGACGCTGACGGGTTCGAGCACGACGCCCTTTTCGTCGATCAGCGAGAGGCGATTGTTGTGCTGCCAGATCGCGGCGGGCGAGCGTTCGACGATGTCGACGACGAGCGTGTCGGGCAGACGGCGCGAAA
Source organism: Sphingopyxis sp. H073 (assembly GCF_001468395.1). GTDB lineage: Bacteria > Pseudomonadota > Alphaproteobacteria > Sphingomonadales > Sphingomonadaceae > Sphingopyxis. Next base: position 348,967 of record NZ_LNSG01000001.1, on the reverse strand, counting down.
CGCGCGCGTCCTTGATCCAGCCATATTGCATCAGATCGTGGCGCACATCCTCCAGGTCGACCGCCGCCATCGAGCGGTCCTTCTGCGCGAGCGCGATGTCATAGACCTTGAGCCGGTCGATGCGGTCGGCGCCGACAACCTCGACCTTCTTGACCATGAAGCCCGCCCGGCCGACCGCCTGGGCATATTCCTCGTGAATTTTCGCGGTGACGCCGGTCGCATGGGCAACGAGCACGACCAGCGCGGCGAGGCCGAGGCCGATCGTCCAGTTGGCGACGCGCTGAAGCTGCTGCGGCGACACGGGCAGCGCATTGATCACCGCGTTGAGGCGGGACTTCTGGACCGAGCGCCGCTTCTTCGTCGTGCGCGCGGGGCGCCGCGGCGCGGCCTTGCCGCGCTTGATCTTCGTACTGCTCATGACTTCATTCTCATGACAGGGCTTCCCCCACGATACGTTCGACGAGTTCGGCATAATCCATGCCGATGGCGCGCGCTTGCTCGGGCACGAGGCTGAGTGGCGTCATGCCGGGTTGGGTGTTGACCTCGAGCAGAAAGATGCCCGCGAGGCCATGTTCGTCGTCCCAGCGGAAATCGGAGCGCGACGCGCCCTTGCAACCGAGCAGGCGGTGCGCCTGCACCGCGAGATCCTTCATCCGCTGCGCGATGTCGTCCGGGACTTCGGCGGGGCAGACATGCTCGGTCAGTCCCTCGGTATATTTGGCGTCATAGTCGTAGAAGCCCGACTTGACGCGCAGTTCGGTAACGCCGAGCGCCCGGTCGCCGAGCACCGCGACGGTCAGCTCGCGCCCCTTGATGAAGGGCTCGGCGAGCAGCCGGTCGAACTCCTGCCAGGGACCGACCGCATCGCGCGCGATCGGGTTGCCGTAATTGCTGTCGTCCTTGACGATCGCGACGCCGACCGACGAGCCTTCGTTGACGGGTTTCAGCACGTAAGGACGCGGCAAAGGGTCGATGGAAAAGAGGCTTTCGCTGTCGACCATCACCCCCGTCGGCATGGGCACACCATGCGGCACCAGCGCCTGCTTCGTCAATTCCTTGTCGATGGCGATCACCGAGGTGACGAGCCCGCTGTGGGTATATTTGAGGCCCATCAGGTCGAGCATCCCCTGCACGGTACCGTCCTCGCCGGGGACGCCGTGGAGCGCGTTGAAGACGACGTCGGGTTTTGCCTCGGCAAGCCGCTGTGCAACGTCGCGGCCCATGTCGATGCGCGTAACCTTGTGCCCGCGCGATTCCAGCGCGTCGGCGACCCCATTGCCGCTCATCAGCGACACTTCGCGTTCGGCCGACCAGCCCCCCATCAGGACGGCGACATGCCACGGCCCTCGGCTCATTCGGGCTTACCCACGCGCTGTATCTCCCATTGCAAATCGATGCCGCTCTTGTCCTTCACCCGGCGGCGGACTTCCTCGCCGAGCGCCTCGATATCGGCGCTTGTCGCGTCGCCGGTGTTGATCAGGAAGTTGGTGTGCTTCTCGCTAACCTGCGCGCCGCCGACCGCGAAGCCGCGGCAGCCGGCTTCATCGACAAGCTGCCACGCCTTGTACCCGTCGGGGTTCTTGAAGGTCGAGCCGCCGGTCTTCGAACGCAGCGGCTGCGAGGCTTCGCGGCTCGCCGAGATGCGGTCCATTTCGGCCTGAATGGCTGTGGGTTCATCCCGATAGCCACGGAAGGTTGCGCCGACGACGACCGCGCCCTCGGGCAATTCGCTGTGGCGATAAGTGTAGCCGAGGTCTTCCAAAGCAAGGAATTTGCGCTGACCTGACCGAAGCACGACCTCGCAACTGATCAGAATGTCTTTCACCTCGCGACCATAAGCACCGCCGTTCATGCGGACGAAGCCACCAACGGTGCCCGGAATGGAGCGAAGAAATTCGAGGCCGCCTACACCGGCATCCCGTGCCGTCGAAGAGACCAGAATGCCAGAAGCGCCGCCGCCGCAGCTTAGCGTCTGCCCATCCTCAACAACCACCTTCGCGAACGCCTTGCCGAGCCGGACGACGACGCCGGGAAAGCCGCCGTCGCGGACGATCAGGTTCGAGCCGAGGCCGAGCGCCATCACCGGGATCGCGGGATCGAGATCGCGGAGGAAGGCGGCGAGATCGTCGGCGTCCTTCGGCTCGAACAGCCAGTCGGCGGGGCCGCCCGACTTGAACCAGACGAGCGGGGCCAGCGGGGCCTTTGCCGTCAGCTTGCCGCGAACGGCCGGGAGGGTGGCGGTCGCATTCATATTGCGCGACCTTTCTTTTCTTCGTCACCCTGAACTTGTTTCAGGGTCCATGGCCGGACCTCGAAACATGCGCCGCGTTGATCGAGAAGACCGGCCATGGATGCTGAAACAAGTTCAGCATGACGAGTGAAGGAAAGGGTCATTTCTGCCCCTCCACCGCGCTCGCCAGCCCCGCCGCCATCTTCGTAATATCACCCGCGCCAAGGCAGATGATCATATCGCCCGCACCGAGATCGCCCGCCTTGATGCTATCCGCGATGCTCCCAGCCAGCGTCCCGGCATCCGCCACGACATTCGCCTGGCGATGACCGCGGTCGCGCAGGCCCGCGACCAGCGCATCCGACGACACGCCGTCGATCGGCGCTTCCCCGGCCGCATAGACGGGCAGCGCGAACACGATATCGGCGTCGTTAAACGCCTGCTGGAAATCATCCATATGATCGCGCAGCCGCGTGAAGCGGTGCGGCTGGACGACCGCGACGACGCGCCCGGCCCCCGCCCCTTCGCGCGCGGCCGAGAGCACGGCGCGGATCTCGACCGGGTGGTGGGCGTAATCGTCGATCACCGTTACGACTCCACCTTCGGCCGCAATCTCGCCGACCTTGGTGAAGCGGCGCTTGACCCCGGCGAAGCCTTTGAAGCCCGAGGCGATCTTGTCGTCGCTGACGCCCATGTGCAGCGCGACCGCAATCGCCGCGAGCGCATTCTGGACATTGTGGCGACCCGACATCGGCAGGTGGATGCCCTCGATCGTCCGGCTGTTCCCGTCGCGGTCGCGCACGACGACGTCGAAGCGGTTGCCGTCGGGGCCGGGCGTCACATTGGTGCCGCGCACATCGGCTTGCGCCGAGAAGCCATAGGTCACGATGCGGCGGTCGCGGATGCGCGGGATGATCGCCTGCACCTCGGGATGGTCGAGACAGAGCATCGCCGCGCCATAGAAGGGCACATTCTCGATAAACTCGACGAAGGCGTCCTTGATCGCGTCGAAACTGCCATAATGGTCGAGATGCTCGGGATCGATGTTGGTGACGACCGCGATCGTCCCGTCGAGGCGGAGGAAGCTGCCGTCGCTCTCGTCGGCCTCGACCACCATCCAGTCGCTCGCCCCGAGGCGCGCGTTCGAACCATAATTGTTGATGATGCCGCCGTTGATCACCGTCGGGTCGATCCCGCCGGCGTCGAGCAGCGCCGCAACGAGACTGGTCGTCGTCGTCTTGCCGTGCGTGCCGGCGATCGCGACGGTCGACTTGAGGCGCATCAACTCGGCGAGCATTTCGGCGCGGCGGACGATCGGGATACGGTGCGCGAGCGCCGCCTCGACCTCGGGATTGCCGCGCTTGACCGCGGTCGAGGTGACGACGACCGCGACGCCGTCGACGTTCGACGCGTCGTGGCCGATCGCGACCTTGATCCCGCGCCCCCGAAGTCCCTCGACCACATAGGAGTCGGCGATGTCGCTGCCCTGCACCTGATAGCCAAGATTGTGCATCACCTCGGCGATCCCCGACATGCCGATGCCGCCGATGCCGATGAAGTGGATGATGCCGATATCGGTCGCAACGCCGCGCATCAGCGTTCTCCCGCGCGCGTCGCGGCGACGCCGGACGCAACGGCAGCGCCGCGCGAAGGCGATCCGACGCGGATCACGTCCATCATCGGCGGTGCGGCGAGCGACTCGACAAGATCGGCAAGGTCGCGCGTCGCGTTCGGAAGACCGCAGCTCGCGGCGCGTTCGGCCGCCTCTTCGAGCGCGCCGGGTTCGAGCGCCATGCGCTGGATATGCTTCGCAACCTCTGCCGCGGTAAAATCGGGCTGCTGGAACGAAATCGCTCCCCCTGCCTCGACCAGATCGACGACATTGTAGGTCTGGTGATTGTCCATCGCGTGCGGATAGGGGACAAAGATCGCGGGACGCCCGGCGCAGGCGAGCTCGGCAACGGTCGATGCGCCCGCGCGCGCGATCACCAGATGCGCCCAGCGCAGCCGCTCGGGAAAATCCTCGATATAGGGCGCGCATTCGGCAGCGACGCCGAGGTCGGCATATTTGGCGCGCACCGCCTCGATATCGTCCTCGCGGCACTGCTGCACGACCTGCAGCCGGTCGAGCAGCGCGCGCGGCAGCATCGCGATTGCGGCGGGGACAACATCGCTCAGCACCGTGGCGCCCAAGCTGCCGCCGACGACGAGCAAGCGGACGATGCCGTCCTCGGGAAGCGGCGGGAAGCCATCGTCGCGGATTTGGGCGATCTCGTCGCGCACCGGGTTGCCGGTGATATGCTTCTTGAGCTCATGCCCCGCCGGAAAGCGCTGGATATTGCGATAGGCAACCGCGACTGCGTCGACGCGCGGCGCCATCAACCGGTTGACGCGGCCGAGCACGGCATTCTGTTCGTGGATCACCCGCGGGCGCCTGGTCGCGCCCGCCGCGAGCAGGCTGGGGAGCGAGGGATAGCCGCCGAAGCCGACGACGACGGCGGGATCGAATTCCTCGATCAGGTCGATGGCCATGCGGCGCCCCTTGCGGATCGCGAGCGCCGCCCTGACCCAGCCGACGGGGCCGCCCGACACGCGGCCGGCGGGAAGGACATGCGTTTCGAGATCGGCAGGGGCGCCCGGAATCTTGAGGCCGCGATCGTCGCTCACCAGCGCCACGCGGTGCCCGCGCGCGATCAGCTCGCCCGCGAGGGCATAGGCGGGCAGCATATGCCCCCCGGTTCCCCCGGCGGCGAGGAGGAAGTGGCGGGTCGCTGTCATCTATTGTTCCAGTTGCGGGTGAGGGACACCCGCGCCGCATAGGGGTTCCGGCGGGTCAGCGACAAGAGCAAACCCATACCGATCGACAAAGCGATGAATGACGAGCCCCCATAGCTGATGAAGGGGAGGGTCATGCCCTTCGACGGGAAGAGCTGGGTGTTCACTGCCATATTGATCGTCGCCTGTCCGCCGAACTGCGCGATCAGCCCCGCGACCGCGAGGATCAGGAAGCTGTCCTCCTCGTCGAGCAGGCGGACCAGCACGCGGACGATGATCGCGAGAAACAGCACCGCGATCGCGATGCACGCGATGATCCCGAACTCCTCGCCGATCACCGAGAAGATATAGTCGGTATGCGCTTCGGGCAGCTTGAACTTGGCGAGCCCCGCGCCGGGGCCCGAGCCGATGAGCCCGCCGGCGGTGATCGTCGCGTGCGCCTTGTCCTCCTGAAAGCTGTCGCCCTCGCCGAACAGCCAGCTGTTGATGCGCTGATGCGCGACCGAATAGGTGAAGTATGCGACGACGATCCCGGCAAGGCCGCTTGCGGCGAGGACGCCGATGATCCGCATCGAAAGCCCGGCGACCATAACGAGCACCAGCCAGGTTCCGATGAAGATGATCGTCTGCCCGAGGTCGGGCTGGCCCATCAGCAGCACCCCGATGACGCCGGTGAGCAGGAAGGACAAGGGGACAACGGGCAGGCTCTGGTCGTGGAGGCGCAGCGACAGGATCCACGCGAGCGTGACCGCGAAGAACGGCTTCAGAAACTCCGACGGCTGGAGGCGGAAGATGCCGCTGCCGATCCAGCGCTGCGCGCCGTTCACCGTTGTGCCGATCAATGGCACGAGGAAGAGCAGGGCCATGAAGGCGATGGTGCCATAGATGGCAAAACGCCGCGCCTGCGCCTTGGGCAGCATCGACACTGCGAGCATTACCGGGACGCCGACGACGACCCACATTAGCTGGCGATAGAAATAATAGAGCGGGTCGAGGCTGGCGGTCGTGGTCGACAGTTTCTGCGCCGCCACGGGCGAGGCAGCCGCGACGGCGACGAGCCCGGTCGCAATCAGCATCGAAACGAGCAGCAGCAGCACGCGGTCGATTTCCCAGAACCACAGGCCGAGCGGGGTGCGGTCGGCGCGGCTGAGGCGCGGTCCGCGCCGCTTCGCCGTCCGCGTCGTCGCGGCGATCACCGGTCGTTCGGCTGCATCCATCGGTTCGCTCCCCCCGCGCATCTCGTCACTCACGCCCCAGCGCCCGTACAAGGTCGCGGAACATGTCCCCGCGCTGCTCATAATCCTTGAACTGGTCGAACGAGGCGCAGGCGGGCGAGAGCAGCACCACGTCGCCCGGCGCGACCAGCGCCGCCGCCTGCCCCACCGCGGCCGCAAGGTCGCCCGAGCGCTCGACCGGGATCGCGTCGCCGATCTCGGCCGCGAAGGCGTCCATCGCTTCGCCGATCAGATAGGCGCGCTTGACGTGTCCGAACCAGGGACGGCAGGCCGAAAGCCCGTCGCCCTTGGCCTGCCCCCCGGCAATCCAGTGCAAACGCTGGTCCGGCGCCGGCGGGAAAGCCGCCAGCGCCGGTGCAGCGGAAGCCGCGTTGGTCGCCTTGCTGTCGTTGAACCAGCGGGCACCATGGGCTTCGCCGACCAATTCCATCCGGTGCGGGAGCGATTTATAGGTCGCGAGCCCCCGCTCGATCTGTTCGTCGTTCAATCCGAGCACGCGGCAGACCGCGATCGCGCAGACGGCGTTCTGCGCATTGTGCGGCCCCTGCAGCGCGGGCCAGCGAGCCTGATCGACGGGATCGATATCCTTTGCCGAGACGCGGTGGAGACGATGATTGATGCGCCCCGCAATCATCCGCGACGGATCGTCGTCGGTCGCGACGATTGCGACCTGATCGCGGTGCTGGAGACTGAAGAGCCGCGCCTTCGACGCAGCATAGCCCGCAAAGCCGTCGTAGCGGTCGAGATGGTCGGGGCTGAGGTTCGTCAGCACCGCGACGTCGCAGGCGAGGCTGTGCGACAGGTCGATCTGGTAGCTCGACAGTTCGAGGACGTACACGCCGCCTTCGGGCAGCGGATCGCGGCTGAGGATCGGCAGGCCGATGTTGCCGCCCATCAGGGTCGGCACGCCCGCGCTTTCGAGCATGTGGGTGACCAGCGCCGTGACGGTCGACTTGCCGTTGGTGCCGGTGATGCCGACGACCTTGTGCGGCGGCAGGGCGCCCTCCGCCTCTGCGAAGAGTTCGATGTCGCCGATCACGGGCACGTGCGTCGCGCGCGCGTGCGCGGCGATCGGGTGACGGTTGAGCGGCACGCCGGGCGAGACGACGACGCCGGCAAAGCCGATCAGGTCGATATCGAGCGGATTGCCGATGTCGGCGCCCAGCGCCATTGCATCGTCGCGCGCCTCCTCGCGTTCGTCCCATGCGGTGACCCCCGCGCCGCTGGCGACGAGCGCCTCGACGGTCGCCAGCCCCGAGCGCGCCAGTCCCAGAACCGCGTAACGGCGGCCGGCAAAGACGCGCGAGGTGATCACCGGAGCTTCAAGGTCGCGAGCCCCGCGAGCGCGAGGACGATCGAGACGATCCAGAAGCGGATGACCACTGTGGATTCGGGCCAGCCGAGTTGTTCGAAATGATGGTGGATCGGCGCCATGCGGAAGACGCGCTTGCCCGTCCGCTTGTACCAGAACACCTGGATGATCACCGACAGCGCCTCGACCACGAACAGCCCGCCGACGAGGACCAGGACGAGCTCGTGCTGCGCGGTCACCGCGATCGTCGCGAGCGCGCCGCCAAGCGCGAGGCTGCCGGTGTCGCCCATGAACACCGCCGCGGGCGGCGCGTTGAACCACAGGAAGGCGAGGCACGCGCCGATGATCGCGGCGGCGAACACCGCAAGCTCTCCCGCGCCGGGGACGTGCGGGATGCCGAGGTAGCCAGCGAACTTCACGTTGCCCGACAGGTAGACGATGACGAGGAAAGTCAGGCTGGCGATGATCACCGGGAACGTCGCGAGCCCGTCGAGCCCGTCGGTGAGGTTCACCGCGTTGCCGAAACCGACGATCAGTACCATCGCGAAGAGATAATAGAAGGGCCCGAGTTCGAGCACCACGCCGCTGAAGAAAGGCAGATACAGGTCGGTACCGGTGCGCGACACGATCAGCACCACCGCGACCCCGGCGATCAGGAACTCGACCAGCAGGCGCACGCGCCCCGGAATCCCCCGGTGGCTGGCCTTCGTGACCTTGTCGAGATCGTCGAGAAAGCCGACGAGCGCAAAGCCGCCGGTCACGAAGATACATGCCCAGACGAAACGGTTCGACAGGTCCATCCACAGCAGCGCCGAAATCATCAGCGATATCAGGATCATCAGGCCGCCCATCGTCGGCGTGCCCTTTTTCGCAAGATGGCTCTGCGGGCCGTCGTCGCGGATCGGCTGCCCCTTCCCCTGCCGCATCCGCAGCATGAGGATGAAGCGCGGCCCGATCCAGAGGCCGATGATCAGCGCCGTGGCGACCGCCGCGCCCGAGCGGAAGCTCAGATAGCGGATGAGATTTAGAACCCCCGGAAAGCCAAGCCATTCCGCCAGCCAGTACAGCATCAATAATCCCCGTTGGTCAGCGCCGTCACGACATGCGACAGGCCGACGCTGTTCGACCCCTTGACCAGCACCGTGTCGCCGGGGCGGATCAAGTCCTTCAGCCGCCCATTCGCGGCCGAGTGCGCGGCCACATGCTCGAAATCGATACGCCCCTCAAGCGCTTTGGCGAGCGGCGCCATCTCTTCGCCGACAAGCAGGGCGAACTGCACCCCGGCCGCGACGAGCGGAGCCGCGAGCCCCTGATGATAGGCCTCGCTGCCCGGCCCAAGCTCGCGCATCGCACCGAGAATCGCGATCCGCCGGTCACCGGATTCGGTCGCCAACTGGCCGATCGTCGCAGCCATCGAAGCGGGATTGGCGTTGTAGCTCTCGTCGATGACGAGGATATGGCCGCCGGGAACCGGGACCCGATGACGCGCCCCGCGCCCCGCGAGCCCGCCCATCTCGGCAAAGGCGAGCCCCGCCGCGGGCAGATCGCCGCCGACCGCCTTCACCGCCGCAAGCACCGCCATCGCGTTCGACACCCAATGCGCCCCCGCCTGTGAAATGGTGAAGCAGAGGAGCGCATCCTGCACCTGCGCGGTGACGAGCGATCCGCCCTGCCCGTCGGACAGCCAGTCGACCGCGCGGACGTCGGCGCCCTCGCCCAGCCCGAAGCTGACGATATGCGCGGCGTGCTGTTCGGCCTTGGCGCGGAGGCGGGCGTAATGCGGGCTGTCGAACGGCACGATCGCGGTGCCGCCGGGTTCGAGCCCCTCGAAAATCTCGCCCTTCGCGTCGGCGATCGCCTCTTCGCCGCTGAAGAATTCCATGTGCGCGGGGGCGATGGTGGTGACGATCGCGACGTGCGGGCGCACCATGCGCGTCAGCGCCGCGAGCTCGCCGGCATGGTTCATCCCCATTTCGAACACGCCGAAATCGGCGGTCGAAGGCATCCGCGACAGGCTGAGGGGCACGCCGACATGATTGTTGTAGCTCTTGACCGAACGATGCGCCTTGCCGGGCCGGAAACGATCGAGCGCGGCGAACAGCGCCTCTTTCGTACCCGTCTTCCCCGCCGATCCGGTGACCCCGATGATGCGGCCATGGCTGCGCGCACGCGACGCGATGCCGAGCGCGTTGAGTGCGGCGACGCTGTCGGCGATACGGACGTGCGGAAAGTCGATCTCGGTTTCGCAGACGATCCCGGCGGCGCCCGCCGCGATCGCCTTGTCGATGAATTTATGACCGTCGGTCGCCTCGCCCTTCATCGCGATGAAGAGGTCGCCCTTCGTCACCTCGCGCGAGTCGAAGGCGACGCCGTTTACGGTGAAGTCGGCGGTCGCGGTTCCACCGGTCGCCGCAGCGATGGCGCGTGCGGTCCAGAGCGCAGTCATGCCGCTTCCTCGCGCGCGACCGCGACATCGTCGAACGGAATGACGCGCATTTCCTCACCGCACCCGACGATCTGGCCCTGTTCGTGCCCCTTGCCCGCGATGCAGACGATGTCGTCGGCGCGAGCCTCGGCAATCGCGGCGGCGATCGCCGCGCGGCGGTCGCCGATGATCCGGGCGCCCGGAGCGCCTTCGGCAATCGCGGCGCGGATGACAGCGGGGTCTTCGCCGCGCGGATTATCGTCCGTGATGATCGCCAGATCGGCCTTGGCCGCCGCGATTTTGCCCATTTCGGGCCGCTTCGCCTGGTCGCGGTCGCCGCCGGCGCCGAAGACCAGGATCAGCCGCCCGCCCGCGTGCGGACGCAGCGCATCGAGCGCCGCTTCGATCGCATCGGGCGTGTGCGCATAGTCGATATAGACCGGCGCCCCCGCCCTGGTGATCGCCGCGCGCTCGAGGCGACCGCGCACCGGCTGAAGCCGCGCAAGGTTCGAAAGCGTCTGGCCGACATCGCCGCCGGTCGCGATGACGAGTCCCGCCGACACGAGCGCATTGGCGACCTGATAGGCGCCGATCAGCGGCAGATTGACCTTCTGCGTGAGGTCGCCTGCCGCGATGACGAGCGACTGGCCGAGCTGGGTCGGTTCGCGCGAGACGAGGCGAAGCGCATCGCCATGCACGCCGACGGTCAACAGGCGTACGCCGCGTGCCTTCACCGCTTCGATCACCGGCGCCGAATATTCGTCGTCCGCCCAGACGACGGCCGCGCCATCCTGCTCGACCACTTCGGTAAAAAGGCGGAGCTTGGCGGCCAGATAGGCCTCCATCGTCCCATGATAGTCGAGATGGTCGTGGCTGAGGTTGGTAAAGGCGGCCGCCTTCACCGTCAGTCCCTCGGTCCGATACTGGTCGAGCCCGTGGCTCGACGCCTCGAACGCCGCGTGCGTCACGCCCTCGGCCGCCAGCCCCGACATGTTCGACAGGAAGGTGACGATGTCGGGGGTCGTGAGACCGGTCGAGGCGCTGTCCTGCGACGTCGTGATGCCGAGCGTCCCGATCGACGCGGCGTTGAAGCCCGCCATGCGCCAGAGCTGGCGCGTCATCTCGACCGTCGAGGTCTTGCCGTTGGTCCCCGTCACCGCCACACAGGTCGCCGGGAAGCGGTGGAAGAAGCGCGCGGCGATATGCGCGAAGGCGCGGCGCGGATTGGCGTCGGCGATATGAACCGCGCCCTCGACCTTCGCTTCCGGCCGCGCGACGATCGCAATGGCGCCGGCAGCGATCGCGGCGGGAATAAAGTCCTCGCCATTGAATTTCTCGCCGACGAAGGCGCCGAAGATCGTGCCCGGCGCGACCTTGCGATGGTCGATTGCGAGCCCGGTTACCACCGGACCCTCGCCTGCCGCGCCATGATCGCCGAGCAGCGCGGAGAGACGCATTATTCGTTTTCCCCGTCTCTCCGAACGAGCGGAATGAGTTCGGATACGTCGACGTCGCGGCTTTCGTCGGGATAGACGCCCAACATCGGCCCCGCGCGCATCACCACCTTCTTGACCACCGGCGCCGCAGTCCAGCCGGCGGTGCGCTGGCCCGAGCTATAGGCATTGCCCTTCGGCTCGTCGACCATCGCAACGACGACATAGCGCGGATTGTCCATGGGGAAGGCGGCGGCGAACGTCGCGACGACCGAGCTACGACGATAGCCGCCGACCCCCGGCTTTTCAGCCGATCCGGTTTTGCCCCCCACCCGGAAACCCGGCGCGTCGGCCTGTTTGCCGGTGCCGTCGGTGACGATGAGGCGAAGAAGCTGGCGCATCCGCGCGCTGGTGGACGCCTTGAACACGCGGCGACCCCGCGGCGGCGCCTTGTCGCCCAGCTTCTCGAGCGTCGCGGGGCGCCAGAGGCCGCCATTGACGAGCGCGGCATAGGCACTCGCGAGATGCAGCGGGGTGACGGCGATGCCATGGCCATAAGCGGTGGTCATCGTCGTCAGCCGCCCCCAGTCGCGCGGCCACAACGGAAAGGCGCGTTCCTTGAGTTCGATCTCCGGCCGCTTGTTGAATTCGAGGCTGCGGAACAGCTTTTCCATCTTTTCGCGCCCGAGTTCGTCGGCGATGCGCGCGGTCGCGATGTTCGAGCTCTGGATCAGCGTTTCGGGGACGTTGTACCAGCGGCCGGGATGGCTGTCGCGGATACGGAAGCCCGCGATCGCGAGTGGCTGGCTGGCGTCATAGCGCCGCGCCATGCTGGTGACGACGCCGTCGTCGATCGCCGCGCCGATCGACAGCGGCTTGAACGTCGACCCGAGTTCGTAAAGATTATAGGTCACGGCGTTGCGGCGCGCGGGCGCGTCGGCGGCGACCAGCTTGTTCGGATTATAGGTGGGCAGCGAGGTCATCGCCAGCACCTCGCCGGTGTGGACATCCAGAATGACGCCCGCCCCGCCGATCGCTTCGAGGTTCGTTACCGCGTTGTAAAGCTCGCTTTCGAGCACACCCTGGACGCGCGCGTCGATCGACAGCGTCAGCGGCTCGCCGCGCGTCGCCTTGTCGATCAGCCGCTTGTCGAACGCGCCCTCAATGCCGGTAACGCCGTGACCTTCGGCATCGGTGAAGCCGAGGACGTGCGCCGCGAGCGTGAGCTGCGGATAGAGCCGTTCCTTCTCGCGCGGGAAGTCGAAGCCGACGTCGCCGATCGCGTTCACCGCCGCGACCTGGTCGGGCAGCGCGCGGCGGCGGATATAGGTGGGCTTCGAACCCGACAGCTTTGCGACAAATTCCTCGCGCGGGGTGTCGGGGAAGATCTTGACCAGCTCGTCGGCCAGATATTGGCGGTTGTTGAGCAGCTTCGAAGGCACGACGCGGATCGAATAGCCGTCGATCGTCCGCGCCAGCGGCACGCCGTTGCGGTCGACGATATCGGCGCGCGCGGGAATGAACGCCGCCGAGCCATTGCCGTGCCCCGACGAGGTATCGAACAGCGCGAAATAGAGCAGGCGCACCGAAATCAGGAAAAACGCCGCCATGAACAGCAGCATCAGCATCATCAGACGCTGCTGCGCGGTCAGCAGGATCTGCTGCCGCACCCCTGCGGTTCGGACCCGGGTCGGACGGACGACCAGCGTGTTCATTGGGCGGCCTTGCCCTCCCTTGCTTCGCGCGCCGCCGCCTTCTTAAGGTCGGCGAGCGTCGATTCGGCGAGGAGCTGGTCCTCGATCATCTTGAGCTGCTCGCGCCGGCGGGTCGGCGCCATGCGCGGCGCGACGTCGCTGCGGACGCTGGTTTCGGCCTGCGCGAGGATCACGGGCTTGACCGTCGCGGGCTTGATGGCGGCGGGCTTCACGGTCTCGTCCTTGGTTGTCGCCGGCGTTGCTGCGGTCGCACCGACCGGGCTGACCATCGCCATCAGCACCGGCGCGACCTCGTTGGCGCCGCGGGCGCGCGGCAGGCCTTCGAGCGAAGCGAGCTGGCGTTCGTTGGCGAGATATTGCGACGCCGACGGCGCCGAATAGCCGAAGCTCTCGGCGTTCCATTGTTCGAGCTGGCGCATCGAAGCGCGCACCGCGAGTTCGGATTCGAGATAGCGGATGTTCGCCCGCGTCCGGTCGATCTGCCGCTCGACGCGCGTCAGCTCGCTGCGCGTCGCCGCCACCTTCAGCGAGACGGGGTAGAGCATCATCGCGAAGATGAGCACGAGCAGGACCAGGCCGATCCCCTGTAGCTTGCGCGCCGCCATCAGCATGACATGGACTCCTTCGTCGAGTTTTCGGGCCAGGCGGGGGCCGAGGTGCGCACCGCGCTGCGCAGCGTCGCCGAACGCGCGCGCGGGTTGCGAGCTTCCTCCGCCTTGCCGGGGCGCACCTTGCGCGCCGGGGTATCGAAAGTTGCGGCCCGCGCGGGGGTTGAACGCGCGGGCCGGTGCCGCGAACCACCGGCGTCGCCGCCGCTGCGTTCGCGCAGGAAATTCTTCACGATCCGGTCTTCGGTGCTGTGGAAGCTGACCACCGCGAGGCGGCCGCCGGGACGCAAGATGCGCTCGGCGGCACTCAGCCCCGCGACCAACTCGTCGAGTTCGCCATTGATGTGGATACGAATGGCCTGAAAGCTTTTCGTCGCCGGATCCTTCGGCGCGCCGGGCGGATGACGCAGCGCCTTGCGGATCACAGTGGCGAGCTCGGCCGTCCGGCTGAGCGGGCGCGCGGCGACGATCGCGCGCGCGACGCGGCGCGACTGGCGCTCGTCGCCATAATGATAGAGGACGTCGGCGATTTCTCCCTCGTCGGCGCGATTGAGCCAGTCGGCGGCGCTTTCGCCCTCCTGCGCCATGCGCATGTCGAGAGGGCCGTCCTTCTGGAACGAGAAGCCGCGCTCGCCCTGGTCTAGCTGCATCGACGAAACGCCGATGTCGAAGGTTATGCCGTCGACCGCGTCGATCCCGCGCTCGGCGAGCAGGCGGTCGATCTCGCCGAAGCGGCCGTGGATCAGCGTCAGGCGGCCGTCGGCTTCGGCGACGAGCGCCTGCCCTGCGGCAATCGCATCGGGGTCGCGGTCGCAGGCAATGACGGCCGCGCCCGCCGCGAGCATCGCGCGGGTGTAGCCGCCGGCACCGAAAGTCGCATCGACATGACGCTCCCCGGGCAGGATGGCGAGGGCGGCGATGACTTCTTCACGGAGGACCGGGTCGTGGCGGGGATCCCGAGGAAGGTCGGGGGCAAGCTCGGTCACTTTCGCGCCTTCCCCTTCGTTTCTTCCCATGCCGTCGCGAGCCGCTTGAGGACCGGGTCGGCCTCGACACATTCGGCTAGGCTCGGCAACCACCAGATTTCGAAACGGCGGCCCGAGCCGACGAAGGCGGTCGCCCCCGCCTCACCCACCCGGTCGCGCGCGGTGAAGTTGGGCAGGAAGCGTCCGCTGTCGTCGAGCGTATAGGCCTCGGTATAGCTGAAGCGCTTCTTGAACGCCTCGTCCTCGTCGAAATCGAGGTTACGTGTCAGCGCGGTGTCGCGGTCGCGCTCGATCTCGTCGGACAGGCGATCATACTGATCCTGGCCATAGGCGACGAGGCACGGCAGTTTTTCGTGGAAACCGACCCAAAGCACGCGCTGGCCGTCCGCATTGAGGGGCACATTGTTGCGGAACTGCGAGGGGACGGCGATGCGTCCCTTGCCATCGATCGCGGCGAAGTTGGTGCCCGAATACCGGCCGGGCGTAACAACCGCCATCGCTGTAGCCCCCCGTCTCGCGCCTCCGGGCAATAATTTCCTGCCCGCGGAATCACCGATTCCGCGCCGAAAGACTCAGGTGGAGATTGCCCCTCTCCGACTCCTGCCTATCAAGACTCTATCGGGGTGAAAAGGGGAAATTTAGGGTAGTATGGGGAATCTATGCCCCAGAAGGGTAATTTTGGGGTGAATCGAGCAACCCGACGGGTCGGGGCGCGCGAAAACAAACCGCGCGCCGGGGCAACCACGGGCATGCGGCGGTGAATTGGCGTCCGGAGCTTGGGAAGTCTCTGCTTTGAGGCGCTTATTCGGCGGGCAATCGCGCCCATAGCGGACGGAGTAGGGCGCGCGGCGCGTCGGGCCACAAGCGGGCGGCGAGCCATTCCATCGTGTCGGCCCGGCGCAGATGGTTTGCCCAGACGGGATCGCTTTGCCACAGCGGCGCGAAGAGCAGGTCGGCATCGCCGACGAGCCAGACCTCGCCGCGGCCGATCGGGCATCGCGCAATGCGGCTGGCAGCGAACGCCTGACACGCGGGCGGCAGGCGTTCGAAGCGGCCGGCGCTGAACAGCCGCAGCCTTGCGCGCTCGACGTCCACCGACCGCCCTTTCTCGCCAGCCGGCGCGGCAGCGAGCGTGACGCCCCAATGGTCGAGCAACGGGGTCAGCAGGCTCGTCACCGGCGGATTGCGCGGATCGCCGATCGGATGGCGCACCGGCCAGCCCGTCAACGCATCGGCGAGGATGACGGCGCGTCCGCCGCCGCGCACGAAGGCGTCGATCGCAACCAGCTCCTGCGGCGCCAGCGCGCGCGGATGCGCGAGGAGCAGCGCGCCACCGGACGCCGGCGGATGATCGACGAGGCTGTCGACAATCTCGACCGGCCCGCTCGCGCGCAGACGGGCCAGCACCGGATCCTCGTTCGTGCCCGCCGCTATCATCGCCGCCATATCCTCGCCCGCCGACCAGCGCAGCGGCAGACCCGTGAGCAGGGTGACGGGCGGCCCAGACGCAATGGCGGGCCGGTAAAGCGCGGCGAGCAGCACATGCCCGGCGGCAAACCAGCCGGCGACGAACAGCGCCGCCATGAAGAAGGTCAGCGCCGCGCCCCTCCGCCGCTGGACGAGTGTGTCGGCGACCGTTGCGGCGAGCATCCATCCCACGGCAACCAGCGCGAGCTGGAGCCACGGCGATCCATCCGACATGGCGAGGGCCACAATCGTTTGTGCCGCGAGGAGAATGAGCAGGGAGAGCGCGATCGCCCGCCACCGTTCGCCGCGCGTAGCGGAGCGCCGGCTCCATACGAGTATCAGCGTCGGCAGGGCCACCAGCGGAAGCGACAGCGCCGGATCGACCCGTCCAAGCGCGCATTGCCCGCCGACGATCCATCCGAGCGACAACGCGACAAGCGCCGCCGCCGCAGCGCGCAGCGCAAGCGATCCGCCGCGCGTCACTGCTTCGATTGGCGAGCCCGTGCGAGCGCCGGATCGGGTTCAAGGTCGGGCACCGTCGATGTGGGCGGGACCGGCGCCGCCTGCGGCGCCTTGGCGTCGCTCGGCACATTCTGGTCCTTCGAGACCGGCTGGACCCCCAATTCCTCGAGCGGGGCGCTGCCCGCGGGCGTCGTCGCGCCGGGCGCGACCGCCTGCGCAGTGGGGGCGGCTTGCTGCGCGGCGCTTTCGCGGGCGCGATCGCCGATCAGCCCCGCCATGCCGACGAGCAGCAAGACCGTCAGCACACCCGCAATGCCGATCTGGAGCCGGCGCACCGAATCGCTGACCTGCACCGGCGGCGATTCGACGCCCGACCGGGCTGCGGTTGTCTTGTTAGTCATGCCGCCAGCCCCTTGCTTGCCAGCCATTCGGGATTGTAGAGCGTCGACAGATAGCGAAAGCCGCTGTCGCAGAGGATCGTCACGATCCGGTTGCCCGGCCCGAGCTTTCGCGCGAGCGCCATCGCGCCGGCGACATTTATCCCGGACGATAGGCCGAGGCACAGCCCCTCTTCGTCGAGCAGCTGGCGGACGATCTTCAGCCCCTCCTCGTCCGAGATGCGGAACTGCGTATCGATCGGCGCGCCTTCGAGGTTGGCGGTAATGCGGTTCTGGCCGATACCCTCGGCCACGCTCGACCCTTCGGGTTTCAACTCGCCGCACTGGTAATAATTATAGAGTCCGGCGCCGTGCGGATCGGTGAGCGCAACGGTGATAGTCTGGTCCTTGGCCTTGAGCCCAAGCCCCGTCCCCGCGATGGTACCGCCGGTTCCCGCGGCGCATGTGAAGCCGTCGATGCGCCCCTCCATCTGTTCCCAGATTTCCTCGGCGGTGCCGAAAATATGCGCCTTGCGGTTCGCGATATTGTCGAACTGGTTCGCCCAGATCGCATTGTCGGTTTCCTCGGCGATCCGGCGCGAGGTGTGGACGAAATGACCGGGGTTGGCGAAGGGCGCGGGCGGCACCAGCACCAGTTCGGCACCGAGCGCACGGATCGTCGCCATCTTCTCGGCACTCTGGTTGTCGGGCATGACGATGATCGTCTTGTACCCCAGCGCGTTGCCGACGAGCGCGAGCCCGATCCCGGTATTGCCCGCGGTTCCCTCGACGATCGTGCCGCCGGGGCGCAGGCTCCCGTTCGCCTCTGCATCGCGGACGATATAAAGCGCGGCGCGATCCTTCACCGATCCGCCGGGGTTTGCATATTCGCACTTGCCCCAGATTTCGCACCCGGTGGCTTTGCTCGGCCCTTCGAGCAACACCAGCGGGGTGTTGCCGATCAGCTCGAGGCTCGTTCTGGCAATGGTCATGGCCCTGATCTAAGGTGCAGCCCGCGGCGCCGCAAGACAGCTTCTCTAGGAAGCGCCATCGCGCGCCTTTGTCGACCAACGGAGCACGAACGCCGACGAACGGCATTTCGGGCGAAGCGCGGCGGGTTGCGTTTGTGACAGTATAACATTACTGCGAGCCCGAATTCACGTCACGAACAACAGGATCTCCCCTACATGCGACTGCTCTCCGCCGCCGGTCTCACCCTTGCTGTCCTGATTTCCGCCCCCGCCTTTGCCCAGGATACGGCGCCGCAGACCGGCGACGACGATTATCATACCGACCAGGCGATCGTCGTCACCGCGCCCTTCGTGCGCAGCCTCGACATCCTCGGCAACGTCTCGGTGATGGAAGGCGAAAAGCTGGCGCAGGACATCCGCGGCCAGATCGGCGACACCCTCGCCTCGCAGCCCGGCGTGTCGTCGAGCAGCTTCTCGCCCGGCGCCTCGCGCCCGATCCTGCGCGGTTTTTCGGGTGAGCGCGCCGCCGTGCTCGTCGACGGGCTCGGCGCGATCGACGCCTCCTCGACCTCGGCCGACCATGCGGTGTCGATCGACCCGCTGACCGCCGAGCGCATCGAAATCCTGCGCGGTCCCTCGGTCCTGCTCTTTTCGAGCCAGGCGGTCGGCGGCGCGGTCAATGTCTTCGACCGGCGAATCCCGCGCGGCATCCCCGAAGCGCCGCTCCATCTTGATGCGCTCGCAAGCTATGGCACCGCTGCCGACGACAAAAGCATCGGCGCGTCGGTCGACGTGCCGCTGGGCGAGCGCTTCGTCGTCCATGCCGACGGCAATTACCGCGATTCAAACAATGTCCGTGTCGGCGGGCTGATTTATGCACCCGAACTGCGTGCACATCTGCTCGACCTCGCCGCCGACGCAAACGCCGATGGCGACGCTGCCGAAGCGACGCGTCTGACCGATGCCGCGAACAGCCGCGGCAAGGTGCCAAACAGCCAGAGCACCAGCAAGAGCGCGGGCGTCGGCGCCGCCTTCATCGACGACGGCGGCTCGCTTGGCATCAGCTTCGGCTATCTCGAGGATGATTACGGCATCCCGCCGCGCGCCGACATCGACGAAGTGCCGACGATCAAGGCGCGGCAATATCGCGTCGACCTGCGCGGCGAGGTCGAGCTGGGCGACGGGCTGTTCGAAAAGCTGCGCGTGCGCGGCGCCTATGCCGACTATGCCCACACCGAATTCGACGATGGCGAGCCGGGAACGCGCTTCACCAACAAGGGGATCGAGGCGCGCGCCGAACTGGCGCAGAACGACCGTGGCGGCTGGCGCGGGGCGAGCGGCATCCAGTACAGCTTCCGCGACTTCGCGGCGATCGGCGACGAAGCGTTCCTGCCGGCGAACGAGACGACGCGCATCGCGGCGTTCACTTTGCAGGAACTCGAACGCGGCCCCGTCACGCTGGAGGGTGCGCTGCGCTTCGAAAATTCGAAGGTGACGGCAAACAGCATCGGCTTCGATCGCTCGTTCGACAGTTTTTCGGGTGCGGCGGGTCTGTCCTACCAGCTCGCCGACGGCCTGAAGGCGAGCTTCTCGGTCTCGCGCAGCGAGCGCGCGCCGTCGGCGGAAGAGCTGCTGTCGGACGGTCCGCACGCCGCGACGCTGACCTATGAGCGCGGCAACCCCGACTTCGCCAAGGAAACGAGCTGGGGCGGCGAAGCATCGCTGAAATTCAAGCGCGACGGCTGGTCGGCGGGGATCACCGGCTATGCGAGCTGGTTCGACAATTTCATCTATGAAACCGACACCGGCCTGATCGCCGATGACCTGCCCTTGTTCGAATTCCGCCAGAACAAGGCGCGCACCTGGGGCTTCGAGTTCGAGGGCGCCGCCCCGATCGCGCAGGTCGGCGGCTTCCACATCGCCGCCGATGCCACGGCCGACATGACGCGCGCGAAGATCGTCGACGGGCCCTATGTGCCGCGCATCCCGCCGCTGCGCATCCGCGGCGGGCTCGAAGCATCGAGCGAACGCATCGACGCGCGCGCCGAGGTCGAATGGACCGACGACCAGACCCGCATCGCGCCGTTCGAGACGGCGACGAAGGGCTTCACGCTCGTCAATGCATCGCTGACCTGGCGACCGCTGCCCGACACGAAGAATCTGTCGCTGACACTCGCCGCCGACAATATCTTCGACGTCGACGCCCGCCGTCACGCGAGCTTCACCAAGGATTATGTGCCGCTCGCCGGCCGCGATATCCGCATCACCGCCCGGGCGAGCTTCTGATATCGGCGCGCCCGGCGGCGGCCGGGTCCGGCGCCGCCGCCGGACCCGGCCACTGTCGAAGGTTCAAAAAGGCAGGCGCTGGCGCTTGTTCCAATAGATCGAGGTAGCCGCCGCATAGGCCCCGACCTTTTCCCAGACCGACTGGTCGACCTTTTCGATGTCGACCCCGGCGTTGACATAGCCTTGAACGATCAGGACGATCTGGTCTTCGGTCATGTCGCCCGACAGGTCGGGGTTCGCGCGGCCCGGCCCGAAATCGAGCGCCTTATCCACGATTTCCGTCTTCAGGTTCGCTCGGGCAATGGCGCCGATCAGCCATTCGCGCGAAATCCGCGCGAGGCTATAATCGAAATAATCGGCTTTCTGCGCTTCGGCGACCCCCTGGCTGGCGACGCAGCCATCGACGGTCTTGCGAAGCTGCTCGACCAGCGCGCTTCGCACGGCAGGATCGCCCTGCCCCACCATCGCTTCGCCAAGCGAAGCGCGGAAGGCCGGTGCCGATGCGGCGAACGGGCAGTCGAACTTTGCGCCTTCCTGCGCCGACGCCGCTCCTGAGATCGCCGCCAGCACCAAAGCCGCGCTTCCCGCCAAAGTCCTGAACATCAACCTGTTCCTTCCACCCCCACGGATCAATCCGTCAGGAGAGCATGGCCAAGCCGCCGTTCACATGCAAGGTCTGGCCGGTAACATAGCCCGCTTCCTTCGACGCGAGATAGACCACGGCGGCGGCGATATCGCTCCCCTCGCCCATCCGGCCCGCGGGGATGCGCTGATTCAGCGCCTCCTTCTGCGCCTCGGGCAGATCGTCGGTCATCGCGGTGGCGATGAAGCCCGGCGCGACGCAATTGGCGGTGACGCCGCGGCTTGCCAGTTCCTGCGCCAGCGCCTTCGTCATGCCGGTCACCCCCGCCTTCGACGCCGCATAGTTCGCCTGCCCCGGATTACCGGTCGCACCGACGACGCTGGTGATCGAGATGATGCGCCCGAAGCGCGCTTTCATCATCGGCTTGGCGGCGGCGCGCGCGAGACGGAAATTCGCTTCGAGATTGATGCGGATGACATCCGACCACTCATCGTCCTTCATCCGCATGATCAGGTTGTCGCGCGTGACCCCCGCATTGTTCACGAGGATATCGAGCCGCCCCAGCGCATCGACCGCCGCAGGAACGAGCGCATCGACCGCGGCTCCGTCGCCGAGATTGCACGGGAGCGCGACATGATCGCCGCCGAGCGTGTCGCGAAACGCGTTCAGCTTTTCGGCGTTGGAGCCTGAAACCGCAAGCCGCGCGCCCTGCGCCGCAAGCGCCTGCGCGATGGCCGAACCGATACCGCCAGAAGCGCCGGTGACGAGGGCGGTCATGCCGGTGAGATCGAACATGTTATTCTCCTGAAATCTGAAGCTTAGAGCGTTTTTAGCAGCGCCTCGATATCGTCCATCGAAATCACGCTGACCGTCTCCACCTCGCCCGACGCGCTGCGCTTGACCATCGGCGAAAGCACCTTGCCGCCGAACTCGACGAACTGTGCGACGCCGATCTCCTCCATCGCGCCGACGCTTTCGCGCCAGCGGACGCGGCTGGTGACCTGGCTGACCAGCAGGTCGCGAATCGTGCCGGCATCGCTGACCGGGCTCGCGGTGACATTGGCGACGACGGGTACAAACGGTGCGGCGGGCGGGTTCGTGCCCAGCGCTTCGGCCATCGCATCGGCGGCGGGCTGCATCAGCGGGCAGTGGAAGGGCGCCGACACGGGCAGCAGCACACCGCGCTTGATCCCGAAGTCCTTGACCAGCGCCACCGCACGCTCGACCGCACCCTTGTGGCCCGAGATCACGACTTGCGACGGGTCATTGTCGTTGGCGACGGTGCAGACCTCGCCCTCGGCCGCGGCATCGGCGAGCTTCTGCGCGGTGTCGATATCGGCGCCGAGCAGCGCCGCCATCGCGCCGACGCCGACGGGCACCGCCGCCTGCATCGCCTGCCCGCGCGTCTTGAGCAGCCGCGCTGTCGTCGAAAGGTCGAAGGCACCGGCGGCGCAGAGCGCGCTATATTCGCCGAGGCTGTGGCCCGCGACATAATCGGCCGTGGCGGCGAGCGTGACGCCGCCTTCCTTCTCCAGCACGCGCAAGGTCGCGATCGCGTTCGCCATGATCGCGGGCTGGGCATTTTCGGTAAGCGTGAGCTGGTATTCGGGGCCTTCGCTCATCAGCTTGAACAGCTTCTGACCGAGCGCCTCGTCGACCTCCTGAAACACTTCGCGGGCGACCGGCGATGCATCGGCGAGCGCCTTGCCCATGCCAACCGACTGGCTGCCCTGACCCGGAAAGATGAATGCGCGCATGACCCTGTCCCTATATCGTCGCCCCCGCGAAGGCGGGGGCCGCTGGAGGTTTATACTTCGCCGTCGGGTTAGGCCGACAACGGCGCCCGCCTTCGCGGGGGCGACGAGTGGGCGCCTATGCGCTCACCCCGCGCGATGCAAGCCGAAGGGTACGACCTTGTTCGCCGCGTCATGGCCGATGTCGGCGCGGCCGAGATACGGAATGCCGGTGCGGGCGCACCAGTCGCGGGCGATGTCCTCGGCCTCCACCCCGAACGGCCGGTCGTTCTCGGGCACGTCGCTGACGCGGCCGAGCCGGATCCCCGCGAGCCCGCGCGGCGCGAGATAGGTCGCGACATGAAAGAAGGCGCGGTCGAAGGCGTAGAGATATTCGCTCACCTCCTCGACAAGCAGGATATGCCCAGACAGATCGGGCTCGAGCGGGGTGCCGAGCAGCATCGACAAGGTCATCAGGTTGAACGCCGCGTGGCGTGCGCCGTGCCCGAGCCCCGGCTCGCACGCGGCGGGATCGCGCGCGACGAGCCAGTCGAGCGCGCGCGCGATCGCAGCATCGCCCCCGGTGCGGCGGATGTCGGCGACCATCGGCCCGTGCGCGACATGGTCGAAGCCGTCGCGATAGAGCGCGCCGAGCAGATTGCCCTGGTCGGAATAGCCGAGGAACGCCTTGCCGCGCGCCGCCGGAGTCATCGCAGCGACCGCATCCTCGGCGATGCGGCAGGCGCCATAGCCGCCGCGCGCAAACCAGATCGCCTCGATATCGGGCCGGTTCGCCATGTCGACGAGCGCCGCAAAACGGTGCCCGTCCTCACCCGCGAAATGGCCGTGGACCGCGAAACATTGCGGGTCGAATTCCAGCTCGACATCGGGATAACCAATGCTGGCGATCGCGCGCACCGCCTCGGCATCGTCGGGCAGGATGGGGGTACTGGGGGCGACGATTCCTATACGCATGAATCCCCCATATCCGTTCGCATCGAGCGAAGTCGAGATGCCCTTCAGCCTTGCGCCATCCCGACAGGTGTCTCGACCTCGCTCGACACGAACGGAAATCGGGGCGAGTGCCAGTTGCAAACCCTCCCTCAAGGCCATAACGCCGCGCCATGTCGGAAAACAAATCCTATTTCTTCTGCGGCGTCGGCGGGTCGGGAATGCTGCCGCTCGCAATGATCGTCGCGGCGCGCGGAAGCGCGGTCGCGGGCTCCGATCGCAGCCGCGACCAGGGGCGCTCGCCGGACAAGTTCGACTGGATCGAACGGCAGGGTATCGCGCTCTTCGCGCAAGACGGCAGCGGCGTCGCCGCAGGGCAGACACTTGTCGCTTCGGCCGCTGTCGAGGACAGCGTGCCCGATGTCGCCGCCGCGAACGCGCTCGGCTTGCCGCGCCTGACCCGCGCCGACCTCAATGCCGCGCTCTTCAACGAGGCCGAACTGGCGATCGGCGTCGGCGGCACCAGCGGCAAGTCGACCGTGACGGGGATGATCGGGTGGATTCTCGAAAGCGCGGGCCGCAAGCCGACGGTGATGAACGGCGCGGTGATGCGCAATTTCGCCAGCGACGCGATGCCCTTTGCGAGCGCGCTCGTCGGCGATGCCGCCACCTATGTCAGCGAAGTCGATGAAAGCGACGGGTCGATCGCGCTTTACCGGCCCGACGTTGCGGTGGTCACCAACATCAGCCTGGACCACAAGAGCCTCGAAGAGCTCCACCAACTCTTCGGCGACTTCGCCGCGAAAGCACGCGTCGCGATTATCAACGCCGACGACGCCGAATCAGCGCCGTTGCTCGTCGGCGCCAATGTCGCCACCTTCGGCTTCACGGACACGGCGCACGTGCGGGGCAGCGACTTCGAAGCCCTTCCCGATGGGTGCCGCTTTACCGTGAATGTCGAAAGCACCGCGCGCGCCGCGGCCCTGCGGATGCCCGGCCGCCACAATGCCGCCAATGCGCTCGCCGCGATTGCGGCGACGCACGCCGCCGGCGTTCCCGTCGCAGAGGCGGTGGCGGCGCTCGCAAGCTTCGCGGGCCTCGCCCGCCGCTATGAGGTGCTCGGTCAGGCGAACGGCGTCACCGCGATCGACGATTTCGCGCACAATCCCGACAAGGTTGCCGCGACCCTCGCCGCGGTCGCCGAACTGCCCGGCCGCGCGTTGCTCTTTTTCCAGCCGCACGGCTACGGCCCGCTCCGCCAGATGGGCGCCGAACTCGCGGCGAGCTTTGCGAAGGGCATGCGCGAAGGCGACAAGCTGTACGTCAGCGACCCCGTCTATTTCGGCGGCACCGTCGACCGCAGCGTCGGCAGCGAAAAGCTCGTCGCCGATATCGTCGCAGGCGGCGGCGACGCGGTGCATCTCGCCACCCGCGCCGAATGCGGCGCCGCGATGCTGGGTGAAGCGAAGCCCGGCGACCGCATCCTGATCCTCGGCGCGCGCGACGACACGCTGACCGAATTCGGACGCGAGTTGCTGGAAAAGCTCGGCCAAGCTTGATTTCCGCGCGCGAATCTGTATAGGCGCGCTCATCCGGGGCGAGGCCACGTTGCCATCGCCCCGTTTGCTTTGCACCAATACGCAAAGCCGGACGACAGCCGGAGGGGTTTCGCGATTGGCGCGGAATCAGCGATCGGCCAAATCGAAGGACGCAAACCATGCCGTTTTACGAGCATGTCTTTATCGCGCGTCAGGACCTGAGCCAGGCTCAGGTCGATGCGCTCGCCGAAGGTGTCGCGGGCATCGTGACCGAATATAAGGGGCAGGTCCACAAGACCGAAACCTGGGGCCTCAAGCAGCTCGCGTACAAGATCGCGAAGAACCGCAAGGGCCATTATGTGATGGTGTCGGCCGAAGTGTCGGGCGAAGCCATCGCCGAGATCGAGCGTCAGGCGTCGATCAACGAAGATATCATCCGCTGGCTCACCATCAAGGTCGACGAACTCGAAAAGGGTCCGTCGGTGATGATGCGCAAGCAGGAACGCCGCGGCGGCCGTGGCCGTGACCGCGACGGCGAAGAATAAGGATAACGACAATGGCACGACCCTTTTTCCGCCGCCGCAAGACCTGCCCCTTCAGCGCGAAGGACGCACCGGTCATCGATTTCAAGGACGTCCGCCTGCTCCAGGGTTACCTGTCGGAGCGCGGCAAGATCGTCCCGTCGCGGATCACCGCGGTGTCCACCAAGAAGCAGCGCGAGCTGGCGAAGGCGATCAAGCGCGCCCGCCACATCGGCCTGCTCCCCTACATTGTAAAGTAAGGAGCGCGGACCGATGGAAATCATCCTGCTCGAACGTATCGAGAAACTGGGCGGTATCGGCGATGTCGTCACCGTCAAGAACGGCTTTGCCCGCAACTTCCTGTTGCCCAACAACAAGGCGCTGCGCGCGAACGAAGCCAACCGCAAGCTGTTCGAAGCCAACCGCTCGAAGATCGAGGCCGACAACGCCGAACGCCGTACCGCCGCCGAAGGCCATGCCAAGGATGTCGACGGCAAGCAGGTCGTCCTGATCCGTCAGGCGTCGAACACCGGCCAGCTTTATGGTTCGGTCTCGGTGCGTGACATCGTCGACGCGCTGGTCGAGGACGGCGCCGCGAACATCACCAAGGCGATGGTCGAGCTCGAACGCCCGATCAAGTCGCTCGGCCTGTTCGACGTCAAGGTGAAGCTGCACCCCGAAGTCGTCGTGACCGTTCAGGTCAACGTCGCGCGCTCGCCGGACGAAGCCGAAATGCAGAAGCAGGGCATCGACGTGATCGCCGCCATGTTCGAGGAAGAACAGGCCGAAGCGGTTGCCTCGGCCCTCGAGCCCGACAGCGAAGACGAGTTCGAGGACGCCACGCCCCCGTCGGAGCTGGCTGCCGAAGCGCCCGCCGCGGACGAAGGCGAGGAAGCCTAAGCTCCCTCTCCTCTCGCAAGAGACAGGAAAGGCCCCGGGACAAGGTTCCGGGGCCTTTTTCTTTGCCGGCAGAACCGGGCTGGGCCGAACCCCGCCCCCTACCTAAAGCAAAGCCTCGATCGCTTCGGCGAGCGCGACGTCGCGTTCCGACAGTCCTTCTGCGTCATGCGTCGTCAGCAATATGTCGACCCGATTATAGACGTTCGACCATTCGGGATGATGGTCCATTTTCTCTGCAATGATCGCGACGCTCGCCATAAAGCCGAACGCCTGCGCGAAATCGTCGAACCTGAACCGGCGGGTGATGCCGTCGCGCACCGGCTCGTGGGTCCATTCGGGAAAGCGCGCGAACAGCGCCGCGCGCTCCGCATCGTCGAGTTTCCGGACCATCGCATTTTCTCCCGCTGGTAAAGGCCGAGCCGCCGCCATAAGGAAGGGCGCGATGAGCGACAAGAGTGCCACGACCCGACTTCCGCCCGGCTGGACGGGAACCGCCCCCGATGCCGATGCGATCTTCGCGATGGCCGAGGTGGCGCTCGAGACCATGCCCGCCGTCTTCAAGCCGCACATCCGGGACGTCGTGATCGAGATTGCGGAATTCGCCGACGACGAAACGCTTGCTTCGCTCGATATCGAGCATCCCTATGACCTCACCGGCCTGTACGAAGGGCGCCCGCTCACCGAGCGCAGCATCGACCAGAGCGGCGGGATGCCCGACCGGGTGACGCTCTACCGCATCCCCATTCTCGTCGAATGGATCGAGGGCGGCGAGCGCCTCGACTGGCTGGTGCGCCATGTGCTGATCCACGAGATCGGCCATCATTTCGGCTTTTCCGACGACGACATGCACGCGCTGGAAGACATGGCGTGACCGAGCTTTTGCGGCTCGACGGCGTGGCATGCATCCGCGGCGACCGGCTGTTGTTCGAGGGGCTGTCGCTGGCGCTGGGCCGTGGCGAAGCGCTGTGGCTGCGCGGACCGAATGGAGCCGGCAAGTCGAGCCTGATCCGGCTCGCCGCGGGGCTGCTGCGGCCCGCGGCCGGCACGGTAACGCGCCGCGAGCGCATCGCGCTGATCGACGAGGCCGCGGCGCTCGACCCCGAGCTGCCGCTGCGCAAGGCGCTCGATTTCTGGGCGCGGGTCGATACCGTCGACGGTCCTGCCGTCACTAGCGCGATGGACGACATGGCGCTGGCTTCGCTCGCCGAAGTGCCGGTCTCGATGCTCTCGACCGGCCAGCGCAAACGCGCCGCGATGGCGCGCGTCATCGCCAGCAGCGCGCCGATCTGGCTGCTCGACGAACCCGCCAACGGCATGGACGATGCGGCGCAGGCGCGGTTGGTCGCGGCGATCGCGAAGCATCGCGCCAACGGCGGCGCGGTGTTGCTCGCCTCGCATTTCACGCTCGGCATTTCCGATCTGGCCGAACTCGACATGGGCGCGCTCGCATGACGGCGCTCATCGCCCTGTTCTGGCGCGACCTGCGCCGCGCGTGGGGCAGCGGGGCGCTGTGGCTGCCGGTCGTCTTCTTTTTGCTCGTCGCGACCGCCTTTCCCTTCGCGGTCGGACCCGACGCGCCGCTGCTCGCGCGGACCGGCGGCGGGATGATGTGGGTCGCGGCCCTCCTCGCCGCGCTGCTTCCGATCGACCGCCTCGTGCGTCCCGATCGTGAGGCAGGAGTGCTCGACCAGCTGGCGGTGCGCGGTTTCGCCGACGAAGCGGTCGCAGCGGTCAAGATCGCGGCTCATGCCGTCGGCTTCGGCCTGCCCCTACTCGTCGCGCTGCTCCCCGCCGCCGCGCTGCTGGCGCAGGATGCGACGCGGGTCCACACGCTCGCAACGGGCCTTGCCCTTGCGATCCCGGCGCTTGCCTCGCTCGCGGTGCTGAGCGCGGCGCTGACCGCCAACCTCAAGGGTGGCAGCGCGATCGGCGGCCTGCTCGTTCTGCCGCTGGCGGTCCCGATGCTGATCTTCGGTGCGGGGATGCTCGACCCCTCGGGGCGCGGTGCGATGAAGCTGCTCGGCGCGGCGAGCCTGCTGTTGACGGTGATCGGCCCCTTCGCGGCGGGCGCGGCGCTCAGGGGTTTGCGCGAATAGGAGCGGCGCCCCCTCAATATCCCATCAGCGCGAGCACTTCCTTGCGGCTGCGCTCATCGTCGAGGAAGCAGCCGAGCAGGCGGCTGGTGACCATGCCCACGCCCGGGGTGCGGACGCCGCGCCCGGTCATGCAGCCATGCTGCGCGTCGATCACCACCGCAACGCCGTGCGGGTGCAAATTGTCCCAGATGCATTTGGCGACTTCGGCGGTCAGCCGCTCCTGCACCTGCAGGCGCCGCGCGAAACCGTTGAGCACGCGCGCGAGTTTCGAAATGCCGACGACCCGGTCGCGCGGCAGATAGGCGATCGACGCCTTGCCGGTGATCGGTGCCATATGGTGTTCGCAATGCGACTGGAACGGAATGTCGCGCAGCATCACGATCTCGTCATAGCCGCCGACCTCCTCGAAGGTGCGCGACAGATGGATCGCCGGATCTTCGGCATAGCCCTGGCAATATTCGAGCCACGCGCGCGCGACGCGCCGCGGCGTATCGACCAGCCCCTCGCGCGTCGGATCGTCGCCGGCCCATTCGATCAGCGTGCGCACCGCCCCCAGCACCTCGTCCGGGACCACGGGCTTGCCGTCCGCGCCCAGTTCCACCTTTGCCATCCACCCTGCCTTCACTGTTGCATCAATGCCGCACATTTCGGCGCGAAGCGCGCGATGCGCAACCCCGGTACGTCAATAATTTATCGGCCCCTGCCAAGTTTACGTTGCGGAATCTGCGCTTTTTCCATTTCGGGACTCGCCTGAATTTCCGACGGTTTTTGGCGTAACAAGTGACTTGACGCTTTCGTCAACTCGGCGCACCTTCGGGGCATTACAGAGTTCGCTCGAGCGGGCCGTAATCAGGAGATGCCGGCGTACTTCCCCGACGCCGGTGGGAGAGGACGATGACCAGCCTTGCTGGCAAGCGGGATACACGCAGGCACTTGGCCGTTCCGGCCCGGCGCGCTTTGCCACGTCTGGTCTCAGCCCCTCCCCTTTAGCACAATTCAGTTTGGGCGGCCCGCAGGCGCGGGTTCGAAAAAGGGAGGATGTTGATGAAGTTCAAGGCACTGATCGGTTCGTCGGTCGTTGCGATGGCGGTGGCGACACCAGCCCATGCGCAAAACGCGGACAACGAAAGCAGCAATGCGTACGGAAGCGAGATCGTCGTCACGGCGCAGCGCCAGGCCGAACGCCTGCAGGACGTGCCGATCGCGGTCAGCGCTTTTTCGGCCGAGGCACTGGAATCGCAGCAGATCGAGAATGCGTCCGACCTTCAGCTCACCCTGCCCAACGTCACCTTTTCCAAGGGCAATTTCACCGGCTCGAGCTTTACCATCCGCGGCATCGGCGACCTTTGCGTCGGCTTCAGCTGCGACAGCGCGACCGCTATCCATGTGAATGGTTCGCCGCTGTTCGGTA
Source organism: Sphingopyxis sp. H073 (assembly GCF_001468395.1). Lineage (GTDB taxonomy): Bacteria > Pseudomonadota > Alphaproteobacteria > Sphingomonadales > Sphingomonadaceae > Sphingopyxis. The sequence goes on along the minus strand of NZ_LNSG01000001.1, from coordinate 318,952 downwards.
CCCGCCTGTTCGAGACGGAATATTTCGACCTCGAGCGCATCGAGGTGCTGCGCGGACCGCAGGGCACGCTGTTCGGCCGCAACGCGACCTCGGGCGTCGTCAACTTCGTCACCGCCAAGCCCAAGCCCGGCGAGTTCCAAGCGTCGGTCGACGGCGAATATGGCAATTTCGATGCGTGGAAAGTCAAGGGGATGGTCAACGTCCCGCTGGGCGACACGCTGGCGGTCCGTGCCGCGGGCTTCTACCTGAAGCGCGGCGGCTATACGAAGAACCTGTTCGACGGCAGCCACATCGACGGCCGCGAAATGTACGCGATCCGCGGTTCGCTGCGCTGGGAGCCGGGCCCGGACACGACGCTGGACCTGATGGGCTATTATTTCCGCGAAAAGGATGACCGCCTTCGTATCCAGAAGCAGCTCTGCCAGCGCGATCCGACCGGCGTGCTCGGCTGCCTCAACAACCGCCGCGAATATGGCAAGGTCAACGGCAACGCGACCTTCCCCAGCGTGCTGGGCTCGCGCGAAGTGTTCGGCCTCAACGGCATTTCGCCCGCGCTCGGGCTTGGAACCGGCAGCCTCTACGGCGCCGACATCAACGCGACATCGGTCGAGCCGGCCGATGTGCGGACGGTCAACACCGACTTCACCCCCGAATATTTCACCGACGAAATCCAGGCGCAGGCGCATCTCGACCATAGCTTCGGGACGATCAATCTCGGCCTCACGGGTATCTATCAGCGCACGCGGATCGATTCGCGGCAAGACTACAACCTCGACGTCGCCAGCCGCGCGCCGCTGCAACAGGGCCTGAACTCGCTGGCCTTCCTCGCGGCCAACGGCATCCCCGGCCTGCCGGGTACGAACGCCTATTTTGCGCCGATCGCGGCCGCGCTGATCCCGAACGGACCGGCGGGCAATGTCTGCACGTCGAACACAAATCCGAACGGCCTCGGCGTCTTCGGCGGCGACGCCATCTGTGCGGCGACCCCCCTGTCCTTCGACCGCTCGGTCGCGAAGAACGAGAGCTGGGCAGGTGAAGCCATCATCACCAGCGACTTCGACGGACCGCTCAACTTCCTGCTCGGCGGCATCTATTCGCAGTCGAAGACGACCGACGGCGACTATTATGTCAATTCCTTCTCGATCGACTATTTCGCATCGCTGTTCGGCACCTTTACCGCGCTGTCGCGGGGCCTGCCGCCGTCCTACCTCGGCTCGCCCTACTTCCGGAACCATGACGAGGTGTTCAAGCTGACTTCCTACGGGATTTTCGGCGAGGCCTATTTCGAGGCGAGCGACCGGCTGAAATTCACCGTCGGCCTGCGCTACAACAACGACAAGAAGCGCGACATCTCGAACTCGACGTTGGCGAACTTCCTGGTGCCCTACTCCACGACCGGCGACATCTTCCAGTCGCCCTATTCGGGGACGTTCGACGCCGACACGGGCGCGACCGGGCTGCCGGGGCCGCAGCGGTTCCGCGACCGGACCTTCAAGTTCGACGAATTCACCGGCCGCGCCGTCGTCGACTTCAAGATCACCGACGACAATCTCCTCTATGCGTCCTACTCGCGCGGCTACAAGTCGGGCGGCATCAACCCGGCGCTGCAGGTGATCATTCCCGGCGTGACCGAAACCTTCGATGCCGAAATCGTCGACGCGTTCGAGATCGGTTCGAAAAACACCTTCGGCGGCGGCCAGCTGCAACTGAACCTGACGGGCTTCTATTATAAATATAAGGGCCTGCAGCTCAGCCGCATCGTCGCGCGCACCTCGCTCAACGACAATGTCGACGCCGACATCTGGGGCGTCGAGGTCGAAGGGATCGTCCGGCCCGACCCGGACTGGCTGATCAACCTCGGCTTCAGCTACCTCAACACCAAGGTTACCGACGACACGCTGTTCATCAACCAGCGCGATCCGTCGGGCGGCCTGCCGAATTCGGTGATCATCAAAGATATCGGCCAGGCGTTCAACTGCGCCATCGTCGCCAATGTCGGCGGCCAGGCCGCTGCCGATGCCTTCGTCACCGCGGTGAACAACGGCATCAACGCCAGCCGCGGGCTGACCGCAGCCAACGGCCTGCGCGGGCCGACCGCCTTCCCGTCGGACTCGGGGCTCGGTGCCGGCAGCGGAGCCTTCTCGAGCTGCGACGCGCTCGTTGCTGCGGCTGCGGGCACCGGCGGCGCGATCACCGCTTATGGCGGCGGCGTGCCGATCAGCATCAAGGGCAACAAGCTGCCGCAGGCGCCGAACGTCAAATTCTCGGCCGGTGTCCAGCACACGATCAACTTCGACAGCGGCATGTCGCTCGTCCCGCGCATGGATCTCACCTACACCGGCGACAGCTATGGCAATATCTTCAACGGCCGGGTGAACAAGGTGAAGGGATATGCGCAAGCCAATGCCCAGATCCAGCTCAACGGCAGGGACGACCGCTGGTATGTGCGTGGTTTCGTGCAGAATATCTTCGACAGCAACGCAACGACGGGTCTGTACCTGACCGACCAGTCGTCGGGCCTGTTCACGAACATCTTCACGCTCGAACCGCGCCGTTACGGCATCGGCGCCGGGGTCAAATTCTGACCCTGCGCACAGCGTAAACAAAAAGGCCCGGCCTCTCCATTGAGAGCCCGGGCTTTCTTTTTCCGCAGCAAGAAACCAAAAAGGGCGCGCCGGAACGACGCGCCCTTTTCTATTATCCGTCCCTTAGAAAGAAGCGCGAAGCTTCACACCATAGAAGCGCGGCGGCGCGGGATAGACCGCGAAGCTCGTGCCCTGCTCGGGAACCGGGAACGACGTGATATTATAATATTTGTTGAACAGGTTCTCGACATAGGCCTCGATACCGAACTTGTTGTCGTTGAAGTTCAGACCGACGCGCGCGTTGACGATCGAATAGCCGTCATTCTTCGTGAACGGCACGCCGAGCGGCGAGTTGAGCGTATTCGAGTCGCTGTTCGTCCGCGCATCGATGTGGACGAGACCGCCGACCGAGCTGCTGAGCTGCGGCGTCCAGGTCATTGCCGAGGTAATGACATGGCGCGGCGAATTGGTCAGCGGCTTGCCATTGTCGCTGCCCGCCAGCGGATCCTTCACCTCGGTGTCGAGGTAGGTGTAGCCGAACTGGAAGGTCAGGTCGCTCACCGGCCGGATGATCGTGTCGAGCTCGACGCCCTGCGAGATCACCTTGTCGAAGTTGCGGACCACGAAGCGCGTCCCTTCGAACGCGTTGTTCTGATAGCCCTTGAACGTCGAGTGGAACAGCGAGGCGTTGACCTGGAAGGCGTGGCCGAAATTGCTCTTCACGCCGACCTCGAACACGTCGGCCGTTTCGTTGCCGAATTCCAGATCGGTGATCTGCGCACCGTTGCCGCCCAGCAGCACGCTGTCGAACGAGCCGCGGTCGAGGTTGTAACCACCCGACTTGTAGCCACGGTCGTAACCACCATAGAGCAGGACATCGTCCGTGACCTTGAACGACAGCTTCGCCGTGCCGGTGAACTCGCTTTCGCTGCGGTCGCCGGTGTAGTTGCCGTTGAACTCCGAATTGACGGTCGGGTTGCAGGCATAGAGATAGACCAGCGGGAAGCGCGCACCAAGACCGGCGCGATAGGCGGCAGCGCCAGGGCTCTGCAGGAAGGAGCAGGCCGGAACAACCGAGTTCAGGTTGGCCTTGATGTCCTTGTTCTCGTGGTTGTAGCGCAGGCCGAGCGTCAGCGAGAGCTGGTCGGTGAAGTTGACGATATTGTGCGTGAAGAGCGCGAAGGCTTCGGTCTTGACGCTATACTGGTCGGCAACCTGACCACCACCGTCGGGCGTGCGCGGCAGCGGCACCCCGCCATAGACCGGCACCAGCGGCCCGAGCGTGCCGTAAAGCTGCAGGCCTTGCGCCGGCAGGCCCGGCTGACCGGCGGTCAGCGCGTTGAACATGCCGTCGACGAACTGGTCGGCCTGGGTGCCGAAGCGCACCCGGTCGGTGAGCGTCGTCTTTTCGTTCAGGTAGAAACCGCCGACCAGCCAGTCGAGACCACCGTCGAACGCCGAACCGTTGAAACGGATTTCCTGCGTGAAGTCGGTCAGACCGGTGCGATAGCCATCGCGATAGGCGCGATCGAGACCCGAGAAATCGATATCCTGGTTACGCAGCGCCTTCCAGTCGCGGTAGGCGGTGATCGAGGTCAGCGTCACATCGCCCAGATTCCAGTTCAACTCGCCGGAAACGCCCCATTCCTTGACCTTTTCGGACAGGTCGCGGTTCGGCGACGTCGCCATCGTGCGCGACTTGGCGTCGAACGGCCGGACGATGCCGACGCGGCCGACCGCTCCGCCGAGCAGCGGGTTGGCCGAAAAGGCCTGGATGACATTGCTTGCAGCAAAGCCGAGCACGGTGTTGATGTCAGCCGGGTTGGGAGCGATCAGGAAGCCCGAATTGGTGTTGATCGCGCCGCAGCACTGTTCGTCGGTCTTGGCATAGTCGCCGATGACGCGAAGGCTGATGTCATCTTTCTCGAACAGCGCCTGACCGCGAACGAACCAGCGATCGACATCGTTGAAGCGACGATCCGAATTGGCGTCTTTGATATAGCCGTCGCGCTTGTGATAGCCACCGTCGAGCCGGAGCGCGACCGCCTCGGAAAGACCGCCGGTGATGCCCGCCTTGGCTTCGATCTCGTCATAATTGCCATAGCTGAGCTCGGCATAGCCACCGAGGTCGAACGAGGGCTTCTGGGTAATGATGTTGAGCGCACCGGCCGAAGTGTTGCGGCCGAACAATGTGCCCTGCGGACCGCGCAGCACTTCGACGCGATCGATCGGGGGCAAGTCGGCCAGCGCGACGCCGGCACGCGCGCGCAGCACGCCATCGATGAACACGCCCACGGCAGGCTCGAACCCGGGGTTGTCGCCAGCGGTACCGATACCGCGGATGCGCAGCACGACGCCGGTCGCCGACGATTGACCCGTCGTTACCTGAAGGCTCGGCGCCACCTGACGGAGACCGCGAATGTCCGAGATGCCGGCGTTCGCAAGCTGCTCGCCGCCAACGACGCTCAGGGCAATCGGCACATCCTGTGCGATCTGCGAACGGCCGGTGGCGGTAACGATGATCTCGTTACCATATTCGGCCTCGTCATTGGTGGTCGCGGTGTCGGCAGACGCGTCGGCGTCCTGGGCAAAGGCGTAAGCAGGGGTGGTCGCGGCGCACAGCATGGTGGCGCCCAACAGGATGTTGCGCAAAGTCATGATGTCTCTCTCTCTCCAAACCGCCGGACGCAGCCCAAAGGCCTAAGTGGGAGATGCCCGGCAGCAACGTGTCGCTGTAGCGACCGCAACCGGCGCGTCAACGCGCGCAGGCGAAAATTGGCAAAATTTCGTGGATTCGTGGCCGAATAGCAACAGTTTACGTTACGGAAGCGAGCGCCGCTTCCTATTTCCGGCGCCGCGCGAGCTGATAATCGTAGAGCGACGGCGCGCCTGCCACGGCCTCTCCCGTGCCCTCGATATAGGGTGCCGGATCATAGTGGACGCTGATCCGGCGGTTGGCGTGAAGCCCGACGATCCGTTCGCCCGGCCCCTCGATCCCGCTGGTGATCGCGACCGTCGCGTCGGCCGGCACACTTTCCGGAATCACCAGCCGCGCGTTCCACAGCGTGTTGTAGAGCCCGTGCCCCGGCTTCCAATAGGGCGCGCCGCCACCGACCCACAACCGATAGACCCAGCCGTCCTTCCCCTGCTCGGGGTCGATATGAAGCGTGATCTGATCGAAGAGATTCTGGTGGTTGGAGCCGCTATGCTGGTCGAGCACCGCCCCGGCCGCGACGTCGGCGCGCAGGAAGACCGAGCGCGTCGAGCGCGTGTTGACACTGAGCGGATGGATGACCGGATTTTCGACCTTCAGATCCTTGACCAGGACATTATGCACCGCGCCGACATGCACCGAGTAATGCGCGCGCCGCGCGCCCGTCGTCGTGACATTCGCAATCGTCAGGCTCGCGGCATTGTCGGTCAGGATGCCGCTGTCGGACTGGTCGATAACAAGGTTGCGAACCCAACCGTCGAACACGCCGGTCATGTAGATGCCGTTATAACCCTGCTCGAGATGATGTCCGAAGGCAGGCGCGTCGGGAAACTGGAAGCGCAGATTCTGGATGCCGACGTTCGTGAGGTGCCGCCACTCGGCAAGCACCGCGGGCTGGTCGGCGCGCACGTCGTGGAGCAGCGGATCGCCCAGCGTCACCGTCCTGCCTCTGACCGCCGTCACGCGGGTCGCCTGCACTACGACCGGCCGGTCGGGCGAGGTCCAGTGGTGCGATCCGATCGGCAGGTCGGTGTTGCCATAGAGGGATTTCAGGATCGCGCTCTTCGGCCCGTCGACCGAAAACCACTGGAGCTGGACGACATCGCCGACGCGCAGCTTCGACGCGGTGTCGACGGTCAGGGTGCGGGCGAACTGCGTGCCGGCCACGCCGTTCGCAAGCACCGGGTCGCGGACATCCTTCGCCGCGTCATAGGGAACCGGCCGGCTTCCTTCGGGCGCGACGAAGATCATCCCGCCCGCCCAGCTATATTCGGTGAAGAGATAGTCGATATTATGTTCGGGCTCGACCTGCTGCTTCTTCTCGCGGACGAGATATTCGCGCAGCTCGTCATAATCATGGCTCTTGTCGATCAGCTTCAGCGGCCGCGGGAACCAGAGCTCGCTGCCCCCTGCCCCCGCGCCGGCGCCGTCGAGCGTGATGTCGCTGCGGGTGATGCGCAGCACCTCGGTGATCTGCGTGCGTCCCCTGGGAAAGCGCAGCGTCACCTTGCCCTTGACGGCATTCGCGGCGGCCAGCGCGCGCAGCACCGCCTTCGTGTCGTCGAGCCCGTCGTCAGGGATCGCGCCGAAGCTGGTCACGTCAACGACCGTGCCGTCATCCCCGGGGATCGGCTGCGTCCCGAAACCATAACCCGCATAGGAGAAATCGGGCAGCGGGTTCGCGGCCATCGTCGCGCGGTCGGAGACTATCCTTGGCAGATCGCCCGGCCGAGCCTGGGCCATCGTCCCGCAAGCTGCCGCAACCGACAGGAACAGGGCGAGACGGAGAGGGCGTCCGGCCCGGCCAGGCAATCGCATACAATTCATTCCCATATCGTCCGTGGACAGCGCGGCCCTTGTGGACGGGCGCCGCGCCGTTCTCAAGGAATCAGAATTTGGCGCGGAGCCCGACCGAGAAGCGCCGCTCCGACAGGGCGTAGCTGTTCAGGGCGACTTCGTTCACACTATATTCCTTCGTCGCCGATTTCTTCGGCATCAGATTCTGCGCCTGCAGCGACAGGGCGAAATTCCTGGTGATGTCGAAACCGACCTGCGCGTCGAGCTGCGAGCGCGAGCCGATGAAGCTCGGCCGCCCTTCGGAGAATTCGAACACCGCCTCGTCGCGATAGTTGTACGCCAAGCGAGCCGAGAACGGCCCCTTCTCGTACAAGCCGACGAGGTTGTAGCTGTTCTTCGACACCGCTACGAGCGGGAAGCCGGACTGGTCCTCCGAGTCCGAATAGGTATAGTTCGCGATGATGCCGAGGCCGTCGAGCGGCGACGGCAGGAAATCGGCGAACTGCTGGATGCCGATTTCAAAGCCCTTGATCTTCGCGCTCGCCAGATTCTCCGGACGCGAGAATACGAGCACCCGGCCCTGCGGATCGAGGTTGGTGTCGACCCCCGAGGTCACGAAACTGGCGATGAAATCCTTGACGTCCTTATAGAAGACAGCGCCCGAGATCAGCGAACTTTTGCCCGTATAATATTCAAAGCTGACGTCGGCCTGCGTCGAGATCGGCGGCTTCAGGTTCACATTGCCTCCGGTAACCGACAGGTTCGTCGCGTTGAAGAAGGTCGATGGCGCGAGGTCGGCGATCGACGCGCGCTGCATCGTCTGCGACCCCGACACGCGGACGAGGAAATTGTCGGTGACGTTGAACGCGATGTTCGCGCTCGGCAGCACGGTGGTGTAGCGGTTCTTGTCGTTGCGGAGCGTGCTGACCGCCCCGACGTTGACATAGCTGTCAACCGACAGGCGCGTCGCCGCGATGCGCACGCCGCCATTCGCCTTGTACGGCACACCGAGGATCTCGCCCTCGCCCGACACCATCAGATAGCCCGCGATTGTCTTTTCGCTGAGATCATAGTCGCGCTGCAGATTGGGAAGCAGCGTCGAACGGCCATTCGGATCGGGGTTGGGCTCGGCCGCCTGCGCGCGGTTGAAGACATAATCGAAGGTCGGCGCGGTGCTGAGGAAGCTGCGCGGGAAGCTGCCCGGGATATCAGCCAGGATATCGCCAGCATTAATGAGCTTCAGATAGGGCTCGATCTCGGTCCGGGTCGGGGTGACCTGGCTGCGGAATGCGTTCGACCGCGCATGAAGGTCGGTATAGCGCACGCCCGCCGAAATGGTGACGCCGCTGTCGGCCTCATAGCTGACGTCGAGCTTGCCGGTCCATTCCTCGAGCAGACCGATCAGCCGGTTGCTGCGCACGCCATTGTTCGCGGGATTGTAGGAGGCATAGTTGGTCGGATTGAAGGTACCGCCCAGCGTCAGCGACGGGACCGTCTGGTCCCGGAAATCGAACGCTCCCGGAACTGCGGCGGTCGCCTGCAGCGTGATGATCTGGATCGTCTGGTCGATCGTGCCCTTGCTGTAATAGCCGTCGGCCTCGACCGTCAGTCCGTCATTCTCGTACTTGCCGTTGAGCCCATAGAGGAAGCTCTCGGTCGGCTCGTTGCGGATCTGCCCCGCGGTCGTCACCGTGCCGTTGGCGTTACCCGCGACGACCATGCCGTCCTCGACGACGCGATTGGTGACGGGGTTGCTGCCCGTCGGCAGGCGAAAGGCAAAGAAATCCTGGTGCCGTCCAGTCTTGAGCTTCGAATAGAGCGCGTCGGCGGTGATCGTGAATTCGGGGGTCACCTCGAACTGGATCGCGCCGTTGAGGCCGAGCCGCGAACGATCGACGACGAACTGTTCATATTGCAGCAGCACCGGGGTCGGGATCGCCCCCCCGCCCGTTCCGGTATAGTTGCGGTTGAGGAAATTGTTGCGCTCGAACGTCTGGGTCGTCGAGGTGCGCTTCTGATATTCGCCGGCGATCATGACGCCGATGCGGCCGTCGGCGAACTTGGTCGTCGCAAAGCCGGTGATCGCGGGTTCGAACTTGTCGGTGTTTTCGGAATAGACGCCCTGCGCGCGCACCGAAATCGTCGGCTCCTTGAACGACAGCGGCTTCGGCGTGACAAGATTGACCGTACCGCCGAGCCCACCCTCGGCCTGGCTGGCCAGCGGCGATTTGCGGACTTCGAGGCGCCCGAACAGGCTGGAAGGCACCGAATCGAGCCCCGAAGAGCGGCCAAGCTGGTCGTTCTCGGGCGGCGACAGGCGCGCCGACCAGCCGAGCAGGGTACGGCCGTCGACCTCGACGCGCACCTGCTGCAGGCCGCGCACCGATACCGACTGGCCTTCGCCGAAGACGCGGGTGATCTGGACGCCGGTGACGCGCTGCAGTGCCTCGGCAACGTTTGAATCGGGGAGCTTGCCGACGTCCTCCGCCGTGATGACATCCATCACCTGCGGCGCATCGCGCTTGATGTCGGCGGCTTGTTCGAGCGAAGCGCGGATGCCCGTGACGATGATTTCTTCGCCTGGCGGATCGGCGGCATTGCCGCCCGCCTGATCCTGCGCGAGCGCCGGGGTCACCGCCAGCACCGCGAGCGACGCGCCGCCCGCCAGCCGCGCCCAGATTCCGACGCCGTATTTCGCCCGATTTGCCATCTAATCCCTCCCACTTTTTACAATGTATTCCCGCGCTGGCAACGAATGACACCGGTTACTTTTGCGGACAAATGAAGCGGCGCGCGCCATTTGTCCTCATTTCGGGGAATGTCCGGGCGCCCGCTATCGACGCGGCGGGCCGAACGCACCCTCTCCCTTCTTGTCTCGGTTCCATTTTGGTAACCGGTGTCATTATTGATCGCCCTTTCGCCACATCATGTCAAGAAAAATGTCAGACATCTTTGGTCCGCGCCGCGGGCATCAACGCTTATAACCAGAGCAAAGGTTGGCGGACCGGGAAATTGCGGACAACTTCGCCAATCCGGGGATCGGGATCGAGGCGTTGCCACAATGCGGTCCAGTCGCGGCGGCCAAGCGCGAGTCCGCCGAACAGCAGGCTCGGCTGGCGCACCGGGAAGCCATCGCAATATTCGATGTCGCGCGCGAAGGGCCAGCGCGCCTTGTCGGCGACATAAGGCGCCATGAAGGCGATCGCCTTCGCGATCGAACGCCCGTCGCCGGTTTCCCACGCGACGAGATCGCGACCGCCGAGCAGCCAGGCACTCGCGGCAAGCACGTCGAGGTTGAACAGCGAATAGGCATAGGGCTTGGTCCGCGCGAGTTCCAGCGGCTGGCGGCCGTCGAGTGCGACCTGCGTCGGGACGATCACGGTCCTGAGATGCGACCGCGCCGCCTCCAGCACATCGCCGCGCCCGAGCAGGGCCGCAAAGGCCGATGCCTGGAGCAGCCAGCAGCTCCCGTGATTATTCTTCTCGTCGCGCTCCTGCATCCCGAAGGGCGAAGTCGTCAGCCAGTCGAGATAGGCGACGAACCACCGCTCGACCTCGGCCCGAATCGCGGCATAGCCGGGGGCGTTGCGGCGCGCGAACAGCTCCGCAGCGCGCGCAACCTCGACGATCTGGAGCGTATCGATCACCCCGATCGCGCGCCCGCTGTTCACGCCGATGATCGCCTGCGCATGGTCGAGGTTCGGGTTCATCCGTGTCGCCGGGTCGACGAACCAGGCGCGAAGATGCCGCATTGCCGCCTCGGCATAGCGTGGATCGCCGGCGAGATCCCAGACAGCGGCGAGCGCGGGAACGGTACGGCCGAAGACGATCAGCGCGTCGCGGTGCCCGTCAAACTTGTCAGGGTTCGAACGCCCGTCGCGGCGTACATAGGCACCGCCCGGATTATCAGGATCGGGCCACCAATAGTCGCCCTCGGAATAATAGTCGTGCGGTCCCGCGGGGCTGCGCGGCGCGGGGATGGCGGCGATCGTCCGGGGTTCGATCGCCAGCAACGCCGGCCCCTGCGGCAGCAGCCGCTTGCGCTCGATCGCGCGAATGTCGAACGCCCCCGAATTGCGCGCCCATGCCGCCGGCGCTGCCAGCAATAATGCCAGAAGCAGGGTGCGCCGCGCAATCATGGCACCCGATAACGGAGCACGAGATCTGCAGGAATGTGCCGCGGATAGACCCCCGGCCCCCACGCCCGGTCAGCACGCACCAGCAGGCCATCGAGCATGTCGGCGGGCCAGTCCTTTTCCTTGTACGGCCAGTCCGCGGCGCGCCCGCGATAGGCCGCGAGATAATCGGTCGCCTGGCGGAGCGAGTGCCCCTTTGGCCCCGTTTCCGCGTACAGGTCGATGCCGATGCACGCCGCGCTGTCGGCGACCGTATAGGCGGCGTCGAGCGCATAGAGCGAATAATGGAAGCTGCGGGTGCGCGTCAGCTCGGCGGGCATCGCGCCCGATCCATCGACCTGCCTATCGATGCGCCCCTCGGTAAAATGCAGCGCAATGTCGCGCGCAATATCGGGGCGCCGCGCAAACAGCGCAAAGCGCGCAAGCTGGGCGTCGTACCAAAGGCCGTGATTATTCCTCGCGGCCGCTTCCGCCCTCCCGTTCGCGCTGTTTTGCATCCAGTCGACATAGCGCGCGAACCAGTTTTCGAGCGCGGCGTTTTCGGCGGGCGAGAGCGATCCCGCAGGTGCGATCAGCCCCGCCGCGTCGATCACCCCGATGAACCCTGCACCGTCGAGCACGCCCTCGGCGCGGCCGTTCGCGACCCCCGGCACCGCCTGCGCGAAATCCATGTTCGGGTTCATCGCGGTCGCCGGATCGAGGAACCAGGTCCGGATCGCCCGCGCCGCGCCATCGGCATAGCGGGTGTCGCCGCTGTAATAATAGGCGAGCGCCAACGTCTCCGCCTCGCGTGCCATGCGGGCGAGCGCGATACGATCGAAGCGGTTCGTCTCGATCTCGGGATTGGTGTCGCCGTCGCGGCGGACGTAGGGGCCTGCGGGATTGGCGGGGTCGGGCCACCAATAACGCGCGAGGCTGACATAATCGTGGCGGTCGCCCGATGGCGGATCGGCCTGCTTGTCCATCACCGATGCGGGCCTGGCAGCCAGCGCATGGTCGGCCCGCGCGATCAGGTCGCGATAGGCCGCGGCGACGACCGGGTCGTTCGTCCGTTTCGCCTTGATCGCCTCAAGGTCGGTGGGCGTCAGAGCGAAGGTTCGCCGTCCCCCAAAACTGGCGGCATAGCCCTCGCTGCCTTCGCAGACCGGGTGATCCGATGGAGCAGAAACGGCGGGCGAAGCCAGCGACAGCAACGCGAGCGAGACGGGGACAAGAAGCTTCATTTCGTTTTCAGCCGGCGCGTCTCCGCAAGGTCGGCCATCGCCGTCCCCGCGAGCAGAAAGGCCCCGGCGCCGTAGAATTGCGTCTCGCGCGCCGATACGCTGTCGGGCCTGTCGCCCACCTGTTGCACCCAGCCGAGCATCCCGTCGGGCTGCACCGCACGCGTCAGCGCGTGCCACCCGCGCACCGCCGCCGGTTCATATCTCGTGCGGTCGAGCAGCCCGGCCTCGATCCCCCATGCGAAGGCATAGGTGTAGAAAGCGGTGCCGCTTGTTTCGGGAGGCGTCGCCGGACCCTGGTCGAGCAGCGACGCGGGCCAATAGCCGTCGGCCTTTTGCAGCGTGACGAGCCGTGCCGCCATGTCGCGGAACAGCCGTTCATAATAGCCGCGCTTCGGATCGTCCTTGTCGAGCGTCTTGAGAATACCGACCAGCCCCGCCATCACCCAGCCGTTGCCGCGGCTCCAGAACAGCTTGCGCCCCTGCGCGTCGCGCTGGTCGAAGAAGCGGCTGTCGCGGAAATAGAGCCGCTCTGCCGGATCGTGGAGATAGTCGGTCGTCGACTTGAACTCGGCGTGGGCGAAATCGGCGTAGCGCTTGTCGCCGGTCGCCTTCGCGAGCTTCAGCAGCGTCTCGGGCGCCATGAACAGCGCATCGCACCAGCACCAGCGATCGGTGCAGGAGGGATCGCCCTGCCCCGAGGCATTGGAAACAAAAACGAGGTCGGTCGTCGGCCGGTTCGCGAGCACATGGTCGTAATAGGCGCGCGCAGGCGCCAGCGCCTTTCCCCCCTCGCCATTCTTCGCCGCCCAAATCCAGGCGCGCGCGATGAGTTGGTCATCGGCATGATAGGGCTTGTCACCGAGCTTCCAGCCAAGCTCGCGACCCAGCTCGATCAACGGCTTGCCATAGCGCGGATCGCGGTCGGCAAGCGCGGTCAGCGCGACCCAGAAGGTCGCCTGCTGCCAGTCGCGCGGGTTGCGAACGCTTGGCCGCGCCGCCGGCATCGCCCCCCAGTTGGTGCGGTTGGTCAGCTGCCAGTCGGCAACCCGCCGCGTCTCGGCGAGGATCGCCGCCGCAGTCGGCATCGCCGGTTCGGCGTCGGCGACCGCTGCGGGCGCAGCGACCAGCATCAGGGGCGCGAAGAAGTTCATCGGCACCGCTCTCTCCCGCGAGGCTCGCTCGCCAGTCCTTACCGCCGGCGACTTCTCTCTTTCCTTTTACGTCGAGCATGTCAATAAGGTTGTCATACAACTATAGACGAATGGAGAGGCCATGCCCAAGATCGTGTCCGCCCGGGTGATCGTGACGAGCCCGGGACGCAATTTCGTGACGCTGAAGATCGAATGCGATGACGGTACGACCGGCGTCGGTGACGCGACCCTGAACGGCCGCGAGCTTGCGGTCGCAAGCTATCTCGCCGACCATGTCGTGCCCTGTCTGATCGGCCGCGACGCGCACCGGATCGAGGATATTTGGCAATATCTCTACAAGGGTGCCTATTGGCGGCGCGGCCCGGTGACGATGGCGTCGATCGCCGCGGTCGACATGGCGCTGTGGGATATCAAGGGCAAGGTCGCGGGGCTGCCCGTCTATCAGCTTCTCGGCGGCGCCTCGCGCGAGGGATGCATGGTCTATGGCCATGCCAACGGCGCGACGATCGAGGACACGATCGCGGCCGCGCTCGATTATCAGCGCCAGGGGTACAGGGCGATCCGGCTGCAATGCGGGGTGCCCGGCATGGCGTCGACCTATGGCGTCAGCGGCGACAAATATTTCTACGAGCCCGCCGACGCCGATCTGCCGACCGAGAATATCTGGTCGACGGCCAAATATCTGCGCATCGTCCCCGAACTGTTCGCGGCGGCGCGCGAGGCGCTCGGCTGGGATGTCCACCTGCTCCACGACGTCCACCACCGCCTGACCCCGATCGAGGCGGCGCGGCTGGGCAAGGATCTGGAGCCATATCGGCCTTTCTGGATCGAAGACGCGACTCCCGCCGAGGATCAGGAGGCGTTCCGCCTGATCCGCCAGCACACGACGACACCGCTCGCCGTCGGCGAAATCTTCAGCTCGGTCTGGGACTGCAAGGCGCTGATCGAGAACCGGCTGATCGACTATATCCGCGCGACCGTGCTCCACGCGGGCGGCATCACGCATATGCGCCAGATCGCCTCGCTCGCCGACCTGCACCAGATCCGCACCGGCTGTCACGGCGCGACCGACCTGTCGCCCGTCACGATGGCGGCGGCGCTGCACCTCGGGCTCGCGATCCCCAATTTCGGCATTCAGGAATATATGCGCCACACCCCCGAGACCGACGCAGTCTTCCCGCACGCCTATCGCTTCGCGGACGGGATGCTCCATCCCGGCGACGCCCCCGGACTCGGCGTCGACATCGACGAGGCGCTGGCCGCCGACCATCCTTATGCCCGCGCCTATCTGCCGGTGAACCGGCTCGAGGACGGGACGATGTGGAGCTGGTGATGCGCCGGGTGCTCCTCGCCGCCCTGTTGATCTCGGCGCCCGCACTCGCGCAGGATCATGCGCCGCTGCGTCCGGCCACGCCGGACGAGCAGCGGGCGCGGGCCGCGGTCGTGATCGCCGATTATCGTTACGGCGACCTGCTCTGGGAGAATGACCGCATCGCGCACCGTATCTATTCGCGCGCGCTCGAAACTGCCGAACCGCCCTCCTCGTCGGGAATCGACGCATGGGGCAAACGCGTCCGCTGGCCCTATATGGATCGCCAGCTCCGCACCGGTGACCAGCACGCCGACCATGGCGAGGGGCTCGATTTCTATAATGTCGGCACCGGGCGCGGCACGGGCGGGCTCGGCATCTGGTACGACAACAAGCTCTGGACCTCGCGCAACTATGTCCGCCCGCATATCCTGACCGCCGGACCCGAGGTCGCGGACTTCACGGTCGACTATGATCCCTGGCCGGTCGATACGCTACGCACGGTGCGCGAGACGCGGCGCTTCACCCTGCCCGCGGGAACCAATTTTACGCGGCTGACCTCGACGCTGACGTCGAGCAGCGACGCCGAGCTGATCGTCGGGATCGGCCTCTCAAAGCGCCCGATAAACGGCGGCGCGCTCGGCGAGATCAGCAAAGACGCGGCAAACGCGCGAATGAGCTGGTGGGGTCCGCCCGATGGCGCCAAGGGCCGCATGGCCGCCGCGGTGATCGTCGATCCCGCCGCGTTCATCGGCTTCGCCGAGGACGCCGACAATTATCTGGTCCTGATCCGCGTCACGCCGGGCAAGCCGTTCGTCTATTATAGCGGCGCGGCGTGGGACCGCCGCGGCGATTTCGCGACGCGCGAGGCATGGGAAAGCTATGTCGCGGCACAAGGTCCGGCTTTCCGGCCCTAGCCAGAGTCGCGGCGCTTTGATAACCCTGCCCGCCATGGCGACCAAGGCAGCGTCGCTGGCCGACGATCTGGTCCAGCGCTTTGAACAACAGATAGAAAAGGGCGACATGCCCCCCGGCGCGCGCTTTCCGACCGAGAAGGCGATCACCGAGGCGTTCGGCGTCAGCCGCACCGTCGTGCGCGAAGCCTATTCGCGCCTCGCGGCGCGCGGCCTGCTGGTGTCGCGGCGCGGCTCGGGCGCCTATGTCCCCGACGGCGCGCAATATCGCGCCTTCCAGATCGCCGCGGACGAGGTCGGCGAGATCGAGGATGTCCTGCGCCTGCTCGAAATGCGCATGGGGTTCGAGGCCGAAATGGCGGACCTCGCGGCGCGGCGCCGCACCGACGCCGACCTCGCCGCGCTGCGCGGTGCGCTCGAGGCGATGGAGGCGAGCACCGACGTCGACGCGTCGGTCGCCGCGGATACCGCCTTCCACGCCGCGATCGCCGGGGCGACGGGCAATGACTATTTCCTGCGCTTCACCCAGTTTCTCGGCGTCCGTCTCGTCCCCTCGCGCAAGCTGTACCTGCAGGGCAGCGACCCCGAGCGGCACCAGCATTATGCGCGCACGATCAATAACGACCACCGCGCGATCTATGCCGCGATCGAAGCGCAGGACCCCGCCGCCGCCCGCCGCGCGGCGCGACGCCATATGGAGAAATCGGCCGCGCGATACCGCGCAATTCAGCAGGCGCTGCCGAAGGATTGATGGACGATTTGACGACGCTCACCGCTCATCCACGGAGAAAAAGATGACGCTGCCACGGCCCTTCGTCCTTTCGCTGATGCTGCTGAGCGGCGCGATACCGGCGGCGGCGCCCGCGGCCGCAGAGGGTGCGAGCCCCGCCTATGACCTGATCATCCGCGGCGGCACGATCTACGATGGATCGGGCGCCCCGCCCGTCACAGGCGACGTCGCGATCAAGGGCGACCGCATCGTCGCGGTCGGCACAGTCGACGGCACGGCGAAGCGCGAGGTGCAGGCGCGCGGCATGGCGGTGGCCCCGGGCTTCATCAACATGCTGAGCTGGGCGACCGAATCGCTGATCGCCGATCCGCGCAGCGAAAGCGATATCCGGCAGGGGGTGACGCTGGAGGTGATGGGCGAAGGCTCGTCGATGGGCCCGTACAACGCGACGATGAAACGTCAGGAGACCGAGCGGCAGGGCGATATCCGCTACAAGATCGAATGGACGAGCCTTGGCGACTATCTCGGCTGGCTCGAAAAGCGAGGCATCTCGACGAATATCGCGAGCTTCGTCGGCGCGGCGACAGTGCGCGTCCACGAACTCGGCGAGGATGACGTCGACCCGAATCCCGAACAGCTCGCGCGCATGAAGGCGCTCGTCCGGCAGGCGATGAACGAGGGCGCACTCGGCGTCGGCAGCTCGCTCATCTATGCGCCCGGTTCCTATGCCGAGACCGACGAACTTGCGGCACTGATGACCGAGGCGGGCAAGTGCGGCGGCATGTACATCAGCCACATGCGGTCGGAGGGCGACCGGCTGGAGCAAGCCGTCGATGAACTGATCGAGATCGCGCGCCGATCGGGTGCGCCCGCCGAAATCTATCATCTCAAGATGGCGGGCCGCTCGAACTGGGGCAAGCTTGACGCGGTCGTGAAGAAGATCGAGGCGGCGCGCGCCGCGGGGCTGCGCATCACCACCGACATGTACACCTACACCGCCGGGGCGACCGGGCTCGACGCGGCGATGCCGACCTGGGTGCAGGCAGGCGGCCTCGAAGCATGGATCGAACGGCTGAAGGATCCCGCGACGCGCGCGCGCGTTGCCGCGGAGATGCAGAAGCCGGGCAGCGACTGGGAGAATCTCTATTTCGGCGCCGGCGCCGACAAGATGATCCTGACGGGGTTCAAGAATGAGGCGCTGAAGCCGCTCACCGGCAAGACGCTCGCCGAGGTCGCGGCGATGCGCGGCAAATCGCCCGAAGAAACGGCGATGGACCTCGTGATCGAGGACGGGTCGCGCGTCGGCACCGTCTATTTCCTGATGTCGGAAGACAATGTCCGGAAGCAGGTGCAACTGCCGTGGATGAGCTTCGGGTCCGACGCGGCGTCGCAATCGACCGAGGGCGTATTCCTGAAATCGGGTGCGCATCCGCGTACCTACGGCAATTTCGCGCGTCTCCTCGGCCGCTATGTGCGCGACGAGAAGCTGATCACGCTCGAGGAAGCGGTGCGCCGTTTGACGACATTGCCCGCGACCAATCTCGGCATCGCCGAACGCGGAGCGCTGAAGCCCGGCTATTACGCCGATGTCGTTGTCTTCGATCCGGCGGCGGTCGCCGATCGCGCGACCTTCGAACAGCCGCATCGCTATGCGGTCGGCATGCGCGACGTCTATGTGAATGGCATTGCCGTCCTCAAGGACGGACGGCACAGCGGCGCGACGCCGGGCCGCGCGGTGCGCGGCAAGGGGTTCGGCCGCTGCAGCTGAGGCATCGCTGATCAGACCGCGTCGGGCTGCGCGTCCGGATGCGCCTGACGAAACGCATCGAGCCCGGTGCAGCGGGCGTCGATCGCGACCAACGTCGGAATGGTCGCCAGATCGCACGCGAGCCGACGCGCGTTGAAAAGCTGCGGAACAAGGACGCAATCGGCCATCGTCGGCGCGTCGCCGAACAGGAAGCGCCCACTCTTTCCTTCCGCTGCCACGAAAGCCTCGAGCCGCGTGAGACCGTCCTCGACCCAATGCCGGTACCAGTCGTCGATCGCATCCTGGCTCTGCCCCAGATCGCGCTTGAGATATCGAAGCACCCTGAGGTTCGCGAGCGGATGGATGTCGCAGGCGACGAGCTGCGCGGCGGCGCGGACATAGGCGCGGTCCGCGGCGCGTTTCGGCAACAGCGCGGGTTCCGGATGCGTTTCGTCGAGATACTCGATGATCGCGAGCGACTGGACGATCAGCCCGTCGGCGTCGGTGTCGAGCGCGGGGACGAAGCCCTGCGGATTGACCGCCTGCCGATAGCCCGGCAGCGGCTCGCGCGCGAGCAGGTTGATCGCGACCTGGTCGGCGGCGATCCCCTTGAGCCCCAGCGCGATCCGCACGCGATAGGCGGCCGATGACCGGAAATAGCTGTAGAGCTTCACCGCCCGTCCCCTTCGATCAATAGCGTCCCGAAAGCAGCGCGCCGGCACCCGGCACCCGCGCTTCGAGCCCGAGCCGCTTCAACATCTGGTGCGTCGTGCAGACCGCCGCGGAAACGACGGGTAGCCCGACCTCATCCTCGACCTTCTGGATCGAGGGCAGCGAGGGCATCTGGACGCAGGCCGACAGCACCAGCACATCGATCCCCGCAAGGTCGAGCTTCTTATAGTGAGCCAGAAGGTTCGCGGGATCCTGCGCCGCGACCTCGAGATTGTCGGGAATCTCCAGCGCGAGCGAATCCTGCACCGCGATCCCCTCGCCTTCGATGTACGAAACGACGAGCTGGGTGAGCGGCTTCATATAGGGCGCGACCACCGCGATCCGCTTCGCGCCGAGCGCGTGCAGGCCGTCGACCAGCGCCCCCGCGCTCGTCACCACCGGCGCGGCGTGGCCGTTTTCGACGGTCCGCCCATGCAGCCGCTTTTCCGACACGCGGTGATAGCCTGGGCCCATGCTCATGATCGCGACGAGGCAGGCATAGCCCATTACGTCGACCGCAGCGTCGGACAGCTCGAAGGCACAGCGGTCGGAATCGGCGTCCATCGCCGCCAGTTCCTCCTTCGTCACCTTCTTCATCCGCATGCGCGCGCTGTGGAAGGTAAAGCGGTCGGGCAGGATCGCTTCGCGGGCGCGGAGCATCGCGGGGATTTCGGTTTCCATCGTGACGTTCGAACTCGGCACGATCTGGCCGACGCGGAAAGGGCGGGTCATGGTTCGGTCTTTCAGATGGCGACGATCGGGTTGCGCAGCGTGCCGATGCCCTCGACATGGCATTCGACGACGTCGCCCGGCCACATGAACTCCTGCGGGTCGCGGCCCGCGCCGACGCCGGCGGGTGTGCCAGTGGCGATGATGTCGCCGGGCTCCAGCGTCATCACGCCCGATATGTCGGCGATGAGCTGCGCGACGTTGAACAGCATGAAACGCGTGTTGCTGTTCTGCTTCTCGACCCCGTTGACCCTGGTCCACATATTGAGGTTCTGCGGATCGGTGATTTCGTCGCGGGTGACGATCGCGGGGCCCATCGGCGCGAAACTGTCCTGCCCCTTCGACACGATCCACTGCCCCGCACGGCGGCAGTCGCGCGCCGACACATCGTTGATAACGGTATAGCCGAACACATGGTCGAGTGCGTCGGCCTCGGCCACGTGGCGCGCCGTACGCCCGATCACCACCGCCAGCTCGGTTTCCCAGTCGAGCTGCTGCGTCACCTTCGCATTGTGGCGGATCGGGTCGTTCCACGCGACCACGGCGGTCGGCGGCTTCGAGAAAATCACCGGCTCTTTCGGCAGCGCGTCCGACGTGTCGAGCGCGCGCGCCGATTCCGCGACATGCTCGGTATAGTTCAGCCCGATACCGAAGATATTCTTGCGCGGGCGCGGGATCGGCGCGAGCAGGGTCACATTGCCCTCGGGCAGCGACGTGCCGACCAGATCGGCGGGCGTCGCAGCCGCGACGGCCTCCTGCAGGAAGCCGAGCGCGACCGGACCCAGATCGATGAAGTCGAGCATCGTCGCGGGCAGATCATGCCCGATCGCGTCGCCGAAATATTCGACGTCGATGACGAGTCCCTGGTGGACGAGTCCGAGGCGCGGCCCGGTTTCGGCCGTGCGATAGGTCACGAAGCGCATGGTTGTTTTCCTGTTATGGGTTGCGATGAGGGTTCAGGCCTGAACCTGCTGATGGCCGTCCTTGTCTTCGAGCGCTTCCTCGATCCGGACGCCGAGCGCCTCCATCACGGGGAAGTCGTTGAACGAGAAGAGGAACGCCTCTTCCGACGGGTCGAGATTGACATGCTCGTGCCAGGTCCAGGCGGGCACGCAGAAAATGTCATGCTCCGCCCAATCGAAGCGCCGCCCGCCGATCACCGAATAGCCGCGGCCCTGCGCGACATTATAGACGACGTTGCCGGTGTGCCGGTGCGCGCGCGTATGCAGCCCGCCCTTCAGCATCTGCATGTGCGCGCCCATCGTCTGGAGCGCCCAGCCGCCGGTCTGCGGGTTCGAATAGCGCATGATATGCCCGTCGAAGGGCGAGCCGCCCGACACCTTGGCGAAATTCCAGATCGCGTCGCGCACCTGTTCCCAGCGATAGACCATCGTCGGCGAAAAGGGCCGCGCCCACGCCTCGACGCCGTCGGGTTGCATCGCACCGCCATAGGAAAGCGGCAGATCGTCGGCGGGAAAGCCCGGGGTCTGCGCCGGGGCGTCATAGACCGCATAAAAATTGCTCTCCATGCAGTTCATGAGCGGGATATCGAGCCCGTCCTGCCAGATCGAAAGCTGGCCGTCCGCGGCGACGCCATGATCGTGCCAGCACCCGTTCGGCGTCAGCACATAATCATTCTTGCCAAGCGTGACATGATGCCCGTCGACAACTGTATAGGCACCGCCGCCTTCCATGATGAAGCGGTGCGCCGAGGCGGTATGCTTGTGCGCGGGGGTGATCTCGCCGGGGCGCATCGCCTGCAGGCCGCTGAACAGCCAGCCGCAGACCGCGGTGTTCGCACGCCCCGCATCGCTGTCGTTGAGCAAGGTCACGACGCGGCGCCCGGCATCCTCGGGCCGCACCAGCTCGACCGCGCGCAGGCATAGCTCGCGCATCTCGGCATATTTCCACAGCGTCGGATTGTACCGGCTCTGCGGCTCCCACGGCTCGATCGCGTTGGCGCGGTTCCAGAAGGCGTCGGCATTATGCGCGCCAAGCTCGGCGTAGAATTGCCGGAGCTCGTCGGTATCGGTGACACGCGAGCGCCCCAGCTGCGCATCGCGGGGATCGGGTTTTGACACGACGCTGGCCATCTTGCCTCTCCTTGCCAATCTCAAGCCGTGGGCGGCTCCGCACCGCCGTCGTCGGCGGGCGGCACTTCGTCATCGCGCCAGCTTGCGCTCGTACGCGGGCGCCGGTCGATGCGCAGGTCGAAAATGTCGAAGCGGTTATAGGCGCCGATAATATCGTGCATCTGCTTGGGCTGGATGCAGCGCGAAAGGTCGATCTCGGCATAGACGATGCCTTCGTCGTCGATCAGCGGGTCGCCGACGAGATTGCCGTCGGGGCCGATCACGCCCGAAAAGGCGCTCTGCCGCCGCTCGAGCAGCGCGCGGTTTGCGGGCCGCCCGGCGCTCATCGCCGCGATGATCTCCTCGCTGACGGTCGAGCAGGCGACGATCGTGAACAGCTTGCCTTCGAAGCTGTGCGCGGTCGCGCGGATGCGGATCGCGTCGGCCATATTGTACGAAGCAGGCGCGACGGGCAGCGAGATATAATTGGCGACATGGACCAGCTCGCCCGCCGACAGCAGCGCGAAGCGCGCGAGCGTATTGGTATTCTCCCCGCACGCGAGCGTCCCGAGCGGGCCGACCGGCGTGTCATAGACGCGCAGGCTCGCGCCGTCGCCGCCCGCCCAGGTCAGCTTCTCGGCCCAGGTGGGCACGAGCTTGCGATGCCGGCCGAGCAACGTCCCGTCAGCGCCGATGACGAGGTTGGTGTTGTAGAGCGTACCGAGCGCGCGCGGGTCGCGTTCGTTGACGCCGATCACCACGGTGCAGTCGTGCGCGCGCGCCGCCGCGCATAATTGCTCGACCTCGGGCCCCGGCACGGTGATCGCGGCGCGGCAGAGCCGTTCGAACCATTCGCTCCCCTCGACCGGCGTCATCAGCCAGTTCCAATAGGGATAGCCCGCGACGAACACTTCGGGAAAGGCGACGAGCTTCGCGCCATTGCCCGCCGCCTCGGCGATCAGCGCGCACGCCTTGTCGACCGTCGCCGCAGGATCGAGGAAGACGGGGGCGGTCTGGACCGCGGCGACCTTCGATTTGGGGAGTTCGAGCATCGGCGCCTCCTCAGGTCACGGCCGCGCGGACGCGATATTCGGGCTTGTCCCACGCGCGCGTCACGCAAATGTCGCGCAACCGCTCGACCGCCTCGACGACGTCGGCGTAGCGCAGATAAAGCGGCGTCAGGCCGAATCGCAATATGTCGGGCGCGCGGAAATCGCCGATCACGCCGCGCTCCTTCAGCGCCTGCACCATCTCGTAACCATGGGGGTGTGCGTAGGAAATCTGGCTCCCCCGCAGCTCGGGATCGGCGGGGCTCGCAAGTTCGAAGCCGAACTCGCCGCAGCGCGCGGTCATCCGCTCGATGAAGAGCTGGCCGAGCCGGACCGACTTCTTGCGCAGCTCGCGCATGTCGGCGCGCGCCATCAGGTCGATGCCGCATTCGAGCGCGGTCAGCCCCAGCACCGGCGGCGTCCCGCAGAGGAAGCGCGTCACGCCCGCGGCGGCGCGATAATCCTCCTCGAAGGTGAAGGGGCTCGCATGACCGAACCAGCCCGACAGGACGGGCATCGCGTCATGGTGGCGCTCCGCCGCGAACAGGAAGGCGGGCGCGCCGGGGCCGCCGTTCAGAAATTTATAGCCGCAGCCGACCGCGAAGTCGGCTTTCGCACCGTTGAGGTCGACCTCGATCGCGCCGGCGCTGTGGCTGAGATCCCAGACGATTAGCACGCCCTTTTCGTGCGCGCGGCGCGTCACCTCGGCCATGTCGCGGATCAGGCCGGACTTGTAGTGCACCTGCGTCAGCAGCAGCACCGCGACATCCTCGTCCAGCCGGCCCAGCACGTCGGCGGGATCGACCGTCACCGATTTCAGCCGCCCGCCGCTGAATGCCTCGATCCCCTGCATCATATAGACGTCGGTCGGGAAATTGGTCGTCTCCGACAGGATCACCGCGCGGTCGGGGCGGAGCGAGGCGGCCGCGGTCACCGCCTTGAAGATGTTCACCGAGGTCGAGTCCGCCGCGATCACCTCGCCGGCCTTCGCGCCGAGCAGCGCCGCGATCTTGTTGCCGATCCGCTGCGGTGCCCCGACCCAGTCGGCGCCGAGCCACGAGGTGATCAGCCCCTCGCCCCATTCCTCGGTCACCGTCGCCGCGAGGCGCGCCGCGGTCGCCTTGGGCAGCGCGCCGAGCGAATTGCCGTCGACATAGATCAGCCCGTCGCGCAGCCGGAACTCGTCGCGAAACGGCGCCAGCGGATCGCGCGCGTCGAGATCGGCGACTTCGGCGAGAATTTCCTTCACTTCGCAAGCTCCCGCAGGATCGCCCGGACGGGGCTGGCATCGGCGGCCGCGATCTTCAGCGGCAGCGCGATCAGTTCATAGTCACCTGGCGGCACATCATCGAGTACGAGTCCCTCGAGGATGCGCATGTCGCCCGCGAGAATTTCGTGATGCGCGTCCATCGTCTTCGATGTTTCGGGATCGAGCGACGGCGAGTCGGTCCCGACCAGCCGGACCCCGCCCTCGCGCAGCCTGGCGACAACCTCGGGCGCGATCGCGGTGAAATCGCTGTCCCAGACGTCGGCGGGAAAGCGATCATAGGTCCGAAAGATCACCCGCTCGGCGCCCGCGACCGCATCCCAGTCGACGTCGCCCATCTCGATCCGCGCCGCCGCATGGCGCACGTCGACGAGCACGCAGCGGCCGATGTACGGCGCCAGGTCGCAATCGGCGCTCGCGGCGCCATCGGGAGCATAATGCAAGGGCGCATCGGCATGGGTGCCGGCGTGGAGCGGCGCGTCGATCTCGCCGACGTTGACCGGGCAGCCGTCACCGATCTCGACGTTGCGCATCACGCGGACCGGCGGCTCGCCCGGCCAGACCGGCATGTCGGGTCGCACGACCTGCGAGATATCCCATATTTTCACGAGGCATCTCCGTCGGCATAATTGCCGCCGGCCTTCGGTGCGACCATGCGCGTGCGCATCGCCCAGAGTTCGGGGAAAAAGCTGAGGTTCAGCGCCTTGACCAGATAATTGACCCCGGCCGATCCGCCGGTGCCCTGCTTTTGCCCGATCACGCGCGCGACGGTCTTCATGTGCTTGAAGCGCCATTCCTGGAAATAATATTCGAGCGCGGTGACCTTCTCGGCCAGCATGTAGAGATCCCAATAGTGCTCGACGTCCGAATAGACGGCGAGCCAGGCATCCTCGATCGCCTCGGACGCCTCATAAGGCCGGCTCCAGTCGCGTTCGAGATGCGAGGCGGGGATCGCGAAGCCGCGTCGCGCAAGCAGTTTCAGCACCTCGTCATAGAAAGACGGCGCGTTCAGCACCGCGCTCAGCCGCGCATGGGTTTCGGCATCGTCGGCGTGGACGAGGAGCAGATCCTCGCGCTTGTTGCCGAGCAGATATTCAAGCTCGCGATACTGGTGCGACTGGAACCCCGACGCTTTGCGCAGATAGCCGCGAAATGTCAGGAAATCATGCGGGGTCAGCGTCGCCAGCACCTCCCAGCTATGGATCATGTGGCGCTGGATCGTCGCAATGCGGTCGAGCGTCTTGCCCGCATGATCGAGGTCGTCGGCCTGGATCGCGGCGACCGCGATCCGCGCCTCGTGCAGCACCAGCTTCAGCCACAGCTCCATCGTCTGGTGCATGATGACGAACAGCATCTCGTCGGGCTTGTCGGTCACCGGAACCTGCGACGAGAGCAGCTTTTCGGTTTGCAGATGCCGGGCGTATGACAATCCCTTGTCCCACTGGATCCTCTCGCCGTCGATCTCGGCCTCGAAGCTTTCGATCCCGTCCTCGACAAATCGCCTGATGCTCAAGCCGTCCTCCCCGCGCGCGTCACGCCCGCGCTCCTTCCGATGCCCATGGTGTCAGGGGCGCATGTTGTTTGATCGTCTTCAGGCAGACGGTCGTCGACAGCCGGTGGACGCCCGGCAGCTTCGACAGATCGTTGCGAAGCAGTTCGTCGAGATGTTCGACCGAACGCGCATAGATGCGCAGCAGATAATCGCTATCGCCCGCGGTGGTGTGGCATTCGATGATCGCCGGATGCGCGAGCGCCGCCGCCTCGAACGCCGCGTGGCCGTCGAACTTGATCCGAACATCGGCATAGCATTGGACCGCGAGCCCGAGCGCCGCGGGGCTGATCCGCGCGTGATAACCGCCGATCACGCCATCGGCCTCCAGATCGCGCACGCGCGACCAGCAGGGCGATTTGGAAAGGCCCACGCGTTCGCTGAGGTCGGCGAACGACAAGCGTCCGTCACCCTCGAGCTCGGTCAGGATTTTCCAGTCGATCTTGTCCATCTTCCCTGCTCCGGCTGCACACCGGCCAGTCCGCCCCACAGGAAAACAACCAACTTTCCCGCAAAAGGTCAGAACAGCCTTTGTTGTACTTCAAACTGGACAGAACATTGTTCTGAAATGCGCGCAAGATCAATGCGGGTTCGGGACAATGTTCGCCGCCTCGCGCGCTATCCTGCACAGCCGAAACACAAGGGAGCCCGGCGATGGCCGCAACACATGTTTTCGAAGCGCCGCCTGCGGGCGTCGCGGCCGACTGGACGATGCCGCAGAACTGGAGCCAGTTCAGCGCCGACGACCATCGCACGTGGGAGCAGCTCGTCGCGCGCCAGTCGCAGGCACTGGGCGGTTTCGCCTCACAGGCCTTTCTCGACGGGCTCGACATATTGCACCTCGCGGGGCCCGGTATTCCCGACCTCGCCGACCTCAACCCGCGTCTCAAGGCGACGACGGGGTGGGAGATCGTGCCGGTCCCGGGCGTGATCCCCAACGAACCCTTTTTCCGGCACCTCGCCGAACGCCGCTTCCCCGCGGCCAACTTCCTGCGCGGCGCGGATTCGCTCGACTACAGCGAGGAACCCGACATGTTCCACGACCTGTTCGGGCATTTGCCGATGCTCACCAACCCGGTCTTCGCCGACTTCCTCGTTGCCTATGGCAAGGCGGGGCTGCGCGCCGAAACGCTGGGCGCCGCCGACTATCTCGGGCGGCTCTACCTCCACACCGTCGAATTCGGGCTGGTGCGCGAGGCGGGCGGCATTCGCGCCTATGGCGCCGGCCTCCTGTCGAGCATCGCCGAAACCGTCCATGCGGTCACGTCTCCCGACGCGCGGCGGCTGTCGTTCGACCTCGCGCGCGTGATGCGCAGCGACTATCTCTTCGACGAGTTCCAGCCGACCTATTTCGTGATCGAGAGTTTCGAGCATCTGCTGAAGGAAACCGACGAGACCGATTTCACGCCGATCTATGCGCGGTTGAAAGCGCTTCCGCTGCTCGCGCCCGGCGAAACGGCCGAGGGCGACATTCCCTTCATCACCTGACCGCGATTCCCGGGCGGAAACGGAAAAGGCCGGCCCGCGCAAGGTGCGGACCGGCCTTTCGGACGGAACGGGATCGGCCGGTTTACTGGGCCTTCTTGTCGGTCTTCTTCGCGGCGTGCGTCGGGGCCTTCTTCACCGGGGCCTTGACCGCCTTGTGCGACTGCGCCGGCGTGGCTGCCGGGGTCGCGGCAAAGGCGGATCCGCTGATCATCGCCAGCGACAGGGCACCGGCAGCAACGAGCTTTGCATAGTTACGCATGATTGGACTCCTAAGACAGTTGATCCACCCTTTTGGGGGGCGTGTCAGGGGGAGCCGGTCCATTGCCAGGGTCAGGGGGATGGAGCGGACCGGCTCAACCCGACGCCCGAGGAATAGACGCCCGCCCCTGCCCGTCCGATGACCGCCGGATTACGGATTCGTCATCTTGGCCGGCCGCGGAAACCCGAGGCGCCAACACCGACGGGGATGCCCTTCGGCGCGCACGCCTGCTTGGTCGATCGCGCTCAGGCTTCGATGTCCCGCTTGTAGGTTTCCGGCAGGAAGAAAATCCCGACGACTGCGGTGACTGCGGCGATCGTCACCGCATACCACAGCCCTTGGTAGATATTCCCCGTCGCCGCGACCATCGCAAAGCCGATCGTCGGCATGAAACCGCCGATCCAGCCATTGCCGATATGATCGCAGCGACAGCGCTTTCAATGTTCGCTCACGCGCGCGTGAATAGAAGAACGGCAGCCTTTCCGGCCTCGTGATGGCGGCGCAGGGCAGAACCGCATCTACCGCCCGGTGAGGTTCCGATGATCGGCCCCGGCAACCGTCAGGCGAAAGCCGCAGCCCCGATCTCCCGCGCCGCCTGCTCGAGATAATGGACGGTCCGCTCGGTCGTCATGCGCCGCCCCGGCCGCTTCGGCCGGGTGACCGAAATCGCGGCAAGCACGCGATCGTCAGCGGCGCTATGGATCGGCACCGCAACGCAGAAAATGCCATCGTGGATCTCGCCATCGTCGGTAGCGAAGCCATGCTGCCTGACGTGCCGAAGCGCCATTCGCAGCCTGTCGGGGTCGACGATCGTGTTCGGGGTGAGCGCGGGAAAGGGGCCAGCCGCCAGATAATCTTCCCGCTCCCCTTCCGGAAGATGCGCGAGGAGCACCTTCCCGATTCCCGAGCAATAGGCCTCGAGCTGCATTCCCACTTTGGTGAACAGGTCGCTGGCCCCCTGGCCGGTCTTGATCCGGTAGGTCACCATGTCGTTCTCGAACGTGCCGAGCTGGACGACGCAGCCAAGCCGGGAGGCAAGGCGATGCAGGACCGGAGCCGCCGCGCTGGCGATCAACTGCTTCTCGTCGACATGGCCCAGCATACGGGCGAGCCGCGCTCCGGCGGCATAATGGCCATTCGCGAGGCGGACTAGAAAGCCCTCGGCCACCAGCGTCGTTACCTGACGATGGACCGTCGCCACAGGCATGCCGAGATCGCGTGCCACGTCGGACAGGTTGCGCGTTCTGCCCCCGGAAATCATGGCCTCCAGGGTCAAGAGCGCCCGGGTGAGCGAAGCAATCTGCGGCGTCCCATTTCTCATATGGTAAGAACATATCCGGCCCGGCGGCTGGTGCCAAGGGGCGTATCGCGCTAGCACCGCGCAGACAGGAAGAGGATATCGCCGATGACCAGACCGACCCGGGACGAACTCGCGCTGCGGCTGCGCGACGCTTATCGATCGGGCGCGGTGCCGCCGATGCGCGACGGACTCGATCCCGTCGACGCCGAGGGCGCCTATGCGGTGCAGACGATCAACACGCGCTTCTGGGAAAGCGAAGGACGCCGGATCGTCGGCCGCAAGGCCGGACTGACCGCCAGGGCGGTCCAGATCCAGCTTGGCGTCGACCAGCCCGATTTCGGGGTATTGTTCGACGACATGCGGATTGCGGACGGCGGCAATCTGGATCCGGCGCGCACGCTTCAGCCGAAGGCCGAGGCAGAGATCGCCTTCATCCTCGCCGACGATCTGCCCGACCCCGCCACCACGCCCGAACAGGTCGCCGCCGCGGTCGCCAGCGTTCATGCCGCGATCGAGATCGTCGACAGCCGCATCGCCGACTGGAAAATCAGCTTTGCCGACACCGTGGCCGACAATGGTTCGTCCGCCTTCTTCGTCCTGGCGGATACCGGCCGGTCGCTCGACGGTCTCGATCTCGAGCGCGCGCCGATGGAGATGCGGATCGACGACGCGGTCGTTTCGACCGGGATCGGCGCTGCGGCGCTCGGCAATCCGCTCAATGCCGCCGCGTGGCTCGCGCAGACGCTCGCGGCGCGCGGCGAACCGCTCAAGGCGGGCGACATCCTGCTGGCGGGCGCGCTCGGCCCGATGGTGGCGCTGACGCCGGGCGACCGGGTTCACGCCTCCGTCGGCGGGATCGGCGCGTGCAGCTTTTCCTACAAGGGACACTGAACGATGGGCAAAACCAAGGTCGCGATCATCGGTTCGGGCAACATCGGCACCGACCTGATGATCAAGGTTCTGCGCCTTTCGAACGCGCTCGAAATGGCCGCGATGGTGGGAATCGACGCAGCATCGGACGGACTGGCGCGCGCGCAGCGGCTCGGCGTCCCGACCACCGCCGAAGGGATCGACGGGCTGGTCGCGATGCCCGAATTCGCCGATATCGAGATCGTCTTCGATGCGACGTCCGCCGGGGCCCATCACCGTCATGACGCGATATTGCGCAGCCATGGCAAGCGCGTGATCGACCTGACCCCCGCCGCGATCGGTCCCTACACGATCCCGCCGGTCAACGGCGGCGCCCATCTGGACGCCCCGAACGTCAATATGGTGACGTGCGGCGGTCAGGCGACGATCCCGATGGTCTATGCCGTCAACCGCGTCGCCAGAGTCCACTATGGCGAAATCGTCGCATCTATCGCGTCGAAAAGCGCCGGCCCCGGCACGCGCGCCAATATCGACGAATTCACCGAGACGACCAGCCGTGCGATCGTCGAGGTCGGCGGCGCCGCGAACGGCAAGGCGATCATCGTCCTCAATCCCGCCGAGCCGCCGCTGATCATGCGCGACACCGTCTATTGCCTTTGCGACGACGCCGACCAGGACGCTATCCGGCAGAGCGTGCTCGACATGGTCGAGGAGGTCAAAACCTATGTCCCCGGATACCGTCTCAAGCAGGCAGTGCAGTTCGAGCACCTCGGATCGAACAAGCCGCTGCACATCCCCGGCCTGACGGCGGGAGATCGTTCGGACTTTACCGGGCTGAAAGTCAGCATCTTCCTCGAAGTGGAAGGCGCCGCGCACTATCTGCCGGCCTATGCGGGAAACCTCGATATCATGACGTCTGCCGCCCTTCGCACCGCCGAACGCATGGCCGCAACCCTGCATGTGGGGGCACCGGCATGACCCTCGATCCGACGCAGACCAAACTCTATATCCAGGACGTGACGCTGCGCGACGGGATGCACGCGGTTCGTCACCAATATGGCCTCGACCATGTGAAGGCGATTGCGAAGGCTCTCGACCGCGCCAAAGTCGACGCGATCGAGATTGCCCACGGCGACGGGCTCAGCGGATCGTCCTTCAACTATGGCTTTGGCGCCCATACCGACTGGGACTGGATCGGCGCGGTCGCCGAGGTGCTGGAGCATAGCGTGCTCACGACCTTGCTGCTGCCCGGCATCGGCACCGTCCACGACCTCGAACATGCCTATGACATGGGCGTGCGCTCGGTCCGGATCGCGACCCATTGCACCGAGGCCGATGTATCGAAGCAGCATATCGAGGCGGCGCGGACGCTCGGCATGGACGTGTCGGGCTTTCTCATGATGGCCCACATGTCGGACCCCGGGGCGCTCGCGGGCCAGGCAAAGCTGATGGAGGACTATGGCGCGCACTGCGTCTATGTCACCGACAGCGGCGGCGCGATGAACATGGACCAATATGCGGCGCGGCTGCAGGCGTATGACCGCGTGCTCAAACCCGAAACCCAGCGCGGCATCCACGCGCACCACAATCTCTCGCTCGGCGTCGCCAACAGCCTCGTCGCGGTGCAGAATGGCGCGATCCGCGTCGACGCGTCGCTCGCGGGCATGGGCGCCGGCGCGGGCAACGCGCCGCTCGAAGTCTTCATCGCCGCCGCCGACCGTTATGGCTGGCAGCATGGCTGCGATCTCTACGCGCTGATGGACGCCGCCGAAGAATTGGTGCGCCCGCTGCAGGACCGGCCGGTTCGCGTCGACCGCGAAACGCTGACCCTCGGCTATGCCGGCGTCTATTCCAGCTTCCTTCGCCACGCCGAAAAGGCCAGCGCCGAATATGGCATCGACACGCGCTCGATCCTGGTCGAACTCGGTCGCCGCAAGATGGTCGGTGGACAGGAGGACATGATCGTCGATGTCGCACTCGACATGCTGGCGAACGCGAGGGCCGGCTGATCGCGTCGCCTTTGGCGGCGACGCCCCCCGGACGAACGAGTGTCGCCAATGCTGTCCGGCTCGCGGCAAACCGGTGCGAACTGCGAACGGAGGATGGTGCGCCCGACAGGATTCGAACCTGTGGCCCCCAGATTAGGAATCTGATGCTCTATCCTGCTGAGCTACGGGCGCGCCGGGGTCCGTCTAGCGGTATCGGGCGGCCAGCGTCAATCGGCGGATCAATTCGCCGCTTCGGGCGGAACGAAAGGGACAAGCAGAGGTATTGCCGCGATACCGTCGTCGCGAAGCGCCTGCGCCTCTTCGGGAGAGGCTTGCCCGTGGATCAGATCCTCGGCCGCGCGGCCTTCGTGCATCGCGCGCGCGGCGTCGGCGAACTCGCGGCCGACCCAGCGCGACCGGGGCAGCATCTCGGCCTGTTTCGCGGCAAGGTCGGCCAGCAGCTTGCGGACGATTTCCGGTCCGGGGCCGCTGTCGTCGGCAACCGGCGCCGACGACAGCGCGCCGCTCGTCATCTGGTTCGACTTCGCACCGACGCGCGGCGCCATCACCGCCTTGCGGACATCGGCGTCGCCGCAGACCGGGCACGCGATCAGGCCGCGTCGCTGCTGGTCGGCAAAGCTCTCGCTGCTCGCAAACCACGCCTCGAAGCGGTGATCGCCCGCGGAACAGCAAAGGTCGAAGACGATCATTCTCACCCCGTGCCGAGCAGCGCGTCGAGCTCGCCCTTCGCTTCCAGCTCGGCGAGATCGTCGCTGCCGCCGATATGCTTTCCATCGATGAAGATTTGCGGGACGGTGCGGCGTCCGTGCGCGCGATCGACCATCGCGTCGAAGCCGGCGCGATCCATCGTCACGTCGATTTCCTGAAAACCGGCCCCCTTGCGATCGAGCAGCGACTTCGCGCGCGAGCAGAATCCACAAAAGGCCTTCGTATAGATTTCGATCTTTGCCATGCGGCTATCCTGTCATCTCTTTACCACCATATCGGAATCAACGTCCGCAAAGTCAAATATGTTGCCCGTCGTCAGCGCATCGGGAACGACCCGCGCCCAGGTCAGCGCCGAAACCTGCGCCGCGCCGCCGCGGTGGAGCACCTTCGCCGCCGACCGGAGCGTCGCGCCGCTGGCATGGACATCGTCGATCAGGACAAGATGGCGCCTCGCGACACGCGCCCTGGCATCGGCGGCCAAGCCGAACGCTCCGGCAACGATCTTCTCGCGCTCGCGCCGCCCCTTGCCGCGCAGCGCGGCCGTCGACTTTTTGCGCAGCAGCAAATGGTGATCGCGCGGCACGCCGGTCTGCCGCGCCAGCGCGTCGGCGATCATCGCCGCCTGGTTGAAGCCGCGCGACCAGAGCCGCCAGCGGTGCAGGGGCACGGGGATCAGCAGCATGTCGGCGGGATCGCCGAGCGCGAGCAGCTTGCGCGTCATCAGCCCTGCCATCAGCCGCGCATGGCCGGTGCGCCGGCCATATTTGAGCCTGAGCGCCACGGTGCGCGCGACGGGACCATAGGCAACGGCCGCGGGCGCGCCCGAAAAGGAAGGCGGATCGGCCATGCACGCGCCGCATTCGACACCCGTACCAGCCACCGCGGTCGGCAAGGGGATCGAACAGCGCGCGCATGCGGCGCCGTCGAGAAAATCGAGCGAGGACCAGCAGCCAAGGCAGAACTGCCGGTCGCCGTCGACGATCGTCCCGCACCCTGGACACCGCGGCGGTAGCGCATAGTCGACGACCGCTCGCCCGACCCTCCGCAACAGCCGCAACGGGGCGATGCCTTGTCCGGCTCGCCCGTCGATACCTGCGTCCCCCGAAGCCGCGTCCATGACGGACTTGTGCCGCATCGCGCGGGACGGCACAAGCGCGCCCATGTCGACCCCCACGATGCTCTTTTCCCCCGCCCGCCACGCAGCCCAGCGCGACCGCATGGGACGATTGCCCGCGGATGCGAATTTCCTGGCCCCGATCATCGCCGAAACGCTGCTCGACCGACTGGCGATGGTTACCCGCGAATTTGAACGCGTGCTGCTCATCGGCGCGCATGACGCGGCGCTCACCGGCGCCTTACGGGTGCGAGGCGGCAACCTCACCATCGTTGAAGCCGGGCCAAAACTCGCCGCTGCATCGGGCGCGATCGTCAGCGAGGCCGACGCGATCGACCTGCCGCTCGCCAGTTTCGACCTGATCGTCTGGCCCGGCGGGCTCGACGCGGTGAACGATGTTCCCGGCGCACTCGTCCGGCTGCGCGCCCTGCTTGCTCCCGACGGGCTCCTCCTCGGCGCCTTCGTCGGCGACGGCAGCCTGCCGCGCCAGCGCCGCGCGGTGATGAGCGACGGCGTGCGGCCGGTCGCGCGGCTGCATCCCCAAATCGACCTCGCCGCGATGGGCAATTTGCTCCAGCGCACCGGTTTCACCCTGCCCGTGGTCGATGTCGACGCGCTGACCGTCCGCTACGGCAACTGGTTCGCGCTCGTCCGCGATCTGCGCGCGGCGGGCCTGTCGAGCCGGCTGACCCCCGCCCCGGCGCCGCTGACGCGCGAGGAAGCGGCGCGCATCGCCGCCGCCTTTGCGGCGCAGGCCGATCCCGACGGGCGTGTGGCCGAAAATTTTCGCATCATCCACTTCAGCGGCTGGGCCCCGCACCCGGACCAGCCGAAGCCCGCGCGGCGCGGCAGCGCTGCAGCTTCGCTCGCCGATGCACTGAAACCCAAGGACTAGGCCGGACGGCCGGTCACACCAGCGCCTCGAGCAGGCCGATCAGCGGCTTGTCGGCGGGCGGCATCGCGAGCCCGTGAAGCTCGACCGGCCGCACCCAGCGCAGCGCACTCGCATGCTGCGCCACCGGCGTGCCGCGCCACTTACGGCAGACAAAGAGCAAGAGCAGCAGATGCCGGTCGTCGATCCGGTCGCTCGCAAAACAGGCGGGGGCGAGGCACGCCTCCTCGACGTCGATCGCCAGTTCCTCGGCCAGCTCGCGGATCAGCGCCTGTTCCGGCGTCTCGCCGGGCTCCAGCTTTCCGCCCGGGAATTCCCACAGCCCGGCCATGGCCCCGCCTTCGGGGCGTTGCTGGACGAGCAGCCGACCGTCGCGATCGACCAATGCGGCCGCCACTACGAACAGGCCCGGCATTGCCGATTTCATCGGATCGGACACGGACAATTTCTTAACCTTCCTGTGCGACGCTCGCCATCCTCGGGAACTATAACTTCAGTAGGGGCGGAACAATGAACAAGTTTCAGGGGCTGCTGCGGTCGACCAGGGCCGCCACAGCCGTCGAATATGGGCTTCTCTTGGCCCTGATATTCCTTGCCGCGCTCGGCGCGATGGGAGCGGTCGGAACCTCGACCATCAATATGTGGAATGACGTGTCCTCGTCTGCGGGTGCGGTGCTTTAAAGCCCTCACGTTGTTCGAATTCGGGACTCGATCAAGGCGTTTTACAGCGTTCCGGCATTAAGATTTTCAAAACCTATTTCACCTAAACCCGTCGATGTTGACCCAGACCAGACCGTCAACAGGGTAAGTGAAGCATCAGGAGACCAGTCATGAAGTTCATCAAGAAATTCGTCCGCGACACCAAGGCCGCGACCGCTATCGAATATGGCCTGATCGCCGCTCTGATCGCCGTCGCCGGCATCGCCGCGATGGGTGCCGTCGGTAACGGCGTGAAGCAGACCTTCAACGACGTCAGCAAAAACCTGGGCCAGTAATCCCGGTTTTCGTCGTCGGCCTTGCCGGCAGACCGAAAAAGGAAAGGGGCGGTGGTTTCCACCGCCCCTTTTTCGTGTCCGCCTTATCGATTCGCGTAAACGACGATCTTGACCTTCCGCCCCGACGTCAGCCGGCTCGACGCGGTCAGGCGGTTGAGTACCTGGAAGCGTTCGGTCTGCAGGTCGGTATAGGCCATGCGCCGCGCCAGCGTCGCCACCGTGTCGCCGCGCGCGACCGTCACGACATCGACCCGCCGCGGCCGGATCGCCGCCGCCTCGCTCGCGGTCAGCCGCCGGACGCTCTGGAACATCGGGTTGAACACGCCCGCTCCGCCCGCCTGCGTCAGCGCGACGAAGTGGAACGCGCTGGTCCGCGAAAACTCATAGGCGAAGACGGTGACGTCGACCTGCCCCGACTGGGTATTGGCACGCGCGACCGAATAATAGGCCGGGATGCCGTTCACCGTAGTGCGCTGGATAGAGCCCGGCGACAGGTTCGCATTCCCACCTATCTCCTTGAAAATCGATGCAATATAGATGTTCATATCGCCATTATAGGCGGCGGTCGAAAATTGCGCCTGCCCGCCATTGCCGCTGACGAGCACCGCGCTCGTCCCATTCTGCATGCCATAGCCGTTCGGCACGGTGAACTTCAGCCGCAGGTCCGGGTGCAGAAAGTCGCGGCCCTCGACGACGCCCTGCGCGGGGTCGTCGCCATAGAGCACGCCATCGACCGAGGCGAGGAAGGCGTCGGCGTTGCGCACGCCACCCGTGCCGACCTTGGATGCGAGGCTCTGCGCATTGCGGACGCGCGACGCCGGGTCGGGGTGGGTGCTCGCCCATTCGGGGATCGAGCGCGCGTCGCCGCCCGACAGCCGCGCCTCGAGACTGGTCTGGTTGGCGAGGCTCGCGAGCATCGTCGACAGCGCAAGCGGATCATAGCCCGCCTTCTTCAGATACTGCACGCCGAGTTGGTCGGCCTCCAATTCCTGACTGCGCGAGAATCCCAGCGTCGCAAGCTGCGCGACCTTCATCGCATTGTTCTGGAGCAGGCCGCCGAGTCCGCCGAGCAGCCCGCCACTGTCGCCGATCGCGCCGCCAAGCACCGCGCCGAGCACACCAAGGATCGTGTTGCGCGTCGCCGCCGACTGGCGCTTCTTGCTGTGCTGCGCCGCGACATGGCCGACCTCGTGGCCCAGCACACCCGCGAGTTCGGCCTCGTCGTTCATCAGCGCCATCAACTGGCGCGTCACATAGACATAGCCGCCCGGGATCGCGAAGGCGTTGTTCACCGGCGAGTTGAGCAGGGTGACGGTGAAATCGCTCGGGCTCCGCGAAAGGCCCGACTGGACGGCGATATTCTGGCCGATGCGGTTCACATAGGCGGCCTGCGGCCCGGCATAGGCGCCGCCAAACTCCTGCAAAAGCTGCGGATGCGCCTCGTCGCCCTGCTTGCGCTCCGCCGGCGTGATCGCGGTCTGCGTCCGGATCGCCTTGAGCTGGGCGTCCGCCACACCCGTCAGCGCGACGCTGGCCGCGAGCATGATCCCCAGCCTGCTTGCCGTCTTTCGCTTCATCGATCGCCTCCCACTTATGCGCCCATCGGGGATAAACCCGAAACAGGACAAGGCAAGCCGTCTGGTGGACGACTGGCCGGACCAAGTGGAATTTCAACGCGATGACGTCGCTTCAGGTTCCCGCGACTATGCTCGCCCCATGGCGAGAAACTTTTCCTCGCGTTCGTTGAGCAGCGCTTCGGATGGCAGCTTCGCCAGCGCGTCCAGTTCGTGCGCAATCGCATCGCCGAGCGCCTTGATAGCGAGTTCGGGGGCGCGATGCGCGCCGCCAACCGGCTCCGGAACGATGCGATCGATGATCTTCAGGCCAAGAAGATCCTGCGCCGACATCTTCATCGCGGTCGCGGCATCGGCCGCCTTGTCGGCGGTGCGCCACAGGATCGACGCGCATCCTTCGGGCGAGATCACCGAATAGACGGCATGTTCGAACATCAGCACGCGGTTCGCCGCGGCCAGCGCGATTGCGCCGCCCGAGCCGCCCTCGCCGACGATCGCCGCGACCATCGGCACGCCGAGCGCGAGACATTGCTCGGTCGAGCGCGCGATTGCCTCGGCCTGCCCGCGCTCCTCGGCCTGGATGCCGGGAAAGGCGCCCGAGGTGTCGACCAGTGTCACCACCGGCAGCCCGAACCGGTCGGCGAGTTGCATCAGGCGGATCGCCTTGCGATAGCCCTCGGGCTTCGCCATCCCGAAATTATGCTTCATGCGCGACGGAATATCGTCGCCCTTTTCATGGCCGATCACCATCACGCGGCGGCCGCGAAAGCGCGCGAGGCCGCCCAGGATCGCCTGATCGTCGCCGAAATTGCGGTCGCCCGCCAGCGGCATCCAGTCGTCGAACAGCCCCGCGACATAATGTTTGAAATGCGGGCGGTCGGGATGGCGCGCGACCTGCGTCTTTTGCCAGGGGGTCAATTTGCCATAGATATCGCGCAGCAATTTCGAGGATTTATCCTCAAGCCTGGCAATGTCGCCCTCGATATTGAGCGAGGGGTCTTCCCCCATTTCGCGCAGTTCGGCGATCTGCCGATCCAGCGCCGCGACCGGTTTTTCAAAGTCCAGAAAGGCTGTCATGCGCAGTCGCTAGGACGATGATGCCGCAACGTCAACGGTCGCGGCGCCAAGCTCCATTTGCGCGAGCGGGTGACGCCTGTTCACCAGCTCGACGAGGCGGCGGCTATCGACATGCGTGTAAATCTCGGTCGTCGCGATATCGGCATGGCCGAGCATCAGTTGCAGCGCGCGCAGATCGGCTCCGCCTTCGAGCAGATGCGTCGCAAAGGCGTGGCGCAGGACGTGCGGGCTGATCGCGGCGGGATCGATCCCCGCGCGCCCCGCCAGCTCGCGCAGCATCTGGAACAGCCGCACGCGCGAAAGATGCGCCTTGCCCGACGGAAAGAGCCATGGCGACCCGTCGGCAAGCAGCGGCAGCCAGCGGTCGAGCACTGCGCGCGCGCGGTCCGAGAGGGGCACCAGCCGTTCCTTGTCGCCCTTGCCCCGGATAATCAGAAATTCGCGTCCGCCCGTGACCGCGCGGCGCGGCAAGGACACGAGTTCGCTCGCACGCAGACCCGAACCGTAAAGCAGTTCGAGCAGCAGCAGCAGCCGCACCGCATTCGCGGGCGGAGCCTTGCCTGCCGCCGCCTCCCCGGCCTGCGCGAACAGGCGTTCGACGTCGTCATGGGTCAGGATGCGCGGCAACGGTCGCCGCGTGGCCGGGCGCGCAATGTCGAGCGCGGGATTGTCGCCACGCTCGCCCTCGTCGAGCAGGAAGGCATAGAATTGCCGCAGCGCGGACAGCTTGCGCGCCGCGCTGCTCGCCGCAAGCGAGCGATATTCGGCCATCAAGGCCCGCAAATCGTCGGCGCCCGCCCGTTCCAGCGATCCGCACACCAGTTCGGCCGCCTGGACCAGATCGCGGCGATAGGCCGCCAGCGTGTTGCGCGATGCGCCGCGCTCGGCGGCCATCATTTCCAGAAAGCGGTCGATCAGCGGCCCGTCAGACATCGTCTGACAAATCCCGCCCGTCAGACATAGTCTGACAAATCTCGAACGTCAGACACGCACCAGCGCCTCGGCAGCGATCATCCGCGCTTCGGCATCGAGCCCGACCTCGCGCAGCGCGCGGACGATATAATAGAGATGATATGGCGGAACCTTCGACCATTCGCCCTGCATCCCCGCGGCCGCGATCAGCGCGACCATCCCCGGCTCGCGCCGCTCGGCCGCCGCCATGATCGCACGCGACCAGCGCGTCTGTTTGCCGAGATTGAGGTCGAGATCGCCCGCCGCCGATGCGGCCTGCTCCGAACTGAGCCGGCCAAGCCCCGCAAGCCCGGCGACGAGGAATTTCGAGCGCAGATAATCGGTGCTGTCGTCGTTGCCCGCGAAGCTGCTGACGCTGCCGGCGCTAACGCCCGCAAGCGGCCGCGGCGAGCCCACCGCCATCACGCCCCACGCGCGGCTTCCCGAATTCAGCTGCGACGCCCAGTCCATCGCGTTGCGATCGTAGCCGCCGGCGAACATCGAGCCCAGAAGCTGCCACGGATCGTCGCCGACCTTGGTCGAAGTCGGCAGTCCCGCCGCGGCGCGCGCCGTTGCGACCAGCGCGGCATAGCCTTGCACCGGATTGTCTCCCGCGCCCCAAAGTGCCTGCATCGCCGTATAGCGATCGGCGCCGCTCGCCGCGCCGAAGGCATTGCGCAGTTCGTCGATCTGGGCGGCGAGCGCCTCGGGCGGTTCTTCCTCTCCCGATGCGGCGCTGAGCAGCGACACATAGGCCTCGCTCGACAACACGCCGCGCGCCGCCGCATCGGGCGCCGCGGCGACGCGATCGGCCATGTCGGTCATCGGCGCAAGCACGGTCCACCCACGCATATAGGCGGGTTCGGTGCTGCGCAGTTCGGCGGGAATGGCAATCGCGGTCGCCGTCGCCATGCCGAAGCGCCAGCTCGTCAGCGTATCGACCTTGTCCCATTCGATCGTGGTCGAGCGGCGCCCGGCGCCGGTCGCGCCAAGCACCCGCTCGGTCAGCAGGATGTCGAAATTGTTGATGCGGCCGCTCGACCGGACGCGGCCGATCGCCCAGCCTGCGGGCCCGGCATCGCCCGACAGCCCCGAACAGATCGCCGAGGCGAGCCGCCACGATTGTTCCTCGCCATGCGCGAGGCCCGCCGGGACATAGGGACAGAGCCCCGCAGGATCGGCGGTGGCAAGGAAAGTCTGCAGCGCGACCTGCAGCATCCGCGGGCTCGCGCGGTCATAGTCGACCGATTGTACGATCCAGCGAGCCGCGGTCGATTCGCCCATCCTGAGGAGCAGGCCCGCGCGATCGGCGGCGAGGTCGGCGCCATTGATCGTCTCGGGCGTATCGATCGCCGACGACAGCGCGCGGCGCAGCAGGATCTGGCCCCAGCGCGAGGCAAGCGCGCCGTTGGTCTTGCGCATGATCGCAGCGGCATATTGGCCGCGCACCCCGAAAGCATCGGGGGCGAGCCCGCCGGTCTCAGGCGTCAGCGGCCCGATCCGCGTCAGCAGGCGGCGCGCGCCCGGTGGCAGGTCATATTTGAGGCCACCCGCGGTCTCCTCCTCACCCTCAACAGCGTCCTCGCCTTCCTCATCACTGGCCGCGCTCGTTGTCGGCACGACCGATGGCGGCGTCACGCCCGGCGAAGAGGATGATGACGAGGGCGACGGCGTCGTCGCAGAGGTCGGTGACGGTGTCGGCGACGATTTGGGCGCCGGCGTTTCGGCGGGGTTGCCGAAGCCTTCGGGCAACAGCGATTCCTGTGCGAGCGCGGGCAGCACCAGCGCCGCGGCGATCGCGGTGCCCGACAGGCCCAGCGTCAAGGTCAGCCATTTCCTCGTCATCGTTCGTCTCTGGGTCCGTCCCTGGTAGCCGCGGTTTCGGCAATCTTGTCGGTCACATCCACCTCAATCGTCCGGGGCTCGACCGGTCGGCCCAGATAGAAGAGCAACAGCAGGAAAGCCAGCAGCGCGAGCAGCAGCCAGGCGAGCCGCCGCCTCCATCGGCCTTTTCCCGATCTGCCCGTTTCGCGCAATATGCAATGCCCGCCGTTCGTCCCATAAATGCGCGGCGAAAACCATTGTCCCGCGCGGCCTGCGCGGTATAGCCGCGCGCACCATGTCGCGAAACCCGAAAAGCCCGGCGCCTGCCGCCCCTGCGACGCTTCCCGCTTCGATCCGCGAGCGGTCGATCGTGCTCGTCGGCCTGATGGGATCGGGCAAGTCGACGATCGGACGCCGCCTCGCGCAACGGCTCGGCATGGCCTTTGCAGACGCCGACGACGAGATCGAGCGCGCTGCGGGGATGACCATCTCCGACATTTTCGCCAAATTCGGCGAGGCGCATTTCCGCGATGGCGAGCGCCGCGTGATCGCGCGGCTGCTCGCGGGAAAGCCGCACGTCCTCGCAACCGGCGGCGGCGCCTTCGTCAACGAAGAGACGCGCGCGCTGATCCTCAAGGACAGCCTTTGCATCTGGCTCGACGCCGATATCCCGACGCTGGTCGAGCGCACCGCCCGACGCGGCCACCGCCCGCTACTCAAGGGCCGCGATGCCGGCGCGGTGCTGCGCGAACTCGCCGAGGTGCGCAATCCGATCTATGCCCAGGCGCATATCCGCGTCAGTTCGGCGTCGAGCCCGCACGAGCATACGGTGCGCGCCATCATGGAGGAATTGTCGCAGTGGAACGCCTGACCGTCGACCTCGGCAGCCGCAGCTACCCGATCCTGATCGGCGACGGGCTGATCCGCGACATCGGCGCGCACGTCGCGCCGCTGCTCCGCCGGCCGCGCACGATGATCGTCACCGACAGCAATGTCGCGCCCCACTATCTGGTCGGGGTCGGCGCATCGCTCGCGAACGACAATATCTCCTTTTCCTCGCTCGTCCTGCCCGCCGGTGAGGGTACCAAGAGCTGGGAGGGACTGGCGCGCCTCACCGAATGGCTGATCGGCGAAGGCATCGAGCGCAGCGACCATGTCATCGCGCTCGGCGGCGGCGTCATCGGCGACCTCGTCGGCTTTGCGTGCAGCATCGTCAAGCGCGGCTGCCATTTCATCCAGGTACCGACCACCCTGCTCGCGCAGGTCGACAGCAGCGTCGGCGGCAAGACCGCGATCAGCGTCCCCGCGGGCAAGAATCTGATCGGTGCCTTCCACCAGCCGGCGCTGGTCGTGATCGACCCGACGACGCTCGCCACGCTGCCGCGGCGCGAACTGGGCGCGGGCTATGCCGAGGTCGTCAAATATGGCCTGATCGACGACGCAGCGTTTTTCGACTGGTGCGAAGCGAACGGCGCTGCGCTGCTCGCCGGCGATGCGGGAGCGCGGCACAAGGCAATCGCGCACAGCGTCGGCGCCAAGGCGCGCATCGTCGCCGCCGACGAACGCGAGACACAGGACATCCGCGCGCTGCTCAATCTCGGCCACAGCTTCGGCCACGCGCTCGAGGCCGAAACCGGCTATTCGGACCGCCTGCTCCATGGCGAAGCTGTCGCGGCAGGGATGGTGCTCGCGCATCAATTTTCCGCAGCGAACGGCCTGTGCCCCCTCGCCGACGCCGACCGCGTCCGCGACCATCTGGCCAGCGTCGACCTGCCGCACAGTCTCGCCAGCGCCGGGGTCAACACCGGTGGCGCCGCGCTCGCCGCGCATATGGCGCACGACAAGAAAGTGCGCGGCGGCAAACTGCCGCTGATCCTGACACGCGGCATCGGACAAAGCTTCGTCACCGACGAATATGGGCTGGATGCCGTGGCGGCGTTCCTCGATCGTTGAGGACGGCGGTTCGACCGAAATAAGCCGTCGCCCCCGCGCAGGCGGGGGCCGCTGTCGGTTTACGCGGCCGCGCAGAAATAGGCGGCTAGCGGCCCCCGCCTGCGCGGGGGCGACGTTGTTGATACATCCGCTCCCCACCCCAAAGCCGCCATCGCCGTCAAAAAGGTCTTTCCTACATTATCCGGCTATGCCAGCCTTCGTCCGGCTCATTCATCCGGGGAACGAAAAGCGGTCGCTGCCCGGTTCGCGGGTTCAGCTCCTGTGGGCCTGCCGCGCGCGTCCAGCACGCCGCGAGGTCCAAGCCCGGGTGCGCGTAAGGCTGAACTTTCCTGAACTTTGGCGACGGCCACGCGCCCTCGCGCCGGCCGAACAGCGCGGCTAGGCGGCTTGTTCTGCCTCAGCTTCCTCGCGCGCCCGCTTCGCGGCCTGCCGCCGTTCGCGCAGCGCCTCGAGCACGCTTGACGCCTGCCGTCCGCCCCCGGCAACGAACCGGTAATCGCGCCCCGCCGCGATATCGCCCTCGCTGATCTGCATGTCGAGCCGTTCGGCGTCGAGCTGGCGCAGTGCGCTTTCGACATCGTCGATCTCGCGCGGCTCGACCTCGAGCTGGCGCAGCGCCATGAGCCCGAGCGCGA
The DNA here is from genome assembly GCF_001468395.1 of Sphingopyxis sp. H073. GTDB lineage: Bacteria > Pseudomonadota > Alphaproteobacteria > Sphingomonadales > Sphingomonadaceae > Sphingopyxis. The sequence goes on along the minus strand of NZ_LNSG01000001.1, from coordinate 275,621 downwards.
TCGAACTTTCGAACACCTCGCGCACCGCGCCCACGGCCCCGGAGCCCTCGATCGCCAGCAGCTGGCGGCGGTCGAACACCCGTGTCAGCACGCGGGCATTGGGAAAGGCCTCGACGATCGGCGCGAGTGCCGCCGCATCGATCGTCCGGTCGTCGGTGCAGAAAACGATCAGCCGCGCTTCCTCGGCCCCCGCGCGCCGCAGCACGTCGATGCGCAGTCCGTCGCCGAAATAGACCTTGGTATCGAAACGGCCCGACAGCTCGATCTGGCTCGGCTTCTTGTCGATCAAGGTCACCGAACAATCGACGGCATGGAGCATCTGGGCGACGATCTGGCCGAACCGGCCATAGCCGATGACGATCGACGACCCGCGCGGGGCATTTTCGGGGTCGTCGAGATCGGCCTCGACGCCCGACGAGAATTCGAGGTTGCGCGCGAACAGCATCAGGAAGGGCGTCGTCATCATCGACAGCGTCACGACCGCGCTGAACAGGCTTGCCGCCTCGGGCGCGATCAGCAGCGCGTCGGCCGCCTGCGCAAAGAGCAGAAAACCGAACTCGCCGCCCTGGCTCAGCAGCAGCCCGAGGCCGAGGCACATGCTCCAGGGCTTGCCGAAGGTACGCACGAGCAGCGTGAGCACGACGATCTTCACCGCCACAAGCCCCGCCGCGAGCCCGACGACCTGCATCGGTTTCTGGATCACGACATTGACATCGAGCACCATGCCGACCGCGAGGAAGAAAAGACCGAGCAGCACGAGGCGAAACGGCTCGACGTCGGCCTCGATCTCGTGCCGGTACGGCGAATCGGCGAGCATCATCCCCGCGATGAAGGCGCCGAGCGCGGTCGAGAGGTGCAGACTGTGCATGAAGGCGGCGCTCGCCAGCACCGCCAGCAACCCGACGACGACGAACAGCTCGCGTTCGCCATAGCGGCCGATCAGGCGCAGCAGCGGATTGACGACGAACCGGCCGACGAGCACCAGCGCCGCGATCGCTCCCACCGTATAAAGCGCCATCTGCCATCCCGGCGGCGCCGAGGGATCGGCGGGCGCGCGCGACAGCGCGGCGATGATCGTGATCATCGGGACGATCGCCAGATCCTGGAACAGCAGGACAGAAAAGGCCTTTTCGCCGAACGGCGAATTGATCCGCCCCGAGCTTTTGAGGCTGGGCAGCACCTGCGCAGTCGATGAGAGCGCGAGCGGCAGGCCGAGCGCGAGCGCCGCCTGCCAGCTGAAGCCGAGCGTCAGCAGGATCAGCCCCGCGAGGATCAGCCCGGTGATGACCACCTGCGCCAATCCCAGTCCGAAGATCGCCTTGCGCATCTCCCACAACCGCCGTGGATGGAGCTCCAGCCCGACGAGAAAGAGGAGGAAGGCGATGCCGATCTCGGCGAAGGCGAGCTTCGACTCGCCGCCGCCGACGAGACCGAGCCCGTGCGGCCCGACCAGCGCGCCGGCGATCAGATAGCCGAGCACCGCACCAAGACCGAGCCGGCGGAAGATCAGCACGAACAGCGTCGCAACGCCGAGCAGGATCGCGCCCTCGAACAGCGCGGTGTCGGTCGCGGTCTCCGCCGCCGCCGTGGCCGCCTCGGCCGTCGCGGCGGTGAGGAGGATCGGGCTCATGCCGCTGCCGCCTGACCTTCGAACGCCGTGACCGCGGCGTCAAAGGGCAGCAGGATGGCACCGTGCCGCGCAGGATAATCGCGCGCGGGTGCGAGCAGGTCGAAGCCCGGCCAATCGGGCACGGCGCCCTCGTTTCTGAACCAGCCGGCAATCGCGTCGCGGGCGGCGCGAATGTCGGCGAGCCCCCGCCCCACCGCGTGGCGCGCAAGCAATGCCGCCGACGCCTGCCCGAGCGCGCAGGCTTCGACATGCATCCCGACCGCGGTCACATGGCCCGCCTCATCGGTATCGAGATCGAATATGATCGCGCTGCCGCACAGCGGCGCGCGCGCCGAAACGCGGTGGCGCGGTGCCTCCAGTGGTGGGAAATCGGCCGTTGCCACCGCCAGCGACAATATGTCGCGATTATAGAGCGGAGCGCTCATTTCGGCGCCGCCGCAGGCGCGCCTTCGGATCCGGCGGCACGCGCTTCGGCGCGGCGATCGGCGATCACCTTGCTCAGCGCCCCGCTGGTCGCGCTGAGCGCGGGATAGGTTCGGCTGTCGGTCATCCACGCCGGCCTTTGCGCATTGCCATATCCGACATCATAGAGGAGCGTGACCAGCATGAAGCCGAGGGTCGCGATCATCAACCCCTTCACCGCACCGAACCCGGCCCCCAACCCGCGGTCGAAGCCGCCGACGAGCGACGCGCGGCTGCGCTGACCCATGGCGCGCGATCCCCATTTGACGATGGAGAACACCCCGCCGAACAGCAATACGAACGCCAGCACCGCCGCCCCGCCTTCCGTCCCTACCCACGCTTCGAGGAAATCGGTGGCGAAGGGATGGCCGAAACGCACCGCCGCGATCGCGAGCACCCAGGCGAGCAGGCTCGTCACCTCCTGCACCAGGCCGCGCAAGAACCCGAGGATCGCGCTGCCGCCCACGAGGGTCAGCACGATGATATCCAGAGCCGTCAGACTTGCCATTCGCCGGTCGCTAGTCGCGCCCGAGCATCAGGTCAACGAGTTCGCCGAGCCGGCCGAAGCCGGTGACGCCGATCCCGTTCACGCCCTTCATCCCCTTTGGCCCCCAGCCCCTTGAAAAACCGAGTTTCGCCGCTTCGCGCAGACGCAATGCATCGTGCGAAACGGGGCGCACCTCGCCCGACAGCGACAGCTCGCCGAAGACGATCGCGTCGGCGGGCACCGGCCGCTCGCTGAAGGCCGAGATCAGCGCCGCCGCGACCGCCAAATCGGCGGCCGGGTCGGTCAGCCGGTAGCCGCCCGCGATGTTGAGGTAGACTTCGGCGCCGCCCATCTGGAGCCCGCAGCGCGCCTCCAGCACCGCCAGCACCATCGCCAGCCGCCCGCTGTCCCAGCCGACGACCGCGCGCCGCGGCGTCGCCCCGCTTGCCAGCCGGACGGTCAGCGCCTGCACCTCGACGAGCACCGGGCGCGTCCCTTCCAGCGCGGGGAACACGACCGAACCCGGCACGTCGCAGCTGCGGTCGGTCAGGAACAGGCTCGACGGGTTGCTGACCTCGCCCAGCCCTTCCTCGCCCATCGCGAAGACGCCGATCTCGTCTGTGCCCCCGAAGCGGTTCTTCACGGCGCGGAGGATGCGATATTGGTGGCTGCGCTCGCCCTCGAATGCGAGCACGGTGTCGACCATATGTTCAAGGACGCGCGGTCCCGCGATCGTCCCGTCCTTTGTGACGTGCCCGACGAGCACGATCGCGGCGCCGCTGTCTTTGGCGTAGCGGATCAGCTCCTGCGCGCTGGCGCGCACCTGGCTGACCGTGCCCGGCGCGCTGTCGATCAGGTCGCTGTGCATCGTCTGGATCGAGTCGATCACGACGAAATCGGCGGCCCGGCTGTCGAGCGTCGCGAGAATATCGCGCACCGACGTCGCGCTGGCGAGCGCAACCGGCGCATCGCCGAGCCCCAGCCGCTGCGCCCGCAGCCGCACCTGCCCCGCGGCTTCCTCGCCGCTGATGTAGACGACCGACTTGCCCGATTTCGCCAGCCGCCCCGCCGCCTGCAAAAGAAGCGTCGACTTGCCGATCCCCGGATCGCCGCCGATCAGCGTGGCCGATCCCGCGACGAAGCCGCCGCCGAGCGCGCGGTCGAACTCGGCGATTCCGCACAGCATCCGCTCGGGCATCGGGCTATGCACGTCGAGCGTCTCGAGCGCGAGAGCGCGCCCGCCCCGGCTCAGGTCGTGCTTCGCCGAAAAAGCCGTCTCGCCGGCCTCCTCGACGAGCGTGTTCCACTCGTTGCAGTCGGCGCACTGTCCCTGCCAGCGGTACGAGACCGAGCCGCAATTCTGGCAGACATATTGACGTTTCGCTTTGGCCATCATGGCCTCGCTTAACGGGAACAAAGAACGAACGCTAGAAGATAATGACATCGTCATTGCGAGCGAAGCGAAGCAATCCAGGGCGACTTACGCAACTCTGGATTGCTTCGCTTCGCTCGCAATGACGAGGAAAGGGCTATAGGGGATCGCCAGCATCCGAATCACCCTCCCAAAAGGAACGCCCGCGCCATGAAATTCTTCGCCGACACCGCCGAAATCGCCGACATCCGGGAACTCGCCGCGACCGGCCTGCTCGACGGGGTGACCACCAATCCGTCGCTGATCGCCAAGTCGGGCCGCGACTTCAAGGAAGTGACCAAGGAAATATGCGCCATCGTCGATGGTCCGGTGTCAGCCGAGGTCGTCGCGCTCGACCACGAAACGATGATGAAGGAGGCCGAAATCCTCCGCAAGATCGCCGACAATGTCTGCATCAAGGTGCCGCTGACGATCGACGGGCTGAAGACCTGCAAGGCGCTGACCGACGACGGAACGATGGTCAACGTCACGCTCTGCTTCTCGGCGGCGCAGGCGCTGCTCGCCGCGAAGGCGGGCGCAACCTTCGTCTCTCCCTTTGTGGGCCGCCACGACGACAATGGTTTCGACGGCATGCAACTGATCGCCGACATCCGACTCATCTACGACAATTACACCTATGAAACCGAAATCCTCGTCGCGAGCGTGCGCCACGGCATCCATGTGCTCGAAGCCGCGAAGATCGGCGCCGACGTGATGACTGCGCCGCCGTCGGTGATCAAGGGGCTGTTCAAGCATATCCTGACCGAAAAGGGCATCGAAGGCTTTCTCGCCGACTGGGCGAAGACCGGGCAGTCGATTTAATTCTGCGCAACCTATTATAACGGTGTGTCCCCGCGAAGGCGGAGATCCATCTTCTGTCGGTTCGAAGTGGCGCCGACCGGTTATGGGCTCCCGCCTTCGCGGGAGCACACCGCATATTTGCACAGCCACCCTTTCCAGTTGACGTAAACGTCAACCACCCGCGATACTCGCCCGAAAGGGAGAGATTCGCGATGACCGATACCACCATCCTGACCGAACGCCGCGGCCATGTCCTGATCGTCACGATCAACCGGCCCGAGGCGCGCAACGCGGTCAACGCCGCGGTGCATATCGGCATCGGCACGGCGCTCGAAACCGCCGAGGCCGACCCCGAAATCCGCGTCGTCGTCATCACCGGCGCGGGCGAAAAGAGCTTTTGCGCCGGCGCCGACCTCGTAGCCCTGTCGCGCGGCGAGAGCCTCGCGCCGTCTGACCCCGATCAGCTTGCGTGGGGCTTCGCAGGCATGGTGTCGCACCCGATCTCGAAACCGATCATCGCCGCGGTCAACGGCTTCGCTTTCGGCGGCGGCTGCGAGATCGCGCTGATGAGCGACATCATCGTCGCCGCCGAGCACGCCCAATTCGGCCTGCCCGAAGTCAAGGTCGGGCTGTTCGCCGCTGCGGGCGGTGCCTTCCGCCTTGCGCAGCAGATGCCGCGCAAGCTGGCGATGGAGCATATGCTGACCGGCGACCCGATCCCTGCCGCGCGCGCGGCGCAATTCGGCCTCGTCAACCATGTCGTCCCGCTCGCCGAACTGATGCCGACCGCGCTTGCGCTCGCCGACAAGATTGCCGCCAACGCGCCGCTATCGGTGCAGGCATCGAAGCGCGTCGCACTTGGCATCCAGGACGGCCGCATCGCCGCCGACGCGCCCTATTGGGAGCACAACACCCTGGAACGCAGCGCCTTGATGCGCAGCGAAGACGCGCGCGAAGGCCCGCGCGCCTTTGCCGAAAAGCGCAAGCCCGAATGGAAAGCGCGCTGACATGACCATGACCGATCCCGAGCGCATTCCCGTCATCATCGGCGTCGGCCAGGTCAACGACCGCCCCGCCGACCCCGACGAAGGGCTCGACTCGCTCGGGCTGATGGTCGCGGCGCTGCGGGTCGCCGCCGAAGACGCCGGCGTGCCGCTCGCCGAGATCGACAGCCTCGCGATCGTCGACCAGATCAGCTTTCACAGCCTTGGCAAGCTGCCCGAACCGCTGGCCGCCGCCATCGGCGCCAGCCCGGCGATCAATTACCAGTCGGCGGCGCCGCACGGCGACACGCCGGTACGCCTGCTCAACGAAGCCGCAAATCGCATCGGCGCGGGCGAGGTCAAGCTCGCCGCGATCGTCGGCGCCGAAGCCTTACGCACGGCCGCCGGGCGCGCCGCCAAGGCCGCGAGCGGCGAAGACAAAAGCTATAACGCGATCCGCAAGGTCGCGACGCGGCGCGAGCCGAACTACGCGCAGCTCCACGGCCTCGCCGCTCCGGTCGATGTCTATCCCCTCTATGAGAATGCCACGCGCGCCGCGTGGGGCCAGACGCTCGCCGAAGCGCAGACTGAAAGCGCGGAAATCTGGTCGCGCTTTTCGGAGATCGCGGCCGCGAACGACGGTGCATGGATTCGTAAACCCGCGACGCCCGATGACATCCTCCGCGTCGACGAGCGCAACCGCCCGATTGCCTTCCCCTATTCGAAGCTGATGGTCGCCAATTCGTCGGTAAACCAGGGCGCGGGCTTCCTCGTCGCGAGCCTTGCTGAAGCGCGCCGTCGCGGCATCGCCGAGGACCGGCTGATCTATGTCGGGATGGGCGCGGCGGCGAAGGAGCCCGCAAGCATCCTCCACCGCGACCGCTACGACGGCAGCGTGAGCATGGAGACGTCGATCAATCGCACGCTTGAGCTGAATGGCATGGCGGTCGGCGATTTCGACTATGTCGAACTCTACAGCTGCTTCCCCTGCGTGCCCAAGATGGCGCGGCGCACGCTCGGCTGGCCCGCCGACCGGCCCGCAACGGTGTTCGGCGGGCTGACCTTCGGCGGCGGCCCGATCGCCAATTATATGAGCCATGCGATCGTCTCGATGGTGGATAAACTCCGCCGCGGAGGCCGCTATGGATTCCTGTTCGCCAATGGCGGCTTCGCAACCGACAATCATTGCATCGTCCTCGGCAGCGAGCCGATCGCGGCGGCGAGTTTCCCGCAGGATTTCGACTATCAGGCGGAGGCGGAAACGAAGCGTGGACCGGTGCCTGAATTGGTCGAGGATTATACAGGGCCGGCGACGATCGAGAGCTACACGGTCTTTTACGACCGTGACGGCAGTCCGAAAGCGGGTGTCGTGGTGGCGCGCACGCCCGAAGGCGCACGCACGCTGGCGCATGTCGATGTGACCGACGCGGCGATGCTGGCGTTCTTGACTGATGGCAAGGCCGAGCCGGTGGGCACTGCAGGGCAGATTGTGGCGTTGGAGGAAGGCTTCGGTTGGCGGTCAATCTGATCCAACCTCTATTCCGTTCGTGTCGAGCGAAGTCGAGACACCTGTCGGCCTCGCACCACTCCGATGGGCATCTCGACTTCGCTCGATGCGAACGGAAATTTTGGACCGGCTTTTCGGAAGCTAAATCTCGAACGAAACCCCCTGCGCCAGCGGCAGCGCGTCAGAATAATTCACGGTATTCGTCGCGCGGCGCATATATTGGCGCCAGCTGTCCGAACCGCTCTCGCGCCCGCCGCCGGTTTCCTTTTCGCCCCCGAATGCGCCGCCGATCTCGGCGCCCGAGGTACCAAGGTTAACGTTCGCGATGCCGCAGTCGCTCGCGGCCAGAAACCGCTCGGCCTCGCGCATGTCGGTGGTGAAGATCGCCGACGACAGCCCGGCCGCGACGTCATTGTGCAGCCCGATCACGGCATCGAGGTCGTAGTAGCGCATGACGTAGAGGATCGGCGCGAAGGTCTCTTCGAGCACCGGCCCGACCTGCCCCGGCATCTCAACAAGCGCGGGCTTCACATAGAAGCTGGCGCCCTCGCCGATGCGCTCGCCGCCGTGCACCACCCCGCCCGCTGCCTCTGCCGCACCCAGCGCCTCCTGCATCCTCTCATAAGCGGCCCGATCGATCAGCGGCCCGACGAGAACCTCGCCCTCCAGCGGATTGCCGACACCCACGCTGGCATAGGCGGCCTTAAGCTTCGCTACGAAACCATCGTAGATGCCGTCATGAAGAAACAGCCGCCGCGTCGTCGTGCAGCGCTGCCCCGCAGTTCCCATCGCCCCGAAGGCGACGCCGCGCAGCGCCAGGTCGAGGTCGGCCGAAGGCGCGACGATCACGCCGTTGTTGCCGCCGAGTTCGAGGATCGCGCGTGCGAAGCGCCGGGCGAGGCGCGGCGCCACCGCGCGGCCCATCCGCGTCGACCCCGTCGCCGACACCAGCGCGACGCGCGCGTCGTCGACCAGCGTCTCGCCCGCCTCGCGCCCGCCGATCAGCAGTTGCGACAGCCCCGCGGGCGCATCGCCGAAACGCGCCAGCGCACGCTCGAAAATCGCCTGCGTCGCGAGCGCGGTAAGCGGCGTCTTTTCCGACGGTTTCCACACCACGCTGTTGCCGCACACCAGCGCGAGCGCCGCATTCCACGCCCACACCGCGACGGGAAAGTTGAATGCCGAAATCACCCCGGCGACGCCCAGCGGATGCCAGACCTCCATCATCCGGTGCCCCGGCCGCTCGGTCGCGATCGTCAGGCCGTATAGCTGGCGCGACAGCCCGACCGCGAAGTCGCAGATGTCGATCATCTCTTGCACCTCGCCCGCGCCCTCGGACGGGATCTTGCCCGCCTCGATCGTCACCAGCTTTGCCAGATCGTCCTTGGCGGCGCGAAGCTCTTCGCCGAGCAGGCGAACGAGTTCGCCGCGGCGCGGCGCCGGCACGTTCCGCCATGCGCGAAAGGCGGCGCTCGCCTGATCCAGCACCGCCTCGATCGCCGCCGCATCGACGATCTTGATTTTCCCCAGTTGTTCGCCGGTCAGCGGCGTCACAGCAGGCATCGATCCGTCGGTCCATGCCGCCCGGTCGACGCCCAGGGCGCCGAGAATGCGATCGACCTCTTCGCCGACTCCGGCCATCTTCCGTCCTTTCGATTGCAATATTGCGCTGCCTCTAATCCTCTGCCCCCGTTCGTGTCGAGCGAAGTCGAGACGCCTTGCGAGTGCTCACGACCGATCGGCATCTCGACTTCGCGCGATGCGAGCGGATAAGGAGAGAAACGAGGATTCGCGGCCGCACGTCAATGCGACGAGGACGGGCCTGAAATCGGGAGAAGAAGATTGTCCTACCTGCCCCCGTCCGAACCGCTGGTTCCCGTTCCTGCCGATGCCGCTGCGAACACGCATTGCACAGCAGAAGACTACGACCGCCTCTATGCGCAGAGCGTGAGCGATCCCGACAGCTTCTGGGCCGAGCAGGCCAGGCGTCTCGACTGGATCACACCGCCGACGAAAATCGGCAACTGGTCCTACGACCCCGTCGAAATCCGATGGTATGAGGACGGCGTCCTCAACCTCTGTCACAATGCGCTCGACCGCCATGTCGCCGAGGGGCATGGGACACGCACCGCGATCATTTTCGAACCCGACGCGCCCGACGGCGAGACGCGGACGATCAGCTATGCGGCGCTGCTCGCCGATGTCATCCGCTTCGCGAACACGCTGAAAAAGCTGGGCGTCCGGAAGGGCGACCGCGTCACCATCTATATGCCGATGATCCCCGAGGGCGCGGTCGCGATGCTCGCCTGCGCGCGAATCGGCGCGGTGCACAGCGTCGTCTTCGGCGGCTTCTCGCCCGAGGCGATCCACGGCCGCATCGAGGATTGCGCGAGCGACTGGGTGATCTGCGCCGACGAGGGCCTGCGCGGCGGCAAGACCGTGCCGCTCAAGGCCAATGTCGACAAGGCGCTCGAGCGCATCGAGGTGAAGGCGGTGCTCGTCATCGCGCACACCGGCGGCGATGTCGCGATGAAGGAGGGCCGCGATCATTGGTATGACGCCTTGTCCGCGGACGTCCCCGCCGACTGCCCGTGCGAGCCGATGAACGCCGAAGATCCGCTGTTCATCCTCTATACCTCGGGATCGACCGGCAAACCGAAGGGCGTACTGCATACCGTCGGCGGCTACAGCGTCTGGACCGCGACGACCTTCTGGTACGGTTTCGACTATCGCCCCGGCGAGATCTTCTGGTGCAGCGCCGACATCGGCTGGGTCACCGGACATTCCTATGTCGTATATGGCCCGCTCCAGAACGGCGCGACGACGCTGATGTTCGAGGGGGTACCCAATTACCCCGACCACGACCGCTTCTGGCAGGTCGTCGACAAGCACCGCGTCAATATCCTCTACACCGCCCCGACCGCGATCCGCGCGCTGATGCGCGAGGGCGACGATTATGTCACGCGCCACGACCTGTCATCGATCCGCCTGCTCGGCAGCGTCGGCGAACCGATCAATCCCGAGGCATGGCGGTGGTATCACCAGATTGTCGGCAAGGGCCGCGTCCCCGTGATCGACACCTGGTGGCAGACCGAGACCGGCGGGATCATGATCACCACCCTGCCCGGCGCGCACGCGATGCAGCCTGGCAGCGCGGGCAAGCCCTTCTTTGGCGTCCGCCCCGAACTCGTCGACGCCGAGGGCAACACGCTCGTCTGCGAAGAAACGGGCGGCGCGGCGGAAGGTAACCTCTGCATCACGCACAGCTGGCCCGGACAGGCCCGCACGATCTACGGCGACCACGGCCGCTTCGCCGAGACCTATTTCTCGACCTACAAGGGCAAATATTTCACCGGCGACGGCTGCCGCCGCGATGCCGAGGGCTATTGGCGGATCACCGGCCGCGTCGACGATGTCATCAACGTCTCGGGCCACCGCATGGGCACCGCCGAGGTCGAAAGCGCGCTCGTGCTGCACGAGGATGTCGCCGAAGCCGCGGTCGTCGGCTTCCCGCACGACATCAAGGGCCAGGGCATTTACGCCTATGTGACGCTCAACGCCGGGGTCGAGGCCACCGACGCGATCGTCGCGGCGCTCAAGCAGCAGGTCCGCAAGGAAATCGGCCCGATCGCGACCCCCGACCATATCCACCTGACCCCGGGGCTGCCCAAGACGCGCTCGGGCAAGATCATGCGCCGCATCCTGCGCAAGATTGCCGAAAATGATTTCGGATCGCTCGGCGACACGTCGACCCTCGCCGACCCGAGCCTGGTCGACGGACTGATCGAGGGACGGAAGAACCGGTAAGGTTTCGCCGCCACATTCTTTCGTATGATTGAGGCCGGGGCGATGAGGCGCCATATCGGGGGCGCCCCCAAGTTCCGGCCGCCTTTCCCCCTCCCTGCGGCCGGAGCAACATGGCCCGGAAGGCACCGTCCTTCCGGGCCTTCCTTTTCAGGGACTGTCGATCGCCCGGCGGGGCGGTCAGAAATGGAAGTCGGGCAGTTCGGCCAGCGCGATTCCCAGCGCCTCGGCCCAGCCGTCGGCGACGCTTTCGAAATAGGGATCGTTGCGCTCGAACCGGCGCTCCCGCACGCCGACGAAATCGTCGCGCTCGTGCACCTTCAGATCGATCGGCAGGTCGACGCCGGCATTGGCGCGGATCGTCGAATCGAACGAGACGCACAGCAATTTCACCGCATCCTCGAACGACATCGCGGGATCGTAGGAGCGCACGATGATCGGCCGGCCGTATTTCGTCTCGCCGATCTGGAAGAAGGGATTATCCTCCCCCGCCTCGATGAAATTGCCTTCGGGATAGACCAGGAACAGCCGCGGCTCGGCGCCGTTGATCTGCCCGCCGACGATCAGCGACGCGCGGAACAGCGACTCCGCCGCCGGCCCCTCATCATTGTGGCGCATTACAATCTGGCGGAGCGTCTCGCCGACGATCGTCGCGACCGCGAACATCGACGGCGCCGCCAAGATCGAGGGATGGCGCTCTTCGGGGGCCTTGGTGCGCTCGTCGAGCAAGCTGACGACCGCTTGCGTCGTTGCCAGGTTGCCCGCCGACATCAGGGTGATCACGCGCTCGCCCGGCACATGCCAGCTGCGCATCTTGCGGACCTGCGAGATATCGTCGACGCCGGCATTGGTGCGGGTGTCCGACATGAACACCAGCCCCTTGTTCAAACGCATGCCAACGCAATAAGTCATCGAATCCCGTTTCCCGCCCCGGATTATTCTGATCGCCCGCAGCCCGCTTATTGCTGGACCTGCAATTGGACAACCAGATTTTCTTGCGCTGCACCATAACGCATCCCGCGAACCGGGGCCGCGTCGCGATAGTCGAGCCCGGTCGCGACGCGGATGTAACGGCGATCCGGAGAATGGCCGTTGCTGACGTCGAAACCGATCCAGCCGATGTTGTCGAAATGGGCCTCGGCCCAGGCGTGCGTCGCATCCTGATGCGTTCGGTCGTTCATCATCAGATAGCCCGAGACATAGCGCGCCGGGTGCCCGAGCTGCCGCATCGCCGAAATGAAGATATGGGTGTGGTCCTGACACACGCCGCCCTCGCCCGAGAGCGCGGTCTCAGCCGTCGTTTCGGCATCGGTCACGCCGATCCGGTACGGCAGTTTTTCGAGGATCAGCGCCGACAGCGCGTGCGCGCGTTCGATATCCGATGCAAAATCGCGGCCCAGCGAGGATACCAGCGCGCGCACCCCGCGTCCCGGCCGCGTCAGCGGAGTGCGGCGCAGGAAGCTCCACAGCGGCATCGGCCCGCGATGCGGGCCGATCACCCCGTCCCACGTCACCAGTTCGACCTCGCCGGCGCAGCGGATGACAAGCTCGCGCGCGCCGCTGTCGACCGCGATCAGGTCGACGCCATTGCCGTGATGATCGGTATAATGGAACTGCTGCGAACCGCCGTCGATCGCGATCGTCCAGTCGTGGATCAGCTGTTGCCCGGGTCGCTCCTTCGGCGTCAGCTTGAGCTGCTGCAGCGCGTAGCGAACCGGGCTGTCGTACTGATAATGGGTGGTATGTTCGACACGCAGTTTCATCGTCATTCCACAAAGCGGTAGTCGCGCTCGATCTGCTGCGCGAGCGCGGCGTTGGCACGAAGGAAGTCGGTGATGAATTCGTGCAGCCCGCCGTCGAAGATCGACCCGATCGGGCGCGACAGGCGTTCGCGGCACATCGACGAACCCATGCGGATCGCGTCGGTCTCCACGCCATAGGCGCGCTGGAGCAGGCCTAGATTGTCGTTCATCTGGTCGCAGCAGAAAGCAAGACTGCGCGGCATCTGTTTGTAGAGGATCAGGAATTCGGCGATCTTGAGCGCGCTGATCTCGGTACCGTAGAGCCAGTGATAGGCGCGGTGCGCCGACACCGAGCGCAGGATCGTCTCCCACTGCACATTGTCGATCGAGGTGCCGATATGCGCAACCGACGGCAGCAGCAGATAATATTTGACGTCGAGGATGCGCGCGGTGTTGTCGGCGCGTTCGAGGAAGGTGCCGAGCCGCGCGAAATTATAGCCGTCGTTGCGCAGCATCGTGCCCGAAAAGGCCCCGCGCACGAGCGCATTGTTCTGGCGGATCGCCGCGAGCACATCGGGCAGATCGTCCTCACGCACCTGCCGCTTGAGCTGCGCGCCGAGCGCCATCCAGCTGGTGTTGACCGCCTCCCATACTTCGCGGGTGAGATAGGTGCGCGCCGTGCGCGCATTGTCGCGCGCCTGCTTGACCACCGATAATATACTCGACGGATTGGCCGGGTCGCGCAGCATGAAATCGACGACGCGTTGCGAATGATAGTCCTGATGCGCCTGACGGAACCGGACATCCTGTCCCGCGGTGACGAGCACCGAGCGCCATTCGGCCGCCGCGGTGCTCGACCGTGTCAGCGCGATGCGGAAGCCCGCGTCGATCAGCCGCGCATTATTCTCGCTGCGCTCGAGGTAGCGCGCCATCCAGAACAGCGATCCTGCCGTTTTCCCGAGCATCAGTCTTCCAATACCCAGGTGTCTTTGGTGCCGCCGCCCTGGCTCGAATTGACGACCAGCGACCCCTTGGTCATCGCGACGCGCGTCAGCCCGCCGGGCGTGATCGTGATCCCCTGCGGCGACATGAGCACGAAGGGCCGAAGGTCGACGTGCCGCGGTGCCAGCCCCGCCTTGGTGAAGATCGGGACGGTCGAGAGCGACAGCGTCGGCTGCGCGATGTAATTGCCGGGGTTCGCCTCCAGCTTCCTGCGGAAGGCGGCGACCTCCTTCCTGCTCGCAGCCGGGCCGACGAGCATGCCGTAGCCGCCCGACCCGTGGACTTCCTTGACGACCAGTTCGGGCAGCCGGTCCAGCACCTCTTTCAGATGGTCGGGGTCGCTGCAGCGCCATGTCGGCACATTGGGCAGCAGCGCCTTTTCGCCCGTATAGAATTCGATGATGTCGGGCATGTAGCTGTAGAGCGCCTTGTCGTCGGCGATCCCCGTACCCGGCGCGTTGGCGATCGTGATCCCGCCGGCGCGATAGACGTCCCAGATCCCCGGCACGCCGAGCATCGAATCGGGCCGGAAGTTCAGCGGGTCAAGGAAATCGTCATCGACGCGGCGATAGATGACGTCGATCGGCGTATAGCCCTGCGTCGTGCGCATCGCGACGCGGCCGTCGACGACGCGCAGGTCATGCCCCTCGACCAGCTCGGCGCCCATCTGGTCGGCGATGAAGCTGTGCTCGAAATAGGCGCTGTTGTGGATGCCGGGGGTCAGCACCGCGACCGTCGGCGTGCCGTTGCACTTCGGCGGGGCGCAGGCCGAGAGCGACTTCAAGAGGTTGAGCGGATAGTCGCTAACCTCGCGTACCGAGATTTTCGCGAACAGCTCGGGAAACATCTGGAGCATCGTCTCGCGATTCTCGAGCATGTACGACACGCCCGATGGCGTGCGCGCATTATCCTCGAGCACATAATATTCATTCGGCCCGGTGCGGACGATGTCGATACCGCTGATATGCGTATAGACGCCGCCCGGCGGGTCCATACCCATCATCATCGGCAGGAAGGCCTCGTTGCGCGAGATGAGATTGACCGGCACGCGACCGGCGCGAAGGATTTCCTGCCGGTGGTAGATATCGTGGAGGAAGGCGTTGAGGGCGCGCACGCGCTGTTCGATCCCGCGCGACAGGCGGCGCCATTCGCCCGCCGAGATGATGCGCGGAACGACGTCGAACGGGATCAGCCGCTCGTCGGCCTCATCCTCGCCATAGACGTTGAAGGTGATGCCGGTGGTACGAAAAAAGGCCTCGGCCTGCTGCGCCTTGCGCTGGATGCGGGCCGCATCCTCACGATCGAACCAGTCATGATAATCGCGGTAGGGCGATCGGACCTCGCCCCCATGTCCCGTCATCTCGTCGAAAAAAGGAATGCCCCAGCCCTTTCCACGCAACATGCCTTCGGTCCGGCCGCGCGCGGTGCGCGGCCCGGGTCATCCCTGCCTGCTGCGTCGCTTGTAGGCTACGCGGCCGCCAAGCTTGTTGGATGATGCTAGCACTGACACGCCGGAAGGCAAGAGCGCTGAAAGCCCTTAAAAACCAAAGAGCAGGCGCAATGCCACAAAGCCGACGAGCAGCGCCGTCAGCCGCCGGATCAGCGTCGCGGGCCCGGTCTTGACCGCGAGCTGGGTACCAACCGCACCGCCGATCAGCACCGCGACGAGCAGCGGCCAGTGCCCGGCGACCGCGTCGATCATCTCGGCGCCCTTGCCCTTGATCAGCTGGCCGGTCAGCCCGAACAGGCTGTTGACGAGGATGAACAGGCTGGCGGTCGCGGCGACACTGCGCGCCTCGGCCCAGCGGATGAGGTGGAGGATCGGCGCGAGGAAGATACCGCCACCGATGCCGACGACGCCTGCAAGGTAGCCGATCGTGGCGGCGATCGGCAGCAACAGCTTGGGCGACAGCTCGACGGGCTTCGCGGTCTGCGGCTGGAACAGCAGCGCGATGGCCGAGGCGAGCAGCGACACGCCGAGCAGAATGACGAGCACGCCCTGTTTCACCGGGGTCAGCCCGCCAAGAAAGGCGAGCGGCGCCGCGACGACGATCAGGGGAAGCGCCTTGGCCCACGGCATCACACCGGCGCGCGCGAAGCGGATCGTCCCGCCGGTGACGACGACGACATTGCACGCGAGGCTGATCGCCGGGACGAGCCCGACCGCAACGCCGCCCAAGAGCAGCAGCGCAGTGTACGTCGACCCGCCACCGAAACCGACCGCCGCATACAGCAGCGCGGTCAATCCGAAGAGAGCGGCGAGTCCGGGCATTGCCTCAGCCTGACGTCATAGCTGCCCGTGGCAATGCTTGTACTTGCGACCCGAGCCGCACGGGCACGGCGCGTTACGGCTGATCTCGAGCGCCGCGTAAGGGTTTTCGCCCTCGGGCAAATCCGGGCGCGGCGCCTGCATCGGCGGCAGCGTGTTCGCGATCACGCCCAGCTGGCCGCCGTCGATATCGGCGCTGTCATCCTCGCCAGTGAACGGATCGATGTGCGTGGTCAGGAAGTCGGGCAGTTCGGGAAGCGGCATCGCCTCGGGCTCCTGGAACTGGAAATCGATCCGCGCGACGGTGCGCGTCACATCCTCGCGGATATTCGAGAGCATCCGCTCGAACAGCGCGAAGGCTTCCTGCTTATATTCGTTGATCGGCTGCTTCTGCGCGTAGGCGCGCAGGAAGATCGCCTGGCGCAGCGCGTCGAGCGTCGCGAGGTGATCCTTCCAGTGATGGTCGAGCGTCTGGAGGAGGATCGACTTTTCGACGCTGCGCCAGGTTTCGGGTTCGACCTGCCCCGCCTTTTCAGCCGCGGCCGCGTCCGCCATTTGCTGAATGCGTTCCTCGAAAATTTCGGGATCGACCGCATCCTCCTGCATCCACGCGTCGATCGGCGGATTGAGGTCGAGCACGTCGGCGACGCGCGCCTTCATCGTCTCGATATCCCACTGCTCGGGATAGCTGCCCGGCGGACAGGCGTCGGCGACGATCGCATTCACCGTCTCGGCGCGCATCGCCGTCATCACCTCATCGACGGTCTCGCTGTCGATGATCTCGCCGCGCTGTTCGTAAATGACCTTACGCTGGTCGTTCATGACGTTGTCATATTCGACGACCTGCTTGCGGATATCGTAGTTGCGCGCCTCCACCTTCTTCTGCGCGGTCTCGATCGCCTTCGACAACCATTTGGAGCCGATCGCCTCGCCATCTTCCAGATTCTTGTTCATCATCTTGGCGAACAACGTGTCCGGCCCGAAGATGCGCAGCAGGTCGTCGTCGAGGCAGAGATAGAATTTCGACAGGCCGGGGTCGCCCTGACGCCCCGACCGGCCGCGCAGCTGGTTGTCGATACGACGGCTTTCGTGGCGTTCGGTCGCGAGCACGAACAGCCCGCCCGCGGCGCGCACGGCTTCGCGTTCGGCCGCGACCTCGTCGCGGATGCGCTGCTCGGCGGCCTCGCGCTCGGGGCCCGCCGGCATGTCCTTCAGCTCATCCTCGATACGGAACTCTTCGTTGCCGCCGAGTTTGATGTCGGTGCCGCGGCCCGCCATGTTCGTTGCGATGGTGACCGCTCCGGTCCGGCCCGCCTGCGCGACGATATGCGCCTCGCTTTCGTGGAAGCGCGCATTGAGCACGCTGTGCGCCACGCCTTCCTTTTCGAGGAAGGACGACAGCAGCTCCGACTTCTCGATCGATACGGTGCCGACGAGCACCGGCTGGCCGCGCTCCTGCGCCTGGCGGATCGTCTTGGCGATCGCGCCGAACTTGTCGGTGATATTCTTGTAGAATTCGTCCTCGTCGTCCTGCCGCGCGATCGGGCGGTTGGTCGGGATGGTGACGACGTTCATCTTGTAGATGTCGAAGAATTCGGCCGCTTCGGTCGCGGCCGTGCCGGTCATGCCGCTGAGTTTCGGATACATGCGGAAGTAATTCTGGAAGGTGATCGACGCGAGCGTCTGGTTCTCGGGCTCGATCTGCACGCCTTCCTTGGCCTCGACCGCCTGGTGCAGGCCGTCGGACCAGCGGCGGCCGTCCATCATGCGGCCGGTGAACTCGTCGATGATGACGACCTTGCCGTCCTTGACGATATAATCGATGTCCAGCTTAAACATCTGGATCGCCTTCAGCGCCTGGTTGACGTGATGGACGACCTGCGTGTTCTCGATGTCGTAGAGGTTGCTACCCTGCAGCAGACCCGCAGCTTCGAGCAGGCGTTCGACATGCTCGGTGCCTTCTTCGGTCAGGTTGATCGACTTGGACTTTTCGTCCTTCTCATAATCCTCCTCGACGAGCTGATGCACCACCTCGTTGACGCGGACGTACATCTCCGACTTGTCGTCGGTCGGGCCCGAGATGATCAGCGGCGTGCGCGCCTCGTCGATGAGGATCGAGTCGACCTCGTCGACGATGCCGAAGTTGAATTCGCGGTGGACCATTTGCTGGCGTTCGAACTTCATATTGTCGCGGAGATAATCGAACCCCAGCTCGTTGTTCGTCGCGTAGGTGATGTCGCTGTTATAGGCTTCGCGGCGCTGCGTCTCGTTGAGGTTCGGGACGATGATCCCGGTGGAGAGACCGAGGAAGCTGTAAACGATGCCCATCCATTCGGCGTCGCGGCGCGCCAGATAGTCGTTGACGGTCACGACATGGACGCCCTTGCCCTCGAGCGCGTTGAGATAGCAGGGCAGGGTCGCCATCAGCGTCTTGCCCTCGCCCGTCGCCATTTCGGCGATCTCGCCGCGGTGGAGGACGATGCCGCCGATCATCTGCACGTCGAAGTGGCGCATGCCGAGCGTGCGCTTCGCCGCTTCGCGCACCGTCGCAAAGGCTTCGGGCAGGATGTCGTCGAGCGTCTCGCCGGCCTCGAGGCGGTCGCGGAATTTTTGCGTCTGCGCCTTCAGATTCTCGTCGCTCAGCGCTTCGAGTTCGGGTTCGAAAGCGTTGATTTTGGCGACGATCTTGCGGATCGAGGCGACATAACGGTCGTTGGACGAACCGAACAGGCTCTTGGCAAGGCTGCCGAACATAATGGATTTCCTTGGAATTCTATGGCTTCAGCGCAGTTTCAAACCGCACGCGAATGATATGCAAAGGCCCCCGCGCGAGCGGAGGCAAAGCCCGAAAGGGCGTCAGCGGGCGATGCTATTCGAGCGCGCGGTCGCTGCCGGTGAGGAGGCCGGGAAGATGCGGCGGGCCCGCCTTGCGCGGCTTGCCGCCGCCGCCGCTGGCGCGGCGGGTCGGTGTGGTGGCCGCCGGACGGCGCTCGCTGTCGCTGGCCTCGACTTTGCCTGCGCTTTCGGCGAGCATGACGAGCGACCCCATCGCCGCCGGAACGGCAGGCGCAGCCATCGCCCGGTCCGCACTCGCGAAACCGGTGAGCAAAGCCAAAAGGGTCAGCAAAAGCCGCAAGAATCGCCCCTCTAAACGTCCGGAGCCCCGATTATTGCGCCCCGTTCCCTGAACATAGGGTGAAAACGGACCGGCGTCTAGAGTCGGGATCCATTAATTCCGCGCTCGAGGCTCCGGTTCTGGAGCGGAATTTCAGACCGTCGCATTTTGGAGACGAATTGCGCCGACGGCTTCATTGGCGGCCCAAAAGCCAGACGGATAAATGGGGTGCGGGGCTGTCATGCCTCGCTGGTCATCGCGGCCCGGATTTCAAAGTTCAGGAAAGTTCAGCCTATCGCATCACCCGTTTGTGACCGGGAGGATTGCCGACGCATCGCGCACGCCGTGCCCGCAAGCCGGGCCGAGACCGCTTTTGTCCACCAGATGAAAGAGCCGGGTGAAGGCTGGCACAGGCGGATAATGTAGGAAAGGCCAATTTGAAGCCGATGGCGGCTGTGGGGTGGTTAGCGCACGTATCAACAGCGTCGCCCCCGCGCAGGCGGGGGCCGCTAGCCGTCTATTCCTGCGCGGCCGCGTAAACCGACAGCGGCCCCCGCCTGCGCGGGGGCGACGGCTTATTTCGGTCGTTAGCGGTCATTTGCAAAGAGCGTCGTCCTTTAACCAAGACTGGGCATTTTTGCTAAGTTGGGGGTCGCTACTCTTTTCCGCGATTTCGGTCATCATTTGACGCGCGGTGGGGCAATCCTTTGGGCCAATTTTCACTGCCAAGGAATGCCTACCGGGCTCGAACCCGGCCTTTGCTGAAAGCCGCAGCCATCGCTCTTCTTCCCGCAAGTTTCTCGGGTCACCGGCGACGCCAGATTCTCCCCCCGCCATCCCATAGAAGAGTGCAAGTTTATAAGCGGCCTCCCCATCGCCCGCGCGCGCCTGCTGCTGGAGCGCAATGCGTTCAGCGGGAACAATGTCAAAAGTAGAGGCGCCATCGACACCTGCCGCCGAACTTACGGATTGGTCGCTGGACTTACGCTCAACGAGATTGTCACATCCACTCATCATCAAAGCGGCTACGCCGAGGGCGACAATGGAAGGACGAGCGGTGGTCATAGGGCAATTATTACCGCTTTAACAAACGTCTGCAATCGGTCGCAACCCGTCACTCGGCCATTTTTCGACCGCCCGCCGAAAAGCCGTGCTATCGTCGGCGACATGATCGGGAAAAGCATGAGATGACATCGGGCGATTCAGGTCCGCATTATTCGCCCTTCACCCTCGGCGGCGGCCTCATTTTCGTGTCGGGACAGCTCCCCCTGCGGCCGGGCCGCGATACGACGCTGGCGGCGGCATCGTTCCGGGAGCAGGCCGAACAGGCGCTTTCCAACCTGCGCGCGGTGCTCGCAAGCGCGGGCGCCGACCTTTCGCAGGTGGTCAAGACGACCGTCTATCTGACCGACATCGCCGACTGGGACGAACTCGACGAGGTATATGGCGCCTTCTTCGGCACCGCGCGGCCGGCGCGGAGCGTCATCGCGACCGGACCGCTGCATTTCCGCTTCCGGATCGAGATCGAGGCCATCGCCGTCGCGGCGAAAACCGCCGGCTGATGCCCAAACGGAAACCGGCGCGGATCGCTCCGCGCCGGTTTCCGTGTAATAACTGGCTTGAAGCGGCTCAGGCGACCCGGCGCACTTCATTCCCCTCATCATCGATATCGCGCAGCACATAGCCGCGACCCCAGACCGTCTCGATATAATTTTCGCCGCCGCAGGCGAGCGCCAGCTTCTTGCGCAGCTTGCAGATGAAGACGTCGATGATCTTCAGTTCGGGCTCGTCCATGCCGCCATAGAGGTGGTTCAGGAACATTTCCTTGGTCAGCGTCGTACCCTTGCGGAGCGAGAGCAGCTCGAGCATCTGATATTCCTTGCCGGTCAGATGCACGCGGACGCTGTCGACCTCGACCGTCTTGGTGTCGAGATTGACCGCCAGCTTGCCCGTCTTGATGACGCTCTGGCTGTGGCCCTTCGACCGGCGGACGACCGCATGGATGCGGGCGACCAACTCGTCGCGGTGGAACGGCTTGGTGACATAGTCATCGGCGCCGAAGCCGAACGAGCGCACCTTCGAATCCATTTCCGAAATGCCCGACAGGATCAGCACCGGCGTCTGCACCTTCGCAGTGCGCAGCTTCTTCAGCACGTCATAGCCGTGCATGTCGGGCAGGTTCAGGTCGAGCAGGATGATGTCGTAATCATAGAGCTTGCCCAGATCGAGGCCCTCTTCGCCCAGATCGGTCGTGTAAACGTTGAAGCCCTCGGTGGTGAGCATCGTGTCAATCGCCTTCGCGGTCGTCGGCTCGTCCTCGATCAGCAGTACGCGCATTGGGCACCCCTTAACTGTTTCCCACGATGATCCCGCGAACCCGATCGCACGACCCCCCTGGATGTGCCGACCGGAACCCGCTCGCGAGACTGCCGGAACATTAACCATGAAACTAATGAAGGGAAAAGGTTAATTTTGGTTTAACCCGCAGGAATCCACGAGTCGCGGCGAATTCCGTTGCCATTTTGCACCAGATTCACCCCGTTCGCCGGGCGAGATGATCGTCATGCGCGCCGGTGCAGGAGCGTTTGAGGACATCGACCAGAAAGTCCGCCAGCGCGGTCACGCGCGCGGGACGCAGCCGCGACGGCGGCGACAGCAGATGCAGATAGGATTGCGGCAGCGACCAGTCGGTGAGGATGCGGACCAGCGCGCCCGACGCCAGTTCCTGGTCGGCGATGAAGTCGGGCAGCACCGCGATCCCGCCCCCCGCGACAAGCAAAGGAACCGCGATGTCGCCGTTGTTCGCGAACAGGGGCCCGCTGGGGACGACCGTCGCCTGCTCGCCCTCGCGGTGGAAGTGGAGCGGCATCGCGCGTTCGCGGTGCCCGTATCCGACCAGCCGATGGCCCGCGAGTTCGAGCGGGTGGCGCGGCGTGCCGTGGCGCTCCAGATAGGCCTCGCTCGCGATCACCGACGCCGCGACCGGCGCGATCGTCCGCGCGAGCAGGCTGGAATCGTCCATCCGCGAGATGCGGAGCGCGAGGTCGATCCCCTCGGCGACCAGGTCGCTCCGCGCGTCGCTGAGGATGATGTCGACCTCGACCGCCGGATGCATTTCGAGAAAGGTCGCGAGCGGACGCCCCAGCACCTTGATCCCGAAGCTCATCGGCGCGGCGAGGCGGATCGGCCCGGCAAGGTCGCGCCGGTCGCCGCGCGCCGCTTCGGTCGCCGACACCGCCGCCGCGACCATCGCCCGCGCCTCGTCGACCAGCCCCGCCCCGGCGGTCGACAGCGTCACCTGCCGCGAACTGCGCAGCAGCAGCGTGATGCCGAGCGACGCCTCGAGCCGCGTCACCGCTTTCGACACGCTCGCCTTCGACAGGCCGAGCGACGCGGCGGCGGCGGTGAAGCTGCCGCTGTCGGCGACCGCGGCGAAACAGGCCCAGCCCTCATAATCGGGAAGCGACATCCAATACCTCGAAAATGGAAACGATGATTTTCCATCTACGCTATTTTCGAAACGATCCCAAAGCCTATTTTGTCCTCAACACAAGGGCGCGGTCCGGCATCAATGCCGGCAAGGCCGCACCCAGGAAGGACAAGGCCATGATCGATATTCGCAAATTCGACACGCTGGGCCATGCCAATCACGGCTGGCTCGATGCCCGTCATCACTTCTCTTTCGCCGACTATTACGAACCCGGCCGCATGGGTTGGGGCGCGCTGCGCGTCTGGAACGACGATGCCATCGCGGCGCAGTCGGGCTTTCCCGCCCACCCGCACCGCGACATGGAAATCATCACCTATGTCCGCAGCGGCGCGATCAGCCACCGTGACTCGATGGGCAATGCCGGCCGCACCGTGGCGGGCGACGTCCAGGTAATGAGCGCCGGCACCGGCGTCATGCACAGCGAGTTCAACCTTGAGGACGAGGAAACGACGCTGTTCCAGATCTGGATCATGCCAACCCAAGGCGGCGGCAATCCCGGTTGGGGCCAGCGCGAATTTCCGAAGGCCGACCGGTCGGGCCGGTTCGTGACCCTGGCGAGCGGCATCGAAGGCGATGACGACGCGCTGCCGATCCGCGCCGACGCCCGTGTGGCCGCGGCGACGGTCGAGGCAGGTGAAAAGCTCGCCTACGACCTCGGCCCCGGCCGCCACGCCTATCTCGTCGCCGCCAAGGGCCGCATCCGCGTCAACGGTCAGGATGCCGACCCCCGCGACGGCATCGCGATCCGCGACGTCGGAACGATCGAGGTCGAAGCACTCGACGACGCCGAACTGGTGCTGGTCGACAGCCTCTGACGAAGTCCCCCGGGCCGCCGCCAAGCCCCTCCCCGTCGGCGGCGGCCCACCCCCTTTTCACCAAGTTCAAATTGAAGGAGTAACACGATGAGCCACATTCTTCGTATCGATGCGAGCGCGCGCCACGCGGGCTCGACCACCCGCCAGCTTGCCGACAAGCTCGTCGCCCGCCTGGTCGAACAGGGTTATGGCGCCAGCGTCACCGTGCGCGACCTCGCCCAGACCCCGCCGGCCCTGCTGACCGAAAACTGGGTCGGCGCGAACTTCACCGACGATGATGCCCGCAGCGCCGATCAGAAGGCCGCGCTCGCAGCATCGGACGAGCTGATCGGCGAACTCGAAGCCGCCGACACGATCGTCATCGGCGTGCCGCTCTACAACTTCGCGGTTCCGGCGTCGCTGAAGGCCTGGATCGACCTCATCGCCCGCGCCCGCCGCACCTTCCGCTACACCGAAGCCGGCCCCGAAGGGCTGCTGAAGGGCAAGAAGGCCTATCTGGTCGTCGCCACGGGCGGCGTGCCGGTCGGCAGCGACTATGATTTCGCGACCGGTTATCTGCGTCATGTTCTCGGCTTCGTCGGCATCACCGACGTCACCGTAATCGACGCCGGTCAGCAGATGATGGATGGCGATGCCGTGAACCGCGCAACCGCCGCAATCGACGAACTCAAGCAGGCCGCTTGATCCCCGAGTCGCCGCCGCGCGCTTCCTCCTGCGTGGCGGCGGCCTCTCTGCAAGGAAAGGACTGAACGATGGCCAAGGTACTGGTGCTTTACTATTCGAGCTATGGTCATGTCGAACAGATGGCCGATGCCGTCGCCGAGGGCGCGCGCGCCGCAGGCGCCGACGTCGACATCCGCCGCGTCGCCGAAACCGCCCCGCAGGCGGTGATCGAGGCCGCCGGCTTCAAGACCGACACCGCGCATCCGCTGCTGAGCGATCCGAACGAGCTCGCGACCTATGACGCGATCGTCGTCGGTACCCCGACGCGCTTCGGCCGCATGGCGAGCCAGATGGCGAGCTTTTGGGACACTGCCGGCGGCGTGTGGGCGCAGGGCAAGCTCAACGGCAAGGTCGGCGCGGCCTTCACCTCGACCGCGACGCAGCATGGCGGGCAGGAAACGACGCTCTTCTCGGTCCTGACCAACCTGCTCCACTTCGGCCTGACGATCGTCGGGCTCGACTATGGCTACGCCGGCCAGATGGGCGTCGGCGAGGTCAAGGGCGGCGCGCCTTACGGGGCGACGACCGTTGCCGACGGCGACGGTTCGCGACAGCCGAGCGAAGCCGATCTCGGCGGCGCCCGCTATCTGGGTGAGCGCGTCGCGAAGACCGCCGCCAAGCTGATCGCCTGAACCGATGCGCCGTCTCCCGAGCTGGTTCCTTTCGCATGGCTCGCCGATGATGGCGCTCGAGCCCAGCCCGGCGCGGGATTTCCTCGCCGGGCTGGGCAACTCGCTGCCGCGTCCGCGCGCGATCCTTGTCGTGTCGGCGCATCATGATGCGGCGTCTCAGGATGGCAGGGCGACTGTGACCGCTTCGCCCGCACCGCCGACAATTCACGATTTCGGGGGTTTCCCGGAAGAGCTGTTCGCGATGCGCTATCCCGCGCCGGGTGATCCGGCGCTGGCGCAGCGCGTTGTCGACCTGCTCGCCGCGCACGGTCTGACCGTCGCCGCCGATCCAGAGCGCGGGCTCGACCATGGCGCGTGGGTGCCGCTGTCGGTGATCTATCCGCAAGCCGACATTCCGGTCGTCCAGCTCTCGATCGCCTCAAACGCATCTCCCGAATGGCATTATGCGCTGGGGCAGGCGCTCGCCCCGCTGCGCGACGAAGGCGTCCTCGTCATCGGATCGGGCAGCATCACGCATAATCTCCGCGCCTTCTTCACCACGCGCCCGGCGATCGGTGCCCCGGCGCCCGCATGGGTCAGCGACTTCACTGCCTGGGTCGCCGGCCGGATGGAGGCCAATGCGATCGACGATGTCCTCCATGCGGTCAAGCGCGCGCCGCATGGGAAGGACAACCATCCGACGCCCGACCATATCCTGCCGCTGTTCGTCGCGATGGGAGCAGGCGCCGACGGCGATAACCTGCACGCAAAGCGCCTCCACGCCAGCACGACCTATGCGTTTCTGGCGATGGACGTTTACGCTTTCGGCGAGGAGAGCGTCGCCGTATAGCGCGGCCATGCTTCTTTCAGACCATATCCTTTTCCTCGACGGCGAGGCGCTTGTCATCGACAAGCCCGCGGGCCTGCCCGTCGACGCACCCCGCGACGGCAGCCTCAGCCTCGAGAATCATCTCGACAGCCTGCGCTTCGGCTTCAAGCGCTGGCCGCTGCCCGTCCACCGGCTCGACCGCGACACCTCGGGCTGCCTGCTGCTCGCGCGCAATCCGAAGGCGCACGGCCGCTTCACCCGCGCCTTCGAGGAGCGCGCGGTCGAAAAGCAGTATCTCGCGATCCTCGACGGCGTGCCCTCGGGCGACCGTGGCACGATCGACCTGCCCCTCGGCAAGACCTCGACGGCCGAACAGGGCTGGCGCATGGTCGTCGATCCGAAGGGCAAGCCCTCGGTCTCGCATTGGGAAAAGCTCGCCGTCGAGAACGGCCGCGCGCTGCTGCGCTTCCGCCCAGAGACCGGCCGCACGCACCAGCTGCGCGTCCATGCGCTCGAAGGGCTTGGTTTTCCGATCGTCGGCGATCCCGTTTACGGCAAGGGTGGTGCGAAGGATCGCACGATGCTCCACGCCGAACGGCTCGTCGTAAGACGTGACGTCAAGCCGCCAGTAATTGCCGAGGCGCCCTTTCCCGATCGCTTCGCCGCGATGGGCTTTTCGGCACCCGAAGGGGCGTCGCCGACCCGTGGCTGACATCCCCGAAAGCGCGATCACCGAGAAGTTCTTGGCGGGGTCGGGCCCCGGCGGTCAGAATGTCAACAAGGTCGCGACCGCGTGCCAGCTTCGCGTCGATGTCTTCGCGCTCGGACTCGCGCCCGATGCCTATCGCAGGCTCAAGACGCTCGCCGGAAGCAAGATGACCTCCGCCGGCGAACTCGTCATTCTCGCCCGCAGCTTTCGCACCCAGGAGGCCAATCGCGCCGACGCCCGCGCGCGGCTGAACGAACTGGTCGACGCCGCGCTCGTCCGCCCCGAGAAACGGATCAAGACCAGGCCGAGCAAGGCCGCGAAGGCCCGCCGCGTCGACACCAAGAAAGCGCGGAGCTCGGTCAAGGCGGGGCGCGGCCGCGTGCATCTCGACTAGACATGCAGCTCTATCGGCTCGACGGCACAGCAGCGCAGATTTCCGCTACTTTTGGCGTCGATGCGGGCGACGATCCCTGGACCGGCGGCTATGTCACGCCCGGCCGTCCCGCGCCGGTGATCGCCCCCGACAGCCGCGGCGGACCGCGCCGCTATCTGCGCCCGAAACTCTGGGGCGTCCCGCCCCCGCCGCAGGGCACGCAGCCCGTCGCCACCGTCCGCAACCTGACAAGTCCGTTCTGGATCGGGACACTCCGCCATCCCGAGCTCCGCTGCCTGATTCCGGCGACGAGCTTTGCCGTCTGGTCGGGCCCGGCGGGCGCGAAGCGCCAGCGCTGGGCGTCGGTGCCCGGTCGCCCGATCTTCGCCTTCGCGGGCATCCAGCGCCAGACCGAGGACTGGCCGGGCTTCGCGGTGCTGACGACCGACCCGAACGGCCTGCTCGAACGCCTCGCTCCTGTCGCGATGCCGCTGATCCTGCACGCCGAGGACCATGTGCGCTGGCTGACCGCCGACTGGCGCGACGCCGTGCATCTCGTCACCCCCTTCCCGAGCCATTTGATGGCGGTCGACGACACTTATCCCTACCCGTAATTTCATCAATTCGCTTCACCTTGCGATAACCAACGGCGCGTTAAATTCGCCCCGAATCGACCAGCGAGGTGGGAACACAGACGTGCTGACCAACGCCAACACCAAGACGACCACGAAGGGCCGCCGTGCCGAACGCTCGCCCGTGCAGGCACGGGCGCGCTTTCGCGAGCCCGGCTTCAATCCCTTCGACGTCGAGCTGTACGACCTGTCCTCGACGGGTTTCCGGATGGTGACATTCTCGCGCCCGCAGATCGGCAAGGCGATCTGGGTCAGCCTGCCCGGCCTGCAACCGCTCGAAGCGATCATCCGCCGCGCCGACGGCAATAACTACGGCTGCGAATTCACGCACCCGCTGCACCCGTCGGTCGCGAAGCACCTCCAGGTCAAGCTGCGCTGAGGATCAGCCCGCCGGCTTTTCCGACTTTTTCAGGATATGCTTCCACTCGGCAGGCGTGACGCGCCCGACCGACAGCCGCGACTGGCGGATGAGGTCCATGTCGGCGAGCGCCGGATCGGCCTTGATCGCGGCGAGCGTCACCGGATGCTTGAGCGCGCGCACCGGCGCGACGCGGACGATCACCCAGGGCGAGCCCTCCTCCGCCGTCGGGTCGGGCGACGCCGTCTCGGTGATCTTCATGATCCCGACGCATTCCTTGCCGATATTGCTGTGATAGAAGAGCGCCTCGTCGCCGACCTTCATCGCCATCAGGTTGAGCTTCGCAGTGTGGTTGCGCACCCCGTCCCACATCCCGGTCCCGTCCTTAACGAGTTGCTCCCACGCATAGGCGTCGGGTTCGGATTTCATCAGCCAATATTGCTTTGCCATGGCGGCGGGCTTAGCCGAGCCCCGCGCGGGGTGGAACCGCCTTTTTCCCTTTAAAGGTCGCGCCGCCGCGCCTAAATCGCGACTCATCCAGCGCCCGTGGAGGCGCCGCCCCTGATCAGATGGACAGAATATACATGACTGCTGCCGTTCCCGTCATTTCCATGTCGCTCCCCGCCGATCAGTTTGCGAAGGATTTCGGCGCCTCTTTCGAGCGCTTCGGCTTCGCGATGATCACCGACCATGGCATCGACCCCGAGCTGATCGACGACGCCTGGACGAAGGCGAAGGCCTTCTTCGCGCTGCCCGAGGACGTCAAGCGCGCCTATCACATTCCCGGCGGTGGCGGCGCGCGCGGCTACACCCCGTTCGGCACCGAGATCGCCAAGGGTGCGAAGGAAGTCGACCTCAAGGAATTCTGGCACGTCGGGCGCGATCTGCCCGCGGGGCACCGGCTCGCCGCGCAGCAGCCGAACAATGTGTGGCCGAAGGAAGTCGAGGGCTTCCGCGCCGTCTATGACAAATTGTTCGCCGAATTCGACCGCGTCGGCGGCCGCCTTCTCTCGGGCATCGCACGCTACCTCGGCCTCGCCCCCGATTTCTTCGACGACACCGTCAAGGACGGCAACAGCGTGATGCGCCTGCTGCACTATCCGCCCGTCGAAGGCCCCGCGAAGGGCATCCGCGCCGAGGCGCATGAGGATATCAACACGATCACCTTGCTGCTCGGCGCCGAGGAAGCCGGCCTCGAAATCCTCGACAAGGATGGCAGCTGGCTTCCCGTATCGCCGCCGCCGGGGGCAATGGCGGTCAACGTCGGCGACATGCTGCAGCGGCTGACGAACAACCGCCTGCCCTCGACCACGCACCGCGTCCGCAACCCCGACGAAGGCCGCGCGAGCGTCGCGCGCTATTCGATGCCCTTCTTTCTTCATTTCCGTTCGGATTATCCGATCGAGACGCTGCCAAGCTGCATCGATGCCTCGCACCCGAACCTCTACCCGACGCCAATCACCGCCGACGAGTATCTGCAGGAACGGCTGCGCGAGATCGGGTTGAAGAAATAGGGCGTCTGTTTTGAGGTGGTTTCCAGCCTTTCAATTCTCGTCATCCTGAACTTGTTTCAGGATCCATGGACTGAGCGTTCGTCCGGCGCGGCGCTTAAGGAAATGGCGGACCATGGATCCTGAAACAAGTTCAGGATGACGACGCTAGAAATGTCGTACTTCCGGTCGATAGCGGTCATGTAAAGGCGTCGGCGTCTGACCGACCGCAATGGGGAGGAGCGGACGTCTCCGATCCTCCCCGGCACGGGGAGGATCGCTTATGTCCCTAACCGGTCGATTCCGGTCATCGCATCCCTGTCGGCCGCAAATGTCAGCTCCCGCACGCAGCTCGTCATCAATGCATATGCTTCAGCTTGTCGGGGTTGCGCATCACATAGATGCCGGCGACCTTGCCGTCCTCGATTTCGAGCGCGGTGGTCTGAAACTCGCCGTCGGCCTCGCGGGTGACGAAGCCGGGCAAGCCGTTGATCGTGCCGACGTGCACGAGCGTCGAGCCATATTTGCCGAACAATACGGCAAGGCTGCGGTGCAGCGTCATCACCGTATCGAAGCCGAGTACGGGCACCATCGCGGCAGGGCGCTTGCCGCCACCGTCGGACCACATGCCGACATCGGCGGCGAGCATCGCGCCGAGCGCGCCCATGTCGCCGCTGCGTGAGGCCGCAAAAAACGCGTTGGCGATCTCGAGCCCGTGCGCCTTCTCCAGCTTGTAGCGCGGACGCGCGTCGCGGACATGGGTACGGGCGCGCGCGGCGAGCTGGCGCGTCGCGGCAGCGTCGCGTTCGATCGTCTTTGCGACTTCGTCGAACTCGACGCCGAAGACGTCGTGCAGAAGAAAGGCCGCGCGTTCGAGAGGGGAGAGCCGTTCGAGCGCGAGCATTAGCGGCAACGTCACATCGTCGTCGTCCTCCTCCTCGACCAGCGGGTCGGGGAGCCAGGGGCCGACATAGGTCTCGCGCTGTGCGCGCGCCGATTTGAGCTGGTCGAGGCAGAGCCGCGTCACCGTGCGGCGAAGGAAGGCCGCGGGCTCGCGCACCGCGTCCCGGTCCGTGCCGAGCCAGCGAATGAAGGCATCCTGTACCACATCCTCGGCATCGGCGACCGAGCCGAGCATCCGATAGGCAACGCGGGTGAGGAGCGGACGCAACGGGTCGAAACTCGCCGCCGCGTCCGCGCCCGATTCCATCTCGCCGCGAATGCCCGCGGGGGTCATCAGGCGGCCTTCACCAGCACGCCGCCCTCGTACCAGAGGTCGAAGCCGACCGCGATGCGGTTCCACCCGTTGATGATGTTGATCAGCAGCGTGAGGTTCACTTGCTCCTCCGGCGTGAAATGCGCTTCGAGTGCTTCCTTCGCGGCCTTCTGTGTGTGCCCTTCCGACATGCGGGTCAAGGCGTCGGTCCAGGCGAGCGCGGCGCGTTCGCGGTCGGTATAGACCGGGGCTTCGTGCCACGCGGCGAGCAGGTAGATGCGCTGTTCGGTCTCGCCATGCGCGCGGGCGTCGACCGTGTGCATGTTGATGCAGTTGGCGCAGCCATTGAGGATCGACGAGCGAATCTTCACCAGTTCGACGAGCGTCTTGTCGAGGCTCTTCTCGACGGCGAAGCCGGTCGCGGTCCATTGTTTCATCAGGGTCGGGGCGGCGGCATAGGGGTCGGCTACCTTGGTCATCTCACATCTCCTTCATCGGGTTGTACCTGCATGACGAGACAGCGCGGCCGCCCGTGACATGGCGTGCGAAAAAATCGTCCGGCAGGCGACATTTCGATGCGATGCCGAACCAAGTCATTGGAAACGCATCGTTTCGGATAATGCGCTTTGTCACGCCGCGGAGCTGCACTAGCATCGCCCAATCCAAAGCAAGAGAGGGGGATGACCATGAAGTTTCTCGACGACCACGGCGACCGCGCCTATGCCCTGCTCCGGATCGTTTCCGGATTGCTCTTTCTCGCGCACGGCGTGCAGAAATTTTTCAATTTTCCGACCGCCTTTCCCTATCCGCTGAACCCGATGCTGCAGGCGGCGGGGACGATCGAGATCGTTGCCGGCGCGCTGATCATCATCGGGTTTGCGACCCGCCCCGCCGCCTTCATCGCGAGCGGCATGTCGGCGGTCGGCTATTGGGTCGCGCACGGCAGCCAGGGGCCCTATCCGATCGCCAACGGCGGCGAGACGATCATCCTTTACTGCTTTATCTTCCTGTACATCGCGACGCGCGGTGCCGGGATCTGGAGCGTCGACGCCGCGCGCGCGAAGTAGCGTGTGCGTTATTATCTTGACGCCGAGTTCAACGGTTTCGGCGGCGCGCTGATCTCGATCGGGCTCGCGCCAGAGAATGCCGATCACCCGCGCTTCTATGGCGCGGTCGAGTGCCGCGACCCGACACCCTGGGTCGCGGCGCATGTGCTGCCGGTGCTCGACACAGAGCCCGTCGCCTATGAAGCCTTGCAGGACGCCTTCGCCGACTATCTGGCGCCCGACCCGCATCCGGTACTCGTCGCCGACTGGCCCGACGACATCGTCCACGCCGCGCGTCTGCTCGCGACCAGCGACGGGCGGCGGCTGATCGTCTCGGCGGTGAGCTTCGAGCTTGCCGAGGTGGTGAGCTTCTCGTCAGCCGAGCTCAGCCATGTCCCGCACAATGCCTATCACGACGCCGTCGCGCTGCGGACTTTCTGCATGGCGCGGCGCGGAATGAACGGAGCGAGGTCAGAGTAGCGCAGCGGGAGCGGCGGCGAGTTTGGACCGGAGGTGGACATTCGTTCCTCCCTGTAGCGCAGCCATGGGGAGGTGGCAGCGCGAAGCGCTGACGCAGGGGCGATGGCGCGACGTTGCGGCCCCTCCACCACCGCCTACGGCGACGGTTCCCCCTCCCCATCGCTACGCGACAGGGAGGATGCTTCTCGCTTCGTCATCCCGGACTTCATCCGGAATCCATCGCGGCGTCGAAGTCATGGACCCCGGATCAAGTCCGGGGTGACGAGTGTCGGGAATCCACCCTGAAGCCGTCATTCCTCCTGCTGGAGAAGTCGGGGCGCGGCTTATAGCCCGCCTACGCTCCCCGTTGCCTGCGCGCGGACGAAGTTTTCGAGCGCGGTGAACAGCATCGCACGCGCGTCGCTGCCCAGCATCTCGCCTGTCAGCACGTCGAATCCTATCCGGTCGCCTGCGCCCGCAGCGCGGACGATCGATGCGAGCAGCGCCTCGTCGAAGCTGAGCTGCGGGCAGCAGGGCGGGGCGACCGCGAAGGGGTCGGGCCAGACATGGCCGATCGCCTCGACCACCAGTCGGAAGCGCCGCGCGACGAGGATATTGCCCCAGCGCCGTTCGAGCTCGGGCATCGGGTCGCGCTCGCCACGGCGGCAGAGGATGCAATAGCGGAGCGCGAGAACGGCCTGGGCGGCGTCGGTAAACAGGTCGCGGACGAGCGGCTGCGCGGTGAATTTCCGGACCAGTTCGCTGCTCTGCATGAAGACTCCCCATCGATGCCGGCCCGATCGGCCGGGACGTTTCCTGGTCCCGCCCCACGCCTGAAAAAGATGCCGGCCGCCATAATGCAGCTGAAAGGTGCAGCGGCCGGCAGGAGGGGACTGCCCGATCTTGCTATTGCGAATTATTCGCATATACAAGCAAAAAAGGGGGCGCCCGAAGGCACCCCTCATTTCAACGGTTTAGGCCGTGGACGAAGCCCCCTCCGCCTTCGCGCCATCGTCAGTCTTCGCTGACCGGCTTCGACTGTAACTGGATGTAATTCTCGATTCCCATGCGCTCGATCATTTCGAACTGCTTTTCGAGCTCGTCGACATGATGCTCTTCGCTTTCAAGGATGTCCGAGAAAAGGTCGCGGCTGACATAGTCGCGAACGCTTTCGCTGTGCGCGATCGCGTCCTTGAGCAGCGGGATCGCCTCTTCCTCGAGCGCGAGATCGGCCTTCAGTATCTCCTCGACGGTTTCACCGACCCGCAGGCGCCCGAGCAGCTGGAAATTGGGGAGGCCGCCGAGGAAAAGGATGCGGTCCGCCAGCTTGTCGGCGTGCTTCATCTCGTCGATCGATTCATGCCGCTCGAAATGCGCGAGGCGCGCGATGCCCCAATTGTCGAGCATCCGGTAATGCAACCAATATTGGTTGATCGCGGTCAGCTCGTTCTTGAGCGCCTCGTTGAGGAAATCGATGACTTTTGCGTCGCCCTTCATGCTGTCAGTCCTGTCATTTTTCTTGGGATGGGATCGGGCGGCATCATACGCGCCCCGGACCGATCAGGCCAAGGTCAAAAATGGCAGAAAACCAAGAAAAATCAGGCGGTCTCGGCGACGTCGCTGATGATATTGCGAGCGAAAGGCAGGCACTGGCCGCATTTGGGTTTGCGACCCAGTTGCGCATAAGCGGCCTTGGCGCAGCGCAATTGGCCGTCGCGCGCGACGTCGCGCAGATCGCGCTCCCTTATTGCGTTGCAGACACAAACGACCATGTGCGAATCCTTCTCAACAAGGCCTATCTAGGGATAGTGCGAGCGATTCGCAACTGGAAAGTTGCGATTGGTTCGCAATCCGAACAGCGGCAATTTTAGCCCCGCCGGGCCTTGCCCGCAGCGCGATTCGCGGGCATAGGCGCCCCCATCTTCCCCGCCCCGCAAAGCAGAGGTCCGCCCCCATGAAAGTGAATGTCTATGTGACGCTCAAGCCGGGGGTTCTCGATCCGCAGGGCAAGGCGATCCATCATGCGCTGGAGGGGCTGGGTTTCGGCGGCGTCGCCGACGTCCGCGCGGGCCGCTTCATCGAACTCGACGTCGCCGACGGCACGAGCGATGCCGACCTCGACGCGATGTGCGCGAAGCTGCTCGCGAACACGGTCATCGAAAACTACCGCATCGAACGCCCGTAACACAGGAGCCGCGATCATGAAGACCGCCGTCATCGTCTTTCCCGGCTCCAACTGCGACCGCGACATGGCGGTCGCGCTCGAACAAGTGATGGGCAAGGCGCCCGCGATGGTCTGGCACCGCGAGAGCGAATTGCCCGATGGCGTCGATTTCATCGCGCTGCCCGGCGGTTTCTCCTACGGCGACTATCTCCGCTCGGGCGCAATGGCGGCCCGCTCGCCGATCCTGCGCGCGGTTTCGGATGCCGCGGGGCGCGGCGTCCCCGTGCTCGGGGTGTGCAACGGCTTTCAGGTGCTGACCGAGGCGCAGTTGCTCCCCGGCGCGCTGATGCGCAACGCTGGGCTCAACTTCGTGTGCCGCACCGTGCCGCTGAAGGTCGAAAACAGCCAGTCGCTGTTCACCGCGGGCTATGGCGCGGGCGAGGAGATTGCGATCCCCGTCGCGCATCACGACGGCAATTATTTCGCCGACGCTGCGACCCTCGACCGGATCGAAGGCGAAGGGCGCGTCGCCTTCCGCTACGCCGACAATGTCAACGGCTCGGCGCGCAATATCGCGGGCGTCCTCAACGATGCGGGCAATGTGCTCGGGATGATGCCGCACCCCGAACGCGCGATCGACCGCGCGCACGGCGGCACAGACGGGCTACGCCTGTTCGAGGCGGCGCTCGGCGTCCTCGCCTGACACGTCCGCCCGCGGCTGCGCCACGGGCTGGAGCCAGCGCCCGACGAGCAGCAGCACGGTGGGCCAGAACATCGTGTTCCATATGTCGTGCCAGTGCGCGGCGTCGGGCTGGATGGCGGCGTTGCTGAATTCCGCCGTCATGTCGAGCCATTCGCCGCCGCACGCCATGACGAGCACCGCCAGCCACGCGGCCACCCAACCGCCGCGCCAGCGCCACGCCAGCCGCACCAGCATGAAGAGCGCCAGGCCGAAATAGATGTGCAGCGCGTCCTTGCCGAGATCGGACGCCGTGACGAGCCAGGATTTTCGCTCCTCGAACAGCGAAGCCAATTCTATCAATGTCATCGGAAGGGTCAGACCTTGGCGCCGAAGGGGTTGAAGTCGGTGCCTTCATCGAACACGTCGACACCTTCGCGCCGCTTCAACGCACCGACGATGACATAGGTTGCCGGGGTCAGCGCGGCTTCCCAGGCCGTCTTGATGAGCCATTGCGACACCACGACCTGCATCAACTGCTCGGGCGGCCATCCGGCAAGCCCGTAAAAGGCGAGCGGGTAGAAAATCAGGCTGTCGAGACCCTGTCCGACGACGGTCGAACCGATCGTGCGGGCCCAGAGCATCCGCCCACCGGACCACATTTTCATGCGCGCGAGGACATAGGAGTTGGCGAATTCGCCGACGCAAAAGGCGATCATCGAGGCGAGAACGATGCGCCAGCTGTTTCCGAACACGAACTCATACGCCTGCTGCCCCGGCCAGCCATCCGCCGGCGGCAACGCGACAACCACCCACGCCATGAACGCCATGAAGGCGAGCGCCGCGAATCCGGTCCAGATCACCCGGCGCGCACGGGCATAACCATAGACCTCGGTCAGGACGTCGCCGATGATGTAGCTGATCGGAAAAAACAGCACGCCCGCGCCGAACGCCCATTGCTCGCCGCTGGGCAGTACGATGTAACTCGGCTTCGAGGCGCCGATGATGTTGCTGAGCAACAGGATCGCGACGAACGCCGCCATCATCAGGTCGTAATAACGGAAGTGGCGGACCGCCGAAGCAGCGACGTGCGCGGGGCTGGCGGAAGGGGTCGGAGTATCAGTCATCGCGACGCGGTGCTTAACCCGCTTTGCGCCGGACGCAAACCGCGCTATTCGCGCGGGCGACAGCCTTGGTGCACGCGCCCGTAGCTCAGCTGGATAGAGCACCCGCCTTCTAAGCGGGTGGTCGCAGGTTCGAATCCTGCCGGGCGCGCCATTCTCCATCGCTCTCTAAAGTACGATATCGCTTCCTGTGTTACGCTGCCACGCCTCGCCCGAATCTTTGTAAAGCAGCTTTGGTGTGGGAAGCGGACGTATCAACAACGTCGCCCCCCGCGCAGGCGGGGGCCGCTAGCCGCCCATTTCTGCGCGGCCGCGTAAACCGACTGCGGCGCAGGAAAAGGCCGATGGCGGCCCCCGCCTTCGCGGGGGCGACGATTATTGGTAACGTCCCCTCCTCACCCCAAAGCCGACTTACGGCAGCGATGATCGCGCCAGCCGGTGGACCGGCCCGAACTGCGCGACGGCAGCACCGATAAAGGGCAGCGCGACGACCCACAGGCGAACTCCGGTGACGCCCGCGGGGCTGGCGATGCTGATCGCGGCAGTCGCGGCGAGGCCGGCGCTGATCAGGACGAGGCCGAGGATCAGGCGCCAGTGCGGTGTTTCCATATCGGCCTTGCCATCGCCGCGCTCGTAGCGGGCGAAGAGCAGGATCAGCGGCAGCAGCGCGGCGATATAGAGCGCGAACCAGACGGGCCGCGCAAGCCACCATGCTGCGCTGCCCGGTGCGACGTCGAGCCCGATGCCGCCGAGGAGCCACGCCGCGACCATCACGAACACAAAGGCGGTGAGATGCCAGAGATAGATGGTCATGATCATCCCGTTGACCAGCACCACCGCGGTCCAGCGCGTCAGATTGTCGAGCATCCGCCGCCCCGCAGGTTCAAGCGCGAGCGCAAAGCCGCTTTGCGCTATGCCGAGCGCCAGCAGCGCGAGCGTCGGCGGCATCGAATTGCTCAAGGCCGAGCCCGGCACGCCGATCATTGCGACCGGATAGGGTCCAAGCCCGACAAGCAGGCCGAGCGCGACCAATCCGCCGACGCCCCAGCCGAGCGCCCTGCCCGGCGTCAGCCGTCCCTCGCTCCATGCGAAGCCGAGCTGGTGGATCGCGAGCCAGACGAAGGCGAAGTTCAGGAAGTTGACGTAAGGTACGCCGAAACGCAGCGCCGCGACGTCAATGGCGACCGCCCCCGCAACCAAGGCCCAGAAGGACGCGAAGCCCCAGCGCTTCCACGCCCTCCACGTTAGCGGTACAAGCGCCGCAACCATCAGATAGACCGACAGGAACCACACCGGGATCAGCGCGAGCTGCGCCGCCATCGCGACGACGCCCCGCTCCACCCCCATTGCGGTGCCGAAGGCCGCGAACAGCGTCCAGATCAGGAACAGCGGCAACACCGGGTTGATCAGCCGTTGCAGCCGCCCGCTGTACCACCCCGCATAGCTGCCGCCCTTGCGGAGGGTCGCGGCCCACGACATGGCGTTCGAGAAGCCGCCGACGAGGAAGAAGAGCGGCATGACCTGAAAGCCCCAGGTCAGCCAATGCGTCCAGGGCAGGATGCCGAGCAGATGTCCGCCCTCGACCGCGCCGTTTTTCATATAGGGCGCGGCGACCAGCCAATGACCGACGACAACCGCAAGAATCGACAGCGCGCGCAGGAAATCGACGTAGCGATTGCGTTCGGGCGGGGCCTGCGCCGCCATGTCGCGCGCACGGGTCCAGAGGCTTTTGCGAACTGCGCCAGTGACTTCGGTCAAGCGGTCATCCCTCTCCCGGTGAGAAACCCAAGCTAGTATGGTGCGCCGCCAACGCAAGCCTTTGCCTTGACGCGCGAGGCTTGCTATCGCGGCCGCAACAATGGCCAGTACAACCGACGATCTTCCTCCTTCCGGACCCGACCACAGCATCGACACCCCGTTCGACAGCGCGCTGTCCGAACGATACCTCGTCTATGCGCTGTCGACGATCACCGCGCGGTCGCTGCCCGACCTGCGCGACGGCCTGAAGCCCGTCCACCGCCGCTTGCTGTGGGCGATGCGCGCGATGCGGCTCGATCCGTCGCAGGGCTACAAGAAGTCGGCGCGCGTCGTCGGCGACGTCATCGGCAAGTTCCACCCGCACGGCGACACGGCAGTTTATGACGCGATGGTTCGCCTCGCGCAGGATTTCTCGCTCCGCTATCCGCTCGTCGACGGTCAGGGCAATTTCGGCAATATCGACGGCGATAATGCCGCCGCCTACCGCTATACCGAGGCGCGGCTGACGCGCGTCGCGATCGACCTGATGCAGGGGCTCGACGAGGGTACGGTCGATTTCCGCCCGACCTATAATGGCGAGGACGAAGAGCCCGAGATCATGCCGGGGTTGTTCCCGAACCTGCTCGCCAATGGCGCGAGCGGGATCGCGGTCGGCATGGCGACGAATATCCCGCCGCACAACGCCGCCGAGGTGATCGATGCGGCGCTGGTGCTGATCGAGAATCCGAAGGCCGAGCTGACCGACCTGCTGGAGCATGTAAAGGGCCCCGATTTCCCGACCGGCGGCATCATCGTCGACAGCCCCGAAACGATTGCCTACGCCTATGAAACCGGCCGCGGCGGCTTTCGGGTCCGCGCGCGCTTCTCGACCGGCAAGCTGGAAGGCGTCTGGGAAGAGACCGGGATCGAGAAGCAGGCGGGCGGCACCTGGCAGCTCGTCATCAGCGAGATTCCCTATGGCGTCGCCAAGGGCAAGCTGATCGAGCAGATCGCGCAGCTGATCGCCGACAAGAAGCTGCCGATCCTCGAGGATGTCCGCGACGAAAGCGCCGAGGACATCCGCATCGTGCTGGTGCCCAAGAGCCGTAACGTCGATCCCGATGTGCTCAAGGAAAGCCTGTACCGGCTGACCGAGCTCGAAAGCCGCTTCGCGCTCAACCTCAACGTCCTCGACGCGACGCGCACGCCGAAGGTGATGGGGCTGCACCAGCTGCTCACCGAGTGGCTGCAGCACCAGATCATCGTCCTCGTCCGCCGCGCCAAACACCGGATCGCGAAAATCGACGACCGGCTCGAACTCGTCGCGGGCTATCTGATCGCCTTCCTCAATCTCGACCGGATCATCGAGATCATCCGTACCGAGGACGAACCGAAGCCTGTCATGATGGCCGAGTTCATGCTGACCGACCGGCAGGCCGAGGCGATCCTGAACATGCGGCTGCGGTCGCTTCGCCGGCTCGAGGAAATGGAGCTCAAGCGCGAGCAGGATGATCTCTCCGCCGAGCGCGACGAGCTCGTCAAGCTGGTCGAAAGCCCGGCGCGCCAGCGGACGCGGCTGCGCAAGGATCTGGAAAAGCTGCGTGCGGTCTATGGACCCGAAACCGCGCTCGGTGCGCGCCGCACGACGCTGGCCGAAGCGGCGCCTGCACGCGACATCCCGCTCGACGCGATGATCGAGAAGGAACCGGTGACGGTCATCCTCTCGAAACGCGGCTGGATCCGCGCCCAGCGCGGCCATGTCGCCGCCGACCAGTGGGGCGAATTCAAGTTCAAGGAAGGCGACGAGCTCGCCTTTGCGACGCACGCGCAGACGACCGACAAATTGCTGGTGGCGGCGAGCGACGGGCGCTTCTACACCGTCGGCGCCGACAAGCTGCCCGGCGGGCGCGGGTTCGGCGAACCGCTGCGGCTGATGGTCGATATCGACCCGGAGGCGCGCATCGTCGCGCTGATACCGGCGAGCGCCGAGGGCCGCCTGCTGCTCGCCTCGTCGAGCGGACACGGCTTCATCGCGCAAATGAGCGAAGTGATCGCCGAGACGCGCAAGGGCCGCAACGTCGTGAACCTGAAGCCCAAGGCGCAGCTCAGCGTCGTGCGGCCGATCCCGGCGGCGCACGACAGCGTCGCGGTGATCGGCGAGAACCGCAAGCTGGTCGTCTTCCCGCTCGCCGAAGTCCCGGTGATGGCGCGCGGCCAGGGCGTGATGCTGCAGAAATATCGCGACGGCGGTCTGTCCGACGCCACCACCTTCGTCTTTGCCGAAGGATTGAGCTGGGCGATGGGCGGCGACACCGGCCGCACACGCACCGAAACCGACCTTGGCCCCTGGCGCGTCGCCCGCAGCGCATCGGGCCGGATGCCGCCGACGGGCTTTCCAAGGAATAATCGCTTCGACTGATCGTAAAACCCCTTTGCCGTAAATAGCTTCTTTACCCCCCATCCCCTAGGCAACGGCCAATGGGGAAAGGTCGCACAAAACCCGCTGTTATGACTATTGATCGAACCGGCGAAGACCGGCCCTCGCTGTTTGTCGGCTGGATCGACGCCCTGCCCGTTCCGGCAGCGCTGATCCGTCCGATGGATCGCGGCAATTTTTCGCTCCATGCCAGCAATTCAGCGTTCGATCGGCTCGACCTGTCCCCCGCCGGGGTCGACGCGCCGTTCGAGCTTCGCCGCGCGATCGAGCGCGCCGCCCAAGGCGGCGCCGGAACGCACGAATTCTCGTGCCGGCTGGGCAAGGGCGTCGCGGCGCGCGACCTGCGCGGATCGGTCGCCCTGCTGACCGATGAAAATGGCGCGACCTCGCTGTTTCTGCTGACCCTGATCGACCGCACGCAGGAGATGATGGTCGAGCGCAACTTGCGCCGCGAGCTGGTCTCCGACAGCCTGACCGGCCTGCCCAACCGCGCCGGCTTCGAGGAGCTCGTCGAACAACGCGGCGACCCCGAGGGGAGCGGCGATCATGCGATCCTGCTGCTCGACCTCGCGCGCTTCAGCCGCATCAACGAGCATATCGGCCCGATGGCGGGCGACGAACTGATCATCACCGTCGCGCGGCGGCTCAAATCGAGCCTGCGCAGCGGCGACATTCTGGCGCGCACCGGCGGCGACGAATTCGCGATCTCGTCGCGCGTCCCCGGCGGCAAGGCCGATGTCCGCGAAATGGCGCGGCGTATCCGCGGTTGTTTCGACCATCCGTTCCGGATCGGCGAGCTGAAAGTCAGCGTCGATTGCGCGCTCGGCTGCGCGATCCAGCCGGAAATTGACACCGATATCGCGGACCAGATCCGCCACGCGCAGATCGCGCTCAAGCGCGCCAAGCGCACCGATCGCATCGAAATCTATGAACCCGAAGCCGCCATCCTTTCGGACAATCGTTTCGGTCTCGAAACCGAGTTGCGCAACGCGATCGAGGAAGACCGGCTGCGCCTCGACTTCCAGCCGCTGATCGAACTGTCGACAGGCACGGTCGCGGGCTTCGAGGCGCTGGCGCGCTGGAACAACAGCAAGGGCGTCTCGGTGCCGCCTACCGAATTCATCCCGATTGCCGAGGATTCGGGGCTGATCGTCCCGCTCGGCCAATGGGCGATCGGGAAGGCGGCGGCGACGCTTGCCGACTGGGACCGCCAGAATACGAACAAGCCGGTCGATTGCTATATCTCGGTGAACGTCTCGGCGATCCAGCTCGTCCGCGACGATATCGCCGCCGTCGTTCGCGACGCGCTGTCGGCCAACGCGATCGGCGGCGACCGGCTGATGATCGAACTCACCGAAAGCGCCATCATCGGCGATCCCGACCTTGCCATGTCGGTGCTGAGCGAGCTCAAGGCGCTCGACGCACGCGTCGCGATGGACGATTTTGGCACAGGCTATTCGAACCTCGCCTATCTTCAGCGCCTGCCGCTCGACGTGCTCAAGATCGACCGCAGCTTCGTCGATCACATGGTCGAAGACCGCGACAAGGCGGCGATCGTCCGCACGATCCAGAGCCTGGCCGAAGTGCTGGGGATGCGCACGACGGCCGAAGGTGTCGAGACCGCCGACCAGGCCCGGCTGCTCTCGGCCCTGGGCTGCGATTTCGGGCAGGGCTTCCTGTTCGCGCACCCGATGGAAGCGAGCACAGCGCTCGCCTATTGGCGTCAGTCGCTGGTGCGCCCGATCATCTGATCGGCGAGCGCCGCGACGCGCGCGGCATCGGGATAATCCTCGGCCACCCAAGTCGCCTCGACAGCACGCAGGATGCGCGCTACCTCCGGGCCCGCGGTGACGCCGCGTGCGATGATATCGCCGCCCTTCATCGGGAGCTGCGGCACGTCCCAGCCGTTCAGCGACAGCACGGCGGCCGTCGCCATGTCGGGCGTTCCCGCCAGCAACCAGACGTCGCGCGCGCCATCGACCCCGATGGCGTGGGCGAGTTGGCGCGCCGGGCGAACGGGTCCGGTGCGATGCGCCGCGAGCGCCGCCAGATGCTTGCGCTGGCGCGTCGACAGGCGCAGGCGGCTCGCGACCTGTTCTGCGGTCACGGCATCGGGCGGCAGCAGCGCCGCGAAACGGCGCAGTGGCGCGGGACAGACGCCCGTCGCGGCTTCGTTGCCGAGCAGCCGGTCGAGCGTGGCCGCAAAATCGCCCGCCGTTTCGGGAAGGATCACAGCGAACATCCCGTCGGCCGCCATCTGCCTGACAATCGCACGCGGATCGGGCAGCGACAGGATCTTCATCAGTTCATCGGCCACGCGCTCGCGCGACAGGCTTTTCAGCGACTGGCGCGCCGCAATAACCGCAGCATGGCTGTCGGGTTCGAGATCGCCCTGCCCGAAACGCCCGGCGAAGCGATAGAAGCGCAGGATGCGCAAATGATCCTCGGCGATGCGCGCCGCGGCGTCGCCGATGAAGCGCACGCAGCCATTTTGCAGGTCCGCGATCCCGCCGAACCAGTCGTCGACTACGCCGCTTTCAGGGTCCGCATAGAGCGCGTTGATCGTGAAATCGCGCCGCGCCGCATCCTCGCGCCAGTCGTCGGCAAAGGCGATCGTCGCCCGGCGACCGTCGGTTTCGACGTCGCGGCGCAAGGTGGTGATCTCGTGATGGTCGCCACTGGCGATCGCGGTGACGGTGCCGTGCGCGATCCCGGTCGGAATGACCTTGATTCCGGCCTCCTCGAGCCGCTTCGTCACGTCCTGCGGCAACAGCGGAGTCGCGAGATCGATGTCGGTCACCGGCAGGCCGAGCAGCGTGTCCCGCACCGCGCCGCCGACGATCTTCACCGCGTCGGCGCCCAGCGCGGCGACGATCCGCCGGAGCCCCGGCGCCGAGCGCCATCGCGTGTCGGGCAGCACCGTCACCGATACCAGCCCGCCGGCAGTCGCCGCGCCAGATTGATGATGATATCCGCGGTCACGCCCCAGATCCGCCGTCCCTGCCAGTCCATGTCATAATAATGGCGGTCCTGCCCCTGCCAGTTCGCATGGCGGCGCTGATAATTGCCGGGGTCGAACAAGATGTCGAGCGGCACCTCGAACCAGTCCTCGACCTCGTCGGGATTGGGATCGAGGGGCAGATCGGGCGGGATGACGCCGAGCACCGGCGTGATGTGATAGCCGCTACCCGAGCGATAGGCCGTGGTCGCCCCCGCAACCATGACGTCACGGCGGTCGAGCCCGATCTCCTCCTCTGCCTCGCGGAGCGCTGCGTCGATGGCGTCGCGGTCGCCCGGATCGATCTTGCCGCCTGGGAAAGCGACCTGCCCCGCGTGGCTGCGCAGCCATTGCGGGCGTTGGGTCAGGATCACACCGGGGTCGGGCCGGTCGGTGAAGGCCACCAGCACCGCGGCGTCGCGCAGCGCCTGGCCGTGGAGCAGGTAGGCTTCGTCAGCGCCCTCATCGGGGCGCAGATTGCCGAGCGCGTCGCGCAGCCTCTCCGACAGCATCAGGCGTCCACCAGCGGGAAGCGGGCGCCGTTCGACCAGATTGCAAGTGGCTCGGCGCTCTCGGCGAGCGCCAACTCGACGATCTCGTAATAGAGCGCGCGGTCGATACGGGCTTCGAGACCGTTGCCGATGGCGCCGCGAACGTGGAGCCGCGGATCGGGATTGTCGGCGTCACTGCCGAAGCGAAGCGGGTGATCGGGGCCCGCCATGACGAGGTCGTCGGTGTCGAGGCGGAAGACGAGCTTGCGGGCTTCGCCCGTCCCTTCGCTCTTCATTTCGACCGCGCGGAAGGGCATGTCTTCGACCGCGATCGACAGCTTCTCGGCCGGGGTGACGAGGACGTGGCCGCCGTCGGACTCGCGGCG
This sequence comes from Sphingopyxis sp. H073, assembly GCF_001468395.1. Lineage (GTDB taxonomy): Bacteria > Pseudomonadota > Alphaproteobacteria > Sphingomonadales > Sphingomonadaceae > Sphingopyxis. The sequence continues at coordinate 231,641 of NZ_LNSG01000001.1, read as the reverse complement.
GAGGATCGTCGAGAAGAGTTTGACCATCGCCGGGCGATTGATGCGCCCGCCTTCGTGAAACCAGCTGCCGTCGGCGCGAATCTCCATCGCGCTGTCGCCTTCGCGCTCGGGATGCCAGCTTTCGACCGGCGGCAGTTTGCGCGCTGCGAGTAGCTCGGCCACCTCGGTCAGCGAGAGTTGGGCGAAGTCCTTGGGAAGCGAGGGTGCGGGAGTGACCATGCGTCCGACATAGGAATGTGGGGGCGCAAGTAAAGAGACCCCGCGCCGGGTCGCGTGAAATGGGCGATGATGGAGATTGGCGGAAAACTGCGCAACTTCACTCGCGATTTGCACTGAAGGCGTGGGTCGACGGCACGTCCGCCAGATGGATCCCGGATCAAGTCCGGGATGACGAAGACTGGGTCTGGAGAGAGGGACGAGCGATCGGGAGTCTTTCCGGGAGACCGCAGAAATCTGCGTAACTTCACGCGCAAAGCGACATTCGGAAGGGCGGGCGACCGGCATTCCGGAAGGCTATGCCCGCCGGATAATGTAGGACAGCGATTTTCTGTCTAGCGCGGCCCGATCATCCCCGCACCGGTCGGCAAGCCATGCCCATTCACTGCCCGCGCAAGCAGTCGGCGTTTCTCATAGGGGCCGGGCAAATCCCAATTGCCGGTCGCGTCGGCGGTGAAACCGAAGAAGCGGCCGTAATATTCGGGATCGCCGATCATCATCAGCGCGCTGTCGGCCTCCGTCTGAGCGGCCTCAAGCATATGCGCCATCAGGAGGCGGCCATGCCCGCCGCGCTGGACGTCGGGACGCACCGCGACGGGGCCGACCATCACCAGCGGCGTCGCACCGCCGTCCGGCGCATGATGCGCGACCGGCCAGCACTGGATCGTGCCGATCAGCGCGCCACCCTCGACCGCCGCGAAGCTCAAGGCCGGAACCGCATCCATGCCCTGACGGATACGGTAGGCGGTTCGTCCAAAACGATCCGGTCCGAAAGCGAGGTCGAGCAGATGCTCGACCGCCTGCGGCTCGATACCGGACAATGGAAGTAACTCGACCAACGCGCACCCTTTCGCTAATGCGGCGGCGCTTTAGGGGCGCTGCGCGGCGATGCAAAGCCGAATGTCGGTCCCGCCGAACAGGAATTTCTTGTGACCGATACATTGTGGCTGGAGGTGGACGGCCTGACCGTCGACGTTTTGACCGGCATCTATTCCGAAGAAACGCACCTGCCGCAGCCGCTGCGCATCTCGGTGCGCGCAAAGCTGGCGATGGCCGATCATTATGACCCGACCACACCGCTCAGCCGCTCGAAAAATTACATGCACCTGAAATTCGCGGCGACCGAGGGCATTCCGAAGGACGTGCATTTCGTGCTGATCGAAAGCGTCGCCGACCATATCATCGACACGCTGTTCCTGCAGGACGAAAAGGTCGAGGAGGTCGAGGTCAAGATCGTCAAACTCGCGATCGCCGAGGAAGGCGAGCAGATCGGCATCACGATGCGGCGGAGCCGCAAGTGACGCAGAAGCTCGCTCTCGTCACGGGCGGGCTCCACCGCGTCGGCGCCGCGATTTCGGCGCGGCTGGCGCGCGAGGGCTATGCGCTGGCGATCCACAAGCGCAGCCCGGGCGAGGCCGATCCGGTGCTGGCCGAGGCGCTGGCCGAGACGGCGGCGGTGAGTCACCGTTTTGCCGCCGATCTGGCCGATCCGGCGGCGGTTGACGCGCTGGTCCCGGCGGTAATCGACAAGTTCGGCCGCGCGCCCGACCTGCTCGTCAACAATGCCGCGCTGTTCGCCGAGGGCGAGTGGACCGACCTGTCGGCCGCGGCGTTGGCCAAGATGATGCAGGTCAATTTGTCTGCGCCGGTGATGCTGACAAAGGCGCTGGTTGCGGCGAGCGAGGGCAAGCGACCCGCAATCGTCAATATCGTCGATCAACGCGTCGTCCACCCGGTGCCCGACCAGATAGCGTACAGCCTGTCGAAATCGGCGCTGTGGCAGGCGACCGCGACGCTGGCCGTCGCATTCGGCGGCCGCGCGCGGGTCAACGCCGTCGCGCCGGGGCTGACGATGGCGACCGAGGATTATTCGGCGGCGCAGGTCGGGCGGCTGGCGAAGCGCATGCCGCTCGGCGCGCTGCCAACGCCGGCGCAGGTTGCCGATGCCGTCGTTTATCTGGCGCGCGCCGAGGCGGTGACGGGACAGACGATCTTCGTCGACGGCGGCGCGCACCTCGCCCCGCTGGGGCGCGATTTTGTGGCGTTGGAGCGGGATTGAGCAATCGCGTCCCCGCGAAGGCGGGGACCCATCTCCGGTGGGCTCGAATTGGCACCGGCAGGTGATGGGCCCCCGCCTTCGCGGGGGCACACCAAATTATTGACGTATCAATAAATGTGCACCGCCTTGGTCACGAGATAGCCGTCGAGCCCCTCGGGTCCGCTTTCGCTGCCGAAACCCGATTCCTTGATCCCGCCGAACGGCATGTCGAGCGTCGAGATGACGAAGCTGTTCACCCCGACCATGCCGCTTTCGATGGTGTCGACGATGCGGTTGATGCGGCGGCCGTTCTCGGTGAAGGCAAAGGCCGCGAGGCCGTAGGGCAGCCGGTTCGCCTGTTCGAGCGCTTCCTCCTCGGTGCCGAACGGGCGGATCAGCGCCATCGGGCCGAAGGGTTCGTTGTTCATCGCCGCGGCGTCGATCGGCACATCGGCGATCGCGGTCGGCTGGAAGAAATAGCCGTTGCCCGTCGCCTCGCCGCCCGCGATCACGCGCGCGCCCTTGGCCTTGGCGTCGGCGACCAAAGCCTCCAACGCCGGGATACGGCGGGCGTTGGCGAGCGGACCCATCTGCGTATCGGCATCAAGGCCGCTGCCGATCTTCACCTTCGCCGTGCGCTCGGCAAAGCCCTTCACAAAGGCGTCGTAGATGCCCTGCTGGACATAGAAACGCGTCGGCGAGATGCAGACCTGTCCGGCGTTGCGGAACTTCTGCCACACGACCTTGTCGAGCGTGCTCTCGAGGTCGCAGTCGTCGAAAATCAGCACCGGGGCATGACCGCCAAGCTCCATCGTGATGCGCTTCACGCCGTCGGCGGCGAGACGCATCAGGTGCTTGCCGACCGCGGTCGAGCCGGTGAAGCTGACCTTGCGGATCACCGGGCTGGCGAGCAGGTGGCGGCTGATCATGTCGGGGTCGCCATAGACGAGTTGCACGACGTCGCCGGGGATGCCGGCGTCGGCGATGCAGCGCATGATCGCGCTGGTGCAGCCGGGGGTTTCCTCAGGCGCTTTCGCGATCACGACGCAGCCCGCGGCGAGCGCGGGGGCGATCTTCTTGACCATCAGATTGACCGGGAAGTTCCACGGGCTGAAGCCCGCGACCGGGCCGACCGGATGTTTGGTGACCATCGCGCGCTGGCCGAGCGGACGCTGGAGGACGCGGCCCTCGATGCGTTTGCCCTGCTCGGCGAAATAGGCGAACAGCCCCGCAGCCGACAGCACCTCGCCGCGCGCCTCGGCGATCGGCTTGCCCTGTTCGAGGGTGAGCAGAGTGGCGATATGCTCGACGCGCTCGCGGATCAGCCCTGCGGCCTTGTGCATCAGCGCGGCGCGCTCGTCGGCGGTCTTGGCGCGCCATGCGGGCCACCCGCGCTCCGCAGCGGCGAGCGCTTCGTCGAGATCGGCCGCGGTCGCGACCGGCAGTTCGGCGATCGTGCCCGCAGTCGCGGGATTGAACACCGGTCGCTCGTCGCGCCCCTCGCCGCTCCGCCAGGCGCCGTTGATGAAGAGCTGGAGGTCGGCGTCGTAGATCGCGGTCATGGGGGATTTCCTTCTAGAGCTTCGTCATTGCGAGCGAAGCGAAGCAATCCAGAGCGGTTCACGCACCGCTGGATTGCCGCGTCGCTTCGCTCCTCGCAATGACGAAGAGCGATATAGGCGCGCTCAGCGATAGTTAAAGCTGATGCTGATGCGATCCTTCTTGGCGGCATTGGGCATCACCTCGTGCCGCAGCCAGCTTTCCCACAGGAAGACGCGGCCCGCGGCGGGTTCGGCGTAGATGAAGGGACGCTGATGCTCGGGCGCGTCGTCGGTGCGGCCCGGCGCGGCCATCAGCATCGGCAGGCGCGGGTCTTCGAGTTTCAGCGCGCCCGATCCCGGCGGGACGGCGACATAGAAGGTACCCGACACGATGCTGTGCGGATGGATGTGGCCGCTGTGGGTGCCGCCGGACTTCAGGACATTGACCCACAGGCTGTCGAGCTTGAGCGGTTTCGCGAGGTCGAAATGACAGGCCTTGGCGAAGGCCTTGACCTCCTTGTCGAGCAGCTTCTTGAGGTCGTGGAAAGCCGGGTCGCGTTCGGGCAGGTCGCCGAGGCTCGCGTAGCTGGTATAGCCTTTGTAGCCATGCTCGCGGCTCCACGCGCGGCCCGCGCCATCCTCCTCGGCGAACAGGCGGCAGCTATCCTCCAGCTCTGCGAGCAGGTCGGGGGTGCCGATATCGGCCTCGTAAAAATTGGTGGCGAAGAGCGTGCGAACGGGCATGATGGGCGCAAAGCATAGGAAACGCGCGAGAGCAAGGAGAGACGCTGCCGCTCGAGTCGTCATGCCGGACTTGATCCGGCATCCATTCCGCCCGCCGAGGCCCGGATGGACCCCGGATCAAGTCCGGGGTGACGAAAAGGAAGCAGCAGCGAACGACCCGGACCCCGCGACAATAAGCAAAGAGGGAGACGAGGATGGCCGAGTTTGAACTGATCGCCGACGGATTGCGCTTCCCCGAGGGGCCGGTCGTGATGGACGATGGCAGCGTCATTGTGACCGAGATCGCCCCCGGGCGGATCACGCGTTGCTGGCCGGGCGGACGGAAAGAGATCATCGCGACCCCCGGCGGCGGCCCCAACGGCCTCGCGATCGGCCCCGACGGCAAGCTTTACTGCTGCAACAACGGCGGCTTCAATTATGTCGAATCGAACGGCTATCTGGCGCCGCACGGGATCGCCGACGACTATTCGGGCGGACGGATCGAACGGATCGACATCGAGACCGGAGCCGTCGAGGTGCTGTATCAGACCGGCGACCATGGCGTCGTGCTGCGCGGCCCGAACGACATCATGTTCGATGCACACGGCGGCTTCTGGTTCACCGACCATGGCAAGGTCGACTATGCGAAGCGCTGCCACGACATCGTCGGCATCTTCTATGCCAAGGCCGACGGCAGCTTCATCGAGGAAGTGATCTTCCCGAGCTATAATCCGAACGGCATCGGGATCTCGCCCGACGGAACCAAACTCTATGCGGCAGAGACCTACACCTGCCGGCTGACGCAGTTCAACATTATCGCCCCCGGCAAGGTCGATGATGCCGCGGGGCCGGGCGGCCCGGGCATCCCGCTCTATCGCCCCGCGGGCTATAAATTCTTCGACAGCCTCGCGATGGAAGCGAACGGCAATATCTGCGTCGCGACGATCGGCGAGTGCGGGATATCGGTCGTCGGCCCCGATGGCGCGCTCGTCGAATTTGTCGAGACCGACGACATTTTCACGACCAACATCGCCTTCGGTGGAGCCGATATGCAGGACGCCTATCTCAGCCTGTCGGGGTCTGGCCGGCTAGTGAAGACGCGGTGGAAGCGTCCGGGGTTGAAGCTCCAGCACTAGGGATTTTGCCGGGAGGCGAAAATGAGGATAGTTGCGGCCGCAGTTCTGCTCGCGGCGACACCGGCAAGCGCGCAGATGCTGAGCGCCGAACAGGCCGACGCGATCGTCAAGGGCTGCGCCGCGCACGCGCGTGCGAAGGGACAGAGCCATGCGATCGCGGTCGTCGATCTTGGCGGCCATCCCGTCGCGACATGGCGGATGGACGGCAACGCGTTCGGGATGATGGACTTCTCGCTCGAAAAGGCGCGCGCGGTCGCAGCGTGGGGCTTTGCAACGAGCGGAATGGAGGAAGCCGCCAAGGGCACGCCGGGCTTTGCCCATGCCCCCCATGTCGTCACCGTTCCGGGCGGCGTGCCGGTGTTCAGCGCCGACGGGCGCACGCGGCTCGGCGGGGTCGGCGCATCGGGCGAAGCGCCCGCCGACGATGCGGCTTGCGCCGCCGCCGGGATCGCGGCAGCAGGGCTCAAGTCCGAGCGCGCCCGCTGACCCTGATGGCGCGCCGTTCGCAACGGGGAGCGCCACGATGCATGAGGAAACACACGCCGTTACGCGAATCGGCTGGCTGCGCGCGGCGATTCTGGGCGCCAATGACGGGATTGTTTCGACCGCGAGCCTGATCGCGGGCGTCGCCGCGGCGGGTGCCTCCGAATCGTCGATCCTCGTCACCGGCACCGCGGGGCTTGTCGCGGGCGCGATGTCGATGGCAGCGGGCGAATATGTCTCGGTGAGCTCACAGGGCGATGCGGAAAAGGCCGACATCGAACTCGAAAAGCTCCACCTCGCGAACGATCCCGAGTTCGAACTGGAGGAACTGACGCAAATCTACGAGGAGCGCGGGCTCGACCGCGTGCTTGCCGAGCAGGTCGCGGTGCAGCTCACCGCGCACAACGCACTTGATACCCATTTGCGCGACGAACTCGGCTTGACGGAGGCGGCGGCGGCGCGGCCCATTCAGGCGGCGATCGCGTCGGCCGCAAGCTTTTCGGTCGGCGCCGCGCTGCCGCTCGCGACGGTGTTTTTCGACCATGGCGGCTCGCTGCCATGGACCGTGTCGGGGGCGTCGCTGATCTTCCTGGCGCTCCTCGGCGCGCTCGGCGCGTGGGCAGGCAACGCGCCGATGCTGCGGCCGGTCGTGCGCGTGACCTTCTGGGGCGCGATGGCAATGGTGATGACGATCGCAATCGGGTCGCTGTTCGGGGCGGTCACCTAGCGCCGCTCCAGCCATTCGCGCAGCGCCAGCGCATTGTTCCGCTCGGCGCTCTTCGCGGCGTAGAGTAAGGTCACCGGTCCTGAATCCGCCGCGGCGTCGAGCGTGAACAGCGCCGCCCTCACCTCTTCGCCGCCCGCATCCAGCTCCGCGAAATAGTCGAGGCGAAAGGCGTCCCAGGCCTCGTCCGAATCGGCGGTCTCGCCATGATAGCGTTTGCGCAAGCCATCGCTGGGCGACAACGGCTTCAGCCAAGCGGAAAGCGCGGCCTTTTCCTTCGAAACGCCGCGCGGCCAGAGCCGGTCGACGAGGAAGCGCGCGCCGTCGCCTGCCTCGACCGCGTCATGAATGCGCTTTACCGCGATTGTAACTGGCTGTTTCATCTGCAAGACTATCGGCGATCCCGCGGCTGCGGGCAAGATATCGGAGGGGTCCGGACATGACTTGGGCGATCGACATCGACCGTGACGACGTGAAGCAGGCCAGCCTGGTCGACGACCCCTCGCCGCCGCTCGCGCCCGGGCAGCTCCGCGTGCATCTCGACAGCTATGCGATGACCGCGAACAACATCACCTATGCGGTGTTCGGGAAGCCCGCGGGGCTGTTCGGCCCAGATAAAAATGGGAGGGATCAGGGCTATTGGGATTTCTTCGCCGAGCGCGGCGAGCCCAGCCGGCTGCCCGTCTGGGGGTTCGCGACGGTGACCGAAAGCGCGGCCGAGGGCGTCGCGCCCGGCGACCGCTTCTACGGCTATTACCCGATGGCCGAGACGGCCGTGCTGACCGCCGGGAATGTCGGCCTCGGCGGCTTTACCGACGTAACGCCGCGCCGCACGACGCTGCCGCCCATCTACAATCATTACCAGCGGATCGAGGCGCTGCACGACTATCGCGCCGCCGATCATGATTATTGGCCGGTCTTCCGCCCGCTGTTCCTGACCGGCTGGCTGATCGCCGACCAGTTCGAGGATGAGGGCGATTATGGCGCCGAGCAGATCCTGATCGCGAGCGCGTCGAGCAAGACCGCGATCGGGCTTGGCTTCTCGCTGAAGCAGCGGCCCGAGCCGCGGCCTGAGATCGTCGGCCTGACCAGCGCTGCGAATGTCGACGCGCTGGCCGCGCAGAATATCTACGACCGCGTCATCAGCTATGATCAGATCATGACGCTGAGCGCCGGGGCGCCCTCGGCCCTCGTCGATATGGCGGGCAATGGCGCGGTGACGCGCAGCGTCCACAGCCATTTCGGGGGGCAGCTCAAGGCGTCGATCATCGTCGGCAAGTCGCATTGGGACGCGCAGGCCGATGTCGAAGGCCTGCCCGGCCCCGAGCGGCAGGGCTTTTTCGCGCCCGGCCGCAGCCAGAAGCGGATCGCCGACTGGGGCGGCGCGGTATTCGGGCAGAAGGTCGCCGAGGCTTGGGTCGGCTTCATGGAGGTCGCGCCGCGGCTGGCGCGGATCGACAAGCGCAGCGGCGGAGAAGCCGCGCTGGAGGCTTACAAGGAAATGCTGTCGGGTCGCGCCGATCCCAAGGCAGGGATCATCGTCGAACCCTAGCTTATACCGCCATTCGGCACACGGCGGCCTGCAAATGGCTCGCCAAGAACCAAATGGCGGTACAAGCTGCTCCCTGAAAGGACCAGATATGCTTCGTTCGCTTTCCCTCGCCGTCGCGGCCGCGCTGCTGCTGCCCGCCGCGGCCCATGCCGAAACCAAGCCCGCCACCGCGCCGCGCAAGACCGACCTCGCCGATCGCGTTGCCGGCACCTACAGGGGTGACGTGATCTCCGACGCGCGCGGTTCGTCGAAGAGTGGTGTCACGATCACCGTCACGCGCGTCGGACCGAACAAGGTCGAAGTGAAGTCGAGCTATGCGCGCATCCCGACCGTGACGATCCCCCTCGAAAAGGCGATGGACGCGATCCTCGCAGCGAGCGGGCCCTATGTCTTCCTACTCGACACGGTGCGCTCGCCCGACCGGCTCGACCTGACGATCGACGATGCGAGCTGGTCGGGCAATCGGGTGAAGTAGCGCAGCGACGCGCGACCGGATTGACGTTAACGTCAATCTCGGCTCTAGCCGCCGCATGTCTCGCTACACCCATGTCATCTTCGACTTCGGCGGCGTCATCACCGCTTCGCCCTTCGAGGCGTTCAACCGGCTGGAGGCCGAGCGCGGGCTGCCGCACGACTTCGTGCGCCGGGTCAATGCGACCAACCCTGACGACAATGCCTGGGCGAAGTTCGAGCGCGCCGAGATCGACGCCGCGGCGTTCGACGCGCTGTTTGCCGAGGAAGCGCGTGCGCTGGGGCACGAGCTCGAAGGCGAAGCGGTGCTCGCGGTCATCGCGGGCGCGGTCCGCCCGGCGATGGTTGCCGCGCTCGATACGCTGAAGAACAGCGGCTTCACCATCGCGTGCATCACGAACAACGTCCCTGGTGGCAAGATGGGCATTCGCGGCGCGGGGATGACGCGCAGCGCGGAAGCCGCGATCGAGGTCGCCGACATCATGGCGCGCTTTGCGCATGTCATCGAATCGAGCAAGGCGGGGGTGCGCAAGCCCGACCCGCGCATCTATCAGATGATGTGCGAGGCGCTGGACGCCCACCCCGCGAACTGCGTCTATCTCGACGACCTCGGCATCAACTGCAAACCCGCGAGCCAGCTCGGCATGCACGCGATCAAGGTGACGAGCGGCGAACAGGCGCTCGCCGATCTGTCGGCGGTGCTGGAACTGCCCTTACCCTGAAATCGCGCGCCCGGTGTCCTCGACCTAGGGTCAGGAACCTAGTGCGCGAGCAGCAACGGGAAGCGGCCGCTCGTGACCAGATATTGCGTCACCCCGCCGAACAGCGTTTCGCGAAGGCGGCTCTTGCCGAACGCGCCCATGACGATCAGCCCGGCGCCCATCGCCTCGGCCGCCTTTTCGAGCGCCTCCTCGACCGTCACGCCGCCGCGCTCGACGATCCGCGCCTCGGCATGGATATCGTGGCGCGAGAGATAGGTCAGCGCGTCGGTCGCGGGAAAGCTGCCGTCGTCCTTGCCCACCGAGACCAGTTCGACGCGCCGCCCGGCGAGCAGCGGGATCGCGGTGCGCAGCGCGTTCGCAGCCTCTCCGCTGCCGTTCCACGCGACCATTACGGGAGCGTCGAGGTCGGGCCGTCCGCCCTCGCGCGGCAGCGCGAGCACCGGCGCCGCGGCGGCGATCGCGAGGTCGCCAGCGAGCATCGACGGCTCGCCGACGCCGCTACCGGGTTTGCCGGGTAGGCTGACCACGGCGAGATCGGCAAAGGCCGCCGCCGCCGCGAGCGACCCGACGATGTCGCCGTCGGCAGTGACGATATCCCATGGCACATCTTCGCCGCCGAGCCGCGCCGACAGCGCGGCTTCGAGCGCCGCATCGTCGGCCTGCGCCTTCGCCATCGCCTCGGCGAGGACATAGCTGCCGCCGAAGGGATCGACGGCGACGAACTGCCGGAACGGAGTCGCGATCAGCAGCGTCAGATGCGCGCGCAGACGCCGCGCGATGTCGAGCGCGGTCTGCAGGCGGACTTCATTGGCTTTGTCATGATCGGCATGGACGAGAATCGAACGCATGGCAGACTCCTTTGGTGTCGGCCCTTAATGGGCCCACCGCCGCCGCCGATCATTGACCGGCGTCAAAATTGAGGCGGCACGGAAAGGCTGAGCAGCGCCGAGCGCTCGAAGATGCGCGCAAGCACGGGCTCGCTGTCGGACACGCGCATTGCGACATGAAAAGCGACGGGCGCGAGTACCGGCATATCCGAAAGCTCGACCAGCGCGCCTGCGGCGACCTCTGCCCGCGCCATCGGTTCGGGAAAGATGCCGACTCCGCCGCCCGCCTTCGCGATATCGATCATCGTGCGCGCGTTGTTGCAGAGATTGAGCGATTCCTGCGCGATCCGCGATGCCTCGATCGCATCGCGCATCCGGCCGTGGATCGGCGAGTGGCTGGCGAGCGACCAGACCGGAAGCTGCGCCTCGCCCGCTGCGAACGCCGCCGCGACCGCGGGGCTCGCCAGCCACATCAGCGCGACCTCGCCGATCGGCTGGGTCTTGAGCGCCGGGTGCGCGATCGGCCCCGCGGCGAAGGCGATGTCGGTGCGCCCCGTCAGCAGTTGCTGGATCAGGTTCGCGGTCAGATCGATCTCGATCTCCAGCCCGACATTCGGCATGTCGGCCTTGAGGTCGGCAACGAAGGCGGGCAGGCAGCTTGCCGCCGCGATCTCGCCCGCGCCGATCCGCACCACTCCGCTCGCCTCGGCAAAACCGCCGCTGCCGAGCAAGGCGACCTGCATGTCGCGGAGCAAGGGATCGCAGTCGCGCACCAGCTTGCGCCCCGCCGCGGTCAGCGACATCGTGCGCCCGTCGCGGCGGAACAGCCTTGTTCCCAGTCGTTGTTCGAGCTCACGCATCCGTGCCGATACTGCGGGCTGCGTCGTGTTGAGCCGCTCGGCGGCCGCGGAGAAGGTCCCGAGCCGGTCGATCCAGAGCAGGGTTTCGAGGTGATAGAGCGAGACGCGACTGATAGACATTGTTTATGCATAATCGAAAATTAGAAAAATTAGAATTGATGGATCAAATGCGCCAATCTCGCGCGATCATTCATCAAGGAGGCCGTTTCATGGGGAACAAGCGCTATTCCGACGCCGCCGCCGCACTCGAAGGCCTGCTCTTCGACGGCATGCAGATTTGCGCGGGCGGCTTCGGCCTTTGCGGCATCCCCGAACGGCTGATCGACGCGATCCGCGACGCGGGCACGAAAGACCTCATCATCGCGAGCAACAATGCCGGGATCGACGGCGAAGGGCTCGGCAAGCTGCTCCGCACGCGGCAGGTCCAGAAGATGATCTCGTCTTACGTGGGCGAGAACAAGGAATTCGAGCGGCAATATCTCGCGGGCGAACTCGAGGTCGAATTCTGCCCGCAGGGCACGCTCGCCGAACGCTGCCGCGCCGGCGGCGCGGGCATCCCCGGCTTCTACACCAAGACCGGTGTCGGCACGCTCGTCGCCGAGGGCAAGGAAGTGAAGAGCTTCGACGGGCAGGATTATATCCTCGAACGCGGCATCTTCGCCGACCTCGCGATCATCAAGGGGTGGAAGGCCGACGAGAGCGGCAACCTCATCTTCCGCAAGACCGCGCGCAACTTCAACCAGCCGATGGCGACCGCGGCGAAAATCTGCGTCGCCGAGGTCGAGGAAATCGTGCCCACCGGCAGCCTCGACCCCGACGCGATCCACCTGCCCGGCATCTATGTGAAGCGCATGATCGTCGGCGCGCCCTACGACAAGAAGATCGAATTCCGCACGACGCGCCCGCGCGAGACCGCGTGATGCGCAGCTTAGCCCTTACTGCCGCGCTGCTCCTTGCCGGGTGCGCGAGCGCGCCGGCAGAGGTGGCTCCGGCTCCGCCGCCCGCCCACCCTCCGGCATCCGCTCCCGCTGACGCTGCCAAGCCGCCGGTAGCGTTGCAATATCTCTATGGCTCGCCCGAGGCGGCGGTCGCGGTGCGTGCGACCAATGCGCGGATCGTCGATTATGCTGTGGGACGGATCAAGCAGCGGCCGGAGGACAGCGTCGTGCTGGCGCCGGGCGCGGGCGTGGATGCCCCGGCGTTCGAGCCTTGCGGGAACAAGCCCTTCGCCGCGGTGTTCGATGCCGACGAGACGTTGATCTGGAACCTTGGCCCGATGCGCTATTTCGCCGAGCGGGGCACCGCTTTCGATCCGAAAATCTGGGACCAGTGGGAAAAGACCGGCGCGGGCAAGGCGGTCGCGATGCCGGGCAGCGTCGATATGGTGAACGCCCTGCGCGCGGCGGGCATAACCGTCATCGTCAATACCAACCGCAGCGCCGCCAATGCCAAGGGCAGCGAAGACACGCTGCGCGCCGCCGGGCTCGGCGAGTTCAAGCATGGCGAGACGCTGTTCCTGATGGGCGATGACGCCGGCGGGTCGAGCAAGGACGGGCGACGCGCCACCATCGCGTCGAAATATTGCGTGATCATCCTCGGCGGCGACCAGCTCGGCGATTTCAGCCAGCAGTTCAACGTGAAGGATCTGCCCGCTGCACAGCGAATGGCGCTCGCGACGAGCACTGGCACTACCGCACTCTGGGACAAGGGCTGGTTCCTGTTCCCCAATCCCGTCTATGGCCCATGGGAGAAACTGGGCTGGGACGACGCTTTCCCCTCCGACAAGCAATGGGAGCCGAGCCGATGAGCTGGACGCGTGATGACATGGCGGCGCGCGCCGCGAAGGAACTGCAGGACGGCTATTACGTCAACCTCGGCATCGGCATCCCGACCCTGGTCGCGAACCATATCCCCGAGGGGATGGAAGTGACGCTGCAGTCGGAAAACGGGATGCTCGGTATCGGCCCCTTCCCCTTCGAGGGCGAAGAGGACGCCGACCTGATCAACGCCGGCAAGCAGACGATCAGCGAATTGCCGCAATCGGCCTATTTCGGGTCGGAGCAGAGCTTTGCGATGATCCGCGGCGGGCACATTGACCTGACCGTGCTCGGCGCGATGGAAGTCGCAGAAAACGGCGACATCGCCAACTGGATGATCCCCGGCAAGATGATCAAGGGGATGGGCGGCGCGATGGACCTGGTGGCGGGGGTCAAGAAGATCATCGTCGTGATGGAGCATAACGCCAAGGACGGCAGCCCGAAGTTCATCCCCGAATGCACCTTGCCGCTGACCGGCAAGAATGTCGTCGACATGATCATCACCGACCTCGCGGTGTTCAAGCGCGACGATCATGACAGCCCGTTCAGGCTGATCGAACTCGCACCGGGGGTGACGGCGGAGGACGTCGCGGCAAAGACTACGGCCCATTATATTGCCTGACCTTGCGGCCAGCCCCGGCGCCACCTGGCTGCTCGTCGGCGGATGGCTCTCGGTGGCGGCGGCGGTGCCGCACATTGCCTGCATCTTCGGCGGGCCCGACTGGTACCGCTTCTTCGGCGCCGGCGAAGCCATGGCACGCGCCGCGGCGCGCGGCGACTGGCGGCCGGCGCTGATCACGCTGGGCATAGCGGCGGCATTGCTTGTCTGGGCCGCTTATGCCTTTTCGGGCGCCGGATCGCTGCCGCGCCTGCCGCTGCTGCGCCCGGGCCTTGTCGTCATTACCGCCATCTACCTGCTGCGCGGCCTGTTGTTCGTGCCGGTCAACCTCGCCCGCCAAACCCACAGCGCCGAATTCGCGCTATGGTCGTCGGCGATCGTGCTGGTCTTCGGCGCCGTCCACGCCGCCGGTACGATCAAAGCCTGGGGATATCTTGCGCCCTGATCCCCGGCGGGGGTGACGGAGGGACAAGTCGCGGCTAAGACGGCGGCCACAGATAGGGTCGCAGTTTAGTCACGAGTCCATGAAGCGCGTTATTGTAAGTCTGATTGCGGTGGCCGCGCTGGTATCGGCCGGCTGGTTCGGCGTTCGCGCCTTTGGCAGCAGCCAACCGCTCGCCAGCATCCCGATCCCGTTCCGGCCCTCCGAAAACCTGCCCGACACGCCCACCGAATGGCAGGGGCGGATCGATTACAAGACGCTCGACCGGCAATTGTCCGCCCTTGCGCAGCGACCCGAGATGGCGGGCCTCGCGGTCGCGGTGGTCGAGGACGGCAAACTGCGCTTTGTCCGCGCCTATGGCGTCGCCGACAAGTCAACCGGGACGCCGGTCACGCTGCAGACCCTGTTCCGCTGGGCCTCGGTCTCGAAGACCGCGACGGGCGCGATGGCGGCGACGATGGCGAAGGAAGGTACCGTCGATCTCGACCATCCGGTCGCCGACTGGCACAGTTCGCTGCGCCTGCCGGGCGGCGCCGAAGCGCGGATCACGCTGGCCGATGTGCTGTCGCAGCGCACGGGCCTGACCAAAAACGCCTATGACGAAAAGCTGGAAGAGGGACAGGATCCCGCGCAGCTGCGCGCGGGCCTTTCCGCCGCGCCCCTGCAATGCGAGCCCGGCACCTGCCACACCTATCAGAATATCGCCTTCGACACCGCAAGCGAGGTTCTGGCGAAGGCGGCGCACAAGCCGTTCGGCGACGCGGTCGAGGATCGTCTGTTCCTGCCGCTTGGCATGGTCAGCGCAGGTTACGGGATGGAACGGCTGACGGGCGCGAAGGACTGGGCGCGCCCGCATCGCGGCGCACAGGTCCTCCCCGCCAAGGCAGCCTATTGGCGCGTGCCCGCCGCCGCGGGGGTCGAAAGCGATATCGTCGATTTCGCGACGTGGATGCAGGCGATGATGGGGAACCGCCCCGATGTGCTGCCTCCCCGCGTGTTGCAGATCGCGCATCACCCCCGCGTTGGCACCGACCGCCTGTATGGGGGTTCGTTGCGGCAGGCGATCAGCGATGCCGGCTACGGGCTCGGCTGGCGGAGCTTCAGCTATGACGGCCACCGGCTCGAGGGGCATTCGGGTGCGGTGTCGGGCTACCGCGCGACGATGATTTTCGAACCGGCCACGAAGACCGGCGTCGTCGCGCTGTGGAACAGCGATTGGGGCTTTCCCTTCCGCATCCCGTTTGCGGCGATCGACAGTTATCACGGGCGCGCGGACGCCGCCTGGCTCGACCTCAGCGAACTGCCCCCGGCGACAGGCGGCGCGGCCGGGGCCGGGCCGGTCACCGCGAGCCTCAAAAAGTAGCGCGCGCCTTCCCTGCCCCGTGTATCGGGCGCGTCAAAGCGAAGAGGAGAATCATCGATGCGCGTGCTGCTTACCGGATCGTCGGGCTGGCTCGGGCGCACTCTCGCCCCGCTGCTGACTGAAAACGGCCATGCGGTGACCGGGCTCGATGTCGTGCCCGGCACCCATACGCAGGTGATCGGGACCGTCGCCGACCGCACGCTGATCGACCGGACGATGGGCGAGCATGGGATCGAGGCGATCATCCACGGCGGCGCGCTGCACAAGCCCGATATCGTCCGCTATCCGCGGCAGGCCTTTATCGACGTCAACGTGACGGGCACGCTCAACCTGATCGAGGCGGCAGTCGCGGCCGGGAACGACCGCTTCCTCTTCACCTCGACCACCTCGCTGATGGTGCGCGCCGATGTGCGCGAAGGCGCGGGCGTGCATGGCGCGTGGTGGATGGACGAGGATTTCGGTCCGCTCGAGCCGCGCAACATCTATGGCATCACCAAGCTTGCCGCCGAGCAGGCGGTGAGGCTGGTGCACCGCGATCATGGCATCCATGCCCTGATCCTGCGCACCGGGCGCTTCTTTCCCGAGGATGACGACACCCATGCGGTCCCGAGTGGGCCGAACCTGAAAGCGAACGAACTGCTGGGCCGCCGCCTGACCGTCGAGGATGCCGCTGCAGCGCATCTCGCCGCGCTGGAAGCCGCGCCGCAGATTGGCTGCGACACCTTCATCCTCTCGGCCCCGCCGCCTTTCGTGCGTGAAGATGCCGAAGAGTTGGCGCGCGATGCCCGCGCCGTGATCGCGCGCCATTTTCCCGATGCGGCCGAACTTTATGCGGCCGAAAATTGGGTGCTCCCCGAGACCATCGACCGCGTGTACGATCCGTCGCGTGCCGAGCGCCGCTTCGGCTGGCGGGCGGAAACCGACTTCGGCAGCGTGCTGACCGCACTGCGTAACCGGACGCCGCTCCCCTTCGCGCATGACCCCGGCTACACCTCTCCCCTCGCCCGTCAGGAGCGCGACGCATGTATGTGCTGATCACCGCCAACCGCAATTATTCGAGCTGGTCGCTGCGGCCGTGGGTGCTGATGCGCGCGCTGGGCCTATCGTTCGAGGACCGGATCGAGCCCTTCGCCAAGCCCTTGAATTACGAGGCGTTCCGCAGCTTCTCGCCGACCGGCCAGGTTCCGGCGCTGCTGCACGAAGGGCGCACCATATACGATTCGCTCGGCATCGCGCTCTATCTTGCCGACCGGCACGCGGGCGTGTGGCCCGCCGATCCGGACGCGCGCGCCTGGGCGCAGTGCGCGACGGCGGAGATGCACAGCGGTTTTGCGGCGCTGCGCAACGATTGCACGATGAATGTCGGGGTGCGCGTTACGCCGAAGCCGATGTCGGATGCGCTGCGCAGCAACGTGGCGCGTATCCGTGAGCTGTTCGAGGAAGGCCTCGGGAGGTTTGGCGGGCCGTGGCTGGCGGGGACCGACTTCTCAGCCGTCGACGCCTTTTTCGCACCGGTCGCCTTCCGCATCCGCACTTACGGCCTCGACGTCGGTGCCGGGCAGGCATGGGTCGACCATGTGCTGGCGCATCCCGCGATGGTCGAATGGGAGCGGCAGGCGCTACTGGAGACGTGGCGCGAGGAGAGTCATGAAGCCGAATTGGCGGCGGCGGGCGCGATGACGGCGGATTACCGGACGGCCTAAAAGATCCGTCATTGCGAGCGGAGCGAAGCAATCCAGAGCGGTTACCGCACACTCTGGATTGCCGCGTCGCCTCGCTCCTCGCAATGACGAAGGTTTAGTCGACGAGCGCATCCCTCACGACGGCAACCCCAGCCTCGCGCTGCGCCTTCAATTCAGCCTTCAGCTTCGCCGGATCGCGCGCGAGCACGAAACCGAAGCTGACCCCGCCTTCCTTGCCGATCGTCGCATGGTGGAGCTTGTGCGCCTGCACCAGCCGCTTGGCGTAGCCGCGGCGCGGCACCCAGCGGAAATAGCGCTGATGGACCAGCCCGTCGTGCACCAGCGTGTAGATGATGCCGTAGAAAAGGATGCCGAGCCCGATCCATGTCCCCGGCTCCCATGCCGAATCGCCGAGGATCATCGGGCTGCCGATCGCGAACATCGCAATGCTCATCGCCGCGCCGACGATGGCGAACAGGTCGTTTTTCTCCAGAACCCGGTCGTGCGGTTCATGATGGTCGCGGTGCCATGCCCAGCCGAAGCCGTGCATGATATATTTGTGGCTCGCCCAGGCGACGCCCTCCATCGCCGCGACGGTGGCAAGAATGAGCAGGATGATCGCGAGCGTCGACATGGGGGGATTATAGGCTTGTTACGGCAACAGCGCTATCATCTCTCGTCACCCCGGACTGGACCCGGAGTCCCGCTGATCGGCGTCGCAAAGCGGGATGCCGGATCGAGTCCGGCATGACGAAGAAAGGATGGTCGTGCGACCGAAAATTGCGTTTTTGTGTCCCACTCGCTTGCATTGTTATCCGACTGGCGTAAGTGAACCGGCATGACCCGGCCCCGCACCCTCTATGAGAAAATCTGGGACGCGCATGTCGTCGAACAGCGCCCCGACGGTACCTGCCTGATCTTCATCGACCGCCATCTCGTTCATGAAGTCACCAGCCCGCAGGCCTTCGCGGGGCTCCGCGCGAGCGGGCGCACCGTCCGCCGTCCCGACCTGACGCTGGCGGTGCCCGACCACAATCTGCCGACGACGGCGCGCAAGGATGCGGGCGGAAACAAGCTGCCGATCGCCGATCCCGAGAGCGCGGCGCAGCTGGCGGCGCTCGAGAAGAACGCGCCCGAGTTCGGGATCCGCTACATCGACGCGGTCGCGCCCGAACAGGGCATCGTCCATGTCGTCGGCCCCGAGCAGGGCTTTTCGCTGCCCGGCACGACGATCGTGTGCGGCGACAGCCATACCGCGTGCCACGGCGGCATCGGCGCGCTCGCCTTCGGCATCGGGACGAGCGAGGTCGAGCACGTGCTGGCCACGCAGACCTTGCTGTTACAGCCCGCGAAGACGATGGAAGTCCGCGTCGAGGGCGAGGTCGGCCCCGGCGTGACCGCGAAGGATGTCATCCTCCACATCACCGGCACGATCGGCGCCGCGGGCGGCACCGGCCATGTCATCGAATATACCGGCAGCGCGATCCGCGCACTCAGCATCGAGGGCCGCCTGACCGTCAGCAACATGGCGATCGAGGGTGGCGCCCGCGCAGGGCTGATCGCGCCCGACGAGACGACCCTCGCCTATCTCAAGGGTCGCCCCTATGCGCCCAGGGGCGCCGACTGGGACGCGGCGGTCGCCTACTGGAAAAGCCTCGCGACCGATCCCGGCGCGACCTATGACAAGACTGTCGTGATCGACGCCGCCGATATCGCGCCCAGCGTGACCTGGGGTACCAGCCCCGAGGATGTCGTCCCGATCACCGGTACCGTCCCCGACCCTGCGAGCTTCGCCGATCCGTCGAAGCAGGCGGCGGCCGCCAAGTCGCTCGCTTACATGGGCCTCGAACCCGGCACGCGAATGCAGGACGTCAGAATCGAGAATATCTTCATCGGCAGCTGCACCAACAGCCGCATCGAGGACATGCGCGCCGCCGCCGCGATCGTGAAGGGCCGCAAGAAGGCCGACAACGTCAAATGGGCGATCGTCGTCCCCGGCTCGGGCCTCGTGAAGGCGCAGGCCGAGGCCGAAGGGCTCGACCGCATCTTCACCGATGCGGGGCTGGAGTGGCGCGAGCCGGGCTGCTCGGCCTGCCTCGCGATGAACCCCGACAAGGTGCCCGCCGGCGAGCGCTGCGCCAGCACGAGCAACCGCAACTTCGTCGGCCGTCAGGGCCCCGGCAGCCGCACGCATCTGGTCAGCCCCGCAATGGCGGCGGCGGCGGCGGTGACCGGCAGGCTCACCGATGTGCGGGAGTTGATGGCATGACGCCGATCGAGAAAGTCGAAGGCCGCGCGATCCCGCTGGGCCTCAAGAACGTCGACACCGACGTCATCATCCCGGCGCACTGGCTGAAAACCACCAGCCGCGAGGGCATGGGCAAGGGCGCGTTCGAGACGCTGCGGGCCGATCCCGACAATCTGTTCGACAGCGCCGAGTATAAAGGCGCGCCGATCCTGATCGCGGGCGACAATTTCGGGTGCGGGTCGAGCCGCGAGCATGCCGCCTGGGCGCTCGGCGACCTTGGCATCCGCGTCGTCATCGCGCCCTCCTATTCGGACATCTTCTCGGGCAATGCGGTCAAGAACGGCATCCTGCCCGTGGTGCTGCCGCAAGCGGCGATCGACCGGCTGATGGAGGTCGCACAGACCGATCCGGTGCATGTCGACCTCGACACCCAGACGGTGACTACGCCGTTCCAGGACCGATTTGTCTTCGAGATCGATCCCTTCCGCAAGATGTGCCTGCTCGAAGGGCTCGACGAGATTTCGCTGACCGAAAAGAGCGACGCCGCGATCGGCGCCTATGAAGCGAAGCTCGATGCCGAGCGGCCGTGGATGCGGCCCGCCGCCTGATAATCAAACAGAGGAGAAGATGATGAAGGCTCTCTTGTCGACCGCAACCGGCGGCCCCGAAACGCTCGCCCTTGGCGAACTGCCGCGCCCGACCGCGGGCAAGGGCCAGATCGTGATCGATGTGAAGGCCTGCGCGGTCAACTTCCCCGACGTGCTGATCATCGAGGATAAATATCAGTTCAAACCCGAACGCCCCTTCGCGCCCGGTGGCGAAGTCGCCGGCCTCGTCGCCGAGGTCGGCGAAGGCGTGACCGAGTTCAAGGTCGGCGAGCGCGTGATCGCGGGCTGCGGCAACGGCGGCATGTCCGAGGCGGTCGCGGTCTCGGTCCACAATGTCTATCACCTGCCCGAAAGCCACGGTTTCGCCGAGGGCGCGTCGCTGCTGATGACCTATGGCACCAGCATCCATGCGCTCGTCGATCGCGGGCATATCGAGGAAGGCGACACGCTGCTCGTACTCGGTGCATCGGGCGGCGTCGGCATTGCCGCAGTCGAGCTCGGCAAGGCATTCGGCGCACGCGTCGTCGCGGGCGTGTCGAGCGAGGAGAAGGGCGAGATCGCGCGTCAGGCGGGCGCCGACGAGGTCGTCGTCTATGGCCGCCAGCCGTTCGACAAGGACCAGTCGAAAGAGCTCGCCAACAAGTTCAAGGAAGCGGTCGGTCCCAATGGCGCGAACGTCATCTACGACGCGGTCGGCGGCGATTATGCCGAGCCGGCATTGCGGTCGATCGCATGGGAAGGCCGCTATCTCGTGGTCGGCTTCCCTGCGGGCATCCCGCGCCTGCCGCTCAATCTGACCCTGCTTAAGAGCTGCGACGTCGCGGGCGTCTTCTGGGGCGCGTTCGTGATGCGCGAACCGGCGCGCAACCGCGCCAATATCGCGCGGCTGTTCCAGCTGTGGGAACAGGGCAAGATCAAGCCGCGCGTCACCGAAAGCTTCGCGCTCGCCGACGGCGGCAAGGCGATCGCCAAGCTCGGCGACCGGACCGCGGTCGGCAAGCTGGTCGTCACCGTCTGAAATATCGCCCCGACCCCGCGCTGACCGCGGCACTGCGCATCCTTGCAGCGCCGGGCCGGCTGGAGGTGCGCGTGACGCCGGGCGCGCGGCGCGACGAGGTGCGGATCGTCGAGGGCGCGGTGCAGGTGCGGGTCACCGCGCCGCCCGCCGACGGCGCCGCCAATGACGCAGTGCTGGCCGTGCTGGCGGCAGCATTGGACCTTCCGCGGCGCGATCTGACCCTGCTGCGCGGGGCGGCGGCGCGGATCAAGCTGATCGGAATCGCACTCGACTGATCGCATCGCCGCGGCCCGGTTAACCCTTTGTCAGGGCTGTTTGTCTATGACCGGAGGCTGGACAATCGGGACCATTGGGTGTGGGTGATGGCGACTCGCCGCTCGAAAGAAGACACTGTGCAAAACGCGAGTCTCGCGAACATATCGCGCACCCGCCGCGCGCAGCTGGTGGCCGAATTCGAAAGCGAGCTCGGCATCGACTATAAGGCGCGCGCCAAGGCCGCCTATGAAGCCAAAAGGTGGCAGATTATCAAGACGATCATCGTCTGGACGATCGCGGTGATGTTCTTCACCATCGCCTGCCACAAGCTGTGGGTCATGGGCGAACAGGTCAAGGAACCCTTCGCCGACATCAATCCGTCGAAAAGCCTGTTCGGCAGCGAATAAGGCGCCCCGGCCCGCGGCCGGGGCATCGCGCCAATCCGTCCTAGTAAACGCGCGCCTTCGGCTTGATATATTCGGCGTCGTCGGTCAGCGTATATTCGTGGACCGGACGGTAATCGAGGCGGACGCCGCCGCCCTTGCCGCCCCAGCCGTCGAACCAGCTGATCGTGTGCTTCATCCACACCGTGTCATCGCGGTTGGGGAAATCCTCGTGCGCGTGGGCGCCGCGGCTTTCCTTGCGGTTGTACGCCGAATGCATCGTCACTGTCGCCTGCGCGATCAGATTGTCGAGCTCGAGCGTTTCGACGAGGTCGGTGTTCCAGATCAGGCTGCGGTCGGCGACATGGACGTCGGTCATGCGGCTGTAGGTCTTGGCGAGCTTTTCCTTGCCCTCGGCCATCAGCTCGTCGGTGCGGAACACCGCCGCATGCTGCGACATCGCGCGCTGCATCTCGGTGCGGATTTCCGCGGTCGGCGAACCGCCATTGGCGTTGCGGAAATGATCGAGGCGGCCGAGCGCCAGATCGGCGCTGTCCTTCGGCAGCGGCGCCTGCGCGGCGCCGGGGGTGAGGATTTCCTTGAGGCGGTGGCCCGTCGCGCGGCCGAACACGACGAGGTCGATCAGACTGTTCGAGCCGAGACGGTTCGCGCCGTGGACCGACACGCAGGCGGCCTCACCGACCGCGAACAGGCCGGGAACCACGGAGTCGGGGTTGCCATCCTTCAGCGTGACGACTTCACCATGATAGTTACATGGGATGCCGCCCATATTGTAATGGACCGTCGGCACGACCGGCAGCGGCTGGCGCGTGAGGTCGACGCCCGCGAAAATCTTGCCGCTTTCGGTGATCCCCGGCAGGCGCTCGGCGAGCACCGCGGGATCGATGTGGTCGAGGTGGAGATAGATGTGGTCGGCGTGCGGGCCGACGCCGCGGCCTTCGCGGATTTCGAGAGCCATCGAGCGCGACACGACGTCGCGCGACGCGAGATCCTTCGCCGAGGGGGCATAGCGCTCCATGAAACGCTCGCCTTCGGAGTTCGTCAGATATCCGCCCTCGCCGCGCGCGCCCTCGGTGATGAGCACGCCCGCGCCATAGATGCCGGTCGGGTGGAACTGGACGAATTCCATGTCCTGCAGCGGCAGGCCGGCACGCAGCACCATGCCGCCGCCGTCGCCGGTGCAGGTATGCGCCGAGGTCGCGGTGAAATAGCAGCGGCCATAGCCGCCCGTCGCGAGGACGACCGCCTGGCTGCGGAAGCGGTGGATGCTGCCATCCTCCATGCACAGCGCGATCACGCCCCGGCACGCGCCGTCTTCCATGATCAGGTCGAGCGCGAAATATTCGATGAAGAAGTCGGCGTCATATTTCAGCGACTGCTGATAGAGCGCGTGGAGCATCGCATGGCCGGTGCGGTCGGCCGCGGCGCAGGTGCGCTGCACCGGCGGGCCTTCGCCCATATTCTGCATATGTCCGCCGAACGGGCGCTGGTAGATCGTGCCATTGGCGTTGCGGCTGAACGGCACGCCGGCATGTTCGAGTTCATAAACCGCGGCGGGCGCCTCGCGCACCATATATTCGATCGCATCCTGGTCGCCGAGCCAGTCCGAGCCCTTGACGGTGTCGTACATATGCCACTGCCAATGGTCGGGGCTGTTATTGCCGAGCGAGGCGGCGATGCCGCCCTGCGCCGCGACGGTGTGGCTGCGGGTCGGGAACACCTTGGTGATGCACGCGGTCTTGAGGCCGGCTTCGGCGCTGCCCATCGTGGCGCGCAGGCCCGAGCCGCCGGCGCCGACGACGACGGTGTCGTAGATATGGTCGATGATCTTGTAGGCTTCGGTCATCTTACATGCCCCCCGGAACGCCCGCTACGGGGACCAATGCGATGCGGACGATGGCGAAGATGCCGTAGGCCGCACCGCCGATGGCATAGAAGTTGAGCGCGACGATCGCGAGCAGGCGCATCGCCTCGCCATGGACATAGTCCTCGATAAGAACCTGAAGCCCGAGCCGGAAGTGCCAGAAGACGCTGATCACGAGCAGGATCAGCGCGAGCGCGACGGTCGGGTTCGACGCCCAGCGATGCACCGCGGCATGGTCGTCGAGCGGCAGGCGGAGCAGCGAGACAAAGAGCCAGGTGACGAGCAGGACGTTGCCGAGCGCGGTCAGGCGCTGCTGCAGCCAGTGATGCGAACCGTGATGCGAGGAGCCAAGCCCGCGCACGCGGCCGAGGCGCGTACCATTACCCATTGAGCGCCTCCTTCGCGATATAGAGCCAGGTCGCGGTGGTCGCGAGGACCGCACCGACCATCACCAGCGTCGACCACAGCTTGTTGGTCTTGAGCTCATAGCCCGCGCCGGTGTCGAGGACGAAGTGGCGAAGCCCCGAGAAGAGGTGCTGGAAAAAGGCCCAGGTCAGGCCGACGAGCACGACCTTGCCGAGAATGTTCGTGATCTGGTGGAACAGGCCGATCTCGGGACTGGGATCGTGCCAGACGCAGGCGACGAAGGCGGCATAGGCATCGGGACCGGCGGCAAGGGCGCCGAGCCACCAGAGGAACATCAGCGCCCCGGCGATCGCCAGCCCGTCGCCGCTGATGCGGTGGAGGATCGAGACCGCCATCGAAGGCGCCCATTTATATACCTGAAGGTGCGGCGAAAGCGGCCGCGCGCTCGGTTCGTTGCCAGCCATAACAGCCCCGTTTTCCTGACTCTCATCGGTCGATGGGCGCGGGTTAAGCGTTCCCGCCGCGATATGCAATTACTTAGGGGGCGATGAACGCAGATTTTGGCTGAAGGGCGTTCGCGGGATGCAGGGGCTGCCGGTCGCTGCGAAGGCAAGGGCCGGTTGCGGGCGAGAGCCGGCATTTGCGGCCGATCGGGAGGCGATGACCGGTAACGGCCGGAAGTCGCCATTGTGCACCCCGGGGCCCAGAGCGGCAAAACACCAGGCCGGTGTGTGAATTCCTGGGCCCCGGCTTTCGCCGGGGATCACAAAAGGATGTCCGCTTCCCACCCCGAAACAGACATCGCGCCTACACCGGCGCAGGCGCGATCACTTCAGCTTGTCGCGGTTCGCGTAGAGCAGCGCCGCGAGCACGGCCGCCGAGCCGACGCCGATGCCCGCCGCGGTTTTCCAGCCGATCTTCTTGCCGCCTTTCGCCACGGCCGCCTTGTCGGCGGCTTCGGTCGCCTCGGCGGCCTCCTTCTGCGCCTGAAGCTCGCGCGCGGCGCGCAGCACTTCATTTTCCTCTTCTTCGTGAGGCGGCGGGGGAGATTGATCGGTCATGTCACGCAAGTCCTTGTTATCAGGCGAGTGCCTGATCGACAGGCACATAATCCGTTCCCACCGCTTCCGCTACGGCTTCGAACGTCACCTTACCATTCCAGACGTTGAGTCCCTGCGCAAGATGCGTGTCGCGCTTCAATGCCTCTTTCCACCCGAGGTCTGCGATGCGCAGCGCATGCGGCAGGGTGACGTTGTTGAGGGCATAAGTGCTGGTGCGCGCCACCGCGCCGGGCATGTTCGCGACCGCATAATGCACGATGCCGTCGACCACGTAAGTGGGGTCCGCGTGGGTCGTCGCATGGCTGGTCTCGAAGCAGCCGCCCTGGTCGATCGCGACGTCGACGAGCACCGAGCCGGGGCGCATCGTCTTCAGCATCTCGCGGCTGACGAGCTTCGGCGCCTCGGCGCCGGGGATCAGCACCGCGCCGATCACGAGGTCGGCCTCGGCGACGCATTCGGCGAGGTTCGCGCGGTTCGAGAAGCGCGTCTTGGCGCGCGCCTCGAAAAAGGTGCCGACGCGTTCGAGCACCTCGGGATCGCGGTCGAGGATGGTGACGTCGGCGCCGAGGCCCGCGGCCATTTGCGCCGCGTTGAAGCCGACGACGCCGCCGCCGATCACGCACACCTTGCCCGGCGCCACGCCGGGGACGCCGCCCAGGAGCACGCCGCGGCCGCCATGCGCCTTTTCGAGCGCGGTCGCGCCGGCCTGGATCGACATGCGGCCGGCAACCTGGCTCATCGGCTTCAAGAGCGGCAGCCCGCCATGGGGGGAGGTCACGGTTTCATAGGCGATGCAGATCGCGCCCGACTTCATGAGGTCGAGCGTCTGTTCGGGATCGGGCGCGAGGTGGAGATAGGTGTAGAGAATTTGGCCGGGGCGCAGCATCGCGCGCTCGACCGCCTGCGGCTCCTTGACCTTCACCACCATGTCGCAGGTCGAGAAAATCTCTTCGGCACTCTGGACGATCTCGGCGCCCGCCTGCTGATAGAAGGCGTCGTGCGCACCGATGCCTTCGCCCGCGCCGGTCTGCACCAGCACCCGGTGGCCATGGACGACGAGCTCGCGCGCGCTCTCGGGGGTCAGGCCGACGCGATATTCGTGATTCTTGATTTCCTTGGGGGTGCCGATGATCATTGTCGCTCTCCATATCTCTGCGCCCGGACGCAAAATTTCCGCATCCGTAGCCTTCGGAGAAACATAACAGTAAAGCCGCGAGAGGTGCTTGCATATCCTCGCCCGATTTCGCAATGATGCGCACATATTGAGCGCAATATGCGGAAATGACGCACAATTATGGATCGAATCGATACAAAGCTGCTTCACCTGCTGCAGCGCGAGGGGCCAAAACCCGCCGCCGAGCTGGGCGAGATCGTCGGCCTGTCGCCCTCGGCGTGCCATCGCCGCATCCGCGCGCTCGAGGCCGCGGGGATCATCACCGGCTATGCCGCGCGGCTCGATCCCGAGGCGATCGGGCTCGGCCTCGACGTCTTCGTCGACATCAGCCTGACCTCGCAGAGCGAGGAGGCGCTGACCGCGTTCGAAAGCGCGGTGAAGAGCTTCGACGAGATACTGGAGTGCCAGCTGCTGTCGGGCGCGTCGGACTATCGCCTGCGCGTCGCGGCGCGAAACGTCGCCGACTTCGACCGGCTGCACCGCCATTGCCTGTCGCGCCTGCCCGGCGTCGCGTCGATGCACAGCGCCTTTGCGCTGCGCACGATCAAGGCGTTCGAGGGCTATCCGGTATCGGCGGCGCAAATCGGCGACCCGGCGCGCTGAAGCCAAAATTCCCGCGGCTGGTTAACGCCGCTTTTACCATCCTCCCAGCATATCCCGGTGACGCGTTTCGCGGACGATGGGGACCGACAGAGTCCGCGCGTCCGAATTTGGCCAGGGAAGCAGGATCATGGTGAAGGAAAATCCGATTCATAAGCAGCAGATCGATCCCGTGCTGATGGCCGATCGTTTCCCTTTTTATGACCTCGACGGACGCCTCGCCGCAGACGCCGCCGAAATCCACGCCATCATCTCGGGCCGCGAGGACATGATCGCGCGCGCCTATTGGGACGCCTTCAACCGGCTTCCCGGGATCGAGCGCAAGGTCGAGGGCGAACTTCTCGAATCCTATGTGCGCGGCAGCGCACGCCACGCCGCGGTCAAATACAGCGATGCAGCGGGACAGGAGGTCGCGACGATCGCGTGCCAGAACACCCATATGGCACGCCGTGTGAAGCTGCCGCTGGCGTCGGTGATGTCTTGCATCGCCGAGAGCCTGCGCCTCACCATCGAATATGTCATCGAAGCCGCGGCCGGCGACACCGCGCGGCAGGCGCGACTGACCGGTGCCATCAACCGGCTCGCGTTGCTCGAGTTCGACATCATGCAGCGCTATGCGACCAAGCTGGACCGCGCCGTGATCTCGGGCGAACGTCAGGCGCTCGCGGGCGATTTCGACCGCTCGATCGCCTCGCTGGTTCAGGATACCGACGCCGCGCGGCAGCAGCTCGCGCGGCAGGCCGCTTCGGCCGACCAGGCGGCGAAGGGCATGATCGCCAAGACGAGCGAGGTCGCTGCCGCCTCCGAACAATCGGCGATGGCGATGCGCGAAGCCGCCTCGACCGCCGCGGGCCTGATCCGTGCGATCGAGGATGCGCGCAGCGAGGTCGAAGCCTCGGCCAGCGTCGCGACGCGCGCCTCCGAACAGGCGGGCGAAGCCGTCGCCATGTCCGAGGCGCTGTCGCGCCACGCCGAATCGATCGAGTCGATCCTGGGCCTGATCCGCGAGATCGCAGGACAGACCAACCTGCTCGCGCTCAACGCCACCATCGAAGCCGCCCGCGCCGGCGAATCGGGCCGCGGCTTTGCGGTCGTCGCGCAGGAGGTGAAGAGCCTCGCCAACGAAACCGCGCGCGCGACCGACGATATCGCGGGTAAGATCGCGGCGATCCAGCAAGCGACGCGCGGGTCGGTGAGCGCCAACCAGTCGATCCAGCAGACCATCGTCGAAGTCCAGACCTCGGCGCAGCGCATCCGCGACGCCATGGACGCGCAGGCGCAGACGGTCACCTCGATCACCGCCGCCGTCGACGAGACCGCGCTCGCCGCCGATTCGATGTCGTCGACGATCGCCAGCATCCGCAACGATTCGGGGATGGTCGCGGGCGAAATCAGCACGCTGAGCACCGAATTCGCCAAGATGGGCGAGCGGCTCCAGTCGCTTGAAAAGGCTGCGAGCGAGTTCAGCCGCCGCGTGGCCTGACCTTGGCAACGCCCATTCCCCTGCCCTAAGGCGGGGGAATGACGACCCGCATCTTCATCACCGGCGCAAGCCGCGGCATCGGTGCCGCGATCGCCGACGCCCTGACTCTCGACACGACCCGGGTGGTCGCGCTGTCGAGCGCCGACGGCGACCTTTCCGATCCCGCTGTTCCCGACGCGCTGTGGGAAAGCGGCCTCGACCGGCTCGAGGGGCGGATCGACATACTCATCAACAACGCCGGCATTTTCGAAGCGAATCCGATCGATACAGCCGACGCCGACTGGCTTGCCGCATGGGACCGCACGATGCGGATCAACCTGACCGCGAGCGCCCTGCTCTGTCGCCGCGCCGTTCGGCATTGGCAGGACCGCGGAAGCGGCGGCCGCATCGTCAATATCGCAAGCCGCGCCGCCTATCGCGGCGACAGTCCGGCGCACTGGGACTATGCGGCATCGAAGGCGGGCATGGTCGCGATGACCAAGACGATCGCGCGCAGCTACGCCAAGGAAGGCATCCTCGCCTTTGCCATCTGCCCCGGCTTTACGATGACCGACATGGCGGGTGAGGCCCTTCAAGGCCGAAGCGGAGAAGCCTTGCTTGCCGAGATCCCGCTTGGCCGCGTTGCCGATCCCGAAGAGATCGGCGAGATGGCGCGCTGGTGCGCGCTCGAGGCGCCCGCGTCGATGACCGGGGCGGTGCTCGACGCCAACGGAGCCAGCTATGTCCGGTAAGCTGCTTCTCTTAGCCGCCGTGGCGCTCGCCGGTTGCACGCCGCATGCCGCCCCCTCCGCCCTTGCCACCGCGCCGACCGGCAAGGCGCTCGCGGCGGCCTGCGCCGGCCGCGAGGGCTGGAGCGACCCTGCCCCGCCCGCGAAGATTTTCGGCAACAGCTATTATGTCGGCACCTGCGGCATATCGGTGGTGCTGATCGATACGCCCGCCGGATTGGTGTTGATCGACGCCGCAACCGAAGAGGCCGCGCCATCGATCCTTGCGAACATCCGCACGCTGGGATTCGATCCGAAGAATGTGCGGTTCCTGCTGACCAGCCACGAGCATCTCGACCATGTCGGCGGGCTGAAGGCGCTGCAAGAGGCCACTGGTGCGCAAGTCATCGCGCGGCCCGAAGCGGCAGCCGCGCTGGCCAGCGGCGAGCCCGACGCGACCGACCCGCAGCGCGGCAGCATTCCGCCCTTTCGCGGCGTCGCCGTCGCGCGCACCGTTCTCGACGGCGAGATGCTGGAGATCGAAAAGCTGCGCCTGACCGCGCACGCGACGCCGGGCCACACCCCCGGCGGTACGAGCTGGACGTGGCGGTCGTGCGAAGGGACCGACTGCCGCACCATCGCCTATGTCGACAGCCTGTCCGCGGTGTCGGCCGACGGCTACCGGTTCGTCGATCATCCCGACTATGTCGCGACCTTCCGCGCGACCTTCGCGAAGGTCGAGGCGCTGCCGTGCGAGATATTGATCACGCCGCATCCGGGGGCGAGCAACCTCTTCGCTCGGCTCGCGAACCCGGCGACCCTCGCCAATCCCGAATCGTGCCGCGCCTATGCTGCGGGTGCGAGGATGCGGCTTGCCGACCGGCTGGCGTCCGAAAGCACGCCACCGAAATGAGCTGGATCGTCTCGCTCCCCTGCACCCGCGACGAGGCCGAAGCCTTGTCGGGCGAGGTTCCCGAACTCGATGCGTTGCCCGAGGCGCCCGTCATCGTGACGCGCGAGATCGACGAGGATTTGGGGCTGTGGCAGCTCGACGCCTATCTGGACGACAAGCCCGGCGCGGCACTGCTGGGGCTGCTGCAGGCGCTGATCCCGAGCGCGAAGGGCAGGAAACCGCAAGTCGAGGAACTGGTAGAGCAGGATTGGGTGACGCTGTCGCAGCAGGGACTCGAACCTGTGCAGGCCGGGCGCTTCTTCGTCCATACCAGCAGCTATGCCGACCGCGTGCCTGCGGGAACCGTGCCCTTCCTGATCGACGCGAGCCAGGCCTTCGGAACCGGCGGCCACGACACAACGGCGGGCTGCCTCGCGATGCTCGACCGGCTGGCGCGGCAGGGCGCGAGCCCGCGCAATATCGCCGACATCGGCACCGGAACGGGCCTGCTCGCCTTTGCCGCGATGCACCTCTGGCCGCGCGCGAAAGCGATCGCGTCGGATATCGATCCCGCGAGCATCGTCGTTACCCGCGACAATGCCGCGATCAACGGCGTGCCGCTGGGCCGCAGCGGCGGGCGGCTCGCGCTCGCGGTCGCGCCGGGGACCGATCATCCCGCGATCCGCCGCCGTGCGCCCTATGATCTGGTCATCGCGAATATCCTCGCCGGGCCGCTGATCACGCTGGCGCCCGACATCGGCGCGGCGACCTCGCCCGGCGGCCATGCCATCCTCGCCGGGCTGATCGCGCGCCAGATGGAACCGGTGCTGGCCGCCTATCGCGCGCAGGGCTTCCGCCTTGCGGCGCGCGGCGGGAGCGCCGAATGGCCGTGCCTGTTGCTGGTGAAGCGGCGGCGCTACGGGTATCGGCGCAAGCAGCGCGCCTTCCACCGGTCCAATCCGGCGGACGCAACGTTCGGGAGCTGGTAAACAAAGCCCCCCTCCCCCCCTCCCGCAGGCGGGAGGGGTTTGGGGGTGGGCGCGAGCATAGCGAGCTTTCGGCCTCGCGAAAGCC
The DNA here is from genome assembly GCF_001468395.1 of Sphingopyxis sp. H073. Taxonomy (GTDB): domain Bacteria; phylum Pseudomonadota; class Alphaproteobacteria; order Sphingomonadales; family Sphingomonadaceae; genus Sphingopyxis. The sequence goes on along the minus strand of NZ_LNSG01000001.1, from coordinate 200,671 downwards.
CACCCCGCTGCGACTAACGAGCAAGCTCGTAAGTCTCGCTGCCCCTCCCGCTTGCGGGAGGAGTTTATTAGACGGTCTGCTTCCCCAGCGCATAGTCCTGCGTGCCGCGCGTGATCACCTCGTCGCCCGGCAGGATGTCGGCAATGGCGATCGGCGGCAGCGCGTCGTTCGCGGCATAGAGCGGCGCGAAATCGGTGTTCACGGTTACGTCGAGCAGCTGGTCAAGGCTGTCGATGACGAAATAATTCTGCTGGAAGTCGTCGATCCGGTAATCGGTCCGCATGACCCGCGCGAGGTCGAAGCCGATGCGGTTCGGGCTGTCGCTGTCGAGCGCGAACACGCTTTCGGCGTAACTCGACACGATCCCCGCGCCATAGATACGCAGCCCCCCGGCTTCGCGGATCAGCCCGAATTCGACCGTGTACCAGTAAAGCCGGGCGAGCTGTTTCAACGCGTCATATTTCAGGCTGCGGAGCCCGCCTTCGCCATAGGCGACCATATAGTCGGCGAACACCGGGTCGGCGAGCATCGGCACGTGCCCGAACACGTCGTGAAAGACGTCTGGTTCCTGCAGATAGTCGAGCTGTTCGGGGGTGCGGATGAAATTGCCCGCGGGAAAGCGGCGGTTCGCGAGATGATCGAAGAAGACGTCGTCGGGCACCAGCCCCGGCACCGCGACGACCTGCCACCCCGTCGCGTCCATCAGCCGCGCGTTGAGCTCGCGATAGTCGGGAATGCCGGGCTTTTCGAGCTTGAGCACATCGATCCCGCGCAGGAAGGCTTCCGCCGCGCGGCCGGGCAGCATGTCGGACTGGCGCGCGAATAGCCGGTCCCACATCGCATGCTCGTCGGCGGTAAAGGCGTCCCAATTCTGCGAAATCGTCCAGTCGGCCGCGGTACCCGGCGGCGGCACTTCGTGGACGTGGGTAAAGCCATCCTTCATGAGCAGCAGCCTAGCATGAAATAGTTTCAAATGAAACCTTTATGCGCGCGCGACTCCGAGCCACCGGGCCGCGCGCGGAAGGCGCGGCAAGATTAACCGATCGACGATCCACAGCAAGACCAGCGATGCCGCGAGCAGCGGCAGAAAGGTCGCGAGCAGCAGGACGATCGCCGCCACGCCTTTAAGCCGCGCCGGATCGCGCGGCAGCGGCGGCGCGCCGAGCGCATCGTCGGGCTTGCGGCGCCGCCACATGAGCAATCCCGAGATCGCGAGCGTGAAGAGCGCGAGCACCGTCGCCACGCCGACGAGCTGGTTCGCGAGGCCGAACAACTGCCCCTCGTGCCACGCGATCCCGTAGCCGACGGCGCGGTCGATGACATGCTTGTCGGCGAAACCGCTGCGCGAGACCTCGAGGCTCGTTTCGGGGTCGTAGCTGACCTTGCGCACCAGCGGCCGGTTCTGCGTCAGCGTCGTCAGCGTCCAGGTGTTGCCATTGGGCGGGCCGAACAGATTGGGGGCGCCGGGCGGTTGGATGATCGCGGGCGCGGGCATATGCTCGGCGCGCGCACGCATCACGATATATTCCAGCGGCGCGCGCGAAGCGTGGCCGGGTGGGGGCGCCGCCGCCATCGCATGATGATCGTGCGCCGCGTGCGGGTCCGCCCCGCCCTTCCAGTCCTGCACCCCCGACACCCACCCCATTTCGGCGCGCACCGCGCGAAATCCGCTCGCCCAGACGTCGGTCCACGGCAGCGCGGTGAAGAGCAGGACGAGCGCGAAGCCGGAGACCCAGAAGCCGGTCACCGCATGGAGGTCGCGCAGCGCCGCCCGGCCACCGAGCGACAGCCGCGGCCAGACGACCCCCGCCAGCCCGCGCCCGCGCGGCCACCAGAGATAGAGGCCGGTCAGGATCATCACGATCGCCCAGCTTGCCGCCAGCTCGACGAGCAGCTTGCCGCTGCGCCCGACGAGCAGGCTGCCGTGCAGGCGCGCCAGCCACGCCGACCAGCGCGCGTCAGGATCGGCTGACCCGATCACGCGCCCCTGCGGCGACACGGCGACATCGCGCATCGCGCCGCCGGGCAGGCCGAGATGGACGATCGCGGCGTCGCCGGGCGCCTCCGGGATGCGGTAATAATGGAAGGCCGCGCCCTTGTTGGCGGCGAGCGCGGCGGCGACCTGCGCATCGGCGTCGACCGCATCGGCGGCGGGCAACCCGCGCCATGCGCGCTCTTCCCATCGGTCGATCTGCGGCTTGAACAGATAGGCTGCGCCCGTCACCGACAGCACAAGGATGAAGGGGATGACGAACAGCCCGGCGTAAAAATGCCAGCGCCAGATCGTGCGATAGAGCGGAATCTGCCTGGTGTCGGTCATCCCCTGCCCTCTCCTCAGAAACGCGCGCGGATGCCGGCGGACACTGCGCGGCGCTCGACCGGATAGTAGATAGCCGACGCCGCAGGCGTGACCACCGACGGCGCGGTGGCGGCGATCACCGCGCTGATGTCGCCGATCGCCTTCTTGCCGGTGATATTGCGCACATCGACAAAGGCGTCGATCCCCTCGGCAATCCGGGCGCCGCCGGTCACGCCCAGCAAGGCATAGCCCGGCGTGCGGACCTGATTGCGGTAATCGGCATAGGGACCGTCGGGCACCCACTCGACGTTGGGCGCGACATGCAGCACATCGCTCCCGATCCGCACCTCGGCGCGATAGACGTGCTTCGGTACCACCGGCAGGCGATTGTCGCCGAACTGCGCATCGTTGCGGAACCGGAAGTCGCTGCAGGTATAGACTTGCCGCAGCCGCAGCCAGGCAGCCGGGGCGATCTCCAGCGCCGCCTCGACGCCCTGATGCCGCGTGCGGTCGGCGTTGAAGGTCGCCGCCGGAATGCTGGCGTTGGTGGTAAATTGCAGCAATTCGCCCTTCAGCGTCGAGCGATACAGCGCCAGATCCCAGCTGACTATGCCCGCCTTCCCGCGCGTGCCGATCTCGGCCGTCCATGCGCGCTGCGGGCGGATCGTCGAGACGACCTGGCTGACCGGCGGCGTGCCGATATTCTGGAACACTTCGCCGAAGCCCGGAAATTCGGCCGAGCGGCTGTAATTGGCGAAGACCTGCACCGCGTCGCTCGGTTCGAACAACAGACCGAACTTGGGCGAAAAGGCGTCGAAGTCGATCCGCCCGTCCAGCGAAGTCGACACATTGACCCGCCGCTTGCGGAAGCCATCGGCATAGACGCCGCCGGCGATCAAGGTCAGCTGTTCGACCGGCCGCACCCGCACCTCGCCATAGATATTGGCGGTGCGCGCGGTCTGGTCGGCGTCGAAGGTCAGCGCCCCACGCCGGCCGGCGATGTTCACGAACTGCAGGGCGTCGGTCGTCCCGCGCCGCAATTCGCCGCCCAGCGTGACCTCGACCGGCCCCCCCGCGTAATCGGCGCGGAAGAAGCCGCCAAGGTCGACCGAATCCTGGTCGATCACCTGAAAGATCGGGTGATAGAGTGACTTGGCATTGACGAAACCGCCGACGTCGAGCTTGAACGCGCCCCAGTCGAACATCGTGCGGTTCTGGATCCGCAGCGACACGATATCGCGCGCCTGATCGCCCGCCACCGCCGCCGCGCTCGCCGCGCGCGGGGTGGTCAGCGCCTGATTATAGGTCAGCGCACCGGGGATCTCCTGCTTGATGTCATTGTAGCTCGCGTAGAAGCGCGTCGATACGACGTCGCTCAGCTTCAACCCGACATTGCCGTGAAAGCGAAAGCTGCGGCGCTGCACATGGTCGCGGTCGCCGTTCGAGGTGTCGGCGCTGATCGCGCCCCACGCATCGACCCGGTCGCCCGCGACACCCGCCGACACCAGCCCGCGATAGCTGTCGAAGCTGCCGACGTCGCCGCGCAGGTAGAAGCCCTCCGCCGTGCGCCCGGTCGGCGTCACGCCATTGACCGCGCCGCCGAGCGTCCCCGAACCGAAGCGCAGCGCATTGGCGCCGCGATAGACCTCGAGATGGTCGAAGAAGATCGGCTCCAGCTCCTGGAAATCGCCATTGTCGTCGGCGAGGTTGATCGGCACCCCGTCCTGCAAGAGCGTCAGCCCGCGCATGTGAAACCCGCGCGAGAGACCCGAGCCGCGGATCGAGATGCGCACCTCCTGCCCGTAGCGCGGCTGGAGATAGACGCCGGGCGAGAAGGCGAGCGTGTCGCGCAAGCTGACGACCGATTTGTCGGCATAATCTTCGTAGGACACGACATCGGTGCCGCCCGGCGTGCGCGAGGCGCGCTCTTCGGCGGCGTCGGTCGCGGTCGGGGCGGTGACGATGATCGTCGAATCGGCCTCGTCGGCATGGGCTGGCGAGGCGGCGAGACAGGTGGCGAGCGCCAGCAAGGGCGCCGCGCGATTGGCAATGGTATTCATCGGAAAATCTTCCCTGGATACAGGCATGGGACCGCGCAGCGCTATTGTGCGCAGGCGGCAGTTCAGGCTGGATCAGGCGAAGTGCGGCGGGCCGGTACTCGGCGGGAGCGGCGAGGCGATGCCCGGCGCATAGCCGAGCGATGGGGCCGCGACAGGCGCAGGCTCGGCGATCGCGAGTTTTTCGGGCAGCGCCGGCAGGTCGGGGACGATCGGCGCCGCGGCCAGCGCGCCCCACGGGCAATGCTGCTGCCCTTCGCCCGCCTGATGCTCGCCCGCCTTCTGGAGCGGGATTGTCAGCGTCGCCCCCGGATTGGACGGGTCCGAACAAACGCGGACGGTGATCGATCCCGCCGCGTCGCTCTCGATCATCCAGCCCGGCGCGACGAGCACCCGCGCGGCGAGCGCGAGGATCAGCGGCAGCAGCAGCAGGATGCCCGGACGGCGAAAGGCGGCGAGGAGGCCCACGGCCCGCCCCTTATGACGCGGCGCCCGCGCTGACAAGCGGACAAAGCGTCCAGCGCCGCAGCAAGCTATTCGGCGGGCGCCTCGTCGCTCTTCTTGCCCGTGCGCGTCCACGGATAGAGGAACTGGCCCCAATAGGCCTTGGGTACATCCTCGGGGATGCCGTAATTTTCGGGCCAGCGGTCCTTGGGCAAATGAAAGGTCCCGAAAATCTTGTCGAGCACGGGAAAGTGGATCGCGAAATTGACGTCGAAAGCCTCGCGCTCCAGCCCGTGATGCCAGTGGTGGAAGCGCGGCGTCGCGATCCAATGGCCGAGCCGGTTGAAATTGCCGCCGACATTGGCGTGGAGCAGCGACGACCAGACATAGACGAAGCCGATATAGGCCTGCATCACCGACGGCGAGAAGCCGAGCGTGAAGAGCGGCAGCGAGGTGATCGCGCGGAGCAAGATGATCTCGACGAAATGCATCCGCGACCCGGCAAGCCAGTCCATCGACTTGGCGCTGTGATGGATCGCGTGGAAGCCCCAGAGGAACGGCACCTTATGGAACAGCCGGTGGTACCAATATTGCGCGAGGTCCGACGCGACGAGCACGATCAGGAACTGGACGATCCACGGCAGCGACGCGACCGCGGCGCGGAACGCGTCCCAGCTGTTCGTGTGCGCGTTGACGAACTGCTGCGGGGCCAATGCGAGGAAGCCGAGCACCTGCACGAACATCGTGCTCACGAGATAATAGAAGAGATCCTCGCGCCATTCGGTGCGGAACAGCCGCTGCGCGCGGCGATGCGGGAAGGCGCGCTCGAGCGGCGCGAACATGAAGCCGGTGACGAGCAGGTTCACGACGAAAAAGTCGAGCCCGAAGAAGATACCCCAGTCGCGCGTTTCCTGCGGCTGGACGTTCGATCCGCCGAGCAGGATCGCCGCCAGCCCGATCATCAGCGCGGTGAGCCCGAGCACCTTGCGCGGGCGGAGCAGCAGGCTGAGCAACGACAGGCCGTAGCTGATCAGCAAGACGAGGTGGACCGCGCCGCGAAAGCCGCCCCAATTCTTGATGATCTCGAGCTCGGGGGTCGCGAACCAGTCGGGGAAGCGCAGCGCGATCACCATGAAGAAGCCGGCGATCGCGAAGAGCAGCCCGAAAAAGCCCGAAAGCCAGCCGCTGCCGAACCGCCGCACCTCGGTGTGCGATTCAAGATCGTGCATCAGCGTCTTGAGATAATCACCCTTTGCCATGTCCGCCCCTTCACAGCATTTCGTGGCGACCGTCTGTGACGGCGCGCACGGCTTGATATCAGCCCGACTCTGTTTTCGTCATGCCGGACTCGATCCGGCATCCATTCTTTCTTCGCAGCATGGACCCCGGATCAAGTCCGGGGTGACGACTATGGTAATGTTCAACCGGACGCCTCGACGATTTTCGCCCATTCGGCCTCATCGATCACCCTGATACCCAGCGCGCTCGCCTGCTTGAGCTTCGAGCCGGCACCGGGGCCCGCAACCACAAGGTCGGTCTTCGCGCTTACGCTTCCCGCCGCCTTGGCGCCCAGCGCTTCGGCCTGCGCCTTCGCCTCGTCGCGGCTCATCGTCTCCAGCTTGCCGGTGAAGACGACGGTCATCCCCGACACCTCGCTCTCGCGCGTCTCGACGACATAGGGCGGCGGCGACACTTCGCTCAGCAGATCATCCCACAGCGCGCGGTTGTGCGGTTCGTGGAAGAAGTCGCCGAGCGCTTCGGCGACGGCCGGTCCGATGCCATCGGCCCGCACTTCGAGGATAGCCTTGATCGCGTCCATCTTGCGCGTCTGATATTTGCCGTCGGACTCGCCTTCGGCTTGCGGGTTGGCGTCGAGATAGGCCTGAATCTCGGCCGCTTTTGCGGGCAGCAGCGCAATATCACCTAAGCCTTTAAGCAAGTCGCGCGCGGTCACCGCGCCGATATGGCGGATGCCGAGCCCGAACAGCAGCCGCGCCGCGTCGGGCGACCGCTTCGCCTCGATCGCGGTGAACAGATTGTCGACCGACTTTTCCTTCCACCCCTCGCGCCCGAGCAATTCGTCGCGGTGGTTCTTCAGGCGGAAGATGTCGGCCGGCCCCTTGTCGAGCCAGCCGAGGTCGAGGAATTCCTGGATGCTCTTCTCGCCCAGCCCCTCGATGTCGAGTGCGCCGCGGCTGACGAAGTGGCGGAGGCGCTCGAACTTCTGCGCGTTGCAGATCAGGCCGCCGGTGCAGCGGACGTCGACCTCGCCCTCCTCGGCGACCGCCTCGCTGCCGCACACCGGGCAATGATCGGGGAAGATGTAAGCGGCGCGGTCTTCGTCGCGGGTCAGATTCTCGACCACCTGCGGGATCACGTCGCCCGCGCGCTGGATCACCACGCGGTCGCCCGGGCGCACACCTAGCCGGCCGATCTCGTCGCGGTTGTGGAGCGTGACGTTCGAGACGACGACCCCGCCGACGGTGACGGGCGTAAGCCGCCCGACCGGGGTCAGCTTGCCGGTGCGGCCGACCTGGATGTCGATGGCTTCGAGCGTCGTCTGAGCCCGCTCGGCCGGGAATTTGTGCGCGATGGCCCAGCGCGGCGCCTTCGCGACGAAGCCCAGCCGCTGCTGCCAGTCGAGCCGGTCGACCTTGTAAACGACGCCGTCGATGTCGTAGGGCATCTCGGCGCGCTCGGCCTCGATCGTCCGGTAATGCGCCAGCACCTCGGCAACGCCCTCGAAGCGCTTCAGTAGCGGCGAGACGGGAACGCCCCATGCCGCGATCCGCTGCATCATGTCGAACTGGGTGTCGGCAGGAACCGCGCTCGCCTCACCCCAGCCATGCGCAAGGAAGCGCAAGGGGCGCGACGCGGTGACGCTCGCGTCCTTCTGGCGCAGCGATCCCGCCGCCGCGTTGCGCGGGTTGGCGAACTGGCGGACGGTCGCGGGATCGAATTCCTGCCCGCGCTGCGCCGCAAGCGCCCTTCCCTCCTCCATCAACCTCGCGTTCAGCGCCGCAAAATCGGACTTGGCCATATAGACCTCGCCCCTGATCTCGAAGACGTCGGGCGCCTCGCCCGCCAGCTCCTGCGGAATATCGCCGATCGTACGAACGTTCGCGGTCACATCCTCGCCCACCGCGCCGTCGCCGCGCGTCGCCGCCTGCACCAGCCGGCCCTGTTCGTAGCGCAGCGAACAGGACAGCCCGTCGATCTTGTCCTCGGCGGTCAGCGCGACGGCCTCGCCCTCGCCGAGGTTGAGGAAGCGCCGCACGCGCGCGGCGAATTCCTCGACATCCTCGCCCGAAAAGGCGTTGTCGAGGCTCATCATCCGCGCCGCGTGCGCGACCTTCGCGAGCGGCGAGGCCTCGACCGCAGCGCCGACGAGCCGGTTCGGGCTGTCGGCACGGATCAGGTCGGGGAAAGCCGCTTCGATTTCATTGTTGCGGCGGACGAGCGCATCATAGTCTGCGTCCGAAATCTCGGGGCTGTCCTCGGCGTGATAGCGCTTGTTGTGATGCGCGATCTGCTTTGCCAACCGCATCAGTTCGTTGGCGGCGTCGGCGGGGGAAAGCGATTCAATCTCGGTCATGCAGCGGCTTTTGCCACCGGCTTGAACTCCGCGCGAGTACCAAATCCCGCAATAAGCGGGCGACCTTTCGCGATCGCCGCCCGAACCTCGGGAAGCTGCAGCGATGCGGCGTGCGCGTCCTTGCTGTCCCACAGTTCGACGATCCAGATCGCATCGGGGTTCGCAGCGTCCTCGCCGATCAGATAGGCGATGTTGCCCGGCATCGCCCCCGTACCTTCGCCAAGGATCGCGACGAGCGCCGCGCGCTGCCCCGGCTGCGCGATCATCTGCCCGATGAGGCCATAGTGCGGATCGGCGTCTTCCATCATGTCCTCCAGAGCCCGGACCTTCGCCGCGGGCAACAAGGCTGCGGCCATCGCCAGCAGCGCCATGAGATGTTCGCGGCGGTTCACTTCGCGATCACCAGCACATGCACCTCGCGCCGGATGCGAAAGCCGAGCGATTCGTAGAGGCCGATCGCGCCTTCATTGTCGGCATAGCTGTGCAGGAACGGCTGCTCGCCGCGCGCGACCATTGCGCGCATGACATGGCCGATCAGCGCGCGCGCCAGGCCGCGTCCGCGACAATCCTCCCACGTCGAAACGCCGCTGACCTCGGCCATGCCGGGCACGAGGATGCGCTGCCCCGCCATGGCGAGCAGGCGGCCATTCTCGCGGATCCCGAAGAAGGGACCATAGCGATGCGTCGCGGGGCCCCATGGTCCCGGCTTTGCATGGTCGGCAAGCGCCGCCATTTCCGCCGCGTCCCCCTCGCCGAGCGCGACGATCGGCGGTTCGCCCTCGCGCGGTTCGGGGGGCGGACCGTCGGCGACCATCTGCGCAAGCACCGCGCGTTTGACCTCGCGCGCTCCGGGCGGAACCGGCCAGCGCTCACCCTCGACGATCCAGAGTTCGCCGTCGTCCGGAACCAGCGCCGCGAGCGCTGCCTGCGCCTCCGCGCCGGTATCGGCGGCGACCCCGAACACGCCGTAAGCGCGATCGATCCGCTTCGCGCGGTCGCCCCCCTCAGCCAGATGCGCCTGCCGTCCGGTGAGCATCGTCCAGATCGGACGGTCGAGCGGATGCGCGGGCGTCATCGCGCGATCACGCCTGTTCCATCGCCAGCGTTTCGGTCGCTGGGATCACCACGCCTTCCATCGCATGTTCGGCATAGGGGCCCGCGGGATCGACCCAGTGGAGAAAGAGATGCGCCGACCAGCGATTGGGGTTCGGCATCGTCCGTCCGTGCAGGCGGTGAACGCCCTGGTAAAGCACCGCATCGCCCGGCAGCATCGGCACCGAGCCGTAGGCCTCATCGCCGAAATCGGGATCGGCGCGCTCGCGCGGGGTCTCGATATGCTGCGATCCGACCTCGAGCGGCCAAGGCTTGTCGTCGCTTGCGGCGAGCAGCAACGACAGGCTGTGTTCGCAGGCGTAGCGGTCCGAATGGACGTGGCAGACGTCGCCCTGCCGATACATGCGGAAATAGCAATAGGAGGGCTTGAGCGCGGTCCCGACGAGCGCGCTGACCGCCGGCGTCATCCCCCAGAGGAAGGTCGAGAGCGGCAGATAATGCCGCCCGTAAATCTCGACCGCCTCGTTCGCGAGCAGCGCGTGTTTGCGCTTCAGCCGGTCGAACGACACGCCGCCGCGCGTCAGGTCGCCCTTCATCATGCCGAGCAGCGCGTGCGTGACGTCGGTCGGCACGAAGCCGGGCAACGCGAGATAGCCCTCTTCGCGGTAGCGTTCGGCCTGCCCCGTCATATCGTCTCCAGCAATCTTTCGGCCTGCGCGCGCGCTTCTTCGGTGACTTCGGCGCCCGACAACATGCGCGCGATTTCCTCGCGGCGACCCGCTTCGTCAAGCGCGCGGACGCCGGTGCGCGTGACCGTCCCCTCGCTCGACTTGGCGATGATGAAATGCGACGCGCCCTTTGCCGCGACCTGCGGGCTGTGCGTCACCGCGAGCAATTGCTTGCCTCCTCGCGACAGGCGCGCGAGCCGCTCGCCGATCGCACTCGCCACCGCGCCGCCAACGCCGCGGTCGATCTCGTCGAAAATGATCGTGTCCGCCCCGCCCTCCTCGGCGAGCGCGACTTTCAGCGCGAGGATGAAGCGCGAGAGCTCGCCGCCCGACGCGATCTTCGCGAGCGGCGCGAAGGGCGCGCCGGGATTGGTCGAGATGAGGAATTCGACGCGGTCGATCCCGTCGGCGCCCCAGCGCTCGGCGGGCAGCCGTTCAACCGCGGTCTGGAAACGCGCCGCATCGAGTTTCAGCGGCACGAGTTCGCCCGCTACCGCCGCGTCGAGCCGCGCCGCCGCTTTGGCGCGCAGGTCGGAGAGCGCGGTCGCGGCGTGGGTATAGGCCGCCGCCGTCTCGGCCACCGCCGCTTCGAGTTTCGCGAGCCCCGCGCTGCCGCCCTCGATCGCATCGAGCCGCGCTGCGAGTTCGCCCGCCAGTTCGGCCAGCTCGTCTGGCTGGACCCCATGCTTGCGGGCCATCGCGCGCAGTTCGAACAACCGCGTCTCCGCCGCTTCCAGCCGATCGGGATCATATTCGAGCGCGCGCGCGGCTTCGTGCAGCTTCGTTTCGGCATCGTCGGCGTCGATGATCGCACGGTCGAGCGCCGCGAGCGCTTCGGCGAGCAGCGGGTGATCGCCCGCGAGCCGGTCGAGGCGCCGCGCCGCGCCGCGCAGCAGTGCGGGACCGCCGTCGCTGCCGTCGAACGCTTCGAGGATCGTGCCGAGATCGCCCGCGATCTTCTCGCCCTTCTGCATCGCGGCGCGCGCTTCGGCGAGTTCGGCCTCTTCGCCCGGCTGCGGGTCGAGCTTCTGCAGCTCGGCAACGCAATGCTCGAGCCATTCGCGGTCGCGTGTCGCTTCCGAAATCGCGGCCTTCGCCACCGCCAGCTTTTCCTCCGCCGCGCGCCAGGCCGCATGGGCCACAGCCACCGCGCCGGTGTCCGCGCGCGCATAGACATCGAGCAAGGCGCGGTGCCCTGCGGGCGCGAGCAGGCCGCGATCGTCGTGCTGCCCGTGGATTTCAACCAGATAGCCGCCGACCTCGCGCAGCAACGCCGCCGAACAGGGCTGGTCATTGAGGAAGGCGCGGCTGCCGCCGTCGGCCTTCAGCGTCCGGCGGATCAACAGCGGTTCGCCGGGTTCCAGCGCGACCTCATTCTCCGCCAGCAGCACGGCGAGCGGCGTCCCTTCGGACGGCGGCGTGAAACTCGCGGTCACCTGCGCCTTGTCCGTGCCCTGCCGCACCAGCGCGCTGTCGGCGCGCATCCCGAGCGCGAGGCCCAGCGCGTCGAGCAGGATCGACTTGCCCGCGCCGGTCTCGCCCGTCAGCACGCCCAGCCCGGCCTCGAAATCGAGGTCGAGCCGTTCGATCAGAACGATATTGGCGATGGACAAGGCAGTCAGCATGTCCCGCTCTTAACGCAGAACAAAATGCGAATCTATTCCCCGAACCGCATCACGCCGTCGGCGCGTGCTTCCGCATCAGGTCATAGGCGCGGTCGTACCATTTGCTGCCCGGATAGTTGGCGCCGAGCACGGCCGCAGACTTCTTGGCCTCCTCGGGAATGCCGAGCGCGAGATAGCATTCGGTCAGGCGATAAAGCGCCTCGGGCGTGTGGCTCGTCGTCTGGAATTTCTCGGTCACTTCGCGGAAGCGGATCGAGGCGGCGAGCCAGTTCGAACTGCGTTCGTAGAAGCGGCCGATCTCCATCTCCTTGCCCGCAAGATGGTCCTGCACCAGGTCGACCTTGAGCCGCGCGTCGGCGGCGTAGCGGCTGTCGGGATAGCGGCGGATCACTTCGCCCAGCGCATTCTTCGCCTGCTCGGTGATCTTCTGGTCGCGCGTCACGTCGCTGATCTGCTCATAATAGCTGAGGCCGATCAGATAATAGGCGTAGGGCGCGTCCTTGTTGCCCGGGTGGATCGACAGGAAGCGCTGCGCCGCCTCGATCGCCGGGGTATATTCGCGGTCCATATAGTAACTGAACGCGCTCATCAGCTGCGCGCGGCGCGCCCAAGGCGAATAGGGATGCTGGCGTTCGACCTCGTCGAACAGCGCCGCCGCGACCTTGTACTGCTTGCGGTCGAGCCGGTCCTGCGCTGCGCGGTACAGCGTGTTGACGTCGCGCGCGACATAGCGCGTGTCCTTCTTGACCCCCGACCCGCCCGCACAGGCGGCGAGCAGCGGCGAAATGACGAGAGCGGCGGCGAGCAGGCGCGTCGTGGCGCGCAGGGAGGGACGCTGAATCATGGCTGCGGTATAGCCACAGCGCGGATGAACGCAAAATAAATGATCGCTTGCCCACGCGGCCTTTGCGCTGCGCGTCAGCTGCCCCCCGTCACGCAGCCTTTCGGCGCCTCGGCCGGCGCGGGGACGCGGCGGGCAGAGACGATCTTCACCGCGGGTTCGATCATTTGACCCTTCATCGCGCCCTCGCCCGCGGTCGCCGACACCGGCAGCGCGTAGATTCTTTCCGCGACATCGCGGCCCGCGACCATCTCGCCGAACACCGCGAAGCCCGCATTGTCGCCGGGCGCCTTGGGATCGGCCTCGAACCCCGGGATGTTGCTGAGCAGCAGGAAGAAGTCGGTGGTCGCATCACCCGGCGCGAGCCGTGCCATGAGGAGAGCGCCGTCGCAGCTCTTGAGCCCCGTCACATTGGTCGGCTCGTGCGCGATGGGCGGGAAATTCTTGCGCGCGTCGCCGCGGTTGCCCGCCTGCACCAGCTTGCTGTCGGGGCCCCAGCTGCGCGTCGTGCGATAGAAGGAAAAGCCGTCCATGCGCTTGGTGTCGACATAGCGGAGGAAATTGGCGGCGGTGACCGGGGCGCGCTTGTTCTCGATCCGCACGACGATCGTCCCCGCGTCGGTGACCAGCGCCACATAAGGCCGCGTGTCGGGCTCGTCGGCCTTCGGCGGCACCGGAAGCGGTGGCGGCGGCGGCGGAGGCGCCATCATCGGCGGGGGCGATGGAGTCGGCTGCCGAGCCGGCGCGGCCGCCGCGCTCGCAATGGCAATCGACAGGATCAGCGTTTCGAACATCATGGAATCACTCTGATTGCGGACACGGTCGGCACAGAGGCTAGACGCAGTTTACGGCTGCGCCAAGCGAGCCCGCGATCATTCGACCATATGGTTGACAATAAAATCCGACTCGCCGATATTAAACCACATGGTTGAACATGATTCGCATAGCCTCGACACGATCTTCCACGCGCTCGGCGATACAACGCGGCGCCAAATGCTCGGCGAACTCGCCGTGGGCGAGCGCACCGTCGGCGAGCTTGCCGAACCTTTCGCGATGTCGCTCGCGGCGGCGTCCAAGCATATCAAGGTGCTCGAGGCGGCGGGGCTGATCCGCCGCGACGTTCGCGGGCGCACCCACGTCTGCAGCCTCGATCCGGCCCCGCTGATGAGCGCCCATCAGTGGCTCGGCATCTATCGCCGCTTCTGGACCGACCGCCTCGACACCCTCGAAGCACTGCTCCGCAATCCGCCGCCCCTGCCCGCAGAAAGCCCCTCCCCGGCAAAGAAGGAGAATGACGATGACCGCCACGCTGACCGATGACGCCTATGGCACGCTGACCGAGCCCGCGACGCTGACCCTCCAGCGCCTGCTTCCCGGCCCGATCGAGCGCGTCTGGGCCTATCTCACCGACGGCGAGCTGCGCCGCCAGTGGCTCGCCGCGGGCACGATGGAGGAAAAGGTCGGCGCGCCGGTCGAATTCGTCTGGCGCAACGACGAACTGACCGACCCGCCCGGCGAACGCCCCGAAGGCATGGCCGAAGAGCACCGCATGACGTGCGAGGTCACCGCGATCGACGGCCCGCACATGTTGTCGGTCACGTGGGGCAGCACCGGCGGCGTGACCTTCACCCTCGAAGAACAGGGCGACGAGGTCTTGCTGACCATCGTCCACAGACGGATCGAGGACGTCACCGTCCGCCTGAACGTCAGCGCCGGCTGGCACGCGCATGTCGATCTGCTCGAAGCGCGGCTGCGCGGCGCGACCCCCGCGCCGCATTGGGACAATTGGCTCCGGCTGCGCGCCGACTATGCCGAGCGCTTCGCGCGCTGATCCCCCGACCGCGTGTGAAGGGAAGGGGTCGCCCGCGCGGCCCCTTCCTTCCCGGTCGATTCGTCAGGCCGCCCATTCCGCGGGGTCGGGCTCCTCGCCGATCAGCGCGAGTCCGTGCGCGATCGAGGTCAGCTCGCCGCCCGACGCGATGCGCTCGGCCCCGAACCGGCGGTCGAAGATCGCGCGGATCGCCGGAATCAGCGACGAACCGCCGGTCAGGAAGATGCGATCGATGGCGCGCGCCTCGACGCCCGCCTTGGCGAGCGCCGCGTCCATCGCGGCCTCGATACGCACCAGGTCGTCGGCGATCCACGCCTCGAAATCGGCGCGGCGTACCGTCGCGGCGATCTCGACGCCGCCGCCGCTGAAGCGGAACTCAGCCTCCTCACTGCCCGAAAGCGCGCGCTTGGCCTTGCCCACCGCATCATAGAGCGGGAAGCCCTGCTCATGCTCGATCAGCGCGATCATCCGCCCGATCGGCTCGGGCTCGACCGCGTCGCGCTGCAGGCGCTTCAGCTCGTCGATCGTGCGGCGGTTGCGCATCATCGCAAGCCGCGACCAGTCGGCGAAGTCGGCGAAATAGCCGCCCGGAATCTCCAGTATCTTGTCGAACGAGCGATAGCGCCCACCCTTGCCGAGCAGGGGCAGGACGAGCTTGTCGACGATCCGCTGGTCGAAGCGGTCACCGGCGATCGCGACGCCCGACGAGGCGAGCGGGACGCAGCGGCGCGGACTTCCGGGCGCGGCGATGCGGACAATCGAAAAATCGGTGGTGCCACCGCCGAAATCGGCGACGAGGATCGTCGCCGGTTCGGTCAGGCGCGAGGCATAGCTGTGCGCCGCGCCGAGCGGTTCGTGGACATAGAAAAGCTCGATGCCGAACTGACCCAGCATCGCATCGTACCGCTGCCGCGCCAGTGCGGGGTCGGCGCGCGCGCCCGCATACTCGACCGGCCGTCCGACGATGACGCGGCGCGGCCGCTGGTCGAGGCGGCCGCCCGCGTGCGCAACGAGCCGTTGGAGGAACAGCCGCCCCATATCCTCGAAGCGGAACGGCTTGCCGAAGATCGTCGCGCGCTCGAACAGCGGGCTCGCCGCGACGCTCTTGAACGACTGGACGAAACGGCTGTCGAGCGGCGACTGGAGATATTCCGAAATCGCCCATGGCCCCGCCTCGGATGCGATCCCCTGCCACGCGCGCTCCTCTTCCCAGAAGCAGAGCGCCGAGCGGAAGACGGGGCCGGTCGCCTCGTCGCCGGCGAAGTCGACGAGGTGCGATCCGCCCTGCCCGTCGGCGAGCGCGACGACGGTGTTCGTCGTACCAAAGTCGAGGCCGAGCGCGGTCGCCGCCGCATTGCTGTCCATGATCTGTCCTGTGCCGGCCGGTGTGCGAGGGGCGGCGCCTATTGCACAGCACGGCGGGTGGGGCAAGCCGGGCGAGCCCCACCGATTCGTCCCCTCCGACTTGATCCGGGGGTCCACGACCTAATCGCCACGATCGATCCCGGATCAAGCCTGTCCTGAGCCTGTCGAAGGGTCCGCGATGACGAATTCTGGAAAATGGGGCTAGCCCGGTGGTGGCTGAAAGGCCTTCCTTCCGTCCGCAGCGGCAGCCCGGATCGCGCAGCCCTCGGCATGATCGTTGATCAGCCCCATCGCCTGCATAAAGGCGTGCACCGTCGTCGGGCCGACGAATTTCCAGCCGCGTTTCTTCAGATCCTTCGACATCGCGATCGACGCGGGCGACGTCGAGGCCAGATGGGGAATATCGCCGCGCGGCTCGAAGCCCCACACATAGGCGGCGAGCGAGCCTTTCTCGCCTATCAGATCCTGCGCGCGGCGAGCGTTGTTGATGACCGCCTCGATCTTGCCGCGATGCCGGACGATCCCGGCATCCTGCAGCAGGCGCTCGACATCGCTTTCGTCGAAATCCGCAACGCGGTCGAAATCGAAACCGGCGAATGCCGCGCGGAAATTCTCGCGCTTCATCAGGATCGTCCGCCAGCTGAGCCCCGACTGGAAGCCTTCGAGGCTCAATTTCTCGAACAATCGCCGGTCGTCAGCGACGGGAAATCCCCATTCGCGGTCGTGGTATGCGATATAATCCTCCGACGCCGCACACCAGCCGCAGCGCGCGATGCCGTCGGAAGCGGTGAAGAGCGTCATAGCCGGCCTCCCATCTTATTCACGATATGTTCTCTTATTGAGCCCTGTCGACCGTTTCAAGGAAGAACCGCAATGCGTGTCCGTGTCGGCCGGGGGCAGCCACGCCGCGTGGGATGGTGATGATGGTCGGTCGCGGACATCTACTGCCATTTGCGGCCGTTCCGGCGTCAACGGCCGAAATCAACCGGACCACGACATTTCTAACATCGTCATGCTGAACTTGTTTCAGCATCCATGGACTGAGTGTTCGTCCGGCGCGGCGATTAAGGAAATGGCGGACCATGGATCCTGAAACAAGTTCAGGATGACGAGAATGGGAAGGCTGGAAACCACCCCACAACCGACAAAAAAGGGGCCGCCTTTCGGCAGCCCCTTCTCGTTCCGTTTGCGGAAAGACTTAGTCCTTCAGGAAGTCGGGCACATGGCCCTGATCTTCCGGACCGTCTTCCGAACGCTCGCGGCGCGGGCCGCGATCACCGCGGTCGCCGCCGTCACGGCGGGGGCCGCGATCGCGGTCACGGCCACCACCGCCACGCGGGCCGCGGTCACCGTCACGGCGCGGGCCACGATCGCCGCGGGGGCCGCGGTCTTCGCGGGGTTCGCGCGCCGGGCGGGTGTCTTCCAGCTCTTCGCCGGTTTCCTGATCGACGACGCGCATCGACAGACGGACCTTGCCGCGCGGGTCGATCTCGAGGACCTTGACCTTGACGTCCTGGCCTTCGCTCAGGACGTCCGAGACCTTCTCGACGCGCTCGTTCTTGATTTCGCTGACGTGGACGAGACCGTCCTTGCCGCCCATGAAATTCACGAACGCACCGAAATCGACGAGGTTGACGACCTTGCCGTCATAGATCTTGCCGACTTCGGCTTCCTCGACGATGCCGGCGATCCACTTGCGGGCCGCTTCGATCTGGGTGAGGTCGCTCGACGAAATCTTGATCAGACCTTCGTCGTCGATGTCGACCTTGGCGCCGGTGGTCGCGACGATCTCGCGGATCACCTTGCCGCCGGTGCCGATGACGTCGCGGATCTTCGCCTTGTCGATCTGCATCGTCTCGATGCGCGGCGCGTGCGCCGACAATTCGCTGCGGGTTTCGCCGAGCGCCTTGTTCATCTCGCCAAGGATGTGCGCGCGGCCTTCCTTCGCCTGGTTGAGCGCGGCTTCGAAGATCTCGCGCGTGATGCCCGCGATCTTGATGTCCATCTGCATCGTCGTGATGCCTTCGGACGTGCCCGCAACCTTGAAATCCATATCGCCGAGGTGATCTTCGTCGCCGAGGATGTCCGACAGGATCGCATAATCCTTGCCTTCGAGGATCAGGCCCATCGCGATGCCCGACACCGGCCGCTTGATCGGCACGCCGGCGTCCATCATCGCGAGCGAACCGCCGCACACCGACGCCATCGACGACGAACCGTTCGATTCGGTGATGTCGCTGGTCAGGCGGATCGTATAGGGGAACTCGTCCTTCGTCGGCAGCACGGGGTGCAGCGCGCGCCAGGCGAGCTTGCCATGACCGACTTCGCGGCGGCCCGGCGCGCCGAAGCGGCCGACTTCACCGACCGAATAGGGCGGGAAGTTATAGTGCAGCATGAAGTGCTGGTACGACAGGCCGTTGAGGCCGTCGATCATCTGCTCCGCATCCTTGGTGCCCAGCGTCGCCGTGGCGATCGTCTGGGTTTCGCCGCGAGTGAACAGCGCCGAGCCGTGCGCGCGGGGCAGGAAGTGCGTTTCGGCGACGATCGGACGGATCTGCGTCGTCGTGCGGCCGTCGATGCGCTTGCCGTCCTTGAGGATGGCGGTGCGGACGATTTCGGCTTCCAGCTTTTTGGTCAGCTTGATGCCGGCCATGACGTCCTGCGGGCTGAGGCCGTCGGCGGTGAAGCTTTCCTTCGCCTTCGCGCGCGCTTCGTTCAGCGCGTTCGAGCGGGCCGACTTGTCGGTCAGCTTGTAGGCGGCGGCGATGTCCTTGCCGATCAGCTTCTTGAGCTTGTCCTTGAGCGCGGCGTTGTCGTCCGACGCGGCCATTTCCCAAGGTTCCTTGGCAGCCTGCTCGGCGAGCTTGACGATCGCCTTGATGACTTCCTTGCACGCGTCGTGCGCGAACAGGACGGCGCCGAGCATGACCTCTTCCGACAGCTCGTTCGCTTCGGATTCGACCATCATCACAGCGTCATAGGTCGCGGCGACAACCAGATCGAGGTCGCCTTCGGCAACCTGCTCGTCGGTCGGGTTCAGGATATATTCGCCGTTCAGATAACCGACGCGCGCGGCGCCGATCGGACCCATGAAGGGCACGCCCGAAATGGTGAGCGCGGCCGATGCGGCGACCATCGCGAGGATG
Organism: Sphingopyxis sp. H073; assembly: GCF_001468395.1. Classification (GTDB taxonomy): domain Bacteria; phylum Pseudomonadota; class Alphaproteobacteria; order Sphingomonadales; family Sphingomonadaceae; genus Sphingopyxis. Next base: position 181,687 of record NZ_LNSG01000001.1, on the reverse strand, counting down.
TCGGGCTCGTTGTGGCCGTCATAGCTCAGCACCTGGGCGATCGCGTTGATTTCGTTATAGAAACCTTCGGGGAACAGCGGGCGGATCGGACGGTCGATCAGGCGGCTGACCAGCGTTTCCTTTTCGGTCGCGCCGCGCTCGCGCTTGAAGAAGCCGCCCGGGATGCGGCCCGCGGCCGAATATTTCTCCTGATAATGGACGGTGAGCGGGAAGAAGTCCTGCCCCTCCTTCACCGACTTCGCGGCGGTCACCGCGCACAGGACGACCGTTTCACCCAGCGTCGCCATCACGGCGCCGTCGGCCTGGCGGGCAACCTTGCCCGTTTCGAGAGTCAGCGTTTCACCGCCCCACTCGATCGATACTTTTTTCACGTCAAACATGTGGTTTCCTTCGCCCGCCGGGCCCTATGCCGGGCGGGGCCTCTGATTCCGGGCAATCCGGCCCGGGGCGGTACGGGGCGCTTTGATGCCCCTGTGGCGGTCCCGCCGGATGCGGGAGCGGCCCTGCGATCGCGCGCAAATGCGGGCGACCAATATGACAGCGGCCCCGGAAGTCCGGGGCCGCCCTCGAATTCTTATTTACGAAGACCCAGCTTCGCGATCAGCGCCTGGTAGCGGTCCTCGTCCTTCTTGCGAAGATAGTCGAGAAGGCTGCGGCGCTTGTTGACCATCATCAGCAGCCCGCGGCGGCTGTGGTTGTCCTTGTGGTGCGCCTTGAAATGCTCGGTCAGCGTGTTGATGCGGTCGGTCAGGATCGCGACCTGGACTTCCGGCGAACCGGTATCGCCCTTTGCGCGCGCATTGTCGTTGATGACTTCGGTTTTGCGCTCTGCGGTAATCGACATATTTCTTCCTTCGAACATCGTGTCATATGTTGAAGCCCCGCACGACTTTCAGCGTTCCCGCCAAAGCCTCGATCAGGGCGACCGGCCGACTATCGGCATCGCGTCCCCAATAGAGCCCGTCGTGCGTGCTTTCCCCGGTCCAGACGCGACCCTGACGGATCGCCCCTGCCGCTTCCGGGGAAAGGTTCAGAGCCGGGATGTCGACCAGCCCTGCCTCGAGCGGCAGAATGATATCTGATTGCGCGGCCCCTTGGCCGAAAGCGTTCAATTTGTCCAGCGAAATCGCTTGTCGCAAGTCGAACGGCCCCGCACGCACGCGGCGAAGCATGGTGACATGCCCGACGCTGCCTACCGCCCGCGCGATGTCGCGTGCAAGGCTGCGGATATAGGTGCCCTTCGAGACATGGGCGGTGAGGGTGATGGAGGCGAGCCGCGCCTCTTCTGCTTCGTCACCCCGGACTTGATCCGGGGTCCATTCTTCGGCCGCTGCAATGGATGCCGGATCAAGTCCGGCATGACGAAGGGAGTGAATGGTCACCGCCCGCGCCTTCATCTCGACCGTTTCGCCAGCCCGCGCACGGTCATAGGCCCGCTGCCCGTCGATCTTGATCGCGGAGTATGCGGGTGGCACCTGCTCGATCGCCCCGGTGAAGCGCGGCAGCACCGCCTCGACCTCGGTGGGCGTCGGCCGCACGTCGCTGGTCGCAACCACCTCGCCTTCGGCATCGAGCCCGGCGGTCTCGGTCCCGAACTGCACGGTAAACTCATAGACCTTGCTGGCATCGAGCATCCGCCCGCACAGCTTCGTCGCCTCGCCGAGCGCGATCGGCAGCACCCCCGACGCCAGCGGGTCGAGCGTGCCGCCATGGCCGACCTTGACCTTGCCCAGCCCCGCCTCGCGGCAGACCCGCTTAACCGCGGCGACCGCCTGCGTCGAACCGAGCCCCACGGGTTTGTCGAGAATGATCCAGCCGTTCATCCTGCGCGCCCTGCTGGCGCGCGGCGCGCTTGTCAATTTGCCTCGGCGGCTTTCGTCGCCTTTGCGGCTTCCACGGTCGCTTTCCGTTCGGCCTTGGTCGGCGGCGGCGCGGAGGTCACGAAGGAGATGAGCTGGCAGCGCTGGCGACCGACGAGAATTGCCGCGAACTTGTCGAGCTGCCCCGTGCCGCGATTGTCGATGCCGATGCCGTGCGCGAAATCCAGGTCGCGGCAGATCGTCGCGAACTTGCCGTAATACCAGTCGCGATGGCGGGTCTGAATCCAGATGCCGTCCTCGCCATCGGCTTCCCACGTCTTGATCGTTGCATCGTTCGGAAAGGCGATGCTCGATTCGACGCCGAGCGGGCGCGGCTCGTCAGCGGACTTGGCAAGCACGGGCGAAGCGGCGGGGAGGAGCAGGACGGCGGCGAGCGCGATGGAGAGCAGTTTTTTCATGTCCGGGTCTTTCGATTCACGAATCCCTGCCCTGCACGGTCCCATAGCAAGTCGACCCTGAACCCGGGCTGACCCTTCAGAGGCTCATGCGCGCGCCCTCCATTCGTCCGCAAGCAGCGACCACAGCCCGGTATCGCGAACATGGCCCGTCCAAGTGATGCGTTCGGCGCGCAGCACCCCCTCCTTGGTGCAGCCGAGCTTCGCGACGGCAGCCTGGGACCGCTTGTTGCGTTCGTCGATGCGAAACTCGATGCGGCGGATGCCGACGGCAAAGGCATGATCGATCATCAAGCGTTTGAGCCGTCCGTTGAACCCCGTGCCGCGTGCGTCGGGATGGATATAGCTGTTGCCGACCTCGATCGTCTGCGCCGTCCAGTCGGGACGCAGCCAGGCGGTCATTCCGACGAGCCGGTCGCCGCCGAAAATCGCATAGGGCATCCGGCTTTCGTGTCCGATCAGCGCCGCGAAGCTCGCATCGAAATGCTCGGGATCGAAGCTCGACGAATAGATCGGCCAGATGTCGGGGTCGGCCGCGCAGGCGGCGCGCAGCGCCTCGCGGTGCGGCTCGGCCAGCTTGACGAGACGCAGGTCGCCGTCACCGAGTTCGATATAGAGCGCGTTACGCATCGGCGACTACCGCGGTTGGCACGCTTGCCGCCTCGCGGCGCTTCTCCATGAAGTGGCGGCGGCACATGGCGACATAGCGGTCGTTGCCGCCGATCTCGGTCTGCGCGCCCTCGACGACCGCGCGGCCGCTTTCGTCGACGCGGAGGTTCATTGTCGCCTTGCGCCCGCATTCGCAAACGGCCTTCAACTCGACGAGCGCGTCGGCAAGGCCCAGCAGGGCCGCCGATCCCGGAAACAGGTTCGCGGCGAAGTCGGTGCGCAGCCCATAGCAAAGCACCGGAATGTTCATCTCGTCGGCCAGCCGCGCGAGCCCGAGCACCTGATCGCGCGACAGAAATTGCGCCTCGTCGACGAGAACACATGCCAGCGGCCGCTCCAGATTCTCGGCGCTGACCGCAGCGAACAGGTCGCTTTCGGGGTCGAACTTATGCGCCTCGGCGAGCAGGCCGATGCGGCTGGTGATCTGCCCCGCGCCGTACCGGTCGTCGAGCGCCGCGGTCCACAGCATCGTCTCCATCCCGCGCTCGCGATAGTTGAAGTCCGCCTGCAGCAGCGTCGTCGATTTGCCGGCGTTCATGCTGGCATAATAGAAATAGAGCTTGGCCATGTCCGCTGCGATACCGCCTTGGTGGCGGCGCGCAACGGGAATCAGCCGGCGCCGAGCAGCGCGCGGAACCGGCCCGGCTGGGGCAGCAGATCGGCGAGCGTATAATCGTCGAGATAGCGGACGAAGGCGCCGAGCGCGCCGCCGAGGACGCCCTGCAATCCGCACGCGCCGCGTACCGGGCAGGTCGAGGTCGCCGGATCCATGCACTCGACGAACGTGTCGAGATTTTCGAACTGGCGGACGACGGTTCCGACGTTGATCTCGCCGGCGTCCTGCGCGAGCCGCATCCCGCCACCGCGCCCGCGCTGGGTCGCGACATAGCCGAGCCCCTGCAGTCGCTGCGCGACCTTCGCAAGATGGTTGCGGGAGACACCATAGCGCCCCGCAATCTCGTCCACCGACATCTGCTCGCCCGTGGCGCCAAGCGCCATCAGGATGCGCAGGGCATAATCGCTATGAAGGCTCAATCGCATAAAATATGCATATCAGATATTGATTTTATCCTCAACCACGAATAAAAGGTATTTCAGATACCAATTATCGAGTCGAAGCCATGAACAGGACCGTCACCGCCCACCCCCATGCGATCACCGCGCGCGCGGGCCGTCAGGCCGAAGCCGCGGCGATGGGCATTGATGCGGACTTCATCGCTGCGCTCGTCGACCGCTTCTATGCTGCCGTCCGCGTCGACGCCGACCTGGCACCGATCTTCGGCGAACGCGTCGACGACTGGCCCGCGCATCTGGGACAGATGAACCGCTTCTGGCAGTCGATTCTGCTCGGCGCCGGGACGTTCTCCGGCAATCCGATGATGAAGCATCTCGCGATCCCGACGCTCGGTCAGCCGCATTTTGAGCGCTGGCTCGCGCTCTTTTACGGAACACTGAACGACATCGCGCCGACGCCGGCGGCGCGGGACCATGTCGGGGCGAAGGCGCGCATGATCGCCGAAAGCCTCCTCACCGGCATCAGCGTTCATCGCGACCGCGATGAGGCCTTGTCCAGCAAAGTGGAGCTTCCCCATGTTTGACCATCTGACGTCCGACCACGACAAAGCCGCCATCCATCTGCCGAACGATCCGTATGAGGTTCACGGAATGCAGGCGGGCTTCCAGCTTCCCCGCACAATCTGGCGCGCGATGTTCGCGCTCTATGGTGTCTTCTTCGTCGGCATCGCGGCGGCGACCGGGCGCGATACCGCGACGGTCTTCATGCTCGTGATCTCGCTGCTCTATGCGCTGATGTATTTCGTCACGGCGGGTATCCTACACGCGCAGAAAGGCGAGGAACATGCCTCGCCGCTCGACCGCAGCGACGGCGTGCTGCAGACTTGGACCGGGCCGATGGACCGCCACACGGTCGCAGCGCAGATCCTCGCGGTGCCGGCGGGCTTCGCCTTCCTCGGCGTCACTTTCTTCGTGATCCGCGCGACTGCGGGCTTCTGATATGGCGGCACAGATCGTCCAGCGCGGCCCCGATCTTCCAGTACAGGCCAGGCCCTACCGGACCATCGGCCCGTTCGATGCTGACAGCATGCCCGCGGGCCTCTGGCTGCAACACGAGCTGAAGGCTGGCGTCTGGGGCCTGTTGTCGGTCGAGGAAGGAAATATCCGTTTCTGCTGGGACGACCAACGGGGCGGCGAACGCCTCCTGTCGGCGGGCGAGACGATATTGATCCCGCCCGCCGCGCCGCATCATCTCGAACGCGAGGGTCCGGTCATCATCGCCCTCACCTTCTGTACCATTGCGGAAAATCGCCGCCGCTTGACTCGCTCACCGCCGCTGCCATGCTGCGCAGCATAAAGTCGCAGCATGACAGTGGGGAGAGCGACCATGCGGCTGATGCCGATAAGCGACGCGATGTTTCTGGTCGCTGAGACGCGCGAAACCCCCATGCATGTCGGCGGCGTCAATCTCTATACTTTGCCCGACAAGGTCGACGAGACCGAATGGCTCGACGAAATGCTCGCGCTGCTGCGCCAGTCCGAAGGGCTGCGGCGGCCGTTCAGCGAGGTGCTGAAGCTCACCCCGCTCGGCCAGTACGGTCCGATCCGGCTGGTCCCCGACAGGGACATCGACATGCATTACCATGTCCGTGCGGCGGCGCTCCCCAAACCGGGGCGCTACCGCGAGATGTTCGAACTCGCCTCGCGCCTCCACGGCACCTTGCTCGACCGCACTCGGCCCTTGTGGGAAATCACCCTGATCTCGGGGCTCCCCAATCGCCAGATCGCGACCTATTTCAAGATCCACCACGCCTTCATGGATGGCGCCAGCTCGATGCATTTCACCAATGCTATGCTGAGCAACGACAAGACTTACAAGCCCACCGCGTCGCCGATGTCGGTCGAGGTCTATGAGGCGTATAAGCGCAAATTCCCGACCGCGAAAAAGGCGCCGACCCCCAGCATCACCGACCTGAAAGCGATCGGCGCCTTTCTGAAGGAACAATGGGGCAATAGCGTCGGGGTAAGCAAGGCCCTCAACCAATATGCCGCAGCAATGTTTGGTATGGGCGGCGGCGACCTCACAACGCCATGGGCCGGGTTGCCGCGCACCAGCTTCAACCGCAACATCACCGGCGCGCGGCGCTTCGTGGCGCAAAGCTGGTCGCTCGAGCGCGTGCGCGCGATGGGCAAGGCGTATGACGGCACGATCAACGACGCGGTGCTCGCGATGTGTTCGGGCGCGATGCGCAAATATCTGCAATCGCTGAACGAGCTGCCCGACAAGCCATTGAAAGCCATGGCGCCGGTGTCGATCCGCGCCAAGGACGATATCGATTCGGGCAATTCGGTCGCGGCGGTGACCGCCAATCTCGCGACCCATATCGACGATCCGGCCGAGCGGATGCGGACGATCCAGGCGTCGATGAACGCCGCCAAGGCGCAGCTGCGCGAGATGACCGCGCAGCAGATCCAGATTTATACCGCGATCACCCAGATGCCGCAGATGCTGACCGCGCTGACGCGCACCGCGGACAAATTTCCGGCCTATTCGGTGACGATCTCGAACGTCCCCGGCCCGCGCGAGCAGCTTTACTGGAACGGCGCGCGGCTCGACGGCATGTATCCCGCGAGCATCCCGGTCGACGGCATGGCGATGAACATCACGCAGGTCAGCAACAACAAGAATATCGACTTCGGCATCACCGCCTGCCGCCGCAGCGTGCCGCATGTCCAGCGGCTGATCGACTATCTGGAAGACGCGCTCGTCGAGCTGGAGGAAGCGGCGGGGATCAAGGGGAAGGCATAGCCTAAATCCAACCCGTTCGCATCGAGCGAAGTCGAGATGCCCCTCAGCCTCGCGCTGTCCTGATGGGTGTCTCGACTTCGCTCGACACGAACGGGAAATAGAGGTTAGGCCTCGTCACCCTCGCCGCTCGCCAGATCGCGCGCCACCTTCGGGTCGCGCAGCAATTTGTCGATATGGCTCGCCTCGTCGAAACTCTCGTCGGCGAGGAATTTCAGCTTCGCCGCATATTTCATCCGCACCTTCGACGCGACGGTCTTCTGGAGATAGGCCGTATTGGTGCGCAGCGCCTTGATCACCGCTTCCTCGCCTTTGCCGAGCAACGGTTTCACAAAGACCGTCGCGTGGCGCAGGTCGGGCGACATGCGCACTTCGGTGATGCTCACCGGATGCTTCGCGAGCACATCGTCGTGCACGTCGCCGCGCGCGAGGATTTCGCTCAGCACATGGCGCACCTGTTCGCCCACGCGCAGAACGCGGACCGAGGGGCCGGACGGGGTTTCGTTGTGACGCATCGATCAATTCCTGCTGCACCCCCGCCGCCGGCGTGAGTGCGGCAACGGGATAATTACAGCGTACGTTCGCGCAGCTCGACCTCGAAGACTTCGAGATTGTCGCCCGGCTTGATGTCGTTGGTGTCCGCCAGCACGACCCCGCATTCGAGGCCGGCGCGCACTTCGGCGACGTCGTCCTTGAAGCGGCGCAGCGAGGCGATCGTCGTTGCCGAGACGATGACGTCGTCGCGCGTAAGGCGTGCGTGCAGCCCCTTGCGGATGACGCCTTCGAGCACCAGCAGGCCCGCGGCCTTGTCGCGCTTGCCGGCCGGGAAGACGTCCTTGACCTCGGCGCGGCCGACGACATTCTCGATCCGCTCCGGACCCAGCTCACCGGCCATCTCCTTCGCCACTTCGGCGGTCAGGTGATAGATGACGTCATAATACATGAAGCGTACTTTTTCGCGGTTCGCGATCTCGCGCGCCTTGGCATTCGGGCGGACGTTGAAGCCGATGATCGGCGCGCCGGTGGCCGCCGCCAGCGTCACATCGCTCTCGGTAATCGCGCCGGCGCCCGACTGGAGTACGCGGACCCGGATCTCGTCGGTCGACAGGCGGTTGAGCGCATTGACGATGGCCTCGACCGAGCCCTGCACGTCGCCCTTGATGACCACCGGATATTCGATGACCTTCGCCTTGTCGGCGAGCGCCGAGAACATGCCCTCGAGGCTGACCGGCGCCTGCGCGGTACGCTTCTTGAGCGCTTCGCTCTGACGATAGGCTGCGACTTCGCGCGCGCGCGCCTCATTCTCGACGACGGTCAGCGTATCGCCCGCCATCGGTACGCCGCCGAGGCCGAGGACCTCGACCGGCATCGACGGACCGGCTTCCTTGATCTGCTGACCCTTGTCGTTAACGAGCGCACGGACGCGGCCGCTTTCGGCGCCGCAGACGAAGATGTCGCCGACCTTCAGCGTGCCGCGGCGGATCAGGATCGTCGCGACGGGGCCGCGGCCCTTGTCGAGCTTCGCCTCGACCACCGTGCCTTCGGCGGGGCGGTCGGGGTTCGCCTTCAGTTCCATGATTTCGGCCTGCAGCGCGATCGCATCGAGCAGCTTGTCGAGGCCGGTCTTCTTCAGCGCCGATACTTCGACATTCTGCACGTCGCCGCCCATTTCCTCGACCACCAGCTCGTGTTCGAGCAGGCGTTCGCGGACGCGCTGCGGGTTCGCGCCTTCCTTGTCGACCTTGTTGATCGCGACGATGATCGGCACGCCGGCCGCCTTCGCATGGTTGATCGCCTCGATCGACTGCGGCTTCAGCCCGTCATCGGCCGCGACCACCAGGATGACGATGTCGGTGACGTTGGCGCCGCGCTGGCGCATCTCGGTAAAGGCTTCGTGGCCCGGCGTATCGAGGAAGGTGACAAGCGAGCCATCGGGGGTCTTCACCTGATAGGCGCCGATATGCTGGGTGATGCCGCCGGCCTCGCCCGCCTGCACATTCGCACCGCGCAGCGCGTCGAGCAGCGACGTCTTGCCGTGGTCGACGTGACCCATGATCGTCACGACCGGGGGGCGCGGCTTCAGCTGCGCGGCGTCGTCGACGTCCTCGTCATGACGGATGTCGACGTCGGCTTCGCTCACACGCTTGATCTCGTGCCCGAATTCGGTGACGAGCAGCTCGGCGGTGTCTTGGTCGATCGACTGGTTGACCGTTACCGGCATGCCCATCTTGAACAGCGCCTTCACCAGATCCGCGCCCTTTTCGGCCATGCGGTTGGCGAGCTCCTGCACCGTGATGCTGTCGGGCACGACGACTTCGCGGACCTGCTTCTCCCGCGGGCCCGACGAAATCATGTGCGAACGCTTTTCCTTCTCGCGGGCGCGCTTCAGCGCCGCGAGGCTGCGCGCGCGCGCGCCTTCATCGTCGTTGAGCGCGCGCGAGACGGTGAGCTTGCCCGACTGGCGACGGTTGTCGGTCGCGCGGCCCGACTTGGGCTCGGGACGCTTGGGCTCGGGGCGCTTCGGCGCCTCGACCGGCGTGAAGCGGCGCGGTGCCGGTGTGGCGGTCGCGGCAGGCGTCGTGCGCGGCGCGTCCTCGCCCGCTTCCTTGGCAGCGGGGGCTTCGGCAGCAGCCGGCGCTTCGGGCGCAGCGGTCGGCCCCGGAGCCGGCGCGGCTTCGACGGTCTTCGCCTTCTCTTCGCGCGCCTCGGCACGCGCCCTTTCCTCTTCGGCGGCGCGCGCGCGCTCGGCCTCTTCGCGGCGGCGGTTTTCCTCGAGCGCCTGCATCCGCGCTTCCTCGGCCTCGCGGAGCAGCTGCGCCTGGCGTTCCTGGCGCGACATCAGGCTGTCCGCGGCGGGCTTGGGCGCGGCAGGCTTCGCGGCGACCGGGGCGGTCGCGGGGGCCGGAGCGGGCGCGGGTGCGGCCTTGACCTCTTCAACCTCGGGCACGGGGGCGGCCTCGCCGGGGCGACCGAGAACGCGGCGGCGCTTCACCTCGACCACCACCGTGTTGCGGCGACCGTGGCTGAATTGCTGCTGCACCTGGCCGGCCTCGACCGTCCGCTTCAGCCCCAGCGGCTTGCGGGTAAGGGTCGGCTTGTCCTGTTCGTCGCTCATCTAAACTTCTTATTCCTTCAATACGCGTCCGAAGCATCGGAATCCTTATCGGAATCCGTGGACGCCGTCCCATTACCCGCCGTGCGGGGATTCGTGCTCGAAACGCGGTCGGCCGCGTCCCTACTCCATCCGGTGAAAAACTGCCAGCGGCTCAAATGCGCCAGCAACCGGTCAGCGGCACGGGCGTCGATGACAGCCAGATGGACCGCATTTTCTCGCCCCAATGCCATAGATAGGGTGGCCCGGTCCACTGGCAAGATCATCCCTTCGCGGCCGGAACCCTCGTCGTCCTCGCCGACACGCCATGCCTGGGCGAGTTTCTTGCGACCGTCCTCGCCGGCATCACTGGCATGAAGCAGCAGGCGAACCTGCCCGCGCCGCGCCGCCTGCTCGATCTTTTCATTGCCCGAAATCAGGGTTCCGGAGCGCGATTCGAGCCCGAGCCGGTCAAGCGTCGCGCGCTGGAGCTGCGCCTCGATGCGCGCACCGAGATCGTCGGGGATCGTGATAGCCCCCTCGTGCAGCGCCCGCGCGAGCCCGCCCTTGAGCTTGCCCTTCGCCTGCGCGGCTTCGAGTTCGGAGCGCGTCACGCCGATCCACCCCCCGCGCCCCGGCGCCTTGCCGAGAACATCGGGCGCAATCGTGCCGTCGGGCCCGAGCGCAAGGCGCACGAGCCGTTCGGCCGGCGCCACTTCGCCGGTCACCACGCAGCGCCGCTCGGGCACATGCTTCCCGCGCTTGCCCGCGCGGCCGGTTTCGCTCAGCTGATCATTGCGCGGGGTCCGCATCGGCGGCCTCCCCGGTTGCCGGTTCGTCTTCGAACCAGTGCGCACGTGCCGCCATGATGATCTCGTTGCCCTGCTCTTCGCTGAGGCCATATTCGCCGAGCACGCCGCCCTTGTCCTCGGGGCGTTCGCGCGCCGGGCCGCGGCGGTTGTCCTGCCGCTTCTTGGCGATCAGCTCGTCGGTCGCGAGGTCGGCGAGGTCGTCGAGCGTCTTGATTCCTGCCTTGCCGAGCGTGACCAGCATCGCTTCGGTCAGGTGTGGCAGTTCGGCAAGGTCGTCCTCGACGCCCATACCGCGGCGTTCCTGACGGGCGGCCTCCTCGCGGCGTTCGAGCGCCTCGGTCGCGCGGCTCTGCAGTTCCTGCGCCAGTTCCTCGTCGAAACCTTCGATGCCCGCCAGTTCGTCGAGCGGAACATAAGCGACTTCTTCGAGTTCGCCGAAACCCTCGGCGACGAGAAGCTGCGCGAGCGTCTCGTCGACGTCGAGCTCTTCCTGGAACATCGTCGAGCGTTCGACGAATTCGCGCTGGCGCTTCTCGCTCGCGTCGGCCTCGGTCATGATGTCGATCTGGCTGCCGGTCAGCTGGCTGGCGAGACGGACATTCTGGCCGCGGCGGCCGATGGCGAGGCTCAGCTGGTCGTCGGGAACGACGACTTCGATACGGCCGTCATCTTCGTCGATGACGACGCGCTGCACCGTCGCGGGCTGAAGCGCGTTGACGACGAAGGTCGCGGTGTCTTCCGACCAGGGGATGATGTCGATCTTCTCGCCCTGCATCTCCTGCACGACCGCCTGCACGCGGCTGCCCTTCATGCCGACGCAGGCGCCGACCGGATCGATCGAGCCGTCATAGCTGATCACGCCGATCTTCGCGCGCGAACCGGGGTCGCGGGCCGCGGCCTTGATCTCGATGATGCCGTCGTAGATTTCGGGCACTTCCTGCGCGAACAGCTTCTTCATGAACTCGGGATGCGCGCGGCTCAGGAAAATCTGCGGGCCGCGGTTCTCGCGGCGCACCGACAGGATGATCGCGCGGACGCGGTCGCCGACGCGCATCAGTTCGCGCGGGATCTGCTGGTCGCGGCGGATCACGCCCTCGGCGCGGCCGAGATTGACGACGATGTGGCCGAACTCGACCGACTTGACGACGCCGGTGATGATCTCGTTGGCGCGGTCCTTGAATTCTTCATACTGGCGCTCGCGATCGGCTTCGCGGACCTTCTGGAAGATCACCTGCTTCGCCGACTGCGCGTCGATGCGGCCAAGGTCGACCGCGGGCAGCGGGTCGACGATGAAGTCGCCGATCTTGGCGTCCTTCTGCAGCTTTTGCGCGGCAGCAAGATCGACCTGCTTGAAATAATCCTCGACGGTCTCGACGACCTCGACGACGCGCCACAGGCGAAGGTCGCCGGTCTGCGGGTCGAGCTTGGCACGGATATCGTTCTCGGCGCCGTAGCGGGCGCGCGCGGCGCGCTGGATCGCTTCCTCGATGGCCTCGATGACGATGCCCTTGTCGATCATCTTCTCGCTGGCGACGCTGTTGGCAATCGCGAGCAGCTCGGCCTTGTTGGCGGAAATGGCAGTGGCCATCAGTCCTGTCCTTCTTCTTCCATTTCATCCGCGCCCTCGATCGAGAGCGGGACGGTTGCGGCAATCAATTTGTCGGTGAGGACCAGCTTCGCCGTGTCGATCGCATCGAACGGCAGCTTGTGCTCCACCCCTTCCTTATCCGAAATCGTGACGGTATCACCGTCGATGCCGACCAGCTCGCCGTTGAAGCGCTGGCGGCCGTTCAGCTTTTCCTTGAGCGCGACCTTCGCCTCATGCCCCGCCCAGTCGGCGAAGTCGGCGCGGCGCGTCAGCGGCCGGTCGATGCCCGGCGACGACACTTCGAGACGATAGGCGACCTCGATCGGGTCTTTCCCTGCCTCTTCGAGCGCGTCGAGCCGGTCGGAGATGCGGCGCGACAAATCGGCGCAATCGTCGATCGTCAGCTGACGCGTGTCGGGCCGCTCGGCCATCACCTGAAGCGTCGGATCGCTTGTCCCGCCAAAGAAGGCGACGCGCACGAGCGCAAGGCCCATCGCCTCGGCTTCGGGCGCGATGATCGCGTTGAGGACGTCGAAGTCGACCAAGTCTGTTTCCCAAATCGGCTGACCGGAAAACCATGCAGGAAAAGCCGCCGCGGCCCGCGGCCCCGACGTCCCAACTGGCTAACCATGTCAAGAAGTAGGGCGCATATAGGCTTTGCCGCGAGAGTCGGCAAGGGGAGATTGGGGTGGCAGGTTTCGGCGTCCGCCGTCATGGATCCCGACCGTGACTGGGGCACTCAAAGGCATCCGACACCGGCACCACGCACCCCCTTGTCATTCCACCCTTATCCGATAGGCAGCAACGATGTCGCTCGACAGTGAAATCGACGCCCTGACGCACAGCCATGTCTATCTGGGCAAGCGGCACGACGAGAATGCGCGCCGCACGCTCTGGGTGGTGTTGCTCACCGCGGTGATGATGGTCGGCGAGATCGTCGCCGGGATCGCCTTCAATTCGATGGCGCTGCTCGCCGACGGCTTTCACATGGCGACGCACGCCGGTGCGCTCGGCATCGCGGCGCTCGCCTATCGCTACGCGAAACGCCACGCGACAAGCGGTCGCTACAGCTTCGGCACGGGCAAGGTCGGCGACCTCGCGGGCTTCGCCTCGGCACTCGTCCTCGGCATCGTCGCGATCGGCATCGCCTGGGAATCGGCGATCCGCCTCGTCGATCCAAGCCCGGTCGAATTCGGCGAGGCGACGGTCATCGCGGTGATCGGGCTCGGCGTGAACATCGCCAGCGCGCTGCTCCTCGGCCACGGGCACGATCATGAGGATCATCACGGTCACGCGCACGATCACAGGCACGAAAAGGACAACAACCTCCGCTCGGCCTATCTTCACGTCGTCGCCGACGCGCTGACCTCGGTGCTGGCGATCGCCGCGCTGCTCGGCGGACGCTATCTTGGCTGGGTGTGGCTCGACCCCGCGATGGGTGTCGTCGGCGCGATCGTCATCGCGGTGTGGTCCTGGTCGTTGATGCGCGACACCGGCGCGGTGCTGCTCGATGCCACCGATGACAAGCTCGCGAGCGAAATCCGCACCCTCGTCGAGGGGCCGGGCGATGCGACGATCACCGATCTCCATGTCTGGCGCGTCGGGCCGGGCGCACACGCCGCAATCGTCAGTGTGACGGGACAAGGGCGCGCGATCATTTGCGAACGCCTGCGCCCGGTCCACGAGATCGAACATCTGACGGTCGAAATTCGCTAGTCGGCAATCTCGATTTCGATATGCGGCCACGCGCCGCGCAATTTCTCCGCCCAGCGGTCATAGGGCCAGGGAATCACCTCCTGATCGAACCAGAAGAGGCGGTTGCCGGCGAGATCATAGAGATGGACCTCATCCTCCTGCTCGTCGCGGCGGACGATACGCAGCTTGCCGATTTGCGAGGGGTGGATACGCCCCTCATCCCCGCCCGCCGCGCCGATCCGGCCCTGCCACCACAAGATGTCGCCGGTCCGGACATCAATGCAACTGCCGCGCCGCGGATTGGCGAGGATGGTGAGGCCCGCGCCCAACGCGACGAGAGCCCCGAACCCCTGCGCCATCGGCACCAGCCACGGCGCGCATTCGCGCCCGTCCTCGCTGCAATTTTCCTCGGGGCGAAGCATCGAGCCCGCCCAGAAGAAGATCAGGCCGAAGGCGAAGAGCAATCACAGCCGGGCGTCGGTCCGCGCGCTGCGGCGATAGCTTGGAATACCCCCATCCGTCATGCGCCGAGCATAGGACGTCAGCCTCAACAGCTCGCTAACGTCCGCCGCCAGCCATGTCCCCGCGTGGGACATGCGCAGCGCGGCGAAACCGTTTATTGGCGTTTCGGGGCATAAGGCCGGAAATAGGGCGCGAATCGCCCGAGATGGTTTGACGGAACGCATGAAACCCGAACTCAACCTTGCCGCCGGATCGACGTGGCGCGACCCGGCGCCGGCAAAAACGGCGGGACCGGGCCGCGACTATTGGGCGGTGCTGGTCGCGGTGGTCGTGGTCGCGTGCCTCGCGCTGATGCTCTCAACCGGCCAATATCGCCCGCGCGGTTTCGGGCCGTACAGCGTCACGGTGCCGCTCAGTTTCAAACCCTATGATCCCGCGCGCTGGGCAATCATGAATTCCGACAGCTATGAGGACGCGCTGAAGATCGATCCGACGCTGCCCGATCCCGCGAGCGTAGGTTATGCCGATGCGACCGCGCTACCGCCGGCACCCCCCGCGCAGCTTCAGCAGGAGGCGCTCACCGGCCCTGCCGCGAGGCCCTATATGTTTCGCGGCCTCACTGCGCTCGACCGCGAGCGTGCACATTATTGCCTGACCGCCGCCATCTATTACGAAGCGGCGTCGGAAAGCGACGATGGGATGCGCGGCGTCGCGCAGACGGTGCTCAACCGAGTCCGCCATCCGAGCTTTCCGAACTCCGTGTGCGGTGTCGTGTTCCAGGGGTCGGAGCGCGCGGGCGTGTGCCAGTTCACCTTCTCCTGCGATGGTGCGATGGCCCGCGCGCCGAGCAAGACCAACTGGCTCCGCGCGAGCCGCATCGCGGCGGCCGCTCTCAATGGCTATGTCTTTACCGGCGTCGGGCTCGCGACCCATTATCACACCACCGCGATCTGGCCGCGCTGGGGCAAGAGCCTCGTCATGACGAACATCGTCGGTGCGCATATCTTCCACCGCTGGCGCGGCCGCTGGGGAATGCCCGACGCTTTCCGCGCGCCCTATCTCGGCCGCGAGCCCGTACCGGGCCCCTATCTGCCGGTCGCGCAGCAGCTTGCGATCCTGAGGGGCAAGGGGATCGTGCCGGGCGCAGGGCCGGTGCCCACGCTCGCCGGCGCGCCCGCTCCCCTCCCCGACGTTGCGCCCGCACCGATGCCCGGTGCGATGACCGCCCCGCCGCCCGCACCCGCGGCACCGGCTGCGGCGCCCGCGCCGGCCTACTCGGACCCGCGGCTGAACCAGTCGGGCCAGGTCCGCGAGGAATTCCGGAAAAGCGGGGAGTGGATTCGCTGACCGAAGCTGCCTAGTCTCACCGCGTCATTCCATGGGAGGCTGACATGGGGCATGTGAAAGGAATCGGCGGACTCTTCTTTCGCGCGAAGGATCCGGAGAAACTGAGCGCATGGTATCGCGAACGCCTCGGCGTCGGTGGCGGGTGCAGCGCCGACGACAGCGTGCCGCCGAACCAGTGGGTGTGGAATGTCACCGCGGGGCCGCTCGTCTTTTCGCCGTTCAAGGCCGACACCGACTATTTCGCCGCCGACCGCCAGTTCATGATCAACCTGCGCGTCGACGATCTCGATGCCGTGCTGGCGCCCTTCAGACAAGCGGGCGAGGCGATCATCACCAAGCCCGAATGGGACGATCCATCGGTCGGGCGCTTTGCGCGGGTCCACGACCCCGAAGGCAATCCGATCGAACTATGGGAGCCGCCGCAAGGGTAACCTTGTTGTCTGGCTAACGCCAGACGCGGCACCGGCCCGCTCCCCCGCCCGGCCTCCCGACATAGTATTCTGTGGGAGGCCGGGCGGGGGAGCGGGCCGGTGCCGCCTTCGCCGTCAGGCGAAGAACATCAACGCCCCTGGCTACGCCAGCGCTTGACGACGCGTTCGAGGATTTCGGCCTCGCCGCCGGTTTCGCGCCACAGTTTAGAGAAGAGCGGATCGCTCGACGCCGGGCGCTTGTCCTCTTCGAGCGTGTCGAGATAGACGCGGATCGGGATCGACACGCCCTCGCCGCAGACGATGCATTCGCGGTTGCGCAGCGCCGGGATCGAGTCGATGAAGCCGCGCGCGCCTTCGGGCATCGCCGCCTTGACGAAATGCTGGTCGCGCTCGTTGTTGAGGCGCATCGAGATGATCGTACCGCACTGCGACAGCACGCCTTCGGCCAGGTCGGACGGGCGCTGCGTGATCAGGCCCAGCGACACGCCGTACTTGCGACCTTCCTTGGCGATCCGTTCGAGGATCTTGCGGACCGCCTGGCCCTCGCCGACATCCTTCGCCGGGATGTAACGGTGCGCCTCCTCGCAGACGAGCAGGATCGGGCGCTGCGGCTCGCCGCGCGACCAGATCGCATAGTCGAAGGTCAGCCGAGATAGCACGGCCACGACCACGGACGTGATGTCCGACGGAACGCCGGAGACGTCGATGATCGAGATCGGGCGGCCATCCGACGGCAGGCGGAAGATCTTGCCGATGAAATTCGCCATGGTGTCGGCGACGAGCATCCCCGAGAACATGAAATTATAGCGCGGGTCGGCGCGCATTTCTTCGATCTTGCCCTTGATGCGCATGAAGGGCGCCGACGACGTCGCCTTGTCGAGCTTGCCCATCTCGTTCTGCAGGATGTTGAGAAGGTCGGAGAGCAGATAGGGGATCGGCGAGTCGACGGTGATCTTGGTCATCCCCTCGGCGAGCCGGTTCTTGGTGCGCGCCTGCAGCAGGCAGCGCGCCAGAATGTCGCAGTCGGCCTGGCGTTCGCGGCCCTGCGCGGTGACGAACACCTCGCAATGTTCCTCGAAGTTCATCAGCCAATAGGGAAGCGCGAGGTTATCGACGTCGAACAAGGCACCGGTGCTCTTGAACGCGGCCGAATATTCGCCGTGGGGGTCGATCATCACGATGTGACCCTGCGGCGCGAGTTCGCAGATCTTGTGCAGGATCAGCGCGGCGCTGGTCGACTTACCCGTACCGGTCGAGCCCAAAAGCGCGAAATGCTTGCCGAGCATCGCGTCGACATAGAGCGAGCCGCGAATATCCTTGGTCGGATAGACGTTGCCGATCTCGACATGCGCGCGTTCGTCGGCGGCATATATCTGCTTCAGATCGTGGCTGGTCGCCGCATAAACCTGGCTGCCCGGGATCGGATAGCGCGTCACGCCGCGGCGGAAATTGTGAATACGACCGGTGATCTTTTCCTCTTCGCCCTCGCCGAGGAAGTCGATCGTCGCGACGATCAGCCCCTCGCCGCGCTCGTGAAGCTGCTGGTCACGGATGCTGGCGACGAGCCAGGTGCTGCCGACGCGGATCTTTACCTGAGCGCCGACCTGTCCGGCCATCGCGACGGCAGCGTCGGCGGAAGTCGACAACTCGCCCAGCGTCGCAGCATCGAGCAGCATGCGCGATGCAGAACCCGAAATATCGATGACTTCGCCGATCAGCAGGTCATCGCGGTGATGGAGCGTGACCGGCGCGACCGCCGCTGCCGTGCCGCCGCCTGCGAGGCGCACATGCTGCGCCGCCGTCGTGTCACCGGCGCTGAAACCGCCGCCATGCATATCCATATTTTGCCCCGCCACTTGTTGTCCCGGGGTCGTTATCGCAGGCGAGAGTAAACAAAGCGCTTATACTAAATGGCAATATATCTCAGCGGCGCCGGAAAATGGCCGATGCGCCATAGCCGAGCAGCAGCGACAGCGCGACCGCGGTCAGGCCGTAGAGGAAGCCGTGGCGCTGCGCCGCGAGCGCGACGAAACGCTCGAAACCCGCCTTGCGGATCTGGACGTCGCGCGAGGCGACCGCCAGCACGCGGCCGCGGCTGATCAGATAGGTTTCGGCGCGATAGGTGCCCACCGGCACGCGCGCCGGAACCGGGATGCGCGCTCGATAGAGCACGCCTTCCGTAATCTCGACCGCGCCGGGATTCTCATAGAACAGTCCGCTCCGCCGATAGAGGTCGATCAGCCCGCTCTCGAAGCGCGCGAGCTTGCGCGCCTCCGAAAAGCCGGCCGGCGACATCGACAGATTGTCGAGGCCGAGCTCGAAGATGGCGGCGGTGCGTTCGTCGACCAGCTTGTCGATCGGCCGCGACGAACCGATTGCATAGAAGCCCGGCGACGTGCGAAGGCGGATGCTGTTCGCGTTAACCCAGATGCCCGCGACGCGGCGCTTTTCGCGAAGCACGATCGGACGCACCGGTCCTTTCAGCACCACGACGATATCGGCGCGGTCGTCGGGGAGGCGCTGGCCCGGATAGAGGATCGCGCCGAACAGCAGCAATTCCTCGCCGGTAAAGCTGTACTGGATGTCGATCGCGCGGCTCGACACATCGGGGACGAGCCGCGGGTCGGCGGCCTGCGCCGGAACCGCCGCGAACAGCGCGAAACCAAGGATCGAGGCGAGTGCGAGCCTCATTGCACCGTATAGATTTCGTCGGGGCGGATGAAGAGCCCCACGGCCATCCGCGCCGCGACCAGCAACACGATCGCCGCGAGCGCCATGCGCAGATATTCGGGCTTCACCTTCTGCGCGAAGCGCGCGCCGAACTGCGCCCCGGTGACGCTGCCGAGCAGTAGCAGGCCGGCGAGGACGATATCGACCGCACCCGTCGTCATCGCGTGGACCATCGTCGTCGCGATCGTCACGAACAGGATCTGGAACAGCGAGGTGCCGACCACGACCTGCGTCCCCATGCCGAGCAGATAGAGCATCGCCGGGACCATGATGAAACCGCCGCCGACACCAAGCAGCATCGTCAATATGCCGACCAGCATCCCGAGGATCAGCGGCGCGAGCGGCGAGATATAAAGGCCCGAGCGGTAGAAACGCCAGCGCAGCGGCAGGTTGGCAACCATCGGATGGTGACGCCGCTTTCTGGCGGGAGCAGGCAATCCCGCCCGCGCGGCGCGGAGCGCGCCCCAGGCCTCGCGCGCCATCAGCCCGCCGACCGAGCCGAGGAGCACGACATAGAGGATATTGATCGCGGTATCGATCTGGCCCCAGGCGGTGAGGAGTTCGAACAGCCCCGCGCCGATCAGCGAGCCGAGCAGGCCCCCGGCAATCAGCACCGCGCCCATCCGCACATCGACCCCGTCACGCTCGAAATGTGCGAGCGCGCCCGACACGCTGGCGCCGGTCACTTGCGTCGCCGCCGATGCGGCAGCGACCGTCGGCGGGATGCCATAGAAGATCAGCAGCGGCGTCGTCAGGAAACCGCCGCCGACCCCGAACATCCCCGACAGAAAGCCGACCCCGCCGCCGAGCAGGATGATGACCAGCGCGTTGACCGACAGATTGGCGACTGGGAGGTAGAGATCCATGGGCCCCGAAACATGCGTCTGCGGCGTAAAACTGCGCCGAGTCCCGAAACCCTAGAGCATTTTTCATCGCCGGGGAATCGGATGAACCAGCTAAATTTCCCGACGTCAGAAATCGGCCGCCAGCGTCAGCGCAACGCCGCTTTCGGGGCGAGCATTGCCGGCCACCCGCTGCCGCCAATCGAGAGCGATCCGAGCGCCCTGCCCGACATCTGGAAGCTTTACGGTCAATCGCGGCCCTATATCGACGCGCGACGCGCCGGGCTGGATCGCTCCAGCCGCCAGCGCGCCGAGGCGCAGCGGCGACCGCTCGTCCTTGCCCAACCGGCGATCGATCACGACGGCCCCGTCGGCAAAGCCGTCACGGCGGTTGAGGCCGACCACGCCGATTTGGGCATAGGCCTCGAGCCGGAACGCGCCCGCTACCGGAACATCGCCCACGCCACCGCTCGCCAGCGCGGCGAGCGCCGTCCGCCCTTGGTCGCCGAGCGCAACGCGTTGCTCCACCGCGATATCGACCGGCCAGCGCCGGACCGGCGCGAAAGCCACGCCGAACGCGGCCTCGCGCTGGCGCGGCTGTTCAATCGCCACCGTCGCCCGGCCATAGGCGCGCACGCGCCCGGCATCTCCAAAGCCGTAGGCCAGCCGCATCCCGGCCTGCGAGCCCCCCAGTTGACCGCCCGCCACGATATTGCCCGGCGTCCGATCGGATCCTTCGCGCAGATAGATCCAGCTTCCCAGCGACCAGCCACCGAGCCGCCGGTTCATCCAGAAGGGCTCCGCATAGCCTGGCGTTGCAGCAGCGGCGGGTGTCCCGACCGCCCACAGGCTTTCACGGCCGGGAAAGGCCGCGCTCGACTGACTGGCCGACGGGAAAAGGCGTGCCATCAAAGCCAAGCGTAAGCTGTGACGATTACCGCCGCCGGCCATCGACGGCTCCTCTCCACGCCGGTCATCGTCGCCGAACGCGAAGGCGCGCCGGGCGCCTTGACGGCTTGCCAGCATCGAGGGCGGCACCGACATGCCAAAGGCTTGGCGCGCCAGCCGGCGGTCTCCGGCGCGGGCGGACGTGACGAACGGAGGGGGCGGCGCAGCCAAGGCAGGCGGTGGAGGCACCCACGCGGACCCTACGCCCGCGGGCGCGGCCATCGGGACAGCGGCATCCCACAGCGCCAAAGCTCGAACGCCGATCCACCCAACCAGACACAGCGCCAAAAAGCGAAACGCCCGCGCTTCGGTTCCGGCCGGCAGCAAGACGCGTACGCCGATGATCACTCGGTCGCTCGCGATGGCAGCGGCTCGGTCAGCGGCGCGCGATGGAAATGTTCGGTCTTGTCCCACACGACCTTGCCCGATCGGAGCATGGTCCAATAGAGCGAAGCCGCCCGGCGCGCGGCGAGTATCGCGATGACATTGCCGAGAAAGGCGCGCGGCAGCGCCTGCAGCGCCTGCCGAGGCCCGTACCAGCGGGCAGTGAAATATCCGCGCATGCCAAGCCGCCAGAGCAGAACCACCGCGTTGACCAGGAACAGCGTGCGGATCGCCTGTCCCGGCGTCGGCATGGCCCATCCCAGCCACTGCGTCCCCGCAACGCCCAGCGTCGTCAGAACCAACGCGACATAGGCCGTCAGCAGCACGATCGCGGCCAAGGGCGCGCGCCGGTCGCGCCACAGCATCCAGCGCGTCAGCCAGATATTGGGACGTCCGCCATCCTGTATGCTGCGTATCTGGCCGATCCAACCGAGCGAATCCCAGGCCGCAAGCGCGATACCTGCAATCCACCGAGACTTCTGCCGTACTGCGGTTTCTACCGTGATCGGGAACGCCCCGCGCGACGCTATTCGATCCCCGTCCGGTCCGATCGCATCGACGAAGCGGGCCGACAGGCCATAGGCGCCGATCAGCATGCCCAGCTCATAATCCTCGGTCAGGCTGTCCGGCCGAAAGGGATCACCGCCGCGCTCGATCGCCAGCAGGGCAACGGTGCTGCGGGCCAACGCGCAGCCGACGCCTGCCGACGGGATCGGGAGGCCCAGCCGCGAACGAAGCACGACCTCCTTGCCATGCGCTTCCGCAAACTCGTCGCAATAATGACCCCCGATCCAGGTTGCCCCCTGATCGACAAAGGGCACGACCGGGATCTGGACCATCGCATTGCCGTCGAGGGTGCGGCGATAGAGAGCGAGTTCGTGAGGATGCACATGGTCTTCGGCATCGTGCAGAATGACGCCCAGGGCGCGAAACCCCTCGGCACGCTCGTCGGCGCACAGTGCGGCCCACATCTGGTTGAGATTGTCGCCCTTCGTCGTGGGGCCGTCAGCGGCGCCGATCACCAGGCGGAGCCGCGGGTCGGATGCCGCCAGCGGCGACACCGCGAGCAACGTCGCCGCGTCGTTGGGATAACAGCCGATATAGATGCGAAAATCATCGTCACCCCAGGCCGCCAGCGAGCGCAACAGCGTCGTCGGCAGAACCGCCGCCTCCTTCCAGGCCGGAATGAAGATCGCCAACTTTCCGGCGAGCGGCTGCTCCTTGTCCACACCGAGATCGACTAGTCGGTCGCGGCCGTTCGTCGCGATCCACAGACCGTCGAAGAGCAGGTCGTCAATCCCGAACAGCAGGATGCCGACCGATGCAAACAGCATCAGTTCGCGACCGGCGCCCAGCACCAGCCACTCCAGCGATGCGATCGACAGCTCCACCCCGCGCGTCGCCCCTTCTCGATGGCGCCCCGCCATCGGCCGGCGTCATTCGGTAATATCGACACAATTTTTGTAAAGGGTGACGGACGCCCCCACGGTCGCTAGGAAAGCGGGGTCAAACCCCTTGAAAGCGATCCGGTATTTTCCCGAATGTCCAGTAAATCCGCCCCTCGATCCGCCCTTCGCGACTTTCTGGAGAGTGAAAGCGCGGGAGGAATGCTGCTGATTTTCGCCGCCATAATGGCGATGATTGTTGCAAATTCGACATTCGCAGAGACCTATAATCATCTCATCCACGCCGTGACGGGGCCGGTCCTGACCGACAAGCTCGGTCCGATGACGGTGCATCTGTGGATCAACGACGGGCTGATGGCGATTTTCTTCCTGCTCGTCGGGCTGGAGATCAAGCGCGAGTTCGTCGACGGACGGCTCGCGACATGGGGCCGGCGGATCCTGCCGATGGTTGCCGCGGCTGCCGGCATGGCAGCCCCGGCCGCGATCTATTTGGCCTTTGCCGGCGCGACGCCCGGCCTCGCGCAGGGCTGGGCGATTCCCGCCGCGACCGACATCGCCTTCGCGATGGGCGTGCTCGCCCTGCTCGGCAAACGCGCACCGACCTCGCTCAAGCTGTTCCTCATCACCGTGGCGATCGTCGACGATATGGGCGCGGTGGCGATCATCGCGCTCTTCTATACCGCCAAGATCAACCTCGTCGCGCTCGGCGCGGCGGCGGCGATTCTCGGCGTGATGTTCGCGATGAACCGCCTGGGAGTGAAGAGCCTTGCGCTCTACCTCGTCGCCTTCCTGATCCTCTGGTACGCGATGCTGCTGTCGGGCGTCCACGCGACCATCGCGGGCGTGCTCGCCGCGATGGCGATTCCCTTCGAGCGGACGCCGGGCGCGCCCGACAGCGAAGAGTCTCCGCTGCACCGGCTGGAGCACGGACTGCATCCCTGGGTTGCCTTCGCGATCGTCCCGCTTTTCGGCTTCGCCAACGCCGGGGTCGATGTCCGCGGCCTTGGTCCCGAGCAGATGTTCGCGCCGCTGCCGCTCGGCATCGCGGCAGGGCTGTTCCTCGGCAAGCAGCTCGGCATCTTCGGCAGCGTCTGGCTCGCCGTGAAGCTCGGCATCGCCGGGCGTCTGCGCGGCGCGACCTGGCTGCAGGTCTATGCGGTCGCGATTCTGTGCGGCATCGGCTTCACGATGAGCCTGTTCATCGGCGGGCTCGCCTTCCCCGGCGATGCGGCGCTGGTCGAGGAAGCGAAGATCGGCATCCTGATGGGGTCGCTGGTCGCCGCGCTCTCGGGCTTCGCCCTGCTGCGCCTTGCACCGCCGCATCCCGACCATGACGCGATCGAAAGCGAGACGAATGCGGAAATTGCCGCCGATGGCGATGTGCGCGATACGTCGGACAGCAAGGAACCGGCCGCGACCTGATGCGCAAGCTCCCCTTCCTTCTCCTCCTCGCCGCCCCCTTGGGATCGTGCGCGGTCGATGCGCCGCCGCGTCCCGCGAATGAAGCGGGGATCGCGTCACTCGATGTCCGGCGCAGCCCCGACGCGTCGCAAGCCCTCGATGCCATCGCAGCCGACTATCTGCGCCTGACGCTTGAGATCGGGACGCACGAGGACGGCTATATCGACGCCTATTACGGCCCGCCCGACCTTCAAAAGGCGGCCGAGGCGGCGCCGCGCGACAGGGATGCGCTGCTCGCCGCGACGCGCGACCTGATGGTGCGGACCGATGCCGCAGCGCGGCGCCTGTCCGATCCGCTCGACCGCCGCCGCGCCGCCTTCCTGCGCGCGCAGCTTCGCGCCGCCGAAGCGCGGCTGATGATGATGCAAGGCACGCGCTTCGCCTTCGCCGACGAGGCCGAAAGGCTGTTCGGCGTCCGCCCGAAGCTGAAACCGCTCGAAACCTATGACGCTGAACTTGCCAGGATCGAGGCGCTGGTTCCCGGCGAGGGACCGCTCGCGACGCGGGTCGAGGCCTATCTCGACCGCTTCACCATCCCGAAGCAGCGGCTGCAGAAGGTCTTCGACGCCGCAATCGCACGCTGTCGCGGCCGCAGCGCCGCGCATATTCCGATGCCCGCGGGCGAGAGCTTCCGCCTCGAATTCGTCACCGGCAAGAGCTGGAGCGGCTATAACTATTACCAGGGCGGCTATCACAGCCTGATCCATGTCAACACCGACCTGCCGATCCGCCTGTCGCGCGCACTCGACCTCGGTTGCCACGAGGGCTATCCCGGCCATCATCTGCTCAACATGAAGCTGGAGGAAGGGCTGGCGAAGGGGCGCGGCTGGAGCGAGTTCAGCGTCTATCCGCTCTACAGCCCGCAAAGCCTGATCGCCGAGGGCAGCGCCAACTACGGCATCGACCTCGCCTTTCCAGGCACCAGCAAGGCCGACACCGAGCGCGACGTGCTGATGCCGATCGCCGAGATTCCCGTACCATCCGACGACCGCTACTGGCAATTGCTGTCGGCGATCAAACGCGCTTCGGGGGCGCGGCTGACGATCGCGCAGCAATATCTCGATGGCGAGATCGACCGGGCGACGGCGGTTGCGCTTACCCGGAAATATATGCTCGTCTCGCCCGAACGCGCCGACCAGTCGGTTCGCTTCACCGAACAATATCGCAGCTATGTGATCAATTACGGCCTCGGCGAGACGATGGTCCGCGCCTATGTCGAGCGCGGCAGGCCGAGCCGCGACGAGATGTGGCGGCGGATGGCGAAGATCGTCAGCGAACCGACCTTGCCTTCGGATTTGCTCGGGCGTTGAGCCGCTAGGGTCAGGACCCTAGATATCGACGATGATCTTGCCGAAATGCGCGTTCGCCGCCTGATGCCGGAACGCGTCGGCGAGATTTTCGAGCGGGAAATGCTGGTCGAGGATCGGACGGATGCCGTTCGCCTCGACCCCCGCGATCATCGCGAGTTGCTGCGCGCGGCTGCCGACCGTCAGCCCTTGCACGCGCAGATTCTTGCTCATCAGCAGCGCGGTTTTCACCGGCCCGACAATCCCCGTAAGCACGCCGATCAAGGCGACATGGCCGCCGACGCGCGTGGCGACCATCGATTGGTCGAGCGTCCCGGCACCGCCGATCTCGACCACCGTATCGACACCGCGCCCGCCGGTGAGTTCGAGCGCCCTGGCGCCCCACTCCGGGACGTCCTTGTAATTGATCAACGCGTCGGCGCCGAGCGCCTTCAGCCGATCGAGCTTCGCGTCCGACGAGCTTGTCGCGATCACTCGCGCACCTGCCGCCTTGGCGAATTGCAGCGCGAACACGGACACCCCGCCGCTGCCCTGCACCAGAACGGTCGAGCCCGGCAAGGTAGCACCGTCGACGAACAGCGCACGCCACGCGGTCAGCCCCGCACAGGTCAGCGTCGCGGCCTCGGCGGCCGACCAGCCTGTCGGTGTGCGGGTAAACCAATGCTGCGGCGTCACCACCACGTCGCGCGCATAGCCGTCGGTGCTGTCACCGGGCACATTGGTCAGCGCGCTCATCGACGGCGAGGGGCCGTCGCCCCAGCCGGGAAAGAAGAGTGAAACGACGCCGTCGCCGACCTTGTAATCGGTCACGCCCTCACCAACCGCCTCGACGGTCCCCGCCCCGTCGGACATCGGGATGCGGCCATCGACGGTCGGAATCATCCCGGCGACGACCGCGAAGTCATGGAAGTTGAGCGACGAGGCCGCGAGCCGCACGCGAATCTCGCCCGGCCCCGGATCGCCGGGGTCGGCAAGATCGGCGAGCGTCAGATTGTCGAGCGAGGCGGGCGCGCGAAGCCGGACCGCCCGCATCACTCCGCCGCCATCGCCAGCTCGACTTGCTGCGGACCGCGGATGACACCGCCCGGGGTCGGGCCCTGCATTTTGCCGTCCTTGAAGGTGACGACGCCCGACTTGATCGTCGCGACGTAGCCGTCGGCCTTTTGCAGCAGGCGCTTGCCGCCCGCGGGCAGGTCGAAGGCGAGCCACGGCTTGCCAAGCTTCAGCGCCTCCATGTCGATGACGTTCAAATCGGCGAGATAGCCCGGCGCCAGCACCCCGCGATCCTCGAGGCCATAGAGCATCGCGGTATCGCGGCACTGGCGCTTGATCGCATGTTCGAGGGCGATGCGGTTTCCCTTGCGGTCGCGGACCCAGTGCTGGAGCATGAAGGTCGGCGAGGCCGCATCGCAAATCGTGCCGCAATGCGCGCCGCCGTCCGAAAGGCTGTTCACGGTGTCGTCCGCCGCCTGCAAATCCTCGAGGAAATTGAGGTTGCCGTCGCGGTAGTTGAGGATTGGGAAGTAGATGAAACCCTTGCCGTCGTCCTTCATCAGCAGATCATAGGCATATTCGTCAGGCGAGACCCCCGCCGCCGCGGCACGCGCGGCAATGCTTTCGTCCATCTTGGGCTCATAGTTGAAGTCGGGGTCCATTTCGAACTGCACCGGCCAGCCGAGCGCGACGATCTTTAGGAAATCGAGGATGTCGCTTTCAGGCCAGACATTCGCCTCTTCGATCATGCGACTCTTGAACGCCGGGTCTTTCAGATGCGCGAG
This sequence comes from Sphingopyxis sp. H073, assembly GCF_001468395.1. Lineage (GTDB taxonomy): Bacteria > Pseudomonadota > Alphaproteobacteria > Sphingomonadales > Sphingomonadaceae > Sphingopyxis. Next base: position 154,641 of record NZ_LNSG01000001.1, on the reverse strand, counting down.
TTGCTGCTCCCACGGCAGGTCGATGATCTCGTTCCACGCGGGCTTGAAGCGGAAGGGATGCACCGTCCCCTGCCACGCCATGATGATGCCATTGCCGCGCAGCGCGATCTGCGCGACGATGTTCGCGCCGGTCGCATTCTGTTTGCGCATTTCCGAAATCTGCTCTTCGAGCGGCAATTCCTTGGCGATCGACTGGAGCGCGGCGAAGGTCACGGGAAGCCCGGTCTCGCGGCTCAAATCCCCCATCCACTGAAACTCGTTCCATTCGCGCTTCATGTCGCTCGCCATTTCGAACACGCCATAGCCGACGCGCCCCATTGCGCGGCCGATCGCGACCAGTTCCTCGGCGGTCGCGGTGGTGCCGGGGACGAGTTCGCCGTCGACCGACTTGTGGAGAACGGTGCGGCTGGTCGAGAAGCCGAGCGCACCGGCGCGCACGCCCTCCTCGACGATGCGCGACATTTCCGCGATATCCTCGGCGGTCGGAATCGCGCCGGGCTTTTCGCGGTCGCCCAGCACATAGGCGCGCACCGCCCCGTGCGGGACGTGGCACGCGACGTCGACGGTGCGCGGCAGTTTTTCGAGCGCGTCCATATATTCGGGGAAGGTCTCCCAATCCCACGACATGCCCTCGGCGAGCGCGGTGCCGGGGATGTCCTCGACGCCCTCCATCAGCGATATCAGCCAGTCGTGGCGGTCGGGCCGCGCGGGCGCAAAGCCAACGCCGCAATTGCCCATGACGACGGTGGTGACGCCGTGCCAGCTCGACGGCGCCATTTCGGCGTCCCAGGTCGCCTGCCCGTCATAATGGGTGTGGACGTCGACGAAGCCGGGGGTAACGATCTTGCCGGTCGCGTCGATTTCCTCGCGTGCGGGGCCGAGGTTCCGGCCGATCGCGACGATGCGATCGCCCGCCACCGCGACATCCGCAACGAAAGGCGCGCCGCCCGTTCCGTCGACGACGGTGCCGCCGCGTATCACCAGATCATGCATCCCGACTCTCCCGGCTATTTGGTTTCTAGGTGAAACCTATCACCAAAATCAGGATGTGCAAATTATGGCGCCGGACGCGTTCCAAGGCGCTATGATGTCGCAACAAACCATAAGGAGTCGATGCCATGATCCGCCCGCTGACCCTTGCCATCCTGCTTGCCCTCGCCGCTCCGTCGGTCGCTGCGAAACAGACCCCTGTCCCCGACAACAAGGCCGCGCTCGCCGACCCGGCGCGCCCGGCCGCCGACCGCGAGCGCGACGCGGCGCGCAAACCCGCGGAGCTGCTCGCCTTTGCCGGGATCAAGCCGGGGCAAAAGGTCGGCGACTTCGTGATGGGCGGCGGTTATCTGACCCGCATCCTCGCGGGTGCTGTCGGTCCCGCGGGAAAAGTCTATGCCTTCCAGCCCGCCGAGTTCATCGCGTTCAAGAAGCAATATGGCGACGATCAGGCTGCGATCGATGCTGCCTATGCCAATGTCGATGCGGTCGCGGGGCCGTTCGCGGCGCCGGCGTTCCCCGAACCCCTCGACGCGATCATCACCGTCCAGAATTTCCACGACCTTTACCTCAAGCCCTTCCCCGCAGGCACGGGCGCCAAGGCAAGCGCGGCGCTGTTCGCGGCGCTGAAGCCTGGCGGGACGCTGATCGTCGTCGACCATAGCGCTGCCGCGGGCAGCGGCACGACGCTGTCGGACAGCCTACACCGCATCGACAAAGCGGCGGTGGTCGCGGCGCTGACGGACGCGGGATTCAGGCTGGACGCATCCAGCGATCTTTACAAGCAAACGGCCGATCCGCTTACCGCCAACGTGTTCGACCCGGCCATTCGCGGCAAGACCGACCAGTTCACGCTGCGTTTCCGCAAACCCGAATAAGATAGCAGAGCGAGATCATGACCAGCGACGACGATGATTATGTCTATGACGAAGCGAGCGGCGAATGGTTGCCCGTCGGCGAAGCCCGCGCCCGCGCCGAAGCCGCGAATGCGCTTCCGCAAGCGAAGGATGCGGTCGGCAATGTGTTGAACGATGGCGACTCGGTCGTCCTCATCAAGGATCTGCCGGTGAAGGGCGCGGGGCAGACGCTCAAGGTCGGGACGGTGATCAAGTCGATCCGGCTGACCTCCGATCCCGAGGAAATCGACTGCCGCTACGAAGGCATCAAGGGCCTCGTCCTGCGCACCGAATTCGTGAAAAAGCGTTAGAGTCAGCGGCGGAGCTTCTTCATATGCCGGTCATACCATCTGCCGGCGAAATGCAGCGACCAGGCGAGCGGGATCGCCACGAACGCCCAACGCCAGTCGAAGCGGTCGATCAGGCCGTCGTCGAGGTGCGAAAAATAGCCAAGCAGGATGATCGGAACGACGACGGCGAGCGACGCGATCTGGAACCAGTTCGTGCCGCGGCCGAGGCGCCCGGCGTCGATCGGCAGCGGCGCGCGCGCGGCGACCGCCGCCTCGATCGCGTCGCGCCGGCTTCGCCACCCCCCGACATAGTCCCAGATTTCGAGGCCGACGAGGCCGACCTCGACCACGAAGACGCCGAGCCCGATCGCCGCCGCATGGAAACGCTGCGGGATATCCATGACGTCGAGCAGCCAGCCCCCGCCGAAGACGATCGCCAGCAACGCGCCGATCGCCCATGCCGCCTGGACGGGGATCGAGGCGATCATCGCATCGACATGCGTCTCGAGGTCGGCGCGCCAGCGTGCGATTTCGTCCGGCCGGACGCTGCGCCCGCGGCCGTCGCGGCCGCGATAGGCAGGGCCCATCGACGTGTCGACGAACCAGCGCTCGAAACGCCGAAGCTCGGTGTCGCGGATCTGCCGCTTCTGATAGTCGCTGACGAGTGCCATCGGTCGCCCCTTCCCCGCGTCGCATAGCGGGATGGACCTTAAGGCGACGATAAGGGCCGCCCTTACATCGGCGGGAATAATGATCTAGATTCAGCCGTCTTTCCGAAGTGCAAAGGGCCATATGCAGACGTCCGTGGCGAATTCTCTCGAACGGGACATGGCGGCCGGGTTGCACGCGATCCCATGGATGGCGTTGCCCGCCGTGCCGCCCGGCACGAAGCTCAGCGCGACGCGGGCCCATGTTGCCGCGCGCCGCGTCCGGCTTGCTCCCCGCACCGAGGTACTGGCGCCGGCAAACGGCGCCGGGCCCTGGGCGCTCTATTTCGCGTTTGCGCCCGATGGCCGGGCGCTGGGCCAGCACCGGTTCACGATGACGCGGCTGCGCGAACAGGGGTTTCGCATCTTGCTCGTCGTGGCGTGTAACGGCCTTCCCGATGCCAATTTCATGTCCGCCGATGCCGTGATCAGAAAGGAGCTGAACGGCTTCGACTTCTCGGGCTATGCGATCGGACTCGACCATCTTGCCGACACGGTCGGCCGCACCGACGTGCTGGTCCTGAACGACAGCGTCTTCGGTCCCTTTGCCGACATGCGCACATTTTTCGCGCGCACGCCGTTTCGCATGACAGGCTTCACGGCAAGCTACGCGGTCGAACCGCATCTGCAAAGCTACGCCTTTCTGATCCGCGATTTCGATCGCGCCTATATGGAAGGATTGCGGCCGGTCATGTGGCGCCGGTTCGCCTGCAGCCACCATGGCGGCGTGGCCTTCCTGCAGGAGACCCGGCTGGGCCGGATTGCGGCGCGGATGGGGTCGGTGGGGTCGGTCTGGACGCCATCAGACCCGATTTACGATCTGACGATGAGCGATCCGCTGGGGTTGTTGGCCGCCGGCTATCCCTTTCTGAAGCGTTCGGTGATCGGAAAATTCTCCGACGGCTTCGACAGCGATGCGATGATTGCCGCGTTGACGGCACGCGACCACCCGATCGAACGCACGTCCTACGCCGCCTGACCGCGGCGACAGAACGGAGCTTGCCTGCGGCAAAGCGCAAGAAGGCGCTAGAGCGCGCCCCACGACCGATAGTCCTCGACATGCGCATTGGGTCGGCGAAAGCTGGTGAAGCTCATGCTCGCCGACAGGTCGAGCGCCTCGACCTGGTGCCACCAGCCGACCGGCAGAAAGATACCTTCGCCCGGCCCGATGATCGTTTCGAGGATCGGCGGCGTCGCGCCATCGCCTTCGCCCGCGGGTAGCGGATCATTGCCCCAGTCGGAGAAGCAGTGGCGGCTGTTGCGCATCCGCGCAAAGGCCCAGGGCGGCGCCATGCGAACGCGCTTGCGGCCGATCACCTGCACGAGCAGATTATTGGTGAGATCATGGTGCCACGGCGTGAGCGTGCCGCGCGGCCCGAGCCAGAAGAAGCCGTCGCGCTCACGCCTGTCGTCCAGCAGCGCAATCGGCGCCATATCGTCCCACAAGGGCGCGAGCGCCGCGGCATTGCTGCCGCTGTTGTAGGCGGTCAGATAGATGTCGTTGCTCGCCTCGTCCTTGCGCAGCCAGTCGATCAGTTCGCCGAAGCGGACGAGGCGGCGGTGGTCGTCCTTGTCGAGTTCGTAATCCGGATCGCGCTCGCGTTCGACCTGCGCCTCGACCACGTTGTTGCCCGCGACCGCGTCGAAATGATCGAGCGACCAGCGCGTCAGCGCGGGCCAATGGTCGATGATACCGGTCAGCTTCGCGGGCCGGTTCGCCTCGTAATAATGCCGGTAAAATAATTCGGTGTCGGGCTTGTCGAGCATATCGAGCGCGAAGCCGCCCTCCGCCTCGAACGCGAGGCGCTGCTGGTTCGCAAACAGCCAGCCCTGCTTCGCCATCCGCGCCGCCTGCTGCCGCAGCATCGCCGCCATCGGATCCTTCGCCAGCCGGTCGACCTCGTACTTCGCCGCCGCCGCCGACACGCCCGCTTCGACCAGCCGCGCGTGGAGCAGCGCATCGTCGTCGCCCGCCGCCAGGCCTTCGGCAAGCAGCATGCGTTTGTCGGGCTGGGCCATCGTCACAATCTCCTCGGCCCGCTCAAGGCCAGCGACATGACAAAAGCATGACAGCGTCAGTCGCCTGGTGGCCCCTTGTAATCCGCGCCATAGACCGCGGCGCGGAAATCGCGGTGGAGCGTGCCGTCATAGGGCATCGTCTGGACGAAAAAGACCGCGGTCAGCTTGTTCACCGGATCGACCCAGAACAAGGTCGAGGCCGCGCCGTCCCAGAAAAATTCCCCGACAGCGCCGCGATTTTCCCCAGATGTCTGCGGCGGCCGCTTGCGCACCGCGAAATCCAGGCCGAAGCCGACCGCGCCCTTTTCGGGGAGCCACAGCCGCTCGGCGATCGCGGGGTCGAGCTGGTCGGTCGCCATCAGCTTCACCGTCGAAGGCTGGAGAATGCGCGCACCGTCGAGTTCGCCTTCGTTCAGCAGCATCCGCGCGAACCGCTGATAATCGTCGAGCGTCGAGGCGAGCCCGAAACCGCCGGGCGTCAGCGCGTGGTCCTGAAAATTGAGCGTCCGCGCCTCCGCATCGGGCATCTGTCCGAGCTTGCCGTCCTGCTTGACGTTCATCGCCGCGAAGCGCGGCAGGCGTGCGTCGGGCTGGCGCCACGCGGTGTCGGTCATCTTCAGCCGCTCGAAGATATGCTCGCGGACATAGTCGGCGAAAGGCTGGCCCGACAGCTTCTCGACCAGCGCCGCCTGCACATCGACGCCGATGCTGTAGCTCCACTGGGTTCCGGGCTGGAAGAGCAACGGGACCCCGGCGAGGCGGCGGTTCATCTCGGGAAGCCCGATCGTCAGGGCGAGCGGGTCGGCGGCGACATAGGCGTTGTGCGCCGGAGTCGGCCCCGGACCATAGGCGAAACCCGCCGTGTGGCGCATGACGTCGCGGATCGTGATCGGACGCTCGGCCGGAACATAGATCGGCTGGCCCGCCGCATCGCGGCCCGCATAGACGCGCATGGCCGCATATTCGGGGAAATATTTCGCCAGCGGGTCGTCAAGGTGGAACCTGCCCCGTTCCCAGAGCTGCATCAGGGCAACCCCGGTCACCGGCTTGGTCATCGAGAAGATCTGCGCGATCGTATCGCGGCGCATCGGCCGCCCGGCCTTGCGGTCGGCCATACCGGCACTGCCGAAATAAACCTCCTTGCCATCCCGCCAGATCAGCGCCGAAGCCCCCGCGGCGCGGCCGCTGTCGACCATATGTCTCAGGGCGGTGTCTATCCGCGCCTTGTCGATCCTCGGCGCCTCGGCCGCTGCCGGCCGCGCTTGCAGCGGCCGCCCGATCGCCGCCGACGCTGCACACGCCATCGTCATCGCCAGCGCCATTGCCAGTCGCTTGCCGCGCATATCGTCTCTCCGCCGTCGCCGCGGTTCGTCGCGGATCGGCGCGCACCACATGGCATCGGACAGGATGGGTCAACCCGAATAGGTTTGCGGGAAAGGCTATTCGGTCGTCGCTGGTTCCGCAGCGGGCGTTTTCGCGGCGGTCAGATCGCCGTTCTGGATCAGCCATTGCGGATAACCCGCCTGCACCGACGCCATGATCCGGTCAATCGCCGCGGCAACCTGTTCGCCTTCGGCCTCGCGGTCGCGCTGGACGATCACGCGGCGCGCCTGCGCGTCGATCAGCACCCGCTCGCGCGGCAGCAATTCACCGACCGTCAGTCCCGCGAGGATCGCGCGGCTGTCCTCCTCGCGCCGTTCGAGCGTCGCAAGGCGGCGATTGAGTTGCTCTTCGACCTGCACTGCGGCGTTCGTCTGCTGCCTCAGCTGGACGATGCTGACGCGCACATTGCGATCGAGTTCGCCGTGAACTTTCGCCGCGAGTTGCGTGTCGAGCTTTGCGGCATAACGATCGACAAGCACGACGCCGTCGATAGCAACCGCGTCACGCTCTATCCGGACGTTGAGGCTGTCGACGCGATCGTTTTCGTCGAGTAGCGACCTGAGTTCGGTTTGCACGATCGATCGGGCGCGCACCTCGCCCGCCAGGCTGTTGAGCGTCAGCGCGAGCGGGATCGACAATATGCCCAGCGTCGTGACGATGCCGGCGACCTGCATCGCCGTATGCTGCGGCGTCAACGATGGTCCGAATTTGTTGATTCGCGCCACGATCGTCGCGGCAAAGGCGATCGCAAGCGTGTTGGTGAGGAACAGCAACGCCGCACCCAGCGCAAAGTCGAAGCGGCCGGTCGCCAGCCCGAAACCGACGGTCGACAGCGGCGGAACCAGTGCGGTCGCGATGGCCACACCGACCATCACCCCCGACAGCTTGCGCATGATCGCATAGACGCCAGCAATGCCGCCGACGACCGCGACACCGAGGTCGAGCAGCGTGGGCTGTGTCCGAGCGCGCAGTTCAAGGGTGACGTCGCGGATCGGCGACAGCCAGATGAGGAACATCGCGACGAGGATGGCGACCGCCATGCCCGCCGCCATCGTCACCAGGGAACGCTTGATCAGGTTGCTTTCGAGCGTCGCAAGGCCAAACCCGATACCCATGATCGGACCAAGCAGCGGCGATACGAGCATCGCGCCGATGACTACCGCCGTCGAGCTCTGCAGAAGGCCGAGCGTTGCGATCGCAGCCGACAGCGTGATTAGCAGCAGGAATTTCTTGTTGAGCCGCGCGTCGCGCGCGACGCTCGCGAGGACGAGAGCGCGCCCGTGGACCTCGTCGTCGCCGAGGCCATTGTCGTCATCATCGACCTCGCGGCCGGCTCCGGGGCGCGCGGACCGGCGACCACCCGCGTTGAACGGTGCATCGCCCAGTCCGGGCACCCCGGGATGGTTGCCGGCCATATGGGCGGACGGTTAGATCTTGCCGGTCAGTTCGGGAACGGCATTGAACAGATCGGCGACGAGGCCGAAGTCGGCGACCTGGAAGATCGGCGCGTCCTCGTCCTTGTTGATCGCGACGATCGTCTTCGAATCCTTCATGCCCGCGAGATGCTGGATCGCACCCGAGATGCCGATCGCGAAATAGACTTCGGGGGCGACGATCTTGCCGGTCTGGCCGACCTGATAGTCGTTGGGGACATAGCCCGCGTCGACCGCGGCGCGGCTGGCGCCGAGCGCTGCGCCGAGCTTGTCGGCGAGCGGAACGATGACTTCCTGATATTTCTCGCTCGAACCCAGCGCGCGGCCGCCCGACACGATGATCTTCGCCGAGGTGAGCTCTGGGCGATCCTGCTTGGCGATCTCGGCGCCGACGAAGCTCGAGATGCCCGTGTCGCCGCCAGCCGAGACTGCCTCGACCGTACCCGAACCACCGGTTGCAGCAGCCTTCTCGAAGGCGGTGCCGCGAACGGTCAGGACCAGCTTCGCGTCCGACGATTCGACGGTCGCGATGGCGTTGCCGGCGTAGATCGGACGAGTGAAGGTCTTCGGACCCTCGACCGACAGGATTTCCGAAATCTGCATGACGTCGAGCAGCGCGGCAACGCGCGGCGCGATATTCTTGCCGGTGGTCGTGGCGGGCGCGACGAAGGCGTCGTGCGACGCCATCAGCTCGGCGACGAGCGGCGCGATATTTTCGGGCAGGTTGTGACCGAAAGCGGCGTTGTCGGCGACATGCACCTTCTGGACGCCCGCGATCTGCGCGGCGGCACTGGCGACACCGCCGACGCCCTCGCCCGCGACGAGCAGGTGGACTTCGCCAAGCTTCGACGCAGCGGTCACCGCGGCGAGCGTGGCATCCTTGACGGCGCTGCCGTCATGTTCGACCCAAACGAGCGTTTTCATGAGTGCACTCCCATCGCCTTGAGCTTGGCAACCAGTTCATCGACATCGGCGACCTTGACGCCCGCCGAGCGGACGGGCGGTTCGGACACCTTGACCGTCTTGACCCGCGGCGTCGTGTCGACGCCGTAGTCGGCGGGGGTCTTGGTATCGAGCGGCTTCGACTTCGCCTTCATGATGTTCGGCAGCGACGCATAGCGCGGCTCGTTCAGGCGCAGGTCGGTTGTGACGATCGCGGGAAGCTTCAGCTTCACCGTTTCGAGACCGCCGTCGACTTCGCGCGTCACGCTGACATGATCGCCCTCGACATTGACCGCGCTGGCGAAGGTGCCCTGCGCCCAGCCCGTGAGCGCGGCGAGCATCTGGCCGGTCTGGTTGTTGTCGCCGTCGATCGCCTGCTTGCCAAGGATCACGAGACCCGGCTGCTCCGCGTCAGCAATCGCCTTGAAGATCTTGGCAAGTGCGAGCGGCTCGACCTCATCGTCGGTCTGCACCAGGATCGCGCGGTCGGCGCCCATCGCGAGCGCGGTGCGCAGCGTTTCCTGCGCCTTCGCCGGACCGACGGACACGGCGACGATCTCGGTCGCGACGCCCTTTTCCTTGAGGCGGATCGCTTCTTCGACACCGATCTCGTCGAACGGGTTCATCGACATCTTCACATTGGCGAGGTCAACGCCGGTGCCGTCGGCCTTGACCCGCGGCTTCACGTTGTAATCGAGCACCCGCTTGACGGGGACGAGGATTTTCATGGCTTTAAAAGCTCCTCTCAGCAAATTGTGCACTGCGCCATAGTTGCGCTTTACGTAAACGTCAACCTAGCAGTCCCCAAACCCCTTCTCCCTTGAGGGGAGAAGGATAGGGAGCCTTATCGCCGCAGGCGATTAGGCGGACTTGGATGAGGGTGAGCGGAGCAAAGCTCCGCGCGAGCCTTTGGCTCGCATACCTCTCACCCGGCTTCGACTAGCGAGCAAGCTCGCAACTCTCCGCATCCCTCTCCCACAAGGGGAGAGGGTCTAGTCTCTTATCACGCAGCCTTGGCAACCTCGGCGACGATTTTCTTTGCCGCGTCGCCCAGATCGTTGGCCGCGACGATCGGCAGCCCCGAATTGGCGAGGATGTCCTTGCCCTGCTGGACGTTCGTGCCTTCGAGGCGGACGACGAGCGGGACCGACAGGTTCACTTCTTTCGCCGCGGCGACGATACCCTCGGCGATGATGTCGCACTTCATGATGCCGCCGAAGATGTTGACGAGGATGCCCTCGACCGCCGGGTCCTTCAGGATGATCTTGAACGCCGCCGTGACCTTTTCCTTGCTGGCGCCGCCGCCGACGTCGAGGAAGTTCGCCGGGAAGGCGCCGTTCAGCTTGATGATGTCCATCGTCGCCATCGCGAGGCCGGCGCCGTTGACCATGCAGCCGATGTTGCCGTCGAGCTTGATGTAGGCGAGGTCATATTCGGACGCCTCGACTTCGGCCGGGTCTTCCTCGGTCAGGTCGCGCAGTTCGGCGATATCCTTGTGGCGGAACATGGCATTGCCGTCGAAGCCCAATTTGGCGTCGAGGACGAGCAGTTCGTCGCCGTTCGCGCCTTCGCAGACGGCGAGCGGGTTGATCTCGATCTGCTCGGCATCGGTCGCGAGGAACGCATCATAGAGGCCGGCAAGAACCTTCGCAGCCTGCTTCGCGAGATCGCCGTCGAGTTCGAGCGCGGCGGCGACGCTGCGGCCGTGGTGCGGCATCAGGCCGGTCGCGGGGTCGATCGTGATCGTGTGGATCTTTTCGGGCGTGTTGTGCGCAACGGTTTCGATGTCCATCCCGCCTTCGGTCGAGGCGACGACCGCGATGCGGCTCGATGCGCGGTCGACGAGCAGCGCGAGATAATATTCTTTCTTAATGTCGGCGCCGTCGGTGATGTAGAGGCGGTTGACCTGCTTGCCATGCTCGCCGGTCTGGATCGTCACCAGCGTGTTGCCGAGCATTTCGCGCGCGTGGCTTTCGACTTCCTCCAGCGTCTTGGCCAGGCGGACGCCGCCCTTCGCATCGGGGCCGAGTTCCTTGAACTTGCCCTTGCCGCGGCCACCCGCATGGATCTGCGACTTCACGACATAAAGCGGCCCGGGCAGCTGCTTCGCCGCAGCGACAGCTTCCTCGACGCTCATCGCGGCGATGCCCTTGGGGATGGCAACGCCAAATTTCGCGAGCAGTTCTTTCGCCTGATATTCGTGGATGTTCATGAGGTCTGCCGGGCCTTTCGACTCTGGAAGGGGAGAAGAATGGCGCCGCATAAGCACAAGTTGCGCGGCAAGGCTACCCCTGCCGCGTCCAGAAAAACTTGGACTGCCGAAAGCGCGGGCTAAGTCGTTAACGCAGCGCGCAAAGCGCCGCCGAACTGGTCGTCACGGTCAATATCTCGGGATCCTTGAGCGCGCGGACCTTGTGCAGGAACTGGTCGAACGACAGGTCGCCGAGCCGCTTCTCCTTCAGGCTGCCCAGCGCCGACAGGCGACGAAGCTGTACGAGCGACAGCCGGTCGACCATCCGTTCGGCCATGCACGCCGACATCGCCTTGGAAAGCCCGGCATTATTGAGCCCGGTGCGCAATCGCGCCTCGGGGGTGGCGCAGCCCGCGAGCATCAGCGTGGCGGCGACCAGAGGCAGAATGGCAAAACGCATCGTCTATCTTCCATGAAATTCGGCAACGGCGCCCGATACCGCCTGCATGAGCTGCATACGAGCGGGAATCGGCGACGCCGTACTACCCATCATCACGACGATCGCATAGCGCGTGCCGTCGGGCGCGGTGGCAATGCCGATGTCGTTATAGCCCGCGGTCATGCCGTTCAGATCCTGCCCGGTCCCGGTCTTGTGCACAAACTGCCAGCCGGCCGGGAGCCCGGCCTTGAGGCGCTTCGGCCCGCTCTTCGTCCGGCTCATCACGCCAAGCAGATAGTCGGTCGATTCGGGCGACAACAATGTCCCGCGCGCAAGCCGAGTGAGGCCGCTCGCGATCGCCGAGGGGCTCGCGCCATCGACCGGGTTTGCCAGATAATTGTCCATCGCCGCGCGGCGCGTCGCGGGCGGCAGCGCGGCGCGAGCCGTCTGGAAGTTGCGGCCGATCGAATAGCTCTGCTGCCACGTCAGCCCGGCGGTGCCGGCCTGCAGCAGCCGTTCGCCGGGGCCGAAGCGGATCGAGCCCAGATCCTTTTTGCGAAGAAAGGCGCGCACCGCCTCGGGACCGCCGACGGTGCGCAACAGGCTGTCGTTCGCAAGATTGTCGCTGTGGGTGATCGCGGTCTCGATAAGGTCGCGAACGCTCATCGTCACGCTCCCCTCGGCGCGGACGCGAGCGGCGAGCGGCTGGTGGAAGACGACCAGATCCTCTGGACCGATCCGCACCCGCTGGTCGAGGCTCAACCGGCCGTTGTCCACCGCGTCGAGCACCGTCATCGCCACCCACAGCTTCGAAACGCTCTGCTGAGGGAAGAGGTCGGGGCCACGCTGCGCGATCGCCCATTCGCCGTCGATGCGCTGGACCGCGATGCCGACCCTGCCCGGATAGGCGCGCCACAGCGCATAGATCCGATCGCTGAGGCCGGGTGCAGGGCGGCGGAAGCCGGGATCCAGCGTCCCGCGCGGCGGGGCCGCGTTGCGCACCGGCTGCCCGATCGGCACCGTCACGGCGCCCGAACCTTTCGGCGCTTGCGCCTGACGCGGCGGCGGCACAATCGCCGCGCTGCTCACGCACCCCGCGAGCAAGGCGGCACCAATCGTCAAACCGAGCAGCGGCCTGCCCGAAAAGTGAAACGTCATTCAAACCCCGCGGCTACAGCCGTCATCATCGTCCCGACCCCTTTGGTCGGCCTATTGGTCCCGCAGGCGGGCGGCAGGGGCCAGCGATTTGCGACGAATGATTCCCGACGCACGGTGAGCGGCGGAACCTCTGCCGGTCAGGGCGCCGGAACCTTGCGTACAAGGTCGGGATAGAGGCGCTTCAAGGCTGCGAGCTTCGGCGCATCCCATCGCACGATGTAGGGATTCGATGGGTTCAGCCGCATGAAATTCTGGTGACTCGCTTCGGCCGGATAGAAGGTCTTGTAGCTTTCGATCGGCACGATCACCGGCTTCGCGAAATATTTCCCCTTGCCGATCTGCGCCAGATAGGCGGTTGCCACCTGTCGCTGCGTCGCATCCAACGGAACGATCGCGGCACGATATTGGGTGCCCGAGTCGGGACCCTGACGGTTCTTGAGCGTCGGGTCGGCAACGACCGAAAACAGCACGCGCAGCAGCGTGCCATAGCTGACCTGCGTCGGGTCATAGACGATGCGCACCGCCTCGGCATGGCCCGAGGTGCCGTCGTGCGTCAGCTCGTATTTCGCGGTCGCCCTGCTGCCGCCATGATAGCCCGACTCGACCGAGATCACGCCCTTCACATTCGAAAAGACGCCCTCGACGCCCCAGAAACAGCCGCCCGCGAGGACGGCCGTCGCGCGCTTGGCCTTGACGACCGGGTCGACAGCGGCAGCGGGGAGCTTGACGACGCTTTCGGCCTGCGCGGGCGCGCATTGCGAAAGGACGGCCGCGGCGAGCAGGGCGACGAGCGGGCGGACCCGCGGCGTCACAGCGCCATCGCGAACGCCGGATGCTGGATCATCACGATCAGCCCGCCGATCGCGAAGCCGGCGAGCATGGTCGGAAACCAGTCGGAGCGGAGAAGGGAAACCATGGGAGCCTCTTTTTTGCATGTCATCTTATACGGTGGAGCCGGAGCCCCGGTTACACCGAACGATATGGCGCGCCCCTTGCCATCGTGCAGTGATCGCCGTCACCCTTAAGGGAGACGGCTTACTATCGGGTGAACCGACCTGTTGTCCGCGGTTCAGCTTAGCGCCGCGCACGCCTGCTGGATGCGCACGCAGGCTTCCTTGAGCACCGCTTCCGACGTCGCATAGGAGACGCGGAACGCCGGCGACAGGCCGAAGGCGCCGCCATGCACCGCCGCAACGCGTGCGCTGTCGAGGAAATAGTCGATCAGTGCCTCGTCGGTGTCGATCAGCTTTCCATCGGGGGTCTTCTTGCCCATGCAGTCGCTCGCGTCGGGATAGACGTAGAAGGCGCCGTCGGGGACCGGGCACGACAGGCCCGGCGCGTCGTTGAGCATCGCGACGACCATGTCGCGGCGCTTCCGGAACGCGGCATTGCGGTCGTCGAGAAACTGCTGCGGCCCGCCGAGCGCGGCCGCAGCAGCGGCCTGCGCGATCGAACAGGGGTTCGAGGTCGACTGCGACTGCAGCTTGCCCATCGCCTTGATCAGCCAGGCGGGCCCCCCGGCATAACCGATGCGCCAGCCGGTCATCGCATAGGCCTTCGAACAGCCGTTCACCGTGAGGATGCGGTCGATGAGGTCGGGGCAGCGCTGGGCGATCGTCGAGAATTCGAAATCGGCGTACCAGACATGCTCGTACATATCGTCGGTCATCACCATCACATGCGGATGACGGCGCACGACCTCGCCGATCGCGTCGAGCTCTTGCGGCGAATAGGCCGCGCCCGACGGGTTCGACGGCGAGTTGAAGATGATCCAGCGCGTCCTTTCGGTGATCGCCGCGTCGAGCTGCGCGGGCGTGATCTTGTAGTTCTGCGCTGCCGACGCCTCGATCACGACGGGCTTGCCGCCGCAGAAGGCAACGATATCGGGGTAGCTTACCCAATAAGGCGCAGGGATGATCACTTCATCGCCCTTGTCGACGGTCGCGACGAGTGCGTTGAACAGCGTGTGCTTGCCGCCGACGTTCACCGTGATCTGGTCGAGGCCGTATTCGAGGCCGTTGTCGCGGCGGAACTTGCCGCGGATCGCTTCCTTGAGCGCGACGGTGCCGTCGACGAGCGTATATTTGGTCTGGCCATTGCGAATCGCCTCGATCGCCGCTTCCTTGACGAAGTCCGGCGTGTCGAAATCGGGCTCGCCCGCCGACAGGCCGATCACGTCGATGCCTTCGGCTTTCAGCTTGGCGACGCGCGCGGTCATCGCGAGCGTAGCCGACGGCTGGATGCGGTTCAGGGCGGCGGACGTATGCGGCTTCAGCGACATGGGTCAGGCTTTCCGTGGCTTGCGCGGATCGATTGCGAATTGACAGGAAATTGCGCGCGGCCGCGCCTAAAGCCTCCGGCTCATATTCGCAAGCGCGCAGCGGTATAATTTACCTATGCACCGCGCGTCACGCGGGCGAAGGCTCGGCCAGCCGCGCCGGAACCAGCCCGCGAAGCGAATTGCCGATATAGAATCCCTCGGCAAGATCGGCGAGCCGCAGGTGCGATTCGGCGGCGCGGCCCTTTTCGATCAGTTCGGCGCGCAGCACCCCGGGCAGCAGCCCGAGCGACAGCGGCGGGGTCAGCAGCACGCCGTCGCGCTCGACGAAGATATTGCTCCAGCTCCCCTCGGTGACGAAGCCCGGTTCGTCGACGAACACGACTTCCGCCGCACCGCTCTCGATCCGCGCCGCGTCATAGGCCGCGCGCAGGCTGGTCTTGTGCGCCAGGCGGAAATCGTCCGCCGCCATCGGCGCGGGCCGCGCGACGACGGGCACGGGCAGTTCGGCAAGGCGTGGCAACGGCGACACCTCGATCGCCAGTGCGCCCGACGACGAAAGCCGCATCCGCACTCGCGCCGCGGTACGAAGGCGGAAGGTCGCCGATTGCAGGCTGTTGCGCGCGCCATGGCGGTCGAACGCGAAACCGAATGCCGCAGCGCTCGCCTTCATCCGGGCCAGATGCCCTTCAAGGCGCTGAACGCCCTCGACAGGGTCGAAAAACATCGTCTCGAGAAGGTCGAAGCTTTCCCCCGCTGCGCCCACAAATTCCCCCTTGGCCAGACATTCGCGCCATTCCTCCGCCGGCTGGCTATCGGCGACGATCCCGGAGCCGAGCCCCAGCGTGGCGCAAGCCGCGCCGTCGCGCAAGCCGCTCTGCGACGGAAAGATCAGCGTGCGGATCGCAACGTTGAACGCCGCGTCACCCCCTGCCTCGATGAAGCCGATCGACCCCGTGTAGAGGCCGCGCGCATCGCTCTCCAGCTCGTCGATGATTTCCATCGCGCGCACCTTCGGCGCGCCGGTGATCGATCCGCAGGGGAAGGCGGCGCGCAGGACGTCGACCGCCCCCGCCCATTCGGGCAGCGTCGCGGTGACGTCCGACACAAGCTGGTGGATCGTCGGAAAGCTTTCGACGCGGAACAGATCGGGCACCGCGACCGTCCCCGGCACCGCGACGCGCGACAGGTCGTTGCGGATGAGGTCGACAATCATCAGATTTTCGGCGCGCTGCTTCGGATCGGCCGCCAGCTCGCGCGCCGCGGCCGCGTCGGCCGCCCCATCGGCCAGCCGCGCCGCGGTGCCCTTCATCGGCCGCGCCATCACCTCGCGCCCGCGCAGCGCGAAGAAAAGCTCGGGCGAGTGCGACGCGATCGCCTGCGTGCCGGTCCAGATGAAACCGCCATAGCCGGCGCGCGCGGTCCGGCGCAGCCGCGCATAGACCGCGAGCGGATCGCCGAGCACCGGCACGTCGGCGCGGAAGG
This sequence comes from Sphingopyxis sp. H073, assembly GCF_001468395.1. Taxonomy (GTDB): domain Bacteria; phylum Pseudomonadota; class Alphaproteobacteria; order Sphingomonadales; family Sphingomonadaceae; genus Sphingopyxis. The sequence goes on along the minus strand of NZ_LNSG01000001.1, from coordinate 138,430 downwards.
TCAGGTTTGCCTGATAGATGTCGCCCGCGCGGATATAATCGAGCACGCGCGCCACCGCTGCCTCATAGGCCGCGCGCGCGATACGCGGTGCGACTCGGCCGACCCACGCGGCGTCGGGATCGGGAAAGAGAGCTGGCACGGCATCGGCTGCGATCCGCTCGACGCTCCGGAACAGTCCGAACCATGCCAGCGGCGCATCGTCGCCGGGATCGCCCGCCGCACCGCGCCACGCGGGCGCCAGTCCCTTCCCGGCTTCATAGGCCAGGTAGCCCGCGGCGTGGAGCCCGCGGCGCGGCGCGGCTTCGAGCTGATCGAGCAGCGCGGGAATCTGGTCTGCCGACGCCGCTGTCAGCACCTGGGCCGGGTCGCGGAATAGGCGTGCCGGCACGGCGCCATGCACGCGTGCATCGTCGAGAAGGACGAAGGCCTGCTCGTCCGGACCTGTTGCCAGTCGCATCATCGCCGTCGTCGGCAAACCTCCACGATGCGCTTATCGCTCGCGGCGCACCTTGACCGACGGCCGCCCCTCGAGGCTGAGGAAAAAGGTGCCGAGCGTGCCCGACTTGATCTCGACCTTCTGCCCGATGCGCGGGCGCAGCGGCATTCGCTTGCCGTCGGTCTGGACCCACAGCGATCCATCCGCCATTTCCATGCGATAGCCGTCGGCGCCATCGGCAACCGACGCAATGGTGGTTTCGACCCGCTCGATTTTGTCCGCGTCGTCGTCGCCGCCGAACAGACCGAGGCTCGGCAAGGTAAAGCCGAACAGGCCGCGCCGCGTCTTCTTGACCGTTTCCTTGTCGGCAAAGGTGATTTCGCGCGCCTGGTCGGCCGCCGACAGCTCGCCGACCTCGCGGTCGAAGCAGGCGAGGCGCGCGGTGGGGTCGGCGATATCGCGGCACGCATAAAGTTCGTTGATCTGCGCGGGGCGCGGCGGCGCTTCCTTGTCCTTGGCGACCGCCGGCGCACCCATGCAGGCGATAAGGACGATGGGCGCGCCGAGACGCACGATATGCTGCAACACCATGGACGAACCCCTGTCAGACCGGACGGTCCCCTGACTAGCCGCCGCCGCCCTGCGCCGCAAGATTGCGGACGCAGCGAAGCCTGCCTAGAGTGATGTAAATAGCACAGATGAAAGGGTCTCCCTCCGCGATGACGCCCCCCTACGACTGGTCGACCGATTACCGCCACCCGACGAAGTGGGACCAGTTGTTCGAGCCGCTCTCGCTGCCCGCGATGCTCGCGGCGAGCGTCGCGGCGAAGCGCGATGCGCCGATGCTCGACTTCATGGGCCGGCATTTTTCGTACGCGGAAGTCGCGAACGGCGTCGCGCGGGTCGCGCGCGGGTTGCAACAGCTCGGAATCGGCAAGGGCAGCCGCGTCGGCCTGTTCCTGCCCAACGTGCCGCATTACGTCGCCGCCTATTATGGCGCGCTTGTCGCGGGCGCGACGGTGGTCAATTTCTCGCCGCTCTACACCGCGCACGAACTCGAAGCGCAGGTCGAGGATTCGGGCACCGACACCTTGTTCACGATCAGCGCCGCGGCGCTGCTGCCGACCGCGCTCGAAGTGCTCGACGGATCGAGCCTCAAGCGGCTCGTCGTCGGCTCGATCGCCGGCGGGCTCCCGCACGCAAAATCGGTTCTCTATCGCCTTTTCAAGCGCAGGGAGGTCGCGCCGCTGCCCACCGACCCGCGCGTCATCCGCTTCTCGGCGCTCACCGACAATGACGGCAAGTCCGACCCGGTCGCGATCGACCCCGAACGCGACGTCGCGCTGATCCAATATACCGGCGGCACCACCGGCACGCCGAAAGGCGCGAAACTCACCCACCAGAACCTGACCGCCAACGCGCGGCAGGTGAACGGCATCGACCCCGACCATGACGCCGGCGACCGCATTCTCGGCGTCCTTCCCTTCTTCCACGTCTTCGCCAACACCTGCGTGCTCAACCGCACCGTCCTCAACGGCGGAATGATCACGATGCTGCCGCGTTTCGACGCCAAGGGCGCGCTCGAGGCGATCACCCGGACCAAGGCGACCGCGCTGCCGGGCGTGCCGACGATGTACCAGGCGCTGCTCGACCATCCCGATCTCGCCAAAACCGACTTTTCCTCGCTGCGTGTCTGCATCTCGGGCGGGGCGCCGATGCCCGCCGAGCTGCGCGAGAAATTCATCGCCGCGACCGGCGCCTCGCTCGTCGAGGGCTATGGCCTCACCGAAAGCTCGGGCGTCGTCGCGACCAACCCCTATGACGGCCCGGTCAAGCCCGGTACGATCGGGCAGCCGATCCCCGCGACGCACATCCGCCTGCTCGACAAGGAAGACCCGTCGAAGGACGCGCCCGCGGGCGAGCCCGGCGAACTCGCGGTGAAGGGCCCGCAGATCATGCAGGGTTACTGGAACCGGCCCGACGCCGATCTCGACAGCTTCACCCCCGACGGCTGGCTGCGCACCGGCGACGTCGCGACAATCGATGCCGACGGCTATATTCGCATCGTCGACCGGCTGAAGGACATGATCGCCGTCGGCGGGTTCAAGGTCTATCCGAGCGTGATCGAGGCGCATCTCTACGAGCATCCTGCGGTCAAGGAAGCCATCGTTCTCGGCGTGCCCGACGCCTATCGCGGCGAAGCGCCCAAGGCGTTCGTGACGCTGGAGGAAGGTTTCGAGGTTTCGGGCGAAGCGCTTGCCGCCTGGCTCAATCCCCAACTCGGCAAGCATGAACGGGTGACGGCGGTCGAGGTGCGCGACAGCCTGCCCAAGACGATGATCGGCAAGCTCGACCGGAAGGCGCTGCGGGCGGAGGCCGGCACCTGAACTCCCGCCCACTCTTGCCGTCACCCCCGCGAAGGCGGGGGTCCAGCTTCTGGATGGGATAGACCATGGCCAAGGGCGGATATGTCTACATCATGGCCAATCGTTACCGCGGCACGACCTATATCGGCGTCACGGCCTATCTCCCGCATCGCATCGTCCAACATCGCGATGACAAAGGCGCTGAGTTTTGCCGGAAATATGGCCTGAAGCAGCTCGTCTACATGGAGCGACACGAGGACATCCGTGATGCCATCGCCCGCGAAAAGGCGCTGAAGAAATGGAATCGCGATTGGAAATTCCGCCTGATCGAGCAGGACAATCCCGATTGGCTCGACCTGTTCGATACCCTCAACGCATGATCTAGCTGGACCCCCGCGTTCGCGGGGGTGACGGGAAGTGAGCGGTCAGAAATGTTACAATGAGATATTGTAACCTTTGTCATGTTATGCCATATCCAGCCTGCAATTGCGCCAACCGGAGAATCGGGTGACCCAAGTCGCCAATCACAGCCATGCATGGCCGCGCCTCGGCGCGCTGGTGCGGGCTGCGCGTGATTCGCGCCCGCTGACCTCGCTGACCGGCGACCAGCTCGCCATGGGCCTGTCGGGGCTCTGCCTCGTCCACTGCCTTGCAACGACGATCTTTTTCGCGTCGATCGCATCGGTCGGCGGTGTCTTTCTCGAAAGCCATCTGTTCCACGAAATCGGCCTGATCGTCGCGATCGGCTTCGCGCTGATCACGCTCGTCTCGGGGGTGCTAAGCCACGGCTATATGATGCCCTTCGCGGTCGGCTGCTTCGGGCTCGGCATGATGGCGGGGGCGCTGTCGCGGCCGCACGACGGCAGCGAGGTGCTGGCGACGATGATCGGCGTCGCGGTCGTTGCGCTCGGCCACGACCTTAACAGGCGCGCAACGCGCTGATACGCAGTCCCCGCAGCTTGCGGGGAACCTCCAAACGACATACATTGTCCTGAACGGGGGCAAAGCGGCACGATGGCCGCGCAAGGAAGAGCCAATGGGCAAGCATGAACATCCGCACGTCGAGGCGACCGGCGCCTCGCTCGCCAGAGCGGCACAGGATGCGCTCGAAAAGGGCGGCGAAGCCTGGACCGACATGCGCGCGCAGATTTTCGATGCGGTCGCCGAAATCGGCAAGCCCGCGAGCGCCTATGAAATCGCCGACATCGTCTCGCAAAAGCGTGGCAAGCGCGTTGCGCCGAACAGCGTCTATCGCATTCTCGACCTGTTCGTGGCGAACAACCTCGTCCGCCGGGTCGAAAGCGCCAACGCCTTCGTCGCGAACAGCCATCCGGGCTGCCTGCACGACTGCATTTTCCTGATCTGCGACACCTGCGGGACCGCGGTCCATGTCGACAACGACAAGCTCTCGGACGGCGTCCGCGCCGCCGCCGAGGCGACGGGCTTCGCCGCCGAACGCCCGGTGATCGAGGTGCGCGGCAAATGCGCCGAGTGCCAATAGGTTGAATTACGACCTGCCGGCGGCGCGCTGGTGGTACGGGGCGCTGCTGCTTGGCATCGCTGTCTTGCTCTTCGGCCTCCACCTGGGGCAGGTTTTTCCGCCAGACGCCCATGCGGTCGATCCCGGCTATGGCGCGCCCATCCTCGCGTTCGAATTCGCGGGCGGCCAACACGACCTGATCGCGATCTTCGGTCCCGACAGCGATCCGCGGCAGGTCGGCCGCCTCGCCGCGATGCGGACGGGGAACGAGCAGGATCATATCTACATGCTGCTCTACACGGGTTTCCTCGCATCGGGGCTCATCGCGCTCTCGCACGAATTGGGACTGCGCGCGTTGAAGGCCGCAGCAACGCTGCCGATCCTCGCGGGGCTCTGCGACGTATGGGAGAATTGGCTGCTCTTCGATATCCAGGCCGCCTTCACCGTCGGTGACTATTCGCCTGCGATGGCGAGCCTGCCCTATCCGGTAGCGGCGAAATTCGCCTTGCTGGCGCTCACCAATGTCGCGATTGGCCTCGGCATCGCGCGGATCGGCCGCTGGCACGAGCTGGCCGGGACGCTCGTCATCGTCGCCTGCGTGCCCGTGCTGATGGCGATCGCTGTGCCCGCGCGCTACGGCTGGACCCTGCTCGCATCGACCGGCGGCGGCTGGATCGTGCTGCTCGGCCTTGCGATGATGGCAAGCTGGCGCGCGGCGGTGCGCAAGCGCCCGCTTGTGGAATCCGAAATGCCGGCACCCGCCACGCGCCGCGCCGAACCCGACGCGGCACCGGCAGCACGCAAGCTCTTCGGCCGCCGCGGCGCCTAAGCCCCTTCCCACCCCGCGTGCGCGGGTCTAGGGAGACGGCGAATCCTGAAACAGGAAAGGGGCTGCACCCATGAACACCGTCGTCATCCGCGAGGACGATCTGATCGAGACGATCGCCGACGCGCTCCAGTACATCAGCTATTTCCATCCGATGGACTATATCCGCGCGCTCGCCGCGGCCTATGAGCGTGAGGTGTCGCCCGCCGCCAAGGACGCGATGGCGCAGATATTGTCGAACAGCCGGATGTGCGCCGAGGGGCATCGCCCGATCTGCCAGGACACAGGCATCGTCACCGTCTTCATCAAATGGGGCATGGACTGCCGCCTCGACAGCCCCCGCAGCCTGCAGCAGGTCGTCGACGAGGGCGTCCGCAAGGCCTATCTCCACCCCGACAACAAGCTCCGCGCCTCGATCCTCGCCGACCCGGCGTTCAGCCGCGTGAACACCAGGGACAACACACCCTCGGTCCTTAACGTCGAGATGGTCCCGGGCAACAAGGTGGTGATCGACGTCGCCGCGAAGGGCGGCGGCAGCGAGAACAAGTCGAAGTTCAAGATGATGAACCCGTCGGATTCGATCGTCGACTGGGTACTCGAAATGGTGCCGCAGATGGGCGCCGGCTGGTGCCCGCCGGGCATGCTCGGCATCGGCATCGGCGGCACGGCGGAAAAGGCGATGCTGCTCGCCAAGCAGTCGCTGATGGACCCGATCGACATGACCGAGCTGCTCGCGCGCGGCCCGAGCAATCCGACCGAGGAACTGCGCATCGAACTCTATGAAAAGGTCAATGCGCTCGGCATCGGCGCGCAGGGGCTCGGCGGCCTCGCGACCGTGCTCGACGTCAAGATCGCCGACTGGCCGACCCACGCCGCGTCGAAGCCCGTCGCGATGATCCCGAACTGCGCCGCGACGCGCCACGCGCATGTCACGCTAGACGGCAGCGGCCCCGCCTTCCTCGAACCGCCGGTGCTCGCCGATTATCCGCAGATCGACTGGGCGCCCGACAAGGCGGCGATCAGCGTCGATCTCGACACCCTGACCCCCGAGGTGGTCGCGAGCTGGAAACAGGGCGACCGCCTGCTGCTCAATGGCAAAATGCTCACGGGCCGCGACGCCGCGCACAAGCGCATCGCCGACATGCTCGCCAAGGGCGAACAGCTCCCCGTCGAGTTCAAGGGCCGCGTCATCTATTATGTCGGCCCGGTCGACCCCGTCGGCGAGGAAATCGTTGGCCCCGCCGGCCCCACGACCGCGACGCGCATGGACAAGTTCATGGACATGATGCTGGAGCAGGGCCTGCTCGCCTGCGTCGGCAAGGCCGAACGCGGCCCCGCAGCGACGCAGGCGATCGCCAAGCACAAGAGCGCCTATCTGATGGCGGTCGGCGGCGCGGCCTACCTGGTCGCGCGCGCGATCAAGGGCAGCAAGGTCGTCGGCTTCGCCGATCTCGGCATGGAGGCGATCTACGAGTTCGAGGTCAAGGACTTCCCGGTCACCGTCGCGGTCGACAGCGAAGGCCAGAACGTCCACGTCAACGCCCCGAAGCTGTGGCAGAAGCGGATCGCCGACGAGGGGCTGCTCGAGAAGGCGTGAGGGAGCGCGGCGATGGCGAAGAGCGAAGACATCGACCTCTACTCGCCCCTCCCGCCCGACGCGATCGCGCGCAAGCTCAAGGCGGTCATGGACGATCCGATGACGACCGCAACGGCGCGCGTCTATGGCAGCGGCAGCCAGTATGACATGACGCTGCGCTATGCGCGTCGCAACGTCCAGAATCCGATGGCCCCGACGCTCGAAGCGGCGATGGAGCCCGAGGGCGAGGGCACGCGGATCACCGGCACGCTCGGCTTGACGCGATCAGGCCGCCTCTTCCCGTTCGTATGGCACGGTTTCCTGTCGCTGTTCGTGATCGTCGGGGTCACCGTCGCCTGGTTCGTGCCCGAAGCCCTGCTGTTCGGCGTGATCTTCGCAGGCATCCCGCTGTTCATGATGGTCGTCGGCTCCCTCGCCTTCCGCGCTGGCGGCGCAAAGGATGACGAGGACCGGCGCGAAATCATGCGCTTCCTGAGCCGCGAACTCGACGCGCGGCCCGCCGCCTAACGCTGGCTGCGCATCCGTTCGACGAACAGCGCGACGTCCATCGCATCGTCGCCCGGCTCGCGCGGCGCGTATCTCGCAAAGGCGGCATAGGCCTCGGCCCAGCGCTCCTCCATCCGCACGACATTGTAAGGGTGGCTGACAAGGTAAAATTGCCCCGCCTCCATCTGCGGGACGATGCGGTCCGCAAAGACATCGGCGTCCATCGCGGCGGCGGCGTGGCGCGTCATGTCGGACTTGACCCAGCCGGGGATGATGACGCCGACCTCGATATTATCCGGCGCCTCGTTGCGCAGCGTGTCCATCAGCCCGACGACGGCATGTTTGCTCGCCACATAGATGCCGCCGTTCGTGCGCACCGCGTTGAACAGCCCGTTCTCCGACGCCGTCGCATAGATCGCCGAGGGCAGCCCATCCTCGCGGAAACGCCGCCCGAAGGTGCGGATGCAATTCCACACACCCCAGAAATTGACCTCGATCAGCGCGCGCGCCGCAGCATCGTCGGTGTCGAGGATTTCCGTCCGGACCCCACCCACGCCGGCGTTGGCGATGATCGCGTCGGCGCGGCCATGCTGATCCCGCGCGAAATCGGCGAGCGCTTCGACCGCCGCCGCATCGGTGACATCGCCCGCGACGGACAGCGCCTCGATCCCGAGCGCGCCCAGCGCCGCGACCGCCTCGGCGAGCTTGTCGGCGCGCGGCTCGAACAGGATGATCCGCGCGCCCGCAGCGCCGATGCGCTTCGCCAGCGCAAAGCCGATCCCCGTCGCCCCGCCGGTGATGACGACGCTCTTGCCCTGAAAGTCCATCGCGCCTCTCCTTCCTTGCAAGGCTAGGCGCGCTGCGCCATCAGCGTCAACGCAGCAGGGGATCAACGATGAGCTTCACCCTCACACCCATCGGCCATGTCCGCGGCGGCCGCGCCGACGCGATCGACGACGACTGGGGCGCCAGCCGCGCGACGATCGCTCTCGACCCCGATAAATTCACCCCCGACGCGTTCGCCGGCCTTGCCGACTTCAGCCACGCCGAGGTGATTTTCCTCTTCGACAAGGTGCCCGACGAGAAGATCGAGACCGGTGCACGCCATCCGCGCAACCGCGCCGACTGGCCGCTCGTCGGCATCTTCGCGCAGCGCGGCAAGAACCGCCCCAACCGCCTCGGCCTCACCACCTGCCGCATCGTCGTGGTCGACGGCCTGACTGTCGAGGTCGAGGGGCTCGACGCGATCGACGGCACGCCGGTCCTCGACATCAAGCCGGTGATGGTGGAGTTTCTCCCGCGCGGGGATGTGCGACAGCCGGACTGGTCGCACGAATTGATGCAGGGATATTGGGAAAAATCATGACGACGGGGAAAGGGACTGACGATGCACGATGACGATCAGGCGATCCGGATGTTGCTCGAGCGGCGCGGCCTGCTGCGCGGTGCGGCCATGCTAGGCGCCGGCGCGATGGCGATGAGTCCACTTCCCGCCCTCGCCGCGAGCAGCCAGAGCGTCGCGATCCGCAAGGCGGCCGAAGCCGGCAAGGACGCCTCGCTCAAGCGGCTGCGCGACTGGATCGCCCTCCCCTCGATCGCTGCCGAGAACCGCAATATGCCCGAGGGCGCGGCCTATATGGCCGAACTCGCGAAGGATGCGGGCTTCACCAATGTCGAGATCATCCCGACAGACGGCCATCCCGGCGTCTTCGGGACGATCGACGCCGGCGCGAAACGCACGCTCGGCATCTATTTCATGTACGACGTCAAGCAGTTCGATCCCGCCGAATGGTCGTCGCCGCCGCTCGAAGGCAGGATGATCGACAAGCCCGGCTTCGGCCTGTCGATCGTCGGCCGCGGCGCGGTGAACCAGAAGGGTCCCGAGGCGACCTTCCTCGCCGCGCTCCACGCGATCCGCGCCGCCAAGGCGAAACTGCCGGTGAACATCGTCCTCGTCTGCGAGGGCGAAGAGGAGATCGGCTCGCCGCACTTCCGCCAGGTCGCGACCAAGCCCAACGTCCTCGCCGCGCTCAAGACATGCGACGGCATTTTCATTCCCTTCGCCTCGCAGGACAAGACCGGCGCGGTCGACGTCAATCTGGGGTCGAAGGGGATCATCGAACTCGAACTGATCGCGAGCGGCGCAAAATGGGGCCGCGGGCCGAAGGGCGATGTCCACTCCAGCCTGAAGGCGATGATCGACTCGCCCGTCTGGCGGCTGGTGCAGGCGCTCCAGACGCTCGTCACCCCCGACGGCAACACCCCGGCGATCGAGGGCTGGTTCGAAAACGTCCGTCCGCTGACCGACCGCGAAAAGGCGCTGATCCGCGAAGCCGCGAAGGGCGCCGACGAAGCCGCAGAAAAGGCGGCGCTCGGCGTCGACGTCTGGATCGACAATCTCAAATATGACGACGCGCTGATCCGTCTCGCGCAGGAGCCGACGGTCAATATCGAAGGGCTCGTCGCGGGCTATACCGGCCCCGGCGGCAAGACGATCCTGCCCGGCAAGGCGGTCGCCAAGCTCGACCTCCGCCTCGTCCCCAACCAGACGCGCGCCGAGGCCGAGAAGAAGCTCCGCGCCCATCTCGACAAGCATGGCTTCACCGATGTCGAAATGAACGTGTCGGGCGGCTACGACCCGACCGAGGTCGCCGAGGACAGCCGCCTCGTCCGCACCGAGCTTGCGACCTACAAGGCTCTCGGCGTCAAGGCGAATATCAACGCGCGGCTCGCGGGCAGCTGGCCCGGCGCGACCTTCACCGCCCCGCCGGTGTCGATCCCCGCCGCGCACTTTGGCATCGGTCATGGTTCGGGCGCGCACGCGCCGAACGAATATTATCTGATCGATTCGACCAACCCGAAGGTCGCGGGAATGGTCGACGCGACGATGGGCTTCGTCGAATTCCTCTACACGCTGGCGGCGATCAAGTGAGCGGGCTCAACGGCGTCGCGCATGTCATCCTGACTGCGGGCGACTTCGCGCGCTCGACCGCCTTCTGGCGCGACATGATCGGCTATCTGGGCCTGAAGCTCGTGCTCGACAGCGACTATATGCTCTATGGCGTCGGCGGCCGCACCGCGATCGGGATCCGCACCCCCAGCCCCGAAAATGCGGGCAAACGCTTCGATCAGGGCGCGCCGGGGCTGCACCACGCCTGCTTCCGGATGCGCGACCGCGCGGCGGTCGATGCGGTCCACGCCTTTCTGGCAAGCCGCGGCGACGTGCATATCGTCCATGCGCCGCAGGAGGAGCCGTGGGCGCCGGGCTATTATTCGGTCCTGATCGAGGATCCCGACGGCATCCGCATCGAATTCAACCATGTTCCCGGCGCGGGCCTGCTTATCGATGGCGAGGAAATCGGCGGCGCCGACGCGTTCGACGGCAGCTAGAATCCGTACACCAGCGTCAGCCGCGTCAGCGTGTCGACATTCTCGACGCCGGGCGGCGGGTTCGAATCGATCTCCGCTGAATAGGCGATGCGCGCCGACAAGGCGCCGGTGAGCTTGGCGTTGAGCGCGGTCAGCGAGCTGGTCGCGGTCTTGCTTTCGCCGACGATCGTCGAGGCGACCTGCGTCAGCCGCAGCGCGGGCGACAATTGCCATCCGAAATCGACCCCGGCGAGCCCGGTGATTTCGCTGTCGTGGCGGCCGCCGGTGAAATCGGTCTGCCGCCATGCGGGCCCGCCCTTCACGCTCAGCGACAGCCCCTCGCGATCGACGACCTTGTAACCGACGCCGCCCGACAGGTTCCAGCGCGTGTCATAGCCGAGGATACGGTCCTGCTCCCAGCGGCCGAGGCTATAGGCAAAGGCGCGCTCGCTCACCTTGTACTGCGGTTCGACCTCGACGACGAAACGCTCGACCGAGGTCTGGCCGTTGGTGCGCTGATAATCGGCCTGCGCGCGGAACTTGTGATTCCAGTCGATCCCCTGCCGCGTCAGCGCGACCCCGGCGCTGAGCCCGGTCGAATCGGTGTTGCCGCTGCTCAGCGTCGCGCCGATCTGCCCCTCGCCCTTCCAATTCTCATAGAATTTGGCCCTCGCCAGCTTCTCGCGCGCCGCCGCGGCCGCCTCGTCCTTCAGTCGCTGCCGTTCGGCGCGGTAGGCGACGAGCCGCGCCTCGATCTCTGTCGCCAGATCGGGATTGGTCGTCTTTGCCAGCGCGCCGACCGCCTCGACATCGGCATCCTTGCCGCTCGCGATCGCGGCGGCGAGCAGATCGCCGACCGGATCGGCCGGCGCGACCGGCGGATACTGGCTCCGATAGCGCACGAGCAGCGCGTCGATCTCCGCGACATGGTCGGGATTGGCGAGTTTCGCGACCTTGACCACCGTTTCGACATCGGCGTCCTCGCCGCTCGCGATCGCGGCGTTGATCATCGCGCGGACCGCTTCCGATAACGGCGGGGGCGGCAGCACGACGATGGACTCGGGAACCGGATTCGCCAGCACCGGATCGACCAGCGCCGGGTTGGGCTGCGCCGGATCGGAAGATGCGTGCGCCGACGGGACGGCGATCGCGAGCAGGCCGAGAGCCGCGAAGCGGGGGAGAGCGGTCATCGAATCGTCCTTCTTCGGGGTTGGGGTTCGTTCGATCGCGGAGCGGCCTCGTGGAGCGGCATCCGGCCCATCTATACGCTGAAAGAGGCTGGCAATTCCACCCCGCCTGCCCCATCTCCCTTTCATGTGGATCGCGATCATTGCCATTTTCGGGGCCGGCATCGGCAATTTCGCGATGCACCGCGCCTTCATGGAAAGCGACGACCCGCTGATCCAGCAGATGGTCCGCCCGCTCGCCGACAAGGTCGGGCCGAACATCACTTATGTCTTCGAATTCCTGGTGCTCGTCGGCGCGATGGCGATCGCTTCGCGCAACTGGTTCACCGGGCTCTTGCTCTATGGCCTCTACACCATCTTCAACGCGATGGCATTCAGCTGGATCATGCACCGGCCGCGCTGACGCCGCCCGGGGGGAATGACTTGGGACGGGCGAGAGCTCGCATTCGCGTCCGATCGGGAGCGATGACCGGTTTCGACCGTTATGTGCCCTTCGCTCCTCCCTGTGGCGCAGCCATGGGGAGGTGGCAGCGCGAAGCGCTGACGGAGGGGCAATACAGCCGCCGTTGCGGCCCCTCCACCACCGCCTTCGGCGGCGGTCCCCCTCCCCATCGCTGCGCGACAGGGAGGATCGCTCCATCATCGTCACCCCGGACTTGATCCGGGATCCACCGCGGCGGCGAAGTCATGGACCCCGGATCAAGTCCGGGGTGACGAATGAGGATCAGCGAACGACCGCTCCCCACCCCAAAGCAGACACCGCCCTCAAATAGGCCTTTCCTACATTATCCCGCTGTGTCAGCCTTCACCCGGCTGTTCCATCTGACGGATAAGAGCGGTCCCGGTTCGGCTTGCGGGCGCGGCGGGCGCGATGCGTCCGGCAACCCTCCATCTCCAGAACGAGGGACGCAATAGGCTGAACTTTCCTGAACTTTGAAAATCCAGGGCGCGATGACCAGAGCGGCAGGACGGCTTTCCACGCCGAAGCCAATGCCCGCCGAAAGATCAGGCCGCAGCACCCTTCGCCGACCCGGCAACCAGATTGATCACCAGCTTCGGCAGGCTGCAGTAATTCGCGCCATGATATTGCGAATCCGCCGGGAGCGCCTCCTTCAGGCGGCGGTGCGCCTCGGGCAGCGCGTGATAGGGCACGCCCGGCAGCAGGTGGTGCAGCGCGTGATAGCGCAGGCCCACCGGCGCCCAAAGCTCGGGCAGCAGCCCCGGCGGCGGGACGTTGACGCTGTCGAGGAACTGCGCGGTCACGGTCAGTTCCTCGCCGTCATTTTCCCAGAGATGCGCAACCAGCGTGCGGATCTGGTTGAGCACCAGCGTCGCGGCCGCGATCGCGCCGAAAATGACGAGCGCGCGCAGCGGAACCCAGCCGAACACGCCCGCCGCGACGAGCAGGGTCGACCACGCCCAGGCGCCGCCCTCCTGCCACGCCCATTGGCGGCGGAATTCGCCCTCGGGCGCCTTGCGGCGGAACATCGGGTTGATGATCATCCCCGAATAGCGCTCGCGCACCAGCTTGCGCAGCGGCGGGATCAGGAAGGATAGCGGGGTCAGTACCGCGTAACGGAACAGCAGCGCCAGAGGCGCAAAGGCTGCCGCGACGACGAACAGCGGCACCGTCCACGGCTTCATCAGGGCGAGCGGCAGATATTCGGGATCCTCGACCGTGCCATATTTGGTGCGGTTGTGGTGCAGGCTATGGATGCCCTCGTACATGAAGGACGGGATCAGCAGCGGCACCCCGACGAGCAGGTTCCAGACGAAGCGAAAGCCGGGCAGCGCATTCTTCCGGATATGCGTCAGCTCATGGATGAAGCTGCCCGCGCGGTAGAGGGCGAGCACCGCGACGAGGCTCGCGACCAGCATCCAGCCCGTCGAGGGCGCGAGGATCGCCACCGCGACGCCGGCATAGCCGACGACGGCCGAGGTGAGGAAATCGGTCCAATAGACGCGCGCGCTGGGCGTCACGAGGTCGCGCGTCAACTCCGACGCCGCGCGGATCATCGCCATGTCGTCGGGGATTGCCGACTTGGGGGCCTTGACCGCCGGTTCGCTCGACAGGCGGTCGACAAGGGTGTTCATTGCTAACATGTCCGCGTCTTCATCATGATTTCGTGGCAGCAAAATGGCCGAATGCGGGTCGCCAGCGCCACCGCAATGCCCTAATGCGTCGCCACGCATATAGGATCGCATCCCCAGGAAACCAGTATGAGCGCCCACAACGAAGGCCCCATCACCCTCCACCCCGTCAAGACCAAAGCCGACCGGCGCGAGTTCGTCGAGCTTGCCTATCGCCTCAATCGTGGCGACCCGGCGTGGGTACCGCCGCTGAAGGGCGAGGTTTACGGCCTGCTGACGCCGGGCAAGAATCCGTGGTTCGAGCACGGCAAGGCGCAGCTCTTCATCTCGCGGCGCGGCGAGCGCACCGTCGGGCGCATCTCGGCGCATATCGACGAACTCGCGCTCGCGCAGCCCGCCGAACAGGGCATGGGGCCCGGCACCGGCAACTGGGGCCTGCTCGAGGCCGAGGACGCCGAGGTCGCGCATGCGCTGATCGCCAAGGCCGAGGACTGGCTGCGCGGTCAGGGCATGACGCGCGCTCTGGGGCCGCTGTCGATTTCGGTCTGGGACGAACCCGGCCTGCTGATCGAGGGGTTCGACACGCCGCCGGCGATCATGCTCGGCCACAACAGCGCGCTCTACCAGGGCTGGATCGAAGGCGAAGGGTACCAGCCGGTCAAGCAGCTCTTCAACTATGGCGTCGAGATCGTCGACGGCTTCCCGCCGCTGGTGAACCGCATCGTCGCCGCGGGCGAAAAGAACGAGCGCATCCGCATCCGCCGCGTCGACAAGAAGAAATTCGACGCCGAGGCGAAGCTGATCATGGGCATCCTCAACGACGCCTGGTCGGACAATTGGGGTTTCGTGCCGCTGACCGACAGCGAGATCGCCTATGTCGGCAAGAAGTTGAAGGACATCGTCTTCGAGGATCTGATCCGCGTCGCCGAAGTCGACGGCGAGCCGGTCGCCTTCATGATCGTGCTGCCGGACATGAATGAATTGCTGATCGAGATGGACGGAGCCTTGCTCCCCTTCAACTGGGCGAGGCTGCTCTGGTGGCTGCGGAAGCCCAAGAGCAAGCGGTTGCGCGTGCCGCTGATGGGCGTGGTAAAGAAATTGCAGAACAGCCGCATGGCGAGCACCCTGGCCTTCATGATGATCGAATATATCCGCCGCGACGGCGTCGCCAACTATGGCGCGACCGAGGGCGATATCGGCTGGGTCCTCGACGACAATCAGGGGATGGTCGCGGTGGCCGACGCGATCAACGCGCGGCGCAACCGCGTGTACCAGCTTTACGACAAGATGCTCTGACGCTGGCACAGCTTTGCGACAAATAGCCGGCATTGTGCGTTTCCGGTTCGGAAGAGGCATGTCATGTCGACGCACTATCTTGCCGCCAATCGTTTCGGCCTCGGACGCCGCTGGGATGATCCCGCGATCCGCGATCCGCGGGCGTGGCTGACGCGCCAGCTCGGCGCCTTCGATCCTGCCCCCGCCGCGATCGCGGCGCTCCCCGGCCGCGCGGCGATCGCCGCCGCCTATTTGGGCTATCGGGAGGATCGGCAGGCAATGCGGCGCGAGGCCCCCGACATGCCGATGAGCGAGGAGGAAAAGGGCATGGACCCTGAACTCCGTCGCCTGTCGCGGTCCGAAATCCGCCGGCACTATGTCGATGCGGCGGGCGCGCGGCTGGCGAATGCCGTCGCGACGCCGACCCCTTTCGCCGAACGGCTGACACATTTCTGGGCCAATCATTTCGCGGTGTCGGCCGACAAGATCACGATGATCGGCTTTGCGGGCAATCATGAGTTCGAGGCGATCCGCCCGAACATCATGGGCAAATTCGCCGACCTGCTGATCGCGGCGGTGCGCCACCCCGCAATGCTGCTCTATCTCGATCAGGCGCAGAGCTTCGGCCCCGACAGCCCCGTCGCGCAACGTGTCCAGCGCCGCCAGAAGCAGGCGAAACTCGGCCTCAACGAGAATCTGGCGCGCGAAATACTCGAGTTGCACACGCTGGGTGTCCGCACCGGCTATACGCAGGCCGACGTCACGGCCTTTGCCAAGGCGCTGACCGGGCTGACTGTCGCCGGCCTCGGCAAGGGCGCCGGGCAACGCCTGATGCCCGCCGACGCGCGGCCCGGTGACACGGTGTTCATCGCCCAACTCCACGAACCCGGCGCACAGTCGATCCTCGGCAAGCGGTACGATCAGCCCGGTGCACGGCAAGGCGAGGCGGTGCTCCGCGATCTTGCGGTCCACCCGGCGACCGCAGCGCATATCGCGACCAAGCTCGCGCGCCACTTCACCGGCGACACCCCGCCCCCCGCGCTCGTCGAGCGGCTGACGGCCGATTTCCGCCAGACCGGCGGCGACCTGCCCTCGCTTTACCGCGCGCTGATCGCTTCACCCGAGCCGTGGGCAGGCGCGCCGACGATGTTCAAGTCGCCTTGGGACTGGGCGGTGTCGACGATGCGCGCGCTGAAACTGCCCGCGATCGGCGAGAAACAGAATGTGCCCGCGATCTTCACCCAGCTCGGCCAGCCGCTATGGCGCCCGGGATCGCCCGCGGGCTATGACGACCTCGTCGCGACCTGGGCGGGGTCGGCGGCGCTGATGCAGCGCGTCGAAATCGCCAGCCGGATCGCCGGGCGTATCGGCGACCGCGTCGATGCGCGCAAGCTCGCGCCCCTGATCCTCGCGGACGCGATGACCCCCGATATCGAACAGGCGATCGCGCGCGCCGACAGCCCCGGACAGGCGCTCGCGATGCTGTTCGCCAGCCCCGTCTTCCTGCGGAGATAGACGATGATCCTCTCACGTCGTTCCATCATCCTGTCGGGCATCACCGTCGCCGCTGCGGGCGCGATGCCGCGTTTCGCCCATGCCGCCGCAGGCACGCCCAGACGCCTCGTCTTTGTGATCCAGCGCGGTGCGGCCGACGGACTGGCGGTCGTCGCGCCAACGGGCGACCCCGCCTTCGCCGCCGCGCGGCGCGCGCTCGCCGATGAAACTAGCGGCGGCGCGAAGCTCGACGGCCTCTTCACGCTGCACCCTGCGCTCGTGACCGGCGCTTCGCTCTTCGCCGCGAAGCAGGCGCATTTCGCGCACGCCGTCGCCACCGCCTATCGCGACCGCTCGCACTTCGACGGGCAGAATGTTCTAGAAGGAGGCGCGTCGCGCCCATATGAGCGCGACGACGGCTGGGTCGGGCGCCTGCTCACCCTGCTCCCCGCCGCCGAGCGCGATGCGATCGCAATCGCGCCTGCCGTGCCGCTCGCGCTGCGCGGCACGGTGCCGGTCGGCACCTATGCGCCGAGCCGCCTGCCGCAGGCCGACGCCGACCTGATCGCGCGGCTGACCGCAATGTATGAGGGCGACGCGCTGCTACGCCCGTTGTGGGACAGCGCGGTCAAGACGCAGGAACTGGCGAGCGACATCGGCGGCAACAACGGCCGCAACGGCGCCGAACTCGGCAAACTCGCCGCCTCGCTGATGCTTCCCGCCGACGGCGCGCGGGTGATGATGGTCGAGACCGGCGGCTGGGACACGCACAGCGCGCAGCGCGGGCGCCTCGCCGCACAGCTTCGCGGGCTCGATCAGCTCGTCGGTGCGCTTCAGACCGGGCTCGGCCCGGCATGGGCCGACACGCTGGTCATCGTCGCGACCGAATTCGGCCGCACGGTCGAGGTCAACGGTACCGGCGGCACCGATCACGGCACCGCGTCGACCGCGATGTTCTTCGGCGGCGGACTGGCTGAGGGCGGCAGGGTATCCGCGGACTGGCCGGGGCTGGCCGTACCTGCTCGCTACGAAGGCCGCGACCTCAAGCCGACACGCAGCCTCGAACGCGTCGTCGCGGGCGCGATCGCGCATCATTATGATCTGGATCCGGCGCGGGTCGGAAAAACGCTCTACCCGGACGCTTGACGCGCTCTGCGTCGTGTCTAGGCTGGCCCCGAACCAGCGGGTGGGAACGGATCATGTGCCGCGCGATGATGTATCTGGGCGAGCCGGTGCAGCTCGACGACCTGCTCTTCAAGCCTGACTCCAGCCTCGTCAACCAGGCCTATATGCCCAAGATGCTGCATATGCTGAACCTCGCGGGGTTCGGGATGATGGCATGGGATGCGTCGAGCTTCCTGCCGCAGCAACCGCACCGCTATCGCTCGCCGTCGCTGCCGGTGTTCGACGGCAATCTCAAGTCGCTGGCGGTGAAGACGCGCGCCGAATGCGTGATCGCGCATGTCCGCGGCGTCGCTTACTCAACGACGGTCAAGGTCAGCGAGCAGAACACCCATCCCTTTCACTTTCCGGGCGCCGCGGTGGCGATGGCGCACAACGGCGACATCTACCGGATCGGCGAAATGAAGGGGACGCTGATGGCCGATATCGACCCCGAACTGCTCGCGCAGATTTCGGGATCGACCGACAGCGAATGGATCTATGCGCTGCTGCTGTCGCAGCTCCCGGACTGGCGCGTCGAGCCGAGCCGCGACGAACTGGTCGCCGCCGTGCAGAAGACGGTCGACCTGATCGAGGCGGCGCGGCGGCGCCATGGCATCGCGATCTCGTCGAGCTGCAACCTGTTCATCACCACGGGGCGGCAGATATTGGGCCTCCGCCACTGCTTCGACTTCGGTCATTATCGCACCGGATCGCCCGATCAGGTGCATGAGGCGAACATGAATTTCCTGTCGATGTGGTTCACGACCGGGCGCGACTATGGCCTCCACGACGGCGAATGGCAGATGGTCGGTGGCGAGGAGGAACCGCGCGCGGTGATCGTCGCGTCGGAGCCGCTGTCGTCGAACAGCGCGACGTGGATGCCGGTTCCCGAATATGCGATGGTTCATGCAGAGATGGACGGGAATCTTCCGAAATTCAGGGTGATACCACTCGCGCGTTAGGCCGCGACGGCGTGGCCGCGGCGCATCGCAAGGATGCGCGCCTCGACCTGGTCGAGCGCATCGAGCGCGGTGACGAGATCGGCGTTGACCGACGCGCCTAGCTCGCGGCTGAGCGCATCGCCCGTGTCCAGCATCTCGGTGAAGGTCGCGCGGTCAAAGGCGAGCAGGGTCGCCTGTTCGCTGGTGCGCAGCAGCCGGTCGTGCGCGCCATCGAGCAGCAGCGCGGCGATGCCGACGAGCTGGCCGGGCCCGGTGACGGTGAGTTGATAGATACCCGTCCCGTGCGGCAGCGCACTGCGCACCGCACCGCGAACAACGAGCCAGATCCGATCCGAAGCGCCGCCGACGAGCGCGAGGTCGGTGTCGGCGGCAACGTCGATCCGCTCGCCCGCGTCCCAGAAGGCGAGCCGCTGCGCGTGGGTCATCGCCGCGCAGCAGGGCAGCTTCGCAAGGAAAGGCTCGGGGGTGAAGGCCTCCTCGACAACCGGCGCGAGCATACGTTGCGGGCGCGCGGTGAAGGCATCGGGGCCATCGGCAAGCAGCCCCGCGATGTCGGCCGCCTTGGCGACGACGCGGCTGGCGACGAGTCGCCCGAGTTCCGCCTGCAATTGCAACGAGGCGGGGCGAAGCTGCGACAGCGCGGCGCGAAACTGGTCGGCGGGAAGATACCAGGTCGCGACCGGCCCGCGCGCAATCCCCATCGCCGAGCGTCTGAGGTCGCGTCCGATCAGCGCCATGTCCCCTATCACCTCGCCCGGCCCCACCTTGGCGAGCAGGGCAAGGCCGCCGCCGGGCAGCCGCTTGCCGATATCGACCTGCCCCGCGTCGATCAGGAACAGCCCTTCGGCGCGTTCGTTCTGGATCAGGATCGCCTCGCCATCGGCGAAATGGCGCGGAACGAAGGCGTCCGCGAGTTCGATGCGCTCAGCCTCGGCCAGTCCCGCGAAGAGCGGCGCGTCCGCCAGCTTCGCGGCGGACAGCAGGCTCATGCAAAGACCGCCCAGGTCGGAGCGTGGTCGCTCGCCTTTTCGCGGCCGCGATGGTCCTTGTCGACCCCGGCATCAACGAGCCGGTCGGCCATCGCGGGGCTGAGCAGCAGATGGTCGATGCGGAAGCCATGGTCGCGTTGCCACGCGCCGGCCTGATAATCCCAGAAGGTCCAGACCCCGCCCGCCGGATGCCGGCTGCGCACCGCGTCGGTCCAGCCGTCGCCCAGAATGCGGAAAAAAGCGTCGCGCGATTCGGGCTGCATCAGCGCATCGTCGGCCATCGGCCCGCGCGGATCCCAGACATCGTCGTCGTGCGGGATGACATTATAGTCGCCGGTCAGGATCGTCGGAATTTCCGCGGCAAGCAACGCTTTCGCCCGCTCGCGCAGCCGCGTCATCCAGCGCAGCTTGTAATCGAATTTCGGCCCCGGCTGCGGATTGCCGTTGGGCAGATAGATGCAGCCGACGCGGACGCCCCGGACATCGGCCTCGAGGTAGCGCGACTGCTCGTCCTCGGCTTCGCCTTCGAGCCCGCGCTGGATTTCGACCGGCTGTTCGTCCTTGGCGAGGATCGCGACCCCGTTGAAGCCCTTTTGCCCGTGATAGAGAAAGCCATAGCCCGCCGCCTCGATCTCCTTGGTCGGCATCGTCTCGTCGCTCGACTTGAGTTCCTGCAGGCAGGCGACGTCGGGCTGCGTTTCTTCAAGCCATTCGACGAGACGCGGCAGGCGCGCCTTGATTCCATTGATGTTGAAGGTCGCGACTTTCATGCCCCCGCTATGGCAGGAAGCATGCCGCTAAGGAAGGCGTCAGATCGAGAAGCTCGACCCGCAGCCGCAACCCGAGGCGGCGTTGGGATTTTCGACCTTGAACGAGGATCCGCCGAGCGAGTCGACGAAGTCGACGACACAGCCGCGCACCAGGTCGATGCTGACCGGATCGACGACCAGCTTCACCCCGTCGGTCTCGGTCACGATATCGTCGGCGTCGATGCTTTCGGCGAGACCGAAGCGATAGGTGAAGCCCGAACAGCCGCCGCCGTCGACCGCAAGTCGGAGCGCCGCCTCGCCCTCGCCCTTGCGGTCGGCGATCCAGCGGACGCGCGCCGCAGCGGCGGGCGAAAGGGCGATGTCGGAAACCTGCGTGTCCATTTGGGAAAGATAGGGGCTGCCACCCCAAATGAAAAGGGCGCCCCGGCTATAGCCGTAGAGCGCCCCTCCTCTCCGACCCAGGAAAGCTTGTTATTCGGGACCGCCCATTGCGAGCTTCTTGTTCCCTGTGATGGCGGCGATCGCCATGGTTTCCGACTGGCAGAAGGGCATCGGATTGACCGGTTCGCCCTCGATGCGGACTTCATAGTGAAGATGGTTGCCGGTCGAACGGCCGGTCGAGCCGACGTAACCGAGGATGTCGCCCTTCTTCACCTGCTGGCCGGGAGCGACGATGTAGGACGACATATGGCCGTAGCGCGTCTGGATCGCGTTGCCGTGCTCGACCTCGACATAATTGCCATAGCCGCCAAGGCGCTGGGCGCGGCCGACGATGCCGTCGGCGGTCGCATAAATGGGGGTGCCATAGGGCGCCGGAATGTCGATGCCATTGTGGCGCGCGAGCTTGCCGGTGACCGGGTGGACGCGCATCCCGTAGGATGACGACAGCGACATCTTTTCGATCGGACGACGCGAGGGCACTGCAATGCCGATGTTCGCGGTCAGGCCGGTGTCGAGGCGCTTCCACGCCTGGAATATCGCGCGCGCTTCGGTGTTTTCACCGACCGCCGGAACGCCGGCGGTGAAGCCGTCGTCATCGGGCTCGTCGGGAACCGTGATGCTCGCGTCGTTGCCCGCATTCGCCGCGTGGGCGGCCGGAGCGGTGAGCCCCGTCACTGCCGCGGCAGCGAGAATCAGGCCAGAATGAAACTTTTGCGCCAGTAGAGCGTATTGCACGTATCGACCCCGCAGTCCTTGTCGCCAGTGTCCCGTTTCGGGATCGCCGGTGCCGGATTTTTGCTTCGGATTGGGATAATTCCCTGCCCGCGAGTGTTGATGACGGCCCAAACCTTACCAAGCAATAACTGCGTAGTAGTCTTGCGTTAAACCGGCTTCACGGCGCGCCGAGTCGTTGAACGGAGGCTTCAAGATTCCACGAAATCGCGATTTTACGAGGCTTTGCCACGTTTCGACGGCGTTGAATCCCATTTCGTCGCACTTTTGGTTAAACCAGACTGTGCCGGCGGTCACATGGCGGATTTCATCCTTGTAAATACGCGATAAAATCTTTGCCGAGACCGCATCGCCGGCATTTCGGAAGCGATCGACGGTCGCCGGGGTGACGTCGAGCCCGCGCGCTTCGAGGACCATCGGAACGATCGCGAGACGCGCCAGCACGTCGTCGTTCGTCGCCTGCGCAGCCTCCCAAAGCCCGGCGTGCGCGGGCAGTTCGCCGTAAAAGCTGCCGAGCTGGCGCAATCTCCGGTCGAGCAACGCAAAGTGCATCGCCTCATCGGCGACCACCCCGAGCCAGTCGTCGACGAAGCCGCGCGGGAACGCACCGCCGAACCGTCCGACGAGATCGACCGCCAAATCGATCGCGACAAATTCGATATGCGCGAGCGCGTGGAGCATCGCGATCCGGCCGCGTGTCGACCCGCCCTTGCGGCGGCGCGGCATCTGGCCGGGCGCGAGCAATTCGGGCTTGGCGGGCCAAGCGGGCCGGTCGGGCATCGCAACGTCGCAACGATGCCCAACCTCGCCGCACCGCCATGCCCGTGCCAGCGCCCGCGCCGCGCGGCGCTTGTCGTGCGGGTCCGGCGTCAGCAGGACCGCACGCGCAGCTTCGCCGAGGGTTTGCATCAAAGAGCCTTCGCGGCCTCCAGCACGGCCTCGGCGTGGCCCTTCACGCGGACCTTGCGCCATTCCTTCGCGAGCTTGCCGTCGGCGCCGAACAGGAAGGTCGACCGCTCGATACCCATATAGGTGCGCCCGTAATTCTGCTTCTCGACCCAGGTGCCGAACGCCTCGCATACCGCGCCATCCTCGTCCGACGCGAGGCGCACCGTCAGGCCATATTTGTCGCGAAACTTGCAGAGCCTTGCCGGCGCATCGCGCGACACCGCGAGCACCTGTGCGTTCAGATGCGCGAATTCCGGCGCAAGGCGAGTGAAATCCTGCGCCTCGACCGTGCAGCCCGGCGTATCGGCCTTCGGATAGAAATAGACGACAAGCGGCGCGCCCTTCAGGCTCGCAAGATCGATCCTCGCGCCGTCGGCGTCGAGCAGCGTGACCGAGGGAATGGCGTCTCCGATGGCGAGTGTCATGGCTTCGTCTCCTGCTGCGGCGGACGAATCGAGGCCCACCAGTCCGCGATCTCCTGCCGCGCCGCATCGTGCGCGGCAAGCAGTTGCGGCCAGCCGGGCTCGCCGCATGCGCTTGCGACGAGTTGACGCGCGGCGGCGGTCGCGGGTTCCCCCTCCGGTGCGGTCAGCCGCAGCATCACGAGCATCCGCGCGAGCAGGCCGTGCGCATCGCAGATCTCGGGCGGGGCGAGACCGTCGACCCTCAGACAGGCGAGCGCGGATCCGATGTTGGGATCGTGACACCGCCCCGTAGCGAGTTGCGTCACCTGCATCGCGAATTCTAGGTCGACAAGCCCGCCGGGCCCGCCCTTGATATCGAGCGGGCCTTTCGGCGGTTTGTGTGCGGCAATCTTGTCGCGCATCTCGGCGGCGTCCTGCGCGACCGTCGCGCGGTCGCGCGGCGCGGCGAGCAGTTCGTCGATGGTGCGCTGTACCGCCGCCTTTGCACGGTCCGAGCCATAGACCGGCCGCGCGCGAAGCAGCGCCATATGCTCCCACGTCCACGCTTCCTCGCGCTGATAGCGTTCGAAGCTGTCGAGCGTGACGACGAGCGGCCCCTGCGCGCCCTGCGGCCTGAGCCGCGTGTCGACATCGTAGAGCTTGCCCGCAGCGGTCGGCACCGACATTGCGCCGCTCACGCGCTGCGCAAGCCGGTTGTAATAGGTCGTCGCGCCGAGCGGGCGCGGCCCGTCGGATTCGGCGAGATGATCGCCGGTAAAGAGATAGATGAGGTCGAGGTCCGATGCGTGCGTCAGCGCCCTGCCCCCGAGCCGTCCGAGCGCAAGCACGACGAGCTCGCTGTCGGGGACGCGTCCGTGCGCGGCGACGAATTCGGTGACCGTGGCATCGGCAAGCACCTGTAGAGCCGCCTCGGCGAGTTCGGAATAGCCGCACGCAATGGCAAGCGGATCGGTCGAGCCCGCAATGATCTGCACACCGTAGGCGAAGCGCCGCTCACCGACCCGGTCGCGGACGCGGTCGAGCAGGCGTTCGTAATCGAGCCCCGCGAGCCCGGGCGCCCATTCGGCGAGCAGTTCGGCCTTGGTCGCGGGCGCCTCGAACGCACGCTTGTCGATCAGACCTTCGATCAGCTCGACCCGCGCGCCTAGCGCGTCCGCGAGTGCCGGAGCGAGCCACAGGATGCGCGTCGCAATCTTCGCCAGCGCGGGCTGCGCGGCGAGCAGGTGGAAAAAGCCGATCGCACTCGGCAGGCCGCCGACGAGCTTGTCGAAGCGGAGCAGCGCGGCGTCGGGATCGGGAGCGGCGCCGAGCGCCTTCACCAGTTCGGGAAGCGCGGTTTCGAGCGCCTCGAGCGCCGCCGCGCTGCGCAGCGCGCGCAGCTTGCCTCCGCGCCATTCGGAAATCGTGCGGAGCGCGGCGTCGGGCGGGTCGAAGCCTGCCGCCATCACCGCGCCGGCCAGCTCACCCTCATCGCGCGGCAGGCCGCTCGTCGCCGCACGCTCGGCGACGAGCCGGTCGTAGCAGGCGCCGACGTCGGTCACGACGGGCTGGAGCGTGGCGAGCAGCGCCGCGCCGTCGGCCTCGCCGTCGAGCCGCGCGACCCCGTCGAGCGCGGCGGGCTGTACCGGCAGGCACTGCGTCTGCTGGTCCTCGATCATCTGCAACCGATGCTCGATCCGGCGGAGCAGCGCATAATGACCGGTCAGCCGTTCGGCGACGTCGGCGTCGACACGCCCCGCCTTGGCGAGTGCGGCGAGCGCATCGACCGTCGCGGGCAAGCGCAGCGACGGATCGCGGCCGCCGTAGATGAGCTGGTGGACCTGCGCGAAAAACTCGATCTCGCGAATACCGCCGCGCCCACGCTTCAGATCATAGCCGGGGCCGAAGGCCTGGCCTTGCGAGAAATGGTCGCGGATGCGATCGCTCATCGCGCCGATTTCCTTGAGTTGCCGGAAATCGAGGCTGCGGCGCCAGATGAAGGGTTGGATCGCGGCGAGGAAGCGGTTGCCGAGCGCACGGTCGCCCGCCGACGCGCGCGAGCGGATGAACGCGGCCTGCTCCCACGCCAGCGCCTCGGATTCATAGTAGGAAATCGCCGCGCTCTCGGGAAGCACGATCGGCGTCACTTCGGGATGCGGGCGGAGCCGCAGGTCGACACGCAGCACGTGGCCGTCGGCGGTGCGTGCCGACAAAATTTCGACCATCCGCCGCGCGATCCGCACCGCCGCCTCGCCGGGATCGTCGCGCGAACGGCGCGGCATGGTTTCGGGGTCGAAGATCAGGATCGGGTCGATGTCCGACGAATAGTTGAGCTCGTGGCTGCCGAGCTTGCCGAGCGCGATCACCGCGATCCCCCGCGGCTCTTCGCCTGGCACGCGCTCGGCGAAAGCGGCGGCGAGCGCGATGTCGCACGCGGTGTCGGCGAAGTCCGACAGGAGCCGCGTCGTGAGCCCGACATCATGCTCGCCCGACAGGTCGCCGAGCGCGAGCAGCAATGCCATCCGCCCACGCCACTGGCGGAGCGTGCGCATGATGTCGTCGTCGACGGGCGGCGGTGCGACCTCCGCGAGCGCCGCGTCGGCCCCCTCGCCAAGGAAGCGCGCCACATCGTCGGGATTGAGCTCCGCAAGCCGGGCGAGGAACGGCGCATTCGCCGTCAGTCGATCGAGCGCCGACCGGCGCGCGGAAGCATCCGAAGCAATCATCAAGCGAGGGTATTGCCTGCGCCCGGCGACGTATCAACCCCAACCTCGTTGGTACGCGACTTCGCCGTTCGCAAGGGCGAAGAATTCAGGCCGGAACAGTACTCTCGTCGAAAAACAGCACCTGCGAGATCGCGGCGCGCAAGGTCGCGGGCTGGTACGGCTTGGTGAGCAGGAAGGCCGGTTCGGGGCGGTCGCCGGTCAGCAACCGCTCGGGGAACGCGGTGATGAAAATGACCGGCAGCTTCACGTCCTGCAGGATCTCCTGCACCGCCTCGATCCCCGAGCTGTTGTCGGCGAGCTGGATGTCGGCGAGGACGAGGCCCGGCTGGTGCTTCTGCGCCTCGGCGACCGCCTCGGCATGGGTGGTTGCGACCGCGACAACGTCGTGGCCGAGATCACGGACGATCATTTCGATGTCCATTGCGATGATCGGCTCGTCCTCGATGATCAGGATACGCGCGCGTGTCTGGCGGTCGATCTCGTCGGTCGCTTGCGCGATCAGCTCGTCGACCGAGGCGGTATCGCGGCCGATGATGCGGCCGGTTTCTTCCGAGTTGAAGCCCTCGACCGCAGTGAGCAGCAGCGCCTGCCGTGCCAGCGACGGGATGCGGCGGAGCCGCGCGTCGGCAATCGCCACTTCGGCGGGGGCATTTTCCTCGGCGGCCGACTGCCCGGCCATCAATCCGAAATTATCATGCACCATCCGGTACAGCTGGATTCGGAGATCGCCGGAAGGGTCGACCGCGCCGGGGTTTGCCACCAGCGTTTCGAGCAGTCCGGCGACCAAGGCATCGCCGCTCTGCTGGCTTCCCGAAATCGCCCGGCCATAGCGCCGCAGATAGGGAAGATAGGGCGCGATCGCTTGACCCAATGACATTTATAGCCTCCTGCTCCAGCCGAAAACCGCAGATTCCCTGCATGGGCGCCAAGAATCCTGCCGTCGGCCGGCATGTTTTCACCGTATGGGAACGATTTAGCCGTAAATTAGTTTCCCAGCAAAGCAACAAAGGCACATTGCGCTTTGGTTTATGCGCGGTTAGCACAGGCACCCATGTCGAGCGGATGGCAACAAGATGACGTCTAAAACCGGATCGCCGCCCGAAAAGCCGGCCGGAAAGGACGCCGAGAAGAAACTCCCCGGAAAGGTGCAGGACGTCAATATCGCCCTGCGCAGGGCCTATGAGTCGGCGGTCGACGAGACGATTCCACAATCTTTGCTCGACTTGCTCAACAAGCTCGACTGATCATTTCCGGTAGCGGCCGGCGAAGTCCGACTGGAAGGCAGCGAAACTGCCCGCCGCGATCGCATCGCGCATCCGCTGCATCAACGCCTGATAGAAGTGAAGATTGTGCTGCGTCATCAGCATCGCGCCGAGCATCTCGCCCGCGCGCACGAGATGGTGGAGATAGGCGCGCGACCAGGTTGTGCAGACAGGGCAATCGCACGACCCGTCGAGCGGCCCCATATCCTCGGCATGTTTCGCGTTGCGGATGTTGACCGGGCCGTCCCAGGTGAAGGCCTGCCCGTTGCGACCCGAGCGCGTCGGCAGCACGCAATCGAACATGTCGACCCCGCGCGCGACGGCGCCGATCAGGTCGTCGGGCTTGCCCACGCCCATCAGATAGCGCGGTTTGTCGGCGGGAAGCTGGCCCGGCGCATAGTCGAGCACGCCGAACATCGCCTCCTGCCCCTCGCCCACCGCAAGGCCGCCGATCGCATAGCCGTCGAAACCGATGTCGATCAGCGCCTCGGCGGAGCGCGCGCGCAATGTCTCGTCGAGCGACCCTTGCTGGATGCCGAAGAGCGCCGAGCGCGACGCATGTTCCTCGCCGGCGTCGAACCCCGCGCGACTACGCGCCGCCCAGCGCATCGAGCGCTCCATGCTCGCGGCGGCGCGCTTCGCATCGACACCGTTCGGGGGGCATTCGTCGAACGCCATCACGATATCGCTTCCGAGCAGTCGCTGGATTTCCATCGAGCGTTCGGGGGTCAGCATGTGCCGTGAGCCGTCGAGGTGGCTCTTGAACGACACGCCTTGCTCACTCTGCTTGGTCAGCGCCGACAGGCTCATCACCTGATAGCCCCCGCTGTCGGTCAGGATTGGCCGGTCCCAGCCCATGAAATTGTGAAGTCCGCCGAGCCGCGCCATGCGTTCGGCCCCCGGACGCAGCATCAGATGATAGGTGTTGCCGAGGATGATGTCGGCGCCGGTTGCCCGAACCTCGACGGGGCGCATCGCCTTGACCGTCGCCGCGGTCCCGACGGGCATGAAGGCGGGGGTACGGATTTCGCCGCGCTGCATCCGGATGACA
This sequence comes from Sphingopyxis sp. H073, assembly GCF_001468395.1. Classification (GTDB taxonomy): domain Bacteria; phylum Pseudomonadota; class Alphaproteobacteria; order Sphingomonadales; family Sphingomonadaceae; genus Sphingopyxis. The sequence continues at coordinate 110,374 of NZ_LNSG01000001.1, read as the reverse complement.
CCCGTGCGCGCGGCGCCGTCGGTCGCGGCGACCTGAAAAGCGAATCTGTCGGTCATGGCGCGCGCCTATGACGGCGCGCGCCAAAAGTCGAGGGACGCGCTTAAGCGCGCTCCTCCTCGCTCGACGGCTTTTCCTCGGCGGCTTTCGCCTTTTCTTTCGGCTTCTCCTTTTCGAAGATCGCGGCGAGTTCCTTCTTCTTGGCTTGCGAAAGGCCCTTCTCGGCCTCGGGGAACATCTCTTCCTCCTCCTCGTCGATATGATGGAGGTAGCGCTCCTTCATCGTCCGGAAGCGCGTGAGCCAGCCGGTCGAGGCGAAATCCATTTCATAGAGCTCGGTCAGGAAATCCTCGATCTCCTTATGCTCGGCAACGCTGTGCTGCGCTTCGTCGCGAAGGTCGGGTCTGGCGAGCATCGTCGCATAGAGCGACATCTCCTCCGATGCCGCGTGCGCGGTCACCTCGACGCGGAAGCTCTCGAACAAGGTGCGGCGGTCGTCGCTGTCGCCGTGCGTCTGGTCGATGCGGTCGAGAAGGTCGCGGTGCCGGTCGTGATCGGCTTTCAGCCGCGCGAAGATCTGGGTCTCTGCCATGTCGTCTCCTTTGCTTGGATCGGACAGGAAACGGATCGCGCCGCCTCTGGTTCCCGCGTCAGGCGGCCTTCCAGTCGCTGGTCGTCGTAAAGGTCGGCAGGGCGAGTTGGCCCGGCGTCTGCTGCGTCGCCGCAGCGATCAGATAGGGCGACACGCGATGGCGCGTACACAGTCCCCCGTTGCCGTCGCTCACCATCGTCTGTTCGAACTCGATGCCCTGCTGGTGCTTCATCGACCGGCGCACGGTCGCGGTGACGAGCTGGCCTTCGCCGAAATCGATGACGAAGCGCGTGCCCGTGGGCACGTCCAATATCCCCTCGATGAAGGCCCCAGTCGCCGACAGGTTTCGGATCACGACATTGTAACGGTGATTGCCGTGGATAGCGCCGACCTTGCGGAACATCTGGAAGCGGTCGTTGCGCTGCTTTGCCGGTCCCGATGGCTTGATCATCCACGATCCTGCCTCGGCATGGTCGACGAGCTCGTCGTTGCCTACGGGCTTGCTGTAGATATAGCCCTGCACATGGCTGACATGGAGATTGCGGATCAGGTCGAGCTGGTCGTGCGATTCGATGCCCTCAGCGGTCGTTTCCATGTCGAGCGCTTCGGCGAGCGCGACGATCGCCGCGATGATCGCGCCGTTGCGCGACCCCGGCACGGTGGCCCCACGCACGAAGCTCTGGTCGATCTTGATCTTGTCGAATGGCGCCGACTGGAGATAGCCGAGCGACGAATAGCCGGTGCCGAAATCGTCGAGGGCGAGACGAACGCCAAGGTCCTTCAGCGCCTTGAACATCCGCGCGGTCTCGGCCGAGTCGCTCAGGAACACATTCTCGGTAATCTCGAGTTCAAGCCGGTCGGGCGACAGCCCCGCCGCGCCAAGTGCGCTCGCGACGACCTTCGGCAGATCCTCGTTGGCGAACTGGATCGGCGATACGTTGACCGCGACGCGAAGGTCGCCGGGCCAGCGGGCGGCATCCTCGCACGCCTTGCGGAGCACCCATTCGCCGAGTGGCCAGATCAGATTGGTTTCCTCGGCGATCGGCACGAACACCGAGGGTGAAATGAGGCCGCGCTCCGGGTGCGTCCAGCGAATCAGCGCCTCGACGCCGGTGACCAAGTTCGTTTTCGCCTGGACGACAGGCTGGTATGTCAGCTCCATCTCGCCGCGCGTAAGCGCATCGCGCAGATCCTCCTCGAGCGCGCGGCGATCCTCGGCGGCCTGATGCAGGTCGCTCGAATAGAAGCGGAAGCGTCCACGGCCATTGCCCTTCGCGGCATAGAGCGCGAGGTCGGCGTTACGGACGAGATCGTCGCTCGTCTGTCCGTCGAAGGGCGCGATCGCGACGCCCACCGACGCCCCGATGATGCAGCGGCTGCCCTCGACCGAATAGGGCTGCGACAGGCTGCCGATGATGTCGGCAGCCATGTCTCCGAGCTTGCCGCGATCCTCGACGTCGGGCAGGATGATCTGGAACTCGTCGCCGCCAAGCCGGCTGACCATTTCCTTGTCGCCGACGATCTTCAGCAGCCGTTCGGCGACCTGCTTGAGCAGCGCATCGCCGGCGGGATGGCCCAGCGTGTCGTTGACCTGCTTGAAGCGGTCGAGATCGAGCAGCATGATCGCGCAGCTGCGCTGCTGCTGCGAAAAGGCGGCAAGGGTCGTGTCGAGCTTTTTCGAGATATTGAAGCGGTTCGCAAGCCCGGTCAGCGAGTCATAGAGGGCGAGGCGCGAGGCATCCTCGGCCGAACGGCGCTGCGCGGTGATATCGGTGCCGCTGCCGCGATAGCCGGCCATGTCGCCGCCTTGATCGAAATAGGGCCGGCCCGAGATCGCCCACCAGCGATCGTCGCCCTCGAACGCGCTGCGTAGCGGCAGCTCGTCGAACTTCGACTGTTTGGTCATCAGGAACGGCAGGGTGCGCTGGCGTTCGCCATGGCTGTCGACGGGAAGGAACAGGTCGGTGAAAGGCGTCCCGAGCAGGCCGGTCCCGGTGCGTCCCATCAGCCGCGCGACGGCATCGGTGATATAGGTGATGCGGCCCTTCGCGTCGGTCGACCAGAACCAGCCGCGGCCGCTTTCCTCATAATTCTGGAGCAGCAGACGGGCTTCGCGCGTGTCCAGACCCGACGGGACAGCCGGCGCCTCGCCGCGCGGACGCGCCATGCGCGAGCCAAGCTTGCCGAAAAAGCCGCGTCCGCTTTCTTCGGTCGAGTCCTGGTCCTGGCCGTCCGAACTGATCCGCGATGGATTGTCCATCAATGAAACCTTGACGTTCCCATAAGTCAGCGGTTCGCAATGCCCGCAATGCCTTGCGATAATGTTAAGTGTTCGGCCGACGCGGTTCAAAACTGTACCATTCGGGGAAACGGCAACCGGCCTGTCGTCGCCCGCCGACGTGATCGCCTGGCGCACCGCCGAGCGCCACATCCTTCGCCGCCGTTGCAATTCTTTGATCCATGACTTAGGGCCAGGCAAGAGAAAGCACCCGAGATTTCCAAGCGCCAAGCATCAGCAAGACCGGACAAGCCGCGCCGGAAGCGCTGGATTTGGATATGGTCATCGGTAATCCCGCTGACCTTAGCGGGCGCCGCTTTCCTGCTTACCGATCCCGCTCCGCTGGTTGAGCAGCCCGTCCCGCCGGATGCCGAGCAGGCGAGTGCTGTCAAGATTGCCGTGAACCAGCTGCGCAACAATGCCATCCCGGACGTCGATGAACCCCAAATAGTACGCTTGACCTCCCGGCAGCTGGCGGCCGCGGGGGCCTTGGCAAGCGATGCGTTTAAGCCAGACCGCCTGCTGATCGAAATCGACGGCGATCGGATCAACGTCACGGGTAGCCATAAGCTCCCCTTTGGCCGGTGGCTTAACGTCGGAATCGTCGGTCACGGAAGCAAAAACGGCTTCCCCAAAGTCTATCTTACCGTCGGATCGGTTTCGTTCCCCGCGAGGATCAGCCGCCTAATTCTCGAGGGCACTCGCAGCGTGGTCAATCTGCGCGGCGCGGACATCCCTCCCCTCGACAGATTGGTCCGGCGTTTCGTGATCGAGGGCTCAGATGCGGTAGCGCTGGTGCAGGTGCCGCCCAAGACGGGTATCGTCGATCAGTTCGGGGATGGTCGGGGCCGTATCGACGCAAAGGCCGTGCTCGCCACCTATTGCCGGCTGACCGTGTTGCAATCTTTGAAACCGACCGACGAGCTGGCTGAAGCGGTACGCAGAACCTATCCCGCGCAAACAGCCGGCGCGGCGACAGCCTCCTCCAATCGGGCCGGTTTCGTGGCGCTTGCGATGTTCGCTGTGTCCCCACGGGTGGGCGACCTCATCGGCTTGTCGGACGAGGATATCAAGGACTGCCGGAGCGAGCCTGTCGCCCTCAAGCTCCATGACCGCTTCGATCTGGCGAAACATTGGACTTTGTCGGCAGCGCTCGCGGCCACAAGCGGAGCCCAATTCAGCCAGGCAATGGGCGAATGGAAAGAACTCGCCGACAGCGTCTCGAAACAGTCGGAATTTGCCGAGGGCGATCCGAGCGGATTTTCCTTCATCGACATCGCGGCGGATCGATCGGGCTTTTTGATGGCACAAACCGCGACCGATACGGAGCGCGCGCCATCGATGGCTATCAGGATGTCGCGGATCAATCAGGACGCAATCCTGCCGTCAACGCTGATGACACTGGAAGAGGGCCTACCCGAAAGCGTTTTCGTGCAGAAATATGGCACGATCCGAGATGCCCGGTTTCTCGAAAAAGTCCGCCAAATTGACGAAGAATTGGCCAAATCCTTCCCGCGGTGAAATACGCTTCGCCAATAAACGACGCGTCGTTCCGGCTTCGGCCAACCGAGCTATCGTTCCAACTCGCCCGAAGCATGCAACGGCCGGTCGCCCGTCCGATGCATCGATCGCATCAGGCGTAACGAACGGTTGCCGTAACGCGCTTCCGGCGCATGAAGCCGCCGATCGCCCCGATACCGACGAACATCATCAGCCAGGTTGCCGGCTCGGGCACGGCGGCGACCGACAGCGATACGCCGCCCGAATTGTCGCCGAGGAAATCGTCGTAGAGGTAGAAGGTCACCGCGCCCGCGCTGTTCAGCGTGAAGCTGTCGAGATAGCCACCCGAGTTGGCGAACGACAGCGCTTCGCTGCTGTAATAGCCGTCGCCAACGCCGAGCGGACCAATCCCGCCGGATGCGGCGCCGTCCCCGAAGAGATAGGTGGTGCCACCGATGATGTAGCGCGCGCTGTTTTCCCAGCCCTGACTGCAGTTCATACCGGCGCCATCGCATCCGGTCGGCGCGCTGAAGCGGGTAAACGCTGTGTACGCATCCTTGACGAAGGACAGGCTGTAGGTACCGGCGGCAAGATTGAGCGTAACGCCGTTCGATCCGTTGAGCGAGGCGTTGGTCACGCCGTTCAGGTTGATGATCGTCGCGGCCTGAACCGGCGAAGCGGCCAAGGCCGCAATCGCGAGCGCTGCTGACGACAGTGCGGTCGATGCGAACTTCATCGAAATACCCCCTAAGCGATTCCCTTGCAGGAACAATTCGCCATCCTTAGCAAATCGTTGAGATCGCGTTAGTCTTTTATTGTCCCATATCGAGACAGGACCGGAGGGCAAGGACGACCGCATCGATACCGCACAGCCCTGCACCAGAGGCGGGCGATCCATATTATCGCTGCGGTAGTAGCAAACTCGCATCGCCATAGCTGTAGAAGCGATAGCCGCTATCGATCGCGTGCGCATAGGCGGCCTGCATCACATCCAGCCCCATCAGCGCGCTGACCAGCATGAACAAGGTCGATTTCGGCAGGTGGAAATTGGTCATCAACCCGTCGATCGCCTTGAATCGATAGCCGGGGGTGATGAAGATCGCGGTATCGCCCTCGAACGGCGCGATTTCGCCGGTATCGTGCGCCGCGCTTTCAAGGAGGCGGAGGCTGGTCGTGCCAACCGCGATCACCCGCCCGCCGCGCGCACGCACGGCATTCAGCCGCTCGGCGGTCGCGGCGTCGATCCGCCCCCATTCGGCGTGCATCACATGGTCGTCGGTGTCGTCGGCCTTGACCGGCAGGAATGTCCCCGCGCCGACGTGAAGCGTCAGCGTCTCCGTCAAGATTCCCGCTGCCTCCAGCGCCGCGAGCAGCTCGGGGGTGAAGTGGAGCGCCGCAGTCGGAGCGGCGACTGCGCCGTCCTCGCGTGCGAATATCGTCTGGTAATCGCTGCGGTCGTCGGCGTCGGTCGGGCGCTTGCCCGCGATATAGGGCGGCAGCGGCATCGTGCCCGCGCGTTCGAGCAATAGCTCGACGGGCTCGTCGCCGCCGAAAGCGAGGATGAAGCTGCCGTCGGCGAGCCGGTCCTCGGCCAGCGCCGCGACGCCCGCACCAAAATCGACGGTGTCACCGACGCGGAGCCGCTTCGCGTTGCGCACGAATGCCTGCCAGCGACGAAGGTCGATCCGCTTGTGCAGCGTCGCGCCGATTTTCGCCCCCGGCGCGCCCTCCTCCCCACGAGCGCCCCGTCGTCCCTCGAGCTGCGCGGGGATCACGCGCGTGTCGTTGAACACCAGGCAGTCGCCCGCGCGCAGCAGCAACGGCAGGTCGCGGACGCCCGCATCGGACATCGCATCGCCCTGCACGAGGAGCATCCGCGCGGCATCGCGCGGGCGCGCGGGCCGGAGCGCGATGCGTTCGGGCGGAAGGTCGAAATCGAAGGCGTCGACGCGCATGGCTTTTGGCGCGCGGTCCCGCGCTTACTGTCGCAGCGGGGCGTTGAGCTGGTCGACGGTGACTTCGGCGGGCGCAGGCTGCGCCTCGACCAGCGCCGACGCCGGCGGCATCGGCTTGTTGTCGGCGGCCACCGACACCTGCACCATGCGCGACATCACCGCGGGCGGCTCGCCCTTCTGGATCGCGTCGACATATTGCATCCCCGACACGACGCGCCCGAAGGCGGTGTAACGGTGATCAAGGCTGAAGCGCGGCTGCAGCATGATGAAGAACTGGCTGTTCGCGCTGTCGGGACTTTCGGCGCGCGCCATCGACACCGTGCCGCGCATGTGCGGGACGTCGTTGAACTCGGCCTTGAGATCGGGAAGCGACGATCCGCCCTGCCCGGTGGCGGTCGGGTCGCCCGTCTGCGCCATAAAGCCGTCGATCACGCGGTGGAACTTGACCCCGTCATAAAAGCCCTGACGCGCGAGCTGTTTGACGCGCTCGACGTGGTTCGGCGCTGCGTTCGGATAGAGCTGGATCACCACCCGGCCGCCCGTCGAAAGGTCGATGTCGAGCATATATTCGGGGTTGCCCATATATTGCTCGGGGGTCATCGCGGGCGCGGCGGCGGGCGCTTGGGCCGCCGGAGCGTCGGCCGCAGGCGGCGCCGGGGTTTCGGTCGCCGCAGGCGCGGGAGACGACGCCGGTTCTTCCTGCGCCGCGAGCGGGGCTGCGAGCGCGAACGCCATTGCCGTCAGGACCAGGGGGCGGAAGATGGATTTCATTCTGTATCGGCCTTTATTCGAAAAACTGCTCTACGCCCCGCGAGGCGGCCTAGCGGCAAAAAGCTGAACGCTCAATGATTGGAGTCAGCCGTCGCCCTGGCGAAGGCCGCGATCGGCGATGCGCGCGACCACGGCGTCGCGCACCGACGGCGTAACGAATTTGTGGATATCGCCCCCGAAGATGGCGATTTCCTTGACGAGACGCGAAGCGATAGGCTGCAACCCGACGTCGGCCATCAGGAAGATGGTCTCGATCCGGTCGTTCAATTGCTGGTTCATGCCCGCCATCTGATATTCATATTCGAAGTCGGCGACCGCGCGTAGCCCGCGGACGATCACCCCCGCGCCCTCGCGCTCGGCGAAGTCCATCAGCAGCGAATTGAAGCCGACAACGCGGATGTCGCCGCCGATGCTCGCGACCTCGCGGCGCACCATCTCGATCCGCTCGTCGTCGTCGAACAGCGGCGACTTGGTGATATTGGTCGTCACCCCGATGACCAGCCGGTCGACCAGCTTCGCGCCGCGGCGGATGATATCCATGTGGCCAAGCGTGATCGGGTCGAAGGTTCCGGGATAAACCCCAATGCGCATCAATGGTCCCTTTCCACGACATAGCGTGCGATCGCGCGCAGCAGCGCTGCCTCTTCGCCGAAACCGGCGAGATGCGCAATCGCCTGGTCGACCAGCAGGCGCGCCTGCGCCCGCGCACGTTCGAGTCCCATCAGCGTGACGAAGGTTGCCTTGCCGGCGTCGGCATCCTTGTGCAGCGCCTTGCCCGCAAGTTCCTCGTCACCCTCGACGTCCATGATGTCGTCGGCGATCTGGAACGCGAGGCCGATATCGCGCGCGTAGCCGCGTAAAGGGCGGCGACCCTCGATCGGGATGCGCGCGAGGATTGCCCCCGCCTCGACCGAGAAGGCGATCAGCGCGCCGGTCTTGAGTTGCTGGAGCCGCGTCACGGTCGAGAGGTCGAAGTCCGACGTCTCTGCCATCAGGTCCATCATCTGTCCGCCTGCCATACCCGCAGGGCCGGCCGCGCGCGCAAGTTCGGAGCAGAGTTCGGCGCGGACGAAGGGATCGGCGTGCGTCGCCGGATCGCAGAGCCATTCAAAGGCGAGTGCATGCAGCGAATCGCCGGCGAGCACGGCGGTCGCCTCGTCGAACGCCCTGTGAACCGTCGGCTTGCCGCGACGCAGATCATCGTCGTCCATGCAGGGCAGATCGTCGTGGATCAGCGAATAGACGTGCATCGCCTCGACCGCTGCGCCCACACGCAGGCTGATCGAGCGATCGACATGATAAAGATCGGCGGCAGCACGTACCAGCAGCGGACGCAGCCGCTTGCCGCCCGCAATCGCGGCGTGGCGCATCGCCTCGTACAGCCGCTCGCGCGGATCGGCTGGAACCGCAAGCAGCCGGTCGAACAGCTGGTCGATGCCCTCGGCGACGTCATCCTGCGCGACGCGCAGCAGATCCGCCACCTGACCCGTATCGCCACCGACAAGCGCCACCGCGATCAGCCCTGCCCGAAAGGTGCGGTTCCCGCCGGCTGGCCGTCGACGAGGCTGACCTGCTCGATACGCGCCTGCGCGGCAGCGAGGCGCGCTTCGCAATGCGCGCGGAGGGCATGTCCGCGTTCATAGAGCGTCACCGATTCCTCGAGGCTGACATCGCCGCCCTCGAGCCGCCGGACGATGGTTTCAAGCTCGCCCATCGCGGCCTCGAACGACAGCGACGCGATATCGGTATGGGGGGTGTCCGTCATGCACCCTGCTTTGGCCCTTTCGCCCCCCCATGGTCAAGTGCGGTCGAGCTTGACGTCGCCCCGCGCCGCGATAGCATCGCGTTCATGTTCATCGGGCACTATGCACCGGCGCTCGTCGCCGCCGCCCGGCCGAGCGCCGCGGGGCTCGGCACCCTGTTCGTCGCCGCGCAGCTTGTCGACATCGGCTTCGCGGTGTTGCTGATACCCGGGATCGAGGCGATGCGGATCGTTCCGGGGATCACCGCCATGAACCCGATGGACCTTCACCACATGCCCTATACGCACAGCCTGCTCGGCGCGATCATCTGGGCCAAGCTGTTCGGGCTGCTGGTGTGGGCCGTCACGCGGCGCAAGGCGGCCGCCATCGGCGCCGCGCTGGTCGTGCTCTCGCATTGGGTCATCGACCTCGTCGTCCATATTCCCGACCTGACGCTCTATGGGGCGAGGCCGAAGCTGGGGCTCGGGCTCTGGAACCACCCGCTCATCGCGATGCCGCTCGAGCTTCTGCTGATCGGCGTTGCATTCGTCTATTATATCCGCCGCACTGGTGCCCCGTCGGGCAATTTCCGGTTGGGAATTCTCGCCGCCCTGCTGCTGATCTGCCAGGCGATCGACTGGTTCGGGCCGAAGGAGCCCGTCTATTCGCTCGCGATTCCCGCAACGATGCTCGCTGCCTATGCCCTGCTTGCGGCGACTGCTGCATGGGCTGGCGCCAATCGAACCCCTGCATTGGCGCGCGATTAAGCATGCAACCGCTCGCCGCCTATATCGCGACTGCACTGATCTTCGGCGCCCTCGATGCGATCTGGCTCACAAAGATCGGGCCGAAGCTCTACCGGCCCGAGATCGGCGAGTTGCTAATGGACGGATGGCGCCCTGCCCCGGCGCTCATCTTCTACGCGCTCTACATTCTGGGCATCCAGATCTTTGCGGTGCAACCCGCGCTCGCCGCCGGGCGGTGGCAGGTCGCGGCCCAATATGGCGCGCTGTTCGGCTTCTTCTGCTACATGACCTACGACCTCACCAATCAGGCGACGATGCGGGTCTGGTCGACCAAAGTCACGCTGATGGACATTGCGTGGGGGACCGTCGCCACCGGCATCGCGGCGGGCGCGGCGGCCTGGCTGGTACTCGCCCTGCTGCCGCGCGGCGCCTGACCCTTTCGCCTTCCGCAATCACGATTCCGCTTTTTGCAATTGCTGGGTCGCACCCGGCAAGCCATGTTGCATTGCACAAGAAGAGAGGGGCTCGAAGGCAAGTTTTGTTTCACCAACAAGGACTTGCACCATGAAAAAGATTCTCGTTCCGGCCCTGGCCCTGTTCGCCCTGACACCCGCCGCCGCGCATGCCCAAGAGCAGCGCTTCGAGCATCAGGGGCGCATCTATGCCTACACAGTGACCGAGGTCGACGGCTACCGCGTGATCAGCGGCGTCGAGGAAAAGACCGGCAAGCGGTTCAAGCTGCGCGTCGGCGAACATCGCGTCCGCGGCACCGTCGGCACGCAGCAGGTCAGCTTCCCGCTGCGCGACGTTGCGCCGCTGGGAAAAGCTAGCACGCTCGCGTCGCGCTGAACCCTCCCTCCGACCGCAGACCCCATGATGTTTTCGCATCATGGGGTCTGTTCGTTTGAGGTGCGCGGCGCTAAAGGCGCGCCATGACTCAGACAGCAGCCGCGCCCGCCTCCGTCATCACCCCCGAGATCGTCGCCGAACACGGCCTCTCGCCGGAAGAATATGATCGCGTCCTCGCCGCGCTCGGGCGCGAACCGAACCTTGTCGAGCTCGGCATCTTCTCGGTCATGTGGTCCGAGCATTGCAGCTACAAAAGCTCGCGCATCCATCTCAAGAAACTGCCGACCGAGGCGCCGTGGGTGATCTGCGGCCCCGGCGAGAATGCCGGCGTGATCGACATCGGCGAAGGGCCGGACGGCAAAAAGCTCGCCGCGATCTTCAAGATGGAGAGCCACAACCACCCGTCGTACATCGAACCCTATCAGGGCGCGGCGACCGGGGTCGGCGGCATTTTGCGCGACGTGTTCACCATGGGCGCGCGCCCCGTCGCGAACCTAAACGCGCTGCGTTTCGGCCGCCCCGATCATCCGAAGATGAAGCACCTCATCTCGGGCGTCGTCCACGGTATCGGCGGCTATGGCAATTGTGTCGGGGTTCCCACGGTCGGTGGCGAGGTCAATTTCCACAAGGCCTATGACGGTAACATCCTGGTCAACGCGATGACCGTCGGCGTCGCCGAGCAGGACAAGATCTTCTATTCGGCGGCATCGGGCGTCGGCAATCCGATCGTCTATGTCGGGTCGAAAACCGGCCGCGACGGCATCCATGGCGCGACGATGGCGAGCGCGGACTTCGGCGAGGATGCCGAGGAAAAGCGCCCGACGGTGCAGGTTGGCGATCCCTTTACGGAGAAATTGCTGATCGAGGCGTGCCTCGAACTGATGGCGTCGGACGCGATCGTCGCGATCCAGGACATGGGCGCCGCGGGGCTCACCAGCTCGTCGGTCGAGATGGCGTCGAAGGGCGGCGTCGGCCTCCACCTCAAGATGGACGATGTGCCGCAGCGCGAAACGGGCATGACGGCGTATGAGATGATGCTGTCCGAGAGCCAGGAACGCATGTTGATGGTGCTGAAGCCCGGCAAGGAAGAGTTCGCCAAGGCGATCTTCCAAAAATGGGAACTCGATTTCGCGGTCATCGGCACCGTCACCGACACCGGCCGCATGGTGCTCGAACATCATGGCGAGATCGTCTGCGACATCCCGCTCGCGCCGCTCGCCGATGATGCACCGCTCTATGACCGCCCGCACGTCGCGACGCCGAAGCAGGCCGAGCTGACGAACGTCCCGGAGACCACCGACGTCGCCGCCGACCTCAAGACGTTGATGGGCACCCCCGATATCGCCAGCCGCCGCTGGATTTGGGAACAATATGACAGCCAGGTCGGCGCCGACACGGTGCAGACCGGCGGCGACGCGGCGCTCGTCCGCATCCACGGCACCAACCGCGCGCTCGCCATGTCGACCGACTGCACCCCGCGCTATTGCTACGCCGACCCGGTCGAGGGCGGCAAGCAGGCGGTGGCGGAGACGTGGCGCAACATCAGCGCGGTCGGCGCGACCCCGCTCGCGATCACCAACTGCCTCAATTTCGCCAACCCGCAGCGCCCCGAAATCATGGGGCAGATCGTCGGCTGCCTCGACGGCATGGCGCAGGCATGCATCGCGCTCGACTATCCGATCGTCTCGGGCAACGTCAGCCTCTATAACGAGAGCAAGGCGACCGGCGGCGGCAGCGCGATCCTCCCCACCCCCGCGATCGGCGGGGTCGGCGTGATCGAGGATCTGAACAAGGCGGTCGGCATCGGCTTCAAGCGCACCGGCGACATCGTGCTCGCGGTCGGCGAACGCGCCGGCCATCTCGGCCAGTCGGTATGGCTGCGCGAAATCCATGGCCGCGAGGAAGGCCCTCCGCCGCCGGTCAACCTGCGCTGCGAAAAGCGCACCGGTGACTTCATCCGTGGCGCGATCAACGCCGGCTGGATCACCGCATGCCACGACGTCTCGGACGGCGGCATCGCGGTGACGCTGGCGGAAATGGCGCTCAAATCGAACATTGGCGTTCTGGTCAGCGAGGAACAGCCGTTCGGCGTCGCCGAAAGCTTCTTCGGCGAGGATCAGGGGCTGTATCTGGTCACCGTCTGCGACACTTGCCTTGCCGACTTCCTCGACGCCGCGGGCCGCGCCGATGTGCCGGTCGACCCGGTCGGCCGCACGATCAAGGACCGCATCGTTTTCGAGCTGCCCGAAAGCGACCATCAGGTGACGCTTGCCGAACTCCGCGAAGCGCACGAAGGCTTCTTTCCGAACCTGATGGGGGCCGACGCGGCGCTTGCGTGACAGAAATCGTCATTGCGAGCGAAGCGAAGCAATCCAGAGCGGTTTACGCTACACTGGATTGCCGCGTCGCTTCGCTCCTCGCAATGACGACGCTCCATTTTGCGCGGAGGTGACGGACGCATGAGCATCCATGTAGGCGTCGGCGGCTGGACCTTCGAGCCGTGGCGCGGCCCCTTCTATCCCGCCGGCCTCGCGCAGAAACGCGAGCTCGAATATGCCGGGCAGCATCTGACGGGCATCGAGATCAACGGCACCTATTATGGCAGCCAGAAGCCCGAGAGTTTCGCCAACTGGGCCGCATCGGTCCCCGACGGCTTCAAATTCAGCGTCAAGGCGTCACGCTTCACCACCAACCGCAAGGTGCTGAAGGAAGGCGCTGCCTCGATCGAGAAATTCCTGACCCAAGGACTGATCCGCCTCGGCGACCGGCTCGGACCGATCCACTGGCAATTCATGGCAACCAAGAAGTTCGACCGCGACGATTTCGCTGGATTCCTCGACTTGCTTCCCGACAGTCAGGACGGCCTGCCGCTGCGCCATGCGATCGAAGTGCGGCACGAAAGCTTTCGCGATCCGGCCTTCATCGACATGCTGCGCGCGCGCAACATGGCGGTGGTCTATGCCGATAGCGACGAATTCCCCTGCATCGAAGAACCGACCGCCGACTTCACCTATGCCCGCCTCCAGCGCAGCCAAGAGGATGTCGAGACCGGCTACACCGAGGCAGCGCTGGATGGTTGGGCGAAGCAGGCAAAGGATTGGGCGAAGGGCGGCCGCGACGTCTTCCTCTTCTTCATCGCGGGCGCCAAGGTCCGCAACCCGGCGGCTGCGCAGGCGCTGATCGCGCGCCTATGACCGCAGGCTATTCGGGCGCACCGCTGGCGAAGAAGCTGTCGCTGAAGGACGGCCTGTCAGTCTGGTTTCACGCGATGCCGGGCAGCGTGCGCGATGACATCGGCGCCATCGCGCTCGACGAACGCGCCGCACCCGAAGCGGGATTGCAGGCCGCGCATATCTTCACGGCCGAACGCGCCGAACTCGAAAGGCTGCTGACCGACCTTCGCAGGCTGATCGATCCCGCAGGATTTGTCTGGATCAGCTGGCCCAAGAAGGCCTCGAAAGTCCCGACCGACATCACCGAGGATGTCATCCGCACCATCTGCCTGCCCATGGGTTGGGTCGATGTGAAGGTCTGCGCGGTCAACGCGACCTGGTCGGGCCTGAAACTCATGATCCGCAAAGAGTTCCGCTAAAAATCCTCCCTGTCGCGCAGCGATGGGGAGGTGGCAGCGCGAAGCGCTGACGGAGGGGCTATTACGCGGCCCCTCCACCACTCGCTTCGCGAGCGGTCCCCCTCCCCATCGCGACGCGACAGGGAGGATATAGCGTCAGGTCATCGCAGCCTTCGCCGCGAGGAAGTTGTATGGGTCGATGCCGCGGCTGCGGTACGCCCGGTGCGCTTCCTTGTAGAGCGTCGGCTCGCCGATGCCGAGGCGCGCGCGCGCGGCGTCGAGCGGTTCGGCGAGCAGGGCGCGAATGTCCTGCTCGATAATCGGCTTCGACGCCCTGCCGTGGCGCTGGCCCTGGCGGATCGCGCCCATCACCGGCGCGTCGCCCTTGACGCTGCGCTTCAGCTCGTAACCGCCGGCATAGGCGATGAAGAAATTGCCGTAGTTACCCGTCTGGCCATAGGTGAAGCCGAGCACGCATTGCTCGCCGAGCGCGTCGCGGCCGTAGCCGGTCAGGATATGAAACAGGTCGTGCGTGTCGCGCAGGCGATTGGCATACCACTGGAGCTGGTCGTCGAACTTCGGGCGGCCCATCTTCTCGGCCTCGGCAACAAGGCCTGCAGCCGACAGGCCTTCGCGGCGCATGAAGGTGACATAGGCGTGACCTACCGTGCCCTCGGGTAGCGCGTCGATCCAGCTATGATCGTCGAGCAGGTCGGGCAGATAGGGCTCGCTGGCCATCAGCTGCCGGCCCTTCTCGCTCTCCACGAACGCGCGCGCATCGTCGACGAAGCCCTTGCGGGGCAGATTCTCGAAGATGTGAAAGACCTGTTCGGTGTCTTCCTTGTCCTTGATCAGCTTGCGGAAGTGACCGAACGCCTTGACCGGCCGGAACTTCGCAGGCTGACGATCAGGATGGGAGAAGATGGTCGGGATCATGGCGGCTCTCTTTTGCGAACTCGTGCGAATCATCTAATGCTGTCCGAATAGCATTACTGACATAGATGTCAATAACCGTTCAACGCGATCGAAAATTCCCTCGACGCCTCCCCGGCCGCGCGATACCCCTCATCATGGGCGAAGGGGAAAACGGCATGGAAACGCAGGCGACGCCGACACGCTACGAAAGCCTCGATGCCATTCGCGGCGTCGCGGTGATGGGGATCTTGGCGATGAATATCGTCGCCTTCGCCGCTCCCTTTGCGGCTTACGTCAACCCCGTCGCCGGTGGCCCGGTCGGAAATCTCGATCTCGCGACCTGGTTCTTCAACTTCGTTTTCATCGATTCGAAGATGCGCGGGCTGTTCTCGATGTTGTTCGGCGCGAGCACGCTGCTGGTGATCCAGAGCGCCGCGGCGAGCGGCCGCAGCGCGGCCGAGGCCCATTATGCGCGGATGATCTGGCTGGCGATCTTCGGACTCATCCATTATTATTTTATCTGGTTCGGCGACATATTGTTCCTCTACGCGGTGTGCGGCCTGCTGCTCTTTGCCTTCCGCGACTTGTCGGTGAAAGCGCTGCTACGCTGGGCAGCCGCTTTCTTTCTCGTCGGGATCGGTCTGCTCGCCTCCGGCTGGCTGATGTTCCTGCTCGCCGAAACGGGCAATCTGCCGCCCGACGTCGCCTCCGGGCTGGCCGAGGATCTTGCCAAGATGAACGCCGACATGGGCCCCGGCGCGGCGAGCTATGCAAAGGATGTTGCCGTCCATCTCGGCGGCTATGGCGGCATTGTCGCGGCCAAGCTCGGCGAGCACGCGGCCGAACCGTTCGTCCAGGCACTCATGTTCCTGTGGGAGACGATGGGGCTGATGCTGGTCGGCATGGCGCTGTTCAAATCGCAGATGCTGACCGGCGAATGGGAGCCGGCGCGTTACCGTAAATGGGCGATCCGCGGGTTCCTGATCGGCATCCCCCCACTGATCGCCCTCGCTTGCTATCAGGTCGCCAGCGGATTCAGCGCGGTCTCGACCTTCGGCGCCTCGCTGTCGTTATCGGTGCCCTTCGACGTCGCGATGACGATCGGCTGGGCAGCGCTGATCATGCAGCTGATCAAGACCGCCGCTAGCGACGCGGTGCGCGCGCGCCTGGCAGCGACGGGGCGGATGGCCTTCACCAACTACCTGACCACCTCGATCGTGATGACGACGATCTTCTACGGCTATGGTTTCGGCCTGTACGGGGGCGTCGGGCGCGCCGCGCTTTATCTCTTCTGCTTCGGCATGTGGGCGGCGATGCTGCTGTGGTCGAAGCCTTGGCTCGACCGGTTCAACTATGGCCCGCTCGAATGGATCTGGCGCAGCCTGTCGCGGCGACAGTTGCAACCGATGCGGAAAGCCGCGCGGACTTAAGCGCTGGCGGCGCGGCCGAAGGTCGACGGGCGACGCTGGACGAGGGGGTTCGCTTCGCGTTCCAGCGCTTCCAGCGTTTCCTCGAACAGCGGGCGTAGCGTGACGACCCGCGGCAGATATTCCTCAGGGCTGACCTGCGCCTCGACACAGTGGCGACCGAACATCTCGATATCTTCGGACAGCGCACCAAGGCGTTCGGCGCCGAACTGGCGCGCCTCGCTCTTCAGCGTGTGCGCGGGCATCACGAGTCCGCGCGCGTCGCGGGCGCGCATCGCCTCTTCGATCGCGGCGACCGACTTGATGCCATCCTCGCGGAAATAGCCGAGAATGCGCACGAACGCCGCCCCCAACTGGGTGCGCGTCGCGCGGAATTCGTTCCAATCGACCAGCATCTCGTCCAACGTTGCGTCCCTCGGTATTCAGCTCGGTCTTGGTCCCGGCCGCACCATGCACCAAAGTCGGTAAAAAAGAGGTTACGCTGTTCCGGACGGCGCACGAAAGCCGCCCCGTTTTGGGTCAGTCGCGGCGCGCGCGCCAGCCGGCTTCCCCTGCGGGTTCGAGAGTCCAGCCATGTTCGGCGGCCAGCGCCGCGGCCTCGCGCCCTGCCTGCGGGTCGTCGGCGAGCAACAGCACGTCGCGCGCCTCGCGCATAGCCCGCGCGAGCCGCAGCGCGGGCCACGGGCAGCGCATGCCGCGCGCATCGACGACGACGCTCGCCGCGTCCGCGGCCATCTCAATCGTCATAGGGGTTGCGCGTGTTGCGGAAATTGAGTCGGATCGGCACCCCCTGGAAGCCCAGTTCCTTACGCATCCCGTTGGTCAGGTAACGCTGGTAGCTTGCGGGAAGCGCGTCGGTGCGGCTGCCGAAGACGACGAACGTCGGCGGACGCGTGCGCGCCTGCGTCATATAGCGCAGCTTGATCCGCTTGCCGCCGGGCGCGGGCGGCGGGTTCGCCTCGATCGCGCGTTCGAACCAGCGGTTGAGCTTCGCGGTCGAGACGCGGCTGGTCCAGATCGCGCGCTGTTCGAAGGCGACGCGCACCAGCGTGTCGATCCCCTTCCCCGTCGCGCCCGAGATGCTGAGCAGCGGCACGCCTTTGATCTGCGACAGCCCGTCATCGAGCGCCGCCCGCACACCGTTGAACAGCGACGAAGGGTCTTCAGCGACGTCCCATTTGTTGAGCGCCACGATCAGCCCGCGCCCCTCCTCGATCACCCGGTCGGCAATGCGCAGATCCTGCGCCTCGAGCCCCTTTGTGGCGTCAAGAAGCAGCACGACGACCTCGGCAAAGTCGACCGCGTGGAGCGCGTCGGCGACCGACAGTTTCTCGAGCTTGTCCTGTACCTTGGCGCGCTTGCGCATCCCGGCGGTGTCGAACAGCTGGATCGGATGGACCTCGCCGTCCTTTTCCCACTGCCAGTCGACCCGGATCGAATCGCGCGTGATCCCGGCTTCGGGCCCGGTGATCAGGCGGTCCTCGCCGATCATGCGGTTGATCAAGGTCGACTTGCCCGCGTTCGGGCGCCCGACGATCGCGAGCTTGAGCGGGCCGAGCGGCGCGTCCTCGTCATCGCCATCGACCGCCTGTCCCTCATCGGCATCCATAAAGGGTTCGACGATCGGGCGCAGCGCGTCGAACAGGTCGACCAGCCCCTCGCCATGTTCGGCACTGAGCGCGAGAACATTGTCGAAGCCGAGGCTGTAAGCCTCCATCAGCCCCGTCTCGCCCTGCTTGCCCTCGGCCTTGTTCGCGCAGAGGATGATCGGGGTGTCCTCGCTGCGCAGCCAGCGCGCGATTTCCTCGTCGAGCGGCATCACGCCGGCGCGCGCGTCGATCAGAAACAGCGCGGCGTCGGCCTCGCGTACCGCCTTTTCGGTCTGGACGCGCATCCGCCCCGGCAGCGTCGCCGCGTCCTGATCCTCGAACCCCGCGGTGTCGACGATCAGGAATTCGAGACCGAGCAGCTTGCCGTCGCCCTCGCGCCGGTCGCGCGTTACGCCCGGCTGGTCGTCGACGAGCGCGAGGCGCTTGCCGACAAGCCGGTTGAACAGCGTCGATTTGCCGACATTGGGCCGGCCGACAATGGCGATCGTCGCAAGTCGCGACATGGCTTGGTTCCTATCTAATCCGGGCCGCCCCGGGCCCGGACGCGATCAGCGCCAGGCCGTGATGCGCCCGTCGTCTGCCAAAATATACAAGATATTGTTCGCGACTACCGGCGACTGCGACAGCGGCGCCTTGAATTCGGTCGTCGCGATCGTCGATCCGTCGGTCGGCGAGAATTCGACGAGCTGCCCCTCGCTGTTCACCGCGATCAGTCGGCCGCCCGCCAGGATCGGGCCAGTCCAGCGGATCGGGTCCTTCTTCTTCTTCTCGGTTTCGACGCGGAAGCGCGCGAGTTGCTGGAGCCAGCGGACCTTGCCGCTGCCGCGCGCAACGCAGAGCAGCTTGCCGTCGTCGGTCATCGCATAAACCCACTCGCCGACCACATAGGGTGTCGAGATGCCTGCGATCGAAATTTCCCAGCTCCGCTGGCCGGTCACAAGCTCGTAGCTCGCCATACGACCGCCTTGACCGAGCGCGAAGACGCGGCCGCGGTCGATGACCGGGTCGGCATCGACATCCGACAGCGTCGACACCGACAGCGCCATCGAGGTGCGCGCAAGAGCGTCTTCCCAGAGGTCGCGACCATTCTCGTAGCGATAGGCCTGCACCTCGCCCGACGAATAGCCGGCAACGATTGTGCCTTGCGCCGCCGCCGGCGACCCCGCGCCGAAGATGCTGCCAGCCTCGAGCGAGGCCGTCGCCTGCCACTGCACCGCACCGTTCGCGGCGTTGAGCGCGAAAATCTGGTTGTCCTGGCTGATTACATAGACGCCGCCGAAGGCGACCGTCGGCGCGCCGCGCAGCGGACCCGCCGGCTTCGCCTTCCACAGCACCGAGCCGTCGGTGGCATTCAGCGCGGCCACATCACCCGAACCGCTGGTGGCATAGACGGTGGTGCCGTCCACGGCCGCGCCGCCGCCGAACAGCGAATTCTTGAAATCCTTGCCCGTGCTGCCGATCGACACGCTCCACAGCTTCGTGCCGGTATCGGCGGCAAAGGCCGAAACGACCGCATCGGTATCGACGACGAACAGACGGTTGTCGGCGATCACCGGCGAAGCGGCGAGGCGCTGCTTGTTGTTGCTGCCCGCGATGCTGGCTTCCCAGATCTTGGTGCGCGCCGCGCCGAGCGCCGGATGGCCCATCGATTTGGAAGCGTTGCCGCCCGACTGCGACCAGTTCGGATTGACGACGGGCTCGGGCAGTACGACCGCGACCGACTCTGTGGCGGGATCGACCTTGATGCTGTTGTCGTTCGACAGGATCGACACGCGCTGGCCGACCGTCGGGGTCTTGGGACCGCCATTGCCCTTGAACGCGCCGCAGCCGGCCAGTGGCAGCGCAATCAGCATCGCGCCCGCCACATACTGAAGTTTCCGCATTTACTTGGCTTCCTCGCTCGTTGCGGCCGCCGCTGCCTCCGGCGTGCCTTTCTGGTTCGCGGCGACGCGCTCGGCCACCCGCTTCGCATCGGCCGCGATGCTCGCTGCCGCGCGGTCGGCGACCGCATCGACGCCGAGCATTCCCGCCATCTGGACGGTGCGCGACTGCAGCGATTTCGAAATTTGCGGCGTCTTGGCGATCCGGCCGTACAGCTTGCCGGCCTCGTCGAACTTGCCCTGCTGGTAATAGGCCGCGGCGCTGAGTTCGGCGGCGCTTGGGAACCAGCTCGACGCCGGATCCTTCGCATCGACGATCGGCTTCAGCCGCGCAATGACCGCTTCGGGCTTCAACGTGTCGAATTCGAGCGCGGTCTGCCGGATCAGCGCCATATCGCGCAGCGACTGGTCGAGCTTGGTGTCCGCAGCTACCTTCGCGACGAGCGCGGCGGCGCCCTTGATGTCGCCCGACTGCGCCTTCAGGTTCGACTGTTCGAGCAGCGCAGCAGCGCGGTACGCGGGATCGCCCTCGCCCTCGAGCGTCTTCAGCGCCGCAGCTGCCGCCGACGGCTGGCCGCTCGCCACCTTGTCGAACGCCGCGAGCAGTTCTTCGGCCTTTTCGCCGCGCGCGACTTCCTGTCGGTGGCCCCAGTAGAGGTAACCGCCGAAAGCGAGCAGCGCCGCGATCACGCCCGCGACGATCCAGCGGCCGAAGCGCTGCATGATCGTGTCGAGCCGATCCTTGCGAACCGCCTCATCGACTTCCTGCAGCAGCGCCGCATTATTGTTCGTCGGGCTCAGGGCCAATCAAACCTCCATAAACCAGCGCCGGCACCGCATGAGCAGCGCCCGCCGGCCGCTTCCTTAGCGGCGGCGCTGGCAAAGGCCAAGCGTTTCACTCGGCGCCTCATCCTTCGTAAATCTGATCCCCCGTCGGGAATGAACGGGACCTGACTTCGTCCGCATAATCCTTCACCGCTTCGGTAACGGCGCCCGACAAAGTCCCGTAGCGTTTCACGAACTTGGGGACGCGTTCGAACATGCCGAGCATGTCGTCGGTGACCAGCACCTGCCCATCGCATTGCGCCGAGGCGCCGATACCGATCGTCGGGCAGGCAACCTTGTTCGTGATCTCGATCGCGATCGATTCGAGCACGCCCTCGATGACGATCGAAAAGGCGCCCGCCTGCGCCACCGCGACCGCGTCCTCGACAATCGACCGCGCCTCCTCCTTGCTCTTGCCGCGCACGCCATAGCCGCCGAGGATGTTGACCGCCTGCGGGGTCAACCCGACATGCCCCATCACGGGGATGCCGCGCTGGGTCAGGAATTCGATCGTCGGAGCGAGCACCTTGCCGCCCTCGACCTTCACCGCCGCCGCGCCGGTTTCCTTGAGCAGACGCGCGGCATTGTCGAACGCCTGCTGCGGGCTGCCCTCGTAACTTCCAAAGGGCATGTCGACGATCACCGCGGCGTGATAGCTGCCGCGCACGACCGCGGCGCCGTGCAGCGCCATCATGTCCATCGTCACGCCGACCGTATGCGGAAGGCCATAGATTACCTGCGCGAGCGAATCGCCGACGAGCAGCATGTCGCAATGCGGGTCGAGCAGCTGCGCCATGCGGACGGTGTAGGCGGTAAGCATGACGATCGGCTCGCCGCCCTTGCGCTGGCGGATGCGCGGCACCGTCAGGCGCTTCATCGGTTGCGGGGTCGGGTTGGCGCGGCTCGTCGAGGTGTCGAGCGTGAGTGTTTTGGGGGTCGTGGACATGGCGCGGGGGTCTAGCCGATGCGACCGCGGTTTGCCAACCTTATCCGCCCGTCCGCTCAGGCTCCGGCGGCGGTCAACGCCGCGCGCTGCGTAACGGTAAGCGCGAGGTCCAGACTTCCCATGATGTCGTCGAGCTGCTCGACCGTCGTCGCGCTGGCGATCGGCGCCGTAACGCCGGGCTGCGCGGCGACCCAGGCGAGCGCGATCTGCGACAGCGTCGCGCCGGTTTCGGCCGCGATGGCTTCCATCGCCGTCAGCACCATCGGCCCCTTGCCCTCGAGATAGCGTCCGACGCGCGCGCCGCGCGGGCTTTTGCCAAGATCGTCGCTGGTGCGGTACTTGCCCGACAGATAGCCCGAGGCCAGGCTGAAATAGGTGACCACCCCCAGCCCCTCCGCGATGCAAAGCTTTTGCAGCGCGCCCTCATATTGTCCGCGGTCGAGGAGGTTGAGCTCGGGCTGCACCACCGTGTAGCGCGGCAGGCCATTTGCGTCCGAAACGCGCAGCGCCTCGGCCAGCCGGTCGGCCGAATAGTTGGACGCGCCGATCGCGCGAACCATACCGGCATCGACAAGCTCGGCGAACGCGCCGAGCACCTCGTCCAGCGGCACATCGGGATCGTCCTTGTGCGCGAAATAGAGGTCGATCGTGTCGGTAGCGAGCCGGTCGAGCGAGCCTTGCGCCGCGTCGCGGATGCGATCGGGCTTCAGGCCGCCGGGCATCATCCCGACCTTGGTCGCGATCAGTATCTTGTCGCGCGCGCCGCGCGCCTTCAGCCAGGCGCCGATCATGCTTTCGGACTCGCCGCCCTTGTGGCCGGGAACCCATGCCGAATAGACGTCGGCGGTGTCGATCATCCCGCCGCCCCGTTCGGCGAAGCGGTCGAGGATCGCGAAGCTCGCGTCGCGGCCCGCGGTCATCCCGAAGACATTGCCGCCAAGCACGAAAGGCTCGATCGAAAGCCCGCTTTGGCCAAGGGTCTTCTCGGTCATTTCGTGACTCGTTCCTTCACCGTGGGGACCGCCTCGCGCGGATTGTCGCTGAACAGCCCGTCGATACCGGTCGCCACATAGGTGCGAATCTCGGCCGCCAGATCGCCGTGCCCGGCGGGATCGACCCCGCCCTTGTCGGCGAGCGGCAGGAAATAATTCTCGCGGCGGAACGTCCAGGGATGGACCTTGAGCCCCACAGTATGGGCGTCGCGGACGAGGCTGGTCGGATCGCCGAGCGTGCCGAGCGCGCTCCGCGGAATGATCATTTCCTTGTATGGCCCGATCCCGTCGGCATAGGCGGCGACTGCCTTGAGCCCCGCCGGCGTCGCCATCGCGGCATAACTGAGCTTCGGATCGTCGGCGGGACCGCCCTCGCCGTCCATCAGCTGGATCAGCGGCAGGTCGCTCTTCGCGCGGATCGCCTTCAGGTTGGCGACTTCGAAGCTCTGGATGAACACCGGCGCCTTGCGGCCGCGATAGCCATATCGGTCTAGGATCGCGAGCAAGGGCGCCTCGTGCGGCAGGCCGATCGACGCGAAATAGGTCGGATGCTTGGTTTCGGGATAGACGCCCACCGGCTTCACCCGGCTCTTGTTGGTCTCGGCCAGAAGGTCGAGGATTTCGGCGAAGGTCGGGATCTCATATTCGCCGTCGTGCGCGGTGCCGCGAAGCTGCGGCAACCGCTCCTTCGCGCGCAGCGTCTTGAGTTCGGCGAGCGTGAAATCCTCGGTAAACCAGCCCGTCACCGGCTTGCCGTCGATCGTTTTCATCGCCTTTCGACCCGCAAATTCGGGATGATCGGCAACGTCGGTCGTCTCCGAAATCTCGTTCTCGTGCCGCGCGACGAGAACGCCGTCCTTGGTCAGCACGAGGTCAGGCTCGATAAAGTCGGCGCCAAGCTCGATCGCGAGGCGGTAGCTCGCCAGCGTATGCTCGGGCCGTTCGCCCGACGCGCCGCGATGCGCGATGACGATCGGCGGCTGACCGTCGAGCGTCGGTTCGGCCGCCACGGGATCAGCCCCGCATCCGGCAAGCGAAAGCGCGAGCAGCGCAGCGAGCCAGCGGATCATGCAAAACGCCGCTGCCAGTCGTCGGCCGAAAATCCGACGCTGAGATCGCCGTCGGCATCGACGAGCGGGCGGCGGATCATCGCGGGCTGGTCGAGCATCAGCGCCTTCGCCGATGTGGCGCCCAGCCCTTCCTTCGCGGCTTCGGGCAGCTTGCGAAAGGTCGTACCACTCCGGTTGAGCAGTTTCTCCCAGCCAAGCGTGTCGATCCAGCCCTGCAGCCGCGCCGCGTCGAGCCCGTCCTTGCGATAATCGTGAAAGTCATAAGCGACACCGTGATCGTCGAGCCAGCGGCGCGCCTTTTTAACCGTGTCACAGTTCGGAATGCCATAGAGTGTCAATGTCATAAATGCCGCGTAGAGCCTGCCGATTACAGATCGAAGGCAGCGATCCTAGGACAGCGACGCGGCGCCTGCAATGCGGCCATTCGCGCTCGCCAGCTTTCCGCGGAGCGCCCGCGCGAATCCCTCGTGGAGTGCCCCCGCGACATCGGGGTGCGTCCCCAGATAGGCGCGTAGCCCGGCAGCGGGGATGAACCACAGCCGCGCGTTGCTGGTCAGCACGACGGTTCCCGTCGCGTGGGCGCCGTCGAGCACCGTCGCCTCGCCGATCAGTGCGCCGTCGGCAAGCGCGCCGACGTCGGCGCCGTCGCGGCGGATCGCCGCCCGCCCCTCGGCAAGATAGAAAAGGCAGGGAGCGGCTTCATTTTCGCGGATCAGCACTTCGCCGCGCTTGGCCGAAATCCAGAAGCCCTCGTCGATCAGCGCCCGCGCGGTCGCAGGCGGCAGGCCCTTGAAATGAAGGTCGCGCAATTCCTGTTCCTCGGGCGAGAAGCGGACTTGCGATCCCTGCAGCCACAGGCGTGCGATCAAGCCCAGGTTCACGAGGAGGATCGCGAGGATCAGCAGCGTGAACAGCGTTCCGCGCCAGCCATAGAGCGCGACAGGCAGCGCGAGCAGCGCGGCGATGGCAAGGCCGAAACGGACGTGATTGACGCGCGCGACGAAACTGGCCGCGAGCAGCGCGACAAGAGCCCCATAACCGAACCAGGCCGGATCGAAATTGGCCATATCCAACGACTTTTACGGTACGGTCCCCAAGCGGACCACTAGGCCGATAACGTTACCGATTGCCCAACGCCTTGATGAAAAATCGGCATGGACCTACAAAAATCTGAAATAAACTATCATTTTCTGGCAGAAGAGAAAAGCTTCGCTGCGCAAAATACTCCTCTCGGCTAATTTAATCACTCTTGCTTGCTTCCCATGGGCATAGGCTTCATGGCGGCTGGCGATTCGCGTTTGGATCGAAATTGGCGTAGAAGACGGTCGATATGACGAAACAATGGCAACCGCACAGCTGGCGCTCGCACGAGGCCCGCCAGCTCCCGATCTACAACGACGAAGCGGCCCTCGCGGCGGCCGAAAAGGAACTCGCGGGCTATCCGCCGCTCGTCTTTGCGGGCGAGGCACGCGATCTGACCGCCGACCTCGGCCGCGTGGCAGAGGGCAAGGCTTTCCTGCTCCAGGGCGGCGACTGTGCGGAGAGCTTCGCCGAATTCCACCCGAACAACATCCGCGACACCTTCCGCGTGCTGCTCCAGATGGCGGTCGTGCTGACCTTCGCGTCGAAAATGCCGGTGGTGAAGCTCGGCCGCATGGCGGGCCAGTTCGCGAAGCCGCGCTCGGCCGACATGGAAGAGGTGAACGGCGTCGAACTGCCGAGCTATCGCGGCGACATCATCAACGACATCGCGTTCGAGGCCGGCGGCCGCGCGCCCGATCCGCAGCGCATGGTCAAGGCGTACAACCAGTCTGCGGCGACCCTCAATCTGCTGCGCGCCTTCGCGAACGGCGGCTATGCCAACCTGCATCAGGTCAACGCCTGGACGCACGACTTCATGGACCGCAGCCCCTGGGCCAAGAAATATCAGGAAACCGCGGCGCGGATTTCCGAAGCATTGGCCTTCATGGAAGCCTGCGGCGTGACCCCCGAAACGGTGCCGCAGATCAAGGGCACCAGCTTCTACACCAGCCACGAGGCGCTGCTGCTCCCCTATGAGCAGGCGCTGACGCGGCAGGACAGCCTGACCGGCGGCTGGTACGGCCTGTCCGGCCATTTCCTGTGGATCGGCGACCGCACCCGCTTCGAGGGGTCGGCGCATGTCGAATATCTGCGCGGCGTCGGCAATCCGATCGGCATGAAGTGCGGCCCGAGCCTCGAGCCCGACGTGCTGCTGCGCCTGCTCGACACGCTGAACCCGAACCGCATCCCCGGCCGGATGACGCTGATCACCCGCTATGGCCATGACAAGATCGAGGCGCATCTGCCCAAGCTCGTCCGTGCGGTGAAGGAGGCGGGGCATCCCGTCGTCTGGTCGTGCGACCCGATGCACGGCAATGTCATCAAGACGAACAACGGCTACAAGACGCGCCCGTTCGAACGCATCCTCGCCGAAGTGCGCGGCTTCTTCGCCGTCCACCGCGCCGAGGGCACGCATGGCGGCGGCATCCATATCGAGATGACCGGCCAGAATGTCACCGAATGCACCGGCGGCGCGATGGATGTGACCCAGATGGATCTGGCCGACCGTTATCACACGCATTGCGACCCGCGTCTCAACGCGGGGCAGAGCCTCGAGCTTGCTTTCCTACTGGCAGAGATGCTGAATCAGGAGATGTCGGAGCGCGCCAAGCAGGCGGCCTGACAAGGCCCGTCATTGCGAGCGACGCGAAGCAATCCAGGGTAGCGTACCCACCCTGGATTGCTTCGCGTCGCTCGCAATGACGAGGAAATTACTTTCCCGGCCACAGCTTCGTATCGGCGAACACGCGCCCGAGCGCGACGTGCAGGTCCGCATCCTCCGCCGCGCCGCCGAGCGGCACCTTGTCCGAAAATTCGTCGCTGGTACCGTGATAGTCGCTTTCGAGGAATTTCTCGAGCAGCGGCATGTCCGAGAAGCTGCCACCGACCATCAGCGAAGTGACACCCTTCGCACCCAGCGCCCAGCCGTCTTGCCGCTGGACGAAGGCGTCGGCCTCGCCATCCTCGTCGAGTTTGCGGCCGAGCTTCGTCGCGGCGGCGCGCACCACCGCGTCATAGGCGGGCTTGCCGCGCCCGATCGTCGCGACGGGGGTACCGCGCGGCGAGATGGCAATCGTGTCGATGTTGAGCGCGACGGTGATGTCGGCGAGCGGCACCACCGGATGGTCGGCGAACCAGTGCGCGCCGAGCAGGCCTTTTTCCTCGGCGGTCGTCGCCATGAAATAGATGTCGCGGTCGGGGCGCTTCCCGCTCGCGAGGCGCTTTGCGACCGCGGTCAGCACCGCAATCCCGCTCGCGTTGTCGACCGCACCGTTGCAGATTCGGTCCTTGGGATCGTCGGGCGCGCAGATGCCGAGATGATCCCAATGGCCGAGGAACAGCACCGCCTTGCCGTCGGGCTTCGCGCCCGGCAGCTTTGCGATGATATTGTTGCTCTCGTAGGCGCGCACGACCGAGGTCGTGGCGAAGTCCGCGGTCGCGGGGAGCGCCGCGCCCTTGTAATCGGCCGCCTTTGCTGCGGCGCGAAGCGCGGCTCCATCCTGTCCCGCCTTCTGGAACAGCGTATCGGCGGCCGTGGGCGACAGGAAGCCTGTTACGGGTGCGCCCGGCGCGGCTGAAGCAAGGCGCGTTGCTTTGCCGCCGACTGAACTCTGGAGCTGGCTCCACAACGCGTCATCGGTGGCAACGACCAGCACCGCGCTCGCACCCGCATCGGCCAGCTTCTGCCGCCGTTCGCGATAGCGCGGAAGATTCTCGCCGAAAGGCGCATTGTCATAGAGCATCACGGCGACCTTGCCGCTGACGTCGGCATTGACCTTGCCCGCGCCGTCAAGGCCATAGCCGACGAACACGACCGGCAGGTTTGCCAGCGAGACTTTGGTATCGCGCCCGGTCAGCAGTACGCCGTCTGCACCAACGCCGAGATCGCTGCCTTTCAGCCTGAACGTCGCTGTCCCACCCGTCGCCTGCGTCTCGATCAGCGGCACGCCCTGCAGCCAGGGCGTCGCGCTGCCCGGAACGGGTTCGAGCCCGAGCTTCGCCCACTCGCCGACGACATAGGCGATCGTGCGATCCTCGCCCTCTGTCCCGGGGGCGCGGCCTTCGAAGGCATCGCTCGACAGGATTTTTATATGATCGGCAAGCTCGGCCTCGGTCACCGGCGCGTCGCGCTTGGCGGGAGCGGCGGAAACGGCAGGAGCGACGGCGACAAGGGCGACGGCCGCGATAGCGGCATGGAATTTCGTGATTTTCATGGGGCTGCCGCATGGCATTTCCGCCACCGACAGACAAGTCGCGTTCGTCGAACGACGAACGGCAGCCGCTACCGCCCCGCTCGCTCCAGCAGCGCGCGCGCCGCCGCGACGTGCATATCCTCGATCATCCGCCCTTCGTGCCGCTGCGCGCCGCCGGTCGCAGCAGCGATCAGCGCCTCGGCCTCGGCAATCTCGCGCGCCGACGGCGCGAAGGCAGCGTTGCACGGGTCGACCTGCGACGGGTGTATCAGCGTCTTGCCGTCGAAACCGAGCCGTCGAGCCTCGGCCGCTTCAGCGGCGAAGCCCGCCGCATCGTCGAGCGCGTTATATACGCCGTCGAACGCCCAGACGCCGGCCGCGCGTGCCGCAAGCACGATGGTCTGGATCGCGACGCTCATCGCGCTGCGATCCATGCCGTCCGGCAGCTTCAATTCATGCGCCAGATCGTTAAGACCGGCGATCAGGCCCACAACGGCCCGATCTGCTGCAATGTCGCGCGCGGCATAGATGGCGACCGGCGTCTCGATCATCGCCAGGATCGGCACGCCCAGCGCGCGCACCGGATCCAGATCGGCGACCGCATCGACCTTCGGCAGCACCACCGCGTCGAGCGCAAGGCCGTAGAGCGCCGTGATGTCGGCCTCCTGTTCCCAGCTTCCGGTCGCGTTGACGCGCACCGCGATACGCTTGCCGGGATAGCCCGCCTCGACCGCGCGGCACATCGCCTCGCGCGCCTCGATCTTGCGGTCCGCGGGTACCGCATCCTCAAGGTCGATGATCAGCAGGTCGGCGGCGAGCCCCTGGGCCTTTTCGAGCGCGCGCGCGTTCGATCCGGGGACATAGAGCAGCGAGCGGTGCGGTGCGGCGTCGGTCGTCATGCTCTTTTCTGTGGCGCACCCGCAGCATTGCCGCAATAAGGAAGCGGGTTTGCAACGACGCAATCTTGCAAGAGGGGATGATCGATGGAATTCGCGCTCGCGCTGGTGGTTCTGGCTCTGGTGTTCCTGATCTGGGCGCTGACGCCCGTCCGGCAGGGCTACGCCTACACCATCGAACGCTTCGGCCGCTTCACCCACACCGCGCAGCCCGGCCTCAACTTCATCATGCCGATCTTCGACCGCGTCGGGCGCAAGGTGAACATGATGGAACAGGTGCTCGACATTCCGGGGCAGGAGATCATCACCAAGGACAATGCGATGGTCGCGGTCGACGGCGTCGTCTTCTTCCAGGTGCTCGACGCCGCGAAGGCCGCCTATGAGGTGAGCGACCTTTATCTCTCGATCATGAACCTGACGACGACGAACCTGCGCACCGTGATGGGTTCGATGGACCTCGACGAAACGCTGTCGAAGCGCGACGAGATCAACACCCGGCTGCTGCACGTCGTCGACGATGCGACGACGCCTTGGGGGGTCAAGATCACCCGCGTCGAGATCAAGGACATCCGCCCGCCCGCCGACATTTCGAACGCGATGGCGCGGCAGATGAAGGCCGAGCGCGAGAAGCGCGCCAACATCCTCGAGGCCGAGGGCAGCCGCGCGTCGGAAATCCTGCGCGCCGAGGGGCAGAAGCAGAGCCAGATCCTCGAAGCCGAAGGTCGCCGTGAAGCCGCCTTCCGCGACGCCGAGGCGCGCGAACGCGAGGCCGAGGCCGAAGCGAAAGCGACGCAGATGGTGAGCGAGGCGATCGCCAGCGGCAACGCGCAGGCGATCAATTACTTCATCGCGCAGAAATATGTCGAAGCGGTGAGCCAGTTCGCGACCAGCCCGAACAGCAAGACGATCCTCTTCCCGGTCGAGGCGACGCAGCTGATCGGCACGCTCGGCGGCATCGGCGAACTCGCCAGGGACGCGCTCGAACGCAAGACGGGAGCCTGACATGCCCGATTTCATCGCCAATATGGAACCCCATTGGGCATGGCTCTCGCTCGGCGTGCTGCTCGCCGCCGCCGAGATCGTCGCGCCGGGTTTTTTCCTGATCTGGGTCGGCGCCGCGGCGGTCGTCACCGGCGTGATCGCATGGGTCGTGCCGCTGAGCATACCGCTCCAGCTCGGTATCTTCGCGATCCTGTCGTTCGTCGCCCTCTATGGCGGGCGCCGCTGGCTGAAGGCGAACCCGATCACTACCACCGACCCGCACCTCAACCAGCGCGGCGGCCGCCTCGTTGGCGAGGTCCTGACGGTGACCAAGGCGATCGAGGACGGCCGCGGCCGCGCCAAGGTCGGCGACGGTGAATGGCCGGTACGCGGCCCCGATATCGCCGAGGGGTCCAAGGTTCGCGTCGTCAGCGCCGAGGGCGGCGTGCTGGTCGTCGAGGCGCTCTAGCCCCCGCGCGGCCGCGCATAGATCGCGACGACATCGCCCAGCGCGTCGCTCTTCCCAATGCGCTGGAACCCGAGCTTTGTGGCCACGCGTTCGGACGCGCCGTTGCCGGGGTCGATGATGCAGCGCACTTCGGTCGCGTCGAGATTCTCGTCAGCCCAGCCGAGCGCAGCGGTCATCGCCTCGGTCGCATAGCCAGCGCCCCAATGATCGGCGTCGAACGCCCAGCCCGCTTCGGGTACGCCCTCGAGCTCGGGGATGCCGCGGCAGAAATAGCTCAGCCCCCCCATGCCGACGAGCGCGTCGCTCGCGCGGTCGGCGAAGACCCAATAGCCGAACCCCATCACCGGCCAGAGCCCCGCCGAGCTCAGGAACTTGCCCCAGCTGACGTCGGGTGTGCGCGGTTCGCCGCCGATGAAGCGCGTGACGCGCGCGTCGGCCCACATTGCGATATGGACGTCCTTGTCCGAAAAGCGCGTCGGGCGAAGGCGAAGGCGATCGGTCTCGATCGTCGGGGGCGCGGCGAGTTTCGGGGCGGTGAACATCGACCCGACATGCCGCAGCGCCGGGGCGCCGGTCAATCCGCCCGATCAATCCGCGACGAAGAAATGGTCGAACAGGTCGTGGAGCACCGCCTTGCCGTCGACCTGCGGCTTGGTCCGCATGACCGCCAGCGTATCGACGCGCGCCAGCACGTCGACGTGCCGCGTCACCACCTGATAGGGCGGGCGATCGACGAAATCGTGGAACAGGAAGATGCAGTCGGGCTTGCAGTGGATGATCGACTGCAACAGGCAGGCGACGCGAAAGCGGCCGTCGAGCAGCACGGCATCGGGGCTGCCCGCAAGCTTTCGCCAGACATCGACATGATAGCGCGGCCAGTCGCGCGCCCGGCCCGCGTCGGCGGGATAGCCGCCCTCGCGCGTCGGGCCGATATCGGCATGGAAGGGGGAGAAATCGATCGCGGCGCGCGCCAGATTCTGCCCCACTTCGTCAAGCCAGGCCGCGTCGCCGTCGACCGCGACGATCTTGCGCACTTGCCGCGCCGCGACGAGCGTCGCGTTACCGCAGCCGAACTGGAGCAAAGAATCCCGCCCCGCGAGTTGCAGCTCAAGCTGTGTGATCTCCGCCGCCGACATCCGTGGCTGCATGACGCCTCCCCTGACCCCAAGCGGGGATATGGGACAGAAGCAGGGACGTCCAGAGGCAAGCGGCGGCCCGGGACCGGAAGCCGCCGTGCCTTGCCTGGTCATCGCGGCATGGATTTTTCAAAGTTCAGGAAAGTTCAGCCCATTGCATCGCCGGTTTGGGACCGGGGGTGCCGAACGCCTCTCGCCCGCCTCGCCGCGTTGATCCATCAAGTGAGAGCGTCGGATGAAGGCTGACACAGCGGGATAATGTAGGAAAGGGCTTTCTTTGCGTCGGCTTTGGGGTGGATTCCAGACCTTCGTCATCCCGGACTTGATCCGGGATCCATTGCAGCGCCAAAGTCGTGGATCCCGGATCAAGTCCGGGATGACGAAGAGGGAATTATCCTCCCTGTCGCGAAGCGATGGGGAGGGAGACCGCCGCCGTAGGCGGTGGTGGAGGGGCGGCAACGTCGCGCCATTTGCCCCTCCGTCAGCGCTTCGCGCTGCCACCTCCCCATGCCTGCGGCACAGGGAGGATCAATGTCCGCAATCGGTCGAATCCTGCCGGCCGCTTAAGCAGCGGCCGCAGCCAGTTCGGGCGC
Source organism: Sphingopyxis sp. H073 (assembly GCF_001468395.1). GTDB lineage: Bacteria > Pseudomonadota > Alphaproteobacteria > Sphingomonadales > Sphingomonadaceae > Sphingopyxis. The sequence goes on along the minus strand of NZ_LNSG01000001.1, from coordinate 78,359 downwards.
CGACGACGGCGCCGTCATCACGGCATCGGCATAGTCGCTTTCATATTTGCCGATCAGCGCGCGGTCGTCGTGGTTCCACGGATGGAAGCCCGGCATGAAATAGGCGAGCCAGGGGAGGAAGCTGCGGCGCAGGATGCCGGGGCTGCCGAGCAGATACCACCAGATCCGCGCGCTGACGCGCCAGCCGGTGAGGCCGTCCTGCCTGAGCAGCGCCTTCATCCCCTTGACGCGGCGCGGCCAGAAGCGCGTCGTGACGAGCAGCATCATCAGCGACTTGGCGCGCCAGCGGCGAAAGCGGCTCCAGTCTTTCGTCGCGTGGAGCCAGGTGTCGTAGGCGACGCCCTTATGCTCGATCTCCTCGATCGCATGCCATTTCCACAAGGCCGCCCATTCCGCTTCGGCGCCCTCGTACATCTTGGGATCCTTCAGCATCACCGCCGCCATCATCGCGGTGTAATGTTCGAGCGCGATCGTCGCCATCAGGTTGACGATCGGCGGACGCGCCTTGATCAGCGCCATCACCTCGTCGACGTCGCCCTCGAGTTCGGAGAGATCATATCCTGCCTCGGCCGCCTTCCGGTTGAAGACGACATGCTCGCGGCTGTGGATCACCTCCTGCTGCGTGAAGGCGCGGATCTCGCGCGCCAATTTGTCGGGCACGCCCTCGCGGTGCGCCTTCACCGCCTCGATGAACATCGCCTCGCCCTTCGGGAAGGTCACCGACAGCGCGGTGTGGAACGCCGAGGCGATCGGGTCGCCGTTCAACCACCAGCGGCCCTGCCTGTCCTCGCGCCCGAAGCGGACGTCGCGCGGCGTTATCGTAAGGTCATTCGGGGTCGGGGAGTGCGAAAGGCTGGACATATGATCCTCACCGTCGGAAAGGGGTTTCAGGACGTGGGGACGTCCGGTGGGGTAGATATTAAAGGTTACTTACAGTGGTGTCAATTGCAGTCAAGAAGCGGCTGAGTCCCGAGGAAAGCCGCGCCGCCGCGATCGACGCGGCGCGCCAGATACTGATCGAGAACGGACCGCAGGCGGTGACGCTGAAAGCCGTCGCGGCGCGCGTCGACCGAACGCACGCGAACCTGCTTCATCATTTCGGCAGCGCGGCGGGGCTGCAACAGGCGCTGATCGACAATATGGCCGAATTCGTGAGCACCACGATCCGCGAGACGGTGCTCCGTCAGCGCGCCAGCGACCAGAATCCGCGCGAAGTCGTTGACCTCGCCTTCGACGCCTTCGACACGGGCGGCGGCGGGGCGCTGGCAAGCTGGATGATCCTGTCGGGCAACGAAAACGCGCTCGATCCGATCCTAAAGGCAATCCATGACCTCGTCGAGGAATTGCGGCAGGATCATAGCGCCGAGGAGCAGCCGCTCGAGGACGAGACGATGCAACTCGTGCTGCTCGCGCTCGGCGATGCGCTTTTCGGCGCGCCGCTCGCGCGCGCGCTCGGCCTGCCGCGCCACCGCGCGCGCGACATCGCCTATGAATCGCTGATCGCCAGTGGAGTCGGCAAGCGACGCTAGCCAAAACGGGCCTTTCCCCCTAAAGGCGCCCGATGCATTTCCTCGACCAAGCAAAGATTTTCGTGAAGTCCGGCGACGGCGGCCCCGGCGCCGTGTCGTTCCGGCGCGAGAAATATATCGAATATGGCGGCCCCGACGGCGGCAACGGCGGCAAGGGCGGCGACATTGTGTTCGAAGCCGTCGCCGGCCTCAACACGCTGATCGACTTTCGTTATACCCAGCATTTCAAGGCGCGCCGCGGCACCCCCGGCGCGGGCCGTGACCGCACGGGCGCGGGCGGCGACGATCTGGTGATCCAGGTCCCGATCGGCACGCAGATCCTGGCCGACGATGACGAGCGCACCCTGCTGCTCGACCTCACCAAGGAGGGCGAGCGCGTCCGCTTCCTGCGCGGCGGCGACGGCGGCCGCGGCAACGCCAGCTACAAGACCTCGACCAACCGCGCGCCGCGCCAGCACGGCCCGGGCTGGCCGGGCGAAGAGGCATGGGTGTGGCTGCGTTTGAAGCTGCTCGCCGATGCGGGGCTCGTCGGGCTGCCCAACGCGGGCAAGTCGACCTTCATCAACGCCGTCTCCAACGCACAGGCGAAGGTCGGCGCCTATGCCTTCACGACGACGCGCCCGCAGCTCGGCGTGGTCAGCCACAAGGGGCATGAATTCGTCGTTGCCGACATTCCGGGGCTGATCGAGGGCGCCGCCGACGGCGCGGGGATCGGCGATCGCTTCCTCGGCCATATCGAACGCTGCCGCGTCCTCCTCCACCTCGTCGATGCGAATGACGAGGATGTCGCGACCAGCTATCGCATCGTGCGCGACGAACTCGAAGCCTATGGCGAAGGCCTGACCGACAAGCCGGTGGTCGTGGCGCTCAACAAGGTCGACACGCTCGACGAGGAACTGATCGCGGCGCTCTCGGCCGAGCTCGAAGCCGAAAGCGGCTATCCGGTCATGGCGCTTTCGGGCGCCAGCGGCGCGGGCATCGAGGCGGTGCTCGACAAGCTGCTCGAAGCCGTCGGCCAACCCGAACCGGGCGCCGATCCCGACGAGGATGAAGCCTCGGGCGACTGGTCGCCGATCTGATCACCGCGCCTCCAGCACCATGTTGAAGGGCCCTTCGGTCGCGCGGCGGACGCTCGCAAAGCCGCCCGCGCGCACGACATCGGACAACCGCGCCTCGCCCGCCTGTGCGCCCAGCCCCTCGCCGACCTCCTGATCGAGCGAGGTCGGCACGCAGATCATCGTCGACGCGTTGTAATAGAGGCGCCCGACCGGGTTCATATTGTCGGCGGGCGTATTGCCCGCGACCGGCTCGACGATCATCCACGTCCCGTCCGGCGCCATTATGCGGCGCATTTGCGCGGCGCAGCCGCGCGGGTCGCCCATGTCGTGCAGGCAATCATACATGGTGATCAGGTCGAACCCCTCCTCGGCGATCTCCTTTGCCGTCGCGACCTCGAAACGCACGCGATCGCCATAGCCATGACCAGCGGCGTGGCGCCGCGCCTCCTCGATCGACGGCGCGTGGAAATCGAAGCCGACGAACCGGCTTTCGGGGTATGCGTCGGCCATCAGCAGGGTCGAGAAGCCGACCCCGCAGCCGACGTCGGCGACCGCGGCACCGCGCCGCAGTTTCGCCTCGACGCCATCCAATGCGGGAATCCAGTTCTGGACGATATTGTTGACATAGCCGGGGCGGAAGAAAGCGCCCGTCGCGCAAAAGAGGCAACCGGCATGATCGCCCCAGCGCACCCCCGTGCCGCGGCGGAAACAATCCTCGACCTTCGGCTGCGCTTCGATCATCGCGGCGATCAGGTCGAAGGCGCCGGCAAGAAAGACCGGGCTGTCGCGATGGACGAACACCATCGCCTGTTCGGGCGAGAGGCTGAACCGCTCGCTCGCCGGATCATAGTCAACATAGCCGCTCGCTGCCTGCGCCAACGCCCATTCGCGGACATAGCGTTCGTGGAGATTGCCCGCGCGCGCGGCGAGATCGGCCGCGGTCGCGGGCCCCTCCGCCAGCGCGTCGAACAGCCCGAGGCTGAATCCCAGCCGCACCGTCGGCACACTCATTCCGCCGCCAAGATCGCCGAGCATCTTGCCGACGAACGTGTGCAGTCTCTCTTCGTCCAAAACGGTCGCCATCGCATCGCTCCTCACCCGATTGGCTTGCGACTCTCCAGAAGGGCTCGATGAGGCCCGCGCTGCATAGCATAGCCGCGCGAAGCCTGCGATATTCGCATTGGCACCCCCGCCCGCGCACGCTATCGGCGGCGCATGTTGTTCGCGCCCGCCTCCTGCCCCAGGCTGATCGTCAAGATCGGATCGGCGCTGCTCGTCGATGAGGGCGGCGCGGTGCGGCGCGAATGGCTCAAGGGGATCGCCGCCGACATCGCGGGGCGCATCCGCGCCGGCCAGCAGGTCGCGGTCGTCTCTTCGGGAGCGATCGCGCTCGGCGCGCGGCGGCTGGGGCTCGCCAAGGGCGGCCGTGCCAGCCTCGAGGATGCACAGGCGGCGGCCGCGACCGGGCAGATCGCGCTCAGCCATGTCTGGGCCGAAGTGCTGGGCGCCGAAGGGCTGACCGCGGCGCAGATGCTCGTGACGCTCGACGACCTCGAGGATCGCCGCCGCTATCTCAACGCCTCGGCGACGCTCGACCGGCTTTTGAACCTCGGCGTCGTGCCGGTGATCAACGAGAATGACAGCGTCGCGACCGAGGAAATCCGCTTCGGCGACAACGACCGGCTCGCCGCGCGCGTCGGGCAGGCGGCGGCGGCGGGCGGCGTGATCCTGCTTTCCGACATCGACGGGCTCTACGATAGAAACCCCGCCCTCCCCGGCGCCACCCATATCGCGCGCATCGAACGCATCGATGACGCGATCGAGGCGATGGCCGACGCCGGATCGGCTTCGGGCATGGGGTCGGGCGGGATGGTGTCGAAGATTGCGGCGGCGCGCATCGCCAACGCCGCGGGGGCGCATCTGGCGATCGCGTCGGGGCACGTCGACCGGCCGCTATCGACCGAGGCGCGGCACAGCTTGTTCGTCGCCGAAAAAGGCGCGAGCGCGCGCAAGGCCTGGCTCGCAGGCGGGCTGACCGCGAAGGGCCGCCTGACCATCGACGTGGGCGCAGCGAAAGCGCTGCGCGGCGGCGCGAGCTTGCTCGCCGCCGGGGTGACCGACGCGAGCGGCAACTTCGCACGCGGCGACATTCTCGACATCGCGGGAACCGACGGCCGCGTGATCGCGCGCGGGCTTTCGGAATATCCGGTGGCCGACGCCAGGGCGATCCTCGGCCTCGGCCGCGACGCGCAGGAGGCGGCGCTCGGCTATGCTCCCCGCACCGCGATCGTCCACCGTGATCATATGGTGCTGCTGTGACGAACCGCGTGCTCGCGATGACCGGCGCGACCGGCTTCGTGGGCGGTGCAACCGTGCGGCAGGCGGTCGAAGCGGGCTGGCACGTCCGCGCCCTGACCCGCCGTCCGCAGGAGCCGCGCGAGGGCGTCACCTGGATCGCCGGCGCGCTCGATGATCCCGAAAGCCTTGCCGCGATCGTATCGGGCGCCGAGGTCGCGATGCATATCGCGGGCGTCGTGAACGTGCCGACGCGCGCCGCGTTCGAAGCGGGCAACGCCATCGCAACCGCCAATGTCGTCGACGCAGCGCGCGGCGCGGGGGTGCGGCGCTTCATCCACGTCTCCTCGCTCGCCGCGCGCGAACCCGAGCTGTCGAATTACGGCTGGTCGAAGGAGCGCGCCGAACGCGTCATCCTCGCCAGCGGGCTCGACTGGACGATCGTGCGGCCGCCCGCGGTATTCGGCCCCGGCGACACCGAGATGCTCGACCTGTTCCGCATGGCGTGGCGCGGGGTAATGGTGCTGCCCCCGCGCGGGCGGATGTCGGCGATTTATGTGGACGAACTCGCGCGCCTGCTCGTCGCGCTGGCGAGCGATGACGCAAAAAGCATCGGCCAGACTTACGAGCCCGACGACGGCACCGCCGGCGGCTGGTCGCACAAGGACTTCGCGCAGGCGATCAGTGGCGCGGTCGGACGCGATCGCGTTGCGACGCTCGCGATCCCGGCGCCCCTGGTCAAGGCGGGCGGGCGCCTCGACCGGTTCGTTCGCGGCGATCGCGCCAAGCTGACCCCCGACCGCGCGCGCTATATTTCGCATCCCGACTGGGCCGCGAGCGAGGGCGCGCGCCCGCCCGCCGACCTGTGGCAACCATCGCTCCCGACCGCCGACGCGCTCGCCGAAACGGTGCGCTGGTATCGCGGCGAAGGCTGGCTTTGACGGCGCTGGTAGTCGCTGGCTCCGCCTCGGTCGAAGCGTGCATTGCCAAGGACGGGGCGCAGCCCTAGGTTCGCAGGCATGACAGACAGCACCGCGACCCCTCCGAACGACCCCGCCGGCCCCTGGGCCATCCCCGTCCGCCGCCCGCTGCCGGGCGAGGACAAGCGCAAGGGCGGCACCAGCTTCCCGCGCAAGGTCTGGAACCTGCTCGTCGGGATCAAGGACGCGCTGGCGCTGATCTTCCTCCTGATGTTCTTTGCGCTCCTCTTTGGGCTGCTCGCCGGGCGGCCGAACGCCGCCTTGCCGGTCAGCGAGGGCGCGCTGCTGATCGATTTCAACGGTGTCGTGTCCGAACAGCCGTCCGACGTCGATCCGCTCGCGGCGCTGTCGGGGGGCAACCAGCTCAAGGAACTTCGCACCCGCGACGTCGTCCACGCGCTCGAAACCGCGGCGACCGACAAGCGCGTGACCTCGGTCGTGCTCGACCTCGACCGCTTCCTCGGCGGCGGGCAGGTCTCGCTCGCCGAGATCGGCGCCGCGGTCGACAAGGTGCGCGCGAAGAACAAGCCCGTGCTCGCCTTCGCGACCGCCTACACCACCGACAGCTACCAGATCGCCGCCCATGCGAGCGAAATCTGGGCCGATGGCATCGGCGGCGTCGCGATCGCCGGGCCGGGCGGATCGCGTCTTTACTACAAGGGGCTGATGGACAAGCTCGGCGTCACCGCGCACATCTATCGCGTCGGCACCTTCAAGAGCGCGGTCGAACCCTATCTGCGCAGCGACCAGTCGCCCGAAGCGAAGGAGGCCGACCTCGCCTATGCCGGGGCGCTTTGGGAAAACTGGCTGACCGATGTCAAGAAGGCCCGCCCGAAGGCCAAGATCGATGCGTTTATCGCCGACACGGCGGGCGCCGTGAAGGCCGCGGGCAACGACTTGTCGAAGGCGGGCGTCGATGCCGGCCTGATCGACAAGGTCGGCAGCCGGATGGCGTTCAGCGCGCGCGTCGCCGAAATCAGCGGCACCAGCGACGACAACCGGCCGTGGGAGTTCGCCGCGATCCCGCTCGAAAACTGGGTCGCCGCCAATCCGGTGAGCGAGGCGGGCGCCGCGATCGCGGTCGTACCCGTGGTCGGCGAAATCGTCGATGGCGAGGCACCGAACGGCAGCGCCGGCGGCGACACCGTCGCGCAGCATATCCTCGACGCGGTGGCCGACAGCGGCACGAAAGCCATCGTGCTCCGCGTCGATTCCCCCGGCGGATCGGTGCTCGCGTCCGAGCAGATCCGCCAGGCGCTTTTGCAGGCGAAGGCGAAGAAACTGCCTGTCGTCGTTTCGATGGCCAATGTCGCCGCGTCGGGCGGCTATTGGGTCTCGACCCCCGCCGACCGCATCTTCGCCGAGCCCGAGACGATCACCGGATCGATCGGTGTCTTCGGCATCATCCCGAGCTTCGACCAGACGCTGGCGAAGATCGGCGTCAACGCCGACGGCATCGCGACGACGCCGCTGTCGGGCCAGCCCGACGTGTTCGGCGGCGTGAACGACGAGTTCAACGCGCTCGCGCAGGCAAGCGTCGAGGACATCTACGCGCGCTTCACCGGCCTTGTCGCGAAGAGCCGCAAGCAGCCGATCGAGAAAATCCGTACGATCGCCGAAGGCCGCGTCTGGGCAGGCGGCACCGCGCGCCAGATCGGCCTTGTCGACCAGTTCGGTGGGCTTCCCGACGCGCTGGCGGCCGCGGCGAAGCTCGCGAAGATCGACGGCGCCTTCCACGCCAAATATTATGAGGAAGAGCAGAGCGAATTTTCGAAGATGATCGCGAGCCTGACCGGCGGCGAGCAGGAGCAGGAAGCGGCGGCACCCCGCGGCTGGTTCGGCATCGCGGCGATGAACCGCGATCTCGTCCAGCGCCGGCTGGTACAGGACCTGTCGCTGCTCGCGAAAACCGGGTCGGTGCAGGCCGCGTGCCTCGACTGCCGTGCGTTCCTGCCCGCCGTGCCGCGCGCGAGTGGCCGCGAAGCGCAGGGGTTCCTCGCGACGCTGGCGCTGTTGCTGAAATAGACGGAAGCGGGAATTGCCTGTTCCCCCGCGGAGGCGGGGGTCCATCACCCATCGGTGCTATTTCGAGCCTTCGGGAGATGGATCCCCGCCTTCGCGGGGACGCACAGCGTTTTCGATGCGCCCGCCCGCTACGCCGCCAGCGCGACGCCCCGCGCGTGGTCGGCGATCGCCCCGGACAGCGTGTCGACGAGCGCGAGCGGCAGGTCGTGCCCCATGCCGGGGATCGTCATCAGCCGCGCGCCGGGAATATGCTCCGCGGTGTCGCGCCCGCCCGCGAGCGGGACGAGCGGGTCGGCCTCGCCATGGATCACCAGGGTCGGCGCCGTGATCGACTTCAGCATCGGCCGCCGGTCGCCGTCGGCGACGATCGCCGCCATCTGCCGCGCGACGCCCTGCGGATACCAGCCGCGCTCGTAATCGCCCCGGACGCGGCGTTGCAGCCGTTCCTCCTCGGCGGGATAATCGGGGCTGCCGATCACGCGCGCAGCGTTGACCGAGTAGGCGATCATCGCCTCGGGATCGCCGCTCATCGGGCGGTTGGCGAGCACGCGCATCGCCTCCTTCTGCGCGCGCGGCAGCCGCGGATTGCCGGTGGTCGACATGATCGACGTCAGCGACAGCACGCGCCCCGGATAGCGCGCCGCGATATGCTGCGCGATCATCCCCCCCATCGATGCCCCGACGACATGCGCCCGCTCGATGCCGAGATGGTCGAGCAGCGCGACACCGTCGGCCGCCATGTCGGCAAGCGTATAGGCGCTGCGCACCGGCAGCTTGAGCGCCGCCTTGACGAACATCCATTTGAGGTTGGGAACGCCCGCCGCATCGAAACGCGTCGACAGGCCGACGTCGCGATTGTCGTAGCGGATGACGCGAAAGCCGCGCGCGACGAGCGCATCGACGAACTCGTCGGGCCATAAAGTCAGCTGTCCGCCCAACCCCATCACCAGCAGGATCGCGGGCGCGTCCTTCGGCCCCTTGTCCTCATAGGTGATGCTGATCCCGTTCGCCGTCGCCTGCTCGGTCGTCATTCCGCTCTGATCCTCTGCCGTTAGCCGACCAACATGCCGCGAAGTGCGGCGCGGTCAAGCCGTCGCGGGACGATAATGCGCGGCGTCGGACCGGAACTCGGCGCGGCCATAGCCCGCGAGCTGGCGGTTGATGCGCCGGACGAGGCGGCGGTCGGCAAGGTGACGCAGCACCGGAATGCGCGAGGCGACTCGATATGCCGTCATGCGTCCCGCGAGCGCGAGCATCGTCGCGCCATAGATCAGATGGTCGCGGCGGCCGACGGGCACCCCGACGCCGTCGGCGCGCTCGGTGTCGCCGTTCAGGAACGCCTTCACGAAGAAGACGCGGCTCACCGAGCGCTCGAGGCGGCGCTTGACGCGGCCCGCGGGCGACGGATCGGTCGACAGTTCGGCCTCCATCGTCGCGCGAAGCAGCCCGCCACAGATCGGGTCGTCATATTCATAGCGCAAGGTCGCGCTGCGCGTGCGCCAGATGCGGACGATCTCTTGCGGAGTGTCGGCGAGCAGATCCTCGGGCAGGCCGAGCAGGAAGCAGCGATAACGCGCCAGTTCGACGCGCCCGCGCTCGAGCCGGTTGAACGACGTGCGCCCGCTCTTCAGCACATCCTGCGACAGGAAATAGATCGGGATCAGCCCCGCGGGCATCTGGTCGAGCTGCGGGATCGGCACGCCATAGGTGTCGGCGTCCCACATCCCCGGCCGCGACAGCACGTTGACGCGCACCATCGAATGCATCAGCCGCACCATCGCCGCCGCCTTGAACCCCGGCCCGAAGCGGCACAGCGCACCCGGCAGCGCGGTGGTGGCGAAAAAGGTTGCGGTCTCCTTCACCCGCCTCGCGGCGGTCGCATGGCCGAGCGTGCCGGTGAGCGCCATCGGCAGCGCCGAATATTTGTTGAGAAAGGTCGCGATGAAGGCGCCGCGGATCAGGAAGGGCGCGAGGTTTGCGGTCGCGTTGCGCTCATAGGCCGCGCCCTCCTCGACCAGTTCCATATCGACCCAGTCAGGCTTCGCCTCCATTTCGCGGATCAGCGCGACGAGTTCGGGCGGCGCATCCTCGACCGCCTCGACCCCCTTGTCGCATGCCTCGACCAGCATCGCGACGCTGCGCTGAAACCCCAGCTTCGGCATCAGTGCGGCATAGGCATCGCCGGTGCGGTCGCCGAGCATCGTATATTCGCGGATGCGCGCGACGAGGTCGGCATCGCCCAGATAGGCGGCGCGATCGATCCCCTTCACGCCGCCAAGCTCGCTCACGGCCTCTGCCTCGGCCGCCCATCGTTCGGGGGGACGGTCGAAATCGAAACGCCCGAACAGGTCGGGCAAGGCGGTGGCCTGGTCGCGGACCTGGCGGGCGATGGTGTCGAGCGCAGCGGTCATGGCACAAACAGTGCCACATTATTTACCCTATTGTCAGCCCATCAATCGCGACCGGATCGACCGGCGCGGCCCCGACCGTGGTTTACGGCGGGTTACCGGTGTCACGAGCCGGCGCAGAAGGTGGCGCGCCGGGGACGCGGCGGCGAATGGCAGAATGAAGATGATCAGCGACAGCCCGACGATCCAGCGCCCGGTCGACACCGGATCGCCGCACGCGCTCGCGCAGCCGGGCGCCTCGACCCCGGCGCCGAAAAGGATCAGCAATGTCGACAAAATTCGGCCAGTCCCCACGACGCGCTCCCCTGCGCGCCAGCCGCGATCCTATCGGATCAAAGTTAAACGGAGCGTTGCGGCTCGATTAGGCCGCTGTTTACCGCGATTCGCGGGGGCCCCTATAGGCCGGAAGCGCCAATGACCAGCGAATTGCGAGCCCGCGCAGAATAAATCCGGCGACCGCACCGGCGACGGCGGCGACCGGAGTGCCCGCGCCGAGCCACAAGAGGGTAAGGAACAGTCCCGCTGCGAGCGCCGCCGCAGTGACATAGATTTCGGGCCGCATGATGATCGACGGCACCCCTGCCAGGATGTCGCGGATCGTTCCTCCGACGCAGCCGGTGATCACGCCCATCATCAGCGCCGGCACCGGCGGCACGCCCCAGGCAAGCGCCTTCGCGGTACCGAACACGGCATATGCGGCCAGCCCGACCGCATCGGCCCATTCGAGGAGTTGCCCCTGCCACCAGCGCTCGGGGGTCAGCCAGACGATCAGCGCGATCGCGATGCACACCGCGGCGATCGCCCCGTCCTGCACCCAGAAGACCGGTGCGCCGATCAGCAGGTCGCGCACGCTGCCGCCGCCGACCCCGGTGACGAGCGCAAAGAAGCAGGCCGTGACAAGCGTCTGCCGCAGGCGCACCGCCATCAGCGCGCCCGACAGCGCGAAGACGCCGATCCCTGCAAGATCGAGCAGGCGGATGAGGGTTTGGGGCTCCACGAGCAGCGGCATATCATTCTCGCCGACGTTACACGATCCTCCCCGTCGCGTAGCGATGGGGAGGGGGACCATCCGAAGGATGGTGGAGGGGCTCTACGTCTCAGCCCCTCCGTCAGCCCTGCGGGCTGCCACCTCCCCATGGCTTCGCCACAGGGAGGATTCAGAGGTCAAATGTGGATCGGCTTGCCGGTTACCGCCATCGCGGCTTCCTTGATCGCCTCGCTGTGGGTCGGGTGGGCGTGACAGGTGTAGGCGATGTCCTCGCTCGTCGCGCCGAATTCCATCGCCTGCGCCGCCTGCGCGATCATGGTGCCCGCGACGCTGGCGATACACCAGACGCCGAGAACGCGGTCGCTCTTGGCATCGGCGATCACCTTCACGAAGCCGTCGGGCTCGTGGTTCGTCTTGGCGCGGCTGTTCGCGAGCATCGGGAATTTGCCGACCTTCACTTCGCCGCGCTCCTTCGCCGCCTCTTCGGTCAGGCCGACACCGGCGATTTCGGGCCAGGTATAGACGACCGACGGGATGACATCGTGGTTCACGATGCCGGTCAGCCCGGCGATATTCTCGGCGCAGGCGATGCCCTCGTCCTCGGCCTTGTGCGCGAGCATCGGGCCGGGGATCACGTCGCCGATCGCCCAGATGCCGGGGACCGAGGTACGGAAATCATGGTCGGTTTCGATCTGGCCGCGCTGGTTGAGCGCCAGTCCCGCCTTGTCGAGGCCGAGACCCTCGGTGTTCGGACGGCGGCCGATCGAGACGAGGACGACATCGGCCTCGAGCGTTTCGGCGTCGCCGCCCGCCGCGGGCTCGAGCGTCAGCACCGCCTTCTTGCCCTTGACTTCGGCCTTGGTGACCTTGGTCTTGAGCTTGAATTCGATGCCCTGCTTCTTGAAAATCTTGTTCGCTTCCTTGCGGACGTCGCCGTCCATGCCGGGCAGGATCTGGTCGAGGAATTCGACGCAGGTGACCTTGGCGCCGAGGCGGCGCCAGACGCTGCCGAGTTCGAGCCCGATCACGCCGCCGCCGATCACGACCATGTGGCCCGGCACCTTGGCGAGTTCGAGCGCGCCCGTCGAATCGACGATGATCTGCTTGTCGTTATCGACCGCAACGCCCGGAAGCGGGGTCACCGACGAGCCGGTGGCGACGATGATATTCTTCGCGCGGACGCTCTTGCCTGCCACCTCGACGGTGTCGGCCGACGTGAACTGCGCATAGCCCTTCAGCCAGTCGACCTTGTTCTTCTTGAACAGGAACTCGATGCCGCCGGTCAGGCCCTTCACCGCATCGATACGCTGGCCGTGCATCGTCGGCAGGTCGAGCTCGGGCTTCACCTTGATGCCCATCTTCGCCATCGCGCCATTGGCGGCGGCGTCGAAATATTCCGACGCGTGGAGCATCGCCTTCGACGGGATGCAGCCGACGTTGAGGCACGTGCCGCCCAGCGTCTCGCGCCCTTCGGCGCAAGCGGTCTTCAGCCCCAGCTGCGCCGCGCGGATCGCCGCGACATAACCGCCGGGACCGGCACCGATGACAAGGACGTCGTAGTCGTAATCAGCCATAACTCACTTCCATGGATTGGCCCGGATCATAGCATAAGTACCGCGCCACATTTCCGGTTCTGGATAACGTCGAACGTAATCATCAGCGGCACGATGGTTCAATGCGCTGAAAAATTTATAGAACATATCCCAAAACAACTCTCCCTGCCCCGTACGCCAGCCAACTGCCCCAGCAGGAATCTCGGGAAAAGCTAGCCAAGGGGGATTGAGTTCGTCGTTCACGTTACAAATCGATCAGCAAACGCGTCGGATCCTCGATCGCTTCCTTGATCGTCTTGAGGAAGGTCACGGCCTCGCGTCCGTCGACCAGCCGGTGGTCATAGCTCATCGCCAGATACATCATCGGGCGGATCACGATCTCGCCGTTCCGGACGACCGGGCGATCCTCGATTCGGTGGAGGCCGAGCACCGCCGACTGCGGCGGGTTGATGATCGGGGTCGACATCAGGCCGCCGAACACGCCGCCGTTCGAGATGGTGAAGGTGCCGCCGGTCATGTCGTCGATCGTCAGCGTGCCGTCCTTTGCGCGCTTGCCGAGGTCGGCGATCGCCTTTTCGATCTCGGCGAAGCTCATGCTGTCGGCATTGCGCACGACGGGCACGACGAGGCCGTTCGGCGCGCTGACCGCGACCGAGACGTCAAGGTAATTGTGATAGACGATCTCGTCGCCCTCGATGCGAGCGTTGACCGCCGGAATGTCATGCGCGGCGAGCGCGACGGCCTTGGTGAAGAAGCTCATGAAGCCGAGGCGCACGCCATGCTTCTTCTCGAAGCTTTCGCGATAGCGGTCGCGCGTCGCGATCACCGCCGACATGTCGACGTCGTTGAACGTCGTCAGCATCGCCGCGGTTTCCTGCGCCGACTTCAGCCGCTTCGCGATCGTCTGGCGGAGGCGGGTCATCTTGACGCGCTCTTCCTGACGGCCCGGCGCACCACTCGCAACGGGGGCAGCAGCAGGCGCCGGTGCCGGAGCGGCTTCGGCGGCCGGCGCGGCGCTGGCGGCGGCGAGCACATCTTCCTTGGTCAGGCGGCCGTCCTTGCCGGTGCCCTGGATCTTCGTCGGGTCGACGCCATGTTCGAGCACGAGACGACGGACGGCGGGCGACAGCGTCGTGACGCCGTCTTCGCTCGCGGTCGCCGGAGCGGGCGCTGCCGGGGCCGCCTGCGCCGGCGCGGGAGCCGCGGCGGCAGGCGCAGGAGCGGCAGCGACCGCGCCGCCAGCCTCGACCGTCGCGATCACCGCGCCGACATTGACCGTGTCGCCGACGCCGGCGAGCTGCTGGCCCATCACGCCCGCGACGGGCGAAGGCACCTCGACCGCGACCTTGTCGGTTTCGAGGCTGGCGATCGGTTCGTCGAGCGCGACCGCTTCGCCGGGCTTCTTCAGCCATTCGCCGATCGTCGCTTCGGTGACGCTTTCACCCAGCGTGGGGACTTTGACTTCGGTGCTCATCTTGTGCGTTCCTTAGGGCTTAAGCTCTGGCTCAGGCTTTGTTCTTGGCGCGGCGGATTTCGGCCCGAACCGAAAGTCCGAGCGCATCGGCGACGAGCGCCGACTGTTCGGTCTGGTGACGGCTCATCAGGCCGGTCGCGGGCGAGGCGGCGGCAGCGCGGCCGGCGTAGCGCGGACGCATGCCCTTGAAACCGGCTTCCTTTAGCGCTTCCTCGATAAAAGGTTCGACGAAGAACCAGCTGCCGTTGTTGCGCGGCTCTTCCTGCGCCCAGACGACTTCTTCCAGCTTCGGCATCCGCTTCAGGCGGACGGCAAGCGGTTCGCCGGGGAAGGGATAGATCTGCTCGATGCGGATCACCGTCGTGTCGGTCTGGCCCGCCGCATCGCGCGCTTCCATCAGGTCGTAGCCGAGCTTGCCCGAACAGAGCACGACGCGCTTGATATCGGCGTCGGCGGGCGGGGTGCGGTCGGACATGATGCGGCGGAAATGCGCGTCGCCGATGAAGTCGGAGCGCTGCGACACCGCCAGCTTGTGGCGGAGTAGCGACTTCGGCGTCATGATGACCAATGGCTTCCGGAACGGACGCAGCATCTGGCGGCGCAGGACGTGGAAATAGTTCGACGGGGTCGAAATATTGCACACCTGGATATTGTCGCCCGCGCACAGCTGAAGGAAACGTTCGAGACGCGCCGAGCTATGCTCGGGCCCCTGCCCTTCGTAGCCGTGCGGCAGCAGCATCACGAGGCCGTTGGCGCGCAGCCACTTGGCCTCGCCCGCCGCGATGAACTGGTCGATCATGATCTGCGCGCCGTTGGCGAAGTCGCCGAACTGCGCTTCCCAGAGCACGAGGCTCTTGGGGTCAGCCATCGCATAGCCATATTCGAAGCCCAGCACGCCATATTCGGAGAGCGGGCTGTCGAGCACCTCGAACCGGCCGTGGGGCACGGTCGTCAACGGAATATATTTATGCTCATCCTTCTGGTCGACCCAGACGGCGTGGCGCTGGCTGAAAGTGCCGCGACCCGAATCCTGGCCCGACAGGCGCACCTGATAGCCCTCGCTGAGCAGCGTGCCGAAGGCGAGCGCCTCGGACGTCGCCCAATCGAAGATTTCGGTATCGCTCTTGTCGGCGAACATCGCGGCGCGGCCGTCGATCACGCGGCGCAGCGTCTTGTGCACTTCGAGGTCGGCGGGGATCGTCGTCAGCGTGCGGCCGATCGCGTCGAACAATTTGTCCGAGACGCCCGTCGCGATGTTGCGGCGCGCGCCCTCGGGATCGGTCGGGGCATAGAGGCCCGACCAGCGGCCTGCGAACCAGTCGGCCTTGTTCGGCTTGTAGCTTTTCGCCGCCTCGAAATCGCCTTCGAGCTGTGCGACGAATTCGGCGCGGCGGGCGTCGGCCCAGCCGGCGTCGATCGCGCCTTCGTCTTCCAGCTTCGCGGCGCACAGCTGCGACACCGGCGGGTGCTTGCGGATGCGTTCGTACATCAGCGGCTGCGTGAACGAAGGCTCGTCGCCCTCGTTATGGCCGAAGCGGCGATAGCACCACATGTCGATCACGACATCGCGCTTGAAACGCTGACGGAAGTCGATCGCGAGCTTGCACGCAAAGGTGACCGCCTCCGGGTCGTCGCCGTTGACGTGCAGGATCGGCGCCTGGACGCCCTTGGCGACGTCCGACGGATAGGGCGACGAGCGCGCGAACTGCGGGCTGGTCGTAAAACCGATCTGGTTGTTGACGATGAAGTGGATGCAGCCGCCGGTGTTGTAGCCGCGAATGCCCGAGAAGCCGAGGCATTCCCAGACGATCCCCTGCCCAGCGAAGGCCGCGTCGCCGTGGATCAGCACCGGCAGCACCTGCTCATGCTTGTCGAGGTCGTCGCGCACCACCTGCTGGGCGCGCACCTTGCCGAGCACGACCGGATCGACCGCCTCGAGGTGCGAGGGGTTGGGGACGAGCGACATATGCACCGAAATGCCGTCGAACTCGCGGTCGGTCGAGGTGCCGAGGTGATATTTGACGTCGCCCGAACCGCCGATGTCGTCGGGGTTCGCGCTGCCGCCGGCAAATTCGTGGAAGATCACCTTGTACGGCTTGGCCATGACGTTCGCGAGCATGTTGAGGCGCCCGCGGTGCGCCATGCCATAGACGATTTCCTTCACGCCATATTGGCCGCCATATTTGATGATCGATTCCATGGCCGGGATCATCGATTCGCCGCCGTCGAGGCCGAAGCGCTTCGTCCCGACATATTTGCGCGCGAGGAATTTCTCCCACTCCTCAGCCTGGATCACCTTGTTCAGGATGGCGCGTTTGCCCTCGACCGAAAATTCGATGATCTTGTCGGCGCCCTCCATCCGTTCCTGCAGGAACTGGCGCTCCTCGATGTCGGCGATGTGCATATATTCAAGGCCGACATTGCCGCAGTAGTTCGCGCGCAGGATCGCCACGATCTCGCGGATCGTCGCCTTTTCGAGGCCGAGCGTGCCGCCGATCCAGATCGGGCGGTCCTGATCGGCGCCGACGAAGCCATGATATTCGGGCGTGAGATCGGCGGGCAATTCGCGCGTGCTGAGACCGAGAGGGTCGAGGTTCGCCGCCAGATGGCCGCGGACGCGATAGGTGCGGATCAGCATCATCGCGCGGATCGAATCGTTCGCCGCTCGCTCGACCTCGGCGTTCGACAAGGGCGCACCGGCCTTGGCGGCGGCGGCCTTCACCGCGACCTGCATCTGCTGCGGGTCGAGCGCGGCGGTCAGGTCGTCGCTGTCGATCTGCGGCCAGTTCTTCGGCGCCCAGCTGGGGCCGGCCTGGACTTCATCGACGTCGAAGCTTTGTCGTTCGAGGTTCATAATCTTACACTCGCTGTGCCCCTGCGAAGGCAGGGATGATGTCCATACAATACTCAACGCTCGTGCTCCCCCGCGAAGGCGGGGGTCCAAGCAACCTCGCTATGGATCCCCGCCTTCGCGGGGAAACACGACTAAACCAACGTCTCAAACAAATCGGCCCACTCGGGATTCCGCTCTTCAATGCGCGCAATCTTCCACGCCCGATTCCATTTCTTCATTCGTGCTTCAAACTGCCGGGCGTCGTGGATGCTCTCGAATGCCTCGAACCAGATCAGCAGCTTGCAACCATATTTCTTCGTAAAACCGTCGATTACGCCCTCGCGGTGTTGCCAAACCCGCTGCGGCAAATCGCTCGTCACGCCGATATAGATAGTGCCATTTTTCCGGCTTGCCATGATGTAGACAAAGCCGGGTCGAACCATTCCCAAACCTCCCATCCGAGTGTCCCCGCAAAGACGGGGACCCATTGCGACCTCTCATGGACCCCCGCCTTCGCGGGGGAACACGAAAGAGAGGCTGGCCCAAAAATCAGACGCGTTCCTTCAGCACTTCGGCGAGCGTGGTGCCGAGTTCCGAAGGGCTCGCCGACACCTTGATGCCGGCGGCTTCCATCGCCGCGATCTTGCTTTCAGCGTCGCCCTTGCCGCCCGACACGATCGCGCCGGCATGGCCCATGCGGCGGCCCGGAGGTGCGGTGCGGCCCGCGATGAAGCCGGCCATCGGCTTCTTGCGGCCGCGCTTGGCTTCGTCGATCAGGAACTGGGCGGCCTGTTCCTCGGCGTCGCCGCCGATTTCGCCGATCATGATGATCGACTTGGTCGCTTCGTCCGCAAGGAAGAGTTCGAGCACGTCGATGAAGTTGGTGCCGTTGACCGGGTCGCCGCCGATGCCGACCGCGGTGGTCTGGCCGAGCCCGACGTTCGAGGTCTGGAACACCGCTTCATAGGTGAGCGTGCCCGAGCGCGAGACGACGCCGACGCTGCCCTTCTTGAAGATGTTGCCGGGCATGATGCCGATCTTGCACTCTTCGGGGGTCAGCACGCCGGGGCAGTTCGGGCCGATCAGCCGCGACTTCGAACCGCTGAGCGCGCGCTTCACCTTGACCATGTCGAGCACCGGAATGCCTTCGGTGATCGCGACGATCAGCTCGATCTCGGCATCGATCGCCTCGAGGATCGAGTCGGCAGCGAACGGCGGCGGCACATAGATGACCGACGCGGTCGCGCCGGTTGCATGCTTGGCTTCTTCGACCGTGTTGAACATCGGCAGCCCGATGTGCGTCGTCCCGCCCTTGCCCGGGGTCACGCCGCCGACCATCTGCGTGCCATAGGCAAGCGCCTGTTCGGTGTGGAAGGTGCCGGTGGCGCCGGTCATCCCTTGCGTGATGACCTTGGTATTCTTGTCGATGAGGATGGACATAGTCTGGCTTCCGTTTCGCGTTCCCCGGCGAAAGCCGGGGTCCAGCTGGGGAGAATGGACCCCGGCTTTCGCCGGGGAGCAAATTATCAGGCGAGGCTGGGATCCAGCGACTTGCACGCGTCGAGCAGTTCCTTGACCGCGTCGACCGAGACCTGCAGGCCGGCCTTGTCGGCATCGTCGAGTTCGATTTCGACAATCTTCTCGACGCCGTTCGCGCCGATCATCACCGGCACGCCGACATAGAGGCCGTCGACGCCATATTGGCCGTCGACATAGGCGGCGCAGGGCAGGATGCGCTTCTGGTCGCCGAGATAAGCTTCGGCCATCGCGATGCCCGAGGCTGCGGGCGCGTAGAAGGCCGAACCGGTGCCGAGCAGCGCGACGATTTCGCCGCCGCCGCCGCGGGTGCGCTTGACGATTGCGTCGATCTTGTCTTGCGACGACAGGCCCATCTTGACGAGGTCGGGGACAGGGATGCCGTTGACGGTCGAATAGCGGACGACGGGAACCATCGTGTCGCCATGACCGCCGAGAACGAAGGTGTTCACATCCTTCACCGACACGTCGAATTCGTCGGCGATGAAGTGGCTGAAGCGCGCCGAGTCGAGCACGCCCGCCATGCCGACGACCTTGTTGTGCGGCAGCCCCGAGAACTCACGGAGGGCCCAGACCATGGCGTCGAGCGGGTTGGTGATGCAGATGACGAAGGCGTCGGGGGCGTTGGCCTTGATGCCCTCGCCAACGGCCTTCATGACCTTCAGGTTGATGCCGAGCAGATCATCGCGGCTCATCCCCGGCTTGCGCGCGACACCCGCGGTGACGATGATGACGTCGGCGCCCGCGATGTCCTTGTAGTCGTTCGAGCCGGTGATCTTCGCGTCGAAACCGGCGATCGGGCCGACCTGCGACAGGTCGAGCGCCTTGCCCTGCGGCACGCCTTCGACGACGTCGAACAGGACGACATCGCCCAGTTCCTTCTGCGCGGCGAGCAGCGCCAGCGTTCCGCCGATATTCCCGGCTCCGATCAATGCGATCTTCTTGCGTCCCATGGCGCGCGGCACTCCCTTCTGTGGCAAGCCCGGCAATGCAATATCGGACCGGTGCGGCCACGGGCTAAAGCCGCCATTCCGATCCCAAGACTCGGGCCGCCACTACGCCGATTCCCTTAACGAAACAACCGCGAAAAGGACCAAAATCAGGGTTTTTATGCAAATAGTTCGCAATATCATTTAATCATGTGGCCGGGCGCTCGTCGGGGCAGGCTCCTTTACGGCTTCCTTGCGCACGAGCGACGTCACGTCCGCGATTTCGACGCAATGACGGTCACGTCATCCCGCCGGGGAAAGGGTACCCGCGACGTCATCCTGGCCATGGCCCAGCGCCAGATAGTCGTCCGACTGCATCTCCGACAAACGGCTCGCCGTGCGCTCGAACTCGAACGCGCCGTCGCCGGCGACATAGAGTTCGTCGGGCATCGCCGCCGCACTGGCGAGCAGCTTGACTTTATACTCGTAGAGCGCGTCGACCAATGTCACGAAGCGCGCCGCCTCGTTGCGGTTCTGGGGCCCCATGCGCGGGATGCCGACGATGATCACCGCATGAAAATGGCGTGCGACCGCGAGGTAATCGGATGCTCCGCGCGCCTCGCCGCACAGGCGCTTGAACGAAAAGACCGCCACGCCCTTCAGCGCCTTCGGCACGTGCAGCGTCCGCCCGCCCCCGACGTCGAGGTCGAGCGTCGGCACATTGGCGCGATCCTCGGGCGGATAGTCGGTGAGGCGGAAGAATGCCGCCGACAGCGCCGCGCTTGCTGCATCGTCGGCGGGCACGAACCAGCGCGCGCCGTCGCCCAGCCGGTCGCGGCGATAGTCGGTCGGGCCGTTCAAACCCATCACGTCGAGCTTCGCTTCAATCAGCGCGATGAAGGGCAGGAAATGCTCGCGGTTGAGCCCGTCCTTGTAGAGATCCCCGGGTGGCCGGTTCGAGGTCGCGACGACCGTGACGCCCTTGTCGATCAGCGCGGTGAACAGGCGCGAGAGGATCATCGCGTCGGCGCTGTTGTTCACCACCATCTCGTCGAAGGCGAGGCAGCGGACATCCTGCGTCAGCGCGGCGGCGACCTGCGGGATCGGGTCGCCGCTCTCGGTCTTCCTGACCTCGCGCATCTGTGCATGGACGTCGAGCATGAAGGCGTGGAAATGGACGCGCCGCTTCCGCTGGATGTGGAGCTGGTCGTAGAAGAGATCCATCAGCATCGACTTGCCGCGCCCGACCGCGCCCCACAGATAGACGCCGCGCGGGCTGTCGGGCTTGCGGCCCGCGATCCGCCACAGCAGGCTGCCGCGCGGCGGCGCCGCCTCGAGCTCCTCCTGCAAGCGGTTGAGCCGCACCGCCGCGCCGCGCTGCTCGGGATCGGGCTTGAGTTCGCCCGACGCGACCAGCCGGTCATAGGCGGCGAGGACGCCGGTCACTTCCTGCTCGCCTTGCGGATCGTCCCGGCGAAGGTCAGGACGATATGGCCGTCGCCTTCGCCCTGCACGACGAGCCCGCGCAGGAAGATCAGGCGACCGGTTTCGCGCACCAGTTCGACGATCGCGTCGAGCGGCTCGCCCACGCGCCCCGCGCCGACGAATTGCGTCGACAGGTCGAGCGTCACCGAATGGCCGGCGTCGAGCGAGCCGAACTGGTGCGACGCCGCGAACAGCGCGACGTCGACCAGCGCCAGCGTCACCGCGCCGTGAACATTGTCGCCCAGATTGCTGTGCCGACGCTCGGGCAACATCCGCACCCGTGCGCGCGGACGGCCATCCTCGGTCGGGCGCTCGGAGCGCACCGACAGCGGTTCGATGAAGCTGTTGAAACGGTCCTTGTCCTTGAGGTTCCAGCTGATCCAGCCCCCGTCCAGTTCCTCGGCGCTGAAATTTTCGCGGCGCTTCGGCTCCTCGATCCCGTCATTCATGCCTTGCAATATCCGTCCAGTTTCCCCGAGCGTATCAGCTCGCCATAATAATCGGCCATCGCCCTCGCGCGCGGCGTGTCGTCCGCGATCCACTTCGCGGCGCCCGCCGCCCAGCCGGCCGAACAGCCCTCAAGCGCGCCCGTGCCGCGCGTGCAAGCGATAAAGTCGACGAAAGCGCGATGCCAGATGGCAAAATCGGCGATCGGCATGATCGGGCCGTGCCCGGGCACGACCTGTTCGGCCCCCGAACTCGCCACCTCGTCGAGCGCCTGCAGCCAACCCTCGGGGCAGGCTGTATCGAGAAACGGCACCGGCACGGTCACAAGATCGCCGACGATCGCGCGTTTCTCTGCCGCGTCGTAGATCCAGAGATCGCGTTCGGTAACGGCATGGTTGGCTACGCGCAGCGATAGCGGCCGGCCCGCGATCAGCACATCGCGGGACTCGTCGACGACAATATCGGGTTTGAGTTCGGCGCCGCGCGCGATCGTCGCGAGATCGCCCTCGACATCGGGGATCGCGTTGGCCGGAATGGCGCCTTCGGCCAGCGCCTTGCGCGATGCTTCGGCGCTCTTCGCGAGGAACCCCAACAGCGCGCCGTCGATCGCCGACGTTCCATAGACCTCGATTTGGGGGAAAGCCGCCTTCAGCGCCGGATTGCCGCTGACATGGTCGAGATGCCAGTGCGTGTTGATGATCGCGACGGGCGTCATGCCGATCCCGCTGAACCCCTGACGGATCAGGGTGAGATGCTCGGCGCGGCGCCCGCTGTCGATCAGGAAGGCACCCTCGGGTCCATAGAGAATCAGGCTGTTGCCGTCGGGCGAGCGGCCGGGGGGAAACGTCCCGCCGATCAGGAAGGTCGCGCCGCCGATGCCATGCGCATAGGCACGCGGCGGCGGCACGGTTTCGACGGCGGATTCTGCCGCGCAGCCAGCCAGCCCCAGCGCGATCAGCGCTGGCAGCCAGCGACGCATCAGACCTGCCGCTCGGCTTCCAGCTTCTTGATCTCGGCGATCGCGCGCGCGGGGCTCAGCCCCTTGGGGCAAGCGTTCGAGCAGTTCATGATCGTGTGGCAGCGATAGAGGCGGAAGGGATCTTCCAGCTCGTCGAGCCTTTCGCCGGTATATTCGTCGCGGCTGTCGGCGAGCCAGCGATAGGCCTGAAGCAGGATCGCGGGGCCGAGGAACTTGTCGCTGTTCCACCAATAGCTCGGGCAGCTCGTCGAGCAGCATGCGCAGAGGATGCACTCGTAAAGCCCGTCGAGCTTTTCGCGCTCGGCGGGCGACTGCAGCCGCTCCTTGCCGCTCGGGGTCGTCGTCTTGGTTTTCAGCCAGGGCTCGATCGACGCATATTGCGCATAGAAATGGGTGAAGTCGGGGACGAGGTCCTTGATGACCTCCATGTGCGGCAGCGGGGTGATCTGGATATCGCCCTTCAGATCCTCGATCGCGGTGGTGCAGGCGAGGCCGTTCTTGCCGTTCATGTTCATCGAACAGCTACCGCAGATGCCTTCGCGGCACGAGCGGCGGAAGGTCAGGGTCGAGTCCTGCTCGCTCTTCATCTTGATCAGCGCATCGAGCACCATCGGGCCGCATTTTTCGAGATCGATCTCGAACGTGTCGAAATGCGGGTTCTCGCGCTTGTCGGGATCGTAGCGATAGACCTTGAACTTCCGGACTTTGGTCGCGCCCTCGGCCTTGTGGACCGTCCCGCCCTTTTTCGGGCGGCTGTTCCTGGGCAGACGAAATTCGGCCATGTCTCTGGCTCCCTTGATGCAGTCGCGGTCGGACTAGACCCGAAAGACGGAGTCGACAAGGGGTTCATGTCCGCAAAGGCGAAAGCCGCTGGCACCCGTCCGCGCAAGCCGCTAGGGCCGCAGCCGATGAGCGAAGAGGCCGTTCAACCCGCCGTTACCAACCGCCACGTCGCGCGCGGGCTCGGCACGACCGTGCTGGCGCGGCTCGGCGCGGTGGTCGAGATCGTGACCCAGCCGCTCTATGTCCTGATGTTCGGCCTCGCAGGCTTCGGCCTCTACGCCGTGCTCTGGGCGGCCATCAACCTGATCGAGAATATCTTCGACCTCGGCATGACGAGCGCGATGCAGCGTACCGTGCCGCAATCGGCGAGCGATGCCGAGGCCGCGGCGGCGCTGCGCACCGCGCTGCTGTTCGGGGTCGGCCCCTGCCTGGTCGTCTCGGCGCTGATCGCGATCTTCGCCGCCGACCTCGCGCCCTGGCTCAATGTCGCCGAAAAGGACCGCGCCCTCGTCACCCCTGCGATCCAGATTTTCGTCTGGGCGCTGCCGCTCTGGGCCTTCGTCGAGATCGCGACCTCGGCGTTGCGCGCGCGGATGGTGTTCGGCGCCGAAATCCGCCTGCGCATCGTTTGGGAACAGGTGATGCGGGTGGTGTTCGCGGTACTGTTCTTCGCGCTCGGCTTCGGGCTCGAGGGGCTGTTCATCGCCCACCTCTGTTCGCTCGCGGTCACCGCGATCCTCAGCGTGCGGCTGCTCCGTCGCTATTACAGCTTCGGCGACCTGTTCCGCGGCGGACGCGGCAGCGAGGTCGAACGCAACACCTTCTGGGCCGGGCTGTCGGTGTTGCCGTCGAACATCATCACGCGGCTGTTCGGCGACGCACCCGCACTGATCCTGAACCTGATGCTCCCGGGGGCGTCGGGAGCCGCCGCGGCCGGTCTTTTCACCATCGCGCGCAAGCTGTCGAGCGTCGTCCAGCTCGTCCGTATTGCCTTCGCCTATGTCGTGGCGCCGCTGGCCGCGAGTGCCGAGCGCGGCGGGCGCGAGCAGGTCGCCGATATCTATGCCTATGCGACGCGGCTGATTTCAGCGATCGCGCTGCCGATGGCGGCGGTGCTCGCGGCGGGCAGTTCGTCGCTGCTCAGCCTGTTCGGCGCGCAGGCGCATGTCGCGCAGGGCGCGGTGATCATCCTGTTCATCGCGCGCGCGATCGAGGCCGTCGTCGGCATTTCGCTTCCGGTGCTGCAGGTTGTCGCGGCGTTCCGCCACCAGCTGACCGCCAGCCTGCTCGGCGTGCTTGTCGCGGTCGGCGCGGGCTGGCTGTTCGTCGACCATGTCGACGCGCTGACCGGCGTCACGCTCGCGATGTCGATCGGCCTCGTCGTGATGGCGGGCATTCCGATGCTGCAGCTCGCGATCGGCGAAGGGCTGCATCCCTTCGACCACCAGTTCCCGATGGTGGCGCTGCGCGGCCTTGCGATCACGATCGTCGCGGGCGCGCTGGCCCTTCTCGTGAGCCGCCTTCCCGATCCGGTCGCGCTGCCGCTGATCATCGCCATCGCGGTCGGCGCGATCTGGCTGTCGGTGCGGTTCGGCCTGCCCTATGCCGACCGCGCCTCGCTCGGCAAGACGGGACGCCGGTTGCGGCTGATCGGTCCCGATGCCCGGGTTGCGGAGGCGGGAGACCCGGCATGACGACGCCCGCCGACGCGCTCCGCATCGCGATCTACGATCTCGACCGGACGGTGCTTAGAACGCCGACCTTCACCCTGTTCCTGCTGTGGGCGGCATGGACGCGCGCGCCCGCGCGCCTGCTCCTGCTGCCGCTCTATGCCGCGCTCGCTATCGGCTATGCGCTGCGCCTTTATGGCCGCGACCGTTTCAAGCCCGCCGCCTTCCGCCTGTTTCTCGGCACGCACCTGACCCCGGGCGAGGCGGACGGCCTTGCGGCGCGCTTCGCCGCGTGGCGCGTCCCCACCGACGTCCCGCCGGGGGCAGGCGCCGCCATCGCCCGTGACCGGGATCAGGGTTTTCGCCTGCTGATGGCGACCGCCGCCCCCGAATTCTACGCCGGCGCGATCGCGGACGCGCTCGGCTTCGATGCGGTGCTGGCGACGCGCCACCGCCGTGACGCCAACGGCAACTGGCTTCCCGAAATCGATGGCCATAATTGCTATGGCGCCGAAAAGGCGCGCCGGATCGGTGAGTGGCTGGACGCGAACGCCCCGGGCGGAACCAGGCACGTCCGCGCCTATTCCGACCATCTCAGCGATGCCCCGATGTTCGCGCTCGCGACCGAGGCCTGGTTGATCGGCCGCAAGGCGAAGCTGACGGCCATCGCGGCCGAGCATGGCTGGCAGGCGCTCGATTTTGAAGAGAGTCCCGAGGCGCAACCATGCGCATAATCTTCCCCTTTATCGGCGAGCCGCACCACATCTTCCACGCCCTGCCGATTGCGGCAGAGATGGCGGAGATGGGTGCCGACGTCGAGGTGGCAGTCGCCGGCCCCGACCATCTGCGCATCCTCAAACAGATCGATCTCGTCTATCCGGGGTTCGACCCGCGCATCACCCTGCTCGGCCAGACAGGTCCGGCGCGCTGGCTGCGCGATGCGGGGATCATGCGCAACCCGCGGCTGCCGATCCTGTTGGGGGCCTTGCCGTTCCTCCGCGGCTTCGACGCGATCGTGGTGCCCGAACGAACGACGACCGCCATTCGCCATTTCCTGCCTCGACGCACCCGCCTGGTTTTTACGCCGCATGGCGCGGGCGACCGCGCAATCATGCTCGACCCGCGCGACCGCCATTTCGACTTCGTGCTCGTCGCCGGCAAAAAGAGCGAGAAGCGTCTGCTCGATGCCGGAACGATCAGGCCGGGCCATTATGCGGTGAACGGCTATGTGAAGCTCGACCTGATGGCGCGGCTGCAAAAATCGCGCCCGCCGCTGTTCGACAATGGCCGGCCGACCGTGCTCTACGCCCCGCATTTCCAGCGCGCACTGTCGTCGTGGGACAAGTTCGGGGCCGCGGTGATCGACTGGTTCGCGGGGCAGGATCGCTACAACCTCGTGGTCGCCCCGCACGTCCGTCTGTTCGCCGAGGCGAGCGATTCCGAGCGCGAGGCGGTGATGGAGCGCGCGGTGCCGGACAAGATTCAGATCGACCTCGGCTCCGATCGCCTGTTCGACATGAGCTATACCGGCGGCGCCGACATCTATCTTGGCGATGTCAGCAGTCAGGTTTACGAATTTCTCGCGAAGCCCCGGCCGTGCCTGTTCCTGAACGCGCATGACGTCGACTGGCGCGGCGACCCCGACTATCTGTTCTGGACGCTCGGCGACGTCCTCGACGATCCCGCAGGACTGGGGGCTGCGCTCGACGCGGCCCAGGCGCGTCACAAGCTCTATGGCCCGGCGCAATGCCAACGGCTCGCGGAATCGATCGGCGGCGATCCCGCCGGCGCGGCGCGGCGCGGCGCCGAGGCGATCCTGCGCTTTCTTGCAAAGGACGGCTGAGCGGGTAAGAGCGCAGGTGATGACCACTGCCTCCGCGCCGCCCGCCCTGATCGCTTTCGGCGACAATTCGACCCTGCTGTGGGGCATGACCAACGCCGAACGGCTGCGCCGCCTCGCGCGCGCCGAGGGTCTGCCCGAAGACACCGATGCAACGGGCGCGCATCTCTATGCCAACCTCGCCTATGTCTTCGACCCGCTCTGGTTGCGGCACATATTGACGCTTCCCGACACGATGGTCGTCGATGGCGGCGAACCCGTGCTCGCTTATCTGACCGGCGGCCGCACGCCCGAGGTGGCGGCACAGGACAGCCGTGTGCGGATCATCGAATATCGCGACAATCCGCAAATCTACAACCGCCAGCTCCGCAAACTCGACTGCCCGTTCATCCAGCCGCTGACCCCAGAGACGCGGCGCCAGATCGAGCGGAAAAGCTATTTCGGTGCCTACAAGGGCGTCACCGACGCGCTGACCAAATATCTCTGGCCCGAACTCGCCCTCTGGCTGACCCGCATCGCGGCCAGCATCGGCATGACGCCGAACATGGTCACCGCGATCGGCGCGACGCTCTGCGTCTATGCGACCTATCTCTTTGCTATCGGCGATTATTGGTGGGGGATGCTCGCGGGCTTCATCTTCATGGTGCTCGACACCGTCGACGGCAAGCTCGCGCGCTGTACGATCACCTCGTCCAAATGGGGCAATGTCGCCGACCATGGCGTCGATCTGATCCATCCGCCCTTCTGGTGGTATTTCTGGGGGGTCGGCCTTGCGAGCTGGGGGCTGGCGCTGCCGACCTCGACGTTCGTCTGGATCATGGTCGCGGTGATCGCGGGTTATATCCTCCAGCGCGTGATCGAGGGGCTGTTCATCAAGGATTTCGGCATGGACATCCACGTCTGGCAGAAATTCGACAGCGATTTCCGCCTCGTCACCGCGCGGCGCAATCCGAACATGGTGATCCTGTTCGTCGCGACGCTCGCCGGACGCCCCGACCTCGGCCTCATCGCGCTTGCGTGGTGGACCGTCATCTCGCTGGTCGTCCACGCGGTGCGGCTGGTGCAGGCCTATGCGCAGCACCGGGCGGGCCGTCCGATCGTCAGCTGGATGGAGGAAGCGCAGCCATGAACGCCACGATCGAGAAATTCGGCTTCCCCGCCACGCTGGTTGCCGAGTTCGAGCATTGGGTCGTCCTGCTCCGCCCCGCGCAGCCGACGCTCGGCGCGCTGGTGCTCGCGGCGAAATCCGATGCGACGGCCTTTGGCGACCTCTCCGCCGCGGCGCACGCCGAACTCAAGGCCGCGACCTCGGCAATCGAAACCGCGCTCGGCAAAGCGGTCGGCTATTCCAAGATCAACTATCTGATGCTGATGATGGTCGACCCGCACGTCCATTTCCACGTCCTGCCGCGTTACGATGGCGAACGCAGCGGCGCGGGACTGACGGTCGCCGATGCCGGCTGGCCGGGCCAGCCCGACCTGGGGCAGGCGGTGAAGCTCGACGACGCGCAAATCCCCGCGCTCACCGGCTGGCTCAAACCCTATTTTGCGTAACGCCCCGCGGCCGCCCATTTTGCGGTGAGCGCATCGGCGGCTTCGACGTCCTGCGGGAAGTCGACCTCCTGCCACTCGAGCCCCTCGATCGACACGGTGCCGACGCGGTTGCCCTTCGCGATGATGTCGATCGCGCGCAGATACCAGCGTTCGACCCCGTCGGGGGTGCGCATCATCTGGTCGACCTGGTTGCGGAAGATCGACGGGCCATCGCCGATAAAGGCGAGCATCCCGATCGATTCGGCATTGGTGTCGGGGGGCAGCAGACGCTTGCCGATCGCGTGAAGCCGCCCTTCGGCGTCGCGGTTCACCTTCATGTCGTCGTCGTCATACTCGCCTTTGACGTCGACGGTGACGTTGATCGGCTCCCTAGCGCCTTCGATCAGCTTCGCGACGATCTCGTCCGAGACGATGGTGTCGCCGTTGAGGATGATGAAATCGCGGTCCATCTCCTCGCGCGCGATCCAGCAGGTGCCGAGATTGTCGGCGACCTGGAAGAAGGGATTAAACAAGGTGCGAATGCGCGCGCCGGTGTCGCGATAGAGCTGCAGCGCATGGTCCTCGACCCGCTCGGTACGAAAGCCGGTGACGACGACGATATCCTTGATGCCGTTGGCGACGAGCGCCGCGACCTGCCAGCTGATCAGGCTGCGGCCATTGAATTCGATCAGGCATTTGGGGATGTCGCGGGTCAGCGGCAGCAGGCGCGAGCCCTGCCCGGCCGACAGGATGATGGCTTTGTCGATGCTCATAGGGGCGCCCCTATAGCGCCTTGGCGCCGCGCGGCAAATATCCGTTCGATCAGCTCGATGTCCGCGGGCTTGTCGGCGTCGATGCACGCCTCGGGCTCGGACATCGGCACCACCTTCGCCTGCAGCCCGAACCGCCGGCCTGCACGCGCGATCCCCTGCTCGATCGTGAAGAGCCGCAAGAGCGCGCCGAGCAACAGCCAGGGGCCGAACGCCGCGATGATCTTCAAGCCCTTCTTGCGGTCACGCTCGATCCGCCCCCAGAAGTCGAGCAGGGGCAGCACGCGCCGCCCGCCGAGGCGAAACAGGTTCGCGCCCGACCACCAGCCGCCGCGGAACTTGAGCCAGGTGCGTTGCGATTCGGGATAGCGCGCGAGCAAAACAGCTTTCTCGACCATCGCCACCGCGACGTCGCTGTCCTCCGCGCCCGCCACGAACTCCGCGATCATCGATGGCGTGAGCAGCACATTGTCGGCGGTCGTTAACAAAATGGGCGCGTCGCTGTCGGGCAGCGCCGCGGCGAGCGAGCTGCTGATCCCTTGCCCCGAGTCTGCAAAATGCAGCCCCTCGACACCGGCAAGCATAGGCTCGGCGGCCAGCTCGGCGCTGTTCTGCGCAAGGATGGTGATCGGCCCGATGTGTGGCGAGTCGCGCAGCGCGGTCACGACATGGACCAGCATCGGCTTCCCCGCGATCGGGAGCAGCGCCTTTGTCGAAACGCCGCTGCCGCTCAGCAGCGGATCGGGGCCGGGGCGGCTGCCGGCGAGGACGATCGCAGGGATCGTCATTCGGCTGCGTCCGTCGCGGGCGCGACACGGCGGCCGGTGACGCCGCGCAGGAAGTCGGTCGCGTCGTCGAGCACCGGCCCCCGCGACCGGAAGGGCGCCGACAGCGCCATGACGATGCCGGTGTGCCCCACGCCGGGATAGATGCGCAGCGCCGCCGATCCGCCGGCCTTTTCGATCGCCGCCGCGAGGTTCTGACTGTTGCGCGGGCGCACCGTTTCATCCTCGTCGCCCGTCGCGAGCCACAGCGGCGGCGCATCGCCGCGCGCGTAGGCAATCGGCTGCGTCTTCTCCGCGGGCCGCACCTTGCCCATCGCCTTTTCGGCGCTGCCGCCCTTCTCCATCGGCAGGAAATCATAGGGGCCGGCGAGCCCCGCGACGCCGCGGATGATCGACGGGTCGCTCTTCGCGCCGCGCAGCCATTGCGGATCGAGCGCCAGCATCACCGCATTATAGGCACCCGCCGAATGGCCCATCAGCGCAATGCGATCGGGATCGCCCGCGAGGTCGCCAATGTGCCGATGCGTCCATGCGACCGCCTTGGCGCTGTCCTCCAGGAAATCGGGCCAATGCGCCTTGGGAACCAACCGGTAATCGGGAATGACGACGACGAAGCCCTTCTGAGCCAGCGCGCGGCCCGCGAAGCCATAGCTTTCACGCGCGCCGCTGTCCCAGCCGCCGCCATAGAAAAAGACGATCACAGGCAGCTTGTCGCCCTGCTTCGCATTCTCCGGCACCCATATGTCGAGCGACTGCCGCGGCCCGTTGCCATAGGGCTGATCGCCGATCACCAGCCGCGCGCCGCCATCCGACCCGAACAACTTGTCGGCCAGGTCGAGCGACTTCGCGCCGCCCGCCACGACCATCTTCGCACCGCTGCCGAACAGCAGCAGGAGCAACACCAGAACGATGATGAACTTGATCAAACGCCGTCCTTTGGCTGCGCGCGCTGTCATAGCTATCGCGCCCTACAGGGCGGCGCGGCGCCGAACAAGATGGCGCAGCGGGGCGGGACTCATGGACCCCGGATCAAGTCCCGGCCGACGAGGACGGGAGGAAGCGACCTTTTTCCCGCTCATGCGTAGAACAGGCCATGACCAGCCCCTTCACCCGCCCCGCCCTCGTCTGCAACATCCAGAGCGGCAGCCACGATCCCGCGATCCGCGCTGCGATCGAGGCGGCGTGCCGCGATGCGGGCACGCCGCTCGTCGCCACTTTCGAACTGCCCGATGGCGCGGTTCCCGACGCGACGACCCTTCGCGAGCGGGACATCGACCTGCTGCTCGTGTGGACCGGCGACGGGACGATCAACGCCGCGGCCCGATCGGCGGTCGGCTGGAATGGCGCGATCCTCCCGC
The DNA here is from genome assembly GCF_001468395.1 of Sphingopyxis sp. H073. Lineage (GTDB taxonomy): Bacteria > Pseudomonadota > Alphaproteobacteria > Sphingomonadales > Sphingomonadaceae > Sphingopyxis. The sequence continues at coordinate 47,101 of NZ_LNSG01000001.1, read as the reverse complement.
TGCCCGGCGGCACGCTCAACCTCTTGTCCAAGGCGCTTCACGGCGACCGCCCGGCGCCCGAGATACTGACCGACGCGCTCATGGGCAAAGGACGCCGCCGGCCGGTCCCGACGATCCGCTCGGCAGGCGGCGAGGCGTTCATCACCATCGTCGCAGGGCCGGCAACGCACTGGGCCGAGGTGCGCGAGACGATGCGCCAAGAGGGGCTGCTCGAAGCGGGGCGCGCGGCGCCCGACGCGCTCGAGGCGATGATGAACGCGCCCGGCGTGCGCGTCGCGGGGCACGGCAAGGCCTATCCGGCCGTCATCCTCACCCCGACCGAGGCCGGGGTGCGCGCCGACGGCATATTGACCGAAGGGACAATCGACGTGCTGCGCCACGGATTGGCTTGGCTTGGCGGCGATTTCCGCGACGGGCCGAGCGAGGAAATCGCGCAAAGCGAGACGATCGTCCTCGAAAGCGATGCACCGATCAGCCTCGAATATGATGGCGAACTGGCCGAGACCGGATCGCCCGCGCGCTTCGGGCTTGCGCTGAGCGCAGTCGATTTCGTCGCCACCCTATGAAGCGGCTGTTCCATATCAGCGATCTGCATTTCGGGCTTGAGGATCGTAGTGCCCTCGACTGGTTCGCCCGCTGCGTGCGCGTCGAACATCCGGCTGCTGTGCTGATCACCGGCGACCTGACGATGCGCGCGCGCAGCCGCGAATTCGCCGCGGCCTGCGACTGGATCGCGGCCCTCGATGTGCCGGTGACGGTCGAGGTCGGCAATCACGACCTGCCCTATTTCAACCCCGTCGCGCGCTTTTTCCGTCCCTATGCGCGCATCCGCCGGATTGAGGGGTTGGTCGAACGCGAACTCGACCTCGATGGCGTCGCGGTCGTGCCGCTCAAGACCACGGCGCGCGCGCAGTGGCGGCTCGACTGGTCCAAAGGATGGGTCACGCGGCGGGCGCTCGACCGGACGCTGGCGGCGATCGACGCGCTGCCCGCCGGCACCGATGTGCTGGTGACAGCGCACCATCCGCTCGTCGAGGCGGGGACGAAGGGCCGCGCCCTCACGCGCGGCGGCGAGCGCGCGCTGACCGAACTCGCGGCACGCGGGGTCGCGGCGGTGCTCACCGGCCACGTCCATGACGCCTTCGACCTCTTGAAGGAAACCAGCGCCGGCCCGATCCGCATGATCGGCGCGGGGACGCTGTCGAAACGGCTGCGTTCGACACCGCCGGGTTTCAACGAACTCACCATCGCAAGCGGCCGGATCGACGCCCGCGTCCGCAACCTCGAGCACGTCGCCACCCCCGACATGCAGATCGGCGCCGTCCCGCCCGACGCGCTGCCGCCGCGCACCCCCGGCGAGCCAGTCGCGCCCGTCGGCGCGGTGCCGCCGGTGGACCCGCCGGTTCGTTGAAGGGGAAGACGTCGAGTTGGGGAGCGGCCTTTCAGGTGCGATGAGGGCGGCAACAGCTTCGACCGGCAGGCGATCGCCGGCCGGACCTAACCCGGCCCGATCCGCCCACCCGCAATGTGAAAGCGCGTTACCGGCCCCGGCATGTCGGCGAACAGCGCCGCCTCGGTCCCGGTGAGCCAGGCTTGTCCGCCCTGCGCCGCCAGCCGGTCGTAAAGCGCGGCGCGGCGCAGCGGGTCGAGATGCGCCGCCACCTCGTCAAGCAGCAGCACCGGGCGCTGGCCGCGTCCACGCGCGACGCAATCGCTGTGCGCGAGAACGAGCGAGAGCAGCATCGCCTTCTGTTCGCCGGTCGAGCACCGCGCCGCGGCGCGGCCGGTCGCGGCGTGGACCGCCAACAGGTCGTCGCGATGCGGCCCGGCCGTTGCGCGGCCAGCGGCGGCGTCGATACGGCGGCGCGACGCGAAGAGCGTCTTCAGCGCTTCGGCATCGTGGGGCGCCTGGCGCGGTACGCCGTCGGCGGCAACGAGCGTCAGCAGCGGGCGCGCAAAGGGCGCATCGGGCTGGCCGGCGAGCTCGGCCGACAGCGCCGCGAGCGTCCGCTGCCGCGCCGCGTCCATCGCCGCGCCATGCTCGGCAAGCTGCGCCTCGAGGCTGGCGAGCCATTGCTGGTCGGCGGTCGCCATATCGGCGAGCAGCTTGCCGCGCGCGCGCAGCGCCGCGTCATAGCGATTGCTGTGCTGCGCATGGCGCGGGTCGAGCGCGAGGACGAGCCGGTCGAGGAAGCGGCGGCGGTTGCCCGCCGTCTCGACGAACAGCCGGTCCATCGCGGGGGTAAGCCACAGCACGGCGAGCCATTCGCCGAGCGAGGCCGCCGCCGCCGATGCGCCGTTGATCCGCACGATCCGCCGCCCGGGATGCGCGGGCTCGATCCCCGTGCCCAGCGCGACCGGCGGCAAGTCGGCATCGGCCGCGGCAAGCAGCTCGGCAAAGATCGCGAAGCCGCCGGTCGCACCGTCGCGCACCATGTCGGACAGCGCGGCGCGACGGAGCCCGCGGCCCGGCGCGAGCAGCGAGATCGCCTCCAATATGTTGGTCTTGCCCGCGCCATTGTCGCCGTGCAGCGCCACAAGCCCCGGCCCCGCCGCCATGTCCGCGCCGGCATGATTGCGAAAGTCGGTCAGCGAGAGGCGGGCGAGCGTCATGGCGACGGCGCTACCGCACCATAAGGGGCGACGCCAGCCCACCGCACGCCTCTTCACCCGTCATCCCCGAGCACATCTCGAATAGCGATATCAAATTTTTCCCAAAATTGGGAATTTTTACCAAAGACCCGCAAAGAGCGCGCTGAAATATTCTATCTCCAGCTCAAAAACGGCGGTTAACCAGCGCTGAATGAAATTGGCACGGCTCCTGCATTACCTTCGGCATCCACCGGATGGTCCGGATGGAGGATGGAAAAAGGATAGGTAAATGGCCCACTTCAATGTTGAATCGCTCAAGAGCTACGCGATCGCCGCGGTTGCTTCGGCTTATTGCTCGCTCATGTTCCTCGCCGCTGTCGGTCCGAACGCAGCGCACTTCGGCGGGCTGGTTGCTTAACCAGCCCCCGTACCCCGCGAACAACGCCGGTCCCGACGGGCCGGGATGGAAAGGAAAGAAATGAAACAGGGTTTTCGCAAGAATCGTCGCGATGGGGTGATCTTCGGTGTGTGTGCCGGGATTGCGGACCAGTTCGGCTTCGACGTCTTGTGGACGCGCGTCGCCTTTGTCGCCCTGACGCTGCTCGGCTTCGGCCTTCCGCTGCTGCTGTACCTGACCGTCGCGATCCTCGCGCCGTAACGCAGCCCGGGCCGGCCCGCCTTTCAGGCGCAGTCGCACCGGCCCGCAAATTTCCCAAAAAGACCAAGGGCTCACCGGCCTCGATCGGTGGGCCCTTTTCATTTGGGCCGCACCGTGAAGCGATAGGGGATATAGAGGAACACCTCGGTCGCGCTCGCCTGCGCCCAGATGAGCTGTTCATTGAGCCCCGCGACCTCGACGCCATAGTCGGGACCGAAGGCACCCGCGGTCTTGAGCGCCTCGCCTGCGACCAGCTTGACGATCTCGGGCCGATACTGGTCGGGGTTGATGATCGTCAGCGTGATCTCGCCGTTCTTCTCCAGCAGCGCGCGCCCGTTGGGCGGCACCGCCTTGATGAAATTGTCGATCCGTCCCTGCGCGCTGCCGACCGATCCCGCGAGGCTAGCCTTCACATAGAGCTCGATCTCGCTGGTGTCGGGGCGCTGGCCGCGCCCGAAGACCAAATCCTTGAAGTTGGCGAGCGTCAGCTTGGTGAGTTCGAATTCGCCGGTGACGAGTTCTACCCCGGCACTATCAGCGCGACGGATCGCGGCTTCGAGCATCGCATGAATTTCGCGCTTTCGCATATCCTCATCGCGCGAGTCAGAGGTGAACTGGACCGGCTGGATCGCGCTATCGGCGGTCCGCCGCAGCCCGACCACGGTCTGCTCGTCCGAGAGATAGTCGGCCGACGCGCGCTGCGCCGTCACCACCACCTCGCCTTCGATATTGCTATTGTCCTGCGCCGCCGCCGGCGAGACCGCCAGCAACAGCCCGGCACCGATCAGATAAGCCCGCATCATCCCACTCCCTCCCGAACGAAGGCGCAGGCTATCAGTTTGGCGGCAAAGAAAAAGCCCCGCCGGATCGCTCCGGCGGGGCTTGTTTCTGTCAGGCTCCGAGGGGCTTATTCCCCGTCGCTCTGGATCAGATAATCGCCGGCATCGGCGTCGGTGCCGTGGGTTTCACCCTCGACCGCGCCGAGCGGATCGTCGCCGATCGCGGCTTCGGGGCCCTGCGCCAGTTCGGCGGCATGTTCCTCGGCCGCCGACTGCGGCGCGATCAGATGCGCCTCGGTGGCGTTGCGCATCGCGGCACGGAGCGCGGCATCCTTCGACGACGCGGTGACGCGAACGCGGTTCATGGCAGCGCCGGTGCCCGCCGGGATGAGGCGGCCGACGATGACATTTTCCTTGAGGCCCATCAGCGAATCGACCTTGCCCTGCACCGACGCCTCGGTGAGGACGCGGGTCGTTTCCTGGAAGGACGCGGCCGAAACGAAGCTGCGGGTCTGCAAGCTGGCTTTGGTGATCCCGAGCAGGACCGGACGGCCCTCCGCAGGCACGCCATTCTTCGGCAGCTTGGCGTTATACTCCATCATCTCCAGATAATCGAGCTGCTCGCCCGGCAACAGCGTGGTGTCGCCGCCGTTGGTGATCTCGACCTTCTGCAGCATCTGGCGAACGATCACCTCGATGTGCTTGTCGTTGATCTTCACGCCCTGCAACCGGTAGACTTCCTGGATTTCCGCGACCAGATACTCGGCCAGCGCTTCCACGCCCATTACGTCGAGGATGTCGTGCGGGTTCGGCGAACCGCTGATCAGCGCATCGCCGCGCTTGACCTGGTCGCCTTCCTGCACTTCGAGAACCTTCGACTTCGGGATCAGATATTCGATCGGATCGCCCTCTTCCGGAACGATCGCGATCTTGCGCTTCGCCTTGTAATCCTTCACGAATTCGATGCGGCCGCTGATCTTGGCGATCACCGCATTGTCCTTCGGGATGCGCGCTTCGAACAGCTCGGCAACACGCGGCAGACCGCCGGTGATGTCGCGCGTCTTCGACGCTTCGCGGGTCACACGGGCCAGAACGTCGCCCGCCTGCACTTCCTGGCCGTCCTCGACCGACAGCATCGTGCCGACCGCGAGCAGATAGCGCGCAGCTTCACCCGAGGCGTCGTCGAGCAAGGTCAGGCGCGGCTGAAGGTCTTCCTTCTTGCCGCGGCCGGCGGCGCGATACTCGATGACGACGCGCTGCGCGATGCCGGTCGCTTCGTCGACCTGTTCGATCAGGGTCTTGGTATCGATCAGATCCTGATACTTCACGACACCCGGCTTTTCGGTGATCAGCGGCATGGTGAACGGATCCCATTCGGCAATCCGGTCGCCCTTCTTCACCTTCTCGCCGTCCTTGTGCATGATCTGCGCACCATAGGGCAGCTTGTGCGTCGCACGTTCCCGGCCTTCGCTATCGATGACCGCGATTTCGCCCGAGCGCGACAGCGCCAGACGGCGACCGCGCTGGTCGACGATCGTCGCCATGTCGCGATATTCGATCGTGCCGTCAGAGATCGCTTCGAGGTTCGACTGCTCGTTGACCTGCGCCGCGCCCCCGATGTGGAAGGTCCGCATGGTCAGCTGCGTGCCGGGCTCACCGATCGACTGGGCGGCGATGACGCCCACCGCTTCACCGATGTTGACCGGCGTACCGCGCGCGAGATCGCGACCGTAGCATTTGGCGCAGACACCGAGGGTCGCTTCGCAAACCAGCGGCGAGCGGATCTTGACCGCCTGCACTTCGGCTTCCTCGATCTTCGCGACCATCGCTTCGTCGAGCAGGGTGCCCACCGCTGCGATGATATTGCCGTCCTTGTCCGTGACATCTTCGAGCGTCGTGCGGCCGAGAATGCGTTCGCCCAGCGAAGCGATCGTCGAACCGCCCTGGATGATCGCGCGCATTTCCATACCGCGTTCGGTGCCGCAATCATCCTCGATCACAACGCAGTCCTGCGACACGTCGACGAGGCGGCGGGTCAGGTACCCCGAGTTCGCCGTCTTGAGCGCCGTGTCCGCAAGACCCTTACGGGCCCCGTGGGTCGAGTTGAAATATTCAAGGACGGTCAGGCCTTCCTTGAAGTTCGAGATGATCGGCGTTTCGATGATTTCGCCCGACGGCTTCGCCATCAGGCCGCGCATCCCCGCGAGCTGCTTCATCTGCGCCTGCGAACCACGGGCACCCGAATGCGCCATCATGTAGATGGAGTTGATCGGGGCCATACGGCCATCGGGCAGCTTCGGCGTCGCGCGGATCTCATCCATCATCGCGTTCGCGACCTTGTCGCCGCACTGCGACCAGGCGTCGATCGCCTTGTTGTACTTTTCCTGCTGCGTGATCAGGCCGTCCTGATACTGCTGCTCGAAATCCTTCACGAGCGCGCGGGTTTCGTCGACCATCCCTTCCTTCGACGCCGGGATGATCATGTCATCCTTGCCGAACGAGATGCCCGCCTTGAACGCGTTGCGGAAGCCCAGCGCCATGATGGCGTCGGCGAACAGCACGGTCTCTTTCTGACCGGTGTGACGATAGACCTGGTCGATCACGTCGCCGATTTCCTTCTTGGTCAGAAGGCGGTTGACGACGTCGAAGGGCACGGTGTGCGACTTCGGCAGGCATTCGCCGATCAGCATGCGGCCGGGGGTGGTTTCGTAGCGCTTGAGGTAGGTGTTGCCTTCCTCGTCGGTCTGCGGAACGCGGCTGATGACCTTCGTGTGCAGCGTCACCGCGCCGGTGAACAACGCCTGATGCACCTCGGCCATGTCGGCGAGCAGCATCCCCTCGCCCGGTTCGCCTTCGCGCTCCAGCGAGAGATAATAGAGACCGAGGACCATGTCCTGCGACGGAACGATGATCGGCTTGCCGTTCGCGGGGCTGAGGATGTTGTTGGTCGACATCATCAGCACGCGTGCTTCCAGCTGGGCCTCGAGGCTCAGCGGGACGTGGACGGCCATCTGGTCACCGTCGAAGTCGGCGTTGAACGCGGCGCAGACCAGCGGGTGAAGCTGGATCGCCTTGCCCTCGATCAGCACCGGCTCGAACGCCTGGATGCCGAGGCGGTGAAGCGTCGGAGCGCGGTTCAGCAGGACCGGGTGCTCGCGAATGACTTCGTCGAGGATGTCCCAGACTTCCTTGCGTTCCTTTTCGACCCACTTCTTCGCCTGCTTCAGGGTCATCGACAGACCCTTGGCGTCGAGGCGCGCGTAGATGAAGGGCTTGAACAGCTCGAGCGCCATCTTCTTCGGCAGGCCGCACTGGTGCAGCTTGAGTTCGGGGCCGGTCACGATGACCGAACGGCCCGAATAGTCGACGCGCTTGCCGAGCAGATTCTGACGGAAGCGGCCCTGCTTGCCCTTGAGCATGTCGGACAGCGACTTGAGAGGCCGCTTGTTGGCGCCGGTGATCGTGCGGCCACGGCGGCCGTTGTCGAACAGCGCGTCGACCGCTTCCTGCAGCATGCGCTTTTCGTTGCGGACGATGATGTCCGGCGCGCGCAGCTCCATCAGGCGCTTCAGGCGGTTGTTGCGGTTGATCACGCGGCGATAGAGGTCGTTGAGATCCGAGGTCGCAAAGCGGCCGCCATCGAGCGGCACCAGCGGGCGCAGTTCGGGCGGGATGACCGGCACGACTTCAAGGATCATCCACTCGGGGCGGTTGCCCGATTCGATGAAGCTCTCGACGACCTTCAGGCGCTTGATGATCTTCTTGGGCTTGAGCTCCGACTTGGTCGTCGCAAGCTCTTCCATCAGGTCGACGCGTTCTTGCTCGAGGTCGAGATTTTCGAGGAGCACGCGAATCGCCTCGGCGCCGATGCCGGCCGAGAAGGCGTCTTCGCCATATTCGTCCTGCGCGTCGAGCAGCTCGTCTTCGGTCAGCAGCTGGAACTTCTCGAGCGGGGTCAGGCCGGGCTCAAGGACGATATAGGCCTCGAAGTAAAGGACGCGCTCGAGCTGCTTCAGCTGCATGTCGAGCAGCAGGCCGATGCGCGACGGCAGCGACTTCAGGAACCAGATGTGCGCGACCGGCGCGGCGAGCTCGATATGGCCCATGCGCTCGCGGCGCACTTTCGTGACCGTGACTTCGACGCCGCATTTTTCGCAGACGATGCCCTTGTATTTCATACGCTTGTACTTGCCGCACAGGCATTCATAATCCTTGATCGGACCGAAGATGCGCGCGCAGAACAGGCCGTCACGTTCGGGCTTGAACGTGCGATAGTTGATCGTTTCGGGCTTCTTGATCTCGCCGAACGACCACGAGCGGATACGCTCCGGGCTCGCGATGCCGATCTTGATCATGTCGAAGGTTTCGGGCTTCGCGACCGGGTTCATGAAGTTGGTAAGCTGGTTCATTTGTCTGCTCCATCTTCCCCTCTCGCGCGGGGCGAGAGGGGTGAGGAAAAATCTCATTCGGCGGCTTCGGGAAGAGCGTCCGGACCTTCGCCCTCGTCTTCGTCCGCATAGGACGAAAGCTCGACGTTGAGGCCCAGCGAGCGCATTTCCTTGACAAGCACGTTGAAGCTTTCGGGAATGCCGGCCTCGAAGGTGTCGTCGCCCTTGACGATCGCCTCGTAAACCTTGGTGCGGCCGATCACGTCGTCGGACTTCACCGTCAGCATTTCCTGCAGCGTGTACGCCGCGCCATAGGCCTGGAGCGCCCAGACCTCCATTTCACCGAAGCGCTGGCCACCGAACTGCGCCTTACCGCCCAGCGGCTGCTGGGTGACGAGGCTGTACGGCCCGATCGAACGCGCGTGAATCTTGTCGTCGACGAGGTGGTGGAGCTTCAGCATATAGATGTAGCCCACGGTCACCTTGCGGTCGAACTTGTCACCGGTGCGGCCGTCATACAGATCCGACTGACCCGATTCATGCAGGCCCGCGAGGGTCAGCATGTTGGTCACATCGGCCTCCTTCGCGCCGTCGAACACCGGCGTCGCGAACGGCACGCCGACCTTCAGATTCTCGGCGAGTTCGACGACGCTGTCGGCGTTGCGCGCCTTGATGTCGTCGACATATTCGGCGCCATAGACACGCTCCAGCGTGTCGCGCACCGCTTCGGGCATCTGGCCGCCGGTCGCGTCGGGATTGGCGTCACGCCAATCCTCCAGCGCCTGCGTCACCTGCCGCCCGAGGCCGCGCGAAGCCCAGCCAAGGTGCGTTTCGAGGATCTGCCCGACGTTCATGCGCGACGGCACGCCCAGTGGGTTCAGCACGATGTCGACCGGCGTCCCGTCTTCGAGGAATGGCATGTCCTCGTTCGGCAGGATGCGGCTGATGACGCCCTTGTTGCCGTGACGGCCGGCCATCTTGTCGCCCGGCTGCAGCTTGCGCTTGATGGCCACGAAGACCTTGACCATCTTGAGCACGCCGGGGGCGAGCTCATCGCCGCGCTGCAGCTTTTCGACGCGGTCCTCATACTTGGCGTTGATGCGCTTGATCGCCTCGTCATACTGCGCCTTGATCGCTTCGAGGGCGGTCTGGGCGGTGTCGTCGACAACCGCCAGCTTCCACCAGTCGGCGCGGTCGAGGTCGACCAGCATGTCCTCGGTCACCTCGTCGCCCTTCTTCAGGCCCTTCGGAACCGCGCTGGTGGTCTGGCCGACCAGCAGTTCCTTGAGGCTGGAGAAGGTCGCGCGGTTCAGGATCGCGCGCTCGTCGTCGGCGTCCTGCTTCAGGCGCTCGATTTCCTCGCGCTCGATCGCGATCGCGCGTTCGTCCTTGTCGATACCGTGGCGGTTGAAGACGCGGACTTCGACGACCGTACCCGACACGCCCGGCGGCAGGCGGAGCGAGGTGTCGCGCACGTCGCTGGCCTTTTCACCGAAGATGGCGCGCAGCAGCTTTTCTTCCGGCGTCATCGGCGATTCACCCTTGGGGGTGATCTTGCCGGCCAGAATGTCGCCCGGGCCGACCTCGGCACCGATATAGACGATGCCCGCCTCGTCGAGGTTGCGCAGCGCTTCCTCGCCGACGTTCGGAATGTCGCGGGTGATGTCCTCCGGCCCGAGGCGCGTGTCGCGTGCGGTGACTTCAAACTCCTCGATGTGGATCGAGGTGAAGACGTCGTCCTTCACGATGCGCTCGCTGATGAGGATCGAGTCCTCATAATTATAGCCGTTCCACGGCATGAACGCGACGAGCACATTCTTGCCGAGCGCCAGTTCGCCGAGCTCGGTCGAGGGACCGTCGGCAATGATGTCGCCCGAGCGGACGACGTCGCCGACCTTCACCAGCGGACGCTGGTTGATGCAGGTCGACTGGTTCGAACGCTGGAACTTCTGCAGGCGATAGATGTCGACGCCCGACTTGCCGGGTTCGACCATGTCGGTCGCACGGATGACGATACGCGTCGCGTCGACCTGGTCGATCACGCCGCCGCGGCGCGCCGCGATCGCCGCGCCCGAATCGCGCGCCACGGTGCCTTCCATGCCCGTACCGACGACCGGCGCCTCGGCGCGGAGCAGCGGAACGGCCTGACGCTGCATGTTCGAACCCATGAGCGCGCGGTTGGCGTCGTCGTTCTCGAGGAACGGGATCAGCGACGCCGCGACCGAAACAAGCTGCTTCGGCGACACGTCCATCAGGGTAATCTGGTCGCGCGGCGCCATCAGGAATTCGCCCGCCTCGCGCGCCGAGATCAGCTCGTCGATGAAGCTGCCGTCGGGGTTGAGGTCGGCGTTCGCCTGCGCGACCGTGTGTTTCGATTCCTCCATCGCCGACAGATAGACGACCTCGTTGGTCACCTTGCCGTCGATGATCTTGCGGTACGGCGTCTCGATGAAGCCGTATTTGTTGACGCGCGCAAAGGTCGCGAGGCTGTTGATCAGACCGATGTTCGGGCCTTCGGGCGTTTCGATCGGGCAGATGCGGCCATAGTGGGTCGGGTGAACGTCGCGGACCTCGAAGCCCGCGCGCTCGCGGGTCAGACCGCCCGGCCCGAGCGCCGAAACGCGGCGCTTGTGCGTCACTTCGGATAGCGGGTTGGTCTGGTCCATGAACTGCGAGAGCTGCGACGAGCCGAAGAACTCGCGCACCGCGGCGACCGCCGGCTTCGCGTTGATCAGGTCGTTCGGCATCACCGTCGAAACGTCGACCGACGACATGCGCTCCTTCACCGCGCGCTCCATGCGGAGCAGGCCGACGCGATACTGGTTCTCGAGCAGCTCGCCGACCGAACGGACGCGGCGGTTGCCGAGATTGTCGATATCATCGATCTCGCCCTTGCCGTCCTTCAGGTTCACGAGCTCCTTGACGACGGCGAGGATGTCCTCGCTGCGCAGCGTAGTGACCGTATCCTCGGCATCGAGGCCGAGGCGCATGTTGAGCTTGACTCGGCCGACGGCCGACAGGTCATAGCGCTCGGGGTCGAAGAACAGACCGCCGAACAAGGCTTCCGCGGTTTCGCGCGTCGGCGGTTCGCCGGGGCGCATGACGCGGTAGATGTCGCTGAGCGCCTGGTCGCGGTCCTCGGCCTTGTCGGCCTTCAGCGTGTTGCGGATCCAGGGGCCGGTGTTGTTGTGGTCGATGTCGAGCAGGACGAGCTTGTCGATGCCCGCGCCGTCGATCTTTTCGAGATTGTCGGCGGTCACTTCGTCGCCGGCCTCGATATAGATCTCGCCGGTCGCCTCGTTGATCAGGTCATAGGCCGAATAGCGGCCGAAGATTTCTTCGGTCGGGATCAGCAGCGTGTCGAGACCGTCCTTCGCGGCCTTGTTGGCCAAGCGCGGGCTGATCTTGTGGCCGGCGGCGAAGACGACTTCGCCGGTCTTGGCGTCGACGACGTCGAACGCGGGCTTCGAACCGCGCCAGTTTTCGACGACGAACGGCACCTTCCAGCCGTTCGAGGCGCGCTCGAACACCAGACGGTCGTAGAAATAGTTGAGGATTTCCTCGCCCGACATGCCGAGCGCATAGAGCAGGCTGGTGACCGGCAGCTTGCGCTTGCGGTCGATACGGACGTTGACGATGTCCTTGGCGTCGAATTCGAAGTCGAGCCACGAACCGCGGTACGGAATGACGCGCGCGGCAAAGAGATACTTGCCCGACGAGTGGGTCTTTCCGCGGTCATGGTCGAACAGCACACCCGGCGAACGGTGCATCTGCGACACGATGACGCGCTCGGTGCCGTTGACGAAGAAGGTGCCGTTCTCGGTCATGAGCGGCATGTCGCCCATGTAAACGTCCTGCTCCTTGATATCGAGGACCGAACGGGTGTCGGTTTCGCTGTCGACTTCGAAGACGATCAGACGCAGCGTGACCTTCATCGGCGCCGCATAGGTGATGCCGCGCTGACGGCATTCCTCGACGTCATATTTCGGCTCTTCGAGTTCGTAATGGACGAAGTCGAGCTCGGCGGTGCCGGCGAAATCGCGGATCGGGAAAACGCTGCGCAGCGTCTTTTCGAGGCCCGAGACATAACCGATCGAGGGATCCGAGCGCAGGAACTGCTCATAGGATTCGCGCTGCACCTCGATGAGGTTGGGCATCTCCACCGCTTCGTGGATATTGCCGAACAGCTTGCGGATTCGCTTGGTCGCGGTTGCTTCGAGGGCCTTGCCCACCGACTTCGCCTTGGTCGCCATAAGTGATTGTCTCGCCTTAAAAAAATAGCTCGCGAGCGCGGGAGAGACGCAAAAAAGCCGCAAGCAACCGTTGCCGGTTTACCGCAGCTTTCCAACGCATCTCGAAATCCCTACCGCCCTATTCCTGTGGCCCGTTGCGCAAAGTCAGGCCGCTTCCCGGACGATCGGGTGTGGACGCGATATAGGATTTGGGCACCGCGCTGTCAACGGGAGCGGTAGCGCAAGACCGGAACGCATTGGCCCGCGCATAGCAAAAGGGGACGGCCTCCCCCCAGAGACCGCCCCCTCGAGCGCGTGGTCGCTGACCCGCTAGGCGATCAGAATGCGACGCCCAGCGTAAAGACCACGGTCGGATCGTAGAGCGTGTCGATCGCCTTGACGCCCGACTTCTTGACGTCGGTGTCGATATACTGGACCGATAGCGTCGCCGGACCGGCAGCGAAGGACGCACCCACCGACCAGTCGAGATAGTTGCCATCGGCCGAGACGAGGCCGAGCGAACCGTCGGTGTAACCGACACCCGCGGTCAGTGTGACCGGCGAATCGGGGATGCCATAGCCGAGGCCGAGGTTCAGATAGATATTGTCGTCGCTGCCCAGCGACTTCTGATCCCAGGCATAGGCGACCGTGCCGGTCGCCGAAACGGGACCGAGGCTCTGCGTCAGCTTGCCGATGACTTCGAAATAGTCGGTCGGGGCGCCGCCGTCGTCGCTGCCCGGATAGGTGTAATAGGTGACGCCGACGTCGACCTTGGTGCCCGGCGCGATCTCGGTCGCATAGCCGCCATAGAGGTCGAGCTCGAACTTGCCGTAGGCCGGGCTGTCGGGGAAGGTCGAACCCCATGCACCGACGTAGAAGCCGCTTTCGTGGCTCAGCGTCAGCCACGGCTGCACCGCGACCTTTTCGTTCGAAAGCGAGACACCGCGGAAACGATAGTCGCTGGTCACGGCAATCCCGCCGTTGAGCGTGAGCGGACCGCTGGCCCCTTCTTCTTCCTCAGCGAAAGCAGGTGTCGACAGCGCCGACGCAGCGAGGAGCATGCCGAAGCAGGCTTTGGTGAGAAACTTCATGGGTTGATCCCCCTAAAAAACAAACCGGATCGTCCCAACCTGCCGTGCGCGCTCACGCCTCTGCACGGGCATGTAGCGACGAACGAGATGAAATTGCCGATTTTGCTGCATTGCACAAACAAAAATTGCGCCTCCATGCGCATTAGCTGGTGAACTGTGTCTTTCGAGCAACAGCGGCGGGGCCGCGCTTGCGCTTTGCCAAGCGCGCGCGCGGCCGCTAAAGAGCGACGCATATCTCCCCTCTTTTCAGGCTATGTCATGAGCGATCACAATCCCGGCCTGCGCCCCTGGCGCGACATCGCGCGACGGACGAGTCGCCAGATCATGGTCGGCAACGTCCCGGTCGGCGGCGGCGCGCCGATCACGGTGCAGACGATGACGAACACGCTGACCAGCGACGCCGTGGCGACGATCGACCAGATTCGCCGCTGCGAAGAGGCCGGCGCCGACCTGATCCGCGTCTCGTGCCCCGACACCGATTCGACGGCCGCGCTCGGCAAGATCGTCCGCGCCGCGCGCATCCCGATCATCGCCGACATCCATTTCCACTACAAGCGGGCCTTAGAGGCCGCCGACGCCGGCGCCGCCTGCCTGCGCATCAACCCCGGCAATATCGGCAGCAGCGAGCGCGTCGGCGAAGTCGTCCGCGCCGCGAAGGCGAACGGCTGCGCGATCCGCATCGGCGTCAACGCCGGCAGTCTCGAAAAAGACCTGCTCGAGAAATATGGCGAGCCCTGCCCCGAGGCGCTCGTCGAAAGCGCGCTCGACCATATCAAGCTGCTCCAGGATCATGATTTCCACGACTATAAGGTCGCGGTGAAGGCCAGCGACGTCTTCCTCGCGGTCGCCGCGTACATGCAGCTCGCCGACGCGGTCGACTGCCCGCTGCACCTCGGCATCACCGAGGCGGGCGGGCTGATTGGCGGCACGGTGAAGAGCGCGCTCGGCATCGGCAATCTCCTCTGGGCGGGCGTCGGCGACACGATCCGCGTCAGCCTGTCGGCCGAACCCGAAGAGGAAGTGCGCGTCGGATATGAAATCCTGAAATCCTTGGGCCTGCGCACCCGGGGCGTCCGCGTCGTCTCCTGCCCCAGCTGCGCGCGACAGGGCTTCGACGTCATCCGCACCGTCCAGGCGCTCGAGGATGCGCTCGGCCACATCAAGACCCCGATGTCGCTCTCGGTCCTCGGCTGCGTCGTCAACGGCCCCGGCGAGGCCCGCGAAACCGACATCGGCATCACCGGCGGCGGCAACGGCCGCCACATGGTCTATCTCTCGGGCGTCACCGACCACCATGTCGAGGACGACGACATGATCGCGCACATCGTCAAGCTGGTTGAGGCAAAGGCGGCGGAGATCGACGCGGGCAGCGCGGTGAGCATGGACACGCTGCACGGCAAGGCGGCCTGACAGCAACGATAAGGCGGGCTTCGGTCGGCCCCGGCTTTCGCCGGGGATCAGGATCACGTCAGCAATGACAGCGATCGCCCCCAACCCGACATCCCTTCCCTTCCGTCAAGTCCCGCGATACGTTGCAACAAAAAACGGGACGAGGACATATGCTGACCAAGGGCGACGACTTTCCGCTCCACCAGACCAGCGAACCGGTTGCGTTCGCGGGGACCGACCGCAACTTCTACGACCGCTATTTCTTCAACGGCTACAGCCCCGACGGGTCGGTTTTCTTCGCCGCCGCGATGGGCTTCTATCCGCAGCTCGGCATCGTCGACGCGAGTTTCTGCGTCATCGTCGACGGGGTGCAGTATAATCTGCGCGCCAGCCGCCGTTCGGGTGGTGAACGGCTCGACCTGTCGGTCGGCCCGATCGCCATCGGCATCGACGCGCCGCTCGAATGCCTGACCCTGCGCATCGCGGCCAACGACGGCCCCCTCGCCGCCGAACTGGTCTTTACCGGCCGCCATTTCCCGATCGAGGAACCGCGCTTCATCCGCCGCAACGGCACGCGGCTGTTCATGGACTATACGCGGATGACGCAGAACGGCCGTTGGTCGGGCTGGCTGTCGGTGGACGGCGAGCGGATCGCGGTCGACGATAGCTGGAGCGGAACGCGCGACCGCAGCTGGGGCGTGCGTCCCGTCGGCGCAAGCGAGCCACAGCCGCCGCCAGAGGGCAATTTCACCCAGTTCTTCTGGCTGTGGACGCCATGCAATTTCGAGGGTCGCTCGCTCTTCTTCCACAGCAACGACGATCGCGAAGGCAATCCGTGGAATCGGCGCGCGGTGATCGTCGGAGACGGGGGCACCGAACAGCATTTCGACGCCGCGAGCTTTACCGTCGGCTGGCAACCGGGCACGCGGCGGGTCGCGCGGATGACGGCCGAGCTCGGTGGCGGCAGGTCGCTGACGCTTAGCCCCAACGGCGCCGTCTTCGCGATGAGCGGGCTCGGCTACACGCATCCGCTCTGGGGGCACGGTCTCGACCACGGCCCCGAACCGGCGATCGCCCACGACCGCATGACCGAGGCCGAGCGCGGCTGGGGCAATCCGCTCGCTATGCACATCCAGGCGCTCGTTACCGCCGAACTGACCGACGGCGGCGGCACGCATCGCGGCGTCGGTGTCCTCGAACAATTGTTCGTCGGCCCGCACGCACCGACCGGCCTTTCCGGCTTGCTGGACCCCGTCGCTTGAGCTTCCCGACCTCGCCCGAGGCGATGGCGCCCGCGTGGCTCGCCAGCAAGCTTGGGCAGGAAGCCACCGCGCTCCACGGCTTTACCGTCGCCAAGGTCGGCACCGGGCAGATGTGCGACAGCTTTCGCCTGACGCTCGACTGGGCGGACGGGGTCGACGCGCCCGCCTCGGTCATCGCCAAATGCCCGAGCCATGATCCGGCGAGCCGCCATATCGCAAAGATCACCGGCACCTATGTCAAGGAAGTGAGCTGGTATCGCGAACTCGCGGCGGGTAGCGGGGTCGCAGCGCCGGTGTGCCATCATGCCGAGATCGCGGACGATGACGTCGACTTCATCCTGATCCTCTCAGACCTCACCCCGGCGCGGCAAGGCGACCAGCTCGCCGGGCTGGGTCTCGCCAGTCTTATTCCCTGCATCGACGCCGCTGCCGGGCTGCACGCTCTCCTCTGGAACGACGTCCGCCTCGACACCTTGCCCTGGCTCGCACGCGACAACGGCGATGTGATCCGCTCGCTTTTCCCGCAGCTCTACGCGGGCTTTCGCGAACGCTATGCGACGCGGCTCGCCCCTGAGGTGCTCGACCTCGGCGCGGGGATCGTGGACCGGCTCGACGCCTATCTCTCGCGGCAGACATCGGCGCGCACGATCGTTCACGGCGACCTGCGCATCGACAATATCCTCTTCGCGCCCGACGGCGAGCGCTGCTGGCTCGTCGACTGGCAGACGCTGGGACGCGGCAGCGGCGCGACCGATCTCGCCTATCTGGTCGGCACCAGCATCGCCGATCCGTTCGAGCGCGCGGCGGCCGACCGACCGGCCTTCGATCACTGGATCGCGGCACTCCGCACGCGCGGGATCGCCCCCGACGCGGCCGCGCTCTGGACCGACTATCGCGTCGGCGCGCTCAGCGGCTATTTCATGGCGGTGTTTGCGTCGATGAATGTCGAGCGCACGGCGCGCGGCGACGAGATGTTCGCGGTCATGGCCGAACGCCCGGCGCGCCAGGCGCTCGCGCTGGGAAGTTTGGAGCTGCTATAGAAAATGGCGGGTTTCGACCGATTGCGGGCATGCGGATTGAAGCTCATAGTTCGCGAATGAGGATATGGATTCGCCGTTTCGCCGTTGCGTTCATAATTGCCATACTGCTCGGAGCCTTGGCATGGGTGGTCCTTTTTGAGGTAGTCCTCACGTCGTTTTCGCCGAACGTGTTGTTGCAGTTGCTGGTTCCAGTGGGCTTGGCCATCCTAGCTTTGGCCGGTTGGCGGATAATCGTTGCGCTCTACAAGTGGGCGCCAAACGAGCCACAAACATTAGCGAATGTCCGCTGACGTCCGCTCCCCACCCCAATTTTGACATCCCCTCTTCGTCATCCCGGACTTGATCCGGGATCCAGCGCGGCGTTGAAGTCGTGGACCCCGGACCAAGTCCGGGGTGACGAATGTCTGGAATCCACCCCAAAGCCGACACGAAAAAGGGCGGCCCGTTGCCGGACCGCCCTTTCCTTCTCCACCCGTCGGCGGAAAAAGCTCTTAACGCTTCGAGAACTGGAAGCTGCGGCGGGCCTTTGCCTTGCCGTACTTCTTACGCTCGACTGCGCGGCTGTCGCGGGTCAGGAAGCCAGCCGCCTTGACCGGGCTGCGCAGCGCCGGTTCGAAGCGGGTCAGCGCCTGCGCGATGCCGTGCAGAACCGCACCGGCCTGGCCCGACAGGCCACCGCCCTTGACGGTCGCGATCACGTCATACTGGCCAGTGCGTTCGGTCAGGCCGAAGGGCTGGTTGATGACGAGGCGCAGCGTCGGACGCGCGAAATAGACTTCCTGGTCGCGGCCGTTGACGGTGATCTTGCCCGTACCGGGCTTGACCCACACGCGGGCGACGGCGTCCTTGCGGCGGCCGGTTGCATAGGCGCGGCCCTGCTTGTCGACCTGCTTCTCGCGAAGCGGAGCGGTCGGAGCAGCCGGAGCGACGGTGCCTTCGACGGCGCCGGCGAGATCCTTGAGATCGGTCATGGTCTGTTCGTCGGCCATTATGCACCCACCTTGTTCTTGCGGTTCATCGACGCGACGTCGATCACTTCGGGGCTCTGCCCTTCATGCGGATGTTCGGTGCCCGCGAAGATGCGCAGGTTGCGCATCTGCTGGCGGCCGAGCGGGCCGCGCGGGATCATGCGTTCGACGGCCTTTTCGAGCACGCGCTCGGGGAAACGGCCTTCCAGAACCTTCTGGGGGCTGGTTTCCTTGATGCCGCCGGCATAGCCGGTGTGCTTGTAATAGCGCTTGTCCTGCAGCTTCTTGCCGGTGAACGCCACCTTCTCGGCGTTGATGACGATGACATTGTCACCGCAATCGACGTGCGGGGTGAACGACGGCTTGTGCTTGCCGCGCAGGATGTTGGCGATGATCGACGCGACGCGGCCCACGACGAGACCGTCGGCGTCGATCAGCACCCATTTCTTTTCGACCGTGCCGGCGTTCGCCGAAGCGGTCGTCTTGGTCAGCGCCTTCATGGCACGCTCCTTGACAGATATGGACCGGAGCCCTCCCGATAACCGTACCGGGCGCCCCGAAACAAACCGCGCCGCCTGTCGCAAATGGACGCAGCGGCGCTTCGGAGCGGGCCAATGACGGCAAATGCAGCGAAAGTCAATGATTCGGCGGCTTTGCTGACGGGTATTATGATACCGCGCAATTATCTGTCGGCATCGAGTTCGCGAATCTGCTCCTCGGCGAGCTGTCGTTCGTCGCCTGCGGGGCCGGTCAGCCAGCTTTGCCGCCGCTCGGCGATCAGAAGCCCGGTCGCGGTGTCGACGGTCCAGTTCCGCTCCACCACGAGGGGCTGCGGCGCCCCTGCCCGCGCGGAAACTTCGCCTCGCTCGGTGCGCGCGATCGTGCGCAAGTTGCCGTCCTGGCGCACCGCCACCCCCGCGCCGGAGGACGCCGGGATATCGGCGTTGGCCGTGGCGACCAGCGCGCGAATGTCGGCGGTCGCGAGTTTTTCGCGGTCGCCGGGCGACAGGGCAGCGAGCAGTCGCGCGGCGCTCTTCGCCTCGGGCCGGTCGGCGGCGGCCGCCATCGCCTCTGTCTGCGCCATCACGCGCGCCCACAGGCCGTCGGGGTCGACAAGGTCGATGCTGCTGCCGTCGGCCGCGACAAGATAGGTGACAGGCTCACCGACGAGTGGCTGCATCAGGCTGGTAAACGCCCCGGCAAGCTCGGGCCGCGCGTCGGAGCCGGTTCGCTGCAGCGTGGCGACAAGCCGGATGCCGCGACCGGCACGCTCCCATTGCAGGAGATAGTCGAGCGTATAGCTCGCGATCGTTCCGTCGCGCGACAGCCGCCGTGTGGTGACACGATAGCGCATCGGCGACCCGAGCGGCGGCGCGAAGACCCGCGGCCCGGCGACCGCCGGAGCGGGCGCAGGAAGGACAGCAGGACCGGCCTGCCCCGCCAACAGCAGCAGGACCGCGGCGATCATGCTGCGGGGCGTCCCAGCCGGTGCAGCGATGCGGCGGTCGTCGCGACGAGGATCGCTCCCGTGACCTGATGCAGCACCGCGATCCACATCGACACGCCGGTGACGACGGTCAGGATGCCGAGGGTCATCTGCGCCGCGACGACGAGGATCAGCAGCATCGCCTCGGTCCGCGCACCACGCCGGCCGAGGGTGCGCGCGAGCAGCAGCAGCGCGATCGCAGCCGCCCACGACCACCAGCGATGGAGGAAATGGAGGAGGAAGGGATCGTTGGTAAAGGCGAACCAGGCGCCGCGGGACCAGTCGATCCCCTCGGGCACGAAATGGTCGTTCATCGACGGCCATGTGCTGGCGACATAGCCCGCGTTCAGTCCGGCGACCCATGCGCCGAGCAGCAACTGAACGAAGAGGATCGCGATCACGGCCCACGCAACTCCGGTCAGCCGCGGCCTGACTGCAACGGGATCGCGAGCCATCACCGCGAAATCGCGCGCGGTCCAGACCAGCGCCGCGAGCAGAAAGAGCGCGGTCAGCAAATGGAGCGCCAGCCGGAAGTGACTGACATCGGTCCGGTCGACGAGGCCCGAGGCGACCATCCACCAGCCGATCGCGCCCTGCAGCCCCACCAGTGCCGCGAGGCCGAGCAGGCGCGCGCCAAAACCCGCAGGGATCGCGCGCCGCCAGGCAAAGAAGGCAAGCGGCACGAGCAGCGCGATGCCGACGAGCCGACCGAGGATGCGGTGCAGCCATTCCCAGAAGAAAATCCCCTTGAACGCCGCGAGCGACATTCCGGCATTGATCTCCCTATACTCGGGGATCTGCTTGTATTTCTCGAACTCGGCCTGCCAGCCTGCCTCGGTCAGCGGCGGGAGGACGCCCGACACCGGCTTCCACTCGGTGATCGACAGCCCCGATTCGGTAAGGCGGGTGATACCACCGACCGCGACGACCATGATCACGAGCAGAGCGACGGCCCAGAGCCAGCGGGACAGGGCGGCGGGACGGGGGATAGAGGGCCGGACGGTCACGGAGGCTTGCGTCATCGCCTCGCCCTATCGCCGCTTGTCTGCCGATAGGCAAGAGGGCGAAAATTCATGGTCGCGACAGGCGCGGGTTGATAAGCGGCAGCGATGCATCCCCGCCTCCGTTCGTTTTCGATCCTGATCGGTCTCGTGTGCGCCGCACCCGCTTGGGCATCGGCGGACGCGCCCGCCACCGGCTATGCCCTGCTCGCCCGGCAGGAGGCGCGCGTCGCGACGATCGGCTTTCGCCTGACCACCGCCAACGCCGCCTGGTGCCCCGCGATCCAGCCGCAGTTCGGCTGGATATTGGGCGACCCCCGGCTTTATGACGCGTACGACCGCGCCGAAGCGCTGGCGGCCTATCATGCGACCGACGCCGATACGGCCTTTGTCGCGGCGGTGGCGCCGGGATCGCCCGCCGCGACCGCCGGGCTGCGCACCGGGGCCGCGATCGGTGCCGTCAACGGCCAGCCGGTGGATGTGGCAGAGGGGAATGACGCCTTCGCGCGCATGACCGCCCTCGAAAAACTCTTCGCCGCGCTGCCGCCGCGCGCCCGTGCGATGATCGCCGGGATCGACGGTCAGGCCGCCGCGATCGACCCTGTCCCCGGCTGCGCCAGCGACTTCCGCGTCAATGCGCGCGCGGCTGCGGCTGGCGGCGCCGACGGTCGCCTTGTCGTAGTCAGCGCGGGGCTCGTCGATTTTGCAGCGAGCGATGACGAGCTTGCCGCCGCGATCGCGCACGAGCTTGCGCACAATATCCTCCGCCATCGCGCGCGGCTCGACGCGGCGGGGGTCGACCGCGGGCTCGGCAAGCAATTCGGCCGCAGCGCGCGGCTGTTCAAGCAGACCGAAGTCGAAGCCGATCGGCTGTCGGTGTGGCTGCTCGCCGGGGCGGGCTATGACCCGGCGGCGACCGTCCGTTTCTGGTCCCGTTTCGGTCAGCGCAAGGGCGCGCCGCCGTTCCAGGCGGCGACGCATCCAGGCTGGCGCGACCGGGTCGCCTCCTTCGAGGAGGAAATTCGCGCGATCGACAGTGCGCGAACGGCGGGTCAACCCTTGAAACCACCTCTGATCGACGCGCCCCCGCCCTTGGAATAGTATGGGGCGCACCTTATTTACCGCGCATCCCCTCCCCCCACCAAAGGAACCATGCCATGACCCGTGAAACCGCGATCTTTGCCGGAGGATGCTTCTGGTGCACCGAGGCGGTCTTCCAGTCGCTGGCCGGCGTGGAAAAGGTCGAAAGCGGCTATATCGGCGGCACGACGGCGAACCCCACCTACAAGCAGGTGTGCGGCGGCGACACCGGCCATGCCGAGGCGATCCGCATCAGCTTCGACCCCGCGGTCATTTCCTATGCCGATCTGCTCGACGTCTTTTTCGCGACGCACGACCCGACGCAGCTCAACCGGCAGGGCAACGATATCGGCACCCAGTATCGCAGTGCGATCTTCCCGCTCGACGCGGGACAGGAGGATGCGGCGCGTGCGGGCATCGAGCGCGCCGCAACCGACTGGCCCGCGCCGATCGTCACGACGATCGAGCCCGCGTCGACCTGGTATCCGGCCGAGGATTATCATCAGGCCTATTGGGACGGCGAAGGCCAGCGCAATCCCTATTGCATGGCCGTCATTCCGCCCAAGCTCGCCAAGCTGCGCAAAGGGTTCGCAGAGCGGCTGCGCGCCTGAAAAGAACCAAAATGGCGGCAGACTGTTGCAATATGGTCGCATGACGTCACATTTCCTTGACTTTGCGGCAGTTTAGACTAGCGGACCCCGCCCAGCGGGGGCAGGGTAGCCCCATGGCGCGGTGAGGGGTCGCTGTCGGTGTTTGTTTCGCTTCTTCTGGTCGGATCGTCGCTGGCGGCGCCGCAGCTGGCGATGGAGGCGGCGAGCCAGACGATCGTCGACGGCAGCCCCGCCGGTGTCGCGACCGGGGTCAACCGGATCGTCGGCGGGATCATCAGCTATGCCCGCTGGCCGGCCGACCTGCCGCGCGCACCGCGCACGATGTGCGTCGCGGGCACGCCGCAACTGACCGATCACATCGCACCCGCCGTGCCGGGCGGACATAGCATCGCGGTGCGACGCCTTTCCGCGCCCGCCAACGGCAGCGGCTGCGACATCCTGTTCCTCGGCAGAATGCCGGTCGCCGACCGGCAGCGCCTGATCGCGTGGGTGCGCGGCCGCCCGGTGCTGACGATCACCGACGACGATCCGGGCTGCAGCTTCGGCGCGATGTTCTGCCTCCGCGCCCGCGCCCCAGGCGTCAGCTTTTCGGTCAATCTCGACGCCATCGGCCGTGGTCCGCTGCGCATCGACCCGCGCGTGCTCCAGATCGGCAGCGACGGGGACGCCTCATGACCCGCCCGCTCGCACCCCGCAGCCCCGCCCGCCCCGCGGCGCACACGACGCTGCAAAAGCTGCTGTCGCGGTTCCATTTCGGCATCACCCTGTTCGCCGTCGCGCTCTCGGGCGTCGCGATCCTGCTCGCGGGCATCACGACGCTGCGCAGCTACGCCGACCGGAACATGGAGCTTGCGACGCGCGTCGGCGCCTATGGCGCCGAACCCGCGCTCGTGTTCAACGACCCCGAGGCGGCGCGCGAGGGGCTCGACCCTCTTCGCAGGATCCCGGGGATCGCACGGCTGCGCGTGCTCGATCATCGGGGCCGTCCGCTCTACGAATGGCAGTCGCCGAAGGGCGATCCGTCGCCCGTGCTGACCAGCCTGTTCTTTCCGCAGCCCTTTTCCACGCCGATCAGGCGCAACGGGTCGGTGATCGGGCGCATCGAGATCTGGGGCGATAGCTCGACCCTGATCGACTATGTCCGCATCGGCGCGCTTGCCGGGCTCGGTTGCCTGCTCGTCACCGCGCTGGGGACGATCATCCTCGCACGCCGTTTCGAATATGAGCTGGTCAAGCCGCTCGGCGAGATCGCGACCGTCGCGCACGACGTCCGGCTGCACCGCCGGTTCGACAAACGCGTGCAGCCGCTCCGGATCGCCGAGCTCGACCGGCTGGGCGGCGACATCAACGCGCTGCTCGACGAGCTTCAGGGCTGGCAGGGACATATGGAGAGCGAGAATGCGGTTCTTGCCCACCGCGCCTCGCACGACATGCTCACCGCCCTGCCGAACCGCGCCGCGTTCGACGAGCAGCTCGCAGCGCGGATCGAGAATGCGGCGCGGCGCGACGGGCGCTTTGCGCTGCTGTTCATCGACGCCGACAATTTCAAGGCGGCGAACGACAATCATGGTCACGCGGCGGGCGACGCGGTGCTGGTCGCGCTATCGGCGCGGATCAAGGAGACGCTCCGCACCGGTGATTTCGCCGCGCGCATCGGCGGCGACGAATTCGTCGTGATCGTCGATCCGCTCGATGAGGGGGCGGGCGCCGAAGCGATCGCCGCGCGCATCCGCCAGATCGCCGCGCAACCCGTGGCTTTGCCCGGCGGCGCCGACTATCGCCTCGCGATCAGCGTCGGCGCCGCGGTCTATCCCGACGATGGCGGCGATGCGGCCGGGCTGCTCACCGCGGCCGACACCGCCATGTATGCCGACAAGCTGACCAACCGGTCGCAGAAGAGACAAGCGGAGACCTGATGTGCGCATACCCCTGACCGATTCCGTCCGCAGCCTGGTGCTGATCTTGCTGCCGCTGCTGCTCGCCGCCTGCCAGACGATGCCCGCACCCAAGGGCTTCACGCCCGCGCAGGTCGCGACATTGAAGGCCGAGGGTTTCGTCGAAACCGGCGACGGCTGGACGCTGACGATCAACGAGCGCCTGCTCTTCGCGACGAACGAAAGCGCGCTGAAGCCCGAACAGGTCACGATTCTGGAAGCGACGGCGAAGAATCTCGTTTCGGTGGGCATCCTGACCGCGCGGGTCGAGGGTCACACCGATTCGACCGGCACCACTGCCTACAACCAGACGCTGTCGCAGGCGCGCGCGCAATCGGTGGCGCGTGCGCTTCAGACGAGCGGCATGCGCTTCGACGCCGACCAGATCATCGGCCGCGGCGAAACCATCCCGCTGTCGCCCAACGACACGGCGGAGGGACGGCAGGACAATCGTCGCGTCGTCGTGATTGTGACCCCGCCGGCCTGAAATATTAACCATAATTGCCTAGACGATTGCGCCGGGACGCTCCATTGCCACGCGCGAACAATCGAAGGCCTCGCATGAAACCGATCCGTAAAGCCGTTTTTCCCGTTGCCGGTCTCGGCACCCGCTTCCTTCCTGCTACCAAGGCTATCCCGAAGGAAATGCTGCCGGTGGTCGACCGGCCGCTGATCCAATATGCGGTCGACGAGGCGCGCGAAGCGGGGATCGAGCAGATGATCTTCGTCACCGGCCGCGGCAAGAGCGCGATCGAGGATCATTTCGACATCGCATTCGAGCTCGAAAAGACGATGTCCGAGCGCGGCAAGGATCTGTCGGTGCTCGCACCGACGCGGCTCGGGCCCGGCAATTGCGCCTATGTCCGCCAGCAGGAGCCGATGGGGCTTGGCCATGCGATCTGGTGCGCGCGCGATATCGTCGGCGACGAACCCTTCGCGATCTTCCTGCCCGACGAGTTCATGCACGGGTCGCCCGGCTGCATGAAGCAGATGGTCGACGCCTATTACAAGGTCGGCGGCAATTTGATCTCGGTGCTGGAGGTGCCGAAGGAGCAAGTCTCCTCCTATGGCGTGATCGCACCCGGCAAAGCCGACGGCGCGTTGACCGAGGTGAAGGGGCTGGTCGAGAAGCCGAGGGCCGACGAGGCGCCGTCGAACCTGATCATCTCGGGCCGCTACATCCTCCAGCCCGAGGTCATGCGCGTGCTCGAACGCCAAGAAAAGGGCGCGGGCGGCGAAATTCAGCTCACCGACGCGATGGCGACGATGATCGGATCACAACCCTTCCACGCCGTCACTTTCGACGGCGCGCGTTACGACTGCGGGTCGAAGGCCGGCTACATCCAGGCCAATCTGGCGGTCGCGCTCGCGCGGCCCGACATGGCCGACGAGGTGCGGGCTTTCGCGATCAACCTGCTCAAATAGGCAGGCGGGGGTTCCGCCCCCGCCGTTCGCCTTCCTAGTCGCCCTCTATATTGGGCTTCGGGAAGCTGTCGGCGCCGACCTGCCGGTAGAGCCACCCGCCCACCGCCCCGCCGACCAGCGGCGCGAGCCAGAAGAGCCAGAGTTGCTGCAGCGCAAGACCGCCCACGACGAGCGCCGGGCCGGTGCTGCGTGCAGGGTTCACCGACGTGTTGGTGACCGGGATCGAGATGAGATGGATCAGGGTCAGCGCGAGGCCGATCGCGATCGGCGCGAAGCCTGCGGGAGCGCGGCCGTCGGTCGCGCCCATGATCACCCACAGGAAGCCCGCGGTCAGCACGACCTCGATGATCAGCCCCGACCAGATGTCATAGCCACCCGGCGATCCCTCGCCGAAACCGTTGGCGGCGAGGCCGTTGGTCGCAAGGTCATAGGCCGGATTGCCGCTGGCGATATAAAATAGCAGGAACGCCGCGACGATCGCGCCGAGAAGCTGCGCAAACACATAAAGCGGAATGTCGCGCGCCTCGAAGCGCCCGCCCGCCCACAGGCCGATGGTGACCGCCGGATTGAGGTGGCAGCCCGAAATATGGCCGATCGCATAGGCCATGGTGACGACGGTCAGGCCGAAAGCGAGCGAGACGCCGAGCAGGCCGATCCCGACGTCGGGAAAGGCAGCCGCCAACACCGCGCTGCCGCACCCGCCGAAGACGAGCCAAAAGGTGCCGATGAATTCGGCCACGCCCTTTTGCACATTGGTCATATGACCCTCCTCCCCACCGGCGGCCACAGGCGCCGCCGGCGCTGGGGCGAAGCTATCATGCTTGCGGGGAAGCGCAAACCTCTGGAATCAGGCCGCCGCGACGCTCTCGACGAACTGGCGGGCGCGCTCGTGGAGCGATTGCGCCGCGCGGCCGAGGTCCGACGACAGCTCGCCGAGCGCCGCCGCGCCCTCGCCGACCGAGGCGGCGCCGCGGCTGATATACTGAACGCGGCTGTCGATCTCGCGCCCCGCGAACACCGCCTGCTCGACGTAGGTCGCGATCGACAGGCTGGTTGCGCTCTGGCCGCTCATCGCCTGATCGATTGTATCCGAGAAGTCGTTGTTCGCGTCGATCGCGCGCTCGACCTCGCGGAAGCCGTCGGCGACCTGCGCGACGATCTCGCGGATGCGTTCGATATAGGGGGTGATGTCGCTTGCCGCCGCGCGTGTCTGGTTCGCGAGCGACTTGACCTCGGCAGCGACCACCGCGAAACCGCGCCCGGCGTCACCGGCACGGGCCGCCTCGATCCCGGCATTGAGCGCGAGCATGTTGGTGCGGCTCGCCATGTCGATGATCAGCGCCAGCATCTGTTCGATCGACTGGCTGGCATCCTGCAGCGCCGCCGCGCGGCCGCCGGCGTGGCGCACCTTCTGGTGCGCATCGTGGCGGACCGCGCGGGCGCGCGTGCCGTCGTCGACGATCCGCGCCATGCTCGCCGCGAGCGCATGACCGCGATCGCCGAGATCCTGCAGCCCGGTCAGCGTCTGCGCGGTCGCGCCCGCGACCGACAGCGCGTCACGGCCGGTCTGTTCGGCGCGCTCGGACAGGATTTGCGCAACCCCCTCGACCTCGCGCGCGGTTTCGGAGAGCGTTGCGGAGAGCGCGGCGATGTCCTGCTGGAAACGACGCCCGGCCTCGTCGACCCACGCCATGCGGTCGGCGCGCTCGCGCGCCAGCTCGATCTCGCGCATCATCGCGAGCCGGGCGAGCTGGCTGCCGTCGAGCGTTTCGACGAAGCGCCCCTCGTCGACGAGGACCAGCCCGTCATGGCCGTGTGCGTCCGACGCGCGGCGCAGCAGGCTGGCAGTCGATTCGGAAACGTCGGCGGTGATGCAGGGGTCAACCATCGAGTCGATCGACCCGCCGATCGTCGGATTCTGCATCAGCGAAAACCAGTAAGGGCAAAAGAGCAGTTCGCGCACGCGCTGCTCGCGGATGATCCCCACGGGCGCGCGCCGGTCGTCGAGGATCGCAAGCAGGCGCAGCTCGGGATTGCGGCGAAATGCTTCGATCACGTCGGACAGCGATGCATCGGCGCCGATCGCGACGGCATGACCCGATGCGGGCTCCAGACCGGATGGAACGGGAATAAGCGATACGGCGTTCATCGTCTCTCTTCGGGCTAGCGGTCTCTGCCTCGGGCGAGACCTAGCCACTCATGGTTAAGACGAATTTAACCATTTGTTTCAGTGATGTGACACGGAAGCGCAACAAGGCGGCGATTTACCGCAATCCGCTGTTCAGGCGCGGCCACCTATGCCATGGACGCCCGTCGCCCAAGGGAGGAAATCATGCGCGCCATCCTGTTTGCCCTGTTGTCCGCCTTTCTGCTCGGCGGCTGCGTCGGCGCCGTGAAGTCGGTCGTTACCGCGCCTGTCAAGGCGGTCGGCCAGGTCGCCGACTGGTCGACGACGAGCCAGGACGAAGCGGACCGCAATCGGGGCCGCGCGATGCGCGAACGGGAGGAACGGCTGGGTAAGCTGTCACGCCAACACGACAAGGCGGCCGAAAAATGCCGCGACGGCAATGACGAGCAATGTCGGCGGGCCGAAGTGCTCGAACAGGAAATCGAAGCGACGATGGCGCAGCCGATCTGATCGGACCGACGTCGGTCGATCGAGCTAGCGCACCCGCCGCCCCGTCCACACCACACGGCCGACCAGCCGGATCGCGTTCAGGGGTAAATCGTCCCAGCTCTTGTAGTGCGGGTTGTCGCTGATCACCGACACGCGCCCCTGCCCCGGCGCGCGCGCGACGCGCTTCACCATCAGCACATCGTCCATCCGCAGCACATAGATGCCGTCGCGCAGCCGACCCGCGGCGTCGCCGCCGTCGACCATGATATCGTCTCCGTCGCTGAGCGTCGGGGCCATCGAATCGCCCTCGACGCGGATGATGCTGAGCGCGCGCGGGTCGGCGCCGAGGTCGCGGAGCCATTTGGGGTCGAAAGCGACCTGTCCCTCCACCGCTTCGCCATCGACGCTCGCCCCCGCGCCCGCCGAAGCGCCGATCGCGAGCTTCGGCACCAGCACCATGTCGCCGCCGCGCGATCGCGCCGGCGCCGCGACACGCGGCGCCGGGCCGCCGAGCAGCGCTTCCGACACGCCAAGATAAG
This sequence comes from Sphingopyxis sp. H073, assembly GCF_001468395.1. Classification (GTDB taxonomy): domain Bacteria; phylum Pseudomonadota; class Alphaproteobacteria; order Sphingomonadales; family Sphingomonadaceae; genus Sphingopyxis. The sequence continues at coordinate 18,009 of NZ_LNSG01000001.1, read as the reverse complement.
CGGCGATGCGTGCGCGATCCTCCTCCGCCAACCGGCGCGGCGAGCCGCGCTTGATATATTGCTGAATATAGGCGGGGTTGCGCCCGATGCGTTGCGAGAGCTGCGCATAATCGACGCCCTTCTCGGTCAGCAGGCGGTCGAGCGTGGCGCGCGGGTCGAGATCGAAATCAGTCATGGGTCACCGGAAACTGGTCCTTCCTATTTCGCCTATAGCGATAGGATTTTTCCTAGACAAGTAGGAAAATGATCATCAAATAGGAAATATCCTATCGGGTGAGTCGCCCGGGGGCATGACGAAAACAGGAGGAACTATGGAGCGAAGCCTGCTGCACCGGATCGAGGCTTTCCTGGCCGAATCGCGGATGCCGCCGAGCGTCTTCGGTCGTGCCGCCGCGCACGACCCGCGGCTGGTGAGCGACCTGCGCGGGGGACGCGCGCCAGGTCGCAGCCTGGTCTGCCGCGTGGAACATTTCATGAACAAATGGCGTGCCGACTTTCATGCGGGCCGCGTGATGAAGCGGGGCGACCAACGATTCCGTGAGGAGAAGCGCGCATGATCCGCTGGTCGCCAACCGCACCCACCCGCCCCGCCTGCCCGCACCGGCGCCTGACCCGTCTGCTCGGCGCCGAGTTGGGCGAAGGCTTTGCGCTCGGGAACTCGATATTGCGGCCATGGGCGAGCGCCAATTTCGTCGGGGCGCGCCACCTCTTTCGGTGTTCGGGATCGTCCCTGGATGCTCGCGCCCTGCAGGACCGCCTCGCCGCCATCGAATGGCGCTTGCCCGGCCATATCGTCGCCGACCTGAGCGTCGAGGCACACAGCCCCTACGAAATCACCGTCGAAATATTGACCGTCGAGGATTGAACGCGGTCGCTCAGCCCTGCGTCTGGCGGTTCATCCGTTGCAGCGTGCTTAGCGCCGCCTCGAGCGCGAAATCGATCTCGGCATCGCTCTCTTCGCTCGCCACCGGATCGTTGACGGGAATCGGAAGCGTCGCGGCCGCCGGCAGGCGCTTGCGCGACAGACCGAGTTCGAGTCGCGCGACCATCGCGCCGAGCGAATTGTCGGCAGGGTCGGGAAGCGCGGGGCCGGTCGAAGCCACGGGTTGCAGCCATGGTTCAGCACCGGGCTCGTCGATTTCGACCGGGGCGAGGTCGGCGAGCACCAGCTCGTCAACCTCGCTCCAGTCTGCCGTCTCGGGAACGGCGGGGCTCAGAAAGGGATCGGGTTCGGCCGAGGCCTCGGTCGGGGCGGCCCAGACGCCGAGCCCCTCGGCGGGAAGGTCGCGACCAGCGCGGATCGGCGCGCGCGGCAAATCGTCGGGGTGCAGGTCAGCGCGGCGACGCGGCGGGACATAATCGCTCGCCTCTTCCTCGACCACCCGGCTGGCTCTGCGGCGCAGCGTCGTGAGACCCGAGGCCTCGGGTTCGTTGATCAACAGCGCGACGAAAGCTGCAATCAGCGCGGCGATCGCCGACATGGCGAGGGCAAGCGCGAGCCGCGCGCCGTTACCGACGGGTGGCACGAACAAGTCCGACAGGCGGTCGAGATAAAGATTCCAGCTGATTCCGGCGACCCATGCCATCGGGATGACCGCAGCAAAAAGAAAGGTGAGCGCGGCAGCGCCGATCACCGCCGGAAGCGTCGTTTGCAGGGCGCGCAGCATCGCCCGCAGGCGGCTTGTCTTCGGCGCTTCGCTATCGTCGTCCATATCGTCCCACGTCTTTCGCACCCTCGGTCCGGTCACTCTGGCCCCGCCAGAATGTCCTCAACCAGTTCGCGACCCCGGATTGCCTAGCAAATTTTGGTAAACAGGTTCGTAACGCAAAATATTCGACGACCAATTCCGTTCGGCCTCGACAAACGCACGTGCCACACGCCGCCGCTCTCCCCACAAGGTGCGCCGCGCGAGCAGACCGGCCAGCACGGCCGCGATCGCCGCGGGATCGTCGGGCGCGAACAGGCTGCCCGTCACCCCGTCCTCGATCAGTTCGCGGTGACCGCCAACATCGGATGCGGCGACAAGCTTGCCCTGCGCCATCGCCTCGAGCGGCTTCAGCGGCGTGACGAGATCGGTCAGCCGCATCTTCTTGCGCGGATAGGCAAGGATATCGATCAGCGAATAATAGCGTTCCACCTGCTCGTGCGGCACGCGGCCGACGAAGAAGATATGGGCGGCGACGGGCGAGGCGGCGGCCTGCGCCTTGAGCGCCGCCTCCATCGGCCCGCCGCCGACCAGCAGCAGGCGCGTGCGCGGCTCGGCGGCGATCAGCGCGGGCATCGCCGCGATCAAGTCGTCGATCCCCTCGTAATCGTAAAAACTGCCGATGAAGCCGATCACCGGATCATCCGCGCCCAGACCGAGCTCGACCGCCAGCGCATCGTCGCGCGGCGGCGGGCTACCGAACAGGTCGAGGTCGACGCCGTTCGGCGACACGGTGATCTTCGCGGGATCGATGCCGCGCGCGACCAGGTCGCCGCGCAGCCCTTCACAGATCACCGCGACCGCGTCGGCCGATCGCACCGCATGGGTTTCGAGCCGGCGCGTCAGAAAATAGCGTGCGCTGCCTTCGCGACCCGTTCCGTTGCCGACCGCCGCATCTTCCCAGAAGGCGCGGATCTCATAGATGACGGGGATACCAAGCCGCTTGCCGACACGGAGCGCCGCAAGCCCGTCCATCACGGGCGAATGCGCGTGGAGCAGGTCGGGCTTCCATTCGGCGACCAGCGCCTCGATCCGCTTCGCCAGCGCCCCGATCTCGCGCCATTCGCGCAGCGGCGAAGGCGCAGGCTTGATCGGCGGCGTGCGATAGAAGGTGAGCCCATCGACGGTTTCCACCCCGGGTCCGGGCAGCGGATGGCGAACACCGGTCACACCCGCCACCGCCCACCCCTTCGCGGCCTGCGCCTTCATCAGCGCGCGGGTGCGGAAGGTATAGCCGCTGTGCGCGGGCAGGCTGTGATCTAGGACGTGCAGGATGCGGGTCATGGCCGCCCCCTTGGCACACCAGCCTTAACGCGGCGTCAACCCCGTTCTACTATCCTCGCCGCGACGACCGGTTTCGCGTCGCGAAGAAAGAGCGAAGGCACGCCGCACGATGGTCGACAATTTCTCGATTGCCCTGACCCACATCCTCACCGCGATCGCGCTGTGGCGCCTGCTTTATCGTGACGATCTCGATCACGAGGTCAGCCCGCGCAAGCTGTGGCAGCAGCGGCGCGATGCCGAAGTTCCGGCGGGGGATACGCACGGCGATGCGTGACCTTGCCTTTGTCGCCTTTCTCTTCGCCTTCATCGGGGTCGGCTTTCGCAAGCCGTTCCTATTCGTGCTGTGCTTTTGCTACATCGACATCGTCGCGCCGCAAAAGCTCAGCTACTTCCTGATCAATTCGATCCCGATCTCGCTGATCGTCTTCGGGCTCGCAATCGTCGGTTGGCTCGTCTTCGACGACAAGCGCGACACGCGCTGGTCCGGCCGGCAGAGCCTGCTCGTGATCCTGCTGCTCTATTGCTGGGCGACGACGGTCAACGCCGATTTCCCGGTCGAGGCGCAGGACAAATGGAGCTGGGTGTGGAAAGCGCTCGTCTGGGCGATCTTCCTGCCATTGACCCTGCGCACCAAGCTGCGGATCGAGGCGCTCGCGCTGATCATGTTGCTGTCGGCGGCAGCAATCGCGATCGCGGGGGGAATCAAGACTGCGGCGGGCGGGGGCGGCTATGGCTCGCTGCAATTGCTGCTGAGCGAGAATTACGGGCTCTACGAGGGGTCGATCATGTCGACGGTCGGCATCGCGATCATCCCGCTGATCCTGTGGTACCGCAAGCATGGCACGGTCTTCCAGCCCGACTGGCGGGTCTCGCTCTTCTGTTTCGCGCTGTGCTTTGCGTGCATGTTGCTGCCCGTCGGCACGCAGGCGCGCACCGGCCTCGTCTGCCTGATCGTGCTCGCCATCCTGTCGCTGCGCGCGGTCAAGCACCGCCTGCTCTACATGGTCGGTGCCGGGCTGCTCGCCGCCGCGGCGATCCCCTTCCTGCCGCAAAGCTATACCGCGCGGATGGAAACGATCCGCGATCACCGCGCCGACGAATCGGCTTCGACGCGCGTCGCGGTGTGGGCGTGGACATGGGAATATGCGAAGGACCATCCCTTCGGCGGCGGCTTCAACGCCTATCTGCAAAACCACCTCCGCGTCGAGCGCGCGGCGAGCAGCAACGCCAACGCCGCGCCGCAGGAAGCCTTGCCATCGGTCTATGAGGACAAGGCGCGCGCCTATCATTCGAGCTATTTCGAGATGCTGGGCGAACAGGGCTATCCCGGCCTGATCCTCTGGCTGGTGCTGCAGGCGGCGGGCCTCTTCCGCATGGAGCAGCTGCGGCGGCGCTATCTCAAGACCCGCCGCGCCGAGGAACAATGGATCGCGCCGCTCGCCACCGCGCTGCAGCACGGGCATATCGTCTATATGGTCGGGTCGCTGTTCGTGGGCATCGCCTTCCAGCCCTTCATCTACATGATGCTGGCGCTCGAAATCGGGCTTTCGACCTATTGCCGGCGGCGCGAGCAGCAGTCGGGCTGGCGCCCGCTGATGGCACGTCCGGCGCAGGTTCCCGCGCGCCACGCCTTTCCGGCCGAACGCTAGCGCGGAACCATCGGCGGGGGCGGGGCGCTATTGCCCCATGTCCATCGCGCGCCTTATCCATGTCGACGACAGCCTGCCCGGCATCAGCCGCCAGCGCATCGATGGCGGCTGGCGCTACCGCGACCCACAGGGTCGGATCATCCGCGACGCCGCCGAGATCCGCCGTCTCAACGCGGTGGCTCTGCCTCCGGCTTATGAAGATGCGTGGTTCTGTCCCGCGCCGAACGGCCATATCCTCGCGACCGGCTATGACGCGCGCGGCCGCAAGCAGTATCGCTATCATCCCGAATTCCGCCTCGCGCAGGAAGCGGACAAATATGATCGCTGCGCCGCCTTCGGCCACGCCCTGCCGCTCCTCCGCGCGCGGCTGGCCGACGATCTGGCCCGCCGGACGCTCTGTCGGGAGCGAATCGTCGGCGCGGTCGTCCGGCTGCTCGATCTCGCCGCATTGCGCGTCGGCAACGAGCAATATGCCGCCGCGAACAAGAGCTTCGGCGCAACGACGCTGCGGCGGCGTCATGCAAAGCTTTCGGGGCAGACGCTCCGCCTCAGCTATCGCGCCAAGGGCGGCTTGATGCGCGAGGTGACGATCAGCGACCGGAACCTTGCGACGCTCGTCCGCCGGCTGCAGGATCTGCCCGGCCAGCATCTGTTCCAATATCAGGATGAGGGCGGGCTCTGCGCGGTTGGCTCCGCCGATGTGAACGCCTATATCCGCGAGGCGATGGGGGCCGATTTCAGCGCCAAGCATTTCCGCACCTGGTCGGCGAGCGTCGAGGCCTTCGCCTTCCTGTATGACGCGCCCGAGCCGCCGACACTGAAGGCGATGGTCGCCCATGTCGCCGACCGGCTCGGGAACACGCCCGCGGTCGCGCGAAAGGCGTATGTCCACCCGGCAATGATCGCGGCGGCGCAGGATCGGCGCCCTTTTGCTGCGGATGCGGGCGCCTTGCCGCGCGCAACCCGATATCTCTCGCGCTACGAACGCGGCTTTCTCGCGTGGCTCGAACGCGTGCCCGATGCCGCAGTCTTGCTCCGCTCCGCCTGATCCGCCAAGAGGACGACGTGACCTTTGCCATCCTTCCCGCCGCCCATTCGGCCACCACCACGACGGCCGTGGCCACCAAGGCGCCAGCCGCAGCAACCAACCCGCTCGAGGATCTCCGCCACTACTGGGATATCAGCGCCGCCTGGGTGAACAGCCACTGGCTGCAGATCGGCATCGCGGTCGGCGCGGGGCTGCTCATCTATTTCCTGCTTTCGATGGTCCGCACCTTCGCGCTCAAACATGCGCAGTCGGCCGAGGGTGACCTCACGCTGACCCACATCGCGGGCCGCGTGATCCACAAGACGCGATCGACCGTCATCGCGATCGTCGCCATCCGCATGGTCGCAGGCTATGCGCAGCCGCCGGCGGCGATCATGCAGATCGTCCAGTTCGTCTTCACGATCGCGGTCGTGTTGCAGGTTGCGATCTGGGTGCGCGAGATCATCCTCGGCCTGATCCAGCGCCGCGCCGCCGAGGGGAACAACGAGACGCTCAGCAATGCGATGGGAATCATCCGCTTGCTGATCAGCGTCGCGCTGTTCGCGATCGCGGCGATCGTCATCCTCGACAATATGGGCGTCAACGTCACGGGGCTGATCGCCGGGCTCGGGATCGGCGGCATCGCGATCGGTCTTGCCGCGCAGGGCATATTCTCGGACCTCTTCGCGTCGCTGTCGATCATCTTCGACCGCCCGTTCCGCGTCGGCGAGACGATCAAATATGACACGAGCACCGCGACAGTCGAGCGCATAGGCTTGAAGAGCACGCGGCTCCGCTCGCTCAACGGTGAATTGCTGGTGATCTCGAACACCAATTTGCTGAGCAAGGAGATCACCAATTTCGCGCATCTCCATCGCCGCCGGATCACCTTCAGGATCGGCGTCATCTATCAGACGACGCCCGAAATGCTGCGCGACCTGCCTGCCCTGCTCGAGGCGCAGGTCGTCGCCGCGGGCCATGAATTCATCCGGTCGAGTTTCCTGACCTTCGGATCGTCCAGTCTCGATTTCGAATTGCTCTTCGACGTCTTCAGCGACGACTTCGATGTCGTCGCCGCGGCGCGGACCGATGTCGGCATCCGGTTGTTCGAGGCGATGGCGAAAGCGGGCTATGAGTTCGCCTATCCGACGCAAACGACCTTCACCGCCGCGCCCGACGGTACGATGATCATGCCCTTTGCCGAGTCCCCGAAGCCCAAGGCGCGCTCGGCAAAGACCACGAAGCCCGGCTGACGCTACGGCGCCATAGCGCCGAACCTTGGGCCTTGTGCAACGCCGCAAGACAGGCCTAGAACGCGCCCCGAACGAACGATTAGAGGGGATGAGTCATGGCCAGCATCACGCCGCAGGAGCTGCAAACCAGGGTCGGGGAGCATCTCGGCACGTCCGAATGGGTGCTCGTCGATCAGGATCGCATCAACAAGTTCGCCGAAGCCACCGGCGACTTCCAGTTCATCCATATCGACGAGGAAAAGGCGAAGCTGACGCCCTTCGGCGGGACGATCGCCCACGGCTTTCTGACGCTGTCGCTGATCCCGATGCTCGGCGCGAGCACCGACGGGCCCAAGATTGCCGGCGTGAAGATGGGCGTCAACTATGGCGGCAACAAAGTCCGCTTCCTGTCCCCCGTCCGGGCCGGCAAGCGGATCCGCAGCCACGTGAAACTGCTCGAACTCGAAGAGAAACGCCCCGGCCAGTGGCAGCAGACCAACGAAGTGACGATCGAGATCGAAGGCGAGGAAAAGCCCGCGCTGATTGCCGAATGGATCAGCCAGTTCTTCGTCTGAACCGAAATATCCGGCCGACCTCCCCCGAAAAGACAACCGGATCCAAGCAGAAGGATAGATATCATGCGTGACGCCGTCATCGTTTCCACCGCCCGCACCCCGCTGACCAAGGCGGCGCGCGGCTCTTTCAACAACACCCTCGCCCCGACGCTGGGCGCGCATGCGGTCCGCGCCGCGGTCGAGCGCGCCGGGGTCGAAGGCGGCGAGATCGACGATGTCGTCTTCGGCGCCGCGATGCAGCAGGGTTCGCAGACGATGAACGTCGCGCGCCTGATCGCGCTGCGTTCGGGCCTGCCCGTCACCGTCCCCGGCATGTCGATCGACCGCCAATGCTCGTCGGGCCTGATGACGATCGCCACCGCCGCGAAGCAGATCATCGTCGATCGCCAGGACATCGCGGTCGCCGGCGGGATCGAGTCGATCTCGAAGGTCAGCGGCAGCGGCAAGGTGTTCATCGAGACCGACGCCGAGCTGATCGCGATGCACAAGGACACCTATATGCCGATGATCGGCACCGCCGAGGTCGTCGCGAAGCGCTACAACATCAGCCGCGAAGTTCAGGACGAATATTCGCTCCAGTCGCAGCAGCGCACCGCCGCGGCGCAGGCTGCGGGCAAATATGACGACGAGATCGTCGCCTGCCCGGCGACGATGGCGGTCGTGAACAAGGAAACGAAGGAAGTCAGCTTCCAGGACGTCGTCGCCGCCAAGGACGAGTGCAACCGCGCCGACACCACGCTCGAAGGGCTCGCGAGCCTGAAGCCGGTGATGGGCGAAGGCTTCACGATCACTGCGGGCAACGCCAGCCAGCTCGCCGACGGCGCGTCGGCGTGCGTCGTGATGGAAGCCAAAGTTGCCGAGAAGCGCGGTCTCCAGCCGCTCGGCCGCTATGTCGGCATGGCGGTCGCAGGCACCGAGCCCGACGAAATGGGCATCGGCCCCGTCTTCGCGATCCCGAAGCTGCTCGAGCGCTTCGAGCTCAAGATGGACGATATCGGCCTCTGGGAACTCAACGAAGCCTTTGCGGTGCAGGTCCTCTATTGCCGCGACAAGCTCGGCATTCCGAATGAGCTGCTCAACGTCAACGGCGGCTCGATCTCGATCGGCCACCCCTTCGGCATGACCGGCGCGCGCTGCGTCGGCCACGCGCTGATCGAGGGCAAGCGCCGCGGCGTCAAATATGCCGTCGTCACCATGTGCATCGGTGGCGGCCAGGGCGCAGCGGGCCTGTTCGAGGTCTTCTGATTTGCGCCTGACCGCACCGCGTATCGAGCCGGTCGATTTGGACCGGCTCGATGCCGACCAGCGCGCCGCGCTGTCGCCCTTCCTCGACAATGGCGGCGGCAAGGTCGGCGGCGGAAAGGTGCTCAACATCTTCCGAACCCTCGTCCATGCGCCGAAGGCGCTGACGGCCTTCCTCGGATGGGGCAGCTATATCCTGTCGCGCCGCAGCGCGCTCACGCCGCGCGACCGCGAACTCGTCATCCTGCGCACCGGCTACAACTGCCGCTCGGGCTACGAGTGGACGCAGCACAAGCGCATCGGGCTCGATAGCGGGCTCACCGAGAACGAGATCGAGCGCATCAAGGCCGGCCCCGACGCCGACGGCTGGAGCGCAATCGACCGCGCGATGCTCCGCGCGACCGACGACCTCACTTCGAACCATTTCGTCAGCGACGCCAGCTGGGCCGCGCTTGCCCCGCTCGGCGACAAGGGCCGTATGGATCTGGTCATGACCGTCGGCCAGTACACCCAGGTTTCGATGATGCTGAACAGCTTCGGCATCCAGGTGGAAGACGGCTGGGAGGTCGATCCCGACCTCAAGGCCTGAGCATTTAGGGAGAGAGATATGAGCGGCATCGGAGTTATCGCGACCATCCGCGTTCTACCCGGCAAGGAAGCCGAGTTCGAAGGCGTCTTCGCCGAACTCGCCCCCGCCGTGCGCGCCAACGAGCCCGGCAACAGCTATTACAAGCTCTTCCGCACCGCCGAGACCGGCGTGTACAAGGTGCTCGAATGCTATGACGACGAGGCCGCGATCGCCGCGCACCGCGCGTCGGATCATTTCCGCAGCCTCGGCGCCAAGCTCGGTCCGTGCCTGGCGGGCGCACCCGAAATCGAAAGCCTGCCGGCGGTTTGAGGGCATCTGCCTTGAAGCGGCGTAGAGCTGCTTTCGACCGAAATAAGCCGTCGCCCCCGCGCAGGCGGGGGCCGCTGTCGGTTTACGCGGCCGCGCAGGAATAGACGGCCAGCGGCCCCCGCCTGCGCGGGGGCGACGCTGTTGATACATCCGCTCCCCACCCCAAAGCCGACCATCGCCCCGTTCTGTGGATCACCCCACCTCGGCAATATCCCCTGCCCTGTCGCCGAGCAGATAGCGCGGCCCTGCACCGCGCTGCGACGCCTTGTCCTGGGCGTTATAAAGCCCGCATTTCTTCAAGGACAGACAACCGCAGCCGATGCACTGGTCAAGCAGCTCACGCGTCCGCGTCAAAGCCGCGAGCTGCGCATCGATCCGCTCGCGCAGCCCGGTGCTGATCCGCGTCCAGTCGGCGGCGTTCGGCGTGCGTCCCGCAGGCAGGCGCGCAAGCTCGCCCGCGATCTCATCGAGGCTCAGCCCCATCTGCTGCGCGATCAGGATGAAGGACACGCGACGGATGTCGGCGCGCAGAAAGCGCCGCTGCCCGCCGGCGGTACGCAGCGCCTCGAGCAAACCCTTCGCTTCGTAGAAACGGATCGCCGACACGGCGGTGCCGGTGCGCGCCGCCAATTCGCCGATCGCGATCAGGTCGGTCCGATGCATGGCCGTGTTCATTCGCTTTCCGCTTGACCTAAACCTCACTTGAACTTTCACACCCGCTGCGTCAACCCGAATCACGAAAGCAGAACCATGACGCACCCCTTCATCGAACATGTGAACCTGACCGTCAGCGACCCCGATCGCACGGCGGGCATCCTTTCGGCCATCTTCGGCTGGCACGAACGCTGGCGCGGCCCGGCGCGCGACGGCGGCCGCACGATCCACCTCGGCAGCGACGCCGCATATGTCGCGCTCTATACCGGCCCCGACGGCCAGCACGCCGACGCGCGCTATCCGAAGGGCGAGCCGCTCAACCATCTCGGGGTGCAGGTCGATGATCTCGATACGATCGAAATGCGCGTGAAGGCGGTGGGCCTGACCCCCTTCAATCACGGCGATTACGAACCCGGCCGCCGCTTCTATTTCTTCGACCCCGACGGCATCGAATATGAAGTCGTCAGCTATGCGGAGCCGCGCCCGCGCTGAACGGCGCAACATCCTGCATTCACAAGCGTTCATCGCTTGTCAGGGGGAACAGCAGGAGTCTCGACCGATGAGCGACGATATTACCAAGCAATTCTGGAAGGCGCTCGACGCCAGCCCCTATGTCATGGTCGGCCTGACCGGCGAGCGGCTGCATCATATCCCGATGAACGCGCAGCTCGACAAGGACGCTCACAGTGCCTTCTGGTTCTTCACCGCGACCGACAATCGCATCGCAGGCGGCGGCCCCGCGATGGCGCAGTTCGCGTCGAAGGGCCATGATCTCTATGCCTCTATTTCGGGTGAGTTGCGCCGCGAGGACAGCCGCGCAGTCCTCGACAAGCTCTGGAACAACAGCATCGCGGCCTGGTACGAAGGCGGCAAGGATGATCCAAAACTCGTCCTGCTCCGCTTCGACCTCGAAGACGCCGAAATCTGGACCGCTGAGCCGAGCCTGAAGGGCATGTTCAAACTCGCGACCGGCATGACGATGAAGGAAGGCGACCTCGGCAAGCACGCGGAAGTGGCGCTCTAGACCGACGGCGCAATCTGCCCTTCGCGGAACTCGAAGCCGCCCTCGCGGTCGCGTTCGAGTAAGGCAGGCCCGTCGAGGTCGACCCACCGTGCGCGCTGCGCGAGTACGAAAGCGGGCGCGACAGCCAAGCTGGTGCAGAGCATACAGCCGGCCATGATTGACAGCCCCGCCGCGTCGGCTGCGTCGGCGAGCCGCAGCGCCTCGGTCAGCCCGCCCGCCTTGTCGAGCTTGATGTTCACCCCGTCGTAGAAAGGGCCGATCCGCGCGACATCTGCGACGGTGTGGCAGCTTTCATCGGCGACGAATGGAATCGGGGCGTAGATTGGGTCAAGCAATGCGTCGGCGCCGACCGGCGCCGGTTGCTCGATCATCTCGACGCCCATATCGGCGAGCGCCTCGGCCTCGCTCAAGATATCGATCTGGCCCCAGCTTTCGTTGGCGTCGGCAATCAGTCGCGCATTGGGGGCGCCCTTGCGCACGCCGGCGACGCGCAGGCGGTCGCCCTCGCCGGTCAGCTTGATCTTGAGCAAATGGTAGCCGTCGGCCTCGGCGGTTGCGGCGGCCTCCGCCATCGCGCCGGGCGTGCCGAGCGATATGGTGTAGGCCGTCGTCCGCGCGGTCGGCGGACCATCGCATCCCGCAAGCTGCCACAGCCGGAGGCCGCGCTGCCTCGCCTCGAGATCCCACAGCGCGCAATCGATCGCGTTGCGCGCGGCGCCGGGCGGCATCAATTCCTGCACAGCCGCCCGTGCCTCGGCCGCGCCCATTTCGGCGATATAGGGGGCGACACGCAAAAGCTGGTCGCGGCATCCGACGGCATCTTCGCCGAGATAATAGACCGGCGTGCCCTCGCCGCGCCCGATCGCGCCCTCGCCTTCGACCTCGGCGACGACCACATCGACATGGGCGGTCGCGCCGCGGCTGATGATAAAGCTTCCCGCCACCGGCCAGCGTTCGACGCGCGCGCTTTTCAGATGAACGGCCATCGTTCCTTCCTATGGCCGTTTCGACGTTTCGCAAGCGGGCTTTGCGGCAATGGGCCGTCGGCTATCAGGCGCCGTTGGCGCGGATCCACTTTTCGACCACCGGCGCAATATCGTCGCGCCACTTGCGGCCGTTGAAAATGCCGTAATGGCCGACCCCCTTCGCCATCAAATATTTCTTCTTGTCGGCCGGCAGCGACTTGGCGAGCGTCAGCGCCGCCTTCGTCTGTCCGAGCCCCGAAATATCGTCGCGTTCGCCCTCGATCGCGAGCAGCCCGATATCGGCGATCTTGGTGAGATCGACCGGCTTGCCGCGATGGAGCATCTCGCCCTTGGGCAGTGCGTGGCGCTGGAACACGACATCGACCGTCTGGAGGTAGAATTCGGCGGTCATGTCGCAGACCGCCCGATACTCGTCATAGAATTCCTTGGTCTTGTCGGCGCTTTCACCGTCGCCTTCGACCAGATGTTTGAACATCGACCAATGGCTCATCATGTGATTGCCAAGGTTCATCGACATGAAGCCCGCAAGTTGCAAAAAGCCCGGATAGACGCGCCGCCCCGCGCCTGGATACCAGGCGGGAACCGTGACGATCACATTTTCCTGAAACCACGCATAGGGCCGTGTCATCGCATGTTCGTTGACCGCGGTCGGCGCCTTGCGCGTATCGATCGGCCCGCCCATCATGGTCAGCGTCTTCGGCCGGCACTTGTGCTTGTCCGCCGCCATGATCGCGGCCGCCGCATAGCTCGGCACCGAGGGCTGGCACACCGCGAGCATATGCGCGCCCGGCCCGATGTGCTCGAGCCACGAAATGACATAATCGATATAGTCGTCGAGGTCGAACTTGCCGGCTTCGAGCGGCACGTTGCGCGCGTCGCGCCAGTCGGTGATCCAGACGTCATGCTCGCCGATCATCCGCTCGACCGTGCCGCGCAGCAGCGTCGCATAATGGCCGGACATCGGCGCGACGATCAGCAGCTTGGGTTTGCCCGCGCTCTTCTTGTGCGTGAAATGCTTGAGCTGGCCAAAGGGCTTTCGCGCCTCGACCTTTTCGGTGACGCGGACGGTCTCGCCTTCGGACACGGTCTCGTAAAGTTCGAACCCCGGCTTGCCGCGCGGCGCGGCAGCATGGGCGAAGACTTCGAGCGCCGAGGCGAACATCGGGCTGCCGCCAAAATAGCCGAGGGGATTCGCGGGATGCTGAATCACCTGTGCGCCGGCGGTCGCCAGCGCGCTAGCCCCCGCGAGCCAACTCTTTTGCATTTCAAAGGCATGATACAGCATTATCGATAGTCCTTGCGTCCGGGGCGGCGCTCTGGCGGCGCCTGCTTTCGGACCAGTCTAGGCTATCGGTGTCATTGTGCAATGCATCAAAGCCGTTGCACCGACATTTCATCGGCAATATCATACGATGGCGGACGCCGGTGCGTCCTTCGGAGTGAATATGTCTGAGATTGCGGGCAACCGCTAACATCCCGGTGGACGGGATGGTGCAAACGCCGTTGGCCCATGGGTCGGCGCGACTGTTGTTGCCTATAGTCTCGGACAATATCCCAATGAACATCTCGAAATCGGAACAGCGCGTGCTGCACGTGCTGGCGCAGGGCGGCATGATCCGCCACCGGCGCGATGATGGCGGCCGCCTCGTCGAGGCGCTTTGCGTAACGCGCGACGGCCATATCCTTGAAAACGGGGGCCTTGAACTGTTTCAGCGCCTCCGCCGCCGCGGCTTCATCGCGTCGCACCGCGGCATGCCGTACCGGATCACACAGGCGGGCCTGCGCGCGGTACGCGCGCAGCTCGACAACCGCTGATCGCGCATCGTCGGGGGGAGCGCGGGCTCGCGTCCGCGCTCCCTTTGCGCAGCGCAGCTTCATGGCGCATGAAGCTGCACGCCACTTTGCGGCGTTGAGCGGCACCGGCGCGGCTGCTAGGGCGATGACAATGGCGACCAAATCCGACCCACCCGTCCCGCCCCGCAAGCTGTCGAGCCTGCGCATGGTCTGGCATCACGCCAGCAAATATCCGCTGCAACTGTTGATCGCGGCGATCGCGCTCGGCATCGCCGCGCTCGCGACACTCGCGATCCCCTACCAGTTCAAGGAAATGATCGATTCGGGCTTCGTCGCCGGTGGCGGCGACGTCGCACCGCATTTCCGCTTCTTCTATGTGATCGTCGTGATCCTCGCGCTCGCCACCGCGCTCCGCTTCTATTTCGTGAGCTGGCTCGGCGAACGCACCGTCGCCGACATCCGCGAGGCGGTGCAGCAGAATCTTCTCCGCCTCGCGCCCGGCTTCTTCGAAGAAAACCGCCCCTCCGAAATCGCCTCGCGCATGACCGCCGATACGGCGATTATCGAGCAGACCGTCGGCACCACCGTCTCGGTCGCGCTCCGCAACACGGTGATGGGGATCGGCGGCATCGGCTACCTCTTCTCGCTCTCGCCGAAGCTCACCGCGGGGATATTGGTCGGCATCCCGGTCATCATCCTGCCGATCGTCCTCTTGGGCCGCCGCCTCCAGAAGGTCTCGCGTTCGAGTCAGGACCGCGTCGCAGACATCGGCGCCACCACCGCCGAACAGCTCGGCGCCATGAAGATCGTCCAGGCCTTCGGACAGGAACAGCGCGAGGCAGGCCGCTTCGCCGACGCGGTCGAGGCCAATTTCGCGACCGCCAAGCGCCGCATCCGCCTGCGCGCGATCATTACCGCGACCGTCATCGGCCTGCTGTTCGGCGCGATCACGACCCTGCTCTGGTATGGTGCCGCGGGGGTCGCGGCGGGCACGATCACCGGCGGCACGATCGCCGCCTTCGTCCTCACCGGCGGCCTCGTCGCGGGTGCGTTCGGCGCGCTCACCGAGGTCTATGGCGACCTGCTCCGCGCGGCGGGGGCCGCCGAGCGCCTCAACGAATTGCTCGTCGCCGAGCCGACGATCGCGCCACCCGCCAGTCCCCGCCTGTTGCCCGATCCCGCGATCGGCACGCTGGAATTCGACCATGTCGAGTTCAACTATCCGACCCGCCCCGACGCCCCGGCGCTCCATGATTTCAGTCTCGCGATCCGCCCGCGTGAAACCGTCGCGATCGTCGGTCCGTCCGGTGCCGGCAAGTCGACGCTGTTCCAGCTCGCCGAGCGTTTTTATGACCCCCAGTCGGGCCAGATCCGCCTCGACGGCGTGCCGTTGACCGAGGCCGACCCCGCCGACATCCGCGCGCGCATCGCGATGGTGCCGCAGGAGACGGTGATCTTTGCCGCCTCTGCGCGCGATAATCTCCGCTACGGCAACTGGTCGGCGACCGACGACGAACTCTGGGAAGCGGCCCGCGCCGCCAATGCCGAGGAATTCCTCCGCAAGCTGCCCGACGGTCTCGACACCTTCATGGGCGAAGGCGGCGCTCGCCTGTCGGGCGGCCAGCGCCAGCGCGTCGCGATCGCCCGCGCGCTGCTCCGCCGCGCGCCGCTGCTGCTACTCGACGAAGCGACCTCGGCGCTCGACGCCGAATCCGAAAAGCTCGTGCAGGACGCGCTCGAAACGCTGATGCACGACCGCACGACGATCGTTATCGCGCACCGTCTCGCAACCGTGCGCGCCGCCGACCGCATCATCGTGATGGACGAGGGGCGGATCGTCGAGGAAGGCCGCCACGACGACCTTGTCGCCGCCGACGGCCTCTACGCCCGCCTCGCGCGGCTGCAATTCCAGGACAAGCTTGCCGCCGCCTGACGCCACACCCTTCGAAGGACGCACCTCCTATGCCAGCGACACTCTATGACCTGACTGTCCCCGCTTATACGAATGGCTTGCGCGCCCTCTCGGGCCAGCTCGCGAAGGCGCTCGAATGGGGCGAGGCGAACGGGGTCGGCGAGCTTCAATTGATCGGCTCACGGCTCGCGCCCGACATGTTTCCCTTGGCGACGCAGGTTCGCTTCACCTGCATACAGGCGACGCAGCCGGCGACGCGTCTCGGCGCTGACGGCGCGCCCGAGCTTGGCGACGACGCCACCGACTTCGCCGGACTGCAGACGCAGATTTCGACGACGCTCGCGTGGCTCGCTTCCGTCGATCGCGCCGCGCTCGACGGCGACCCCAACCGTCCGGTCGGTTTCGATCTGCCAAACGGCATGGCGTTCGACATGACCGCCGTCGCTTATGTGCGCGACTGGGCGCAACCGCAATTCTACTTCCATCTCGTCGCCGCCTACGCCGTGCTCCGCCACATGGGCGTCCCGCTCGGCAAGGTCGATTATGTCGGTTACATGATGCAGTATCTGCGACCAGGGACCGCGCCATCGGCCTAACGCGTCGGCTTTGGACCGAAGGTGGGCATTCGCTCCTCCCTGTGCCGCAGCCATGGGGAGGTTGCAGCGCCCTTCGACTGCCTTGCAGGCGCTCAGGATAGACTTCACCCTTGGCGAAGCGTTGACTGAGGGGCAATGGCGCCACCATTGCGGCCCCTCCACCACCGCCTGCGGCGGCGGCCCCCCTCCCCATCGCTACGCGACAGGGAGGATGCTTCCCGCTTCGTCATCCCGGACTTGATCCGGGATCCATCCCAGCGTCGAAGTCATTGACCCCGGATCAAGCCTGTCCTGAGCCTGTCGAAGGGTCCGGGGTGACGACTGTCGGGAATCCACCCGATAGCCACCAACAGAACGTAACGCGGCTAGATCAGCCCGCCATATTTGTGGATGCCCGGGAAGGCGAGCTTCTCGCCGCCATTGCGCCGGATCGCGCCAATCGCCTCGTCGACGCGCAAATAGCGCGCGCGTGCGTCGGGTTCGAACATCAGCACCGGCTGTTCGGTGCGCTCCGATGCGAGCTTCACGAGTTGCCCGAGTTGGGCGAGGTCGACCGCTTCGCCATTCCAGCGGATCGTGTCGGCCGTATCGATCGTGACGCGATTTTCGTCGAGGACT
This sequence comes from Sphingopyxis sp. H073, assembly GCF_001468395.1. Taxonomy (GTDB): domain Bacteria; phylum Pseudomonadota; class Alphaproteobacteria; order Sphingomonadales; family Sphingomonadaceae; genus Sphingopyxis. Next base: position 812 of record NZ_LNSG01000001.1, on the reverse strand, counting down.
TTGCCTGTTACATCCGGCCCCTGCGGAAGCGTGATGTCGACGCTGTGCGTCGGCGGCGGGATCGTGATGATGAACATCACGAGCATCACCAGCATCACGTCGATCAGGGGCGTTGTGTTGATGTCGGGATCGCCATTGGGATCGGCGCGAAATATGCTTTGGTGGAAGCGGCTGCGAAGCTTGCGCATTTTGTGTCTCCCCATCTCGCGGGGCGGCCCGAGTCCAGGCACCATCCCCGTACCTTGGGCTGAGGCGTCCACCGCGAAAGCCTCGACCTATTGTTACGGTATAACATTATACGAAAAGAGCAAATAAAAAGCGCTACGCGTCGAGCCGGCCGCATCGGCCCAACAAGAAAGGGCGGCACCTTTCGGTACCGCCCCTCTTGTCTTCAAACCCGAACCGGGTCGGAAATCTTACATGCCCGAACCCGGACCGTACTTGATTTCCACGCGGCGGTTCTGGTCGTTGCGGACGCCGTCGGCGGTCGCAACGGCCGGGCGCGATTCGCCGAACGCTTCGGCCGAGATCGAGCCGTCCGAGATACCGCGAGCGGTCAGGTAGCTGCGAACCGCATCGTTGCGGCGCTGCGACAGACCGACGTTGTACTTGGCCGAACCCGAACGGTCGGCGTGACCGGCGAGCCAAACCTGCGTACCCGAGCAGCCGCGGTTGTAAGCGCTGATCGCGTTGTCGAGCGTAGCAGCCGCTTCCGGCGTGATGTTCGACTGATCCCAGTCGAAGTACACGATGTACGGCCCAGGCTCGCACACAGCCGGCGGCGGAGGCGGCGGCTGTGTGCGAGCCTGGGC